>LCZK01000001.1 GCA_001025035.1 Actinobacteria bacterium IMCC26207
AACACAACCCTGTGAAATTCGGCTTCAAAAGCCGTAACGCAGACACCATTATGACCACCCTGTGACACAACACAACAGGGTAAAAACACCCTAAAACAGCCACAAACTAGGCCAAACGGCCTACACGCACCACAAACACTTGACACCACGCAGACAAATCAGTACAAACAAAACCCCACCCCAAACCCACCCCACTGACACAACAACTGACACAACCCAAAACACCAAAAACTCACTCATGGCATCTTTTCAACTGACCCGATCAACCCAAACCCGATCAACCCCAAAAACCCTGTCCGCACTAGCTGTAGCGCTCCTCTGTGCTGGGAGTGGCATCACCTTGGGTTGCAGCAGCAATTCAGACATTGCCGGAGCAGAGGTGGCTGCGCCGGCGGGCGTTGAATCCAAAGGCTCAGAAGCAACCTCGGGTACCTATCAGGCCGGCATAGACCAACCATTTAATTTCAACTGGGGGGGAAACCGGCTGTGGGTGCGCTGGAAGAGTCAGGGCGATTGTGCCAACGGCATCAAGGTGACCACAGACGGAAAGAGTTCTGAGGTCCCGGTGAATCCCGAATGGAGCAGCCTTGTCCTGAGTGACTCGGTGCGAGAGGTTACGGTCGATCCATCCGGTTGCGTCCTTGACGTTGATCACTTGAGCGACACAACTCGGCCGTTTATTGGCATGCAGATCACCGACACGAGTTCTGCTCCCGCAATCGCTCCTAAGTCCATTTCCACTACGCCCACTGCAGTGTGGCTCACTGATGCCGATACTGCTCCAGGTGCAGTTGAGTCTGCGCTGAGCGAGGCAGAGCGTAACGATTCCGTACCGGTCTTCGTGCTGTACCTGCGGCCACAGCGAGATTGCGGTGGCTTTTCGTCAAATACGGACTCCTCGAGCAGCAGCAGTTCGAATGAGTCAGCGGCGTATCTAGGCGCTGTGCAGGACCTTGCAACACGACTCGGAGACACTCCAGCGATTGTCGTGGCTGAGCCTGATGCCAGTTCCCAGGACTGCGGCGATCCGGCACTGATTGCTTCGGCAGTTCAGGCACTGAAGGTCAATCCGTCTACGTATGTGTACGTAGACGGAGGCCATCCCGGGTGGAAATCTGTAAGTGATCAGGCCTCAAGGCTGCGTGCTGCTGGCGTGGAGCAGGCCGATGGCTTTGCGCTCAACGTGTCAAACTTTGTTCACCTCAACGAGGTGCAGATCTACGGCGATGATCTATCTAACGTACTCGGCAAGGACTATGTGGTTGACATCTCTCGCTCTGGCGGGACGGTTCCCGCAGGGGAATGGTGCAACCCCACAGGTGCCCGTATTGGTACCGAGCCAACCTTTGATACACCGAGCATCAACATGGTTGCTGAGTTATGGGTCAAGCAGCCCGGCGAGAGCGACGGGGAGTGTAACGGTGGGCCATCGGCTGGAACTTGGTGGCAAGAGGGCGCAGAGGAGCTCGCGAGCAACCAGAACTAAGCCCTAGAAATTCCTTTCTCGCTGCGGGAGGGCTGTCAAACTCGCACTACGGTGCGAGGCGATGATTCTTGCTGACGCTTCTATTCGAGCTCTCGTAGACCAGGCCCGCCTGGAAATCGAGCCGTATGACCCTGACCTTGTGCAGCCCGCCTCTGTAGATGTGCGTCTTGGCACGCAGTTTCGGGTCATGCGCAACAGTCGCCTCACCCACATTGACCCCATGGTGCACGACGAGAACTTGATGGAAGTCGTCGAGGTTGCCGTAGGTGAGCCGTTCGTTTTGCACCCGGGCGAGTTTGCCCTTGGTCATACGGCCGAACGGTTTGGCCTTCCTGATGATCTTGTTGGCATCGTCAACGGCAAGAGCAGTCTTGGCCGCATGGGTCTGCAAGTTCACGCCACTGCAGGTTTTGTAGACCCGGGATTCTCGGGTGTCATCGTGCTGGAGTTGTCCAACGTCGCAAACCTGCCGATTCTGCTTCGTCCGGGAATGAAGATTGCGCAGATGGTTTTTGAACAGATGGATCGCGCCGCAGAGCGCCCGTATGGCCATCCGGATCTCGGTTCGAAATACCAAGGTCAAAGCGGAGCAGTTGCCTCGAAGTACTCCGAGAACTACTCAGACAGCTAACCGGTTATCGAGCCGCATTTCTTCTGAGTTCCCGCGCAAGGGAACCTGTCGCTGCGATTTCAGTTACGGCGTCCACGAGTCGCTGAGCCTCAACTGGTCGCTGCAACGCTGCATCAGCCCCGCAGTCTGCTGCTAAGGGCTGATCGCTCATCACAAGAATTGCAGCTTGGTTGAGTACTGGTTCGGGGCGGCCGCGAAGCTGAGCAAGGAGTTCAGTAGTTGCTCCAGGTTCGCAACCACTGAGTGAGAGCAGCAGAACTGCGACAGATTCCCGCAGCATCACATCCGGTACTTCCGCCGGGCGAGCCAAAGATTCCGCCTCGAACCCGGCAGTCCGCAGCACAGCGAGCAGTATGTCGGCTACGTGGGGCTGATCTTCACAGACGAGCACCCGGGCGCTCACTCAGGCCTCGAGTTGCAGACCACGGTCTCCGAGGGGATCAGCGTTCTCGAGTGCCTCAAGAACATGCATGGCAAGGTCGCCAACCTTGACCTGGTCCTCTTCCATGCCTTGGGCCTTCACGCCGTCGTCGATCATGATGTAGCAGAAGGGGCAGGCCGTCGCGATGCGAGTCGCACCCGTTGCGATGAGTTCCTGGGAACGCTCAACGTTGACTTGCTTGCCTGTGCTCTCTTCCATCCACATGCGCGCTCCGCCGGCGCCACAGCACATTCCCTTGGTGCCGTTGCGCTCAGCTTCGACAATCTCAATTCCCTTGAGCGAACCGAGGACTTTGCGCGGTGCCATGTAGACATCGTTGTGCCGTCCCAAGTAGCAGGAGTCGTGATAGACCATCCGCTCTTCGAGCTTGGCGCCAGTCATGTCGAGCTTGCCCGAATCAATGAGTTCTTCTAGGAACTGGCTGTGGTGTAGCACCTCGTAGTTGCCGCCGAGTTGTGGGTACTCGTTTTCTAAAGTGTTAAAGCAGTGCGGGCACTGCGTGATGATTTTGCGAACACCCATGCCGTCAAGGGTCTCGATGTTTTGAGTGGCGAGCATCTGGAAGATGTACTCGTTTCCAGAACGCCGAGCAGGGTCGCCGGTGCAGTTCTCGGATGGGCCGAGAATGGCGAAGCTGACTCCGGCCCGCTGCAACAGCTTGGCCATTGACTGTGTGACTTTTTGATTCTTGTCATCAAATGACCCGGCGCAGCCCACCCAATACAAGTACTCGGCTGTGAATGGGTCCCCACCGTCAAGGATGGTGATCCCATCTAGGTTCTTTGCCCAGTTGCCACGGTCAGACTGCGACATACCCCAAGGGTTGCCGGAATTCTCCATGCCCCGGTAGGCGTTACCGAGTTCGGTCGGGAAGTCTGATTCCATCAAGGTGAGGTAGCGACGCATATCTAGGATCTTGTCGAGGATCTCGATGTTGACGGGGCAGTTCTCGTCGCAGGCCTTGCAGGTAGTGCATGCCCAGACTTCCTCGGCCGTGATGCGTTCAAACAGTGAGTTGGCGGCGATCACAATCTGTGGGTCCTCGCCGATCGGAGGCGAGACCACAGGTGATCCAGAGGCAGCCATCACCGCACCGGACTTGAGCACGATCTCGCGTGGGTCAAGTGGCTTGCCGGTGGCATGTGCAGGGCAGACAGAGGTGCAACGTCCGCACATGGTGCAGGCGTCAGTGTCGAGGAGTTGTTTCCAAGTGAAGTCCTCAACCACTGAGGCCCCGAAGGTCTCGAGCTCGGTTTCCATCAGATTTGGCATCGGCTTCATTGCGCCCTTCGGGCGATCTTTGACCGACAGATACATGTTGAGCGGCGAGGTAAAGATGTGGCGCAGCATCGTGGTGGGCAGAATCACGAGGAACGCAATAAATGTGAATACGTGCAGAATCCACATTGCCTGATGCCAGCCGGACAGAGTGCTGAGGTTCTGCACTAGTCCCGACAGTGGGTAACCAATGAAGGACCACTTCTCGAAGCTTGGCCTGCCGTCCAATGCAATTCGAAACATCTCTGCTAGGAAGCCCGTCACACCAATGGCAAAGAGGGTGCCCAGAATGATTGCGTGCTCTGGCTTGGACTTGATGCGGATGCGGTAGGGCCGCTGCACGTAGCGGCGAAGAATGGCCCAGATGATTCCGCCTAGGAAGACTGCCCCAGCTAGGTCGCCAATGAACGCGTAGCCCTCGTAGACCGATCCATGTAGGAATTTTAGGCCAACAGGAAGTTGGTGGTTGATCTCGAGTACCGAGGTGACTGCGAGCAGTACCAAGAAACCGAAGTAGATCATGGAGTGCATGATTCCTGCAGCAGGGTCACGGAGAAGAGTTTGCATGTAGAGGCCAGCCCGAAGGCGTGCCATACGGGCTTTGCCGTTCTTCGGGGTGATGTCTCTCTTGTCGGGTCCGCCACGTTCCCAGTTGCGCACTCGGTACGAGAACATGACGGCGCCATAGATAAACATCATGGGGATGATCGTGTAGAAGGCCAGCTTGAGGGGACCTGGGATGTTGTCGAATACCTCACGCTGGATAGCGCTCTCGTCGTGGAACTGGAAAACGGTTGCAGCAACTCCTGAGAGCGCAACCACGAGTCCAATGGCAACGCCGATGACGATTGCGATTTGATTCGGCCGCAATCGGGCCGGCCCAGGGATCTTGTCTTCTGCGTCTTGAGCTTGATTCGATTCAGTCACAGTCATAACGGCTATGAACTTATCGCGGGTATTAGTGATTGAGCGATTGCTCGGATTCGCGAAGCCGATGGGCCACAGAAACCAGCAGCTTGTGCGCCAGCGTGGGGATCTCGTCGAGCACCCCGTTGAACGCAGGTTTTGATAGCACCAGCACGGTGACATCAGTGGAAGCCGTGACGGTTGCAGTGCGAAGACCGCCATCAAGAAGTGAGAGCTCGCCGAAATGATCGCCTGGCCCCAAGGTGGCTACCTTCTCTCCTGCTTTGAGGACAGCGGCCCTGCCCGAGAGAATCACAAAGGCCTCGCGCCCAATGGTCCCCTCCACTGTCAGGTCTGTGCCCGCAGAGATCGAGAGTTCGTCCGCTGCTCGGGAGAGGCGTTGCAAGTCCTTCTTGGAACAAGCCGAGAACAGCGGAATATTTGCAACCTCATCCACGAACTTTGTCATGGGCGTCAACAGTAGAAGCTTGCCACCATCAATGCAGCGCGAAGCACTTGAGTAGGGCAGTTCCGTGCAGCTGGGCTCTATCTAAGGTTGAATAGCAGGGATCTAGTTTCCTAGGAGCGTTCGAAACATGAGGGTGGTTGCAGTTGCTGGGGCCAAAGGTGGCGTAGGAAAGACTGCAGCTGCGGTGAACTTGGCGATCCTGTCGGCCCGTTCTGGTCATCGAACGCTGCTGTGGGACTTAGACCCTCAGGGTGCAGCCACGCATTGTTACCGGGCACAGGCCAAGGTCAAGGGTGGAGCGACTCGACTGCTTGGCGGCAAACGAGACCTGGCGGCCTTTATACGTGCCACCGAGTATCAGCGCCTTGACCTATTGCCAGCAGACCCATCCTTCCGAGTCGTCGACACAGTGCTGTCAACTCGACGCTGGCCAGACCGGGTACTTCGTAAACTCTTGCGGCCACTCGACCGAAAGTACGACGTCGTGATTCTGGACTGCGCCCCTGGTCTAGGGATCGTCACCGAGTCCGTGATTGCGGCTTCGGATCTGATTCTGGCTCCTATTATTCCTGCTCCGTTAGCAGTCCGAAGTTTGGATCAGCTCGAGGAGTTCACTCACGCCCATCGGCCAGGATTACCGTTTCTTGCTTTTCTCTCGATGCTGGATGAGCGCAAAGTCCTGCATCGCCAGCTCGTTTCTCAAGTGCGCGGGGACCGACGGTTTGCACTTGCAGCCGTCCCGTCATCCTCTTCCGTCGAGCGCATGGGACTGGAGCAGATTCCAGCTGTGCTCGCCTCGCCCAACAATCTGGCCGCAGTCGCGTACCGCAGATTGTGGGCAGAGGTTGAAGAGCGCATTGACCTAGAGCCTCAGCTGCCTTAAGGCAGCGTGCCGGTTACTTCGCAGATGCCTGTTTCGCTACGGCCTCGGCACGCAGTCTGACGGCCTCTGCGTCAAGCAGGTACCGCTGCTCGAGTGGCTTGGACTCAGCGGGATGAAAGGCCTGATCAAGCTCATAATGCAGGGGAACCCCTGTTGGGATGTTGACTTCAGAGATCTCATCATCAGAGATGCCTTCGAGGTGCTTCACGAGAGCTCGCAGTGAGTTTCCGTGGGCGACCACGAGCACGCGCTTACCCGCTGCAAGGTCGGGGATAATTGCGTCAAACCAGTAGGGCATCATGCGCGCAACAACATCGGCAAGGCACTCCGAGGTTGGCAACAACTCCGGTGGCAGATCGTTATAGCGAGAATCATCATTTGGGTTGAACTGATTCTCTGCTGTGATCTCGGGAGGCGGCACATCGTAACTACGCCGCCAGACTTTGACCTTCTCTGCCCCGTACTTCGCTGTGGTCTCTGCCTTATTTGCACCAGTGAGTTCGCCGTAGTGACGCTCGTTGAGTCTCCAACTGCGCCGAACTGGAACCCAAAGCCGTTGCATGGAGTCGAGCGCAATGTTTGCAGTTCGAATTGCGCGCACCTGCAAAGAGGTATGCAAGAGGTCGGGAGAGAAGCCGGCCTCGGCCATCATCTCACCCGCTGCGGCGGCCTCTGTGCGGCCATGGTCAGTCAGATCGCAGTCGTACCAGCCAGTAAACAAGTTGAGTTTGTTCCACTCGCTTTCACCATGTCGGAGCAGGACAAGTTGATGCATGGGGGTCTCCAGTGCGTTCGTAGTAGTTGCGGCTTAGCCCACACGGTACTTGTTGACAACAACCCGTACTATTGACGGTCGTGCAGGTCTCTGTGGTGATCCCGTGTTACAACTCATTGCAGTTTCTCGGTGCCACCTTGGATGCTGTGCTGGCTCAAGAACTTACGCCAAGCCTGCAGAATCAGTTTGAAGTCATTCTGGTCGATGACGGCGGATCGGATGATCTCAGCGGGTGGGTGCAGCAGCGTGGGGATGATCGAGTGCGTGTGGTTCGCCAAGAGAATGCCGGCGTATCTGCTGCTCGCAATCTAGGTATCGCATCAGCGAACGGGGCCTTTGTTGCTTTCTGCGATTCCGATGATATGTGGAACTCGCGCGCGATGGCCGAGTTGTATTCCTGTTTTGATGCCGATCCCAGAATCGGTTTGGCCTACGGCTTCTATGAGGTCGTCGACGCAGCAGGGGAATCAACCGGTCGAATCCGCAAGTCCGATATTCAAGGGGATGTGTGGGAACAGTTCCTGAGCGTGAACCCCGTTGGGGCCTCCGGAGTTATGGTGCGGCGCGAGGTGTTTGATCAGGTTGGCGTTTTTGCCGAGAATCGTGACCGCTTCCGAGTCGATGTTGAGGACTGGGAACTCTGGATTCGCATAGCTGCTGTCTGGCGAGTCGGGCTGACCCCCACGGTGGTGGTTCGCTACCGCCGTCACGAGGGAAACTCCTCGACTGACCTGGACTCACTTGATGCGGCGTATCGCAACATGGTGGATGTGGTGTTCGCTGATGTTGATCCGAAGCGGGCAGCACTGCGGCCGTTGACTACAGGGAGAATCGCCATGATTTTGGCCTGGCAGTCGCTCAATGATGCACAGGACCCGCAACGTGCGGCTGTGTACTTGGGTGAGGCCGCTGCTTCGGCCCCTGAACTCCGCCGTACTGCGGAATTTTGGAGGCTCCGCACAGCGGCTGCTGCCCTCAGCGTTGCGGGTTCGCGTGGCTATCAGGTGCTGAGATCTGCGAACGGATTGAAGCTGAAGCTGAAGCAGAAGCTGGGCCAGTAGCAAACGGTGGGCCAATAGCTAGAGGATTCTCAGGCTATCCAACATGACTATCATAAAAGTTGATGCAATGACACTCAACTTTGCTATCATGATCACGTTGCGGTTGTGAAACCAACCCAAGAGTGCCCTAGTTTGGGCGCAGAGCATACAAATAGGAGCGTGACAGCATGGCTAAAGCAGTAGGAATCGATCTAGGAACCACGAACTCAGTAGTCAGCGTTCTTGAAGCTGGTGAGGCTGTGGTGATCCCCAACGCCGAGGGCGCTCGCACCACCCCATCGGTTGTGGCATTCGCAAAAGACGGAGAAGTTCTTGTCGGTGAGGTAGCGAAGCGTCAGGCAGTGACCAACGCAGACCGCACCATCCGATCAGTGAAGCGCCATATGGGCACCAACTGGACGGTCGACATTGACGGCAAGAAGTACACCTCACAAGAGATCTCGGCTCGCACGCTGATGAAGCTCAAGCGAGATGCCGAGGCCTATCTGGGTGATTCGGTCACTCAGGCCGTCATTACCGTGCCTGCGTATTTTGATGATGCCCAGCGCACGGCAACCAAAGAAGCCGGTCAGATTGCTGGCCTCGAGGTCCTTCGTATTATCAACGAGCCAACTGCTGCTGCTCTTGCCTATGGCATGGAGAAAGAGGACGAGGATCAGACGATTCTTGTCTTCGACCTTGGCGGTGGAACGTTCGACGTATCGGTGCTTGAAATCGGCGACGGTGTGTTCGAGGTGAAGTCCACTCATGGCGATACCAGCTTGGGTGGAGATGATTGGGATCAGCGCATCATCGATTGGCTAGTGGACTCCTTCAAGGGAGACCACGGCGTGGACCTCAGTAAGGACAAGATGGCAATTCAGCGTCTTCGTGAAGCAGCTGAGAAGGCCAAGATTGAACTTTCCCAGGTTGCGCAAACGCAGATCAACCTGCCCTTCATCACAGCGACCGATGCTGGGCCGCTGCACTTGGATTACACGCTTCCTCGTGCCAAGTTCCAAGAACTCACTGCAGACCTGATTCAGCGCTGCAAGGTTGCATTTGATCATGCAATCAAAGACGCAGGCCTGACCACCGGCGAGGTCGACCACGTCATCATGGTGGGCGGCTCAACCCGTATGCCTGCAGTGCAAGAGTTGGTCAAAGAACTCACCGGCAGCGAGCCCCATAAGGGAGTGAACCCCGATGAGGTAGTTGCCATGGGTGCCGCCATTCAGGCCGGAGTGCTCAAGGGTGACGTCAAAGACGTGCTGCTGTTGGATGTGACCCCACTGTCGCTTGGGATCGAGACCAAGGGCGGCGTGATGACCAAACTCATCGAGCGCAACACCACCATCCCAACTCGCCGCACCGAGACCTTCACTACTGCTGAAGACAACCAGCCTTCGGTAGAGATCCACGTGATCCAAGGCGAGCGCGAGATGGCTGATTTCAACAAGACGCTTGGCAAGTTCCAGTTGGTTGATCTTCCTCCTGCCCCGCGGGGTGTACCTCAGATCGAGGTCACCTTCGACATTGATGCGAACGGCATCGTGAACGTGGCTGCAAAGGATCGGGCTACTTCAAAAGAGCAGTCGATCACGATCACGGGTCAGTCCTCGTTGTCGAAGGATCAGATTGATCAGATGGTTCGCGACGCAGAGTCTCACGCCGATGAGGATCGTTCTCGTCGTGAAGAGGCCGACGCCCGCAACCGTGCAGAAACGCTGGTGTACCAAACCGAGAAACTGCTCGCCGATCAGGGAGACAAAGTTCCTGGCGATCAGAAGGCCGCTGTTGAGTCCGCTCTGATCGAAGTGCGTGCGGCTCTCAACAACAGCGACGCTGCTGCCATTAACTCCGCAACCGAGGTTCTGAACTCTGCAAGCCAGCAGCTCTCACAGTCCCTCTATGAGCAGGCTGCGCAGAGCGACGCAAGTGCTTCCTCGGGTAGTTCAGACGCTGAGGCTCCCTCGGACGACGAGGTAGTCGATGCAGAGATCATCGAAGATGACGCTGCAGAACAAGATCAGCCACAGGACAACCAGTGAGCAGTGGCGAAAGCCCGCTCGAGGATGATCTCGACCCAGAGCAGAGTTCCCCTACCCCGGATCTTGGCGATATTTCAGCCGACCTTTCCGAGATGGATGACCTGCTCAAAAGTCTGGGAATCGACGCAGAGATTATTGACGCCGAGGCAGATGCCGACGCTGCAGTACTCGAGGCAGTCGAGCTTGCTGGCAGGCTCGAAGCCGAGCGAGATGAGTACCTAGATCTGGCCCGGCGAGTTCAGGCTGATTTCGAGAACTACAAGCGGCGCGTGGATCAACAAAATGTGGAACTTCGGGCCCGGGCTGCTGAACAGCTTGCTCGGGAACTGCTCCCAGTCCTCGATGCAGGCGAAGCGGCCTCTGCGCAAGGAATGCAGGATGCGGCAGCGATTTATAACCAGTTGTTGAGTACCCTCGAAAAGCAGGGTTTGGCCCGGGTAGCCGAGTCAGACGTGGAATTTGATCCGAACATCCATGAAGCTGTCATGCACGAGGAGGGTGAATCCGAAGGGGAGGCCGCAGTGGTAACTGAAATTCTTCGGACGGGCTACCTCTGGAACGATCGAGTGTTGCGGCCAGCCATGGTCAAAGTTCTGGGTTGAGTAATCGATTAGCAGAAGGGTTAGGTGAGTCGCGTGCAACGAGAGTGGTTTGAGAAGGACTACTACGCGCTCCTTGGCGTGGCACCCAAAGCCACTGCAAAAGAGATCACAGCGGCGTACCGCAAACTTGCCCGCAAGTTGCACCCAGATGCCAACCCTGGGGATTCCGCTGCAGAGGACCAATTCAAAGAGGTCTCAGCCGCGTATGAGGTAATCGGAGATGCAGACAAGCGCGCCGAATACGACGAGGCGCGACGTGTGGGGCCAATGTCTCAGGGCTTTGGCCCGAGCGGTAGCCAACCAGGTGGCCCAGGCTTTGCTGGCCCCGGTGGAGCGCGATTCGACGGCGGAGATATTTCTGATCTGATCGGCAATCTCTTTAGTCGCGGCGGAAGGGGACAGCAGCAGCCACCACCTTCTGGACCCCGCCGAGGAACTGACATCGAAGCCGATCTTCACTTGGCTTTTGACGATTCGATTCGAGGGGCAACCACTACCGTCAATGTCACCTCGGATGTGCGCTGCCCCGACTGTTCGGGTAGCGGTGCAGCGCCGGGAACCTCGCCCAAGGTGTGTCCCGAATGTCATGGCAAGGGCGCCGTCGACGAAGACCAAGGCTTCTTTTCGTTCAGTCGACCCTGTTCAACCTGCGGTGGACGAGGTCGAGTGATTGAGGTTCCCTGCATGATCTGTGCCGGCACTGGTGCCGTGCGTCGGCCTCGGCAGGTCAAAGTTCGCATTCCGCAAGGGGTCCGAGACGGCCAAAAAATTCGTATCAAAGGCAAGGGTGGCGCCGGGGCAAATGGCGGTCCGGCCGGCGACTTATACGTGCGAGTTCATGTAGAGTCACATCCTCTTTTTGGCCGCAAAGGCGATCACCTCACAGTGACTCTGCCGATTACCTTTCCAGAGGCCGTACTCGGTGCAGATATTTCTGTGCCTACAACCGAGGGCGAGCCAGTCACCATCCGCGTGCCTGCGGGAACGGCAAGTGGTCGTACCTTTCGGGTCAGGGGCCGTGGAGTTGCAGGGGCCAAGACGCAGGGAGACCTGCTCGTTACCGTAGAAATAGACATCCCTCAGAACCTGTCCGCACAGGAGCGCGAAGCGCTGCAGGACTATGCGGCACTTGCTTCGGAGTCCCCACGCGCACATCTGGGTGCTGCTCATGGCTGAGTTACATCGTGCCGTCTATGTCATTTCTGTAGCTGCGGAGCTTGCGGGTGTTCATCCGCAGACCTTGCGAATCTACGAGCGCAAGGGATTACTTGACCCCGGCCGAACCCGTGGGGGAAGTCGTCGCTACAGCGAGGCCGACATTGCGTTGCTCCGCAGAATCCAAGATCTGACTGGGGAGGGAATGAACCTGGCTGGAGTGAAGCGGGTGTTGCAACTTGAGCACGAGCTCGAAGTTCTGCGTGAGGCCCTTGAGCGAGCGCAGTCGCAAGCGGCAGAAGATGTTGATTCGGTGCATCGGCACTATCGCCGCGATCTTGTTCCAGTCAAACAGGCTGTGGTGTTGTATCAGAAGGACCGACGACGATGAAGCGCTTGTTGCCTATGAAACGCATGTTGGCACTGCTTCTCGCCGGCTTGATGACGGCAATCCTGCTGAGTTTTGCCGCACCCTCTGGGGCGCAACAACGCAGCGTGGTCGTAGTAGGCGACAGCATTATTTTGGGCGCTCAGACACCGATGGTTGCAGCATTTAGCAACGCTGGATGGGGGATCAATTTTGATGCGGCGGTCAGTCGGTCAACCTCGGCGGGCGCAGCCGCAATTGACTCTCACTGGATGGAACTGACGGACTCTTTAGTGATCAACCTTGGTGCCAATGATGCCGGTAACACCGCCGCGTACCGTCAGAAGGTTGAGCAGATTCTGACCTCCACGGCAGGGGTTCCGCATGTGTACTGGCTCACCATTAGAGAGGTTCGCGATTATTACCCCGCTGCAAATCAAGCCGTACGAGAAGTAGCCGCTGGGCATCCCAACGTGACAGTGTTGGATTGGAATGCAGCTACTGCCGGATCGACAGGGTTGACCGCCGGAGATGGTTTACATCTAACGAATGCAGGCGCCGCTGCCATGACCGATCTGGTCGCTGGTGCTGTGGTGAATTCTGTTCTTCCGCAAGCTGGCGCAGTCCCAGCCCCCATTTCGCCGCCAGTAACTGCACCACCGGCAACGCTGCCCCCCGAGACGGTTCCAGTAACAACGCTGCCGCCCGAGACGGTTCCCGTTACAACGGTTCCGCCCGCGACGGTTCCACCAACCACTCTCCCTCCCCAGAGCAGCACCACAAGTTCACGCCTAGCAGCCATCGTTCCCAAGTCAACCGCCGGTGGCAAGCGGATGGAGCAGGCACTTGACTCAGGGGGAGTGGATGTCGGCAGCGCGTTGGGGTGGACCTTGGGCGGCGGCTTTGCCTTGGTAGTGGTGCTGTTGGCTTTGGGTGGGGCGGCACTTGGAGCTTGGGCATTGGTTGGCGCTGGAGCAAAAACCCCCGAATAAGGCAACTCCGTAATAAGGCAACACCGTAAAAGGACTGATATGGGACTCGATCCAAATAGCTGGACTTTGAAGACGCAGGAAGCTGTGAGCGCAGCGCTTGACTCGGCCAAGGCGCGCAATAACCCCGAGGTCACTCCCGATCACTTGTTGGCAGCACTACTGCGTCAAGAAGACGGACTGGTCTTACCAGTTGTGACAAAGCTTGGGCTCTCGCCGCTAGCGATTCGAGATGGAGCAGATCAAGCACTTGAGGAATTACCGACCTCATACGGTTCAGAGTCGCGGGTCGGAAAGGCCTTTACTTCACTCGTTGAACTAGCCGATGCTGAACGTAAAGAACTTGCTGACGAGTACATCTCGACGGAGCATCTGCTGTTGGCATTCGTTGTAACGGATGCATCCAAGCCGCTCGGCAAGCGGCGCTTGGGAGAGGTTGAAAAAGAGCAAGTTCTTGCGGCGCTATTAGAGGTTCGCGGAAGCAAACGGGTTACCTCTCAGAATCCAGAGGACACCCTGCAGGCCCTCGAGAAATATGGACAGGATCTGACCGAGGCTGCTCGCGAAGGCAAGCTTGATCCAGTAATCGGCCGCGATGAAGAGATCCGGCGTGTGATTCAGGTGTTGTCACGCCGCCGCAAGAACAACCCCGTGCTGATTGGCGAGCCTGGCGTCGGAAAGACTGCAGTAGTCGAGGGTCTTGCGCAGCGCATTATCGATGGCGACGTCCCGGATTCGCTGAGGGATAAACGAGTCATAGCGCTCGACATGAGCGCCATGGTGGCTGGGGCAAAGTTCCGTGGCGACTTTGAGGAGCGGCTGCAAGCCGTCCTGTCAGAGATCAAAGAGTCTGATGGTCGGGTCATTACTTTTATTGATGAGATGCACACCGTGGTGGGAGCCGGAGCCACTGGTGAAGGCGCCATGGATGCGGGCAACATGTTAAAGCCCATGCTGGCCCGAGGTGAGCTTCGTATGGTGGGCGCAACCACCCTGAATGAGTTCCGGAAGTACATCGAGAAAGACCCGGCACTTGAACGCCGCTTTCAGCAGGTTTTTGTGGGCGAGCCTTCGGTGGAGTCCACAATTGCCATTCTTCGTGGCCTGCAGGAGCGCTACGAGATTCACCATGGTGTGCGCATTCAAGACCCGGCGTTAGTTGCTGCTGCAGTGCTCTCAGAGCGTTACCTGACAGACCGGTTTTTGCCTGATAAGGCCATCGACTTGGTTGACGAGGCAGCCTCGAGTCTGCGGATTGAAAACGAATCCATGCCAAACGAGATCGACATCGTCGAGCGCCGGTTGCGCGGTCTTGAGATCGAGAAAATGTCGTTAGCAAAAGAGACTGACGCCAACTCCCAGGAACGCTTAACCGTGCTCGAAGCAGAGATTGGCAACCTGCGCGAGGAACACGACTCGATGAATGCGCATTGGCAGGCTGAAAAGGAGTCGCTTGCGCAGATTCAAGAACTGAAGGAACGACTCGAGAACCTTCGCGCAGAGGCCGAGCGTGCTGAGCGGGATGGTGACTTCACTCGCGCCTCGGAGATTACCTATGGGCACCTTCCCATTGTGCAGAGAGAGGTTGAGGCCGCCACGGTAGCGATGGCAGAGCTACAAGCAGATAAGAAAATGCTGAAAGAAGAGGTGGACGCCGAAGACATCGCAGCGGTGGTGTCGAAGTGGACGGGTGTTCCCGTGTCTCGTCTGCTGGAGGGCGAGATGGCCAAGTTGCTCCATCTTGAAGAGGTGTTGCATCACAGGGTGATTGGACAAGATGAACCCGTCTCGGCCGTGGCTAATGCAATTCGCCGCAGTCGCGCTGGGTTGAGTGACCCCAACCGGCCAATCGGCAGCTTCTTATTCTTGGGGCCCACAGGCGTGGGCAAGACAGAACTTGCGCGCAGTCTGGCTGACTACCTCTTTAATGATGAGCGTGCGATGGTGCGCATCGATATGAGCGAGTACATGGAAAAGCACGCAGTGAGTCGTCTAGTTGGTGCTCCTCCTGGATATGTGGGCTACGACGAAGGTGGTCAACTCACTGAGGCAGTAAGAAGGCGTCCCTACGCAGTTGTGCTGCTCGATGAAGTCGAAAAGGCACACCCTGATGTGTTCAACATTTTGTTGCAACTGCTCGATGACGGCCGACTCACCGATGGGCAAGGTCGAACGGTCAGCTTTGCAAACACGGTGCTCATCATGACTTCGAATCTGCAGGGTGACCCAGCTGATTTCTTTCGGCCTGAGTTCATTAACCGCGTAGATGAGATTGTTCGTTTTCGCTCCTTAGAGGAGGCGGACCTTGAACCCATCGTGGAGATCCAACTGGCGCTGCTTCGCGGCCGGCTCGAGGAACGACGTATCACCTTGGAGGTGACTCCAGCGGCTATCGCCAAGCTTTCCCATGACGGCTATGACTCTGCATTCGGTGCTCGTCCGCTCAAGCGACTGATTCAAAAGCAAGTCGGTGACCGTCTTGCTATGGCAATCCTTGACGGTTCCGTTGCTGAAGGGGCTCGGGTGACCCTTGAGGTTGAGGACGGCAGCTTTGCCCTCAAGTCATAAAATTGTACTGACCTAGCGCGCTGCGCTGCCTTACTGAGCAGCGCGGCCGTGCTCGCGGTACAACTCGGCGATTCGCTCTCGGAACACTGCCCGGTCAAAGCGCTGCAGAGCCAAGGTTCGATTTGCCTGCGAGATCTGCGAGCGGAGTTGAGGGTCAGCGAGCAACTCAGAGATTGCCTGTGCAAATCCTGGAGTGTCATCTAGCGCGATCATGCGGCCATGAACGCCCTCGGTAATCATGTTGGAAATGGCTTGAATATTGCTTGCAACAATGGGCACTCCGGCAGCAAGCGCCTCGATTACCGTAAAGGGTTGCCCCTCGGTAAAGGTGGGAAAGACATACAGGTCTGCCTCGGACAAATGTCGGTAGACCTCGGTACGGGAGACTGGCCCCGTCATGGTGTCGCCGCGGCCCCGGGCCGTGATCTCGTTCACCATCTGATCCTTCAGCAGATCGAGACCTGGGCGGTTATCGCCAAGAATCCGCAGTTCGTAGTTCCCAACTCCCTGCGCATCGAGTTGATCAAGGGCATCAAGAAGAATGACGATGCCTTTACGTTCGAGTAGTTCCCCGATAAAGAGAATCACCGGCGGATCGTGAACAGCGCTGCTCTGAGGAACAGTTTCGACCACCACCGAGTTTGCAATGACTGGCAGTGCGACGGTTGGCATGTACTTGCGAATATTTGGCTCACCCGCTGGAGCAATCAAGATGTTCGCCTGAACAAGCTTGTCTAAGAGCGCAAATGCCCAGCGGTTGAGTCGGCTGACCTTGTACTCACCGGGAAGCTCCATATACGGAGCCTGATTGTGATTGTGTAACAGCACGCGAGCACCACGAGCCCGAGCAGCCACAGCAATACATACCTGCCTCCATGCAACGAGCCATGGGTCTTGAACAGCATGCGAGTGAACCACACTGCCTGCGCGAGCTAAGCGAAAAGTGTTGAACGCATCAGCTACGGCACGCTTGATATTTTCGACAGCGAACTTGCCGCGTTGGCTATCGTTTTGGGCTGTGTTCTGAAACACCATCTCAAACTCGGCGTTCAACCCTGGGTCCTCAACCAAGTCGAGAGCCACGGTTGCGATTCCGCCCTTCAGAGGTGGCCCATGAGCCACGACGATGACGCGTATGCCCCTAAACGCGGGTTGGGCCGACTCAGTCATTGCTCGGATGCGTCTTTGTTCGGCAGGATTCTGCCCGGGTTTCCAACCACAGTTGCGCCTGCGGGGACATCGGTCACGACTACTGCACCGGCGCCAATAATCGCGGCATCACCAATCTGATACGGCCCCAAAATAATTGCTCCGGCCCCTACGCTCACAGAATCTCCTAGTACTGGAGCGGCGCTGAGTTCCTCCTCGCCCAAGGTGCCAATCGTGACCCCATGACGCAGCGTCACATTGCAGCCCAGTTGCACATCCTTGTGCAGAACCAGCCCCGTTCCATGCCAGATGCACAGGCCCGGTCCAGCCTGCACGCTAGGTGGAATCTCGATTCCAAGAATCCAGTCAACCAGCAGTCGGTACAACACGATGATGGGCAATGACCACACAGGTGGGCGGCCCGTTCCGCGTACATGGTGCGCAATGCGAAACGCTGTAGTGACCACCAGACCCTTTGGATTTGCCTTGTTGGCGGCCCAGTCGGCGCGTAGTAACGGAAGGAGTGGCGAACTTCGCATCATTTGAAGGTAGCCCCAATC
This sequence comes from Actinobacteria bacterium IMCC26207, assembly GCA_001025035.1. Taxonomy (GTDB): domain Bacteria; phylum Actinomycetota; class Acidimicrobiia; order Acidimicrobiales; family Microtrichaceae; genus IMCC26207. Next base: position 17,352 of record LCZK01000001.1, read on the forward strand.
AGTTCGGTTTCGGCTCTATCCCTCATCATTTCAACCGACCGGAGCCAGCGGGTAACCTAAAGCGTGCCCGATTTGGGGCCTAACCGAGAGGATCCACGTGCCAGCGACCGTCGTGGTAGGCACCCAATGGGGTGATGAAGGCAAAGGAAAACTGACTGACCTCATTGCAAAAGAGATGCAGTTGGTTGTGAGGTACCAAGGAGGCCACAACGCTGGCCACACTCTGGTGGTCAACGGAGAGTCTTTCGCTCTGCAACTCATCCCGTCTGGGGTGCTCTATGACCACATCACCCCGGTGATTGGCAACGGTGTAGTGGTGGACCCCGTAGTGATGCTCGCTGAGATCGATGGCTTGCAGGCGCGTGGAGTGGATTGTTCGAACTTGCGCGTATCGGGTAACGCCCACTTGATCCTGCCGTATCACCAAGAACTGGATCGCCTGATTGAGCGGCACCTCGGAAAGAACAAGCTCGGGACCACGAAGCGCGGAATTGGCCCTGCGTATGCCGATAAAGCCAGCCGAGTTGGACTGCGGGTTCAGGACCTGCTCGACGAAGCGATCTTTAGAGAAAAGCTGTCGGCAGTGGTGGCCGAAAAGACTCTGATCCTTGCCAAGGTGTACAACCGGTTGGGCTTTGACGCCGATGAAATGGCCGATCGATACCTGACCGAGGTCGCCCCTCGCATTGCTCCCTACGTCACCGATACCGTGACGTTGATTCACGAATCCTTGGAGCGCGGTGAGAACGTGTTGCTTGAAGGCGCACAGGCAACATTCTTGGATCTTGATCACGGCACCTACCCATTTGTGACTTCATCTAATCCGATTGCGGGCGGAGCGTGTGTGGGCGCTGGCGTGGGGCCACGTCACATTGACCGAGTGATTGGCATTGCCAAGGCCTATGTCACCCGTGTTGGATCTGGCCCAATGCCCACTGAACTCTTTGATGAAACCGGCGACAAAATCGTCGACCTGGGTCATGAGTACGGGGTGAACACCAAGCGTCGTCGGCGACCAGGCTGGTTTGATGCCGTCATGCTGCGACATGCAGTGCGGTTGAATTCGATGTCTGAAATTGCGATCACCAAGCTGGATATCTTTGACACCTTCGACACCCTCAAGGTGTGCGTGGCCTATGACGTCAAGGGTGTGCGCCATGATCACCTGCCGTATCACCAGTCAGATTTGTTTGACGCAATCCCGATTTACGAGGAGTTCCCCGGGTGGAACACCGACTTGACTGCAGTTCGTGAGCGTCACGAACTTCCGGCTAACGCAATTGCGTATTTGGAGTTTTTGCAAGAGCAGGTTGGGGTCCCGATCGGCGTAGTCGGTACTGGTCCCGGCCGCGATCAGTATGTTCATTTTAATGCCTAACGATTACATGCCCAACGATGACATGCCCAACGATTAGAGGAGTCTCATGACTGTTGTAAAGATCAATGCAATTTCTGTACCAGAGGGCGCAGGCCCGGAACTAGAAAAGCGCTTCGCCGCCCGAGCAGGCGCAGTAGAGAACTCCCCTGGGTTTGAAGGGTTTCAACTGCTTCGCCCAACTGAGGGCGGGGATCGTTATTTTGTGATGACTTGGTGGGAATCCGAGGATGCATTTCAAGGTTGGATGAACAGCCAAGACTTTGCCAAGGGCCATGCAAATGCAGGCGGACCTCCAGCAGGAGGCCCAGCAGCAGGCGGCCCCGAAGGGCAACGTCCGGTCTCCACGGGCGCCGAACTCTTGGCCTTCGAGCTAGTGGAGCGCGTGAACCCGCCCAGCAGTGCTGGTTGAGAAGTGCCGCAATTGAAGGTGTGCGTTGTTGGTAGCGGTGGTCGCGAGCATGCGTTAGCGCATGTGCTGGCACGCACTGCTCAGGTTGTTGTTACCCCCGGCAACCCAGGAATCCCCAACTCTGTAAACACTGACCCAGAACAGATCCAAGCCGACCTCTTTGTGATCGGCCCCGAGGTTCCGCTCGTTGATGGCCTTGCTGACCGGCTTCGCGCTGCTGGGAATTTGGTATTTGGTCCAGGAGCAGACGGAGCGCGTTTAGAGGGATCGAAAGCTTGGATGAAGGAACTCTTGGTTGCAGCCGGGGTACCCACTGCGCAGCATGAGTCATTTACCGAGGTCACAGCCGCGCTCGCATTTCTTGACCGTATGACCCCGCCGTTTGTGATTAAGACAGATGGTCTGGCTGCCGGTAAGGGCGTTGTTGTAACGGAGTCTCTGGCAGAGGCCAGAAATGCAGTTGAGGAGTATCTGTCGGGACAGGCCTTTGGCGATGCTGGCCGCAGACTGGTGATTGAAGAAGGTTTGACGGGGCCGGAACTGTCGGTGCTGGCAATCTGTGATGGAAAGCGGGCCGTTCTGCTTGCGCCTGCACAGGATTTCAAACGCATCCAAGACGGCGACATCGGCCCAAATACTGGCGGCATGGGTGCCTACTCTCCCGTCCCGCTGGTAACTGATGAGTTACTCAAACAGGTGATGGTTGAGTTCATCGAGCCAACGTTGGCAGAATTGACTGCTCGGGGAATTGATTACCGCGGGGTGTTGTATGCGGGGCTCATGCTGACCCCTCAGGGGCTCAAGATGATTGAGTACAACGTGCGCTTTGGGGACCCGGAATGTCAGGTGGTTGTCCCTCGCCTGAGTAGTGACCTTGCTGAGTTGTTGGCTCAGGCCGCCGCTGGCAATCTGCAGACCGAACCCGAGTTCGCCGAGGATGCTGTGGTGACCGTGGTCTGCGCCGCAGAGGGTTATCCCTTGGCACCACGAACGGGTGATGTGATTCACGGCTTATCGCTAGCCGAGTCGGTGCCCGGGGTCACCGTGTTTTGTGCCGGAGTAACTCAGAACTCTCAGGGCGAATTTGTTACGGCTGGTGGCCGAGTGCTGGACGTGACTGCAGTGGGTTCGACCCTAGAACAAGCTCGAGAGCGGGCTTACGAAGCCGTTGCAAAAATCTCGTGGCCGGGAATGCAGTACCGATCAGATATTGCGCAGATAGCGAGTGACTCTCTATGACCCAGACGAGCATGACTCAGGCCAGTGCTGGTCCTGTGGTTGGCATCGTGGGCGGCGGGCAACTCGCGAGAATGCTTGCAGAGGCTGCCTCACCCCTTGGGATCCACGTGCGAGTGCTGGCATCACCACATGACGAAGGTGCTGTTGAAGTCATCCCCGACTTCACCCTAGGAAGCCCGGATGACGCATCGGCAATTATCGAGTTTGCGAAAACTGTTGATGTGCTGAGTTTTGATCATGAGAATGTGGATCACGACGCACTGAGCCAAGTCGAGCTCACTGACACTGCAGTGCGACCCGGACTTGGACTACTAAAGATTGCGGACAAGGCGCATCAGCGCAGCATGTTTTCACAAGCCGGCCTGCCTGTTCCGGAGTTCCTTGTCTTGGAGGCTGATCAGGGTGACGCGCTGGATCAGGCGCTCAGATTCTCTGGCAAGCATGCCGATGATGAGGGCTTGATTGTGCTCAAAGCCAGCCGTGGCGGCTATGACGGCCGCGGTGTGTGGATGCTTCGTGCCGAGGACCTTGAAGCGTTCCTGGCCGAGTATTCGGGTGCGCCGCTCGTACTTGAACCAAAGCTTCCGCTGGATCTTGAGCTTGCGGTGCTAGTCGCAAGGAACCCCTCTGGCGAAGTAGCGGTTTGGCCCGTGCTGGAAACCGTCCAAGTTGACGGCATGTGTGCCGAAGTGTTCCTACCCGCAAGAATCAGCGAGGATCTGGCTGCCCAAGCGGAGCAGATCGGCCGGCAGATTGCAGAACTGCTCGAAGCAGTTGGGGTATTTGCTGTGGAACTCTTTGTGTCTTCGGGCGAGCTGTCGATTAATGAAATCGCCCCTCGGGTGCATAACTCGGGCCACGTCACGATCGAGGCTTCTGCAACCTCGCAGTTCTCGCAGCACCTGCGAGCGATTCTGGATTGGCCGCTCGGGCCAACCCACTCGCTGCAGCCCGCAGCTGTCATGGTCAATGTGGTGGGGGCCGAAACTGGGGACCCTCGGGATCATCAAGCTGCCGCGCTGAGGGCAGTGCCCGAAGCACACCTGCATCTCTATGGAAAGGCTTCTCGACCTGCAAGAAAGATCGGCCATGTGACCGTGACTGGTGAGAGTCTTGAGCAGTGTCGAACATCTGCAGCGCTAGCTGCGGCAGCATTGTCTTCTCAGGAAGGATCACTACATGACTACTAGCGAGCAGCAAGTCGGCATCATCATGGGGAGTTCCTCGGACTCGGGGATTATGGAAGCCGCAGCCCAAGTGCTGACGGAGTTCGGTGTGGGTCACGAGATCCGCGTGATTTCCGCTCATCGAAGCCCCAAGAGGATGGTGGAGTATGCGAGCGGTGCCAAGGCCCGGGGCTTGCGAGTGATCATCGCAGGAGCCGGTGGCGCAGCGCACCTGCCTGGGATGGTGGCCTCGCTCACCACGCTGCCAGTGATTGGCGTGCCAGTTCCGACCAAACACCTCGGTGGTGTGGATTCCTTGCATTCCATCGTGCAGATGCCAAGTGGCGTACCCGTGGCGACCATGGCAATTGGTGGTGCTCGCAATGCTGGGTTATTTGCCCTGAGGATTCTGGCTCTGAGCGATGATCGCCTAGCTGAACTCTTGAGCCAGGATCAAGAGGCACTTGAACAGCTTGCGATCTCGCAGGATGCTGAGTTGCAGCAGCGCCCCGTTAGCGAATGATCGAGACTGCCCTGGTGCTTGGTGGCAGCAGCGAGATTGCCCAAGCGATACTTCTCGAACTGAAACCGCAGGGACTGAAGCGTGCCGTTCTTGCCGTGCGTAGCCCCCGGGAAATCGAACCGCTACTGGACTCGCTGCTACCTGGACTGGAGCTGGCTGTTTGCACCTGGGATGCAACCGATGCCAGCGGTAGCGCACAGATGGTTGCCGATGCGGGAAAGATTCTGGGGCGGATTGACCTAGTGGTGTGTGCAGTAGGAATGCTCGGGCATCACGCTGGTCGTGGCATGACCCCCGAAGCAATCGGGCTCATGGTGCAGACAAACTTTGCTGGGCCGGCTAGCGCCCTGTCTGCTGCAGCAGAGTTCCTAGTTGAGCGGAACAAGGCTGATTCCTCCCAGGTATCAACGCTGCTGGTGCTGTCCTCAGTAGCCGCAGCGCGACCAAGAAAATCGAATTTTGTCTATGGCTCTACCAAGGCAGGCCTTGACTCGTTTGCCCGTGGTTTGGGGGATGCTCTAGTTGGAACCGGTGTGCGCGTCATGGTGCTGCGCCCGGGCTTTGTAAGGTCTCGCATGACCACGGGACTTGAGCCAGCACCGTTTGCCTCTGACCCAAGGCAGGTGGCCGTTTATGCGGCACGCGAGCTTGGCAAGAAACACTCGAAAGAGGTGGTCTGGATTCCTGGAAAACTAGGCCCGCTCTTTGCCGTGTTCACGAATCTTCCCTCGGCGCTCTGGCGAAAGATTGCCGCTGAGCGCTGAGCGATTAGGGGTAGCTCTGCTTCCATCCACCAGGTAGGTCCGAACCTTCATCAGCATCATCAAGCCACTCAATGATTTCTGGCAAGGCGAGTTCTTGGTCATTATCGGTAGCAACGGGTTGCTCTGCTTGCTGAGCAGCCATGCGTTTTCGAATCGCTCTGCGTGACAGCTTCGGATGGTTGCTGTGTTGGCGCTGCACACCACCGAGCTCGAGGGCACAAGCAATGCACACCGCACCTCGAGATGCCCCGTACGGAAACACCACGCACTCGGCGCAGTTCTGGCTGCCGCACGCGCCGCAGATGTTCTCTCCGGCTGTCATTGGGTGCTTGACACATGAATACGACATCGATGATTTGTATCGACGGAAATCTCCGCGAGCTTGAACAACTCTGGGATTGGGTGGTCTCAGCGGGCGCAGTGGGCGAGAATAAGGGGGTGACTGACGTTCCCAACATCCTTGCTGCCCGTTATGCCAGCTCCGACATGGCCGAGCTGTTCTCCGCCGAACACAAGGTGATCTTGGAGCGACAACTCTGGGTAGCTGTCATGAAGGCTCAGCGAGATCTTGGGATTGAGATTCCCGAGCAGGCGATTGCAGCCTATGAATCGGTGATCACTCAAGTTGATCTGGATTCCATGAACGAGCGCGAGCGAGTGACGCGCCACGATGTGAAAGCACGCCTGGAGGAGTTCTCGGACCTAGCCGGTTACGAACACGCGCATAAGGGAATGACCTCGCGGGATCTGACCGAAAATGTTGAGCAGCTTCAGGTTCGCCTGGGGTTGCAGATGTTGCTCAAGAGCAGTGTCGCGGCGCTGATGCGATTGGCAATGCTTGCGAGCGAGTTTGACCAAACAGTCATCGTGGGTCGAAGCCATAATGTTGCAGCCCAAGCCACCACCTTAGGGAAGCGGTTTGCCAACGCAGGTGAAGAACTGCTGATCGCAGTCCGGCGACTTGAAGACCTGCTGGCAAACTATCCGCTGCGCGGCTTAAAAGGTCCGGTTGGCACGCAGCAAGATCAGTTAGATCTGCTCGACGGTGACAGCGAACGCATGCAAGATCTTGAAGCTGCATTTGCGACACATCTTGGATTTGATCGAACCCTTTCGAACGTGGGTCAGATCTATCCACGGTCGCTTGATCTCGAGGTTGTGTCTGCTCTAGTGCAACTCGTGTCTGGGCCGTCCTCGTTGGCAATGACCCTCAGGTTGATGGCCGGAAACGAACTGGTCACCGAGGGATTCCGTGCTGGCCAAGTCGGTTCCTCGGCGATGCCACACAAGATGAACGCTCGCAGCTGTGAACGCATCAACGGGTTTCGCATTATTTTGAATGGGCATTTGACGATGGCTGCCGGTTTGGCGGGGGAGCAGTGGAACGAAGGCGATGTCTCCTGTTCGGTAGTGCGGCGCGTGTTGATTCCCGATGCGTTCTTTGCCACTGACGGCGCCTTTCAGACCCTGCTCGATGTACTCGGTGGGTTTGGTGCCTACCCTGCAGTGATCGAGCGAGAGTTGCAGCGCTATCTGCCGTTCTTGGCAACCACCAAAGTGCTCATGGCATCAGTGCGAGCCGGGGTTGGACGAGAAGTTGCTCATGAGGCAATCAAAGAACACGCCGTGGCAGTAGCACTAGAGATGCGCGAGCAGGGAAGCGAGGGCAACGACCTGATCAACCGCCTTGCTGCAGACCCCCGCTTAGGCCTTGACCTAGATGCGCTGAACGCAGCGCTGGGTGCGCCAATTGAGTTTGTTGGCAACGCAGTCCCGCAGACGGCGGCGTTTGTGCTCGCTGTGGAGCAACTCGCAGCCAAGTACCCAGAGGCTGCGAAGTACCAGGGGGAAGAGATTCTGTGAGCAGTCTGTCGGTGATTCCTGAGTTGGGCTTGCCGCATGTACATAGCGGCAAAGTGCGTGATCTTTTTGATGCCGGTCAGGGCCAGTTGCTGATGGTGGCCTCGGACCGACTCTCGGCATTTGATGTCGTGATGAACGAAGCAGTGCCGAATAAGGGGCGTGTGCTGACCGCCATGTCTGCGTTTTGGTTTGATGAGCTCAGCGAGATTATTGGTAATCATCTGATCTCGACCTCGCTAGATTCACTCCCACCTTCGGCTCAACTTCCCGAACTAGCGGGGCGAATCATGTTGTGTAGACGAGCAGAGATGCTGCCCATCGAATGCATCGTGCGAGGCTTTGTTGCGGGTTCTGCTTGGAAGGAATACAGCCAGAACGGAACTGTTCATTCCATGGCAGTACCTGCAGGCCTGACAGAAGCCGCTCGGCTTGATGAACCAATGTTTACCCCCTCCACCAAAGCTGCAGTTGGTGACCATGACGAGAACATCAGCTTTGACGCTGCAGTCGAACTGATCGGTGGCGATTTGGCGGAACAGGCAAGGAGTCTGAGTTTGCAGATGTACTCGTTGGCTGCTGCCAAGGCTGAGGCTGCTGGATTTTTTCTTGCCGATACGAAGTTCGAGTTGGGATTGATTGCAGATTCGAGCGGCAAGAAGAACCTGGTGGTTGCCGACGAGGTGCTCACCCCCGACTCCTCTCGGTTCTGGCTCATGGAGGACTGGCATCCCGGCTCCACGCCTCAAGGTTTCGATAAACAGCCTGTTCGTGACTTTCTTGAGACGCTCATTTGGAACAAGACACCGCCACCGCCGGCCCTACCCCCAGCGGTTGTTCAGGCCACAGCAGACCGGTACCAGCAGGCCTATGAGCAGATTTGCGGGCTGGCGTTTGAGGATTGGCCCGGCGTGACCGGAGCGATTCCTTCGGTGTGAGAGAATCAGCAGATGATGTTCGACGTGGTAGTGGAAGTCCGTCTGCGAGCAGGAATTGCTGACCCTCAGGGGGCAACAATTGAACGTGCCTTGCCGGCGCTTGGATTTGACGGAGTAACCGGGGTATCTGTTGGCAAGAGCATTCGCTTTAGTCTGCAGGCCGCAGACGAATCTGCAGCTCACGCTGTCGTAACCGACCTCTGTCACCGCTTTCTGACCAACCCAGTTATTGAGGACTCAGAGATTTCTCTTCATCCTGCAGAAGTAGCTGCGCACTAACAATGGCTACCAAAGTCGCAGTCATCAGATTTCCCGGTACCAATTGCGAGTTCGACGTAGTCGAAGTTGTGCAGCAATTGGGAGCTCAAGCCCAGATTGTGTTTCATGATGAACCAAGCTTGGGTAGCGCGGACGCAGTGGTCATTGCCGGAGGCTTTGCCCATGGCGATTACTTGCGCCCCGGCGCAATAGCAAGATTCTCTCCAGTTATGGAGGCTGTCGCATCGTTTGCGCAGTCAGGCGGGCCAGTGGTTGGAATCTGTAATGGGTTTCAAGTCTTGACTGAGGCAAATCTTTTGCCCGGTGCGCTTCAGAAGAATGCGGGTCTGAAGTTTCGCTGTGGATTTACGGAACTTCGAGTTGAGAACTCAAACTCGGTACTCACTTCCGAGGCTCAAGTGGGCGATATCTTGTCAATTCCCATCAACCATTTCGAAGGGAATTACACCTGTTCTTCTGAAACTCTGGCTGAACTCCAGGGAGAGGATCGGGTCCTGTTTCGTTACGTTACGAACCCCAATGGCTCGGTGGATGACATCGCTGGAATCTGTAACCAGAGCCGAAACGTGGTGGGCTTAATGCCACACCCCGAGCGAGCATGTCATGACCTGCTTGGATCTCGGGATGGCATTGTCTTGATGAGTTCACTCTTACGTGCAGCCGGCTTGAATGCTGGCCTGCCTAATTAGGCCGCAGCAACTCGAGTGATTCCAGCAGCCTTGAGCACTGCTGCTGGGACACCAAATTCTCGCCATGCGGCGTAGGAAATGCCTTTTCGCTGGCCGTAGCTCTTTGCTACTGCAATAAACTCTGGCTCAAGTTCAGCCACGAGATCAGTAGAATTATCTTCGATCTTTTTGAGTTCCTTTGCCAACTCAATTCGCTCTTGAAGCAGACCTAGGCGCTTGAGCGGGTCCAACTTTGTCTCTAAGACCTGGTTAATCTTGTCGAGCCTGTTATTGACCGAATCCGCAGTTTTAGGCCGACCAGCTGTTGGCTTTGTGCGCCGAATAGCTTCGAGGTAGCCCTTGATAATCCTGCTTTCGGTTCTTCCTTCAGCCATTGCGGCTTTATGTTCTGGTGAGAGTGATTTAGGACCACGTTTTGCCATATATCTATTTAATATTATCTACCCGTTTATTTCAAGTCACCCTATTTGATCCCCTTCGGGAGTCGCGGAACCGATCGGCGCTGCGATAGCGTCCGCATATGGCCGAGCAAGGACTTGAGGGATCACTCCACCGCGAGTTGGGGTTGACGGACGAAGAATACGAGCGGATCTGTTCCATCTTGGATCGCACACCCAATCACTTGGAGTTAGCGATGTTCTCTGTGATGTGGTCCGAGCACTGCTCATACAAGAGTTCGCGCATACACCTGAAGAGGTTTCCCACCGAGGCGCCGTGGGTACTAGTGGGCCCGGGTGAGGGTGCCGGCGTGGTTGATGTAGGCGATGGGATCGGCGCTGCGATTCGTATCGAGAGCCATAATCACCCATCGGCGATTGAGCCCTATCAAGGTGCAGCCACAGGGGCCGGAGGAATCCTGCGAGATATTTTCTCGATGGGTGCCCGCCCGATTGCACTCATGGACCCGCTTCGATTTGGCCCACTCGATGATCCCCGCTCGCGCTGGATTGCCGAGGGCGTGGTCTCAGGTATCTCTGGGTATGGCAACTCTGTAGGCGTCCCCACCGTGGGAGGCGAGACGGTCTTTGATGAGTGCTACACCGGCAACCCGCTGGTGAATGTGCTGTGCCTGGGCGTGCTGCCTGTTGAGCGCCTCGTGCTCGGTCGAGCCGAAGGGGTTGGCAACCTTGCAGTGCTGTTGGGGTCGACCACCGGGCGCGATGGCATCGGCGGAGTGTCAGTGCTGGCATCGGCAGGATTCTCTGACGAAGCCTCCGACGCAGATAAGCGACCGAGTGTGCAAGTAGGTGACCCGTTCGAGGAGAAGCGTCTCATTGAGGCATGTCTCGAGCTCTTGGACTCGAATCTGGCCGCTGGCGTACAGGACCTCGGAGGTGCGGGGATTACCTGTGCCACAGCCGAGACTGCAGCCAAAGGCGGGGCCGGCATGGACGTCATGATTGCTCCGATTCCTCAGCGCGAGCCCGGAATGCAGCCCTTCGAGGTGATGACCTCGGAGTCCCAGGAGCGCATGCTTGCCATCGTGGAACCAGGAAATCTAGAAGCAGTGCTTGCAATTGCTGAGCGCTGGGAGATTCGCGCGAACGTCATTGGAATCGTCACCGACACAGGTCGGCTTCGCGTGCTTGACCAAGCGAACGGTGAAGTCCTTGCAGATGTGCCTGCAAAGGCACTCGAACAGGATGCACCGCTGTACGACCGCCCGCGCAGTGCTCCAGCAGATCTTGACCAACGGCAGGCTGACTCTGCGAACTCCTTGGACGCGCCATCTGATCCTGGCGCCGACCTGATTGCGATGCTGAGCGACACCTCGTGGGTGTCTTCGCAGTACGACTACATGCTTTTTCTCAACACAGTTGAAGGCCCCGGTGGCGATGCTGCGGTTCTTCGTCTGAAGCACCCGTCTACTGGCTTGGATACTGGGCGTGGCCTAGCACTGACCACCGATGGAAACCACCTATGGGGTTCGGTGGACCCGTATCGGGGCGGAGTGATGACCGTGGCTGAGTCGGTTATGAATCTGGCCGTAGTTGGCGCTCGGCCACTAGCGCTGGTGAATTGTCTGAACTTCGGAAACCCAGAGCACCCCGAAGTCATGTGGCAATTGTCTGAATCTATCGATGGGCTATCCGAGGCGCTCTTGGCCTTTGGCATACCCTGCGTGGGCGGCAATGTCAGCCTGTACAACGAGAGCCGCGGCACTGATATTGACCCCACCGCAGTCATCGGTCTGCTCGGTGTGGTTGATGCGCTGGAGTCTCCACCGCCAGGCGTGCGTTTGGTTGAGGGGAGTCGCCTGCTGCTGCTCGGTCACACAGAACCCGAGCTTTCGGGCTCGGCTTGGGCTGCTCTGCAGGGCCATCGAGGTCGTGGGCGCCTGCCCGAGGTCGACCTTGAAGCGGTGGCGAGCGTGGCCGATGCTGTCCGGGACTTGGTTATTGCTGGCTTGGTGCAAGGAGCACACGATGTGTCCTCGGGTGGAACTGCTGTAGCGCTTGCCGAGATGGCCGTTCGGTCAGGAGTCGGATTCACTGCTGCACGCTTGGCTGATCACTCCGATCTTTTTGCTGAATCCTCGGGACGTGCCGTGTTGTGCATCGACCCCGAAAAGCTTCGCGAGGTACTTGACCTGCTCGAGGAACGCGGCATCGAGCATTCACGCATCGGGGTTGCAGGCGGCAACCGCATGAGCGTGAAGGGGCAGTTCGATCTGGGCCTCGACGAGGTGGCCGCTAGCTGGCGGGACCACTTGCCAGATGCACTCGGGTCAGGGACTGTTCAGGGATAAGTCAGATGTCGGCCGGACGCTTTGCGCCGAGCCCGTCGGGAAGCCTGCATCTGGGCAACCTGCGAACGGCCCTTGCTGCTTGGCTGGTAGCGCGATCAAGCGGTGCAGAGTTTTTACTGCGGTTCGAGGATCTGACTACGGGTGCTGCTCCGGCAGCTCAAGCGGAACAGCTAGAGGACCTCGCACTTCTGGGGATCACCCATGATGGCAAGGTGACTTGTCAGTCAGAGCGAACCGAGTTGTACGCGCAGGCAATTCACCAGCTCGAACAGCTTGGTCTGACCTATGACTGCTATTGCTCGCGACGAGAGGTGCGAGAAGCCGCAGCGGCACCACACGGGGCCGCACCCGAAGGCAGCTATCCGGGAACCTGTTTCCGCCTGACACAGACAGAGGTGCGCAAGCATGAGCGCGCTGGCCGCCGCCCAGCTTTGAGGTTGAACGGTTCGGGTGGGATTCAGACGGACGATTTTGTGCTGCGACGAGCCGATGGCGTGGCTGCGTACAACCTGGCAGTGGTTGTAGATGATGCCGCTCAGGGTATTGACCAGGTTGTTCGAGGAGATGACCTAGTAGAGACCACACCAAGGCAGGTTCTTCTTCAAGGACTCCTTGGTTACCCCACGCCTACCTATCTGCATGTGCCGCTGGTTCTGGGACTTGACGGCGAGCGGTTATCGAAGCGACACGGCGCAGTTGGGCTACAAGAACTCAGAGCCCTTGGGGTCAGCCCGCCGCAGGTCTTGGGATATCTGGCCAATTCGCTTGGTGCAACACCACAGGACAGCCCCGTCACGGCCGAGGGTGTTCTGAATGGCTTTTCGGCCCAAAACATCCCTACTCAGCCTTGGGTTTTCGACCCCAGCGAACTGCGTTCGGGGTGAGCCTCGGTGATGTGCGAACATGGTGAGGTGAATGTCGATCCCGGCTTGGCTGAGGGTGAAGAACTCGATGAAAAGCCCGGCGAGGCCTGCGGTGTCTTTGGGGTGTTCTCACCGGGAAGCGCTGTGGCTCACTTGGCATACCTTGGCATCTATGCGCTGCAGCACCGTGGCCAAGAATCCGCTGGAATCGCAACTTCAGATGGTGACCATCTGACTGTTGTCAAAGATATGGGCTTGGTGTCGAATGTTTTCGACGACCGCACCTTGGCCGCTCTAGATGGTGGCTTGGCCATCGGCCACACCCGCTACTCCACCACTGGGTCGAGTATGTGGAAGAACTCCCAGCCGATTTACCGCGATGTTGCGCATACGCAGTTTGCGCTGGGTCACAACGGCAACTTGGTGAATACCTCGGATTTGGCCGATCAGGCAGGCATGTTGCCCGGCACCGTGGGAAGCGATACCGATGCCATGGCTGAACTCATAGCTTTGGAATGCGAGCGGATCGGAACCGAGGAAAACCCCGACACGCTCGAACAAGCTTTGCTGAAGGTTCTGCCCAAGTTTAAGGGAGCGTTCTCGCTGGTCCTCCTTGACCGCCAACATGTGATTGGTGTGCGCGATCCGCATGGCTTTCGCCCGCTGTGTTTGGGCAAGTTGGATACCGGTTGGGTCCTCGCCTCGGAGACGCCTGCTCTTGATGTTGTGGGCGCCCATTTTGTTAGGGAGTTGGACCCGGGCGAGATGGTGATCATTGATTCAGATGGCGTGCGTTCGGTGCGCCCCTTTGATGATGAGCATGTTGAGCCGAAGCTGTGCCTCTTTGAGTTCGTATATTTTGCCCGGCCAGATTCTCAGCTCTACGGGAAGAACGTTCATCAGGCTCGTGTTCGGATGGGCGAGCAGTTGGCGGCACAGGCCCCGATTGAAGCTGACATGGTGATGGGTGTTCCCGAGTCTGGAATCCCCGCCGCCGAGGGTTTCGCTCGTTTCTCGGGTACGCCTTACGGCCACGGTCTTGTAAAGAACCGCTATATCGGTCGCACCTTTATTGCCCCGAGCCAAGAACTGCGTGCGCTCGGTGTGCGCATGAAACTCAATCCGCTGAAAGAAAATATTGCTGGGCAGCGGTTAGTTGTTGTTGATGATTCGATCGTGCGCGGAACCACGACACGGGCCATGGTGTCCATGTTGCGAGAGGCCGGCGCAGCCGAGGTGCACATGCGGATTTCATCTCCGCCGTATCGTTGGCCCTGTTTCTATGGCATGGATACTGGTTCTCGGTCCGAGTTGTTGGCGGCCAATATGGATGTTGAAGAAATCCGCACCTACCTAGGTGTCGACACCCTGTCGTACCTCACCCTTGATGCTCTAGTAGATGCCGTAGGAGCACCGGGAGCGGGTTTTTGCACGGCGTGTCTGACCGGCGAGTACCCCGTTGCAATAACAGTAGAGAGCTCATCATCCCAGGCTGCAGAGGGTGCCGCCGCAGCACCCGTTCGGGTGGAGCAAGCCCCCCTCACCCTGCTTGATGCGGGAGCGGGACTGCTGCCAGCGGAAGAGGCAGCACTACTGAGCGCTCAGGCAGAACAAGGAGACCGTGACAGTGATGGGTGAAACCTATGAGGCCGCTGGGGTTTCTATCGGTGCTGGCGAAGCCGCAGTAGATGCAATCAAGGCCGATGTGCGATCCACGTTTCGACCCGAGGTCATTGGAGACATCGGTGGTTTCGGAGGTTTATTCCGCTTTGATCCAAAGAAGTACAAAGATCCGATTCTGGTTTCATCTACCGACGGGGTTGGAACCAAAGCCTTAGTGGCACGATCAGTCGGCAAGTTCGATTCCATTGGAGTTGACCTTGTTGCCATGTGCGTTGACGATCTGGTGTGTCAAGGAGCCGAGCCGCTGTTCTTCTTGGACTACATCTCTGTTGGTCACCTTGATCCCACCCATATCAAACAACTCGTCGCCGGCGTGGCCGATGGATGCCGTCAGGCAGGCTGTGCGCTGATCGGCGGCGAGATGGCCGAACACCCGGGTTCTATGGAGCCAGGGGAGTTTGACCTAGTGGGCTTTGCAGTCGGTGTGGTGGAACGTGAACGCATGCTCACAGGGAAACTCGTGAAACCCGGAGATGTACTCATCGGCCTGCCTTCGCCGGGTATTCGATCAAATGGCTACTCCCTTGCGCGGCGACTGATGTTTGACATCGCTGGTCGAACGGTCTCGGACCCGGCTTGGGATGATCCACACGCTCCGACAGTGGGCGATGAACTCTTGATCCCCTCGGTGATCTATGCGCCCGCAATTCGATCACTACTTGACCATGTCGAGGTTCACGCAGTGGCTCACATTACGGGTGGCGGCATTCCCGGCAACCTGAATCGGGTACTCGGATCGCATTGTGATGCAGAGGTGGACCCAGCGTCTTGGGAGTGGCCACGAATCTTTACTGAGATGCAACAGATTGGGTCGGTCTCAGATGATGAGATGCGCAAGGTGTTCAACCTTGGCATCGGCATGGTCGCAGTAGTTCCCGCAGAGGTGGCGCATAAGGCAATTGATGTGCTGCGCACGAGCGGTCACCGCGCTCGCAGTATCGGCACAGTGGTTTCTGGCCATGGAGTTGTTCATTTCACGGCGTAGCTGTTCGTTTCACGGCGTAGCCGCTCGTATAATTGAGTAAAGGATTTCCTATGAGTTCCCCCCCTCTCAACAGCCCGAGCAACGGAGACTTTGTTGCTCCCCGATCACATGGCTCCTTGTCATCTTGGGATGACTACCCCGTGCATCAAGTGGCTGAAACCATTCGGCATTCCGCCACGAGTGATCGTAATTTCTATGACCGCTACTACTTCAACTGCCACTCCAATGATGGCAAGGCTTTCCTGATTTTTGGCCTAGGGCAGTACCCAAACCTTGGGGTTCAAGATTCCTTTGCAGTGGTCGTGACGGGTAACGACCATCGGGTGGTACGAGCATCTCGAGAGCTGGGCGACCGCATGGAAAATCGCGTGGGTCCGCTACGGGTAGAGGTGATTCGCCCGCTTGAGGAGTTGCGCATTGTCTGTGAGCCGAATGAGTTTGATCTGTCCTTCGACCTGACTTGGGTTGGGGCAATGCCGGCCTATGAAGAACCTCGGCAGTTTGTGCGCACGCACGGACGAGTTGTGTTCGACACCACGCGGCTGGCTCAGACTGGGCGTTGGTCGGGCACGATCACAAGCGGGGAGCACACCTTTGAGGTGACTCCCGATTCCTGGTGGGGAACTCGCGACCGCAGCTGGGGAGTGCGTCCCGTTGGCGAGGAAGAGCCCGCAGGGATTCGCACCGAAGGGCAGATGGTTGGTTTTTGGAATTATGTGCCGATGCAGTTCGATGATCACTCGATTCTGTACATGGTCAACGAGCATGCTGACGGGACTCGAGTCCTAGAAGAGGCCACGCGGATCTGGGCCGATCCAGATCGTGCCCCCGAGTATCTCGGTCGGCCGGAACACCAAGCGGTGGTCACTTCGGGCACACGCCATATTGAGTCCTCAACGCTGAGTTTTCCTGATGCGCCCGGCGGGGCGTTCGAGATTCAAGTCACCCCGCTGCTCGACTGCTGGCTGATGTTAGGGACGGGCTATGGCCTGGAGCCCGACTGGCGACATGGCATGTATCAGGGCGAGTTGGTTGTTCAAGGCCAGCAAGTTGACTACGAAAAAGATAAGGACCGTCTCTTTGGCTTGGTCGATCAGATCGGTCGCTTTGAACAGATCGGTGGGGTTGCCGCTGGTGCAATTGGTCACGGTCTGCACGAGTTTTTCTTCATCGGTGAGTTCGGCAAGTACGGACTTGAGGGATGGGACCCAGCCCCCTAGCAGTAGGTCGGTGCAGCGTCTCGTTCGGGCTGTACTTCATGAGTTGGGCGCTCAGGTATTAGGTTAGGAGGCGTTATGGCCGATACTCCCACTCCCGCATTTTCTGTCCGCATCCGAGTTCGCATGGTGAATGAGCCAGGCATGCTGGGGCGTCTAGCCGTAGCTATTGGCGATGTAGGCGGAAATATCTCTGGTTTGCGAGGCTTTGAGGTCAAGACCGCAACTCTGGATGAAGACATCGTCGTGAACTGTCGCAGCGAGGCTCATCAGGATCAGGTTCGCGCTGCAGTTGAGGGAATCGAAGGTATCGAGATTCTCGAGTTTGAAGACCGCACGTTTCATATGCACGAGGGCGGCAAGATCGAGGTGCTTGGTTTAGCGCCCGTTCGAGATATTGAAGATCTATCGATGGCCTATACGCCAGGTGTTGCGCGTGTGTGTTTAGAGATCGCGAAAAACCCAGAGATGGCCCATCGCTACACCATCAAGCGCAATACCGTGGCCATTGTCTCTGACGGCACTGCGGTGCTGGGTCTTGGCGATATTGGGCCAGAGGCTGCGATGCCCGTGATGGAGGGTAAGGCGCTGTTGTTTAAGCACTTTGCTGGAGTGGATGCGTTTCCGATCTGTCTGGCAACTACTGACCCAGATGAGATTGTTGAGACTGTTCTGCGCTTGGGTCCAACTTTTGGTGGAATCAATCTGGAAGATATTGCAGCCCCTGGAGCATTCGAAATTGAAGAGCGCCTCGTTGAACTCATGGACATTCCGGTGTTCCACGACGATCAGCACGGAACGGCAATTGTTGCGCTAGCAGCATTGGAAAATGCTCTCAAGATCGTTGGCAAGGACATGTCGCAGGTCACGGTTGTGGTTGCGGGAGTGGGCGCCGCTGGTGTTGCTGTGTCGAAAATCCTGCTCAATGCAGGTGTGGGCAACGTGATTGGGTGTGATCGCCAAGGAGCAGTTCATACTGGTCGTGAGGGACTCAACAAGTCCAAGCAGTGGTTCGCAGAGAACACAAACCTTGAGAGTCTCTCTGGAACGATCTCTTCAGTGATGCCCGGGGCAGATGTCTTTATTGGTTTGTCCGGGCCTGACCTGATTACTCGCGAAGATGTGATCTCTATGGCCAAGGATCCGATCGTGTTTGCGATGGCAAACCCCGATCCAGAGATCCGTCCCGAGCTTATTCAAGACGTTGCGGCAGTGATTGCGACTGGACGCTCGGACTTTCCGAATCAGATCAACAACGTTTTGGCATTCCCTGGAATCTTCCGAGGGGCACTCGATGCTGGTGCTCGCAAAATCACCGAGAACATGAAGCTCGCTGCGGCTGGGGCAATCGCAGATGCGGTGAATGATGCCGATCTTTCTCCCACTCACATCATCCCATCAGTGTTTGATCCAACGGTAGCGAGTTCGGTAGCTGCGGCGAGTGCTGCAGCGGCACGCGCAGATGGGGTTTGTCGCCCAGAGCAGTAGCATGATTGCGTGACTGTTGGGGCAACGTGACTGCTGAAGTAAAGCGAGTCTCAAATATTCTTGATCGTCGCTTTGAGGGGCACTGGAAGCAGGCCGAGACTGGCCTGTACGTGCTGGCGGCCATTGCCGCTTGGATCGTTCGATTTGTTCAAGACGATGCGTTTATAACGTATCGATATGCGCGCAATCTGGCCCGAGGTAATGGCCTGGTCTTCAATCCTGGAGAGCGTGTAGAGGGTTACACGAATTTTTTGTGGACGCTCATGCATGTCATCCCAGAGAAGCTGGGGTGGTCTTCGCCGATCTTTAGCCAAGTCATTGGTATTGCGCTCATGGTGGCCACTGTTGCAGTCACGCTTCGGCTAGCTCGACGGTTGTTCAGTAGCCAATCTTTTGGATTTCTCGTAGCCCTGACTCTGCTGGCGAATATGACGTTCCTGACCTACGCCACGGGCGGGCTTGAGACCATGCAGCAAACACTGTTGGTGGTCTCAGTAGCGGCGCTGTTGTTGCCAGTCACTGAGAGTGCGACTGGAGTAGCTGCGCGCCGCGTGGGGGCTGGGCTGTGCGCCGGACTCGCTGTGCTCACGCGAATGGATTCCGTGGTGCTCATCACAGTCTGGATTCTGGTGTATCTGATTGCGCTCTGGCGTCTTGAAGCAGGCAGCAGTGATGCAGGTATTCGTGACACTGGCAGCGAAGCAAATCCAGTGAAGGCCGTGGTTGTTGCTGCGCTGCAGATCGGTGTGCCGGCAGCAGTATTGGTGCTGCCTTGGTTTGTCTGGAAGCTCTCGTATTACGGCAACTTGTTGCCCAATACGTTCTACGCGAAGTCTGCGGCGAACCCGCTGGTCCCACCTTTATACGGCTTGTTCTACATAGCGGCGTTCTTTGTCTCGTATGCAGCGTTCTTGTTGATTGGCCGGTTCCGTCGCCAGCGCAAAGCACTCTTTGCTGTTCCCGGAGTTGCGCAGGTAATGGCAGTGATTCCCGTCTGGTTCCTCTATATCTGCGCAGTTGGCGGTGACTTTATGGAGTACCGATTTATGGTGCCCGTGCTGCCGGTGTTGGCCATGGTTGCGGCCTACCTGATCGATGAATACAAGAGCCCGCGCAAAGAAGTGCTGCTCATCGTGGTGCTGTTGTTCTTCTCGGGAATTCATCGGGTGATGCCAACCATCATTCCGTACCCGGTGTTGACGTTTACAGAGTTGAGTCATTGGCCAAATGAGTCCACCACCTCTTGGAAGGGTAAGGGGGAGTTGCTTGCCACGGAGTTCCCTGGTGGAGCGGATCTAGCGGGGCAACCTGTGTTGGCAGTGGCGCCGCTTGGGGTGTTGCCGTATTTCGCCGACCTTCCCACGATTGACATGTTGGGTTTGACCGATCCTGTTACCGCGCGGACTGGTTACCCCATCAATCCGTACTATCCAGGTCACGTGCGAATGGCGACGGTGCAGCATCTGATTGATCAGGGAGCGAACCTGGTGCTGGCTCAACCCGGAGCAACAGACCCAGAGGCGGGTCGGGACTCGTATCGATTATCGGAACTGACCTTCCTGTATCCGAGCGCTGACCTGAATGATCTGCCTGATACTGCGCAGGTGATTGAAATTCCGCAGATTGACGGCAAAGTCTGGCTGGTGATTTATCTGACTCCGAACGCCAAGGTTGACGCAGCGATTGAGCGCAATGGGTGGAACGTGTATCCGATTGATCACACCTGTGTGATTGAAGATATGGATGTCGTCGCAGGATCGGGGCCGTTCGTGGACTTTGCCAATGGCATGTCTCGAATGGTTGGCGAGCGAACCTGCCCGCAGACCTAGCTGTCTTGCTGTGCTGCTAGTCGGCCAGCGGGGTTGTGTCTTGCTGTGCTGCTGCGTCACGCTGTGCAGTACCTGAAGCACCGGGGGTAGACATGCGCGTCTTGAGTTTCATGGCGGGCTTCTCGACCCAGCGATGGGCAATCTCGGTGCACAGCGCTAGGAGCGGCAAGTAAAGAAGGAGCGCTAAGGCCTGAGACTTGCGTCCCACAGTTTCAATCAGCAGCACTCCGAGCGGAACGTGGATGAGGTACAGGCCGTAACTGCGGACTCCGACGGCGGTGAACGCCTTGAAGGAGAGAATCGGAACCAGCCAATGATCTCTGCAGCGAATCAGGGTGAGAACCAAGATTGCGACGCAGGCTGATACCACGCTGAATCCGAATTCGCCCCAGTACAGGCCGTCATGAAGAGAGCCGCCTTTGGGCACAAGATAGGGAATATACAGGCCGAATAACTTTGCGAAGTAGGTGCCCGACAAGACCACGGCCACCATGACGAACACGGCAGCCGTGGCGACATGACCCATAATTTTTGAGACACGGGGCGACCAACTGCTGGGCATATGAGCGTTCAGGAAAGCGACGGCTACACCGATCAGCAGTGCATCGGGTCGCTGATACCAAGCAAAGTTGGGTCCTACGTGGCCGGTCAAGCGAGCAATGCCGATGAACAGCCATGCAGCCAGAAAGCCGACGACGAGGGCTTTGGTTTTTCTGAACCGGATAATCAACAGAATGAGCAGCACGCCGAACAGGTAGAAGTGTTCCTCTACAGAGAGCGACCAGAGTTGGATCAGCGGTCTGATTGGTGCTTCTCCGCCGCCAACGAGTTCCTTATGTACGGGGTGAACTACGTGGTAGGTGTAGGTGCCACCGGCAAGAACGTCGCTGATGGTTCGATCGAGCAACTCCCGCTCGTTAAACATCAAGTGGATTGCCAACACGGCAAGGAACGTCAAGATCAACACCATGTAGAGCATGGGCAGGAGCCGCAAGGCTCGCCTGGTGTAGAACCGCCGAACGTCAACTCTTCCCGATCGGCGTCCCTCTTCCAAGATGAGCGTGGTGATGAGAAAGCCACTCACTACAAAGAACATGTCAACGCTCGAAGCAAAGGATGCAAACGGCTTAAAGGCGGCGTGCGTCAGAATGACGAGCATTATGCCGATGCCGCGAAGTCCATCGAGCGGCGGGAAGTAGCCAAGCTTGTCGGCATTCGAGATGAACTGCGGAGATTGGTCTACGGCTGGCTGAGCGCCTGATCCACCTGATTCGACTGTCTCGTTTGTCTCGTCTGCCACGCCCTACATCCCCTCTGGCCTGTGCCCTTACCCATGTGCCCTGTGTGTGCCCTGTGTATGTGCCCTGTGCGCGAATTCTTGGGCGCTAGTTCTTTGCCACTGAGAGGTTTACCCTACCGGCTCGGTCAGCGTCTCCCCCCTCGCAGAGAGTAGGGAACTGCCGTGTGGTTGCTGGCGGTGGGCTGTTCGGTGAGCTGGTCGATGGCTGGTTATGCGTTGATGAGGTTGGTGAGGAGGCCGGCGAGGTAGACGTCGGCGGCGTAGTGGGTGAGTTTTTGTCCGCGGGTGGTGGATTTGGGTGTGTCGGGGTTGATGTGTGGTGGTGGTTTGGGTGGGTGGGGGATGTTTTTGGGGTGTTGTTGTTGGAGTTGTGGGATTGCTGTGTTGGCTGGGGTTGCTGTGTTGGCTGTGTTGTTGTTTTGGATTGCAGCAGCAGCTGTGGTGGTTGCTGTGGTGGTTGTTCCGAGGCAGGTGTTGTTGTTCCAGAAGGTGAAGATTTGGTTGTTGTTGGTGGTGATTGTCCAGTGTTGGGTGTGGAGTTCGTTGTGGTGGTATTGGCAAAGAAGTATGAGATTTTCTAGTGAAGTGGTTCCGCCGGTTGAGTGGTAGTTGACGTGGTGGGCTTTGAGGTAGCGGTTTTGGGTGCAGCCTGGGAATTCGCAGGTTCCTTGGCCGCCTGAGCGGTAGTTGAGTGCTCGGCGTTGTTGGCGGGTTGCGGTTCTGGTGGTGTTGGATAGCCAGAGTGGGACTCCGTTGTGTTGGATGAGGAGTTGCATGTTGGCGTGGGTGAGGTATGCGGCGATTTCTTTGTTGGTGAGGTGTTGGCCTGTTTGGGTTATGAAGCATTGGGTGCCGAGTTGGGTGGGTTTTGTGGGTGTGTAGTCGATTCCTATGATGTTGGCGAGGGTTTGTACGTCGAGGTTGATTTGGATGTTGAAGTGTTCGCCGTTGGTGTGTCGAATGCCTGCATCGTGGGTGTGATCGAGCATGGTTTGGGCGAGGCGTTGCGCTATTTGATTCGCGTTGAGTTTGATGGGCGGTGCAACAGGCGCGGCGGGTGCAGCCTCCCCGTCTGACGCAACAGGTGCGGCCTCCATGTCAGGTGTGTCGTGTGCGGCTTCTGTTTGAGTGGTTGCTTTGGCTGCTGCCCAGGCTTGTTGGAGTAGGGCGGTGGTGATGGGATCGAGTGCTGCGTCGATGCGTCCGCGGCCTTGGTGGTCCTGCCAGGTTCGCCAGTAGTAATCAGGGTCTGGACTGTCCGGATCACGGTTGTCAGGGTCCGGGGCTGTGTTGTCTGGGTCGTCGACACTGCCTGAGCTGTCTGGTTGTGGTGCGTGTCTTTTGTAGGTTGCTAGGAGTCGGGTGGCTTGGGCTGGGGTGCAGTTCAAGATGAGATCTGAGATTGCTGCTTGGTTATCTGGGGTTGAGATACGCGTTGCGTGTTCTAACAGCCCCAGTGAGACACGGCCTTGGAGCGCATGGTTATGGAGCGCGGGGATGGTGGTGAGGTTGGTTGCAATGGTTGTGTAGCGGCGGGCTTCTGTTGGGGTGAATTTGGTGCGTACCGACACCCACTGGGCAAAGTTTTTGTATCCGTTGCCTTTCCAGTGTTCTCCGTTGTTGTACTCGGCGAGTGTTGTGACGAGTTGGGCTTGCAGGATGTGGATATGTGCTGCGAGGACACCAATGCGATCATTCAGAACACTCTCATCTTCTGGTGCGTGACCATCTTCTGGTGCGTGACCATCTTCTGGTGGGTGACCATCTTCTCGTGGTTGGTCGTGTTCTGACATACCCATACGGTAATCGAACGTATGTTCTGTTCTCAACTGATTAAAAAGAAAACACCAAAGAAAACTGTGGCAACTCTCGAAGGTGCGAACCGGAGAAGTGAGGTCACGCGCAGACTGAAGGCCTAACTTCTACCTATGGACCTATCTGAAGCCATGCGCACAACTGGGGCCACTAGGAACTTCACCGAGGAACCGGTGAGCGATGAGGTGTTGCATTCCATTCTTGATGACGCACGCTTCGCACCGAGCGGTGGCAACCGTCAGGGTTGGCGTGTAGCAGTCATTCAAGATCCAAACCTGAGGACGCAGCTCGGCGAACTCTGTTCGCCTGCGTGGGGCGAATACATGGCTCAGGTGGCTGCGGGCGAGATTCCGTTCTCTATGGTTCACCCAACCCAGGTTGACTTGAAATCCGCGGCTGAAAACCCGCCGAACAATCCGCTGCTTGATGATCTAGCCACTGCTCCGGTGGTGCTCGTGGTTGCTGTGGATCTTGAGGTGTTGGCAGTCACTGACAGAGATCTTGATCGACCCTCTGTAGTAGCGGGAGGGTCGGTGTATCCGTTCTGTCAGAACCTCATGCTTGCGGCGCGTGCCCATGGTCTTGGTGGTGTGATGACCACCTTCCTCGCTCGAGCAGAGACTCAGATCGGCCCGCTACTCAAGTTGCCGACCAACCATGCACTTGCCGCTCTGATTGTGCTGGGTGTACCGCAGCATCAGGTGACGCGCCTGAAGCGAAATCCAGTCGAGCAGTTCAGCAGCATCGATAGATTCGATGGTGAAGAGTTTGTCCTCTGAGCCTTCGGTCTCTGAGCAAGACTGGCGGAGCGCAGCCCAGGAGTTTGCCGCCGGTCGATCGCTGGTCGTGATTGGTCTCAATCAGAATCAAACCGCAGCATTCGCCAGCCTCTCGGGTCTTGGCGGGCAGGTGGTTGGCTCATTAGCAGTCACACCCGGGGGTGGAATGACTTCGAGTGCGCTCGGGTCTCGGCTGAACATCACCAGTGCCACACCCAGCATTCTTGACCATACAGTCAGGGGGTTTGCTCAAGCTCTGAGCACGAGCGCATGCGGAGCGAGGAACTTCTTAGACAAAGTTGATCCGACACGATCGGCTCTAGTGGTGTCCTACTTGCCAGTGCCGTATTCGGTTCTGAACGGTCGCGAGACAACGAGCCCCGACTCTGCGCTCACCATGCATCTTGAGAGTAAATCAGTTGCAAAGGACCTTCTCGATTTGGCAGTACCAGCACTGCCCTCACTCAGACTGGATGCTCAAGCAGCGGAAGATTGGTGGGAGACAGCAACAGCGCAATTAGGTTCGGATCGACTTGTTGTTCAAGATGCTGGCCTGAGCTCAGGTGGGTCGGCTACGTACATCTGCAGCCGTGCCGAGCAGGTGCCAGCGCTAGATGAGGTGCTCGTTGCTCCCTATGCCACGGGCCGCCCCTGCAGTGTGATGGGCATAGTTTCTGCAGGCTCAACGCTGGTGCTACCCGCCGCTCGGCAAATCATCGCGGTGGACGACAAGAATCGACCGAGCTATCAGGGCAACATCACTGGTGAGGCTTGGTCCGAGGAATCTAGAGCCGGGATTGAGGCCGAGGTGAAAGCCGTAGGGGGTGTGCTGGCCAAACAAGGTTTTGTGGGCCCATTCGGACTCGACTTCATCGAACTCACTCCAAAGGACCGCCGATACATCGATCTGAACCCACGCATCATCGGTCTAGCTGTGAGCTTCGCTCAGTTGCTTTGGCCTCGCACAGAGACTCCGCCCATGGCGGCCATGCTCACTGCAGGTAGTTGGGGGAGCGAGGCGCGCGAAGAACTAGGTCGAGCCATTCATGAGGCAGCGATCAGGCGGCCGCTTGCCCGAGTCTGGCTGACGAGTACTGCGAGAGCTACAGGACCGCCGAGAGAACTTCCGCGAGCCGGAACGCTCTACCTTGATCCAAACCAGCCCCAGTTGCTTTCCGCAGCCGCAACATCAACAAGCTTTCCCGTTCTGTGGCAACCGCTTGCGAGTGAGAACAGCACACTCAATGTTGGCGACTTGGCGGTACTCGGAAGCCTCTACTGTGACCCGCCCGTAATCGATTCGCTCATCAAGAAGTTCGGTCTCAATGACTGGATGTCGAAGCTCACTGAATCACTTGAATCGGTGTTACGAACCCAGCCATAGAGATACCGACCGCGAACTAGCGCTCATGGTGACCTGCTCTTGTAAGTCCTCGGATCCCATGGGCAAGTTGAGTTGCCCATCTGCGACAAGCTGGGCAATGACTGCGTCCGGAAGCTCCCACGGGTCATCTAAACCCTTCAGCGCTCTCTCGCCAATGGCGATTGTGCTTGCCTGATCAAGCCTGTCGGTGTTGCCCCCTCTGCCAGAAGCAATGATGGATCCGACGAAGAAACTTGAGGCTGATTGTTGCCAAATTGGAGGGGCCGTTCTTGCTGCAGCCGCAACTTTGGAATCAAGAACTCGCTGAGCGTTCTGGTCGAGGTCATCTGGCTGCCACTGAGCAATTCGCCTGGCCTGAGCGGTGGGCGCGCTGTCAGATCCAATCGTGACGTAGATGCTGCCATCACGTGCCCCGTGTTGGAGTCTTCCTGCGCCCAGGTATCTTGCAAGAGGTTCCTCGACAAGCAGTTCTCTGCCGCTCGAACGCAGCTCGGCAGCGAGCGCTAGACCGAGAGCTACACCGCGTGGTCCGCCGATCGGATGGAACCAGTAGTCGCCCGTTGGCAGGTCTCGCACCCCGTCTGCGAGAGGCTCGATGGCAGGGAACAGTTCGGAACCAAATGGGTTTTGGTGCGGTAGGTAGTGAACCGTGCTGAACGCAAGGGCGAGGAGCATGGTCCACACTGCAAAGCTCAGCCGGAATGCACGGTGCGGACCAGTGCCAGCGGCGATATCAGCT
The DNA here is from genome assembly GCA_001025035.1 of Actinobacteria bacterium IMCC26207. Classification (GTDB taxonomy): domain Bacteria; phylum Actinomycetota; class Acidimicrobiia; order Acidimicrobiales; family Microtrichaceae; genus IMCC26207. Next base: position 43,428 of record LCZK01000001.1, read on the forward strand.
GCCAGAACGCCAGTGGCAAAGAAAACGAAGACAGCAGCTACCGCCATCGGGACCCAGACTAAGGAGGCAGGGTTGCCAACAGGGACCATGGCTTGCCCAATTGCAGCACCTACTGCAGCCACTAGGGCAGTGCTTGCTAGTGCTCGCCGAGAGGGAAGGTTGCGTTTCCAAGAGATGACTAGGAGCGGAGACAACAAGACAGCCGGCACGAGCATCAGCATGAGGGTTCGTCCCACTGCGCTTGCTCCGCGTACCTCGACTGTGGCTCGAGTAGCCCTCCAACCCTCGAGCAGGTTGCCTCCGTTGTTGGCCACTGCTTCGCCCAGAGGTAACACCCAGAGAACCGCGAGTACCCCAAGGCTCCAGTAGATGACGGACCGAATCTTGTGCCGCGCTTCAGGTGTGGTGCTCCAAGCCTTCTTCCAGCGGACTCCGGTGCCAGCTGCGGCGAAGAGGATTAAGCAGAGCGAACTGGGTAGGTATGAGAGGTCGGCCTGAATCGTGAAGGAGGCTGCAGCTAGCAGCCACGGCCAAGCCCAGTCCTCCCCGTCGAGGACTGACCAAGTGGCAAAGCACAGGGCGAGCGCGGGTAGCACTGCCATGGTCGGATTGATCGGCTCCCAGATGGTGAAGGACCCGAGGCGCGTCGCGGCTAGGACAGCAATTGCTGCAGCGGGAGCACCCAGCCGACCAAGTCGCCGGTTCGAGATTCGGATTATCCAGATAGCGGACAGGATTGCTAGCAGGAACGTACCGAGAAGAGCCCCATCGGCGGCACTCAAGAACCGTGCTGTGGGCGCTAAAATCCAGAACACCAACGGGCCGGGATGAGCCGGGTCGGCAAGAGTCGACCAAGAACTAAATGCCGATGGCATCCCAAGGACGGGGCTCCCTGGGCCGAAGACATCCTGAGCGCGCAGCGAGACCACCGCCGTATCGCCAATGAGTCGGTAGCCGTCGCGCCAGGCCGAAACCCAAGTCCAACCCAGTACAAATGCAACCACGGCACTGGCAGGCCACTGCCAGTCCACCGAATGGCGGCGAGGTGGGTTCTGCAGAAATTCCTGGTCAGTCAGGACTATTTCAGACTCACTGCGGTCGGTCACCGTACTCCTCGAAGCACCTACTCAGAGACTAAGACTACCGAGAGCTATTCAAAACCGAGTTGCGCAGGGAGCTCGCGACGCTGGATTTTGCCGGTAGAGGTTCGTGGCAAGGCCTCAACGATGAAGATGGCCTTGGGGCACTTGTGGGCGGCCATCTGAGATTTCGCAAAATCAATGACGGCCGCTTCCGTGGTCGAGCCCGTAACCGCTGCGCAGACTTTCTGCCCCCACTGATCATCAGCGACTCCGAACACTGCAACCTCGTGCACTCCGGGAGCATGAGCGAGAACGCTCTCAACCTCGGCGGGGTAGACGTTGACTCCGCCGCTAATGATGAGGTCATCTCGCCTGCCGTCAAGCCAGAGAAACCCCTCGTCATCGAGGCGGCCAAGATCGCCCACCGTAAAAGAGTTCCTATTCGTTTCTGGGTCCACTCGCCAAGCTGATTCGGTGCGTTCGGCATCACGCCAGTACGAGAACTCTGCGTACTCGGGGGCGGCGCACCAGATGGTGCCGTCAGGGTCAACGCTGATTGCTCGACCGGCGCGGGCTTGGCCGACGGTGCCGGGGCGATCTTCCCAGTCGGCTGAGGCGCAGGCCGTGAATTGTCCTTCGGTAGATCCGTAAAACTCCCAGACTGCGCCAGTTGGAAAAGCCTGAATTGCGGCTCTCTTGAGCGGTGGCGGGCAGGGTTCGCCAGCGTGCGCGAGCAGGCGAAATGATGAGAAGTCAACACCGTTTGTGGTGCTGAGTGCTCCGATAGCTCGCAGCCGCTGCAGATGAGAGGGCACCATGAACGAAGAGGTTGGGCGGTGAGTTTGAATCACATCGGCAATCTGATGTGCATCGAATTTTCCGGGGACTACAACGCTGCCGCCTCGCAGCAACGTGGAGCCGCCGAAGCGAATCGGTGCAGAGTGGTGCAAAGGTGAACAGGTCAGGTGTAGGTCTGCCGAGTTGAACCCCCAGAGGTCTGCCTCGTCATCGAAGAGGCGCTGGGCTTGATCCTCGCTCAGCACGCCGGACCACACACCTTTGGGTGTGCCCGAGGTTCCCGAGGTGTAATGCATGGGGCGAGCAAGTGGCACCGCTGCAAGCTCGACTGGTGGGCCATCAAGGAGTTGGGCTAGGACAGCGTCGTCGATAGTGAAAGCCGGATCGGCATTGAGCAGCAGTTCTGCACGCTCATGCTCCAAGAGCGCCGAGTTCAGTACCACGGGAATAATTCCGACGCGAAGCGAGCCAAGCACTGCCGACAGCATGGCGGCTGTTCCCGAGGTAGACATCGCAACACGATCTCCAGCCTTCAGTCCTCGTTGAAGCAGAGCGCCAGCCACTGCGCGTTGCTGAACCTCTGATTCAGCTGCAGTCAGGAGCTCCATATGAGAGAACTAGATACCACAGTAAGGCGGCGCAGGGCCCATTCAAGCCGAGGTCTCTACTACCAGCCGATTCCGATGGTCACTCGGGTGGGGGATTTTGCGTTCGGCAGGATCTTGACTGAGCTCTGGTCGGCTACGTCGTCATAGGCAAAGCCGTAGGCCCGGCCACCGATTCCGAGGGTGTGGAATACCGCCGAGAAGTCGTTCTTTGGGCCGGCCGGGTAGTACGCGGCGGGTCGATACCAGTCCGCCGTATTGATCGCGACTCCGCGGTTGAATGCTGCACAGAACTCGGCACCCATTTCCAGCTCTACTGGCCTCATGCCTCCGCTGGCGAGGGCTCCGGAGCATTCGAACACGTCAGCGCTGCTGGGCTTGTTGAGTATGTACGGGCCTGTGCCGTCCTTTGTGAACTGCAACTGGGTGCCAACAACTTTGCCAGTGAAGGTTTGGCCGAGGCGGGTCAGAGTAAATGCATGCGTTGTGTAGTACGCCCAGGTCTGATCGATGGTTGATTGCAGATAATTAGCCTGCGGGCCACTTCCGTGAAAGGCGGGTGAGGTTCGCGGTGCAAGAATCCGGTAGGTGCTGGCAAGGTTGGCGAAGGCAGGGTCCACCGTGGCTGCGTACTTTGCGTAGACCTCTGCACGGGTGGCAGTGGTGCCGACGGTCTGGTCGTAGCCGGTTGAGGTCTGCTCAATTCGAGCAGTCATCGGGAATCCGAACTGGTCCACCTGTGTGGTGTTCCCACCGAAGGCGTAGACGCCGTCGCGGTAGGTGAACTCGTACCAGTCGAAGTAGATGTCGGTGTTTGGGTCGCCAGGGTCGTTCACGTTCGGACCGCCCCAACCTTTATCGTCGGCGGAGACCGGAATGTACAGCGGGGAGCCGAGCGAGAGGTACATGCGGGCACCTTCCATCCGACTCGCAAGCCGCACCGATGGTGCTTGGTCTACCCGGAATGACATGTTGGGGTAGTCCTGACCATTCTTGGTGAGGTGGCCCGGGGCTGTTGCTTCGAGGTGATTGATTGGTGCAATGCTGCCGTCAGCCTTGAGGTATGACCACTGGCCGGGACTGCTTTGGCCGAGCACGGTGACGTAGATCTGGCTGTTACTCCAGCGACCACCGGTGTTGTTTGCGAACACAAACGGGAAGCTTCCCGTGGTTGCTGGGATCGTGGTCGGTGGTGGGACCGTGGTCGGTGGGATTGTGGTTGTCGGAACGGTTGTTGGCGGGACTGTGGTCGGTGGGATTGTGGTTGTCGGTGGGACGGTAGTGGTGGGGGCAACTGTCGTGGGCACCGTGGTTGCTGGGACTGTGCTTGATTGGCGCGTAAAGGTCATCCAGTTCAAGTTGACGAAGTCCGCTGGCTGGCCGCTTCGCGCTACCACGTACAGATCGTGAATGCCGGTTGCACCCGAGACGTTGGCGGGTACTGACTTCCAGGTCTGCCACCCTCCGGTATTGGCAATCGAGAACTCGCCCACCTTGGGGCCAGTTGCTGAGTCCAAGCGGAACTCGATCGCGCCGCTCACGCCAGCGGCAGCACCTGAGGCAACCCGAGCGGTCACACCGGTTTCACCAGAGGATCCAAAGTTGACACGCCGGTAGGTTGCATTATCTCCGTTCGCGATCCAACCGATGTCTTGGCCGCCGCCGAGATCGGTAGTGGTCTCTTTGATCGTGCCGACAGATGCATCAGATGACTCGGACTCGATGCGGCTGTATGCGTCACGGGTTGGAGTAGTTGGGACTGTGGTTGGCGGGACAGTGGTTGTGGTCGTGGTTGGCGGGACTGTGGTTGTGGGGACAGTGGTTGGCGGGACAGTGGTTGTGGTTGCTGGTGCAGGCGCGGTGAACGAGAGCCAGTTCAAGTTGGTGAAATCTGCCAGCTGATTGCTTCGAAACACTGCAACAAGATCGTGAACACCAACGGCTCCGGTGACCGTGGCCGACTTGCTAGCCCAGGTCTGCCATCCGCCAGTTGAGGTGAGTGAAAGCATGCCAACGATGGGGCCGCTGGCAGAGTCCAAGTGGAGCTCGGCAGTGCCCGTAACCCCGGCCGCTACGGCGGATGCGACGCGTGCAGTCACTCCGCTGACTCCAGAACTACCGAAGTCCACGTTGCGGTAGGTGACCGAGTCGCCGTTCGCGATCCAACCGATGTTTTGGCCACCGCCGGTGTCGATGGTCGCTTCTTTTGCAACTCCAGACTGCGCATCAAATGACTCGGCCTCGATGCGTGACAGTGCACTGCGGACCGCCGTTACCGGCAGAGTTGTTGTGGTGGTTGGCGTGTAGACACGGACGTAGTCCACCAGTAGCGCCTGCGGGAACGCAGTGCTCGCTGACGGATCACCGGGCCATTGTCCGCCGACGGCAAAGTTCATCAAGATGTAGAAGGGGTGATCAAACACCCAGGGTGAGCCGGCCGGCAGGTCAGCTGGCGTGCGGGTCTCATAGAGCACGTCGTCCACATACCAGCGGACTTCATTGGGTGCCCACTCAACTGAAAATGTGTGGAACGCGTCAGAGAATTTGGCGCCACCGGGAAGCGTGTATCCCTTGGTGATTGCAGAGCCGCCTGAGTAGCCGGGCCCATGCAGGCTGCCGTGAACTGAGGAAGGCTCGTATCCCACGTTTTCCATAATGTCGAGCTCGCCCCGGCCTGGCCAAGCAGTGCCAGCAGAGCCCGAGTCATCGCCCTGCATCCAAAAAGCTGGCCACACGCCTTGCCCAGCAGGAAGTTTCATACGGGACTCAAATCGCCCGTAACGCTGAGTGAATTTGTTCTTGGTGAGTACTCGGCCGGATGTGTATTGGCAGGTTCCGTACCAGCAACTACTGCCGGCCAGTGTTTCTTTGCGGGCGGTGATCGCTAGGTTTCCGGTGCCGTCCGAGGAGATGTTTTCTGGTCGATCGGTGTAGTACTGCCTCTCGGCATTACCGAACCCTCCACCGCCCAAGTCGTAGCCCCAGCGTGAGGAGTCGGGCCGTGCGCTAGCCGCAGTGTTGAACTCATCAGACCAAGACAACGACCAGGCTGTTGGTCCGGTTGCCGCAGTCGCCGCCTGAGTACCTACGGTAAGTACAAGAAGCTGCGCTGCGCAGGCCAGCGCTAGAAGCAGAGCGACCCCTCGACTCGTTTTTGTCTGCCCGCGCTCCATGGTGCTTCCCCGCTTGTTGTTCATGGCCTGCTATCGGGATTTACAAAAAATACCTTTAGTCGACACCGCTCTGTCCTTCGTCTTGGCCCCTAGAGAGCACCCCTCGCAGGTTGCAACAACTAGTGTGGCGTGTCGGCATATTGCCCACAGGGGAGCGAGCGTCAATGCCTGAAGGTTCTGCTATCGACGCACCTAGTGACCTCGGTGATCCCGTGGATGCCGACGTTGCTCGGCTTCATGAGTTGGGTTACGCCCAAGAGTTGCGGCGGAAGCTGGGAACGTTCTCGAACTTTGCCATCAGCTTCTCCATCATCTCGGTGCTCGCTGGGGCCATCACCACCTTCTGGCTCGGGATGTACGCAGGTGGTCCGCTCGTCATCACACTGTGCTGGGTGGTGGTCGGCGTGTTCTCCTTAGTTGTTGGATCTTCAATGGCAGAGATCTGCTCTGCCTATCCAACGGCGGGTGGGTTGTACTTCTGGTCGGCCACGTTGGCTCGCCGGCGAAAGGCACTCTGGGCTTGGTGGACGGGTTGGTTAAACCTGATTGGGCAGATCGGTGTGATTGCCTCGGTGGACTTTGCACTCGCGAACTTCATTCTGCTCAGCATCAACATCTTCGGAAGCGCCACAAGCCCGACCATCGAGATCAACCGTTGGTCGATCTTCATCACGTACCTATTGGTGCTCGTTGTTCACGGTCTGCTCAATACCTTCGGCGTCAATCTGGTGAGAGTCCTTGGCGATGTCAGTGTCTGGTGGCATGTGGCTGGAGTAGCGGTCATTGTGTTGGTGCTCTTCCTCTTCTCAGAACCAGGCAACCTTGGCATGAGCAACGTGCTGGAATATCGCAACGGCACTGGTTGGGAGTTTCCCGGGGTCGGAATCTACGTGGCACTTGTGGGTCTGTTACTAGCTCAGTACACGATCACCGGATTCGATGCTTCAGCGCATGTCTCGGAAGAGACAAGAGACGCAGCAGTTGCAGCACCCAAAGCCATGGTCCGGTCGATCTATGTCTCTGCAATCGCAGCACTGATCCTGAGTGTCGCCATGGTGCAGGCAATCCCCGCTTCGGCCTATGACGAGATCGCAGCAAAGGGGATTCTGGCTGGCCCAAATGTGTTTTTGCTTGGTGTTGTCGGCACCCTTGGAAAGCTGCTGGTGATCATCTCAACCATTGGGCAGTTCTTCTGCGGTATGGCATCGGTTACGGCGAATTCGCGCATGATCTACGCCTTCAGTCGTGATGGCGGACTCCCCGGATCGCGAATCTGGTCGCGGGTCAACCCTCGAACCCGAACACCCACCAACTCTGTCTGGTTCGGTATCGGCCTAGCGGCAGCAATCGGTCTGCTCTCGCTCATTCAGACTGACCTCGCATACCCGGTGGCATTCTTCGCCCTGACTGGCGTTGCCGTCATTGGCTTGTACATCAGCTACGTCATTCCGGTTTTCCTACGCCTTCGTAACCCTGGCTTTGTGCCTGGGCCCTGGCATCTTGGCCGCTGGTCTCGCATCATTGGATGGACGGCAGTGGTCTGGGTTGGGATCATCGCAGTGGCCTTCTGCCTGCCGGTGTTCTACCCCTGGAACACGTTGACGACGTTCAATTTCACGGGACCGATTCTGCTAATCTGCGCAATTCTGATTGGCGGAGGGTGGAGCCTGTCGGCCAAAAACCACTTCACTGGCCCCAAGTCCATGGGCTCACTCGAAGAGATCATGGCTATCGAATCCGAACTTGATGCCGAAGAACATGAGATGGAATTGCGTCATACGCACAAGCTGCCAGCTGGAGCGCAGAGTGATGGCCGACACCCCGGAGGCATCGGTAAGGAGTAGAAATAGCCCGTGACTGAATATTCTCCTCCATGGCCGAAACAAGGGCCTCCGTCTTACTTTCCGTCCATTGAGACCAAGTACGGCCGATCAATCGCCGAGTGGCAGCAGGTCATTGCCGATTGTGGGCTCGAGAAGCATATGGAGATCGTCGAATACCTCAAGACCGAGCACGGGGTCGGCCACGGTCATGCAAACGCTCTCGTGGGTTGGACCTTGGCAGGCAACACCGCCGCACCCTGATTTCCTGCTGGGCTTCCGCTCCTAACTCGGTCCATCTTGGACACGAGGTGTACTTCTATGTACAAGAGTGTACGTCTATGTGCAACGGTGTACAATTTCAGAATGTCCACGATGTCAGTGAGTGAAGCCCGCGCAGCGCTACCTGAAATCCTTGACCGCGTGATAGCAGGCGAGGAAATCACCATCACTCGCCATGGGCGAGAGGTTGCAGTCCTCGTCCGCCCCGATGCGATTCGGGTTCGACGTGCTGACCAAGCACTTGCAGAAGCTGAGCGCCTTCGAATCCTCCTCGATCGGGGTCGCAACGGCAGTCTCGCTGATGCGCCATCCGTGAGCGTCGAGCGGGCCGAAGAACTCGTTGCCAACGTGGCAGCCGGCCGATCCACCCGCTGACCGTGGATGCATTCGATGCCGATGTCCTGATCTATGCGGCCGTACCTGGCCACACACTGGGGCGACGCGTCCGGCACCTCTTTCCTGCTGAAGCTACGTCGAGCACTGGTGTAGTCGCCGGAATCGGTTCGGTTCTGTTGATACCCGAGTTGCTCTCGAAGCCTCTACGTGATGGCGCTGAGTCCGAGGTCGAAGCTCTGGCAGCACTGCTGGGACGACTCGACCTCCGACCGTTGGATGAGGCCACGGCCGAACTCGCCGCTGCACTTGGGGCGAGTCACAATCTTCGCGCCGCTGACGCTGTGCATCTTGCGACGGCGGTTGCAGCAGGCGCCGACCGGTTCATCACGAACAACACATCGGACTTCAAAAAGGCCATTACCGAGGTCGAGGTCGTCTATCCAGAGGAACTCCCAGAGCCCTGACTGCGGACCCGGCGATCAGGGTCGATTCTCTAGGCTCCCAAGGCCAGGTCAGATAGCGGCGAGTTGGTCGGCAAGGTTAAGTAGTTGGGTTTGGTATTCGAGGTCCTCGCCAGTCCAACGGTCGGGGAAGGCTGCGACTCCGTGTAGCGCACCGAAGTAGGCGGCGGCCATCGACGCGACGGTGTCGGCGTCGTGGCCGCGTAGGACTGCGTTGATGACACCTTCTTCAGGGTCGTCTTGGTAGGCGAAGAAGCACCACAGGGCTGCGGGGAGTGTTTCAAGAACAAACGCACCGTTGTAGAGGTAGTCGAAGGCTTCGCCGATTGGCTTGCCTAGCAGTGCTGGTATTTCCCGAACGCGATTAGCCAGGGTGATTACTGCGCGGGTCTTGCCGGTGCGCTGGTTCCATTCTCTTTCGGGTGCGCCGGGGTCGTCGATCACTTCGATAGCGGCTGCGAGCTCGTTCATGAGCGCGGTTGGATCGAGACTCGTCGCGTTGGCTCCTGCAAGGTGAGCGATCAGCCATGCGTGGCCGACTGAACTAGCGACTGCCATCGGGTCGGCGTGCGTGATGAGAGCCGAGAGCGCAGCGTCATGGCACAGCGGTGTTGTGTCTGCTCCGAGGGCGATTCCAATGGGCGCAACTCGCATGGCTGCACCGTTTCCGGCAGAGGCAACGCCTGCTGTCCACCAGTTTTCGCCCATCTGCAGGTGATTCACTGCGGTCACACAGGTGTGGCCTGTGCCGCGACCGTTTGGCAGCCAGTTCACGAATCTTCTGGCTAGGTCCTCGGGGACGATGCGGCCTCTTGTAGCAAGGAGCGACTGAGCCACACACATGGTCATCTGGGTGTCATCGGTGATGGTGCCCTTTGGGCCGCTGTAGTAGCCGCCCCAGGGTTGAAAGTCTCGAAAGGCTTCTTCTTGGCCTCGTAAGCCAGCGGGATGTCGACCTTCGGCGGGGCGACCAAGGGCATCGCCGATAGCCGTGCCGAGCATCGCGCCCCGAGCCGAGTCAATGCGCCGCGCGCTCGGTACCAGCTGTCGTTGGGCCGGTGGAGCAGAGCCAATAGGCAACAACTTGCGATCCGAGAGCGATATGCGAACCAGATCCGAAAGTTCACCCTGTTCTGCGCTAAAGGCATCGGTGTTTGGTTCGGTGTTCGGCTCGCTCCTGTTGCTGTCCCTAGTCTCCATGGCCTCATCGTGACATAGGAGCATGCCGTGTTGACCACTGAATATTGGGATTGTGTTGTGCCCTCGGACGGATTCGAACCGTCGACCTACCGCTTAGGAGGCGGTTGCTCTATCCCCTGAGCTACGAAGGCGGGATGCTGCCGCACGGAAGTATCTGTGCAGCAGTCACTGATTCTAGGCGGCAACCGAGTCAGCGGAATTGAGCGATTGCCTCGAGCACAACTGTGGCTACGGTAAGGGCCATGTCTGCCGAGAATCCTGCCCCGCCAACTCCCGTACAAACGCCTGCTGTGAACCTGCCCCCTGTGATGAACCAGGTGGTACTGCGTCAGCGGCCGGAAGGGTTGTTGTCTTGGGATGATGTTGAACTTGTGCAGGTTCCTCTTTATGAATTGGCAGAGGGTGAGGCGCTGTTGCATAACGAAGTGCTCGGCGTGGATGCCACCGTTCGATCTTGGCTGAGCCCGAATAAGGGGTACTTGCCGCCAGTTGCCATTGGCGAGCCGGTGCGGTGCTCCTCCGCTGGGCGCATAGTTGCCTCGAACTGTGATGCGTACAAGGTCGGAGATGTGGTGACCACGTTGGCGGGCTGGGAGGAATTCTCGATCGTGCGTGATGACTTCTTCACCACGCACTTGTCGACAGCCGACCCCGAGTTCGATGTTGCCGCCTTTTTGGCCCTATACGGTTCCACCGGCTGCACGGCCTATATCGGCATGGTAGAGATCGCCAAGGTGCAGCCTGGCGAGACGGTGGTGGTCTCTGCAGCCGCTGGCGCGACGGGAACGATTGCCGCGCAGATAGCAAAGATCGCTGGTGCCAACGTGATTGGCATTGCCGGGTCTGACGCCAAATGCGACTGGCTGGTTAACGATCTGGGTCTTGACGGTGCAATCAATTACAAGACCGAAGATGTGCTCGGCCGCTTGCGTGAACTGGCACCAAAACGCGTTGACGTGTTCTTCGACAATGTTGGCGGCGAAGTGCTTGACGCAGTGATGGCTCGTTTGGCCATGCACGCTCGGGTGGTGTTGTGCGGCGCAATCTCGGGCTACAACGAGACCACCAAACCGGCAGGGCCAGCGAACTACCTCAACCTGATTCAGCAGCGCGCCTCGATGACCGGGTTCTTGGCCATTGATGAGGTGCCAAGGTTCGGAGAGATTGCTGAGCACCTGCGGGCCTGGGTCGAGGACGGGCGCCTGCGTTATCAGGTGCATTATTTCGATGGTTTGGAAGCTTCGGTAGACGCTCTCAATGCCATGTTCACGGGGGCTAACACCGGCAAGATTCTGATCAGAATGAGCGACTCACCAATCTGACCTAGCCCTGATCTGATGAGTGATTTTACCTAGTTGCATTCTGTCAATCTTCTGTCACATTAACGGCATGTTCTTCCCTTCTCCCGTAAGTGGCGGGCGGCAAGTTGGTCTTTATGCTTGTGAGTGTTGCTGTTTTGGCATGGATCGCAATGAGATATAAGTGCCGAAATTCGTGACACTAACCACCATCTCGAATGTTCGTCGCTCTCCTCGAAGCCTGAGAGTGTCTCTTTTGCTGGGGATCCTCGTGGCGGCTCTTGTAGCGGTTGGCGGTGGATGTGAGGTCGCGCCCAAGTTCGGTGGGCGTTCACTCAGGTCAGAGTCTGACCGAGCCGAATCCGTTCCTACTCCTGCTCCGCGTGCCGTCCCGTCACCCCCGGTTACGGCTACTGGCATGACGTTTCATGCTGCAGAAACTGCGGCAACCCTTGGGGGCTGCAAAGTCTTCCCTGCTGACCATTACATGAACGCCAGAAATATTGAAACGTTGCCCGTTCGAGCCGAATCCGCAGCCTGGCTCAACAGCATCGGCGGGGCGTCGAGCAATCTCGTCGCTCCAAGCTCAACTATTTGGCAAGGCTCCCGGCCTGGGACGCCAATCAACATCGTTGATTCACGTGCCACGGGATTCAAACCAATAATTTTTGGACATGACTGGTCGGCCAAGTCTTACCTTGGCCCCTACCCCCTGCCGAGCGCTCCCTTGCTTCAAGGCGCACCTAACCCAACAGGCACCTGGGATAAGCGGCTGATGGTGGTCGATTCGGCAGAATGCATCGCGTACGAACTGATTCAGTACCAGCAACTCTGGATCGGAACTTCTTTCCTGCGTACTGCGCTCGCAGGTACTCGCTACCCGCTGAACTCAAACGAGATGCCTACCGGAACAACAAACGCTCCGAACACCCCACTGATCGGCGCCTACCTGCTCAACTCCGAGGTTAAGTCGGGAACCATCCCGCATGTCATGGCCTTCTGCTCGCAGAACACTCGGATCAGTACGTCCTCAATCTGGCCGGCACGCAAGAGCGACGGCTTCAATACAGCGCCCGATGCCATGCCAATGGGAACCTGGGTCCGCCTCGGCGAGGGCGCCGACCCGGAGTCATTCAGCGGCGGTGCCCGAGTAGTTGTTGAAGCACTCCAGACACGTGGAGCGATCCTGACCGATAGCTGCGCCCATCAGTTCAGCTTGCTCGCAGAAAACAGCTCCGATTGGAACAATGCTGACATGACGCAGCTCACTCGCCTCACTCCAGCTGACTTTGAAGTCGTTCAGTCTGCAGCACTGAAGATCTCTGACACGAGCTATGCAGTGCGCTGAGCTAGACACCTTGTTCGCAGTGGCCCTAGATCGTCAGTAACCCCAGGATCGATGGCCCGGTTGGTCGCGCCTGATGGGCTTGCTCAGCAGCCTGATTACCTTCCATCAGCGAGGTTTTTACCTAGTTGAGTTCTGGCAATCTTCTGTCATATTGACGGCATGAGATTTGTGAATACCAAGAGAGGTCGGGCCGCAACAACAGTCCTTCTCGTGTCAGTTTCAGCAGTTTTTGGAGCATCTTGCGATGTGATTGAGACTCCAATCACGGTGATCATTCCATCGACAGGCGGATGGTCAGAGAGTCCTCCAACCACTGCTGCGCCTGCTCCCACAACATCTACCACCACGACTATGCCGGTAGAACCAACCACGACCACAACCACCTCGACGACTACCAGCACCGTGCCCGTGGCACAGACCTGCACCTTGATCGGCCCAGGGATTGACTTGCAGGGATGTGACCTGTCAGGTCAGACCATCTCGCATGTTGATCTAAGCAATACCGACCTAGCCAACGTCGACTTATCAGGGGCTCGTGTATTCAACGTGAACCTGTCTGGCGCAACCTTGACTGATGTGGACCTGTCTGGGGCAATCGTGAGCGACGTTGACCTGACCGGCGCCAGTTTGAAGAACGCCGACCTGTCTGGTGCTCGGCTAACCAACTCGAATCTGACCAACGTGAACTTGGTGGGTGCTGATCTGTCTGGTGCAGACCTGAGTGGCTCAACTGTTGTTCTGTCCGACCTGCATAATGCGAACCTCTCTGGAGCGAATCTTCGCAACAGTGTTCTGGCAAATCTGAACCTGGCCGGGGCTGATCTTTCGAGTGCTGACCTGCGTGATGCAACTCTGCGAATCTCGGACTTGTTTACTGCGAACCTGGCTGGGGCACGACTCAACCGAGCAGTTCTAGTTGGCATCAACTTGACCTCCTCCACGCTGACTGATGCCGATCTAACAGATGCCAACCTGACGGATGTGGACATCACTGCTGCCGGCAGAACTGGTGCAATCTGGACTGGGGCAACCTGTGGGTTTGGTAGCGAGCCCAGCGTGTTGTGCGTGGACTTCGTAGCAACTGCTCTCTGATTTACGACCCTGGCCGTTGTTCTGTGATATCCCGTTGGGATGGATTCACAGGCAGACAACTCGGGTTTGGTCACTGTTGAAATTGCGGACTCAGTCGCCGTCATCCGATTGAATCGGCCGGAGGTGCGCAACGCACTTTCGGCTGAGCTCATGTTGGACATCTACAAAGCCGTGAGTGCCTGCGAGGCTGACGAGGCTGTGCAGGTGATGATTCTTACGGGAAGTGATCCGGCGTTCTGCGCAGGCCTTGACTTGAAAGATCTAGCATCAGGCAAGTTGCAGAAGGCGTTTGATCAGATTTCTGCAGCACCGGGGCGTGCCGAAATAGCAGTTGACTCTGGTCTGCCTAGCCCGTTCCCACCGCATCGCAAATTAATGATCGGAGCCATCAACGGAGTTGCCGTAACTGGCGGTTTAGAACTTGCGCTTGCCTGCGATTTTTTGGTGGCCTCTGACCGGGCTGGCTTTGCAGACACGCATGCCCGAGTTGGCATCATGCCGGCCTGGGGTTTGACGGTGATGTTGCCGCAGGCCATCGGCGTGCGCCGTGCTCGGGAGATGTCGGTGACTGGTAACTATGTCGACGCTGCAACTGCGTTGGACTGGGGCTTGGTCAACCATGTGGTTCCACACGAGGGGCTGCTGCTGTTCTGCCTGAAGCTTGCCGCCGATGTGTGCTCCAACGATTCCGCCGGCGTGAAGCGTCTGCTGCAGACGTATGCGGAGGGGTCGCTCGTAACGGTTGCGCAGGCCTGGGGTGTCGAGGCCGACGCTGGCCGCGAATGGTACAAAGCTGGCGGCGGGGACCTGGATGAGGTGGAACGCCGTCGGCAGGGGATCATTGAGCGCGGGCGCTCGCAGACTGATTGAGCGCGGGCGCTCGCAGACTGATTGAGCGCGGGCGCTCGCAGACTGATTGAGCGCGGGCGCTCGCAGACTGATTGAGCGCGGGCGGCAACTAGTCTGTGGCCCAGTGCTTACTGCTACGGAAATGGGCTGAGGATGACGACTGAGGAACTGCACATACCGGCAAACCCAGTTCGATTTATCACTGCTGCCAGCCTGTTTGATGGCCATGACGTGTCGATCAACATCATGCGGCGCATTCTGCAATCTCAGGGTGCCGAGGTGATCCATCTTGGTCATAACCGCTCCGTTGATGAGTTGGTGAACGCCGCTATTCAAGAGGATGTGCAGGGAATCGCGATTAGTTCCTATCAAGGCGGTCACATCGAGTATTTCAAGTACTTGATTGACCGCCTTGCCCAAGAAGGCGCGGCTCATGTGCGCGTTTACGGCGGTGGTGGCGGCGTGATTACCTCTGACGAGATTGCCGAACTGCACGCCTACGGAGTGACCAAGATCTTCTCTCCAGAGGATGGCCGGAAACTTGGCTTAGTTGGAATGGTCAACTCCATGATTCGCGACTGCGATGTTGACCCAATGAAGCGGCGCGGCAGCGCAGTCCCGGAACTGCTTGAACGTGTGCAGACGGGTTCGGTCAGTGCGCTTGCACAGCTCATGACGGGCCTTGAACTGGGTGCGGTTGACGAGCCAACAATCGCGCAGCTACAGGGGGCGGCTACTGCTCGGAGAGTGCCGGTCCTTGGCATCACGGGCACCGGGGGATCGGGCAAGTCCTCGCTGACCGATGAACTCTTGCGCCGGTTCCGGCTGGATCAAGAAGACAAGCTTCGTATTGCTGTTCTAGCTATTGACCCAACTCGCCGTCGGGGCGGCGGAGCGTTACTCGGCGACCGAATCCGCATGAATGCCATTGACTCTGAGCAGATCTTTTTTAGATCGCTTGCAACGCGTTCCACCCAGAGCGAGGTTCCCGAATATCTTGCGGAGATCATCCTGGCCGCTAAAGCTTGGGGTGCTGATCTGGTGATTGTGGAGACGCCAGGGATTGGTCAGGGCGACGCGGCGATTCTGCCGTATTCGGATGTTTCGCTGTATGTGATGACTCCCGAGTTTGGGGCCTCCTCGCAGCTCGAAAAGATCGACATGTTGGACTTTGCCGACGCTGTTGCCATTAACAAGTTTGAGCGTCGCGGGGCCGAGGATGCCCAGCGTGATGTTGCCCGGCAAATGATGCGTAACCGCGAGGCGTTTGATACTCCCCTTGATGAGCTGCCCGTATTTGGAACGGTTGCATCCCGGTTCAACGATGATGGCGTGACGGCGTTGTATCAGTGCCTGACGGCTCTCCTATGCGATCAGGGTTTGGTGCTGCCAGGTGGTTCCCTGCAGCGGGTTTCTACTCGAGCCTCAACTGGGTTGGATGAAATCTTGCCTGCTTCTCGGAGCCGCTACTTGGCCGAGATTGTGCAAGAGGTGCACGCGTATCATGCTGCAACGCAACAGCAGTCGGCAGTGGCCCGGCAGGTTCAGCAACTTGCGAGCAGTGCCGCATTGCTCGCTCAGGCAGATCGGCCCACCGAGGACCTTGAGCGGCTCGCACAGCAACTCGAAGCTGAGCTAACTCCAGAGAACCGCAGCCTGCTGCAAGCTTGGCCTGAGCGAGTAGCCAAGCTGACTGGCCCAGAGCGGGCAACCCGCGAGTCGCTCTCGGGAACACTGGTACCGAAGCTTTCGCTGCCCCGGTTCGTCGACCACGGGGAGCAGTTGCGGTGGCTGCGCTCAGAGAACCTGCCTGGGCACTTTCCCTTTACAGCTGGTGTGTTCCCCTTCAAACGAGAAGGCGAAGACCCAGCAAGGATGTTTGCCGGGGAGGGTGGAGCGGCTCGAACCAATCGGCGGTTCCACTTGTTGGCCGAGGGCCTTCCGGCAACACGGCTCTCTACTGCGTTTGACTCGGTCACCTTGTACGGTTTTGACCCCGCCGAGCGCCCCGATATTTACGGCAAGATCGGCAACTCGGGTGTGTCGATCGCAACGCTCGACGACATGAAAGTGCTGTACTCGGGGTTTGACCTGTGTGATCCAAGCACCAGTGTGTCAATGACCATCAACGGCCCGGCGCCAGCGGTGTTAGCCATGTTTTTGAACACTGCCATCGATCAACGCGTCGAGATGTTCGAGTCCGAACATGGGCGGACGCTGACCGATGACGAGCAACGCGAACTGCGCGCTTGGGTGCTGTCGAATCTTCGTGGCACCGTGCAAGCCGACATCTTGAAAGAGGACCAGGGCCAGAACACCTGCATTTTCTCAACCGAGTTCTCGCTGGGCCTTATGGCCGATATTGCCGAGTGGTTTGTGCAGCACGAGGTGCGCAACTTCTACTCGGTATCTATCTCGGGATATCACATAGCCGAGGCAGGCGCGAACCCGATTAGCCAGCTCGCGTTTACGTTGGCGAACGGATTTACCTATGTTGAGTCGTACTTGGCACGCGGCCTTGCCGTGGATGATTTTGCGCCAAATCTGAGCTTCTTTTTCTCCAATGGGATGGACCCGGAGTACAACGTTTTGGGCAGAGTGGCCCGCCGGATCTGGGCTGTGGCAATGCGAGAGTGCTACGGGGCGAACGAGCGCTCACAGAAGCTGAAATATCACGTGCAAACCTCGGGCCGCAGCCTGCACGCGCAAGAGATGGCCTTCAACGACATTCGCACCACGTTGCAAGCTCTGTGCGCAATCAATGACAACGCCAACAGTTTGCATACCAATGCCTACGACGAAGCTGTGACCACGCCCACGTCCGAGTCAGTGCGCCGAGCGCTCGCAATCCAGATGATAATCACTCAGGAATGGGGTCTTTCGATGTGCGAGAACTCGCTGCAGGGAAGCTTCATTATTGAAGAGCTCACCGACCTTGTTGAAGAGGCCGTGCTGGTTGAGCTTGATCGAATCAACAGTCGCGGCGGGGTACTCGGAGCGATGGAGACTGGGTATCAACGCGGCCGAATCCAGGACGAGTCCATGCTGTACGAGCACCGCAAACACGATGGCTCGCTCCCGCTGATCGGTGTGAATACCTTCTTGGATCCCGACCCCAAGCCAGCGGCGGTCGTCCAGGAGTTGCAGCGTTCCGAGGATTCCGAGAAGCGGGATCAGATTGAGCGACTGCAGCAGTTCAAGCGAACTCACGCAGCCGACCGGCCAGCAGCTCTTGAGGAATTACGCGCTGCGGCACTGCGCGGAGACAACCTTTTTGAAGTGCTGATGGACACCGTGCGGCACTGTTCACTCGGCGAGATCACCGACACCTTGTTTCAGGTGGGTGGCAAGTACCGCCGCAACGTGTGAATGTGGGGACTATGACTGCAGGTTCCGAGGCCGCCAACTCACAACAGGTGCGCGTGATCGAAGTAGGCCCCAGAGACGGCTTGCAGAATGAACGGCAGGTTTTGCCTGCCGCCGACAAGGTCGAACTGGTGCAGCGCCTAGTTGCCACCGGGATTTCTGCAGTTGAAGTGACCTCGTTTGTTCGACCTGATCGGGTGCCGCAACTTGCTGATGGAGTAGCGGTGTTTCCTGCAGTACAGAAACTGCCTGGTGTTCGCTACATCGCTCTCGTTCCCAACCTTGCTGGATTGCAAGCTGCGGCCGAAGCGGGAGTGCATGAGGTTGCCGTGTTCGGAGCAGCCAGCGAGCAGTTCAGTCAATCAAATTTAGGCAGAGGTATTGACGACAGCCTCAAGATGTTTGAGCCCGTCGCAGCCGAGGCGCGACTGCTTGGGATGGTTGTTCGCGGGTATGTCTCGACTGTGCTTGGCTGCCCATTCTCGGGGCACGTGCCTGTGGGCAACGTGGTGCGAGTTGTTCGTGCCCTCGACGAGATGGGCTGTGATGAAATCAGTCTGGGAGACACCATCGGTGTGGGAACTCCACATGCGGTTAACGAACTGATTGCTCAGGTTGAAACGGTGTTGGCGGTGCAGCGAATCGCAGTGCATTTCCATGACACCTACGGCATGGGTTTGGCTAACTCAATGGCCGCGATCCAAGCAGGTGTGCGCGCAGTTGATACCTCAATCGGTGGACTTGGCGGATGCCCCTTTGCGGGCCGAAACGCAACTG
Organism: Actinobacteria bacterium IMCC26207; assembly: GCA_001025035.1. Taxonomy (GTDB): domain Bacteria; phylum Actinomycetota; class Acidimicrobiia; order Acidimicrobiales; family Microtrichaceae; genus IMCC26207. Next base: position 61,915 of record LCZK01000001.1, read on the forward strand.
GAAATCTGGCCACCGAAGACTTGGTGTACGCACTCGCTGGGTCTGAGTTCGATACCGGGATCGATCTGGATGGACTGCTACAGGTGAACAGTTGGTTAGCTGAACGAGTGGGCCGAGCACTGCCTTCAAAGGTTGCAGCAGCCCTTCTTGCAAAGCAGGCTGGTACTAGCGATGCCAAGTGATTCTGGTTCTGTGAGCGAGCCGACTAGCAACGCTCCTCGGGTGTTGTGGAGTCCAGTAGAGGATGCAGCAAGCAGTACTCAGATGGGTCGCTTTGCGGTTCGTTGCAGCGAGCAAACAGGGCTGGACCTTTCGGGATATGAGGATCTGTGGCGGTGGTCGGTCACTGATCTTGATGGTTTCTGGACCCAGATTCTGCAGTTCTTTGATGTGATCGTTGAAGGTGATCGTCAGCCCGTTCGCACCGGCGCAAGCATGTTTGAGACCAGATGGTTTCCGAACCTCCACCTGAACTATGCAGAGAACGCTCTGCGCGGTCCTAGCTCCAACACGGCCGGCTTTGAGGATGACCAGGCAGCAGTGCAGGCCGAGTCGCAACTATGGGGGGAATGTTCACTGACCCGTGGCGAGTTGCGTACCCAGGTTGCTGCTTGTCAGCAGGGTTTGATCCAACTGGGTGTTGAGTCTGGAGATGTGGTGGCTGCCTATCTCCCCAACTTGGCAGAGACCATTATTGGATTCTTGGCTTGCGCCGGTCTGGGAGCTACTTGGGCTTCCTGCGCTCCCGAGTTTGGGGTTCGAGCAGTCATTGATCGCCTCTCGCAGCTCAATCCAAAGCTGCTGTTCGCAGTAGAGGGGTACGGGTACGGCGAGAAGTTGATTGACCGCAGCGCAGACCTTGAAGAGATCCGCAGCGCGCTGAGTTCGCTTGAACACACCGTGGTGTTACCCGGGCCTGATGGACGTGTCAGCGCTCAAGCTATCGGCGCACAAGGCGTCTCGACTTGGCAGGAACTGTTGAGCACGGAAGGGGAGTTGATCACACGTCGAGTTCCGTTTCATCACCCCTTGTATGTGTTGTTCTCGAGTGGAACCACGGGCTTGCCAAAGCCAATTGTTCACGGCCACGGCGGCATACTCATCGAACATCTCAAGGCGCTGGGCTTGCATTCGGAACTCGGTCCCAAGGACGCCTTTTTTTGGTTCTCTACCACGGGCTGGATGATGTGGAACCTGCTGGTTTCTGGGCTGCTCGTTGGCTGCAAAGTGATCTGCTTTGATGGCGACCCCGTGCGGCCAGACCCGTCGACCTTGTGGCAGGTGGCCGCTCGAACGGGAGCTACCTATTTTGGTTGTAGCGCCTCGTATCTGATGGCCGAGCGTGCTCGCGGAGTGGAGCCAACTGTTGAGCATGACCTGTCGAAGGTGAGCGCCGTTGGGTCAACTGGCTCTCCCTTGCCGGCCGCAGGATTCAACTGGGTTTCTGAGCAGTTTGGTCCGCATGTGCAGTTGAGTTCGAAGAGCGGTGGGACAGACCTGTGCACCGCTGTGGTTGGCACCGCACCGCTCGTGCCCGTCTGGGAGGGTGAGATCTCTTGTCGTTACCTAGGTGCTGCCGTTCAGGCTTTTGATGATCAGGGACTTCCCGTACTCCAGGCTCAGGGTGAACTCGTCATTACCCAACCCATGCCGTCGATGCCGGTTGCATTTGCCGGCGACGAGGACCGCAGCAGGCTGAAGGCTGCGTACTACGAACAGTTCCCCGGAGTGTGGGCTCACGGAGATTGGATCACGATTACTGACCGAGGGTCCTGCGTGATTAGCGGCCGCTCCGATGCAACGCTCAATCGAGGTGGAGTGCGTCTTGGCACCTCGGAGTTCTATTCGGTGGTCGAGACGCTGCCCGAAATTGCCGACAGTCTGGTGATCCACCTAGAAGACACAGATGGGGGATCGGGAAGCCTGTTGCTCTTCGTGGTGATGGCGCAGGGCAGTGTTCTTGACGCTGAACTGCGTGCACAGATTGCTGGCCATGTTCGAGCTTCGTTGTCGCCCCGGCACGTTCCCGACCAGATTTTGCAGATCTCGGTGGTGCCGCGCACCTTGTCGGGCAAAAAGGTCGAGGTTCCGGTCAAGCGAGTTCTTCGTGGTGCAGTTCCGAGCGATGTTGTCAGCTTGGATTCACTCACCGACAGGTTCTCGCTAGATCAGTTCGTTGGCCTGATCGAGTAAATGGGCTGAGCTCAGACCAGAATCCGGGTCGAGCAGCCTGTTCCCGACCCAACCCCAGCCGCTGAACCTGATCCAACTCGGATGATTGTGGTCGATAGTCGACCAAATACATCCGGGTTGTGGGTCAAGAAGGAGGTGGACTAGTTGTCGCCGATTGGGCCGAGTGCTTCACTCTGCCCGGGAGGGACGGAGGTCTGCTCGGTCGGTTCGGCACCGTCGACTTTGCCGAGTACGGCGAATCCCAGCAGCGGAAAGATCAGGACTGACAACATGCCAGCGCCCACAAGCGCAGCCGCATTTCCGGGTCTCATCTGGCCGGATTCCAGACCGATTTGGGTGATCACCACAAGCAAGGGGAGCGCAGTGGCTTGTAGCAGGGCCAGCGCTGAGCGTTGTCGAACCGTGAGCTCTTTTCGGTAGAGGAACAGTGCGGGCACACCGCGGATGATCAGCATCATGACTAAGAACACCGGCACCTTGAGCAGGGTGGACGGTGAGTTCAGTAACGAGTCCAGATCAAACTTCACGCCGCTCACGATGAAGAACACAGGGATGAGGAATCCAAACCCGATTGCTTCAAGTTTTGGTTCGAGCGCTTCCTCTTGTTCTTTAGTCAACGCGATTTTGGCGATGATGCCGGCTGCAAAGGCGCCGAGAAGATTGTCGAGTCCCAGAGTTGTGGCAAGCAGCACTAATCCGGTGAGCGTAAAGAGCAGAAGTCGCACGGGAAGTTGTGAGGATGTGGAAAGGTTCCGCCGCATCAGGTCGATCACAGCTGGAGGTTGTGGTCGACTAGCAATTGCTGCGACCGCTGCAGCAATTGCTGCAAACGCAAGGAGTAGGAGCAGTTCGCTACCGGGCTCTGACGGGCCGAGCAGAATCGTGATGGCAACGACCGGGCCGAATTCCCCGATTGCCCCGGCGGCCAAGATGTAGGCGCCAAAACTGCTCTGCAGCAGGCCGCGATCTCGCAGCATGGGCATGAGCGTTCCGATAGCTGTTGTGGTCAGGGCGAGCCCAATGAGCAGACTCGAAATAACTAGGCCGCTCTGCGCAAGGCCTACCCCAACCGCTAGGGCGATCGCTAACGAGATTCCCCATCCGATTGCTCCGAGCTTGACCGGTTTTCCCTTCAACTTTGAGAAGTCGATTTCGTACCCGGCCATGAAGAACAGCATCGCTAGGCCCAGCTGACTCAGCCCACCTAGGAATTGCTCCACCTCGACCCACCCAAGAACGGCCGGACCAATCAAGATGCCCAGCAGCAACTCAAAGAGCACGCTCGGAATTCGCCACTTTCGAAGCAGTTCAGCGAGGATCGGAGCGAGGACTGCCGCCGCAGTGATGATTAAGAGTGCCTGAGCGGCGGTTTGCTCCATTGGGGCAGTCTAGGAAATTGCAGGTAGAGATCGGGTGAACCTGAACATCGCTTGACTGAGTCTGCACACCGCTTGACTGAGCCTGCAAACCGCTCGACTGAGTCTGCACGCCGCTTGACTGCTGGGCGCAGTCGCACCTTGGGGCAACTCGGATGAATTTGGTCGATAGTCGACCAAAAACGTCCGGGTTGTGGGTCGCGCCGCCCGGTCCTGATCCAACTCGGATGAATTTGGTCGATAGTCGACCAGAAACATCCGGGTTGTGGGTTGTGGGTTGCGGGTTGGGCCGGTTGCGCTAGTCGTCTGATTGTGGCCGTCGCCGGTCCTGTTTTGTTTGCCCTCGCTGCTTTTTCGCATCGAGCCGACGCATCTTGGAGCCCTTGGTGGCTTTGGTCGGCCGTCTTGGTCGCACAGGCTTGAGCGCTGTACGCAGGCGAGCAGCTAGGCGCTCGCGAGCAAGTTGTCGATTGCGAAACTGCGAGCGCTCATCGTCCACGACCACGCGCAGGTCTGATCCAAGTGCGCCAAGAAGCCGCTCTCGCTGAAACTCGCTGAGCGCTTGCGAGTCAGCAATATTGAATCGCAACTCCACGCGGGTGTGTGCCTTGTTGGCGTGTTGCCCGCCGGGTCCACCCGAGGTAGAGAATCGCTCGTCAATCTCGCCACCGGGAATGGTCAGGCCAGGTCGAACGGGCAGATCCTCAGACGCCATCGGTCAGCTAGATTCCGCTGGTAATAGATGCGGCGCATGATCGTTCACGGCCTGAAGAACCTGCGAGGCAGATGGGTTCACCATTGCGAAATCGGCAACGACAACCGTGGGTACGGTCTCGCTCCCACCCGTAATCTTGCGGACTGACTCGGCGGCCCGCGGGTCTTCCCAGATGTTGATCTCTACTAGCGGAAGGTCAGACTTCTCGAGTTGAAACATGAGCGACGCGCAGTAACTGCATCCCGGTCGCCAGAAAAGAATCACGGCTTCGTCCGAGTTTGACTCGTCGGCGGAATCAACAGCGGCTGTTTGTTCGGTGGGCTCCTGCACCCAGTAAAACTAGCGCTATCGCTAGCGAGGTTGAAGTTCCACTCGTTGTGTATCAGCAGGAACTTTCATGCGGGAAAGAATCTGCGTGGCTGACGAAGGTTGGCGGATCGTCCGTGGCGACCGGAATTCTACCGAGGTGCCACCGGGGGTGATCTCTGCTGTGGCATAGCCATGGCGTTCGGACTCGAAGAACCGAAGGTGATTGGGATTGACCATTCGAAGGTACGGCCGTGTTGAGTCGTCTGTGGGGTAGCCGTTCTCGTCAGCGTTATTTGACGTGACTGAACCAGTGCCGAACTCGGCAATGCGTGGAGTGGAGCGTGGGTCATCCACATCGGGTGCAATTTGCGCAGCCGAAAACACGTGGCTGTCCCCTGAGAACAACAACGTGTTGCGCACATTGTTCTGCTCAAGGTGATCAAGAATTGCTAGGCGCTCGGCCACGTAACCATCCCATTGCGTGAGGTTGAGGTAAACCCCAGATCCTCGAGGTTGGCCCGGGAGATGGCCAAAGCTTCGCCACGGCCAAAACATCAGTTGGCTTCCAATTACCTTCCACTGTGCGCTCGACCCTGACAGGCCATTGAGTAGCCAGTCTCTCTGCTCGGCTCCGAGCATCGTTCGGTTTGGGTCCAAAATTTCTGGTCGTTCGGTAGTCGAAGTGCCAAGCGGGCCTTCTCCTTCGAGTGTCTGGTCTCTGAATGAGCGCTGATCTGTCATGAAAATTTCAGCCAGGTCACCCCATCGAAGGCTTCGATCGATGCGCCCGGGAAGGCGGGACCGAACTGGCAGATGCTCAAAGAATGCCGCAATAGCGCCGGTAGCTTGATTGTCGCCAGGCGCCGCCAGACCGTCGTGATTATCGAACACATTGATCATCGGGTAGGCAGCGTGGACAGCCTGCAAATCCGGGTCTGAGCGATACATGCGATATTTTGATCGGAACTGATCTTGGGTGACTGCCTGTTGAATTGGGTCATCTCGTCCGGGGACGTACACGCGATCGGCGTAGCCGCTTTCGTAGACATAATCTCCAAGACACAGAACCAGATCAAGGTCTGTCGATGGGTCTTCAGCAAGCCCAGCTAGATCGCTGTGCGCCGTGTAGAAACCGTGTGTATAGCGCTGACAGCTAAATGCTGCGAGTCGGAGCCGGTCGACTCCACCAACAGGCGAAGTACGTGTTCTGCCAATTGGGCTCGTCAGCCCGTCGTAGCGAAAGCGATACCAGTAGGTGGTGGCGGGCTGCAGGCCAGTCACATTGATAGTTACGCAGTGGTCCCGCTGAGCAGTTGCAAGAGCGGGCAGCTCTGCGATGATCTGACCAACACCAAACTGTGGAGAGGTTGAAACCTCGGTGGTGAGCAAGAGACCCTGACCGGTATCGCGCTCCGGATGCGCACGTGTCCATAGCAACACAGAGTCCGGTGTTGGATCGCCTGAGCCAACACCCGATGGGTATGGTCCAGTCCCCTCAAAGAGTTCACCGGTCTGAACGGGGTAGGTGGGGTTCGGTCGAGGTGCGCAGCCCGCAGCTATTACTCCGCCTGCTATTCCCACTGATGCTAAAAACGCACGCCTTTGCATGGAGATCCCCCTGTAGCTTTTCCCGAGCCAGTCTCTGAGGCTACTGAGCCTGAGTGAATTCGAGCTGTCGGTTATATGGCGGGAAGATGACGCTTGACTGCGGGCGGCTAACTAGGTGGCTGGGGAAGTAGAGCCAACCACGCGAAGTAGTTCGTCAGCTAGTTGGCTGATTGAGGTGGTTGCATCAATCTGGCACCTTTGCTCGAGCCACATGCGATTGCGCTTATGTAACTCAGCAGTTGAGTCAAAGCGGTTCAAGAAGACGCTCACCGGAGCAACTGCGGCGAGCGCTGCAACTGCAGGCCGTATCGCATTGATCGTGCCAAGGCCCGCATCTGCTACCAGAATGACCAGGTCCGGGGAGAGCAGTTTGGCTAGGTCTAAGCAGTCGCCGTCATGTGCGATGGGTGACCAGAGCCCACCTGCTAATTCAATACATCCCACCGGACAACCTGACTCGGCAGGCAGTGCAGAGAGATGGGTGGGTGTCCATGATGTAGAGAGTTCATCCGCAAGCTCAGCAATGGTGATGGCGCTGCGGCCAAGAGAATCGGCCGCCATCGGAGGTGCCATTTCGACTGGATAACAGCGGTGCTCGGGACAAACTCTGCGGGGGTCCTCACCCGAGGCTTGTGCAAGCAAGTCGGCGTCAGTGGTTGGGTCTTGAGGATGGAAGGACTGAGCGGGCTTGCGAACTTGCACATGGATCTGTCGAGTTCGCAGCTCTGTAATGAGTCGAGTTGCGACCCAGGTTTTGCCGATCTCAGTTGCCGTGCCAGCAATCAGCACAATGGAATCGGGCCGAGACGCGGTTGGGAAAGAGTCGTCTGTCATATCTCAACTCCGAGTTCGGTAAGGGCCGCTGTCAAGCGAGCAAGATCGGATCTCTCATGGGCTGCTGATACTGCAATTCTCAGGCGACAAGTTCCTGGGGCGACTGTGGGCGGGCGGATGGCAGGCACAAGCAAGCCCCGAGCTAGCAGAGCGTGAGAAATCTCCATGGCGTGTTCTTCTGAGCCCAGCAGCACCGGCAGGATTGGAGACGGGTGACCCGGCCGCAACTGGTCGATGTTGCTGCGCAACTTGGCACGCAATTCAGCGCCTTCTGCCGAGCAAAGAATCTGCAGGGCCGCATGCGCAGCAGCAACCTCGGCCGGCGCGTTTGCAGTGGTGAAGATGAACGACCTTGCTGTGTTGATGCAGAGGTCGACGAGTGACTGATCGGCAGCAAGAAATCCGCCGACTGCACCGAGTGTCTTTGACAGAGTGCCAACTATCACCGCAGATTTTGGTGTGGGTGGACCAAGGACAGCGTGAGCCGTGTCTACCAAGAGCAGCGCATCGGTAGCCTTGCAAAGCTGTTCAAGGTCGGCAAGAGGAGCCAGATCGCCGTCCATGGAGAACACCGCATCTGTTACGACTAGTGCCGGAGAATCCGGATGCTCTGCCATGAGCGAAGCCAAGTGATCTAGATCGTTGTGCCGATAGACCTGAACCTGTGACCGGGCGGCGCGTATTCCATCGATAATCGACGCGTGATTGAGTTCGTCCGAATAGACCACGCAGCCAGGCGATGAGGCGGCGGTAGTGAGCGCGCCGATGACACCCATATTTGCCTGAAACCCTGTCGGGAAAAGCAGTGCTGACTCTCGCTCTGTCCACACAGCAAGAGCGGCTTCCATCTGATCATGAATGGCCCGGCTGCCCACGATCAACCTGGCAGACCCGGACCCCGCCCCATAGTCGCCCAGAGCCAGTTGGGCGGCTTGGACAACTCGCTGATGCTGACTCAACCCCAGGTAGTCATTCGAGGAAAAGCTCACAACTGCTTGGCCTGTTGAACGGATCGCAGTGACAGCGTGGCCAGAGTCAAGGGTGCGGATACTTCGCCACCGACCTGCCGCATGCGTAGCAGCATTACGCTGAGCAATGAGTTCCTGCCAGCGGTCACTCATCTGCTGCGTGATCCTGACTGCTCTCAACTCGGCTTGTCTCAACCTGCTGCTGCTCACTCTGCGTGACAGCAACGATTGACTCAGCAAGCGTCAACACAATGCGAGTGATCTCTTCGGCAGTGCTGGTCAGAATCGGCATCAGCACCATGACATCGCCGAGCGGTCTGATGAGCACGCCACGTGAGACTGATTCTGCAGTGACTTTTCGACCCCAGCGAACTGCTCCCTCTGGCGGGGCGAGTTCAACACCCACCATGAGGCCCTGTTGACGGATGCTTCGCACAGCCGGCAAACCCGCGATGTGTTGATCAAGCAACTGCTCAAGTTGAGCGGCCCGTTCGTTGACTTTGGTGAGTACATCGAGGGATGTAAAGAGTTCAAGGTGCGCTAAGGCAACTGCTGCGGCTAGCGGGTTCCCGCTATAAGAATGGCCGTGATACAAGGTGCGTTCGCCAAGGTCTTCTCCTAGAAATGCCTGATACACCCGTTCGTTAGCAACTGTGGCTGCGAGCGGAAGGTAGCCACCGGTTATGCCTTTTCCAATAGCCATCAGGTCTGGATGCAATCCGCATTGCTCGCTCGCAAACATTTTTCCCGTGCGACCAAAGCCAGTGGCAACCTCATCGCAGATCAGTAGCACATCGTGTTCTGCACAGGCCTCGCCAAGAGCTGCAAACTCTGCAGCCGGCCGCATCTGCATTCCCGCAGCGCCTTGCACGAGTGGCTCAATAATGACTGCTGCAAGCTCGTTGGCGTGTTCGGCAATGAGCGCGCATGCAACCGGGATGCAGTTTGGGTCTTCGAAGCCTGGGGCGCGGAGTACACCAAAGCGGAGCGGGTCAAAAATCTCGGTTCCAAATCCGCCTGCCCCAACAGAAAGCGATCCCAGTGTGTCTCCGTGGTAAGCGCCCCCAAAAGCTAGGTAGCTCTGACGCTGCGTAATTCCCTGGTTCGTCCAGAACTGAAACGCAATCTTGAGAGCTTGCTCGACAGCTGCGGCACCGTCGGAGGCGAATAGAAAGTGTGGCTGCTTGACGGGAACAACTTTTGCGAGCGCCTCGGCAAACTCAATAGTGGTTCGGTTGCCGTTGCCAAGCAGAGTTGAGTGTCCGACAAGGTCAATCTGTGCTCGAAGTGCAGCATCAAGCTCGGGCACTCGATGGCCGAGTGTGGTGACCCACAGGGAACTGATCGCATCGAGGTAGCGGTGACCGTCAACATCAATGAGCTCTCTGCCCTCAGCGCGCTCCACGATGATGGGCGAGTTGCTCTCATAGGTCGCCATCTGTGTGAACCCGTGCCACACCACTGCGGCATCACGCTCCACCCATGCAGCGGCAAGGTTGGTGATGTCTTCTGAGTCGTTCAACACGTCTGAAAACTAGTCCCGCTCCGAGCGATCTCCCACTAGAGCCCAACTTCATCCTTCGAGTTGAACCAGATTGAGGTCCTAGTGTGAGCCCTGTGGCTAAGGGGAGTCGAAGATGGGAGTGAGCGGAATAGGTCTCGAGGTAATCGACGTCGCGGCCTTTCTCGCCCAGCTTGATACCGACGGAAGCCGATTCACCATGGAAGCTTTCACAGTTGCTGAGCGGGAGCATGCAGGCGAATCGGACCCCACTCGAGCTCAACGTCTAGCCGCCCGCTTGGCGGCAAAATTGGCATTCCTTCAAGCAGTTTCCAAGAGTTGCATGCTGGACTCCTCGGCCCTTGATTCAGCAGATCTGTCCGAGGTTGAAGTTGTCAACGACACATACGGTCGCCCCAGCTTGAGAGTCTCCGGGCAGTTAGAAGTGCTTGTCCGGGCTCGGCTCGGCAACGACTGGGTTGCTCATGTCTCGCTCACACATGATGGGCCAACTGCTGCGGCCGTGGTGGTCCTTGAGAGCCCATAGGCACCGATGAGCTCGGTGCCCTGTTGCGTACCCCATGCAGGTACCCTTGGGTTCGTCAACGAAGTTGGTGCTCACTTCTGTGCTGTGAGCACCTCAATTGACACAGGATGAGCCCAGGCCGTACGTGGAGGATTTTCATGCCTACCTATGAGTTTCGATGTGCAACCTGCGAGACAGTTTTTGAGGATCGCCGGAGCATGGCCGCAGCGGATGATCCAGCAACCTGTCCTGATGGGCATGTCGGAGCAAAGCGCTTGTTGTCGGTTTTTGCTGCGACCTCGGGCGGGGGCGACACGCTGAGAGCGGCACCGAGTAATTCAACCCCCTCGCATTCAGGCGGTTGTTGCGGTGGCGGCTGTCATTAGTTGGCATTTTTGGCCAACTAATTGGACCGAGTTAGTCTGAAGAAGTACTCGGAGGGGCGAACCTGCCGATTTATCCGGAAGGTTTGTCATCGATACTGAACGCTTGCCGCATGGTCGGATCAATCCGACCTCTTCTATCCCGTTCTTTGCCATCCACCTGCTTCCGCTGCTGGTGATCTTCACGGGCGTGAGTCGAACTGCATGGATTCTGTTTGCAGTCACCTTCTGGACTCGGATGTTCTTTATCACGGGCGGGTATCACCGGTACTTCTCGCATAAGGCATACAAGACCTCTCGGGTGTTTCAGTTCATTCTGGGTTACGGCGGTTGCACTGCTGCGCAGAAAGGCCCGCTCTGGTGGGCGGGTCACCACCGAATCCATCATCGTTTTGCTGACACCATCAATGACCCTCACACACCGCGTAAGGGTTTCTGGTGGAGCCACGCCGGGTGGATTCTTTCTGATGACACCACGAGCGCACCGCTTCGTTCCGTAAAGGATTTCGAGAAGTTCCCGGAGCTTCGATTCATTTCAAAGCATGACTGGATTGCACCGTGGTCACTCGCAGTTGTGTGCACACTCATCGGCGGATGGTCTGGGTTGCTCATCGGGTTTGTGTTGTCCACAGTGGTGCTGTGGCATGCCACCTTCTTGATTAATTCTCTTGCTCACGTGTTCGGGTCACGTCGCTTCGAAACCGAGGACACCAGTCGAAACAACGCACTGCTAGCCATTCTGACCATGGGTGAGGGCTGGCATAACAACCACCACAAAGCTGCGTACTTGGCACGTCAGGGAACCAAGTGGTGGGAGATTGATTTCACTTGGTATGTGCTGTTTGTGCTCGAGAAACTGCACATCATCTGGGGTGTGAAACGTCCTCGCACCTCCAGTCGTACCAAGGTTGGACCTTCGGCTGAGGTGATCGATGATTCAACCGAGTTTGTTGATGAGGCTCTGGCTCAGGCGGTGCTCGAAACTGAATCAGCAGCATTAGTTCACTCCGGTCAGGCACAGAACTCCACGGAGCCCTGATACGCCCTAAGGAACCTGATGCCCCCTTATGAACTGAGCCTCGTTCAACTCTTTAGCCTTGAATCTTGAACAGTTTTCGGTAATGATAGGGGGTCGATCAGGCTCAAGGCGATGCCTGCTCTGAGGGGGATTCTGCATGAAATCGTTCCGGATAGCTTCGGTCTGCTTCTTGGCTACACTCGGCCTAGTCGCCGCAGGTTGTGCGCCTGTCACCCCTGGAGGTGGTGGAAGTACCAACCTTGCGCCGGTTCCGGTTATTACAGCCACGCCAACCTCGGGGGACTTTCCGCTCGTCGTCGATTTCTCCTCGGCCGGCTCGCTCGACCCTGATGGCAGCATCGCCACTTACTCCTGGAATTTTGGTGATGGCTCGCCGCTAGTGAGCACCGCTGACGCCATCCACACCTACACCACAGCGGGCAGTTTCACCGCCAAGCTCACCGTGTTTGACACTGCCAACAAGAGTGCAAACGTCACCACGTTGATCACCACCACAACCCCGCCTGCCAATGTTGCCCCCACTGCATCGGCTTCGGCCACACCATCGGTTGGCAAGGTACCGCTCCTGGTGAACTTCTCCTCAGCAGGTTCAACCGATACCGACGGAACCATTGCTAGCTATAGCTGGGACTTCGGTGACGGCACTGCGGCCTCAACCGATGCTGATCCAACTCACACCTACACTGCGGCCGGATTATTTACTGCAACGCTGACCATTACTGATGATGACGGTGCGACCGACATTGCCAATGTTGCTGTGCAGGTCAATGCAAACGTTGGCCCAACGGCAGCGGCGAACTCGAACGTGACCGGTGGGCAAGTGCCACTCACCATCCTCTTTAGTTCGGCAGGGTCTACTGATACTGATGGTGGAATCACCAGCTACAGCTGGGATTTTGGTGATGGCAATGGTTCTTCAACTGCTAACCCCACTTATAGCTACAGCATCCCGGGAGCGTATGTAGCAACCTTGACGGTTGCCGACGTCGAGGGCGAAACAGACTCGGCCTCGATCAGTATCACGGCTGATGCCATTCCGAATGTGGCACCAACTGCTGTTGCAGCAGCTACGCCTTCAACTATTCGCCAGGGCCTTGCAGTGAGTTTCTCCTCTGCGGGTTCAGGGGATTCGGATGGCACGATCACCGCATACAACTGGGACTTTGGCGACGGTGGAACCTCAAGCATTGCGAATCCGACCCATGCGTACTCCCTCGCAGGGTCATTCGTGGCCACGCTGACGGTGACCGACAACGCAGGGGGCGTGGCGACCGCAACAACCAGCGTCACTGTGACACCCAACCTTGCCCCGACAGCTGCGGCCGCTGGCACTCCAAGCAGCGGTAAACAACCCTTGTTCGTGAGTTTCTCATCAGCGGGATCTTCTGACCCTGATGGAACGATTGCCGGCTACAACTGGGACTTTGGTGATGGCAGTCCGAATAAGGCCACGGCCTCGGCTACGCACACCTACACAGCGGCCGGGTCATTCACCGCCACACTGACCGTGACTGATGACTTCGGTGCAACCGATACCAGCACTGTGGTCACGACCGTCACAGCAAATGTGGCGCCTACAGCAGTTGCAACGGCTACTCCTGTGGCCGGGGCACGTCCACTCGTTGTGAACTTCACCGGTTCGGGCTCATCTGATTCCGACGGCAATATTGCAAGCTATGCCTGGGACTTTGGCGACGGCGGTACGAGCAGCGTGACGAACCCCAGTCATACCTATGCCGCAGGAAACTACTCTGCCACGTTGGTCGTGACCGACGATAACGGCGTCGCATCGGCGCCGGCCTCGGTAGCTATCTCTGCTGTTATTGATGACGATGCCGACGGATTTCAACCGCCATCTGATTGCAACGATTCCAACTCGGCCACGTATCCCGGTGCACCAGACCCACTTGATTCAGCTGGCATTGACTCCGACTGCGACGGCGCCGATGGAATTGCTTCGGACACTTTGTTCGTGGCCGCTACTGGTGGCGCAGACTCTGGCTCTTGTGGCGCGATTGGGTCTCCCTGCGCCTCGATCTCTCAGGCAGTGATCAACGCTGCAGCGGGATCAAAGTCTGTAGTGCAAGCAAGCAGTGGCACCTACAGCGCCGGGTTTACTTTGACCAATGCCATCACCGTTCGCGGTGGCTATGCAGCTGGGTTTGCTTCACGCTCGGGAGCCTCAACGGTTAACGGTTCTGTTACGGCGAGCTCGACTAGCTCGGGTGCCACCCTGTCGGACCTGACGATCAATGGATCTGGTGGGGCCAATGCAACTGGGGTGCTGGCTCAGGCAAGCACGTTGTCATTGCTGCGGGTGACCGTAGATAGTGGCACCCCCACGGGAGCTGGTTCGAGTGCCTATGGCGTTCGTGCCATCTCGGGATCTGCAGTCACAATTGTGGATTCAACAGTCAGTTCAAAGCCCGGGGTTGCTGGCGCTGCGGGCTCTGGATCTGGGTCAGCTGGCGCAGCTGGCTGTAACGGCGGTGGAGGCGGCAACGCCTCTGGGCCAAGTTCCCCCGGCGGCGGCGCAGGATCCTGCGGCGGCTCGGGCGTGGCAAATAGCGGCTACGGCGGCAACGGTGGCAACTATTCCGGTGGTGGTCAGAGCGGTGGAAGCGGTGGCGGCGGTGCATCGGGCGGCGGCGGCGGCTGCGGTAGCACCTTCGGCTGCGGTTCCGGTGCTGGAAACGGCTCAGGCGGTGCTGCTGGTTCTGGCGGTGCCGCTGGTGCTGGAGGAACGGCCGCAGCTAGCAGTGCAACGGCGCTCTGGATCGGAATCTCTGGAGGCTCTGGCTCGACTGGCGCCCTGGGCGGCGGTGGCGGTGGCGGCGGTGGAGGTAAATCAGCTAGCGCTTCGGGTGGCGGTGGCGGTGCCGGAGGCGGTGGCGGTAGCGCTGGCGCCGGATCGACCGGCGCGGGCAGCGCCGGCGGCGGATCCTTTGGGGTCTATGCCCACAATTCGTCAATGACCGTTACCAACTCCACGGTCAATTCGCTTGCCGGTGGCACTGGTGGCGCAGGAACTGCGGGTGGCGCAGGTGGATCCGGTGGATCGGGCGGTGGCGGCGGATCGAAGTCTTGCTGCGAAGCAGGGCCTGGTGGCTCTGGCGGATCGGGTGGCGCAGGTGGCGGCGGCGGTGGTGCAGGAGGTGGCGCTGGCGGGCCTTCTATCTCAGTGTTCCACACCGGTTCGGGCACGCTTGTGGTGACTGGCGGAACGCAAACCCGCTCCGCAGCAGGCTCTGGTGGATCTGGTGGTGCCGGTGGCACCTCGGCGAACTCGGGTGCCACGGGTGCTTCAGGTTCCACCGGTCTGCTGTTGCGAATCTGGAATAACTCGGTCACCACGGCCTGATTTCACCGATTTAGATTCATATCTGAAAAAGTGATTTGTGTCACATTTGTGTTACGGAATGTTACAAAACTGCAAATAGTTCGTAATAATGTCTCCGGGTCGTCATATGACTTCCTAAACCGACATAGAACTGAAAGGCAGTTTCATGAACTCCCAAGCACACTCCGCAGATTCCACTTGCATCACGAGCTCACCGACTACCTCTGTTGCAGCGCGGCAGGGTCGATGGTCCATCGGTAGTCGCTCCGGTGAATCAAGTAGTCAGCAGGCGCCAGCAGTTCGTTCCTCGCGCCGTACCCGGCGAGTGGGCGTTCTCGCTGGTGCCGCATTCATGGCCATCATGGCCACGGGTTGTTTCCCGACAGGCCCCGTCGAGACCTGGGTCCGGGACCTCAATGGCGATGGAGCCATCTCTGCGACCGAGGTTGATGCCCAGAAGCAGGTCATTGTGCAGGAGTACGTTGCGGCCGCCGAGGCTCAGCAGCGTGCAATTCAGAATCACCCCTTCTTGGTTTGTGTTCGCCACCATGAGTCTGACAGTGGCGGATACCCCCACATCAATGGTTATGGTGCGCAGAACCCCAGCAGCAGTGCTTCTGGTGCGTATCAGTTCTTGAGCAGTTCCTGGCGCACGCTCTCTGCCCGTGCTGGTCACCCTGGCTATGCAACAGCAGCGCAGGCGCCTTGGCAGGTACAAGATGCCGTTGCGCTCTACACCTTGAACAGTGGCGGTCGCTCTGCTTGGAATGGCAGCGGCTGCTAACAAGCCGGCTCGCCAAAACCGATTATTCCCCCCGCTCTGTCATGCGTGTGACCCCCTATGGGGGGTCACACGCATGACAGAACACGTTTTGGGAGGGTGCGAGCTGGTTTAGCTAGAGCGCTGACGTTCCGAGCAGCGAACCAATTGCAAAGGTCAGAGCCAGCGCAACAGCGCCACCAATTCCCACTCGGAGTGCACCACGACCTTGGTTCGCGCCACCGAGGCGTGCTGCAAGGGCGCCAAGTGCGAGCAGGCCAAGAAGCGTTGCAACGGCAATCGCAATGCCTCTGATTCCAGCAGGAGCGAGAGCAGCCACGGCCAGCGGGAGTGCTGCACCGACAGCAAAACTGAAGAATGAGGAGACTGCTGCTTCTAGAGGCTTGGCACGAGTCATGTCTGTTTGGCCCAGTTCGTCACGGAGGTGAGCCTCAAGCGGGTCAATCTCCATAAGTTGCTGAGCCACCGATGAGGCAAGCTCGGGAGTGAGACCTCGTGCCTCATAGATTCCGGTGAGCTCGGCAAGTTCTCCTTCTGGGTCCTCTTCAATCTCTATCGCTTCCATCGAACGTTCAACCAGTTCAACGTCACGCTGAGAACTGACCGATACGTACTCTCCGAGTGCCATCGATGCAGCCCCTGCTGTCAGGCCAGCAATACCAGCGAAGAGGATTTGAGTTTCGTCTGCACCCGCAGTTGCCACACCGAGCAGCAGCGCACCGGTTGACAAAATTCCGTCATTGGCACCAAGCACCGATGCCCGCAACCAACTCGTGCGACTGCTCTTATGCAACTCTTGATGTCGGCGCGGACGACCGTGATGAGGGGGCATGAACACAAAGTTAGTGCCCCAATGTGAAACGATTCTCGCGTGGAGTCCAATGCTGATGCGCGCAGTGGCCAAGAGCCTGAGGTGATCACTGCATTTGTGCTTGGCGGTGGCGGCAAGTTGGGCACTGCCGAGGTGGGAATGCTCGAGGCGCTAGCCGAGCAGCGAATCATTCCCGACCTTGTACTTGGCACCTCGATCGGGGCAATCAACGGCGCTGCAGTTGCATCCGATCCAACAATTGCGGGAGTGAAAAGACTGCGCACCTTATGGACATCCATGGAGGCCAGTGGCGTGTTTGGCGGCACGGTAGTTGAACGCCTGCGCCATATGGCCAGTGCACGCACCAGCCTGCACTCGAACAGAGCACTACGAACCCTTCTCGAACAAACACTGCATGAGCAGCGGATCGAGCAACTGCCCGTCCGGTTTGAATGCGTAGCTGCTTGCATCGAGACAGCGGGGGAGCATTGGTTTACTTCGGGGCCCGTTGTTGATGCAGTTCTTGCCTCGAGTGCTGTCCCCGGACTTCTGCCTCCGGTCCAGATCGGGGATCGGCATTATCTCGACGGAGGAATTGTTGACTCGATTCCGGTTCAGCGAGCTGTGGAACTTGGGGCGAGCCGAATTTTTGTGCTGCAAGTAGGTCGTATCGAGCAGCCACTTACTGTTCCGAAGCGACCACACGAGGTTGCGGTAGTGGCTTTTGAGATTGCAAGAAGACGAAGCTTTACCGTTGCCATGGAAAAGCTTCCTGAAGGCGTTGAGGTACATGTCTTACCTACGGGAGGGACAGGTCCCCGTCCAAGCGATTTGCGGCAGTTTCGGTATCGCGACTTTTCCGATGTTCATGACCGAATGGTCAGTGCCAAGAGCGCGAGTCTGCAGTATCTCAAGCTGCACGAACTCAGCGGCGAGGGTCCTCGATGACTGCGGGATTGCCACCTCGAGTTGTGCGTCGAGTAGTTCTGGCTCCGGCAATGATTGCGCTGACAGCGTTCTTGCTGGCAGTCACCCCAGTTGTGTTGCTGGTGCTTGCATTCCTGGTGCGCTTTTTACCGGGCCGTTGGCGAGCATTGCGCATGTTTTGGTTTCTGCTCGTCTATCTCCTGCGAGAGAGCCTTGGGATCTTTGGACTTCTCTCGCTGTGGGTGCTGAGTGGCTTTGGCTGGAAGTTGCGTTCCGAGCGGTTTTCTCTCGCCCATATCCGTCTAACTGGCTGGTACTTGCGTGGCCTAGTTGGCTCTGCATCAAAGGTGCTGGGCCTTTCGCTTGTTACTGAGTCGGTTCCCGATGACCTTGCTCTTGGACCCACCCGTGCTGCGGCCTTGAAGCATCGAGAGGGGGTAACTCCAGTTCGGCCGGTTCTTGTTTTTAGCCGCCATGCCGGAGCAGGGGATTCCTTCATTTTGGTGCACTTGCTGATCAACATTTACGGGCGGCGACCCCGGATCGTGCTCAAGGATTTGTTGCAGTTGGATCCCTGCGTCGACATTGTGTTGAACCGCCTACCAAATCGATTTATCAGCCCGAACCCGCCTCCGGGTTCTGGCGTGGTTGAGTCGATTGAGAATTTGGCGGCTGACCTTGAATCAGATGGTGCGCTGCTGCTGTTTCCCGAGGGTGGAAACTTCAGCGAACGCCGCAGGAGTCGGGCCATCGAACGATTGCGGCAGCAGGGTCTGGACCAAGCGGCGCAGACGGCTGAAGGGTTGGCGCATGTCCTGCCTCCTCGACCTGCGGGTGCTTTTGCTGCAATCGATGCCTCGCCTGATTCCGATGTCTTGTTTGTGGCGCACACGGGCCTTGAACAACTGTCCACCTTGGGTGATTTGTGGTCGGGGCTTCCTCTAGATCGAGAAGTGCGCCTGACTTGGTGGACGGTTCGCCATGAGGACATCCCGACTGATCCGAATGAACGCGTGTTGTGGCTGTACGAGTGGTGGGAGCGGATTGATGATTGGATCGAAGAGCGTCGCGATCCAGCCCATCCAAGCGCACCGCGTCTTGCGCCGGGCGAATTAGTGGTAGCTACGGACTAGTTTGTGTCCGTGTCGGATACTCATCTTCCTGCTGTGTCGGATCCCGTTTCAACAGAGTTGCTGAACGCTGCTTGGACCGTTGCAGGGCTCACCTCTGCAGAGGTAGACCAGCGTGTTGCGGCAGGCCAGGTCAATACCTTGCCGCATGCCCCTGATCGCACGGTCGGGCAGATTATTCGTGCGAATGTGATCAACCCAGTCAACGGGATCGTCGGATTCATGTTGGTGCTGATCATTATTGCTGACGGCATTGGGCCGGACATGTTGTTTGGCGGAGTGATTATTACGAACTCGGTCATCGGCATCATCCAAGAATTACGGGCCCGCTCGGCGCTGAATCGCCTTGCCGTTTTAACTGCCCCTCATGCAGTCCTGATGCGAAACGGTGAGCAGTTCGAGTCAGGTGTCGAAGAGGTCGTGCTTGATGACTTGCTGATTCTTGCCCCGGGCGCACAGGTTGTCGTTGATGGCGAAGTAGTTGAGTCCACAGGAATGGAACTCAACGAGTCACTGCTCACCGGCGAGTCAGACCCGGAACACAAAGCTGTTGGAGCTCAGGTGCTTTCTGGCAGCTTTGTGTCCTCTGGCTCTGGCAAATATCGGGCGCTCAAAATTGGTGCCGATTCGTATGCGGCGAGTTTGGCTCAGGAGGCACGCAAGTTCTCCCTTGTTAACTCTGAACTTCGCTCCGGAGTGAACAAGATTCTGAAGGTCTTGATGTTGGCGATTCCACCAATTGCCATTCTGTTGTTCTGGCGACTGATGCAGAGCAACGACGGGGACTGGCGCATCGCTCTGTCAGGGGTAGTGGCCGCCTCTGTTGCAATGGTGCCGGATGGATTGGTGTTGTTGACCAGCATTGCGTTCATGGCCGGGGTGATCTCGTTGTCGAAGAAAAACGCGCTTCTGCGTGAGTTGGCCTCGGTTGAACTCTTGGCCCGGGTCGACACCTTGTGCCTAGACAAGACCGGAACGATTACCACCGGCAACATCGTGGTGGCCGAACTGCTTCCTCTGGGCGAGGAATCCGGCTCCAAGGATGACCCGCAAGCCCAGGCAAGCCCTGAGCATCTGTTGGCGGCCGTTGGAGCGAGTGATCCCGACCCCAATGCAACCCAGCAGGCCATCGCAAAGGCTTATCCCGAAGCTCCTAGCTGGCAGCTCACGGGCACCGTTCCGTTCTCCTCGGCGCGCAAGTGGTCGGCGGCGCAGTTCAGCCCCGAATCAGGGGCGCAACCTATTGCGGTCTACATGGGCGCCCCCGAGTTTTTGTTAGATGAACACGAGTCCGAGATTTCTGCACAAGTTGCCGAGCAGGCTGAGATGGGACGTCGCGTCATCCTCCTTGCCACAGCCGCAGAACTCACCGGAGAGAACCTTCCTACAGATCTTGAGCCACGAGCTCTCGTGCTTCTCGAGGACGAGGTACGCGAGGATGCCCATGAGACCCTGCAGTATTTTGTTGAGCAGGGCGTCACCCTCAAGGTCATCTCCGGGGATCACCCAGGAACTGTTGCAGCAGTAGCGCGACGAGCGGGAGTGCCAGATGCTGGTACTGGCATCGACGCCCGAGACCTGCCCGAGGATGAGCAGGAACTCGCCGAGTTTGTGGCCCAGCACACAGTGTTTGGTCGGGTAACTCCTCGGCAAAAGCGGGCAATGGTGAAGGCCCTACAGTCGCAGCACCACGTAGTAGCCATGACTGGCGACGGTGTAAACGATGTGCTGGCGCTCAAGGATGCCGACATGGGAATCGCTATGGGTTCCGGCTCTGGAGCAAGCCGCTCAGTAGCGCAGCTTGTGCTGATGGATGACAAGTTCTCCTCGTTGCCGAGCGTGTTGGCAGAAGGCCGACGGGTGATGAACAGCGTGGAGCGCGCCTCGAACCTGTTTATTTACGGAACCGTGTATGCCGTGCTCATCTCGTTGACGGTGTCTGTGGCGGGAGTGGAGTTCCCGTTCTTGCCTCGGCACCTAACATTGGTGCGGGCTCTCAGCGTAGGAATCCCCGGCGTGTTCTTGGCTCTAGCTCCGGACCATCGCCGATCTAGGCCCGGGTTTTTGGCTCGCGTCGTGCGCTTCGCAGTACCTGCCGGCCTCATAGCCGGCACTGCCGCCCTCATCGTGTACTTCACGGCACTGCACACACAGGGATCAAACCTGACTGAGTCTCGAACGGCAGCAACGGTGACCTTGCTTGGGGTTGGCCTTGCCATTCTGGTCAGGCTTACAGGCAGTCTCCCGTCTTGGCGATGGGCCCTAATATCCGCCATGGGGCTAGGGGTGATACTTGCGCTGACGCTACCTTTTACAAAGAAGTTCTTTGACCTGGAGTACCCGCCAACCACTGTCTGGCAGGTAATGCTGGTGGTCGTGCTGCTTGCCGGCATCGCCGTTCAGTTTGTCCCTGTTGCGGGAGATACAGACGAGTCAGCGTTGCCCGCGAACACTGCTGCGTGACCTGCGGTAAGTTTTGGCGTCACATCCGAAAAATAACATCACCCGAGAGGAATGAAGATGGCCTTTGAACTACCGCCACTTCCCTATGCCAAGGATGCCTTGGCCCCACATATTTCAGAAGAGACTCTGGAGTATCACTACGGCAAGCACCATCAGACCTATGTGACCAACCTCAACAAAATGGTCGAGGGAACCGACTTCGAGAACTCTTCGCTTGAGGAGGTCATCATGAACTCAGAGGCCGGCGTGTTTAACAACTCGGCTCAAATCTGGAACCACAGCTTCTACTGGAGCTCGATGGCTCCTGATGGTGGCGGCGCCCCAACGGGAGAGGTTGCCGATGCAATCAATTCTGCTTTTGGTTCGTACGACACCTTTGTAGAGAAGTTCAAAGAGGCTGCAACCACCCAGTTCGGCTCTGGCTGGGCTTGGCTCGTCGACGCAGGCTCTGGCCTTGAAATCATGAAGACTGCCAACGCAGATCTTCCCATGAAGCACAATGCCAAGGCCCTGCTCACCATCGATGTTTGGGAACACGCCTACTACATCGATTTCCGTAATGCCCGACCGAACTACATCGGTACCTTCGTAGACAGCTTGATCAACTGGGATTTTGTTGCTGCGAACATGGCTTCGTAATTGATTTTGTTTGCCTAGACCTTGAGCAGTCGCTGAACCCGCAGGGGTTGAGCGACTGCTCGGGTGTCAGGCATTCGCATTGTTCACCCGTTCAGGATTTCCGAAACTTGAGTGCAACCAACTGCTCCCGCTCAGGTTTCTTGTGAGCCGAGCAGTTCATGAGTATGTAGGTGCAGATGTCGGCTGTTAGCGATTCGCCCCCTTCAATCTGGGATGCGAAACACCGCTTTTTGGTTGCCGGTGTGTTTTGCCTTGTGACCGTGGTTGCCTTCGAGGCCATGGCAATTAGCACGGTCATGCCAATCGTCGAGGATGATCTTGGCGATATCTGGCTGTACGGGTGGGTGTTCTCGGCGTTCTATCTTGGCACCCTGATCGGCGTCGTAGCAGGCGGTCATTGGGCAGATCGAACGCGGCCAGTAGTCCCGATGATGTTTGGTATCACACTCTTTGTCGTTGGCCTACTTATCGGAGGTTTAGCCCCGGCGATGCCAGTCCTAGTTTTGGGGCGCCTGCTACAGGGGGTTGGTGCGGGCATCGTCTCGGCAGTGTCATATGTGTGCGTTGGTCGCGGGTTTCCATCCGAGATACACCCCGCTGTGTTCGCCGTGATGTCGACAGCTTGGGTAGTTCCCTCGCTGATCTCCCCCCTGCTGGCTTCGCTCATTGCCCACAGCTTTGGGTGGCGTTGGGTATTCCTCGGTCTTATTCCCATCACCCTAGTGGTGGCGGTGGTCGGAGGGTTTGCCGTGGGGAGGATTGGACCGTCTCCACCCAATGAGAGGAATCAGTCCCAAACCCCGACGAGCCAAGTACTGATTCTTGCCATTGGTTCGGCGCTTCTGTTTGCCGGACTCGCCATGCATATGATCTGGATTGGGCTGATTGTTGCAGCGGTCGGGGTTCTGATTGCTCGACAGGCCTTTATTCGGCTGACGCCCCCCGGGACGCTCACTGCGAGACCTCGACTTCCAGCGGCCGTGCTCATTCGTGGCGTCCTTGCTTTCGGGTTTTTTGCTGCCGACACGTATATTTCACTTTCGCTGACCTCAGTCCGAGGAGAGTCAACTATCTATGCGGGGGTGGTGCTGATTGCCTCCACTGCTACGTGGACAGCGGGATCTTGGCTGCAGGTTCACTACGCTAAGAGTCTAGGAACGGGTCGCCTCGTGGGAATCGGCGGTCTGGTCCAGGCCGTAGGTGCGCTGGTCCTTGCAGTTGCTCTTTGGTCGGTCATTCCCGTGTGGTTCTGGATTCTCGGGTCAGCACTTATGGGGCTCGGCATGGGCATGGCCTATACGGTTCTCTCTGTGGTTGCGCTAGACGAGGCCGAAGTGGGCTCCGAAGGAGCGGCCTCCTCTGCATTGCAGATGTCCGAGATTCTTGGTGTTGCACTCGGAACGGGCCTAGGTGGAGTCCTGGTCAGCATGGGCGACCGAATGAGCCTTGACCCTTGGGTCGCACTCGCAGCGGTGTTTGTCATGTCGGCTCTTATGGGTGCGGCCGTACTGGCCTTATCGCCCAGGCTGTCTCGTCCCGTGGCTGAGCCCGCAGTGGTGCACTAGATCGCTGGCGGGGATTCAGAAACCTGTATCAAATTCTTGTAGAGCGCGTCGAAGATTCCGAGCAGGTCCTTTGCTCGATAGCCCAAATCGTGTACTGGTTTGCGATAGCCCACGGCCTCATTCAAGACAGTGCGCTGGGGAACGAACGGGTGCCACACAGACTGCTTTCCCATCAGACGGTTGAGCGACTCCTCTTGACGATTGGCCTCAACCGAGGCAGAGGGGGATCGGTTCACGATTACCCCGCCGATATCTAGGTCGGGATTCAGTTCCGCCCAGACCTCGTCGACTACTTCAAGAACTGCCTCAGCACCGCGAATCGATAGTGCTGACAACTCGACCACTAGGAAAACCAAATCAGCAGCAGCAAGTCCGGAACGGGTGATCGGGCCAAGCGATGGCGCACAGTCAATCAGCACAAATCGGTAGTTGCTCGCAAGGGGCGCAACTGCCCGGCGAAGTCGCAGCGCAGACTCGGAGTCGGTTGCGTCACCTTCGCGATCGATCAGGTTTCGACTAGAGGGCAAAACGTCGATTCCAGCACCCCATCCAGAGGTGACCGTCGCGGCTGCAGCTACGGCAGGGTCCCCAGTCCTCAGCACGTCGCCAACGGACAGGTATTCGTTGCTGGCCTCAACCCCTAGCGCCCATCCAGCACTTCCCTGCGGGTCAAGGTCAATGACCAAGCATGGGTCACCCGCCCGCTGTGCCGCTGCAGCAAGGCCCAAAGTGATCGTGGTCTTTCCCACGCCACCCTTCTGATTCAAGATGGCTGACACGGTTCCCAAGGCCCATATCGTGCCACGTTGATGCCCGGAGCTAAAAAGCGGCAAGCAGCAGTGGGCTGACTTTGTTGCTCCCGGCTGCAATCCTGTCAGCATGAGTTTTTCTGACAGTGCCGCCACAGCCCGCAGCGAGAACGCTGCCGAGCATGTTGGACCAGTTGCAGGATCGCGAGCGGGGGGTGCCTATTTGGTTCAACCAGATGCGGGAGCCAGCCACGGGGTCTTGTTGCTGCATTCCTGGTGGGGACTGACACGGGGAGTGAAGGATCAGGTTGAGCGCCTTGCAGACGAGGGGTACACCGTGCTCGCTCCGGACCTCCTCGGCGGGGTCGTGCCACGTGATGCCGAACAAGCTCAGGAACTGTTAGCTGCCTCTGATCCGAACGCCACGGCGGCACTCATCATGTCCAGCCTGATTGCGTTGCGGGCGAACACGGCAGACCCGCAAGCACCTGTTTCAGTGATCGGGTATTCAATGGGCGCATCTTGGGGGCTGTGGTTGGCTACTCGGCTACCGGCCGATGTTGATGCTGTGGTGGCCTACTACGGATCGCAAAACATTGACTTTGATGACTTGGCCGCACCAGTGCTCGGGCATTTTGCACAGAGCGATCCGCTGGTAAGTGAGGACGATCTTGTTGAGATGCATTCGCGCTTGCTGCTGTCGGAGAAATCCGTAGACCTGTACCGCTATGAGGGAACGAGCCACTGGTTTGCCGAGAGCGGAGTGGATGGCCACTTCGATGAGACAGCAGCAGACCTTGCCTGGCAGCGGACCATTGAGTTTCTTGCGAAGCACGCAAGCTCGTAACCACCACCACTAACTCGCTTCGTCTTGCGAGCGACCCCCTATAGGGGGTCGCTCGCATAACAGAGCGTGGATTTTGGGGGTTAGCCGAAGGCTGCGTCGAGTAGAACTCCGCCTTCGGAGCCGACGTCTACGGTGCCGTCCTCTGGGGCGATCGCTGGGGGTAGGGGGGTGGGCTCACCGCCTGCTGTTGGGGTTGGTACTAACAGATTCGTACCCCAAGCGGCTGCGCCCCCGAGGGAACCGACGACGACCCCGGCGCCGTACAGGGGGCTGGGTGGTATAAACGGATTAGCCGCAAGAAAGCGCCCCTTATTCAAAGCAATTTTGTCAGTCAGATCGGCGGCACGGCCAATAGCATCATCCCAAAGCGGGGTGCCTACTTCTAATCTTGACATGGCATTTTCAAAGCGACTTAAATTTTTGAAATCTTGTGCGTAGTTGGTTTCGAAAGGGAGGAGGTGTTGAGCCTGAGCTGCGCTTTGTTTTGCGAGGAAGGCTCCGTATTGTGCGGCGCCTGAGACTCCTCCGATGGCTCCGCCGATGAGGACGCTTGCGCCGACTCGTTGCCAGTCGATGTCTCCGGTGTCGATGAGTTGTTCGACTGTGGAGCTTGCGAAGCCTGAGGTTGCTCCTGCTGCTGCTCCGACGGCGAAGGACATTGCGGCGCCTTTGACTGCGGATGCGATGGTCATAGCGGCGATGGCTGCGTAGGCTCCGGCGGTGGCGATGGAGAGTACTGCGCTGGCGATGACTGAGACTGCAAGTCCGACCCATTTGCCGATGCTCATGTTGCCGGAGGGGTCGCTGTTGTTCCATGGGTCACCGAGTGCGTATTCGTATGCGTTGGTGGACCCTCCTAGGAGTGGGTCTCGTTGCAAGAACCGTCCGGCTTGGGGGGAGTATTCGCGGTTGCCCATGGTGTAGAAATCGTTGCCGATGGGGAGCCGGCCGGTGCCTTTCCAACCACTGGAATAGAGGGCTAGTTCGAGTGCGGTGGTGGGGAGTGGGTCGGCGTTGGTGCTGATTTGTGTGCCCCAGGGGTCATACACGGTGGTATGTGCGGGTGCTGTGTTACTTGTTGTTTTCCAAGTGGTTGATCCTTGGAGGTCGTTGTAGAGCCATTCGACCGGGTTGCCGTTTGAGTCGAGTGCGACACTGACACCTTGGGGGAGTGAGATGATTTGGCCGGCGATGTTGCCTGTTTCGTCGAGTAACAAGTTGCCTGAGGTTCGTAGGGTGATCGGCCCGTTGGGAGCAGCTTTTGCTGCTCGTTGTCTTGCTGCGGGTGCTTCAGTTCCTGCTTCGGCTTTGGCGACTGGTTCTTCTGGTGCTGGTTCTGGTGTGGAGTCGGCAACCGGTTCGGTGGTTTCTGGTGCTTGTTCTTCTGGTGCTTGTTCTTCTGCGGCTGGTTCTTGTGGTGCTGGTTCTTCTGCGGGTGGTGGTGTGGGTGTGTAGATGGTGTCGCCGTTTCCGGTGAACGCGATTGTGCCGTTGGGGCCGGTTGCTGTGATGAGGTGGCCGCCTGCGTCGTAGTTGAGGGTGCTGGCACCGGTTGTGGGGTTGCCGATGGTGGTGGTGCGGCCGTGGGAGTCGTAGGTGGGTGTGCCAAGGTTTTCTTGGGTTGTTGAGGTGAGTTGGTTTGCTTCGTTGTAGCTAAATGTTGCGGTTTGTTGTTTGTTGTTGGTTGTGGTGGTGGTTTGTGAGGTCCGGTTGCCGTTTGATCCTGGCTGGCCTTCGAATGCAACAGTTTTGGATCTGGTGGTGAGGGCCATGGTTCCGCTGTTGACTGCGGAGATGATGCGGTGATCGAGGTTGTAGGTGGCTTGGGTGGTGGCTGTTCCGTCGGTTCCTCGCAAGGTGCGTGACAAGATGGCGTTATCTCGTGAGAATGTGTTGGTTTCGCCGATGGTTGCGCCGCCTTCGAATCCGGCGTAGGTGATGGCTTCTGCGTTGTTGTTCGCGTCGAGTGTGATCGCTGAGGTGGTGCCGTTTTTGTAACGAACAGTTGAGATGGTGCCGTCGTTGCGGTAGGTCGTGGTGCTGAGGGTTTTGCCGTTGACTGCTTGTGAGGTTGGTTGGCCGAACCGGTCGTAGTTGTAGGTGTAGACGCGGGTTTCTCCGTTCGCGGTGACGGTTCTGGTAACGGTTGGGTGCCCGGTGTTCGGGTCGTACGCGTGGGTGGTGACGGTTCCGTGGGAGTCTGTTGATTGGAAGAGTTGCCCGGTGATCGACACGGACTGAGTAGCAGTATTTGTGACACCTTGGGTGGTGGTTGTCCCTGATGAGACGAGTGGGTTGTTGAACACCATCGGGGTTGATGACATTGCGTACGCGGGGCCATCTCCGGTGACAGCACCTGATTCTGCTGAGCCGTCGGGGCGGTAGTTGATACAGGTTTCGGTGCCTTGGCCGGTTGCTTTATTGGTGCTTCCGGCGGCGTCGTAGGTTTGTTCTGTGATGATTGCACCGGGGCGGGTTGTGACGGCGAGTTGGCCGCCTTGGATGGCGGGCGGGCCGTCACAACCAGTGGCTTCGGCTGTTGCACCGTGGTATCCGTAATAACTGGTCTGCCCATCTGGTGCAGTCCATGAGAGGTGTTGGCCATATTGGCCATCAACACCGGTGTTCTCAGCCCAGGTATGTGACACGGTCGCGCCTGAGGATGAGGTTTGTTTCAACAAGTTCGTAGACCCGGTTTCGAGGTCGTATTCGGAGATTTGTCGGAGCCGTTCAGCACCGCGACCGGTGGCTAGCTGATCAGTGGTTTCTTGTTCGGTGACCTCGTTCAGCCCGGGTGCGGTCTGTGCTGCGGTTATTGGCTGCCACCGGTTGTCTGCTCCGGCTACTTCCAACGAAACATTTGCTGCACCGTTGGTTCCGGAGACAACTTCAGCTTGGATATCCGCTGCAGCATTACGGCGAAGTTGTTGACGACACGGCACTTGGATCGTGCAGGTCATTGCGTTGATCGTGAGACGCGCGTCAGTGGTGCTTCTGAACTGATAGGTGCCTTCGGTGGGGGCTATGAATTTGCCGGCGAGTCGCATCGACCAGACACCACCAGCACCCGAGGGGTTTTGTGTGTAACCAAATTGCATGGTTTGCGCGCGGCGGCCATTGACGCGGGGGCCGATCGAACGATCAGACGGCACACCAGTAAACCCAGTGTTGTTGTAGACCATGCCAACGAGACCGGTGATGGGTTCCATACGGATCCGCGCACCCGGGTCGGCGTCAAAGGTGTCGTAACGCGTTTCGACAACAGGCGCACCCGAACCGGTTGTCATCGCACGCCTCGACGGCCCAATAGCTGTGACAGCGCGGCCTTGGGCGTCGTACTCGGTTCTCGACCGTGTTCCGCTGAC
>LCZK01000002.1 GCA_001025035.1 Actinobacteria bacterium IMCC26207
CTGAACAAACGCAGCTATCGCTGAGATTGGCGGTCGATCTCCGCCCCGAAAAAAGATGCTGCAGCCTTCAAAATCTCGTTCGCACGTTTCGTTTCCCGCAACTCTTTTCGCAAAGAACGAACCTCGGATTCCAACTCGCTAACCGTGACCGCCTTACGCGACGACACCTCAGTTGTGGGTGTTGCTTGTTTGCACCACCCATACAACGTCGCGAACCTCACATTCACCAACGGGGCCACGCGCAAACACACCGCTTTCAACGACTCCTCCGGTGTCCTTGTATCAAACACCATCCGCACAGACGACTCATGAAGCTCTGCTGGATAACGGGCTTGGGTCTTATTCATCAACATCCTCCTCAGGACAAGTATTTACCATGCACCAAACCCCAAGCGATTCATGAGCTACGCCAGACTAGGACAGGCCAACTTGATTAAGGCCAACCTGGAACGTGCCAACCTGGCCGGCACCCGACTATTCAAGGCCGACTTGAGTGGCGCCAACATGACTAGCACAAGTCTGACTGGCGCAAACCTGTCTGAGGCCAACCTCTCCGGTGTCATCTGGTCGAACACGACGTGCCCGAATGGTGTTGTGCAATCCACTGAGTGCTCTACGTGACAAGCGAGTCGACCTGCACATCGAACATCAGATACCGCTAGACACTCAGATGCTTGCAGTATCCGGGGCTCTTCATCCGCAGCGCGTTAACCGCAGTTGTAGATGAAGACTTCTGAAGTGTGCTGTTCCTAGATGTGTATTCAAAGTAATTAGTTCTAATCGTTTGAGGTAACTCGAATCTCTAAAGCAACTATCTCTGGTGAATTCGACTCGTCTGTTTGGGGTTCCTGGGCTCAAGTAGTTGATATCGGGAGCTAGTGCTTGCACACGCCTACTTGCTGGGACCCCAGTGTTCGTATGGATAAGTGTCCGCTAAAGCAACTACAGGTGCAGCCACCCCACCAGCCCGAGCACTTGTCGGCAGTCCACGAAGCTGCCACAAGCAGCCTCTGCCTGATCCACCCACCGACTAGCTGGGTGGAGGCACTGTATCTGTGAACGCCCTTGTCCTTTCGTAACGGGAACCCCATCTCGACAATCTTCGAGAACACTGTCATCCTTTGTGGGTGGCGGAATCCTGCCATCTAAGCGTGGGAGAGACGCCAATGGTTAAACAAGGTTCACTTCTAGTTGTTTTGGTTGCGGCGTGTGTGGCGTTATTCGCTGCGTGTGCTCCAGCACCTTTGACACCACCTGCTACCACCACCACGGTTGCCCCGACCACCACCACAACCACAACGGTTGCACCGACAACCACAACGACAACCACCACAACGGTTGCGCCCGTTGACTGCACCGCAACACCAGCCCCGAGCGTCAACCTCAGCGGGTGCGACCTCACCGGCGCCATCCTGAGATACGCCAACCTCACCGACGCCAACCTGACCGGCGCCAACCTGACCGGCGCCGACCTGTATACCGCCAACCTGACCGGCGCCAACCTGACCGGCGCCAACCTGACCGCCGCCAACCTGACCAACGCCTACCTGACCAACGCCTACCTGACCCGCACCAACCTGAGCAACGCCGACCTGACCGGCGCCCACCTGACCGGCGCCAACCTGATTAGCGCCAGACTAACCATCGCCAACCTGTACCTCGCCAACCTGACCGGCGCCAACCTGACCGGCGCCGACCTGCAGTACGCCGACCTGACCTCCGCCAACCTGACCGACGTCAACCTGTACCTCGCCAACCTGACCGGCGCCAACCTGACCGGCGCCAACCTGACCTCCGCCGACCTGACCCGCATCAACCTGAGATACGCCAACCTCGCCGGCGTCACCCTGACCAACGCCACCCTGACCAACGCCAACCTGTCCGGCGCCAACCTGCGCTCGGCCAACCTGCGCTCGGCCAACCTGACCGGCGCCAACCTGACCGGCGCCGACCTGACCTCCGCCAACCTGTACAACGTCACCTGGAACAACACGACGTGTCCAAATGGTGTCCGCCAATCCACGGAATGCCCACGCACACAGTACGGCTGACCCGCACACCCACTAACTAAGCGAAGGCCCCGACGTTGTGTCGGGGCTTTCCTCGTTTTGTAGGCCGTTAGAGTTCATTCCTCTGGCGAGCATTCTGGGCGGCGGATCTTCGAGGTCCCTGCGAACCGTTGCGCCCAATAGACCGGCGCCTTAGTTCCACTCCCCCCGGTAGTTCCCCCCGCACCCACCAAAGGTCGAGGAAGTTTCGGCACCTTCTGATGACCCGTGGACACACCTACACCGTAGGCAGAGGAGGAGACCTTCCCCCTGTGACCCTCGCATGCCCGTGGATGCTCAGACGCTCTGTGTGCTGGTTATTCAACATCACCTAGTTAGTCGTAGGGGTGATGTGGAAGCAGGTCTTCGATATGTATTCAAAGTGATTTGTTCTAAATAGTTCAGAGATCACTCGTATCTCTAGAGCATTTATGTGAATTGAGTTCGACTCGAGTCCTAGGGGTTCCTAGTAACAGGTGGTGGATATCCCCGTCAGTGCTTAAACCCGAGCGTTTGCTGCGAGCTCTGTGAGTACGTATGGGTAGTCGTCACGGATAGCAACTACATGGGCGAGCGCATGACTTGTTTCTCTACGTACACATCTCACATCAGGTCGTAGTGCTGGTGTGTTGACTAGTGCCGCTTGTATCTCGGCCGGCTGCTTGTCCTCTTCGTAGAGCGCTGTACTCCCACGAGACCATGGATGTGGGTGCAGATGCGTACGCAAGCAGACTGGGCATTCCGCTGGGGCCTCAACACCCGGACCCTAGAGAGGCACCTCAGTGCGCTGCAGAAGCGTGGCCTGATAACGGGTGAGTTGCTGCCAAATATGCAGCCCAAGAACGCTAAGAGGAAGTACCTCTTGCCGGTCTATTCGATAGACCCAATCATGCTGAATTTCATCGAAAACTTCAATGACATGTGGACCCCAAAGGATTCCATTTTGAGGCTTAACGAGATGCCCGTTAAGCCTCAGTTTGAGGCTTATCCGACATACCCAGAATACCCCTCAGAAGGTACTTACAAATTACATACGGACCCTGAATCAATACCAGATACTCATACAGATACTGGGATCGAGGGTACCGATACAAATCAACTTACAAATGGTGCCTCGCGTGCACACGGTTTAAACATATATATAGATACAAATATTAGTACTAGTCAGGATAATACCCCTGACATAGTCAGGCAGCGGCTTCGCCGCCGCACAGCCAAACCGAAGGAGAATCCCATGAGAAGACGACCACCTGAAGATGATGTGCCAACTGTGCTCGGGGCAGATCCAGATAAGCCCACCGGCTCGGATTCGAGACCCGGCTCAGGGACACCGGCCTCAAAGGCGCTTGCGCACTTCGATGAAAGCTGGCGGGTTGGGTTCCTGGCGTCTGTGGTGTGTGCTGGGTAGTTGGTTTGGGCGGTTTGTGGTTACCGGGGATCTTTCCCGGCTCGCTCCCACTAGTTGCCTCTCAGACGCCTTGTATGGCCACCAGAAGCGACGTACACGCTATTTGAGTATCTATGGTGCGCTTATACCTTTACGTGGCTTAAATAGGCTCCTGATGCTATTTTGAAGCTGGTACCCATTATTACCGGCTACAAGTGGCCTCATACGTGCTTCCCATGGGCATCTCATGTGGCCATCACGGGTCCTATTCACGTCCTACTCTTACTAGCGCTATTGGTGTTCCCATGAGCCGCATTTTCGGCCAAATACTGGCACCTATGTGCTCTCTCGGCGTGAGAGTATTCCGGCGCTCTTCTTGTCTCCTCATGCACCCTTTACGGGAACCAGATGTGAGCCGACTTGATTCTCCCTTTACTCACATGGAGTACGAGTATCGGGACCTGTATATCGCCGCTAATTAGGCACATTTGAGTTCTGTGTAATGCTGGTGACGCTATTTATTTACTTCTACGTATGTGAGAGAGAATATAAAAGAGGTTTGAAAACAGCGTCACGAGCGTCACAAGCAAAAAAAGAAGGCCACAGGTAATGGCCGAAAAGGCCGAAGGCCAACCGGCCACAGGTAAGAGGCCACTACGAACGAGAAGGCATCTAGACCGGCGCCTGCAATAGCGCTAGAAGTTGGCGCCCATAACCGAGGCAGATGTATACACAGAGAGGAGAGAACAAGGCGCCAGGAATGGTGTGGGCGCTACGAGAACATCTCGCCCCACTCTTCGAATAACTGGAACACCGGATACACGCCAAGAGCCTTCGAAGGACTCCGCACTATGTACCCGGCCACAGAGATTGGAGCTGGGGAAAGAATGATGGGCCAACATGTCGGGCAAGGCCATACCTAGAGCAGCCGATCTATGTGGGGTGCAACGTTGCCGGATAGGAACTCGGCATCACAACGAACCCTGCGGCAACAAAAAGCGCCCTCGTCTATCGGGAGTACATCAGCCTCGACTGAGACAACTAGACACGAGGAGCCCGCCTCAGGAGACAGCGAGGCCTCGGATGGTGGTGAGTCCTTGTGGATCCATGGGTGAAGTAGACGTCGTCGACTCCTACCAACGATTGCTTGTCAGCCCTTAGTTGCCTGGAGCTTGATGATGAGCTCCTCGAGGAAGGGCTCCGACAGTTTCACTCCCAGTGGGGCTGGTCCATCGTAAAATACCTCTACACATGACCAACCCTGGTCCGGGGGCCCAAGTTCATCCAGATTGAAGATGCTGTCGAACTTCATGAGGGTCGCTTCATTCGTATCAAGGGGTCTGACCCAGAAGAAGTCAGGAGTAAGCGCTATCTCGGCTGACTCCCATGCACCTGAAGGTGACCGGTACCATCCAATTTCCACAGGTAGGGGCGAGACCGGTGTCGCTTGCGGCACGGGTACCAAACTTGCACCAGTGCTTGCCTTCGGGACCGCCAACTGGGTCCTTGCTGATTGACCCGTCGATGAGTGTCGAGACTGGTACTCGTACCCGCAGTACCGGCACAAGGTTGCCGCCTTCTGGATTCTCTCAGCGCACTGAGGGCACCTCTTCATGTTTTCAATATTGGGACTCTGAGCTGCTGGCTGCTGTGCCTTCCCGGGGTGAAGTAGCTCGAACAGCACACCGAATGGCCCAAATAGAAAACCCACGATGAACCCGAGTACCGCGCTATTGCCCTTTGAACCCCCAATTGCTGCCGCAAGAAAACCGCAAAGAAACCAGATCACAACAACGACACCCACGATGGACCCCCTCCTTCGGTGGACTCAAACTGTGGCGCTGCACTCGATAGCAGCAACGGAACCCGCTGCGGAGTCGATCACAGAAGTCACGAAAAGTCGACCCACTCGGGAAAGCTGGTTGCCCGGCGTAAAGAATGCGCTGCCAAACTCCCTATGGGCTTCACCGAACAACAGGCGAAGGGGTTGAGCTCCACTTGTTCCAACGCGACAACGAACTAGAGCACGGTGGCCTGCCGGATGGTTGGGGCCACGCACTTCTTGTGGCGCGGTCCTTCTCATCGACCCATTCGTGAATCAACAGCCGCGCCAACTTTCTCTGGGCTCGGTAAGCCCAACATCAAGACCCCAAACCGTTTGACGCGCACTGCGCTAACGTCGCTACGACAACCTCGGAAGGGCGAACAATGAAGACACCTATAGGACGCTTAATAGTCGGTCCATTGCTGTGTGGTTTGGTGCTGAGCAGTTGCTTGGTGCTGAGCGGCTGCTCCCCGTCCGTAGACAAAGCGCAGGCGTGCCGCACGGAAAGAGAGACTGTTGAAACCGCGCTGCAAGCCTACAAGGCTGATAAGGGGGTATACCCAGACTCACTAACACCTCTTGCTGAGGTCTGGCTAAAATCCGATCCGTCAGCAAACTGGACATACAAAGCTAAGTCAGCTGAGGTCTCCGGCATCTCTCCAACTGGCAAATACAAACAATTCTCTTTTGCTGACTGCGGCGGCAGCTAAGTCAGCCTGAGAGAACCGATCAGAAGCCACTCAGCTGAGCTGACCTTTCGACCTGACTTCTAAGGGGCTTGCGACTCATCGCAAGGTCACGCATCAAAACTGCTCCCATGAACCGCTAGATCTGAGGCAGCGGGCGTCGTGTTTCGCCTCAGGCTGGATCTGAGTTCACCGTTATCTCAGCGCCGAGGAGCTAATCGGTCATAGGGTGGCCGAGAGGGAAGGATTCTTATGACACGAGTAGAAGTCGTATGACGAGCGCTGCGCCTCCGGGCATGTACCAGGACCCTGAAGATCCTGCCCAGCTCAGATGGTGGGACGGGTCACAGTGGACGGAACATCGGCCCCAGCCAGCAGCCGTGACGGCGCCAGTGCAAACTCCGTCGGCAGACGCCTCGATCACGTATAGCGGAGTAGCCACTGCTCAACCAGCAGCAGCTACTCCGACAGTGGTCGCCCCTGCCCAGATTTCGAAGATGAGTGGGCTAGCAGTCGCAGCGCTGATAGCGGGCCTGTTGACCGTGTCGATAGTCGCGATTCCCTGCGGGCACATTGCGATCTACAACATCAAACATTCAGGCGGGACTCAGAGAGGGAAGTCGATCGCAGTGGCCGGTGCCCTTCTCGGGTGGATCTGGCTCGGCATTGGTGTTGTGGGACTGTTCCTCCAAGCGAGCATGGGTTCTCAGTAGGAGCCCGGCAAGCCAAAAAGGCCAAAGGCCAGTCGGGTAAGCCGACTGGCCAATGACAATGAACAACGTGAGTACTTAGTTAGCTGACCAAGCTGATGCCACCGAACCAAACCCCACCGTTCCCTCTGTCCTCGATGAGCCCATGAGCTGCAAAGAGAGAGTGGGTCCTAAACCAAGGACTGAACGCACGGTCCTTGATAGGTGTTTCGCCTTCCTCAGCGCACCATGTGCGGTACGCAGGGTAGAGATCCTTTCGGAATACGACACCGTCGGGTTCGAACACCAGACAGTCCTCGGCGAATCGGGCCAGAATGTCACCTTCTGAGCGCCACTGCTTAGAAGCCTTGTCTACCTCGGGGCATAGAGGCAGACGATTTACGTACCAGTCGGCGCTTGCAGCAACGATTTTCGCCAGGGTGGCCTCCTTCTGCGCCTTGTCCGAAACCCTTGAGCGCAAACCACGGTCCTTGATGCGGTCGCCCTCTCCGCATTCCTCAGGTGCCTTGTACCTGTGCGGGAAGGGAACCAGACGGAGTCTCCCCCAGAGAGCATCATCACCAGAGTTAGCCACTGGCCGGAAGTTCGATGCAAGGAACAATTGATGAGTTGGCGTGTGCGTCGTGTACTCGCAATACAGGCGCCGAGAGACGATATCTGACCCGCCAGAAAGCATCTTCACCGTTTCGGCCTGTAACGGTGCGTTTTCTGGTGTTTCCTCGATAAGAGCGAGGCGCTTCTTGCGAAGCGCTGCGAATAGCGTCGGATGTTCGTTATGAGAGGACTTCATGATCAGATTCACCGGAACATGAGATGAATAGTCTCCCAATGCCTCAGAGACCGCTCTCAGCAGCGTTGTCTTGCCGTTGCTACCTCTACCATCAAAGACAATCGCCAAGCCCTCGGAGACGTGACCGGTCGCTGAATACCCGAACAACGACGTGACGTACTTACGTACAGCGGGGTCGAGGACCTCGAACACCCGATCAACATCCTTGTGGGTCGCGCCCGGGATGTAGTTCACATGTGTTGACATCCGGTGACGCGAATCGGGATCGTGTGGCAGGAGTTTTGAGGTGATCAGGTTGACGACACCGTTCGCACAACACAACAGATCTGGGTCTGTATCGAAATCCGCTGCCAGAGCAGTAATACCGTCCATTCGACTTGTCAGCGTAACGATCGCATCGATCCTCGCTTTCATGAGATACGCCCTGTACGGGTTGGCTTTTGAGTCAGCAGAGCGTTTCTTCTCCGCCCGGTCATGAAGACCCGTGACGTACAAGCGGGCTTCGTCAAAGACAGAGCCTTTCACATCGGCTTGCCAACAGCCGTCAACGAACCTCAACCAGCCGCCATCATCAGCGGCATACAGGTACCGCTGCTGAATAGCTAACAGGAAACCCACAGCCAGTCCGGCTTCAGAGATTGTCTCGGGAAAGAGGGCTTCAGATTTCGCCTTCTTAGACTTCTGACCCTTCTTAGCCGGCTTTCCCTGATTGACAATCTGACCAACCGCATAAGCAACAGCAGAATCAAACTCCCTGCCACGCTCCTCACCAGAGGTAGCGGCATCCCAAACCTCTCGAAGCTTCTCCACCGCATCTTGAGCAGGGAATGAACCCACCGCAGCCTGACGCATTGCTTCACACACAGCAGGAAGCAGTGAATCGTGACGAGACTGCCTCTCATCGACCTTCGCAAGGAACCCGCCCACTAGGACTTCCAGTGCATCAGGGTTACTTGAGACACCATTTGTTTCCAAGAATCTATTGAGTTGCTCGCTATCAGCAGGTTCGCACGAGGGTGAACCCTCGTATTCCTTGACGAGCTCGATCAACCACGGGATCGGTAACCAAGGGATCTCACTTGGGAATGGGATAGCGCATTCATCCCACGAAACGCTGTTGCGCCACGTGACTGGACCCGCCGAAGCGTGAACACTCGGTGGACAAACAATGTAACGATGATGATGCTGGCAGATTTCGATACCCTTATCAGCAACGCCTTTCAGCTTTGCTGTTTCAGGGATTCTAAACAAGTACCTCCCGGAAGGACGCACCCGTGCGGTAGCCACCCAGGTCGAGGGCAGCGGACCTAAACGGCCAACGAACCCCTCCAACGATTCAGCCCCGAGCTTGACGCCGTAAGCATCAACATCAATTGCCACAAACCCTTTCGGGAGACGGATACCAACCTGAGCACGGCCAAACTGAGAGACATACTCACGAAGAGTCTCCTCGTCCATCATTTGTCCCTCGTTCCCATGAAAACCCTTAACTCGGGCCTTCTTGGCGTCAAGAGGGATTGGTGACCAACCCTTCTCAAACAACTCGGGTGCACCATCTCGGTAGGGAAAGCCGGAGTTACCGGTGTTCTCGCTTGAGTTATTTGCAGTATTTGGCATTGCTATTTCCTCCAAAGGAAGTTGCTCCCCACATGTTGTGGGGACGGTTTTTGAATTGCTCACAGCCAGGCGGCTGGCAGACCAACACCGGTGCAGCACGCCATGCCCGTCACCGAAGTGACGCTCATGAGGTGGCCTGCAATGCGGAGAGAGAGCAAAGGTCTGGCTCATAAATCTCTCGGGCCAAGGAACCGCATCAGCCCGCCGGGCTTTACGGTTCACAACAAGGCCTCGTGCTCAATCACGAAGCAGATTTGCTTCGAGTGCTGAGCGTGATGAGGTAAGTCCTAGTAGAATTCGATCATTACCTGCCTTTCAACTAACGGGTATTTGGTTAAGGAACCGGTGCCCGTACCTGGGTGCCGGTTCCACTGTCTTTTGACGCCGGATATATTCCGGCGGCGTTGGGTGTTCGGTGGGCTATCTGCGGGAATTAGTGCTCCGCTGAGCGAATAGCGATCGAGGGGTCAGTGTTTGTTCTCGGTGGAGATTTCGTTGATCCATCGTTCGACTTCTGAGCGCCGGTATCGAACAAATCGGCCTATGGAGACCCCGTGTGGTCCATAGCCTTTGTATCGCCAGGCGTAGATGGTTCCTTTGGGGACTTGAAGAGTTGAGGCCAACTGTTCAACGGTGAGGTATTCGCTGTCTTTATTCATTAATTCTCCTTGCGGACCAAGATCGTTCACGGCTACCTTAAAGACATGAGTAAGAGTATGCAATCACAACATCGTATTACTGCAAAGGATGTCCCGATAACTGTCTCGCCGTCTGTGTTGTTCGAGAGAATGCCGATCGAGCGGTTTGATCTAGTCCGCAGGGGGGAACGTTTCTGCAGTGTTGAGTCACTTGTAGAACCCGATTCGAACAATGGGTCAACCGGGCCTGAAAGCAGAACTGTCACGGATGGGGTCTCTGCTGGTCAGGCGACCGAACTGGCGAGTCGGTGGGAGCGTGACGAACTCCCCACAGATGTCCTCATCAGAGAATTACGCCACGCCCAACTTGATAGCCCGCAAGGGATTCAAGAGTTCATGGCTACCTATGGCGAGATCACTCTTCGAGACTTCCCCGTGTACCGCATCGTTGCGCACCGTAAGGACCAGCCGTTCGAACAAGAAAACGATGACGGGGTTCATTGGGAACAACTCGCACTGTTTCTTCGCTCAGCGCGGGCCCTTGGCTATCACTGGGAACGCTTCACCAACGGCGAGGACCTTCAAGGTGCATGGACCGAGGAAGGGTTCGCTCAGATTGACGACGACGACTCGGCGTGGGTTGCGTTTGCGGAAGTTATGAGCGAAGGAATGTCACACCCGGCATTCTCACCGCACTACACAGTAGTGACAGACCCGAGCACCCTCCGGGACGAGGTACCCGAACAGCAAGTCCGCAACGGTCCCGGCTGGCCAGACGACCTCCCCGCGGACACGCCGATTCTTCCGGATCTGTTCGCCGGGTTATGCCTGCAGATGCACCAAATCGTTGTCCAGGGTCGAATCGTTCAAGTCTGCGCAAACGAACCATGTCACAACCCCTTTGTTGAACAGCGTGACGGCAAAGGGGTCCGCACCAAAGGGCTGCTCTACTGCAGCCAGTCATGCGCGAATGCGCAGATGCAACGACAAAGCCGCCGCCGCAAACAGCAGCTCGAACTTGCCAACCTAAAGAAAACCGCCGGCACTGCTGGCACCTCAGATGAATCCGAGCCGACATGAGTCACGTACAAAAACGCAGTGGCCGTGGATGGGTCGCCCGATATCGCACACCAGACGGCAAAGAACGCTCCAAATCGTTCAGACGCAAAATCGACGGGGACCGGTTCCTCGCCCAGATCGAAGTCGACAAATCTCGAGGCGATTGGGTCGACCCACGCCTCGGACGCATCACACTGGGAGAATGGACCGAAGAATACCTCTCCACCATCACCAACCTCCGACCATCGACACGGGTTCGAGACGAGTCCTACATCCGAAACCACGTCATCCCTAAGTTCGGGACAACACCATTGTCATCAATCGAACACATGGCGATTCGTTCCTGGGTGGCGGAACTCGCCGAGACCAAAGCACCAAGCACCGTTCATAAAGCACACCAACTCCTGTCAAAGATTCTCCGCACAGCAATGGACGCCGGGCTCCTCGCACGAAACCCCGCCGAACGAGTCCCGCTACCCAAAATTGAACGCATCGAAATGCAGTTCCTCACCCCGTCACAAATCTGGACCCTCGCAGACGCAATGGACAACCGCTACCGCGCACTCGTCCTCACCGCCGCCTACACCGGGCTCCGCATCGGTGAACTCGCCGCACTCCGAAACTCCAAACTCGACCTCAACACACGCCAACTCACCGTCACAGAAACACTCGTCGAAGTCAGAGGCCAACTCATCTTCAACCCACCAAAAACCTCACGCGGAGTCCGCACCGTTCCCATCCCTCGCATCGTGGCCAAAGAACTCTCACAGCACCACAAACAATACGGATCAAACGAACCCGACTCGTTCGTGTTCGAAGCCCCCGAAGGCGGACCCGTCCGAGTCCCAAACTGGCGACACAGATTCTGGACCCCCGCAACAACCGCAGCCGGGTTCAACAAACTCCGCATTCACGACCTCCGCCACACCGCCGTAGCACTCTGGATCGCAGTCGACGCCAACCCAGTCGACATCGCACGACGAGCCGGCCACTCCTCAGTATCAGTAGTCCTCGACCGATACGGCCACCTCATGCCAGGAACCCAAGACAAAGTCACCGACGCCCTCGACACACTCGCAAACGAATCAAACCACACCAGCCCACACCACTAACCCATTCCCAACCCGACCCACAACAGACTCGTCAGTGATCCAATTTCTCGACAATGATGTCCAACGGGAAAGGACTACACCATGGATCCAAACATTGACCTCAACGGCGGACAACTTCAGAATGCCAACCTCGCCGGCGCTAACCTCGCAAACGCCAGCCTCAGCAACGCTGACCTCACCGGCGCCTACCTCATCAACGCTGACCTCACCGGCGCCAACCTCAGCAACACCAACCTAACGGGAGCCCACCTCTACGACGCCGACCTCACCAGGGCGGACCTCACCGGGGCTGACATCGAGGATGCCAACCTAAGCGGCGCCAGCCTCATTAACGCCAACCTCGCTGAAGCAGACCTCACCGGCGCCAACCTGAGCAACACCAACTTCTCCGGCGCCAACCTCGCTGAAGCAGACCTCAGCGGCGCCAACCTCACTGACGCATCTCTGACCGAGGTTGACCTCTCTTGGGTCGACCTCAGTAACACCGACCTCACCAACACCCAGTTCAGTGATGCCAACCTGAGCAACGCCAACCTCAGCGGCGCTCACCTTGATAGAACAGTGTTAGCGGGAGCGTGTGTTGAGGGTGCGGCGTTTATCAACTGCAAGTGGGATGAGACAGTGATCGCTAACACTGATCTGCGCACACTTGGTGAGTGGAATCTGGGTGATCATGTGAATCCGTCGTCTGTCGGCGTAGACACCTTGTATCTGACAGCTGGTGACGCACCGTTGTCGGAAATGCCAGAGCCGTATCGTGGTTTCTTTATCGCGTGCGGGGTGAAGCCCGAGCTATTCGAGGCGAAGCAACCAGGTGCGTTGGATATGTTGCGTCAGGTGACGGGTGAACTAGCTGGGAAACAGCAGAGCGGCATCCTTGGCTCCGGTGCGGCTGCCATGCCTCTCACCGCAGGTGACAAGGGTTAACGGTCACCATTAGGTTCCTCGGCAATGATGTCCAATGGGAAAGGAATACAACATGGATCCAAACATTGACCTCAACGGCGGACAGCTGCAGAACGCCGACCTCCACTGGGCGAACCTCAGCGGTGCTGACCTCTCCGGCGCCAAGCTGACCGGCGCCATTCTCGACGGAGCTGACTTCTCTGGCGCCGACCTCGCCGGTGCAGACCTCAATCGTGCCTACCTCGCGGGCACCAACCTCGAGGGTGCGAACCTTTCCGGCGCCACGCTCTTCACAGCCGTTCTCTATGGCGCCAATCTGACCAACGCCAACTTGACGGGTGCCAACCTGAACGGCGCCAACCTCGAAGCAGCCAACCTAACCGCTGCCAATCTCGACGGAGCCAACATCACTCGCGCCAACCTTCTCGGAGCTAAACTCAAGGGCGCGTCCCTTGTTGGTGCTGACTTATCGAATGCCCGGCTTGCCGCCGCCATGCTATCGGGTGCAGATCTCACTAACGCCGATTTGTCCGGAGCAGTCTTTTTGGGAGCGGACCTCTCAGCAGCTGCTCTGACTGGCGTCACGCTGACACAGACGTTGTTTGCTTCAGTAGAAGTTGAGGGGGCGGTATTTGTTGACTGCAAGTGGGACCAGACTGTCATTAACGGCGTTGACCTTCGGAATTTTGGTGAGTGGAATGTGGGAGGACACATGAGCCCATCCTCTGTAGGGGTCGACACCTTGTATCTGACGGCCGGAGATTTGCCGTTGTCGGAGATGCCTGAGCCGTACAGGGGTTTCTTTATTGCGTGTGGGGTGAACCCGGAGCTATTTGAATTGAAACATCCAGGTGCGTTGGACACGTTGCGTCAGGTGACGGGTGAACTAGCCGGGAAGCAGCAAAGCGGGATCCTCGGTGCCAGCGGAGCAGCCGGATCTCTCCCTCCACCCTACGAGGGTTAGCGGTCCTCATGAGGTTCTCCGTCAACTTCCTCATGAATCCAATATCTCGGCAATGATGTCCAAGAGGAAAGGACTTCACCATGGATCCAAATATCGACCTGAACGGCGGACAGCTACAGAACGCCGACCTCGCGGGAGGACAGCTGCAGAACGTAGACCTCACCGGAGCTAACCTAAATGGCGCCAACCTGACGGGCGCGGACCTCACCAGCGCCTTTCTGGTGAACGCAAACCTCTCCAATACCAACTTCACTGGCGCAAACCTCTCGGGCGCTCTCCTCCTCGGCGCCAACTTACTCGGCGCCAACTTCACCGCCGCCAACCTCACAGGCGCAAACCTCTCCGGCGCCAACCCCATGAACGCTAACTTCACCGCAGCCAACGTCTCCGGCGCAGACCTCTCCGCCGCCTACATCCTCGGCGCCAACTTCACCAGCACAAACCTCACCGGCGCTCGCTTGGCTTTCACCGTCTTAGTAGAGACCTGTGTTCAGCATGCTGTGTTTGTTGATTGCAAGTGGAGTAACACGGTGATTGCAGATGTTGACTTTCGTACCCTCGCTCAATGGAATCTTGGGGAGCACTTGAGTCCGTCGCGTGTAGGGGTCGACACCTTGTACCGGACGGCCGGTGACACACCGTTGAGAGAGATGCCGGAGCCGTATCGGAGCTTCTTTATCGCTTGTGGCGTGAACCCCGAACTGTTCCACGTCTAGAAGCCTGGAGGGCTTGAAACGTTGCGTTATATGACCAGTGCACTCTGAGGAACCAGTTACACGGTCGGATCTTTTTCGAGGAACCGCACATAGTGAGATGAGTGCTGACCAATTGGGGAGGGGCGGGAATAGCCCTCGCAAAGCGACTGTCTAACTAAGCCCTTGCTCAGAGCGACATATATCCAGAAACATTCTGTCTAGAAGGCGCGCCAACGTTGAACTTAATCAACGCATACCGGGTGTAGCCCGACAAACACTCGCTAGCCCCATTCGGGGCCGACCTACAGATGCTCGG
This sequence comes from Actinobacteria bacterium IMCC26207, assembly GCA_001025035.1. Taxonomy (GTDB): domain Bacteria; phylum Actinomycetota; class Acidimicrobiia; order Acidimicrobiales; family Microtrichaceae; genus IMCC26207. The sequence continues at coordinate 14,754 of LCZK01000002.1, forward strand.
GAATCGATCCGAGGATACGGGGCTGAGCCCGTAGTCCAGCAGCCAGATTGATCGGAGCTAGCCACTAGTTCGCTCAAATCTCACCCTTGCGATACTCTCCGATCAGGGAAGGGACATCGCTTTGGATCCGAATATTGACCTTACTGGCAACTTGATTGGAGCTGATCTTTCAGGATTGGACCTCTCGCGAGGCCAATTGAGAGGGGCGGATCTTACGGGTGCCCTACTAATGCAATCTGACTTGAGCGGGACGGATCTCTCCGAGGCTCAAATGGGGTTGGCTCGCCTTTCTGGGGCCGCCTGCGCCGGCGCAAATCTGACCTATGCCAAACTGGCGGGCGCTACTCTCTCTGGCGCAGACCTAACGGGTGCATGCCTCGTATCGGCAGACCTACCTCTGGCTCAAATTGCCGAGGCAGTACTCGTAGGTGCTGACCTAACTCTCGCCAATCTCGCCGGTGCAAACCTCTTGATGGCAGTGCTAACTGGGGCCAAACTACATCTAGCTAATCTAAACTTATCTACGCTCGCTCGTGCGGACCTCCAGCAGGCTGACCTGAGTAGAGCAGATTTGCGCAGTTCGAACCTCTTCGAAGCCAACCTTTCCGGTGCAAGTCTTGATTCAGCGACCGTGACCGGAGTCAATTTGGTTCAGGCAAACCTCAGTGGCGCTTCCTTGGTGGCTGCCAATTTGATGGGCAGCAATCTGATCGCAGCAAACCTCAGCGATGCTGACTTGACGGGAGCTGATCTCACGGGCGTCAACTTCACGAACGCTAACCTCCGGGGTGCAGATCTCACTGGCGCAACTCTGGCGGCGACGATTCTGTCGAATACCGACATTTCTGGGGCGCGCCTTGTCGACTGCAAGTGGGACGCCACGATGCTCGGCAACGTTGATCTTCGGGACCTAGGCGACTTCTCCATTGGTGAGCATGTGAACGGATCCTCTGTAGGGGTAGACACGCTGTATCTAACGGCCGGAGACGCGACATTATTGGAGATGCCAGAACCGTATAGGGGTTTCTTTCTTGCGTGTGGGGTGAACACGGAGTTGGTCCAAGCGAAACACGTTGGTGCCCTAGATATGTTGCGTCAGGTTACGGGTGAACTCGCCGGGAAACAGCAAAGCGGCATCGTCGGTGCCAGCGGAGAAGCCGGATCTCTCCCTCCTCCCTACGAGGGTTAGACACCGGCACAGCGAGCTACTTGAACAAGCCGCGAAGAGGGTTCATTCGTCGTTGAGTTCTTCTTGGACGCGAAGGATGAGTTCTAGGTCTGATGGCTCATCCGGAGGAGCCACCTCCCTGGGCGACGATTTGGTCGGGGTAGGTCCTGCGAGTTCAGAGTCTTGTGAGTTGCTCATGCTCGTGTCGTTGGGGTGGTCGACTTTGGTCCACGACATACCTGTGCCCGGCAACCCGAAGGTGGTGGTTTGTCGGCCGCTGCTGTGGAGGGTTTTGCGTGCACCGGGGACTCCAGCGCTGACGCTCATGCCTTTCTTGCCGAAGTTGACTCGGAACCATTTGCCGAACCCGACGCTGCGCCGGAACCGCATGTTGTACTGGCCCATCAGTCACCTCCCTGAATCCGATGCTACCCGAAGCTTCATCAGGCGTCTTGGCCTAGCTCAGGTCAGAGTTCTCGAAGATTGCCATTTCTTCGCGTAACGCTGCAGCGACTTCGTCAAGGTCTGCTGCTTGTTCATCGAGCAGGTCACGGCCCTCGGCTTTGAGTTCCTCGGAACGGGCGAACAGGTCCCACAGGGCGCCGGTGCGCAACGAGTCGATCTGTTGTTGCAGTTTGTTGACCTGTGACTGGAGCCGGTCGGCGAGGGCTGTCAGAATCCGAAACCGGTCTTTCGGTGTGGACTCTTCGCCGAATCTGCGTTCGATTTCAGCCTCGATCTTGTCAATCTCGTCGAAGTCTTTCTTACCCCAGGCTGCATTGAGTTGTTTCGATAGCTCCTCCGCTTCGGCTTTAAGACCCACGTCAGTGAACTTGTCGGGGTGGATCCGTTTCATGAGAGTTTTGTAACGCTCTTTCGGGGTCAAGTTGTCTGCAACCCGGCGTGCTTCTGCGGCACGCTCCTGCGCTGCAGCACTATCCCTGCCCCGCATTTCTTCTAGCTCGGCTTGCAGTTCTTCAACGAGGGCAAGCCGGCTAGCAATCTTGAGCCGGTACCAGACCTCAAACTCCGCTAAGGCATCCTGGGTTTCACGCAGAGCGTTCTCGGCTGTAGCTAAGCGTTCAGCAAGGTCATCCACCTCGGCTTGCAACTCCGCAACAACTTCTGGGTCAACAACATCATTTTCGCTCATCAATCTCTCCCGGTAGAACCCGGCAAGGACCCTACACGGGCACACCAACAGAAACACCCGACCAACCAGCCCACCTGAACCCGGTGCAACACCTGTGGATTAGTGTCATGAACCCAAGACATTGGCCACAGCAACGCTCCTAGAACACCTCGAGCGACAGCAGAATCTGGCACCCATTGCAAACGAATTTGGTAGCAGGAGCTCATCCTGAGACGGGACCAATGCGGGACGGGGCCATTCCAGAAGGAACTGAACACCTGTCCATAAACGCTGAAACCCCCGCCGTAGCGGGGGTTTCGGGTGGTGGGCGTACGCAGACTCGAACTGCGGACCTCTGCCGTGTGAAGGCAGCGCTCTAGCCAACTGAGCTATACGCCCCTACTGAAACTCCCGAGGGAGCGAGGCTGAACTGTAGCGGTCAACGAAGCGACTCGGCCACACGACCACTCCGGGCCTAGCTAGCGGTCGCAGCGGGATACGTTCGAAGCTCGACAACGTGACCATCCGGATCAGCCACGTACATGGCCAGGCCACGCCCCTGAGCTCCCCACAGGGACCTTGGGCCACGGATCACGGTGAACTCACCAGACTCCGCAAGAGCGTTCAAGTCTGCACCGGGAACAAGCAGCGCAAAGTGATCCAGATTGATCCCCGCCGGCCCACTGCCGGCTTTGACTTCGAGCAGATCAATCAGTGTTGTGGCGTCCACTCTGACCGAGGGAAACGGCACCTCTCCCCCACGCCATTGCTCGATCCGCTCCGGAGCTAGTCCCAACTTCTGCATATACCAAGCCATCGAAGCCTCGGCATCGGCGACACGAAGCACGATGTGGTCGAGTCCTGTTACCTGCACAGCGGGACCCACCTGAGAATCTGACATTTCTTAGCCTCCGGTTTGCTCGGCTACCGACCCAACAACTGACGGGTCAGTCGACACGCAGAAGAACTCATCTTGGATCACCACGTAACTAGTCTTCGGTGGGCAATCCAGAGCCAATGCGACTTTGGTCACGATGTGGCCGTCGTTAGTTGAACCGCAAGTCACGCGATTTGCCGTCCGGCCGCTGGTGATTCGCACACAGTCACGCGAAGGCGCGCTCGTGGCCACGGCTTGCTCCCCAGCGGTACCAGAGGTTGAGCGACTCCCGCCTGCATAGGCAGTAGCCACGAACAAAAAGAGGCCGAGCAGGACTGCAGCAACAAGTGGTCCTCTTCGCAGCAACCAGAAATGCCATTCGCTCAGCGGTTCTTCATCAGGATCAAGCTCAGCCTGACGCAACTTGGCGTAGAAGGCATCGGGATCGTGCTCCTCCTCGGGCCGCCCCGTCTGCGGGTCGCGATACGTGTCATCTACCCCCGCCCCAGCCCCACGTGATGATCCGGGACCAGAACCGGAACTCGGCCCGGTCGAGGGGGAGGTTCTTTGAGCACGCAGGCTGCGGTCGTAGTCGGCACGGCGCCCAACATCAGACAGGGTGCTCCAAGCAGCGTTCACCTCTCGCATGCGGCGCTCCGCTAACGCTTGCTCAGCGGCCGTTGCCTGCCCAAGTCGGTCTGGATGTAGCACTCGAGCCAATTGGCGATGCGCCTCGCGAATCTGCTGTGAGCTAGCCCCTTGCGGAAGGCCCAGGATTTGGTAATAGCTGCGATCATCCGGGGCCGACATCAGTGCAAGCCTAGGGTGAACAAGATGACTGAGGGCAACAGCAGGCTCTAGCCCCCTCAAGCGAACTGCTCCGCTAGCGACAGAAGCACAAAGGGCGGCTACTGCCTAGGAAAAGCTGCTCGGCTCGCCTATATTGAACAAGTGGATATAGTTCGAGGATCGAAGTATTCGGATAGCGAACAAAGTTCGCCTTCTGCTGCCCCGACTCCCGGAACCCTCGGTTCTGCCATGCAAAGCAAAGCATTTCGGCGAATCTTTGCGGGCACTTTCGCATCCAATATTGGCACCTGGATGCAAAATATTACCCTGATCGCACTCGCCTACCGCCTAACAGGTAGCGCTTGGTTCACGGGGGTTATCACCTTCGCTCAGCTTGGGCCGATGCTCTTCTTGTCCCCGTTCGGGGGCGCAATCGCCGACCGCTTCAATCGCCGCAGCGTGATCATCAGCATGTCAGTGGTGCAACTCGTGATGTCCATGGTGCTAGCCGTAGTGGCGCTGTCGGACACGCCAAATCAATTCATTCTCGTAGCAGTTGTTGCGAGCATCGGCTGCGCGAATGCCATTGCGGGGCCCACCATGATCTCGCTGCTTCCCTCACTCGTCGCGCGTGAGGACTTACAGCCGGCAATTGCCATCAACTCGGTTTCTATGAATGCATCCCGCGTGATTGGGCCTCTACTCGGCGGCATCCTCGGTTCTCTGGCCGGAGCATCAGCGGTATTTGTGGTCAATGGTCTCACCTACCTCTTTGTGGTGATTGCTGTGCTGAGCGTGGACATTGACTTCTCCCCCAAAGGAAACAAGGGCGATGGGCCAATTGAGCAGATGCGGCAAGGCCTGCGAGCAGTGCGAGCAGATCGGGTGATCACGCGAGTCATTGTCAGCATGGCCGTGCTGTCTATGTGCTCACTGATCTTCATCTACCAGATGCCGCTGGTAGCTCAGGAGCATTTCGAGTTAGCGGGGTGGAAGTTCAACCTGTTGTTTGCCACCTTTGCCCTGGGTGCCGCACTGGGCGCACTGTCGATGGGGTCCTTTCTCTCTGGCCACAGCCGCGCAAAGGTCACGCGAGTAGCGCTCGTAGTCTTTGCAGTGGCCTTGGCCGTATTTGGAATCGATACGGTCGTGCCCTTGGGGTTTGTAGCCGCCTTCACGCTTGGAGCTTCGTACTTCGTCATCGTGACAGCGCTCTCGACCACCCTGCAGATGCGTGCCCCGGACGAGGTTCGTGGACGAATTATGGGCTTGTGGATGATGGCCTGGGCAGGCCTTGTGCCACTCGGCGCACTAGTTGGAGGGCCGATTATTGACGCAATCGGAATAGCGGCAGTTCTGATCTTTGGGGCAGTGGTGGCCGCAGCGCTGGCAGTTCTGATCGATCTGAGCGAACCAGAACCCGAGAGTCAGACTGTGTGACGCGTCTGGAGCGGAAAATCGACAGTATGTGTCGATTTTCCGCTGCAGACGCGAGTGCACGCACTGCTAGAGCAGTAGCTGAGCGAGTCGCTCCAACCCGGCTACGCGACTTCCTTTGACGAGTACGGCATCACCAGTGGTCAGAGACATCGAGGCAAGGGCGGCTTCGGCTTCGGCGATCCCGGCGAGTGGAGGCACCCCGTACATGTCAGTACCTACAGCGATGATCTGAATCTGTAGTTGATCGGCCAAGTCAGCAACTGCCTGATGCTCTTGGGGCGCGCTATCCCCGAGTTCTGCCATAAGCCCTAGCACTGCGATTCGGCGCCCGGAGCCCGAACCGGAACTGCCTAGGTGCCCAAAGCCGTCAGGCTCAGCGGAGCCTGCACCCGGTAGCGAACTGAGTGCCCGAAGTGCCGCAGCCATAGAAGCTGGGCCGGCGTTGTAGGAATCATTCAACAGCAGTGCGCCGCTCGGCATGGTCTGTAGATCCATGCGCCAAGGCGAGGTCACGGCTGACTCTAAGCCAACAGCAACCTGCTCGAGCGAGAGGCCAAGACCCAGCGCAGCCGTAGCAGCGGCCAGAGCGTTTGGCACATTGTGCACACCGCGAATCCCCAGCCGCACTGCAACGTTGCCCCATGGTGACAGCAGCAGAAAGCTGGGTCGCAGCTCACCATCGAGTTGCACCTGAACGGCTTGCACATCGCCACCTTGGCCGAAGCGCAACACGTTCGCCTGGGTCCGATCGGCCATTGCGGCCACTAGCGGAACCTCGGCGTTCAGCACCGCCAACCCAGTGGAAGGGAGTGCCTCGATCAGCTCCCCCTTCGCTTGAGCGATCTGCTCGATACTGCCCATGACTTGCGTATGTACCCGCTCTACCGTTGTGACGATGCCGACCGTGGGTCGGGCCAGTTCACAGAGCAGCGAAATATGGCCCGCACCCCGAGCTCCCATTTCGACCACAGCGGCCTGGGTACCCTCAGCAGCATTTGCCAGGGTGAGTGGCACCCCAAGCTCATTATTGAAGGATTTCTCGGAAGCAACAGTTACAAACTGTTGAGCCAGTACTTCGGCGAGCAGGTCCTTGGTCGTAGTTTTTCCGACAGAGCCAGTCACGCCCACCACAGAATCAGGCAATCGGCTTCGGGCAATCCGAGCGATTTCCATGAGGGCTACGGGCACGTCCTGAACGACTATTGCCTGGCCCTGCCCGGCGAGTTCCCCAGAACCGGAAACTGCCAGACAATCGGCGTTGTCAACAAGGACGGCCCCCGCTCCAGCCGCAAAAGCTGCATCGACAAACTCGTGACCGTCTCGCTCTGCTCGAACTGCTGCAAACAACTGCCCTGAAATCACCAGCCGAGAGTCGATTGCCAAACCATCGACTAGCGACACCGAATCAGCATCCACAGAGGCCTGGCCACCAGCCCCGTCGCGGGCGGTACCCCCTAGAACACGCCCATTTAACTGGGCTGCGAGCTCTGCAATGAAGAAGCGCATTCCTTGATTCTCTCAGCTGCGTACACTTCTGCAGTGCCTTTACCCACCAGAGTTCGCCTTGTGGTCCTCTTCGGAGGGCGATCTGCCGAACATGACATCAGCAAAATCTCTGCCAGCCATGTTCTGAGAGCCGTTGACTTGGCCCGCTATGAGGTGGTTCCCATCGGAATCACCAAAGACGGAACATGGCTGCTCGCCCAAGAAGCAGCCGACCTCATTGAGCAAGGTCGGGCCGATGAGCTTCCCGATTCGCTCAAGATAGATGGCCCGGAACTGCAGCCTTTCGAGATCCTGACCGGCTCGACCGAAGAAGCTCCCACGGTGGTGTTGCCGATCCTTCACGGCCCCAACGGCGAGGACGGCACTGTGCAAGGCCTGCTCGAGATGGCTCAGGTGCCCTATGTGGGTGCTGGCGTACTCGGTTCGGCAGTTGCCATGGATAAGGCCATGGCCAAGACCGTGCTCGAGGCCGCTGGGATTGCTCAACCCCGCTGGGCAGCGGTGCGGGTCACCGAGCTCGAGAACGGACAAGAGCTTGCAGCAACACTGCTTGCGGAATTAGGCGAAACTATTTTTGTGAAACCCGCCAATATGGGGTCTTCGATTGGGATTACCAAAGCACATGGCTCAGAGCAGTTGCTTGCGGCGTTAGAGCTTGCCTTTGAGTACGACGAGATTGCCGTGGTGGAAGAGGCGGTGGTTGCGCGCGAACTCGAGGTTGCTGTGCTCGGAAACCGCTCGCCGCGAGCCAGCGTTGTCGGAGAGATCATCCCGGCTGCAGAGTTCTATGACTACGAGGACAAGTACGCCGACGGCACTGCACAAAGCGTGATCCCAGCACAGATCTCGCCAGCAGCTTCAGAGGAACTGCGCGAGTTAGCCGTGAGAACATTCAGCGCCCTGCGAGCCGAGGGAATGGCTCGCGTTGATGTGTTCTTGGAGGAAGGCACCGCCGAACAGCCTGGCCGCGGATTTTTGGTGAACGAGATCAACACCATTCCGGGCTTTACACCGATCTCGATGTATCCAATGCTGTGGCAAGCAACTGCGCTGTCTTATCCCAACTTGATTGATGAACTTGTGCTCCTAGCCATCGAACGCCATGCCCAACGGGCACAACACCGCACCGACGTCTCTGAGCGCGGGGCGGCGAAGCAGACATGATTCTGCAGAACCTGAGCGGCCGACGGATCTTCATTACGGGTGGAACAGGTTTTGTGGGAACAGCGCTCGTCGAGCGACTGCTTCGCTGCGTTCCCGATTGCCAACTCGTGTTGTTGGTTCGAGATGGCCGCCGCAGTTCAGCCGAGCAGCGAGTACAGAAGGAGATCCTTCGCAACGACTGCTTTGATCGCCTGCGAGAAGAACTCGGCGCTGAAGGCTTTGAGCAGATGACAAGCCGGGTGCAGGCAGTCTCGGGTGACGTTGGCACCGACGGTCTTGGCCTAGATGAGGCTGGCCGTGCGGCCCTTGCGAGTTGCACCACGGTGATTCACTCAGCGGCCACTGTTGCGTTCGACTCGCCACTTGACCGAGCGGTTGAAGTCAATCTGCTCGGGCCGGTGCGCATCGCAGAGATGCTGCATGAGCTTGGGGTATCACCTCACTTGGTCTGCGTGAGCACCTGTTATGTGGCTGGCAATCGTCGCGGCTCGGCACTTGAAGAACCAGTGGACAGTAACGACTTTGTCTCGACCTTGGATTGGCGTGCCGAGGTTGCAGCCGCTCGTCGGTCTCGAAGCGACACCGACGCAGAGAGCCGTGCGCCTGACAAGCTTCGAGAGTTTGGGGATCGGGCGAGATTCGAACTTGGATCTGCCGGCGGCCCCCTGCTTGCCGAGCGCACCGAAGCGCTACGCAAAGAGTGGGCGCATGCCCGCATGGTAGAGATTGGTCGCGCCCGTGCCGCCTCGGTGGGCTGGCCTGATGCTTATGCCTTTACCAAAGCGCTGAGCGAGGTGGCCACAGCACAGACTCTTCGCTCCTACGGAGATTCAGCTGCCCGACTGAGCGTGGTGCGACCCTCGATTATCGAGTCAGCTTTGCTTGAACCCAAACCCGGTTGGATTCGCGGATTCCGCATGGCGGAGCCGATCATCTTGTCCTATGCCCGCGGCCTACTCAAAGAGTTCCCAGGGGTGCCCGAGGGTGTTGTAGATGTCATTCCCGTAGACATTGTGGTGGCTGCAATCATCGCCACGGCTGGTCGCGACGCGGACGTTCCTGCACATGTGCCTGGCCAGCCACATATCGTGCAAGTTGCGAGCGGATCGCGTAACCCGCTGAAGTATCAGCGATTGGTCGACCGGGTTCGCGAATGGTTCACCGAGCATCCCCTCTATGACCAGCACGGGCAACCGATCATTGTGCCCGACTGGAGCTTTCCGGGACGCGGTCGGGTAGAAGGCCAACTCAGTCGTGCAGGTGTTGTACTTCGCGCAGCCGAAAAAGTCGTGATCAATCTGCCCCTACGAGGAGCAGGCGCTCAACTGGGTGCAACCATTGAGGAGCGTCGCTCACAGACCGAGCGAGCAAAGTCTTATGTTGAACTCTATGGGGCCTACACAGAATGTGAAGCCGAGTATGGGGTTCAGCATCTGCTCACCCTGTGGGATTCACTGAACCCGACGGAACAAGCGCTCTTCGGGCTCGACCCTGCGGTCATCGACTGGGACGCGTACATCACGCAGATTCATTTGCCTTCGGTCGTCAAACACGGACGAGCGCGCTCCTCGCCCTCTCGTAGTAACGCCGAGGCTCGACCTGAGCGCTTGCGTCGAGCCGTGCTCTCACCCGAGCGCCACGTGGCAGCGTTCGACCTAGAGAACACGCTGATTGCTTCAAACGTGGTCACCTCATATGCGTGGATGGCAACACGGCGCATGCCCACGGCTGAGCGTTTGAAGTTCGCTGCGCGGACACTGGCCGAGGGGCCCTCGTTGTTGGCGCAAGACCGCAAGGACCGCTCAGATTTTTTGCGATCCTTCTACCGACGCTACGACGGTGCACTGGTTGAGCAACTCGACCAGGACGCACTCGAGCACTTCTCGGCAATGCTGCTGGAGCGGTCTTTTCCGGCTGCGATTCGACGGGTCCGCGAGCACAGAGCACTCGGGCATCGCACTGTGTTAATTACCGGAGCGTTGGACTTCATTATCCAACCTCTTATGCCGCTCTTTGATGATGTGATCTGCGCCCGACTCGGCACAGCCCTTGACCGTTCCGGACGACTCACGCTCACTGGCCAACTCGATGAGGTTCCTCCCACGGTGGAAGCCCGGGCCAGCATCCTGGCCGAGTACTGCTCAGCCGAGGGCCTGCTGCTTGAACAAAGCGTTGCGTATGCCGACTCCTCCTCCGACTTACCGATGCTCGAAGCCGTTGGATTTCCCGTAGCGGTGAACCCCGAGCCGCGGTTGGCATCCATTGCCCGCAAACGCGGTTGGCTTGTTGAGGACTTTCGACAGGCCAAAGGTTTTCGCCATTCGGTGCTGCCCTTCGCAACTCGCTGGCGGCCCTCCTCGACTGTGCGAGGCCAAGTATGAAAGCCCTCGTCGTTGACTACGAGATTGCTCGGTTTGGTGCTGCATTGATTGCCAGCACGTTGCGCCCAAGCACCCCAACGCGTCTTGGTCCGCTCAAGCTCAAAGAGCTGCCTCAGGCCGATCTACCAAACGCGGAGTGGGTTCGCATTGCACCGCGAATGGCCGGAATCTGCGGTTCGGACTTGGCAACTGTGCACGGGCAATCAAGCCGCTGGTTTGAAACGATTGTCTCGTTCCCGTTTACTCCGGGCCACGAGGTCGTAGCCGATGATCCCAACGGCCAGCGGGTGGTTGTTGAACCCGTGCTCGGCTGTGTGGCTCGAGGGCTGAGCCCGCTATGCACTGCCTGTGCTGACGGAAGGCTCGGCAACTGCGAGCGAATCACACATGGAGGTCTAGATGCCGGACTCCAGACTGGATTCTGTTGCGATACCGGCGGCGGTTGGTCAACCGAGATGCTTGCGCACCCAAGCCAGTTGCACCCCGTTCCTGACGAGCTCAGCGACTCAGATGCAGTGATGATCGAACCAACTGCCTGCGGCCTGCATGCAGCGTTAGCGGCCGATGTGCAGCCCGATGAGACCGTGGTGGTGATTGGTGCTGGCACGCTAGGCCTGACGACCATTGCGGCACTCAATCGCTGGTCACCACCCAAGCAATTGATTCTGGCGGCCAAGTACGCCCATCAACAGAGCTTCGGTCGAGAGTTCAGCACTGCCTGCGCCAAACCCACGGTGATCTGCGAGCCAGCGAAACTGATTCGAGTCGTGCGGAGCACGGTGGGCACACACCTGTTGAGCTCAGAGGGCTCAGTGCACCCTGAGGATGACCCGTACAGCCGACTGTCGGGCGGTGCCGACGTGACGATCGACTGCGTGGGAAGCGCCGAAAGTCTTCGCACAGCCCTTGCTGTAACCCGCCCCGGTGGACGCGTGATTATGGTTGGCATGCCCGGTGTGCAAACCGTGGATCTGACCCCACTCTGGCAACGAGAAATCTCACTCACTGGCGCGTACACCTATGGAACAGAATTAATCCAAGGCACACCGATTCGTAGTTTCGATCTGGCAGCCGAACTCGTTGCCGCAGCCGATCTTGGGCGCCTTGTTTCCGCCACCTACCCGCTAACGCGCTTTCCTGAAGCCCTCGCTCATGCCAGTAGTTCCGGTAGCCGCGGCGGCGTGAAGATCGCCTTTGACCTGCACTCCCCCGATTACCCCGCAGCACCCATGCTCTCGACTAGGAAGGCCGCTCGACGTTGAGCCAGCAACCGCGATCCCATCAGCCACGATCAACTTCAACGGGCAAGTCCGGATCGGGCCAGCCTGCACAGCGGCGCGGTAAGCAACTCGCTGCCCCGCGACCAGGACTAGTTCTTGATGTCGACCGCTCAACGCCACCAGTGATGTTGCATAGCGGCGAACAGTTCCGTTTAGAGCGCCTGCCTGCTGGCCGCAGCCGCATTATCTACCCGCCAGAGCCACTACCCGGCCTTGAGCACCCAGATGAAGCCATTCGCGAGGCACTGCTCAACCCAGTGGATTCTGACCCACTGCCAGCGCAACTCTTCTCGGGCATGAAACTCACCATTGCGTTTGACGACATCTCGTTGCCGCTACCCAAGATGCGGCGGCCCGATATTCGCCAGCGTGTAATTGAAGCCGTACTCGACCTTGCAGCCGATGCGGGAGTAGATGACATCCACATCATCGCGGCCCTAGCTCTACACCGACGGATGACCGAAGCAGAGCTGCGCTATTGCCTAGGTGATCGCATTTACGATGCCTTTGCTCCACGCGGACAGCTGTATAACCACGATGCAGAAGACCCTGACGGCATGGTCATGCTGGGCGAGACTCGCCACGGCGAAGAGGTGCAGATGTCCAAGCGGGCAGCTGAATCTGACCTGATCATCTATGTGAACATCAACCTGGTCTCAATGGACGGGGGTTGGAAGTCAACTGCCACGGGACTCTCGGGATACCAAGGCATTCGCCACCACCACAACGTCAAAACCATGCGCAACACCAAGTCGTTTATGGACCAAGAGAACTCGGAGTTGCACCGCAGCAACTGGCGCCAAGGTGACGTGCTCAAGTCTGCAGGAATCAACGTGTTCCAGATTGAGACCACCGTCAACAACGACTTGTTTGGTGACGGGCCGCTCTCGGTGCTTGCAAAGCGCGAATGGGAATGGTCAGCGAAGGATCGGGCCACATTCCTAGGTGTGAAGACTGGGCTCGACCGCCTTCCCCCGAGCGGGCGGAGAAGGATTCTGCATTCTTGGGAAGCACCGTATGCGCTGACTTCTGTGCATGCTGGCGAGGTCGAGGCAGTTCACAAACTGACCACGGCCGAGGTGTATAAGCAACAACTCATTTCGGTCGAAGGCCAAACCGACATTGTGTTGTATGGGCTTCCGTATGTGGGTCCCTACAACGTCAACTCAATCATGAATCCCATTCTGGTGATGTGTCTGGGACTTGGCTACTTCTTCAATATGTACAAGGGCAAGCCTGTGGTTCGTGAGGGCGGCGTGTTGATCATGACGCACCCCACCACCAATGAGTTCCACCCCGTGCATCACCCCTCGTACATTGATTTCTTTGAGCAGGTACTCGCCGAGACCACTGATCCGATTCAGATTGAGCAGCGGTTCGAAACCAGCTTTGCAACCGACGAGTGGTATCGACATCTGTACCGCACCTCTCACGCTTATCACGGGGTGCACCCGTTTTACATGTGGTACTGGGGTAGTCACGCACTGGAACATCTGAGCCAGGTCATCATTGTGGGAGGAGACCCTGCAACGGTTCGTCGGCTGGGATTCCGGCCGGCATCTACCTTGGCGGACGCACTTGAGATGGCCTCGGATGTTCTCGGCCCTGACCCCAGCATCACCTATGTCAAGAACCCTCCGCTCGGAATGGCAGACGTAACATGAACAGGGCTGCTATCAACAGGGCTGTGACATGAAGGTTCAGGTTCCCAATCCGCTGAACTGGGTGCGCGGGTTGGGTTTCCCGTATACCGCTGCTGCTACCCCTCGCGGAGTGGAGCCAGTAGCCCAGGCAAGCAAGCTTGGAGATTTTTATGACACCGAGTGGGCGCGTTCACCGCTCGCTCAGGCCACCCGTACTGCTGCGCTCGAAACAGTAGGCCGCGCAGTTACCTTGGCTGCGTGCAGGCCACAGGTTCGAAACGCTGATCGAATCGATGTCCTCAGCGGACCCGCAATCTTTGTTGCGAATCATCAGAGCCATCTCGATACAGCACTTCTGCTCACCACCATTCCAAAGCCCTGGCGGCAGCAACTCGTGGTTGCCGCAGCGGCTGACTACTTCTTTGATACTCGACACAGCGCAGCCCTAGCGGCTTGGGCCTATGGTGCCGTTCCAATGGAGCGCAACAAGGTGAGTCGTCGCTCGGCTGATCGTGCAGCAGGGCTGCTCGCTGATGGATGGTCGCTGTTGATTTTCCCTGAAGGCGGAAGATCAATGGACGGGTGGGGACTCCCACACAAAGGCGGTGCCGCGTACCTCTCCGTGAAGTGCAGTATTCCGATCATCCCGATTCACCTTGAGGGCACTGGTCGCGTGATGCGTAAAGGAAGCAAGACGCTGAACCCCCAAACAGTTGTGGTCAACATTGGTGCTCCCTTGCTGCCAGCGGATGGCCAGGATGCGCGCAGCTTTGCAGTGAGTATTGAGCAGGCTGTTGCTGAGCTCGCAGACGAGACCAGCAGTGATTGGTGGAGCGCACGCAAGCGGGCAAGCTCGGGAGAGACCCCGAGTCTGGCAGGGCCCGACCATGACTCTTGGCGCCGTGACTGGACCTCACCAGAGCACAAGCCGCTAGCGACCGAGCCCCGGAGTTGGCCCAACTAGCCCAGAACGATCAGCAGATCGCTAGCTGCAGCGATCCGCCAACTCGGCTTTGCAGAACACCGTGAACTCCCCAGCTTGGGTTCCGACTACCCATTCAGGGTCCTGCTTCAGTTCTCCCGTGAGCTTGTCCGAGGTTCGCCAGATCAGGACATCGCCGTTTGATCCGGCCAACGACTTTTGCCAGCCCTCGCTCAAGCGCAACATGTTCACATAAGCAACCATGGTTGCGGCCCCAGGGCGATCATCGACCCACGTATTTGCCTGGTCGCCGTATCGCCACTCCAAATAGTTGCCTGCAAAATCGTGAGTGGTCACACGCGTGTCGTTGCCAACTAAATCTCGTGCTTCTAGCCAGTCAACAGCCGCCACAGGAAACGCATCAAGTTGGTAGCTCGGACCAATCACGCACCGCGCACCCGCCGCTAAGCAGAGCAGCAGGCCGAACCCTCCGAGTACCTTTGCCATTCGACCCGAAGGCAGCCCAACTGTTCCGATTCCGCGCAGGCCAATTGCAGCAAACGGCAGCAGTGCAACGGCTGCAATGGGAACGAGTCGCAGTCCAGAGAACCCAAGAATGACGAGCAACCCAACCATCACTGTCATGGCATAACGCCGTTGTCGTATGCAGCCGAAGATTGCCAAGATGGCGATGGCAAGCATCATCCACAACATGGGTTCATCGAATCCAACCCGGCCCCACTCCTGATAACTCTGCAACGCTTCACGCTCGATCGGGTCGCCAAATTGCTTGGCAGGTAACAACAGCAGCGCAAACCTGTCGGGGTAGAGCGCACCGCCGATCACCACTCCGAGCACTGCGGTTCCGGCAAGTGCGAACTGCTTTGGCATCAGCTTTCGCGTGTCAATCGTGGTGGCAACTAGGTACATTCCCAGCACGATCAAGCCGTAGAGCCAAGACCCGTGAACGTTGACCCATACTGCAAAGATGGGCAGCAACCACCAGGGGGATCGACCTTCTTTCCAGACCAAAACCATGAGGGCTAGCAGCACAAACCCAATCAAGTGCGGCCGACCATTCAGAAAGCTCAACAGGCAGATAAATCCAAGCCCAGCGGGCAGCAACACTGCGAGTAAGCCAGGCAGCGAACTTCCGTCTTGGGTGACCTCAGCAGCAGAGGGCGAGGCTGCGGCGACTAGCTCACTGGCCTCCGAACTTGCAGTCATGCGCACCAGCAAAGCCCCAAGCAAGCCTGCTAACGCAGCAGTAAGTAGGCGAAGTCCGGTTGCACCAGCCGCCCAATCAACAGCGCCTAGAACGATTGACCACCAGTAGCTCGGCACTGGGAAGTCCGTGCTGGAATATAAGAACGGGTTCTGGTTCGGAAGGCCGCCATCCACAATGAGGCGACCAGTGGCCAGATGAGTCAAGAAACTGTTGTCCGAGATGGGCGCCGCCGCTATGAGCGCTGACAATCCAGCGAACACCCACATAATCGGCGCATAGGTTCCCGGGATGGGCGCTGGCTCGGAAACAGCTAGGTCGGCATCGCTCGTGGCAGGTGCCGGCACTGGCCTACATGCTCTTCTTGATCGAGAGCATCGCTGGGCCGAGCACAACCAAGAACAGCGCCGGGAAGATGCAGAACACCATCGGAATCAGCATCTTTACGGGAGCCTTCTGGGCACGTTCTTGAGCAAGCTGGCGGCGCTTGATTCGCATTTCTTCAGCTTGAGCTCGAAGGACTCGCCCGATGGACACACCAAAGTTGTCGGCCTGGATGATGGAAAGAACAAAGGCTCGCAACTCGGGAACATCGCACCGCTCGTCCATAGCTCGGAGGGCATCCGAGCGGGCAGCTCCAGCTCGGGTTTCGCCAAGCATACGGGCGAACTCATCGGTGAGCGGACCAGGAACTGCAGTAATCACCCGGTCAAGGGCCTGTTCGAATCCAAGACCTGCCTCAACCGAGATGGTCAGCAGATCGAGCGTATCGGGCAGCGCACGCTGCATCGCGAGTTGGCGTGCAGCCACCTTTCGATTCAATGAAGAGTCCGGTCCGATCACCAGAACCAACATCAAGAGACCACCAGCAGCCAGCTTCATATTTCCGGTTAGTCCCGACAGGTTGAACACAAAGAACACTAAGAACACCAGCACTGCGCCTACTACGGTCGCAACGCGAATCGCCAAGAAGCGATCAACAGCTGTAGGGGAATTGTTTCCCATATGGACAAACTTGAGCCGCACCTTCTCCACATACCCGGCCGGGGTTAGGCGACGACCGATACCTGTGAGGCCGCTGACAATCGGGGCAAACGCCCGCTCGCTCAGCGGGTCGAGCATCTCTTGGTTGCGTTGGCTCTCGACTTCGTAACCATCAAGGCGTCGCAGCGAGGAGCGCATCATCTTGCGTTCTTCTAGCTGGGTAATGACCGTGTAGGCCGCAGTGCCAACTGCGAGCGCAATCAAGATGGTGGGCAACAACAACATTGGGGACATCTGTCAGACCTCGATCGTGATGGTTTTTTTCATCCATGCGAATCCGATGCCCATCATCAGCACCGCAACGCCAAGCAACATGTAGCCCAAACCGGGCTGGAACAACTCGCTGATATAGGCGGGGTTCATCACCCACATGACAACAGCCAATCCCGGCGGCAAGAGCCCAATGATGATTGCGCTCATTTTGCCTTCTGCAGTGAGCGTAGAGACTTCTCGCCGCAGGCGTTCACGCTGAGTCATTGTCTCGGCCACAGTGGAGAGCAGTTCGGCCAGGTTCCCGCCGACCTCCCGCTGAATTCGGATTGCCATGACAGCCCACTCAAAGTCAGCACTATCCATGCGCTCTGCAACGGCCTCAAGCGACTCCTCTAGGGAACGGCCTAACCGGGTCTCGGTGACAACCCGACGAAGTTCTCTTCCCATGGGCTCGGAAATCTCTTTTGAAACCGACTCAAAGCCCTGTGACACCGCATAGCCGGCACGGATTGTTCCCGCCAACAGCGTGAGCGTGTCTGGCAGCTGATCCCCAAAGGCCTTCTGGCGACGGCGGATCCGCATGTTCAGAATGGCTCTGGGTAGCACGACTGCAAGGATTCCGGCGATCACAGCCGGGATCAAACTGCGCGTCAGCAGAAAGGTCAGCAGCATCAGAGTTGCAGCTGCAGCGGCTACAAAGAACATCACCTCGGGTGCCCGCAGCGGAAGGTTGGCCCGCTCAAGATCTAGTTCGAGCTTCTCGGTGAGACCTCGACGATCGGCAAGCGAGCCGGTCATTTCTACTGCACGTTGAATTATTGGAACCGTGGCATGGCCTTCAACCCCAGAGATGTCGGCTTCGATCGGGCCCGCCTCAACCTCTTCATAGGCTTTCAGCCTGCGGGTCAGACTGTTTTCATCGGGGATCAGCATGGACAGAGCTGTCCAGGCAATGACTACTACAGCGGCAACTCCGAGCAGCACAATGAGCCATTTCATATATGGATTTGTCAGGAACCCAGACAGCCCACCAGAAGTCTCTGGGCTTGCAGCAAGAGCGGTGCTTCCGACACGCAACAGGCCAGGCACATAGGCAATGTTTGTTGCTGACTCCCCTGCGCTCAGGGTGAGCGGTACCAGCGAAGCATCCTCGTTGGGCGTATTCACCTCGAATTCAAATCGACCTTTGATGATCTCTGAGGCGTACTCAAACTGAGGGACGATCTCGGTATCAGCCTGCAAGACCTGTAACGAGCCGCCCAAGTCGCCGACCATTGAACTGATTCCCTGAAGATTTGGATTGCTCGCAGCGGACACCACCTGAAGATCAACCCCAGCTTTGCGGAGTGCTGCCAATGCTGTTGCAGAGCCACCGTTTAGAGCCGTGCTTGCAGATGCAGCAAAGAGCACCACAGTGCCGTTTGAGTCACTACCGCGGCTCTCTAACAGGTCAGCCGCTGCGCTCAAGCCATCCCATGTGGCAGATTCACCGAGCGGACGGACTCGACTGAGCGCATCTTGTACAGCTGCTGCAGAGGTGCTGTTGGCGATCTCGACCTTGCTTCCCCCGCCCGTACTAACGATGCTCAGCGAATCAACTACGCCTACGCCTGGCAGCAGGGGTGCGATGGCCTTCTTTGAGAGCTGGACCACAGCGTTGCCGAGCAGAACAGAGTTATCGAGTACCACTACAACATTGGTACTCCGGCCGAGTTCGGTGCTCAGCCGAGCCTCGGCCGGAACTGCAGCAGCACCCGGCGCTGCAACCTTGAGATCACCTACTGCCGCTCCTGTCAGCCAGCCCTGCACTCGAGCTGGGCTACGAGTTGCATCGACTCGACCAACGCGAATTACTGGAGCATCTGCACCCCCAGAAGGGTCAGCAGTTGTTGCTGCCGGGGTAGCGGCAGCCATTCCAGCGGCACCAAGAGAGAACAGCGCTACTGCACAGAGCAGCGCTGCAGCGCAGAGACCGCGCAGCAGAGCAACTGCGCGAGGAGCGCTCACAGCCGGCCCGACGGAGCATGCGTTCCCGAATTGGGGTTAAAGACTTCGGCCCCAAGAAGAATGCCCTGATCGGCAAGCTTCTCTGCGAACTTGGGACGTACCCCAGTTGCTCGAAGCTCGCCACGGAACCTTCCGTGTTCATCTACTCCTGCACCAAAGTCGAACAAGAACACATCCTGAAGTGTGATGATGTCGCCCTCCATCCCTTGCACCTCGGTGATGTGAGTTACTCGACGAGTACCGTCACGAAGTCGCGTGAGTTGCACGATGATGTCAATCGCAGAGGCCATCTGCTCACGAATGGCACGAATTGGTAGGTCGAATCCAGCCATGAGCACCAGGGTCTCTAGGCGAGCGAGTGTGTCTCGTGGGCTGTTTGCGTGCACTGTGGTGAGTGAGCCGTCGTGGCCAGTATTCATAGCCTGCAACATGTCGAGCGCTTCACCGGAACGGCACTCGCCAACCACAATGCGGTCAGGGCGCATACGCAAGCAGTTTTTGACTAGGTCTCGAATCGTGACCTCGCCACGGCCTTCTACGTTAGAAGGACGAGACTCCATCGACAGCACGTGTTCCTGATGAAGTTGGAGTTCCTTGGCATCTTCGACCGTAACGATGCGCTCGTCATCGGGAATAAAGCTCGAGAGCACGTTGAGCATCGTGGTCTTACCGGAACCAGTACCACCGGAAACCACCCCGTTCAGGCGGCCCAGGATGCAAGCCTGCAAGAACTCTGCGGCATGAACATTCACTGACCCGAATCGAATCAGGTCTTCAATCTGCAGTGGATCTGCGGAGAATTTACGAATCGTCAGGAATGGCCCACCGATTGCCAGCGGCGCAATGACTGCATTCACTCGTGAACCATCTGGAAGTCGTGCATCTACCATCGGGGTGGACTCGTCGATGCGGCGCCCGATAGCAGAAACGATCTTGTCGATCACACGACGAACGTGATCCTCATCGAGGAACCGAATGTTCGGGTCTTTGGTCAGCTTTCCATCACGTTCAACAAAGACTCGATCTGGACCATTGACCATGATTTCTGTGACGGCTTCTTCTCTGAGCAGACAGTCGATCGGCCCATAGCCCAAAATGTCGTCGGTAACGTCTTGAATCAGCCGAGCTTTATCGGCAGCAGAAAGTGGCACCCGCTCAAGGGCAACCGCCGCTTGTAGTTGTTCGTTCACCCGCCTACGAAGATCATCTTCGCTGAGACGGTTGTCGAACAGGATCGGACCGAGTTCATCGATGAGGAGTTGGTGTACCCGGTGCCGCAGTTCAGCAGCTGCAGGATCATGACGAGGCGGTGTTGGAGCGGAGTTGGCTGCCTGTGTCGAGCCGCTGGCTGGGCCGGTTTGCCCCACGGGTGGGAGGAGTGCCGTGCCACCTGCGACCGAGCTTGCTTGTTGGTTATTGAGTCGTTCGGAAAGTGACACTTATAGCTCCAGAGAATGTTCGAAAAGGTTTGGTTAGATGCTGTTTCTGACTACTCAGATCGGCCGAGAAAGCGCTTTTTGTTAGCTTCTTGAGGAAGAAACATCTCGGCCAAGCTGAAGATGGCCTTACTGACTGACGACTTGGGAGCAAAGATCACGACGGGCTCTCCCTTATTCACTGACTGAGGGACCACGACATCGCTCGGGACAAGCACATCTGCCTTCATTTGCAGGGTGCGTTCAACCTCTCCAATGTCGAGTTTGACCTTGGAATTAGCTCGATTCAGAATCAGCAGGAGCTTTTCCATGGGGGTATTCAAAAGGCGAAGTGTCTGTAGCCCAATCTTGACGTTCTTGACGTTCGGAATATCGAGGCCCGAGACCAGGAGCACCTTGTCCGATGTCTCTACAAGACCTAGGACCACGTCGTTAAAGTACGAAGGTGTGTCGACAATGACATAGGAACAAAACGACCGCAGCAACTCAATGATTGCCACCATCTCGGTAGCACCCACTTGATCTGCGAATGCAGGCTCGAGCGGAGCGGGCAGCACCTTCAGGCCTGACTCCTCATGCGTTACAAGCAAGCTGTTTAGGAGTGGGGCATCGAGTCGGTCAAGGGCTGCGACTGCATCGACAATGGTGTGATGGGGAATCAGCTTGAGCATCACTGCAACGTCACCGAACTGCAGATCTGCGTCAACTAGGCAGACTGGTTTGTCGGAGCGTTGAGCTAGAGCAGTAGCTAGAGCAGTAGCAATGACTGACTTCCCTGAGCCGCCCTTGGGTGAAAACACAGTCAGCACTTGGCCATGCACTGACTCCATTGGCCCGGGGGGAACATCAGTGCCTACAGGAGCAGTGGGAACCGCTCCCATCTCACTCACGGGTCCAGGTACGACACTTTGGGCCGAACTAATAGTTCCAGCTAGTTGAGCTTGGCGCTGCATCTGATCGAGCAAAACAGCGAGTCGCTGCACAGCCGCAGGCAGAGCAGCGGCGTCTCCCGCGAAGGCAAGAACATCACGAACCCCAGCCCGCAGAGCCTGTTGCAGCATCGAGGTGCTGAGCTCCTCGACCATCAGGATCATTTCTAGGATCGGGTATTGGGCCATGACGCGTTCAGCAATTTCAAGCGTGTCTTCGTTGGCGCATGAGGGGCCAAGCACCACGACTACAGGAACAGTTCCGGTCAGACGAGCAGCGAGTTCTTCGATCGATCCAAATGGAGTCACCCCAGCGCTCAGCAACCCAACAAGGCGATCCCTAGTGGGAGCATCGGGCTCGACGATGGCCACCGAAACCTGAATACCGTGCGCGGCTGGCTCTGCTGCCGCGGTCGAGTGTGTTAGCTCTTGCACAACAGCAGGTTCTGAGACGTCCAGAACCGGTTCGGTACGTTCTTCATGCTGTGACCCGGGCATGAACGTGCTGCTCACTGTCCTGCTGCCCCGGAAGATCCGACGGGCGCAACAGCCTCAGCGGAAGCTGCCGGGTATGGAGATCGGCCCTCTTCTCCAGTGAAGGAGGGCAGCGAGCTAATGAACGGAATGGGAGCAGGTTCATAGTCGGGGCGGTTGAGGGTCAGGTACAGCCCAGCTCCTCGCAGAGAGATCAGCAGTGGTGCCTGATCTGCTGGTATCTGCACGGTGATCAGGTTGGTGTCGGTTGCGGGTGCAGCTGCCGGAGCAGGCTCGGCACCTGGTGCAGTTGCTGGAGCGGCGACTGGAGTTCCCAGGTTCTTGCCCACTCCGAGCACCTTCACATCTTGGAACGCATACACATAGGGCTGACCCAAACTCCATGGAGTACCTGCATCGGCGCTCACCTTGCTGAGTGGAGCCGTAGGTGAACCATCTGTGCCCGGAGCAACAGGGCCGAGCGCCATGATGTTGATGGAATCTCCAGGCTGAATCAGGCCGGCCACTCCAGCATCAGGCTCTACCATGATGGTGATGGCAACGTTGCCTGCATCAATGCTGGATCCCTTCGATCCGGTCAGTTCCTGAACCGGAAGGAACATCATCGAGGTGATGACTTCGCCACCACCAAAGTCGACGGCTGCAACCTGACCAGAGATATCTTCGGGACGAACGACTGCACTAGCTGGCAGCTCGGAACGGCGACGCTCGGCAGTGCGGATGGATTGGGTGGCTAGTGCCTCATCAGCTGAGGAACCCTTTGCAACCGGTCCCGCCGCAACGAGCACGGTCACCATCTGGTTTTTATCGGCGCTGGCACTCTCGACCCCCTTGACGTAGTTCATGGTCAAGAAAGCGGCGAGGCCTCCGATGACTATTGCTCCGATAAGGATGAGGGTTCGTCTTGAGCTCACAGGTCTCTCGCTCCGTAGATGTAGTGAATATGCGGATCCCCCGTGTTCGTTGCGAACAACCGGGGGAACATCGTTGGAAGTTGATCGACACGAAAGCTCCAAAGCTTGAGAACTCCACCCAAAACGCAAAAGAACCCCGCTAGCTAGCGGGGTTCTTTGCCAATCTGTAGCCCTGTTGGGCAAAAGCCAAGTTTTACTGGTCGGTAGCCTCAGCCTCTGCGACCTCTTCGGCGATCTCTTCGAGAATGGCTTCTTCGATCATCTCTTCGACAATCTCCTCGGCGATCTCTTCAAGAATGGCTTCTTCGATCATCTCTTCGATGATCTCCTCGACCATCTCTTCAACAATGGCTTCCTCGATCATCTCTTCGATGATTTCCTCAACGATTGCTTCTTCGAGGATTGCCTCGACGACGGCTTCTGCTTCGGCCTCTGTGAGTGGGTTGCCCTGAGCGTCAAGGCCTTGTTCGGAATAGAACTCCGCCCAAGCCTCTTGGCCTTCTGAGGTGCTACCAAGATCAAGCTTCTCGCCGGTGTAATTGCCCTCAGAGTCATAGTTCTGCTCGCCGAAGTGCTGCTGATACTCGGCTGCCACAACGCCACCCTCGGCGGCCTGCTTGATAGACAACGAGATTCGTCGACGCTCAAGGTCAAGGTCAATAATCTTGACCCAAAGTTCTTCGGCTGGCGTAACGACTTGTTCTGGCAAGTCAACGTGGTGCGCTGACATTTCTGAGATATGCACCAGGCCTTCGATGCCGTCGCCAACCTGGATGAATGCACCGAATGGGACCAGCTTGGTAACTCGGCCGTAGACCAGTTCGCCAACCTGATGGTTGGTTGCGAACTCCTGCCATGGATCCTGCTGGGTTGCCTTGAGCGACAACGAGATGCGCTCACGGTCAAGGTCAACTTCGAGCACCTCTACGTCGACCTCATCGCCAACAGCTACCACAGAGCCAGGATGATCAACATGCTTCCAGGACAACTCCGAGACGTGGATGAGTCCATCCATACCGCCAAGGTCAACGAACGCACCAAAGTTGACCACGCTCGACACCACGCCGCTGCGACGCTCGCCAGGCTTGAGATTCTCGAGGAAATCTTCGCGTTGTTCTTTCTGGGTCTCTTCTAGCCAAGCCCTGCGAGACAACACAACGTTGTTGCGATTCTTATCGAGTTCGATGATCTTGGCGTCAAGGGTTTGACCCACATACGGCTGCAAATCGCGCACACGGCGCAGTTCGACAAGCGATGCCGGCAAGAAACCACGAAGGCCGATATCAACGATGAGGCCGCCCTTGACCACTTCGATGACAAGGCCCGAGACCACACCTTCTTCTGCTTTGACCTTCTCGATATCGCCCCAGGCACGCTCGTACTGAGCACGCTTCTTGGACAGGATCAGGCGACCTTCTTTGTCTTCCTTCTGAAGAACCAGGGCCTCGATCAAATCGCCGACGCTGACCACCTTGCTGGGGTCAATTTCGTTGCGGATTGAGAGTTCACGGTTGGGAATAACGCCTTCGGACTTGTATCCGATGTCCAACAGAACCTCGTCGCGGTCAACCTTGACCACGGTACCGCTGACCAACTGGCCATCCTCAACTGCAACCATGCTCGCTGCATACGCATCTTCGAGCGACTGACCGTCAAGATCATCAAAGGTGATTTGGCGGGGAACGTATGCTGGTGTTTCTAGCTGGCTTTCAGTTGGCTGGTCTTGGTCGGTAGTGGTGGTGGTGTCGGACACGTAGGAACTCTTCGATGCTCTAGAGGGATAGGAACCCTCAAGAGTACCCCGCACAGAGCACAGGCTGAAAGTGGAGATTCAAATTGGCCGTTGTGCCAACAACAAAAACTCGGGCGTATCGGCCGTTGGCTTGTTGCGGCCGTACTCCCCCGGGGTGACTGAATAGATCTGCTCAACCTGTAGTTGTGCCCGCTCGGCAAGCATGCGCAACTCCCTCGGGGTGTAACAGGTGGTCCACAACTGCGAAGGGATTCGGGTGCCCTGCGCATTACGCAACTCGGTTTGTTCGGTGTTGACTGCAGTCGCAGCGTTGAACTGATCTGACTCTTCGAGCCATTGCAATTGGAAATATGAAGAGAAAGCCGAGACTGCGAGTTTTCCCCCTGGCCGAAGCGAGTCGCGGATTCCGCTCAGCACTGCCAGATCGGGTGCCAGGTTTTGGGGGTCTGTCGGAGCAGGCTCCCCACCAAGGCCAAACGCTCCCTGACAGAGCGAGATTGCAGCGTCAAAGCCTTGCCCCGCACAGCGATCATCAGCACTCATCTGTCGTGCATCGCTGCGGATGAACTGCGCCAGTTCTGAGACGCCTGCAGTGGCTGCAGACTCCCGAGCCACATCAATAAAGCTCTCGCTGATATCGACTCCCACAACAGAAATGCCCTGCTTTGCAAGCTCAAGAGCATGTCTGCCGGGACCACAGCCCACGTCCAAGACCCTCATGCCCGCTTGCAGGTTGAGCGCTTGCACCAAGAACGAGACCTCTTGCTTGGTGCCCATGGTGAAGGAGTAGCGCAGATAGGCCGGTCCAAGATGGTCAGCTACGTCTTCAAACCAGTGCCGTTCCGGTAACGAGTCAGGCACTGCTCAGCCCTTTGCCGCAGCCCAGGTGCTGCCCCTCGACAAATTCACTTCTAACGGCACTCGCAGATCAAAAGCGCCAGACATTGCCGCGAGCACAACCTGTTCGGCTACCTCTCGTTCCTCGGGGGGAACCTCCAGAATCACTTCGTCGTGAACCTGCAAGATGAGTTTGCTCTGCAGGCCCTGTTCGTCGAGGGCAGTATCAAGATGCACGAGCGCAACTTTGAAGATGTCTGCTGCGAGGCCTTGAATCGGAGCGTTCATGGCCTGGCGCTCCCCTGCCATTCGCAGATTGCGCTGACCAGAAGACAATTCGGGGATTTTTCTCTTACGGCCAAAGGCTGTCTCGGTATAGCCGCGGGTGCGTGCTTGCTCGACGGTGTCCTCCATAAACGCCTTGACGCTCGGAAATGCAAGGAAGTACGCATCCAGAATTTCTTGGGCTTCACCAGTTGGAATTGCCAAGCGCTGAGCTAGGCCGTAAGCCTCCATGCCGTAGGCGAGTCCGTAGGAGACCATCTTGGCCTTTGATCGCTGCGCCCCTGTGACTTGATCGTTTGGTACACCGAAGACTCGTGCTGCGGTGGTGTTGTGAATATCTTCACCGGTTCGAAACGCCTCAATCAGGCCGGGGTCCTCTGCCAGGTGGGCGATGACACGCAGTTCGATCTGGTTGTAATCCGCAACTAGAAACTCGGTACCAGAGGCAGGAACAAAAGCTTCTCGAAAGCGCTTCCCTTCTTCTGATCGAACTGGAATGTTGTGCAGGTTGGGCGCGTCAGAAGACAGTCGACCGGTTCTCGCCACAGTCTGATTGAACGTGGCATGAATCCGACCGTCCTCCGCCACCTCGGCAAGCAGTCCCTCCCCATAGGTGGACCGCAGTTTCTCTACCTCTCGATAGCGCAGCAGGTGCTCGATGATGGGGTGCTCACCGCGCAGTTTTTCTAGTGTCGCCTGATCAGTGGAGTAACCCGTCTTGGTCTTCTTTCCGGGTTTGAGCTCTAGCTTCTCAAACAGAATCCGCCGCATCTGCAAGGTGGAATTCACGTTGAACTCTTCGCCGGCCGCTTCTTGGATAGCAGCCCGCTCAGCATCTGCCACCTGAGTGAGCGAATTGTTCAACTCCTGCAGAACAGCAACATCTACTCCGATTCCAAGGTGCTCCATGCGGGCCAAAACCCGAACGAGTGGAACCTCTATCTGTTCGTTGAGCGCCGTGAGTCCCTGCGCCTCGAGCGAAGCGCTGAGTGGTTCGCTCAAAAATGCGACGGCGAGAGCCAGACGCGCTGGTTCCTGCGAAACCGAGAGTTCGTTCTCACCAAAGTCGAGTTGACCAGAAGGCACCGTGCCCTCCCCTGCAAGTTCTGCCTGAGCGTGCTTCAGCAACAGCGCCGGCAGGTCATAGTTCGCATCCGCCGGATCGAGCAGGTAGGCGGCCAATTTGGTATCCAACCTGAGGCTCGTGATGTCCAACCCAAGACCCAGCAGTGATCGAAGAATCGGCTTTGCGTCATGCGCAGCAACAGCAGGCTTGCCACACAGCACCTCAGCTAATTCAGTCGACACGGCATCGAACTGAGCAGCGGGCACCCAGAGCACTTCGCCGAGCGACTGATTCGCTACCAAGGCAATTCCCTCGAGCGGGCTGCGGCCAGGTTCGCCAGTCCAAGCTGCGGCGATGCACATGGTGGGCAAGCTCGCTAGGGAACGCAGTGCCTCGATGAGTTCCGGCACCGAGTTCGGCTCAATCACCTCGGCCTCGAGTACGAGCGCCGCTGTACTAGCCGCACCAGAATCTTTACCAAAGATCTCTGGGAAAGCGTCTGCTAGGCGTGGCACCAGAGACGGAAACTCCAAGGCCTTGAACAATTCCAGCACCTGATCAGGGTCAACCGTCCCCTGCACCAGCGCACCAGGATCAACATCAAGCTCGACATCGCGGACCAGTCGCATCATCTCAAAGTTGGAACGCGCCTGGGCCTCGTTCTCGGTCAGGTTCTGGCGAAGCTTGGGGGTTTGATCGGCCGCAGCGGCAAAGATGCCGTCGAGTCCCCCGTACTGATTGATCAGCTTTGCTGCAGTCTTTTCTCCCACTCCGGGCACCCCCGGCAAATTGTCAGAAGGGTCGCCTCGCAGAGCTGCGTACTCCACGTATTGCTCGGGAGTGACCCCCGTGCGTTCAAAAATCCCGGCTTCGTCGTAGAGCGCATAATCCGAGACTCCTCGTTTGTTATAGAGCACACGGATATGTGGATCGTGGACGAGCTGATAGCTATCGCGATCTCCCGTCACAATGATCACGTCTCGGCCCTCGGCCTCGGCGCGCACGGCAAGAGTCGCAATCACATCGTCAGCCTCAAAACCCGGTTGGGTCACGATTGGCAGCTGTAGCGACTCGACAACTTGGCGGACAATTCCCATCTGCTCTCGGAGAATGTCGGGGGTGGCATCTCGGTTGGCCTTATAGGAGTCCAACATTTTGTGGCGAAAGGTGGGCTGGGGAAGATCGAAGGTCAAAATGACCTGATCAGGTCGGTGGTCGCGAATCAGGTTGAGCAGCATGGAGCTAAACCCAAAGACAGCATTCGTCACCTGCCCCGAGGCAGTAGTCATATCAGTGGGCAGGGCAAAGAACGCGCGGTATGTCAGCGAGTTCCCGTCGATCAGCATCAGCGTGGGCACCGGATGAATCGTACATCCGTAGCTGACTGCTCTGGGTGGCGAATTACGGCTGCAGTGAACCCGACAGAATCTGCTCTGCCACCTCGGTCATTGGGCTCCGTGAAGCCATCGCCGTCTTTTGGATGAAGTCAAAGGCCTTCTGTTCAGAAAGTCCATGCTTATCCATGAGAAGACCCTTTGCCCGGTCTAACAATTTGCGCGCAGCGAGTTGTGCGGTGGCGTCTTGCACCTGCTCCGAGAGCTGAGATTCAACACGGAAGCGAGTGATCGCAACCTCGATTGCGGGCGCTAGGTCATGGCGTTCGAAGGGCTTGACTACATAGCCATGCACACCAGCGTCATTTGCTTCATCTATCAGTTCACGCTGCGAGAACGCCGTGACCAACACCACGGCAGACAGGTGTTCCGCCCCAATTTCACGTGCAGCTGAAATGCCATCCATGCCTGGCATCTTGATGTCGAGCAACGCAACGTCTGGCCGATGCTGACGCACCAACTCAACAGCCTGATCGCCCCGACCACAGTCGGCGACTACCTCGTAACCCTCTTCTTGGAGCAGTTCACAAAGATCCATCCTGATGATGGCCTCGTCCTCTGCAACTACAACTCTGGTCGGCACCGTTGCCTTCCTAACTGCAAGTGATCGGACTTATATTCTACGGCAGAAATCTGTGGCAGTACGGCATCGATCATCGGCGTTGGGCGCTCATGTCATCAAGAAGTTCATCTTGTTCGCGTTCGAGCTTTTCAATCGTCAGGACTAGCTCGAGGCGATGCTTGGAAAGCGCAGTAGAGGTGCGCTCTGCTTCACGGTGATCCTCGTCTGCTTGGGGGGTTTCCGAGACCATCGCCCGAATCCGGGAGTCGTCGGTAATGTCTGCGAAGTGCAGCAGGTGCTCATCGGTGATCCGGAGTTCCTCACGAACCTTCGCTAAGCGGCGGCCCACGAGTCGGAGTCTGCGTTCCACGAAGAATGACACAACGAGAGTCTACGGACTAGCCGCCTTCACATCGTGACAGGGCAATTACAGGCTGAGAGCTGGTCCAAACTAGTGCCATGAACTCAGAGCAAGACCCCTTCGGAATCGCTTCAGGCTGGTGGGGAACAGATGGGTCTTGGCGCGAAACCGAACCGGAAACCCGTGAAGCGCTGCGAAGAGCCCAAGGGGCAGAGGAGCACCCTGATGGTCCACCCCAGGATGCACACGTCTGGTTTGTTCACCCCGGCGAGACTGCTGAGTTGTGGTCGCCCGGAGTGGTGTCGCTCGCCGAAGGAGGCGAAGTCTTAGCTCAGACTCACCTTCCCCCTGACTTGCCGCTCGGAGCGCATCAACTTCAGCCAGCGGACGGTGGCCCTGTTACGCATTTGTTTGTTGTGCCGGAACGTTCGCTGCGACCCAAGCGTGGTTGGGGCTGGTCTGCGCAGTTGTATGCATCGCGCTCTGAGCAGAGCTGGGGCCACGGGGATTTTGTTGATCTGGCCACTCTGGCGAACTGGGCAGAAGGAACTGGAGCTTCGCTACTGGCACATAATCCACTCGGCGCTTCGCTCCCCTTGGCCCACCAGCAGGCATCGCCCTACTACGCGTCTTCTCGCCGGTTCTGGTCGTTGTTGTACCTGCGAGTTGAGTCCGTCATCGGGGCCGACCTGATTGGCGAGAAACTCAGCCGAGCCGCTGCAGCCGGGCGTGCGCTCAACGCAGATCAACTGATTGACCGAGACCGGGTTTGGGCGCTCAAACTAACGGCGCTCGAAGAGATTTGGGCAGAGGTACGCGGTAGTCGGGTAGTGCAACATTCACTCGAAATTGCACAGGCAGATCAGGAGCTCACACGCCATGCGCAGTTCTGCGCGCTGGCCGAACACCACCAGTCTGGTTGGCAGGAATGGCCCGAGCAGCATCGCCACCCGAGCTCGGCCGGGGTTCGGGAATTTTGTGCCGTACACAGTGACCGTGTGGCGTTTTGGCGATGGATACATGTGGAATGCGAGGTGCAGCTTGCAGTTGCGGCTCAGGCCGGAGCGGGCCTGCTTGCAGACCTACCCGTTGGATTTGATCCTGCAGGGTCTGACGCTTGGTGCGATCAAGATCTGCTGGCGCTTGACTGCAGAATTGGTGCACCCCCAGACGAGTTCAATCGGCAAGGCCAAGACTGGGGACTGCCGCCTTATGTTCCGTGGAAGCTTCGACAGGTGGGCTACGCGCCATGGCTTCAGACTTTGCAGCGCATGCTGAATCACTGCAGCGCACTGCGAGTGGATCATGTGATGGGGTTGTTCCGCCTGTTTTGGATTCCTAAGGGCATGACCGCTGAGCAGGGCGGCTACGTCTCGCAGTTTGGCGCAGAGCTTCTTGACCTTGCTGTCATGGAGGCCGCGCGAGCCGGAGCGACCTTGGTTGGAGAAGACCTCGGGACCGTCGAATCAGAGGTTCGAGAAGCGCTGAGCACTCGTGATGTTTTCGGGTACCGCATTGGCTGGTTCGCCGAGGATTCGCCCGAGCAGTGGCCAGCGAACACACTTGGGGCTCTGACCACACACGACCTGCCCACCGTTGCTGGGCTGTGGTCAGGAGCCGATGCGGAACAGCGCTCAGAGGCTGGAATCCCGCCGGATCCAGACGGAGATCAGACCCTGCGCGTCAGGCTGGCGAACCTTGCGGGGTTGCAGGAAGGTGAGAGTGCCCCTGCCTCAGAAGTCATCAGGTCCGCCTACCACACCCTCGCGAACAGTGGCAGTGACTTGGCTATGGTCACTCTTGAGGACGCGACGTTGATGACAGAGCGACCCAATCTGCCCGGCACCATTGATGAGCATCCCAACTGGCGGACTGCTCTGCCGGTACTCATTGAGGATCTTGACTCGACTGCTGCAGAGGTCATTTCGGCCGACATGGGCAGAGCTCGTCCCTGAGTAACCTGAGCAACGCATGAATGAACCAGCAACCCCCAGCTCCCCTGCCCCGACTAGCCCTGCCCCGACTAGCCCTGCCCAGACCAGCCCTGCTCAGACCACCCCGACTGAGAAGAACCCAGGAGCCGAGTCTGGGGCGCTGGACATTGCAGGAATCATTAATCTGCGCGATGTTGGCGGCTACCCCACCACTAGTGGCGAGACGGTCGCCACCAGCCTGCTGTATCGCTCGGGACGGCTGGGCTTTGAAGGACAAGCGGGCATCGACGCTCTCGCAAAACTGGGCTTGAGCACAGTGTTCGACCTGCGCAGCGCCGCCGAGTGCTCCTCATTGCCGGATCGAGTACCACCGGGTGTAGACTTGGTGCACCTTGATGTCTTAGCTGATGCTGTCACCAGCCTGGCCGCTCACCTGGCAGACATGTTTGAGGATCCCGTTGCAGCTGAGGAACTTCTGCAGAGCGGCAAGATCCGAGAGCATTATTTGGGTACGTACAGAAATCTGATCACCTCTGAGGCGGCCTGCGCTGCATATCGAGAAATGTTCTTGCAGATTGCCAACCTTGATAGTCCTGCACTGTTTCACTGCACAGCTGGAAAGGACCGCACGGGCTGGGCCGCTGCGGCATTGCTGAGCTTGCTCGGGGTTGCAGAGGAGACGGTCTTTGAGGATTATCTCCTCAGCTCTGCTCCCGTACTGGTCTCGTTCCAGCCGTATCTTGATCAGTTTGCAGCGGCCGGAGGAAACCCTGAGCTACTGAAACCAGCATTCACGGTTGAACCTGACTATCTCGCAACTTCGCTGAGCGAAGTGCAGGCTCAGTTTGGATCCGTTGAAGGGTATTTCCGCACAGGTTTAGGCCTGAGCGATGACATCACCCAACAAATCCGCCAGCGGCTACTGCGCTGAGTCGCCCGCCTAGCGCTGGACGAACAGCCCTTAAACTATCTGCAGCGTGCCCGGGGTGGGACTTGAACCCACACGCCCGTTAGGACAGCGGATTTTGAATCCGCCGCGTCTGCCATTCCGCCACCCGGGCTGCGCTAGAGACCCTATCTGATTTCTGCGCTACCCCTCAAAGCCAGAACCTCTACTATTTCGGCCATGGCAGACGATGTGGTCGACTTCAGCAGCGCAGACAGCAACGACGGAGGCAGTCACCTGTTGCTCCGACTGCTCATCATTCTTGGTCTAGCTGCAGCGGCAGCAGTAGCTGGCCGACAGTGGGCAATGTCAAAAACCGATACAGAGTTTGAGCAGCGGCTGCGAGCCGCCGACGAACGTCGCGACTAATTCCGCTACTAACACCGCCCTAACTCTGCGCGGGACATGGCGCTAGTCAGTCGCGGATGCCGATAGCGCTTTGAGCAACTTTGTTGGCGTGTCCTTGGGGCTGATCTTGTACCAGACCTGCTCAAGCTTTCCGGTTTCCCCAATCAAGAAGGCCGAGCGGACAACACCCATGTACACCTTGCCGTAGAGCTTCTTCTCTGCCCACACCCCGTACTTCTCGGCTACCAGGTGTTCGGGATCAGACAAGAGAGTAAAGCCAAGGCTTTGTTGCTCATCAAAGCGCTGCAATTTTGCGGGCAGATCAGGGCTGATCCCAATGATCACCGTGTCGCCAATCTCACTTGCAATGTCGCGCAGACCGCAGGCCTGAGTGGTGCACCCCGGCGTGCTGGCCTTGGGGTAGAAGAAAATCAGCACCTTGCGGCCAAGGAATCCCGACAACTTGACCTTGTCGCCTTGCTGATCGAGTAAGGTAAACGCCGGCGCCTTTGAGGGGATCTTGAGCACTCTGGGCTGGGAGGGACTGGGCTGGGCGGGACTGGGCTGGGCTGGCATGAACACAGAGTACGTGCTTGGCATCGAGCCGAAAAACAGTGTGGCCACCCCGAAGGGTGGCCACCAACCTGCTTAGTTCTGTGCTTGGGCAGAGTTACTGAAACATAACTACTGCCAACAGCGTGTTACTTGCCAGACTTGGCGCGTGCCTTGAGGCGTGCACCAGCGGTGACCTTGGCTGCGTTTGCGGCCTTGACCTGAATGGTCTCGCCGGTCTGTGGGTTACGTCCAGCGCGAGCTGCACGGTGGGTCTGCTCAAACTTCAAGAAACCGGGGATGGTGAGTGCTTCGCCGCCCTTTGCAACAACGTCGCCCGCAATCTCCTCAAAGGAGTCAAGCACTGCCTGAACATCCTTCTTGGACATGTCGTTGCGCTGCGCAATGGTTTCTACTAATTCGGTCTTGTTCATATTTCCTCCTGGTCGATCTACTCGAAACGCCCAATTCTGTGTCCCCTGGGGTGACGTCAGAACTCGACGGCAAATTGCACCCTTGTAACTATCACAGATTTGGGGGCTTGGGAACAGAAACCGGCGGTTTTTAGCGGTTTTTATTTTTCGGGCTAAAAATCGCTACTAGGTCCGTGCCTGGTTTTTAGCCCTTATCGAGCGCTTCTCGGAACGATCCGACGAATTCTGCGACCGACTCAGGCGACCTTGTCTCAACCACTCGACGCACAATCGCCGAACCCACAACGACCCCATCGGCAACCTCGCACACTTCCGCTGCCTGTTCGGGAGTCGAGATTCCGACCCCGACAAGTACCGGCAGGTCAGTTACTTCTTTGAGTCGCTTGGCAATCACCTTGGCTGACGCGGCAAGCGAATCACGCTCGCCAGTAATCCCGAGCAATCCAACTGCATAGACAAAGCCGCCACAACGCTCAACGATTCGCGACAGCCGTTCATCAGGAGTTGTCGGCGCGGCAAGCATGACTGTCTGAACACCTGCTGCGTCTGCTGCGCTACACCAGTCGCCGGCTTCTTCAAGTGGCATATCAGGCAGGATCGCCGCTGACACACCGGCTTTGACCATGGAATCTGCAAACCGCTCGTAGCCAAACCGGTAGACCAGGTTGACGTAGGTCATGACCGCAAGGGGCACACCAATGTCGAGTCGGCTCAGCCCGTCAAGAATCCCCGGCGGCGTGGCTCCAGCAGCGAGTGCGAGTTCCGAAGACTCCTGAATGATCGGTCCGTCCATGACGGGGTCAGAGAACGGAATACCAACTTCGATCCCGTCGGCCCCCGCAGAGGCAACTGCTTCGAGCATCAGTTCCCATCCGGGCAATCCACCCGTTAGATATGGAACCAAACACTTTCCGCCGCTTGACCGGCGCGCCTCAAGTGAAGCCTGAAAAGGCAAAAGGTCCGAAGCGCTCACAGCGTGTCTCCGAGTACTTCCATCATCTGACCCACGTCTTTATCGCCGCGACCTGACATGTTGATCAGCACGTTCTTGCCGGCAAGAGACTCTTTCTCTCGTACAACCCAAGCGAGGGCATGGGCAGGTTCGAGCGCCGGAATGATGCCTTCGGTGCGAGACAGCAACTGAAACGCCTCAATCACCTCGGCATCGGTCACTTGTTCGTACTTTGCGCGGCCTGAGTCAGCAAGATGGGCATGCTCGGGGCCTACTCCCGGGTAATCCAAGCCGGCAGAGATTGACTGCGCCTCGCTCACCTGACCGAACTCATCCTGCATCAGATAGGACTTCATACCGTGCACAATGCCCGGGATTCCATGCCCGATTGCTGC
The DNA here is from genome assembly GCA_001025035.1 of Actinobacteria bacterium IMCC26207. Classification (GTDB taxonomy): domain Bacteria; phylum Actinomycetota; class Acidimicrobiia; order Acidimicrobiales; family Microtrichaceae; genus IMCC26207. The sequence goes on from LCZK01000002.1 coordinate 49,138, forward strand.
ACCGCCTTCTGGCTCTACCCCCACAAGGTCAACCTCCGGGAATGCTGCAAAGCCGCTGAAGATACCTGCAGCGTTTGATCCACCGCCGATACAGGCAACCACTACATCGGGGCGACCTGTCGGGTGATCTGCGCCGAGGGCGACGCGACACTGAACTGCAGCCTCGGTTCCAATCACACGATGGAACTCTCGGACCATCCACGGGTATGGGTGCGGGCCCAGTACGGAACCCAAGCAGTAGTAGGTGTGCTCAACAGTGCCCACCCAATCACGCATGGCCTCGTTCACGGCATCCTTGAGCGTTCGACTCCCCGAGACTGCCGGTGTGACCTCGGCGCCTAACAAGCGCATACGAAACACGTTGAGTTCTTGGCGGGCAATATCCACCTCGCCCATATAGACGAGGCATTCCATGTCCATCAGTGCAGCAGCCGTAGCAGTGGCCACACCGTGCTGCCCTGCTCCTGTTTCTGCAACGAGTCGGGTCTTGCCCATCCGCTTGGCCAACAGGGCTTGGCCCAACACGTTATTAATTTTGTGCGAACCCGTATGGTTCAGATCCTCACGCTTGAGGTACAACTGAAACCCGAGTTGCTCCCCGAGGCGGTCACATCTGGTGAGCGGGCTTGGTCGACCGGCATAGTCGGCAAGCAGCGTGTCGAGTTCATTGCGAAAGACTGGGTCAGCCCAAGCATCTTTAAACGCAGCTTCAAGCTCGTGTAGCGCAGGCACCAGAGTCTCGGGCACAAACATGCCACCGAACTCACCGAATCTGCCGACACCAGTTGGCGCACCAACCATGTCGCTCGCAAACACTTGAGCTAGTTCATCTGCTTGGTTCTTCAGATCGTTGTTCACCCCCTCAACGTACCTTGCAGACTGCTTTGAACGGAACCGGGGTGCCCTGCAGTGAGCACGGCATTGAGCCCTGCAGTGAGCACGGCATTGAGTACGGCGGGTTTACATTCCCGACTCAGCCCAATTGAAAGGACCGTGATCGTAGGGGTCCTCGGGTGAACCGTGCGGCGGAGCAACTGGCGCAGCGGCACGAGCGGCACGAATGAAGGCCTGAACGAGTCTGGCGTCTTTTCGGCCCGGCTGACCATCGACCTCTACCCCAGAAGACACGTCCACTCCCCATGGGTGAACCTCTGCAATGCCATCGGCCACGTTCTGCGGAGTTAATCCGCCAGCCAATATGAGTCGCCTGTTCAGCGGCGCACCCTCTGCGAGTGACCAGTCGAAGACCTGGCCCGACCCGGGTGCGTGGGAGTCAAGCAACACTGCATCCGCACCGTAATCATCAACATGGGTCAAGCCCGGGTCACCCGCTGCAAAGGCCACGATGAGTGCCTGGCAATAGGGACGAATCATGGCGGCGTCGGCAGCAGTTTCGTGGCCGTGAAGCTGAGCGGCGCGCAGTCCAGCAGACTGCACTGTCTCGATGACGAGCTGCGGAGCCTGATCGCGAAACACCCCCACACTGACAACCTCTGGCGGCAGGCGATGCACGATATCGCGCACAAGATTTACGGTGACTTGGCGCGGAGAGGGTGCAAAGACAAAGCCAACTGCATCGGCACCGAGGGCTACTGCCATCAGCGCATCCTCTTCATTTGTGACACCGCAGATCTTAACGAACACCCAAGAACCCTACTCACGCACCGGCAGCGCAACCCGCAATTCAGACAAAGCAGCTGCAGGGTCTGCCGATCTGACTAGGTGCTCCCCTACCAACACCGCGTGATAACCCGCCGCGGCCAGTGCGAGCGCATCTTGTTGTCCTCGCACTCCCGACTCTGCAATTCGCAGCGTGTCCGCTGGCATGATGCCCGCCATGCGAACGGCGCGAGCCTGGTCGACCATGAAGGTCTCGAGGTCACGCTGATTGACGCCAACTAGCTCAGCAGAAGTGCAGGCTACGGCCCGATCGAGTTCGGCCTCATCGTGAATCTCGATGAGCGCATCCAAGCCAAGCTCAGTCGCCAGTTCAGAAAAGTCTGTTAGTTCGGCATCGTCTAGCGCAGCAGCAATCAGCAGAACGCAGTCGGCGCCCATAAGGCGAGCATCGCAGACGTCATGTGCTGACACCGTGAAGTCTTTGCGGAGCACCGGCAAGCTGACCGCAGAACGGGCGGCAGCGAGATCTTCGGGGGATCCACCAAAATAATCTTGATCTGTCAGCACTGACAGGCAACTCGCACCGCCGGCCTGATAGCTCAGTGCTAGCGATGCGGGGTCGAGGGTGGGTGCTAGGTCGCCCTTGGAAGGCGAACGACGCTTTACTTCAGCAATCACTGCAAGCTCGGTCGAGGCTCTCAGCGCCACTGCAAATCCCCTTGTGGGTGGCATCGACCGGGCCCGCTCAATCAGTTGCTCCGTGCTGCGGTTGTCCGCCTGAGCTGCAGTTCTGTGAGCTGCAAGGATTGCATCAAGGTAGGTAGCCATTTGCGATTCAGGTTACTCGCCAGCACCTGAGCCCTGTGCCCGGGGCGGGCTACTTAGGACGAGTTGAGGACCGTGATCGGCGCGACCTCTCCTCTGCTATCTGAGACTTGAACATGGCCACCACGGGTGCCGCCCCAAAGAAAAAGACTGAGCACAGCATGCACATCAAACCGCCCGCAGAGAGGGCTCGATTCCCATTGGGGGCGCTCGCTGCGAGCAGGGCTAGTCCCAACGCAAAGGTCAGTGCGGGTGCAGCCAGCAATGACTTGTGCGGAACCGTCTCTGGGTTGATCTCATCGGGCTCATAGCGCCAAGAGTCGTCATCATCGGCATCGTGTTCCCAGTACGGAGTAAACGAAGTTGAAGGCTGCTCGATCCGCGGCCCCGTTGGACCCACGGCCCCGGCTGCTTGAACCGCTCCACCTGCTGAAGATGCGTGTGCGGAGTTGGCCGAGGAAATAGCTGCAGCCTCGACGCGCAGGCGCTGATCGTAGGCTGCCCGGTCTTTGCTGCTGCCTACTACCTGCCAGGCAGCATTGATCTGGCGCATACGCAGTTCGGAATCGGCAGCGCTCCGCGCAGACTTTTGCTGGCCGTGTTGAAAGTCTGGATGGTACCGACGCGCTAAGCGAAGATACGCAGAGCGAAGTTCTGCTGCCGAGACTGTTGGCTCAACACCGAGCACCTCATAGTGGTTCACGAGCAGTCACTCTGGTTCACGAGCAGTCACTCTGGTTCACTGGCAAATTCGGCCACTGTGGATGCGGGCAGAAGTGGTAGCTCACGAATCTGCGCGACGACTTCACCTGCGGGTACTCCGCCAACTGCTGGCCAGCGGAGCAGCGCTTGGGCGGGCACTTCCACTGATCGATGCACATAGCCAAGGGCAACTGGCGCACGCAGATCAAGTGACTCACCGACGCTCGTAATGGTGCCGCGAAGTTGCTCGTCAACAAATATCTGGGCTCCGACTGGCGGCAAGACATTCGAAGAAATGACTAGGCCGCGAAGATTGCGCGGTGTGTTGTTCCCCCGGGAGTCGACCCGTGCAACGAGTTCTTGGCCCGTATAGCAACCCTTGGTGAAACTGACCGAGGCATCAATGAGCCACTGTCCGGCCTCGGCGGGAATGACTTTGGGCTCGAGCTGCGCTCCCAACTCGCTACCCATGGCCGGCCAGCCCGCCTCAATCCGAACCGAATCAAAGGCTGCAAGGCCAGCAACGTGCATGCCTTCCGGCAGACTCACCTGCGGTCCCAGCAGATCTAGGCCTTTCGTTCCAGGCCACGCAACCTCGCCCTTCAGTTCTGCAGCTAGTCCGGGGGAATCTACAGCGGGGCAGTCAGGCCCTCGTAGTGACACACACTGCCAATTGAGCAGCTCAAGTTCCGTCTTCACGCGCATCCGAAAGCGATTCAGACGGTCGAGAACTAGCTGACCGGAACCGCCTTCGCAGTCAATCAGGATCTCGTCTGACTGGCCACGCCCCCACACTCGGACCCAGGCATCAACTTTGCCTTGCGGCTCCAGAATGAGCGCCAAACGCGACTCCCCCGGTTGAAGGTTCGAGACATCCTGAGATATCTGGCCCTGCAAGAAGGACACTGCGTCGGCGCCGAACACGCGAATGACGTCTCGGGGAACGCGAACCGCTGCCACCGACCGTTTCAGAGCAAGGTAATCAGCAGTCACGTCTGTCATCTTCTAAGTCTCGCCCATCTCGGAACCCTGTTTGAGTCAGGCAGTCTGTTTGGGTCAGGCAGCATGTTTGGGTCAGGCAGTCTGTTTGGTTCAGGGAGTCTGGTCGCGACGACTCTGCGCTGCGGCCCTGCGATGCCGGGTCATTTGTTCCGCTGGCGCAATAGCGCTGAGCAGCGCTTTGGCCTTATTGCGGGTTTCGAGTTCTTCCTCGGCCGCAATGGAGTCAGCAACCACTCCCGCCCCTGCTTGCACCGATGCCCGCCGCTTTCCATCGGCGTCGGGTGGGTCAAGAACCATGGTGCGAATCGCAAGAGCAGTATCGATGTTGCCAGAAAAATCTAGGTAACCAACTACGCCGGCATAGGGGCCTCGACGGGTGGGTTCAAGCTCATCGATGATCTCCATGGCACGAACTTTGGGGGCTCCAGACACTGTCCCCGCCGGAAGGGTCGCACGAAGTACGTCAATTGGGGTGCTGCCCGCTGCGAGCGTTCCCGAAACCTGAGAGGTCAGGTGCATAACGTGACTAAAGCGCTCAAGCGTCATCAACTCATCCACTTGGCAGGTGCCGAACTCGACCACGCGACCGACATCGTTGCGGGCTAAGTCCACCAACATGATGTGCTCGGCTCGCTCCTTGGGATGCTCGATTAGTTCTGCAGCAAGTTGGCGATCGTGCTCGTCGGTTTTGCCTCGGAACCGGGTGCCCGCAATAGGTCGTGAAATGACTTTGCCGTCTAGTAACTGCACCATTGGCTCGGGCGAGCAGCCCACAAGCGTGAGTTCGTGCTCACGCACGTAATACATGTACGGGCTCGGATTGACACGCCGAAGCACGCGATAGAGATCGAGCGGGTCGGCATCGGTCACAACGTCAAAGCGCTGCGAAAGCACAACTTGAAAGATGTCACCCGACAGGATGTGCTCTTTGGCCACTGCAACAGCGGACTCATACATACCCGGTGCAAGCGTGGAGGTGACCGGAGGCGGATCAGCCGAAGTCGGTGCTTCGACGAGTGGTTCCTCCAAGGCAATCGCCCCGTCGGCTGCCATCTGATCGATTCGAGAAATCGCATGAAGGTATGCCTGTTCGAGTTGCTCATCGGTGGATGTGTCATCCACAAACGCATTAGCAATCAGCGTGACCTGCTGGCTCCAATGGTCATAGGCCGCCAACTCCCCAATGACCGACAGAATTGCGTCTGGCCAGTCCCGATCTGACTCGGGAGCGTTCGGCAACCGCTCGACCTCGCGCACCACGTCATAGCCCAAGTACCCGACTACGCCCGAGTGAAGCGGAGGTAGCTCTGCACCGAGCGCGCCGAACTCGGCGGCGGTGGGCGCTTTGTAGTGCTGCAGCAACATGTCCAAGCTGGCCAGAACTCCCTGATCCGTAGGAATCCCCTCGGGAAGATCTCCAGAGAACGTGAGCCTGCCTAGGCGTGAAACAATCTTCGCTCGCGGTGCTCGACCGACGAAAGACCATCGGCTCCAGCGGCCGCCGTGATCCACGGATTCCAACAAAAAGCCTGGCTGACCTTCTGTGTCATCTCCGCAGAGACGCATGAAAGCAGCAACCGGAGTGGTCAGGTCCGCAAGCAGAGTTCTGAACACGGGAACAACCCGGTGGGTTCGCGCCAGACTCTTAAACAGCTCAAAGTCGGGAACGATCTGAGCGGAACTCGCGGCCGCCGACTGGTAGCTCTTCTGAGTCATACTCGGACTGCTCTCATGCTCGGACTGCTCTCATGCTCCGAAGGCTCGAAAGAAGCAGGAATAGTTGCCGGTGTGACATGCCCCATTGCCTTCTTGTTCAACAACAAACAACAGGGTGTCTCCATCGCAGTCATAAGCAGCTGAGCGGATGAACTGCCTGTCTCCCGAGGTATCACCTTTGCGCCAGAGTTCCTGGCGGGAGCGTGACCAGAACACCGTCCGGCCCTGCTCAAGACTCATCTGTAGCGATTCTTCGTTCATCCAAGCCATCATCAAGACGTCTTTGGTTTTGATGTCGGTGACAATGGCAGCAACAAGGCCGTCTTCGTTGAAGGTGATCTTCGCGAAGTCCTGCTCGCGCACTGCAATCGGAGTGACAGCCGGGGAGTCAAGCCCGTGACTTGCCGAGTCTGGAGAAGGCTGCTCGGGGGTTGGTGATGATGGCGTTACGGACTGGGGCATGGCAGACATCGTAGAAGTTGCACAGCCTCAGCCCACAACTAGTTCGTGATCCAACGAAATCTATGGATTTGCGCTTCTAGAGATATAGGCCCGTTTGGCCAGTGTGGGTCTCTTCAAGGCGCTCGGCTGCAACGGCGTGCACGTCTCGCTCTCGCAGAATCACAAAGGTTTCCCCACGGACTTCAACCTCATAGATGTCTTCGGGGTTGAACAGCACATGGTCACCCTCTTGCACCGAACGCACCTGCGGCCCGGCAGCCCTTACCTCGGCCCAAGCCAAGCGTTTGCCCAATTGCGCTGTTGCCGGAATGACGATGCCGCCGCTCGATCGCCGCTCTGCTTCAGCTGCGTCAAGCTTGACCAAAATTCGATCGTTGAGCATGCGTACGGGAAGCTTGTCTTGGCCTGCATCAGAGGCGGAATCTGTCATGGGCTCCCTACCGTACTGCCCCTCCGCGCGCCCCAATGCACCGGCAGTCCCAATGCACCGGCAGCCTCAGGGCAGATCGGCTGCGGCGGCAAGGACGGTCTCAGCGAGCAGGTCGAGGTGATCCAGATCTTCAAGATCAAGAGTTTGTAGATACATGCGAGTCACTCCAACTGCCGAAAAAGCCTGCATCTTGGCGACCAGTTCAGTTGGGGTTCCAGCCATGCCGTTTATTCGCAACTCATCCGGTTGGCGACCAATCGCTGCGGCCCTGCTGGCAATCTCGGCCTCGGTAGCTCCGCAGCACAAGACTTGACATGCTGAGCGTCGGAGTGAGGCGGGGTCACGTCCAACTGCGTTACATGCCTGATCAACTCGGGCATGAGCAGTGACGACGTCGTCTAGGCCAAAGAACGGAGTGTTGAACTCGGCTGCGAAACGGGCTGCGAGTTGCGGAGTGCGCTTCGGGCCGGCTCCCCCAATGATGATGGGTGGGCCCGCAGGGTGAGCGGGCTTTGGCAAGGCAGGTGAATCCTCGATGGTCCAGTACTCGCCATGATGCGCAAAGGTCTCTCCTATTGGCGTATGCCACAAACCCTGCAGAATCTCGAGACTCTCTTCGAGTCGATCAAAGCGTTCTTTCAGGGGAGGAAATGGAATTCCGTACGCCAGATGCTCCTGGTCATACCAGCCGGCGCCGATGCCTAACTCGACACGGCCGCCCGACATCTGATCTACCTGCGCAACGGCTATCGCTAGCGGACCTGGCTGGCGGAAAGTAACCGAAGTGACCATGGTTCCGAGTTTGATAGTCGAGGTCTCTCGTGCGATTGCACCGAGCGTGACCCAAGAGTCGCTGGGCCCCGGAAGACCAGACACATCTCCCATCTTTAGGAAGTGGTCGGATCGGAAGAACGCGTCAAAGCCAAGGGATTCGGCACGCTGAGCTACTGCAAGCTGTTGCTCGTAGCTCGCGCCTTGCTGAGGCTCTATAAAGATTCGCAGGTCCATAGCAATAGTCTGCCCGCGCTTTACTGAGGGGGCTGACCGACGCGCTAGTGGCCCGATTTTCGCTAGTCGGCGCCGGGCTGCGGTGGGGGTCGAGCAGCAGTCGCTGAGCGCCGCTTGCTGGTCGAGTGGCACGATCGGGCGAAATTTAGCGTGTGGGGTTTATGGGCTGGGTTTGCCGTTGTGTTGGGTGTTGAGTTGGGTGCCGGTGGGTGTGGTGATGATGTATCGGCCGGGTTTGTCAGGGTTTTCGGTGATGGTCCAGCCGTTTGTGTGGAGTAGCGCGTGGTGTGGTTTGCATAAGGAGACCAGGTTGTTGAGATCTGTTGGACCGCCGTCTTGGGCTTCTTTGACGTGGTGTAGGTCTACCCAGTTGTGTGGTGCGTCGCATCCGGGGACGACACATCCTTGGTCTCTGATGGCTATGGCTTTGCGTTGGCTGGGTGTTGCGTAACGAACAGCGGTTCCAAGATCGAGTGGGATACCCAAAGAGTTGATGATGAGTGCTTGGATTTTGGGGTCGCAGTTGAGGAGTCGGGTGGTGCCGTCTTGGAGGCGGACACCATCTGGTGTGGTGGCGTGGACCGGGTCTGAGGCTTGAATGACAAGGGTGATATCTGTTGCGGGGTTGTTCGTGGTTCCTGGTTGGGTGCTGATCGCTCTGCGGATGAGTTCGGTGAGGGCTTCGGCTAGGAGTTGTGGTCGTGTGGGGATGATGTGATCGGGGTTTGCTGCTTTGAGTTTGCGGTGATGTGCAACACGGCGGTCGGTTTCAGTGAGGAGTGCTGCTCGGATTGTGGCTGCTGTGTCGGCTACGAAATCGCCGTCGAGGTGAAGTTCGCCTGAGAGGCCGTCGCTCATGTTGATCCGGTTGTGGTCTGGGTTTGGTAGGTGTGCCCCGTCTGGGTCAGCAAGATCAATGAGTGCGCGTATTTCGTTTGCCCATTGTTCGAACCGGACACCTATTGTGAGGCTGATGAACTCTGCTTGTAACGCAACCATGATCGGTTCAACCCGTGTGACACACAGCTTTGATAACAGTGCTGCGTGATCGGCGGTGATGACCCCGTTACGTAACGCATCAGCTACCTCAGGTAACACGGAGCGTAATTTGCGGGCCGTGGACACCATCCGGGATGCAACAGGGCGCGCGAGGAGGTATTCGTGACCTAACCAGGCGTTCATGACAAGGCCTTTGGTGCGTAACGAAACGTTACGGGCGTCGAGTTCACCCACGACTGTTAACCGTGCTGAATCCAACGCCCGTTGGGCTGATTCCAACACATCAGACAACCCAACAAGCACCTCATCAGACACCACACCCACACCACCACCAGAACCAGCCGAACCACCAGAACCAGAACCGCCCGAACCGCCCGAACCTGCAGAACTCACACCTGCCACAAGATTCGCTAACGCAACCAAACCACCCGCACCCTGACCCGCAACAACACCCAACTCCACACCCAAACCAAAACCAGATACGGGCGCTGCCTGATCAGCTTTGGAGGGGATTGCTTCGGGGTCTTCAGGATCGAACATACGTTCTACAGTACAAACACCCTGTGACACTGAAATTCGCTATGCCACTGAAATACCCTGTGGCACTGAAATACCCCGTGACACTGAAATACCCCGTGACACTGAAATACCCCGTGACACTGAAGCGGACAGCCAAAATCCAAACCTAGCGAGACGACTGTTAACCCAATGGTTCCCTCTAGGTCGCCCCCGCTCCGTCTGGTCTTCACTAACTGTTTCTAGCTTCAGAGCAGATGGGAACCCAGCTAGACACGCTTCTCAATGAGGCGCCTATGACGAACAAGCATTGGCGGGTATGGCTGCTTGCGGCAACCGGCATCATGCTCGATGGCTTTGACTTCTTCATTATCGGTGTGGCCTCACCTCTGATCGCAGAAGACCTTGGAGCCTCGCCTCAGCAGATCGGCCTGGTCTCGGCTGCAGCAATCGTGGGTGCAATCTTTGGTGCCTTCGGTTTGGGTCGACTCACTGACCGAATCGGCAGAAAGCTGGCCTTTCGTCTGGACTTGGGATTGTTCGTGGTGTTCGCACTGCTGTCCGGCATGGCATGGAGCATTCCGTCGCTGATCGCATTTCGGTTCATTCTTGGGATCGGGGTGGGCGCGGACTACCCAATTAGTGCGGCCTACATTGCAGAGATTGCTCCGGCACGACACCGAGTACGCCTACTCGTCGGGGCGTTCAGCTTTCAGGCTGTGGGGCAGGTGCTCGGGGCGCTCGTGGGTCTAGCCATTCTGATTGTTTTCGATTCGGTGTCATCTTGGCGCTACATGCTGGCCTTCGGTGCCGTACCGGCAGTGCTCATTATCCTGCTCCGACGTGGGGTACCCGAAAGTCCGAAGTGGTTGGCCGCTCAGGGAGAACACGAAGAAGCTGCAGAAGTTGCCAGCATGTTTGTTGGTCACAAAGTCGAGGCCTCAATGATTCAGGCCGATACTGAAGATGCCGCTGAGACGGCGGGTTCGTATCGAGAGTTGTTCCAGGGAGGCATGCGAAGGCTCACCATACTCACCACTATTCCGTGGTTCCTGATGGACATCGCAACATACGGAATCGGGGTCTTTACCCCGGTGATCATTGCGACCCTTGCGATCCAAAGCGACGGAAGCACCCTGTCTGATGCAATCTCCTCGACTGAGGGTGCGGTGTTCATCGACTTGTTCTTGATCGTGGGGTTTGCCGTGGCGCTCGTTCTGATTACCAGATTCAGACATACCACCATGCAGATTGCCGGATTCCTAGCAATGGGCGTTGGTCTGCTCACGTTGGCGTTCTCGACAACGTTCCCGGAGGACAGCATGAGAAGCCTGGTGTTGGTCTTTGCTGGGTTCATCGTGTTCAACATCTGCATGAATGCGGGGCCCAACTCGACGACATTCCTGCTACCAGCCGAAGTCTTTCCGACTCGCGTGCGGGCCACTGGCCACGGTCTTGCAACTGCTGCAGGCAAGACCGGCGCAGCCGTGGGCGTGTTCTTCTTTCCGATACTCGAAGCCGACCTAGGCCTTGGCGTGCTGCTACCCCTGATTGCAGGAGGCTGCGTGCTTGCAGCAATCGTGACGGCGGTGGCACGAATTGGGGTGGTTGCTTCTGATGGGGTGTTCGCTGGTCAGTCGCCACCCTGATTACTCAGGCTGGGCGAACCGCTACACCCGCTGCGGCAAGGGCTTGCTTGGCCTGTGCGATGGTGAACTCTCCAAAGTGAAAGATCGAGGCGGCAAGAACCGCGTCGGCGTGACCAGTGACTGCTCCTTGAACAAGGTGATCAAGTGTTCCCACTCCCCCAGATGCAATGACTGGCACCGAGCATGCAGCCGAGACTGCTGCGGTGAGTTGCAGGTCGAACCCCTCTTTGGTTCCGTCACGGTCCATCGATGTGAGCAGAATCTCGCCTGCACCTAGCTCAACTGCGCGGGCTGCCCACTCAACTGCGTCAAGGCCAACCGCAGTGCGTCCACCATGGGTAAAGACTTCCCAACTCAGCGAGCCGGTCTGAGCGCTCCCCGAAATTTCTTGTGATGGGGCCTCTTCTCCCGAGCCGGATTGAGTAGCGAATACTCGCCGGCGGGCGTCGATGGCAACCACCACGCACTGCACGCCAAACTCGTCAGCAATCTCTGAAATCAGCTCTGGGCGATCTACTGCTGCAGTATTGATCCCAACCTTGTCGGCCCCCGCCCTCAACAAGCGTCGGGCATCTTCCACCGTGCGTACGCCGCCACCAACAGTGAACGGGATAAACACTTCTTCTGCTGTGCGGCGAACCATCTCGATGGTGGTCTCTCGCCGATCCGAAGACGCAGTGATATCCAAAAAGATCAGTTCGTCAGCGCCTTCTGCGTCGTAGCGGGCTGCTAGTTCGACTGGGTCGCCTGCATCACGCAGTTCGACAAAGTTGACACCCTTTACTACCCGGCCCGATTCCACATCTAGGCAGGGAATAACTCTGGTGGTCTTCATGTCTCAGCCTCTTCGGCTGTGACTGGTGGTGCCTGACTGTTCCCCAAACCGGCACAGGCTGCAACAGCATCCTCTGCAGTGAATTGCCCTTCGTAGAGTGCACGTCCGACGATTGCACCTTCTAGAGCACGCCCTGCCGATTGGAGCTGGCTCAATGCAGTCAGATGAGCAAGCGTGCCGACACCACCAGATGCAATCACTGGAATCGATGTTGCTGCCAAGACCTGCGAAAGCCCGAGCAGGTCGGGCCCCTCAAGCGTTCCATCCCTGCTGATCTCGGTGACCACGAGTGCAGCTACTCCGGCATCTTCAAACGCTTTGGCAAGATCCAACAAGTCTGCTCCAGAGCCTTCAAGCCATCCACGAACAGCGACATCTCTACCGCGAGCATCGAGGCCAACCGTGACGGGAAAAATCGCTGCAAGTGCGCGCACGAATGCTGGGTCTTCAAGTGCAGCAGTCCCAACCACCACTCTGGCAACTCCCGCTTCAAAGAGCGCTTCGGCAGCAGCCATCGACCGGATGCCACCGCCGGTTTGCACGGGAACTGCTACCCCCGCCGCAATATCGGCAATCACTGCACGGTTGACAGGTTCGCCTGTGCGGGCAGCGTCAAGGTCGACAACATGAATCCATGGGGCACCTGCGGATTCAAAGGCGCGGGCCTGCGCAACGGGATCATCGCCATAGACCGTCTCTTGGCCGTAATCACCTTGGTAGAGACGAACGCACTTTCCATCGCGCAGATCAATTGCCGGATAGAAATCCATTAGCCAGCCCGCCGTTGCGCCTGCTGCGCCGCCCGCTGCGCCGCCCGCTGAGCTCGAGCTTCTCGGGAACTCGCTGCAATGTTCACAAAGTTTCTGAGCACCGCTAGTCCAGCCTGTCCTGACTTCTCGGGGTGGAACTGAGTCGCAAAGACAAGCTCGCTCTGGGCGGCCGCCACAACGGATCCACCGTATTCGCACGTAGCGAGCAGGTACTGGCTTGGTTCGGCTGCAAAGGAGTGCACGAAATACATCCACGGGTTCTCGCCGAGACCTTCGAACAAGGGCGAATCGTTCATCAGGCTGAGTTGGTTCCATTGCATCTGCGGCTGCTTGACCCCTGGCTGGAGCCGGCGGACCGTGCCCGCGAACACACCGAGCCCAGCGATACCCGGGGACTCTTCGGAGGAGTCATATAAGAGTTGCATGCCAACACAGATGCCAAGAAATGGCCGACCCGAGGCGACGGCATTGAGAGCCGCCTCGTCGAGGCCAGTCTGCGCTAGGGCTTCGCGGCAGCGACCGAATGCCCCAACACCTGGGAGCACCACTGCATCGGCCTGGGCGATCTCGTCTGCGTCGGCCGTTAAGAGTGCAACTGCACCTACATGCTCAAGGGCTTTTTCAGCTGAGCGCAAATTGCCAATTCCGTAATCCAACACGGCGATGGTTGGAGGGTTCGCCTCAGCATCGGTAGCGCCCGGGCTACCACTGCCCATCAGAGCGTTCCCTTGGTGGAAGGCACTGAGGTGCCTTCGATTCGCACTGCATCGCGTAGGGCCCTAGCAAAGGCTTTGACCGAGGCTTCCATGATGTGATGCGTGTTACGGCCGCGAATCAGGGTGAGGTGCAAGGTGATTCCTGCCGAGGTCACAACTGCGCGCCAGAACTCCTCCATGAGTTGTGGGTCAAACGGAGGGTCTCCCAGAATCTTCTCGCCGGGGCTATCGATCTGATAGTCAAGAAATGGCCTACCTGACAGGTCGAGTACTGCCTCAACTACGGCCTCATCAAGCGGAACTCGCAGGGATGCAAACCGACGCACACCTACCTTGGTTCCTAGAGCAGCTTTGAGGACCTCGCCGAGCAGAATCCCCGTATCTTCAACTGTGTGGTGCGCATCAATCTGTAGATCGCCAGTGGCGTGCACCGTCAGATCCATGCCGCTGTGGCGGCCGAGTTGATCGAGCATGTGATCAAAGAATGGCAAACCCGTAGCGCAGTCAGTGTTGCCCTCGCCGTCTACCAACAGGGAAATAGAAATATCAGTCTCTTTGGTGGTGCGGGACTTGGAAGCGGATCGGCTCATAGGTCTCAACTTTCTCACAGCGGCGGCTCATACATGCAGTCCATTACAACAATCGGCTCTGCCAGCGAACGCTTGGCAGAAACTTCAACCCCGGTTAAGTCAGAACTTCACCGAGCGCGTCGAGGAACTTCGTATTCTCTGCAGCAGTCCCAAGGGTCACCCGCAGGCAACCGCTGAGGCGCGGCCAAGAGGAGCAGTTGCGCACCAGAACGGACCGATCTACCAGTCCCTGCCATACAAAATCTCCGAAATTACCTGCCAAAGCCGCATCAGAGTGAGTGTCAGCTTCAGGCGGGAGCGGCCGAAACAAGATGAAATTGGCCTCTGAAGGCCACTGCTGAACAGGAAGATCGGCGAGCGCTGAAGAAACTCTGGTTCGTTCGCCAACTAGTTCAGCAACTCGATGTTCCATTTCGCGGTGATACTCCAACGCCAACAGTCCAGCTGCTTGTGTCACAGCATCAAGGTGGTAAGGCAATAGGACCTTGTCGAGCTGTTCAATCACCCAGGTTGGGGCAACCAAGTACCCCAAGCGGAGAGCCGCTGCTGACCAGGTTTTCGAATATGTACGCGTCACAACAATGGAGCGTTCCTCTTGAATGAGACTCAATGCAGACCACGCAGCAAATTGCCCGTAGGCCTCATCAACAACGAGCAGGCCATCAACAGACTCAACAGCATCGAGAACTGCGCTGACCGTTGAGGAACTCTCGACCATGCCGGTTGGATTATTTGGCGAACACAAGAAGGTGATGCTTGGCCGGTGCTCAACAATGGCTGCGATGGCCTGATTCAGATCGAGTTGGAACTCGCTGTCTCGCTCGACCTGTTTCACCTCTGTTCCACAGACCTGCGCTATGTGCGGGTGTAGTGCGTAGGTCGGTTCAAAGGTGAGCACGGAACGACCGGGGCCGCCATAGGCCAAACACAGGCTCTGCAAAATTTCGTTCGAGCCGTTGGCCACACAGATATTCGCGGCAGTAATTCCGCCGGCAACTAACGGTGACTCCACCTGAGCAATCCGGTCACGCAGCACTCGCGCTTCACGGTCGGGGTAGCGGTTCCACTGCAGCGAATCCAGCGACTCTTTAAGCGCGTCAACAAACCCGCTTGGCGGTGGTTCCGGCGACTCATTGGTGTTCAGGCGCACCTCGACATCCACCTGTGCCGAGTGGTACCCCGGAATGAGGTCAAGGGAGGAGCGAACTTTTGGGCGAGCCATTAGTTTTTTCTTTTTGATTCTGGACTAATGGACCCGAATTCACCAGACGCTCGCGCAGCATCTCGAAGTCGAATTGAATCCGCGTGTGCAGTAAGGCCTTCAGCGTCAGCGAGAGCTTCAACTGCCCCTGCAAGACCGCCCGGGTCATAGGCAGACTCATCCACAGAAATAATGTGATGTTGCTTCAAGAAATCATCAACGGTGAGCGCCGAGGCAAAGCGCGCTGTTCCAAAGGTTGGAAGCACGTGACTCGGACCGGCTACATAGTCGCCGACCGATGCCGGTGACCAAGGTCCCACAAAGACCGCGCCTGCGTTCTTGATGAGCGGCACAAGCGACTCAGCATCGCGACACAACAACTCAAGATGTTCAGGTGCGACCAGATTCGATATCTGCAGAGCTGCCTCGGGGGAATCCACCAACACGGCATAACCACCCTCGGCAAGAGTTGCAGCTATCTCGGCGCGCCTTGGGGAAGCCTCGGTCAGGCGGCTTACTTCCTTGCTGACTGACTCGGCCACTGATTCCTCCCAGGTGATGAGCCAAGCCAGCCCATCGGGTCCGTGTTCAGCCTGAAGTATGACGTCAATCGCAGCGAAGGTTGCAGGAACCGTTTCATCAGCGATGACAACCACCTCGCTCGGGCCCGCAAATGCAGCCGCAATTCCAACCCGGGTTGCAACCTGCTGTTTGGCAATCGCTACGTACTTGTTTCCCGGCCCGCAAATAACGTCGACTGCTGCGATTGATTCAGTCCCGTAGGCCATTGCGGCAATGGCTTGCGCTCCGCCGATTGCATAGACCTCGGTGACCCCCGCTAAGGCTGCTGCTGCGAGAGTTACTGCAGCGACCCTGCCAGTCTCTTTGTCTGCAGGCACGCAGACCACAACTTCTTGAACACCTGCAACCAACGCTGGGACGGCCGTCATGAGCAAGGTCGAGGGGTAGGCCGCTCTACCTCCGGGCACATAACAACCGGCGCGTTCCACTGGCGTTCGATAGGAACGGATGTGAACCCCATCGCCACCGTGTTCAACCGGCTCGTGAAGCTGCGAGCGGTGGTGATCTGCAATGCGGTCTCTGGCCAACTCAAGGGCCTTGCGTAGTTCTGGTGCAAGTGACTCCAGCGCTGACTGCATCTCTTCGGCTGACACTCGAAGGTCACTCAGCTCAACACCATCGAAGCGGGAGGTGAATTCACGCAGGGCCTGATCACCTCGTGATTGAACCTCGGAGAGAATGCCCCGGACTACTTCGACGGGGCCTTCCTCGTCCACACTCGGACGCGGAAGTCGCCCAGTAAAATCGGTGACTCCCCGAAGGTCCAACAGGTTCAACATGAGTATCAACGTAGTCACCGCGGATGCTGTTGAGCGAAAGAGATTGAATCCCGTCGGCTTCGGTGTCGCCTCTGTCGGGTGCGGGTGCTAAACCGATGGGGTGAGCTTGCACGCTGATCTGACCTCTGTGATGTCTACCTTGGACCAAGTCTTTGAGCGCCTCGACGAGGCAGCGAAAGAACTTGTCGGAACAAATGATGAAGATCTGCTGACTGATATCTACGAGGTGGAACGCCATCTGCGACAGGCTGCGCGCCGACTCACTCGAACACTGGTAGCTCTGCCTGAGTCTTGACATCTTCGTCAAGGAAGCCAGAACCCTCGCATGCATCCCATCGGTAAAACGCAGCCAGCGCCCCGAAGGGCGCTGGGCGGGCGAACCGGGCGGCGGGAGCCCTGGAACGCCATTTACTAGGTGGCGGGAACCTAGTAGCTAGCTAACCTAGTGGGATTTTTGGACTGTGTCGAAGAGTTACAAATATTTTTCTGAGAGTCTTTTTCTGAATCTTATTCAGCCTCAACTTAGAAGGTCTCGCAAGGAGTGAGCACCCAGTCACGCTAAGCGATGACGCGATCCAGACGGAGAGCACTCAATCTGGGGCGTAAATCAGAGAACAGCAGAGGGGCAGAAATCGGCCAGTACACATTCAGAGCAATTTGGCTTGCGAGCAAAACAAACACGACGCCCATGCAAGATGATGTTCAAGCTAAATGCTCCCCGCTCGTTCAAGGGCACCATTGGATTCAAGGCCATCTCAACTTTGACGGGGTCGGTTTCTTCGGTGAGGGCAAGCCGCTTTGAGAGCCGCAACACGTGAGTGTCTACAGGCAATCCAGGAAGCCCTAGGGCCTCGGCCCGAACCACATTCGCAGTCTTGCGACCAACACCGGGCAGCTTTACCAACTCGGCCATAGCACCGGGTACTTGACCATGGTGATGCTCAACGAGCGCTGCAGCCATAGCAATAATGCTCTTCGTTTTTGCTTTGTAAAAACCAGTCGAGTGAATGAGCTCCTCAACATGCTCTGGGTTTGCAACTGCGAGTGCCTCAGCTGTTGGGTACTGCTTAAACAATTCCGGGGTCACCATGTTGACGCGCTTATCGGTGGACTGCGCTGAGAGAATCGTGGCCGTCAGCAACTCGAAAGCATTTCTGTGGTCAAGCTCACATTCAGCATCTGGGTACTCAAGAGTGAGTCGCTCATGAACGAGCCGAGCACGGCCCTTTGGGGATCGAGGTTTGCGAAAGGAAGTCACGGTTCAACGCTAGCCTCAGAGCTTCATGCCGCCTGATACTCCGCACCCTGAATCGCCGCTGCCTGAATCGCCGCTACCAGAATCAGCCCTGCCGGAATCAGCCCTGCCGGAATCACCGGTGGCTGGTCAGTCTGCGGGCGAACTCATCTGGGTCAAGAATCACCTTGCAACCACAGATGCAGATCAGGCCGCATTCGGCCGGGAGCGGGTCCGCCTGCTTCAACAAATGAGGCGATCACTCCCACTCACCGAATCCGAACTTGCAGGAACGCCCAGTGTGTACCTGCGAGCATTCCAAGTTGGCACTGACGATGCTGGGCTGCTCCGAGTCAACAACCGCGCCTTTGTTTGGCATCCAGACCAGAGTGCTTGGGATAGTGAGCGCCTGCATGCCCAAACAACCATGCCCGAGTTTGACCGCAGTCTGCTGCTCATCCACGAGAGTGAAGCCGGAGCTATCGACGGGTTCTGCTGGACCAAGATCCACCCCGCAACGCAGACTGAGCCTGCCTGTGGCGAGATCTATGTGATTGCAGCCGACCCAGACACACATGGGACAGGTCTCGGCCGTGCACTCACCGTGGGTGGGCTGAAATTGCTGAGCGCCCACGGCCTGCTCGTGGGGATGCTCTACGTTGAGTCGGACAATGAATCTGCAATCAAGCTCTATGACCGCTTGGGCTTTACCGTGCACCACTACGAGTCGGCTTACCGCTCCGCTGACTCTGACCTTTAGGATCCAGTTGTGACTCAGCCAAGCTTGTACGACCTAGATCGCAGTGACTGGGGCGAGTTCCTGAGCGATGAGCCAAAGTTCCGAGTCGACCAGATCTTCAACGGGCTATACCACCAGGGCAAAGAACTTGATGAACTCACTTCTCTACCGCAGACCCTGCGCGCGCGCCTGAAAAGCGAACTACCGACAGCGTTGCAAACGGTGACTCAACAGGTCAGCGATAACGGCGAAACCACAAAGTTCTTGTGGCAACTGTCTGGCGGGGCTCGGGTCGAGACAGTCCTCATGCTGTACCCCGACCGTGCCACTGTCTGCATCTCGAGCCAAGCAGGTTGCGCAATGGGCTGCAGCTTCTGCGCAACAGGGCAAGCCGGGTTTGAACGGCAGTTGAGCGCCGGCGAGATTATTGAGCAGGTCGTGCGCGCTCGGCGAGTTGCAGCTGAGCAGCAACCGCCCCGGAGAGTCTCAAATATTGTCTTCATGGGCATGGGTGAGCCCATGGCCAACTTTGATAACACCTGGGCTGCTGTGCAGCGGATCCATGACGACATGGAGATTGGAGCACGCCATATCACGGTGTCTACGGTCGGGCTGATCCCAGGAATCAATCGCATGGCTGCCGAAGCGCTGCCAGTGAACTTAGCTGTTTCGCTGCACGCAGCCGATGACGAACTGCGCAACGAACTCGTTCCCATTAACCGCAAATACCCGCTTCAAGACTTGATGGATGCCTGCGCAAATTATTTTGCTGCAACTCACCGCCGGGTGAGCTTTGAATGGGCAATGATCCATGACGTCAACGATCGGATCTCGGATGCTCAGGCTTTGGCAGGCCTTGCTCAACCTCTGCGAGCGCATATCAATTTGATTCCATTGAATCCAACCCCTGGCTACGCAGTACGCGGGTCTTCAAGGAACCGAGTTCGAGCATTTCGAGAAGAACTCGAACGTCTAGGAATCAACGTGACAGTGCGAGACACACGTGGGACCGAGATTGACGCAGCATGCGGGCAACTTCGAGCGGGTCACGAAGCGACCCCCGTCAACAGGCCTCAGCGTCGCAGCCCGCTTGCCGAGTAGTCAGCGGGCTCTTGCCCGTTGCGATCAGCGCACAAGAGTTGCGATCAGCGCACAAGAGTTGCGATCAGCGCACAAGAACGGTTCGGGAACCGGCGCGGACTGCATCAACAAGGTGCTCATGCGAACCCACCTTCGAACCCGGCCACACAACCGATCGGGTCAGGCTACCGAGTACCTCTGCATCCTCGCCCACGACCGACTCGCCACCCGACCACAGCAGGTTTGCTTGCAGATAGCGCCCGACAGTGCCGCAATCAATGACCGGTTTTGGTTCGTAGACGGCATCAAGGGAACCCTCGGCTAGTGCCTGCCTCCACACCAACTCCCACAGCCCACTTGGCTGTGGCTCAAGGGCTGACGCGAGGCGCCATGGAAGCAGCGATGCCACCACCGAACTGCGTGGCGTGAACGGCAGCGCAGTGGCAGTCAAAACTCGCGCCCTCTCCCCGTCCCAAGAACTCAGGAACTCAGCCAGGTCGCTCCGCTGAAAAGTGTCAGCATTGACGATCAGCAAGCCTCGCCCATCGAGCCAGGGCCGAAGAGCGCCGACAGCGCCTGCAGTTCCGAGTGCCTCTTCGCGTTCAATGCTGAGATGCACCGCCTCCCCCGTCGCAGCAGGAAGGGAATCGAGATGCTGCTGAATCTGTTCGACCTGATGGTGTGCGTTAACAGCACGATCAACGCTCGCAGCAGCGAGCGATTCAAGTGCCCAATCCAGCAGCGTGCGGTCACCGACAGGACAGAGCGGTTTGGGTCGCAGCAAGGTTAATGGGCGAAGTCTCAGGCCGGCTCCGGCCGCGAGTGCGAGTCCTGCTACATCACCTGTCAGACTGTTAGCCATGTCGAAGCGCCGATGGTATAACCCGAACGTTCCTCAGACTCTGGGGATTGCTCAGATACTGTTGTATCTGGATGCCTTCTGGCTGGTGTTCGCGGTGCTGTTCGGGGGTCGAGAAAGTAAGTTTGGGTCTGGAGGAGTGATCGGTAGCTTGCTCGGCCTTGCAGGTATTGCTGCCTATGTGTACGGGGCCTATGGGATTGCCAACTCCGAGAAGCGTGGCTACCAAGTTGCCATTTTCGCCTCGTTCTTGCCGCTGATCCGGCGAGTGGTTTTGGTTGTGCTGGCTGGGGCCTCGATTTTCGGAAACCTGGGATTCATATTCTTGGCCGACAACATCTTGAACGTGATGTTTGAATACGCTCTGATCGGCCTGCTGCTGCACCCCATGTCTCGCAATCATGAAAAAGCCTACTTCTCCTAAGCCGGGTCGAGCCCTGACTAAGCGCTGAGTTTGCTAAGGGTTTTGCAAAGGGTTTTGCAAAGGGTTTTGCTGGGAAGTGGCCGAGCAGCACCTTGAGCGGCCATGATCTGTTCATGGCTACAGAAATTGCAGGACTCGCTGGACTCAGAGAACTCGTCGGTACGCACCTTGGCTACTCCGATTGGCTTGAGATTACTCAGGAACGTGTCAATACGTTCGCAGATGCGACAGGGGATCACCAGTGGATCCACATCGACCCTGAGCGTGCCAAAGACGGGCCCTTCGGCGGAACGATCGCCCATGGTTACTTGACCCTCTCGCTCGGGCCCGTGCTGTTCCCCTCAATTGCAACCGTCACTGGAATCAAGATGGGTGTGAACTACGGAGCGGGCAAGGTTCGCTTCTTGTCGCCAGTCAAGGTTGGCTCGAACCTTCGCCTTGGCGCAGAACTCACCACTCTCGAAGATCTTCCCAATAACGGCGCTCAGGTGTACATGACGTTCACCTTCGAAATTGAAGGTAGCGAGAAGCCCGCTGCAGTGGCAGAGATCATCTTCCGCTACTACGCGTGAGTCGAGCGCGAACCCTGAGACAATCAACAACCCCGGGGCTGACAGCAAGCGATTCGATCAGCGCAGGGCCTAACGTGATGACGTGAATTCCCGAACCGTTCGACCTGTAGGACTGGCCCGAGGGTTAGTCGCTGCGATGCTCGTATCGATACTCATCGGCGCGTGCTCCTCCTCCGAGGCAGGCACAACCGCGAGCAAAGCCTCGAACAGTCGCGAAGCAACCACTGATCAGAGCCCTTCGAGTTCGGAACAACCAAACTCCAAGCTGGATTGGACCGACTGCGATGTTGGCCGAAACACGCAGTGCGCCACCCTGCAGGTACCTCTGGATTGGGCAGAGCCGACGGGCCCAAAGATTGGACTGGCTCTGGTTCGGGTCCTCGCCACAGGCGACCGTATCGGCAGCCTGATCGGCAACCCGGGTGGTCCCGGCGGTTCCGGGCTTGAGTTCTTGGGTGCAGACCCATTCTCAGAGGCCCTGACTCGCCGGTTCGATACCGTCAGCTGGGACCCAAGAGGCGTTGGCAAGTCCACCCCGGTGAGTTGCAATGAGTCGGTACCAGACTTGTTGGCTCTTGACCCTGACCCAGATACAGCGGCGGAACAGGCTGCTCTTGATCAGGCCGCTGAAGCCATCTCAACGGATTGCGCTGATTCCGATCTGAGCCTGCTCGAGCACATCAGCACAGTCGAGGTTGCAAAAGATCTCGAGGCGATCCGTGTGGCTCTTGGAGATGAACCGCTCAACTACATCGGGTTTTCATATGGAACTCAGATCGGTCAGGCCTACGCAGAGATGTACCCCAAAAAGATTCGCAGCATGGTGCTTGATGGTGTGGTTGATCCCTCTCTTGGGTATACCGAGTTTCTGCTCGGACAAACTGCGGCCTTTGATGCCTCGTTCGAGGAGAACGTCAAACGCTGTGAGCAGGCTGGCCCCGAGGAGTGCGGGGTGCGAGACCTTGGCGCCGCTTACGATCAGGTGCATTCAATGGTTGAGCAAGAGCCCTTGGGTTCTGGGGATTCGGTGCTCGGCCCGGGCGAGCTTGCCACGGCCGCCATCATGACCGGCTACTACGAGGACGGATGGCAAGACTTGGGGCCCGCACTTGCCGCAGGACTCAAAGGCGACGGATCGGCTCTTCGTGATCTTGCCGACGAGTACTACGACTTTGGTGGGTTTACCGCCTACGTCGGGGTGGTCTGCACAGACACCCCTCCACCGGACTCCCCTGCAGCGTATGAGAGCTTTGCCGATGCAGCCCGGGAACTGTCTCCGCGATTCGGGGGCAGCGTGGCAAACGAACTTCTGCCCTGCGCTACATGGCCAGTTGAAGCCACTGCAGCCGCTGCTGCTGTCACGGCAGCGGGAGCTCCGCCGATTTTGGTCATTGGAAATACTCGAGACCCCGCCACGCCATATGACAACGCCGTAGCTGTTTCTGAATCGCTTGAGTCGGGGGTCCTCGTGACTGCCGAGATCAGCGGGCATACGGCTTACGGCACAAACGCTTGTGTCACAAAAATCGTTGACGACTACCTGATCAACCTGGCCGTGCCAAAGGCCGATCCGCGCTGCACCTAATCTGTCCTCGGGGCAGCACAGTTAGCGGCTAAGGGGTTACTGGTGGAATTCAATCTGGCGCAGGTACATGAAGCTGTCGAGAGGGCCGTTCCCGATCGTGACTGCATCGTTATTGGTGAGCTTCGCTTGAGTTATGCCCAAGTCGGCGAACGGACTCGTCGACTAGCGAACGCTCTGCTTGACCGAGGACTGGGCCAGGTTCGCGAGCGTTCCACCTTGGAAAGCCATGAGAGCGGTCAGGATCAACTCGCCGTCTACCTACATAACGGCTCCGAGTACTTAGAGTCCATGCTTGGTTCATACAAAGCCCGAGTTGCCCCATTCAACGTGAACTACCGCTACGTGGCCGAGGAACTTCAATACCTGCTCGCAGACTCCCAGGCTCGCGCAATTGTCTATCACTCGCAGTTTGCTCCCACGCTCGAAGCAATACGCCCGGGCCTTGAAAACCTGAGAGTTTTGATTCAGGTGCAAGACGAGTCACAGAACGAACTCCTAGAAGGCGCCGAGTGGTACGAGGATGTCCTCGAGTCAGCTTCGGCCGACTTGCCGGTTGGACTTGCAGAGAGTTGGTCTCCGGACGACCTCTACATTTTGTATACCGGTGGAACCACGGGGATGCCCAAAGGTGTGATGTGGCGACAGGCAGACATCTTTGTGGGCGCCCTAGGTGGCCGCCGACTCGACACCTCGCAGGAATGGGACTCCCTTGAGCAGATAACCGATCAAGCAGTGAGCGGAGGGATGAAACTCTTGCCGAGCGCACCCTTTATGCACGGCGCTGCACATTGGATGGCCTTCAACGGATTCACCAACGCCAACACCATCTGCATCTCATCAGTCACTGATCACCTCGACCCAGTTGATGTGTTGAACCTTGTCCAAAGAGAGGGGGTGCACCTGCTGCTCATTGTGGGTGACGCCTTCGGCCGCCCAATTGTTCAAGCAATCGAAGCCGGCGACTACCAACTCGACTCCTTGCTGATAACAGTTTCTGGTGGCGCCTCGCTCTCTCCTGGAATCAAAGACCGACTGCTTGCCGCTGTGCCAACCATGATGGTCCTTGACGGCCTTGGGGCTTCAGAGACTGGTCAGCAGGCCAGCCAACTGAGCTTTGCGGGTCAATCCGCACAGACTGGAATATTTGCTCCCGCTTCGGGGATGTGTGTGCTGTCCGAGGATTTTTCGGAGTTGTTGCTGCCCGGCCATGACGGGATTGGGTGGGTGGCTCAAACTGGCAGAGTTCCGCTCGCCTACCTCGGAGACAAGGACAAGTCTGCGCTGACTTTTCCCCTTCTGAACGGGGTGACCTACTCAATTCCCGGGGACCGCGGGCGTCTGCGGCAGGACGGTCGAATTGAGTTGTTCGGCCGCGACTCGGCCACGATCAACTCCGGCGGCGAGAAGATCTTTGCCGAAGAGGTTGAGCAGGCATTGCTCCGGCATCCTTCCGTGGCCGACTGTGTAGTTGCTGGTCGGCCTTCGTTGCGCTGGGGGAACGAGGTAGTCGCCATCGTGCAACTCGGCGAGGGTATTGGCGCAAGCGATGCAGACCTTCTGGAAGAGGCCGCTCGACACGTCGCTCGCTACAAACTTCCAAAAGCCATCCTGCGTGTAGATCAGGTGCATCGCTCCCCGTCCGGCAAAGCCGATTATCGCTGGGCAGCCGAGGTTGCGCAGGCCGCACAGTCCTAGCTCGCGCAGAGTCGATATCCATAGAGAGTCCGGGCTCGCGCACAGTCCATGTCCATGCAGAGTCCTAGTCTGTAGACCAATGACCGCTCCGACCGACCCCCGCTCCCTGATTCCTCGAGCCGATCAGCCTCTGCCAACTGGCGATGAGAAGACGCGCTCGGTGCAAGCAATGTTTGATGTCATCGCACCGCGCTACGACCTTGTCAATCGAATCATGACCTTTCGCATGGACGTCGGCTGGCGTCGCCGCACAGTGTCATCCTTAGGCCTACCCCCTGGGTCAGTCGTGGTCGACTTGGCATGCGGAACCGGAGATCTGTCTCGGGATATTGCCGCTCGAGGATTGCTACCAATTGGGGTGGACCTGAGCTTTGGGATGCTTGCAGCGGCGCCCGTACCGTTCGCTCGGGTTCAGGGAGATGGCTCGAAGCTACCGTTCCCTGATTCATCGGTGGATGGCGTGACCTGCGGTTTTGCGCTCAGAAATTTTAGTGATTTGAACGCAACGTTTGCTGAACTTGCTCGAATCGTCAGGCCTGGGGGGCGAATCGCTCTGCTTGATGTTTCCACTCCGCCTAACCCGCTGTTGAAATTCGGCCACGGAATTTACTTCGGTCAAGTAGTCCCGCGAATTGGAGCGGCACTGTCTGATGGCGCTGCCTACCGATACTTGCCAAGATCTGTGGCTTATCTTCCCGAACCAGCAGAGATGCTGGCCTCGCTTCAGGATCAGGGATTCACCAACCTTCGTCGGCGGCTGCTGACCTCGGGGATCTCGCAGCTCATCACAGCAACCTGCGGACTGCCCGAGTAATGGAGCAACTTCTGGCAGTCACTCGCTTGGCTGACCACGAACCCGGCCAGGACGACGCACTAGAGAACATGGTTGCATTCAGTTCTCCGAGAAGATCAGTCTGGGGTACCGGCACTGCTGCTCGGATTCACTTACCGGCTCCTTGGCCAGAGAACGTCCATCTGGTGGCTGAAGCGTTATCGCAGATTCAGATTGAGGACGAGGTCGGTTCACCCGGCTCGGGACCGGTTGCGTTTGGCGCGCTCCCCTTTGATCGATCCGCCGCAGCGAACCTTGTAATTCCGCAGATTATCCATGGCCACGCTGCCGAAGGGGCCCGCTGGCGCACTGAGATTGCCCCGACAGGGGGCACGGGCAACAGTGCAGTCACTCCTGAAGGCAAGAGTGAAGCCCTTCCTGCTGTGCAGTCTGCAACCCCATCCACTGTTGACCTACGCAGCGTTCGTTCTGCTCGGGACTGGTGCGCCGCAGTTGAAGCGGCGACCACACGCATCAAGGCTGGCGAGTTGACCAAGGTCGTGCTCGCTCGGGAACTGCTCGTGCAGACAGACATTGCGATCTCTGCAACGCAGCTCTACCGGAGACTCCTGCAGCTCTACCCGGCTGCGCTGTGCTTTGTCATTGATGGATTTGTCGGGGCCAGCCCGGAGCTTTTGGTTTCACGAGTCGGCGAGATTGTTCGCGCTCATCCCATGGCTGGAACAACCCCTCGCACGGGCGATGTTGATCTGGATCAGCGCAGGGCTAACGAACTGCTCAGTTCTCAGAAGAATCGGAAGGAACATCAGATCACCATCGATATGGTGCATGAGACCCTGTTGCCCTGGTGTTCCTACTTGGATGCCGAACCCGTTCCTTCGGTAGTGGCCGCCGGGCCGGTGCAACACCTAGCTAGCAGTGTCGAAGGGAGATTGTCGCGCCCAACACCAAACGTGCTGGACCTTGTTGCAGCGCTCCATCCAACTCCTGCCGTGGGCGGATGGCCACGCGAGCCTGCTCTCAAGCTGATTGACGAACTTGAACAAGCCGACCGCGGGCCCTATGCCGGCCCAGTCGGCTGGACTGATGCTCAGGGGAACGGCGCATTTGCAGTTGGTATACGTGCAGTTGAATTGAGCGACTGCTCGGCACGTCTCTTTGCTGGCGTGGGAGTGGTTGCCGACTCTGACCCAGAGTCAGAACTAGAAGAGACTCGAGCCAAGGCGCAGGCGTTACTTGGTGCAATCGTTCGTGTGTGAGCAGTTCTGCTGGCGCGTGACTAGTTCTGCGGGGCTCTGAGCAGTCATTCTGGGGTCTGAGCAGCTGCCAGCACTACTCAGACGTAGCCTCTGGTGGCTGTTGGGTGGATCGAGGCCCCGAAGAGGGCGTTGTCACTGGCTCTGCAGTCTGCTCCGCCCAGATTTCTCGCACGCGGTTGAGCACCTCGGTGGCATCGGAGAACCCCGCAAAATGGCCTGCGCCAGCACGAACGCGAAGCTCTCCGTTTGCCACACGCGCAGCCTGATGGTGGCCGTGACTCGGTGGCACAATCACATCAGCGAGACCGTGCCAGACCACGACTGGCACCGTCACCTCGTCGAGTTGAAAACCCCAATGGCGGGCAAAGAGCGCTAAATCATGGGCCGTTGCGCGCAAGTCTCCTGCAGTAATCAGATCATGCAAGAACATGGCCTTGAACTGAGGGTTACCCAGAATGGGACGATCGGCGAACCCCAAGAACCGGGCATACAGACTAAAGACAGGGTCCGCTATCGGGGTAGCGACCGTGACCACCCGGTTGAGCAGGCTACCCACGGGGGTACGCAGAACTTCCAGACTCGGGGCCATGAAGCGCATCAAACGGGTGTACGAGAAGACTGCATCAGGGCCACGAACAGGGCCCATGCCGCCCAGAAGCGTGGCCATGACTACTCGGTCTGGCATGTGTTTGGCTACGGCGAGCGTGTAGGGCCCGCCACCTGACAGGCCCACCACGGCAAACCGTTCCACGCCGAGTTCATTGGCTAGCGCCTCAAGATCGTGGGCAAAGTCAATAATTCGCTCGTAACGGTGATTCGTAGACCTTCCCGTGCCGGGTCGCTCAACTGCGATCACCCGAAAGCCGCGTTGCAGCGCTACCTCATCGATTCTTGGGGGTACCTGAAACCGTGCGCCTGGAGTTCCATGAAACCAGAACACGACATCGCCATCTGGATGACCAAACTCTGCCCAACCAAGCTCTCTGCCGGGTGCGACGAGTGAGGTTCCCACCAGCCGCGCTACTGGCGGGCCGACCTCAGGTGAGATTTCTTCTTGCATGCTGCCCCTTCAGAACACTGATACTTCAGGTTACTGCTGCAGGCCTTGAATCGCTTGGCTTACGGCCAGATTCAACTGCTGATGCACTGTCAGGTTTTGCTCGCGATCTGTACCAACGATGATGATTCTGGGACCGCCACGAGTGAGCGCTCCGGCAATGGCTGCTTGGACTCCAGTGCGAGTAGTCACTCGCTCAGCCGGGATGTGATGCGCTTCGGCAATCTTGACTAGGTCCACTCGGTGAGGTGTTCCGTAGAGCTGCTCAAAGCGTTGCGTCTCGAGCAACTCATGGGCCGGCAGAAAAGAAAATATGCCACCCCCGTCGTTATCAATCACCAGGATCACCAGATTCACCTGCCGCTGCATCAAGCCAATCAAGCCATTGGTGTCATGGAGGAACGCAATATCGCCGATGAGTAGCGCTGTGGGCGCACCCATCAGTGCTGCACCGACTGCAGTAGATGTCACCCCGTCTATTCCGTTTGCGCCCCGGTTGCAGAGAACCCGCAAACCCGAACGGGGTGGCGAATACCACTCGGCATCGCGCACGGGCATTGAGGATGAGAGCACCAGTATCCCATCGGCGTCCAAGAGGGTGAAGAGGTCCACCGCCACGCCCGGCTCACTGGCCACAAGCTGCTGAGCGAGCACTGCGTTCATTGCACGCACAGCGAGCCGCTCGGCTGTGATCCACCCGGAACGCCAGGCCGCAGGGGCTTGATGGTCCACTACTGATCGAAGCTGATTGCAGAAGGTTTCAATGTCGACCGGGAGCTTCTGATTGAGAACGGCGTCTGGGTCTGGGACAGACCCAAACGGATCTATTCCGATTTTCAATGCAGGTGCACCTGTGACCCAAGCGTTGAGCGCCTTAGAACTCAACAAGCCTCCTAGCCGAAGGATGACTTCGGGCTGCTGAGCTGCGGCAAACTCTTCGGATCGCAGCAGAGCATCAAAGGCAGTAATCGTCCCCTCCTGCTCAATTCGACATCCCGAAGCGGGGTCTGCAATGACGATCCATCCAAGGTGTTGTGCAAGTGCATGAATTGCTTCAACCTCACTCGGGGTTCGCGCAGCTCGCACGCCAGCGATGATGACTCCTGTGCGGCCACTGATTGCAACTCCGAGTCGGGCTAGTTCCTCGTCAGGAACTCCCCACTGTGCACCAGTAGTCGGAGTGGATCCATCGGATGGACCGGGGAGAGGCTCGCGCTGGGCTGGCAACTCCCCCGCTACTCCTATCAAAGGTTCCCGGAAGGCAAGATTGACGTGAACTGGACCGGGGTGCTCTCCGAGGGTTCGCAGCCAGCTATCCCGAGCCAAGTCGCGCCACCAGGGTGCCCCGGCGAGAGCTGGAACTCCCGGTTCGCAATACCATCTGACTGCTGAACCATACAGATCTCGCTGGTCAATCGTCTGCGGTGCACCAACCCCGTGTAGCTCGGGTGGTCGATCCGCAGTCAGCACAAGCAACGGGACAAATGCCTGATGGGCCTCGATGACAGCAGCATGAAACTGCGCCGCTGCAGTTCCGCTCGTGCAGAGCAACATCGCAGCGCGACCAGTAGCCAGACCCAAACCCAGCGCCATGAACGATGCCGATCGCTCGTCATGATGTACATGAACGCGAACGCGTGCATCCTGCGCTGCGGCTAGTGCCATGGGAGTTGAGCGAGAACCAGGACAGATCACCGCATCGGTGAGACCCAGCCTGACCCATTCGTCGATCAGTGTTGCGCAATAGGTCGCTGCCACGTCGGCCCCTGGCACATCGGCCACTGGCACATCGGCTCCCGTCACGGGAGTGTCAGCCTTGGGCCCACCGAGAGGTTGTTGCTGTGCCATAACTTGTTCCACCCTACGGTGTATCGCAATGAGTTCGGAACTGAGCCTTGACGCAACTACAACATCGCTTGCTGCTCGATCCTTGGGGAGCAGGCCCTACGCACGCGTGTTTGTGCATGGTTTCGCCCAGACATCTCGTTGCATGGGGCCCTTTGGGGACCTGCTCGCAGAGTCCGACGGCTTGCTCGCAGTTGATGCACCTGGCCACGGCCGCTCGGTTGAGCATGGCGAAGCAAGCATCGCCCAGGGTGCCGAATTATTATGCGCTACTGCGGGAAGGACTCAGTACATCGGCTATTCGATGGGTGGTCGCATCAGCCTGCAAGCAGCCATCACTCACTCGGAACTTGTCAGCTCGCTGGTTTTGATTGGTGCAACAGCGGGCATCGAGGATCAGCAGGAACTTGCTCAGCGACGGGAGTGGGATTATCAGCAGGCGGAACTGCTTGAGCAGGTTGGCCTTGATGCATTCCTGCAATCCTGGCTTGATCAACCCCTTTTTGTTGGCCTGCCAGAAGGTGCACGCTTCGAGACTGAACGCAGGACAAATACTGTTGAGGGCCTAGCGGCAAGCCTTCGCTCCGCAGGTACCTCCTCGATGAGTCCACTGTGGGATCGACTGCACCTCATCCAATGCCCTGTGCTTGTTCTGACTGGCGAACGAGACACTCGTTACTGCGAGGTTGCCGAACATCTGGTTGCAGGGATTGGCAGCGCCGCCACTCATGAGATCATCGCTGGGGCGGGCCACGCTGCACACCTTGAGCAGCCCGAAGCGACTGCAGCAGCAGTGCTGAAGTTTCAGGATCCGACTGAAGCGCCAATCCAGAGTCCAACAGACAACAACAACGCATAGACAATCTGCACTTGTCCGGTTCGAACCAACACTGGAATCAGCGCCGGTCCGCGAGCGCCAGACAGCACCTGCGTAATGGGCTGACGGGCCGGCACGATGGCTAGTAGCGCCAACACTGCAACGGGCCTGCCGCTCAGTCCTGCTAGGAGCGGAACCATGGCTACGGGAAGCACGATCAGTAGCACGTAGAGAATTCTTGTCTTCTGGTCTCCGAGTCGCACGGCCAACGTCTTTTTTCCTACCACTGTGTCGCCAGGAATGTCTCGCAGGTTGTTCACCACTAAGAGCGCTGTTGCCAAGCACCCCATGGCTACTCCTGCACCAAGGCTCAGCCAAGACAATGATTCGGTTTGGACAAAAGTTGAGCCCATGGTTGCCACCAAACCAAAGAACACAAAGACAAAGATCTCGCCGAACCCCGCGTAGCCGTACGGGCGATTCCCTCCGGTATAAAACCATCCCGCAGCGATTGCGGCGAGCCCCACAAAGATCAGCTGCCAGTCAACAAAGATCACCAGTGGCAAGCCACAGATTGCAGTCAGCGCAAAGCAGATCAACATCGCGCGCTTGACCTCTGAGGGTGTGGCCAAACCGGAACCCACTAACCGAGGTGGTCCTGTTCGTGAAGATGGGTCATCAGTCCCGCGCTTGCCGTCGCTGTAATCGTTCGCGTAGTTCGTGGCGATTTGCACAAATACGGCAACCCCAAGCGCACAGGCCACAATCCAGACTTGGATCCCTTTCAACACACCAGCCGATGCTCCTGCTGCTACTGCAGTACCAACAAGGACCGGAGCGATAGCAGCCGGCAGGGTTCGCGGGCGGGCCCCCAGAATCCACTTCTTCCAGTTTGTGGGAAGAGGCGGCTTATCTTGTCTTTGGTTGGCGACAGGGCTGTTCATCTTTGGAAGATGTTAGAACTCCTGCTCATCGAGCAGGGCACATGCCTGAGGGTGAGCCCGCAGGGAATCGAGCACAACCTCGGCTTCTTCACCGAAGAACCGAGTTGCGGCCCCCAATCGATTATGGCGTCGCAGCCCTCGAACTCGCACCTCAACAATCTGAAGTCCGCCTCGGCGAAGTAATTGCAAACGTTCGATTCGCTCCCATTCCAAGTGGTAGCTCATGGTCAGGTTTCGACAATGCAGGCCGTCCTCGTCGAGAGCGGCGCGCTGGGTAACACAACGCCAGGCCAGCACGGCCACAGCGACCAGAGTCAGAACTGCCATGAGGAGCGGAGGCACCGGGTCTGAAGGAGTTGACTCAAGGCCTGAGTCGGAGCTGCGGAACCAGATCAGCCCAATGGCTGCGATCGGCAACAGGACTGCCAACACCCAAGCAGGTGGCCCAGCGGACAACGTTACAACTGCCCCCTGATTCGGCCTGTTCTGCACTCGGCAACTCTAGGTGGCACGCTTAGGACAGTGCGAGAACTCATTGCCCTTGACCTTCCAGCAGGCCCAGCATTCCTTCAGGCGCTCATCAGCGTCTGGGAAGACGGTGATGCTGCGTTGCCGCTTGACCCCAAAGCACCCCCAGCCCACAACGCCGCGATGCTTGACTCGATGCGGCCTGCAGCAGTCCTTGACGCTCATGGAGAGCGCCACAAACTGCCGGGATCGCTTCCCGTAGAGGATGGCGATGCGCTTGTGGTGCTCACCTCTGGCACGACGGGCGAACCCAAGGGTGCGGTGCATACGCATCAAGGCATCGAGTACGCCGCGTTTTGTAGCTCAACTGCTGCAGGCGTCATCGCCAATTCCTGCTGGCTTGCTTGTCTCCCTCTCTCGCATGTGGGTGGACTATCGGTGGTGACCAGAGCAGTTCTGACCGGCACTGAATTGCAGATGCTTGAACGAGCGGACCCGAAGGGAATAGCAGAGGCACAACGGCAGGGAGCAACCCATGTTTCGCTGGTGCCCACCCTCCTGGGGCGCATTGACCCAGAGCCTTTCCACAGCATCTTGTTGGGGGGCTCGGCAATCCCTATTGACCGACCTAGCAATACCATTGCCACCTACGGAATGACCGAATCGTTTGGAGGTGTCGTCTACGAAGGCCTTGCTCTCAACGGAGTCGAGATGCGAACCACACCGGATGGATTGATAGAACTCCGCTCCCCCACCATGTTGCGTTCTTACCGCGATGGCAGCAATCCACTCGATGCGCAGGGTTGGCTTCGCACGGGAGATCTTGGGCAGATCGATTCCGCAACCGGAATGTTGACAGTACTGGGCCGAGTCGATGAACTGATCGTGACAGGCGGGGAAAAAGTCTGGCCACACACTGTGGAAGCGGTACTGCTTCAACATGGCGCTGTGAGTGAGGTGGCTGTGATTGGCATAGCCGACCCCGAGTGGGGCCAACGTGTCGTGGCCCTAGTAGTTCCAATGCCAGGTCAGCTTCCTCTGAGCCTGCAAGCCGCACGAGAACTCGTGCGCAATCACTTACCCGTAGCCTCGGCTCCAAAAGAAATTCGCCTTGTCGATTCGCTGCCGCGGACTTCCGTTGGCAAGCTTCGTAGAATGACACTGACGGAACAACACTCTTCGGGAGAGCGTTAAACGTATGGATGATCAGTGAGCGAAACGAACCCAGGCGAGGACAGCGCTACTAGCGCCGAAGAGATCGGTGTGCGGTTCGATCGCGTGGCACTTGTCGTCAAGCGTCCTACCGACCTGTGGGGAATGATGGCGGAGTCCCTCGGAGGGCGATTCGCTGGAAGCGGAACGGGTCAGGGTTACGGGTGGACGGACCTGCGCTTCGCAAATGGATTCATCCTCGAAGGTATCCACCCCGAGGCATCCGAAGGCGAAGAAGAGCCCGGCTCAGAAGTAGTGGAGCGGTTCTTAGAGAAGTATGGAGTCGGTCCACACCACCTGACATTTATGGTGACCGACTTGGCGGGAATGCTCGCGCGTTTACGTGCAGCAGGAATTGAGGCAGTGGCCGAGAATCACGAGGATCCCACTTGGCACGAGGCCTTTCTGCGGCCACGAGATGCACAAGGCGTGGTCCTGCAGTTAGTGCAGATGACCGAACAACCTGCACAGATCCTTGATGAGCCAGAAGGGTTTCCAGAGATCGGGTTTGACCACCCCGTTGCGTCACTGGGCCGAGTGGTACACGCCGTTCATGACCTTGCAGCGGCACTGGAGTTGTTTCGAGATCTTCTTGGCGGCCGAGTGCTCTCATCGGGCGCTGCCATAGACGGAAACCACTGGGCAGAGTTGGGCTGGGGAGGCCCCGGACGATTGCGTTTGCTCGAAGCGGCGCATGCAGAGATTGCAGAGTGGGTTGGTGACCGCCCCGGACGCGTTCGTCACCTGTTCTTCAATTTCGACGAACCTGGCTACGTACCAGGGGCTCACAAAGTTGCTTCAGGTCGCTGGGTTGTTGACTGCGACGAGGTGCTCGGCACCCGCCTTGTGATCTCCTCGAGCGCTCGTTGAGTTAGAGCAGCATGCCGCCGTCCACAACAATGCTGGTGCCCGTGATCCACGAGGATGCATCAGAGGCCAAGAACAGCGCTGCACGCGCTATGTCCTCGGGTTCTCCTAAGCGATGCAGGGGAATCATCTGAGAGATCGCATCTTCGCCTGATTCCCACAGGGCTCGGGCCATGTCTGTCTTCACGAGACCCGGGCACAGAGCATTGACTCGTACCCCCGGGGCAAGTTCCTTAGCTAGGGAACGCGTCAGATGCAGCAGCGCTGCCTTTGTCACGTTGTAGTGCCCAATGCTGGTTTCGACGCTCAGGCCACCGATCGAAGAGATGTTGATGATGTTGCCGCCATGTTCTGCCATGCTCTGCTTCCAGGCCTGCTGCGCCCAGACAAACGCCCCTCGAAGATTGACGTCATAGGTCTTGTCCAAACGGGGAAGATCAATCTCGATCATGCTGCCCATATATGGATTCGTAGCAGCGTTATTCACCAAAATATCTAAGCGACCGAACCGCTCGATCGTGGCCGAAACGCAAGCTTCAGCAGCCTCTGGATTTCCGGCGTTCGCCTCAAAGACTGCTACCTGAGCATCACCCACCGAATCGCCAAATCGGGATTCGATCGCAGCTGCAGTCTCGACAAGAGCCGCCTCTTTACGAGAAGAGATCATGACCTTGGCACCTGCAGCTACAAACTCAGCCGCCATAGCCGCGCCAATTCCACGTGAGGCACCAGTAATAAGTGCAACTTTGCCATCGAGCCTCAGGTCCATCCCCTTATTCTGCCCGAAGTACGGGGTTGGGTTTATCTAGACCTCATCAATTCGCACGGCCGAACCCCGAGCTAGCGAAAGATCTGCGGCTAGCGCTACCCGCAGGGCATCCTCCGCAGCGCTTCCAGGGCACTGATTTGGCCCCTCGCCTGCCACGAGGTCGACAAAGGCAGCCATCTCGGCTGCGTAAGCCTGATGGAAACGAACCGGAAAACTTGGGTACGGATCCACAGGCTGCAGGACCCCCGGGTCAGCCGAACGCAGTGGCATCTGCGGCCCTAGCCCAGCGCTCAGGGCGTCACGAGAACCAATCACCTCTGTGCGGTGGTCATAACCGACCCCGTTTTGCCGAGTACCAGTCAGCATTGCGAGAGCGCCACCCTCGAGCGTCATGATTGCAGCTGAGGTATCAACATCCTCGTAGCGGGCAAACATCTCATCTACGAGCACTGATCCGCGAGCAACCACGTCAATCGGGGTCCTGCCACTCAGCCAGGCAATCGCGTCAAAATCATGGATATGCATATCGCAAAAGATCGAGCCAGCCGTGGGCAAGTAGCTCTCATGTGGCGGCTCGTAGTCGTGACAAGCAGCGCGTATCAGGTACAGCTCACCTAGGTCACCGGACTCAACAGCGCGGCGCATCTTCAAAAAGCCTGGGTCGAACCTGCGGTGAAACCCGACCTGCAGTTCGATGCCTGCTGCGGCTGCGTAGGCAATGGTGGCCTCGGTATCTGCAAGATTGAGCGAGATCGGCTTCTCAGAAAAGCAGGGCAGGCCCGCATCGGCGACTGCGCGAACATCTTCAGGGTGGTGAGAGGTCGGGGTTGCAACCACGACGCCATCGCTACGTGTGAACACCTCTTCGGCGGAGGAACAAACGGTTGCGACTTCTTGAACACGCCTTGCAGCATTGGCATCGGGCTCGTAGACCAGCACCTCTGTCACTCCTGGCAACTCAGCCAAGTTGATGATGTGGGTCTGACCAATTCGTCCAGCACCCAAAACTCCGATCTGCATGCTCCACCTTTCGCTAAGAGTCGCAGAACATTAGCGGTCCACCCATCGCTACCCCGCTTCTATCCCTGCGGGCCAACAATTCAAACGGTGGAGCTCAGCCCGGGTCAGCAAGCAGGTGCATGACGAGCTTGTCCCCCTTTGCCTCTGCACTAAACGCAAGGGTTGTCCCGGTGAGCGCAAGCGAGGTGCCAGCGCCAGTATCTCGAAGGTTCACATGACGACTCAGCCCGAACTTCGTGATCTGTACCTCTGTGTTCCCGCGATCAAAGGTCAGCAGTTTCTTTGTTGGGCCCGAGCCCGTAACCCAATCCAAGATATGAATCGAACTGTCGGTGACTGCGACGAGCATGCGCACAGTAAGACCTTGCGACCCTGCACGTGCAGTGCGCGTTGCATGAATTGCCACGCCTGCCCCAACCCCCGCGGCAAGCGAGTTCTCCGTTACTGCTTCAGCGATGCCAGCCCCAGCTACCGAAGCAACAGCAGTCGCCGCATAATCATCTTGCAAGCCAAATATTCCGGCAGCTAACACCGGGTCAGGGGTTGACGCCTCTACCCCAAGGATCTGCTCTGCTTTTGCAATGAGTTCAGGTTCGTCATTCATAGAAACAGCATAGGGAATCTAGCCAACTCGGCATAGGTGGGTATCGTGACAGCGTGACGAACCGACTTGCGACTGAGACCAGCCCCTACCTACGCCAGCATGCCGAAAACCCGGTGGACTGGTTTCCGTGGGGACCCGAGGCCTTTGAACTTGCTCGCTCACAGGACCGACCGGTTCTGTTGTCCGTTGGCTACTCGGCTTGTCACTGGTGCCATGTCATGGCGCACGAGTCCTTTGAGGATGAAGAGACCGCAGCGTTGATGAATGCGAAATTTGTGAACATCAAGGTGGACCGCGAGGAGCGCCCAGACATCGACGCCATTTATATGGAGGCAACCCAAGCAATGACTGGCCACGGCGGCTGGCCGATGACCGTATTCATGACACCCGAGGGTGAGCCCTTCTACTGCGGCACGTACTTTCCAAAGGAACCTCGCGGCGGCAGTTTGAGCTTTACGCAACTACTCACAGCCATTGAGGATGCCTGGCAAACCCGCCGAGACGAACTCATGGAACAGGCAACTCGACTCGTGCAGAATATTGGTCGCAACCCATCTGCAGGTACGGACGCACCGCTTCCGGTTGCACAGGTACTCGATGAGGCAACCATGGCCCTGCTTGCTGCCTATGACCCGCAATGGGGAGGATTCGGCGGCGCACCCAAGTTCCCGCAGTCGATGAGCTTGGGTCACCTGCTCCGCCATGTTCGACGTACGGGGTCCGATACAGCGCTTGAGGCAGTGACAACCTCGCTTGACGCTCTTGCCGCCGGCGGAATCTATGACCATATCGGTGGTGGGTTCTCGCGCTACTCCGTAGATGAGCGCTGGCTGGTGCCGCATTTCGAGAAGATGCTTTATGACAATGCGCTGCTCGGGCGGAGCTACTTATGGGCTTGGCAAGTGACAGGCGAGGAGCGCTACCTGCAGGTACTCACCGAGATTATTGACTACGTCCTTCGCGACCTTTCACATCCAAGCGGAGGCCGTTACTCTGCCGAGGACGCCGACAGCTTTGCCACTACAGATGCAGACCACGCAGAGGAGGGTGCCTTCTATGTCTGGACCCCACAAGAGGTGGCAGTTGCTCTCGAGCAGGCAAACCTGAGCCACCTCACCGAAGAGACGCTCGCTTTCTATGGCATCTCCGAGGCTGGAAACTTTGAAGGCGCATCCATCCCAAACCGCATGCACGAACGCGGCAACCTTGAGCGCAGTGCTGGGATCGAATCGGCTCGTGCTGCTCTTTTGGAGAGCCGAGCTACCCGGCCGCGACCTGGTCTAGACAACAAAGTTCTCACCGAGTGGAATGCGCTGATGTTGGCCACCTTGGCTGAAGCAGCTGCAGCTACACAGCGCCAAGACTGGCTGGCTGCAGCAGAGTCCACTGCCAATTTCTTGTGCGAATCCTTGCGAGTTCCCTCTGCCGCGGCGACCTCGGGCCAACGCTGGCTGCGGTCATGGCAGGCCGACTTGAACCAAGGTTTGGGAGGTGCACGACACTTGGCCTACGCCGCCGATTACGCCGCTCTAATCGACGGATTCATCTGTCTCTATGA
Organism: Actinobacteria bacterium IMCC26207; assembly: GCA_001025035.1. Classification (GTDB taxonomy): domain Bacteria; phylum Actinomycetota; class Acidimicrobiia; order Acidimicrobiales; family Microtrichaceae; genus IMCC26207. Next base: position 86,941 of record LCZK01000002.1, read on the forward strand.
GGCCACCGGCACCCTGCGCTGGTTGGAAGAGGCAACGACAACAGCAGATAGCCTGATCGAACTCTTTTGGGATATCGACGGTGGAGTGTGGACAACCGGCGAGGATGCCGAACAGTTGGTTTCACGACCAAAAGACCTGATGGACAACGCAACACCTTCGGCAAACAGCATGACAGCCGTTGGCCTGTTACGCCTCGAAGCCCATACGGGCGAATCACGCTACGGGGAGCATGCTCGTACGATTTTGCGAACCCTCGGTGGGGTGGCCGGCAAGCACGCCATGAGTTTTGGCAATCTGCTCTGGGCGATTGAGTTGCACGCACTTGGAGTCACCGAGGTGGTCGTCACCGGAGATCGACCAGATCTTGTTCAGGTGCTGCAGAGCCGCTTTGACCCGGGCAGCATCTTGGCCTGGGGAGAGCCAGGGTCTGGGCCACTCTGGGAAGGCCGCTCAGCAACGGGCTCAGATGGAATGGCCTATGTGTGTCGGAACCATGCCTGTGGAACACCCGCAGCGAGCACAGCAGAGCTTCTGGCACAACTGGACTAAGGGCTCTCTACCGTCTCGATCTAGCGAACTAGCTGAGCGCATCTGCGTGATGGTCCGGAACCTCAATAAATGGCGCCTCTGGGCGATCGAGCATGCCCTTGGAAACCCAGCCACGCTTGTCAGCCCACACAATGAGGGGAGGCAAAATGGTGAGCGCCGCAATGAGTGCGATTGCAATCTTGAGCGCCACAAAGAGCCCAAAGTTTGCCAGGAGCGGCAGCGAAGAGAATGCAATAACACCTACCCCTGCTATGGCAGCCATGGCCGAGACGATGAAAGCCCGACCTGTTCGACCAGCAGTGATATCAATAGCCTCACGTGGCTCAAGGCCGCGCTGACGCTCCTCGATGTATCGCAACAGAATCAGCGAGGTGAACTCGGTGCAGGTGGCGACCACGAGGGGCCCGCCAACTGCCGTCATCGGGCTGAGTTCTATGCCGAGTAGGTAGATCGCAATCGTTGCAACACCAGACGCAATGAGCACCGGCACCATTGACAACACAGCGCGCACGAAGGAACGCAATCGAACCCACAAGAACAAGAACACCAACCCGACTGCCAGCCAGGTGAGTTGTACCAAATTTGCCTCGAGGTTTTGCAGGAGCCCGACTCCCACGACTGCTAATCCCGAGGGGGTCACCTTGATTCCAGTCGGAGCCTCCGTCTGACGAATACCATCCACAACTACTGCTTGGCCTTCTAGTGAGGTCGGACGAGTCAGGAAGGCAATATTGAAGTTCTCACCGTTTGGTGATGCAGTCGAAAGCTGAATGTCTTTTGGTGCCAGATCCCAAGCTTGCTGCACATCAGCCGCAGCAGGCGAGATGTGTTTGGCACCGGGAATATCGGTGAGGTCAGACACCGTAGCCACGATGCTTGAGCCCACGAGCAACTCTTTGGAGTACTTGGCCATCTGCTCGCGTGTGAACGTGTCGACAAAGGCAACAGAGGAGTCGCTATAAAGACTGGCTGCGTCGGTGGACTGTACAAAGACTCCAAGTTCCGAAGATCCGCCGATTTCGGACTCGATGTTGCGCAGGTCTTTGATGACCTGTGAATCCTGATTTACCCAATTGATCGGGTCAGTCTCAAGCTTCAACTGCGGCTCCAAGACGCTGCCCACCACAAATACGATGACCGCTGCCACTGCGAGCCACAGCGCAGCAGTTGCTGGAAGGCTTCCCATCTTGACTACAAGTCTGCCGAGTTTCCCCTCGCTAAAGTCTCGGCCCTTGGTAGGCGACTTGTACTCACGAATGCCCAGAGCAGCAAGTGGGTTCACGATCGAAGAGATACAAATTGCGATGATGCCAACAATCAGGAGCCAACCGAACTCACGAATCATCGGTACTTTCGAGATCTGAATGGCCAAGAATGCAAACACGGCATCAAATGTGACCACCAGCAATGCTGGGCCGAGGCCACGAGCTGCGGACTGAATCGGATGTGGGGAGCGGCCAATGATGACCTCCTCCTCGATGCGCGAATGCATCTGGATGGCGTAGTCAATGCCAATGCCAAGCATCACCGGAAGCCCCGCAATAGTGACCAAGGTGAGTGGCACGCCAAGGTATCCGGCCAGACCAAACGCCCAGATCACTCCGATCAACACAACGAGCAGCGGGAGTAGCCTCCAGCGGACGTTGAAGAACAGCAACAGAATCACCATCATGACTGCAACGGCGATTGCGCCAAGGCCCAACATGCCGCCCTTGAGGTAATCATTAATACCTTTGAGCAACACTGGAGCACCCGTTGTGGTGACCTGCGCGTCTGGGAATTTCAGAGCCTTGGTTGTCTCAACAATGGTTTCAGATGCGGCACCCTCAGCCTCGATGGACCCGTTTCCGGGTAGCCGGGTGATCATCTGAGCGTGGGTGTCATCAGGGAAGAAGGGCCGCAGAGCGAGGCGAACTTCGCCTGCATTGTCATAGAGCAAGAACTTGACCCATTCGGGATTCTCTAAGGTTTGCTGATCTGCAGGAACGGCGAGTAGTCGCTGCGTTGTAATGGCTAGGTCGGCTGTTCGCGCCTGAGCACTGACCGTATCCCCAGAAGCTTCCGCTACCTTTTGAGCGTTGACGAGCGCCTTGGCTGCAACTGCGTTAAATGGGTTTCCATCGGCTGAGGTGACAAGCGATGCAGAAAAATCAAGTGCCGTCACCGGGGAGATCACACCAAGGACTTGACCAGAATCCCGAAGATCCTGAGCCACTGCCTCCATGGTCGCAATGCCCTCTTTCGTGAAGATCGAATCGATCTTCGCTCCGTTGTCCATGGAGATAACGGACAACATGGCTTGGCCACCAAAGAGTTCCTGGTACGCAATGTTGTCTTTGTAGACCACATCGTTTTTGTTCAGGTAGCTATCCTGCCCGGTTGCGAATTCGAGCTTCGTGATTCCAAACCCGAGTGCAATCGTAAACACCAAGCCGATAGCCGCCACCATGCCCGCGTGCCGGCCAAGGTTGACTGCCATCCATGACCAGAATCTCTGCATACGCATGTTGTCAACCGTTCTGTGTCGAGTGAGGTGGACCGAACATAGTTCCGAATTTGTGATCCACGCCCAGCAAGTGCATTACCAAGACTGATGATGGATGAGCGATTCTGGGTCGACTCGGCCACGAGCAGCAGAGACCGATGGCTTTCGGCCTCCTAGGTTTGGCCAGCCAAGTGCCACCGTTCCTAACGCCCGGTAATCCTCGGGCACCTCAAAAGCTGTTGCTACTGCCCGCTCATGTTGGAATTGCCCAAAGAGCAGTGCACCAAGGCCTGCGGCCTCGGCAGCCAACAACAGGCCCATCAGCCCCGCTCCCCCATCTACAAACCAGTAGGGCACCTGCCATGCCTCGAGACTGTCGCCAAGCCCCGTATGTGCCTTATCTCGCTCCTGATAGCGCTCCTGATAGGCGCTCGGCCGCACAAGCGGGATCACCAAGGTGGGCGCCTTGAGTAAGCCGGGCCACGGAAAACTCTCTCGCTTCTCTTCGGCAAGCGTCAGGGACCAATACTGAGCTACTTGTGGCTGGGACAACACCAGCAGTTCCATTGCAGCGGTGTTGCCGGCAGAGGGTCCTCGAAATGCCGCAAGGAGCACCTTGTTGAGCAACTCTGGCTCAATCTCCTGCACTGCAAAATCCCGACACATGCGTCGCGAGGCCAGAACACGGTCAAACTCTTGAGCGGAATTACTCACCCGTGCTTGAGGAGTTCCTCGGCCATTGCCCATCCGCAAACAACCACACAGTCACCGCGTGATCCATCTAGGTGGGTGAACTGCGCCGCCACGGCCACCTCGATGGTCTCGGGCTTGAGGGATTCGTGATCTAGGACCAGCGGTGGAGACCCATCACCAGTAATGGTAAAGACCTTGTCGTTATAGCGATTCGATTCGATTCCGAAGCGTTTCACTAGTCGCCGACCCCATGCCCGCTCCTCACCCGAGGGCTTGTGCTCCGGCCGAGGCACGATGTCAGTCAGCAATCGAAAGCCTTCGAGGGCCCCTGCGTCGCTCATGCGCGTCCCGAGCAAGACATCCTCATCAGGGAAGGCCATCAGAGCACGGCGGAAATTATCGCCAATCAATGCCCTCAGCGTTGCGTCTCGTTTCGAGGTTCGCTTCACAGCAGCCACGCCCAACAAGATGCACGGGGTTCCACCAATGCGTTCCAGGGTCGAAAATGAAAACCCACGCAGCAGGTTTCCTTCGCGGACGAGCGTTACGAGCACCCAGATGTCAACCTGCTTAGAGAGCTCTCCCACTCCGTAGCAATGTCCGCCATCAGCACAGATGTCGGCCATCTCGGCCAGCTCCGAGTCGCTGAGGGCAGTGCAATCTTTTGTCGTGACGTCTAGCGCCATGCACAGCTCCCAAAAAAGTAATGCAAATGTGGTGCTGCTAGTTCAGTCGAAAACGGCCCCTCAACGCAAACTGTGGGGGAATTTCAGCGCCAAATTCCCAGCTTCTGCGCTCAGACCACAACTGCCTCATGGCCAAGCAGCGCCCGAAGCTCACCTACAAGGCCGCTCTGAGTGCTCACCATGTACTGCTCGGGCAATTGCAGAACGTGGGTCTCATCGAGCAGCAGGAGCACCTGAGAGGTACCTGGGAAGTCCAAGAACAACTCCTTGAGGCGCTTGACTGTTGTGTCATTCAAACGTGTTGGACTCAGATGCAGACGCAGCGGTGGATCGGTCTCTGGCATCGCATCAAAAATCTCTATGTCAGTAGCAATCAGCTTGGGAGTGTCGTCTCGTTTATCAACGCGACCTCCGATCAAGACAACTGCATCTTCGGCGAGGAGGTGGCCGATTTCAGTCATCGTGCGGGGGAAAACCATGACCTCGACTACCCCTTGCAAGTCTTCGAGTGTGAAGACCGCCATGAGGTCACCCTTCTTGGTCCACTTTCGCTGCAGGCCAGAAATCACACCCCCTACTGTGCGGCGAGCTCCGTCTTCGACATCGGCCTCGAAAAGTTCGGGCAGGGTGCAGTCAGTTTTTTTGCGTAAGGCCGTCTCTGCGCCGAGCAGCGGGTGATCCGAGACATACATCCCCAGCATTTCCTTTTCGAATACCAACCGCTGCTTTTTGTCGAAGTCGCTGGTTGGAATAACCACACGCTCGTCGAAGGCTGGTGAAGCAGTTTCAGGCTCGGCGAAGAGCGACATCACACCCATCTCGTGTTCTTTACGACGAGCCACGGTTTGATCAATGATCTGTTCATAGACCATCAGCAGGCCTTGGCGCGAGTGACCCATCGAGTCAAAAGAACCTGCCTTGATGAGGGCTTCAATGGTCTTTTTGTTCAAGACCTGGGTATTGACCCGCTGCGAAAAATCATAAAAGTCTGTAAAGGCACCCTGGTCTTCTCGCTCAGTCACGATGTGCGCAACAAGGCCCGCTCCCACATTTCGAACAGCAGACAGGCCAAAGAGAATGCGAAGCTCCTCGGTTCCATCTTCCGCAGCGCCGATTACTGGAGTGAAATCGGTTGTGGAGCCGTTCACATCTGGAACCACAACCTCGATCCCCATGGCCCTGCATTCAGCTAAGAAGATCGCAGCTTTATCTAACGAGGTGCGAACGCTCGTCAACAGGGCTGCAAGATACTCAGCTGGGTAGTTCGCTTTGAGATACGCCGTTTGATACGCGATGTAGCCATATCCGTAGGCATGAGACTTGTTGAACGCATAGTCCGCAAAGGGTTCAATGATGTCGAACCAAGCAGTACCGAGTTCTTGGCCGTAGCCAGTAGCTACGCATCCCTCGATGAACTTAATCCGCTCGCGCGCAATCAATTCCTTGTCTTTTTTGCCACAGGCCTTTCGCAGGTTGTCCGCCTCAGCGAGTGAGTAGCCGGCAAATTTCTGCGCAATCCGCATCATCGATTCCTGATACACCATGAGCGCATAGGTATCTCCGAGTACCTCTTGAGCATCGGGATGCAAATACTCAACGGGCTTGCGGCCGTTCTTGCGGTCTGCATAGTCGTAGTGCATGTTTGCCGCCATCGGTCCCGGCCGATACAGGGCAACGAGTGCGGCTACATCTTCAAACTCGGTCGGGGCCAACGAACGCATCAACGCACGAATCGGCGATGACTCCAACTGAAATACCCCGATGGAGTCGCCACGCGAAAGCAATGCATAGGTGGCTTCGTCTTCAAGGTCGACATTATCGATGTCAACCTCGATGCCTCGTGTTTGCTGAATCAAGGTCAATGTGTCAGAGATCACGTCAAGGTTTCTCAGGCCAAGAAAGTCCATTTTCAACAGGCCGAGGTCTTCAACACCGTGCATCTCGTACTGAGTGACCACGGGAGCATCCTCGGGATTCTTTCCCGACTCTGGCTTTCGCTGAATCGGCAGATAATCCGTCAGGGGTTCTTTGGTAATCACTACTGCAGCAGCATGGATACCATCGCCTCGTCTTAGACCCTCAAGACCCTTCGCTACTTCGATTACTTCTCGTGCGTCTGGGTCCTCGTGATACATCTGGCGAATATCGGAGGCCATCTTGTATCCGTCGAGATACTTCGGGTGCTCTTCAAGGCATGCATACAGAGGCGTATCTCGGCCCAGCACGAGAGCAGGCATGGCTTTGGCAACCTTGTCACCCACGGAATAGGGCTTGCCGAGCACGCGCGCTGCATCGCGCACGGCCGCGCGGGCCTTGATCGTCGAGAAGGTAACGATTTGAGCAACTCGGTCTCGGCCGTAGCGCTCGGCTGCATAACGGATCATCTCATCGCGGTATCTCGAGTCGAAGTCCATATCGATATCAGGCATCGAGACTCGACTTGGATTCAAGAATCGCTCAAAGAGCAGATCGTATTTAATTGGGTCAAGGTCTGTGATGCGCAAGCAGTATGCAACTGCGCAGCCTGCGGCAGAGCCTCGACCGGGGCCAACGCGAATGTTGCTGTCGCGTGCATGCTTGATCAGATCCCAGGTAATGAGGAAATACGAGGAGAACCCCATATCGCCAATGACTTTGAGTTCATAGGCCAAGCGCTCAAGAACAGTGTCTGGAAGGTCGGATCCCCATCGGGCATGAGCACCAGCAAAGGTCAGGTGTTCAAGGTAAGCGGCATCATCCGCGAATCCCTCGGGCAAAGGGAAATTAGGCAGGAGTGGCTTGCCGAACTCAATTTCCAGTTCGCAGCGTTCTGCGATCCAGAGTGAGTTATCGCAAGCCACCTCTACCTCTCGAAAGAGGTAGCGCATCTCTTCAGCAGTCTTGAGGTAGTGGTGATCCCCATGAAAGCGAAAGCGATCAGGATCGCTCAGCTGTGAACCTGTCTGCACACAGAGCAGCGCATCATGGGCCACTGCATCGCCCTGATTCACATAATGGCTGTCGTTCGTTGCAAGGAGGGGCAACTTCAGTCGCTTCGCCAGCTGAATGAGTTGCGGATTCGTTCGCAATTGATCGGGGATTCCGTGGTCTTGAATCTCTACAAAAAGGTGGTCGCGGCCAAAAATGTCGAGCAGGCGACCAGCACGCTCACATGCGGCATCGAACCCTTGGTTCATCATTGCCTGCAGCACATGGCCACCTAGACAACCAGTGGTAACAATCAGACCTTCGGAATGCTCCTCGAGGATCTCCCAATCGACCTTGGGCTTGCGGTAATAGCCCTCCATAAAGGCCCGCGAAGACAGCTGAATCAGGTTTTTGTAACCCACCTGATTCTCTACCAATGTGGTCAGGTGGTAGTACGCCTTCTTACCGCCCTCTACTTCGCCACCTGAGTCATCCATGCGTGAACCACGCAGTTGCAGTCGCTCATCACGATGCTCATGAGCCATGTACAACTCGCTACCGATGATCGGCTTGACCCCTGCCTTATTGCATTCTTGATAGAAGTCCAAGACGCCGTACATGTTGCCGTGGTCGGTAATACCCATGGCTGGTTGGCCATCTTTGACTGCCGAGGCGACAACATCGCCAATGCGCGCCGCACCGTCGAGCATCGAATACTCGGTGTGCTGATGAAGATGGACAAAAGAATCCGCCACGGCGGGTACGCCTCCCCAGATTTCCTACAGCACGATCGTGCCCATGGAATCGATGCCAATGCATGCGCATCGGTGCTCGTTGAGTATCGCGCGCCTGAGAGACAAGTTTGGACTTCCGCCCGCTTGCTGGCGCAAAGCAGTGCGAACTGCGCTGCTAGATGTACCCCGGGCCGGGTTCGGGAACAGAACCTGTTCTTTCGGGTAGCTCCCCTCGCACGCCCTCGAGTTGCTGACGTGCAGCCATTTGCTGAGCCACCAGCGTGGCCTGGATGCCATGAAACAGCCCCTCGAGCCAGCCCACAAGCTGTGCTTGGGCTAGACGCAACTCTGCCTCTGTGGGCGGCTCTGCAGAGGAGAAGTCAAAGCTCAACGTATCGAGTTCTTGGCCTAACTCCGGAGACAACGCTGTTTTCAACTCCATGATGGAACTGTCGTAAATCCGACCCAGTTGCTCTCGCGAAGCGTCATCGAGCGAAGTGTTGCGCACCTCTTCGAGTAGCTGCTTAATCATTGCCCCTATCCGAATAATTTTTCCGGGAGACTCAATCTCTATTGTTCCTTGCGCCTCGTCCAAGTCAGTGGCCATCGAATCAGCTATGCCGGCTACAGCACCCGCCTCGGGGCTCAGCAGCTCCGCACCTAGGCTGACCCCTGCAGCAGTCTCACTAGAACCAGAGTCACTAGAAGCAGACTCACTAGAAGCAGGGTCACTTGAAGCAGGCTCACTAGAAGCGGGCGCACCAGAGTTAGGGCTTACAGAATTAGACATGACAGGATCCTACTCAGGGGAAATCTTGTTCAGTTACGAGCAATCAGAAGCGGAACCATGACTTCGGCCGAGGTCATTGACCCGTGTCGGCCCTGCAGCACAAAGGGCCCCGTGTCCGCTACGTCTTCAAAAGCAATGGGCTCACGAGCCACGAGCGCTACGTCTCCCAGCCGATCGAGGGCAGCAGGAAGAACCTTGGGGCCGAACCACCCCTCGTCCAAGGTCTGCTCTTTCGAGACCACCCAAGCAACATCGCTATGGAACTGCGTTGCCGCAGCGAGCAGGTCTGTTTGCGATCCCGGGCGAGCGTGTAACCATCTGAATCTGGCCTCGCCCGATTGCCAAGCGACCTTGCTCAGCACCTCGGAATTGGGCATGACCACTCGCGAGCCAACATCAACATGGCCGTGGTCAGCAGTAATCACAAGTGCCGCGCCAGCTGGGAGTTGCTCAATCAGGTACTCGACGAAGCGGTCAACAAAGACCAGCTCCGCGTCATAAAAGGAATTCAGACCGTACTCGTGGGCGACCTTGTCGATCCCGTCGTAATAGGCATAGACGAAAGGTTCACCCGCTTGGAGTTGGTGGCCGATTTCTGCAACCAGCGTGGAGTTCATGCGATACGGAACGTGTCGACATCCGCCAAGATGAGCTCGCGTAAAGCCAGTGTCACGAAACTCTGCGCGAACCACAACAGGTGGTCGCTGACCACCAAAGGCAACCTCGGACTGAATTGATTCGGGCGGAATTGCCTCGCGAGCATCCCCCTTTGCAGTGGTCCACCTGAGCACATTGAGGATCTCAGAATGCACGCTCATCCGGTAGCCAATCACTCCGTGCTCCCCAGGCGGAAGTCCAGTCGTAATAGATGTGAGAGCAGTGGCAGTGGTTGTAGGAGCGACGGTCGTGATTGGTGCAGCCTGCATCTTGGTGAACCCACGCAAGAGATGCTGCCGGGCCACCATCTGCTCCCATCCAAGGCCATCCAGAACGAGAAATACAATCTGATCTACGTCTTCAAGTCCAGGGGGAAACCAGTCCGGAGCGTTTTCAGGATCGTTGATCAGCACATCAACGATGTTGGCATTGCACGCGCCCGCATAATCAGGAAGTATCGGCTTGTCATCTGCTACAGCGACTGTGGATGCCCACTGTGCTGATGCCGCTAGTTGGTCGCCCACCGCTACGTTCTCCTTGGTATGTACATCCCCAAGCTAGCGAGGTTGGGGCCATGACTGACAATAAATCTGGTTCGGCTTGAGCTGAAGTTCCACTCTGTCTTCACCAAAGCCTTCCACCCGCCTACGATACGCGACGTGAAGGTCTCGACACGAGGTGACTATGCGAGTCGAGCTCTGCTCTCTCTAGCGCTGCATTCCGATGCTGGGCCTACCTCTGTTCGAGACATTGCTGAGCGCACTGCTCTCCCCCAGCCCTACCTTGAGCAGATCCTGCTGGCGCTCAAAGGTGCGGGACTGGTGCGGTCAAAACGTGGTGTCGGTGGCGGGTACACCCTTGCCCGTGAGGCCTCAGAAATCACCTTGGCCCAAATAGTTTCAGCCGTTGATGGCCCCATTCAGGCTGGAGACTTTGGACAGCCCCATACCGATGGCTCTTGTGACCATGAAGGTCAGTGCGTATTGCTTGCAATCTGGAATGACGCAGGTAGGCAGATGCGCTCACTGCTTGAGGCCTACACACTTGAAGACTTGGCAGCAATCACAGACGGTAAGCAGCCTTGGCCAAGTGACGGGGACGCGGCCAGCTAGCTGAACCGGTTCAACACTCCCTGCAGATCTGCTGGGAGTGTTGAGGTGAAACTCACCTGCTCGCGAGTGGCAGGGTGCACAAAACTCAGCTCCCTTGCATGCAAGAACGGTCGAGGGGCCGAGAAACTTCTCCGCAGTCCACCGTAGGTATCGTCGCCAACCACTGCGTGGCCAATGGATGCAAGGTGAACACGAATTTGATGAGTCCGACCTGTCTCGAGTTGACAGGTAATAAGCGACACCTCGACCGGCTCGGTGAACTCTGCGTCGACACGGTAATGCGTTCGAGATTCTCGCCCATCAACGGCCACTGTCATACGAAGTGGGTCTCGCCGAGAGCGCCCGATAGGGGCATCAACGACACCCTGGCGGTGCTCAAATTGGCGCCAGGCAAGCGCTGTATAGATTCGAACTACTGAATGGTCAGAGAGCTGCCCGACAAGGTCCTCATAGGCGTCTTGAGTTCTAGCTACAACCAAAAGCCCCGAGGTACCCCTGTCCAAACGGTGCACCAATCCGGGACGAAACTCCTCACCTACCGAGGCAAGTTCGGGAAACTGTGCAATGAGACCATGCACCAAGGTGGATCCAGAGTGACCCGCACCTGGGTGCACGACAAGGCCCGCTGGCTTGTCAATCACAATCAGGGTCTCGTCCTCATAGACGACACCAAACTCAACTGAGGAATCTGCGAGCACTTTTGAGACGGGTCGGACTGGATGCGACAGCACAGCCACGGTGTCCTCGGCCAGCAAACGATGCGACGGCTTGGTCAGCACGATGTCGTTGACCAGCACTTGCTCATCCTGAATCAGCGCAACTGCTTCTGCTCGCGAGCATTCAGTCAGGAGCGCAACGATTCGATCAATTCGCTCGCCAGCCAGGGCCTCTGGAATGGTCTCGAGGATGTACGGGTCGGGAGTTGCTACTGCCTCACCCATCTGCAGAATCAGCCCCAGCGGAATCGGTCGCTGCATCTGTCTGATCATCTGTAGAAGCCGATGCAGCTGTGTCCTCATCGATCGGTGCACGTATGCCGATCAGGACTAGGCCGATACCGCCTACGACGATCGCGGCATCGGCAACATTGAAGATTGGCCACCATTGCAGGTCAATAAAGTCGACAACTGCGCCGGACATAAATCCGGTGCCACCAAAGTTCGGCGCTTCTCCGACGCGGCTCATACGGTCAATCACATTGCCAACAGCACCGCCCACCACAATGCCAATGAAGACCAGTTGCAGGATCGATGTGGACTTCCTGGCAATGAAGAGCAGAACTCCGGCAACAACCAGTGCAACGAGGCCGATGAGTGGGCCTTTGCCTGCACCCTTCGAAAACGCCATACCGGTATTGAATGCCAGGTTGAATCGCAGTGAGAACACCACATCCACCACCTCTGCAGAACTCAAGCGTCGCAACGCCCAAGCCTTGGAGAGCTGGTCTATCGCTACTACCGACAGGGTGGCGAGGCCGACTGCGCCCCAGCGCTGCAGGGCAGAGATCTTTGGGGGATGTGATGTCAATGGAACAGATTCCATTAGCCCCTCATCAGCGGAAACTACGAGTCTTGAATTCCACGCGCTCTCGTGCATACGGGATTGCCTTGAGTCGCTCCCGCGGAATTGCGAGTCCTGAGTATTCGCAGATTCCGTAGGTTCCCTTCTTGACTCGCTCGAGTGCGTCGTCGATCTCTTCCACCACGTGCATGGCCGAGGCTGCACGAGTCAGGTCGAAGTCGCGCTCCACAGCTAGGGTGTCGCCTTCGCCGGACTCGTCGTCAAACTGCACGTCACCGGGTTCACGATCACGTGCGAGTGCATCGGCTTCAGCAGTTAGTGCTTGAGCCTGTGATAGCAGCGTCGCTCGTTGTTCGTTGAGTAGCGCAACTTGTGAGTCGAGGAACTTCTTGTCGAGGGGTTTCGGAGTCGACGGCTTTTTAGGCACAGCTTTTTTGGGTGGTGCAGCCTTCTTTGGTTGCACAGCCTGTTTTGGTTGCACAGCCTTTTTGACCGGGGGGGTCTTGTCCACTGGTACTGCTTTCTTAGGAGGGGTGATCTGTTTAGCAGGCGCAGCCTTCTTGGCTGGCGCAGCCTTCTTGGCTGGCGCAGCCTTCTTGGCTGGCGCAGCCTTTTTGACAGGAGCTGCTTTCTTGGCTGGCGCAGCTTTCTTGGCCGGCGCAGCTTTCTTGACGGGCGCAGCTTTCTTGGCAGGCGCAGCCTTTTTGACGGGAGCTTTCTTGGCAGGCGCAGCTTTCTTGGCTGGCGCAGCCTTTTTGACGGGACCAGCTTTCTTGGCAGGCGCAGCTTTCTTGACGGGCGCAGCCTTCTTGGCTGTTGCTGCAGAACGCTTAATCGCCATGAGTTAGTCTCCTCAGCTATTCGGGGAACGAGTGTTCACGCGGTCGAATAGTGCGAGCAGACTAGCCGGGCAGCCGCACTCCGTCTTCCACAATTACTTCTGGGCCGCAAAAACTCAGCGCCGCCAACCAAACCTTCGGGCTTTGGAATCACTGTTTCCCTCAAAAAATGCAGTCATAGCCTCGTCGCCAGCAGTTTCTGGGCCAGCGACACCGGTGTCGTTCACTGCATCGTCGAGTTCTTGCATAAAGCGATCCTTGGGCTGATCCGCCCCACCAACGGCATCCACTGCCTGCGTGGGTCGACTGTCAGTCAGTTCCTCCTCAGACTCCCAAGCAAGAGATACCTCTGGAATCCTCTCGTCCTGAGGTGTATCAGTCAGTTTGGTCTCGGCATCAAGCAACGAAACTGATGCCTGCATGGGGACGGCGCCAACGGTTGAGGTAGCTGCAGTAGTGGAAATTGAATCACTTGATCGCATGGAGTCGTCAGTTTGGGGCGGCAGGTCAGACTCAACTCGTGACCAACTTCCGGGCCCCCAGGTGTCTGCAGCGCCATCACCACTAGTGGAAGTATCGGAACCTGCGGTCAGGTCTACGTACTCATCCGAAGCTGAGGACTCGGCAAATGGCTGCGCACCGCCCTGGCTTGGAGAGGAATCCGGTGTACCAGAATCCGGTGTGCCAGAATCCGGCGTGCCTGAATAGCCGGTAGTGAAGTCGGTTGGCCCAGAATCGGTAGCTTCGTCCTCTGCCCCTTCGAGATACTGCTCAGCGGCCGTATCTACAGCGGTTGGTTCTGCACCGGAGAGTGGATCGGACTCGAGCAATCCCTCTGTCTCTGCGGGGGTACCTGCTGCACTCTCTGCTGCAGTGAGGACCTCATCTGCGGGGATCGACAAACCAGGACGCTGACCAAGCTTTGCGGGGTCAGTTGCAAGAGAGGACAGTTCCTCGGCAGTGCGAGCGAGTTCGGACCGGTAGCCGTCAAGACGGGCCTCGAGTTGCGTCATCACATCTTCAAGCTGTGCTCGTCGAGACTCCAGAGCGCTCACCTCGGCAATCATCTCGGCCCGGCGTGATGCGTACTCCTCTTCAGCTTTTACCCGAGCAGCGCGAACCATCTCCTCAGCCTGGGCTGTGGACTCTGCCTGCTGACGCTCGGCCTTAGCAGAGGAATCCTCAAGCAGAGACTGCGCTTGACCACGGGCTTCATTGACAGTGGCCTCTGCCGTGCGGTGCGCCATCAGCAGGGTCTTGGCGGCCTGCTCAACTTCTTGGTCCTCATTGGCACGAGCCAGAGAAGATGAGGCAGCATCACGAGCTACGGCATCTGTTGCTGTGGCTTGAGCCTCGGCGGCTTGTTGTTGCGCACTCCTAGCAGCACGCTCCGCACGCTGTACTCGCTCCGTGGCCTCGGCTAGAACCGTATCGGCCTGAGCGAGTCTGGCTTCGGCTGCAGCAGCGCGTTCTTCTGCAGCTGCGGCAAGCTGGGTGGTGTGGTTGAAGCGAGCCAGCATCTGAGCAAACTCAGTTCCGGTTTCCTCAAGGAATCTCTCAACCTGATCAACGTTGTACCCTCCGCGCTTCTCGTCGAAGGTTACTTTTTCAAAGGTTTCCGGAGTCAGATCCATACCCAATAGATTAGCCCGCCAATCGCTTGGGGTTTGGTAATGCGCACCCCGGCAAAATTTGTTAGCAAAGAATGCTTCGCAGGACAGTGATCCCCAGCAAGACAATCAGCGGGGATAGGTCAAGTGCCGCCGCACCCAGGCGGACTGGAGGGATGACCCTGCGGAGAGGACCCATAATCCATTCGGTCGAAGTGATGACCAGATTCTGGATCTGATCTATGACCCCACCAGTTGGAGGAAACCAACTCAAGATCACCCGAGCAAAGATCAGAATCATAAACACATAAAGGGCAATACAAATCAAACCCACTAGACGCCGGACCTCACAAAACTATTTCCCACAAGTCCGCTTTCACTGCTTCGCGTTCACAGTTCCGATTTCACTGCAGCGAATCTAGTACCTAGATGCACCCCGGCTTGGTCAGCTACGTTCAACGGTCGCCGGATCCAAGGTCGCCGTCTCGCATGCGACGGCGCTCGTCATCGGATACCTCTGCACCATGTGGGGTCAACAAGAAGATTTGGTCCGAGACTCGTTCCATATCGCCTTCTAGGCCGTAACACAGCCCACTAGCAAAATCGATGAGCCGACGAGAGAGTTCCTTGTCTACGCCCTGCAGGTTCATAATCACTGGCTGATCACGCTTGAAGGTGTCAGCAACCTGCTGCACATCGTTGAACCCGGTGGGTGAGACAATCTGCGGCTTGGCCGAGCTTGGCAACGGCCGAACAACTCCGCGGTTCGAAGAGGGGTCAGCAGAGGTCGACGTGATCACTCGCACTCCCCCGTCGCCCTCTTCCCAATCTTCCTTGGTACGTGGCTGATTTGGGACCGCCCGAACAGCACCACGTCCTTGCGAGGAGGAGCGAGCCGGCTGACGCTCTGGCTCAACAAAGTCATCCTCTTCGTACTCTGCGTCCTCGTACTCATCCTCGGACCCAGGATCGCCGTACTCATCCTCGTAATAGGGATCGTTCCCAAGTCCGAGCCAAGTCTTAGTATTTTTCATCCAGTTCGACATCGTCATTCTCCTCGTCAGCGAGTCTAGTTGTGGGTGAGTGCTTCAGTGCTTGAGTGGTTCAGTGCTTGAGTGCTTGAGTGGTTCAGTGCTTGAGTGGTTGATCAGGTCATCCAGCAGAGTCAGGGTTCTGACTCATCCGTGGGCCAAGTAGCGAAGATCCTACTCTGACCATGGTCGAACCTTCAGAAACTGCAACTTCTAAATCATTGCTCATGCCCATTGAGCGTTCGGGCAAGGCCAACTCGTCAGCCAAGGCCGACAAGCTGCGGAACCCGGATCGCGATTCCTCGGGCGGGCCCGGCACACCCACGCCCATCAATCCACGCACATCAAGACCCATATCCAAGCAGTTCCTCACCAGCTCAGCCGCCTGGGATGGTGCGACCCCCGATCGACCAGAGATGCCCGCTAGGTCGAGTTGAACCAGCACCTGAGCACCGGGCGCTCGAGCAGCAATTTCCCGAGCTAGTGACAGCCGATCCACGCTCTGCCAGAGCGACACAATGCCAGCCAAGCTGCGCACCTTGTTTGACTGCAGCCCCCCAATAAAGTGCCACCTCGGGCTACTTACCGAGCCGCTCGCTTCTGCCCCCAGCACAGCTGCTGTCACCCCCAGCGAAGCTGCTGCCGCCCCCAGCACAGCTGCTCCCGCCAGCAACTCCTGCGCATAATTTTCGCCGAGGTCAGCGAAGCCAGCTGCGAACGCCGCAGCTTTAACCGCAAGGTCCTGCCCCTTACTGACGCAGAGAACCTTGACCTCGCGATCAGTGCAGTTTGCGATACGGACCTGGATCTGGGCAGCCCGAGCGGTTATCTGCCTGACCAGATCATCATGATCCTGCTCGGGCGAAGTCACCATTGAACATCGGTCGTCTCGAGTGTGCTGTTCGCAGTCATCCAGATTGCCGAGGTTTGCCGCCCCGAATCTTGGCGCGCTCGCCAAGAGAAGAATCCCGGGTCGGTTGCCGTGCACGGAATCCTCTGAGCACCCCGGTACACAGCCGGCGTTTCACTCAGCGCAGCGCGCACTGCTGCACGTAAATCCAGCGCAGGCGCTCCCGAGTCTGTGCGGCCGCGCAGGGACTCGCCGTAGCGATCGACCAACGCCGCCAACTCGATCTCTCCGAACTCGTAGGCCGCCGGAGAGATACACGGTCCAAGTTCCCAGACCACACTCTGCGCTCCGAGAGCGATCATCGCCTCAACTGTGGATTGCAAAACTCCTGCAGCCACCCCGCGCCACCCTGCATGCGCTGCCCCAACTGCAACTACGCAGCTCTCTTCGCTGCGAGTTGGTTTTTCTTGTTCAGAAAACCCAGCAAAAAGAACTCCCGCACAATCCGCTGTTTGTACGCAGAGGACGGCGTCCGAAGCTGCAGTAACCGCAGCATCAGCTTCTGCACCGGCAAACTCCCCCGGCTGCTCGACCACAACCACACGCCCACCATGAACTTGTCTCAGCCAGGTCCAAGGCGCCGGAGCAATACTGCTCCTACGCTGATGAAGAGAGTCTGCTGCACCAAGTTGGTCCTGCTCAGATTGGGCCAAAGCAGATTCCGACAATGCAGGTTGGGCTGGCACGAGCTGAGGTTGCTCCAGTGCAGGAACGGCAAAGTCGCCGTCAGCGGCAGAGGTAAAGATTGAATGAGCCCGGAGGCATTCCTTCTGGCTCGGATTCTTGGATCCGTCCATGGTTACTACTTCAAGAATGAGGGAACGTCGAAGTCGTCATCGCCATCAAAGAGCGAATCGTCTTCTGAGTCATCGCCGAACACGTCTGCAATGACAGCGCCTCGGGAGTCCGAGGATCCCCCAGCCGAGGAAGAGGATTCAGGCTTGCGGCCGCTCTTGCTCTCATCCCAGCGTTCAAAGCCAGCAGCTACCACCGTGATGCGAACCTCATCGCCCATCTCGTCATCTATCACCGCACCAAAGATGATGTTGGCCTCGGGGTGTGCAACCTCATGTATCACTGAGGCTGCCTCGTTGACTTCGAACAGTGTCAGATCGGACCCGCCCGAAATGTTCAGCAGAATTCCTCGAGCACCATCAATGGCAGCTTCGAGCAGAGGGGAGGAGATTGCCTGCCGGGCTGCTTGCAGTGCACGTCCCTCGCCGGTTGAGTAGCCAACTCCCATCAGTGCGCTTCCAGCATCACTCATGATCATCCTCACGTCGGCAAAGTCAGTGTTAATCAATCCCGGGGTTGTGATCAGATCCGTAATTCCCTGCACACCCTGCAGAAGGACCTCATCGGCCATCTTGAAGGCATTGAGCACCGAGGTTTTCTCGTTTGCCACGGTCAGCAAACGATCATTCGGAATGACAATCTGCGTATCGACTTTTTCTTTCAGCAGGCTGATGCCTTGATCAGCTTGAACAGAGCGACGTCGACCCTCGAAGATGAATGGCCGGGTGACTACCGCAATGGTCAGCGCACCTTGGGTCTTGGAAATCTCGGCCACCACGGGAGCAGCCCCCGTGCCAGTGCCGCCGCCTTCGCCAGCAGTCACAAAAACCATGTCTGCACCGCGTAGAACTTCTTCGATCTCGGAGCGATGGTCCTCTGCGGCTTGCCTGCCAACCTCTGGATCCGATCCTGCTCCCAGACCTCGTGTTAGCTCGCGGCCGATATCCAACTTGATGTCAGCATCGCTCATCAACAGCGCCTGAGCATCTGTATTGATTGCGATAAATTCCACGCCCTTCAATCCAGCATCGATCATCCGGTTGACGGCATTGCAGCCACCACCACCTATGCCCACGACTTTGATGACAGCGAGATAGTTCTGCGGGTTGTGGGCCATGAGCGAGGCTCCTCCAGATACAAGGGAACAGTCCCTTGGTAGACATTGATGACGATTGATAGAACCAATTCCAAATTACGGACAACTAGAAGCTAGACGAGAATGAACTTCCTTCTCCCCTTTAGAGACTCTCAACCTCTAGTTCAGCGCTACTGAAGCTGAACCAGCGGCCACAAGGTAGCTTAGCCAGTGGCCACTCGGCCACGGTCTGAACCTCCTGCGGAGGTTGAGGTTACGGCCAAATCAGTGCGCGGATCAACGGGCTTCAATTATTTTAATTCTCGCTGTCGCCAACGGAGGCCGAACTCGAGCCTGATTGATTAGCCGACTGTGCACCAGCCGAGGAGCCCTTCGTGCCTGCAGAAGAACTCTGTGCGCCTGCAGAGGAACTCTGTGCGCCTTCAGAAGAACTCTGTGTACCCGCCAAAGAACTCGATCCGCTGTTCCCTTTTGAGGAACTTGCTGGCGAGATTCCGGCACACCCCGGCCCACGACTCACCGCTGCACGAGTGGGCTCTCGAACATCCAGGGTTTTCATGCATTCGCGTACCACTTGGTTGAGGACTGACTCCACGGCTAACAATTTCGCGGCCACGTCCTCAGGGGGACCAAATAGGACCTCTGTTCCGTCCATCAGTTCAAGGCTCAGTGCCCCTACCAGAGACAGCCGTGCACTGCCGATCTCAGATCGCAGCGATTCATCCATTGCCTCGAGCACTCCGATGGCCTGTGACACCTCGCTGCTCACAGAAGTTCCGACCAATCCCTCATCTGATTGGCTAGAAGTCGACTCGGGTGGAGTTCCCTGCGCTAGTTGCATCGAGCCATCGAGTTCAAGCAGAAGTTGCCCAGCCCCAACCTTTTCTTCCCTCTGCAAAATACGCCCAGTTGAAGAAACCAGTACCAAGTCCTGACCCGCCCGCACTACGGCTGCGGGCTGTTGCTCAGTAATTTTGAACAACAGGGTATGGGGCCACTTGCGTTCAATATGCGCAGACGCAACCCATGGCATGTTCATGAGCGCAGAGCGTGCAGCGGGTAGATCAACTGCAACAAGGTGGTCACCAATCGCAATCCCACTGCCTGACACCAATGCGGTCTCTTCAAGCCGGCTCTGCCCCGAAACCGTGATTTTCTGCACAGCAAAGACCGGGGAGAGAACAAGGCCCACCGCTGCAGCTACTAGCAACACCACGGCAACAAGAGCTATCTGCATGCGATGGCGTCTGCGGCGAGCTACAAGTTGCACCGTTCGTCGACGATCAACGATCCGCGGCTCTACCTGACTTGCAACAACCTTGGCTGATGAACGCACTGGGGTTGAGGTGCTCATAAGGCCTGCTCAGAGGGGTCATCATCTAGCGAGGGAGTCGTTGTATTGGGCCAACGCAGGCGGCTGCGTTGTTCATCAGTAAAGCCAAGCAAGACTGTTTCGGCCCGAAGCTGCACCCCGCTGTGGTTGCCAACCTGGGCGACTACCTGTGCCATGACTTCTAGGACATCGTCGGCGGAACCAGCAGAGTCAGTCTGAATAAAATTCGAGTGTTTCGTCGAGACTTCAGCCGATCCAACTCGCAGCCCACGACAATTCGCCGCCTCAATAAGTCGTCCGGCGGAATCCCCTGGGGGATTCCTAAAGACTGAACCGGCGTTATGTCCACCCGGTTGATGCTCGCGCCGCCAACTGACAATCTCTGCGAGTCTCTGCTCGCCAAGGGCTCGATCCCCGCTAGCTAAGTGCAGTTCTGCGTGCAGCACGATCTGCGTTGAGGTGATAGTGCTGTGTCGATACCCCAACTCAAGTACTGCTGTTGTCACCCACCTATTTTCACCCGTCTCAAGGTCTAGAACGTGGACCCCTGTGAGCGAAGCAGCCATATCTGCACCGTGGCCGCCTGCGTTCATTCGGACGGCTCCACCAATCGAGCCAGGAACGCCCACGGCCCACTCAAACCCCGTCAGGGCAGCAGCCACCGATTTGCGAGCCACGACGGGCAGACTTGCCATTGCTCCAGCTCGGAGAATGTTCGAGCCCTGCTGATCCGATTCGCCCTGTTTGGGTGGCTGTGATTCTTGCGACTCGGAAGCTTGCGAATCCAGAATCTCGATCTCGGCAAACCCATCCCCAAGTTGAAGCACTAAGCCAGGCAGGCCGGCATCGGCTACCAACAAATTCGAGCCGCGGCCAATGACATGAATCGACAACTCAGGCTGCACAGCTTCTCGCTCAAAGGCCCCAGCCTGAGCGAGTGCCTCGGCAATCCTGTTGAGCTCGGATTCGTCTTGGACAACCACGAATCGGGCAGCTGCCCCACCAACTTTGTAGGTGCACAGCGCGGCAAGAGGCTCATCTACGCGTAGGCGGTCACCCAAGAACGCCAACGCAGTATCAAGCGGGTGAGCAGTATCAAACGGGTGCGCGGAATCAACCGGGCGAGCAGGGTCTGCAGGCCTATGAGGAGTGGTCATGGTTCTGGCCTGGCCAGTAGAAGCGGTAGCAGCAGATCGGCGAGCGTTGTAACGCTGCCGGCGCCGATACTCAAACACAAGTCTCCAGCGGAAAGCTCAACTCCCAAATACGTGGCAGCTTCAGAGAGGTCAGAGCACCAGACCACCTGAGCCTCGGGGTGGGCTTCTCTGATGGCATCGAATAACAACCTGCCCGTCACCCCTTCTCGGGGTTCTTCTCCTGCGGCGTAAATATCTGTCAGTACTAACAAATCGGCCTGCGTGAAGGCATCTGCGAACTCTTGCCAGAGCGCCTGAGTTCGCGAGTACCTATGCGGTTGAAAGACTGCAACCACGCGGTTCCAGTCTCCGCTTCGCCCAGCAGCTAACGCAGCACGCACCTCTGTGGGCAAGTGTGCATAATCATCAACGAACTGCACTCCGGCGACTGTACCTCGCTGTTCAAATCTTCGAGAGACTCCGGTGTAGCCGCGCAGGCCCTCTACTGCTGCATCAATCGGGTAACCAAGTTCGCTAACGAGGGCTAGGGCGCCGGCCGCATTGGTGGCGTTATGAAGCCCCGGAACACCCAGACGGACATCAACGACGCGCTCGGATTCGGGAAGTCTCAGGCCAAAGCTGCAACTCTGAGAACCCAACTGCAGGTTCATCATGCGGTAGGTGGCCTCGGGTGAGGTTCCGTAAGTGGCTGCTCCACAGGAGGCTCCGAGTTTGGCAGCCTCGGGGTCATCAGCGCAGACCACTCGTGGGCCGTTTGTCTGGGTCAAGAATCTCTTGAACCCATCGAGCAGTTCCTCCCAGCCTCCCCAGAATTCAAGGTGGTCAGGCTCGATATTTGTGATCAGTGCCGCCGCCCTCGGACCGGCCAAAAAGCTTCCGTCACTCTCATCAGCCTCCAGCACAAAATACTGACCCGGTCGATAGGCCGCAGCCACCCCGAGAGAGGTCACTTCTGCCCCGATCAGAAAACTCGGATCGGCACCCGCCCCAAGAAGCGCCACTGCCAGCATCGAAGATGTCGTGGTCTTACCATGCGTTCCCGAAACCGAAATGAAAGGCTGTGTCTGCGCGAACGCAGGCAGAAAATCGCTGCGTCGAAGGATAGGGATTCCAAGGCGCTGCGCTTCAAGGAGTTCAACGTTGTCAGCATCCACGGCAGTCGAAACCACCAAGAATTCGCTCTGCAGAACATGCGAAGCTTCATGGCCAATCCAGGTTCGAACACCTAGATCGCTGAGCCGTTGGAGTGCCTCGCTTTGCACCTGATCCGACCCGCTTACCTGATGGCCTTGTTGGACCAGAATGGTAGCTAAGGCAGACATGCCAGCTCCTCCTGCGGCTACCACATGGATACGCCGGGGGTAACTCAAATCAGGCAGGCTCGGGGTGTGCTCCTCGGTGGTCACAGCTGGGTTCCCTTGCCCGGACGGGCCCATGTCTCGAGAAGGTCCGCTACTCGATCTGCTGCCTCGGGGTGCGCCAATGTGCCGGCTGCTCTGCCCATCTCTGCCAACTTGCTCGTTGCGCTATTGGCTGCCATCAATGCATCTGTTTCGAGCACCAAGCGATCTGCATCAAACTCTGCATCGGCCACCATCACTGCCGCTCCGGCGGCCATCAGCGGCTGAGCATTTGCTGTCTGATGGTCACGTGTTGCAATCGGTAACGGCACCAGAATCGAACCGAGACCAACCACTGCAAGCTCAGCCACAGTCGTGCCACCCGACCTACAAATAGCAAGGTCTGCAGCAGCTAAGACAAGGTCCATACGGTCCTCGTAGCGCACGCTCTGATAGATGAGGTCCGTTGGCTCAAGCTCTGGACGGAGATCAAAATCACGTGCGCCAACCACATGATAAATGGCCAGATCAGAGCGGTCCGACCACTGTTTGACAGCGCCATAGACCGCCTGGTTCAGTCGGCGAGAACCAAGTGAACCGGCGAAAGCAACAATCACAGTCCTATCGGTTGGAAGTCCTAGCGTCACCCGCGCAGCGCGCTGCTGACGGTCCGCGCCCACTTGCAGCATTTCCTCACGCACGGGGTTTCCGGTCACTACTGCCCGAGGCAGATCCGTTTCTTTAAACGGAACGGCACAAGCTTTGGCCCACCTTGCAACTAGACGATTTGAAGCCCCGGCCCTCGCATTCTGATCGGCGACTATCAGCGGCACTCGCCAAAGAATCGCTGCTAGGGAACACGCAACACTTGCAAAGCCGCCGAGTGCTAACACGACTGCGGGGCGCCGCTTTCGGATCAAAAAGATTGACTGCATCACTGCCTGAGCAATGCCCCAAATCGCAGCAATATTTTCGAGCGTTAACTTGCGTTGGATGCCACGTCCTGGCAGCAGCGTGATTTCAAATCCGGACTCGGGCACCAGAGATGCCTCGATACCACGCTCGGCGCCCACAAAATGCAGTGAGTTAGCTGCATGGCCTCGCGCAACAAGTGCCTTCGCTACTGCAATCCCAGGAACAACATGGCCCGCAGTTCCACCGCCAGCAATCACTGCCCAAGTAGGCATCGCAGAAGCAGTGGAGTTGGCCGAACCTGCCATTAACTGTCCCGAGCTACAGAAACCATCACACCCACCGAGAGCATGCACATCATGAGTGAAGACCCTCCATACGAGACGAACGGCAACGTAATACCTTTCGTCGGCAGCGCACCTACGGTGACCATGATATTGATCATTGCCTGCACGCCAATCCAGGTAGTGATTCCAATGGCCACGAGTCGGCCAAATTGGCTCCGAGCACTTAGTGCAATCCTGATTCCCGCAAACATGAATACAACAAATGCCCCGAGGACTAACAAGCTGCCCAAGAGGCCCAACTCCTCACCGATGATGGCAAGAATGAAGTCCGTGTCCGCCTCTGGCAGGTACCCCCATTTAGCCCTGGAGTTTCCCGGCCCGCTGCCGAGCAGCCCACCCGAAGCAAACCCGATTTGCGACTGCAGCAGTTGATAGCCACCAGTGGTCGCGTGGCCAGAAGGGTTGAAATATGCGGCGATTCGCTGCACACGGAATCCACCAAAGACCAAGATCACCAGCGCTGCTAAGGAGGCAGCTGCTCCTGCGATTACTCCCACTTGGCGAAGGGGTGCTCCGGCTAGGAACAACATGACAATCACGATCACGCCGAGCAGCAACGTGGTTCCTAGGTCATCCCCGAGTAGCACCATCAACGACAAGGCGCCAGTGACAGCAAAGATCGGGTGCAGCAGTTCCCCCGAACCAATCTCTCTGCTTCTTTTGTCCAACAGTCGTGCCAACCACAGGATCAACGCGAGCTTGGCAAAGTCAGAAGGCTGTACCTGAAATGCCTCCGTGCCCAGCCATCGCGTTGCACCATTTTTGGTCAGGGCAAATGGAATATGTGGACCACCAACAGCGCCAAGGGCAATATCGAGCGCCAGAATCGCCTGTAAACCGACGGCAACCACGATCATCACCGGGGCAATTCGGTCACGCCAGAACATAAGGGGAATTCTCGAAGCAGTTAGCCCTAAAGCAAGGCCAAGCACCATCCACACCAACTGACGAACCCCCGTACTCCAGTTGGCTTGGCTCGCCTGTACCGAAGCTACTGAAGAGGCCGAATACACCATGACAATGCCGAGCAGACACAGCAGACCCGTCGCTCCTAAAAGCAGATGCTCTGGCTTGGGACCAACCTGCACGACCTCGACCTCTACAGCACGCAACTTGCGGCTCGAGGATGACCGTGAACGCGTCCGCGATCCTGAAGTCCGCGATCCTGAAGTCCGCGTTCCTGAAGTCCGCTGGCTCACCCCAGACCTCCTGAGCGAATGAACTCCCGATAGAACAGACCTAGGCCGAGCGCAGTGCATGCAGCCGTCAGCATCCAAAAACGCACGATCACCGTGGTCTCTGGCCATCCAACAAGTTCGAAATGATGATGGATTGGTGCCATCCGAAAGATCCGGCGCCCGGTGGTCTTAAAGCTCACAACTTGCAACATGACTGACACGGTCTCAATGACAAATAACAAGCCAAGAATCGGCAGCAACAGAACCGTTGAGGAACTCAAAGCGAGGGCAGCCAAGGCCATGCCGATTGCCAAGGATCCCGTGTCGCCCATAAATATTTGCGCTGGTGCCGCATTCCACCACAAGAACCCGGCGCAGGCACCCATCATCGCAGCAGCCACTACTGCTAGATCCAAGCCGACGTTGATGCCATACAGCCCGGAATACCTGAAAATCCAGTACCCGATGATGACATAGCCGGCAAACACGATGCCCGCTGAGCCGGCTGCTAACCCATCAAGTCCATCTGTCAGGTTCACTGCGTTTGTAGCCCCGTAGATGATGAGGATTGCCCAGATTGCCCAGCCCACTTTGGAAATGTTCCAGCCCAGATCGGCCCACTGCGCGAAGCTGATTGTTGTATGCACATTGGTCTTGAGCAGCATGAGTGCGGTGAACGCAACAGCTACGGCTAGCAACCCAAAGGTCTTTGCCCGACGACTCAGGCCGAGGTTTCGCTCTTGAGATACCTTTATCCAGTCATCTAGGAATCCAACAAATCCTGCCCCTGCGATTGCTGCAACTGTCAGCAGACCTGTCCAGGTAAACACTCCGTCGTACAGGTTTGAGATCCCGTACCCGATGATTGCCCCAGCCACGATCGCAATACCACCCATCGTGGGGGTTCCGGCCTTTACGAGATGCCCTTCTGGGACATCCTCGTGGATGGGTTGGCCAATTCGCCTCTTGCTGAGCCACAAGATGAGCAGCTTGGTTCCAACCCCCGAGATGATGGTTGCGATACCCGCAGCGAGCAGAAGTCGAATCACTGCTCAACCTCTTCGCGAATGACGAGTCGGTCATCAAAAGGTTCGGTCCGGTCAGCAAAAATCTGTTGTGCTTCGTGGCCTTTTCCAGCCACAAGCACAACATCGCCCGGGCGTGCGTCCTGAAGTGCGGTTCGGATTGCAAGCCGACGATCCTGAATAATCTGTGGCGCTCTATCGCTCCCATACTCAGCACTGGCAGCGGCTTCGCATCCTTGAAGGATCTCGTTCAGTATGACTTCAGGATTTTCAGAGCGTGGATTATCTGAGGTCAAGATGACCTTGTCTGCAAGTTGAACTGCAATCGCACCCATTAACGGCCGCTTCTTGCTGTCACGGTCTCCCCCGCAGCCAAACACCACATGGAGTCTGGCACCGGAAGTTACCAAGTCTCGTGCTGCAAGCAATGCCTGCTCGAGCGCATCCGGGGTGTGGGCATAATCCACCACGGCTGCGGCTTCGCCGCCAGCAGCCATGAAACGGATGATCTCAAACCGACCTGAAACCCCTTCGAGAGCAGACAGGCCCTGAGCGATCTGATCCACCTCAAGACCCAACAGCAGACAACTCTCGGCAGCGAGCAGAGCGTTCACAACATTGTGCCGACCAGCCATCTGTAGATTTACTGGAGAATCACGCCACAAAAAGGTGGAACCATCAACGCCCACCGAGAGTTCAGCAGCTTGGTCTAGCGACACACCCACCATCGTTCGACCACTGGCTTCGTAGAGCAATTTGCCGTGGGTATCGCCGAGGTATACCACTGCGTTGCGGCATCGACCGGGCTCAAATAACTTTGCCTTTGCAGCGAAGTACTGCTCCGGGGTGGAGTGAAAATCCATGTGGTCATGGCCGAGATTGGTGAAGACACCAACTGCAAACTGCATGTCATCAACTCGGTGCAGCATGAGTGCATGAGAGGAGACCTCAATGGCCACATCAGTCACGCCCTGATCCAACATCTCTGACAACATTCGCTGCAGTTCGGGAGCCTCAGGAGTAGTCCGCTCAGATGTCAACGTTCCGATCGACCGAGCAACTCGTCCTGCATGATTCAACACCCCAGCGATCATGGAGACCACGGTGGTCTTGCCGTTCGTGCCAGTTACCCCTACAACACCAAGGTGCTCCGAAGGCCGGCCAGAGACCTCGGCAGCAGCGATCGCTAGAGCAGCTCGAGAATCAGAGACCACAATCTCGTCCACCCCAAGGCCAAGGGGCCGTTCGGTGAGGAGTGCGACTGCTCCTGCCGCCACTGCTTCCGCAGCGAACATGTGGCCATCCTGTTCAGTTCCAGAGATGCAGCAAAAAAGTGTGTCGGCCTGGACCTGCCGAGAATCTTGGGTCACTCTTCCTATTCTTACTTGGCTCGCTGCCGCACTTGTGGACCCTTGCGCACTCGCAGTTGTTAGCTCTGCCCCAAGCAGTTCCGCGAGTCGCACTAGAGCGACTCCGGGATCTTCGTTCATCGCTTTTCCGTTTTTTTCAACCCTGAGCTGCTGATCAGTCTGGCTGCGGGTTGGGCTCGTACGCGACCATTCGCATCGCGGGTGGTTGTCGGCGGGACAGCTGTTGATGGCACCGAGGAAGCTGCTGAAGGGTCAGTCTGCTGGGTCGAATCTTCAGAGACATCCGCCTGATTTGTGGGTGCAATGCCTAGCTCGCGAATCGACAAGTGAGCCAGGTCCGAGAACACAGGTCCGGCCGCAGTGCTGCCGGTAAGGCCCGGCGTAATGTCATCGAGAATCACCGTGATCGAGACCTGAGGACGCTCCGCTGGGAGGAAACCGGTAAACGCTGCCAAGTAGTGGTAGCGACCGTCTGCCCAAGCGTATCCGTCCGCTTTATCGAGCTGTGTTTCTGCAGCCATTCGAGAGGTTCCAGTCTTTGCTGCGATTGGGTAGCCAGGAATACTCCACTGCTTACCCGTACCGTCGCGAACTACCTGCTGAAGCATCTCGCTGACCTGCTCAGCAGAGGATGCTGAGATGACATCTCTGCTTGGTTTAGCCGGAGGAGTCGTTCGCGAGCCATCTGCTGCGATGACCGAACCTACAAGTCGAGGCGAGACGTAGCGGCCCTTGTTTGCAATCACGTTGTACGCAGCCCAAATCTGGATCGCTGTTGCAGATTGGTGCGTTCCGATTGCAGATGCAGCCAAGTCGGGCGTAGTCCAGTCCGAAACTCGCGGCACGATCCCTGATGCTTCAGCCGGGTGACCGGAGCCAGTCGATGAGCCGAATCCAAACCCGGTCAAGGCATCGTGGAGGGATTGCTTTCCCATTCCCAATGCAACTTTGATGGTGCCAACATTCGAGGACTGCGCCAGAATTTCGGTGACCGTCATTGGTTCAGTCGGGTGGGCCTCGTGGTCACTGAACAGCTTGTCTGCTACTTGCAGTCGATACGGAACCTGCAGAACGGTCTCGGGGGTGACCTGCCCAGATTCCACTGCCGCTGCGACTGTCACCAATTTGAAGACTGACCCGGCCTGGTATGAATCCGAAAAGGCTATCGGGCCACTCGATAGGCGCATCTTCGAGGTTTCAGGGTCTCGCTCCACCGATGCCACTGCCAGAATCTCACCACTGCCAGGCCGGCCGATGATTGCTATGCCTTTGTGTGCACCAGCATGTGCAGCACCCTCGGCCAACATGCGTTCGGTCTCATGTTGGATGGACCGATCCAATGTGAGCTGCACCGAAGACCCGGCGGCCGGTTCTTGCAACAGATGCTCTCCACCCAAGATGGATTCACCCTTGGTGCCCAGTTCCAAAACCTTCTTACCGGGTTTTCCCTGCAGTTCGGAGTCATAAGCTCTTTCGATCCCAGCAAGTTTTC
This sequence comes from Actinobacteria bacterium IMCC26207, assembly GCA_001025035.1. Classification (GTDB taxonomy): domain Bacteria; phylum Actinomycetota; class Acidimicrobiia; order Acidimicrobiales; family Microtrichaceae; genus IMCC26207. The sequence goes on from LCZK01000002.1 coordinate 115,511, forward strand.
CGGGCCCTTCTGGGCCGACGGTGCCGAGCAATCTCAATGCGGAGTCTCCGGCCGGGTGAACCCTTTCGCTCGAATCTTCAAGCGTGAGCACGTTCTCAATGCCATCCTTCTTGAGGAGTGCAACCGCCCTATCTGCGTCTTCGATACTGACAGTCTCAGCGAGGCGTACCCACGGGTCAGAGGCATCAGCTTTCAACAGGGTCTGGGTAAGTTCCGTGCGATCTAGCTTCATGACCGGGGCAATCCGCTCAGCTAGCCGCTCAAGGTCAGTGGAAGTTGAGATTCCCTCGCCGGCGAGCACCTTCATGTTGGTCACTACGCGATAACGGGGCAGCGAAATCGCCATCTCGGCGCCTGAGCGATCCAGGATCGATCCCCTCGCAGCCGGAAGGACCACCGTCCTGACCCGCTGCGACTCTCCACGAGCGGCAAGTTCGGCTCCGCTTCCAAGTTGCACGCTGACAAGCTTGATCAGCGGGAGAACGGCAAGCACACAGAAGACTCCGGCCAGCACCCGGATGCGCTGGCGGAGTTGGTTGGTTTCAGCGGCCCCTGCTCGAGTCGATCCCGCTGGAGACGGGCGGTGAGTATGTGTGCCGGTCCGGCGAGAAGCTGAGGTTCGGGCAGAGGTTGATCGGGCTGCAGTTGATCGTGCAGAGGTTGATCGTGCTGCAGTTGATCGGGCTGCTGGCTTGCGGGCTGCAGCAGGTTTGCGGGCTGCCGGTTTACGCGCTGCTGCAGGTTTGCGGGCTGCTGCAGTCTTCCTAGCTACCGGCTTACGGGCTGCAGGCTTACGGGCTGCAGGTTTGCGAGCTACAGGCGCCTTCGCCGCTGCCGGTTTACGGGCTGCCGGTTTACGGGCTGCGGGTTTACGCGCTGCTGTCTTGCGGGGCTCTGGCTTGGGTGGGACTCGTGAACTCACCGGTCTGCGGTCCCCGCAGGATCAGTCGCCGCCTCGGGCAGTAGTGCAGCAGCGCCTGATGCGGTTGCACCTGGTGCAAGTGGAACAACTGGACCGGGTTCCATCATGTTCAGCTTCTCGGCCTCTGCGGTGATTCGCTCGGGCGCCTCGCGTTCCGCCACCTGGGCGCGCAGAGCATGGTTGGTGTCCTGCTGGGCGCTGATCTCAGCTGACAACAGATCAATCTGGCGCTGGCCCGAGATCCGCTGGCTCTGAATCGCAACAGCTCCGAACAAAAATCCAAAGAACAACAAGACCGCCATGAATACAAAGAGGCGGAGCGAGACAACCCTGCGAGAAAATATTCGGAGCTGTGGTCCGGCCGCCTTCTGGGGGAGCGGCCGGACCACAGCTCGCGACTTTGTGCTGCTAGCTGCAGCGCTAGTGCGGCGCGTAGTTGACTTGGGTTGAGTTACTGCGGGTGATCTCCGAGCGGATCGGCTACGAACAGCTGTCACGAGGCCTGCTCCTCGAGTCGCTCAACTGCCCTCAGACGGACACTCTCGGCCCTTCGATTCACAGCGATTTCTTCTGGAGCGGCCTTCCATGCGCCGCGCTTGAGCAGGCGAACAGTTGGCTCCGCCCCACACGCGCAGGGCAGACCCGATGGGCAGACGCAGCCGCCAGTTTCTGCCTGCCGAAAAGCAGACTTGACCATTCGGTCTTCAAGCGAATGATACGAGAGCACTGCAAGTCGCCCACCTGGGGCCAAGACCGATAATGCACCATCTAGCGCATCAGAGAGTTGTTCTAGTTCAGAATTCACTTCGATTCGGATTGCTTGGAAGGTTCTCTTGGCGGGGTGACCACCCGTACGACGCGCTGCGGCAGGAATGGCATCACGAATGATTTCAGCCAGTTCGGCTGTGTCCGTAACCGGGCGCGCTTCGACGATTGCTCGGGCGACTCGAGAGGCAAACCGCTCCTCGCCATAGGTCCGGATCACACGCGCAAGCTCGGGGTAGGTGTACTCGTTCACCACTTGCATTGCGCTCTTTGGTTCGCGGCGATCCATCCGCATGTCCAACGGGGCTGCTGATCGATACGAAAACCCTCGCTCGGCCTGATCAAGCTGAGGAGAAGAAACTCCAAGATCTAGTAGCACAGCACTCGCTCCTTGATGGGTTCGGTCTCGTACAAGATGTTCCAATTGATCGAAACCGGTTCGGACAAGTTCGAACCGGTCCGGCATGTCTGCCAAATTCCGCAGCGCCGCTGAGAGGGCGACTTCATCTCGGTCAAGGCCGAGTAAGTGCAACCCCGGATTGGCTTGCAGCACGGCACGCGCATGGCCTGCTCCCCCGAGGGTTGCATCCACGTAGAGGCCAGCGGGTACCTCGCGGAACAAGTCCACGATGCGATCGAGCAGGACCGGCTTGTGTACGAAGTCATCGGACACAACTGCTCCGGCCTTGCTGGAGGACAGCCTCCCGATCACGCGACGACTGCCGGGATGTCTCCCCGGTCAGTCCGAATCGGCGCGGGCGGAGTTCAAGGCCAACCCTCACGTTGACCGGGAAGCTGCCCACCGGCAGGGCCGGCGGATAGGTAGTGCAGGATCGTTCGTTGCAGTTGGCGCTGGAGTCGATGCGGCTCATAAGAAGGTCAATTCGTTGAATTTGTCGGCCAGGGTCTGTCCTTGTTCATCTCTGGACAAGGTTTCACTCTGTCGTGCAGCCCAGACTGATCGGTCATAGATCGCAGCGAAACTGCCCGAACCCACAATCGTGACTTCACGTTGCAGACTCAGGATCTCTCTCAGCTGTGAACTGACCGTGACGCGATGCTGTGAGTCAGGCGTGGCAGGGCTCACTAGTGACAAGAGCACCTGCATGTCCTGTCGCTCGAATTTTCCGCTCAGTTCAATTTTTCTGCGGTAGCGATCCCAACCGTCCGGGGTGAACAACGCTGCTGAATCACCGAGAAACGCCAGATAGGCCCCGTCCACAAATTCAGAGCGGTACGCGGAAGGGAGGACCATGCGGCCCTTATCGTCGATCGTGTGTTCAAACTGACCGAAGAATTCCATACCCTCACTCGCTCAAGCCGCTCGGCGGCTGGTTGGTTCACTGAATGAATTGCTGCTGCTAATCGGTGCTGCTAATCCGTGCTGCTGGCCGGTTTTGCTGGCCAGAACTGCTGGTCGCAAATGGAGCGAACCAAGAACCTTGGGCAATTCCCCCTCAAGCTTCCCTTTTGCTCCACTTTCCGCCATCCTAACCCTATTTCCTCCACGATCAAGCATTTCTTCGGAATTCATCAGAAACAATCACACTTTCCGCGCGTGCTCTCGCGCTCATAGTGGACCCCTCTCTTCGATTGGCGCCGGTAAGCTACGGAATCCGTCGCTTACCGGCGCCAATCGGCGGGGAATCTCGAGTTGGCTAGCGCGGTGGGCTAGCGCGGGAGGCTTACTAGCAGTGCGTCGAGGATCTGCCGCTCTGCAGTAACGCTGGCCGGCGCTGGGGCTACACGTACTGCTGGGCGTGCCTGCACTGCTTGCACTGCACTGTGCAAGGCATCGCCGAGTGCACGACCAAACTCGGTTCTTGCGGCAGTGTGCGGGTAACAAGACTGCAGAACTTCCAACAAGGGTTTGGGGTCCCAGTGCGTGTACACAACGCACTGAAATCGCGCCCCAAGTCGAGACCTGCGCTGAGAAATACCCACAATCTTCTTCTGATCAACAGTGACCTCGCCTGGCCCGAGGCCGGCGAAACAAGCCACCTGTGCAAGATCTCGATGTAGCAGGGGGCCCCGGTGAACCACCGGCTGTGCGGCTAGCTGACTCGTTGCAGCCAAGGCCTGTGCCCAACACTCTCCCAGCCACCACGAGGACTGACCCACGTCGGAGCGCCACAACGGATCACCCGCTGGCAACCAGATATCAACCCAGCATTGATCACCGGGCGAAAGCCACACTGCGCCTCCCCCTGAACGTCTCACGGCAAGGTCACAACCGAATTGCTCCAGCACTTCGGCGGCAACCACCGCCAACTTCTCGGAGGATCCAAGTCTTGACCCTGCGACCTGAGCGCTGCCCAAGACCACCGCAGGACGGGTGAGGGAATGCAGCCGGACGCACCTCTGCGAAGTTGGCATCTCGGATTGATGCAATTCATGAGCGCTCCCGCTAGAGAACTCACACTTCCAGGGACTTTGTCCTGGCGCGAGGTTGGTCATTGCACCCGATTCTTCCTCATCTCAGGGCACCCCGAACGCAGTCCTGCCAAAAATCAGAGTCTGCCGCAGGAGTAACCTGCACAGGATGGAGAACGGCGAGTTGCCACATGGGTTTGGTGCTGCACCGGGGTCGCGGCGGCGCGCAGCGCGAGTTGTTGTCCTTGACCCACTCGACAGAATTCTTCTTATCAATGCGAGCGACCCGCTTCATCGCAATGGCCCCGGCTGGTGGGAGATTCCAGGTGGTGGAATCGACCATGGCGAAAGCACCGAAGAGGCTGCTCGACGCGAACTCTGGGAAGAAGCGGGCATAGCCGGGGCGGAGATCGGACCATGCGTGTGGTTCCAACGTGTGCAGTTCTCTTTTGGTGGCTGGCATTTTGATCAGGACGAGTGGGTACACATCGCCCGCTGCGAGGGTGTATCGAGCGGCCCCCAAGGCCTTGAGGCACTCGAAGTACTCGCTTTCGGCGAGCAGCGATGGTGGACCCTCGAGGATCTGCTTGAGCACCAACCTCGCACTATTCCATACCGGATGGCGGAGTTTCTTCCTCATGTCATCGGAGGTCAGTTCGCTGGCGATCCGATCGATATCACGCCGGATGAACACCATGTTGCCAGGTGGCATGAGCAGGCCTCCCCTCCTAGGAGCTAAGCAGCCAGAACTAGTTGAGCCAGACCGACTCGAGGCAGACAGACTTGAGCCTGACCGACTTGAGCCAGAACTAGTTGAGCCAGACCTCGTCAACGCAGAACTGCTGCAACTGCTCTTCACGCGGTACTCGTCCGATCCCCGGCCCCGTCGGCAAGATCAGTTCGCCAGCAGGGTTCACGTTGATTGGATCACAGATATCGGTCTCGACATACTGCTGACTCGGCCCCAGATCTGTAGGCAGATTGCAACCAGGCAAAGCCGCTACGACTGCTGCGCCCGCACGCCCGATTCCAAGTTCCAACATGCCACCAACAAAAACGCCGAGGCCTGCAGAAGATGCAGTTTCCACTGCCAAAGCAGCCGCTCGCAGGCCTCCTAATCGAGCAGGCTTGACCGAGACCACATCAACAGCTTCCGCCTGCACGGCAAACTTCACTGCGTCTATCGAGGACAGCGATTCATCTAAGGCCAGCGGTGTGCGCATTAAGGAGCGCAGCCGCGCAAGCTCCTCCCAAGGCAATCCTGCAGGGAACGGCTGTTCCAGAAAATCCAACCCCAAGGCATCTACTGCCTGAATCTCACTCAGGCCGGCGTAACTCCCGTTTGCATCGGCTGCTAGCGGTAGGTCGCCAATGGCCGCACGAACCGCTAGGAGCTCCTCGACATCGTGACCGGGGGCAATCTTGATTTTCACCATCGCAGCACCTCCATCAGCCGCTTCGCTCGCAAGCTCGGCAAGTTGCCTTGGTGAAGCGCCGAGGTCAGCTATGACCGCACAGCGCGAAAGTGCCTGCTTGGCAATCGGCCGCTCACCTGTCGGTGGGCTGCCGCTCAGACTGAGCAACTCCTCGAGCAGGGATCTTCCTTCCGAGCGGAGCCGGGCGTCGAGCGATGCGTCCGCCAACGCAGCAGCAGAAGCAATCAGTCCCCCAGACCCAACAGACCCAACAGACCCAGCAGACCCAATAGACCCCGCAGACCCAACAGACACAGCAGAGCTCGTAGCAGCAGCTAAGCCACTGCGCAGGACAGCGGGTCCTAGCTGAGTGGTCAGGCCAACCCAAGCCCTTTGCGTGGACTCAGTTACATACCCATCAGATGACAGCGTGGGGCACTCGCCCCAGCCAACGGTGCCATCGAAAAGTTGCCAACTCACCAGAATCACATCGCGTATCTGTTCCGTTCCGTGAGCAGCAGAATGCTGGTGCAGCAGCGGAAGGTTGACTCGCAGAAATCGAATCTCTGCGGGGGCGTCCTGACTCACGAGCGAGATGTCGCTGCCGGCCAAGCCCGACACCAGCGCAGATACGTCAGCAAGTCATCCGGTTGAGCCACAGCAGTTCCATCACCACCGTAGGCAGTTACCATCCGAAATCGTAGGTACGCAGCATCGGGCAGCGGCAGGAACGGGGCTCGTCGCCACCAACCTGATGGTGCAAGAAGAAACATCTGCCGAATAGCTGTGGGCCACAGCGATGGATGGCCCAGCACGACCCGTATCATCGGCCAGGTGATTTGGGTTGAAGATCGGGTCACAGTCCTAGCTGCTCTCTGAAGTTTCTCAAGGTCTTGCCCCAAGAGTAGCGGGACTGCATCTTGGCGGACCGGTAGCTCAGCGCACTGCGAGCAGAGATGCTCTTCAACTCTGCGCAGCCAATCCAGCTCGGCCCACAGCCGCTGCCCCCAGCAACGGTCCACGATCCTCACAGCCGGATGGGACAATCCGTAGCCCAGAAGAGAAAGCTAGACGGGCGCTTCGATCAGCCTCTTGTTGAGCAGCCTGAAAGAATTCTTGCCCAAAGCCCAGAGCAACCGAGCCCGCAACAACTGCAAGTCGCAAGTCCAACAGGTTTGCTACCGAGGACACTGCTCGGCCGACTAGCAGTCCAGATCTGCGCCGGATTTCCGTGGAGGCATACATGGCCGGCTCGCCAGTGAATGCTGCGATGGCCGCTCCCGAGACTTCAGCCTCTAGGCACCCTTGCGCCCCGCACACACAGTCACGGCCCTGAGGTTCAACAATGACGTGACCAATGTGACCAGCGTTACCGCAGCCCCCATCGAGAAGCGTTCCGTTCAGAACGATGCCTCCACCAACCCCGGTGGAAACCACCATCGCCATGTAGTCGGACTCACCGCGAGCAGCTCCTAGCCAACCCTCTGCTAGCGCGAACGCCTTGGCATCGTTGTCGATATAGGCGGGGATCGGATAGGTCCGCTGCAGACGCTCAAGCAGGGGAAAATCCTGCCATTGTGGAATGTTGAGCGGCGATACGGTCTGCCCGTGCAGCGTCATAGGTCCGCCGCAGCCAACACCAATCACATCGGGCGCAAGACGAGCTTGGGCTACAACAGAATCCATCAACCCCGTCAGCCGGTCGAAGAGGTCAACACCAGCACCCTCCTGAGTCGCTATCTGCGAGCGGGCTAGCAGCTGTCCCTGGGTGTCGAGAATTGCAGCAGCAATCTTGGTTCCACCAATGTCTACGGCCAGCACCACCGAGTCTTGGGCAGGTGACTCCGGAGTTTTCTGGTGAACCATCAGAAGAAAACTACCAGTTACAGCACCTCTCAGCCGAGGAAGCTCTGACAGACTGAACTCATTCGAACCTTGAAGGGACCCCGGTGAGCAGTACCCCGAGCAGTGCACAAGGCTCAACAACTTTTTCGGAACGCTTTGACTCGATCTGCGCCAATATCGGACTCGCCGTTCGGGGCAAGGAGCAGGTAGTCCGCCTGACCGTGACCAGCCTGGTGGCTCATGGGCACCTCCTGTTGGAGGACGTACCGGGAGTCGGAAAGACCTCGCTTGCAAAAGCAGTTGCTCGGTCTGTGGATGGCGAGTTTGCCCGGGTGCAGTGCACCCCTGACCTGCTTCCCTCGGATCTCATCGGAACCTCGGTCTGGAATCAACAGGACGGCAGCTTTGCATTTCGCAGGGGACCTGTTTTTGCCAACCTGCTGCTAGCAGATGAGATCAATCGGGCATCGCCAAAGACTCAGTCCGCATTGCTCGAATCCATGGCAGAAGAACAAGTCACCGCAGATGGGACGACGTATCACCTCCCGAAACCATTCATGGTGATCGCCACCGAGAACCCGCTCGAGCATCATGGGACTTTTCCGCTTCCCGAAAGTCAGCTCGACAGATTCATGATGAAGCTGTCTATTGGCTACCCGGGCAAAGAAGCCGAGCGGGCGTTGCTGCGCGAGCCGGACCACGACGCAGTCCTGAGTTCCTTAGCTGCAGTTACGACCTCTGCGGAGATCCTCGCGATGGGTGCTGCCGCTCAACAGTTGTACGTTGCCGACTCGCTGACGCAGTACCTAGTTGAGCTAGCGGATCAGTCTCGTAACAGCGCTCTGTTTGAACTTGGTATTTCGCCACGAGCAACACTTGGTCTGCTGCGCTCAGCGCGAGTCTGGGCGGCTGCCGAGGGCCGCAACTTTGTGACACCAGACGATTTCAAAAATCTTGCAGTGCCCGTGCTAGCGCACCGGGTCATCCTGAGTTCCGAAGCCCGCCACAAGGGACTCACTCCGGCCAGTGCCATTGAGGAATTGATCCGTTCAACCCCGATTACGCACTGAGATGCGCCTCACGCAGCGCGGTGCGGCTGTGCTCGCAACATCACCGGTCCTAGCGCTTGCAGCATGGCTGCTCGGATTGCCAGAGGCTGCGGTGCTGTCGGCCTGCGCTGCGCTCCTCGTACTCCTCGCTGCAGTCTGGACCAAAGTCAGTACAGCAGTTGTCGACATTCAGCGGTCAGTCCTGCCAACTCGACCAAGGGTAGGAGAACCCTGCCGGGTACAACTCCGAATCCTCAATACCTGTAGCCGTTCCACTGCTCCGCTCCTTCTGACCGAGCGCATAGAAGCTGTTGACTCGCTTCGCCTACAAATCGCTCCCGTTCCATCTGGCGAGCAGAGCATGACCAGCTACAACTTCCCCACTCATGTTCGAGGACGCCAACTTATTCTCCCAACGACTGTTCAGGTTGAAGACCCATTCGGTCTGCTGCGCTCCACCCACCCCGCAGGGACTGAGACTCAGGTTCTGGTACTGCCCCGACTCTGGCCACTCTCACCGCTTCCCGCAGTCCTCGGGCAAGAGAATCTGACACCATCGCACTCCGCAGCCTTCATCTCGAGGCCGGCAGAGGAGTTCGCTGGACTACGCGAGTACTTACCCGGTGACGATTTGCGGCGAATCCATTGGCCAACCACGGCACGGACTGGCCGGCCGGTGATGCGACAGTTTGAACTGCCGCTACAACACCGAACCACAGTGCTGCTTGACCTGATGAGTTCGGCTTCCTTCGAGCGCAGCGTCTCCGCTGCTGCGAGTGTGGTTGCCCTTGAGGCAGAACAAGGTGGTCTCATTCGCTTGGTGACCACGGCGGCCCAATCGGTTGCACTCAACGGAATTGAGTTCGTCAATGCTGCCGATCAGTTCGATCAACTTCAGGACCGCCTAGCTCTGGTAGAGCAGTCCCCAAAAGCCGTTTCCATTCAGAGTCTGCTGCAACTTCTTGATGCTCAAGATGGTGGCCGCCTAGTCATCTGTGCGGGCTCCATGACTACGACCGACCTCGGCGCGATCCAGAGAGGTAGCCGGCAGTTTTCTTCGCGAGTACTGCTCACCTCGAGCGGATCGGAGCAGAAACAAGGCACGAATGATCAGGCCTCTGAGCAGCAGGGCTGGTTGCATCTGGATTGGCCAGATGGCTCGGCGCTGAATCGAGTGTGGGATGAAGCGACTCGCTCTGCCGCCGGAGCGAAACAGTGAGGCCGCAGTCCTCACCCGGTGCACCCGCAGCACAGGGGGACGGGTCTAGTCGCAGACCTGATTCCGTTGCGGCCTGTGCCGCTGAACTCGGACTCTTGGCCTTGGCTCTTGGCACCGCAGCCAGCTTTCTACGTCTGTTTGACACTTGGAGCTTTGTGTCGGAGCTTGCCATTGCACTTGTTACCCCTTGGCTGCTTGCTCTGACTCTACGCAGATTACGGGTGGGCTTGGGTGCTGCGTTGGCTGCGCAACTGCTTGCGGCGGTGGTACTTCTCACAGCGCTTTTCGCTCCCGGAAGCAGCAGATTCTTGCTTCCCACTCCCGCAACAGCGCGCCTATTGAGCAGCAGTATCTCGACCTCGTTCACCGAATTTTCACAGCTCGTGGCTCCCGTGCCTGCAACCAAAGGCTTCATAGTCGTCATTGCTGTCGGGTTCTGGCTGTTCATTAGTTTTGCCGATGCTGCTGCATTTCGATTCGCAGGTCCGGCTCAGGCAGCTACGCCATTCCTGACCACCTTTCTTGCCATTGGCCTCCTCTCGAGAGACTCTGCGCGCATCAGTTCAACAGCGTGTTTTTTGGCGGGTCTTTTAGTCTTTACGGTCACACAGCTCACACTGAGAGCGGCTCGAACTCGCTGGGATGGGTTACCGCACAGAAGCGCAACTGCTGGCTTTGCGCGCTCGGCCGTCCTGATAGGCAGCCTCGCTGTCATTGGAGGACTACTTCTTGGACCTGCCGTAGCAGGGGCCACAGACCCAGTAGTCAACCTGCGACAGCTTGGTCGCGGGCCCGAACCCCGAACTGTTGTGAGCCCTTTTGTTGGAATCCGGTCGCTGCTCGGAGAGCGCAGCAACGAAGAGTTATTTACGGTCCGAGCCGATGCACCGGCTTATTGGAGGCTGACCGCATTAGAGGAATTTGATGCGGATCGTGACATTTGGATATCTCGTGGCACCTATCAACGCAGCGATGGTGAACTGCCATCCAACCTTGGCCCAACGGTTTCGGGAACCACCTTGCGCCAAGAGATTCAGATTTCAGAACTGACTGGCCTATGGCTTCCGGGTGCCTATGAGCCAGCGCAGATCACAACAGACACTGAGGTCAGCTTTGACCGGGAATCCTCCTCGATCATCTTGGTTTCACCTGATTCCAAACTCACACCGAAATATCAGTTGGACTCGCTCATCCCAGACTTTGCTGCCGCAGCCCAAGCTCAAGCAGGCACCAAGCAGGAACTTGACCCGATCTACTTTGAGAAGAGCCAAAGCCCTGCGATTACCCCAGAGTTGCTGGCGCAGATTACGGCAAACGCCACAACACCCTTTGAACAAGCCATTGCCCTTCAGAACTGGTTCCGCAGCGAGTTCCGCTATGACGACACTGTCGACTTCAGCCAATCCGCCGACCCGCTGGCCGAGTTCTTGCAGGCTGCTGCGGGTTTTTGCCAGCAGTTCTCCTCTGCCTTTGCGCTCTTTGCACGAGCTCTAGGTCTTGGGAGTCGCGTCGCAGTCGGGTTCACCCCAGGAGACCCCGTCGGGGTTGCGAACCAGCCTGAGCAGTCAGGCGATGCCATCCGTGAGTACCAGGTACGAGGCCGGCATGCCCATGCTTGGCCCGAGATTTATTTCGCCGATCTTGGATGGGTTCCATTTGAGCCAACTCCCGGCCGAGGTGACCCTCAGACTGCGCCCTATACCGGGGTGAGTGCTGCTCAAGCGGTCCCTCCCGCCGCCGCTGCAGTCGGTTCCACTGTGCCCGATAACAACGGAGTGACCAACAACGGAGCTGGCGTTACTACGGTTGCCCCCACCCCATCTGAGGACAGTTCCGCTCTGCCTTCCCCGAAGCCAAGCCCAGAGGCAGATACCAGTGCCTCAACCCCGAACAACAGCGGCACTGCTCTCAAACGTTTCGCCATCAGGCTGCTGTTGCTCATCTTGGGCCTAGGAATCCTGTCTGGGTTGATCATCTGGGCTGCACGCCTACTCAAACAGCAAAAACGCCGTCAAGGGTTGCAAGACTTACAAGAAGCATCAGATGAAGAACAGTCCTTGCTCGATGCGCTCTTCGTTGAGGACGCTTGGAAGCGAGCTCTGCTGTGGCTGTCCCTCGTTGACATTCGTCCTACTACCTTCGAAACGCCAGCGGAGTTTGCAGGCCGAGCCTCGAACTCGCTACCCGCCAATGAGGACAACCCACAGGCCACGGTGCTAGCTAGAACATCGTTGCGCAGTCTGGCCAACTCAGAGACTGCTCGTAGGTACGGCCAGATTGGCGAGTCTTCACATCTGGGAATCAAGGCGCAACAAGCAGCCGACTCAGTAGAGCAACTAATCCGCTATTCGTCCTCGGGACGACGCAGCCGGTCTTTTGCTTTTGTGCTGGCATCGTTGAAGTAATCCTTCAGGCTTCCGCTGCCATTGTTACGCAGCGCCTGGGTGGCCTCGTTCATGCCAGCGCGCCCGAGTTGACGGGCATGAGACTCAATAAAGATGGCCAGTGCAAAGACGACAAGAAAACCAGCAAAGGCAGCCAGATAGCTGACCGCTAGCAAGAGCACCGAAGCGATCAGCGCTAGAACAAAACCAAACACGCCCCACTTGAGACGCCGCATGGACTCGGTATACACAGTTGTGGAACCGACCTGCCGAGCAAGGTCTGGGTCGCTGGCGCGCAAATTCTGTTCTATCTCGCCCAGAATTCGCTGTTCGTCCTCAGAGAGCGGCATATCTGATCACCCGATTGTCACGATAAGTGTTCTGCGTTCCTTCAAAGATACTTCCTTGAATGGTTTAAAGATACTGCCAATTTCACCCGTTCGCGGGGTCGGGCAGTTTTTGATTCCTCACCCGGCATCCGCAGGCGGAAGCACAACCGGCTTGCTCGCCGTATCCGCATCAGGCTCTGCAGCGGGTCCCCATTGCTGGCCCTGAGCCTGTTTGGCTTGACCAGCAAGACGAGCAGGACCAATCAGTTCCGCACCAAATTTGTTCCGAATGGCGTCCACGGCAGAGTTCGTGGCATCCCACTCGGAGTCAGATGCGTCAAGGGCCGGTCGGCTTGGGTTGCGTCGCCCCGGGTCGTCTCGCAGGCCAGCAAGAGCGTCATCGAAGGAGAGTTGCTGTTGCAACTCGCCACGCAGAAGATTCGCCACTCCCACTCCTAGTAAGCGCACGCCTCGTTCAACTGGCAAGCGCAACAAGAGTGACCAAGCAGTTCGCACTAGGTCAGTGCCGCGATCGGTTGGTGCTTCGAGGGTCTGCGAACGAGTGACCGTAGTGAAATCTCGATATCGAACCTTGAGTTGCACGGTTCTGCCTCGGTACCCGTGATGACGCAAACGGCTCGCAACTGCTTCGCTCTGACGAACGAGTTCTGATCGGAGCGCATCCATCGAGGAAATGTCTTGAGCGAAGGTCTGTTCCTGGCTCATGGACTTGGGTTCGGAGTTCGCCACGACAGGACGGTTATCGCGGCCCAGAGACAGTTGATGAAGATGCGCCCCAGCCCCGGGGCCAAGAACAACCAACAGCAACTCCTGCGGAACCTCTGACAAGTCCCCAATGGTGACGACGCCAAGGGGGGCGAGCTTTGCCAACGTGGCGGGGCCCACGCCCCAGAGTCGCTCCACTGGTAGCGGGTGCAGAAACTCAAGCTCCTCACCCGGCGACACCACAGCCACCCCTGGGCCTTCAATGGGGCCGCCGCGGGAGGCAGTTGGTTTGGCCGAGGTGGTTGCGAGCTTCGCCAGAAACTTATTCGGCGCTATGCCCAACGAGCAGGACAGACCTGTCTCTTCTTTGACGCTGCACCGCAGCCGCTGAGCCACATCCAAAGGCTCCCCAAGTAGGCGACGGGACCCCGAGATATCAAGGAAGGCTTCATCAAGGCTGAGCGGTTCAACCAGCGGAGTTAGCGTCCGAAATATTTCCATGATGACTGCCGAAGTGCGGCTGTAGTGGGCATGGTCGCCCTGCAAGAACACGGCGTCTGGACACAGGCGTCGCGCCTGCACCGAGGACATTGCCGAGTAGACACCGTAGGAACGGGCCTCATACGAGGCGGCTGCGACTACGCCTCGATCGCCGGTGCCGCCAACCACTACGGGCAACCCTCGAAGCTCTGGGTGGCGGAGGAGTTCCACCGATGCAAAGAATGCATCCATGTCCACATGAAGAATTACCCGAGCCGAATCTTGGCTCACTTGCGAGTTACCGAGACATCATGCGGAGCATCTCCGTGCAACTCATAAACAAATTCTCGTGGAGACTCGAATCTCTCTGTCATCCACTCCATAAGTGGCTCGCGAACCCAAGGCTGTGCATGCCGCAACCGCTCCGCACAGACCTGCGGTGACACCCAGTCAGATGAAATCACGATGCCGTCCGGGTCATGGCCGAGCGTCACCTCTCCATGCACCTCAAGAGCTAGGTGCACCTCGACGCGCAGCCGCCAGTTCAGCCCAGGAGCCTCTACCAGGATCTCGTAGAGCAGACCTGACCAACGCAACACGTCCAGACCAGTCTCTTCGCGAACCTCTCGCGTGAGTCCGCTCAGCAGAGTCTCACCCGGATCGATGACACCACCAGGAGTTGTCCAGTCCGACTTGCCGTTCTGTCGGAGGTTCTCGACGAGCAGCAGGCCGGAAGGCGCTTGTGCTGCATCCCCTGCCTGCCCTGCATCCTGAAGAGAGGCCGGATTTGAACCGGCAGAGTTGTTGGCCGCGAGGGATCCAGCTTGGATAACCGCTCCACCCACGAACCAGTCGCGCATCGCCTTAGTTTGCCAGCAACTAGCGGCCTCAAGAAACAGCAGCCCAATAAAGCGTCACGCCTCGCAAGCTGTGAGGCATGATTAGACCTTGTCGTGTACCTACGCGACCTCAAAGGGGATGAGATGCGCAAGGCAACTTTCAAGCTCATGTTGGCATTTTTGGCCACGCTCGCACTACTCGCTACAGCTTGCGGCGGGTCCGACAGCGAATCAGGAGGAGACTCAAATAACGCCGATTCAGGTTCAGATTCGACCATGACTATTGCGGTTCCTGCTGACCAGCCCACCATCCAAGATGCCGTGGATGCCGCGAAGCCCGGCGCCCTCATCCTGATTAGCCCCGGGGTCTACAACGAAGATGTTGATGTCATTACTGACGACCTGACGCTGCGGGGACTTGACCGCAATACGGTGATCCTCGATGGGCAGTTCAAGCTTGAAAACGGCGTTCGCATACTCGAAGCCAACGGCGTAGTGGTCGAAAACATGACTGCCCGTAACTTCACTTCCAATGGCTTTTATTGGACTGGCGTGGAGGGATACCGCGGCTCCTACCTGACGGCCTACCGCAACGGAGATTACGGGATCTATGCATTCGACGCAGTGAATGGACAGCTCGACAATTCTCTGGGATCGGGCAGCCCCGACGCCGGCTTTTATATTGGCGAGTGCTATCCCTGCAATGCGCTGATCGACAACGTGATTTCGGAGAACAACGGCTTGGGTTACTCCGGCACGAACTCTGGCGGCGATTTGTACATTGTGAACTCGACATTCAGGAACAACCGTGCGGGTGTCGTACCGAACAGTGGCAGTTACGAACTCTGCTACCCAGAACGTGACACCACGGTGGTGGGCAATCTGGTCTACGAAAACAACAACGAAGTAGCCCCAGCCATCGAGGTTGCTTTGCTTGCTCAGGGCAACGGGATTTTGTTGCCCGGTGGCGTACGAAACCTGGTTCAACGCAACCAAGTGTTCAATCACACTCGCACAGGAATTGGCCTTGTGCCCTACCCAGAAGAGGATGCAAGCGACCTAGCGCCCGAGGCTGCCGAGTGGGACACCCCTTGTTCAGAAACCCATGACGTAGAAGTCCCGCCCATTCCGGCTGCTGACTGCAAAGCTGTTGACGGACTACTCAAGGGATGCGTCGTATTTTGGAACCCGTACGAGAATCGGATTTTGGATAACACCATCTCGGGTTCGGGTGCTGCAGATCTAGCTGTTGGAACTATCGATCTGCTGGGACTTGGAGTCACTACCGACATGCTGCGCAACTGCTTTAGCGGTAACACCTTTGCCACGAGCGCCCCGAATGACCTTCAGGCACTCGCCCCTTGCGATGCTGAGGGCAATGGCGGCAGCTGGGATGCGGGGGCACTTGACTTGCTGGGCTTGTTGGGATCACCTGCAGCAGCACCGCCCGAGGGTACGTACAAGACAACCCCCGAGCCTGCCGCTCAACCCAACATGCCGAATGCAGCAAAGGCACCGGTGACCCCAGCACCGACTGGTCCGCCGAAGGTAGATATCGACGCAATTGCTCTGCCTGCTCGCCCCGCGGGTACATGACCTCGCCGTTCAGTGGGCCTCGAGCACAGGTAGCTGCTGCCATCGCATTGATGAGCAGTGCAGCAATCTTGCTCGGGGCCTGCTCAATATCTGAGGCCGCCGGCAACTCGGGTCAGTCCCCTAGCGCGCAGGTGAGCCCACTTGCCCCTGCCCGCCACACTGGCCCGCAGGGATTAGCCGGACAGTTCGTAACGGACTGCGGGTATAGCCACTCTGCGCCCGATGACCCGATCGTGTTTCCTGGTGAACCCGGCATGTCTCATGAGCACGACTTTTTTGGCAACTCCAGTACAAACGCAGAATCCTCTACGGCCTCGCTGCTCAAGGGCGCGACAACTTGTCAGAAGCAGCGAGATACTGCTGCGTATTGGGCCCCGCAACTCAGAGATAACGGCCAAGTCGTCACCCCGGTGAAGTCAGTTGCCTATTACCGAGCAGCGCCGGGGGTGAACCCGAAAGATGTTGTGAGCTTCCCAGAAGGGCTTCACATCATTGCCGGTGACATGACTGCAACTGAACCCCTCTCCCCCGACCTTGCAGGCTGGGCCTGCGGCGTGTCCTCAACCCATGACGCATCGCCCCCGCAGTGTCCGGATTCGGCGCCACTCCGAGCCGTCATAACATTTCCTGATTGCTGGGATGGCGTAAACGCCGACAGCAAGAATCACCGCAGCCATATGGTCAATAGCTCGCAAGGCCTGTGCCCCAAGACTCACCCCGTTCACGTTCCGCAATTGACCTTTGCAGTGGCCTACCCAATCTCTGGGACTGGTCACGACCTGACACTGGCATCGGGATCGACCTATGGAATCCATGCCGACTTCATCAACTCCTGGGACCAAGAGGGATTAGAGAACGAGGTCAAGCTCTGTCTGAACCGTGATGTGGTCTGCGGACTCTCTTCGAACCGCGATGAAGACCCACTCTTTGGTCCCAAGTAAACAGTCCCTCTGGTCAAAACGACTCTTGCGAGTCCCTAGCTCTCTGCTACTTGAACCCGGCCGTTCATTCCGGCTTTAGGAGTTCCATGCAGTGAGCAGTAGTAGGGATACATGCCGGGTTCGTCGAAGATCACCTGATCCTGCTCATCTGGCTGCAGGTCATCAGTCGCGATCTGCTCGAATGCACCTTTCTGCACCGGAATCACATTATGAGGGTTGCGACCAACATTATTGAACACCACTTTGGTTCCAGGTGAGACCGTGATGTACTGCGGGGAGTACACGTTGTCCTTGACGATGACGGTCACCTCGGGAAGCGATGTCTTGTCTACGAATTTGCTTTGCGGCACTACAGGTAGACCCTGAGTTGCTTGATCACCAGGTGAAGCAGATGGATCTGGAGAACCCGAAGAGTTAGAACCGGCGCAACTCACGGCTAGAACGAAGCAGCAAGCTAGGACAAAGAATCCAGCAGATCGAAGTCGAATCATGCAGAGAACCCTAGTTTGCAGAGTCCCTAGTTTGCAGAGGTCAGGTCTCAGCAGTTCAGAACTTAGTCTCGGGTCAGGACTGGACCAGGGGATCCGTCTGGCAACCGCTCCTGAACTGCTGCATTACCAATCTCAGTAGGAACTGCCGCATCTGCAGAGGAGTTCACAGATTCAGAAGCTGCGGCAGCGGGCTGGACCCCTGACTGCACTGTGTCGGTGGCACCACTTTCTTCGCTGATTAGCAACAGCATGCCAACGGCCGTAACAGCCACAACTACGCCGAGCGCAGGGATCAGCACGCGATTTCGCAACCTTGAGCCGCGGGTTCGAACCGACTCTGTGCTCAGCAGCATCATCTCAATGAGTTCCTGCTCGATTTGCTCTGCGGATCGCCCAAGTGCCTCTGCGAGCACATTCATGTCGGGCTGACGGAGCGGAATGATCTCACCTGGTTCAATGCCACGCATCGAATACAGCGCAGCGAGATAGCGGGTCAGCACCTCCCCAGCCTCGGCACTCTCACCTTCATCGCCGGGGCCACCTGCACCACCTACAAAGTGAACAGTTAGGTTGCCTCGATCTTGGATTCGATCGTCGATCTCTAGTACCAGGTGAGAACGTGAGGGGATCAGCGCTGCAGTGTCGATCTTGTACATCTCGGTCAAAATCAGCAGGTCCTGATCTGGAATCGTTCGGTAGCCAGTTTCGATCTCCAGCAAGGTCAGAGCCGACCAGTCGGGCCCGAGTTCGTTAGCAGCGGCATCCAAACTGAGCCCTTGGTGCAAGCGAGCCTCGCACAGGAGTTCGCCCAGACGATGCGGTGGAACAAGTGGTTCTTCGGGGTTACGTCGTGAGTGCATAGTCTTTGTCTCCCTAGCTGCCAGCACTATGTGTCTGACCGAATTGACTTCATCGAAATTTGCCTGCCGCTCAATAAATCGGCAGCCGGGGAGCCTGCCTTAACCTTTTATTCGGCCCGGCCGTAAACTCGCTACTCATGGCTCAAGTCGAACCTTCACACCCAGACCCACAACCGAGCGACCCAGACACGGCGCTGCCCTCTGTCTTGGCCCGGGCACTGGCATTCGGATCGATCTTTATTGGTGCCGCTGCGGGAGGATTGATTGGCTATGCCTTCGCAGAACTCGGCCGCTTTGGCGGCGCGTATGTGGGGTTCATCACGTTTATCTCTATGCTCCTCGGGGCTGGCGGAGTTGCCGTGGTTGCAGTTCTGACGCTGCGGGCCTTTGGCGAATGGAACACCATTCAGCAACGGGAACAGCGATCAGAGAGCAACTAGCCGTGACCCACACCACTGATCATTCGGAGCTCTACCAAGATCTACTCCACATTGCATCCGTGGCTGCACAAGGTGCAGTCGAACTCATCTACACCAACCGTCCAAGTTCATTTCAGATTGAACAAAAAAGCTCAGCCACGGATCATGTCACCGAGATGGACCTTGCTTCGGAGGATCTCATCCGACGGGTGATTGCCGCTCACCGGCCTGAAGATGTTGTGATTGGCGAAGAGGCCCAGGCTGATCCGGGGAGCCAGCAGGAATCGGACTCGGAGGTGGTGTGGTTCGTAGATCCAATCGACGGCACGACCAATTATGTCTATGACCTTCCGGGTTATGCAGTCTCGATCGCGGCACAGATTGACGGGCAGACGGTTGCTGGCCTTGTTGCAGACCCCTCTCACGGCCGCACCTTTACAGCGACTCGGGGTGGGGGTGCATTCTGCAACGTAGAGCAGATGCAGCCCAACCGGCCGACTGATCGCAGCAGCGAAGAATTCCTCGCCACAGCGCTCGTTGCAACAGGATTCTCCTACTCCGCCGAGCGCAGAGCACGCCAAGGCAAGGTCATTGCAGAACTCTTGCCAAAGATACGTGACATCCGGCGAATGGGATCGGCCGCGGTTGACTTGTGCTCGGTTGCGGGTGGAAGAGTCGATGCATATTTCGAGGTTGGCCTCTCCGCTTGGGACTTTGCGGCCGGCGCTCTGATCGCAACCGAAGCCGGAGCCCAGGTAGGGAGTCTTGACCCAGGCTCGACCGAAACCGAAGGCATTCTTGCTGCTAGCCCACTGCTCTTTGGCCCGCTCCAAGAACTCCTCTGCATGCTTGGTGCTGCCCAAGTCTGAGTTCTCGCTTCGAGGAGTGAGCATCTGCACCCTGAGATGAGCGAGACTAGAGCGGTGGGTACACGAATTCTCTACGTCGAGGACGATCATCGCATCCGTGGTTCAGTCAAGCTTGCACTCGAGGACGAGGGCTGGCAGGTTGACGAATCCGAAACTGGCGAGGATGCAATCATCTCTTTTGGGCGCTCCCCCACTGACGTCGTCCTGATCGACATCATGCTGCCAGGGATTGACGGGTTTGAGGTCTGCCGAACGATCCGGCGTCGTAGTGACGTGCCCATCATCATGGTGACGGCACGTGCAGATACCCACGATGTGGTGGCTGGCCTTGAAGCAGGCGCAGATGACTACATGACCAAACCCCTACAACCCAAAGAACTCTCGGCGCGAATTCGGGCGATGCTGCGGCGTGCACGGCCTGCGCAGCCGGGAAACCCACACCTTCAGTTCGGCGATTTACTGATCATTCCCCAAGAGGGAGTGGTCAGCCGCGACGGGGTACAGATACACCTCACGAAAACTGAATTTCGACTGCTCGTCGAGTTAGCCAATAGCCCCGGCAAGGTGTTTTCTCGTGAGGACTTGCTAGAAAAAGTTTGGGGCCATGGAGTGTTCGGTGATGGTCGTCTCGTTGATGTGCACGTGCGGCGCCTGCGAACCAAGGTTGAAGCAGATCCGGCTAACCCCCGCCATGTCATGACTGTTCGCGGACTCGGCTACAAGCTTCAGCCCTAGCTGAGGCCCAACTAGCCCGCAGCCAGAGTTGACTGACCCGAGTTGAGAAATCAGAGATGACTAGCCTCCAAGATTCACCCGCTCAAACTCCCGAGACCGAACAGCGCAGCGTGGTTCGATTGCAGCGCGCTATTCAGATCGGTCTGCGCGGTCGAATTGTCTTAGCTGTGGCTGCTGTGGCCATGCTGTTGTCTGTGGTGCTCGCTGTGACCACTGTGACGGTCGCCAAGAACACGTTGCTGACTACTCGAGAAGAGACCCTCACAGCGCAGGCTCTTGCTAACGCCGACACTGTGTCCGGTGCGCTCGGCTCCGCCGAAACCGCAGACCTGCAAACACTGTTGAGTTCGCTACCAGAGTCAGGGTCACCACTCCTGCTCACCGGAGCGGCAGTTCCGCGCAGTGGCGAGGATCCCAGCACAGTCTCAGTAGATGCCCGCTACGGCATTGACGCTTTGCCCACCGAATTTCTTGATTCTGTGGTGCGGGAGCGAAACAACGCAGTCATGCGGTTTCGGTTCGAGGGAGAATCGCTTCTCGTGGTGGGTGTAGCCCTCCCCGATTCCAATGTCAGCTACTTCCAGATCAATCAGCTCGGCGACATAGATACAGCAATTCGCAGCTTGGGTCTGCGGCTGGCAGTTGCGGCGCTGCTCACCACGATTGTTGCAGTCGGCCTTGGCTACTGGGCGAGCAAGTATGCACTTCGGCCACTCAACCGAATCCGAGATGCGGCCGAATCTGTTGCTCTGGGGCAGCTTGACACCCGAATCGAATATGCGGATTACGCAGCGGACCCAGACTTAGCTCCCCTGGTAGCCAACTTCAACGACATGGTGAGTGCCTTGCAGGAACGCATCAACCGTGACGCACGCTTTGCTAGCGATGTCAGCCATGAGCTTCGATCTCCGCTGACCACGCTCAACGCTTCGATTGAGGTCCTGCAAAACACCAGAGAGGTACTACCTGAGCGCTCCCAACAAGCCCTCGATCTGCTCTCACTGGATATGGGACGTTTTACACAGCTCGTAGAGGACCTCTTGGAGATTTCTCGCTTTGATGCTGGAGCAGTTCGGCTCGAACTCGATGCGGTTGCTCTGGTGCCAACCGTAGAAGCCGCCGTTCGAATGGTTGCTCACGCTGCAGTGCCAGTAGAAGCCGATCCTGAACTGACTGACCTTGTCATTGCCTGCGATAAGCGCCGCTTAATGCGCATCCTTGCCAACTTCTTTGACAATGCCCGAAAGTACGCCGACGGGGCCACGAGCGTGACCGTGGAGTTGCACGAGCCAGACCACCTAGGAATTATTTTGTCGGCCCCCACCGTACGCATCTCAGTCGAGGACAGCGGTCCGGGTGTGCCAGAAGGTGAGCGGGATAAGATCTTTGACCGCTTTAATCGCGGGGATCAAGGTGGCAGCCGCGGAATTGATATGGGCGTCGGGCTGGGACTGGCACTAGCTGCAGAGCATGCCCGCCTTCAGGGTGGCAGCGTCTGGGTTGAGGACCGACACGATGGCGCTCAGGGATCGCGATTTGTCTTGGAGCTTCCCATGATCGAACCGCTCGAGGCTGACGACCCCGAAGATCTTGCCGCTGTGACTCCCGCCGAGGCCGAGACTTTTGCACTCACGGGACAAATGCCAGCAATTCGACTCGATGAGACTCCGGATCCAGCCGTATGAAACGCGTTTCAGTCCTTGGCTGTGCGGCAGCGCTCCTGCTCTGTGTAGCGAGTTCCTGTGGAGTCGGAGTGGATTCGAGTCCGAGAATTCTGCAACCCAGCTCCTCTACCTCCACAACTCCCGCAGGGCCAACCTCGGGCAGGGTGACCTCGGTGCTGTATTACGTCAATGACGGCTCCCTGATTCCGCAGATCTCCGAACTAGCAGACCGCAGCTTGCAGACAGTGCTCGAGGCCGACCTCCTACCACCACAGGCCGGGTCTGAAGTTACTGGGACGCTGAGTTCCATCCCAGCCGGCACTCGATTAATTGGCCTGCGAGAAGCTGCCGGCAATCTGACACTGAACTTGTCGAGCGAGTTCGGCAATGTGCTCGGGCTGTCACGTCAACAAGCCATTGCTCAACTCGTCCTCACTGCCACCGAGCGCTCCCAGATCAGCAGCTTGAACCTCGAAATTAACGGGGAGCCAATTCAGATCAGCACGCCAGCACGCGGAGACTCCGGCACAGTAACGGCATGTGACTTCGCCCCACTTCTGGCCACGGAGGACGACGCAAAAAGCGCTGGGCTTAGCCCAGAGAACAATCGCGTCCTCGAGGCCCGTAGGGCCAGCCTGCTCAGTCGCTGCTAAAGATGCGACCGGGCTGTGCTCAGGCGCTAACCCGCAAAGAATGGCGACACGACCTGCTCATAAAAATCCAGGTCCACAGTCTTTGGGTCACTCACGGCAGCATCAAGCTCAACCCGGCAGATCTTGTCGGATTGAAGGGCGACCATCTTGCCCCAGTCACCCTCTGCGGCAGCATCTGCGGCCGCCACCCCAAATCGAGTTGCCAGGATTCGATCGAATGCCGTGGGAGTTCCGCCCCTTTGGATATAGCCCAAAGTCGTGACGCGAGTCTCGATGCCCGTTCGGCCTTCAATTTCCGAGGCGAGTACCTCCCCGATTCCTCCTAGGCGTTCATGACCAAACCGGTCGACTTCGTAGGTGGCCGCGCTCATTGACCCTGCTGCTGGTTGCGCCCCCTCTGCTACGACCAAAATCGAGGCGAACTTACTTCCGTTGTGCCTGCGAGTCAGGGCCTCACAGATCTCTTCAATCTGAAATGGAACTTCGGGAATGAGCGTCAAGGTAGCTCCACCGGCAAGTCCAGCACGCACAGCAATATGGCCCGCGTTTCTCCCCATGACTTCGACAACCATCACCCGATCATGCGCCTCAGCAGTTGTATGTAGGCGGTCAATTGCCGATGTGGCCACATGAACCGCAGTATCAAATCCGAAGGTCATTTCAGTTGCAGAAATGTCATTGTCGATTGTCTTGGGAACCCCAATGCACGCAATGCCATCGGCCATGAGGTCACGAGCAGCTCCTAGGGAGCCATCTCCGCCGATCACGATAAACCCGTCCAGGCTGTGGCGGCGCATCGCCTCTGCGACTCGTGTTACACCGTCTTCAAACTGATAGGGCTGAATTCTTGAGGTGCCTAATATCGTCCCTCCCCTAGGCAGAATGCCGCGGCAGCGTTCGATGTCGAGAACCTCGAAATCATCTTCAAGAACGCCACGCCAGGCATCTCGGAACCCGATAACGGTTCCACCATGGACTTTTTCTGTCTTACGGACCAGTGCTCGGATTACAGCATTCAGGCCGGGACAGTCACCACCAGAAGTCAGTACGCCAATTCGCATCACATCAGAATAGGCCCACCAAGAGATTCAGTTCTTAGAACGACTCGCTCGCTAGTGTGACGAGTCATGTCTCAATCTTCTGCTGACAATGCAGTCATCCTGACCATCGATGCGGGGACCACCGGGGTTCGCGCATTTGCTATCGACCTACATGGTCACCCTGTGGGACGGAGTTACCGCGAGTTCACGCAGTCTTTCCCGCAACCAGGTTGGGTGGAACACGATGCTGCAGAGATATGGACTGTGACCCAACAGGTGATTCATGAACTCGTGACGGAGCTTGGCAGGACTGTTGCTGCAGTTGGCATTACTGACCAGCGAGAGACCATCGTGGCATGGAGTTCTCGCACAAAGAAGCCATTACATGCCGCCATTGTTTGGCAAGACCGCAGGACGGCTGCGCGGTGTGAACAACTCCAAGCCCAAGGAGAGCTCCCTGCGATTCGTGCCACAACTGGTCTCGTGCTTGATCCGTATTTCTCGGCCTCCAAGATTGAGTGGCTACTCACGAAGGGCGGAGTTACAGCAGACGAGGACCTGATGCTGGGAACCATCGACTCATGGCTCCTCTGGAACTTGACGGGAGGCGCTGTCCACCTGACTGACCCATCGAATGCGAGTCGCACCATGTTGTTCGATATTCGCTCAGGTGAATGGTCTGCGGACCTGTGTGATCTGTTCGGTGTACCCATCTCGGCCCTACCCCAGGTGCGGCCCTCTGCTGGGGTCTTTGGCACCACGGCAGCTAGTTCAGGCCTTGCTGCTGGGATTCCAATCACAGGCATTGCAGGCGATCAGCAGGCGGCACTGTTCGGTCAGGCTTGTGTGCACCCTGGCATGGCCAAAAACACCTACGGCACCGGTTCCTTCGTCCTGATGAACCTCGGGTCCACCTGCCCCGAGCCATCCGAGGGGCTCCTCACCACAGTTGCTTGGACACTCCCCGAGCGGATGCTGGGCACTGAGTCAGGTTCGAGCGGCTCGAGCAGCACTGACGGACTGATCACTCACTACGCTCTTGAAGGGTCGATCTTTGCAACGGGGGCTGCAGTGCAGTGGCTCCGCGACGGGCTAGGAATCGTCCAAGAGGCGGCCGAGATAGGACCACTGGCCGAGTCTGTGCCTGACAGCGGAGGTGTGGTATTCGTGCCAGCCTTCGCCGGTCTCGGCTCCCCCTATTGGGATCCCTTCGCACGGGGCACGGTGCTTGGCATCACTCGAGGTTCTGGCCGCGCAGAGTTCGCACGGGCAGTTGTCGAGGCCATGGCCTATCAAACCCGAGACGTGGTTGATGCAATGACCGCAGCTTCCGGAACCCAAATTGAGGAGCTTCGAGTCGATGGTGGAGCCTCGGTCATGCCGCTCCTGCTGCAACTCCAGGCTGATCAACTCGGGGTAACGGTTCTGCGATCATCCGTGTCGGAAACCACGGCTCTTGGGGCCTCCTACCTAGCCGGCCTGGGAGCTGGAATCTGGGCTGACTTATCAGAGGTATCTCTGCAGTGGCAGGCAGGCGCTCAAGCAGAACCAACTGCAGATCGAACTCAGGCAGATGCTTCGTATTCTCAGTGGCAAAGGGCGGTGGAGCGCAGCCGATCCTGGGCCAGCGAGTAAGGGCAGGCTATTTCCTTCAACAAGCCCAGTCCTTCATCAAGCCCAGTCCTTCATCAAGCCCGGTCCTGCAGCAGGCTCTGTCCTTCATCAAGCTCTGTCCTACAGCAGGCCACAGAGCGCTTCAAGAACTGATCGCTCCCGAGAGCGAAGCGGCAAACTACTACGACTCACCAGCAGTTTCAGATTCTGGTTAGGCAGAGAGGTCACCGCCAACTCATCATGATCACCTCGGGCGCCCTCGGCTGTAACTCCCGCAACAAACGCGCAGAGCCATTTTTCGCTCGGCACGTCTTCTCCCACGGATGCGACCACGGCTGCTGCATCGCATTCAACCACGGCAGCCCAGTCAGCCCCGATCAGTGCCTCCGCTCCCTGCACCAGCTTGGCCAGAGCCTCGACCGAAGAACTGCAACGTTGCATAGATCCTGCAATCTGCAAAGCATGAATAGCGGGGTCTAATAAGGGGCCATCAAGTTCGCGAATATCTTCAACATCCACGCCCTCTACTTGAGCGATCTCTGCCAACAGAAGGTCTACGAGTTCAGCATCGGGAAGCTCAATCACTAGATCATCGATTGCTCTGCCAGCGCCGCGTTCAATGATGTCGATCCCAATAACATCTGCATGCACAGATCCAATTCTGCTCGCCACAGCCCCCAGGGCTCCGGGGCGATCAGGGATCCAAACTCGAAGCACAAAGGTGGCCATGACCGACAATCTAGGCGGGCTAGATGACCGCACTGTTTCCTAGCGGTGAACCAAGCGGCTGACCATGGACATGCTCCCCCGGTCTGCCCTGGCGTCATCTTGGCTTCCCCAGTTAGGCCCAGTTGTAAGGAAGGTTGCTAGCTTTGAATAAATGTCACGAAAGCTCACTCCTCGGGGAAAAGAACGCCGGGCGCAACTCATCGCGTTTGCAACCCATGAGTTCGCCGAGAAGGGATACCACCTCACCTCTGTTGCAGACATCGTCGACGGCCTCGGAGTTGGCAAGGGGGTGTTCTACTGGTACTTCTCCTCGAAAGAGGAACTATTCGTAGAGATCATGCGTACCTCGCAGCGTGGAATGAGGCGGCAGCAACAAGCTGCAATCACTGGCGTGGAGGACCCTGTGAAGCGTATCGAGCTCGGTATCCGAGCCGGGGTTCTCTGGCTGGCAGAACACAACGACTTGCGAAAGCTCTTTGAGTTTGCTCGCACCGAGGGAAGGTTCAGAGAGGCAATGCAAAGCGGCCAAGCAGTACTTGTCAGTGATGCTCAGGTTCACCTTGAAGAGGCCATTCAACAGGGCCGGATCCCCGATCGTGACCCAGAGGCTCTGGCTTTGGCCATCATCGGCGTATCGAACCAGCTCACGAATGTGTATATCGACGGACGCAACATGAACCCAGAACTCGTTGCTGATCTCGTGGTCTCCTTCTGCCGCGATGGCATCGGAGTTGGCGGGTGTGATGGCATCGGAGTCAGCGCTCGTGATGCCATCGGAGCTAGGCAGCGCAACTAGCCGAGTTTGGGCAGGGCTCGCTTCATGTTGCGCACAGCCTGATTGATTCGCTGTTCATTTTCGATCAGGGCGAAGCGGACATTTCCCTCTCCTCCAGGGCCAAACCCCACGCCTGGAGAGGTCGCTACTCCTGCCTCGCGAACCAAGAAGGAACAGAACTCTACCGAACCCATCTCTCGGTACGGCTCAGGAATCGGCGCCCAAGCAAACATGGTTCCCATGGGCGGTTCCATCTGCCATCCGATGCGAGACAGGCCAGAACAGAGTGCATCACGGCGTACCTGATAGATCTCGTTGACCTCGACGGGATAGTCCTGCATCTCGTTCAGTGTGACGGTGGCAGCAATCTGAATCGGTTGAAAAGTTCCGTAATCCAGATATGACTTGAGCTTGGCAAGAGCCGCTATGACTTGCGGATTACCCAACATGAACGCCATGCGCCAACCGGCCATTGAGAACGACTTCGTCATGGAGTACAACTCCACCGCTACTTCCTTTGCGCCCTCTGCCTGCAAAATGGATGGGGGTCGATACCCATCAAACCCCAAGTCGGCATAGGCGTTGTCGTGAACCAAAATGACGTCTCGTTCACGGGCAAAGTCAACAACACGCTGCATGAACGCAAGGTCGACACAGGTAGTGGTGGGGTTATGCGGAAAGGACAACACGATGACTCGTGGTCGCGGGTAGGAGTACTCCCAAGCCTCGACCATGTTCTCAAAGAATTCGTCTCCCGTTCCCAACGGGATCTCTCGAACGTTTGCACCTGCGAATAACGGCCCGAAAATATGGATCGGATAGCTCGGCGAAGGTACCAAGGCGGCATCACCGTGTTCGAGTAGCACCCACATCAGGTGACTGAACCCTTCCTTTGCGCCAATCGTGGTGATGACTTCGGTATCGGGGTCAATATCAACATCAAAACGATGCTTGTAATAGCTAGCTGCAGCCTGTCTTAGTTTCGGGATGCCGCGAGATGCCGAGTACCGATGGTTTTTTTCGTTCTGCGCTGCTTCGCAGAGCTTCTCTACTGCAATCGGAGGTGAGGGAAGATCTGGGTTACCAAATCCAAGGTCAATAATGTCCGCCCCGTCGCGACGAGCGGCGACCTTGAGCGAATCAATAATGGTGAACACATAGGGGGGAAGCGAAGTAATTCGACGGAACTCCATGCCCTCAAGCTACTCCCCTGTGCGAAGCCTTCTAGGAACCTGATCGGCCGAGCATCTTCGCGGCTAGGAGTGCCGCTCCGAGCGCCCCCGCCTCGGGGCCGAGTGGCGCTGAGAGAATCTGAACATCTCGATCTCTTGAGGCTGCCGGAAA
Source organism: Actinobacteria bacterium IMCC26207 (assembly GCA_001025035.1). Classification (GTDB taxonomy): domain Bacteria; phylum Actinomycetota; class Acidimicrobiia; order Acidimicrobiales; family Microtrichaceae; genus IMCC26207. Next base: position 143,587 of record LCZK01000002.1, read on the forward strand.
CCGCTGTAGTAGGTCAGCTTGAACCAGAGCAGTGAGTTCCTCACCAAGTACAGCTAGGCCTCCACCGATCACAATCACTTTGGGATCGAACAGCAGCATGAGATTGGCAAGACCAAGGGCGACATAGCCTGCGAACTCAGTAAAGATCCTGACTGCGCCGGCCTCGCCCTGCTCCATAAGCTCAGTAACAATCTCGCCGTCAATCTGATCTACAGAACCGGCGCGAGCCAAAACGGCCTCGGCTTGACCATGTGCGGCGGCAGTTCGGCCGAGCCAGCCCAACCCCGAGCCAGAGGCATAGCGTTCCCAACAACCTCGTTGACCACAGGGGCACTCCGGGCCCGACGGATTGATCACCATATGCCCCGGCTCTCCAGCAAACCCATGGGCCCCCCGGTAGAGCTCGCCATCGAGCACGATTCCGCCACCAATACCCGTTCCAAGAGTGACGGCCAGAATCGAAGAACTGGGAGTCCCAAACATGGACTGCGCTGCGACGGCTACGCAGTTGGCATCGTTGTCGATCACTACAGGAACCCCAAAGCGATCAGTCAGCGCAGCTGCGACGTCAACGCCAATGAGCCCCGGGGCATTGGGTGCCGAGCGCGCAATGCCGTCTAAGCCAATGAATCCGGCGAGTCCTACGCCGATTGCATCAACTCGCCGGTCGGAGCGGTCAAGCAGCGCAGCGACAGCATGCTCGATCTGAGTGAGCACGGCCTCCTCATGAGAGGAGGAGCCTACGAGTTCACGGTCCTGCACCGAGGGTGCCTTGACCTGCACAGGCTCCGAGGCCCCAGAAGGCACAGCCTGGTCTTGACCTAGGCGCGGCAGGAGCACACGCGCTGCAAGCGTTTTCGTGCCCCCGACGTCAACCCCAATGACATTTTGCGTGTGCTGATCCGAAACCATTGCGGTGAAGTGGATCACAGTCTGACTATCTGGGCCAGTACAGCGGGTAATTCTTAGGGAAAGTCCTGTCAGAACTGGATTGCAGTGGCTGCGAAGCTTCCTGACTGCGCCTGATCAAACAACCACTGATTTTCGCTCAGAATGACCATTTGCACGATGGCCGACATCTCCCGTGCACGCTCAATTATTTTGTGCTGGGCGAGCGGATCACTCGGAAGAGAATCAATAAGGAGCGGGATAGAACCCAAAAATGATATCGCCCGCTGCTGAGCTACCCGTTCGATCAAGGCCCATTCGCAATCATCAGCGGTTGATCGCTGATGAACCCCGCCAGAACCTGATCGATATGTTGGGGGCAGCACCTGATTCGAGGCCGGCACTTGCAGCGCCGGTGCCTGAAGTTGTGCCTGAAGTTGAGCCTGCTGCAATTGCGTTTCTGCCTGGGCTAAAAATCTGAGCAGTTCGCTCTCTTGGCTTCTGAGCTGCAACTCCTGGTCTCGCAGTTCAGCCAACTGCATCATGGCCTGATCATGTTGAGCGGACCGAGTCTGAGCCTCGATCATCTGGTCCATGACGCGATCTAACTCCGCTTCAACCTGCGCCCACTCGCTCAGGTCGCCCTGGTGAAGTTCTTCGGCCTCTGCGTTCGAAATCTGTGCCCGAAGGTCGTTGATCTGAGCTTGTGTGCTCGCGACCCAGTCAGCGGGATCTTGAAACACCGCTAGCCAAAGATCGACCCCACGTAGAAGGTCCTCTGGACTCTCGGTTGAGCTCTCAGCATGCAGCCATGTCTCGTTCAGGCCCGGGCCGGCAGCTCGCTCTACGGCCTGACGGAGCCTGTTCGCAGCTTGGAGTACTTCACTGCTATCAAGGACTACTGCTGCCACCTTGCGATCCCGCAGAAGCGCAACCACCTCTCGGACATTGTCAGCGCGTTGAGCATCCGCAGCAGCAGCTGAGGGCGGGCCAGAGGCTGGGGCAGGCGGGAAGGCTGGGGCAGGCGGAGTTTGGCCGCCGGGTTCTGCAAGCCCACCCGTTCCTAACAGTTCCGCTGCAGTCTGCAACATCACCGAGAGTTCCATCTCTGCAAGCTCAAGGTCTTGCGGATCAGGACACCCTTCCAGCAGATCCTGCAGGTCCTGTTGCAATTGCTGTACTCGCTGCACAGCCCTCTCGCGCCGCGAGGCACGCTCTAGGTCTGTCTGCACAAAGGGGATCCCGCGGACGTAGGCGCTATAGGACTCGTATCCGAGGCGCTGCAGCAGCGCTGACTCCTCTGATCGAAGCTCCTGAAGTGAGAGTTGCGGCCGCGGTACTTGAGGGGAAGAGAAAGTGCTCGGGTACGAGAAAATCTCGTTGCGTAACTCTTCGAGTCGCTCTAAGTCACCTTGATTTGGTAACTGCGACAAACTCACTGAGGTACTTGCTACAAGGTCGTCTTGAGCTGCATCCAAGTTCTGCTCGGCCTCGATTCGGCGTGAAGTTGCAGCCACGGCCAAGTCAGTAATCTCACGCAGATTTCGCAGCGAGTTATAGATGCGAAGAGCTAGTTCCTGTGCCACCGGGTCTGGGATCAGGCTGGCTGTTAGCAAGCTCTTGAGCTCATCTCGAGCAGCGCAAACTGCTTGCAAGTCAAGCAAGACAACCATGTCGAGTTTCTCGTTCAGCAGGCTGATCTCCTCGAGCAAGTCGTCTCGGCGGGTCTGCAGTAGTTGCCGATCATGTTCCCACTGTGCTCGCAGACCTAAACGCTGGGATTCGAGGATGCCGATCTGGCTTTGACACCCATCAAGATCTAGCGCTGCTGCGGAGTCAAGGCTTGTCCGAACCTGTTCCATTCGCTCAGCAAAGAGGCTCAGGCTGAGAACGATCTGCCGAAGCTCCTCAGAATGCTCATCTACCTGCTCTTGAATCTTGGCCAAGGTTGATTCGAGTTCTGGGGCAGCAGTCGTTGATGTAATAGTCGTTGGGGCAGCAGCACTCCACTGCAGGACTGCGTTTACCTTGGGGTCAAGGTCCAGTCCCTGAAGAGTCAGCTGGTCAAGTGCTAGCTGCACACTCCCAACCTCGATCATGCCCGTGCATTCCAAGGTGCTTGGGATAGAAAAAGCCCGAAACAGATCGATGAGTTTGCGCCGCATCTCTGGTGTGGCACCGCGCACAACCGTCAGCTGAGGGTGCAGCTGAATCGGTGCTCCTTGTGGAGCTACGTGGTCGATGCGTAAGAGTTTCATCAGATTCTTGTGTAACTGTCGGCCGATTCCAGCTGTGACTAAAACTTGCAGTTCAAGTAATTTTCAGATCTCGCAATCAACTAGCGCCGTCTACTGCGATTCGGCGAACTCGTGAAGATGGCGGAGTCCTCTTCGAAGGCTGTGGCGATTCAGGCTCTTTCATGGGCGCCGAGCCCGACTCAGCATGAGTATCAGACTCGGCCTCAGACTCGGCCTTGGTCTTGGTCTCGGTCTCAGACTCAGTCTCAGTCTCAGTCTCAGTCTCAGACTCAGACTCGGTCTCAGTCTCCGACCAGGCGCTGCGCTCCCATGGCTGCTCTGGCTTGCTAAAGCTGCCCTTCACCATGTCTGCCACCGAAGCGGCAGCCTCGGTAATTCGATCCGGGTCATCCACAACTTCTTCCACGAGATCCAAAAAGGACCGAGCAGCCTTGATCATCTCTCGTGCAGCGCGCTGCACATGCTCTATGCCCTCTGCTGAACGAGAGTCTGCTCCCGAGGAATCTTCCATCCCTCAATGATTGCCGTTTTGCAGCGATTCGTCAGGTTGAACCGTTTCTTGGTCAGCTCAATCCCTAAATTGCCTCGATAAACTTGATTGCGAGGCAACCATCCTGCAGGGCTGCTGAACTGATCTCTCGCCGAGACAACGAGTCCGGAAGGGTGAGGTTTCGGCGGTGCGGCCCAATAGAGATAAAGAGCTCGGCCCCCGCCCGAGTTAGGTCCAGATCAGCCGAATCCGCAAAGGGCAACTCAAGGGACAACACGAAGTCATCTCCCTGACGGTCTACGCGAAGTGGTCGACCTGCGACTAACCGAGCCGAAGGGTCAGCCTGCCCCCAGAGCCCATCAGCGAAGCTCGCTAGCGCCTCAAGTCCGACTACTTCACCACCCACGTGTTCTGCTCGAAATACTGGCAAGGCACCAAAGCTTTGCTCAATTGTTTGCAGGTGAATCTGCTGCTGCTCTCGCCACTTTTCAAACCACGGGTCGAGCGCCAGCTCGGGCAACATTCGGTTCACAATCACGGCATCAACTTGATACCCAAAGAGCGACAGATACGTGTAGGTCCGACGCGCCTCTGCAATGACCATGGCTTCTGGGTTCATCACAAGTCGCGCAGAGGTGATCTTTGGGTCAGCAAGAATTCGCCGCACCGAGTCCAACGAATCGTACAAACGCTGACCAGCGGTGAACACTGCGTCGTCTGCAACGGGGAGCGAGGTCAACCGAGAAAGCAATGGGGAAACCAGTCGGTTAACCCTCCGAGATGCTGGGTACAACCGCTCCATGTACCAGCTCAAAATATCGGGTAAGGACAACAAGCGAATGGTCTCTGCAGTCGGAGCGCAGTCCACCACCACCACGTCGAAGAGTCCTGATTCACAGAGGGACTCGACCTCGGTCAGCGCAAAGAGTTCGTCTAGGCCGGGAATAACAGAGAGCTCTTCGGCTTCGATGCCCTCGACGCCAGCCCAATCAAGCACCTCCATCATCCAGACGCGAATCTCTCCCCAGTTCTCTTCTAGGCGTTCACGCGCATCCAGCTGTTGTGCCCAACACCTCGGAGCTATCTGAATGGGCTCTGTTCCAAGCTCGAGTCCCATTGAGTCGGACAGCGAGTGAGCGGGGTCTGCCGAGGTCACAATGACGCGTTGGCCCTGTTCAGCTATGCGCAGGGCAGTTGCCGCCGCAGTGGTCGTCTTTCCCACTCCACCCTTGCCTGTAAACAACAACACTCTCATGATCTACGCCGAGCGGGCTCTGGTTGTTGAGCCGGGAACAAGCCGTAGCGAACCGCCCAAAATCCACAAAGCGATAACCCCAGCACTGGGACCAGGATGCCAAAAGCAAGCGGGGTGAATGGCCGAGCAACTGCACCACCGCAGGCAATCACTAGCTGCGCGATCAACGAACCCAGCAGACTCAACTGCACTGAGCGGGGTGCGCATCCAGATAGAAAGAACAAGCCGCCAATGCCCATCAGGTCATCTCGGCTTCGAGCCGCCGCAAGTGCAATGTCAGCAGCAAACAACAAGCTCCCCGCAGCAAAGAATCCAACTGCTACCAGAAAAAACTCGCCAATAAATTGCTTCGGATTGATGACTGCAGCAGCAGTAACCACTGCAAATACAGCTGTTGCGGACCAAGAAATAACACCGATCGCCCGCCCAGGAATACCCGCTCCGAACGCTGTATCCATACGCTCTCGCCGAGCCTCGGCCGATGCTGCTCGGTTGGCCTCGAACTCTGCCCGGGCCTGCGCCGCAGTCTGTTTTGAGGGAGTTTTCTCCTCGGGCGATGAGCTCATTGACCTCTATCATGGCGGCGCTAGCAGGCCGAAGCACGTTTGAGAGCGCTCAGTCGCCCAACTCTGGACGCACCGAGATGGCGATTCGTTGTTTCTCTGCATCGCAGTTGGCTCGCTCAAGCAGTATCGCCGGGCGGGCTGCTCGAGTTGGCTCATCAAGGAGTTCCACTAGCCCAAGGCGCAGTGCAGCCCAAGTGGCATGGCCAACGAGCAGGTCATCTGTATGGTCCAGATAATCAGCCAAGAGCAGTTGCAGACCGGAGTTGATCGGTTGCTGAGCGTTGCCGAGCACAACCAGAGCATTCCGGCGTACATACCGCGGCTCACGTGCGGGGATGTACCAGCGTCCAACCTGGCTGAGTAGTTCCTCGTCGCTTGCCGACAGCAGCCAGTGCAGATCGATCCAGGAGCCAGGGCCCGGCTGCGGCTCGATCGCTGTTGCCTGTAAGGGTTCCGTTGTAGGCAATGACACTGGTTGTGGACTCTCGATGTTCCCAGCTGTATCGGCACGGCGGCTTGGAGGACACACCTCTTGGCATTCATCGCAGCCGTAAATACGGTCCCCGAGCGCTTCACGAAACTCGCGAGGAAACTCACCTTGTGCCTGAAGAAGCCAGGCCAAACAGCGTCGAGCGTCGAGGACCCCAGGGGCAATGATTGCCTGAGTAGGGCATCCGTCAATGCAGCGCGAGCAGGAACCGCAGCCGTCTTCGAGTGGTGTACCCACGCTCGGCAATTCGGCATCAGTCAGGACTGATCCGAGCAAAAACCAGCTTCCCTCTCCGGGGAGCAGCACATTTGAGCTCTTGCCGTACCATCCAATGCCAGCCCGAACCGCTGCTGCACGATCGACGAGCGCATTGTCATCGGCAAGAACAATCGCACGGTAACCCGCTGCGATGAGCTTGTCCGCAACTTTCTGCAATGCGAATCGAAGCTGCTCGTAGCTATCGACCGTGGCATAGCGGGCCACCCGCGCCGCCGGCGCTGATGGTGGATCGGGAACTGCTGTTTCGTAGCGAAAGGCCCCCACCAGCATGGACTTCACGCCCGGCAGCGACCGAGATGGATCAGTAGAGCGAGCCGGGTTTCTATAGGTGAATGCCATGTCTGCGTTCAGGCCTTGATCACGACGCTGTTCAAGAACCAGACGAGTCTCTACAAACGGTTCAGCATCACACACACCAATTGCCGCAAGTCCATGTGACCGACCCAACGTAATGAGCTCGTCACGTAGCTGGGAGCCACTGTGGGTGTTGAGACTTGTCACCCCACCATCGTGGCCCACCCGATGGCAGAACGCGTTACTTACGGCGGATCAGGTTCGAGGTATTCGCGAGCCGCACTCGCTGCCTGGTGGTCAATAGGGCCACGGGTGCGAGGGTCGATCCCGCTTCGTAACAGCACCAGGGCTGCAACTGCTGCCAAGGCCGCCAGGCTGAACCCTGCCCGATAGCCACCCATTTTTACTGATACGCCCAGCACGGCTGCACCGATGCCCTGAGACAGGTCGAAGAAGCTGCTGATGGTGCCGACCGCCGAGCCACGCTGCGAGTCAGGCACTCCCGTGAGTGCCAGAGTCAGAACTGAGGGATATAGCAGGGACATGCCAATTGAGAAAATGATTGTGCCGAGATACAGACCGACCTTTGTTTCTACGAAGGCTATGACGATGAGCCCAGTAGCTGCCGCTGCTGTAGACAACGTGCCTGCTCGAAGTGGCCCGATTCGGTCGGGGATCTTTGCTCCGAGAATTCGGACCAACAAGATGGTGCACCCGTACAGCAAGAACACGCTGCTCGAGTCCTCGAGGCCAACATCGCTCACGTAGAGAGGCATAAAGGCGGCGAACCCTGCCAGGCCGATCATCCCAAGAAACAGAACAAATCCAGGCGTGAGCGCTGCCCGGTTGATGAGCGGTGCCGGTTCGCCACCAGCGGGTGCGGGGACCACCGTTTCGGTTGTAAACATTCCAAAGACTGCTGAGAGCAAGGCGAATACCAGTGCTAGCGCCCAGACCCGATTGAAGTGAGTCTCGTCAAGAACGAATTCCCCCAAAGCTGGGCCAAAAGCCAAACCGCTATAGACGGCGACTGACCAGTAGCTAATCGCTTCGCCACGCCGAGACGGCGGCGCAAGGTCGGTAATCATCGTTCCAGCGCCCACAAAGAATGCTGCCTCCCCTACTCCGCCTATGAGTCGGGCGGCCAAGAGCATCTCTGGGCCTGTCACGAGAAGGTAGAGACCCACCGAGATAGCAACAACAAGTGCACCACCAACAATGAGAACTTTCCGACCCATTCGGTCGCCGATCCGCCCCGCGAACGGTCGGATCAGCACGGCCCCAATAGAGAACGACCCAACAAGGATTCCAACTGCCAGCTCGCTGCCACCTAGTGGGCCGGCTACGAACAGCGGCACGATCGGCAGCAACATTCCAAGTGAAAAAAAGTAGAACAGGCCGGCCACTACGACCGTCAGAAACTGCCGAGTGATCACACGCTCAGGGGGTTGAGGGGATTGAGGGGATTTGTTTGTCAGCACGCTAGGAGCAGAACCCAACAAGTTGTTCCGGCAAAAAGAACCGTCCGTCCTCGTCGCACGGAAAACTGATCACCTGCGTAACGGCATCTGCGTTGAGAGGTCCATACAAGTGAGGAAACAGCAACTCGTCCTCGGCAGGCACCCCGAGCTCCCAGCGCAACTCGGAGTTCAGCAAGCCCTGCTCAATCACCAGCAGAACCAGATCGCTACGCCCTAGATAATAATTGTTCGCAGGAATGAGCACTAGGTCGGGCGTGGACAGATGCATAAAACCAACTGCGTCTTGATCCGCTGCGGTGTAGCCCTGTTTGGAGTGCTTGGACTGCTTGGACTGCTTGAAGCGTTCCACCTCGGCCTGATCGCAGATATGTAACAGCGGCGCCGGCGAAGAGGTCATGAGTTGCGTGTTAGCGCCAAGAGTTGGCCCGATGAGACCACATTGGCCCCAAGTCGACGCGCACCATCTTGAACACGGCGATCAGAGCTCACCACTACCACTGGCTGATCTGTAGGCAGGCCGGCCACCATCTCCAGAATCAGATCATCTGCCTCGACCTCGGCCTTAGAAAAGTGAACCCGCACGGCGAGCGGTGCGCCTACCGCTGGTCGGCTGCCAGTTCCCTCGCCATCAAAGACAACATGAACCAGCGCCGATGTGCGCGCCTGAAGCGCAGAGAGCATGTTGAGCAGAGAACTCCTTTGCGCCGAGCCGTCAAGCTGCGGCCATGCCTCCATGGAGATGTTGTAGCCATCTGCAATGAGGATGACCTGCGGAGTGAACAGCAGTTGCTCCACCCCTTCTGGCGACCCATCAATCACTCCTCGCAAGAGGCGCAGCGGGGTTCGACGCGGTGGCCTGTGAGCCGAGCTACCAGAGTCCCCGTCACTGCTGTGCGTATCACGGCTTAGCTCGAGGATGCTGTCTGTGTGCCGATTGCCATCGCCTTGCTGTAAGGCCTGGTCTGCTTGCTCCTTGAGGCGAGCTACTGCCGGGGCAACGCTTTGCGCAACAACTGCCAACTGCTCCCCAAGCAAACTCGCAGCTAGTGCAGCCTGGCGAACTGCGGCCTCAATCCGGGTTGGGTCAACTCCGTCCCAAGGAGAAGTAGCAGTGGGGTGCGAACTCTTCGCTGCGGGGTCCTCCGCGGTTGGTTCGCCAGTGGGAGCCTGATCGGCAACAGCCTGCTCAGCTGCCGAACTCTGTGCCAGGGACAACTGAGCTTCGAGTTCGGCTATTTGTTGGGCGTCCGCTTCGGCTCTGCTAGCTGCCTGACGGGACTCTTCAAGACGAACCGCAGCGCGCTTTTCTGCTTCTTTCATGGAGCGAACAGCATGTTGGCGTTCCTGTTCAAGACGCTGCACGCTCTCTTGTAATGCTCCGTGTTCGCCTTGCACCTGTAGCGAAGTAGCGCGCTCGACAGCGAGGGCCTCGAGCGCTGCCTGCGAAGCGTCGAGCGCTTCGGCCAATTCGCCCTTTAGTCGGGCAACCATCTCTTCTGCTTGAGCGAGTCGCCGCTCGGCCGTTCGGTCGAGCATGCCAGCAGTCTCCTCTGCCTCTTCTTCTGCTGCAGCCGCTATCAGTAGGTCCAGTTCCTCGGACCAACCATCGGGTCTATGAAGAAAGAGCCAAGAGCCGCGGCCAAGATCATCCTCGGACAAGCTGCCGGCAACACGCGTACGAAACTGCTCATCCGACTCGAGCACCTCGATCACCCTGCGGGAGGCGGCCGTCGGCAGACGCACAAAGTTCAGCAGTGGCCTGATCGCCACTGGTGGCAAGGGTGCCCCCTTTTCACGGCCGGACGCGTCCTTTTTGGCCTGAACAATTGCACTCTCGATAGCTCTGTTCAGCAAACGGGCGCGACTGACCTGCGAGGCCTCATCGCTGCTGCTCTCAGACTCCGGATTCGGCGCCAAGCGTCTCACCGTCTAGGGGTACCGAGGGAATCTGAACCACTGATGCTGCAGTTCCGCACCAACGACAAACCACCGACTCGTACTCTTCGTCAAGCACAACTGTGTCTTCGATGCTGAGTTCTCCACCCACGGTGTAGTGATGAAACGAACGCGTACGACGCGACACCGTCACTTCAAATCGTGTCAGGTTTCCGCATGCCGTGCAGCGGTAACGGGGTGGTTCTGCATCTACAACCAGGTCAGAAGCGGTGTCCATACGGCGATGTTAGCGCTCGCACTAGGTCGGCAATTTTTGCCGATCAGTTGCTCTGAGACTGCGCAGCTTCCTGACTAGCGAGGACGAGCTTGTTCAGCACTTCAGCAGCGCGACCATCATCAATTGCAGCAGCAGCAAGTTCGACTCCTGCGGCAAGATCCGCAGCGCAATCAGCAACCACGAGGCCTGCCGCCGCGTTGAGCACGACCATGTCTCGCAATGGTCCGGGTTCTGCAGCCAGGATTGACCGGGCCGCCGCGGCGTTCTCTTCTGGGCCACCGACACGAATCTGCTCAACCGACACGCGTGGCAGTCCAACCTGTTCGGGCTCAACTACAAACCTGCTCACCTCACCCTGATACAGCTCCAGGACCTGTGTTGAGCCCGTAGTGGTGAGTTCATCCAAACCGCCTTCACCATGAAGCACCCATGCTCTGGTCAACCCTCGGCGCCGAAGCACTTGTGCAATGAGTTCCATCCTCTGTGGGTCAGCAACTCCAACTACCTGACGACCAACTCGGCCGGGGTGCGAGAGCGGACCCAGCACGTTGAACACGGTAGGTACCCCAAGTTGTGCTCGAACCGGCGCAACATGGCGCATTGACGGGTGAAACACCCGAGCAAAGGCAAACCCCACTCCGGCGGCGCGCATGCAACTGAGCACCCCATCACCATCGAGTTCGACAGCAATACCCAACGCCTCGAGCAGGTCAGTTGATCCCGATGTCGAGGAGGCTTTGCGGTTTCCGTGCTTACACACCACTGCCCCGGCGGCTGCCGCCACAATTGAAGCCATCGTGGAAACATTGAAAGCCTTGCCCGCTAGGGCTGCGGACCCACCCGTTCCAACGATGTCCAGCGTGGCCTGGGGGTCATCAAGGAGCAGCGGGGATGAGACATCGAGCATGGCGCCAACTAGCGATGCAACCTCTTCTACGGTTTCGCCCTTTATGCGAAGCGCCACAATGAATGCCGCAATTTGAGCATCCGTTGCTGTTCCTTCAAGCATGCGTTCAAGCGCAGCAGCAGCCACCTCGGGTTCAAGGTCAGTTCCTGCGATGAGTTCGGCGATAACGCCTGGCCAAGCACCTGCTGCTGAAAACGCGCCCATATTGTCAGTTCCCCTTGCTATACGGTCCGATTGAGCCGGACGTCCGATTGAGCAGAGCCGCCCGCCAGAACCGCGCCGCCTCACTGAGCAGGAAATCGAGCTATCCGGCTACAACTCCAGAAGAAAGCGAAGCGATCTCGTCTTCTAAAGGAAGACCCATAGTTCTAGCCCTGCGACGCCGCCGAATGATGCGTTGACGCTCCCGTTCTGTGGCACCACCCCACACACCGTTGTGCTCACGGTGAGAAATGGCGTGCTCAAGGCAATCAGCTTGCACAGGGCACTCAGAACAGACTGATTTAGCGGGGCCAGCCTCTTCGTCAGTGACGGGATAAAAAATAATGGGATCGATGCCCCTGCAGGCCGATCGATCTACCCATTTCAGGTCCATGGGGGTGATTCTGCCCCTGTCACAGCCTGATGTCCAAGTGAGTAACAAAATTCGCTAGTTTCCCTGCCCCTGATAGGCCATGAGACGTATCCCCCTCTACACTCAAAACGTGAGTACTCGCCCCTTTATTCGTGCTGCTTCCCTTGAGGCGCTGCGTTCAGAAACCTTCGATCTTGTCGTCATCGGAGGTGGAGTCACCGGCGCCGGCGTCGTGCTTGATGCCGCCTCCCGAGGCCTACGGGCTGCACTGATCGAACGTGATGACTTTGCCTCAGGCACATCATCAAAGTCATCGAAGCTCATCCATGGCGGTTTGCGATACCTACAGCAGGGTGAAATTGGCTTGGTCTACGAAGCCCTCGCTGAACGGCAACGACTGCTACAAAACGCCCCACACTTGGTCAAACCACTGCCGTTCCTGATTCCAATGTTCGGAAAGAACGGAATCATCCCGGCCAAGATTGCTCGCCTACTCGGCGGCGCAATGTGGGGATATGACCTGACGGGCGGGTTGCGCATTGGAAAGAAGCATCAACGACTCGATAAGGCCGAGGCATTAGCCCTTATGCCCACGCTTCCCCAAGAACGACTCGTGTCGGCCTACCTCTATTTCGATGCTGCTGCAGACGACGCTCGCCTTGTGGTCGCGCTGCTGCGCACCGCTGCCCTTGAATACGGTGCAGTCGTTGCAAATCAGGTTTCTGCAACGGGTGTAGCCAAAGACGTGGGCGGACGCGTCACTGGGGTCAGCGTTATGGCAGATGGCGAGGAGTTCACCATCCAGGCCCGGTCAGTAGTCAACGCTGCGGGCGTCTGGTCAGACGATGTTCGCTCACAGGACGAAGGGAAACACCCCGATTCGATTCGGCCCGCCAAAGGAATCCACATCACTGTTCCTTGGGAGCTTGTTCGAAATCAGGTTGCTGCAGTCATCCCCGTCCCCAACGACCGCCGGTCTGTTTTTATCGTTCCCCACGGGGACCTCACCTACGTGGGCACCACCGACACCGATTACGACGGCCCCATTGACGATCCACAATGCACCTCAGAAGACATTGACTATTTGCTGAGTGCCCTGAACGGTTCGTGCACCACCACCATCACGCGAGATGCAGTCGTTGGTACCTGGGCTGGGCTTCGCCCGCTCGTGAAGGCAGCGGCTAGCGGTCGAACTGCCGATCTGTCTCGTAAGCACAACATTGCGCGTTCCGTGTCGGGCATGGTCACCATTACAGGCGGCAAGCTCACCACCTATCGCGAGATGGCAGCAGACACCGTGGACGAGGTCATTGCGCACGTGCTGCCCCGCAACGGCGGATCAGAAGGCATCGGCCGCAGCTGCACCAAGAAACTCCGGCTGCGCGGTGCCGCCGGATACGACACCCTTGCTTCGGCACGGTCGGTCTACCCCGACGTGAGCCCAGAGCTACAAGAACATCTCGGCGATCGGTACGGCGGAGAAGCCCGGGTGATGATGGCTGCGATTCAGCAGGATCCAACCCTCGCAGAAACCATTGTGGCCGGTCTGCCGTATACCAAGGCAGAGGTTCAATTTGCCTTGCGACACGAGATGGCAAACTCGCTAGACGACGTGCTGTCCCGGCGCACCCGTGCGCGGATTTACGCTCGAGATGATTCCGCCGATGCAGCCGTTGCAGTAGCGGCGCTCATGGCCGAGGAACTTGACTGGGATGACGTTACACTCAAAGAGAATATTGACTCCTACTGCGCCTCGATTGAGCACGAACGTCAAGCCGCCTCGCTGCCCGAGACGCATCTCAGTAGCCTGCTTCACAGTTCAGCAGACCTGTAGCGACACAGGCTTGCTACACAGGCTTGCTACACAGGCTTGCAACACAGCACAGGCCGATGAAGGCGAATAAGGGGATGCCATGACGCAGGAACGTGCAGAGAATCGAAACGATCTTGGCCCCGGAGTACCGACGCCACCAATCCCGCTCGCTGGTAGCGCTGCACAGGCAACCTCAAAGCGTCGGGGCTCACGTGTGGGTATCACCGAAGCAGTGCTTCGAGACTTGCGATCGAGCTGTCCGGATGTGACCGAGGACCCCGAGGTGATCGGCGAGTCAAGCCGCGACTGGTGGCCCCTCGCTATGACTTGGGCGCTTCAGGGACAGGTTGGATCACGCGCTGCTGCAGTTGCTCGACCAACCTCTGCTCAGGAAGTAGCTGAGCTCCTCGCCGTTTGCAACAAGTGGGGTTTACCTGTCACTGCCGCAGGTGGCCGCTCCGGAGTTCTGGGCGCATCCGTGCCCGTTTTCGGAGGAATCCTGCTCGACATGTGCGGGCTCACTGGGATTACTGACGTAGACGACACCTCGCTCACCGTCGAAGTCCTCCCCGGCACATTTGGAGATCGCTTTGAAGACGAGCTTCGTACCAAGCACTCGCTGACCTGCGGGCACTGGCCGCAATCTATGAACCTGTCCACAGTCGGCGGCTGGGTTGCCTGCCGCGGAGCAGGTCAGATGTCGACCCGCTACGGAAAGATTGAGGACATGGTGCAAGGCCTCGATGTTGCCTTAGCCGATGGCCGCATTCTGAGCACCGGTGGCTACCCACGCGCAGCAACTGGCCCTGACCTGACTCAACTGTTTGTCGGGTCTGAGGGGACCTTGGGGGTCATCACCAGCGCACGCCTTCGAGTTCATCCAAGCCCACCTGGAGATCGCCGATCCGCATGGTCCCTTGCGTCATTCGAGGATGGCCTCGAGATGTGCAGACGGATTCTGCGACGCGGTGCAACACCCGCGGTGCTGCGCCTCTACGACAGCATCGAGTCTGAGCGCAACTATCACCTTGGCGATGGCAGATGTGTGGTCTTGGTCCTTGACGAGGGTGATCCAGCAATCATCGATGCTGTCATGAACGTGGTCGCTGATGAGGCGCTAGCAGCAAACGCCAGCCCCCTCGACGCAGCACTGTTGGACGTGTGGCTAGCGAAGCGAAATGACGTGGCCGCCCTGGAGCAACTCATCTCCCGCGGCCTGCTTGTTGACACCCTCGAGGTGTCCGGGCGCTGGTCCGTGCTCTCCGGCGTTCATCAAGCTGTGATCGCCGCAATTTCAGCAGTTCCAGGCGTGCTAGCCGTCTCGGCGCACTGCAGCCATAGCTACATAGACGGCGCCTGCTTGTACTTCACATTTGCCGCACAGCCAGCTTCAGCGGATGGCTCAACGCCTGCCTCTCCAGACGAGGTTGATGCACTTTATGTTTCACTCTGGGATGCTGGGACTCACGCCGTGCATGCAAACGGCGGTTCACTTTCACACCATCATGGGGTCGGCCTAAATAGGTCGCGATTTGTTGCAGACGCACTCGGGGGCGGTCTCGATGTATTCCGATCCGTCAAGGCATCCCTCGACCCGAAGGGCATCATGAACCCCGGCAAGATGGGCCTGAAATCAGCCTATGGAAGCATTGGCCTGCTCGGAGAATGAGCAGCCCACAAGGCAGTTACGAATCTGGCCCAACAGGCCTAGTCCTTCCCGAGATAACTCCAGTGCAAGCACTTTGGCGAGGCACGATCACTGCATTGGTCGTGGTCCTTCCGGTGGGGATACTCAATCAGTATCTCGTCAGCAGCGGTGAACTCTCGGGGCTCTCTCCGATAGCAATTCTCTTTTGGCTGCTGATTCTGCTTGGCGGTGCCTCTGGCGGCTGGGCAGTGATCCGGCTCTCGCCGCGGGCGCCACTCCCCTACGCCGCTGCTGCCTCTGCGCTCGCCTATCTGATTGTGCAGAGCATCGGCGTGATCATCCGATTGCTTGGCGATAAACCAATCGGTTGGCTTGGATACCCTCTTCTGGCACTCTTTATGGCTACCTGCGGGACACTCGGCGGCATGTACGCTCGCCGGTGGCTCCAACAGAATGGGCCAGCCGGGCTTACTGAATCTACCGGGACTACCGAAGGAGAGTTCGAATGAGCGTTCTAGTTATGGACCTCGGTACGAGTGGGGTGCGTTCAGCAATCGTCCACCCAGATGCCTCGGTAACACACGAGTTCAGGCGAGCGACTCTTCCCGATACTCCCGTGCCCGGGCTCGTCGAATTTGATGCCCTTGTCTATGCGAATCACGCGTTGGAATGCGCACGTGAGACCCTTGCCGAGTTCGGAAAGGTTGCGGGGCTCGGAATCAGCAATCAGCGCGCCACCACGATTGTGTGGGACCGTGCCACGGGCCAACCAGTGGCACCGGCCCAAGGTTGGCAAGACCTACGAACTGTTGGAGATTGCCTTGGACTCAACGCCGAAGGCTTTCACTTCTCCCCCACCCAGTCGGCCACCAAGTTGGCAAACATCCTTGACGCCGTCGACCCGGAGCGTGAGCGTGACCTGTGCTTTGGAACCCCAGATAGCTGGATTATTTTCCAGCTCACAGAGGGTGCAGAACATGTTTCGGATCTGTCGAACGCTGGCATATGGGGGCTGTTGACCTCGGACGGAAAGCAGTTAGATCAGCGCGTGCTGGACCGCCTTCGAATCCCGGAACGGATGATTCCGCGCATGGTCGATTCAACTGGTGCAATCGGCCCGGCCGTGGCGCTGCCCGGAGCGCCACTCATTTGCGGTGTAGCCGGCGACCAGCAGTCATCGCTGATCGGGCAAGGCTGCGTGCAACCCGGCATGGCAAAGATCACCTTTGGCACCGGCGGCATGCTCGACGTCTGCCTCGGCCCCGAGAAGCCGAAGTTTGAGACCCGCGGAGCGGGCGGCACCTTTCCGCTCGTGTGCTGGCAAGACAAAGGCAGCGCCATGTGGGGAGTCGAGGCAATCATGTTGTCTGCCGGCACCAACGTGGAATGGCTGCGTGACGACCTCGGTCTAATTCCCGACGCTGCAGCCTCGGCCAAAATCGCTGCCACTGTGGACTCCACCGAAGGAGTCATGTACGTGCCTGCGCTGCTCGGACTGGGCACGCCCAACTGGGATTACGGAGCACGCGGCGCTCTACTTGGACTCACCCGTGGCAGCACGGCTGCTCACATTGTGCGAGCTGTACTTGAAGGAGTGGCAGAACGAGGAGCCGATCTGGTCGAGTCAGCCGAAACCGACTGCGGCCTTGAGCTTTCTACTCTGCGAGTAGATGGCGGGATGGCCTCTAACCCGGTGTTTGTGCAGGCTCTTGCGAACGCAGCGCAAAAGCCGGTCGAGGTAGCACCCGTTACCGAGGCCACAGCGCTAGGCGCTGGGTTCTTAGCCGGCCTGGCCGTAGGCACCTGGAACTCTTGGGATGAGATCGCCGCAACATGGCAACCCGCTCAGGCTGTGGAACCGGGCCCAGCAACTGACCGCGACCGCTGGCGAGAGGCTGTGTCCCGCGCAAGCGAATGGTACGGCGACTTGTCCGCTCTGGACTTCTAACTGGCACAGCAATCTTTGGTCTGAACCACGTGCCTAGCTAGGACTAGGCCGCCGCTCTCACTAGGCAGCGCTTGTGCTGTTTTGACGCTGTTTCGCTTGCTGGCCGCCACCAAACCACGAGCCCATATCAAGAACGAACCCGAAGATCACCAAGAGCCAGCCGATTCCGCTGACCCCTTTGTTAGGTTCATAGCAAATCGCGAAGAGAACAGTGGTGTAGGGCAAGAAGATGAAGCCCGCAAAGCCAATGAAGAACGAGTTGAACGCAATCGCTAGGCGGTCCGAGAACACCTGCATGCAAAAGAGCACAAACCTTGGCGACAGAAACATGAGCACTGCGATGATGCAACCCATAGCGTTTTCTCCATTCAGCGGGGCAGGCCTCAGATGCCTGAACCCTCTCTGCTGTGAGAGACTACTCATGTCGGTGAGTCAGTCGGGTGACCGCGTCTCGGGTTGTTCGCAAGGGCACTCGGGCCGAGGAAGGTCGGGACTCCATAGAGCAGGGTGCTAGTGAGAGCTAGGTCGGAGTGATCTGACGGTTAGGGCAGCAGAGAGCAGACCGCCGATGGCCCAGCTACTCCTTCGGGGGCTGTTGGGAACAGGCAAGGGTGAAACGGTGCGGTAAGAGCGCACCAGCGTCGGGAGCGATTTCGGCGGCTTGGTAACCCCCACCCGGAGCAAGGTCAAGCAGTGGTTCGGGCAGCTCGTCCGCCAACGTGATTCCCTCGGGAGGAGCAGCGGCAGCCACGGGTAGACCGCATAGATGGATGGTCACCAAACGGAACCCCCGCAAGGGGCCCGGGCACAGAATCCCGCCTACAGACTGACTCACCGACACAACAAGCAAAAAAGTGCCTGGGACTAAAACGATCTGTCTTGGCCCACCCCGGATCTGCTCAGCGCATTTTCCATTTCCAGTATCTGCCACTTTGTATT
Source organism: Actinobacteria bacterium IMCC26207 (assembly GCA_001025035.1). Classification (GTDB taxonomy): domain Bacteria; phylum Actinomycetota; class Acidimicrobiia; order Acidimicrobiales; family Microtrichaceae; genus IMCC26207. Next base: position 161,590 of record LCZK01000002.1, read on the forward strand.
TCAGTGTCACAGGGTGTTTGTACTGTAGAACGTATGTTCGATCCTGAAGACCCCGAAGCAATCCCCTCCAAAGGTGATCAGGCAGCGCCCGTATCTGGTTTTGGGTTGGGTGTGGAGTTGGGTGTTGTTGCAGATCAGGGTGCGGGTGGTTTGGTTGCGTTAGCAAACCTTGCGGCTGGTTCTGGTGGTGGTGTGGGTGTTGTGTCTGATGAGGTGCTTGTCGGGTTGTCTGATGTGTTGGAATCAGCCCAACGTGCGTTGGATTCAGCACGGTTAACAGTCGTGGGTGAACTCGACGCGCGGAACGTTTCGTTACGCACCAAAGGCCTTGTCATGAACGCCTGGCTAGGTCACGAATACCTCCTCGCACGCCCTGTTGCATCCCGGATGGTGTCCACTGCCCGCAAACTACGATCCGTGTTACCTGAGG
>LCZK01000003.1 GCA_001025035.1 Actinobacteria bacterium IMCC26207
GTCCTTCCTCGCCTCGCATCCGAGGCGCTGATCCCACGCACCGGGCTCGGCTCAGACGACGAGGCCGCCCCGACCCTTCCCCACCCATGCCCTCAAGGCCACGGGGAGGAGTGACATTTCAGGCCTCGAAATCACACTTTGCTGCCGAACTCAGGTGGCCCTGAGGCGGCCACGAGGAGCGGGAATCCCTGAGTAGCTGCTTCCTGAACTTGGAATTCCGCTCAGGAGTTGCGCTGTTTCTGCCGATAGAAAGTGCATGCCTCATCACGTTTCTTCAGCAGCAGCGCCTTCATTGCTGCGCACAAGGCGCACAATCCTGTCGAAGAAAACTCGATTTTTGGCAATGCTGAGCATTGTTCTTGCGGTTGCTGCAGCACCGCTGTCTGATATTGCGTCAGTTCTTACTGGCGGAGGGTTGATCGGCGAAGGGTTGACGGGTGTGGCTGCTGCGGCAACGCCTGCGGTTATTCCGAATAGTTCTACGGTTCCCGCATCTGAGGAGTACTTCACCTCCATGTGGAACGACCCGATGGATTTTTCAAACCCCGAAGATTTCGACCCCACGCAGCGGCACATGATCCAGCAAGGCTGGGCCAATCTCAACTGGGGACAGCTCAACATCTCGGGCGCTCAGCAGGTGTTCATGTTGCGGTCCGACCCAGGTTCGTACCCCACCACGGCTACGCGTGACCCCCGGTCTCGGCCGCTCGACGCAAACAAGTACCGGCGCGTCACGATGCGCATGTACTCAGACCGTGACAGCAACGCAGCGATGTTCTTTCGGCAATGCAACTCTTGTGCCGATGGGCTCAAGTACTTCCGCATTCGTGCCGGATGGCATTCCTATGACCTTGACATGACCGGGCCTTGGGATTGGGACGGCTTGCCCAACTCAAGCCTTCCCGCTGTTCGAGGTGCCCCATGGGCTGGGTGGGTCGAGATGATGTGGATGATCACGAGCTTCGACCCGTACAGCCTGCCAAGTCTGTCAATGGATGACTTTGGAATTGTTGACCCCTCGCCTGATCTTGGCCTGACCGTGGCTGCCACAGGTGGCCCTGCCGAACTCTGGATGGACTCAGACGGAAACCCGTCGAACGACGGCACGTCAACGAACGCTGGATCGACTGCCTCGTACCTTGGTCAGGTGGCTGGCCCGACCTTCGTGGGTCTACCCACAGGGGTTTTGCGACGAGGCCAGACCGCAAAGTTTTATACCTCAAAAAACGGCTTGAAATCAGCTGTTTCCTCTGCGGTGAGCATGCCAGCTACCTCTCGGCCCACCGCTCGAACGATTACACCCTGGGAAGGATCCGGGGAGGACTGGGCAACCGTTGGCCGATGGGACCCATGGGACTTTGAACAGCCAACAGACGGCTACGCCGTGAACGCAAGCTCAACTACTGCTTGGGGTGCGCTGTTGGGGTGGACGGGCGGTGGTGCCGCAAATGACCCCGTTGCGGTGCTGAACACCAACAAGCTGATCGATGGGCAGCTCTTCCATAAGATGGCGATCACCATCAACTACGACGGCCCGTGGGGCCTTGAGGATGCGCCGGGCGGTGGTCTTGTAGGCAGGGTTGTCTGGCACCCGTATGGTGCGCCGCCAAACAGCCGCCAGGTCTCTGATGACATTGTGCTCAAGACCGGCCGAGCGACGTACTACGTCGAGATGCGCACCTGGCCACCCACGGGGATTCTCGACCCTGCAGGCAACCTTGACCCCATTGGTTGGGGGGTTGGCCGTTCTACGTGGATTAGCGATCTCAGCTTCCACCCTCATGAAGACCCGGGAGCGCGCTCTTGGCAACTCGAAGACGTCAAGCTGCTACGCAACGACTACGTCAATCCCGCAACAGGGGGTACCGACATCAAGTTCTTGGACGACTCCTGGGCCCCGGGAACCACCGCCGACATCGTTGCCGATCCAAACCTGAACCCGAATGACCCCGCTCAGGTCGTCATCGCTGCGGGCCTTCCGGTTGGACCTGGCATCAATACCTTCCGCTGGACCGGCTGGCCAGCGGCTCCAGGAACGTACTTCCCCCGAGTTGTCCTACATCGAGGGGGTTTGAGTTCTTCGAGCTATGCGTTCGGGGCAATCGACTACGGACCATCCGCTGCACCGTGGCCACCAGAGAGGGCGAACGGCATCGTCAAGTAACTGCTGCGCAGCTGTTAACCCACGCGATCAGACTGCTACGGCCTGCACTACCTGCTAGCTAACTGAGTGCTGCGAGTAATGTGATCCAAATGCGGCCATCACACCCGCCCCGGGTTCGGGTCGTTGTACTGAACTGGAACTCGGCTTGGTTTACTCGACGTTGCCTCGTGGCACTTGTTGCAACGCAGTACCCCGCCGACTGCTTTGAAATTGTCCTTGTAGACAATGCTTCCATCGATGGATCGCTTGAGCAGCTTCGCTTCGCGTTTCCAAACATCCGGGTCATTGCGAACGAGGCAAACCTAGGTTTCGCCGAAGGCTGCAACCGTGGCATGCGTGACCTGTCCCAAGTTGATGCCGTGGCACTTGTCAATAACGATGCTGTTCCGGAGCCGGGGTGGCTGTGGCCACTCGTCATGGGCCTTGAGTCAGACCCGACGGTTGGTGCGGTCGCCGCTGGTCTTGTACTCGAACCAGCCTTTACGCGAGTGGGGTTATCTGTGGATGGCGGGCAGGCACAGATTGACTCGTTGAGTATCGGTCCGATCAACGTGCTCGACCGTGCACAGAGCGAGGGCATCCGGTCCGTAGGTCACCCGGATTGGCCGATGGACCTTGACTACTTCGTTGATGGAACTGCCTCGCTGCTTGTGCCTACGGGCGAAGGGCGGCGGGAAATCGCGCTGCGAGTTAGCGGAAGCGGGAGACTGACGGCCACCACAGGCCTTGACCAGGCTCAGGTCGAACTCGGTTCGGAGCCGACTGAGTTCAAGCTACGCGCTGGTGACGATCGGACTGAACTGCTCAATGGTCTGGGTACTCACCTCATGGAGAATTCCGAAGGGTACGACCGTTGCTTTGGCCAGCCAGCGCAGCTGCTGAGCGGTGCTAGCCCAGAGACAGTCCAAGGCTTTTGTGGTGGGGGAGTCCTGCTGCGTACCAAGATGCTTCAGCAAGTGGGGCTCTTTGATCCAAGGTTCTTCGCGTACTACGAGGATACTGACTTGGCTTGGCGTGCCCGGCGAGCGGGTTGGCACACAGTGACTGCTCCCGAGTCTGTTATTCGCCACTCATTTGGGGCGTCTGCCGCCTCGGCCTCGCCAGGTTTCTTTGTGCACGTGTATCGAAACTGGATGTTGTCAGTGTTGCGAAACGCTCAGCCAGCAGAGCGCAGGCTTGCGCTGCGATCACTTTGGGATCGAACCAAGTGGGCTGTTCGGGCAAATGTTTTTAGCCGACTCAAGCACGGTCACCTGCCAAGAACGAAGCTTGTTCTGGCCTGGAAGCAGGTGGTGTGGGCGGTCCTGCTTGAGCTGCCATATCTACGAAAGACACGTCATCAAAAAATCGGGGCCGAGCGCACGAGCAGAATTCGCAGTCCGCTTCGACCCTCTTCTGGTGCGCGAGCACCGTCTTCAAGGCCGGGCGGTCCCTTGATTGTTTATCTCGACATTGACCAGAATCGCTCTGCGGCAGCAGTGCTACTCGCTCAACTCCCGTTGATCGAGCAAAGGATTGATCTGGTTGGAGTGCTACAAGACGCTGGTTCGCCTGTGGGCTATCGGCGAGCCTCAGCAGTAGACATGCAGCAGATTCTGGGACTGCCAGATCGGGCAGTCCCTGCTGACACCGAGATGCTTAGCCTTCGCGAGTTTGCAATTGGGTCGGCCTTTTTAAACTGCGAGCAAGCCAGAATCACGGCGAGAGCAGCAACGACGAGTGAGTTTCTGATTCCGCAAAATCCCGAGCCGCAACATGGGCTCTCTAGTGAAGACCTTTCGCTGGAGGATCTAGGACCTGAGAATCTTCAAAGGGCCCGCCTTGAAGATTTCGCTCAGGGGTTGATCAACAGATTTGGCCTTCCTTAGGGAGACTGCAGTTGTTCTTGACGAGGTTTGGGCACTCGGTGGCTGCTCGAATCGACCAAGATCCGTTCTCACTCGGGCAGGATCCTGTCGGAGAGGAAGAGAATTCTTCTAGACTAGGATCATGACTACTCCCATCCCCAGTGGGCGCGTGGTTCGGCGGTTGGCGGCGCTGTTCGGGCTAGCGCTTCTGTTGAACTTTCTTCCCATTCCGAACTTTGGCTATTCACAAGTTTCAGTTCTGGACCGAGTTCCGCTGCCAGCGATGTCAGATGTTGGCGCCTCGGAACTGCCTCAACTTCAAGCAGCCGTTGACGAACCGCCAGCGACTACTCAGCCACTGCCAACTACGACCGAGGCTCCACCAACTACTGCGCCAGTTGCAGCAAGTGAGTTGCCAAGCGAAGTGGTCACACAAGACCGAGTAACGGGTACGGCAGATCAGGTGCCTGAGTTTGCGGCAATCGGTGTGCTGCTTGACGAGGCTCCTACGGAACCCATTCTGGTCAGGGTGCAGGCCTCTGACAGCAGCTGGGGAGATTGGCGCGAACTGGGCGTGGAATCTGATGAAGGCCCTGATGCCAACCCCGGTGCAGGTCAGCCCGAAGGAAACGGTGCAGCCTACGGGACTGAGCCACTGTGGGTTGAAGACGCGATTGGTTACGAACTCAACTTGAGTAGCGAGGATGCGCCGACTGCAGAAGTTGCGCTGGTTCGCGATGAAACGAAACGCACTGTCACCGAGGCCGTTCCAGTCGCAGGAGCCGCAGTGCCAACGCCTTTTGGAATTCACATGAGAACCGAGTGGGGTGCACGCTCAACTTCAACAAGCGTTGGTTCAACGGTCAAACTCGCCGTGGTACACCACTCTGCGAGCTCAAATGATTACTCCCCTACAGAGGTTCCGGGGGTGCTTCGCTCCATTCAGGCGTATCACATGGATGGCCGTGGCTGGTCCGACATTGCCTACAACTTTGTGGTCGATAAGTACGGCGGCATCTGGGAAGGCCGTGGCGGCGGAATTGATAAGCCGATCATCGGTGCGCATGCCATGGGGTTCAATACAAACTCGGTGGGTGTCATGGTGATTGGTGACTACACCGCAGCCCAGCCCACCGCCGCAGCTCTTGAATCGGTGAGTCAAGTCATTGGCTGGAAGCTTGCGTTGCATCGTGTTGACCCTGCAGGACGCGTTGCCTTCACATCTCTTGGTTCAACCAAGTACGACGCTGGTGTTGTCGTCGACCTTCCTCGAGTCGTTGGTCATCAAGACATCGGCCTGACGGGCTGTCCTGGGTCGATTCAAAACGCTCTTTCGAATATCACGAACCGGACGCAGGACTGGGCGACATATGTTGCTGCAACGCTTGGCCCGATCGGATCGTTCGGAGGCGTAGTTCCAAATGTCGATGGCACGCTCACGGCGATCGGTTGGGTTGTCGACCTTGACGTGTCTGGACCTACCACGATCGTTGCCACGAGTAGAGGGCGAAGCACCTCGGGGGTTGCAAACGTTCCTCGGTCTGACGTTGCAGCGCTGTACCCAGACCAAGGCCCGGATCACGGGTTCTGGTTACAACTCAGCGGGTATGAACCCGGGTGGTGGGAAGTTTGCATCAGTGCCGTAAATCGTGGCGATGGGGTAGACACCTTCTTGGGGTGCCGCTCCGCTGTCGTTCCTGAGCGGTCCGGGCGAAGCCCCTACGGAAACATCGCTGCCTCCTCGCCTCAGGCGGGTGTGATCGATGTTTCAGGCTCTGCAACTGATCCCGATGCTTGGCCTATCGAGGCACAAATAACCGTCGACGGTGCGTGGCGTCGATCAATCGTTGCTTCGTCAGCGGGGAACTCCTTCGGCGGCCGACTGTTGGGAATCCCAGCAGGTATCCATCTGGTTTGCGCAACAGGGATCAATGGCGGTGTTGGAAGCAATCAGCGAATGGACTGCGAGTGGCTTCTAGTCGGTGGAGCAAACCCGATAGGCGGTATCGATGCCATCAACAGCAGCCGCGGAATAATCTCTGCAACCGGGTGGGCGTATGACCCAGAATCGCTCGATTCGATTGTGGTAGCGATGATCATCGATGGGCAATGGTTTACCTCATGGTCCAACGGCTACCGAGGCGATTGGAGAACGAACCATCCCGGGTACGGTGATTCCCATGGGTTCGGTATCGGGGCAAAGATGAGCAAGGGTGAGCATTGGACCTGCTTAGCTGCGATGAACACTGCCGGCGGAGTTGACACCATGCTGGGCTGCCAGAACATAGTGGTGAAGTGACTGTGGTGAAGTGATTGTGATGAAGTGACCGAACAACCTCTGATCTCGGTCATCACGCCGGTCTATGACCCATCCGAGGATGTGCTTCAAGATTGCTTGGATTCTGTCATTGGGCAGTCTTGGACAAACTGGGAACACATTCTTGTAGACGATGCTTCACCCTCTGCGCACGTTGAACGCGTCCTGCTGAAGGCGGCCCGGGAGGATGAGCGCTTGGTGCTTGCGCCCCGGCAGACCAACGGCGGAATCGTTGCGGCATCCAACCAAGCACTCTCTCGAGCTCGAGGGCAGTTCTTGGTGCTGCTCGACCATGACGACCTGCTTGAACCGCAAGCGCTAGAGCGGATTGCTCAGGCCTTCGCCTCTGGTGACGATGTGGATTACGTCTACACCGACGAAGACGTCATGATTCCTTCTGGTCGCCTAGCCGACCCGTTCTATAAGCCGGACTGGTCGCCAGAGCGATTCAGAAACCAGATGTACACCTGCCACATCTCGGCGTTTCGCGCATCGATAGTCGAGCAAGTGGGTGGGTTCCGCGAGGGGTACGAGGGATCGCAGGACTGGGACTTGGTCCTGCGGGTGACCGAACAAGCACGGCGCATTGTTCACATTCCAGAGGTGTTGTATCACTGGCGGGTGGTGCCCTCTTCGGTTCTGTCGGGCGAAGACGTCAAGCCCTATGCCTATGAGTCGGCGCGTCGCGCTCTGGAATCACACGTTGAGCGAGTTGGGCTTGATGCAGAGGTTGTTGAGCAGACCCCTCGTGGCTACTTTCACCTTGTTCGGCGCCACCCCGAGACTCCGCTCGTCAGCATTGTGATACCTACTCGTTGTTCCTCGGGGTTGATCTGGGGTGCGGAACGCTCGATGGTGCTCGAGGCTGTTCGCAGCATCGTCGAGAAGGCAACCTGGCCGAACTACGAAATCGTGTTGGTGGTTGACGAGCCAGCAAATGAGCAGGTGATCGAAGAGATTGCAGAGCTTGTTGGAGACCGGCTGGTGCTGGTCCCGTTCGACAAACCGTTCAACTTCTCTGAGAAGTGCAATCTCGGGGCCCTTGCCGCCAAGGGTGAGATTCTGTTGTTCCTCAATGATGATGTTCAGGTAATTGATGGAAACTTCATAGAGGTTCTGGTTGGCTTTGTGCGCGAAGCTGATGTTGGCGCTGCGAGCCTGCGCCTGCTGTTCGAGGATGGTCGAGTTCAACACGCCGGCCATGTGTACCTTGGCGGAAATCCTGGTCACCTGATGTTTGGTCAGATGCCAAACAGCGATCGAAATCGCTTGGCTCTGTCGCTTGATCGAGAAGTAGCCGGAGTGACCGCTGCTTGTATGGCGATTCGGGCCGAGGTCTTTGACCAGGTCGGTGGGTTCAGCATGGTTTTTGCTGGCAACTACAACGATGTTGACTTGTGCCTCAAGCTGCGACGCGAGGGGTATCGAATTATTGTCTCGGCCCAAGCCACGATGTATCACTTTGAGTCAATCACGCGCGACCCCACGGTGGGCGAGGGTGAGCTCACAGCGTTACGGCAGCGGTGGTCAACCGAGCTGAGCTCAGACCCGTATTACAACCCCAACTTTGACCAGCGGTTTGATAATTATCCGCACCCGGTCATGTACCCGAACGAGTACTAGTTCCCACAGATGTGAACTCGGGCTTGGCCGCCGGGCAGAGCAAAACGAGGTTGCTGGTTGTTGGGTGGGGAGTGGGGCCATGAGGGGCCGTGTGAGGGAGCGCAATCAGCCGAAGGCTGCGTCGAGCAGGGCTGCGCCTTCGGAGCCCACGTCTACGGTGCCCTCAGATGGGTCGAGCGCTGGGGGTACGGGAGTGGGCACGCCGCCTGCTGTTGGCGTTGGGACTAAGAGATTGGTGCCCCACGCAGCAGCGCCCCCGATAGAACCAATGCCAGCGGTGATCAACACGTTGGTCACTGTGAAGAGTTCGGCGAATCCCACTGCTGGCAATGCTGGTGCTGCTGGCGCGGCGACCAAGATGTCCGGTGCAAGCATGCGATCTATGACGTGGTCAGCCCTAATCTGGCGAAGGCTGCCTGCTTCTGCGACTCTGGACCCGCCGCCCTGCGAGCTAAAGTAGGAGCTTTTCTTGCCTCCAGTTACGCTGCGGCCAGCCTTTCGAAAGGCGATACCAGGGTCGGCATCAGCAGAAGCAGAGGCGGCCGTTGCTTTGTTGGCAAACACCGCTCCGTATTGGGCTGCTCCTGCGACTCCGCCTATTGCTCCGCCGATGAGTACGCTTGCGCCGACTCGTTGCCAGTCGATGTCTCCGGTGTCGATTGCTTGTTCGACGGTGGAGCTTGCGAAGCCTGATACTGCTCCTGCTACTGCTCCGACGGCGAATGATGCTGCGTAGCCTTTGACTGCTGCTCCGATGGTGGCTGCGGCTATGGCTGCGTAGGCGCCGGCGGTGGCGATGGAGAGTACTGCGCTGGCGATGACGGAGACTGCGAGTCCGACCCATTTGCCGATGCTCATGTTGCCGGATGGGTCGGTGTTGTTCCAGGGGTCACCTAGTGCGTATTCGTATGCGTTGGTGGATCCGCCGATGAGTGGGTCTCGTTGCAAGAACCGTCCGGCTTGGGGGGAGTATTCGCGATTGCCCATGGTGTAGAAGTCTTCGCCGATGGGGAGCCGGCCGGTGCCTTTCCACCCGTTTGAATAGAGGGCGAGTTCGAGTGCGGTGGTGGGGAGTGGTTGGGTGTTGGTGCTGATCTGTGTGCCCCAGGGGTCATACACGGTGGTGTGTGCGGGTGCTGTGTTACCTGTGGTGCGCCAAGCGGTTGATCCTTGGAGGTCGTTGTAGAGCCATTCGACGGGGTTGCTGTTTGCGTCGAGTGCAACAGTGACTCCTTGGGGGAGTGAGATGATTTGGCCTGCGATGTTGCCTGTTTCGTCGAGTAACAAGTTGCCTGAGGTACGCAGGGTGATCGGCCCGGTTGGAGCGGCTTTTGCTGCTCGTTGCATGCGGTCGGTCGGGCTCCGGCCCTCTGTTCCTTCTTCTAATCCAGGCCGCCTTGCTGCTGCTGCTGCTTCAGTTCCTGCTTTGGCGGTTGTTGTTTCGGTTCCTGCTTTGGGTTCTGTTGTTGGTGCTGGTTCTGGTGTGGTGTCGGCAGCAGGTTCTGTTGTTGTTGGCGCCGGTTCGGTGGTGTCTGGTGCTGGTTCTTCTGCGGGTGGTTCTTCGGTTGTTGGTGGTTCTGTTGGTGTGGGGGTGTAGATGGTGTCGCCGTTTCCGGTGAACGCGATGGTGCCGTTGGGGCCGGTTGCTTCGATGAGGTGGCCGCCTGCGTCGTAGCTGAGGGTGCTGGCACCGGTTGTGGGGTTACCGATGCTGGTGGTGCGGCCGTGTTGGTCGTAGGTGGGTGTGCCGATGTTTTCTTGGGTGGTTGTTGTGAGTTGGTTTGCTTCGTTGTAGCTAAATGTTGCGGTTTGTTGTTTGTTGTTGGCTTTGGTGGTGGTTTGTGAGGTTCGGTTGCCGTTTGATCCGGGCTGGCCTTCGAATGCAACAGTTTTGGATCTGGTGGTCAGGGCCATGGTGCCGGTGTTGACTGCGGAGATGATCCGGTGATCGAGGTTGTAGGTGGCTTGGGTGGTGGCTGTTCCGTCTGTTCCTCGCAAGGTGCGCGAGAGGATCGCGTTGTCTCGTGAGAAGGTGTTGGTTTCGCTAATGGTTGCGCCGCCTGTGAATCCGGCGTAGGTGATGGAGTCGGCGTTGTTGTTCGCGTCGAGTGTGATCGCTGAGGTGGTGCCGTTTTTGTAACGGACGTTCGCTATGGTTCCGTCGTTGCGGTAGGTCGTGGTGCTTAAGGTTTTGCCGTTGACTGCTTGTGAGGTTGGTTGGCCGAACCGGTCGTAGTTGTAGGTGTAGACACGGGTTTCTCCGTTCGCGGTGACGGTTCGGGTAACGGTTGGGTGCCCGGTGTTCGGGTCGTACGCGTGGGTGGTGATTGTTCCGTGGTTGTCTGTTGATTGGAACAGTTGTCCGGTGATCGACACGGACTGAGTTGCAGTGTTTGTCACACCTTGTGTGGTGGTTGTCCCTGATGAGACGAGCGGGTTGTTGAACAGCATCGGGGTTGATGACACCGCATAGGCGGGGCCGTCTCCGGTGACAGCACCACTCTCTGCTGAGCCGTCGGGGCGGTAGTTGATACAGGTTTCGGTGCCTTGGCCGGTTGCTTTGTTGGTGCTGCCGGCAGCGTCGTAGGTTTGTTCTGTGGTGATTGCACCGGGGCGGGTGGTGATTGCGAGTTGGCCGCCTTGGTTTGCGGGCGGTCCGTCACAACCAGAAGCCTGTGCGGTTGCACCGTGGTATCCGTAATAGGTGGTGTGCCCATCTGGTGCAGTCCATGTGAGGTGTTGGCCGTACTGGCCGTCAACACCGGTGTTTTCAGCCCAGGTATGAGACACGGTCGCACCTGAAGATGAGGTTTGTTTCAACAAGTTCGTAGACCCGGTTGCGAGGTCGTACTCGGAGATTTGTTTCAGTCGTTCAGCGCCACGGCCGGTGGCTAGTTGGTCGGTGGTTTCTTGTTCGGTGACCTCGTTGAGCCCGGGTGCGGTTTGTGCTGCGGGTATTGGCTGCCACCGGTTGTCTGCTCCGGCTACTTCTAATGACACATTTGCTGCGCCGTTGGTTCCGGAGACAATTTCGGCTTGGATGTCCGCTGCAGCATTACGGCGGAGTTGTTGACGACACGGCACTTGAACCGTGCAGGCCATTGCGTTGATCGTGAGGCGCGCGTCAGTGGTGCTTCTGAACTGATAGGTGCCTTCGGTGGGGGCTATGAATTTGCCGGCGAGTCGCATCGACCAGACCCCACCAGCACCCGACGGGTTCGCGTTGTAACCGAACGCCATGGTTTGCACGCGGCGGCCATTGACGCGGGGGCCGATCGAACGATCAGACGGCACACCGGTAAACCCGGTGTTGTTGTAGACCATGCCGACGAGGCCGGTGATGGGTTCCATACGGATCCGCGCACCGGGGTCGGCGTCATAGGTGTCGTAACGCGTTTCGACAACTGGAGCGCCTGACCCGGTTGTCATCGCACGCCTCGACGGCCCAATAGCGGTGACAGCGCGGCCTTGGTTGTCGTACACGGTTCGCGACCGTGTTCCGCTGACTTCGTCGAGAACCTCGGTTGCTTGATCCTCTTGGTTATACGTCGTGATCGTCGAATGACCTGATGGTCCTGTTGCGCGGGTTTGGTCCATGGTTGAAATATCAGAAACCGTTCGGGTAACAAACGGCAGGTTCACACCTGATTCCTGCACCTGAAACGTCACCTGCCCGCGATCAGTTGAGTAACTCAACGTTTGAACCGGTTGCACGGTTTGTGCGGGTGTTTGCACCCCACCCGACACCAGTCCTGCTGGGGCGGTAATCGTACGAACCCGACCCGCTGGGTCGTAGGTGAGCGTGCTTTGGGCTCGGGGGTCGTTCTCACCGAGACCATCAACTACACCAGCAGCGGTCGCGGCTGTTGCTAAGGGTTGGCGGACACGCCCGATACGCCCTGATATGTCCCAACCCAAATCGGTGACCTGAGCAGACATCCCCTCACCCGCATACGACACCAACCGGCCGATCTGTGGGCCAGAACCCGTCGCGACATACGACACCGTGGTTCGCGCACCGCTCCACAACGTGGATGCACACAACATCCCAGCAGGCACCTCAATAAACCCCGCCGCCGGTGTGGCGCATTGTGGGGACGGAGCGTAATGAAACAGGATTTGTTGCTTGCTGACTGAGTCCGTCACATGATCCAAACGCCCATCCACCCACACTTGTTGTAGTACTGGTGAACCGTCAGCCCAGACACCCGTCGGGTACACCGTTACCCGTTGCGCGACGTTCGCTGCGGGGAACGAGGTCACAATCTGGTTTGTGTTCGTCACTGTCCAGCCGCCACCGGTGTTCGCGTTTAGCGTCGCGTACATCCCAGCAGGCCAATTGTCATGAACACCTAACTCCGCGACGAACACACCCGCTGCGGAACGTTCAAAGGTCACCGCCCACCCATCCCACGCGGTTAACAACGCCACCGTCCCGCCACGAGTCAACGTCAATGATTTCCAACGCGACCCAACACTCGATGGGGCTAGTTCCCAATGAGACGGAACGCCTACTTGTCGTTCGTTTGTTGGCCGCCACAACAACGAAAACCCTGCAGTGCCTGCAAGAGTCGACAAACCAGGAGACGCCCAACTCACCACCGGTTCACCCGTTGTCTCCGTTGCACCAACACCAGCGAACGACCACAGTTTTTGTTCAGCAGCACGCTGCAAATCAACAAGAAGATGCCGCCCAGCCATCACCACCGTGCGCTGATTAGCGTCGTCAAGCACTGCTACCCGATACGCCTGACGGGCGGCCAACGTGCCGCGCTCGACACGCCAACGCGCAACCCGATTCGAAACAACAACCCGAGGCGACAACGTGACGCGACCATCAACAAGAGATTCGATCTGGAACCGGACCGCACCAACTGAAACATCATCAATTTCCAACGTCGGAACCGTTGAAGTTGCAACCCCCATCGACCTCAACGGCACCACCACACCCTCAAGCGGCACAAACAACGGACCCGACCCAGGCGAAACACCCAACGCAGGCAAACTTTCCGCGTTCCAACCACCCGAAACACCAGCAGAGCGCACAGCACCCACAGCACCAGCAGCACCAGCAGCACCCGGCAACACACCAGCTAACAACAACACCGACAACCCAACAGCACACCCAACCACACAACGCCGAACACCACTAGGCCGAACACCACTAGGCCGCATAATCTGTTGCATCACAAAACACTCCTCATACATAAACCGGATCAAACCAACAACCGGATCTAACCGACAACGGGATCAAACCAACATTCGTTTTCAACACAACCGTTTCTTAGTTGAAGTTTTCCAACGAAACATCTAGCTGCGTGTTACCGCCAACCGAGGCGACTGCAACCCGGCAACGCGGATGAGCGCCAGGTCCGGTAATACGACACGCACGTGCCGGATCCTCAACAGGACGCCACCGGGCCCGGTCGCCTTCGCCGACAAATTCGAACTGCAAATCAACACCAACAAGTTGGTTCGTGTACTGCCCAGCACCCGTGATCCGATAATTCAAATGAATATGCGTGTTCTCCGCGCTCAACGGACGCAACCCACCCCACTGACCAACCGGCGCCGCCGGAAGAGCATCGTTATACGGTGCGATCGAACGAGCCGAGTTCAACTCACCGTTCGCCAACCGGGTATCTGGGGTCACCCCACGCTGATCCACAATTGCTTGGCCCCACGACTTATTTGCTAACACCAGACGATGCGGCAAAAAGTTCGTGACATTTACCATCACGATCTCATTCGTCAACTCGAAATTAAACCGCGTCCACCGCTGAGGCCCCTGATTGCCAAGGTGACGACACGCCACATACCGACTCGTGTTATCACACGACTGAGTCACCGCAGATCGATAAAACACCCGACCACGAGACGTCACCGCAGCATTCGGATCACGCCGCCGAACTTCATCGAACAGCGCTGCGTTCAAGATAACCCCAGAGGGGGCAAGGCCAACCTGGGTCGTCACCTCAGTCTGACAACCATGCGTGTTTGGCCACGCAACCTGACACCGGTATGCCACCCAACCGAGCTCCGCTCCAAGACCATCAACTGGAACGCCGCCTCCAAGAGCGAATGCACCGCTGCGGCCAGCTGCATTTCCCGAGATGCCAAAGCTCGCACGAAACGCCAAACCCCAAAGATTATTTGCAACTCCCGGGCTCTGAAACCCTCGCGTCGCGTTCACGACCGTTACGCAAGCCGCGTAATTCCCTGATGACGCCCCACACCCAGCCTGCACACCCGGAGGAATCACCGGCGGAGACGCACCAACAGGCGGCACCACAGCAAACACCACACCCAACAAGGCCGCCACGACCGCAATCGCACCAACAGACTTTCGCAAAACAATCTCCTTGAACCGTAAAAACAATGAATCAGCAAACAAACCCGCAAACCCGCGCGCAGGTGTTTTGGTAAAAAATAAATCTTGATTCAGTGTACGGAAACAAAATTGGACTTTTTGTCCAAATATCTGAGACTGAGCGGATCCATAAAGGTGCAGGCAGGGTCCCTCTCAGATGCTCAACTGCCGGTCTAGGCCAGTCGGCAGGCCTGCAGCGGTTACCTAGTTGGAACGCTAAGAGTTGCTGCAATGTGATTGAGCTGCTCGGTGAGGTGAACAGTGAGTTCGCGCACCTCGTCTCGAACTGAATCTATGGACTGCACCGAGTCGCGCAGCTCCTCGACCTGTATCCGGGTCTGTTCCATAGCTTGCTCAACTTGGTCGATCCGCTCCAAAAGAGCGGGCAGCGAGCGAACCGAACGAATCGATCCGAGAGTCTTCGAAAGGCCGCTCTTTGGGGAAGTAGTCATCCTGCTCCTGATGCCGCGTCGGTGTTCCTGCGAAGGCGTGTTGCAGCGCAGCACATCTTAGAGGCTCATTGCGGCCAGAATGAGACCCGTGCAAGTACTCATCCTCACCACATCCGCCCGAGCGGCTTGGTACACCGTTGCCAGGCAAAGCGTGCTGCGCGAGCACCCAGAGGCTGTTATTCGCCCTGTTTATTCAGATGGCCGCTTGTTGACCCTGCCCACAGAGGGGTCGATCCGCCCACAGAATCTGCAGATCGGGCCAGTTCGATATGCGGACTTGGTCCTAGCTTGGGGCCCGCGAGAGGCAGCATGGGCTGCGTTGCCGTGGATTCTTGAGGAGCTTGTCGAACCCTCTGTGTTTGCTGAGGGCCCCGTGGTTGTCCTGTCGGATTCTGTCCAAATTTTTGGCGAACTCACCGGCATCTTGGATCTCGCATCGCCTGGGCGTCCTGCTGCTCGCGCAGCGCATGTGGATCAGGTCACTTCCTTGCCTTGGGGCGGCTGCCTGCCGGGATGTCTTGCAGTGTGCGAACCAGAAGGTGAACTCCTGACTTGGTGGAAGAGCCGCACACTCGAGGCGTTATCAAGTTCTGGGCGCTCTGGTGAGATCGAAAGAGACTGGCTGTGGCGCGACCTGCCCTCCGGTGAGTCACTTACCGTGATCACCGATCCTGCATGGCGGTTGAGCGCAACCACAACTCATGAGATTCACATAGAAGGCAACTCTGACGGATTCACAGCCGATGCTCAGCCGCTGGTCTTGATCGACATGGATGGCTTTGATCCAACGAAGCCATGGTGGTTCTCGGAAGAGGGTCAGACTCCGCAACTTATGCTGAGTGAATCACCGGGGCTGCGAAACCTGACGCATCTTGTTGCAGACCGATTGTTGAGTGCCGGATGGGCGGATTCTGAGCAAGAAGTAGTTGGGCCTCTTGCTGGGATTGAAGTGACTTCCCAGATGCGTAGCTGGTACCGAGCGCTTCTCGCCCCAGTGTGCGCTGCTGACCCAAACTCGGCACGGCCGCCTGCTTCCGGTGAGGAGCGACCGAACCTTCCTCCGAACCCGTATGTATCGGGAGAGGCGTCAGCCTTTGTAGAACAACTTCTGTCAGCCGAGAGTGCTGCGGTCACTGGCATCTCGAACGCAGCGGATGCAGTCATGGCAAAGCGTCCGGACTTGCAAGCGGCGTTCCCCTCGGTCAGATGGTCAGATCGGGACCCATTTGTTCACTGGATGTGGACCCACGGACTCAACGAGGGCGACTCCTCGCTCGCACTCCTTCCTGACTTCCCTCGCGCGGTTCGCCAAGATGCAGTCGCAACTGGAGCGCGACCATTTGGGGTGAATCTGGTTGGCTACCTGTCTGGAGAACTTGGCCTCGGTGTTGCTGCACGCCGGATGATTGCAGCGATCGAGGCTGCAGAGATTCCCTGCGCCACCGTGAGTTACGACCGCACAAGTAGCCGGCAACGCCAGCCAGCTGAGCGAGTGATCGACGCCCCGTATCGCTACAACTTGTTGCTGATCACCCCAGACCAGCTGCCATTTTTTGTGGAGGATGTCGGGCCCGGATTCTTTGCCGATCATTACAACATCGGCCTGTGGTACTGGGAGACAGACGTTCTCACACCAAGGCAGATATCGAGCTTCGCATGGGTGGATGAAGTGTGGGGTGCCACGCAGTATCTCTGCGATGTGTTCGATGCCTATGGCCGCGTGCCGGTTCGTCATGTGCCAGTTCCGCTGGTGTTTGAAGACCCACAGATTGTTGCTGGGGATCGAGAGCGTTTAGGCCTAGATGACCGATTTACGGTGCTGTTCTCATTCGACTTTCTCTCGGTGGTTGAGCGAAAGAACCCGATAGGCCTGATTGAAGCCTTCTGCAAGGCGTTTGAACCAACGGACGGAGCGCGGCTCATCTTGAAGGGCATCAATGGCGAGATGTTCCCCGACAAGCTTGAACAGCTTCTCGATGTGATTGCGGACAGGCCTGACATTGACCTGTGGGATACCTACCTATCGGCCCGAGATCGTTTGGCGCTCGTGAAGTTGGCAGATTGTTATGCCTCGTTGCATCGTTCCGAAGGGCTTGGTCTGACCATGGCCGAGGCAATGGCGCTTGGCACTCCCGTTGTTGCAACGGCGTATTCAGGAAATCTTGACTTTATGGACGACACCACTGCGCTGCTCGTGTCAGGAACCGAAGTGTTGATTGGCGATGGCCACCTGTACCCCGCAGAGGGCCACTGGATGAACCCCGACGTAGATGTAGCTGCGGCACATCTGAGACGACTCTTTGACGAGGTCGAACTGCGCGAACAGATCGGCAGGGATTCATCTGAGGCGCTTCGCAGGTTTAGTGTTCAGAACGTTGCGGGTCTGATTTCAGCCCGTCTTGAAGAATTGGACGCAGGCCAGTGAAAGAGTCAATCAAGAAAGCGGCTCGCACCGTTCTGCGCCCAGCGTTGCGCTGGCTCTCACAAAGATTTGAAGCCATGCAGCACAGCATCAACGACATAAGCGCATCCCAACAGTTGCTGCAATCGCGCTTTGATCAACTCACGACCCTCAATCAGACACTCCTTGCACAGCGTGATATCGAGACCGAGGTCATGGGCCGGGCTCTCTCTACCCAAAGAGTCAGACTCGATGCCCTCAAGGTGCAACAGCAACAACTTCTTAAAGAAATTGAGTTACTCCGGGCGTTGGTGCAAAACGCTGAGCACAACACAGTTGACGCAGACCAAGCAAGCGTGGACGAGTCCACCTCTTCACAATGACGCTCCCACTTGAAGCGACTCTCCCAAAGGTGCAGCGAGCAAGTGGGGTAGTGGTCGATGTGCGCGCCCTTCAGGCGCACGACCATGCCAGCCGCGGTATTGGCCGATATACCTTTGAATTGATTACTGCGATTGAGCAACGTGATCCAACTCTGGTTCGGGCGTTCGTCGCTGATCCAATGTTTCCCATGCACGAGCAGATGTTGCGCCTCTTGCCCACAGGAAAGCTCCGCAGGTCTGATGACCCTGAGTTCACCGCACATCCTCCTCGGGTTTTTCACGTGACTAGCCCGTTCGTAGAGGGAGATCGGCCTGCTGCGATTCTGCCCGAGTGGGCTCGCGGAACTGACACTTTCGTAGTGGCAACGGTCTACGATCTGATCCCTGCGCGTTTCCCAGAGATCTATCTGAGCGACCCCACAATTGCGTCGATTTACCATGCCCGGCACGAGTTCTTGCGAACCTGCGATTCTCTCTTCGCAATCTCCGAAGCCACGAAAATGGACTTCTCGGAACTCCTTGGTATTCCGGCCGATCGAGTGGTAACGATTCATGGTGCCGCAGCACCGCAGTTTTCTTCATTGCCGGCTGCCGAGGCCGAGCAGGGCGGGCCAGCGACGGAAGAAGACCTGCGTCACAGGGTGCTCAAGCGGTACGGCGGCACTACCGACCAAGCAACTGGCTATGTGTTGTGTCCGACTGGGGCCGAGTGGCGTAAGAATCTTGATCGGCTCTTGCAGGCTTGGGCGGCGCTCAGCCCCGCGCTGCGAACGAGTTATCCGCTAGTTGTTCAATGTCATCTGCAGCCCGATGCGAGAGAACACTTACTCGCTAGGTCTGCTGAGCTAGGTATCGCCGCTCAGGTGGTCTTTACCGGTGCAGTTTCTGATGCTGAGTTGATCGACTTGCTGCGCGGGGCAACGCTCGTTGTCTTCCCCTCGCTCTACGAAGGGCTCGGCCTGCCAATCCTCGAGGCCCAGGCTTGCGGGGCGGCAGTCATCTGCGGGGACAACTCCTCGTTGCGCGAACTCGTTTCTGATCCCTCAGCCAGATTCGATGCCGAGAGTGTGCCGGACATTGCGAGCGTGATCGAAAGGTTTCTTCTAGATCCGCGTGCTCGCCAAGAACTCGCAACTACTGCAGTAGACAAGCGTTACCAATGGTCAGAAGTAGCTCGCCTCGTTGCCGACACTTACAAGAAGTACCTAGATGCTCCATTCGATAGCGAGGTCATTGCTGCCGCTCAGGAATCCGGTGTTGTTTCTCGGCCGTTTCGACTTGCGCTGGCATCTCCGATGCCTCCGCAACTCTGTGGACCCGCAGGCTACTTCGCTGACCTAGTGAAGTATTTGCCCGATCTGTGCGAGCTGACAGTCTTTACGTCGGCTGATCCACTTGAGGTCCAACTGCCACGTGAGGTCCGGGTGGAACGACTCGACGCACTAGAGGTTATCGAGGCAATCGAAGGCCCCTTTGATGAGGTGCTGTATTTCCTTGGCAATAGCGAGTTTCACATTGCCGAGTTGCTGCAACTGCAGCGACGGCCCGGGGCTGTATTTCTTCACGATGCCCGACTCACGATTTTGTACACAGAGATGCACCGCCGGTACCCGAATCTGATGGACGAGACGTTCGGGCAAGCCCTGCACCGCATGTATCCGGGTCGGTACCCCGCGCCAATGGGAGGGGCGCAATACCTTCCCCTAGATGAAGAGGGTGTCTTCGGAGTGCTGATGGTGGCAGATGTCGCTCGCCTAGCCACTCGTCTTTTTGTGCATGCGGAGCACGCTGCCGATCTGATCGAGTTGGATTGCGGTCGCAGAGCCGAGGTGCTGTTCCCAATTCCCTGCCCGGTCGCCGAACAGAGTGAAGCGGAACGCCATGACGCGCCGGCTGAGTCTCACCCGGAGAAGTCAACTGGGCGCCCATTAATCGCATCCTTTGGTTTTGTGAGCCCAGCCAAACGGAGCGAACTACTCGTCGATCTCATGCAAGACCTACCGCAAGCAGATCTGGCTTTGGTCGGACACAGCGGAGAGAGCTTTCTTGAAGACCTGCGAACAGCGGCACAGGCACAAGGCACGGCTGATCAGGTGACAGTGACAGGCAAAGTTGCCTCGAGCGAATATCAAGATTGGCTGTCAAAAACCACAATTGCAGTGCAGTTGCGCCTGTTCAGCAACGGTGAATCATCAGCATCGGTTGGTGAGACCCTGGCCGCAGGAATTCCTACTGTGGTGACTGACATTGGAACCTTCTCTGAGTACCCCGATGACACGGTGGTCAAACTGCCGCGGAATGTATCCCGTCTGGAATTAGCGAAGGCTCTGAGCGACCTGCTTGCGGATGAACCCCGATTGGCTGCATTGTCAGCAGCGGGCAGGGCTTACGCAGCAAGGAACACCTACCAACTCGCGGCCGAAAAACTCAGTTCCGAGCTATCGCAATCGGCACTCAACTCGGGCACCTGAGCTGCCACCTGCTAGAACGAGTGGTTATGAAGGGTCTGATTTTGTCCGGCGGAGCCGGCACCCGGCTGAGGCCGATCACGCATACCAGTGCCAAGCAGCTCGTACCGGTTGCCAACAAGCCCATTCTTTTTTATGGGATTGAGGACATGGCCGAGGCGGGCATCACCGAGGTGGGAATCATCACGGGTGAAACCGGCGATGAGATTCGCGCAGCCGTTGGCGATGGCTCCACCTGGGGTATCAACGTGACCTACATCCCCCAGGAGTCACCGCAGGGCTTGGCGCACTGTGTCCTGATTGCTCAGGATTTTCTGGGCGACGACGACTTTGTGATGTACCTCGGTGACAACCTGCTGCGACAGGGAATTACCGAGTTCGTCGAGGCCTTTGAAGCCGACCGACGAGCCGCCGCAGAGCCGCAACTCGATGCAGACTCACAAGCGCCCTCAGCGCAGATCCTCTTGACCCATGTTCATGACCCGGAGCGATTCGGTGTGGCCGAGCTTGATGAAGACGGACACGTGATCCGCCTTGTTGAGAAGCCTGAAAATCCACCCTCGGATTTGGCTCTGGTAGGCGTGTACCTGTTTGACCGTTCCATCCACGAGGCGGTCCGAACGATTGAGCCCTCTCCTCGTGGGGAGTATGAGATCACCGATGCCATTCAGTGGCTCATTGATCACGGCCACAAGGTGCGTCACGAAGTCCTTGAGGGTTGGTGGAAAGATACGGGCAAGTTAGAGCCGCTCTTAGAGGGCAACCGGTTGGTGCTTGAAACCATCGAATCTCGCATCGAGGGCACCGTGGATGAATCTTCAAAGCTTGAGGGTCGCGTTGTGATTCAGGCCGGAGCTCAGATCATCAACTCCCACATTCGTGGGCCAGCCATCATCGGCGAACGCACCTTGATCATTGATAGCTACATCGGCCCGTACACTTCGGTCTACTACGACTGCGAAATCCGAGGAACCGAGTTGGAGCACTCAATCATTTTGGAAGAATCACAGATACTGGACCTGCCACGTGTGGCTGACTCGTTGGTCGGTAAGCAGGTGGTTGCAAAACGCAGCGAGGCTCGCCCATCAGCGATCCGCTTGATGCTCGGTGATCATTCGCGCATTGAGGTGATCTGATGCCCGAGATCATTCCCTCAGATGTGATCAACGGTGTCTATGTAGTGACTCCGACGCTGCACGGTGATGAGCGCGGTTTTTTTGTAGAGACCTACCGGCGGGAGTGGTTCCCGAAGGGTCGAGAAATGATCCAAGGCAACCGCGGTGATCGCATCGCGGGCTGCTTAGTCGGATTGCACTATCACCTGCATCAGTCTGACTATTGGTATGTCCCGAACGGCCACGCCCGAGTCGTACTTCATGATCTTCGTACTGGCAGTTCAACTGATGGTGCCACGTTGGAACTTGACCTCGGTGAGGTTGACGGAGCGCCCAATAACCACCTTGGCGTGTACATCCCGCCTGGAGTTGCTCACGGCTTTGCTTCCATCACCGATATGACCATTACCTATATGGTCGACAGCTACTACAACCCTGCTGATGAGTTGGGCGTGGCTTGGGATGACCCCGAGATAGGCGCAGATTGGGGCTTGACCGACCCGATTCTGTCAGCTCGCGATCAGGCAAATCCGCGCCGCTCCGACATCGGCTTGCAATGGCAGCCGCACGTCGCTCTACGCACCTGAGACCAGACCGAAGGACAACATGAAACTCTTCGTGACCGGCGGCGCCGGATTTATTGGATCTAACTATGTTCATCATGTGCTTGCCACTACTGATGATTCGGTCACGGTCTACGACGCCCTGACCTATGCCGGAAACCGAGAAAACCTGGCCGACTTAGAGTCCAACCCTCGGTTTAGTTTTGTTCATGGTGACATCTGCGACCGCTCCGCAGTCGCTGCTGCCCTGCCCGGCCATGATGCCGTTGTTCATTTTGCCGCAGAGAGCCACGTTGATCGCTCCCTGCTTGACCCAGATGTGTTCATGCGGACCAACTGCTTGGGAACCAACGTGATGTGCGATGTTGCAGCCCAGGTGGGGGTGGAGCGGTTCTTGCATATTTCTACCGATGAGGTCTACGGCTCAATCGAGGAAGGCTCCTTCGTCGAGACGGATCGCTTGGAGCCGCGCTCGCCGTATTCAGCTGCCAAGGCCGGCTCTGACCTAGTTGCGATGGCCTACTACGAGACCTACGAGCTGCCCGTGGTGCTGACGCGCTCCTCGAATCAGTTTGGGCCTTTTCAGTTTCCAGAGAAGCTGATCCCCTTTTTTGTAACCAACCTGATCCAAGGCCGGCGAGTGCCGCTTTATGGTGATGGGTTGAATATTCGCGATTGGTTGTTTGTTCGCGATAACTGCGAAGCCGTTGACCTGGTCCTGCGGTCTGGCACTGTGGGGCAGATCTATAACATCGGCGCCGGGAATGAACTCACCAACCGGCAGATCACTGACCGTGTACTAGCGCTGTTAGGTAAAGACGAATCCGCAGTTGAGTATGTGCAGGATCGCAAAGGCCACGACCGTCGCTACTCCATTGCTACCGACAAGGTGGCAGCTCTGGGCTGGCGTCCGAGCTATTCGTTCGACGAAGCGCTTGAAGAAACGGTTCGCTTTTATTCAGACAACCCGTCCTGGTGGCAACCGCTGCTAGAGCGGG
This sequence comes from Actinobacteria bacterium IMCC26207, assembly GCA_001025035.1. GTDB lineage: Bacteria > Actinomycetota > Acidimicrobiia > Acidimicrobiales > Microtrichaceae > IMCC26207. The sequence continues at coordinate 22,702 of LCZK01000003.1, forward strand.
TCAAAAACCGCTAATTTTTCTCAGACTCAAGGAACTCGCATGCGCATTCTGATCACTGGTGCTCGCGGTCAGCTCGGCACCGAACTCATGGCCTTGCTGGATCCGCAGCACCATCATCAGGTTCTTGGCCTTGACTTGCCGGAACACGACCTGACCAATCGCGACCATGTGCTTGGAGTCATCACCGAATGGGTGCCGGATCTGATCATCCACGGTGCAGCATTCACAGCGGTCGACCTCTGCGAGGAGCAGGCCGAGATGGCCTACTTAGTGAACTGTGTCGCCACCAGATTTGTAGCCGATGGGGCTCGCCGGGTCGGAGCCCATGTGGTGTACGTCTCAACGGACTACGTCTTCGACGGAACCAAGCAAGGCCCGTATCTGGAATGGGATGCAACGAATCCGCAGTCGGTGTATGGCCGAACGAAACTCGGTGGAGAGATGGAGATCGACCCAGGTTGGACAGTTGCACGCACCTCATGGGTGTGCGGCGCGCACGGAAACAACATGGTCAAAACCTTGCTGCGCCTTGCGGGGGAGCGCGACACGCTGTCCTTCGTCGATGACCAGATTGGCCACCCGACCTTTGCCGGCGACCTTGCACAGATGCTGGCAAAGCTTGGCGTAGAGCGAGTGCCGGGTGTCTTTCACACCACCAATCAAGGTGCGGTGAGTTGGTACGAGTTTGCCCAAGCAGTCTTCAGCGCAGCAGGTCACGACCCGAGCCGAATCTCGGCGATCACCACAGCCGAGCTTGATCCACCGCGCCCAGCGGCTCGCCCGGCGAACTCTGTGCTCGACGGGTTTGCCTGGAGATCCCACGGGTTCACACCCAGTAGGGACTTTCGTGAGCCATTAGCCGAGGTTGTCAGGGCTTTGACGCAGTAGACGGACCTAGCCAGTGAGCGATTTCACTCTTCGGCTCAGGCCGCGAGTGAGTCGGTGATTCGTGGCCCGCTCAACGATACGAGTGATGCGGCTGTGTGTTGCTAGCGCTTGTTCTACCTGAGCAACGCGCACCTCGATCTCACGATTGCGTACCTTCAACGTGGCTGACTCGGCCTGAGCGCCAATGAGAGCATCACGGGTGGTGAGCAAGTCCTTGCGGAGTTGCTGAACCGTGCTCTGAAGTTCCTCGATTTGTCTCTCGTCGTCTGCGGAGGTCACCCCTACAAGCTAGTAGAGCACCGTGGGGCACTCGTGCCCTGAGGTCCCAGCGCGGCTACTTGGCCCGGTACCATACGGCGATGAGTCTGAGCTTTGTGATTATCGGGGGCGGCCCCGCAGGTGTGAGTGCAGCAACAAATGCCGCACGCCTTGGTGCCGAAGTCACCTTGATCGAGCGAGACGTCCTTGGCGGTGCTGCCAACTTATGGGATTGCATACCGTCGAAGGCAATGATTGTCACCGGCGGCGAGCTGAATCAGATTCGATCCTCCGCAGGCATGGGTCTTGAGTCAATGGACCCGCATGTAGATATTGATGCGCTGCGAAGCCGTATCTCGGTGATGACCGCGCAGCTCGCCGATTCGAATCGCCGACTCCTCGACAGCCAGGGCGTCAACCTAGTGAGCGGCACGGGCCGCCTCGTTGATGACCACACGGTTGTGGCGACCACAGCTACCGGTGAACAAACCTTCTCTGCGGATGCGATTTTGGTGTCGACTGGTAGTCGCCCGAGGATTCCTGACTGGTGCAGCCCCGATGGTGACCGAGTGCTCACGACTCGGGACGCTTACCCGCCACAGTCCATGCCCGAGCACCTCATCGTGGTGGGTTCGGGAGTGACTGGCGTTGAGTTTGTGCACATGTTTTCTAGCTTTGGCTCGAAGGTCACACTGATTGTTTCTCGCCAGCAGGTGCTGCCAAGTAAGGACCCAGAGGTTGCTGCGGTTCTCGAGGCTGACTTTCTTCGGCGAGGGGTGCAGCTCTACAAGGGTGCTCGAGCAGTTGGTCTTGAACGTACGGAATCCGCCGGGGTACTCCTTCGTTGTGATGACGGTCGAACTGCCGAAGGCAGCCACATTTTGCTCGCTATTGGATCGCAACCCAACTCTGAAGGGCTGGGTCTGGCCGAGGCAGGGGTTCAGATGGATGGCCCGTGGGTTAAGAGTCTGGACCATCATCTGCGATCGAATATTGCCCACATCTACGTGGCAGGTGATTTGTCGGGAAAGCTGCCACTCGCCTCGGTGGCCTCGATGCAGGGAAGGAAGATAGCGGAGCATGTCATGGGCCTGCACAAGGTCGACCACAAGCACATCGACTACGAGAAAGCCGCTTCGGCGATCTTTACCGAACCAGAGATTGCCGATGTTGGCCTTGCCGAGGCCGATGCCTTTGCAGAGGGTCGAAAGGTACGAGTGACCAAGGTTCCCTTTGGTTCTCAGGCAAAGGCGCTGATCAATAATGATTCTCGCGGCTTTGTAAAGATCATTTCTGATCCGGCTACCGGAGTTGTTCTTGGAGGGTCGATTGTGGGCCGACACGCTGCCGAGCTGATCTCGGTTCTGGCTCTAGCAGTCACCAATCGCCTGACCGTGAGCGATATCGCAGAGAGCTTATTTGTTCACCCTGCTCTGTCAGAGGCGCTGGCCGAGGCAGCGGAATGATCTCTGCTGGTACCTCCGAGGAGGTAACCATTGCCGTCTTAGTCCCCTGTTTTAACGAAGCTGCCACCATTGCGGGGGTAGTTGCAGACTTTTCACGGGTGCTACCCGCAGCAACGGTCTATGTATTCGACAACATGTCCACCGATGACACCGCAGAGGTTGCCCGATCTGCCGGTGCCGTCGTGGTGCGAGCCATGAGGCGCGGCAAGGGCAGCGTGGTGCGAAAGATGTTCAGTGAAGTTGAGGCTGATATCTATTTGATGGTTGATGGCGACGGCACCTATGAAGCAGAGGTTGCTGCAGCGATGGTGGACCGCCTCAGAAGTGATGTGCTCGATATGGTCGTTGGCGCACGAGTGCCTTCTGATCGCGACGGTCGCGAGTATCCGTCGGGTCACGCAATGGGCAACAAGTTTTTTTCTCAGCTCTATTCAGCCATGTTCGACTCAGCAATTGGGGATGCATTCTCTGGCTACCGGGCGATGTCTCGAAGGTTTGTGAAATCATTTCCCGCCACAACATCGGGTTTCGATATTGAGACAGAACTCCTTGCGCATGCATCGGAACTGAAGCTCGAGTTTTGTGAGATTCCCGCCCGCTACTACTCACGACCTGACGGATCAGAAAGCAAGCTCGGAACATATACCGATGGAATAAAGATTCTTTGGAGTGCGCTTCGCCTCTTCAGAGATGTACACCCCAAGCGTTTTTTTGGTTTCGGGGCAGTTCTGCTGACCCTGGCCGCTTTGATACTCGGAGTTCCTGTGATCGAAGAGTTCATAGAAACAGGTTTGGTTCTGCGCCTTCCGACAGCGCTTCTAGCAGTTGCCCTGCAGCTCATAGCGTTCTTGTTGCTGACCTGCGGATTTATCATTTCTTCCGTGAGGCAAGTAAGTCGAGAGCAGCGTCGCCTTGCCTACTTAGCTGTGTCGATGCTGCGCCCGATCTCCTCAAGCGAGGTTCGCCAGGGTTCAAACCCTGACCAACTAGTGAGCGGAGTAGGACATGAGGGCCTTGCCGCTCCGGACGCACTCGGCGAGTCGAGGTGAGCAAACGTGATCCCCGCGCATGGTTGCTCAGGCGGGTCTCTGATCCGACAACGGTTGCCGTTGCAGTCGTTGTTGCAGTTGCCATCGCAGTAGGAGTCGCACTGCGCTACCGCTACTACACCGGAATCGAGCCAGGTCCGGACTCGGACGAGGCTGAGTTCGCCCTTCTGGCTCAGCAACTATTGCGAGGAGAGTGGCCGCTGCTTATGCGTGGGCAGCCATACGGGGGAACGCCGTGGCTTTTTGGCATTGCGGCATCGATTCGTGTGTTCGGAATGAACGCACTCGGCCTTCGCCTGCCTACAGTATTTCTTGGTCTCGTGAACGCCGGGCTGAGTTATGGGATCGGCATTCAACTGAGCTGGTCGCGCCGGCGGGCGGCACTCGCAGCGGCAGCCGTGTGGTGTTTTCCGATGTCTGCGGTGTTTTTCGCTAGCCGTGAAACCATGTACTTCGTACCCTCGGTCACAGCTGGCCTAGCCACAATCTTCATCATTGCAAGGATGGAGCATCGTCGTACCCCGACAGAAATTTTGGGCTCAGGATCTCTCTCCCGCCGAAGTCTCTTTGTGGCCGGGATTGCTGCCGGAGTCGGGCTTTGGATCAACCCGGGTTCGCTCTATCTGACTGCCCCGGTGTTGATCTGGATTGGCTGGCGGGCGCTTGCTGAGGCTCGATCGATCTCTGGGAGCGTCAGCACCCGGGTGCGAGCCGTGGTGCTTCCAGCTGTGCAGCTCCTCGGAGGCCTCGTTCTCGGCGCATTTCCATTTCTGTTTCTCACTTTGGCGGGCACTGATCGCCGCAACAACTACACCGATCGCGTCGGCTACGGCTTTGCTGAGCGCGTTGAACTGCTTGGCCTGCACCAGCTTCCCGGGTGGTTTGGCTTTCGAGTTCCCATCGGCGGACTTCTGACCGGAGCATGGCTAGGCGGAGTTGCTTGGAAGGTTGCGTTTGTAGTGTTTCTTGGCCTATTGATCTTTCAGGTAGCGCGGCGTTCCGCCTTCGCCAATGAGTCGCTGCTCAGCGTCCTGGCTGTCGGAGTTCCGATCGTGTTCTTGGTGATCACGCTTCGCACAGGCCCGATTTATGCCAACCTGCGATACATCTTCTTTGCTTCACCGATTCTGGGTTTATTGCTGGCAGCGAAGTGGCGCTCTGACTTGCAGGCGGCAGCTGCCATTGCGCTGCTGCCGCTCATCGCGCTGGCAGGACTTCTCAGCGTGGATTTGCCTCGGCAGCCAACTCCAGCGCGCACAGCTCACTTGCTTGAGGCGAGGGGAGCGAAATGTGCAATCGGTGACTACTGGGCCGGCGGACATCGACTGATGTTTGAAACTGAAGGAAAGATTGTTTCAATCTCGACCTACGAGAACCGAAATCCGCTGTACTTGGATCAGGCTGAGGACCTAGGGAACTGCCCGTGGGTGTTCGCTGAAGGATCTCCTGGGGCAGCGCAGTTTGAGCAATACCTTCAGAGTAAGCAGATTTCTGCAGAGTTGGTGCGCCCCGGCGACGGCTTAGTGGTGTACTTTCCCGAACGTCGTGTGTGGCTCGAGGAACTCTTCCCAGACTCACTCGCAGGAGGGTGACCAGTGACATTTTTTGACGATGCCTTGCGCGATCGGCGCATCAGTAAAGCCTGCGGCCTTGTTCCGCAGGGGTCGCGGGTTTTGGACATCGGCTGCAGAGATGGCCGACTTTTCCGCGAGCTCGGAAGCCGCCTAACCGAGGGGTACGGCATCGATCCTGATCTAGAAGGTGTGGTTACCGCTTCTGGTTACAAGCTGGTTCCTGGGTGGTTTCCCGCAGAGATGCCCCAAGACTCCGGCACCTTCGATGCCATCACGATGCTCGCGTTGTTTGAGCACATCTCACCCGAGGATCAGCCAAAGGTGGTTCAGAAATGTAAGGAATTGCTGAATCCGGGTGGCTTAGTCATTCTGACGATTCCTTCCAAGCAGGTGGACTCGATCCTTGATGTACTTGAGAAGGTAAAGCTCGTAGTCGATGATTCGATTCACCAGCATTACGGGTTTGATGCCAAGAGCGATACGGAGCCCGTGTTTCACGCTGGAGGATTCGTCACTGCGCACAAATCCAGCTTTCAACTTGGGTTGAACAACCTGTTTGCCTTTCGCGTCGCCTAGCAGCTGAGTCAACAAGCATCAGAGCTAGACCTGCTAGATTTGCCCTCTCCTGAGTTCGAAGAAAAGGCTGTCGTTTGTCCACCCCCGCACAGGTCTGGTCCTACCGGACACTGATCGTCAACCTCGCACAGCGCGAACTCAAGTCTCGTTATAAACGCAGCTTGTTGGGGTGGATGTGGTCTTTGATCAACCCCGCAGTCACCCTCGGTGTCTACACCGTTGTGTTCGGTGTTTTCTTCGGGGCTCAGGCTCCCGTTGCGGGCAATGGGGAGTCAACAGTTTTTGCCTTGTGGCTCTTCTGTGGGCTCGTCATGTGGAATCTGTTTTCGGGTGTCATTAACACGGCGATATCTTCGTTCTCCGGTGCCGGGGGGCTACTGACTCGAACCTATTTCCCGCCAGAGTGCCCCATGATCGCTGGTCTGATCACCGTGATCATCCAAGCGCTACTCGAGGGCGGCATCCTGATCTTCTTCATGGCTGTTATCGGAAATCTGTCATTCACCATGTTGATCATCCTGCCGTTATTCGTACTCATGTCATGTTTCGCATTTGGCATCGGGCTGGTCCTTGGCCTGCTAAATATTCGCTACAGAGACGTTTTCTATCTGACTGGTATCGCTATGCAGGTACTTTTCTATGCCACCCCGATCGTGTACCAGCTGAGCATCCTCTCCCCGACAGCGCAGGCTATTCTGCGCTTCAATCCGCTCACCTCGTATGTAGGGGCGATTCGCCAAGTTGCATATTTCCTAGACTTCCCGACTCCAGGTAGCTGGATGGTCATGATCTCCTCGGCCGCTGTCAGCCTTGTGGGTGGTTGGATCATCTTTAGTCGCTGGGCACCGACTGTGATCGAGGAGTTGTGAGATGAGCGCCATCGTTGTTGAAGGTGTATCGAAGAAGTTTCGTTTGCATACGGATCGCGCACATTCGCTCAAGGAACTCATCACCCGTCGCGATCGCAACGCAGGGATCGATCAGTTCTATGCCCTTGACGATGTCTCACTCGAGATTCCCGAAGGCTCGATGTATGCACTCGTTGGTCACAATGGCTCCGGAAAGTCGACACTGCTTCGTTGCATCGCTGGTATCTACCGACCCACCACAGGGTCGGTCAAGGTTCAGGGTCGCATCTCGACGCTCTTAGAGCTCGGAGCCGGATTTCATCCAGACCTGACTGGCCGAGAGAACGTCTATATGAACGCCACAATTCTCGGGATGTCCAAGAAACAGATCGATGGGGTCTTTGACGACATTGTTGAGTTTGCTGGCATTGGCGACTTCATTGATTCCCCAGTCAAGATCTACTCAAGTGGGATGTATGTCCGGCTTGGTTTCTCCGTAGCTATCCACGTTGACCCAGAGATTTTGATCATCGACGAGGTCATCGCAGTTGGTGACGAGGAGTTTCAGCGAAAATGCTTTGATCACCTCGCCGACCTGCGTAGGCGTGGTGTGACCATCGTTGTGGTGACCCACGGCATGGCAACAGTTGAAACCATGTGTGACGGCGCGGCATGGCTCGACCACGGTGTCCTTCAGCAGGAAGGGCCTGCTGCTGATATTGCTAGCGCCTATCTGCGGCGCGTGAATGAACACGAACGTGCTGAGCGACATGCCGAGGCAGTTGCTGCGGCCGAGGCCGCAACAGAGTCAGGAACTGTGCTCGAGGTCGCCCCAGAAGCTGTGGGTGAAGAGTGGTTTGGCGAAGACCTCGAGATTCTTGATGTCTGGTTTGCCGATGGCGCAGGCGAGGCCGTCTCGACCGGAACCACAGGTGAGCCGCTCACAGTAAACATCTCGTATCGGGCTCATCGCTCAGTCGAGGATCCGGTGTTTGGGTACATGATCCATACAGAGAACGACACTCCGGTCGCAGGGAGTAACACCCGGCTGTCGGGTATCGAGACGGGCAAGATCGAGGGGGACGGAGTAGTAGCGATCAAGATGGACCAACTTCAACTTCTTCCCGGGAACTACGAGTTCACGATTGGAATCAACGACAAGTTCGTGCAGCACACCTACGACCGCCACTACCGCTCTCACCCGCTCGCTGTCCGTCGCGGAAACCTCCCGATTGGAGTCGGGTTTGTTGAGTTAGATGCCACCTGGGACACAGCGAGCAGGAGCGGCCAAACACAGGTTGAGCCATGACCTCATTCCCCTTCAGCGTTGTCATCAACACCTATAACCGGGCGTTGAGTCTGCCCGCCACCCTCGATGGGCTGACACGGCAGATTGACAAAAACTTCGAGGTAGTCGTTGTGAACGGTCCCTCGACCGATGGCAGCAGCGAGTTGCTTGAAGGCTGGTCTGATCGGGTCAGGGTGATCAACTTCGACGAAGTGCACCTTGGCAAGTCTCGCAACCTCGGTATTCGCGCGGCGGCCGGAGAGGTAGTGGCCTTCATCGACGATGATGCAGTGCCAGAGCCCGACTGGGTGAGTGGGCTGCGAGCGGGCTTCGAAGACAAGCGTGTTGCTGGTGCAGGGGGCTTGGTCTGGGACCATACGGGTGTCGAACTGCAGTACCGCTACTCGGCGTGTTCCCGAATTGGTGATCCGCGCTTTGATTTAGTCGGCCCCTTTGACGAGTACATGTACCCGGGCGCTGATCCGTTTATGTACCTGCAGGGCACGAACTGCAGCTTTCGCCGCGATGCTCTCGTCGAGATCGGTGGCTTCGATGAGACCATCGAGTATTACCTCGATGAGGTCGAGGTATGCATGCAGTTGATCGATCGGGGGCATCGCCTAGCGGTCATTGACGGAGCAGCAGTTCATCACCATTACTTGCCGAGCCACCTTCGGGCAGACCGCACGACGTGGACGCACCCATTCCCAATCGTCAAGAACCGCTACTACTTCGCACTTTCGCATGGTTGTGCTGAACGCTCGCAGGGAGAAGTCCTGCTTGAGCTCGACACTTGGGCGAAGGGTGTCATTGCAGGCGGCCGGCGTGAACTGACGCGGATCGGGCAGCCCGAACGGATCGACTCCTACATTGAGCAGGTTCATCGCGGCATTTCTGAGGGCGTGACCTTGGGCCTTGCTGCTAGTCGCAAGTCAGTTGACATCGGCGACCCAGAAGGCGAGTTTCAGCCATTTCCGACAGTCGCGGGCGAGCACAGCAGGCGATACTGCTTCGTATCGGGAGAGTATCCGCCAGATGTTGGAGGAGTGGGAAGGTTCACCTCTGACACGGCACGCGGTCTGGCTGCCGAAGGCCACGAAGTGCATGTGGTTACTCGCACTGACATGGCGCACCGCATTGACGTAGAACGCGGCGTGTGGGTGCACAGGGTGCCAATCCAAGATCGCTACATCCCAGAGCTAGAAAACTCTCCGCTGCGGTTCAATCTTGAGCACTGCACTGCGCTCTATCACGAGGTCGACCGGCTGCACCGGCGTCGCCCCGTTGATCTGGTGTCGGCACCGATCTGGAACTGCGAGGGTTTACTACCATCGCTCGACCGACGGTTCCCGACCGTGACCACGCTGGTAACGACCATCGAAAAGGTACTGGAGATCCTTCCCTCATGGCAGGGAATCGAGCATATTCGAGCGCTGGCCGCTCTTGAGGTCGAGACGCTGCGGCGGGCACCGTTCGTGCATGCCAACAGCACTGCTACAGAGCGTTCAGCGCTGACGCGAACCGACGGCACAGTTCACCTAGCGCACTTCGGCCTAGACGATCCGAGCCTTGGCGTTGTAGCGGCTTCACGCGACGAGGAAGGTACCGTTGAGGTTCTTTTTGTAGGGCGACTTGAGCGGCGAAAGGGTATCGACTTGTTGCTCGAGATCCTGCCTGAGTTGCTCGATCGCTGGCCGGAGTTACGGGTCAGGATCATCGGCCGTGACACTCCGAGCACCGAGATGGACGCAACCTACCGAGAGGCATTCCTTCTTCAGCATGCCGATAGCCCGTCGGTGCTGAGTCGCGTTGAGTTCGCTGGCGAGTTAACTGATGATGAGGTTCGGTCAGCGTACGCAGGTTGCGACATCTTCTGTGCTCCCTCGCGATACGAGTCCTTCGGGTTGGTGCTCCTCGAGGCCATGAGTTTTTCTAAGCCAGTCGTGGCCTGCGATGAGGGTGGAATGTCCGACCTCGTTGAAGGCAACGGGATTCTGGTACCGATCGATGACCCCGCAGCGTTGTCCGTGGCGTTGTCTGAGTTGATCGGCGATGCAGACAAGCGCGAACAGATGGGTCGTCGTGGTCGCGAGTTGTTTGAGCAGACTTGGCAGCTAGATCATGCCGTTGCGCGAACTGACGAACTCTACGGACTGCTCGCCGACTCTTGGACTCCTACGGGCTCGGGCATTGTTCCTAACGACCTAGCCGAGGTCCTCATCGCCGCGGGTGCGCTCAACGAGTCGGATGCTCTCGCCGCAGCGGTCACCCTTCTTGCCCCAGACCGGTCGCCGGCCGACTTGATCGGTGGAGTGGTTCGACTCTTGTTGTGCGGTGACGCTCATTTCATTCACCAGGTGTACCTGCTGAGTTACGGCCGTGAGCCATTCGACTGGGAGCTCGAGGTGCAGATGGCACACCTTGGTCGCGGAGGGTCTCCACTGACCATCCTACGCGGATTGGGCGAACCGGGAGTCGGCGGCACCTTGATCGGTGCGGGTTGGGAGGCTGAGCTGGTTCCACTTTGGAGCCGGGCAGTGCGCCAGCAGGTGGTTGGGGCGCTTGCAGCCTCAGAGAACCAAGCTTTCCTTGAGCAATCCTTCCATGCGATCCTTCGCCGAGGAGTCGGCCCCGACCTTGACGACTTGCTCGCTCAGCTCGCAGAGGGCCGGACCCGTGAGGACCTCCTGCGGCAACTGGCGCTGAGTGATGAAGCTGCTGCCAAGGAGATTCCCATTGACTGGCTCGATGAGCTAGCACCAACTTCTGCCTCATCGCCCTCTGATCCGCGATCTGATCAAGGCTCGTCACATCCGGCAAGACGCGCTCGACGAGCAGCAGGTTCGCTGCGCCGGGTGGCTACCGAAGTATCAAGTCAAGCCTCGCGCGAGCACGAACTCGCTCAACGGCTGGATCGGATAGAGGCGCAACTGCTGTTGATTGCGCAGTCCGAATCAGAACGAGTCGAGGCAGAACCAGCGCGGACTGACGCAGCTCTGCCAGACAAACAGGCTCAGTTCGTTGACACCCTGGCTGTTCAACGACTCGTAGCTGCTCGTATCGATGAGTTAGTGCAACAACAGCACTCCGGGTTTGAAATGGTGAGCTCACGCGTCGATGAGTTGACGAAACAGCAGCATTCCGGCTTTGACAATCTGACGAACTGGCTCGACGTGCTTTCTCGCAAACAAGAGGCCATGGCGATGGACCTCCGTGAGCGACTTCCGGCAGGCCCGCCCTTAGAAAGCCTTCCCGAACCAAAGATCCTGACGGAGGGCGGCCTAGAAGCGCTCCGAGAGCGAGACGGTGGAGTGCTCCGAGTCAATCTTGGTGCAGGTGAGAAGCCATTGAAGGGCTATGTCAACACTGATGCCAGGGCTCTGCCCGAGATCGACGTGGTAGCTGACGTTCGAAAGCTTCCGTTTGAAGATGGCTCTCTTGAGGAACTCTGCTCCCAGCACCTTGTCGAACACTTCCGCTTCCATGAATTACGCACAGTCATCCTGCCTTATTGGAAGAAACTCCTTGCTTCCTCGGGCCGGCTCCGGGTGGTCTGCCCCGACCTTTCGGCCTTGGTGAATTCGGCTGCGACTGAGAACCTGAGCATGGATCAACTTGCAGTGGCAATCTTTGGCCTGCAGGACTATTCCGGTGATGATCACCTTGCCATGTACACCCCTGAGTCCCTCACCGAGATGCTTGTAGAGGCAGGGTTTGCAGAGGTCGAAGTCGTAGCAGCGGGTCGCCGTAACGGTGGCACGTACGAGATGGAACTCTTGGCTTGGCCCGCTACCCGGGCAGAAAAATCCAAGAGAACTCAAACAGCAAAAACTAAAATCTCTGGAGAGAAAAAATGACCACAGCGGCAGAGCTTGCCACGCGACAAGACCGGCTGATTCGGGTTTTGGCATGTCCTACCTGCGGGGGACCGCTCAGCGTGCATGAGGCCAGTCGGCATGAAGGCATGGTGGTTGACGCCGACCTTCGCTGCGCTACGCACGGCATTGTCGGGATTATCGAGAGCTACGACATCAGTTTTCGTCCAGTCGACCTTGAACGTTCACGAGTGGCTCGTACTCCCGGCGGCCACGTACGTTGTCCGATTTCAGCAGACGATCAGCGTGTGACAGAGACTGGTTCTTGGCGCCACGGTTGGGAGGGTGTAAGCACAGAAGGCGAAGGCCCGCACGAACTCGTCGTTGAGTTCTCTGGCGTGGGAGTTTCAATCTCTTTTTATGCCCATGACTGGTGCGGAATTGCAGAGCTCTATGTGGATAACGAGCTGGTCCGGACCGAGACGCTGTTTCGAGTTGAGACCGAGTTGGTACTTGTAGACCTCGTTGGCCTGCGTGACGGCGCTCATCAGTTGCGGGTTCGTGCGACGGGGGAGTCCAACCCGCATAACCCCGGTGACCAAGTTGTTGTGAGCCGGTTCGACGAACTGCGTGTACCTTCTGACGCGCCGCTTCCCTCGCTCGAAGCAGTCAATCGGGGGAATGGGTTTCCGCCGCCATTTGCCGACTTGATGGATGCGCTTGGCCCCGACGCAGTAGCGGTCGACTGCGGCGGCGGCGATCGACGCTTTGGCGACTCCCGGGTCTACAACTTGGAGTATCTGCACTTTGAGTTGCCCGATATTTACGCTGACGGTCTTCGTCTGCCCTTCCGCACCGGAACCCTCGATGCGGTTCTGAGCCAAGCAGTGCTCGAGCACGTGCCCGATCCGCAACAGGCCATCGACGAGATCCGTAGAGTGCTCAAGCCTGATGGTGTGCTCTACATTGAAATCGCTTTCATGCAGCCACTGCACGCCGTGCCCTCGCATTACTTCAACGTCACCATTTATGGTCTCGAGTATCTGTTGCGCGACTGGGACCTCGAGGAGTCGGGCACGTTCACCGGCCTGCACGACACCTTTGAATGGTTGGGGCGCTGCGTGAGCGCCGAACAAAAGATCGGCCCAGAGCGACTAGGGCAGGCACTCGAGATTCTGGCCGAGATTGATGCGAAAACCACGCCAGAGGAGCTGCGGCCGATTGCCGGATCTGTTTGGGCGCGGGCCCGTCGAGGCGACTATCAGCCCTCAGTGGCCGAGGTTGCGGCTTCTGGTGGCGACGCTCTTGAGGTGTTCCCTACGAAGACCTTGATGAGCGAGGTGACCCTGAGGCTCCGAAAGGCCGGTAGGTCTCCACTGAAGCACGGTGTGCGAGCCGTAAAGTTTACCGTTGGGCGGCTACGAGGAAGAACGCCAACGTGAACAAATCAGTAACTCATGCAGCCCGCCCAAAGGCTCGCTAGCTCAAAGAGTCTCATCTGGCTGCGCCTAGTTGGGCTAGCACCCGGGAGGGTGTCTCGCGCTGCGATCTTGCTGGGCCTTGGTGCGTTCATTGCCGCTGTGTACCTTCCAGGGTCAGTAGTTCCTGACACGCTAGATATGTGCGGCCAGGCGGTTTCGGGTGTCTATAACGATTGGCACTCCCCGGCGATTGCCGGTCTGTGGGGGTTCTTCAACCCGCGGATTGAAGTGATCTTCCTAACGACCTTGGCGGCGACCATCCTCGCAGTCCACCTGATCCTCACCCGCTGGCTGCGACCGTGGGTTGCGGTGGCGTGTACTGCGGCCATCATGTTGTTTCCAGCTACCGTCGGATGGATGGGCCACGTCGGCAAGGACGAGTGGTTCGCTGCAGCATTTCTTCTAGGTACAGCATTGCTTGCTAGGGCGGGCACCGAGCGTCGTGTCCGCCTTCGCCGGGCGCTGCTGATGGGTGCCATGATCTGTTTCTGGTTCGCTATCGCTGCCAGAAAGAACGCTCTGTTGCCAGTAGGGGCTGCGTTGCTCGTGGCATGGCCTGTGCCTGGATCAGTCTTTGGTCGCTTGCAGGACCGCCTGCTTGTGCGCCGGGTGCTAGCTGCAGGTGGGGTCTTGATTCTGCTGGTGGGTTCGGTCTCGCTGTTCACATCGGCCATCGTGCGCCCTCGCCCCAGGCACCCCGAGCAACAGGCTTTTTTGTTTGATCTGACTGGACTCGCCCTAGCGCAACAACAGATGCTCTTTCCGCCGGGAGTCTTCCCCGATGGAACTACTCTGAGCGGAATCGGGCAAAGCTTTGATCCCAAGACTGGCGATGTCTTCTTCTTCGCTCCGGGTACCCCAGCTAACCCGTTCATGCTCGCGGAACAGGTCAGTGCTGTGAAAGAGAAGTGGCTTGAGGCGGTGCTCGCACACCCCGATAGCTACCTAAGGACGCGGTTGTCCTACACGTCGGCGCTGCTAGGGATCGCCGGGGCCCACCCGTACTGGAGTATCAACGACCCCGGGTCACTTCCCGCCACATGGGGTTCGAATTGCCGGGTCCCAAATCGAACCTTTCCCTCCCTACACCAACGGGTCCTCGACCTTCTCTTGCGAGTTGAGCGAGGCAATCTGTTTAGGGGCTGGACCTTCTTGGTCATCTTGATCGCTGGCTCACTGCTAGCGGGTGTGCGAAAGGTGACCGAGGCGCGGGTCCTGCTGCTTGGTGGACTCTTTTCCTTTGCCGGAATTGCAATCGCCGGTATTAGCCCGACCTTCCGATATTCGTGGTTCATGGCAGTCTGCGCTCTTATCGTCGCAGCGCTTGCACTGCGACGGATCCCCTTTGCGGCTCGTCCCGATCCTCCCGGTGAGCCACTTGCCTCGGTGCCAGATTCCGACGCGAGTCGGTCAGACCCGAGTCCCTCTTCGTTTAGCGCGACCATGCCTACCGGGGAGCCGAGGAGCCGTTGGGAAAAGGTGCTGGTCCAAATGGGGTTGATTCCTGATAGTTGACCTCGGGAATGAACCCCGGGGCGAGTACCAGAAGTTCAGTCCCTGGATCAGGCTGAGCCTCTAGTTCAGCTGAGTCTCTTTCGATAACGGTGAAGCTCCAGCCGCTATCAACTAGTTGGTATTGCTGTCCCGTAAGCAAGTACGAGTAGCCAGAGAGGTCCGCTTCGTCGCTAGAAATAACTGCTTGTTTCGGAGATGCGCTGGTAGTGAGAAACGGTTCGAACGCAGCGCCGTACTGGTAACTATGGTGCATCTGAATTGCGTTTCGCGTTGCAGATGCTGACCCCAGCACAACAGCAGCCAAGACAAGGCCGAGCAGGGCTGATCGAGAGAAAGAGCATGCAATACCGAGGAGCATGCTGAGAACCATGCTGATGGCGCTCCAACGCAGAACGTGAAGCTCTGTCCCGGCTCCGGATAAAAGAACAAGGCCAGCAATGGTCGGCGGGAAGGACTCACTCAGTTCAATATGGGTAACGCTCCATTGCACTACAACAGTGAGAAAAGCGCTCACCACAGCGGTAGTTGCGGCAAGGGTTAGCGCCATAGTTCGAAGCGCAAACTTCGACAGAGCGAGGAGACCAACCACGGACAGCACTGCGATGACGGCATAGTTGTAGCACCCATAGAACGCGTGGTCGTACCGCAGAATCGTCCGAGGGGCGGTCATGTCTTTCGAGGTCGTGTAGTACGAGGTCATCAGGAGATTCGACAGGGCAAACGAACCAGCGAACATCGCTGCCAGAGAAAGTGTCAGAGGGCGAAGAACGGGGGAGCTGCTGCGGCACGATAACCACGCGAGCGCCCCAAGTCCAAGCACTGCCAGACCACAACTCGAGACGGACACATACCAGAGCTGACCGAGCATTGCCAAGAGCAGGTTCGACCAGAACTCAATCTGTGTGAAAAGCGCAGAGTCGACGCCTTGGCCCTGTTCAGAAGGTGCTGACTACAGCACAGAGACCATGTGTTTTTGAGCTACTGAGGCAATGAGAAAGATTGCAGTGGTGACAACAATGCCAGCAAGTAGCACAAGATTTGAAGTTGATGTTTGTTGCCGGCCCTTGCGAAATCTTTCGGAGTTTGAGCCGAGTCATAAGAAGAACAGCAGTCCTACCCACGCCACCGTCACGCCGTGCATACGCCCGTGCACAAACGGAGCGAACCCTGCAACCGCCGAGGTGGCTAGCGGTGCCGGTGTCGATCGACGAGAAGTGAAAACTGCAGTTATACCAAGAATGATCAGGCCCCACCATGCCATCACCATGGGCCGGCCCAGGTGAACGAGCTCGTCATGATGGTGGCTGGAAACAGCAGCACAAGCGCAGAGGAGGTTGATCGCAACACGTTGTCACCCAAGCGGAACAGTCTGAGTGAGCGTGCAATGCGCCAAGCAGCCAGAATCGGTGCAGCGGAGAGCAGTACGAGGCCTAACCGGCACCGCAGTGTCGGATCGCTGGTCACTGCCCAGAGCGGCGACAGGACCAAGTCGGTACCAAAGCGACACTCGGGCTGTTCGTGCATCGTGATGATCGATGCTCCACCTGCAACGAAGCGAGAAAACGCCCAAGAGGCTGACTCATCAGGCAGGATGCGAGGAGTGGTCGCTACGGTAACCGTAAGGGATCTGAGGATGCAGAACGCGAAAGCGCCCGGTTGGCCTGACGATCCTGCCGAAATCGGGGTAACGAAACCGGATGTTGATTCATCAGACGCTTGCTCCATCAGCCCAATTCCGTTCTCCAATGAGAAAGATCCCTCATTTGCTAGAGATCTGTGGTCTCGGATGGCCGGTCCGCACAGACCCATGCCGGCCTCTCGTGACTCGTGGCTTGATTCACCACGGTCTCATTCGTAGAACCGACGAAACCAGTTCTTGAGAACCGCTGAGCGTTGGCAGACAAAGCTGAGGGAAGGGAACGAGGCTGCTAGTCC
Source organism: Actinobacteria bacterium IMCC26207 (assembly GCA_001025035.1). GTDB lineage: Bacteria > Actinomycetota > Acidimicrobiia > Acidimicrobiales > Microtrichaceae > IMCC26207. The sequence continues at coordinate 39,395 of LCZK01000003.1, forward strand.
TTTGCCATGATCCGAATTCGAGGACCGTTGCCATTGAACTCGGCGACAGTACGGAGGCTGGAGAATAGGGAACGGTAAACCGCCACTTCGCGAGGGAAGCGGGCCTCGTTGTCCAAGAACCTGCGGTACATCGCATCGCTGGCAATCACGTAGTCCCAAGAAGTGGGGTTGGGCATGGCCGCCAACGTGGGGATTGCTGTGACCTGATATTGAGCCGAATCAATCCAGGGTGAATAGGACTCGACCAGAATCGGCGTGCCGCGATCGACATTGCCGTCAACCCACTCGCGAGCCTGGGTAGAGGTGGTCTTCTGGAGATTCAGGCTCGGGCGCAGATGCACCACTTGCACCGTAATTGCCAAGGTGGAGATGAGAATCCCAAGGGCCCTGATCCAAGATGAGTGCCACGCAGGATCCTTATAGCGGAGTTGATCGCCAGCTAGCCCCAACCCGTATGTTGCCAAGACAGCGAGACTCGGCAGCAATAGCAAAGCCGTTCGTTCGTTTCGAACAGACTGGCTGGCAATGAGCGCCCAGTAGGTGAGTGGAAATGCAAGCAGCACAGCGAGTTCTTTCCACCTCCAACAGATCAGAGCGATGCACAATCCGAGACCTGACGCAGCAATTATCAGCAGCTCCGAATGACTGAAATAGTTCACGTACCAGCTGGCAGCGTTGCCATCCATGCCAGCGTGACCAGTGGCGTAGTGCTGCCGTTCAAACTGAAGGTCCCTCAGGAATTCAGGTCGATCCAGCCAAGAGAATGGCGTAGTAAGGGCAAAGGCCGCGCACGCGCCGAAACCTGCCAGGGCCAGCTTTAAGGCTCGCTGCGGAAGTGCACGCCTTCGATTACCAGCCAAGTCGGCTTTCAAGCTACCGCTCAACACTGATGCCACTGCGACCGTCGTCACAACCAGTACCGCATTGTACTTTGACGAGGCGGCGAGACCGGCGGCAAGGCCCGCTAGCAGATGGGCGCTCCAAGTTGGGTTCCTGAGGACTCGTAGGCTGGCCCAGAGCGTCCCAGACACTAGGGCCACCGCCAAGACATCGGGGGTTATGATGCGTGCGTTCACGGTCAGCGTAATGGAGCTGGCCATGAGGATTGCTGCCCAAAGCGACACCCAACGCCGGCCGGTGAGGAGTAGCGACGACATGTACGAGGCGAAGATAGCAAGAAGTCCCAATAGCACCGAGAGCGTCCGATGAACCCGGACGCTCCCAGGAGTCTCGGTCTTGGAGGTGCCCATAACTTGGCTCATCGGCGGGAGTTCCTGCCCGAGTGAATCGAGGAGCGGGCCGTCGAGATTGACTGCAGCGTGAAGGTATAGAAATAGCGAGGGGTAGTTGAAGAAGTGGGGATTTAGGTCCTTCGACTCAACCATTTGGTCAACGACTCGGAGGTTTGTTGGCTCGTCAGGGTGACTGACGTAGGGAAGATCCTTGAAGGCCCCAAATAGCCAGACGCCACCAACGAGGACCAGCAGCAGCACTAGCACTACGTTGGGCAGCACCCTTTCCATGTGAGTCGTAGGCTCGGGCGGCAGGTAGGCGCTGATCGGCTCAGTCGCCCCGTCACCGTCGGTTAGGAGACCTGAGATCAAGAGCCGTTATGGTATCAGCGAACTAATGGGGGTTGGTTCTCCGCGCGTTCGCGTGCAAGCTCAACAATTGGCCTCGACAAACCCTCGACCGGATGAATCCATCAGAGGTACGCGCCCTTGCTGTGACGCCCACCAACTGAGGCCGCCCAGCCATCGCCCGTGCAACAAGGAATACGAAGGTCAGGTCCACCGCTCCTGACGCAATGATGTGCCAGCATGAGTCGATATGAACCCTGAAGAACCTGATGTGGTCCATCCTGGGCTCAAGCTGGTTATCCAAATCCCCTGTTATAACGAAGAGGAGACACTCCCAGCGACGCTTGCCGACCTGCCCCGAGAGGTAGACGGTTTTAGCTGTGTGGAATGGCTCGTCATTGACGATGGCAGCGAAGACAACACATCGCAGGTTGCCCGCGATCTTGGGGTGGATCATGTGGTGCGCATCACGCAGAACCGGGGCCTCGCCAACGCGTTTATGGCCGGGTTGGATGCATCCCTCAAGGCTGGCGCCGACGTGATCGTCAACACAGATGCAGACAATCAGTATGACGGGGCTTGTATTCCCGTCTTAGTCTCACCGATCCTTGTGGGAGAAGCCGATCTAGTGATTGGCGAGCGCCCGATCGAAGCAGTGGATGACTTCTCGCCCCTCAAGAAGCGCTTGCAACGAATCGGAAGTGGAATTGTCCGAACCTTCTCCGGAACCGAAGTCCGCGACGCTGCCTCTGGCTTTCGAGCTTTCTCTCGCTCAACGGCAATTCGCACCCAGGTCTTTGGCAAGTACTCCTACACCATGGAGACCATCGTCCAAGCCGGGTGGGAAGGCTTGCGGATCAAGGGTGTAGATGTTTCGGTCAATCCTGCAACCAGGCCCTCGCGATTAGTGAAGAGCATTCCGCGTTATATCTGGCGATCTGCTCAAACCATTCTGCGATCCTTCGCTCTGTACAAGCCGCTCAGATTCTTTCTGGCTATCGGCTTGGTGCCTCTGTTGATCAGTCTCGCCCTGCTCCTGAGGTGGTTCTACTTTCAGTTGTTTACCGAAGATCAAGCCAGTCGCGTTCCCAGCCTTGTTGGCGCAGCAATGATGTTTCTTCTCGCTGTCCTTATCTGGATGTTCGGATTCCTAGCCGACCTACTATCGGTAAACAGGCGCATTGTCTCTGACACTCGGGTGATGCTGCGAACCGCGGAACTCGAGCAGCTCGCACCGCTAGCAGGCACGGCACATTCTAAAATGGGGTCCGAACCCACGCTCACCCGACCTGAATCCATGCTGAGGGCTGAGAGGTGAGCGACTCCGCAACGTCAGCTCAGGTGGAGCCCTCTAGTGGCGCCGCGCAGCAGTACGGAGCTCCCGTATGGTTCGACGGCATTGTCCTTGTTAGTGCTGCAGGCTTGGTTTCCTTCGGGCTAGTCGCGCTGGCCCTTGCCGCTCTCGGGTGGTATTCGCTGCCGCTGGTTCTGCTCCTCGGGATATTGGTTTGGGTAGCAATGGCCACAGTTCTCCTCCGCTGGATGCGAGCGGATACACAACAGCCCGCAGAGCGCGCGCAACGCTGGGGTGCTGGGGCAGCACTACTCCTTGTGGCGGCCGGTTTGTTCTGGTTCACCTTCCAGCCATCGCAACACTTGCTAGTCGGCCGAGATTCGGGAGTATACGTAACTACCGCAATCTGGATCAGCAACGAAGGCGGCTTGGTTGACAGCAGCGTAAGTGAGGCCTTCCATGGAACTGAGGGGCTTGATTTCAAGAGCCCGGGTGCTTATTTCGTCGACGGAAGACTTGAGTTCCAGTTCAATCACTTCACGAGTGCCGTAGGTGCAGTGGCGTTTGGGCTGGGGGGGCAGCGTGCCCTGTTTCGGGTTACCGGATTGGTCGCAGCCCTAGGCTTACTTGCCGCATACTCAGTTGCTGTGCGGCTAACTCGACGCCCGCTGCTCAGCCTGCTAGTCCCTATGGTTATCGGCGTGAGTCTGCCGTTGGTTGTTCTCGCTAGGGATATGTACTCGGAGCCTTACTTGCTCCTCGTGTTGTGGTCCATGGTGCTCCTTCTCGACCGCCTCTGGATGCGATCGAACCGCAGCGCGGCTCTAGTCGCAGGGATATTCGCAGGCGCCCTCCTAGCGATTCGCGTGGAATCAGTGCTCTATCTGACGGCACTGGCGGCCCTAGTAGCGTTTGTGGCGCGAAAGGGGCGACCGGACCTGCGGGCGCTCCTGCCAATATTCGTTCTCGGTGCCGTGCCCGGCGTGGTGCTTGGGCTGATCGATTTTTTCAATTTCACCGGCGGCTATCCAGAGATAACCGGGGCCGAAGTGCGCCTTGCGGCGGTGTTATTCATCACTGTCGCTATTTTGGCGCCACTCGCCCTGTGGGCATGGGATCACTTGCCCAAGCTCGCAGAAGCGTTTACTCAGCGGCGTTCATTCTTCGGTTGGGTCTTTGCTGCTAGCACAGCCACTCTCTTGTTCTTCATGTGGCTAGTGCGACCCCGTCTTGATCCTGATCGAGTCTCGACCCAGAGATGGGGCGTGATGGGGCCAATCCAGATTTCTGAAGGGGACGTCGTTGACTTGTTTCGGACCTACTACGAGCAATCAGTGAACTGGGTGGCTTGGTACGTGGGCCCTGCGCTCGTCGTGCTCTCTATCCTCGGCCTCGCCGTCATGATCCGCCAACTCGTGACGGGGAAGCTCGGCGCAGCAGGGACTCTGGTGCTCGCTATGTTCTGGACGGGTGGAATCGCCTATCTACTCAATCCTGGCATTACGCCAGATCAGCTGTGGGCCACGCGAAGACTTGTACCCGTCGTGCTGGTGGTATTTCTCTTTGGCTCCGTCGTGATGGTCGGCCTGATTCTGGACGCTTTGGAGGGGCGAGCGGCACTTCAGCGTCTAGTCGGCGGAATAGCTGCTGTAGTTCTGCTTGTACCGGCCGTTCTCACAACTTCCCCAATTGCGCTCCTTACCGAACAGCCCACAATGTTCGGCCTGGTTGACTCGTCATGCGAGATGATTGGCGATAAGGCAGCGGTGCTCGTGGTCGGTGGTCTCGCCAGCGATACGTTGCCCCTCGCATTGCGCAGTATGTGCAGAGTTCCGGTAGCCGAACTCAAGACCACAGACCCCGCTCGCGCAGTCGCGAATGTGCGGAAACTTCGCGATCGCCTAGCGCTTGCGGGGACCTCGTTGGCCATCGTTTCATTAGATAACGCCGATTTGGAACGATTTGCTGAGCTCTCTGGTGAGCAGGTTCGACAGACGGTGACTGCGAGCAACTCCCGCGAGTATCGCCACACACTGAGCAGCGCGCCGGATCGGTACCTGTCGGGTGACGAGACTTTCTTTTTGCCGCGAGAGATCGCCATTTCAGTTCTTTTAGTTGGATAGGCGGAACCAACCTCCCCGCGCTCCTATCGAGCCTAAAGCCCATGCACTAGAGGCCTGAGGGTCTTGTGGCCTCCCTCATCGCAATGCGCAGTATCGCTGAGGTTTCGAATGACGTGCCAGAGGGATGCCCCCTAGACGGTGAGTGCGGGTTGGAGTTGGAACACATACGCGTGCATGAACGGCTCCTCGATTGGCTGCTCGGGTCGCTCAAGTTTCTAGGGGAGGTGAAGGTTAACAAGGAAGCACAAAGCCAGTGTGTGTATGCCCACACAGCTGTGAATGTGGCAATATTTGCTTTAGCCCGGTGGTTCTTTCTTCAACTGTTGACTAACGACCTAACGACCAATCTGCCTAGCTTGCTTGGGCCTTCGGTGATGCGACGAGCTGTACGGTCGGTCTTTTCGGGGTTCTGGCCGATCTAGTGTGTGGCAAACGCCGAATAGTTTTGGACACACGACTTCTAATGCGAAGGCTCGAACTGGATGACCCCTCCCGCGAATGCTGAGTTGCCTCCAACCGAACCCGGCCGAGAGACGAAGCCCTTGAATGTGATTCTCTTTGGAAGTTACGACTCTTCTTTGCGGCCGAGGGTAGCTGTACTTGGCGAAGGCCTCGCCGAAACGTCCAAGGTGACTCAAATTAATAGTCCACTAGGAATGTCGACGGCCGACATGATTAGTGCAGCAACCTCGCTAACCGGCGCTGCATCATTGTTGTTGGCAATTACCCGGGCGTGGATCAGCCTGTGGCGAATGAGTCGTAAGCACCGAACGCATGCAGATCTTATTGTCGTCGGGTACATGGGACATTTCGATGTTCACTTGGCTCGGGCTCTGTGGCCAAATTCACGCATAGCGCTTGACCATCTTGTCGGTTTAGCCGACACAGCCCGTGATCGCGGCTTGGCTACTGGATTGAAGTACCGGGCCCTAGGGTGCCTCGACCAAGCTGCACTCTCGCGAGCGGACATCGTTATTGTGGACACGGCGGAGCAGTTAGGGGAACTCAACGCTTCCATACAGGAGCGCGCTGTAGTGGTACCCGTTGGAGCAACGAGAAACTGGTTCGAACAGGGACCGGCGATGCCTCCACCACCGATTCGAGTCTGTTTCGTCGGGCTGTACACCCCTCTCCACGGGGCCGTGACCATCGGAAAAGCGATTGCTCTACTCGCCGACGATGACCGCTTCCAATTCACCATGGTCGGATCCGGACAGGACCGCGCCGTCACTGAGATCGCCGCAGGAGCGTCCGAGTACGTTTCTTGGATCGACTGGCTGCCCGCCGAAGAGTTGCCTGCTCTTGTGGCGACACAACATGTGTGTCTGGGGATCTTCGGCACAACCCCAAAGGCGCAGAGGGTTGTTCCGACCAAGGTGTATCAGGGGTTGGCTGCCGGAAATCTGGTGATCACTTCTGACACGAGGCCGCAGCGGAGGGCGCTTGGTGAGTCGGCACGGTTCATCCCCGCAGGTGATGAAGTGGCGTTGGCATCAGAGCTGAGAAGGGTCGCGGACCAGTTCGCCGCCTCGGCTAATGAGAGCTGGACCTTGGCCGACGGTCGTGAAGATCTGTTTGCTCCAGGCAAGGTGGTTGCACCGCTGTGCGCCAAACGGGTGTCCATGACTGATACCCGCAGCCTCGCCCCCGGTCCTGCCCTTTCCCCGAGTGCTTGGCTGCGTTTCGACCTTTTCCGAGCACACCTTGAGGAGCTCTCACGGTCTCGAATTCTCGAGATCGGCTCTGGGCGAGGTGCTGTTGCAGCTCGCCTTGTCGCTGCGGGCCATTCGTATACAGGCGTGGAGTTCTCCGCACAGGCAAGCCAAGCTACGACAGCGCTGCTGGATTCAGTCCCTGGCGGCTCGTTCACAATGGTGTCATCCCTGAGCGAGCTCAATGCGTGTCAACGATTCGATGCGCTCTGTGCGTTTGAGGTGCTGGAGCACATCGAGAATGATCTAAGTGCGTTGACCGACTGGGTCTCTCGGCTGGAGCCAGGCGGGCTAGTTCTCTTATCAGTACCAGCTTGGCCGGATCGATTTTCCGCAGCAGACATCGAAGTGGGGCATTTTCGCCGCTATGAGCCTGCGGGTTTAGCGGCACTTGCCCGAGAGGCTGGACTAGTCGAGATAGAAGTTCGTTTGTATGGCTATCCGCTTGGTGATCTCCTCGACCGGGTGCGCGGATCTATCGCAATTCGGACACAAAAGTCCCGCCGTACCGCTCCGAATCCTACGCTTGAGGAGCGCAGTAAAGGCAGCGGAACTTGGTTGCAGCCCCCATCTTCAGCAAACTCAGTTATCCGGCTCGCTACCTACCCCTTTCGGCAGATTCAGCGGCATTTTCCGGAGCGGGGAGCAGGCCTGATCCTTGTGGCTACCGCACCTCTAACAGAGTGAGTATTGCCAGGTGAAGAACAGCAGGGTCCGTCTTGTGATCCTTGTAGTCGGTATTCCCGCAATTCTCATCGCTGGATGGCTGACCTATCGAGATATCCAGCAACTCTCTGCGCCACCTCTTTGGGCATTCTTGCCGGCTGGGCTGGCAAACCTTGGGGCGCTGTGGTGCAGCGCTCGAAGCTGGGATGTTCTCTTTGGTGGTGCAGTTCCACGTCAAGTCCTGAATGACGCGTTCTTCACCTCTCAGCTGATGAAGTACACACCCGTCGGAGGTGCAGCTCAGGCCGTGGGGCAAGCGGCGCTCGCACGAACTGATGAGGTGGGTACTGCACGAGCTGCCACCGCAATGTTGGTGTCGAAACTGACGATGGTCATAGCTGGTGGCATATTCGGACCTGTCCTTGCGATCTCGAATAGTGACCTTTCGGTTCTAGTCCGAGCACTGCTGATGATGATGCCGCTGGTTCTGCTCTTAGGCAGAATTTCGCTTCTCGAGTGGGTTCTCCGCCAATTAAGGCGAATCCTGCCAAAAATTCCAGATCAGCTGATATTGCCGATCCAGCGGGAGGTTTGGATTTCCGTGGGATGGGCGGTGCCAGGCCTTGGGCTGGCCGGCTTGTCTTTCGCGCTGCTTGCGATACCTGCAGGACTTGGGGTCGGCATTGTTGAGGCCACAGCAGGATTTGCCATTGCGTGGCTCATCGGGTTCCTATTCATTCCGATTCCAGCAGGTTTGGGTATTCGAGAAGCAGCACTCGGCCTTCTCATCGGAGGCGACCCAGGAGCGAAACTCGTCGCAGCGGTGATGTTCAGAGCCGTTGCCATCGTCACGGAACTCATCATGTTTGCATTCGTTCGTTTCAGGGCCAGACCGGTACGCGAGGTGGATGCCTTCCTTGCTAGCGAAACTGGGCCAGAGGGTGACGAGAGACTAGACGGGTAGTGGACAGCCGCTTCCTTGGACCATGATTCACGCTCGCCGTCGACAGCGTTGAGCCAGCTTCGTTGAGTCATCACGAGAGGTGCGGAGGCGTCCAGAGGCGCGGCCTCCAACTTGTACCTCTGCCGCCTCGGTCATCTAGAAGGCTGCTTAGCTCGCAGCAGACGGCTCGATAACCACGACGACCTGTCCCGCTGTAACAGAAGCACCGGACTCCACCTTGACTTCAGTCACGGTTCCGTCCACATCTGAGGCAACGTTGTTTTCCATCTTCATGGCCTCAAGCACGACCACGGTGTCACCCTTTGCCACGGTCTGGCCGGGTTCTACCTCGATCTTGACGATGGTGCCTTGCATCGGGACTGCGATCTTGCCGCTGCCCGCAGTTGCCCCGGCGCTGCCGCCTGCTCCACCGCGCTTGGGACGAGCTTTCGCTGCCCCGCCTGCGCCAGAAGAGGCTACGGGTGCGAGTTGGGATTCGGGAACAAACATCGACACTGCAAATCGTTTGCCGTTGACCTCGACATCGACATCCCGTTTGACCTTTGGCTCGGCGCCATCACCCTCGGCGGGGGCTTCTCCGGCCTTGCCGCCAATTCCGGTCAGGTCGAGTGTGTCTTCTACCCACTTCGTTGAGTGAGTAATCGCAGAGAAGTCGGGGTGGCGAAGAATGGCAAGGTCTGCGGGGATTGTTGTGGCTACACCCTCAACCACCATCTCTTCAAGGGCACGAATCATGCGGGCAATTGCCACATCACGGTTGCGGCCCCAAACGCACAGCTTGCCCGTCAGGTTGTCGTAGTACTGGCTGATCTCATCGCCCTCTTCGTAACCGCCGTCCCAGCGGACCCCGTAGCCCGATGCAACCCGCAGCTTGCTGAGCGGTCCGGGCGAGGGAAGGAACTTGCCCTCGGCAACATCCTCGGCATTGATGCGACACTCAATTGCGTGGCCGTGTATGCGCACCTGCTCCTGTGTGAAGGGCAGCGCCTCGCCTGCGGCTACTCGGATCTGCAACTCGACCAAGTCAACATCGGTGACAAGCTCTGTCACGGGGTGCTCCACCTGCAAGCGGGTGTTCATCTCTAGGTAGTAGAAGGACTCGTTCTCGTACAGGAACTCGACGGTTCCCGCGTTGACGTAATCGCAACCACGTGCAACTGCACATGCGGCCTCTCCCATCTCGGCGATAATCGCCTCGGGGATGCCAGGGGCTGGGGCTTCTTCAATCAGTTTCTGGTGACGACGCTGAGCCGAGCAGTCACGTGTGCCTAGGTAGACCACGTTGCCGTGGGTGTCAGCCATGACCTGGACCTCGATATGGCGGGGTCCCGTCAGGTAGCGCTCCATGTAGCACTCGTCTCGGCCGAAGTAGGCCAAGGATTCACGCTGCGCCGACTCGAGAGCAGACACAACCTCATCAGGCGAGGCAACTACCTTCATGCCGCGACCACCGCCACCGTAAGCAGCTTTGATGGCTATCGGATAACCAAACTCGGCTCCAAAGGCCTCGACCTGTGAAGGGTCAGTGATAATGGCAGTAGTGCCTGGTACCCCGTGCACGCCAACCTTTTCAGCTGCCAATCGGGCCGAGATCTTGTCGCCCATGACGTCGATTGCTGCAGGAGGCGGACCGATAAACGCCACACCGATATCAGTGATCCGCTTTGCGAACTCGCTGTTCTCAGAGAAGAACCCGTAGCCGGGGTGAACGGCTTGAGCACCGGAGCGGGCGATCACATCAAGGATCTTGTCTGCGTCGATATAACTCTCTGCTGCAGTCTGCCCCCCAAGTGCGTAAGCCTCGTCAGCCAAGCGCACATGGAGTGCATCACGGTCGAGATCGGAGTAGACGGCCACGGTGGAGATCCCGAGTTCACGACACGCTCGGATGACCCGAACTGCGATTTCTCCACGATTTGCGATGAGTACTTTTGAAAACACGCTCTATCTTTCCTCTGTGAGCTTCCTTCGCGCCAAATCAGCGCTCAACAAAACCAGATTTGCAGATCTACGCACGGTGCCCCAAACAGGCTCCACGAACACCGACATGAAAGTGTTGCTCAGTTCGGCGGGTACTGCAGGGACAATGCAGGAACCCCTTCAAACTAGACCGATTGTTCTGCTTGCTGATCATCAAACGGCTGGCAGGGGAAGGCTGAGCCGTCAATGGCAGGCGCCAGCGGGGTCCTCCCTGCTGATGACGATCGGTCTGCCGCTAGCTGATTTCCCACCAGAACATCTGACGCTGCTCACCACGTGTTTGGCGCTAGCCGTCACTGACGCAACCCAGAGACTTGGTATTGAGCAGGTGAGCATCAAGTGGCCCAATGACTTGGTGTGTGATTCTGCGGTAGTGAGTGAGTCAGTGAGTGAGAGAGTGAGCGAGGCCTTGAGCGAGCCCAGCGCTAACAGATCCGAGGAGGGTCCGAGCTACTTCAAGCTCGGCGGAATTCTCGCTGAGTTGCATCAGATTCCCGGGGTGGGGGACTGCGCTTTGCTGGGCCTCGGCCTGAATGTGAATTGGCCTGAACTGCCAACGGAACTTGTTGGGATTGCCTCGTCACTCAACAAAATTCTTGGTCATGAGATTGACCGTGAGCAACTGTTGATCGAATTGCTGACCTCGCTAGACACAAAGTGGTTGCCGGAGCTGCAAAATCCTGAGGGAGACCAGTCAGTCCTCTTTCAGGCTTATCGAACTCGTTCAGCCACCATTGGCACTCGCGTGCGAGTTGAACTTCCCCAGGGTGAACTCGTCGGAATGGCAACTGATATTGCAGCAGATGGTGCGCTCCTGCTCTGTGATGACTCCGGTGACGAACACGTGGTGACCGTGGGCGATGTGGTGCACCTTCGGCCGGAGCGCTGAAGAGCGCTGAAGAGTGCAGACCTTTCGGAGTCAGGGGTCGATCAGTAAGCAGTACTGATTGTCGAAGCAAGCCTGAACAAACTCGGTGATCGGTTTGTGAGTAGGCAGCTCTCGCTGGTCCAGTCGGTGAGCCGGTTGGATCTGTCTGGTCGTGGAGACCAGAAACAGTTCTTCGGCACGTTGCAGTTCAGAGAACGCAATCGGTGTTTGCTGCGCTGGTTGTCCAGCAGCTGCAAGAGCCTCGAGGAGAAGCTCACGCGTCACCCCTGAACGGCAGCCCGAATCTAGGGGAGGGGTATGAAGGTTCCCATCGAGAACCACAAAGACATTGCTCATGGAGCCGCTGCAGAGTTGCCCCTGAAGATTTCCAAGCAGGACTTCGGCAGTTTCTGGGTGTGCCGCAAGCAGCGCTGAGTTTGTTGAATACCACGAGGTTTTGAGCCCTGCTGTAGCGGAGGCTGGATCGACTTGGTAGGCACTGCTGCTGACCGCGATGGGTGACCGCTGAACCGTCATTGCGGAAGCAGCAAGGGTGAGGCTGTTCGAGTAGGTGATTCGCAAGCGTCCCGGGGCCGTGCCCCAGGCCTTGCAGGTTTCTTCTATGGCGAGCAGCAGTTCCTTGTCGGCGATTGGTTCCAGGTGCAGCAGATCGGCGGCACTGCGGAGTCGCTGCAGGTGCCGAGTAAGGGCAAACGGCTGGCCGTTTCGGAGTTCAAGCGTCTCGAAAACGGCGATGCCCAGGCTCATGACAGCGCTGTGCCCGCAGCCACCTGAAGCAGGTGTCGCGCCTTGAGTTCGGTTTCTTGCCACTCTCCGATCGGGTCTGAGTCATAGGTGATGGCTCCGCCTGTCCCAAAGTGTAAAGAACCGTCCTCAATCCAAAATGTTCGAATGGCGACGTTCAGATCGCCAATCGTTCGGTCCGCATCGACCCATCCGACTGCCCCGCAGTAAATCCCGCGGCTGCCTGGCTCTAGGCGCGCAATGGACTCGAGCGCAGCCAACTTTGGTGCACCCGTCACCGAGCCGGGTGGAAAGGTGGCTTCAATTGCCTCTGACCATCCGAGGCCCTCACGCAGGGTTCCCTCAACGGTGCTGACCAGATGAAACAACCCCGGGTGTTGTTCCACGTTGAGCAGGCTGGGGACAGTGACTGACCCCCACTCGCAGACTCGACCAAGGTCGTTACGGACAAGGTCAACAATCATGATGTTTTCGGCACGGTCTTTGGCGAGAAATCCATCTGCCGTAGCGGCTGTGCCTTTGATGGGAGATGACCAGACTCTTCGGCCGTCGCGGGACAAGAATCGCTCGGGTGAGGCGCTCGCCACTTGAACCCCGTGAGCTGGCAGACGCACAACAGCCGAGAACGGTGCGGGGTTTCCCAGTGCAAGCGCAGCGCCTAGAGCTGCAATGTCTTGTGATGAGTCCTGTGGCTGCTGGTTAGGCACAGGCATTTCTGCGCGCAGATGTCGTGTCAGGTTGACTTGGTAGACGTCGCCATTTGCGATCTCTTGGCGAACGGTTTCTACGCCCGCTACAAACCCCGTTTGGCTCAGGCTGCTTGTCCATGAGCGGGGATCCGGGCCGCTCCATGGCAGTCCGGGCCAAGGACGTGCTGCGCGTACTGACCCAAATCGGGCGCAAGTGGGCGATCCCTCAAAGGGTAGGATTACTGCCCAAAATCCATGTGAGTCAAGGGCCGAAAGGTCAGAGGTGACGTCCACTAGGTCGGTGCAGAGGCGCCCGCCCAGCACAGCTAGCGGCTCGGCATGGCCCTGCCGGCGAAAGGTGGATGCGGAAGTCACGATCTTGTCATCCTACGACTTGGATTTTCGCCAACGAAGTCCAGAGACATCAAAGCGTTACCTGAAAGTTTGCGCAGAATTGCCTCAGAACCTGCGGGGTTCAAGCTCAGACTGGTACTTGCGGGCTGATACGTTCCTTGGGTGCCCGCAGTGAGATCTCCTAAGCCGCATCGGAGTTGGACCCAGCGGGCCCTGCTCACCATGAATGTGTTTGTGATTTTTGCCTGCCTCATGAGCGCTTTGGCATTGACACGGTTGCGATCAACGATTGAGAACGTGCCGGTAGTGGACATTGGTTCTGCCCTAGCTCCGACCGCAGAAGTTACCGAGCCACGCAACTTCTTGATTATTGGCACAGATTCGGCCGCCGGTCTTGCCGATGATGACCCCGTGCTGAACAAGCGCTCGACTGGTGGCCAACTCGCAGACGTCATCATGATCCTCAGGGTGGATCCTCGAGATAAGTCAGTTCGATTGCTGTCGATTCCTCGTGATAGTCGGGTTGCGGTCTCGCCGAGCGGAAAGATGGAGCGCATCAATGCCGCCATGGGCGGAGTCGATGGTGAAGCTAACCTGGTACAAACCATCAAACGTAATTTTGGGATTCAGATCGACAATTACGTGCAGGTTGACTTCTTATCGTTCAGAGATCTTGTCGAGGTTCTCGGTGGCGTGCCGGTGTACTTCACAACTCCCGTTCGAGACGAGAACTCCGGCCTTGCCATCGATGAGCCCGGCTGCAAACTGCTCGACCCAGTACAAGCCCTGTCCTATGCCAGGGCTCGGCACTTTTACTTCTACAAAGATGGCAAGTGGCGTCCCGATGGCACAGGCGATCTTGGGCGAATCAGTAGGCAGCAGGACTTTATTAAGCGGGCGCTGCGCCGTGCAGCAGACAAGGGCATGCGCAATCCAAACACTGCGCTGGGAGTGATCGACGCTGCGGCGAGCTCCGTCAAGATGGACTCCACTCTCGATGTAGGAACTCTGCTCTCGCTTGCTACGCAGTTTCAGAGTTTCAACCCAGATTCCCTGCAGTCCGTTCAGATTCCGACCTTTGCGGCGCCCCGTGGCGGCATTGCCTATCAAGATATTGACTGGGCTGCTGCCGAGCCACTGCTCGTCCCCTTCCGAGGTGTGGCACCTGGAGCGATGCCAACCAAGCAGCAAGTCATGGTTGACGTGGCTGCGCGCCCAGCACAGATGGATACAGCCACAGGAGCTGCAGCGCAGCTTGATACTGCAGGATTTGATGCCGAGGTGATTGAAGACCGCACTGCTGGCCCAGTAACTAAAATTCAGTACGGCCCACTTGGCAGGGACGCAGCCGTGCTGCTCGCCGCACAGCTCAAAACCATCCCGCAGTTTGAACGCAACGATCAGATCCAGGGTTACCGCGTGATCCTGACCGTTGGAACAGATTTCACCGGTGTGTCCGACACTGCGGTTCCGGTCGACTCGCTCCCAGCCGATCAGTTGCCACCTACAGACGCACCTGAACCGTCAGCAACCACGACTCCTGAGACTTCTTCGACTGCACCTCCGCTAGACGGTGAGCCAGTTGGTGCACCGGCACCAGATGAGGCGGACGTACCTGGCGTGGTGCCCACGGACCCAGCAGCAGCAGCCCTATGTAGGTAGCCCTATGTAGGTAGCCCTGCTGGGTTTGTGCGCATGGGAGCTCCCGTTGCGAGATCTTGGAAGAGTGACCAAAATCTGACTTGAGGCCGTAACCTAAACTGCAAGTTCAAGTTTTATGAAGGGGTTCACGACATGGGGCGAAAGATTGCAGTTGTTGGTGCGGGGTATGTGGGACTCACCACGGGTGCCTGCCTGTCCCACCTTGGCCACGACGTGACCTGTATCGAATCCAACCCGGACAAGGTCGAACTGCTTTCGCAGGGTCGGATTCCTATCAGCGAACCTGGGTTGGCCGAGATTGTCGAAGAAGGCCTGAGTTCGAATCGGCTGCGTTTCACGATGGACCGTGAAGCCGGAGTGAAGGATCGCGAATTCATCTTTCTCTGCGTGCCCACACCGCAGGATGAGGACGGCTCTGCAGACTTGTCCTATCTCGTTCAGGCAGCATCCGAGCTCAAGCCGTACTTGCAACCAGGCTCCATTGTCATCAACAAGTCCACGGTGCCAGTTGGGTCAACCCACGTAGTTGCTGATGCCCTCGGCCGATCCGACGTGCACGTGGTTTCAAACCCTGAATTTCTTCGAGAAGGTTCAGCCGTGGCTGACTTCCTAAAGCCCGAGCGAGTGGTGATCGGCGCCGATGATTCAGATGTCGCAGCCAGAGTCGCAGGCTTGCAGCTTCGGCGTTCGGCACCGCTTCTCGTGACAGACCCGGAATCAGCCGAACTCATCAAATACGCCTCGAATGCGTTCCTCGCTACCAAGATTAGTTACGCCAACTCGATTGCCGCATTGGCCGAAGCTGTTGGCGCAGACATGGATGACGTAGTCATTGGCATGGGCCTGGATAGTCGCATTGGGTCAAGCTTTTTGCAGCCAGGTCCGGGTTGGGGTGGCAGCTGCCTACCGAAGGACACCAGTGCACTGATGTACACAGCTCAGTCGGTCGGGTACTCCTTCAGCATGCTCGACGAAGTGGTCAAAGTGAATAATGCGCAGTTTGACCGCGTGGTTGAAAAGACCGAGCAGGTCATTGGCGGCAGTCTTGAAGGCATGACAATTGCCGTGTGGGGATTGACCTTCAAGGCGGGAACTGATGACCTGCGGGAGTCGCCATCCCTCGAGGTGATCGGCAGGCTCAGAGCCAAGGGCGCCAAAATTCGCGGTTATGACCCAGAGGTCAAGGGGTCATCCCCAATTCTTGATGGCATCGAGATTGCACTTGATCCCTACAAATGCTGCACGGACGCGGATGCGCTTGTTGTCCTCACCGAATGGCCAGAGTTCTCGACTCTCGACTTGGACCGGGTAGTTCAGGAACTGAACTCGCCACGAGTGGTGGACACTCGAAACGTCCTCGATCGTGTGGCCCTTCGTCGGCGAGGCTTTGTATACCGCGGTATCGGCAGGGTTTGAGCGCTGCGGTAAATCGGGCCGAACCCTGTTGATTCGGCAGTTCGCCTAGTCAAAGGACCAACCCCATTGCAACCACGCGCGCGAGACTCTTGTGATGTCCGAGACGCCACGTGTGGCCATCACGCTCACACAATGCTGGCATCAGGTGCCGGGAGGTACCGCTACTTCCGTTCAGCGACTTGTTGATGCCCTGAGTCGGACTCATCAGGTCCAGATGGTGGGAGTTGGTGCTAGGGGGGATCTGCGCAGGCCAGCAACTTGGCTGAAGTCAACTCCTCCAACGGATTGGAAACCGCCGATTGAACTGCTTCGCCTGCCTCTACCGGTGCCGCTTCTCTATGACGCATGGACTGCAACCGACTGGCCAAAAATTGCGCACCGAACCGGGGGCATTGACCTGATTCACCTGACCATTCCGATGCGCCCCCCGGTTGAGAAAACCCCCTTGGTTGCAACCGTGCATGATCTCTTTGCGTTGACTCGCCCAGAACTCATGACGAGCCGCGGAGCCAAACTTATGCGCACCGGTTTGGAGAACATTTTCGATCGGGCCAAGCGTGTCATGGTGCCCTCTCAGTGTGTTGCGGATGATTGCGTAGCAGCCGGCGTTGACCCGGGACGCCTGCGAGTTGTTCCCTGGGGAGTGACCCCGGTTGAACTCAAACCTGAGAGCGTCGAAGAGGTTCGGGAGCGCTATGGGCTTCCGGATAGGTATGTGCTCTTTGTGGGAACTCTTGAGCCTCGCAAGAATCTGTCAACTCTGATTCAAGCAATGCAGAAATTGGCAGAGCCAGATCTAGCGCTGGTGCTGGTGGGCCCTAGCGGATGGGGTGATGCACTCGGGCCTGTGAGCGGAGATGGCTCTGATTCGCTTGGCTTGAACGTGATGCAACTCGGGTTTTTACCCGAAGAAGACCTAGCTGCGCTAGAACGAGGTGCGGTGGCTTTCTGCTTTCCGTCGCTAGCCGAGGGGTTCGGTCTGCCAGTGCTAGAAGCAATGTCTGCGGGAGCCGCCGTTGTTACTTCTTTGGGTACTGCCACAGCCGAGGTGGCGGGTGATGGAGCGCTGCTGATCGATCCGCTCAGTGTCACGGACCTAGCTGCAGCTATTGCCTCGTTGCTGAGCGATACGGGTTTAGCAGCGGAGTTACGTGAGCGTGGACGGAAGCGATCTCAATTGTTCACTTGGCAGCGCTCAGCAGAGCTCACCCAAGAGGTCTACCGAGAGGTCCTCGAGTGAGCCCACAGAGCACCCAGACAGCCTCTGAGCGAACCAGAGTCCTTGTGAATCTGACATGGCTTGTTCCCGGCGTAGTGGGCGGCAGTGAGGAATCAACCACCGACGCGCTCCGGGCGATCGCTGCAGACCTGCCGGCCGACCTAGAGATCCATTTGGCTGTATTGCAGCCATTTCTGAGCGCCCACCCTGATCTTGTGGAGAGCTTTTCCTGTCACGTACTTGCTGCTAGTGGGAGCAACAAATTTGCACGCGTCCTAGCCGAACAGACTTGGTTGGCACGCCTCAGTCGAAAGATTGATGCGCAGGTCGTGCACCATGCTGGGGGAGTGGTCCCGCTTCTTCACCCTGGGCGAGTTGTACTGACAATTCACGACCTGCAGCCGCTTGACCTGTCGGAGAACTTCTCAACCACGAAGCGGCTGTACTTGCGACTCATGCTGGGTCGCTCGGCCAAGGCTGCTGATGCAATTTGTGTTCCCAGTGAGTTCACGTCACAGCGAGTCATCGCTCTTCTGGAAGTAGATCAGAGGCGCATTCGGATTGTGCCTTGGTGTCTCAGAGCCATCGCTCCCGCCACCACTCGCTCCATCACTCACTCGGAGCAGTCAGACTCGCTCGAACCGAGCTCAGTTAGGGCGAAGCTCGAACAACACGGGTCACCATATTTTTTGTATCCGGCAGTGACCTACCCGCACAAGAATCATCTCATGCTGCTTGATGCCTTTGCTTTACTCAGGCAGTCATACCCCCACACATCCCTTGTGCTGACCGGTGCCGCCGGGCCCATGGAAGAGTCAGTGCAGAAGCGAATGAGCCAGCTTGATCTTCAGGAGGCTGTGCAGCGAACTGGCCGAGTCAGTGCGGCTGAACTCGAAGACCTCTACGCAGGGGCAAGCGCAGTAGTGCTGCCGAGCTTGTACGAGGGGTTTGGCTTACCGGCACTAGAGGCAATGGCCCGGGGATGCCTAGTCATTGGCTCAGACAGAGGTTCGCTGCCAGAGGTCTTAGCGGCACAGGACCTAGTCGACCCCGAGGATCTGACAGCGTGGGCTGCCGCAATGCAGGCTGTACTAGTGATGAGTGACTCACAACGGGCTACGCGAAGAGAAGCAGGCTTAAGCCGCGCAGCCGCATTTAGCCCCGCTCGAACTGCAGCAGCATTGTGCGATTCCTATCGTTCAGTTGCAGTGGCAAGTGGGCGCAGGGCAGTCGGAGAAGCCAGCGATGACACCTAAGCCGATGGACTTGCTCATCCTGTGCCCGCACTTTGCCCCCGATCTTGCGCCTACAGGTGAAGTCATGACGTCGATTGTCACGGCTCTAGCGGAGCGAGGCCACCGCCTGCACGTGATTACTGCTTTGCCTTGGTATCGCGATCATGCAGTGGAGCCCGGATGGGGAGGGCGTCCTTGGAGGACCGAGAGGACTACTTGGGGAAAGATCACGCGCCTGCACCCGTTCCCAACCGATAAGGCCAATATTCCAGCTAGGGCAGTTGCCTTTGCTGGCTTTACATCCATGGCAACAGTCGCAGCGTTAGTGCACCGAAAACGACCAGATGCCGTCATGGTGATGTCCCCGCCGCTACCGCTTGGGATTTCTGGCTGGCTTGCTGCGAGCACCCGTCGGGCTCCATTTGTGTTCAACATTCAAGATGTGTTCCCTGATGTTGCGGTGGAACTTGGAGCAATAACCAACCACCGTGTGATAGCCGTTGCATCTTGGCTTGAGAGGTTTTTGTACAAGCGTTCGCAAGCCATCACTGTGTTGTCCGAAGACCTTCGTTCGAATGTCGCGAACAAGCTGCAAGGCAACCGACCTGAACGCGTTCACGTTATTGCGAACTTCGTTGACACTGACCGTGTTCAACCGAGCAAACGCGAAAACTCGTATCGGGTTGAGTACGGTCTTTCCGGCAAAACCGTGGTGCTCTATGCAGGCAACGTAGGTATGTCGCAGTCCCTTGACCTGATGGTCGAGGCGGCTCGTCGACACCAAGATCGCAGTGATCTGGTGTTTGTCATCAACGGTGGTGGCTCCTCGCTGCTGGACCTTGAGAGATCGGCTGCCGGGTTAGAGAACCTGAGGTTCATTCCGATGCAGCCACGCGAGCGGCTTGCGGAGTTGCTCGCTGCGGGCGACTTGCATGTGGTGCCGCTGAAGCGCGGTCTGGCTCGATCGAGTGTGCCCTCGAAGCTGTACTCAATTCTTGCAGCTGCTCGGCCCGTCCTAGCGAGTGTTGATGCTGGTACAGAAGTAGCCGAAACCATTCGCCGGGCGGGCGCCGGACGATCGGTAGAGCCCGAGGACCAAGATGCCTTCTGTCTCGCCCTCGACGAGATGTTGTCGGACCCTGCTGCTCTGGCGCGTATGGGTGCCGATGGCCGAGCATTTGTTGAGGGGTGGGTGTCGCCAGCAGCCGTAGGCGCTGCCTACGAGCAGCTTTTTGAGCAACTTCGCTCATCTTGAGCTTCTGCCCCGGCCTACATTTGGCTCTATAGGCGCAGGTTTTCCTGAGTTCTTTCGCTGAGAGTTCAGGACAGTGGGCCGCTGCGACTAGCTTGTAAACCCGTATGGGTAAGGCCTCTTCTTCAAAGAAAATCAAGCGCGTCCAACAAGCAGGCGTGAGCCGAGCTCCAGGACAGCGTCGCAACCTTGGATTTCCGGCGTTAGTTCTCGGGATCATTGTGCTGGGGTTAGCGATGGTGTTCTATGCACGCAGCCAGATAGTCGAGAAGGTCGGTGAAGCGCCCGTAGTCGACCAAGACAAGTGGTACTCGGCCTACGGCCTAGATATCTGCGGTGTGTACCAGGACAACCCTGTGGCAATTGGCCCCGATGAGACTGGCATCACCCCTACTACTGATGGGCTCATCCAAATCGCACCCTTCGTAGAGTCCGCTGCGGGTAAGAACGCTCAGTTCGGTCTGTTCGCCGAGCAGATTGGCCTCAAGCTGAGCAACGGAGAGTTGACACTTGCCACTGGCAAAACTTACAAGAACGGTGATAACTGTAAGACAGAGGATGGCAAGGAGTCTGAGGGCGAAGTCGTCATGTACGTCTGGCCGCCACAGGCAACTGACGCCACCAAGCCAGAGACAGTTACTACAGATCTTGATTCCCAGCGCTTCACCGAGGATGGCCAAGCGTTCGTGGTTGCGTTCGTGCCGAAGGGCACCGAGCCCAAGCTGCCGCCTTCGTTAGAGTCGCTACAGAACACAAGCCACACACCTGCTACACCGACCACTGCTACTCCTGCAGAGGCCACGACGACCACCATCGCAGAGGGCGGCTCTGGCACGGTAGAGGAATCGACTACCACGACTGTGGCTGGCGGCTAGAGGGAACCATGTTGGCCGTTGTTTTGGTTGGAGGATTCGGAACCCGCCTCCGCCCGCTTACCTTGACCAAACCAAAGCAGATGTTGCCCGTGGGTTCGGTGACGATGCTTCAGCGCGTGGTAGACAAACTCGCAGCGGCTGGAGTCACCCAGGTGGTTCTGTCACTCGGCTATCAGCCTGATGCCTTCATTGAAGAGTTCCCCGATGGAACCTGCGCCGGGGTCAGCATGCACTACGCAGTCGAACCGGAACCTCTCGACACTGCAGGTGCGATTCGATTCGCCGCAGCACATGCCGGAATCACCGAGCGCTTCTTTGCTATCAATGGCGATGTGTTGACGGACCTAGATCTGGCCGCACTTTGGAAGGCGCATGATGCCTTTGGTGGCCAAGCCACGTTGGCGCTGACTCCCGTTGAGGATCCTTCGCGCTACGGCGTCGTGCCGATCGATCAGGACGGTCGGGTTGAGGCCTTTATCGAAAAGCCTGCAGCGGGCACCGCTCCAAGTAACTGGATTAACGCGGGCACCTATGTCCTTGAACCCGCAGTCCTAGACCGCATACCTGACGGCAGCCGAGTCTCCATCGAACGTGAAACCTTTCCCGCAATCGTGGCTGACCGTGCCCTCTTTGGGATGCATTCGGATGCCTATTGGATTGATGCAGGAACCCCCGAGGCTTATCTGCAAGCTCACCTTGACCTGATTGACGGAGTTCGTGGCGAGCCGGAAGCTTCTCAATCACCTTTAGCTACCGTGCATGCGGACGCAGTAGTGACCCGATCTGTTCTAGGACCCGGCGTGAACATAGAAGCCGGTGCACGGGTAGTGGATTCAGTGGTGATGAGAAATTCTCGAGTAGGTGCAGGTGCACAGATTTCTCGGTCGATTCTGGGCGGCGGTTCTTCCGTCGGAGAAGCCGCCCGCCTGAGCGACCTGACCATTGTTGGTTTTTCTCAAGCCGTTGCGGCTGGAACCGAGTCGGTGGGCCAGCGATTCCCGTCGGCAGAGAATTGGTGAGTTTCTCAACAACTAGGGGCACGCAATGAAAGCATTGGTAACGGGTGGAGCTGGATTTATTGGCTCCAACTTGGTGGACCGACTGTTAGCCGAGGGCCACAGCGTAGAGGTCGTGGACAATCTCTCTACTGGCAAGCTGGCCAACCTGTCCGAAGCGCGTTCGAATCGCGACCAGAATTTTTCCTTTCATCAGATTGACATATGCGACCCATCAGTTGCCGAGGTGATCGAGCGCAGCAAACCCGAGGTTGTGTTTCATCTCGCCGCCCAAATCGATGTTCGAGTCTCGGTGCTTGATCCAAGTCTTGATGCCCGAGTCAATATTTTGGGCTCGCTGAACGTGATCGAGGGTGCCCGCCGTGCAGGCACTCGGAAGGTGGTCTTTGCTTCATCAGGAGGGACGATCTACGGGGTGGTTGATCCCGAGGACTTGCCTGTTACCGAGGGCCATAGCCAACACCCGGTCGCCCCCTATGGCGTATCGAAAAAGGTCGTCACAGATTATCTGTATGCATTTCGGGAGCTGCACCAGATGGAGTACACCTCGCTGGCGCTCGCAAATGTGTATGGCCCTCGCCAAGATCCACACGGTGAGGCCGGAGTGGTAGCCATCTTCGCAGGACGGCTCCTGTCGGGTGAGAGTTGCACCATATTTGGCGATGGCTCACAGACTCGCGACTATGTCTACGTGGATGACGTCGTGGATGCCTTTGTTCGAGCCGCCGAGCGCGGGAGTGGACTGCTCTGCAACATCGGGACTGGAATCGAAACCTCGGTGACTGCGCTCTATGAGGCGATGGCGGTCAACGCTGGCGTTGCTACCGATGCTGTGCTGGCACCCGCACGGGACGGCGAACTCCAACGTTCGTGTCTTGATGCCACCCGAGCCAAGATGCACCTTGGATGGGAGCCGTTTACGGACCTCTCCACGGGGACTGCTGAAGTGCTCGACTTTTTTAGGGCCCAATAGGGGCCAGATCACAACAGATTGCAGTCCTAAGCCCCCCCGATCTGAGAGCGAGAAATGATGGAACGTTTTGCCAACAAGGTGGTGCTCATCACGGGTGCTGCGTCCGGGATTGGGCGGGCAACTGCCGAACGCTTAGCTCTCGAGGGGGCAACGCTGGCCCTGGTCGATATCAACGCGGATGGGCTTGATCAGACAGTGCAAACCTGTCGAGGCAGCGGAGCGGAAGTGCTGTCGCTGGTTGGTGACATCTCCTCAGAGTCTTCTGTGGCAGAGATCATTGAGTCCACCGTGAACGAGTTTGGTCGGATTGATGTGCTGTGCAATATCGCTGGCATCTTGCAGTTCAAGGACTTCCGACTCACCACATTGGATGACTGGAACAAGATCATTGGCGTCAACCTGACGGGTACGTTCTTGATGTGTAGGGATGCACTTCCCCACCTGCTCGAGTCTCAGGGGAACATCGTCAACATGTCCTCGACTGCAAGCCTGGGCGGTCACCCTTGGACTGCTCCTTACTCTGCGTCCAAGGGCGGGATTCAAGCTATGTCTCTGGGAATTGCCGTTGAATTCGGAAAGATGGGCGTGCGCTGCAATTGCGTAGCGCCGGGGTCAATCCTTACTCCGATACAAGATGCATTCGAACTGCCAGAGGGTGCTGATCCGAAACTGCTTCACCGCATCATGCCGTTGGACAAGATGCGAGGCCCCGAACAGATTGCCTCGGCTGTGGCCTACCTTGGTTCTGATGACGCTGCCCATGTCAACGGTACGGTTCTCAAGGTGGATGGAGGAACTCTCGCATGAAGTTCTCAGTGGTGAAAGGCTGCAGTGTGTCTAGGTCAGCCGGGGTGACAGCATGAAGTTCTCAGAGATAAAAGGCTGCAGGGTATCTAGTTCAGCCGGGGTGACAGCATGAAGTTCTCTCTAGCGTTGCCGATGCTGCCGGCGCATCATTTTATTCCCCTAGCTCAAGCCGCCGAAGCTGCAGGGTACGACTCGATTGCAGTACCGGAGTCGGTGTTCTTTCCCGAGGAAGTCTCGGCGAAGTACCCCTACAGCAGTGATGGTGGAAGGTTCTGGGCGGCAGAGACACCGTTCTTAGATCCCTTTGTTGCAATCCCTGCCATGGCAGCAGTTACGGAGCGTATTTCCTTCTTCACTAATGTCCTGAAACTCGGAATACGAGACCCATTGCTCGTAGCTAAAACAGTCTCTTCGATTGCAGCCCTTGCAGATGGTCGGCTGGGTCTAGGAGTCGGACTTTCTTGGATTCCAGAGGAGTTCGAGTGGCTCGGCAAAGACATGCGAACCCGTGGAGCGCGTACGAACGAGGCCATCGAGATTATCCGCCTGGTGTGCACCGGCGAGTTCGTTGAGTTTCACGGAAAGCACTACGAGTTTGGCCGCCTCATGGTGCGCCCGGTTCCCACGCAGCCAATCCCTATTTACGTTGGTGGATTGTCTGAACCCGGACTCAAGCGCGCCGCTCGGCTAGCAGACGGGTGGATCTCGGTTGCGAATACTTCGGCAGAGGTGGCTGAAGTGCTGCCAAGGTTGACCGAGCTTCGGGCTGAATATGGGCGATCAGATGTTCCCTTCGAAATTAAAGCGCTCTGCACTGATGTGTTTGATCAGTCGGGGTTCGAGCGGATGGCTGAGATGGGCGTGACCGAGGCAATGGTGTGCCCTTGGTATTTCCGACCAGGGGATACGTCAGCACTCGATCAGCAGCTTGACTCAGTTGCTTGGTTCGGCGAGGACTTTGTCAGCAAGCTCAGCGACTGAGTGGTTGCCGGTCGAGCGGGTTCGCGTTAGCGGAACAAGTCTTCTTGCGGGGAGCGGACAAGGTTCTCTGCAACGCCAACCCGGGAGCCACCGAGTTGAAAGGCGGTTTCATCAACGCCGCGAACGATTGCTACCGGTATGCCCGTGGACTTCCCCATTACAAGCTCTGCAGCACCAGCAATCTCATCAACAATTGCAACCTCGGTTACTTGTAACTCGCGGCCGTAGGTGTCTTGGGTGCCCCTCAAGTCGAGAACCGGAAGGATCCCTGCGGCTCCAATTGCAACATCTGTCACGCCGCGCCTCCAGGGCCGACCAAAGGTGTCAGAGATCACCACAGCTACCTCAACCCCGATTAATCCCTTGATGCCGTCCCGTATTCGCCGGGCAGACCGGTCCGGGTCAACGGGCAGCAGAGCTGCTTGGCCGCGAGCCACGTTCGACAGGTCAATTCCGGCGTTCGCACAGACAAAACCGTGACGAGTTTCGCTGATGATTAAGTCACCGCGGCGCCGCAGAATTCGAACTGATTCCTGCTCGACTAACGGCTTGTGACTCAGTGGGTCATTGGGGTCGACATCTGCCATTGCTCCCTCGGCTTTGGACACAATCTTTTGAGTGACCACGAGCACATCATGATGTTCAAGCTGGCCGCCAGACTCGGCCACTGCACCACAAATGAGAGCGGCAATGTCGCTCGCTCGAACAATCTCCGGGATGCCTTCCACGGGAATCAATTGGATTGGTTTCATCTCGGGTAGTTCCTCATCTACTGATGATGGCGTCAATGCAGCTTGCGGCCAACTCGGCAGCTGCAGCACGATCAGTCATGACGGTCGGTGCCACGATGCATCGCATACCCGCCGCCTCGACCTGATTCGCTAGGTGCGCATCGACAGTATCGATAACTAGCGTCGAGGCAAACTCGGCGTAATAGCGGGCAATGCCCACCACGGAGACTTCATGGCCGAGCTCTCGCAATAACCGATCAGCAGGCCCTTTGAGCGCTGCTCCTCCAACAATGGGGCTAATCGCAACGGTTCGCTCTCTTGCAGCCGTTACTGCTGCGCGGACTCCTGGCACTGCAAGAACAGGGTCTATGGAGACGATGGGGTTTGAGGGTGCAATACAGATGAGGTCGGCTCGGGCTAGCGAGGACAGCACATCGGGGCCAGGCTGTGCTGAGTCGGCCCCGGCAAAGCGAATCTGACTGACTGCTACCTCGTGGTGTTCGCGTACGAAGTATTCCTGAAAGCTCAGTTCTCGCTCATCTACGGTTCGCACTTCGGTGCTCAGAGCATCATCAGTCACTGGCAAAAGCTTGAGTTCGAGTCCCCATGTGTTGCAGATCTCGGCAGTGACCTGCGTCAAGGTGGCTCCAGCCCGGCGACGAGAGGTGCGGTACAGGTGGGTGCCAAGGTCACGGTCGCCTAGTGCAAACCATCCCGCTGCATCATTGCCGGCTGCATCGGTTTCTGAAATCCCGTTGCTCAGGGCGTAGCTGCGCACTTGCTCGATTGCCTGCCAAGTTTCGCCGACTAGCCCCCAGCCAGTTACCGGGTTGACTGCCTCAGCCAAGGTGTAGGTAATGGTGTCGATATCGGGACTCACCATCAGGCCGTGCAGAACTGTGTCGTCTCCCACGTTGACAATTGCGGTGACTTGGGACTGAGGTACTACTGCAATGAGGCCACGCAAAAACTTGGCAGCACCCACTCCACCTGCCACAACTGCAACCTGAGTTGCCACAGGCAGTTAGCTAATCCCGCGGAGTTTGCCCGAGAGCAAGGCAAGGTCTGCATCGACCATCATTGTCACAAGATCCTCAAAGCCCACGGTGGGGGTCCAACCCAACACCTTTTCAGCCTTGGCCGGATCACCGACAAGAAGTTCAACCTCGGCCGGGCGGTAGAAGGCCTCGTCGATGACAACAAACTCCTCGTAGTCCAAGCCAAGGTGACCAAAAGCAACCTCACAGAACCTGCGGACAGACTGCGTGTCTCCCGTGGCTACCACGTAGTCGTCAGGGGTATCTTGTTGAAGCATGAGCCACATTGCTCGAACGTAATCACCGGCGAATCCCCAGTCGCGTTTGGCCTCGAGATTGCCAAGGCGAAGTTCAGTAGCTTGCCCGAGCTTGATCTTGGCCACGGTGTTCGAGATCTTGCGGGTCACAAATTCAAGGCCTCGGCGAGGGGACTCGTGATTGAAGAGGATGCCGCTCGAGGCATGCAGGTCGTAGCTCTCGCGGTAATTCACGGTGATCCAGTGGCCGTACATCTTTGCAACTCCATAGGGAGAGCGCGGGTAGAAAGGTGTGTCTTCAGACTGCGGAACCTCTACTACCTTGCCGAACATTTCCGAGGAAGAGGCCTGATAAAAACGGATTCCAGGGTCTGCGATTCGGATGGCATCCATCAGGCGGGTCACGCCAAGACCAGTGACATCTCCGGTAAGCACTGGCTGGCTAAAGCTGGTTTGCACAAAGCTCTGAGCCGCTAAGTTGTAGACCTCATCCGGGCGGTGCGTGCGGAGCAGATCAATCATGCTGGCCTGATCGAGCAGGTCGCCGGGCACGGTTGCGATCCGATCCTGAAGATGCGCAATGCGTTCAAAGGTCACCGTTGAGGAGCGGCGAACCATGCCGATGACCTCGTACCCCTCGTCAAGGAGGAGTTCGGCTAGGTAGGAACCGTCTTGGCCGGTGATGCCAGTTATAAGCGCGCGCTTTGTCATGGTGAGGATTTTACTCGGTCCCGATGGCTGGGTCTGTTAACTGAGTTGGCAAATTGCAAGCCTGTAGAGTGAAAGGTGCCGCTTCTTTCGACAGGCCAACTCTATGCAGTTACCAACACCAGATGACCCGTCCAAGATGAGTGCTCGGCCCCAAGCGGCAGAAGTTGCTGCACTCGGCTTGCGCATTGCGATGCTCAGAATGGGTCTGGGGTTCACTCAGCAAGAACTTGCAGAGCGCTTGGGAATCTCTCGTGTTGCAGTGTCCAACTTGGAGTCAGGTCGAAGCGTCCCTGGTGAACGAACTGTGACGCTGATGGCTGGACTCTTCCGCATGGAACCATTCGAACTTGTCCAAGGCACCGCCTACCCGCAGGCCAAAGTCGATCGTCTACCCCTCGTGACCGCAAAATACACCGAGGTGGAATTGCAGTTAGCACTCCTTGAGCGAGACCTACGCTGGTTGGAGTCTGCTCCGGCGCAGCTAGCAATTGAGGTGATTGAGGGGTGGCAAAAAGCGCTTCGCCTGCTCGCAGAAGGCACAACAGATAGCCGGCAACTGCTCCTTCTTCGCCAAGCTCTCGATGCGCTTCCTGGTACCTAGCTCCGGGCATTTTGTCTCGGCTTGTAACCGCATTACGTCTCGGCTTGTAACCGCTTACGCCGGTCGTTCAGCAAATCCTCGAGCGTCTGATCGAGGGGAATCTCTGGCTTCCACCCTGTATCAGCCAGAATTCGAGAACTGTCGCCGAGCAGAATGGGAATATCAACAGGCCGCTGAAGATCAGGGTCTGCTTCGAGAGTCATGGGGATCTTCGCCATTGAGATCAGGCGTTGAGCGAGATCTTGAATAGCGATTGCGGTTCCAGAACAGACGTTATACACCTGCCCGGCATGACCTTTCTCAACTAGCAATCGGTAAGCACGGACAACATCGCGAACATCCGTGAAGTCTCGCTGAGGACTGAGATTGCCAGCTAGGACAACGGAGTTACCTTCAATCTCGTTAGCCGCAACTCTCGAGGCCAACGCCTGGGCCACAAATTTGTCGGTCTGTCCTGGGCCGAGATGATTGAAGGGCCGTGCACGTACCACATGTTGTTCGTAGCCCAAGAAAGCTTGCAGGGCCACATAGTCAGCAGCCACTTTTGAAGCTGCGTAGGGACTCACAGGTCGTAACGCCTGCTCCTCGGTTATCGGAAGGTCCGCAGGGGTGACTTTGCCATAAATATCGGCCGATCCAATAGAGAGGACTCGCTCAGTTCCGGCTTCGCGAGCGGCCCACAAGATGTTGAGGGTTCCTTCGGCATTTGCTCGGAACGTTGCTTGGGGGGTCTGCCAGGAACCACCCACATCGCTCGCTCCGGCTAGGTGGTAGACCACTTCGGGCTTGCATCGACGGAACATCTCGAGCAGGGCCGCAGCATCAAGAATGTCGAGACCGTCAGTCACGCGGTCAGTGGCGGTTACTTCGTCTCCGCATTCTTCAAGATGGCGTTGCAGGTGGGCTCCCACAAAGCCGCCAGCTCCCGTAATAAGTGCTCTCATGAATGGGCCTGAGAAAATGCCTGAGTGAGTCGAAGTTGCATGGGCACACACTCTACGCGTGACAAGGCCTTGCGCGTGTCTCGTTAGTTTGTGTCGCAGGTTCAGCAATGCTGCGCGGTACGATCCATGTTCCCCGGATGAAGGACATGGTCATCCCACCCGAGACTCAAGAGCCCAACTCAGATCCTCTACCCGCTGCCGAAGAACCCGGAGCAGACACTGTCGACGATTCACTCTTGTCTGATCAGGTTGCACCGGTAGAGGAAGATGAATCTGAGGAGGCTGCCCTTGACGAGAAGTGGGGCTTTGTTCAGCCAGAGCCTCTGGTAGGCGTTGGCGCACCTCCTGTAGTGGCCGTCGTGATTACTTCTAACCCGGGCGATTACTTTGAGGATGCCCTTGAATCGATAGCAGCGCAGGAATACGAGAATCTCTCGGTTCTCGTTATCGATAATGGGAGTGAGCAAGACCCGACGCCGCGAGTTGCAGAGATTTTGCCAACAGCATTTGTGAAGCGGAGAGAGCAGGACCTGGGTTTTTCTGCCGCCGCAAACGAGGTACTGGTAGCAGTCGAAGGTGCAGCGTTCTACCTGCTTCTACACGACGATGTTCGCCTTCCCGATGGCGCAATCACTGCGTTGGTGACCGAGGCCTTTCGGTCAAACGCAGGAATAGTTGGCCCCAAGCTGGTCGACTGGGACGACCCGAAACAGCTCCGTTCGGTTGGTTACGCCGTGGATCCATTCGGGTTCTCCTCCTCGGTTTCTGAGCCCGGTGAGTTAGATCAGTCACAGCATGATCTGGCCCGTGAAGTCTTTGCTGTCTCCGACGCATGCATGCTGATTCGGGCCGATCTTTTTGCAACTCTGGGTGGGTTCAACGAACAGATTCCTTACTTCGGCGAAGACATCGATCTGTGTTGGAGAGCGCACGTTGCTGCAGCAACCGTGCACCTCTGCCCCTCGGTTGCGGTTGGCCATCGCGAAGACTTTGAACAGCGGCGCGGCTCTGAAGAGCGGTCGGAACGCCTAGCGCTGCGCCATGAGGCCAGGATGATGCTGAGCAACTACGAGTTGTTTCGATTGCTCTGGGTTATCCCCGTGGCGATTGTGTACTCAGCAATCGATTTGCTTGCCTCGTTAGTTCTCGGGAGATTCAAACACGCGGGTGACGTCACAGCATCTGTTGGGTGGAATCTTGGGAACGTCTTCACGCTGTTTTCTGCGCGCTCGCGGGTCAAGAAGACGCGTCGAACACATGACTCTGGCTACCTGCCCTTGATGCGTCAGGGAAGCTCCCGGCTGAAGGGAATCCTGCGCGGTCAAGACTCAAGCGAGAATCGCGTGCAGTCAGCCACGAACGCGAGTCGCGAATACCTGCGAGATATGACCGCTGGCCCAAACCGCGCGGCTGTTGCCATCTTTGTTCTGGTTGCAGCCCTCATGGTGCTTGGTGCAAGAAACCTGATTTCTGGGCCGCTTCCCGTGTTCCGCGAGTTCATAGATGCTGGCAGCAGCGGCGGCCAACTGCTCTCGGAATGGTTCACGGGGTGGCGAAACGCTGGCCTTGGTGAGCCAGCGATTGCGCCGGGCCTAGTGCCCGGGCTTGGCCTTGTCGGCTCAGTTCTATTTGGGGCGATTGGACTAGCCCGCCGACTGATGATTCTGATGCCACTGCTCGTTGGCGCAATGGGGGCTTGGAAACTCTTCTTGGGCACGCACTCGACGCGTACTCGGGTAGCCGCCCTGCTCGCGTACGGCCTGAATCCTGTAGTGCTCAATGCTGTTGCAGAGGGTCGCCTGCAAGCACTCTGGGTGTACGCAGCGGCCCCTTGGTTGCTGCGGCGGCTGGCAATGCAGGCAGGAATCAAGCCATTTGACAGGCCGGAATTGCCACTACCTCCCCGCCTGCGACAGCTTGCGGGAACCGCACTGATCTTTGCTCTTGTGGGATCTGTTACCCCGCTTGGGGCCGTCATTTTGGCGTTGAGCATGCTGGTACTAGCAGCGGTGTCCTCGCTCAGTCACCATGCCAAGCAGGCCCGCCGAATGGCAGCATCCACCGTTGGGGGCCTCATTCTGGCCATTCCCGTGCTCCTGCCCTGGCTACTCGCATCGGTACTCCGAGGCGATCTCGCATCTCTGACAGGTCTCTGGGCTACCAACAGCGCAGCCCCCTCTGCAGCTCGGATTCTGACCGGGTCGCTTGGAGCAGTCACTGTGGGTCTGTTTGGTTGGGGCTTGGTCATTGCAGCCATGTACTGCCTGATTGCGGGCGGCGGCTGGCGTCTTCGATGGGGTATCAGTGCATGGGTCCTTACCTTTGTGTCATGGGTTGCAACGGTGGCACTTGCCAAGTGGGGATTCTTGGGTGGTGCCGGGGCAGAACTCATCTTGATGCCTGCCGTTCTTGGTTTGTGTGTTGCCATTGCAATGGGTGTGCTGGCGTTCGAACACGACGTAGTCGGCTCAGACTTTGGCCTACCGCAGGTGCTCTCCGGGGTTGCAGTTGCGGCAGTGCTGATTGGTCTGGTTCCCATCGGTGTGGCGGCAGCCAACGGGCGTTGGTATCAGCCAGAAGGCGATTTCCGTAATCTGCTTGATGTCGTAGATGACGGAACGAACTTCCGCAGCGTTTGGATTGGCGACCCGGATGTATTGCCCTTGTCCGGTTGGACACTCCAGGGCCAAGAGGGCCTAGCCATGGGTGTGAGCAGCGGCCTTGATCCGCTGATTACGCAGCGCTTCCGCCTTGACGGAGGGACAGGGGTGGCCACATTGACTGAAGCAGTCGAGGCCGCGCTGAATGGGGAGACAAGTCGCCTCGGGCGTCTGTTGGCGCCCATGGGGATTCGCTACATCGTGGTCATCAACAGACCCGCACCCGAACCGTTTGCTTCTGCCGAAGTGCCGATGCCCGTACCCGCCTTGGCAGCATTGCGAGAGCAACTCGATCTTCGTGAAGTCGAGATCAATCCCGGAGTCGTGCTGTTCCAAACAGGTGCACCTTGGCCACTGCGATCAAATGTGAGCGATCTCAATTTGCCTTCAGATGGAGCCCCTACGTTGGAGCAGCAATTGAGCAACGGTTGGGCCGCTCCACCTGCAGTGCTTGGGACCAACCCAGGAACCAAGTTCTCGGGAACCCTTCTGGGCGATCAGCAGATTGCTCAGTCTGTGACCGCAGATCCCGGATGGCATATGAAGCAGGACTCCCAAGGTGACGCTACGAGGACTGACCTGTTTGGTTGGTCCCAGCAGTTCAAAACCGGTGCAGGTGGATCCGTTACGTTGGCTTGGGTGACGCCGTTGAGTCTGCGTGCACTGCAGTTGCTGCAAGTACTGGGGCTACTTGGGCTGTTAGTGCTGGCTATTCGAAACCCCCGGATGTTTCCCAGATCTTCAAAGAGAGGCTCCGCAGAAATTGCTGGCCAGCGAGTAGTTGTAGGCCCCGATGGACTTCGGCCGGAACAGACAACTGCTACTTCTGCAGCTAGCGCCCTGCGCAATCCCGCAGATCTATCCCAGGATCCTGGTGCCGAATCGGCTGAGCACCCCAGCAGTGGTTCTGGTCCAGGCGAAGAAGGGGAGCAGGCATGAAGGTCTCGCGTCTGGTTCTGATCACTGTCGTCCTGCTTGGCATTGTGGGTTTGACAGCATTCTGGGGCGGAAGCCCCGCCGTCCCTGTGGATGGTTCGATCGATGAGATCATCCCCGAGTCAGGTTCTGCACAAACCTTGTCCTCAACTTGGTATTGCGCAGCTGGCGGCCTTGGCGAGTCGGCAGCCTCCACCCATGAGGTCTTGTTAGCGAACCCTTCCAAAGAGGTTGTTCCAGTCCGGTTGACGGCTTACAACGCTCAGGGTCTAGTGGGGGAGCCAAAGACAATTGCTTCAGTTGCCCAGCAGGTCACCCCCGTGGATGTGAACGCGGTTTTTGGCGGGAGCGAACTCTCGGTGATGGCCGAGTTCGATTCTGGAGCACTCGCAGTTCAGCATCGCATCACGACGGCAACCTCGGCAGATTCGGTTCCCTGCTCCACGACCTCGTCTGAGAGATGGTTCTTTCCTGCGCAGACCTCCGTACTGGGATCCTCGGCACTGCTTGTGCTGTTCAATCCCTTTTCTGCAGATGCCGGTGTCGACATCACTGCAGCAGTCGTAGATGGATTGCGTTCCCCCAAGGAGTGGGCGGGAATTGTTGTTCCTGCAGGAACCTCCCGGGTTATAGATCTTGGACAGTACGTGCAGCGACGTGATCAGTTCTCAGTGGCCGTCCGACTCCGAAACGGCAATCTCATAGCTGAGTCAGCCCAGAGCTTTGACATAGCTGCAGCTGGTGACGCGCCCGCCGAACGCGGCCTGCGCCTGCAACTTGGCGTTCCCGAGGCTCGCTCTGGCTGGACCTTTGCGGGTGGCTTTAAAGGGTCTGGGGTGAAAGAAGAACTCGTGGTGTACAACCCCGGCAGGCGGGTTGCCTCAGTGATTATTCAGGTCACGCCCTATGGCGGCGCAAGCGATCCTCCTGAGCCGTTCGAGTTGTCTGTGCCAGCCAAGCGATTCTTGGTTCTTGACCTAAGCGCCGAACAGAGGATTCCCGACACGGGCTTTCACTCCCTACGCGTCGAGACTTCAGCGAAAACCCCCGTGGTGGCCGCTCGTACCACCCAACTTTTCGGACCGCCTACAGCTGCGGCCGAGCCTGCTGCTGGCTCTGCTGCTGGCACTGCAGCTGCTGGCACTGCAGCGGGAACTCGTCCGAATGAGACGCTCGGCGTGGCTATCGGCACTGCAACCCCTGTGTACGCACGGCGCTGGATCATGCCAGCAGTGCGCACTGGTCCGGAGCAGCAGCCGATGGTCTTCATTCACAATCCCACTGCCGGCATCGTCACGGTGGATCTGCGCGCCCTAACGGGCCAGGCTGCACCCATCGAGATCGCAACTGCTCTCGAGGTGGCAGCCGGAGACAGCCTGTATGTCCCCCTTGCGGTTCAACAACTCACTGGAGTGGCTGACTGGGTGGTCAGTCTCAGGGCAAGTGATTCTGTTGCTGTGGAACAGTTGCAGACCTTCGCCACACAAAATGATCTCTCCTTTGGCTCTGCTGTTCCGGTGCTCGCCAACCGCTGATTGTCCAGACCATGTCTGCTGCGGCACAATCTGTTGGTGGATCGCTTGTTGCCAGCTGTATTACTTGCAGCTTTTATCATCGGTGTGGCCCTGCTGCTGCAGCGCAAAAAGTCGGCAACCCCAACTGATGCCATCACTGAGCACCGGGCGCCAACTCATTTAGAGCGTTCGCAGTTTGATGCCCCCGAGCGTCCTTGGCTGGTAGCAGTCTTTACTGCATCCTCGTGTACTACCTGCGCCGAGGTCTGGGCCAAGGCCGCCGTCCTTGAGTCCGCCGAGGTAGCAGTCCAACAGGTTGAACTGAGCGAATCAGGAGACCTGCACGCGCAGTATGGAATCACAGCTGTGCCGATTGTTGCCCTCGCAGACGCGGATGGGGCCGTGCAGTCTTCGTTTCTTGGCCCCGTGTCTGCCACACACCTGTGGGCGGGCTTGGCGGAACTACGCAACCCGGGCAGCGTCCCGCCCGGCTGCACCGACCACTAAGGCCAAACGGGGCTAGCTAGAACGTTCTGGGCTAGTTACGCCGTTTCTGGTCCAACAGCACCTGGGTTCTGAAACCCAGTTGGCGGTGCAGGATGCGGTGCCGGTGCAGGATGCGGTGCAGAGGGTGCCGGGGATGCCGATGGTGTGGGCGAGGGCACTGGCGCTGAGGGGGCAGCCGAAACTGCACCACTGACAGGGCTCTGGTTCTGGTCAGCACTCAAGTGCGCTGGGATTGGCGGGGGAGTAGTCGCTGACGGTGCAGTCGCAATCGGCGGGGCTGGAGCCACCGCTGAGGCCTCTGTTGAGCCATTCATGGACAGAGTGATCAATCGGTTCACTTCGTGGCCAGAAATGGTCTCCTGCTCTAGAAGCCCCCGAGCTATCAGGTCGAGCGCGTGGCGATGCTCTGTCATCAAATCAGTGCAGCGCTCTTCGCCCTCGCGAAGCATTCGTTCCACCTCATCATCAATCAGGCGAGACGTATCTTCTGAGAACTCGCGCTGTTGGCCAAAGTCCTCGCCAAGAAACACTGGCGCTGAACCGCCCCAGGCTCGTGGCCCCACACGGTCGCTCATGCCGAACTCAGTCACCATGCGGCGAGCCCGCTCGGTAGAAACTTGCAGATCGTTGCTTGCTCCAGTGGAGCGGTGGTTGAAGACGAGTTTCTCTGCAACGCGGCCACCCATGGCAACCACAATCGACTCTTCTAGATATTCGCGAGAGTAAGAGTGGCGTTCTTCCTCCGGCAACTGCTGAGTGACTCCTAGAGCCATGCCCCGAGGGAGGATGGTCACCTTGTGGACAGGGTCTGCGTTGGGAAGCAAAGCTGCGCAGAGTGCGTGCCCGGCCTCGTGGTAGGCAGTGATTTCCTTCTCGCTGTCAGACAGCACCATTGACTCGCGACGCTGGCCCATCAGGACCCGGTCTCGGGCATCTTCAAAGTCATGCATCTCTACAATTTTTGCCCCACGGCGAACTGCAGTTAGGGCTGACTCGTTGACCAAGTTGGCCAAGTCGGCGCCCGACATGCCCGGGGTTCCGCGAGCAACAAGCGCCAAGTCAACTGAATCGCTCAACTTCTTGTGCTTAACGTGTACTTCAAGGATTGCCCTGCGGTCGTCAAGTTCTGGCAGGGGCACCACAACTTGTCGATCAAAGCGTCCGGGGCGAAGTAGCGCAGAATCCAAAATGTCTGGACGGTTGGTTGCGGCAATCATGACCACACCGTCGGTTCCTTCAAACCCGTCCATCTCGGAGAGCATCTGATTGAGGGTCTGCTCGCGCTCGTCGTGGCCACCGCCCATTCCCGCTCCGCGCTTGCGTCCGACTGAGTCAATCTCGTCAATAAAGATGATGGCTCGACCGTGCTTACGGGCAGACTCAAACAGGTCTCGCACTCGCGATGCTCCAACGCCGACAAACATCTCCATAAAGTCTGAACCGGAAACTGATAGGAAGGGCACGCCTGCCTCGCCAGCAACAGCACGAGCAATGAGCGTCTTCCCTGTTCCTGGAGGGCCGACAAGCAGAACGCCCTTGGGAATGCGTGCACCAATCTCTAGGAATCGCTCGGGTTCTTGCAAGAAGTCCACAACTTCACGGATCTCACGCTTTACCCCTTCATAGCCAGCAACATCGGCAAACAGTGTGGCGGGCCGTTCTGTGGAATACGTCTTAGCGCGACTGCGTCCAATGGACATGATGCCGCCCATTTGCCCCTGAGCACGACGCTGCATCCAGACAAAGAATCCAATGATCAAGAGGATTGGAAGCATCAGGGGGATGATCTGCATCAAGAATCCGGCAGTTGGAGTGTCGAACTCCACGGCTACGTCTTTTTCGTCCATGAGAATCAGCAGTTCCGGTGGCGGGTCGGTTGGACCAGTCGTGGTAAAGGTCTCGCCACTCTTCATCTCGCCGGTGACGGTTGCATCCACGTTGTTCCAGGTCACACTCTTGACGTTTCCGTCTTGGATCTCTTGTGTGAACTTGGTATACGGGATGGGCTCGGTCTTCTTCGAGGACAGCTGTAATGCGCTGATGACGACCAGGCCGACAACGAGCACGAGTACCCAAACCAGCCATGAAGGAAGGTTGTTGGTGCGTCCAGTTGAACCTCCGGAACCGCCAGACCCCGATGGTGAAGTTTTATTTTGCTCAGCAGGCATACCCCTAGCCTAGAAGGAGTTGAGACGTTCTCCCTAGCGTGATTCGAAAGACTCTGAGAATGCTCTGCTGTTTTGGTAATTGTTTTGGTAATTGTTTTGGTCAATACTGCTCAAGCATCCGCAGTTTTCAGCGCTCGCAGCAGTACCTTCTGCCTTCGTGAGCCGGAGCTGCGCCAAACCAACTTGTTCCCGTCGAGCCGTTGCGACGATGTCCTACGCCTATGCCGAAGGGGTTGTGTGGTTAGAACCACTTCGACCGGAGTCCCATCCCATGGTTCACGATCTGTGTGCACAACACGCCGCCAACGTTCGTGTGCCGCAGGGTTGGGAACTGCGCGATGAGTTTGAAGCGGCTGAGGTCACGGATCAGGTTGCGGCCGTCACTTCCTCTCAAGCGTTTTCAGAGTATCGAGGTCCTGAGCAACTCGATTTGATCGGCGCCTGAGTCAGGTATCCTCCGCATCCATGCAGCGAGAAGCCAGCAGGGTGTTGTGATCGAGTTCAACCAAAACGACCTGCCCGTGCCGGAAGAGGACCTTCGCTGGGGACTTGGTGATGTCGCTATTGGCATATTCGCCAGCCTGTTTCTCTCTGTGCTCATCGGGGGAACGATCATGGCCTTGGCAGGCTGGGGTTCGTCTGCGGATACCCCCATTTGGGGTCTTGCGCTGCTGCAAATTCCGCTCTGGGCTGGCTACCTAGGAGCGGTTGTCTTTGCTGGGTCCAAAGGCCGAGGAGTCATTACGGACTTCGGGCTGCGAATGCGCGCCCTTGATGCCCCACTTGGCCTAGCGCTCGGTGTTTTCTGTCAACTCCTGGTGTTGCCGCTTCTGTACGCTCCCATTTTCTTTCTGACGGGCAGTGACAAAGAAGCGCTGTCGCGGCCTGCGGAACAACTTGCGGAAGGAACTGATGGCACCTTTAGTTGGCTGCTTTTTGCTCTGCTTGTAGGAATCTTGGCCCCAGTCGTTGAGGAACTGTTCTACCGCGGGCTTCTTCTGAAAGCCCTTGAGAAGCGCCGAATGCCCGTCTGGGTAGCTGTTCTTGTGAGCTCAATCATCTTTGCTGGCATGCACATGCAGACTCTGCAATTTCCTGGTCTGCTGCTCGTTGGTCTCATGGCAGGAACCCTTGCTGCTCTAACTGGCCGCTTGGGGCCATCCATCTGGCTGCATATTGGCTTCAACATGACAACCGTTGTGGCGCTGTTCATGGCCATGCGCTCATAAAATGTTGCGGAACTGCTCAACAACGAGTTGCAACTGCCGAATGGTGAAGAGTCCGTAACGAGATGTCCGGATGGGTTCCTAGGCCTACTGAGTAAGAACCTAGGTGACTGACTCGATGTAACTGCTGGGAGCACCCGAATGAGCACTACCGAATGCAATCACGAACAAGTTGAAATCGCCTTGACCATTGATGGAGCCAAGCTCTTCATGAAGTCCTGCTCGATCTGTGACGTCCGAAGCTGGCGCCGAGATGGTGAAGCAGTTGGACTTGATGGACTCCTGCACGACATCAGCGAGGTACCGACCCGCTATCGGCGTACCCTGTCCGCCTAAGTGTGTCTCGGCCTGCTCGCTGTAGCGGCAGGTTCTGAGAAGCCTGTAGGAATCTCGTGCCGGCTGTCACAGCCCGGTACTCAGTTCGTGTCAGGATGAGTTATGGATGAGATGCCCGAAGCCGGGTCAGAACCGGTCGGTGGGGAAGCTAATGCTGACTCCGAAATGACGGACAACCCCTCAGAAGAAGTGTTCTCGGATGTCATGATCGAAACTGATCCAGCAGGAGGGGCTGAACCCTCTATTGATATCGATGATCCAGAGAACTCTGGGGCGAACCTAGCTAAATGGGTCTCATGGGGGATTGTCGCAACATGTTGCGCGATCGTTTTTATCTCGGTTGATCCGCTGTTGATCTTTCAAAACACCACTGCCACCGGCGGCGATATGGGTGCCCACGTCTGGGGGCCTCGGTTTCTCGCTGATCACCTGCTGCCTCAGTTCCGTGTGTCGGGCTGGACACAGGACTGGTATGCAGGATTTCCCGCATACGTCTTTTATATGGTTGTGCCCTCGCTGTTCGTGCTGTGGCTCTCCTATGGCCCGCCAATCTGGCTGAGTCCTATCCTGCTGGCGCTTCTGGCTTTCGGCGTGTGGAAGCTGAAGCCGCGTCTACCCGATGCATGGATGCGAACTGCCATGTGGATCGCAACCGTATTCATTGCTGTTCTGCTCGTGCCGATTCCCTACAACATTGCGTTCAAGTTGGTCACGATTTCTGGCATGGTCACGCTTCCCCTAGCGGCCTACTGCCTAGCCAAAGCGGCTCGAGTGCCGTTCCCGGGACCGCCGCTGGTTGCTATGGCCACGCTTGGGTTTATCTACGACAAGGGATTCACCATCCTTGGCGGAAACGGTGCGTCGACTCTCGCCGGGGAATTCGCGTTCTCGGTGTCGCTGACCCTTGCAGTGCTCTACCTGGCAGTGATCTTCAAGGGCGTTCGAACGGGCCGCGACCGTGCTCTCGGGGCCACCTTGTTGGCTTTGACGATTCTTTGTCACTTGATCCCTGCCATTTTCGCGGGGATCGCAACGATTCTTATCCTGTTGTTCCTTCGTCGAGAAGACCGCACGCCATGGTGGGATGCCAACCGGGTGGGCCGCTGGGTAGCCGGAGTGCTTGTCGGACTCACGCTCTTCACCCTGATCTCAGATGCCAACCTTGTAGGTCTCAATCAACTCCGTGAGTTGCCAGGAGCCTCAGTTTGGTTTCCTTCGCAATGGTGGTTTCCTGGCATAGCCACCTTTGCTGCACTTGCACTCTTCACTGGCTTTGAGCCGCGAGTGCTTCCATGGTTGAAGCAGCGACGAGCCTGGATCCCTGCCGGAATTGCAGTAGTCCTGGCAGGGTTGATGGTTATTCGCTGGTCTAGCTGGTGGGCCCTTGCACTTGTTCTGCTTGCTCTCGCCCTTGCTTTCTTCGCCGGGATCGACACACGACTAGGCAAGTGGATTCTCTTAGTCGGACCTGTGGGCGGTCTGTTGACGGGGTTCTGGTCGCTGCCATTCTTGGGCAACAGCGCCTACATGAATGACATGGGCTGGGAGAAGTACACCAAGTACTCCGATTACCTCTTGGCCGTGCCAGAGCTTGATTCGGGGGGCATGCCTTACCGGAATCTGGTATTCGCCCTAGCTGGTCTTGGACTGCTGCTAGCGCTCATTCAACGGGTTCGCTTCGGATGGTTTTTGGGCCTGACGATCCTCGTTCTTGCATGGACGTTCCGGTACTTCCCTCAGTACCGGCTCTGGAATGCAAGGCTGCTCCCATTTTACTATTTGGCGTTCTACTTGCTTGCAGGCCTTGCGCTAGCCCTGATTATCCGGTCGATTTCGCTGGCTGTTCAGGACATGACACATCGTCGAGAAGAGCCAGTCATGGTTGCTGTGATTGGCACCTCCGTGGTCGTTGTGATCTTCATCTTCGGTCTGCTTGGAGCCTTTCGGGTGCTGCCAGGTGGTGCGCTCGTGGCCGACCCCGATCGTCCTACGGCCACGGTGTACCGCTGGAGCGGAATTAATTTTCAAACCGCAATCGTCAATGATTGGGCAAGATGGAACTACGCGGGACTTGAAGGCAAAGACGCGTACCCCGAGTTCATCGGAATCATGAACATGATGGAGGATGTCTCCGCTGAAAATGGCTGCGGTAGGGCATTTTGGGAATACGACAGCGGACTGAATCGTCATGGAACAACCATGGCGCTCATGCTCTTGCCGTATTACACCGATGGCTGCGTGGGGTCGATGGAGGGGCTCTATTTCGAGGCATCCTCGACCACCCCGTTCCATTTCTTGACCCAATCCGAACTCTCTACTGCCCCTTCGCGGGCGCAACGAGAGCTCCCGTATAACAGCTTCAACATTCAAGAGGGTGTGTCGCACCTGCAGCTACTCGGAGTCAAGTACTACATGGCCACGACTGCATCAGCTATCGAGGCGGCAAAAACAGAATCTCGACTCAGCCAAGTTGCAAACGAGACCTTCACGTATTCAGACACAGCCGGCACTCCACAAACGACCAATTGGGCAGTCTTCGAAGTGGCCGATTCAGAGCTTGTGGTACCGCTCGAGAATGACCCTGTTGTGGTGACCGATGCCGATGATCACATCGACGGCTGGGTGTACTCAAAGGAGCGGTTGCCGCCTACGGAGGCGCAGATTGCAACAAGCATTCAGGGATCGAAAACCGCAGGGCCAGCTGTGACGTGGTTCAACGATCCAACAAAGTGGGATGTCCTCTTAGCAACTTCGGGTCCCGAGGACTGGCCGCGGGCGACCGCAGCGGATGCCTCTTCTGAGAAACAGCCGAATCCTCCCAGCAAAGTCAGCAACATTGTCACGACTCAGGATTCGATTGAGTTCGACGTAGACAAAGTTGGCGTGCCGGTGCTCGTCAAGATTTCGTACTTCCCGAATTGGCATGCAAGTGGTGCAGAAGGCCCGTACCGAGTTAGCCCGAATTTCATGGTCGTGGTACCTACTGAGAAGCACGTGTCCATGGGTTACGGGTACAGCAAGTACGACATCCTCGGATGGCTTGCAACCATTATTGGGTTGGTAGGCCTTGGTGGTCTTGCCGTACTCGACCATGGTCGAAGGCTCCGAGACGAGGGTGAACCAAGTCAGGAATCCAGCCTCCTCTCAGCGGAGCCATGACCCTCATATGACCCACGCGACATCAGTGTCACCGACCTAAGGCGAATCAGGATGGATCTGCTTCGCCGCTTTGCCCTTGTGGGGCTGATCGCAACTGCTGTTGATGTCATAGCGCTGCTCGTTCTGCGCGAGCAGGTCGGCCTGCCGATCTGGATTGCAGACTCCCTCGCAGTGGCCCTCGCAACGGGAGTTTCCTGGGTGCTGCATGGTCTGGTGTCCTTTCCCGATGACCCCGCGAGGCGCTGGTACAACCGGCCGGCGCAGTATGTAAGGGCGTCAGCGGTTTCACTACTCGCCGATGTGTTCGTGCTGTCGCTGCTCTACGAACTTTTACACCCCGAATGGTGGGGTGCGCTCTTAGTGATCAAACTGCCCGCCCTGATGGTCGCGTTGATCTTGCGCCTCGTGATGTACCGGGAGGCCATGTTTGTCACAGTCCGCCAGGATCAGCAGGCGCCGAACCCTCGAACTGCTGCAACGGGCCAGGTTCGACTCTCGGTAGTCGTTCCCGCGTACGGAGAGGCTGACCGGATTGCTGACTCGGTTCAGAGAATCCGGTCAGCGCTGTCCTCTGTACAGAGTGACGGTGGTCTGCAGATCGTGGTCGTAGACGATGGGTCATCTGATGCCACCGCAGCCGAAGCCGAGCGGGCAGGAGCGGACCTAGTTCTCAAGCAAGAGGTCAACGCTGGCAAGGGCTCCGCTGTTCGCGCTGGGATGCTGGCCGCAACTGGCCGGGTAGTTGCGTTCACTGATGCAGACCTCTCATACGCTCCCGATCAGCTTCTGCTCCTGCTCGACGGTGTAGAGCAAGGCTGGGACGTAGTCGTTGGCAGTAGGCAGCACGTTGAAACGCAGACTGTGGTGAGAGCGGGCCGAATTCGAGAGGTGGGCGGCCGCATTATCAATGTGTTGACAGGGTTAGTCCTGCTTGGCCGCTACCGAGACACCCAATGCGGCCTGAAGGCCATGCGTGCCGATGTGGGCCGCCTGATTTTCTCTCATGCCAAGATCGATGGTTTTGCTTTCGATGTCGAGGTCTTTGCGCTTGTTGAGCGGTACCGACTTACCCTGCATGAGGTTCCGGTTGAAGTGCAGAATTCGGAGCGTTCCACCGTGAACGTGGCGCGAGATGCCTTTCGTTTGATTCGCGACCTGTTTCGAATTCGCCGTTGGGGTCGTCTAGGCCAGTACGAGGTTGACCCCGCCGAGTTCCCAGAAGCAGGGGCTCAGGCCTAGCTGCTCAGACAACTCGGCCGCAGCGAGCGGTTGTCCATGGGCCAGTTGTTCTGACAACTAAGCTGCCATTTCGTGAGCACCCTCGAAAATATCTTTAAGGCCTATGACGTTCGCGGACTTGTTCCCGAACAATTCGACTCCGAGATTGCTCATGCAATCGGTGTTGGTTTTGCCAAGTTTGTGCTGGGGGACTCCTCCACCGAGGAGCGGCCCACCAAGGTTCTCGTTGCCCGAGACATGAGGCCTTCGGGGGTTGA
Organism: Actinobacteria bacterium IMCC26207; assembly: GCA_001025035.1. Taxonomy (GTDB): domain Bacteria; phylum Actinomycetota; class Acidimicrobiia; order Acidimicrobiales; family Microtrichaceae; genus IMCC26207. The sequence continues at coordinate 82,109 of LCZK01000003.1, forward strand.
ACTCGTGGCTGAGTTTGCTCGGGGCGTTCAGAGTCAAGGCCTTGATGTTGTCGACTTGGGTTTGGGCTCGACTGACTTGTTGTACTTTGCCGCTGGCAGCCTCAATGCCCCAGGAGCGATGTTTACGGCCTCGCATAATCCAGCCCAGTACAACGGCATCAAGTTCTGCAGGTCGGGTGCCCGACCAGTTGGTGAGGACTCCGGCCTCAGCCAAATCCGCTCCGTTGCAGAGCAGGAACTGAACGCTCCGAGCGCAGCGAGCGCTGCGACTGGTTCCATTACCCAGCAGGACCTACTTGCCGCTTTTGCAGATCATGTTCGTTCCTTTGTAGATACCAGCGTGCTGGCCCCGCTCAAGATCGTCGCTGATACTGCAAACGGCATGGGCGGACTCATCGTGCCGGCAGTTTTTGAGCCGCTTCCGTTCAATGTTGAGATCATGTATGGCGAGCTTGACGGAACCTTCCCAAATCACCCTGCTGATCCCATTCAGCCCGAGAATCAAGCCGACTTGCGCGCTCGGGTGCTCGAGGTCGGAGCCGACATTGGCTTGGCCTTCGATGGTGACGCAGACCGAGTGTTCCTAGTGGACGAAAAAGGTGAGGGCCTATCGGGATCAACGACAACGGCCATCATCGCCGCCGGAATTTTGGATCGCAACCCAGGCGAAACCGTGATTCACAATTTGATCTGCTCAAAGACTGTGCCCGAAGTTGTTGTTGAACACGGCGGGACTCCCATCCGCACTCGAGTCGGCCATTCCTTCATTAAAGAGGTCATGGCAGAAACCGGAGCAATCTTTGGCGGCGAGCATTCGGCGCATTACTACTTCAGAGATAACTTCCGGGCAGACTCGGGAATCATCGCTGCCATGGTTGTCTTGGAACAACTATCTGTGTCCGGTCAGACCTTGTCGCAACTGCGAGCGCCATTCGAACGGTATGGGGACTCAGGTGAGATCAACACCAAGGTGTCCGATACCGATCAGGTCATTGAAAAGGTTGCGAAGCACTACGAATCGGCCGAGCAGGACCGAATGGATGGACTCACTGTTGATTGTGGCGACTGGTGGTTCAACCTTCGGGCCTCCAATACTGAGCCGCTCCTTCGCCTAAATCTCGAGGCTGCCGATGCTCAGGCCTGTGCCGCCCGCGTGGCTGAAGTGCAACAAGTAATGGCCGACTGAGCCTGTCGCACCTACTGTGTTAGGGCGCTCTGGTTGACCCAACATCTGCCAAGCTTCCATCCGATGAACTGAATTGCAACGTGTTAGGAGCACTCATGAGTACTGCTGAACAGCTTGATCCGCGATTACTAGAGATTCTTGCCTGCCCACAAGATAAGGGGCCGCTGTTGTATTTCGCAGATGAGCAACTGCTCTTTAACCCCCGCCTCAATCAGAGTTATCCCGTGCGTGACGGCATTCCGGTCATGTTGATCGACCAGGCCTCTTCTGTTGATCAGGCAGAGGCAGACCGCCTTGCAGTCAAGGCCAAATCAGAGGGTATTCAGCCAACCTTTAGCGAGTAGTCATGTCGAGCGGTGACGCTCCGGCAGGTTGTGGTTGCGGCCTGCGTCGCTCAGGTGTCAGGAAGCAGTTCTCATGATCGAAGCAGTTGACAGTCTCGGAATGCTTCAGGCCGCCTACGCGATGCCTGAGCAATGTGCCGATGCTGTTGAGCGCATGGACTCAGTTGCTGGTTTGCCCCCTGCCGAAGGGATTTCCTCGGTGCTGATATTGGGGATGGGTAGCAGCGGGCTAGCCGGTGACGTTGCGTCCGCCGTTGCTGGAGCAAGTTGTCCAGTTCCAATTCTGGTTTCGAAAAACTATGAGTGCCCCGAGTTTGTAGGGCCTGACACCTTGGTCCTAGCGGTGTCCTTCTCAGGATCTACGCACGAGACGATCGACGCTGTCCATCAGGCTGTTGGGGCCGGTGCGCGACTCGTTGCAGTGACTGCCGGTGGCCATCTTGAGCGAATCGCGCAAGAGCGGGGAGCGCCCGTCGTCTCTTTGGATTCGACCATCCCGAGCTCGAGGGCTGCGATTGGTGCACTCTCGGTCCCAATGCTGTTGGTATTGGAGCGACTTGGTTTGTTCGATGGGGCCTCTGCTGAAGTGGGCGCCATGATTGCTCAGGTCACCAAGCGACGCGATGAGCTGGTCCTTGATGGCAATGCAGCACTCAGGCTGGCTCAGCGAATCGGCCGAACGCTGCCGATTGTGTATGGGGGTGGCACTGTTGGAGAAGTAGCAGCCTGGCGCTGGAAAGGGCAGTTCAACGAGAACCCAAAGGTGGCCTCGTTTGCGAACCGCATTCCCGAACTCACGCACAATGAAATCTGCGGATGGGCTCAGCACGGTGACGTGACCCGCCAGGTCTTTTCAATGCTGCTGTTGCGACATGATTTTGAACATCCCCAAGTTCAGCAGCGCTTTGACCTAGTTGCCGAGATCTGCGAGGAAATTGTCTCGGGGGTGTACTCGGTGTCTGCTCAGGGCGAGGGCCGCTTGGCTCAACTCTTTGACCTGATGATCTTCGGTGATCTCGTCACGCTGCATATGGCTGCCCGCGAGGGAGTCGATCCCGGGCCTGTGCCGGCCTTGGACGAGATCAAAACCCGCCTCCGCTAACTCCGAGGTTCCGACAGGCCCAAGCCTCCGCCCAAAACGTGCATTGGCGCCGGTTAGCTACGGATTCCGTAGCTAACCGGCGCCAATGTAGAAAGCGGCTGGTGGTGAAGCCGAATTCAGCTCGGGCAACCGTCCTCAAGGATGATTGGCGGCAACCCGGCGCTAGCTGAGCCACATGGGTCGGTGCTAAAGGCGTACCACTTGCCATTCTTGGACTCAAGGATGAACTTGGTGCTGCCATCGCTCAAGGTCCCAGCGGCGTAACCACCGGAGCAAACGTAGCTTCCGATGGTCTCACCTTCGGCGGGCAGAGCGGTCAGAAGTGCTGTCGCAGTGCAGGGAGCGCTTCCGCCTGTTGCTGCCGTGGTGGTGGTCGCAGAAGTCGTGGTTGTGGTTGATGCCACGCAGACGGTCTTGCCCTCGGCGGCGGCCTTCTTGAGCGCAGCGTCTGTGGCTGGGCCGTATTGTCCGTCAGCTTTGATGCCGTCTGCAGTTTGAAAAGCCAGAATTGCAGCATCCGTGCGAGGGCCGAATTTGCCGTCAACTGCGCCGGTATGGCAACCCACGGCATTCAGATCCTGTTGAACTTCTTTGTCGAACCGCACCGTTTCAGCGGCTTTCGCAGCTGCTTCGGCGGCAGTATCGACGGTTGTGGTTGTTTCCACTGTTGTAGTTGTTGTAGTGGTCGTGTCAGCCGACTCTTTTGATGAGCATGCAACGGCGCTCAGCATCAGGGCAGCGATAGCCATTGCAACTAGGGGGGATTTCTTCATAGTCAAGGTGTACTCCGTCATGTTGTGAACTCAAGTAGCCCACAGTTTTGCATCCGGATCACAGCAATTCGGTGACCCCAGCGATCATTGGCGCCGGTTAGCTACGGAATCCGTCGTTTACCGGCGCCAATGGGCAAGGGCGCGGGGAACTAGGACCGGCGGCTTGAGACGCACTACCATGTAAGACTTGCCAAGGCTGCATGTACTAGGAGTCAGACGACCCCAGCCTGAAGCATCTACCCGCTTCGATGCGCGCGCCCATTTCACAGACTTGGACTATGCGCGCAGAAGGAAAGAAAAATGAGTTTCACTGATTTCAAAGTTGCAGACCTGTCTCTCGCCTCCTTGGGCCGCAAGCAGATGGACCTAGCCGAGGTAGAGATGCCTGGCTTGATGGCCATTCGAGCCGAGTACTCCGACGCTCAACCTCTAGCAGGAGCGCGGATCACCGGATCGTTGCATATGACGGTTCAAACCGCTGTCCTCATCGAGACCCTGACTGCGCTCGGCGCTGAGGTCCGTTGGTGCAGCTGCAACATCTTCTCAACTCAAGACGAGGCCGCAGCGGCAGTGGTTCTCGGCCCGCAGGGAAGCATTGACAACCCTCAGGGTGTGCCCGTGTTCGCATGGAAGGGCGAGACGCTCGAGGAGTACTGGTGGTGTACCGAGCAGGTCCTCAACTGGCCAGCGGACGCAGAGGGCAACACCGGACCAAACATGATTCTTGACGATGGTGGCGACGCCACGCTCTTGGTGCACAAGGGGACCGAGTATGAAGCAGCGGGGGAAGTTCCTGCAGATTCTGATTCTGACTCAGATGAATGGAAGGTTGTCCTTGACACCCTTCGCCGCACGTTGACTGAGGATGCTTCTCGCTGGACCAAGATCGGTGCAGGCATCAAGGGTGTCACTGAGGAAACCACCACTGGTGTGCATCGTCTCTACCAGATGTTTGAGGCTGGGCAATTGTTGTTCCCCGCTATCAATGTCAATGACTCAACCACGAAGTCAAAGTTTGACAATCTCTATGGCTGCCGTCACTCACTCGTGGACGGAATCAACCGTGCCACGGACGTGATGATCGGTGGAAAGACCTGCGTAGTGGCCGGATTCGGCGACGTGGGTAAGGGATCCGCTCAGTCATTGCGCGGTCAAGGTGCCCGTGTAGTGGTGACCGAGATTGATCCGATCTGTGCTCTGCAGGCGGCGATGGAGGGTTACCAGGTAGTACGCCTTGAAGATGTGCTCAGTACTGCGGACATCTTCATCACCACTACTGGCAACAAAGACATCATTACTGCAGAGCATATGAATGCCATGAAGCACAACGCGATTGTGGGCAACATTGGTCACTTCGACAATGAGATCGATATGGCCGGTGTGTTCCGTCAGAGCGATATTCAGCGAGTGACGATCAAGCCTCAAGTAGATGAGTTCGTCTTCCCAGACGGTCACTCAGTGATCGTTCTGGCCGAGGGGCGTTTGCTGAACTTGGGTTGCGCTACTGGCCACCCCAGCTTTGTGATGAGCTGTTCGTTCTCGAATCAGGTCCTCGCCCAGATCGAACTCTTCACCAAGACTGCAGACTACGAACTCGGCGTCTGGGTCCTTCCAAAGCAGCTTGACGAGATGGTTGCCCGCTTCCACCTCGATGCACTCGGAGTGCGACTCACTACTCTCACCCAAGAGCAGTCGGACTACCTCGGGATTCCTGTGGAAGGCCCGTACAAGCCAAGTCACTACAAGTACTAAAACTCAGACACGGCGCGGGCGTTCTGCCCGCGCCGTGCATTGATTAAAGGAGTCCCCATGGAACAGTTTGAGGGCAAAGTCGCTGTCGTCACTGGTGCAGCTAGTGGCATTGGTAAAGCCTTGGCTACTGCATTTGCCGACGTTGGCATGAAGATCGTTCTTGCTGACGTTGAAGCAGTAGCGCTTGAAGTTGCTGCTGAAGAACTCCGCAGCAGCGGAGCCGATGTGTTTGCTGTGACTGCCGATGTTGCACAAGCGGCCGATGTGGACCGAATCGGTGCTGCAGCGATGGATGTGTTTGGGGCACTGCACGTGGCATGCAATAACGCTGGCGTCTCTGGCGGCGGGCTCTCTTGGGAGATTGATCTAGAGACCTGGCGCTGGATTCTCGACGTAGATCTGTGGGGAGTTATCCATGGGGTTCACACGTTTACTCCGCTGATCATCGCGAGTGGCGGTGGTCATATTGTCAATACAGCATCCATGGCAGGGCTGACCTCGAATCCAGGCATGAGCCCTTACAACGTTGCTAAACACGGCGTGGTCACATTGTCTGAGACGCTCTCGGTTGAGTTGCAGATGACGCATCCAGAGGTTGGGGTAAGCGTGCTCTGCCCCGGATGGGTGCGGACCAGGATCAATGAGTCGGAGCGGAATCGCCCTGACCTAGTTGGTGTGGAAGAAGTTGAAGAGACTGATGCTGGTCTGCTGGCACTGAAAGAGATGGTGAACACTTGGATTGCCGAGGGTTTGCAGCCGGCACACGTGGCATCACTTGTCATCGAGGCGATGCGAGAGAACCGTTTCTACGTACTCACTCACCCTGAATGGCAAGGCATGATTCAAGATCGAATCGATCGCATGCTCTCAGGTGCGAACCCGTGGACCAGTCTCCCCGGTAACTAGCCTGCAACTCGCCCTGGCCGCGAACCCGCTGCTCACTCCCCACTAGAGGGTGACGGCAAGCGTTAGGCCATGAACTGAGCCCGTACCTGATTCGATGAGGGTATCGGCTGCAGCACACAGCGTGGCCCCCGTGGTACGAACATCGTCCACGAGTAGCACGCGTTCTGGAGAGCGGCCCGTGGCTAGAAACTGTGGGCCAAGGAGTCGCTCTGCCCGGCTGTGCCCGGTCTGTGCTTGACCAGCGACTCTTCGCAGCAGTTTGCATGCCCGAAGGCCGAGCGAAGCTGCCACAGCCCGAGCAAGAAGTTCGGATTGATCAAAGCCACGCTTGGCCTTGCGATTGGCCGAGGTGGGGGCCCAGGTCACTGTCAGATTGGGTCGCTCGAGTGTCTCGACGCCGTCAACGAGTTGTGACATGGCAAACCCGAGTACTCCCACGGCATCTCGGTGATTATGGAACTTGAGGGCTGCTATGAGTTCTTTGGTCGTACCCGTGTAACTCAGGAGTGAAGAACAGGTATCAAATCCAGGCGGTGGTGCCATCTCGGGGGCCGCAACGAGAGTGCTGATGCAAGCAGCACAAAGCCCGGTGCCTTCGCTGCGACACAGCACGCAGCGGCGGGGGAGCAGGAGTGACAGCATCCGGCCACCATAAAGACTGCAGACTCACGGGGTGGTGAGGTGAACAGGGTTGTCTTCCCCGGTGGCTTCTTAGGTCGGGTGCAGGTCCCGCCCCGGCCACCGGTAGTATCTGACCCCGTGGGACTCCTCGACAAAGTATTACGCACCGGTGAAGGCAAAAAAGTAAAGGCGCTCGCAGGCCTTGTGCCAGAGATCGGCGCCCTTGAGCCTGAATATCAGGCGCTGTCTGATGCGGAGCTGCAGGCTAAAACAGCCGAGTTTCGGGGGCGACTCGATCGCGGTGAAGATCTTGATGATCTGTTGATTGAAACCTTCGCAGTTGCTCGAGAGGCTGCACTGCGGGTGACTGGTCAGCGCCATTACGACGTGCAGCTGATGGGTGGTGCCGCACTGCATTTTGGTTGGGTTGCAGAAATGAAAACTGGAGAGGGCAAGACTCTGGTTTCTACCCTCCCTGTCTACCTTGACGGCTTGGCGGGCAAGGGAGTTCACATCATCACTGTGAACGAGTACCTCGCTAAACGAGATGCCAAATCCATGGGCCGCATTCACAACTTCTTAGGCCTAACAGTGGGCATGATCCTTCCAGGAGAGAACGATCAGGCAGCCAAGCGGGAGAACTACGCCTGCGACGTGACCTATGGAACCAACAATGAGTTCGGCTTTGATTATCTGCGCGACAACATGGCCCTCTCGCTTGACGAGAAGGTGCAGCGGGGCCACTCATTTGCCATCGTGGATGAGGTCGACTCAATCCTCATAGACGAGGCGCGAACTCCGCTCATTATCTCTGGCCGTGTGAGCGATGCCGCAAAGCTGTATTACAAATTCGCTCAAGTAGCTCGCTCGCTCAACCGTGATGTGGACTACGAAGTGGACGAAGAGAAAAAGGTGGTCTTCCCACTTCCCGAGGGCATTGAGCGCGTAGAAAAATCCCTTGGCGTAGACAACTTGTACGACGACGTTTCCACCAGCTTGGTTCATCAGTTGCAGGTCGCGATTAAAGCCAAAGAGCTCTACCGCAAAGATCGTGATTACTTGATTGCGGACGGCGAAGTGAAGATCGTGGATGAGTTCACCGGTCGTGTGCTCGAGGGGCGGCGATGGTCCGAGGGACTTCATCAGGCTGTCGAGGCAAAAGAAGGGGTCAAGATCAAAGAAGAAAACCAGACCCTTGCAACGGTCACTCTGCAGAACTACTTCCGCATGTACGACAAGCTCGCTGGCATGACCGGAACGGCAGTCACCGAGGCTGCGGAATTTATGGGTACCTACAACTTGCAGGTGGTGCCCATTCCCACCCATCGTCCAATGGTTCGTAAAGACGAGGGCGACGTTATCTACCGCACCGAAGCAGCCAAGTTTGCTTCGGCTGTCGAAGATATTGCGCTACGCACCGAGAAGGGCCAGCCAGTTCTGGTGGGAACGGTCTCGGTCGAAAAGTCAGAGCGGTTGGGACGTGAACTTGAAAAGCGTGGCATTCGTCACGAGGTGCTCAACGCAAAGCAGCACACACGTGAGGCCGAGATCGTGACCCAGGCGGGCCGAGTCGGTGCAGTCACAGTTGCAACCAACATGGCTGGTCGAGGGGTTGACATTTTGCTCGGAGGAAACCCCGAGGGCCTAGCAGCAAAAGATGTCAACGCAGAGGGCCTCGAGCTCGAGTCCGAAGAGGGCCAAGCCCGTTACGCCGAACTGCTCGAGCAGCACACCATCGAATGCTCAGCAGACGGTGACCGTGTGCGAGCACTCGGCGGGCTGTACGTGCTCGGGACTGAGCGTCATGAGAGTCGTCGAATCGATAATCAGTTGCGTGGTCGTTCAGGCCGACAGGGAGACCCTGGCGAGAGTCAGTTCTACTTGTCCCTTGAAGATGACTTGATGCGGTTCTTTGCAACAGGCGCAATCGAGTGGGTGATGGGCAAGGGTTGGGACGATGAGGTTCCAATCGAGGCCAAGATGGTTTCGAAGGCAATCGAAAAAGCTCAGAACACCGTCGAAGCGCGCAACGGAGAAATTCGTAAGAACGTGCTGAAGTACGACGAGGTGATGAACGAACAGCGCAAGGTGGTGTACCGCCGCAGAGATCAGGTGCTTGAGGGTGCTGATCTTCGTGAGGAGACGCTGCAAGCTCTCGCAGAGGCCGTTGATGGACTCCTGCACACGCACTGCTCTGCGGACTACTCAGAAGAGTGGGACCTTGATGCCCTCGTTGCAGACATGACCTCGTACTGGCCTACGAGTTTGACAGCCGAATCACTCGTAGCTGCATCAAGCAGTGATCAGGTCTACGACCTAGTAATGGCTGATGCCACGCAGCACTATGAGACTCGTGAAACTGACCTGGGCAACGACACGATGCGTCAGATTGAGCGTCAGGTGATGCTCAAAATCATCGATGCCCGCTGGCGCGATCACTTGAAAGAAATGGACTACTTGCAAGAGGGAATCAACCTGCGTGCACTCGGTCAGAAAGACCCACTCAGCGAATGGCAGCGTGAGGGTTACGACATGTTTGGTCAACTCATGGACACCGTTGATCGGGAGTATGTGCAGTACGTGATGCACGTGCAGGTGGTTCAAGAAGAGGCGCCACAGATCAAGCCCATCGGCAACTTCAGCTACACCGCACCCGATGATCCCGCTACTGCGCAGACGGCAGGGCCGGCGGCCGCATTAGAGACAACCTCTCTGGCCCAAGCAGAGGGCGGAAGTCCCGGACCTGCTCCCGAACCAGAGGCACAAAAGCCGGTCGTGAAGACGGATTGGGAGAAGACGCCAAGGAACGCGCCATGTCCCTGCGGAAGCGGCAAGAAGTACAAGGTTTGCCACGGCGCCTGATTGATGCTCGATTTTTCTTCGCAGATCACTGCGCTCCGAATCAGGCTTGCTGATACGCAGGACTACCTACGTATTGCAGACCTGCGGCATCGTCAACCGCAACTCGAGACAGAGCTTGCCCGCCCGGACCTTTGGGATGATGCAGCCGCTGCGCAGATCCTGCAGCGAGAGTTCTCGGAGATGTCTGATGATCTTCAGTTATTTGACTCTCTTCAGTCCCGGGTCGAGGACTTAGCCACCTTGCATGAGTTAGCCCGAGAAGAGGACGACGAGAGTCTCGAGGCTGAGATCGATAAAGAGGTCAAGTCTCTTGAGCGTGACTTTGCCGCACTAGAACTACGTGCGCTCTTTACTGGAGAGTACGACGAACGTGACGCCATCGTTGACGTCAACTCCGGAGCAGGCGGAGTCGAGGCTCAGGATTGGGCCGAGATGTTGTTGCGCATGTATCTCCGTTGGGCCGAACGCCGAGGGTTCGCAGCCGACATCGAGTCGCTCAATGCGGGCGGTGAGGCTGGCATTTCCTCGGCGACTTTTGTGGTCAAGGGAAGAAACGCATACGGATTGTTGCGTTCTGAGCATGGCGTGCACCGCCTAGTTCGAATCTCGCCGTTTGACAACAACTCGAGGCGCCAAACCAGTTTTGCTTCTGTCAAAGTCACGCCCTTTATCGAAGATGTTGATTCCGAGATTGAGATCGACGACAAAGACCTACGAATCGACGTCTATCGCTCCTCCGGCGCGGGCGGCCAGCATGTCAACGTGACGGACTCGGCCGTGAGAATCACCCACCTGCCAACCGGGGTCGTCACCTCATGTCAGAACGAGCGCTCGCAACATCAGAACAAGGACCGAGCAATGAAGACGCTCAAGGCTCGTCTGCTCGAGCTTGAACGAGCAAAACGCATGGACAAAATCGCCGAAATAACGGGTGACCAATCCTCGGTCAACTTTGGAAGCCAGGATCGCAACTACGTGTTGCAGCCCTATCAGCAAGTCAAAGACCTTCGATCTGGTTTGGAGTTGCCAAACCCCGAAGCCGTCCTTGATGGCGAATTGGATGAACTGATGGAGGCATTCTTGCGCTGGCAGCGCACCGAGGGTGTTCCCGCTAATTAGCGCTGAAGTTCTGGCCCAAGAGTGGCCTCAGGGGGTTCCACACATCTTCTCTGCATCGCGATAACGTCACAGGTCTGTAACAGCAGGCTTCACAGGAAGTGCCGATCCCCCCGAGAGCATCGGTCCGGTCGCTTGTGAAATTCGTCGAACACACTGGTCAGGAAACCGTGATCAAACTCGAGAATGTCTCGAAGATCTATAAGGGCGAGCACATGGCCCTGCGCGATGCCACCGTAGAGATCGAAAAAGGTGAGTTTGTTTTCCTTGTGGGGCCTTCAGGGTCTGGAAAGTCAACCTTTCTTCGGCTTCTGAACCGCGAAGAGACTGCCGAGAAGGGCAAGATCTATGTAGCTGGAAAAGACATTGCGGCCCTTCCCGGCTACAAGGTCCCGTACCTGCGCAGGAATATCGGCAGCGTATTCCAAGACTTCAAACTGCTCCCCAATAAGACAGTGGCCGAGAATGTCGCCTTTGCGCTCGAGGCAATTGGCCGGCCGAAGTCAGTGATCCGTGAAGCCGTTCCGCAGATCCTGGAACTCGTTGGTCTAGGTCGAAAAGAAGGATCCATGCCGGATGAACTCTCAGGTGGCGAACAGCAGCGAGTTTCGATCGCCCGAGCTTTCGTGAATCGACCTTTGATTCTGCTCGCAGATGAACCAACAGGAAACCTTGACCCTGCTACCTCTGTGGGAATCATGAAGCTTCTAGATCGTATTAATCGCACGGGCACCACCGTCGTTATGGCAACTCACGATCGCGGGATTGTCGACACGATGCGTCGTCGGGTGATTGAGCTTGATCGTGGCAGCGTGGTTCGTGATCAGGCCCGAGGTGTGTACGAATGACGATTGCCGCAACCCGCCGCTATATCGGCCAGATTTTCATCTCACGAGCCGAGGGATAGACCATCATGGCTATACGTCTCGATTACGTACTTAAAGAGACCGGTTCAAACCTGGTCCGAAACCTGACGCTGACCTTGGCCTCGTTGCTGACAGTTGCGATTGCCTTGGCATTCGTTGCCGTGAGTTTCTTGATCGGAACTGGTATCAATCAGAGTTTCTTGGGGCTTCGCTCCGATGTGCAGATGTTTGTGTACATGAACCCTGGTGCTACGGCCGATCAGATTGACAGTGTGAACAAGAGCTTGGAATCCAATCCGCAGGTCGAGTCCGTCAAGTTTCTAGATAAAGACAAAACCTACGCTGAGTTCAAGCGACTCTTCGCCGATCAGCCCGACTTCGTCGAGTCAATCAATCCCGAGGAACTACCGCAGAGCTTTAGAGTCAAACCAACGAGTACCGATGCCGATGTGGTGTCCGCAGTTGGCACCGAATTTGAGAATATGACCGGTGTGTACCGAGTTGAGTATGCCGAGGAGTATGCGCGGCAGGTGCAGAAGTCGCTCAGCACACTCAATTCTTGGGTGCGGCTCTTTGGTGTGGCACTCATCTTTGTCTCGGTGTTGCTCATCTTCAATACGATTCGCACCGCCGTATTTGCGCGGCGACGAGAAATTGAGGTCATGCGACTCGTAGGTGCAAGCAATTGGTTTATCCGATTGCCATTCATGACTGAGGGCATGGTTCAGGGACTACTCGGAGCGCTAGCCGCTGCAGGTCTGACCTGGGGTTTCGACGCTCTCTGGAAGCGAAACTTTGTGAATCAAGTCTCATTTGAGCTGCTGAACCAGATCAAGTGGACAGGTGGAGACCTGTGGAAGGCCGTCATCATGATTCTGGTTGTTGGGGCAGTAACCGGTGCGGTTGGGTCTGGCATTGCCGTGGGTAGGTATCTGCGGGTTTGACAGGTTGCGCTCCGGAAGTGCTCTAGCTCTCCCTGAGTCGAAATAGGCCGTTCAGACTAGAAATAGGTCATTTGACCTATCCGCTCCGCCTAGCTCTCTGCCGATCATCAAAGCTATGAGCCGTTCAGGAGTGCGCCCGAGTAGGCCAAGACACGCAGGACTGAGCTGCCGTTACTCACATCGGCAAGGCCGTCGGGGGGAACGAGGAGCGTCACTCGTGGAATACGCGCTCATTGTTGCCCTGCTAGCTCTGCCTACAGTGGGAAGTATCAAGTTGATGCAAAATGCTGCTGCTTCCAAGATCAGTGCAACAGCAGTGGGAATCAGCACCCACACCATTCCCGTAGTTACTGTTGGCCCCTAGCCTCACACGGGAATCCTGGTCAGCGAACAGAGGAGTCCATGCCCGGCTGAGCAAGTTTGCAGTCCTCTGCAGGGCTAGTCCGGAAGCACCATTTCCACCGAACTGGGCCGTATGACTCTCTTGGAGCAGTCAGATTTGGCCGAAGAACTTCTATGAGACGGATCAGGCAGCAGTACCAGAGTGAGATTGGCCAGACCATAGAACTCGGAATCCTTGAGAGCACAGAAGTGACGAGCGTTCCTCGTGGCAGGGGAGCAGGATTGATCGATGCGCTGACGATGGCATCATCGCCGAGTCTTGCCCAGCGAAGGCTCGCAGTGCTTGATGCAGAGCAGCTCAGGTCTGGGTCTTCAATGTTCGATTACGACCGATCAACGGGAGTATCGCTAGCGGGTACGAAGCTCTAGCCGGGCGGCGCAACGGGGGTGGGTTTCAGCCTGATGACAGATGAGCGCTAGCTTTTGCACTCAGCCCGTCCTCGAGGAGCCAGATGCGTCCCGCAAGAACAACCATCCGAACTGTGATTCTGGCAGCAGCCTGTGCGCTAGCGCTGAGCAGTTGCGGTGGAACTGTCCGAGAGCCAAAAGAATACGGCGACGTCACCACTGATGGCACCGGCTACTACGGCAACTTGATGTACGGGTGCACTGGCGTCGAACCGACCGATGGAAAGTATGTTGACGTCAAGCTGGAGAGTGTCGACTACTGCAACTGCATCTTTGATGGCTTGAAAGAAACAGTTCCCTTCCCAGATGCAAAGGCGTTCGATCAAAAGCAGGCCACCGAGAAGGCCGGAGAGATTGTGGTTCCTACAAATATTCAGGCAGTTCAAGAGAAGTGCGGCACTTCTAACTAACCCTGATCCGATGCGGGTGGTGCACTACTTGACACTCAGACGGGACTCTCAATCGACCAACTAGGGCAGCCGATCAACTCTGAGGCGGCTTTCGTTTTGGTTCGGGCAAACCCACTCGCACGCTCGCTTCTGCACTGGTAGGCCAGCGAGCTCGTGATTTTTCGGACAGCTTGCGCATGAGAGCAATTGCTGCGGGGTCTGAGTCGCCAGGGCGAGCTTCGATTGAGCCGTCAGCAATCATCCGACTGATGATCTCTCGTCCTAGGTCAGTGCGCACGATGGTGAGAGTCCAGTTGGCATTCTCGCCGATCCCACCGCACGAGATATCGGCATGTTCTGCAGCAAAGTCAGGGCAGTGGGTGCAGCCTTCTCGGGTCCAAGCGTGACACTCCTTGAGGTTGACTTCCCGGTAGCTGCCATCGGTCAACCAAAGTTGGAACACGCCTTTAATGTTCATCTTGACGATCTGCTCGCGTTCGATTCCGTACTTTGCTCGGAAGAGTTCCTCAAAGATTGCGTCATCAAAAGTTTTTGAGCAGAGCAGACCCAGGTTGAACACAATCGGCTTCGAGATCTTGCCAATCTTGCGAGACCACATGACTGGGGGAACCGAGGACTGACAACTCATTCCGACTAGAGCCAAACGCGAGTGCCCAGCTTCTAGAGCCTCGTCTAGGGCCAGAGTGTTGGCAGAGTAGGTGTACCTACTGCCTGCGGCCTCAAGAATCTGTTCCCGGTTCGCTGCAACTCCGGGGCGAGCCTTCCATGACCCCTTGTCTCCCTCGAGGTACGAAACCAAGGCTGCATCGATGTAGTCATGCTCCATAGCCCAAAGCAGGATTGCAGATACAAGGCCCCCGTCTTGACCGATCTCATGCACCATGGCATCAGAAGCTCGGGTCAACAAAATGTCCTGAAAGATCCCAGCAACCTCATCATCGTTTCGGGTCCTAGCGAACAGGTGCTCGTCAGCTTGACCTTCCCAGAGGCGAAACCTGGGACAGGCTCGGGTGCAACTGGTGCAGCCCTTGATGCCGTGGCCGCAGTCCTCTGGGCCAAGTTCTTCTTCAAGATGGAAGGGCTTGTAGCCGCCTTGTTCATGGTCGTAGCCGATGACATCATGCGGGCAGGCAATCACGCAGCCTGCACACCCAGTGCAAATGCCCGTATCGATGACCTCTGCCTTCAGTTCTTTCCACTGACTCGTCCAGCGGGCAGAAGCAGTAACTACGAGTTCCTCGGCGAGTGACATGTCATCAATCTACCCGCAAGTTCAACGCCCAGATCTGACAGCGTGTTGGGTTTGTTGTCCTTGTGGCCATGAGCGCAGCGGCCTGGAGAAGTGTTCTGCCTCGGCTGTTGCTCGAGGGGTCTTTTGGCACTGTTTGTGGTGCTCGCGAGTATGCACAGTTGCCTGACAACTAAAAATAGGAGCATGAATTATGGGCGTTATGGACTCGAAAGTTGCCCTGGTGACTGGTGCTGCGGCTGGAATCGGTAGGGCAACCGCCCTTGCTTTTGCGGCAGAGGGAGCTTCAGTTGCGTTGGTAGATAGTGAGGAGCAACGCGGCGCGTTGGTTGCTGATGAGATTCGAGAAGCTGGCGGCCGAGCACTGTTTATTCCCGCAGATGTTTCTCAAGCAGATCTTGCAAACGCAATGGTTGGTGCCACGATGAGCAGGTTTGGACGCCTAGATTTCGCTTTCAATAATGCGGGTATCGAGGGCGATCCGGGGCCCATTGAGCTCTGTTCTGATCAGAACTGGGATAGGACTCTGGCTGTCAATCTGACTGGCGTGTTCTTGTGCATGCGCGCAGAGATTCCTGCAATCAGGGATTCCGGAGGCCAGGGAGCAATCGTCAATTGCGCTTCGATCGCTGGTCTGAATGGTTTTCCAGGCTTGGCGGCGTATGTGGCGAGCAAGCACGGCGTCAATGGCCTGACTCGCAGTGCAGCACTTGAGTTGGCTGCCGACGGGATCCGCGTCAACTCGGTCTGCCCAGGGGCCATCGAGACTGAGATGATCCAACGCATCAAAGTGGAGCAACCCGAACTAATCGAACGGACAGTCGCAGCGCATCCGTTAGGCCGACTGGGCCAACCCGAGGAAATCGCAGCCTGTGTAATCTGGCTGTGCTCAGCTGGTGCTGGCTTTGTTACTGGTCAAGCAATCGCCGTAGATGGCGGCTACACAACTCAGTGATGGAGAGGTCCCTCGTCGCACAGAGAAGAGAGGCATTGAGATGATTGAGGTTTATGCAGATATTGGCTGCCCGTTTACTCATGTCGGACTGCGCCGGTTCGTTGAGCGTCGAGCAGAGATGGGTCGCGAGGATGTTCAGCTGTGGGTGCGTTCTTGGCCGCTTGAAGTGGTCAATGAGAAGCCGCTTGACCCTGACTTCATTGCCGAGGAGATCGTTGATATTCGAGAACAGCTGGCTCCTGACCTGTTTGTCGGGTTTGAGACCGAAAAGTTTCCGGTTTCCTCACTACCCGCGCTGACTCTTGCGCTTGCCGCCTACGGGGTTGGTGCGAAAGGCGGTGAGGCGGTGAGCCTGCGCCTGCGGGATCTACTTTTTGAACAGGGCGTTGATGTCTCTGACCCAGCTGTGCTTGCTGACTTGGCCAACGAGTTTGAAGTTCAAATTGGTGCTGCTGACCAACAGCGGGTCCTTGACGAGTACATCAGTGGCAGAGACCGAGGTGTCATTGGTTCTCCTCATTTCTTCACGCCTTCGGCAGACTTTTTCTGTCCTGCTCTGGATGTCAGTAGGGATTCCCTCGGGAACCTTCAAGTCTGTGCCAACGAGGCGGCATTTGATGAGTTCATCTTGGCTTGCTTTAGCTAGCTGACGTAGCAACCCACTAGGTAGTCCAGCGTGGTTAGAGAAGCAGGTTGAACCGCAGGCCAGCATGCGCTTCAAGACGTTCGATGAGTCGATCTCCGAGTGCCGTGGCTGGTGTCCAGAATCCGCCGCCAACATCTTCGTGGTCTAAGTCGAGCAGCGTCACTGCAGCCTCGCCCAACATCCGCGCCGTGCATCCATAACCAGGGTCTCGCTCCCCGGTCACCTGAGTCCGCACGGCTCGGCCATTTTGAGTGAGGCCAAAGAAACGTAACTCAAAAAAGCCCTCAAGCTGGGCCTTGGGCGATGGGCCCTCGCCAGGTTGAGGAAGTACAAATCGATTGAGCAATTTGCGGGTCGGGGAGACAGCAGCGAGTCCCATTCCACCCAAAATCCCAGCCGATAGCCCCGCCGCTTTTATTCCGCCAGCAAATCCCGAGCCCATCACCATGGCTTCCTCATATCGAAACTCCGGACCCCAAGGGCGCCCGAGCAATGCGTGAGTCCGCTGAACAACGCGGGTGTTGACTCCTGCCATCACGAACGGCGCAATCCATTGACCCGAAGCCGCATCACGGGCCGGGCTCGTCAGCTCAGGCTGCGGAACTCCTGAGCGCATGTCTTGGGGCGCGAGAGCGTATGGGTCAGCGAGCATCCGGCGCAGGTCAGGGTCCGAGGCCGCCTCTTCCATAAGGTTCATCATTGACGCGATCGTGCCGCCGCTAGCGCCACCCTTCATGGAGTAGACACGCATCGCCACGTGGTCACAGGGTGCATCAAATAGCTCCATGGATCGCTGCTGTGTGAACCACACGCCTAGGTCAGAAGGAATGGAATCAAACCCGCAGGCATGGACGATTCGAGCACCACTGTCGCGAGCTGCAGCCTCGTGGGAATCAATCATCGACCGCATCCATTGAGGCTCTCCGGTCAAATCGCAGTAGTCGGTGCCGGCCGCAGCAACTGCCGCAATCAACTCCGACCCGTACAGCGCATAGGGGCCAACAGTGGAAACCACGACCCGGGTAGATTCCGCGAGCTCCATGAGGGCCTTGCGATCTGATGCGTCGGCCACGATGCGGGGCACCTCTGCCCCCGTGTCTTGTGCGACCTGGTCGAGCTTTG
Source organism: Actinobacteria bacterium IMCC26207 (assembly GCA_001025035.1). Lineage (GTDB taxonomy): Bacteria > Actinomycetota > Acidimicrobiia > Acidimicrobiales > Microtrichaceae > IMCC26207. Next base: position 99,773 of record LCZK01000003.1, read on the forward strand.
CCGCATCACGGCCGGCGATCGCCCATTTGAGCGTTCCTGTGGTGCCGTGACGCTCCACGAGATGCCTGCACAGGATCTGTCCAACGAAACTCGTTGCACCAAAGACAATCAGGTCGAACGGTCGGTCGGCGTTGTGTTTCATGGGTGAACCCTAGGTCAGGAGAATCTTGCGACCCTGCTGACTGGTTCTCACTTGACTGATCGGTCAATATTGAGGGCATGGACCTGACTTATCCCGCCGACGCCGAAGAGTTCCGAATCGAAATCCGGGCTTGGCTCGAAGAAAACCTTCCCAAGGGTTGGTTTGATTCGGGATTCAAGATGACTGCCGATGAGAAGGCCACTTGGAATCTGGAGTGGACCAAGACCCTTTTTGAGGGTGGTTGGATCTGCGCAACTTGGCCCGAGGAATACGGTGGCAAGAATCTGTCCACCATGCAGGGCGTTGTGCTCGCCGAAGAGTTCGCAAAGGCAAAAGCGCCGATGCGGGCCGACTTCTTTGGAGACACTCTTGTTGGGCCCACCATCTTGATGAACGGAACCGAGGAGCAGAAGAAATTCTTCCTTCCCAAGATCCTTGATGGCTCCATGAGCTGGTGCCAAGGGTTCTCCGAGCCCGACTCAGGGTCTGATCTTGCCTCATTGAAGACCACGGCCGTGCTTGACGGAGACGAATGGGTCATTAACGGGCAGAAGGTTTGGACCACCCAAGCGCAGTTCGCTGATTACTGCTTCGTGCTTGCACGGACGGACCCTGATGTGAAAAAGCAGGCCGGAATCTCGTACCTCTTGGTGCCCATGAAGCAGCCCGGAGTAGAGGTGCGCGGCATCGTGCAACCAGATGGGACCGATGAGTTCAACGAGGTGTTCTTCTCCGACGCTCGCTGCCCCGTTGACAACGTGGTCGGCGGTTTGAATAACGGCTGGAAAGTTGCCAACGACACACTTGGCTTTGAGCGAGGAATGTCTGCAACCACTGGTTATCGACGCTTCGCCGAGGAATACCGCCTGATGGTTGAGAAGGCCACAGAGAACGGCAAGATCAACGACCCAGCGATTCGTCAGGGTTTAGCGCTCTACTACTCCAAGATTCAGATAATGCGAATCAATGGTCTGCGCTCCCTGACTGCCACCGTAAGCGGAAAACGAGATATGGGCGTCACTGTTCTTGGCGCAACCAACAAGATGTTCTGGTCAGAGACTCACAAGGCTGCAATGGAGCTTGCCCTAGAGATTTGGGGTGCAGAGGCCATGCTCTCGACGAGTGGTCCGCAGAGCGGTTCGTGGCCTGCCGCGCTGCGCGGCGAGGGTCGACCCACGTACCCAGTTAGCTTGATGATCTCCTCGTTCTTCTTTTCTCGATCCGAAACAATCTGGGGTGGAACCTCTCAGATTCAACGCAACATCGTCGGTGAGAAGGTGCTTGGGCTTCCGCGTGAGCCAAAGGTTGAAACGAAGTCCAGCTAAATCCTCGCTCAATCCCGCAGGGGACTCCTCAAAGCTGAGGAACCTGCCTGCTCGGGCCGAGGGTCTCACCAAAGCGGTAGTCCCAGCTACTAAACTGAAGCTGACAGATCTCGTGACAGTTCCTAGCAAATTCTGCGGGAATTGCCTCGCTAACGTTTGCTGGGATTCTCCTTGTGACTCCTCCCCCGATGAACCCTGATTCCGAAGACACCGGTGAGTATCGGGTAGTTCGACGGACCCCCAAAGGCTCTCCAGGATGGTCCACACCGAAGAGAATTGCCGCTGCTGGCCTAGCTGGACTCTTGTTCATAGGGGTTGTACTTGGCGCTGGTGCGGCTTGGGGGCTGTGGAGTTTCTCGAAGATCCAGCGAGTTGATCTCAACCTGGCCGAAGTCAATAGCCCTACCGAACCAATGAACGTGCTCATCGTGGGTTCTGACAGCCGTGCCGATATTGAAGAAGGTGACCCCGGGGCCGGCGGCATGCTGGGGAAGGATGCTCCTACAGGTCAGCGTGCAGACAGTCTGCTCATCGCTCGGATCGACCCCGGTAGCGATCGCATTGACCTGCTGTCGGTACCGCGTGATCTGTGGGTCCCGATCTCAGGCAAAGACTCCAAGCAGAGAATCAATTCGGCCTATGCGCAGTCAACCCAAGCAGTCGTCGACACCGTTCAGGAATCTCTGGGGATACCAATCAATCACTTTGTAGAGGTGGACTTTTCGGGATTTCAGTCCCTAGTAGAAGCCATCGGCGGAGTGCCGATGTATTTCGATCACCCTGTCCGGGACGGCAATTCTGGGCTCGAAATTGGCGTCAAGGGCTGTCATGTTCTTGACGGACAGAATGGACTGGCATTCGCTCGTTCACGGCATCTTGAGTGGAATAACGGCGTGAAGTGGGTGTCTGACCCAACAGGGGATCTTGGACGAATGACTCGGCAGCAGTTGCTCACCCGGGCAGCTCTAGCCAAGGCCCAGACTCTGGGTCTGAACAACGTGGGCACGTTGAAGTCACTAGTCGATGCTGGTCTTGGTTCAGTCAAACTTGATGATTCGCTTGGCACGGGCGATCTCGTTGCTCTCGGAAAGAGATTCTCGAGCTTCGATCCCGAACGCCTGCAGACCCACAGCCTGCCCGTGGTTCCGTTTCGCACGGATGGCGGCGCTGCAGTGGTATTGGTTGATGACGCAGCAGCGCAGCCGGTACTCGACCTGTTTCGTGGCACAGCAGTCGCAGCGGCAGTAACCACGACAACTGCTCCGCCGCCCTCGGCAGACGAGGTGACGGTGACCGTAGTGAACGCCTCTGGTAGGGAAGGCCAAGCTCGACGAGTGAGCTTTGTTTTGGTCACGGGAGGTTTCATCGAGGGTGCAGTGGAACCCTCGGATAAGACCGTGCCTCATACGGTGATTGCTTACCCCAAGGGTCAACAGCGAATGGCAGAACTTGTGGCCCCTTGGCTCTCGGCAGCCCCAGAGTTGAAAGAAGACAAGAAGTTGGCTTCGGGCAGTGTGCGGGTCACCCTTGGAACAGACTTTTTGCGAGTGTCAGAACCTGAGAAAACTGCAGCACCTCCAGCGGTTGCCTCGGCTGCTCCCGCCGCAGCGGGAACTCCTGCGCCAGCGGCTACACCGACAACAACCGAGCCGGGCTGGAAGCCAGGCGTGCCACCAGAAGGCACCTCCTGCCCCTAACTCCTGTTCCTACCAGGATCGAGGAATTGCAGGTGCTGTACTCGCTGCTCGCAGGCTTGCGAAAGCGTTGATAACCGCTCCGTCCGGTTGATGGATCTCGAAGTGCAGATGCGCAATGGTTTCCTCGGCATTGCCGGAATCCCCAAGAAACCCAACCAACTCGCCTGCAGTCACTCGGTTATTGAGTGCCAGTCCAGGAGCGAATGCGTACTCAAATCTGTTTGCTGAGTCATCCGTGCCCGGGGAATCGTTGTTGAGATGAATGTAGACATAACTCCACCCATCATCTGCAGTAATCGTTAGTGAGTTTCCAGAGAGTCCGCTGAGGTCATGACGTAGCCGGGTGATACGTCCGCTGACAGTTGCTAGCAGCGGCGTGCCTTTGGCACTCACGAGATCTTGCCCCTCATGGGAGCGCCCGCCTGAGCGTGGAGCACCGAAGGTGTCGCTATAGCTCGCACCGGCAGAAACAGGAAAGGTAATGGGCCGAACAGTCGCGGGAGTCCCAGTCTCTGTTCCAAGGGGGAGAGTCGTTGTGGCCGAACCGGTACCCTCCGAAATCCTGCTTCTCGGAGCGGCAGCACAACTCAGCGCTACAAAGCTGATGACGAATATGGCGAGTAGAGCGCTGGCGCTTGATCTGACATGCCGTTGACCGGTTCCAGCCGAGCGCTGTGGGGGGTGCATCACAGATAGATCGGGCATCAAGAAGGAAACCTTGAGGGTCAATCCGGCTGCAGATAGTTGTGCCCTCGGCAGGATTCGAACCTGCGCACACGCCTCCGGAGGGCGATGCTCTATCCCCTGAGCTACGAGGGCCTTGCGAGTAGACCGCCGAGGCGGTCCACAATGAGTTACGAGAACTCAGGGACCGGACGTTACCATTCGATAGCAGCCGCCCCATCGCTGGCACGAGTAACGACCCGTTCAGACAACCAAGATAACCAAGGTAACCAAGGTAACCATGCGAATTGTGATCACTACTGCTCTTGCCTCTGCTCTTGCAGAGCTTGGAATCGACTCACCTGATGAGATTCATTTGGAGCAACCAGCGCGCCGCGACCATGGGGATTTCTCTTCAAACATTGCTCTTACTTCTGCAAAGAAAGCGGGTACCCCGCCACGAGAACTCGCTCAGCAGTTGGTTGATTCTCTGAACCAGAACCTGCCTCCGCATGTGACTTCGGTCGAGATTGCTGGCCCTGGATTTGTGAACTTCCGATTAGATGATGCATGGCTGCAGGAATTGATTCCACAGGTCCTCGCTGCCGGGGATTCCTACGGCCGCTCTGAAACGGGGCAAGGGCAGAAGGTCCTGATTGAGTTTGTCTCCTCGAATCCGACTGGACCTGTTCACGCAGGGCATGCCCGCGGCGCAGTATTTGGTGACAGTTTGGGTCGCTTGCTGAGCTACACCGGTTATCAGGTGGAGCGCGAGTTCTACATCAATGACCGTGGAGTTCAGATGCGCACTTTTGCCGCCTCGCTCACTGCTCGCAAGCTTGGAAGCGAACTTCCCGATGGCGGCTACAACGGGCAATACATCAGGGATTGGGCAGAGCAGATGCCTAAAGACGCTGATCCGCTCGAATGGGGTGAACGCCGCGCACTCGATGATGCCCGCACCGTTCTTGAACGCCTGAACGTCCACTTTGATACCTGGTTTTCTGAGCGCTCAATGGTAGATCGGGGTGCAATCCCAACCACGCTCGGCGACCTGCGCCAGCGCGGGGTAGTTGATGACTCAGAAGGCGCCATCTGGCTTCGCTCAACTGACTACGGCGATGACAAAGACCGCGTCCTCGTCAAGAGTGACGGGGAGTTCACCTATTTGCTTCCCGATATTGCCTATCACCGAGACAAGTTTGATCGAGGGTTCGATCTGCTCATCAACGTATGGGGAGCGGATCACCATGGCTATGTGGCCCGCATGAAAGCTGCAGTGCAGTCACTTGGCCATGACCCGGCGGACTTAGAAGTGATCATCTCGCAGCTGGTACGGCTTGAAAAAGATGGCGAAGAAGTGAAGATTTCGAAGCGTTCCGGCAACCTCATCACACTTGAGGACCTCCTTGATGACGTGGGAGTTGATGCGGTGCGCTTGACCTATCTGCTGCAGTCAGTTGACTCGCCTCAAACTGTGGACTTAGACCTGATCGTCGCGCAGTCGAATGAGAACCCTGTCTTTTATGTGCAAATGGCGAATGCACGGATTCACTCGATCAGCCGTGTCGCAGCCGAGCGCAAAATCCAGCGGACAGCTGCACAAGATGTAGACCTCAGTCTTCTGGTACACGAGCGCGAACTAGAGATTCTGCGTGCGCTGTACCTGCTGCCAGAGGTAGTGGAACTTGCAGCACGAGACCGGGCCCCGCACAAGATCACAACCTGGGTGCGTGAGTTGGCCGCTGCAGTGCACGGCTTCTATCACGACTGCCCGGTTCTGTCCGAGGACACTCCAGATGGGCTTCGCCAGGCAAGGTGGCTCTTGGCCGATGCGGCAGGTAGCGGACTCAGAGTTGGACTAGACCTCTTGGGCGTCACCGCCCCCGAGCAGATGTGAGCCTGTGACATGACAGAACCAGTGAGTACCCAATCTGATCATCGAAACTCCGCGTTACCCATTGACTTGTTGTCCGACACCGCCTCTGTTGCAGGTGACGGCGCACTTTCAATCGGTGGAGTTGACCTTGCCGGCCTTGCAGACCGTTTTGGTACGCCTTTGTTTGTGTATGACGAGACGCAGCTTCGGAATCGTTGCCGAGAGGCAATCTCGGTGTTCGGCCCAGGTGGTGCGATCTATGCAACCAAGGCATTTCTATGTCGAGCAATGGCGCGTCTTGCCTATGAAGAGGGCATGCGCCTTGACGTTGCGACTAGCGGCGAGCTCCATGTGGCTCTGCAAGCTGGCGTTCCGGCAGAGGCGTTGGAACTGCATGGCAACAATAAGTCCACCGAAGAGCTCGAACAGGCGCTCCAAGCAGGGGTGGGCCGGATTGTGGTTGATTCCTTTGATGAGATGACGCGGATCGAATCACTAGTGGCTGATGGCTGCGCGGCTCCCAAGGTGCTCTTGCGAATCAACCCGGGAATTGAAGTGCATACGCACGAACATGTGCAGACGGGGAATCTTGATTCCAAGTTCGGGTTTCCCCTGTCCACCGGACAAGCAGAGGAGGCCGTGGAGCGTGCTGCAGCCAGCATTGCCATGGACCTGGTTGGCATTCACCTACACATTGGCAGCCAAGTGTTTAGCGTTCAGAACTTCCTGCAGGGGCTGAGCACGGTGGCCCCATTCGTGGTCGAGTGTGGTCTGCCCGAGTTCGTAGTGGGCGGCGGACTCGGTGTGGCATATGTGCAGGGCGATGAGGCTCCCTCGATCACCGAGTGGGGGACTGCAATTCTGAGTAGCTGTCGCGAGCAGGGCATCACAGCTCAGATCAGCGTGGAGCCAGGTCGTGCGATTACAGCATCTGCAGCCCTCACCCTGTACACCGTTGGCACTATCAAATTTATCCCTGGAGTGCGGACCTATGTCTCGGTGGATGGCGGAATGAGTGACAACCCGCGACCAGTTCTGTATGGCAGCGGCTATGAGACCTTTCTGCCGCGGGCTGCGAACGCACGCAGGGAGATGCCAATTCGACTAGTCGGAAAGCATTGCGAGTCTGGTGATCTGCTGGTTCGTGAAGGCCGCGTCCCGGCAGACCTAGCCGTTGGTGATCTCATCGCAACGCCAGTAACTGGCGCATATGGGCATTCAATGGGGTCGAACTACAACAAGGTTCTGCGGCCGGCTGTGGTTTTTGTGGCTGAGGGTCAGGCTCGTCTTGTGGTGCGCCGCGAGACGCTCGAGGATCTGCTACTTACAGACGTTGGCTAGGGCTGGGTCCGTTGGAACCGAGGCCACAGGCTCAGTCGCGAGAGAGCAAGCACCGGCAAGGCTGGACCGAGTAGTTCGGGTGAGTCCTGCTGTTGCCGGTAGCCTCAGCACGTGGCAAAAACGGTGAACATCGGAGTGCTTGGTTGCGGCAACGTAGGTGCGGCGTTAGTCGAACTTCTTCGGCTGCGCGCAGATGAGATCGAACTACGCACCGACTTGCGGTTGCAGGTTGCAAAAGTCGCAGTTCGGTCAACCTCAAAAGAGCGTGCAGTGCTGCTTGATCCGGGTGTTCTTACCTTGGATGCTCACAGCGTTGTGACCGACCCGGAAATCGACTTGATTGTCGAGGTGATCGGTGGAATCGAGCCGGCACGAGAATTGATCTCGCTGGCTCTGGCATCTGGAAAGGCAGTGGTCACTGCCAACAAAGAACTGTTAGCCAACATCGGAACCGAATTGTTCGCCGAGGCTGACGAGGCCGGGGTAGACCTACTCTTTGAAGCCGCTGTAGCCGGGGGAGTACCAATTGTCCGGCCACTACGTGAGTCACTAGTGGGCGAGGACATCACGCGAGTGATGGGAATCGTCAACGGCACCACGAACTACATCCTCACCAAGATGACTGATGAAGGATGGGCTTACTCCGCTGCGTTGGCCGAGGCTCAGGGCCTGGGGTATGCAGAGCGTGACCCCACAGCCGATGTCGAAGGATTTGATGCGGGGGCTAAAGCGGCCATCATTGCGACCATTGCCTTTGGTGTGCGCGTTGTTGCCGGTGACGTGTACCACGAAGGGATCTCTGGTGTTACCCAGACAGACATCGAGTTTGCTCGCCGGTTGGGCTACGTGGTCAAACTGCTCGCTATTGCTGAACGCTTTAGCGACGGCACCGTGGCTGTTCGCGTGCATCCCGCAATGGTTCCGAACGAGCATCCGCTTGCCTCGGTTCGAGACAGCTTCAACGCAGTCTTTGTGCAGGGAGCGGCTGTTGGTGACTTGATGTTCTACGGCCGAGGAGCAGGCGGAAACCCAACTGCTTCTGCAGTACTTGGAGATGTTGTCGACGCTGCTGCAAACCTGCTGAAGGGCACGCACGCAAGCAACGGCAGCTTTGCCAAGGCGAATCTTCGTCCTGTAGATGAACTGGTATCACCCTTTTACGTCAACCTTGAAGTGAGCGACGAGCCCGGCGTGCTTGCCGCTGTTGCGGGCGTATTCGGTGACCATCGGGTGTCGATCCACTCCATGGAGCAAGAAGTCCTAGAAGAAGGCGCCCTAGAAGAAAGAGTCCAAGAGCAACAGCCCAACAGAGGTGCAGCCCGACTGATCTTTATTACCCATGCGGCACGAGAAGCAGACGTGCGAGCTACCTTGCACGAGCTCAGCGCTTTGGATTCGGTGACCTCTGTAGGGTCCGTGCTGCGAGTTATCGGTACCGACTAGGAGACTTGTAATGAAGTACGTATCGACAAGGGGATCTGCACCCGAGTTGGGATTTGCTGACGCCTTGCTGGCAGGTCTTGCTCTCGATGGCGGGTTGTACCTGCCCGAATTTTGGCCAGCGCTTCCAGCGCTCGAGCAGCTCCGAGGACGCAGCTATTCAGAAATCGCCGTTGAAGTCATGTGGCCATTTGTTCAGGGTGATATTCCCCGAGACGTGTTTGAAAGCATTGTCCATGACAGCTATGCGGGCTTTGCAGCCGAGCAGGTCTGCCCCCTCGTACCTCTTGGCACTACTGCAGCAGGCGCTGACTTGTTCTTGTTGGAGCTCTTCCATGGCCCCACATTGGCATTCAAAGATGTTGCATTGCAGCTCGTGGGCCGACTCTTTGATTACGTGTTAACCCAACGTGACGAGCGCATCTGCATTCTTGGTGCAACCTCGGGCGACACTGGGTCTGCTGCAATTGACGCAGTTCGAGATCGAGCGCGGATCGATATCTGCATACTCTTCCCCGAGGGGCGAGTCTCGGATGTTCAGCGGCGTCAGATGACCACGGTCGCAGCAAGCAACGTGCACGCGGTCGCGGTAGAGGGCACCTTCGATGATTGCCAAGACTTAGTCAAGGCAGCGTTCGGCGACACAACGTTTCGTGACGAAGTGCATCTTGGTGCAGTGAACTCAATCAATTGGGCGCGAGTCATGGCACAAATTGTCTATTACGTAGTTGCCTACCTTGAAGCTACTGACAGCAGTGAGGCTGGAGATGAATCTCTCGGGGCTAGGGGAGTTGCCGAAGCCGGAGAGGTGACCTTCTGTGTGCCAACCGGAAACTTCGGCAACATTCTTGCTGGGTGGGCTGCCAAACAAATGGGTCTTCCAATTGACCGTCTTGTTGTGGCCTCAAATCGCAATGACATTCTCACGCGATTTTTTACGACGGGACAAATGGAGATCCAAGGAGTGGTGCCAACCTCGAGCCCCTCAATGGATATTCAAGTGAGTTCAAATCTAGAGCGCTTGCTGTTCGAGGTACTCGACCGTGACGGGCAGGCAGTAGCTGCGTTCATGGCAGCATTTCGTGCCGATGGATCGGTATCGGTTCCGGCTGAGATCTTGGACAAGCTCCGTGCGGAATTCGATGCAGGTAGCGTTGATGACGAATCTGCTGCAGCGACTATTCAATCGGTGCATCAACGCACTGCTTTGGTGCTCGATCCGCACTCAGCAGTTGCAGTAGCGCTAGCGGAGCAACTCGGTGGAGAAGAATCGGTTCCCGTGGTTGCGCTGGCAACGGCGCACCCAGCGAAATTTCCTGACGCTGTCGAGGCCGCACTCGGGTTCCGCCCGGAACTACCCGCTCATCTCACTGACTTGTTTGATCGCGTCGAACGAATCGAACATGTGCAGAACACGCTCGAGGCAGTGGAAGCACTCGTGCGATCGCAGCTCACATCAAGCCAGCACCCATAAACCCGCACTCGTGAGCGAGTCTCACGCACGACAAAGCAAGGTTTTTGGGTTCCGTGGCAGGGAGCGACCGGCGCAGAGGTTTTGCTTGCCTCTGTGGTGAGCAAGAATGCATGGATGAAGTATGTGATTTGCGTGCCTGATGGTTGTGCCGATGAACCGCACCCTGATTTGGGTGGGCGAACCCCCCTTGAGGTTGCCAATATGCCCGTGTTGAGCGCGCTGGCTGCTCGAGGAACGGTCGGGCGTGCTGCTGTGATTCCCGAGGGGATGCCGCCGGGCAGCGATGTCGGCAACCTGTCCTTGTTGGGCTACGACCCCGCAGTGCATCACACAGGTCGCGCACCCATCGAGGCTGCATCCCTCGGCATCAGAATCCGACCCGACCAAGTTGCGTTTCGCTGCAACCTCTCGACTGTGGTCACTGACGCAGATCACCCTGATGGCCTCATGGCTGACTTTGCTGGTGGTCATCCCAACTCCGAGGATGCCGCCGAGGTCATCAAGGCCTTAGACGAACAACTGGGCTCTGGAGCCGGCGCCGAGGTGAGCTTCCACCCTGGGGTTCAGTACCGTCACATCATGGTTGCACCCGAGTCTTGGGCGGCAGCGGATTGCATCCCACCGCACGACCTGACCGACGGCCCTGCTCAATGGCCAACTGGACCTGCCGGGAAACAGTTGAGTGAACTCATGAAGGCCAGTCGATCGGTCCTAGAGCAGTTCCCAGAAGTATCGGCAAATCAAATCTGGCTCTGGGGACAAGGCCATCAGCCAGAACTTCCCTCCTTTCAGGAGACCTACGGCATCTCTGCCGCCATGGTGACTGCCGTCGACCTCGTTCGAGGCCTTGGAGTTCTCACCGGCATGGACGTGGTTCAAGTCGAGGGCGCAACAGGTTGGTATGACACCAACTACGAGGCCAAGCGTGACGCAGCGATTGCTTCACTGCAGGGTGAGACTGATCTGTTTGTGATCCACATCGAAGCCACTGACGAGGCTGGCCATGCAGGAAATCTGGCAGAGAAAGTTCGGGCTCTGGAGAACTGGGATGCGCGGGTTCTTGCTGGGCTGATCCCAGCTTTGGACGCCATGGGGGACTGGCGACTCCTGATGTCGCCGGATCATGCGACACCGTTACTGCTGAAAACTCATACATCCACCACTGTTCCCTACCTGCTCGTGGACTCTAAGGTCGACGGATCTGGTGGGGAGTACAGCGAATCAGGAACGGAGCAGGCCGAGGTCGTCCCGGGCCACGAACTGATGTCACTGCTACTTCAGCGGACCTGAGAGAAGTAAGTTTGCGGGTGCAACAGTCTGTTACTAGATTGGGGATTTCTTCGGCAAAGGCTGCAGGGGGATTTTGGGGTTCACCGGCCATCAGGTCGGGTTCTGAATTCTGAAACCGCATGACACTTCACTGAATTCACTGGTCAACGAACACCGTGACACGGCGTCTCATGAAGTGTTGAGCGAACTCCCCGAGTTCTGTAAGCGCGTGTTGAATATTAGGAATCGATCCCGTCCTCGCCACACTGGCGGGAGGACAGGACCCAAACCGCAGCAGGCGACTCGTGCCTGATGCCTCAACGAAAAGTGAGTCTGAAGCAGTGAGCGCTGATTCGATTGATCTTGATGGACTAGAACGAAAAGATCGTTCCGAGCTTGCTGTGATTGCCCAGGCTCTGGGCGGCAAGCCAACAAGCAGGGTAAAGAAAGCCGACATCATCACCATGATTTTGGAGTTGGCTGGGGTTACACCTGATGCCGATTCTGATTCTGGGGCTGGGGCCGATACAACTCCTGATTCAGGTAATGAGTCCGCAGGTGCACAAGATGCCCCTGATAATTCCGAGGCGGGGGATTCGGCTGCCGAGAGTAGCCAGAGCCAGAGTCTGGAATCTGACCGGCAGGAGCAAGAAGAGGCATCTGATAGCTCGGCTAGATCTTCGCAATCTGAGCCGTCTGAGCAGGGTCAGCAGGGTCAGCGAGAGCAGAACGGCACGGGTCAAGCTTCTGACTCTGGTGGTGAATCTGCTCGTCAACCTCGACAAGAGGCTGGATCTCGCGGCGATGCCCCAGGCGGGAATGATTCTGCCTCGGCCGGGAATGAGCCTTCAAACGCTTCTTCGAACGAAGCCTCTTCTCCGGGGTATTCCAGCAGCACCTCGACCGAGGATGACCCACAGAACCCAGATGGGGATCCGCGTAGGCGGCGTCGCCGTCGTGGCCGCGACCGCCAAGAAGAAGGTGCAGAAGGGTCGCAACCTTGGGAGGGCGAACTTGTTGATGTTGCGGGCGTGCTTGATCTGCGGGACGAGGGCTACGGCTTCTTGCGAGTCAATGGCTTGTTGCCAAGCCGAGAAGACGTTTACGTGTCGGTTAAACAAACCCGCCAGCTTGGTCTGCGGCGCGGAGATTGGCTGACAGGCGCCAGCCGACCAGCTAATCGTGGTGAGAAGAATCCCGCACTCCTACGCATCGATGCAGTCAATGGGGCTGACCCGGAGTTGGCACGTGATCGCGTCAACTTTGATGAACTCACCCCGGTATTCCCCTCGGAGCAACTTCGGTTGGAGCGAGAGGATCACCCCTATGACATGACTTCTCGCATTATCGATCTGATTGCTCCGATCGGCAAAGGGCAGCGCGGGCTTATCGTTGCACCGCCTAAGGCTGGCAAGACCACGGTTTTGCAGACGGTGGCTCAAGCCATAGAGCAGAACCATCCCGAGGTTGAACTCATGGTTCTCCTGCTTGACGAGCGTCCTGAAGAGGTCACCGATATGCGGCGATCTATTGAGGGCGAAGTCATTGCCTCCACATTTGATCGACCCGCTGAAGAGCACACGCAGGTTGCCGAGTTAGCAATTGAGTGCGCTAAGCGTCGCGTTGAGCAGGGGCAAGACGTTGTGATTCTGTTAGACGGAATCACTCGCCTAGCTCGCGCCTACAACTTGGCTGCTCCCAATGGTGGCCGCATCATGAGCGGTGGCCTCGACACTGGTGCCCTGTACCCACCCAAGCGCTTCTTTGGAGCAGCCCGGAATATTGAAGAGGGTGGCTCGCTGACGATTTTGGCAACGGCCCTCGTCGACACCAATTCCAAAATGGACGAGGTCATCTTCGAGGAGTTCAAGGGGACCGGAAATATGGAACTTCGGCTCGATCGTGCTGCAGCAGAGCGGCGGATCTACCCTGCGATTGACGTCGACGGTTCGTCCACCCGGCATGAGGAACTGTTGATCCCAGCCGAGAAACTGGCTCAGGTTTGGAAACTTCGCCGACTTCTATCAGGTTTGGCAGCAAGTGGTGAACCGGCGGCTGGCCTGGAATTAGTCGTCGATCGGATGCGAAAATTCCCGACCAATGATGTGTTTCTGGCAGAAATCGCCAAGTCAGCACATATCAACTAGCTGAAAAGATTGACCATTGATCGCTCGGGTTCGCCCAGAGGGGTCGAGACAAGCCATACTTATCAGTCTTATCTGGGCCCCGCACGGAAACCGGGGCCTCAACGGAGCGAAGCATGAAACCAGGAATCCATCCCACCTATCGTTATGTCGTCTTTCAAGACACCTCGTCTGGCGACACCATGTTGACGAAGTCGACCATTGAGGCGACCGAGACCACAACTTGGACTGACGGTCAGGAATACCCGCTCGCCAAGGTAGAAATCTCGGCCTTCACACATCCGTTCTTTACGGGTCAGATGAAGATTGTCGATACTGCCGGTCGAGTCGAGCGCTTCGAGCGTCGCTACGGTCGTCGCAAGAACGTCGAGGGCGAAGGCGATGCATCTGCGGATGAGTCAACAGTGCCTGACACCGATGCTGCTGATACTGATGCGGTTGATACTGGTGCGGTTGACACCGATGCTGCAGGTCCTGAAACAGCCGAGACTGCTTCCGCTGAGTGATCTCTCCGACTCCGGTCGGCGTTATCTACTAGCACTGCGGGATCTCTGATGACCCTGGATCCACAACAGAGGGCACGCTTGCAAAAGGCCAAGCTGCTCGCTGTGACGCGCCAGTATCTAGAGTCACCACTCAGCTCCCGTGCTACGGAAAGTCTGGAAGGCGAGCCGGCCTCAGCTCCGATTGAGATATCAGATGTTCTAGAAGCGGGATCGCTCTATGCGTTGAACTTGACTGGGCATGGCTTTGTCCTGCTTTCCGAGAGTTCGGCCCGCTCGCTCAGTGCAGCGTTGATCTGGGCAGCGCAACAACCAGTGCAGCGACTCACGGTGTTTGCCGACGCAGTAGGAGTCACCGATGCTCCATCGGCAACTGCTGCTCGACCAGAAGACCTTGCCCGTTGGGCGCAGTACTTCTTGGTCGCAGACCAGCCCATCGAGGTCCGCCTGATTCAGGGCACGGGGTCAACCGGCATTCAACCTGGCCCGGTGCCACCGGCTTCTGTACCACCTGAGCGAAACGATGTCCTTGAGCAGCATCTCATTGACGAGGGCCTAGAGGTTGTGCACGAGCACGGCGTGACTCGCGGCGAACTGCTTGGACTCGAGGTTGCTCGCATAGTGGTGTGGCCAGAGGGATCTGGCGGCGATAATGCACTGCACCTAGAGGTGGGAGTTGGCCGCTTCGACCGAGATGCTCATGCGGCTGTGCGCCCTGATGAGTCACCGGTTGATGACCTAGCGAAGACGGTCTCGATCTTGCGCGATCATCGCTTCCCTGGAGCCCCAACGCATGCTGTGCAAAGGCTCTCGCGTGAACGCTGGCTGCGTGCACTGCTACTCGATCAGCCGAGTCTGGTCGGTGCGCAAAGCCTGACTGCTCTTGGGATGACGACCGAGCCTTCGGGATTGCGGGATGCATTTCCTGCGGCGGCGATCGGGAGTAAACAAGACGGAACCACTGTGATTGTGGTCTGCTCCTGCGGGGTTGACCTTGCGCTCTTGCCGCTAGCTGCTGACCTTCGGGAACAGGCCAACTCAGAAGCCGTGCTTCTGCTAGCAGTGCCCGAGCAGGACCATCATGTGGCAACCAAGTGGTTGGCCTCGATGTTGCGTCAGCCAGCTGAACTCATTGCCATCGCCGTTGGGTGGGGTTGAGCATGGCTGCGCACGACCTCTCTGTCCGCCTGAACGGTTTGCAGCGCGAGTTTGAAGAGGTTGAAGCTCGTCTTGCTGACCCGGCAGTGATAGCGGATCAGACCCGCTATGTGGAACTCTCACGCCGGTATAGCGAACTGCAACCCATTGTTGAGCGGACGGCACAGCTCATTGAAGCCGAGGGAGATCTCGAAGCTGCAAAGGAGCTGATCTCGCTCGGTTCGGGCGAGGAGCGTGACGCCTTGCGAGCTGATGCTGCGGAGTCCGAATCCGCAGTAGATCGACTAGTCGAGGAACTGAAACTTCTTCTGCTTCCCAAAGACCCCAACGATGACCGCAACGTGATTGTCGAGATTCGCGGCGCAGAGGGTGGGGAAGAGGCAAACCTGTTTGCTCGTAATCTCTTCGAGCTCTATCGGGCCTACTCCAGCCGAGTCGGATGGAGTTTTGAGACCATGTCATCCTCTCCTACCGAGATGGGTGGCCTCTCTGACGTGACTTTTCGCTTGGCTGGGCCCGGCGTGTGGTCCCGCATGCGTTTCGAAGCTGGCGTGCACCGGGTGCAGCGGGTTCCGGTCACTGAATCCCAAGGCCGGATCCATACTTCCTCGGCCACGGTCGCAGTGCTGCCCGAGGCAGATGAAGTAGAGGTCCGCATCGATGCGAACGACATCACCATTGATGTGTATCGCTCATCCGGGCCGGGCGGTCAGTCAGTGAACACAACCGACTCAGCCGTTCGGATTACTCACCTTCCAACTGGCCTAGTTGTTGCGATGCAGGACGAAAAGAGCCAACTTCAGAATCGGGCGAAGGCGTTGCAGGTCTTGCGTGCTCGGCTGTTAAAGCTTGAACAGGACCGTCAAGCAGGTGAGGCATCTGGGCAACGCAAAGCTCAGATTGGCGGCGGCGGTCGCAGCGAAAAGATTCGCACTTACAACTTTAAAGAGAATCGCGTGTCTGACCATCGGATTGGTCTGACGGTGTACAACCTTGATCGCGTGCTCTCGGGTGAACTTGATGAGATTAGCGACGCACTCGTAGCCGATGACCGCGCCAAGCAGTTGTCGGATTCGGAGTAATGAGTTCCTTGGATCAGACCGTGAGCTGGAGGGATCTGCTCATCGAAGCAACTCTGGCCTTTAGGGCTGCAGGTCTTGAGCAAGCAGCGGTAGATGCTCGCCGAGTAGTTGAGCAGGCCTCGGGCGCAGACCCTTCAGAGCTGATCCTGGTATTAGATGATCCCGTTACAGAACGATCGATGAGTTCCTTTGAGCTCATGGTGCGGCGCAGATCTGCTGGTGAGCCACTGCAGTATGTCCTTGGGTCATGGTCATTTCGATCATTGGACCTCATGGTGGATTCGCGAGTGCTCATTCCGCGGCCAGAGACTGAGGCCGTAGTTGAGGTTGCTCTGGCAGAGTTGGACCGGCTTGGGGCGCAGGATCGAACCTGCCAGGTTGTGGACCTTGGAACGGGTTCGGGTGCAATCGGGTTATCCATCGCTGTGGAGCGCGTGAGGACTCAGGTGATGTTGACGGACCAATCTCCCGAGGCCTTGCAAGTAGCGCGAGCAAACATCGCCGGCTTGGGAAGGCCCGGGGCGCGCATCTCTACAGGTCTCGGGTCTTGGTTCGATGCGCTCCCACATGACTTGATGCGCAACGTCGATCTGATCATCTCGAATCCTCCCTATGTGCCCGCTGACCTGCTGCTTCCGCCAGAGGTAGCTGATTGGGAGCCAGTGGGCGCTCTTCGTTCTGGCCCCGACGGGACTGACGACTTGCGAGTGTTGATTCTTCAGGCGGGGGAGTGGCTTCAAGAAGACGGCGTGTTGATCTGCGAGCTGTCCCCCGAACAAGCAGCAGACATGCAGGCCCTAGCCAGGACGGCTTTTAACCACGCACGTATCGAGCGCGATCTAACTGGGCGTGATCGGGCACTCGTTGCCGCAGGTCCGAAATAGGCGCACTCGGTCCTTCGCTGCAGCAGCGGATCTCCCCGCCACCTGAATCATTGGCGCCGGTAAGCTACGGATTCCGTCGCTTACCGGCGCCAATGCGGGTGCTCGGGGTTTCGTTCGGTGTGACCAAAATCTTGGCTTGCGAGTCTGGGTCGCCCAGCGCAGTAAACGCATCGGCAACTCCCTCGAGAGGCACTGTTGCTGTGATCATCTGACTGACTGGGTATTCCCCTTCCGAAATCCGGCGCAGGGTGTCGGCAAACTCCCCGGGGTCATAACCAAACACGAACTGCAGATTGAGTTCCTTGCCGACTGCAATCATGGGGCGAAAACTGTCGGCAACCATGCAGACCCCGACCACCAGAATCTGTGCGGCGCGAGGTGCTTCGAGTATGGCGGATTCCAACATGCCGGGAACTCCGACCGCTTCGAAAATCACTAGTGGTTTGCGGCCGTCGATACGTCGCCAGATTGCAATCGGTGACTCCACGGCGGGGTCAGTCACTTCACTCGCACCAAATACGCTTGCCAGGGCTCGGCGGCTAGCTGAATAATCCGAAGCGAGGATAGTCTCGACTCCTGCAGTACAGAGTGCGGCGATCACTGCAAGCCCAACCGGCCCACAGCCCAGCACTACCGCAGCGTGTTTCGGTGTGATGACGCTCTTGTGCACTGCATGCGCTCCCACCGACATCGGTTCGGTGAGAGCTGCGAGGTGAGGGTCGAGGTCATTTGGGACTTTGCTGCACAGAACCTCTGAGAGCGCAATCTGCTGCGCAAAGCCTCCTGGATAGGTGTTGTCATAACCCAAAGCGTGAAGCCCACCTGAATCCATAACGATCGGCAGCGAGACCACAAGATCGCCCAGAGCGAGGTTGTTTACATTCGGGCCTACCTCAAGCACCCGAGCAGAAAATTCGTGACCCATGACAACATCTCGTGACGCATCCATCGGTGCGGGAGCAAATGGTCCTGCCTCTGCTGACATCACATCGGCCATCTCGACTAGTTGATCTGCATGGTGAAGCGCATGGAGGTCCGAGCCACAGATGCCACAGGCGATGACCTCAGCTATGACCTGCCCTGGTTGTGGGGAGAGCTCTGCTATGTCATCAACGAGCAACTGCCCACCCCGCATGACTGCTGCCTTCATCTGTTCCCCCAACGTAATCCCGTGAGCGGTGGGTCCAAGACCCTCTTTGAGGTTACTCTTTGTGGTGTTGCGTTAGTTGAGCAGAAGGCAGTTGCTGTCTGACCCGGCGGCATTGCAGATCGGGGAATCCTATGAGTTTGTGCCGTAAACCCGCTGAGCGTGCTGAGATGTTGACCGAGGTACCTTTCTTTGACGGTTTTGGCGCGGATGAGATTCTGCGAGTGGTGGAACTCACTGATGAGGTTCTCATCCCGGCCGGAAGCGTTGTCGTTGATCAGGGTGACCCTGGCACGGACTGCTACGTCATTCTCGATGGCACTGCGAGTGTCTACGTGCGAGGAGACCATGTTGCTTCCTCGGGGCCCGGTTCTATGGTTGGCGAGATGGCGCTCGTTGATCATCGACCCCGAACAGCAACTGTTGTGGCAGATACTGACCTAGATCTGTTGCGCTTTAATTCTGAAGCCTTTCGTAAGTTGCTCGAGGAAATGCCGAAGGCATCCGAGCGCATTATGACTGCCCTACAGGCACGACTCAATCGACTCGGCACCGTCTAGTCGGCCTGCTTGCCGGGCGCTCACAAAAACTGAAGTTCGCCCTCGGCAGCAATCTGGACTGCCCTTCCCAAGAGCGCCTCGCTTGTCATCGCGGCCATGAGTTCAGGCTGCGAGGTCACTGCCCATGCGCGCTCGCCTTGGGGTGTCAAACATGCCGCATGTCCTCGGGTCGCAAGACCCTCGCGGTCATGCATCACAGTCCAAGTTTCGATTGCAGCCTCGCCGAGATAGTCGCCAGCAGCAGGTCTTCCGGCAACCGCGTCCACCTCGGCCTGTGGACGTTCCCAGCGGTAGCCAGCTGTGGGCGGACTGGTTGAGTACAGACCGAAAGCATGTTTGTCCACGTGTCCACCGTTTGCAGTAACTAGGCCCATCGAACCCGCATCCTCGCGTAGCACCTGCACCATCGAACACAGTGCGTGACCAACCGGGTTATTCCAAGGACCACCAGCAAATGACAAGCCCCCGTAGACAGTGAGTTGGCGGTCGGCCGAAATCGAAAGTTCACGCAGAGCCAGTTGAACAGCCGAGGGGTAACAGGAGTACAAATCGACATGTTCGACCTGATCAATATCTACCTGAGCAAGTTCTAGAGCCCGGTTCCCTGCAATGCGCATGGCAGCAGAGGAGTAAAAATCAAGGCGCTCCGAAAGGCTGCGATCTTTCGCATCGGTGCCAGTATGCACAAAGACCCAACGGTCTGCAGGTACCCCAAGTGCGCGGGCCCGCTCCACGGAGCACAGGATGATTCCAGAGGCCATGTCCACATCTGGGTTGGCTACCATTCGCTTGGTATAGGGGTACCCGATCATCCGATTCTGTGAGGTTGGGGTTGTGATCTCTTGCGCGGTGAATGAGGTGCGGTTCCATGCGTATGGGTTCTGCTCGGCGACTCGAGAGAACCCGGACCAAATCCCGCCGACGTAATCCAGATGTTCGGCCATGGTCCGAGTCGAGTCCTGCCAGAGCGCATTTTCGAAGAGCGGGTATACCTGAAGCGGCATCAGGATTCCCCGTGCGGCCTCGGACGGGTGACCCATAAAGAAGGGGGACTCATCCATCCAATCGGGGGTCTGGTCAGCTGCCTGACTCGTCCAGTCGAGCTCAAGCCCCAACTTCTTTGCAGCAGAACGTGATTTGCCTGACTCGCCGCCACAAAGCAGGGCTAGGTCGAATTCTCCAGAGCTGATTGCAGCGGCTAGGCGGTTTACCATGGACTGTGGAGTGTTCCCGCCAACGGTGGCATACCATGTTTTGGCGTCTACGCATCCGAGCTCTTCACGAACCAGGGCGCCCGGGTTTGAGTAGCGCCAAGAGATGGTGGGGACTGCCGCTACAACCTGCGCAGAAGCCAAAGCCGCTTCGGCCCCGGAATCTGCCTGGGCCGCAAGCAAAGCCTGGGTCATAAGTGTTGAGGGCTCATACAGACTGGCGCCTTGATCTACGTGATTCAGGATTTGGCCAACACCGATAATCACTGGTGTTCGTGGGTCAAGAGAAGAGCTCGCTGCAGACATGTCTGCAGACTACGGGCGAGGGGACTGATGATCGAACTCGCAGAAGCGGTAACTCCTGCTTGGTGAACCTTCACTAGCCGCACTCACGTGGCCGGTGAGGGGTCTGCAGTGTTACATGTGCGGTTAGTTCACTAGAGTGAGGGGGGTGAATGACCCTTCCGTGCAGGACGTGAGCGAACCTCCTATCAGAGTTGTCCTTGGATCAGACCACGGTGGCCTGAGTCTAAAAAACGAGTTGGCGCAGTATTTGAGCAGTCAAGCCATATTGGTCATCGACCTTGGAACACATACTGCAGACTCGGTCGACTATCCCGAGTTTGGAGCAGCTGTCGGAAGAGCCGTAGCAGCGGGCGATGCTGATTTTGGCGTTGCAGTGTGCGGGTCGGGGCTTGGTATCTGCATCGCAGCCAACAAGATCGACGGAGTTCGTGCGGTCACGATTCACGATGTCACCTCGGCTCGGTTGAGCCGAGAGCACAATGACGCAAACGTTATCTGCCTAGGTGAACGCCTTATTGGTCGAGAGGTAGCCAAAGAAGCGCTCGATGTTTTTCTTGCCACACAGTTTGAGGGTGGCCGCCACGCAAAGCGCGTCCACAGCCTTGACGCACTCATTACCCAACAGATGTAACCAACGCACTCGGTTCTGAGTGCCTACCGAAGGAAGTATCTGCCATGCCATGGCCGACTGATCGTGACAACGAAGTATTTGCAGCCATCGACCGAGAGGTTGACCGACAAAACACCGGCATCCAACTCATCGCATCCGAGAATTTCACCTCGCCTGCCGTGATGGAGGCAGTGGGCTCGGCTCTGACGAACAAATATTCTGAGGGTTACCCGGGCAAGCGTTACTACGGCGGAAACGAGGTCGTCGACGAGATTGAACAGATGGCCATTGAGCGGGTCAAGTCTCTGTTCGGAGCCGAGGCCGCAAACGTGCAGCCGCACTCCGGAGCGAATGCAAACCTCGGCGTGTACTTGGCTCTGCTTGAGGGTGGAGACACAGTGCTTGGCCTGAGTTTGGACCACGGTGGTCACCTGACCCATGGGTCTCCCGTAAACATTTCGGGACGGTTCTACAACTTCGTCTCCTACGGGGTACGACCCGAAGATGAGCGAATTGATTACGATCAAATGCGCTCACTTGCCTTGGAACATCGACCAAAAATGATTGTGGCGGGAGCCACGGCGTACCCCAGAATTATTGACCCCGAAATCGTTCGTGAGATCTGCGATGAAGTCGGCGCTCTCTTTATGTTCGACGCAGCGCATATCGCCGGCTTAATTGCCGGTGGGGCGCACCCCAACCCAACCCCGTTCGCAGACGTGGTCACGTTCACCACACACAAGACCCTGCGCGGGCCTCGAGGCGGATGCATCCTGTCCAAAGAAGAATTTGGCGCTCGCATCAACAAGGCGATCTTCCCCGGCCTCCAGGGTGGACCCTTGGAACATGTGATTGCCGGCAAGGCAGTTGCATTTCGCGAGGCCGCAGATCCGAGCTTTGCAGGGTACGCGCAGCAGATTGTTAAGAATTCCCAAGCACTCGCAGAGTCGCTGATTTCTCAGGGGTTCCGCTTGGTTTCGGGCGGTTCTGATAATCACCTGCTCCTGATTGACCTTCGCTCCTTCGACTCAGAACTTACTGGCAAGGAAGCTCAAATTGCTCTTGACCTGGCAGGGATAACGCTCAACAAGAACACGGTTCCTGATGACCAGCGCTCACCCTTTGTTACATCTGGGCTCAGAATTGGAACGCCATCGGTGACAACTCAAGGAATGGCTGAACCCGAGATGACTCAGATTGCTGAACTGATCACACGCGTCCTGGCAGCGCCGAGCGATGAGTCAGTGATCGCTGAAGTGCGAGGCGATGTTGAATTGCTCTGCTCCAAGTTCACCCCGTACCCGCTCTGAGACCAGTTGGCCGTAGCACAGGTAAGGGTTTACGCCAATCTCGGCTTACTGCGAATGAAGCGCCTTCGGACTGATCCGACTACGCCGCGCCGCGCCGCCTGATGACTGCTGGAACTGTCTTGAGCAAGATGATGCTGTCGGTGAGCAATGACCAGTTGTCCACGTAGTACATATCAAGGCGCAGGTACTCTTCTAGCGTGCTGGTAAACCTTCCGTGAATCTGCCAGTAGCCGGTGATGCCAGGCTGGGCTCGCAGGCGATCCAGCATTGCGGGCTCCCACTGGGTTGCCTCGGCGGCAGTCGCAGGCCTTGGACCCACCAGACTCATCTCACCTCGAACCACGTTTATGAGTTGGGGAAGTTCGTCAATTGACGTCGTGCGCAGGAACTTTCCGAAAGGTGTTACTCGAGGGTCATCACTCATCTTGAACATGGGTTCGGCAGCTTCATTTTGATCCTGCAAATCAGCGAGAAGATCCTCGGCATTCGCAACCATGCTTCTGAACTTAAACATCGTGAAGGGGACACCGTTGCGACCAATACGTGTCTGTCGAAACAGCACAGTCCGTCCCGAAGTAATGCGGAGCACTAAGGCGCACAGCAGAAGGAGCGGTGAGAGCAGAACTAGCGCGCAGAGTGCTACGAGTAGGTCGAATACTCGCTTCAGAAGAGACCTCCATCCAGTCCGAATCGACGGCGTAACTCTCATCATGGGGAATCCGCCCAAAGGGGCTGTCTGCACCCGCCTAGAAGCGATGTCTTGCATAGAGGATGAGACCTGAACATAGATGCCCTCTCGAGACAGAGCTCGGATGAGGTCATTTGAGAGAGCACAGTCTTGTTCTCCGCTAGCAATAATGGCTCCGGTCACCATGGATGTCCGCGCTACCTCGAGCAATGCCAGAACTTCAGCCGAATTTTGCGGAGTATTGACCCGTTCGGTCACCTGGTAGCCCAGATGTGGTGATGCCAAGAGATAACGATCGAGCTCACTTGACTCGTGACCGTGGCCAATCAGGATGACCTTCCGTGTGATCTCTCCATTTCCTCGAGCACGGGCGAAGTGCAACCGAACGAACTCTCGCTCGATGAGAGTGATTCCAACGGTAAGAACTCCGAGTCCGACCAGCCACGCTCGGCTAATCGGGATTGCCAATACTGCGGAGATTGCAGCAATAGCGGCGCATCCGTACAGGCCCGCAGTCAGGACCCTGCGCCATTCCTCAGAACGGCGTTGGATATGAATTGACTGGTAGAGATCTTGAGTTGCGAAGACAAATGGCCACAGCAGTATTGCGAGAATGGTTAATTCCGCTAGTTCCGCTGAGTTTTTCCCGAAAAACGAGATGGCAAGAAAACTTGCGCTGAGAGTTGCCACGGCAGCGATGAACACGTCAGCAAGAACCAACAATGCCTTGCGGTGATTCGCTCCGTATCGAGCAAGGCCCACCCTGAACGATTCGGCCTTGTGTAGAGCCGGGTCATCTTCTTGGGTTCTTGGTAAGACAGGAACAACAATCGAAGCATCCTGAGGGGACGGCTCGTTGCCGATGTCAGTCGGCATCGGTAACTCGAGATCCACATTCTTAGAGACGATTGCTGCCATGACGTTCCTCTGAAACAAGATTTAGTTAGCCTGTGCCCGCGGCTGGAACTCTGTTTGCGAGTCCGATACGTCAAAGGTCGCCCGAACCCTTTTACCGTACGTAAACTTAATTGGAACATATTTGAATCCTCAAGTAAAGCGGTTTTGGTGCTGAGAGGCAGAGTGAACCTGCAGGCGGGCTTTGCTCAATGGCCAGACAGAATTCAGCTGTTGGCTTATCGAAGGCCCAGCGAAGAGCGGTGACTCTGCAGAGTGGAGACTCTCCGTCCGGCCACGAGTAACCTAAGGAATGTGGGACCTTTGCCGTATTTGTTTGTGATGGCAGTAGCCGTTATTGCCACGGCAATCTCGGTTCCGCCCTTGCGGATTTTGTCTCGAAAAATCGGTGCCATGGCCCAGCCAGGTGACCGAACGGTGCACGCAAAGCCCACCCCAATACTCGGTGGGACCGCCTTGTTCATTGGTCTGCTCGTTGCACTTGCAGTGGCTTGGCGATTGCCGGACTTCGGAGCAGTATTCGATGCCCCAGGGAACGTTCTAGGTGTGATTGCTGCGGCCACGGTGATCTGGCTGACCGGCCTGATTGACGACCTGCGAGATGTCTCTGCCCCAGCCAAGGTGGCAGGCATGGTTCTTGCAGGCTCAATTTTGACCCTAGTTGGCCTGAGCATCATCTATTTCAGAGTGCCGTTCTTGGGTTTCACGTTGCTACCGCCAGACATGTCGGCGCTGATTACTGTGCTCTGGGTTGTTGGCATGGCCAACGCCGTGAATCTGATTGATGGACTCGACGGCCTAGCAGCAGGAATCGTCGCGATCGGTGCCGGGTCGTTCTTCTTGTACGGATGGCGGCTCCTCGAGGTTGGGGTCATCGACCCCGGCAACCTGGGGCCGCTGATTGCGATCATTACTGCCGGAGTCTGCCTAGGGTTCTTGCCCTTCAACTTCAACCCGGCAAGTATCTTCATGGGTGACTCAGGGGCACTGCTGCTCGGACTGCTTTTAGCTGCATCAACGATTGCCGTTGGTGGACAGTCGGATGATCCATTCTCGGGACAATCTTGGTTTTTCTTTGCGCCGCTCGTGATTCCGCTGGTGATCCTGGGTGTGCCGCTGTTTGACCTGGTCTTCGCTGTAGTGCGTCGGGCGAGGAATCGAACAGGCGTAGCGACTGCAGATAAACAGCACCTGCATCACAGGTTGATGGACCTTGGCCACGGCCAACGACGCACTGTTGTCATTCTGTGGGGTTGGACAGCCGTGCTGTCTTGCTTTGTGCTCATCCCAGCGTTAACGAGTCGTGGTAACGGCATCGTGCCCATTGGCTTGCTGGCCCTCGCCCTGCTGTTGTTTACGCTCTTCGCCCCACGGTTCGGCAGATACTCCGACCTTGGCGACAACTCCGACATAGCTGAACCACCGGAGAAGGCAGCTCAGGGAGGGCCCCCGCTAGAGGCTGAGTCCAGCTCTGAGTCAGAGCCCGAATTGCCGAAGCTCAGTTCCTGAGCGAGCAGGGTTGCAAGCTCGGCAGTGTTGGGTGCGAATCAGAACTTGTTAGTTCAGTGCCACAGTGTCGGTGTCGACACCAGATCGAATGATCGAACCGGGCAACTTTCCTGTTGCTTCGCTATTGCGAACGACTTCGACGCCACTCACAAACACGTGGTTCACGCCGACTGATCCGGCGTACAGGCGACTCGTCCCGCCCGGTAGATCCTCGACCATTGTCAGCATCTCGGATTCGATCAGCAGTGGGTCGAACAGCACCATGTCGGCGTGAGTCCCCTCGGCGAGTACGCCGCGATCTCTCAAGCCGAAGAGTTCCGCTGGTACCTGGGTCAACAGGTGTACCCCGTGTTCCAGAGTGGTGAGCTTCCGGCCGCGAATGCAATCTGCCAAGAATCTGGTGGGGTAGTTCGCTCCCTGCATGCGATCAAGGTGAGCTCCTGCGTCGGATCCTCCGAGCATCACGCTGGGATGGTCCCAGGCTCGGCGCCGCAACTCCCAAGAAGCAGCATCATTGTCGGTGGCCCCGGGCCAGAGAATGGTCTGGAGCTCGTCTGCGATCACGATATCCAAGAGTGCGTTGAATGCAGTCACTCCACGCTCAGACGCAATCTCTCCCACGCGTCGACCCGAGAGCCCCTCATTTTCTGCAGCGAACGTATCTCCAATGACGTAGGTGTCCCACCCAGTGAGTCGGCCAAACACCCCGGCATCAGGTGAGGCCGCTCGCGATTCCATAAACGAACGGGTCTCTGGGTCCTTGAGTTTCTCTATGCGCTCGGGCATCGGCAACCCAAGTATTGGGCCCCAGTCCGGCATCATGTTGAGTGCACAGTAGGTAGAGAAGCTCATGTTCATACCAACGATGACTGGCATCGTGAGGGCAACGACCTTTGCTCCAGCCTCAGCGCATGCATCCATTGCCGCTAGCTGATTCTGATAGCGGTCCGGAGCATGAGAATCAATGGTCAGAACGTTCCAGTTCAATGGCCGGTTGCCAGCCTGAGAGAACTTGATCATGAAGGCCACCTCATCCTCTGAGAAGCCATCGAGGCAGCCGTCCGAAGCGAATTCCAGTGTGGTTCCCTCGTGCTCAGAAACCACCGAGGCCAGCGAAAGGAGTTCTTCCTCGGTGGCCCACCGGGAGGCCACTGCAAGGCCATCGCCATCGGAGTGGGTACGAGCGAGCGTGGTAGAAAACCCAAGTCCTCCCGCCTGAATGGACTCGGCCAAGAGCGTGCGCATTTCCTCAAGCTGTTTCTCCGAGGCTGGCCCTTGCACTGCTTGGTCACCCATGACATTTCGCCGCAGTGCGCAGTGCCCCACCAAGAATCCGGCATTCATCCCTAGGTTTCCTTCGAGCCGCGCTAGGTACTCACCAAAGGTCTGCCAGTCCCAAGTGATGCCTGTTTCGAGTGCGGCGAGTGGCATTCCCTCTACCTTGGCCATCATCTGCCGGGTGTAATCAGCATCTTCAGGAGCAAGAGGCGCCAAGGTAAACCCGCAGTTCCCACCGATGATGGTGGTTACTCCATGCAGATTCGAGGGGGAGCCGGTCGGATCCCAGAAGAGCTGCGCGTCGTAATGGGTGTGTGGATCCACAAATCCTGGAGTGAGTACGAGTCCTGTGGCATCAAGGACCTGCTCGCAGTTTTCGGTCGGGAGGCTGAAGGCCTCACCCATGGCCAAAATGCGACCGCCGCTCACTGAGACATCGCCAAGGCGGGCGGGGCCACCAGTGCCATCAACGATTGTTGCGTTCTGAATGAGTAGGTCCATGGTGCTTCCCTTGTCGTGATGTGGCGAGATTTGGGGAGTCGTTGTTTCGCCCCGATTGAGTCGTTCCGTGGTGATGCCTCAACTCCTTAACACTCTGTCAGAATTTAACCTGCTTTGACACTTGCCGAGCAGCAGATGCTCTATCTTGAACACAAGTTCCACAACGTGTCTTGTGTCACCCGTGTGTTGTCGTGGTAAACAAAGAACCACGTCATCTGAAGTGAAGTAGAAATCCAAGAACCAATCACTGTGTTAACTGCACAGTCCTTTAGGGGGAAATTCAACGTGAAGCGATCACTCATCATTTTGGTCTGTGCCTTGGCGCTCTTTGCAGCGTCCTGCGGGGCGAAGGGCAGCTCCACTGACACAACCTCAGAGAACGAGGGTGGGTCCACGAAGACCACTGTCGCGACCGGAACTGACGCTGCGATGTGGGGAGATCTCGAGTCGCCGTGTGGCAAGGGCAGCGCATCTGTTGCCCCGGGTGAAGGCCCTTCGACGGACACCTTGTTCTTGGGTGTAGCGAACGATCGCAACTCGCAAATCCGGCCCGGTCTCAACGCCGAGTTTTGGGATGCTGCAGTGGCCTTTACCGAATGGTGTAACGCACAAGGCGGAATCCAGGGCGTGCCGCTCTCTCCAGTAGATATTGATGGTGGTGTCACCAACGTTGAGGCAGGAATGACCACGGCTTGTAACGCCGTGTTTGCCTTGGTAGGCGGCGGGTTCGCACTGGACAACTTGGAATTCTCTGGCAAAGAGGGATCCGACTTCCACAAATGCGGGCTCATCGACATTCCAGGATTCACCGTCTCAGTAGACAAGAGTCTCTCGAACGGACAAGTTCAACCCTTGCCGAACCCGGCAAATGCAAAGTCCTCACAGTGGATCACTGACTTTAAGAAGCTCTACCCCGAGGACTCAAAGAAGATCGTTGTGGTCTACAGCAAAGACCTTCCATCTCTCGAGGCAGTCAAGGTGCAGTTCGATGCCGTAGTTGCAGAAGACCCTGCAATTCAGAATCTTCCGGCCATCTCGTACCCACTTGTGGTCACTGACTGGGGCCCGTATGCAGAGAAGGTCATCGAGAGCGGCGCTACCTCAATGTACTGGATCGGCGAGCCAGCCAATGCCGCCAACCTGCTCAAGGTTCTGCGCGAGAAGGGCTGGAAGGGCACCTTCTTGAACGAGGCCAACCTGTACGACAACCTGTTCATCGAAACCGGTGGAGCAGTAACTGAGGGTGCAGTAGTTCGCACTGCAACGCACCCATTCGAAGAGGCCGATCAGTGGCCGGCAGTGCAGCAATACCTTGACAACCTGAAAAAGTATGTGCCCTCTGGCAAGGCGGCCTTCTTGGGTCTGCAGGGAACCTCTTCTTGGCTCTTGTTCTCGGTAGCAGCAAACACCTGCGCCGAGAAAAACAAGGGAGTTATCGACCGTGAATGCGTGCTCTCCGAGGCAAATGCTATCGACGAGTGGACTGCTGGAGGGATGCATGCACCTTCTGATCCAGGAACAGAGGTACCTGTCAGCTGTGGCATGTTGCTTGTGGTGAAGGACGGAAAATTTGAGCGACTGTACCCGAAGCTCGATGGCGAGAACGATGACATCAACGGGTTCCATTGCCCAGAGGACAGCATTGTGACCGTTCCTCCGGCTTCTGTGCCCGGTAAGGGAAATGTCGACCCTTCTCGCCCACCACTCTGAGGTCTTGACCTTGAGTCTCTGGGGCTGACGTAGTCGGCCTCAGAGATCTTGGTTATCCCTCGACCTCTACGTTGATATTTCATCTGAGGTCTTGAGGGCGCACCACTTGTTGATCTAGCCACTATCAGACTGCCGAGTAGCCGTGGACAAGTTTTTAATCTTCACAATCGCAGGGCTCTCAACAGCAGCCATCTATGCGATCGCGGCCTCCGGACTCGTCGTTACCTATACAACCTCAGGCATCTTCAATTTCGCTCACGGGGCGTTTTCGATGATGGCGGCGTTCATGTACTGGCAGGTGCACATGGGTTGGGGAGTTCCGGCTCTTCCCGCCTTCTTGCTCGTGGTCTTTGTGATCGGACCTGCGTTCGGTGCCATCGTCGAACGAGGCATCATGCGCGGGATCGAGGGCGCAACTGATGTTGTGAAGATCGTGGTCACCATCAGTTTGATGATTGCCCTGATCGGCATCTCGATGGTCATCTGGAAGCCCGATGTGGCTCGCCCAGTTCCATCATTCTTCGAAGGCCAGAAAGTCACCATTTTCAATACCGTGGTGAACTATCAAAGGTTGATGGCGATGCTGATTGCCATCGCAGTTGCTATTGGGCTTCGTCTGATCTTCAAGAAGACACGCCTCGGGGTGGCCATGCGAGCGGTGGTTGATGACCGGGGACTGCTGCAACTCAACGGCGGGCGGCCTTCCAGAACCTCGATGATGGCCTGGGCCTTGGGCTCGGGAATGGCAGCCCTGTCTGGAGTGCTCATTGCTTCAGAGCAAACACTCAGCGCAACAACGCTCACCCTGCTCTTTATCAATGCCTATGCCGTTGCAGTTGTTGGGCGACTTCGAAGCTTGCCGGGCGCATTCTTAGGTGCCGTTATCTTGGGACTTCTGGAGTCCTATGCCATTGGCTACATACCCCAAGACGCCATGCTCGGGCCGATCAGTCTGCAGAGTTCCAAGAATGCCATTCCGGCAGTCATGTTGTTTGTGGTGATCATGTTGCAGCCACAGGACAGACTCCGGGCACATGGCCTCAGCCGCCGAAGCTCAGGATCAAAACCAGTTGCTCAACGGGTCGCGCTTGTTGGTGGGGCGGCATTTATCCTCGTCGTTGCAGGCTTGGGGTCGCTGATGTCCCTCACTGACCTGAACCTTGTCACCACTGGATTTTACTTGGCGATCGTGACGCTCTCACTTGTTCCCCTCACTGGCTACGCCGGGCAGATCTCTTTGGCACAGCTGACCTTCACAGGAATCGGGGCGGTCGCTATGGCGACATGGGGTGCAAATGGCTCTTTGGTGGGTGTGGCCCTGGCCGTTGGAGTCTGCGCTGTTGTTGGTGGAATCGTCGCCTTCCCTGCGCTCAGGTTGTCGGGGATCTACTTAGCCTTAGCTACGGCAGCCTTCGCCTTGTTTTGTTCGGCCATGTTCTTCAATCAAGTCGACGTCATGCCGGGTGGCAATCGGCAAGTGCCACGGTTGCAAATCGGTCCACTGTCTATCAACAGTGACTTCCGACAACTGGTGCTACTAGCGGTGGTGTTTGCCGGAATAGGAAACTTGTTGGTCCTGCTGCGGCGAAGCGCCTGGGGACGCCGGCTCACTGCCATGAAGGACTCACCGGTTGCTTGCGCAACGCTCGGGCTGAACCTGACATCAACCAAGGTCGGCGTATTCGCACTTTCAGCAGCGATTGCGGGTGCTGCGGGAGCAATCTCGGGACGCACGTTCTTAGCCGATACGCTCACGCTACCCGGATCACTCTCAGTCACGATGCTTGCCGTTGTAGGTGGAATTGGGTCCGTGGCCGGAGCATTTTTCGGCGGCATGCTGCTTGGGGCATTTCCGATCGGAGCAACAATCTTTGCTGCTAACGCCATTGGAATATTTGGATTCGTGGCCGTGTCCGTGAAGGATATCTTGGTGTTCTCGCCCGGGATGATGGGAGTCAGCCTTGGCAGCGACCCCGATGGTGCCGCACCGCAACTTGCTCTTGGTTATCGCGCCGTTGCCAACTCAGTCCCCGCCTTAGTAACTACCGCCGTCGGCGCTACTGCTATTTGGGCCTTGGCAAAATTCGACAGCATTGGCAACTGGTCATTCTTCGCTGCCGAGATGGTCTTTATCTTTGGGGTGGTTCCACTGCTTCCGTTGCTCTTTGCCCCAGCGCAGGTACATGGCCGGCGCATCGCAACTGCAATCTGGCTGACTCTCGGTGTGCTCATGGCCGCTCTGATCCCATGGGATACGGCGATTACTTCAACCGGTTTGCGTGTGGTTGCCATCTTTGTGTTCTTGTTCCTCATTGCTCGGACTGCCATTGGCATCTTCGGCGTGAACCCGCTTGACGAGGGTGGCCCACAACAGGTTGAACCTGTATCTCCAGACATGTTTGGCTTGGACCGTCCACTGACCCGAGCAGACGCACTTGACGCTGAACGCGGCCTTGGTCTTCAGGACGAACTACTCGTTCTGACTGCTTCGGATTCGGCTGGCATGTTGCGTGGTGCCGGTCAGTCAAGCTCGGCGGGGGTGACCGCGTGAATTTGCTTGAGCTTGAATCGCTCTCGGTTCGATTCGGTGGCCACCTAGCAGTGAGCGACGTATCCATGAGAGTCGAAGGCGGTCGCGTCAGCGGACTGATTGGACCAAACGGTGCGGGCAAGACCACGACCTTTAACGCAATCTGCGGTGTTGTTACCCCCTCCTCTGGTCGCGTCAGTCTTGGTGGAAAAGACATCTCAAAGGTAGGAACGCATAAGCGGGCCAGACTTGGCATCGGCCGAACCTTTCAGCGACTCGAGGTCTTCTCTTCTTTAACTGTTCGAGAGAACATTCAAGTTGGTCTCGAGATTCGAAGAAGCTGGTCTCGTCGATCTGCCACGCTGCCGCAATATCTCGCTGATGGGGGAGACCCAAAACCCGAGGACGAGATCAACTTGATTCTCGAGCGACTGGATTTGGGTCCTCTCGCGGATCAGCCAGTTGGTGCGCTTCCCACCGGCCACGCCCGGTTGGTTGAACTCGGACGCGCGCTCGCTGCACGCCCATCGATCTTGTTGCTCGATGAGCCAGCCTCAGGCCTCGACGATGCAGAGACTGACATCTTTGGCGACTTGCTCATCACGCTTGCAGCCAACGGGTTGGGCATCTTGCTCGTTGAGCATGACGTTGCCCTCGTCATGAGGGTGTGTTCGTACTTATCAGTGCTTGACTTCGGACAAGTAATTGCCTCGGGGACCCCAGAGGATGTCCGCTCAAATGAAGCAGTGCTGTCGGCCTATTTGGGTACTGCTCCAGCGCCAGACACTGCTGAGTATGCCGGCATTGACCTGGCAGGTTTTCCCCCAGAGGCGGGTTCGTGACTGAGGCACAGGTACCTACCCAACTCGGCCCCGGTTCGCCCCAAGTGAGCCAGGTGGGCCACTCTGCGGCGACCAAGGCTGAGCCGTTGCTTGAGTTGCGCGGAATTCGCGCCGCATATGGAACCATCGAAGTACTTCACGGGGTGGATCTTGCGGTGGAGGCCGGAACTGTGGTGGCGCTGCTTGGCCCGAACGGGGCAGGCAAGAGCACAACCTTGCAAGTGGCTTGTGGACTCATGAAGCCGAGCTCAGGGTCGGTGCTGTTAGCTGGCCGTGATGTCACTGGCGTCAAAGCAGAAGACCTTGCTCGATGCGGGGTAACCACCATCCCAGAGGGCAAGGGAATTTTCCCGAACCTGACAGTGCGAGAGAACTTATTGATGGCTACGTACTCAGGTGTCTCGATGCGCCAGGTTGAGGCTGTAGCCTATGAGCGCTTTACTCGTCTCAAGGAGCGGCGCTCGCAGTTGGCGGGCACCCTGTCTGGTGGCGAGCAGCAAATGTTGGCAATGGCCCGGGGGCTTGCAGTCGAACCGGCCGTGCTGTTACTCGACGAGTTGTCCATGGGGCTAGCGCCTTTAGTCGTTGAGGAGCTCTATGGGATCGTGGGCCAGATAGCAAAATCTGGAACATCGATTTTGGTTGTAGAGCAGTTTGCCCGCACTGTGCTCGGTGTCGCTGATGTGGCGGCGATCATGGTGAATGGGTTGGTACGCAGGGTGGGAACCCCTGATGAGATTGAACAAGAATTGTCCGCTGCCTATCTGGGTGGGTAACCACATGAATGAAAATGACATCCGAATCGATCAGTTCAAATCAGAAATTGATGGACTGAAACTCAAGGGAAGCTCGAGTGAGGGAGAAAAGCGCCTGTTGGTGCTTGGAATTGTCCTGCTCGTGGCCGGGGTTCTACTAGCACTCTTCGGTGCAATCGAGGTTGGGCAGTACCCGGATTCCGCTGCCGACCAGCGCGCGTATATGGCTCAGGGCTCGTTCTTGGGCATTGCGCTCATCATCGCTGGTGCAGCACTTTTTGTTCGTTTCTCGCTAGCACGGTATTTACGGTTCTGGATGATTCGCATGACATATGAGAGCCGGGCTAACACCGACCGGATCGTGGATGCGATTGAACGTGCCGCCGGACTTGATGACGAGAGTTATCAAGCCGCTGCACAGGCCGCTGCTGTTGCCGCGCCGCCTGAGTTTCAGCCAGGCCCACCTCCATTACAGTGAGCGACTCTGCGCTGTGCTCAGCCAAGCGGGAATCAGATGTACCGGAACCAGATCTGCGGGAATCAGATTTGCGGGAACCGGTCGATTCCAATAGATTGGGAAAGCTTTCACAAGCGCCTTGCAATTCGATTGGAGGGAGTCTTCCAATTGGGGAATACCCCCTAGTTGGGGAACCTTCTCGGCACTGGCGCTCAAGGAATTCTGACTATGCCTGACTTCGCCACGAACACTCACGAGACAACTCGACAGTTGAATCGATCCCACGGTTCCTTTGAGTTGGCGCTTGCTCCAGTGATTCTTGGGTTGCTCGGATTGTGGCTTGATCGCACACTTGGAACGGTTCCACTGTTTTTGGTGCTGTTCACGGTCTGTGGGTTTGCAGGAGCGGGAATCAAGATTTATTACACCTACCGCTATCAGATGGAACAGCATCAGGCAGAGGTTGCGTGGAAGGGACACGAGTCTTCGGAGTCGTTTCGTGCTGAGAGCAGTGCTCGAACTGAGCGGTTGTCGGTTGGATCTGCAGAAGATACAGATCCGGTTGCAGAGTTTGACTCGGCAACAAAGGATGATCTGAGCGCGGCGAATCGAGTCGACCGTGGCTGATCCTATGAACATCCGCATTGAGGGGCCTTCGCCCGCAATGCAAGTCGCAGTTGATCTTGCACGCAAGAGCGTCTGGCTGATTCCAGTAGTAGTCATTATCTCAGCGGCATTCTGGGGAATCGATGGCGTGCTCTCGAGCATGTATGCCTTAGCAATCGTCGTGGTCAACTTTCTGCTCGCCGCGTACATGCTGGCAGTGACCGGACGGATCAGTGCGGCCGTCATGGCAGCCGCAGCGCTGTTTGGCTTCTTGTTGCGCTTGGGCCTTATCTTCTTGGCTGTGCTACTCGTGCGTAACACCGAATGGATCGAGCTGTTGCCATTTGGCATCACCCTCATTAGCACTCATCTAGCCTTGCTCTTTTGGGAGATGCGTTACGTTTCGGCCACTCTGGCTTTTCCTGGCCTCAAGCCGCAAGCAACCCCCAATCCCTATCTGCCCTCCTCGGAGAGCAGCGATTCCGTCCCATCTAACCTCTCACCTAGCGCTTCGGCGCCGGATAGCTACGGTAACCGTGGCTTATCGGCACCAAAGGGCTGAGTGGGCAACGCGCCGTAGAAGGAGCTTCTTCGAATGCTCGGTCTTCAGACCTTGGTAGGCAATCTCACAAACATCGCACTCCTCGCCGCAGAAGGTGAGGGTGGCGGAGGCGTGCAGTTCCCTCCGATTGAAAACATCGTTAAGTGGCCCGCACTCTTCGGCGAGGACACGTTCTACGCCTTCAACAAGATTGCGCTGATCTCGATGATCGCCATGATTGTCCCGGCACTTTTGTTCTATTTCGCCGGCCGCAAAGCCAGCTTGGTGCCTAAGAAGCTTCAGAACATCATGGAAGCATCCATCGACTTCGTGGAGAAGCAAGTCATCATGCCCGCCATTGGCCCAGAAGGCATGCGCTACTTGCCCATGTTGGTGGCAATGGTGTTCTTCATCTGGATCGGAAACGTCTTTGAGGTAATCCCCACCTCGCATATGCCAGCTAACGCTCGTATGGCCAATCCGCTCATGCTTGCCATGACTGCATGGGTGATGTTTATTGGAGTTGGGGTCAAGCACAACGGCCTTGGCTACTTCAAGTCGGCTCTGTTTCCGCCAGGAGTTCCGAAAGCCTTGTATCTCTTGGTGACGCCCATTGAGTTCCTGTCCACGTTCCTGATCCGGCCGTTCTCACTTGCCGTGCGACTTTTCGCAAACATGCTTGCAGGTCACATTTTGTTGGTGACCTTCTCGGTGCTCTGCATCACCTTGTGGGGCTTTACCCCTCTCGTCGTAGTTGAGCTTCTTTCGTTCCCGATGCTGGTGGCATTCACTGGCTTCGAGTTTATGGTTGCCTTCTTGCAAGCATTCATCTTTGCCCTTCTCACTGCTGTGTATATCGGCGGTGCGTTACACCCGGAGCATTAATCCGGTCAGTTGTCATCTCAGTAATCAGAAGTTCAGAACAGCAGTGAAGCATCAAAAATCAGTAATTCAGTACCGCAGTAATTCAGTACAGCAGTAACCAGTACAGACTCACCACGAACAGGAGTTCCACAACATCATGAGCGCACTCGCCCATACAGCAGCAACCGTCCTAGCAGCCACTGATTACACCGCTGCCGAAGCAAAGGGAATCGCCGGAGCATCATCCGCCGGATTCGCATATGGCCTTGCAGCCATCGGCCCCGGCATCGGCATTGGTTACCTAGTCGGTCAGGCCGTTCAGGCCATGGCACGTCAGCCCGAGTCAGCTGGTCAGGTTCAGACAACCATGTTCCTCGGCATTGCTTTCACCGAGGCCCTGGCCTTGATCGGTTTCGTGGTTTTCATTCTTTTGAAGTTCGTCTGAACCACGGGTTCGCCCGCCAGATCAGTTCGTATTCGCCCATCTAGCCATTCCGCCTATGGCGGACACCGGAGGAGACCCGGATGATTGGTTTGCTGGCTGCACTTGCAGCAGAAGTCCCAGAAAAAGTCATTAATCCAGTAGTTCCAGATGA
Organism: Actinobacteria bacterium IMCC26207; assembly: GCA_001025035.1. Lineage (GTDB taxonomy): Bacteria > Actinomycetota > Acidimicrobiia > Acidimicrobiales > Microtrichaceae > IMCC26207. Next base: position 135,710 of record LCZK01000003.1, read on the forward strand.
GATCGGCGAGATCTTCTGGGGTGCACTTGCCTTTTTCACTCTCTGGGCCTTGCTCAGATACGTGTGTTTGCCGCCACTCTTGAAGGTCCGCGCAGAGCGGGAACAACAGGTGCTCGCAGACCAAGAGGCAGCTTCTGCTGCTGAAACGCAGGGCGAGCAGGTTCGGCGTGACTATGAAGCCACGTTGGCTGAGGCCCGCTCCGAGGCAAACCGCATCGTTGAGGTTGCCCGGGTTGCCTCCGAGGCCCAGCGTTCTCAGGCAGTTGCGGTGGCCGAGGCTGCCGCTGCCGAGGAACGTCAAGCTGCGATGGCCGACCTTGATGCCGCACGTGCTCAGGCACTGAACCAGATCAAAGGTGATGTGGCTTCGATTGCAATTTCGGCTGCATCCAAGGTTGTGCAAGCAGATCTTGATCTTGCCCAGAACCAGTCCACGATCGATGACTACGTGAACCAAGCCAGCGGAACTCGCTGAGCAGGGTGGAGAACATGATGTTGAGCAGTATTGCAATGTTGGCCTCTGAAGAACCGAATAGTTTCTGGCTTGTCTCAGACTTGAACGAGGTCATCTGGGGAACGCTGTCGTTCCTTGTGGTGGCGTACTTCCTTGTTAAGTTTGGTAAGGCTCCGACTCTCAAGTTCCTCTCTGGTCGGATAGCTGGAATTAAGGCGACTCTTGATGAGGCGGAGCAGGCCCGAATCGCCGCAGAGACTGACCGGGACAGCATTAAGGCTGCATTAGCTGACTCGGACACAGAAGCCGCCAAGATCATCGAGCGGGCGCATGCTGATGCCGAGCAACTAGGCAATGACACGACCATTCGTGCAGCACGAGATGCCCAGGGTGTTACCGAGCGGGCAGCGGCAGACCTGGTGTCGACTCGTCAGCAAACAGAGTCTGACCTAGCTGGCGAACTGTCGCGACTGTCGCTCGGTGCGGCTGAGCGAGTGGTGGAGACATCACTTGACGAGGCAACTCAGCAGCGACTCATTCAGTCATATATCGATCAAGTCGGAAGCCAGAACTAATCGCAGATCAAAAACCGCTGCGACTTGAAGCGTTCAATCTATTGAACAAAGCCGTTGCGAAGAATTCAGTACACACAAAGTTTAACTAGCAAGAATCCACAGTCCTACCGAGAGCAGAGCGAACGAAAAGATGAGCGACACACGCATCACCGCTTACGCAGACGCTGCCTTTGCAATTGCCCAAGCAGAGGGCGACCTTGCAGAGGTTGAAGACGAGTTGTTCCGACTCGGTCGCGTCCTAGAGTCCAATGACGAACTGCGATCAGCTCTGACTGATCAGCATGTTCCGGTTTCTCGCCGCCAGCAGATCATCGAGGACTTGCTTGCAGGCAAGGCCACCCAAACCACCTTGGCGATTGTCTCCATGATTGTTGGTGCAGGTCGCGCTGCTGACTTGGTCAAGATTGCCAACGAACTTGTACAGCGCACTGCCAGCAACTCAGGCCAAGCCGTGGCAGAGGTGCGCTCAGCAGTTGCCCTGACCGATGCACAGCTAACGGAATTGACTGCCGCACTCAAGGCCCGCACCAATATGGACATCCTGGTCAAGAACATTGTCGATCCGTCGGTGATGGGTGGCCTCGTCACCCAAATTGGCGACTCCGTCCTTGATGGAACCGTCCGAACTCGCCTCAACCAACTTCGGGACGCGTTCTAAAGATCTACAGCTTCTAAAGACCTACAGCCCAGCAATCCTAAAAAGTAATGAAGTATCGCTGAAAATAACTATCACTGACAGAGAGATCATCGGTGAACAAACCGTTCACTGATTACACCGCACCAACACCACGCCGCAGGAGATTTCCCCACATGGCTGAACTCACAATCAATACTGCCGACATCAGCGCAGCAATCAAGAAAAACCTCGAGGGGTTTACCCCCGATGTATCGCTGACCCAAGTAGGTCGCGTGCTCGAGGTGGGCGACGGTATCGCTCGAGTCTCGGGATTGCCCGACGCAGCAGTGAACGAACTGCTCGAGTTTGAATCAGGACTGCTTGGCCTAGCTCTCAACCTTGATGAGGAGTCAATCGGAGCAGTGGTGCTCGGCGAGGTTGACTCCATCGAAGAGGGACAGTCAGTGAAGGCGACAGGCAACATCTTGTCGGTTCCCGTTGGTGATGGTCTGCTCGGCCGAGTTGTCAACACCCTCGGCGAGCCAATTGACGGCAAGGGTCCACTGAGTAACGTTCAGTCTCGCCGCATGGAGATTCAGGCCCCAGGAATTATGGGCCGCCAGCCGGTGAAGGAGCCGATGCAGACAGGCATCAAGGCGATTGACTCCCTTATTCCCGTGGGTCGCGGTCAGCGAGAACTGATCATTGGCGACCGCAAGACTGGCAAGACCACCGTTGCAATCGACACGATCATTAATCAGCGTGGCCTCGGTGTGAAGTGCATCTACGTAGCCGTTGGGCTCAAGGCTTCAACGGTTGCTCAAACTGTGGCAACTCTCGAAGAGCGTGGAGCACTTGATTACACCGTGGTGGTTGTTGCGCCTGCATCAGACCCAGCACCCTTCAAGTATCTTGCCCCCTACTCCGGATGTGCCATGGGCCAACACTGGATGGACAACGGCGAGCACGCTCTCATCGTGTATGACGATCTGTCGAAGCAGGCTGAGGCTTACCGCCAGGTTTCGTTGCTTCTCCGCCGTCCGCCAGGGCGTGAGGCTTACCCAGGTGACGTGTTCTATCTACATAGCCGCTTGCTTGAGCGTGCTGCTCGACTCAAGGATGAGCCCGGCAAGCCAGGTGGTTCTTTGACGGCATTGCCCATCATCGAAACCAAAGCCGGCGACGTTTCTGCTTATATTCCAACCAACGTAATCTCGATTACTGATGGTCAGATTTTCTTGCAGGACGACCTCTTCAAGTCCGGTATTCGCCCCGCAGTAGACGTCGGTATTTCGGTGTCACGAGTGGGTTCCTCGGCGCAGATCAAGGCCATGAAGAAGGCCGTTGGAACGCTCAAGTCTGATCTGCAGCAATTCCGCGACCTCGAGGCGTTCGCCGCTTTCGGCTCTGACCTCGATGCTGCATCCAAGGCGCAGCTTGAGCGTGGTTACCGTTTGACCGAACTGCTCAAGCAGGGGATCAACTCGCCGATGTCGGTTGAAGAACAATGTGTGGTGCTCTTCGCCGCAACACGTGGTTATCTCGACAACATCGAGATCTCTGATGTGGCCGGCTATGAGGCCAGCTTGATTGAGTGGTTCCGCACTCGTCATAGCGATGCACTCGAAGGCATTCGTAGCAGCGGCGACATCGCCGATGTTGACGGCTTTGAAGCAGCTATCAAGGCCTTCACCGAGCAGTTCGAAGGGGCAGTTGCCGACGGCTCAGCTCCCGAGATCGAGGCCATGGCGCAGGCCGAGGCCAGCTTGCAACGTGCACCGATTCATCTGCCCGAAGAAGAGATTGTCCGTCCAGACTCCGCCGACACAGAGCTTCGCTGAAGTTTCGGACGATCGGAAGTAGGGAGACCCCATGCCGGGCGCACAGGAACGAGTACTACGCAGGCGTATCGCCAGCGTTCAGAACACGAAAAAGATTACGCGCGCCATGGAACTCATCGCGGCTACTCGTGTGGTCAAGGCCCAAGTGCGAGCCAACGAGGCGCGGCCCTATTCCGAACGCATCACAGAGGTCATTCAGGACTTAGCTGCTGCAGGTGCCGATGCCGATCACCCGTTGCTCCGGCCAATCGAAAAAGTTCAAAAGGTTGGGGTACTTGTCCTTTCTGGGGACCGTGGTTTGGCCGGCGCCTATAACACCAACGTGATTCGCGCCGCAGAGCAAGAGATCCAAGATGCTCGGTCCAAGGGTCTGGACTATTCGCTTGTGACCGTGGGCCGCAAGGCAGAGGGGTATTTCCGGTTCAGGAACTTTGATATCGACGCCTCATTCAGTGGGTTCACGGACCGTCCAACCTATGAAGAAGCAGTAGCCATTGCGGCTCGAGTTACTGACATGTTTGTGAACGGCGGATGCGATCGAATCGATCTTGCCTATACCCGCTTTATTACACTGGGTACACAAGAGGTCGTGGTCCGGCGCTTCTTGCCCCTCGAGTCTGAAGCCACGATTGCTTCTGCGGGGGACGCAGGTGCCACTGCAGGGTTCGAGTTTGAGCCCTCGGCGAACGCTGTGCTCGAGTCACTCCTTCCTCGCTACATCGAGTCTCGTATCTACGCTGCATTGCTCGATGCGGCAGCCTCGGAACTAGCGAACCGTCAGCGAGCTATGAAGTCCGCCACCGATAACGCTCAAGAACTCATCATCAAGTACACCCGCAAGATGAACCAGGTGCGCCAAGAGGCAATCACCACCGAGATCATGGAAATCATCAGCGGCGCCGAGGCCCTAGCTGACGACAAGTCTGGCCCTGAAGACTTGTTGCTCGATCACTTGTCAGCTGATCCCTTCCCCAACGTGCTTGATCGCCGCACCCAACATTCGCACCACGAGACACCTCGCACATGATGCCTCACCGCTTTAGCCAAACCGCACTTCATGCGGATTCATCCCATTGTTCAACTATCCGCAGCTCCATTACGAAGCTGTCGCTCAACCCGACCAGGAGATTCTCATGACGGTCACTGAAACCGAACTCAAAGACGGCAAGATTGTCGCCATTGCTGGACCTGTAGTCGATATCGAGTTTCCACCTGGTTCGCTGCCAGAGATCAACACAGCTTTGCAGTTCACCATTAGCGGTCACGGCGAAGAGTCTCTTGTCACCGCCGAGGTAGCCCAGCAGATTGGCGATAGCCGAGTGCGAGCCATCTCGCTCAAGCCGACTGACGGTCTGACCCGAGGTACCCCAGTGCGCAACACTGGTGCCGGCATTTCGGTGCCAGTAGGGGACGCAACCCTTGGCCACGTGTTCAACGTTCTGGGAGAGCCACTCGATGTGGAATCTGTTGATGCAGTTGAGCGCTGGGAGATTCATCGTTCGGCTCCGGCCTTCGACACCCTCGAGCCTAAAGCAGAGATGTTCCCAACTGGCATCAAGGTGATTGACCTGCTGACTCCCTACTTGAAGGGCGGCAAGATTGGTCTGTTCGGCGGCGCTGGTGTGGGTAAGACCGTGCTCATCACCGAGATGATCAACCGCGTGGCCAGCAAGTTCGGTGGCGTGTCGGTGTTCGCCGGGGTGGGGGAGCGTACCCGTGAAGGTACTGACCTCTTCATCGAGATGGGCGAGACCATGATCAATGTCGAAGCCGGAATCTCGGTGCTCGACAGGGCTGCGCTGGTCTTCGGTCAGATGGATGAGCCGCCAGGAGTGCGCTTGCGTGTTGCGCTCTCGGCACTGACCATGGCCGAGTACTTCCGTGACGTTCAGCGCCAAGACGTGTTGTTGTTCGTGGACAATATTTTCCGCTTTACCCAGGCCGGCTCGGAAGTGTCCACACTGTTGGGCCGTATGCCAGCAGCCGTGGGTTATCAGCCCACCTTGGCCGATGAGATGGGTGAGCTACAAGAGCGCATTACCTCAACTGGTGGTCAGTCAATTACTTCGCTGCAGGCCGTGTATGTGCCCGCAGATGATTACACCGACCCTGCACCGTTCACTGCCTTCACGCATTTCGACGGAACCACCGAACTCAACCGTGATATTGCTGCCGCTGGTATTTACCCGGCGGTGGATCCACTCACCTCCAGTTCAACGATTCTGCGACCCGAGATTGTGGGTCAAACCCACTATGACGTGGCTGGCCGAGTTCAGGTCATGTTGCAGCGCTATAAGGAGCTTCAGGACATCATTGCCATCCTTGGTATTGACGAGCTCTCAGAAGAGGATCGCATCACTGTGAACCGCGCTCGCAAGATTCAGAAGTTCCTTGCTCAGCCAATGTACGTAGCTCAGGTCTTCACGGGCATGCCCGGAGTGTTCACCGAGGTGGATGACACCATTGAGTCATTCAAGATGCTGATTGATGGCGAGCTTGATCACCTGCCAGAGCAGGCCTTCTTCAACGTCAGCGGTGCCGACGACGCAATGCGCAAGGCTGCAGAACTCGAGAAGAAGTCCTAATGCCGCTTCTCGTCGAACTTGTCTCTCCTGAGCGCGTTGCGTACACAGGCGAAGCCAAGATGGTGATTTGTCGTACCACCACCGGCGACATCGCCTTTTTGCCAGGCCACGTTCCCTTTATCGGCGTACTCGCAACGCACCCAGTGCGAGTTTTGCTCGAGGATGGCGGCGAGCAGATTATTGCTGTGCATCAAGGGTTCGTAGAGGTGTCACCTCCTGAAGATGGCACCACCCGCGTGACGATTTTGTCTGATGTCTGCGAGTTGTCCGAGACCATCGAGGTGGCTCGGGCGCAGCAGGCCAAGAGTGCTGCTGAGTCGGCACTTGCGAGCGATTCAGAAGATGTTGAAGCCGCTGCAGCGTTGCGTCGAGCGAATGTTCGACTCTCTGTAGCAAACGCCTAGGTCCGAGGTCCTAGGCGTTTGGCGGCATAGGCCCTCTGTCGTACTCGCTGCTCTCACCTAACCTTGGTAGATGCCACGTCGTCGAGTCGCAGTCGCGCTCCTGCCTCCCGCTTCGATCTCGGCCAAGATCCAAGCTGTTCGGTCCCTTCTTGGTGATCCGCGAATCGATCGTATTGCTCCTCATCTGACCTTGGTTCCGCCAGTCAACTTGGCTGATCAGGACGTAGAGCAGTTGCAAGGCCTGCTGAGGTCAGTGGGTTCGGCTACCACGCCATTCACGCTCACACTCGGTCCCATGAGTTCATTCTCTCCGAACACGCCGACCTTGCACCTAGCCGTGCAGGGAGACTTACCTGCGCTTCGCGCCCTGCGTGAGCAACTCAGGGTGCCGCCCGTGAACCGACCGGAGGTCTGGCCGTTCACTGCGCATGTGACGCTTCGTGACTCAGTGCCCGAAGATCAGATTCCTCCTGCGTTGCAGTTGTTCACGGGGGAACTTCCGCCTTGGCCTGTAAGCAGGCTTTATCTGCTGGAGTTCTCGCCACTCAAACAGGGGGAGGTTTGGTTGCCGATCCTTGAAGAGCCATTTGAAGCCCCGGTAGTGGTTGGCCGCGGCGGGATTGAGTTGCTGCTGCGCACGGTGAATCTTCTTGAGTCCCGTGTGGCTCAGTTGTTCACGGGAATGGGATGTCAGCTTCCTGCGGAAGAAGAAGATCTCAGCGGACTGATGCTTGTTGTGGCTGAACGGCTCGAGCGTCCTGGTGTGCCAGTGGCAGCAGCTATCGGGACAGTGGCGGGCAAGACTGCCGAGTTGCTGCAGTTCTGTGTTAACTCCGAACAGCGCCGTGTTGGAATTGGCCGCCAAGTGCTGATGCACTGGTGCGCTGAGGCAGCCCGTCGCGGAGCGATGCGTGCTGTGGTCTCTCATCCGTTAGAGGCTGACTCGCTACTGGCCAATTCGCTACTGGCCGATTCGCTACTGGCCAATTCGCTTGCCTCTGAGGCTACGACTTCCTTGATCAGTGCAGCCGAGGTGCTGCAGGGCTGCGGCTTTACGCCCGTAGGTCGCAGCATGTTGCGAGAGTTGTTGGTCTACTCGGGGGAGTAGTCTCGGCCCATGCCCTCCGATCCAGTTGCCGACACTGCGCGTTCCGCAAGGAGGCTGCCTAACTCGAACCGGTGGAAGAAAGTTCTGATCACAGGTGCCTCGAGCGGTATCGGCGAGGCCTTCGCTCGCCAGCTAGCTGCGGAGGGTTCGGACCTGATTCTTGTTGCGCGAGGTGTAGAGAAGCTCAACGAGATCGCTCAGGAACTAGAGCAAACTCACGGTGTGCAGGTGCAGGTTTGTGAAGCGGATTTGAGTGCTCCAGTCGCTCGAGCTGCCATTGAGCGGCTTCTAGCAGACCCCGATCTACCCATTGACCTTTTGATCAATAATGCGGGCTTTGGAACAAACGGAGACTTTTCGGAGTTGCCGATTGCCCGAGAGGAACAAGAAGTTCAGGTCAACGTTGTCGCCGTTCTTCGGCTCACTTCTGCGGCCCTTCCCGCCATGTTGCAGCGCAATTCTGGGGCGATTCTCAATGTGGGCTCCATCGCAGGGCTGTACCCTGCACCCGGCAGCGCGACCTATTGCGCAACCAAGGCGTTCCTCTGCTCCTTTGGGGATTCCCTTTTTGAAGAACTCCGAGGCACTGGTGTTTCAATGACCACGGCGCTACCTGGTTTCACCTCCACAGAATTTCAGAAGCGTTCCAATTGGGAGGACCAACGTTCGGTCCCGAAGGCGGCCTGGCTCACTGCGGCAAAGGTTGCTGCGGACTCACTCGATGGTGTGAGCGCAAGGAAAGCACGCGTTGTGCCAGCGCTCGGCTATCGGGCACTTGTGAGCGCCACGGCCCCGCTTCCACCCTCTACTCGCCGGTGGATTCTTGGTCGGGGTAGCCGGGCACTGCGCTAGGTATGCGCTGCGGAGCCGAGCAGGTTCAGGCCTGACGGTATCGGTTGACCGCTAACGGTGCGGCAACAGCGGTGATTCCGACAATCCAGAGGAACACGGGGAGGCTCATGGAGACCCAGGTTGAACCTGGCAGGACTTCTCCCACCGAGAGCGCACGTAACAGGTTGGCCACCAAGGTGACCGGATTGTTCCGTGCAAACACCTGAAGCCAAGCCGGCATCGTGTACACGGGGGTAAACACGGAACTGATAAAGGTCAGCGGAAAGAGCCAGACAAAGCCCGCAGTCTGGGCGGTCTCGGCATCTTTGACCCTCATTCCGATATTGGTCATGATCCAGCACATCGAGGTTCCAAACGCCACGGCGACAAGGATCATCAGTAGTCCGAGTCCCAGACCACCTTGGAACCTAAATCCCACCACATAGCCAATTACTACTAGGACGGTGGCCACTGCAGTCAGGCGAATCATGTCTGCAAGAATGCGTCCATTGAGGACTGCTGACCGGCTAATCGGCAGCGATCGGAATCGGTCAATGATTCCATTTTGCAGGTCCTCGGCAAGACCAACTGCTGTAGCGGAAGTTCCAAAAACGAGCGTCTGCACCATGATTCCGGGAATCAGGAACTGTGCGTAGCTGACACCCGGTGGCAGCGCCTTACCAATCGCTCCACCGAATACATACGTGAACAGCAGCACAAACATGATTGGCTGAATCAGCGTGAAGATGACCAACTGCGGCGTCCGAGGCAGGTGAACAAGGTTGCGCCATGCAATGACTCGGCTGTCTTGGTAGATGGCGTTCAGGCCGCTGGGCCTGCGATAGGTGGCGGTCTCTGTTGAAACTGTGGCTGTGTCACTCATGAATTCATCGCTTCTGTGTTGGTGTCACCGGATTTTGCATGTCCTGGAATCGAATTGGGGCCCTCTTGCTCCTCTGTTTCGGTTCCATGTCCGGTCAGAGCCATGAACACATCATCCAAACTCGGTCGGTGCAGGCGGAAGTCCGCGGGGGACAGGCCAGCATCAGTCAGCGCAGCAATTGCCCGAACTGCTAGTGCCGTGTCGCTGTCTACGCTGAGCGACAAAAGGCAGTCCTGCTCGTTTTGCTGAAGTTCACCCTTAGCAGAAAAGGGCTGGAGTACTGAGGCCGCGGCGGCAAGCTCGGCAGTGGTTTCAAACTCAATCTCTAGGCTTCGGCCGCCAGTTCGATCCTTGAGTTCGTCTGCGGTTCCCTCTTCGATGACCTGCCCGTGGTCGATGACCACGATGCGATCGGCGAGTTCGTCAGCCTCGTCAAGGTATTGCGTGGTGAGCAACACAGTGGTTCCGTCAGCGACGAGCTCTCTCGTGATAGCCCAGAGTTCGCTGCGGCTCGCAGGGTCAAGTCCAGTGGTGGGTTCATCTAGGAACAGCACCTCGGGACTCCCCACCAGGCTGACTGCCAGGTCAACTCGTCGGCGCATGCCACCCGAGTACGTCGTCACCTGACGATCAGCGGCGTCGCTCAGGTCGAATCGTTCAAGCAGCACCGTTGCACGGGAACGCGCCTGAGATGAACTCATGCCTAAGAGGCGGCCAACCATGCGAAGGTTCTCAGCCCCGGTCAGCTTCTCATCTACAGCCGCGTACTGCCCTGTGAGTCCAATGATGGAGCGAACGGCGTTGGCCTGAGTCGAAACGTCCAGCCCGCCCACTCTTGCAGTTCCCTGATCGGGAGCTAACAAGGTAGCTAGGACACGCACTGCAGTGGTCTTGCCAGCCCCATTTGGCCCGAGTAGCCCAAGCACGCTCCCTCGTTCCACCTGGAACGAAACACCCGCTAGAGCATGGGTGTCTCCAAAACTTTTATGGAGATTCTCAACTTCAATAATTGGGGGCATCAGTCCACGTTAGTAGCCAATAAGTAGTCCCGTTTTCAACAACCCTGCTATCGGTTCACGATTCTGAAGAGGAAAGCAATGAGACCGGGATGCAGACTGCTTAGCTCTCAAACTTGGTGTGTCGGTGTTGCGCATCAACAAATCTCACGGTCCCCGAGCGAGAGCGCATAACTAGTGACTGCGTCGTGGCACCCAAACGGTTGTAGTGCACACCTTTCAGCAAGTTCCCGTCAGTAATTCCAGTGGCAGCGAAGAAGCAATTGTCTCCGGCTACCAAATCGTCAGTGCCAAGAACCCGATCAAGGTCGTGACCAAAGGCAATTGCGGCTTGGCGTTCTGCGTCATCGCGGGCAAAAAGCCGTCCAACTAGCTCGCCACCCAAGCATTTCAGCGCTGCAGCGGCAATAACGCCTTCGGGGGTGCCGCCGATTCCGAACAGGATGTCGACTCCAGTGTCGGGAATCGCCGTAGCGATAGCCCCTGGTGCGTCGCCATCTCCGATCAGGCGAATGCGGGCTCCTGCTGAGCGAATCTGATCCACTATCTCGGCGTGGCGAGGGCGGTCCAGCACCATGGCAGTGATTTCGCGAACTTCTAATCCCTTGGCCTTGGCCACAGCCTTCAAGTTCTCTGCAACCGTGGCCCGAATGTCCACCACGCCTGCAGCTTCGGGGCCAACGGCAATTTTTTCCATATAGACAATCGGACCCGGGTCGAACATGGACCCCTTCTCGGACACCGCAATGATCGAGGTTGCACCGCCGCGACCCGTTGCAGTCAGGGTGGTTCCTTCAACAGGGTCGACTGCAATGTCGACCTGTGGATCAGATCCGTCTCCGACGACCTCGCCGTTGTAGAGCATAGGAGCCTCGTCTTTTTCGCCCTCGCCAATGATCACCGTGCCGGTCATCTGCACGGTTCCCATGATGAGCCGCATGGCATCCACGGCTGCACCGTCGGCACCCTCTTTGTCACCGCGACCAACCCAGTCTGAAGCTGCCAGGGCGGCTGCTTCGGTGGTGCGAACGAGTTCCATTGCAAGGTTACGGTCTGGTGCTTGTCTGGACATCTCTGGAGGATACCCACTGCAGGGAAGCACCACTCACTTCTGATTGTGAATTCCCGGAATTCGCTAGACAGTTCAAGCGTGGCGACGCGGAGCATGCGATCATTTCGCTGTGACTGAATCGAATACTGATCCATCGAGTACTGGTCCATCCAGCCCCGAGCAAGATGCCGAGGAGTTTCTAGCTTCGGAAGATGTTGGCCTAGAAGACGGCCAGATGGCGTATGAGTGTTCGAGTTGGGCTGGCGAATCTCGCGGTCTTCTTGGCAGCCTGTTGGTCTCTGCTGGGATCAATCATGCTTGGCAAGGCACCACGGTCACGGTGCATGAAGCAGATGAGGAACGCGTGGACGCTCTCATTGATGATGTGCTTGCCTCGGCTCGCCCAGCCCTCGACCCGCGAGTGGCAAAATTGGTCTTTGTAGTTGGTTCTTGGCCGGTGGCGCTGCAGACCGAGCTGGTTGACCAACTCACTGCTGCGCAGATCCCGTATGAGTGGGACATGCAGGGCGACCTGATTGTTCGAGAGTCTGATGAGGAGGAGGTCGAGGCCGTTCTGGAACTGCTCCCGGATCCTGAAGAACAGAATGAACTGCACAGCAGTGAACTCTCGAGCGATGACGGAGTTGCAGTACATGAACTGCTTGATCGCGTATTCATGACTGCATCTCGGCTGGTCAAGCATCCAACTGATGCTGCTGCAACCGTCGGATTGGTTGATGCTGCATCTGTTCTGCAGCAGCTTGCAGTGCCCTTTGGTTTTGAGCCTCCGCAATGGGATCGCCTGGTCTCGGCAGCGAAGGCCGTGGCAGAAGCCCTTGAGCCTCCTGCGATTTCGGCGGCAGACACTGATTCCGATGGGCCCACAGAGCCTGCAACCGACGATCAGATTAAAGAGCTTGCCAAGATGCTTGTTGATCAAGTCCGGCTCTACATCTGAAGTACCCGTCTGCAGTGCTGGCACAGCTTCAGTGCCGAGAGAGTTGCAGCATGGCAGGCACAGTTGCAGCGAACCTCAAGCAGCATGCAGGCCTTCGGAGCGAGTATGCCCTGTGCTTTAGCGTGAGCGGCCTACCCTTCAGACACTGATCTGGTGCATTCGTTATAGCTATCGAGGAGATTGAGTACAGATGGGGACTTGGACAGGAAAGCGAGTGCTCGTTACGGGCGGCGAGGGATTCATCGGGAGTCACCTCGTTGACCTTCTCGTACAACAGGGTGCTCAGGTAACGGTGCTGGTGTATTACAACTCCTTCGGACGTTGGGGTTGGCTTGATACCGCATCAGAAGAGGTCCGCAACGCCATCACTATTCTCCCCGGCGATGTGCGCGATGCGCGTCGCGTTGACGAGGCCGTTGAGGGTCAAGAGGTGGTGTTCCACCTAGCGGCACTGATCGGTATTCCCTACAGCTATCACGCAGCCGAGAGCTATGTGCAGACCAACGTGACTGGGACCTTCCACGTGGCAGAGGCGTGTCGTCGACACGGAGCAAGGATGATTCACACCTCTACTTCCGAAGTGTACGGAACAGCCCTCAGAGTTCCGATCGATGAGGATCACCCACTGCAGCCACAGTCGCCGTATTCAGCCTCGAAAATTGGTGCTGACATGATGGCTCTGAGTTATTTCCATGCGCATGAATTGCCCGTGGCAGTGGTTCGCCCCTTCAACACCTATGGCCCCAGGCAGTCAACGCGAGCAGTCATTCCGACGATTTTGGCCCAGCTCTATTCTGGGGTGAAAGAACTGCATTTGGGTTCCATTTCCCCCAAGCGAGATTTCAACTACGCGACGGACACAGCCTCTGGATTTTTGGCATTGGCGGATTGTGACGAGGCGTTGGGTCGGGCTACCAATATTGGCTCGGGTCGAGAAATCTCCATCGGTGACCTAGTGGAATTGCTCTGTGAGATCACTGGTCGGTCTGTTGAAATCACGACCGATGAAGATCGCTTGCGACCGACTGGGTCCGAAGTGGAACGTCTCCTCTGCGATCATTCACTAGCGACGAGAATTAGCGGGTGGACTCCAGAGATCTCACTCGAAGAGGGCCTGCGCAGAACAGCAGAGTGGGTGGAGTCGCATCTAGTTGAACTAGAAGCCGGCGGCTACCACATTTAGTAAGACCCTGAATCAGATCCGTGCTGCGGGGGCGGGATCATTGCTACGGGAGCGCTACTTCAACGGAGCGCTACTTCAACAGGGCGGTGTACATCTGCACGTAGGCCTTGCGAGTGGCTTCGATCGTAAATGCGGCATCCGCAATCTCTTGGCCTTGCTGCCCCATGCGTGCTGCAGCAGCCGGATCGTTCAGTAGTTCGGTCATAGCAGCGGCAAGCGCAGAGGGACTCTCTGGCTCGACAATCCAACCAGTCACCCCGGGTACAACGGCCTCTGAAACAGAGCCAACATCGGTTGCGATTACTGGCAATCCTGCAAGCATGGCCTCGACGATGGTGACGGGAAATCCCTCAAGGCGCGATGGCAGCACCAGACCGTCGAAGGCCCACATCATGTCGGCAACTCGAGCTTCACCCCAAGGTGCGCTCCGGAATTCAACGCGGTCGTCCAGACCAAGTTCGCTGCACAGCTTTCGAAGCGAGTTGGTTTGGTCTCCTTCGCCAATGAGCACCAGATTACATCTGGGCTCGACAATGGCCAGAGCCTGTAACAGCAGGTCAAGGCCCTTGATGGGATCATGACGCGCAACAGTGAGCAGGGTGAGATCCTCTGGGCGGTCCGTCTCGACTCTGCCTACGGTGGGCACCCCGTGATAGATGGTTTGGATGCAGTTGGGTGCTAATCCGGTTGACTCCTCAATCATTCTTCCCGTTCGATCCCCAACCGCGATATGCGCGCTGAGCCGCTTGCTCGTCATCCTCTTGAGGCGAGCCGAACTCGGGGACCAGACGCTCATTGGTGAGTTCTCAATCACGATTCTTTGCAGCCCAGGAATCGTGGTTGCGGCAAGAATCGCCCATTGGCAACTCGAGGCCGAGGACAAGTTGAACTGCAGCACATCTGGGCTCAGGCCTCGGAAGGTTGAGCGGTGTTTCAGCAGGCCTCGAAGGTCAGTCCGATCGGTGATAGCGCTCAAGAGAACTGTCTCGGTGTTCGGGCGGTGCGGAGCTAGCCAGTCAAGGACTGCAGCGTTGACGCCTACCAACGTGACGCGAATCTGCTCGGGCAGAACGGACAGTACGCGAGACAGGTTCACCTCTGCGCCGCCGCGTACTGCTGCATCTGAGTACACGACCAAGTGAAAGGCTCTTAGATTGCCTGAGTCTGATTCGATCAAGTCGAAGCCCTCAGCTGCTAGGAAGAAGTCGATCGCGCAGCGTGGCCCAATCCTCATTTGCCTGGTCGTAATCATCGGGTCGCCCGATATCTAGCCAGTACCCGTCGAATCGATGAACACGCGGGGGAGTGCCGGCCTTCATCAGGTCGAGCACAAGTTCGTCAAACCCAAGTGGTTCGCCTGCCGGGTAGCTCCGCAGAGTTTCCCGAGATGCCGCGTAGACGCCCATGGAGACCGAGAAATGCTCTACTGGTTTCTCTCGGAACTCGATAATGCGGTCCTCGTTCTCACCACCAATCCCGAGTACCCCGAAATCTATTTTCACTACCCGGTCGTAGGCCGCCACGGTTAAGGGTGCATCAGAGTTCATATGGCCCGTCAGCACAGCCCGGTAGTCCAAATCGGTCAGGACGTCTCCGTTCATGACAAGAAAATGCTCGGGCAGCGAATCTAGGTTGCTCACGACGGGACCCATGGTTCCCAGAGGTACATCTTCAGGCCAGTACTCAATGGAGAGCTTCCACTGGCTTCCGTCTGCGCAGTAAGCCCGAATGAGTTGGCCGAGGTGACCAATTGCGATGGTGACCGAGGTGAATCCATGCGCCTTCAATTGGCGCAGGACAATTTCGATAATGGCGAATTCATCGCCGATCGGCACGAGCGGTTTGGGGAAAGCTGTTGTATAGGGTCGGAGGCGCACTCCACGCCCACCCGCCAAGATCACCGCATGCATAAAAAACAGCCTACCTGTTGGCCGGCGAACCCCCACCGGAGGGAGTCGCTGATTCTCGCCCGGCTACTCGAACTGCAAGCGAGTTCAAGGTCATGGCTGGCACCCAACCAATGGTCTGCTCAAGGAGTGTGGGGTCGCCCACCACAGTTTCTATTCCGGGCTTATCTAGTGAGTTCACCGTGGCAGCAATCCCGAGTTCGGCTGCGATGGATTCAGCGATTGCTCCGTAGCGGAGTCCCGTTCCTGAGCACAGGTTGAGTAGTGCTGGGAGTTCGACTGTTGCTGAAATGTCGACCAAGGCTCTTGCCACATCCTCGATCATGACAAAGTCGCGTGTAGTGGGTGGCCACCAGACATCGATGCTTCCCCCAGAAGGGCCAAGGGCCTGCAGATCGCTGAGCCATTGGTGAATCGGCGACACTGTGGGGATGGGGTAGCCGACAATGTTGAACACTCTGACAACGCAGGCATCCAGCCCCTCACTGCGCGCACGAAGCACGGCTTCAGTGCCCGTGGACTTGCTTTGTGCGTAGGGGCCGACTGCTCGTTGCGGACTGCTCTCGCTCACTAGGTCCTCGGTATGTGGATCCCCATATTCAGCAGCAGAGCCGACGTGAATGAGTCGAACGCCGGTGCCAGCTAGGGCCGTGCAAAGCCAGATAGCAAACTCCGCGTTTGCTTCGGCTAGTTCGGCATCTGTTCCCCTGAGTCTCCCACAGGCATTGATGATGGTGGTCGTGGCATTTTGGGCAAGCAACTCGCGCAGGGTGTCAACAGCGCTGCTATCGCGATTGCAAAGAACTGGATGCAATGGCGGGTCGATCACGCTCACTGCATAGGAGTTCGCAGCAGCCCTTGCTGTTGCTCTACCCACCCAGCCGTCACCGAGTACCAAGAGGTGAGACATCTCTGCATTCTGCCATCTGAATGCAGGCGAAGCGGAAATCGGCGCAAGATCCGGCGGAACTATAGAAAAAATCTGGCACGCCTAGACAAATAGATGCAACAATGAATTTAAGCGGGCTTGAGGCGAGGAAGGGCTCATGAAGAAGATTCTGATTGTCATGTCACTCACTCTTTCGCTCAGCCTGAGCAGCCTTGCGTGCTCAGCGGCAGCGCCTGGCAGTAGTACCTTCTCGCCAGGTTCACCGGCTGCGGATATCTGGATTGCCGGAGATTCAGTTGCTGGTGGGGTTCACTACTTTCTTCAAACTCCCGGAATCTATAACGCGGCTAAGGGCGGCAACGGGTTCATCCATCAACTTGAGGGAACGATCCCCTCGTACGTTCGCGAGCGGCTTGCCTTGCCTGCCGCCCTTGACGGGCCTAGCTACATGATTGTTCAAGGGACTGTGACGGACTATCAGTTCAACTTCGAAGAGGTCACCGCAACCATGGCGGCATTCGAAGCGGAACTCTTGGCTCGTGGAATAGTGGTGATCTGGCTAACCACACCCGTTGGAAACTACCCGGCCATGCCGCAGTGGCTTGAGCGAACAAACGGATGGATGCTGCAACGTCAGTACGTCATGGATTGCAACACTGCCACAGTCAGATACGCAGGGTTCCCTGACCAGATTCACCCAAGTCAAGACGGATTTCGCGCCTATGCCGCATGCATTGATTCCAAACTCGCCGAAACCATTGCACAAATAGAGAACTAACTCACCCCAGTTTGTGCTGCCTGAGCGCAGTTCCGTCACGGATGCGGATTGTGGATGCGATACCAAGATGCGTCAACGATGCGACCATCGGGAAGTTCGTTTTCGCAGGTGTCAAACAAGTCGGCGCCAGCAGCTAGATAACAGCGCTGCATCGAGACGTTCTCGGCTGTGGTGCCAAGCGTGAGAACTGCAACGTTGCTTTGCCAGCACATCTCTGCGGCGATTCGAATTGCTGCGGGGCCGACTCCTCTGCCTCTTGCTTCTGGGGCCATCCATAGACCTAAACCCGCCTCGGCAGCATGGCTAGGAGTGCGGGTGAGCGAGACCACCCCGAGAACCTGATCCTCTTTACCTGGTTCGGTCACCATGATGAATCCACGTTGCGCCATGAGCAGCGGATCACGACTCATGCTTGCGATTCCTTCGACATCTTGTTCTGACCAACCCATGGCGCGGATGACTTCCTCGTCGATGGTGTTCGCTACTGCGTCCGCCTCTGCATCGGCGAGGTTCATGTGCCGCAGGACTACTTGATCGGTCCTCCACGAACCCAAGTCCACCTCTGGGCCAGCTAGCGATTGAATTTCGGGGCGCTGTTTGAGTGCCCGAGTAGCAAGCAGAATGCCGATCGCGCCGCCGATGCCTAGGGCAACAGGAAGCGGCCACTTCGCTGACCAGGACAACAGCGCCCCGATCAGAGCGCCGATTCCTCCGAACGCAAGGCATAACAGCAACCAACCGGTGGGAGATTTCTGAGCCCTCGCAACGATCTGGTTCACAGTCTTGCTCCGCTGTTCGCTGCGCTCGCACCCGCTCCAAGAGGGAGGCGGGAGTTGAGTTTGAGAGCGGGTGAAGGGAATCGAACCCTCGTCAACAGGTTGGAAACCTGTGGCTCTACCATTGAGCTACACCCGCAGTACCACTAAAGATGAAGATACAAGATCTTCACGGCTCTAGTGACGCCAAGAAGGTAGCAGCAGCGCCGCATCAGCGTGCACTCTCGCCAAAAATGTCACTGCTGCAGTGGTAGGTTGTGAAGATGTTTGGCGTCATTGTGGCGCTCAGCCACAACTCACGGAGGTAGTTTCAACATGATCGCACCGGTGGAATACATGATCGTCGGATTCGACGGCAATCACTTCAATGGAGAGATCGTTCCGGCAATCGTCGATCTTGCAGAGTCTGGCCTGATCAAAGTGCTCGACATTGTCTTTATCCTCAAGGATGGCAACGGCGATGTCACTGCAATCGAGTTTGATGACTTAGAAGAACTTGAACCCTTTCAGGACCTCACCGGTGGTCACCCCGGTCTGTTAAGTGAAGAGGATCTCTTCCTTGCCGCCGAGGTGCTCGAGCCCAACACCTCTGCAGCGTTCTTTGTCTGGGAAGATTTGTGGGCAGCCAATTTTGCCAAAGCGATCCTTGAGTCCGGCGGCACCATGTTGAAGGGGGAGCGGATTCCTCATCAGGTGGTCGTCGAAGCGCTCGAGTTTGATGCCCAAAGAACTGACGGCTGACATCAGCTCTCTGGTTCATTTTGTCTAATGGATAGTGAAGTCATAACTGAAACCAACCCAGCTGCCTGCAACTAGGTAGCTGCAAATCAAGGAGTGTGAGATATGCGTGGAGGAATGAGAAGAGGACGGCCAGGCCTAGTGGGAACAGTTGCCCGCACAGCAGTAATCGCCGGAACTGCAACCGCAGTAGCGGGTGGAGTTCGCAATCACCAGAACGAAAAAGCAGAGCAGGCACAGCAAGCTCAGCAGCCACAAGAAGCACCTGTTGCACCTGCACCAGAGGCACCCGCAGCAATCGAGGGTGACACCATTACGCAGCTGAAGCAGCTTGCAGAGCTAAAAGATCAGGGAATCCTGACTCAAGCCGAGTTTGATGCCCAAAAAGCAAAGCTACTGGCCTAGGTCAGCACTTCGTATGGTCAAGGGGCGAGGGTGCGGCTGCCTAATTGGGCAGCCCACTCTTCGTCTGTGACTGTCGCAGGTTCAGTAGTTGAAATGAAGTCGAGCAGGACCTGCGCAAAATGTGCAGGTTCTTCATCTTGTGGGAAGTGTCCTGAACCCTCAAAGATCTCTAGCCGACTGCCTGGGATTGCTGCGTGCGTGTCGTACGCATGCGAGACCGGAATAATTGGGTCCTTGTCTCCCCAAACGATCAACGTGGGCAACGTCGAGGCTAGGTAGAGCTTGTCTGCAGCGCTCACGCGTTGGCCTTTGTGATCCACCACTGATTTAAGTGTGTGCAGAAAGGCGCTTCTGGTATCGGGGTCGATGAGGGAGCAGTAACTGCGCCACATCTCAAGCGCCGACGGGGCGGGGGTCAACCCGAATTTGCCGAAGATCCCAACAGCTGCGTTCACAGCATCTCGGTAGATGGGTTGAAAGGCCAGAGGGAGCAGCAGATCGACCCCTGGAAGCGTGAGACCGCGCAGCAACGGCATGACTTCTTCACCGAGTCCACCGGCGCAGACCAGAGCTAGGCGTTCGCAGCGCTCCGGGTATTGGTAACAAAACTGCAGCGCTATTCCGCCACCGAGGGATTGGCCGACCACGCTGACACGTTGATGACCAAGGGTGCTTAGCAGGTCTCTCAACATGCTCGCCTGCGCCCCGAGTGAGTAATCGCCTCGTGGTTTATCTGATCTGCCGTGGCCGGGCAGGTCTGGAGCCAAGTAGGTGACCTCAGCAGAGATCAGCGGAAGAATTGGTTTCCACATGGAGGAACTGCCTGCCATACCGTGGATGAGCAGCACCACGGGACCCTCTCCGCCAGTGCGGTATGCAATTTCGTGGCCATGAACGTTCACGGTTTTTAGCGCCATCTAGCCCTCCCCTTCCTGCTCAACTCAGCCTAGGCCTCTGAGCCGAATTGGGCGGTAGCTTCGCCGAGAAATCCAACTCCTAGAAGGCCTCAGAGTAGAAGAAATATGGTCGGGACGGAGAGATTTGAACTCTCGACCCCCTGCTCCCAAAGCAGGTGCGCTACCAAGCTGCGCCACGTCCCGTCCCTTCACCTTACAGCTTGAGCGCGAGGCCAAAGATTCCTGTGTGCATGGCTGATGTCAGAACAGTGCAGCGGAGGCACTACGATCCACACCCTGATGAAGTCAACAATCGAGCCCGCAGAGGGCAACAAGGTCAAAGTCATAGTCCAGATCGATGATGCGGAGTTGGAACCCTCAGTAGCGAAAGCCTGGCGGGAGATTGCTAAAGAGGTTCGTTTGCCAGGTTTTCGTCCCGGCAAGGCGCCTCGCAAACTGCTCGAGCAGCAGTTCGGCAGCGAGTACGCACGATCAGAAGCGCTCAAGCAGGCCGTGCCCGAGTTCTATAGCCAAGCAGTCATCGAGGCGGACGTTGATGTCATTGCGGCACCCGAGCTCGAGATCACTGAGGGCGAAGAGTCGGGCGACGTCACCTTCGAAGCAGTGGTCGAAACTCGACCACTGGTACAAGTAGCTGGCTATGACGGACTGCGCGTCGAGGTGCCACGGGCCTCTGCCACCCAAGAAGAGGTGGACGAACAGATCGACCGCATGCGCGGGCAGTATGGCGAGTTGACCGAAGTCGAGCGCGTGGCTGCAGATTCGGATTACGTCACGATTGACATCTCGGGAACTCAAAACGGTGAAGAAGTCGAGGGTCTCTCAGTTGAGGATTACCTCTATCTCGTAGGGTCGGGAATGGTTGCGACCGAGTTCGATGAGCATCTCGTTGGAGCCCAGGCTGGAGATGAACTCGACTTTGATGCAGATCACCCGGACCCAGAGGAAGAAAAAGTCCAGTTCCATTTGGTGGTCAAGAACGTCAAAGAGCGAGTGTTGCCCGAACTCACTGATGAGTGGGTAGCTGAAACCACTGAGTTTGAGTCGGTTCAGGACCTTCGCACTGATACCCAAGAGGGGCTTTCAGGCGCCCGAGAGCAAGAAGCACGCATTGCGGTTCGAACCAATATCGGTGTGGAACTTGCAAAGCTTGTGGACGT
The DNA here is from genome assembly GCA_001025035.1 of Actinobacteria bacterium IMCC26207. GTDB lineage: Bacteria > Actinomycetota > Acidimicrobiia > Acidimicrobiales > Microtrichaceae > IMCC26207. Next base: position 156,785 of record LCZK01000003.1, read on the forward strand.
CGAGGCACCGGATTCGCTCGTGAATTCCGAGGTGCAGGCTCGTCTGCAGAATCTTGCTTACCAATTGCAGGGGCGTGGGATCCGTATTGAGGATTACCTGCAGATGACTGGTCGCGATCCAGAGGCCTTTACTGCAGAGCTGAAGGAGTCTTCAGAAGAGGCGGTCAAGGTTGATCTAGCGCTGCGGGCAGTGGTCCTTGCCGAGGGAATCGAAGTCTCTGAGGCCGAGATGGATGAAGAGATTCTTTCGCTGATCGGCGAAGCTGACCTGAGTTTGGAAGAAGCTCGTGAGGAGCTGCGCAACGGGGGTCAGCTCTCGGCTGTACGATCTGATCTGGCAAAGCGCAAAGCATTGGAGTGGTTAGTTGAGCGCAGCGAGGTAGTCGACCCCGATGGTGTTGCATTGCCTCCCGAGTTGCTTGCACTCCCAGAAGAAGAGAATTCCGACCAGGATCACGACCACGCAGGTCATGACCACGACCATGATCATGACCACGCCGGTCACGACCACGACTGACCTCTCGGTCGAGGAGAACACAGATGAGTTCACAAAATCTTCAGCCACTCTTGAGCCCACAGAACTACATGGTTCCAAATGTGATCGAACAGACCAGTCGGGGAGAGCGCTACTCCGACCTGTTTTCTCGGTTGCTCAGAGAAAACATCATTTTCTTGGGAACTCCAATTGATGACACCATCGCAAATCTGGTATGCGCTCAGCTGTTGTTCTTGGAGTCAGAAAACCCGGACAAGGACATCAGCATCTATATCAATAGCCCGGGCGGAGACATCAACGCTCTGATGGCGATTTATGACACGATGCAGTACATCCGTCCAGAGATCACCACCCTGTGCTTCGGCCAAGCTGCCTCTGCCGCTGCGGTGCTCCTTGCAGCGGGAAGCCCTGGCAAGCGCATGGCCCTGCCAAATGCTCGTGTGTTGATTCACCAGCCCTATGCGCAAAGCGGTTACGCCCAGGTTTCAGACCTCGAGATCGCAGCGAATGAAATCCTTCGACTGAAAGAAACTTTGGAGCGCGTGCTCTCGCGTCATACCGGTCAGACCATTGAGAAGATCGCAAAAGACACTGATCGCGACTATGTCCTGACTGCTGCCGAGGCCAAGGAGTACGGCATCATCGATGAGGTCATCGAGGAGCGGGCACTTGTCGACAACTCGGGAGCAATCACCGCAGTCAGCTGATACATCGGCAAGAATGTTCTACCGGTGCTGTTTGCTCATCGGTAGACCGTGCATCGATATGTCAGAGACAGACTGAGGACTGAGGGTTTAGCGTGGCCAAGTTTGGTGATGGAGGAGAGCTCCTAAAGTGCTCGTTCTGTGGAAAATCGCAGAAGCAAGTCAAGAAACTCATTGCAGGCCCCGGCGTGTACATCTGTGATGAGTGCATTGATTTGTGCAACGAGATCATCGAGGAGGAACTTGCGGAATCAAGTGAACTCTCTCTGGATGAACTTCCAAAGCCAGTCGAAATCTTTGAGTTCCTCGAGGACTTCATTATTGGTCAAGACCAAGCTAAAAAGATTCTTGCGGTAGCGGTCTACAACCACTACAAGCGAGTTCAGCATGGTGCACGTCCCGGATCTGAAGATATCGAGTTGGCGAAATCCAACATCATGATGATCGGGCCAACGGGTTGTGGAAAGACCTTCCTGGCTCAGACCTTGGCCAAGATGTTGAACGTGCCGTTCGCAATCGCAGATGCAACTGCTCTCACCGAAGCCGGATATGTGGGAGAGGATGTTGAGAACATCCTGCTGAAGTTGATTCAAGCAGCCGACTTCGATGTGAAAAAGGCCGAGACTGGCATCATCTATATCGACGAGATCGACAAGGTGGCCCGAAAGTCCGAAAACCCGTCCATCACCCGTGACGTTTCTGGTGAAGGCGTGCAGCAGGCGCTGCTCAAGATTCTGGAAGGAACTACTGCATCGGTTCCTCCTCAAGGTGGTCGCAAGCATCCTCATCAGGAGTTCATTCAGATTGACACCACCAACATTCTGTTTATCTGCGGCGGCGCATTTGCTGGTCTGGACAAGATCATTGAGCAGCGCAGCAATCGCAAGGGGATTGGATTTGGTGCGGAGATTCGTTCGGTACGCGAGCGCTCCGAGAGCGATCTCTTCTCGAAGGTGCTACCCGAGGACCTCCTCAAGTTTGGTCTAATTCCGGAGTTCGTTGGCCGGCTTCCAGTCATCGGCGTTGTAGACAGCTTGGATCGAGATGCTCTGATCCGAATTCTGGTGGAGCCAAAGAATGCACTCGTCAAGCAGTATCAGAAGTTCTTTGAGCTTGAAGACGCCGAACTTGAGTTCACCGAAGATGCCCTAGTTGCAGTTGCGGAACTCGCCCTGGTGCGTGGCACGGGGGCTCGCGGCCTGCGGTCGATTCTTGAAGAAGTGCTGCTCGGAGTGATGTACGAACTGCCCTCGCGGACCGACGTGCACCGTGTAGTTATCGATGCTGACGTGGTAGCCCGAAAGAGTGAGCCTCAGCTGATTGCCCGTTCCGCCAAGCCGCGTACTGCTCGTCCAAAGCGCGCAGCATCCTGACCTAGCTGCCAGAAGTGGATATCGCTGAAGCTTTGAGGTGGCACGACTCCCGCCTCAATCATGAGACTGCAACTACTTCGATTGCGGCTGGAAGAATCGCAGGGTTGTCCCTGGCGAGTATGAGGGAACTCATGTCGCTACTAGGGGATCCGCAGCAGGACATCCCCGTCATTCACATCACTGGAACGAACGGCAAGGGCACCGTTGCTGCCATGGTCACATCGTTGTTGCAGGCAAGCGGTCTGACAGTGGGGACGTATACGAGTCCACACCTGCGCAGGGTCAACGAACGAATCAGCAGAAATGGTTCCGAGATCTCTGACCTTGACTTAGCCGAAGTCCTGTCCGGTATTGCTGCAGTCGAGCCATTACTAGCGGTGCAGCCAAGCTGGTTTGAAGTGATCACGGCCGCTGCGTTTCGCTACTTCGCCGAGGCCCCCGTAGATGTTGCAGTCATCGAGGTGGGGCTCTTAGGTCGCTTAGATGCCACAAATGTGGCCGATGCTGCCGTGGCTGTAGTGACCTCAATCCAAGGAGATCACACAGATTTCGCGCCGGGCTGGGAACTGGCTGTGGCCGGAGAGAAGGCAGGGATCATCAAGGCGCAGAGCATTGCCGTCATTGGAGAGGTTGACCCTGACCTTGCTGAAGTGTTTGTTGCTGAAGGTCCTGAATCTCTGGTTCGGCTTGGAGTCGATTTCGCGCCAGTAAACGATCAGGTTGCCATCGGCGGACACCTTGTTGACCTTCAGGGCGTGTTCGGCCGCTACGAGCAACTGTTTCTTCCCCTGCATGGTGCCCATCAGGTTGCCAATGCATCTATTGCTGTTGCGGCAGTGGAGTCATTCTTTGGAACGGCATTGGATGCAGAAGTTGTTGCCGAGGGGTTTGCATCGCTCAAGCTTCCTGGTCGCTTCGAAGTCTTGCGCTATGGCCCCTTGGTTGTGGTAGACGGGGCGCATAACGCCGATGCACTCAGGGCTTCTGCAAGGACTCTTGAAGATGAGTTTGCGCCCGCGGGTACCCGAATCATTGTGCTGGGTTTGCTTGCGGGTCGAGACCCTGACCGCTCCGTCGCAGCAGTATCAGAACTGCGCCCTGATCTTATTTTGTGCTGCAGCTTGGATGGCAGCCGAGGCGTGTCCGCTGCTGTCTTGGCCGCTGCTTGTGCCAAGCGAGGCATAGCTCACGAGACAGTCGGTGACCCCGCATCGGCCGTGGCTCGGGCACTCGCGCTAGCTGCAGAAGAAGATGTGGTGTTGATAACGGGATCGTTCAGGATGTTCGAGCCAGCGCAAACAGTGGTTCTCTCGTTTGACTCACAGAACTAGCAAGCTTCAAGGCGTGAGCCGGCCTCACAGAGCTCGCAAGCGCTGACTGCAGACCCAGAACGCAGCGGATCCTCGCTGCCTGAGTGCCTCAGTTCGCCTTCAGGCCCAGTTGATGCGTAGCGTGATGAACGTGAATCAGACATTTATCATGTGCAAACCCGATGCAGTAGAACGTGGACTCGTCGGCGAGATCATTACTCGGATCGAACGAAAGGGATTGAAGATCCTGCGAATCGATCTTCGAGTCCCGGACCGCCCGCTTGCAGAGGCTCACTACGAGGAGCATGCAGACAAGCCGTTTTACGGAGAGTTGGTCGACTTTTTGACCCGCGGCCCAGTAGTGGCGCTCGTGGTCGAGGGCCCTGAGGACCAGACTTTTCACTTGATGCGCACCTTGATTGGCAAAACCCAAGTCGCTGAGGCGCAGCCGGGTTCAATTCGTGGCGATTTCGCAACAACCACGAATGAGAATCTGGTGCACGGGTCAGATGGACACGAGGCTGCGGCCCGTGAGATTGCTCTCTGGTTCCCATCCTGAGTGTTCCCGTAGTTGACCGCTTGGCCAGCCACGGATCCATTTGTTACAGTTGTGTTGCGAACTTGGTAAGGTGCGTTTTCTGATCACCTAGCCGAGTCTGCTCAGCGCCCCATTTTGCCCCTGTTCCATGCAGGTTGCAGGGGCTAGCGTGAGGACCCTTATGGCTCGGATGAATTCAAACTTTCTAGGCCGTGACATGGCTGTTGATCTCGGCACGGCAAACACCTTGGTCTATGTCCGTGGTGAAGGCATCGTGTTATCGGAGCCTTCCGTTGTTGCGATTCGAGTTGCAGACGGCAAGGCCGTTGCGGTTGGTACCGAGGCCAAGCGAATGATTGGCCGCACGCCAGCGCATATTGCTGCGATTCGTCCCCTGAAAGATGGAGTGATCTCCGACTTCGAGGTCTGCGAGATCATGCTCCGTTATTTTATCCAGCGTGTGCATAACAGTCGTTTCTCGAAACCGCGGATGATTATTTGCGTGCCATCAGGAGTCACCGGGGTTGAGCAACGAGCAGTTCAAGATGCCGCTGAGTTTGCCGGCGCCCGCAAGCCAGCGCACATCATTGAAGAACCAATGGCAGCTGCGATTGGTTCTGGTTTGCCAGTGCAAGAACCCACCGGAAACATGATTGTCGACATTGGTGGGGGCACTACTGAGGTTGCGGTCATTTCTCTAGGAGGCGTGGTGACAAGTCAGTCTGTCCGCGTTGGCGGCGACGAACTCGACGAGTCGATCATTCAGTTCATCAAGAAGGAATACAGCTTGGCCTTAGGTGAACGCACGGCTGAAGTTGTCAAGATGGAACTCGGCTCCGCATGGCCGCTGCGCCAAGAGCTTCAGGCAGAGATTCGTGGGCGTGACCTAGTGACTGGCTTGCCAAAAACAATCGTCACCTCAACAAACGAGATTCGTGAGGCAATCGAAGAGCCCGTGTCGAGCATCGTCGATGCAGTCAAGGTCACTCTTGATAAAACTCCTCCAGAACTTGCCGCTGACATTATGGAGCGAGGGATCATGCTGGCGGGCGGGGGAGCGCTCCTCAAGGGCCTTGCCGAGCGACTTGCTCAAGAAACGGGCATGCCGATTCAGATCGCTCCGCGACCACTCGAGGCGGTTGCCCTTGGAGCAGGTCAGGCACTCGAAGAGTTTGAAGCCCTTCGCGGTGTTCTCTTCTCCTCAAGTCGCGACTGAGTCCCGGACTCAAGTCCGTGCGTCCCCTTTCACAGCCAGGCAAAAACCGGCAGCGCTCGCGTTACGTGCTGCTCGTTATTACCTTGCTCACGATTACCATCATTACCCTCGACGCGCGTGGGGTGCCGATGATCTCCTCGGCTCGGGACAGTTCACGGGACGCACTTGCTCCGGTTCGGGGTGCAGCACGTTGGGTCACTACTCCGTTCCGTAACGCCTGGAATGGCATCACTGGCTACGACGAACTTCGAGAAGAAAATGAGAAGCTCCGCTCAGAGCTAGGTCAAGACACGGCAAATGCCATGCGCGAGCAGAATGCCCAAGAAGAGCTCTCGAAGTTGAAAGAGCAGCTCAACATCAGTTTTTTGGGTAGCACCCAAAGCCAGATTGCCAGAGTCACCAGCGGCGCTTCTTCAAACTTTTCTGATTACACAGTTGAGATTGATAAGGGCAGCGAACTTGGCCTAGCCGTGGGAAACCCCGTGGTCACCAAGGGTGGACTGGTGGGCAGGATTGTGCGAGTCACAAAGAGGCGGTCTGTGGTGCAACTCATCACAGATCCCGATTTTTCTGTTGGCGTAACGGTCGGGGCAGATCAGAATCAGGGGGTCGGTCACGGGACAGGAAATACCCGAACCTTCATCGTTGATCGGGGCATTGACCTCACTGATGAAGTCCAGACAAAGGACAGCGTGTTTGCCGGGGGAATCGAGAACTCGATCATGCCCCCTGACCTGTTTATCCCGATCGGAACGGTAGATAAAATCACCCCGGACGAAGCCGCTCGCGTGCAGGTCCTTCAGGTCAACTACACCGTTCAGTTTGGCCGACTAGATGTGGTTCAAGTCATCAAATGGGTTCCGGCAAGCTGATGATGCTTCTAGCCCAAACGCCACAAGGGCGGTCGCTTTGTGAACGCTGAGTCCACGCTCGTCCTTCGGTGGAGCCTGCTGCTCGTGATGGCCTACCTGATACAGGTTGGCTTCCTGCAGGATTTTCGACCACTAGGGGTGCATCCAGAGATCATGCTGTTGCTCGCAATCTGTGCAGGCATTCTGGGAGGAAGTTCTCGTGGGGCGATTGTTGGATTCTTCGCAGGCTTACTCAATGATCTACTTCTGAGCGGAAGCCTAGGAATCTCAGCACTGTGCTTTGCTCTTGTTGGCTTTGCAGCAGGAGTCCTCGAGGATTCCGTGATTCGGTCATCGCGTCTGATCTCAATGGCCATCGCTGCTTTGGGTAGCGCAGTCGGCGTGCTGATGTACGCATGTCTCAGCCAGTTACTGGGAGCACACTCATTATCCGATCAGCGCCTATGGCTGATCATCACTATCGTTTCAGTGATCAATGGGGTGTTGTGTTTAGCAGCACTTCCGTTGTGCCGCTGGGCCGAAGGTCTTGGTCTGAACTCGCGGGCGTACTGATGCGATTGTTTTCATGAACATTCTCCTGAACAACATGGACGTTCCTCATGGATACTGACTCAACGCACGTCCGCTTGAGTGCTATCGGAATCGTTGCCGTCTCTTTGTTCTTGGCATTGTTCATGCGACTCTGGTTCCTGCAGGGAATTGACCGGCAGGCCTTCGAAGCAGCCTCGGTATCGAATCGGGTTCGGGTCATTCATGAGGAGGGACCTCGCGGGCGCATTCTCGATCGCAACGGCAAGATTCTTGTAGATAGCGAGACCTCGATTGTGGTTTCGCTAGATCGCGAACCGTTGCGAAAGATGGAGGAGCCAGAACGCAATGCAGTATTTGTCTCGCTCGCAGACACCCTGCAGCAACTCGGTGTCCCCACGAAGCTGAGCCTGATCGAGAAGCGGTATGCAGATCTTCGCTATGCGCCACAGGAGTACGTTCCGATTGCTGATGACGTTGACCCGAGCGTAGAGATCTACTTGATGGAGCGGGCCGATCGCTACCCGGGAATCATTGTGGAACGCAAGGCAATCCGTTCCTATCCATACGGCAACCTCGCCGCCCACTTACTTGGCTATGTGGGCGAGATCAATGAGAAGGAACTCGTTGAACGCGGCGGGCAGCTCGCAGGTTCCGAGAACAGTTCAACGACTGCTCCCTCAACTACTGCTCCCTCAACGACTGCTCCCTCAACTACTCCAGGCAGTTCCTCCGGAGCGGACTCCGGCACCAGACTCACTGACTACCGGCTCGGTGACTCGATCGGGAAGGGCGGGGTGGAGCGCTCCTACGAGGCTGACCTTCGAGCAGTTCCCGGGGAACGAACAATCGAGGTCAACGCAAAGGGCGACCTTGTCGATGTGCTGTCTTTGAAGTCTCCCGTCGTAGGTGACGATATTTGGTTGACCATTGACATCGATCTGCAGGCCCACGCAGAGAGACTGCTTGCGGCAAAGATTCAGGACTTACGAGGTCGACGAGACAAGCAGAACAACCGCCTGAACGCACCGCAGGGCTCTGTCATCATCGAAGATCCCCAAAACGGGCAGATTCTGGCCATGGCTTCTTACCCCGACTACGACCCAAGTGTCACAGTCAATGGCATCTCTCAAGAGCAGTGGGAGGCCTTTAATGATCCCAATAGTGGCCTTCCGCTTGTTAATTGGGCGTTGCAAGGCACGTATGCTCCCGGGTCCACTTTTAAGCTCTACACGGCCCTAGCTGGCTACAACTCTGGCTACCTTCGCAATGGCACTGAAGTGGTCAATGACCCTGGTGTGTACACAATCGAGAACTGCAAGGGCGAAAAGTGCGAGGTCCGAAATGCAGGGTCAACCCCTCACGGGACTGTCAACATGGCTTCCGCTCTGACCGTTTCTTCGGATGTTTATTTCTACAAACTCGCTGACAAGTTCTGGAATCTCACAGACCAATATGGGGAGACTCCGATTCAGGATGCTGCGGCACAGTTTGGCCTCGGTGCAAAGACGGGAGTGCCGCTTTCAGGAGAGAACCCTGGTCGCCTTCCCACGCCGGCAAGCCGCAAGGCAGCCTTCGAGGCACGGCCTGACTTGTTTATGACAGGGGACTGGCGCTCGGGAGACAACATCAATACCTCAATTGGTCAGGGAGACGTTCTTGCAACTCCTCTGCAGCTCGTCAACAGCTACGCCACCTTTGCCAACGGCGGCACTCGCTATCAGCCACAGATCGTGACCAAGGTGACAAGACCAAACGATCTGACGTTGCCAGCGAATGACCCAGCGAACTACACGCTCATCCGACAAGTTGAGCCTGTGGTTCAGGGCACTATTCAGATTCAGCCCGATCAGTACGCCAAGATTTACGATGGCCTGCTCGGCGTGACTCAAAGCGCGTTCGGAACGGCCTCTGCCTCTTGGCAGGCATCTAAAACAGCGTGGCCAATGGCAGGGAAGACTGGAACAGCTCAGGTATCAAAGAAGGCAGATACATCGCTGTTTGCGGCATGGGGTCCGGCTGGCACTGGCGAGCCCGCACGGTATGCAATCTCGGTCGTGATCCCAGAGTCTGGTTTCGGTGGCGAAGTAGCAGCACCATTAGCCTTCCGAATCATGGAGCCGCTCTCGTTTGGAACCTTGTTGCCGGCATGTCCTAGCGCCGATCAGTCGGCATGTGCAGCCGCGGCAGACGCGGCTTCAGCGGCTAGTGGAAATGACGTCACCTCAGGGTCAGCAGACTGATGCAATCGATCGGCGTTGATCGACGCAGCATCTCTGGGTTTCGTGGTCGGGACGTGTCCTCTGCTTGGAAGCACGTAGACATCGTTCTACTTGTAGCCACCGCACTAGTGCTGCTGTTCGGGCTAGTGATGGTCTATAGCGCTACACGTCGGTTCCCCGGGGGAACTGGGATCCTGCTTCGGCAAGGATTGTTTGTTGTCGTAGGCATCGCTGCAATGTTTGGCGTATCCCTCATCGATTACCGCCGGATTGCTGACTGGTGGCAGATCATTTACGGGGTGGCGATGTTGGTGCTAGCCGGAGTGCTGTCACCCTTGGGGTCGCTTGGCGCATTTGGAACAAGGGGCTGGTACGCCTTCGGCCCGCTCGTGTTTCAACCAGTCGAGATTGCCAAACTTGCAACAGTTCTAGCAGTTGCTTCGTACCTCGGTTCGGTAGACCGGGTGGATCTGCGACGACTCGGAACAGCGCTGGTTCTGCTTGTCGTTCCGATGGGGCTGACGATGCTTCAGCCAGACTTGGGCTCTGCCCTGGTATTCATCGTTGTTGGCTTAGGCATGTTGGTCGTGGGCGGTGTGCGCATGCGCCACCTAACCATTCTGGTCATTCTTGGCGTTGTTGCTGTCTTCGGTATTTTGCAGAGCAGCGCTCTGGATCAGTACCAGAAGGATCGCCTAACAGCCTTTGCAAACCCAGACGGCGTCTCGGCCAAGGCCCGATACAACATCGATCAGGCTCAAACTGCAATCTCTTCGGGAGGTTTGACGGGGTATGGGCTGGGGAAGGGTCCATCAACTCGTTTGGGGTATGTACCAGCGCAGCAGACGGACTTCATCTTTACTGTGGCGGGCGAGGAATTCGGATTCGTCGGATCAGGACTCTTGCTGATTCTTTTTGCAATCATGATCTGGCGAATCTGGAGAGCAGCCCAACTAGCGGCTGACTCGATGGGTACCTTGTTGTGTATTGGCGTGATGTCGATGTTTTTGTTCCATATTTTCGAAAACGTGGGCATGAATCTGGGAATTATGCCTGTCACTGGAATCCCCCTGCCGCTGGTCTCTCAGGGGGGATCGGCCGTAGTCGCCTCGTGTATTGCCTTAGGCCTCGTGCAGTCAGTGCATATGCACCGTTACGCCTAGCGGCGCTATAACTGCCCTGCTGGAGATTCGCCGATCGAACTGGCACGGCGATTGCTCTCGCGTGGCAGTAGACTCAGACCATCATGTCCGCTCTTCAGGTCGAATTCACCAAAAATTCGGTCGATACCACTCCCTTTCCTCAAAGTTTCCTTGACTCCCTGTTTCACCTTGTGCTCAGGGCAGCCCGCGGATTCTTAGGAACGGTTCTGCGAAGCCAAGCCCAACCCGACTACCCGGGTGCGCTTGCATCAACTGCTTCGAGCGTTGAGTTTCTGAAGTTAGACATGGTGCATTTTTCGCAGCATCTAAGAAATCACGAGAACAATACGTTCGAGTCGATCAAGACCGTGGACCTGTCATACCCACCAACCTGCGCTACGAGCGGGTTGAACCACCTTCATATAAACGAACGACAGCTAGGCGCAGGACTCAGTGATCCTGCCAAAGCCGTCTCCACACGTGAGCGCGTTGGCGCCATGAGAGGAGTGTCCCATGTCGGACACCGAATCGAATCCACCACAGGCTACAAACTCGGCCGCTGTACCTTCAGTGGTTCCACCACAGGCAGCCCAACCGGAGGCTCCTCGCAAGCCACAAATTGGGGATTCTATGCCGGCCCCAAGGTCAGCCGCTCCAACTGCAACAGCAACAGCTACCTCCGCTAGTTCTGCAGAACAAGGCGAGGGAACGACTGCAGCGCGCAAGCGGCGGCGTCGACGCGGCCGTGGCGGCGGTGGCGGCACTGCTGGCACAGGTGCGCAGACCGAGGGCGGGCAAGACACGGGTGCTCAAAACAGCGGCGGGCAGAAGCAGGCCAGTCAGAATCAGGCCAGTCAGAACAGCGGCGGCCAGAAGCAGGGAAGCCAGAACGGTGGCCAAAACGGTGGCGGTCAGCGTCAGGGCGCTCAGAAGCAAGGCAGTCAGAACGGTGGTCAGCGTCAGGGCGGGCAGAACAGTGGCGGGCAGAAGCAGGGCGGCGGTCAGAAACAGGGCGGCCGCCAGGGGAACCGACCCAAGCCCGTAGAAGCCGTGCTTCTAGATGAGGATCCCCTTCAGCTCGACGAAAAGACCCTCAAGCAGAGAGGCGGCAAGAGCCGCAACGGACGTGCCGTCGGTCGGTTCCAAATGAATGTGCAGGTTCGAGGTGAGGCTACGCAAATCGCCATTCTCGAGGGTCGATCCTTGGTTGAGCACTATGTATCCAAGCCCACTGATGACACAACTCAGATTCACGGAAACATCTATATCGGCAAGGTAGAGAACGTACTCCCCGGTATGGAAGCTGCGTTCATCGACATTGCAACTCCCAAGAATGCGGTGCTCTATCGCAGCGACGTCGTCCACGATGCTTCTGAACTCGACAAGCGCGCTGAGCCGCCTCGGATTGAGGATGTTCTCAAGTCCAAGCAGTTGATTCTGTGCCAAGTCACCAAAAATCCCATTGCGCACAAGGGTGCACGGCTGACGCAAGAAGTCTCTCTGCCTGGCCGCTTTGTTGTGCTAGTTCCCAACTCGAGCACGTTTGGTATTTCCAAGCGCTTGCCAGATGATGAACGCAAGCGTCTTCGCCAATTGCTAGATCGCGTCAAGCCTAAGCAGCATGGTGTGATTGTTCGCACAGCAGCTGAAGGTGTCACCGCAGAGGAACTTGAACGCGATGTTGCCCGTCTCGTCAAGCAATGGGATCGCATCTCTGACCTTGCAGCTAAGCAGAATCGGCCAGGCCTGTTGTACCGAGAGCCCGAGCTGGCAGTGCGGTTTATCCGCGAAGAGTTCAGTGCGGAGTATCGGGCTGTTGTCATCGACGATGAAGCCCTCTATGCCGATGTGAAGGAGTACGTCGAAGCCGTGGCTCCCGCTCTTGCCGAGAGGGTGCAATTCTACGATCGCTCAGCTGAAGCGCTGCCAATCTTTGAACGTTTCCATGTGATGGAGCAGCTTGCCAAGGCCGTGGATCGTAAGGTCTGGTTGCCTTCTGGAGGGTCGCTCATCATCGAAGCCACCGAGGCTCTGACGGTCATAGATGTCAACACTGGCAGAAACGTTGGCTCTTCAAATCTGGAAGAAACGGTATTTCGCAACAACCTCGAGGCTGCTGAAGAGATTGCACGTCAGCTTCGGCTTCGAGATATTGGCGGAATCATCGTCATTGACTTCATCGATATGGAAATCAAAGAGAATCGTGACCAGGTCGGCCGGCAGTTCCGTGAGGCGCTGAGTCGCGATAAGACCCGTACCCAGGTGTTTGCTATCTCTGAGCTTGGCCTCGTCGAAATGACCAGAAAGCGCATTGGCGAAGGGCTTTTGGAATCTGTCTCGACTATCTGTGAGCCCTGTGAAGGGCGCGGTGTCCTGCTGTCATCTGAGTTTCTGACCTAGGTCACAGAAACTCAACGTGCATTCAGTAGGTCTCCTCCGGTAGAGTCACTAACCGTATGTATGCAGTCGTGAAGTCCGGTGGAAAGCAATATCGTGTCGAGCAGGGTCAGCGCCTGCGTGTTGAGCGCTTGGGTGCGCCAGAGAGCGAGGTTGAGCTCCGTCCTGTGATGTTGGTGGACGGCGATACCGTGCTCGCTACCCCAGAGCAGCTCAAGGGAGCCACAGTCTCTGCTCGTGTGGTCGAAGAGGTGAGAGGGCCCAAGATCAACGCCTTCACCTATAAGAACAAGTCCAATAACCGTCGTCGGTGGGGTCACCGTCAGACGTACTCGGCAATCGAGATCACCGGAATCTCTCGAGGCTAAGGGCATCGCCCTACCTCGCACTCGGTTCGGTACCTCCAAGCTAGGAAGAGAAAGCACTCATGTCGAAGACCAAAGGTGGCGGTTCTACAAGGAACGGTCGCGATTCAGAGAGTAAGCGCCTCGGCGTCAAAGTATTCGACGGCGGCGTGGTTCACGCTGGTGCAATTATCGTGCGGCAGCGCGGAACAAAGATTCACCCCGGAGAAAACGTCGGCATCGGCGGCGACGACACTCTGTTTGCGCTAGCTGACGGCAAGGTCAAGTTCGGTTCACGACGCAATCGCAAGATCGTGAACGTCTTCCCTGCAGCTGAATAAGCCTGCCCAAGGCTAGAGAATGCCGACCGGAAGGTCGTTGCGATTCCAGCCCAAGAGTTGCTGAGCTTGTAAAAATGCGTATCGGTCAGTCATGCCACCTACATAGGTGACCGCCTGAGCGAGGGCTTCCTCCGAGTCGGATTCAGGAGCCGTTTCTGTTGCTTGTAGTGCCGGCAGCTGATTTGGGTGGGATCCGTGATGCTCAACGAGCGCACGCAGAATCCGAATGACGGTGGCTGACTGGGCTAGGGACTCTGCACGCATGTAGATCTTCTCGTAGTTGAACCGGCGAAATTCAGCGAGGGCTTCGGCCAACGAGTCGGTCATGCCGATCTGCCCGGTCTCGCGTGCAGCTTGAACTACAGCAGAGATGAACGAACTGAGTTGCTGGCTTCTGCGCTCCCCGCAGCGCTCGCGTACAAGTATCGGGAGTTCTTCTGGCATCACGATTCCCACGTGTGCAGCATCTTCGAAGTCGTGGCATACATAGGCAATGCGGTCTGCCCAAGAGACAACCTCACCTTCGGGGGTGAGCGGTGCTGGCCGCGACCAAGAGTGATTGCGGATTCCGTCGAGCGTCTCGCTACACAAGTTGAGGGGCTGCAGCACAGTATCTGCACCCCAGACGGCGTGATCGTAACCACCGGGAATGTAGGGGGAGAATGCGTCTTCGCTTGCGTGGCCGCCTGGCCCGTGACCGCAATCGTGGCCCAGCGCAATTGCCTCGGTGAGCGCCAGGTTGAGTCCGAGTGATCGAGAGATTGCCACGGCAACTTGTGCAACCTCGAGAGCGTGGGTGAGTCGGGTTCGTTGGTGATCCTCGGGAAACACAAAGACCTGGGTTTTGCCCGACAACCTTCGAAACGCCGGACTATGCAAGATGCGGTCTCGGTCGCGTTCGAAGCATGTGCGTTCTGGGTCTGGCTCTTCGGGTAGGACTCGATTGCCGGCTCCTGCAGAGGCCGTCGCTCCGCGAACGAGTGTCAGTTCTTCGAGGTGTTCACGCGTAGCGCGGTTCATTCGCGCAGCGATTCCAATGTGGGCTGTGGAGTCAGAATGAGCCAGACGAATTGGTTTCTCGCCTATTTGATGGCCGCCCATCGTTGAAGCCCAGAGGGCTGTGCGGTCCTCAGGCTCTGTGTTGTTGTTCGGCTCTGAGTTGTTCACATGTCCATGTTAGAAGCCCTATGGGACAGTCCACGCGGGCTGCTCTGGATCTGCATAGTGAGCAGAGTGCCGACTCGTCGTATCCTTATGCTGTGTCGAACTTTGTAGATGAGTGTGGTCTGAACGTAAAAGGCGGAGATGGAGGCGCTGGATGCACCTCGTTCCGCCGTGAAGCGCACGTTGCCATGGGCGGCCCAGATGGCGGAGATGGTGGATCTGGGGGCGATGTTTGGCTAGTAGCTGACCGAAATGTTGCTTCGCTGTTGTCATTCCGAGATCACCCGCACCGTAAGGCAACCAACGGTTCACATGGCTCGGGCAAGAAGAAACACGGCCATGGTGGCGATGACCTCTTTGTCCATGTGCCTATCGGGACCACGGTGAAAGACCGTGATGGAGAGATCCTGGCCGACCTTGTCCACGATCGTGACCGCTGGCTAGCAGCGGAGGGCGGCATCGGCGGAAAAGGCAATGCGAAATTCCTATCAAATAAGCGTCGTGCACCGGGGTTTGCTGAGCAGGGTGAAATTGGCCAAGAGCGCTGGATGTGGCTCGAACTCAAACTCATGGCCGATGTTGCACTCGTTGGATTTCCCAACGTCGGAAAGTCCACGCTGATCTCACGCATCTCGGCGGCGCGCCCAAAGATTGCCGACTATCCCTTTACTACCTTGGTTCCCAACTTGGGTGTCGTTCGGATCAACGAGGGAAATGGTCTTGCCTTCGAGATGGTTGTTGCCGACATTCCTGGTCTGATTGAGGGCGCTGCCGAAGGTAGAGGTCTGGGCCATCAGTTCTTACGGCATATTGAGCGAGCAAGGGCGCTGGTCTTACTGCTGGACCTTTCTCCGCTCGCCGAGCGATCACCAGAAGAACAAGAGCGGGTGTTGTTGGCTGAACTAGAGAGTTACCGCCCCGATATGTTGGACCGTCCGCGGGTGCGCATTGGTTCGCGCTCCGATATGGCCGAGGGCGATCAGGCTGCACAATTCGATGGACTCTCTGTGTCTGCAATCACTGGGGCCGGGGTGCCCCAACTTCTGGGACTGCTGCGGCGGGCAGTAGAAACTGCGCGGGCGAATGAGCCTGAATCCGATGGATTTGTGACGCTGCGTCCAGTTGCAGAGGGAATCAAGATTGGGAGAAGGGACGATGGCAGCTTCGAGGTGATCGGTCGAGAAGCCACCCGGGCAGTTGGGCTCTCTGACATGACCAATCCCGAGGCGCTCGATGTGGCTCGGGAACGATTGAATAAGCTAGGAGTTGATCGTGCGCTGGCTCGTGCTGGGGCTCGCAATGGCGATGTTGTTCATATCGCGAAGTTCAGCTTCGATTATGAGTCGGACGACACACTCGAGGTTCAACCCTTTGACGATGCGGCCCCAGTGGCTCGGCATCGAAGAAACCGTGAGGCCCATACGGGTGATTGGCTTGAGGAAGATCAGCCCCCTGTGGAGACCGGGGGCGGAATCTCATATGTGAGCGATCCTGCTGCCCTCGACTCGGATGTGAACGACTTAGATGCCCTCGACTCGGATATGAACGTCTCCGATGTGAACGAATCGGACGTGAACGAATCCGACGTAGAGACCGAAGTTATCTACGTGCAACGAGGGTCGAGCCAAACATGAGGTTGGTAGTCAAGATTGGTTCCTCGAGTCTGACCGATGACGACGGGGTCATTGCTTCAGAGTCCATTCATAAGCTCAGCATTGAGTTAGCAGAATTGCGCTCCTTGGGCCATGAGGTCGTGGTTGTCTCTTCCGGGGCCGTGGCCTCGGGGTTGCCACTTCTTGGCTTCGATGCGGCTTCGCGGCCCACTGATTCAACAACGCTTCAGGCTGTCTCGGCAGTGGGTCAGGCTCGCCTGATGCAGACCTGGAATGAGCAACTCGCCGGGCAGGGCCTTGTAGCAGGACAGGTCTTGTTAGCCCCTCATGACTTTATGGTGCGCGCTCAGTATCTGTTTGCCCGAGGCACACTCGAACGTCTCATCGAACTCGGAGTGATCCCCGTGGTCAATGAGAACGATGCAGTCGCAGACGATGAGATTCGCTTTGGCGACAATGATCGCATTGCGGCCCTTGTTGCTCACCTGATCTCAGCAGATCTGCTTGTGTTGCTGACAGATATGCCGGGTCTGATGAATGCTGACCCCCGCAGCACTGTGCAAGCCTCGCTGATCGAAGAGATCATCGAGATTGATCACGAACTTGAGCAGTTGGCCGGGGGAGCCGGGTCCGCTCGCGGTAGTGGCGGGATGGCCTCGAAGTTGTCTGCTGCCAAGATCGCCGCATGGTCGGGTGTCCGAACTGTGATCGCTGCCGCATCGCGAGCAGAGGTTCTGCGGGATGCTGTCAATCAGGTTCCTGGTGTGGGAACCACGATTCACGCTCGCGACAATCAGCTATCGGCCCGAAAGCTCTGGATTGCATTTGCGCTGCCATCGGCGGGTCGGATTCAGGTGGATGCCGGTGCAGTCAAAGCTCTGAGCCAAGGTGGAACTTCTTTGCTAGCTGCAGGGGTGCGGTCGGTTGACGGGCAGTTCGAGGCGTTCGAGGCAGTCGAGATTGTGGACGAATCGGGCACTGTGATCGCTAAGGGCTTGACGCGATTGAATGCCCAGTCGGTTCAAGAACTCGCGGGTCGTCGCTCCTCTGAGTTGGCCGGCCGCTCAGGCGAGATCGTGCACTGCGATGATCTCGTCATCCTGCCCTAGGCAGGCTCGTCCGTACAAAACTTAGGGAGTGTCTCCGGTAGCAGTTGCCGCCTGGCCCTCTTCGGGGGAGGTTGCAGCGGTTGCCGTGTCAGCAGCAGCAGTGTCAGCAGCAGGGTCAGCTGCAGTGGTTTCGGCGATACCGAGCTGAGATCGAATCTCTGAGAGCCGGGCATTCGCCTCGTAGTTCACCGAGGCTTGTTCTACTTCGAGCATCTTGGACTCAACAGACATGCCCTGGATCTCTGAGGTTCCCTTGGCCTTGGCGTAGCGAGTCTCGATCTTCTCCCGCACCTCGTCAAGAGTCGGAACATCCTGGCCAACTTGCTCTGTCAGCGAGGACATAGCGGTGTTCATCTGCTCCTGCATCTTTGCTTGGTCAAGCTGTGACAGCAGTTTTTGCTTCTCTGCCAACTTCTGTTGAAGCACCCGCGAGTTCTGCTGCACGGCAGCTTTGGCCTGATCGGAGGCTTGCGCTGATTGCAGAGCGAGTTCCTTGAGAGTTGCGGCTTCAGACTCTTTGGAGATGAGCTGATTTGCGAAGGTTTCAGCAGTGTTGAGGAACGCAGCAGCCTTCTCCGCGTCCCCGCTCTTTGCGGCCTCATCGGCCATGATCACAGCTTGTTGTGTATTGCGATTGAGCTTCTCTAGCTCATCAAGCACCTTTGCCAATCGCATCTCGGTCTGCTTCTGATTGGCGATGACGTTTGCAGCCTGCTCTTTGAGGCGCCGGTGCTGCTCCTGAGCCTCGGTGATTGCCTGCTCGAGCTGAATCTTGGGATCAGCATTCTCGTCGAACGTATTCGAGAGCTTGGCACCCATGTATTTCCACCATTTTTTCAAAGATTTCCACATGTCCGACAGCCTAACGGCAAGACCGCATCAAGGTCGTACAAGTTTCACAACCCGCTTTGTCATGCCCCTGACCCTCCAGGGAGGGTCAGGGGCATAGCAGAACGGGGGTTTGGTGCTTAGCTGCTAGCGGAAGAGGGGCTGCTCCGTCGGCGGAGTCGGTTAACGAGCGGGTCGAACCCGTAGGGCCTAAACACCAGCGTGGCCACAGCGAAGACGGGAATGGCCACGGCTAGGCCGACTAGTAACTCGCCTAGGTCCCCAAGATGTGGCCGTGCCCACAGAACAGCCGCTGCGAGCGCAACGATGACACAGGCCGATACCAGGAGAGATCGCATGAGCATCCGCAGTGTTGCCAATGTGAGTAAGCCATGAACATGGCGATTGAGCACGATCACGGCAGCGACCGCAGCTGCGCAGTAAGCGAGCGAGTACGCAAGTGACAAGCCGGTCTGCCCGATGACTGCGACTAGCGGAATGACGAGGGCCACGTTGAGGGCATTCTCAAACAGGTTTAGGTAGAACGGTGTACGAGTGTTTCGGCGGGCATGAAGGGCTCGAACGCAATACAAGAAGACGGCAAAGGCGGGCATACCAACGCTAAACCCGATCAGCATCGTGAGGGTCTCTTTGGTAGCTGCTGCATCGAACTCGCCGCGTTGCAGCAGGAGTGCAATGAGCGGCCGCCCCAACAGGAAATAGGCTGCAGCTGCAGGAATCATGAACGTCAGTAACAGGCTCAGACCTTCTCGGAACTTCTCTACATATGCGGCAGTGTCACCATTGTTGGCTGCAGTAGCCAGCTCAGGGAGTACCGCCGTCATTAGCGACACGGCGATGAGCCCATAGGGAAGCTGGAAGAAAATGAAGGCGTACTGATATGCAGACACAGCGCCGGTTCCTGCACCTCGGGCCAGCGTCAGCACAATGAGCAACGCAATCTGGTTAGAAATTGCAAACCCAACAGTCCAACCCGACAGCCGAAGCACCGATCGCACTGCGGGATGTCGAGGGCGAAAGTCCCAGCGCAGCGAGATATCAGCACGCCGCAGGGCAGGCATCAGCGTTGCTGCCATTGCCGCCACACCTGCGGTGGTGCCAATGGCTAGGACATAGACCGTGCTGAGCGAGGTCTCACCCTCTGCAGGGTCGATCACCTTGTAGACAAAGAGCGCAGCGAGGGAGATGATCAGGTTGGTCAGCACCGGCGCAAACGCAGGCGCAGCAAATCTTCGGCGGGCATGCAGCATTGCAGTTGCCAAGGTTGTGATGCCGTAGAAGAAGATCTGCGGTAGCAGCAGCATCAAGAAGTCGTCACCAATGATGAGTTGTTCAGTCCGGTTGCGGCCTCGGACCGTCAGCGCAAACAATTGATTGATCCACGGGGCTAGCAGCACTGCAACAAGAGCAAGCAGTGTGATTGCTACGAATCCAACCGTGACCATGACCGAGGTTGCATCGTCTGCATCGGGGTCTGACTTGGCGTTCTGATTTGCTTGGACAAAGAGGGGTACGAGGGTCGAGGACAGCACGCCGCCGATGACAAGTTCGTACAGAATGTTGGGAGCCGTATTGGCCAAGTTGTAGATGTCGCTCATGCTGCTCAGTCCAAGAGCAGTAGTCAGTGCAGCTACTCGCACCAGCCCGCTCGTACGGGACAACATGGTGCCAATCGCTGGCGTCGCACTCGCCCCTAGAAGGCTGCGCCCACCACCTGTTGACTCCTCTGCAGCGGCCTCATCTACAAAGTCCTCGTTCACCCAAGTCTCATCAGGGAGTTTGTCGTTCTCCCAACCTTGCGGGCTCTGTTCATGCTGCGAGCTCGATTGAGGGACTCGTTCTGACTCCTCCCTTCGGGTGGCTTCGCTGTGCGGATCTGTCACACCGAACCTGAACTTGTGCCGAGTTGAGGCTCCTCGGGTTCTTCGCCTTCTGGCTCATGCCCCTGAGTTTCTTCAACTGCTTGGCGCAGCGCTTCCATATCGTTCACAATTGAATCCACCTCGGCGCCCAAGCCACCAAGGTCGTCAGTAGTTGCCTGACTGACCGACAACTCCACCGTCCGCGTCACCATCTCATCGATGCGTGCATCGAGCAGGCGCAGTTGGTCGTATGTATCGCCGATGGTCGAGTCGAGGCGTTGTGCAGAAGAGAGCTGTGCTTGCAGCGCTTGTATGGTCTGATCCGATCGCCCTGTGTGGGCAGTGGTTTGGGCTTGTTGAAGTTCGGCGGTGATTGTGTCGCTATTGATCTGCTTTCTGCCAAGGCTGAGCTGATTGCCTGCCTGTGCAATGGTCCAAGCCTCATCCACCCCGCTCTCTAAGCGTTCCCCGAGCTCGCCAAGCCGCTCCTTCAGTGGTCCGGTCTGCATGGCTTTGAGCGCAGAGCGATACCGCTTGCGGGCGTCGAGAATTCCTACCATGAGCGACTGCCATGGATCGATGAGCGATTTTGGTGAGATTCTTGGTCGGGCTGAGTTGCGTGGCACTGAAGCTAGAACCCGAGCAGCAAAGGCGCCGGCACCGAGGAGCACAATTCCGGGCAGGCCAAGGCTCAGAAGAATGGCAGCAGATGCGCCCGCTGCTGTCACCAGAATCGCCGAAGGCGAGGTGATAGCACGAGCCACCTGTGGAGTCAGAAAACGGTCACGAAACGACGGCATTGCACACCATATTTGCAGGGGTTCGGGCTAAAGGGTGGTGACTCATTGTTGAACGAGCGAATTACCCCTAGAAGTTGCTCACCACAGCGGCAAATACTTGATTGATTGTGGTCGCATCAGTTGCCTGGTAAGCAGTCGCGTTCGAGGCTTCAGAGATTTGCCGCAGCTCTTTCGGGTCGGTCCCTGAGCCGTAGGCGACCGTAAAGATGCGGACTGGTTTTGAGTTCTCGCCATCGCTATTCAGCTTCACATCGGCGAGTAGCGCAGCAAACTGTTTCTTGTCATCCTCTGGCGTGCCGTCATCGTTCATTCCATCCGTGAGCACCACAACAGCGTTGATCAACTCGGGGTCATAGGCCTCGAGCATGTCGTTGTAGGACTGTTGCGTCACGTCATAGAGCGGCGTTCCACGCAGTGGTTGAAGTGTGCTGACCTGATTGATGAGTGCCTCACGGTTTGGTCCAATTGGAGCCACCGGGCTGAGATCGGTGACGATGGGAGTGCCATCATCGCTGGTAGTAAAGATTCTCAAGCCGACTAGGTCCTCGGGTTTGAAATTGCCGAGGCCGTTGCTGACCGCTTCTTTGGCTAAGTCCAACTTGGTTGGACCAGAGGGATCCGCTGGGTCGGCCGGGTCTCCCATCGAGCCCGAAACATCGAGCACCAGCATCACCCGAGCACCCTTGCGTTGGGTGGCCCAGGCTGAAAGCAGGTCAACCATGACCTTGCCCGAGGGCACCCCCAGCAAGGTGGCAGGTTGGTCAGGATTCACGCCGTTGGCCGCAACAATCGGGGCCGCAAGTGGAACCTCGGGGTTGCCGGGCCGAAACCCGTACTTCAGCACTTTTTTCTGGTTTGCTGGTTCTTGTACGTAAGCCTGAAACTTTGCTGCAGCGGCAGCTTCGGCGGGGGACACCCACGGTGCATCGAGGATGAAGAAGGGGTTATCGGAGTAGAGCGTGCCCTCGGTCGGGTAGATCGCAACCAAAGGAATTCGGGGTTTCTTCGGCTTCTCTCCCTGATCGAGAACACCATCAGGATTCCCCTTGTTGTAATCAATCAGCGACTTCTCTTCAACGGCCACGGCGCTTGCATAGGTGAGAGCAGTTCCTCGGCGATCCGCTCGGTACCAGTTGTTCAGAAACGTCATCGTGATATCGCCGTAGTGAACTACAGAGGATTCAATATCGGTTCCCGCTTGAATCACTGCCGGAGAGGCAAGGTCTTCAGAGGAGAGGTCGCTGGTCTTGCCTGTTGCGGCGTAGGTCTGCGCAATCAGCGCAGACAGCCCCGAAGTGGAGTAATTCGGATTTGTCTTACCCAGGCGGAACGGGCCCCATTCGGGGTGGCCGTACTCAGCCCAGCCTGTTGGGGACTGAGCAAGTCGCAAAATGTCTGCCCAACCAATTGGTTTCTCCGGATAACCAAGCGCCTGCGCCATTGGTGCCGGCATGGCAATGACAAGCGGAGTCAGCATGAACGAGGTGGCCCCCGTTGGTGCCATTGGCGGCTCGCCAGCATCGGCGAGCTTCTGGTTCAAGATCGTTCCCCAAGCACTTGAGGCAGGTGACCAAATGACCGGGGCCGGACCATTCACGGCCTCATCCCACCCCTCTGACAGAGCCGTCATGGCGCTACCCGAGGACTTTGAGCGCACATCGACAAACACGCATTTCCCTTTGAGGGTGGCTTGCTGCGAATCGTTGAACGTATCGGCAAGATCGCCCAGAAGGTCGATCTTTTCTGAACTCACCGTCAGGTCAACGGTGATGCAGGAGTCACGTCGCGGGTCGGCAGCCTCTCCAGTGTTCTCGGATTTTTTTGCCTGGCTTGAGCCGCCCACGCAAGCAGCCGCAAGTAGCGAGCATGCCAACACGGTGGCCGTAAAGAGGACATGTCTTTTACTTCCGCGCGCAGGACTGTGGTGGGTGGGGTTGGTCTGTCCGGCTGCTGAGTGTGCGGTGGTCATGATCAGTCTCCATCTCGCTGGCTGAATATCTCAAAGCTGTCTACGTCTGGTGCTGGTGCTGGTGCTGGTACTGGTACTGGTACCCGTAGTTTTGGGTTCTTCTTCATGAGTCCCACATGTCTCGAAGAACCTGCAGCACTCCAGCAGCGGGCATGTTCGACTCGCGGATTTGGGGAGCGGTATCCCAGTTGGATTCCGCCAGCAACTTAGTGAGGGCTTCGGGGTCTAGTTCATCGAGCGCATCCTGCGCAGTGATTCCTGTAGCGGGGACGAGCCGCACCTGAGCAATCACAGGTTGGTCTGGGGCATCCTTTGGGGCAGGAACGGAGTTGAACTTACTGGAAGTAGTTTTGAGCGACTCGACTTCGGTGCTCAGCGCACCAACAGTTGTAAATGTTCCCGCTGCTGCTACTGCCCGTTCAAGAACTGTTTGCTCGCCGAGGGCGAAATTCCGACTCTTCTTGGTGAGTTGATCGAACCACCCGATGAACGCTGCATCCTCAAAGTTGGTAGCTGAGTAACTGTTACTGCCGAAGAAACTGTTTGTTGCATCAGCCAACACAGCGAGGCCAGCGCCCGTGCTGGGGGAGGCCATACCGATGCTTTGCGGCTGAGGTAGAGACTGATTCTCACCGAGGCATTTCCAAGTGATGGTTCCGCCGCAGGCCGCCCCTAGTTCCTTTTGGCCAGACTTTGAGGTCACGATCTGGGCAGGGGAACTCCCGAGCACCCGCGAAGCCTCACCCAGAATTACGTCAGTGTTATCGGTGAAGCTTCGGTTGTCTTGCACAATCTCAGCCCAAGGTCCAACCGTGAGCCAAGCGTCAAACCCAGGGTCGGTGCCATCGGGCAACTGCGTGAGTCGGTCCGCAGTTGCTCCGGCCTCCTCGGGCATCACTATCAGATTGGGTTGAGTCGCAGCTAGCGCGGTGCAGACATCGGCGAGTTCAACAGCGCAGGTCAATCGAAACGAAGAATCCCCGCCGGTTGCAGTCTGAGCTTGGGTGCTGTTATCCAAAGAGTTGCGCAGCGCAAGGGATCCAAAAATCATCCCTACTGCGAGTATCAGAGCGCCGATGCGTTTCATGGGGCTTCCTGCGCCGGCACGCTCAAGTCGGGCTCGCTCAAATCTGGCGCTCCTAAATCTGGCGCACCTAAATCTGGCGCTCCTAAATCTGGCGCTCCTAAATCTGCAGGCACTAGTGCAGTTAGGTCATGCTCGGTTGGCTGTTCCAACTTGACCACACGGCTGGCATGTCGGTTGACGGCGGCCTCGAACATGTTTCTGGCAACTCGAGCGTTGCCAAAGCCCTTCTCTCTGGGCAAGGAGTCCAACTGCGCAGCAAAGGCAGTGCGCGCCTCGGGGGTGAGTTCGTAGCGTTCTTTGGTTCCCATACTGTCAACAATTTGCATGAGTTCTTCGGTGGAATAATCAGGGAACTCAATGGTTGTCGGAAAGCGAGACCGCAGACCTGGATTTGCCGAAAGAAACTGTTGCATCTCTTCTGGGTATCCGGCGACCACAAGCACCACAGAGTCTCGACGATCTTCCATCAGCTTGACGATCTGATCGATGGCCTCACGGCCAAAGTCGTTCTCACCGCCCCGGACCAAGGTGTAAGCCTCGTCTATAAACAGCATGCCTTCTTCGGCTTCATCAAACTTGGCACGAACCAGCGGTGCAGTCTGGCCGACAAACCCGGCTACTAACCCAGAGCGGTCGGTCTCTATCAATTGACCGCGGGCCACTACCCCAAGGGTGCGATAAATCTGTGCCAACAATCGCGCAACGGTTGTCTTACCCGTGCCGGGATTGCCAGTGAATACCAGATGATTGCTGGTCTCCATAGTGGGCAAATTGCGTGCAGCGCGAAGGCCCTGCACGCAGAGAAAATCGGCAACTAGGTGAACGCGTTCCTTTACCTCGCGGAGGCCGACGAGTGTGTCGAGCTCTGCGAGGAGTTCTTCGAGTGGGCGCTCAGGGGGATCGGCTTTTGCCGTGTCTGTCTCGGCCTCTTCTTCTGCCCCAGCTGCTGATTCTGGCTCAGCATCGGCAACGGGTTCGGCACTGCGCTTGGGTTGAGTTCCTTTCGGCCCCGCCAAATTGGCGGCATCCGCATCGGAGGACCTCATCCCGGCGAGCAGCTTTGACCTGAGCGCAGAGATAGCAGTCAGTTCGGCTGCAGAGGTGACCACATCTAAGGATGCGACGACATGGGCAATATCCAAGGAGCGGTTGTAATACTGCTGGGCTAAGTCGGTGCCTTGTCGAGCGTCAGCATCGGCCAGAATCCCAAACAGCTCCGAGTCAGCCTCGAGCCAGTGGCGACGGCCAACAACTAGGTCGCTGCCACGAAGTGTCTCTGGGGTAGCCATCAAGAGCTGAGTATCTGGCAGACGGTGACCGAAGGCCTGAATCAGGTTCTCGAGTTCGTCGGTCGTGTGACGCTCATCGGCATCGATCATGGCTGTAGCCAGATTGAACGCCTCGACGGTGACTGCAGAACGCAGATCCTGTGGGTTCACGTCCGGAAGCTGTGCCGTGGCAGAGATCAGCGCCTGTGTGAGATCCTCAACAAAGCTGTCGACAACAGCGTCGAGTACAGAAGTAGACACAGCTAGAGAGTACCGGGGCTGCTGTGGTCGCGAGCCATAGTTATAAGAGTTTGGGCCAATACTGCGGCAAAGGCTGAGTGGCTCATTATTCAAGTCGGTCGCTCGGCAGGGGCAGCTAACCTGAAGAGATGACTACTACGCCAATGCCAGAACTTGCTCGGAGAGCCAAGCAAGCTTCTCGGGGGCTGGCAACAGCTTCAACCTCTACGAAAAATGCTGCCCTGCTTGCTGCTGCGGATGCCCTAGAAAAGAACACAGAGTCCATCTTGTTGGCCAACGCTCAAGATGTCAGCAACGCAGAGGCTGCAGGAATCGCCCCCGGCTTAGTGGATCGGTTGCGGCTCGATGATGGACGCATTTCTGCAATGGCCGGTGGCTTGCGGCAGGTCGCAACCCTGCCAGACCCCGTGGGCGAGGTCCTCGACGGCTGGGTTCGGCCAAATGGACTCCGAATTTCTCGGGTGCGCGTGCCACTCGGCGTGATTGCAATTATCTATGAGAGCCGACCCAACGTCACCTCGGATGCGGCCGGACTGTGCTTGAAGTCGGGGAACGCTGCATTCCTGCGTGGTTCCTCCACAGCGATTCACTCGAACATTGCAATTGCGCAGGTGCTTCGCTCAGCCGTGAGCAGCGCTGGCCTACCAGAGGATTCGATCATCCTGGTAGAGGACTCCTCTCGTGAGGCTGCCGTTGAATTCATGCAGCAGCGAGGGTTTGTCGACTGCCTGATACCGCGTGGCGGTCCCTCGCTTATCCAGTCGATTTTAGAAAACGCCACTGTCCCGTATGTCATCGACGGCGACGGAAACTGCCACGTGTACGTAGATAAAGATGCCGATCTGCAGATGGCCGAGTTGGTCCTGATCAACGCAAAGACGCAAAGGCCTTCAGTCTGTAACGCAGCGGAATCGCTGGTTTTGCATAGCGCGATTGCAGAACAGTTCCTGGCTCAGGTTGATGTATCACTGGCCGCAGTTGAACTTGTCGGAGATGACCGCTCTCAGCAGATGCTCGGTCGAATTGGAGCAGCAACCGAGGCAGACTTTTC
Source organism: Actinobacteria bacterium IMCC26207 (assembly GCA_001025035.1). Taxonomy (GTDB): domain Bacteria; phylum Actinomycetota; class Acidimicrobiia; order Acidimicrobiales; family Microtrichaceae; genus IMCC26207. The sequence continues at coordinate 183,301 of LCZK01000003.1, forward strand.
TACTGAGTTCCTTGATATGAAACTCTCGGTCAAAGTTGTGGATTCGCTCGACGAGGCAATCCTGCATGTGAACGAACACAGCTCAGGCCACTCGGAGTCGATCATCACAAGCGACTATGCAGCAGCCGAGAAGTTCTTAGCTCAGGTCGACGCAGCTGCAGTGTTGGTCAACGCCTCAACTCGTTTTGTGGATGGCGAGGAGTTCGGCTTTGGGGCAGAGATTGGAATCTCTACACAGAAGCTGCATGCACGCGGTCCAATGGGCCTACAGCAACTCACTACGGCCAAGTTTGTGGTTCGTGGCGACGGGCAGACTCGGGGTTAGGCCTCAACGCTGCGCCTTAACAGCAACTGCTTATTCAATTGCGAGCACAACAACTTCTAGTTGCCCGCCGGGCGAGTCGTAGGCAATGGTCTCGCCGATCTTTGAGCCGAGTAGTTTTTCTCCTAGGGGAGACAACGGAGACACTAGGTGGACGTCATCGCGTCGCTCCTCGATCGAGCCAACTAGGTAACGCTCAGCCTCATCGTCTTCTTCGTCGCTGTATTTCAGGAGGACAATAGATCCAGAGACAACGGTCTCTGAGTCCGAGTTGTCCACAATGGTGTAGTTATCAAGAATTCCAAACAGCTGAGCGACTCGCCCCTCCATCTTGGCCTTTTCTTCTTTCGCAGCGTGATATTCGGCGTTTTCCTTTAGATCCCCATGTTCCCTAGCGCGCTCAATCTTGTCGGCCAACTCAATTCGGCCGTGAGTGCGAAGGCGCTCAAGTTCCTCTACTAGGCGATCGTATGCAGCCTGAGATAACTCGTGAGTTTGTGCCATCGCCACAGAATAGTTGCACTCGCTGAACCAGGTGCCACAGATGGGTGCCTGTGGAGCCGCTGCTGTAACTTGACTGCTGTCCGGATCACGGTCGCAGTTCCCATTGCGATGCGGAGAGCCCCATAGGAGCAGTATTTCCATGACTTACAAGATCGGCGTAATCGGCGGCGACGGAATTGGCCCCGAGGTCATTGCCGAGGCCATCAAAATAATTGATGCAACGGGCGTGAGTTACGAGCGAACCGACTACGACTTGGGCGCACACCGCTACTTGCAGGATGGCACCGTGCTCAATGACGAGACTCTTGAGGAGTGGCGCGGTCTTGATGCACTGCTGCTTGGTGCAGTTGGCGACCCTGCTGTTGGTGTCTCTGCCCCAGCAGGACTCGTAGAGCGCGGAATTCTGTTGCGCATGCGCTTCGAATTGGATCAGTACATCAACCTGCGCCCATTTCACCTGCCCCCAACTTGTGACTTTGAAGTCATTCGCGAAAACACCGAGGGCACCTACGCCGGAGAGGGAGGGTTCCTGCGTAAGGGGACGCCGTTCGAGATTGCAACCCAAGGTTCGGTGAATACTCGCATGGGAGTGGAGCGCTGTATTCGCTTCGCCTTTGAGCGTGCTGCAAAAACTGAGCGCCAGCACCTGACGTTGGTGCACAAAAAGAACGTGCTCACCTTTGCGGGTGACCTGTGGCAGCGGGTGTTCAACATTGTGGCCGAGGAATACCCGAACGTCTCAACTGGCTATGACCACATTGACGCAGCCTGCATACATTTCGTAGAACGGCCCGAGCGGTACGACGTGATTGTGACCGACAACTTGTTCGGCGACATTCTGACGGACCTTGGTGGCGCAGTGGCTGGCGGCGTTGGCTTTGCAGCATCAGCGAACCTGAATCCAGCACGAACTGGACCATCCATGTTCGAACCCGTTCACGGAACAGCCCCCGATATTGCAGGTATGGGTCTGGCGAATCCGAGCGCAGCGATCATTTCGGCTGGACTCATGTTGGAATTTCTTGGTGAATCAGAAGCAGCTGCAAAGGTGGCCGCAGCGATGCAGTCGCCGGAGCGCCATACCGGATCTACCTCTGAGATTGGCGATGCCATTGCGAACGAAGTGAAAGCTCACTGAGGTGAGTGCTGCTGTGCCGTCTTCTCTGCGGTAGTTACGCAAGCGACCTTGAACACCTAGAATCGAACAGCTTTCCGAACAGCGGAAAACAGCCTAGAAGCGAATCTACCGGGAGTACCCGATATGCCTTTTACCCCAACTGAAAAAATCTGGATGAACGGCGAACTCGTCGATTGGGATAAGGCCCAGATCCACGTACTCACACATAGCTTGCATTACGGAATGGGTGTGTTCGAAGGGATACGCGCCTATGAGACTTCTGAAGGGCCAGGAATCTTTCGCCTGACGGAGCACATCGAGCGGCTCTTCAACTCCGCCAAAATCATGATGATGGATATTCCTTACACCGTTGAGGAACTCATTGAGGCCACCAAGCTTGTGGTCAAGTCCTCCGGTCTTCCATCTTGTTATATCCGTCCGATTGCCTATTACGGCTACGGCGAGATGGGTCTCAATACCTTGCCCTGCACTGTGGACGTGGCCATTGCCTGCTGGCCATGGGGCGCGTACCTCGGTGACGACGCGGCAACAAAGGGAGTGAGTCTGAAGATTGGCACCTGGATGCGTCACGATCACAACTCCATGCCGCCGGCATCCAAGACAACTGGTAACTACGTGACGAGTTCCTTAGCCAAGATCGAGGCCCTCAAGGCTGGCTACGACGAGGCCATCATGTTGAACCGGCAGGGACTTGTTTCTGAGTGCACCGGCGAGAACATTTTTGTCTCTCGCGGTGGTGTGCTGCTCACCCCGCCGGGATCTGCAGGAGCCCTTGAAGGGTTGACACAAGACACGGTGATGGCGATCGCTGATGAGATGGGTATCGAGTGCGCTGTTGCAGATCTCACCCGGTCGGATTTGTACATCTGCGACGAGATGTTCTTATGCGGTACGGCCGCCGAGGTGTCAGCAGTGAACGGCGTAGACGATCGCGCCATTCCTTGCCCCGGACCCTTCACTGCAGCAATCGCAGCAGAGTACGCAAAGGTTGTTCGTGGCCAGGTTGATCAATTCAGAGACTGGGTTGAACTCGTCTCATGAGTATCCCCACGTCAGTCGAGATTTTTGACACCACCCTGCGAGATGGTGCTCAGTTCGAGGGGATCTCACTCTCTGTTGAGGACAAGCTTCGAATTGCCGAACAACTCGATTGGCTGGGCGTGCATTGGATCGAGGGCGGGTACCCGTTGTCGAACCCCAAAGATGAGGAGTTCTTCCGACGTGCTCGGACCGAACTACATCTGACTACCTCTACCTTGGTCGCATTCGGGTCCACTCGACGTCCGCTCGGGCGTTCAGATGATGACCCCACGCTTCGCGCACTTGTAGAAGCGGGTACCTCGACAGTCTGCATCGTTGGAAAAAGCTCGGAGTTTCATGTCACCGAGGCACTCCGAACCACCCTGGAAGAGGGTGTGGCCATGGTGGGGGAGTCCGTACAGTTCCTCAAGGCTGCCGGCCTGCGAGTCTTTTTCGATGCGGAACACTTCTTTGACGGCTACCTGCAAAACCCCGAGTTTAGTTTGCGGGTACTAGAAGCAGCGGTGACGAATGGGGCTGACACCCTGGTGCTCTGCGATACAAACGGTGGCTCGTTGCCACATCAGGTTCAGAGCATCACCTCTGAGGTCGCAGCATATTTTCAAAGCACCCAGATTGGGATCCATACGCAGAACGATTCGGGCTGCGCAGTGGCGAATTCGGTTGCAGCAGTCGTCGGTGGCGCTAGCCAGGTGCAGGGAACGGTCAATGGCTACGGTGAGCGCACTGGCAACGCCAACCTCATGACCGTCATCCCAGACCTGACACTCAAGATGGGGATCACCACTCTCCCCCCTGAGCGAATGCAGCGCCTGACAGCAGTCTCACGCCACGTGGCTGAGTTGGTGAACCTTCCGCCGCATCCGGCTGACCCATACGTGGGGGCCTCTGCCTTTGCGCACAAGGGCGGGTTGCACACCTCAGCTGTAGGGCGAGTTGGCGGGGCGAGTTACGAACACATCGACCCGACTGATGTTGGGAACCGCACCCGAGTCTTAGTTTCAGACCTCGGTGGTCGTGCGGGAATGACCATGAAGGCTGCAGAGTTTGGCATCGAACTTGATGATCGCGAAGCAGGAGCGCTTTCGGAGCAACTCAAGCAACTCGAGGCTGAAGGGTTCGTTTTTGAAGCGGCCGATGCATCATTAGAACTACTCATGCGAGCCTCAACGGGCTGGAAGCAAGAGTATTTTTCGGTTGAATCGTATCGAGTGACTGCGATCCATGAAGAGGTTCCTCAGACCGAAACCGAACCTCTCATTCAGGTGACAACCGAGGCAACAGTAAAGTTGGCAATCAAGGGGGAACCGCTCGCTTCGGTTGGTGAGGGCAACGGCCCTGTGAACGCTCTTGATGCCGCATTGCGAGCGGCCCTCAACCCGAACTATCCAGCGCTTGAGCGGATTCACCTGATTGACTTTAAGGTTCGAGTTCTGGACTCCACCGCGGATACCGGCGCAGTGACTCGAGTGTTGATCGATTCAACCAATGGCGATGACACTTGGACCACTATTGGCGTCTCGCCCAACATCATCGAAGCCTCGTGGATGGCGCTGATCGATGCTGTGGTATTTGGCCTTCTTCTTGCAGGTTCGTGAATCGCGGTAGGTTTATCTGATCATGGCAGCACCAGAATTTGTTCCTACGCATCCGCTCGTAGCCGTTCGTTCCTATTCCTCGCCACCACAGAGGAGCGGATCTTGGATGGCAGATCGACCCGGAGAAATTTCCGGCCGGCAACCAGTCGGTGAACAACTTGGCGTACCCGGGCCGGACCAAGGTTATGCCCTCACGATAGCGGCAACCTATCGGGGCAAACTGTCGTTGCAGGCGGGCGAACATGAAGCCGATGCTCTAGCTGGGGCGTCAGCGATAGCCATGAAGCGGTCAGGGATCTTTGGACGTTCACCAGTGGTACATGACCTGCGCGTTGGGCTTTCGCTCTGGGGATTCTTGACTACAGACCCTCCGCAAGATCTCGTGAGTATTCGCAAGACTTGGTTCGACGAGGTGCATCTTGCGATCCACTACAAGGCGCTTCGCCGTATCGCCGATGCAGCCCCAGCTAGCCTTTTGGGGCAGCCACATGGTGTGATTCTTGCTCAGGCCGGATCCGACTGGCGGAGTTGTTTGGAACTCGATTCGCTCTAGCGAATAGTTCTGAACAGGGCTATCGGGCATCAGGGCTGTCGTTAATTAGGGCTGTAAGAACACGAGGGTTCCCTGCGGAAACGTCTCTGCTAGCTGGGTGATGATTTCGTTCGGCACGCGGATACACCCATTCGAGACGTCGGTCCCGAGTTTTTCGGGGGCGTTAGTTCCGTGTAAAGCAACCACGGGCGCCCCAGTGGCAAACACATCCATCATCTCGCTGTAGCCATTCGTTGCCAGCGCAAACGGACCGTAGGCGCCAGCGGGGTTTTTCTGCGGCACGATGTCCGTTACATAGAACAGCCCCGTGGGGGTTTGGGTATTTGCGGCGCCCGCAACCACCTTTGTCTGAGCAACAATTTTGTTCCCGTCGAAAGCGCGCAGAAGGTTCTCGCTCAAATCGACTTCAATCCGATTACGCGTTGATGACAAGTCCACATCGCGAATCGAGACGTATCCCTCTGTGTGGTTTGGTCTGAGCGGGAGCAGGACCTTCAGCCAGTCTCCTCGTCGTTCTGTCACTGCCATCGTGAATGGTTGTGGCGGCGTGTATGGCCCAGGATTATCAAATTCCCAACCCTCTGCTGTGGCGCGCCGACCTTGGATTGGTGCCTCGGTAGTGGGCAGAGGCTCTCGCGGGTCGAGTCCGTCTTGGCTGCTTGGTGGAATCGTGATCGTCGACTCGTAGAGCACCACTGGCTTTGCGGAATCCCAGGTCGGGGGTTTGTTTGCGAGTACCTGAAGGACCTGCACGCTCGGCTTGGTTGTCGCAATCCGAGAGGCGTCCGAGGCAACCTCTTTCACTGTGGTCGTGGGGCGGCCATTGCTGTCTTTGGAAGAACTGGGGTAGAGAGCTTCTGGACGAGCGATGAGAACAGCGAGCAATCCAGCGACTAACACTGCGCCCACAATTGCAACCACCGCAAGGCGAAAGTTGGTCACCCTTATATAAGGCGGTGGCTTCTCTGCTCTGGCTGCACGCTGGAACGGTTCGGGGGTATCTGGCTCTGGGTTGGTCGGTGATGCTGGCCCGGCAAGGGAATCTTGACTCTCACCTTCATCGTGCATCTCAGTGACCTTTCTGGAGTTCTCAATATGTTAGAACGCCGTGCTGCATCCTGCTCTGGTGCAACTGGGTTTCTGAAAGGTCTCGCAGAGTCGCAATGGGTGGCACTCGAGGGGATTCCTTTCCGAGGGGCTGTGCACCGGTCGAGCTTTCAGGAGAGGAGTCGGGCTCTGAACTCGAGCCACTAACCTTGTCAGGGTGACTGATCAGGTGCGTGTTCGATTTGCCCCGTCCCCCACGGGCTACCTCCACCTTGGAAGTGCCCGAGCGGCGCTATTCAATTGGTTGGCAGCGCGCCATATGGGTGGCTCATTCCTGCTGCGAATTGAGGACACCGATCTGGATCGATCCAAGCCCGAACTGATCGAGGTGATTTACCAAGGGTTGACTTGGCTCGGGCTGGACTGGGATGAAGAACCTGTTCTGCAGTCCTCGCGTAACGCCGAGCATCAGATCGCAGTTGATGCGCTTTTGGAATCAGGCGCAGCGTATTGGTCTTCTCCGATTGCCGAGGGCGACCGTGCCCAGTTTGCTAACAAGGCCTACGATCCGGCTGATCGCGACCGTCAGCTGGGACCTTGTGAAGGTCGGGCCGTTCGTTTCCGGGTTCCCGAGAGCGGCACTACAAGCTGGAATGATCTGATCAGGGGTGAAATCAGCGTAGAGCACGCCAACATTGAAGACTTTGTGATTCGTCGTGCGAACGGCTCGCCCACATTCTTTTTAGCGAATGCCAGCGATGACGCCTTTATGGGAATCACCCACGTTATTCGTGGAGAAGATCTCATCAACGTGACTCCGAAGTACCTGTTGTTGCGTGAAGCAATGCAGACTCCCGGTGCTCTCCCGAAGTTTGCACACATGCCGCTGATCGTGAACGAGCAGCGCAAGAAACTCTCAAAGCGACGAGATGACGTCTCGCTGATGGATTACAAAGACCGCGGTTTCCTTCCCGAGGCAATGGTGAACTATCTATCGACCCTGGGCTGGGGTCCAACAGATGGTCAAGAAGTTCGCCTAGATCCGTTGAGCCTGACTGATGGGTTCCCAACCATGTTCGATATTGCTCAGGTGAGTTCGAGCCCAGCGTTCTTCGATACCAAGAAGTTGCTATTCGTAAACGGTGAACACCTACGAGCACTCACGCTCGAAGAGTTTGCCGATCGATCCGCCCCCTTTATTGCGACTGCCCCGTGGTTCGATCGATTTGAATCCGACCCAGAAAACGCCCAACGACTCTTGCAGATTCTGCCCGAGGTGCAGACCCGGGTAGAGACCCTGTCTGAGGTTCCCGGATACGTGGACTTTCTGTTCCTTGAGGACCCAGAAATTGACGAAGCAGCATGGAACAAGGCGATGGGCCCTGATGCAGCAGTCTGGCTGTCGGCCTGCATCGACGGCATCGCGGAATGGGAGTGGTCCTCACCACTGCTCTATGAATCCTTCATGGCTCTTGCAGAACAGATGGGTGCGAATCGACGCAAGTTTCAAGCCCCGGTTCGTGTTGCCATCACGGGCAGAAGCGTGGGTCCTCCGTTGTTTGAGTCGATGCAGATACTCGGTCGTGTCGAAGTTCTGCGGCGCTTGCAGGCAACTCTTGATCGCGTTCAGCTGACTGCCTGAAAGGTTCGAGATGCTGCGATGGGTCCGCCGATTTGTTGCACTGTTCCTTTCCGTATTGTTCGTGTACCTAGGTATCACTGCTGTTCAGGTGTATATAGCTTCTCGTGCGGACCAGCGAGCGCCCACTGACGCAATCTTGGTGCTTGGTGCTGCTCAGTACGATGGCAAGCCGAGCCCAGCGCTGCAGCGGCGATTGGAGCATGCGTTGGCGCTCTATCAGAGCGGAGTTGCTCCACGCATTGTGCTGACGGGGTCAAAGCGGCCGGCTGATCGATTTACTGAGGCTTATGCCGGGTACAAATATTTGATTCAGGCCGGTGTGCCCGAACAGGACTTAGTGCTTGTCGACACTGGTACGAGTACTTGGGAATCTCTGGCGGCCGCCAAGCGAGTATTGAAGCGCGAGGACATCACTCGGGTCACTCTTGTTTCCGATAGCTTCCACAACCGCAGATTGCAAAGCATTTCTCAAGAGGTTGGACTTGACGACAGGGTCTCACCGACAGTCGGTTCGCCCACTCTGCAGCAGCTTGCTGGAGAAACTGCCCGGGTTGCAGTAGGGCAAATCTTTGGGTATCGGCGGCTGTTTCGTGCCACTGGCTAGGACCTGCTGCTGCCGAATTGGTGATTCGGATTGAGCAATCGAAAATGGCAGGAGTACCTGTCTTAGGGCCGAATCGGCAGCAGTCCGGTAGGGTTGCATTCTTGACTGTGGAACCGCCTCCTGACCAACCTCCACCTCCCGGGTCTGGAGAAGCAGCACGAGAGGCTGCTCGCAGAGGGCGGGGCGCTCGCTCTGTAACAGCGCAAGCCATATTGGATGCAGCGGTGCAGCAGGCCTTGGCCCTCGGGGGTGGAGAGTTTAAAATTGAGCAGGTGCTGATTGACTCGGGTGCATCCTCGAGTTCTCTCTACCATCACTTTGGTAGCCGAGAGAAGCTCTTCATGGCAGTGCAAGATGAGTTGTACCTGAAGCTCGCCCTGAGTGAGGATACGCGCCGCTTGGACGCTGCCTTCGCCTCGGGAAGTAGTGAGGAATTCTTCGCCTATATCGAACAGCAGATTCGGCGGATCGTCACTGATCCAGAGAATCTGACTGTTCGACGGGCGCGCTTAAACATGGTGGCCGAGGCAATCCAGCGGCCCGAACTTGCGGCAGAGCTCGTTAGGTTTCAGAGCATCATGTTTGACGTGATTTGTTCGATTTTTGATGATGCAAAGAGGCGAGCGTTGATTAACCCAGACCTAGATTCAGTTGCTTATGTCGCATGGTTTCATGGGATGACCCTGGGTCGCACCCTGACCGAGATGAGCTTTGAGGACACCGAGCGGTGGATCGCAGTGGCTGTTCCAGCGGCCATTGCCCCATTGCGGATTCCTCAGTAGCGTTCGCCGCTAGCTGGACTGGCTCCTGTATTTGCGCAAGTCGATGAGCAGCAATCCGGCAGCTATAAGCAGTACGCCGCTGAACAGCAGTTTCAAAGCGTTACTTCCGGTCAGTGCGAGTGAACTGCCTGGAGGTGGCGTGCCACGAGTTTGGCTGATACCAGCAACATCGGCTGGAACCAGAGTTGTGGTAGATGCAGTTGTGGTGGGGTCGCCCGTAGTGGGGGGCGCAGTACTTGATGGCGCAGTAGTCGAGGGTGTCGTTGTTGGGGTGGTGGTAGTTGTGGTGGTAGTTCTGGTGCAGCGCGGCGGAACCAACACGTTGAGTTCGCTGAAGCTACTGCTTGTTGCTGAGCCCTCTGCATCAGTCACGACTGCCACGGCGTCATTGCGCACGAGCGGTGGGGGGAAGCAGACCGAGAGCAGTTCGGTTCGTAGACATATCTCTGATGGTGGCCCGTCGAAGGTCACCTGAAATTCTGCCGTTCCGGTGTTGAGCACGCTCGCATCGTTCACGAGCACCGAGGTATCGAATCGGTAGCCATCTCCCGCTGGGAGTGCTGACAGATCAACTACCCCTGCGGAGCCTGAGATATCAGAGAATCCGGGCACGGGAACGCCAGCGGTATCAAACACGGAGACATCAAACGAGGTCACCTTGCTCAGGTCGATCCCGGTTAGTTGCGCCTTTGTCCAGGTGATCTTCGCGTCGGGGGAGGCGCAGTAGAAGGTCTTTGGTTGCAACGAAACGGTTGCCGAGGTGCGCGTGCAGTCTCCGGTCGCTCCAGTGGAGTTAAACGCGACCTGCCAGCCAGCGTCTCCTAGCCCCCAGATGCATCCGTTGCGATCTGCTGCGAATCCGTAGATGCTGATACGACCCTTGTTGACATCGGGGAAGGACCGGACTCCGCCTGTGGGGAAATCCTCACAGGCAGCGCCCGTGGCGTAGTCAAAACAGAGTGCCCAAGAGTTCACTCCAGTGAGTGCTGCGTCCACCGGGGTAGAGAAAGGGAAGAACATCTTTGTTCCAACTTCGGCTGTCACGTACGCGTTGCCAGCAAAGGTAGGTGCACCCCCAAAGATTGGAATCTGGAGTGGCACAGAACTCATCGCTGCTTGAAGGCCAGCGGGGCTCGGTGTATTCAGACTGGCCTGATCGAAACAGGTCAGCGTTCGCGTTGGACTTGTTCCAAGTAGCGTCAGGTTGACCAAGGTGTTTGCTACACAGATATTCGACAAGTTGTTCAGGTCAGGGAAGATTGTGTTGGAGAAGCGAAGCCCGCCACCATCAGTGGTTCCCGGTATGGCTGGAACAGTCCAGCTTTCGCAGGATGCTCCCGTAGTTAAGTCGGCACAAAAGAGCCTGTTTCCTAGGCCTGAGGTCACGCCAGGATTCGAGGCGTAATCAACGATGATGTAGGCGCGGTTTCCGACTTGGCGCATGTTCAAAGCAGGGGAACGGCCCTGTGCGTAAAAGGAGTTGTTCCAGCCCGGAAGCCCGCCAGGATTCAGGTTGGTGGTGCCGCAATTGGACAGGGTGGCGGTATTGAAGCAGTGAAGGTTGATCTGGTTTGCGTTGGGTCCGCTAGTCGGGTTGACGGCTAAAGCAAACAGCTTGGTTCCCAAGACGGCCACCCCGCTGAACGGGGACCTACTCACATAGGCCGTGCCCGCAACAAGATTTTGAGCTACCGGAAACCAACTCTGCAGGCAGGGTGCGTTAGCAATCGTATCGAAGCAGGCAAAACCGCCTTCGGCAGAGCCCCCAAACTTGTGGGTTCCAGAGAACCAGAGGCGCCCCGCAGAATCGATCGTGGCTGCGGCAGAGAACGGTGTGAACAGGTCGTTTGGTGTAGAAATCGAGATTTCTTTGGGGTAGCCGGCACAAATGGCTCGAGTCTGTCGATCGGTGCAGTTCAGTTCAGGCTTGTTCGTGCCCGTGTGATGGAACACGTTGAAAATTCTCGGCCCTTGAAACAAAGGTAGCCATCCGTCGCCCTCGGTGAATGCTGGTTGGTTGCTCAGAAGTTGGTCTCCACCGCCGAGCAAACTCGAGGGCTGTCCGTCACCGCTGCTCACGCGAATACGACGCGTTGCCGATGACTCGGCGGCAGTAAAGTCCTCGCCAGCGCTTTGATCGCTATACAGGGCCGTCCAACTGCTGGGAAACTTGACGGAACCCGGAACAAGGCTGTGGCCCTCGCCAATTGAATCAGTTACCACTGCAGAAACGTCCCGTGCGTCTGCGTCGTCAGTCTTTACGACCCAGTCAACCTGATCGTCTGACTCGACTTGTGTGTTTGAACCAGTTCGAACAGCGGTTCCCGTTTTTTGGGTCGTGGGCTGTGGAATCGCACTAGCAAGCGTTGTTGGCAGGAGTACAGCAATTGCCGCAAGGAGCGCAATGATTGTCCGCTGGTGACGCTTCTGGGCATCGCCAACGCTACTGCTTGGTGTCTTCATGGGTTCCGCCTTCTGTGCATATCACCTCAGTGGGCTAGCAGCACGACTGAGACAGTCTGGTTCCTTGATCCAGCCTGGAGTCCACAGTAGTAAAGCAGGCAAAAATTGGAAAATAAACCCAATTTTGGGATCTTTCGATAATTCTCTTGACGTTTAGTTAATTCTCAGTCCCGAAATATCCTCGCTCTTCAGGCTGAAGTAGTTCAGAGGAGTTACGGCAGTAGGGTTTCCACAGAGATGTTGTGGTCTGCCAACGCCGGAGGAAAAACATGAAAACCGTAGAGCCTGTAACCCTCAAACAGGTGCTTTCCCGCCCACTGATGAGAATTAAGTTGATTTTTATGACGGCCGGGTTCTTGTCGCTGGTGCTATCGGTGGGACTTTGGGTCAGCGGAAATAAACTGCAGGGAATCTTCGTGGGGCTCTGGGTGCCCTCGATTCATGCGCTTGGGGCCTTGCTACTTGCCGGAGAAAATTGGGGCGACCGATGAGTGAGAAAGTGCTCATGGCTATAGGGGTGGTTATCTTTTCAGTGACCGTGTTGGGGGTTTTGTGGTACTTCTACATTCTTCTTGCCGGAATTTCTCCGATTTCTCCTCTTCCTGATGCGATCGAGGTTTCACCGGATGCAAGCGAGGGCAATGCCTGATTGGCTTCGCAACAGTCATCTGCCGGTTGATTGCGGGTGACGGTGCTTCCTGTTTCCAGGACAATGGCAATACCTGCTAGCTCTGCCTGGAACATCCTCGTTGATACCCACACGTGGTCACAATGGGGCCCGAGCGTCAGGGCAGTTGAGCTTGCGGGCGGGCGACTAGGTGCCGGGTCTCATGGCCGAGTTCAAACACCATTTGGGGTTCCGCTGTTAGCAGGACCCTACGTGTTGCTGTGCAGGGCGGCTCTGAAACGAATCGAACTGTTGGCGATGGAACCTGCAACTAGATGAGTGAGGTTGTTGCGGATGAGCAGAAAACGAGCAGAAGGATGAGCGCTCGTTCAACGGTTTGGGTACTAGGGGATCAACTCAACCGGAACCTAGGTGCGTTGCAGTTAGCAGATCCGAGCACACACAAGGTTTTGTTCGTGCAAAGCCAGGCCAAGCTTGAATCCAAAACTTGGCATCGCCAACGAGCCCATCTTGTCATCACTTCAATGCGCCGCTTTGCGGCAGAACTCACAGCCGAAGGTTTCGAAGTTGACTACCGAACAGCACGCACCATGGGCGACGGTCTTGCGGAGCATCGTGGAGAACATCAGCCAGAGCACATATCTGCAACCGAACCAGCATCTTGGTCAGGGCGGGAACTACTGCTTCAACACGGAGTTGAGTTGGTGCGCACAAATCAGTTCCTGTGTCATCCAGATGAATTTGAAGCTTGGGTTGGATCGCGTAAGTCACTTAAAATGGAAGACTTCTATCGCTGGCAGCGCCGCCGCCTTGGCTATTTGATGGACGGTGAAGAACCAGCCGAAGGCAAGTGGAACTTTGATTCAGAGAACCGCGAAAGGCCGCCGAAAGATGGTCGCTCTTGGCCAGAGCCAGTGCGCAACGAACTCGATTCGCTCGACCTAGCGGTGCTTGATGAGTTACCAGCTTCCTGCTGGGGCGCTCCGCCGGATGGAACTTGGGCAACTTCGCGAGCTGAGGCAATGAGACGGCTCCGCTTTGCTATCGATGAGATACTTCCTCGGTTTGGTCCTCATGAAGACGCGATGCTGAGCACGAGTTGGCACTTAGCTCACACACTTTTATCGCCGTACCTCAATCTTGGGTTGCTTCACCCAACAGAAGTCTGTGATGAGATCGAGATTGCCTATCGGGCAGGCTTGGTGCCCATTGCGTCAGCAGAGGGCCTACTCCGGCAGATCATTGGCTGGCGAGAATTCGTTTGGGGTTGCTATTGGCACTGGATGCCTAGCTATCGAGGACGAAATGAACTCGCCGCAAACCGGCCGTTGCCGCCCGTGTTTGTGGGGAAAGCCTCAACACAGATGCGGTGCGTCGAGAGCACTCTTGGCGCTGTGCATGACCATGGGTATGCGCACCACATTCAGCGACTCATGATTCTGGGAAACTTGTGCTTACTAGCTGGCGTGCGACCGGGGGAGTTAGTCGAGTGGATGTGGGCCAGCTTTGTAGACGGCGCAGAGTGGGTCATGCTCCCCAACGTTTTGGGGATGGCGCTCTACGCCGACGGTGGATTGATGGCGACCAAGCCATATGCCAGCGGCGGTGCCTATATCGACAAAATGAGTGACTACTGCAAGGACTGCGTCTACGACCGTAAAAAGCGGACTGGTGAAGATGCCTGTCCATTCACCACCCTCTATTGGGACTTCTTGGCACGACACGAAGACAAGTTCGCTCGGAACCCGCGTGTTGCGCAGCAGGTGCGAGCAGCACACCGACTCAGTGATCTCGATGACGTCCGTGTACGCGCTGTTCAGGTCCTGCTTCGTCTGGATCGCGGCGAACTGTGAAGGTCGAGCTCGTAACCGCTGAGCCTGTAACTCCTGAGTGCCCTCGCGATGTACAACGACCAATCATGTTGCAGGGTTGGCACGACTTGGCATCAGTTCACTGGGCCTATAACCCGGAGGTGGTGCAGCGACTCTTGCCGAAGGGAGTGCAAGTAGATACCTGCAACGGTTCGGCATGGGTTGGTCTGATTCCTTTTCACATGAGGCGCATTCGCCTTCCCGGCTGGCCATCGTTCGGCAACTGGTCAACATTCCCAGAAACGAACGTGCGCACCTATGTTGTCGCCCCCGATGGTCGGCGGGCCGTTTGGTTCTTTAGTCTCGATATCTCAGTGCTTCTGCCTGCTCTTGTTGCACGGGTCACCTATGGGCTTCCCTACTGCATGGCTTCGATGTTGAGCATCCACCCTGGGTGATCCACCGTTCAAGCCTGCTGAGCTGCGAAGACACTCTGCTCACTGCGACTGGACTGCCAAGTCCAACCACCGAACCGTTCGTGCTGTGGTCGCCGGGCGTCGAGGTTCGCATAGGGCGACCCCGCCGACTATCGAGTTTGCGCCAGCAGTAGGTTCAGTAGCACGGCAACTGCTCTTTCGGATTTTCACTTGTAACTCGATTGGGCATCGGCAGCGTCGCAAATTGAGTAGAAGGTCGGAGTTCATCCAGTGGCTACAAAGAACAGCACCCAGTCGGAGCAGATTGATGGAGTCCTCATCATCGGCGGCGGGTATGCGGGCCTCCATGCCACTGCGGCCGTGCGGCAGGCAGGTGTGCCAGTCACAGTTGTGGACCGTACTGGCCAACATGATCACGTCACTCGTCTTGCCGCAGTCGCCGGCGGCACGGGCACCGTTGAAGATGCATCAAGTCCGCTTCGATCATTTGTAGAGAGCGTTCGCGTTGGAACGGTGACCAAAATCCAAGATGGTTCAGTCACCTTCACAGACGGCAGAACCCTTCAGGCCCAAGCCGTGATCGTTACGGCAGGTAGTTCGCCCTCTTCACCAGAGATTGAAGGAATCAAATATGCCAATGCTCTTCGATCTGCGGAAGATGCGCTGAAGCTTCGGTTGTTGATCGAGGGCGCAGACTCGTTGGTGATTATTGGTGGTGGCGCCACAGGGGTACAACTTGCCGGTGCCGTAGCAGTGGCGCAACCCGCAGTATCTGTGCAGCTTGTAGAGGGCTCCGCCAAGCTACTTGGTGCGCTGCCCGCAGAATTAGGTGCAGGGGCGCAGCGAATACTGGAGGGTCGAAAGGTGAAAGTCTCTCTGGGTGCCAGCGTGGAGAAAATTACCGAGTCTGGTGTCGTGGTTGACGGAACATTGCTTGAAGGCCTTGTCGTCTGGGCGGGCGGTTCTGAAGCACTCGGTGATCAGTTCGGTCTACCAACTGCAGAGAATGGTCGAATTTTGTTGGATCCAACTCTGCGAGTTACTGGCTTGAAGCGAACCTTCGCTGCTGGCGACACTGCTTTACACAGGAGCAGCGATGGGAAAGTTCTTCCAATGTCGGCTCAGGTCGCAGTTCGAGCAGGCGCTGCGGCAGGGCACAACGCTGTTCGTCTCTTGAAGGGCGAAACCCTAGAACCGGTAGATCTTCGCCAGCTCGGCTGGGTTCTTGACCTCGGCGGCAGACGCGGATTGGCTCAGGTTGGACCTGTCAACCTGAGCCATGCCGGTTTGGATCTGATTCCGCCGCTCTTGCACGAGGCTATTGATCTCATGGGCCTGCTTGAGACTGGCGGCATTACTGCACTGAGGTTCGCATCTTCTTCTGCGAAGTCCTTGATTCCGTTCCGTCTGCCCGAATGGTCATTCGGGCAGACGGCAACAAGATTTAGCTAACTGCAGATCTATCTTTAAGCGCTAGCTGTTTCTGGCAGGCTGCCAGCTTCGTCTTGAGTCTTGATCAGGGCAATTGCCAAGATGAAGAGTCCGAAGAGCGGCTTGGCAAGAATATCGGCTAGCGAGTATCCAACCTGGCGAACCACTTCTGCGGTGGCTTCATCAGAAATAACCGAGGGCGCAATGTATGCCAAGGGGTAGACGCCCCAGATGATAAGAATCATGAACCGCAGTCCATTGACGATCTTGCGAACCTGGTCCGACTGGCGGTCGAGCGACTTGCCGAGTTCGACGAATAGGACGAAGAGAAGGTAGAGGAATGGAAGCGTAGACAAGATGCCGAAGATCGTTCGGGTGCTTGAGTCCGCTGCAGATAGCTCGCCAGGGTAGCCAAGCAGAATCATCGCAATAGCAGCGATGCTCAGTTTGGTGATGAGGCTTCGAGTAGTGCTCTTCGCCAGTTTCAGCACAATCACGAGTTCAGCTAGGAGCAGCGGAACTGTCAGCAACCAGTCGACGTACCGGTATCCCTCGTTGAAGGGTGCGCCCTTTTGGATGTAGGAACCATCCACGAAGGTGAATGCGTCTGACCAAGAATTGAAGATCCGCAGATAGTGGTAGAGCGCAATAAGCACAACCACGGAAGTGATGTTTACAGCAGTTTGATGAGAGCGTGCCACTTGGTTCCGCATGAGTATGAAGAACAAAAGTGCCGCGCCCATGGCAGCAATGGTGAGCGAAAACGCATTGTAAACAAGGTCGAACTACCACTCTGTGAGCGTTAATTCAGTCAAAATAAACTCCTCCTATATGGGGATTAAGTGCAATTTAAGTACTCAACCCCCCTGATTACCGCTTAATTCCCCCTCGCGTTGGCAGCAGAGGGATTTTTTATGTCATGACGCGGTTCTGTCCTGCGTGTGCCCCGGGTTGGGGTGTCGCAGGACAGTTCCGTGTTGTTGGTTTGTTGGTTGTTGTTGGGTTGTTAGTTGGTGGTTTTGGTGGGGGTTCTTGGTCCTGCGGTTTGGATGGTTGCTGTTGCGGGGAGGTAGATGGGGGTGCAGGTTTGTGTGATGTTTGGTTTTTTGGGGGTGCCTGTGTTGGTTTGTTGGGTTTGTGTGCCGTCTGGGCAGGTGGTGTTTGCGAAGATGGTTCGGGTGGTGGTGGTTCCGTTGATGTCGGCGAGCCATAAGATGGTGCCGGTGAGGTTGGTGTCGGTGAGGTTGACGCCGGTGAGGTTTGCTCCTGCGAGGTTTGCGTAGGAGAGGTCTGTTCCGGTGAGGTCTGAGTTTCTGAGGTCTGCGCCGGTGAGGTCTGCGTGGGAGAAGTCGGCGTTTTTGATGCGTGCTCCTTGGGCGATGGTTTGGGCGAGGTTGGAGTCGGTGAAGTCGGAGTCGTTGAGGTTGATGCCTCCGAGTTCTGATCTGAACAGGTTGATTCGTTTGGCTGAGACTCCGGTGAGGTTGGCGTCGACGAGTGTTGATTGTTCAAGTGTTGCTTCGTCGAGGGTGGCGTCGATCCAGGTGCTGTTGGTGAGGTCGGATCTGAAGAGTTGTGCGGTGTCGAGGTTGGCGTCGTCGAAGTTCGCGTTGCGTAGTGTTGACATGGCGAGGTTGGCGCCTTGGAGGTTTGCTCCTTGGAGGTTTGCTCCGACGAGGTTGGATTGGAAGAGGTCTGCGTTTTCGCAGTTTGCGTCTGGGACGATTGCGCAGTCGTCGATGACTTCGGTGCCGCCTGCGCTGATGTAGAGGGTGGCGTTGTTGACGGTGATGGTGTTAGTTGACGCTGTGGGGAGTGTGTTGATTTCTTTGGTGGTTTGGCCTTCGGCTGTGATGGTGATGCCGCCTGATCGGGCGAGTGCCCGGCCGATTTCTCCGGTGGGGACACTTGAGGCTTGAAGTGTTGCGGTGTTGTCTTTGTTGAGTGTGGGTGTGCTGACAGCCATGATGAGATCTGATGCTCCGGTGCCGGCTACGTCTCCTGACAAGACGCTGTTTGCTGTGCCGAGTCTGACAGTGAGGTTGGAGGGGTCATCAAAGAAGGTGGTGGTGTCGACTCGTGCTGAGTCGGCGGGGCCGGTTCTGGCCATGGTGTCGTCAACGCCTTGGAGGGTGAGGTCCCATGAGGTGTCTCCGGTTGGGGTCAGTGTTGCTGATATGGCGCTGATTGCCATGATGACTT
>LCZK01000004.1 GCA_001025035.1 Actinobacteria bacterium IMCC26207
ACGCCACCGGCTCGGGCCAGTGCGTCCATCCGCAACGCGTCGGAACCACCCTCGGCCAGCAGTCGCTCGGCGGCGTCCAGCAGTAGCTGCCGTCGCTGCGCCGGGGGCGTGCGTGGTGCTCTGGCGCTGCCGACGTGCCCGGTGTCCGCCATTCTCTGCGTCGCCTGCTTCATCCCAGTCATCGTACCTACATCTCGTAGGTAGTCAAGGAAAGGGGATGAGTCCGGGATCGAGAGCGCCCCGGGCATCCACCATGCCGCCACCGCAAGACGCGAGCATCAGTGGAGGGTTTGACCCGCGAGGAGGCGAGAAGGCAGCTTTTTAGGCGACTTTCATCTCACCTTGCTGCCGAACTCAGGTGCGCGTGAGTTCAGGTGTGGTGTACATAGAGCTCAATGGCAACGATGCACAGCCCAATCAGGGTTGCTGCACCGACAAACATCACGCCACCTAAGAACGTGCTCTGAGAGCGTTGCGCTGCGATCAGACCCATCCACATCAGTGCAAGAACTGCAAGGGCCAGAGAGATTCTGATTGCCGCTACGGGTGAGATCAGGCCCAAATCGGCCACAAGAAACGTCACGAGTGCGGGCACAGCGGCAAGCATGATCCGCCAGGAGTGACTGAGTTGTTTGCCGATTTCACCACTGCGTGCCGGCCGCCTGAGGCGCACGTGTAGTGCCATCACTGCCGAGAAAGAATGCGCCAGCAGCGTCGCAAATGTGACTCCAATAATGACTGCAATTGCCTCTCGAGGAACGGGCGCAGTGAGCGATCCGCCGAGGGCTCCAAGGGCCACGAGTACCGTGATGGTGCCGTAGACAAACTCCTGCAACTCGGCGGCATAGGCCTCGTCTTCGGCCTTCTGGGCGGCTGTGCGATCGTCCACCTCTAGGTCGTCCACTTCTAAAGCCGGGGTCGCAGATAGTCGCTGCTGCGGCTGCCTCTGGGGGTCCTGAGAATCAGTCATTGCCTCTAGTGAATCAGTCCACGATGTTGAACTGTGTCAACTGAGCAGTAACTTGAAGTTTGTACATGTTGTGCCGAAGCCCCAATGGCCTGCGCTCGAACCGACAACCCTAAGCACGGGAGAACTTCCATGGACCTGACAGTTGTTGCAATCCCAGGGTTCTTTGCCTCAATGGGGTACGAGGCATGGTGGCTTGACCGCCGCGCCAAATCCGAGGGTCCATCGGCTGTTGACTACGAACGCAATGACACGCTCGCTAGCTTGGCCATGGGAACCGGCAGTTTGTTTATTCCACTGGCCACCAAAAAGTTGGCGCAAAACTTTGCAGTAGGTTCAGGAAAATGGGCCAAGCCGTTACTGGGCCTAGCCGGGGCAGCGGCCCTGACTGCAGTGGTAGCTGATGCAGTTGGCCGTGCCAATGAACAAGACAGCGGGCAACTTCCCAAATATCGCCTTGACCCGGACAATGCAGAGGGTCCGCTTGGTGCAGTTGGGGCCCCTCAGGCCGCTGATGCTGAACATCAACCAAATCGCAAGTGGGCACGAAGGGTAAAGAAACTGGCGGGCAACAGTGTGGTTGGCGCAGTAGCCGCAGGTGGACTGGTAGCCGCCTCTACTTGGGCCGCGCAAACCTCTGCACAGAAGCTCTTCAAGAAGCGTGTGCTTCCAGACTTGGGCAATGGACCGCTTGCGCTCGGCGCAGCAATTCTCGGCTGGGACTTTATCTATTACTGGAACCACCGCTTCATGCATGAGACCAGATTTATGTGGGCAATTCACGTGGTGCATCACTCGAGTGAGAAGTACAACTTGTCGACTGCGTTGCGACAGACCTGGGCGGACTCACTCGGACTGTTTGTGCCCTACGGGCTGCTTTCGCTACTTGGTATCCGACCCGAGGTCATCGAGACCTCTCGGCAGATCAACCTGATCTATCAATACTGGATTCATACCGATGCAATCCGAACCATCGGCCCTCTTGAAGAAGTACTCAATACTGCATCTCATCACCGGGTGCACCACGGTGTAAATAAGCAGTACCTAGATAAAAACCACGGCAGCATTTTAATTCTCTGGGACCGACTCTTTGGCACCTTTGAGCGAGAGGATGAGCCCGTGGTCTACGGACTCACCACCAACATCAACACGTTTAACCCCTTGCGAATAGCTGCTCATGAGCACGACCAAATCCGCAAAGACGTAGCCGCTGCAGACAACTGGCATGACCGTCTGTCGTACATATTTCGAGGTCCTGGATGGGCCTATTCGCAACATCGCGGCGTAGCCGGTGGCGAGGACGGTGCTGTGGAAGTCTCGGCACACCTCGCAACAACTGCCTGAGGATCACTCCCCCTGCCCCGACTGCACTCCAGAGCAGTAGCAGTTGAGCGTCATGAGTGAAGGCCTCAGAGTTTTGTTCTGGGCCCAAGAAGTGCCACTATCTGACGCACTGTCAGACTCGTACCGAGGAGATTCCCATGTCTACCGATGTTGTCATCGTTTCAGCCGCTCGCACCCCAATCGCAACCTCATATAAAGGCTCGCTCGCTGGAGTGGATGCTTTCACATTGGCCGAGATTGCAATGGGTGCTGCAGTGGAGCGTTCAGGCGTACCCGTTGAACTCATTGAAGACATCGGCTTTGGCGAATCAATGCAGGGTGGCGGCAACATCGGCCGCTATGCAGCGAACCAACTCGGCATGATCAACCTGCCCGGTGTGGCCATGCAGCGTTGGTGCGCTTCGGGTATGGCAGCCACGCAGTGGATCGCAGCCAACATTGCTGCTGGCATGATCGACGCCGGAATCGGTGGCGGTGTGGAATCTATGTCCACCGCTCCTGGCACCTCGAAGCCTGGCCCCGATGGTCAGCCAACTTTTTGGCTCTCCCCAGCAAACCTAGAGACCGAGGATGCTCCGCCGTTCAACACTGCCAAGGGAGTTGGAGACAACGCCGCCCGCATGGCCGGGGTGACTCGAGAAGAGGCAGATGCTTGGGCATACCGCTCGCACATGAATGCCATCCGAGCAATTGACGAGGGTCGCTTCGATAATGAGATCGTTCCCGTACCCCTCGCTGATGGATCCACCTTTAGTGTGGATGAACACCCACGCCGCAACTCCACGCTCGAGAAGTTGGCAACGCTTGGCCTCCTCAACCCATTTGACGAAGGGGCAACCACCACTGCCGGAAACGCCTCCGGGTTGAACGATGCTGCAGCAGCCCTCGTGCTTGTCAGCCGCGAGTTTGCAGAGGCACATGGTCTGAAGCCATTGGCAATCATTCGCGGATGGGCATCCACCTCGCTCACACCAGCCGAAACAGGTCTGAGCCCCACAACTGCAATCCCGAAGGCACTCGCCAAGGCCGGACTCAGCATCTCGGACATCTCATCGTTCGAAATCAACGAGGCTTTCGCATCGGTTCCTGTCGCAGCAGTCAAGATTCTGGGGCTGAACGAAGAGATCGTGAATGTGAACGGTTCAGGCTGCTCACTCGGCCACCCAATTGGGTGTACCGGTGCGCGCATGATCGTGACCATGATCAACGAGCTAGAGCGCTGCGATGGTCAGTTCGGCGCAGTGGCCATGTGCGCTGCCGGAGGCATGGGCTCGGCAACGATCATCGAGCGGGTCTAGCTCCCTAGATCCCTAGACCCCTAGAGCACGCGCTCCCAATACGTTCCCTCGAGCATCTGCTCGAGAGTCGCTCGATGCATGATGAGGTCATCAATATCTTCAGGCGTCTCGGCCTGACCAAATTTGATTGCCCGCCGCTGCACTTGGCTCATAATCACGCCATGACGAAGCGCTGCGTACATGGTGTAAAAGTCCATGTCCCGAGGGGCGTACCCGGACTTTTCCTGGTACATCTTCTCGATCTGCGTCCGGTGCATGAACTCTGGCATGCCCGGCAGGCCCATCGAGTTTGCGATGTCTTCGAAGAAGCGGTGCAAGAAGATCATCCAGGCTAAGTCCACCTCTCGCGGAGCAATCCCGGCCATCTCCCAATCCAACACGGCGATCGGCTGGAAGTCCTCGTACATGGTGTTACCGATTCGGGCATCTCCCCAGCTGAGACCTGCGGGCCCTTCTTGGTCGGGCCAGTTTGCCTCGAGCCAATCGAAACACTTTTCGATCAGAGGTGAACGAATACCATCAGTAGTCACCCATGCGTAATACCCACGTAGTTCTTCTACATGGCGCTGCAGTGGCGTGTCACCCTGAGCAGAGGAAGCTAGGAAATCAAAGTTGGTTTCGGCATCGGGTATGGCGTGCAGGGCGACAAGCGCATCCACGGTGGTCTCTTGCAGTTTTAGCTGGTTCTCGGGGGAAGCATCAAAGAGCCAATTGTCGCCAAAGTCATAGGGCAAGACATCAGGCGGCACAACGCCGTAAGCCCTACTCATCACGAAGAATGGCGCTCCAATATGGCTGGCTTCTTCTTCAAGCCAAAACACCTCGGGTACGGGAACCTCGGAAAGTTCTCCCACCTTCGCCATGACCCGGAACTGGGCGTCAAAGTCGTACTTCTGAAACACGGGCACTGCTGCCTCGTCTGGCGCAATTCGAAACACCAACGGCCGATCGACCCGCTCGCCGTCTACAACCCAAGTTGCGTCAACGAGCACCGTCTCACTTGACATGCCGTTCGACTCAGGCACATGCACCTCATCAACTTTGGGATCGCTCCCTGCTTCAAGGGTGCCTGCCAACCAATTCTGAATATCCACCTTGGTCTTCTCGGGATCTCGGCGGGACAAATCTGGTCGAGCGGCCTGAGCCGAATCGACGGTTACCTCATGTTGTTCTTCCATCAAACTTCCTTCGAGTCGAGGACCAGATCTGCTGAGATTCTGTAGTGCAGTTTTGGGGCGTGTTGTTGTTTAGTGCAGGAATTAGTGCTGCGAGCGTCAGCTAGCAATCAACCAACGGTCAAGCCAAGGTCGCTCGAGAGGATGCTTCCGTGCATGTTCTTGCCATCATCCGATGCAACAAATGCAAACAGCGAAGCAATGTCGTCTGGGTCGCCCATTCCCCTAAATCCCATATACGGAATCATCAGGTCCAGATCCACTCCCTCGGGTATATGAAACGCATTGGTCAACCCCGTCGTGATACCACCAGGGGCGATGGCGTTGACTCGCAACTTCGTCTTGGCATATTCCATGGCCAAGCCCTTCGTGAGTTGCACAATCGCACCCTTAGTCATGGCATAAGCCACGGTGTAAGCGGTTCCCATCAGCCCAGCATTTGAAGCAATG
Source organism: Actinobacteria bacterium IMCC26207 (assembly GCA_001025035.1). Lineage (GTDB taxonomy): Bacteria > Actinomycetota > Acidimicrobiia > Acidimicrobiales > Microtrichaceae > IMCC26207. Next base: position 5,235 of record LCZK01000004.1, read on the forward strand.
TTGATGATGTTTCCATCAACCTTCAGAAGGTGAGGAATCGCTGCTTGGCACAAGAAATACGGCCCGTCGGTATTGACCGCCATCATCCTGCGGTAGTGCTCTTCGGACAGCTCAGGGAAATGCTCAGCTCTAGAGACTCCAGCGATATTTCCTAGAACATCCAACTGCTCAAAGTCTGCAACGCACTGCTCGACCGCTGCAAAGCACTCATCGTGATCGGCAATTGAGCCGGTGCGAGTGATGATCGTTCCCGAGGCCGCCGCAACCTCGTCCTGCAGCGTGGCCAGACCAGCAGCATCGACGTCTACTGCAAAGACCTTTGCCCCCTCGGCCGCAAGGCGCAGTGCTGTCGCCCGCCCGATGCCAGAAGCAGCTCCCGTGAGCAACGCCACCTTGTTCGTAAATCTTCCTGAAACTAGCTCGGCCATGTGTTGGGTCTCCTGGGGTCGGTTGGGGGATGCGGGCACAGAGGGTGCTGGACGACTTCCTGCCCCCTTCGTCTAGTCTCCACGCTGAACGATGACCAATCTGACACATCGTCAGGTTCTTTGCCACGAGGGAGCACAATGGGAACCGAAGAAGCCACAGCATCATCGACTGCAGCATCATCGACTGCAGCATCATCGACTGCTGCATCATCGACTGCAGCATCATCGACTGCTGGGCGCGAACAGTTCAACCTGGCTCTAGTCAGCGAGGTTGTTGCCGCTGCAGTGCCAGACCGCGAAGCACTTGTCTTTGGTGATCGTCGCTTTACCTTCGGCCAACTTGCCGAGCGCACGAGGCGCTTGGCCTCGTACCTGCATGAACAAGGCCTGGGTTGCCATACCGAGCGCGACACTCTTGAACGCCATGAGTCTGGCCAAGACCACGTTGCTCTTTACATGTACAACGGCAACGAGTACATCGAGGGAATGCTCGGCTGCTACAAAGCCAGAGCTGCGCCATTCAATGTGAACTACCGCTACGTCGAGGAGGAACTGCGCTACCTGCTCGAGGATGCCAACACCAAAGCAGTCATTTATCACGCTGTGTTCGCACCTGCCATGGCTCATGTGCTGAAAGACCTGCCGGGTATTCACACTCTCATCCAGGTTGCAGATGACTCTGGCGAACCATTGCTTGAGGGTGCTGTGGATTACGAGCAGGTGATCGCCGACGCTGATCCGGCTGGGCCAGCAGTCCTACCCTCCCCCGAAGATTTGTACATCGTCTACACGGGTGGAACCACGGGCATGCCCAAGGGCGTGCTCTGGCGACAAGACGACATCTTTATGAATGCCATGGGTGGCAAAGAGGTGGGTACTTGGATTGAGGTCAGCACGGCCGAGGAGATTGCCGAAAAAGCTCGTAACAACTCCGGGTTCCGACTTATGCCACTCCCGCCGCTCATGCACGGCGCTGCGCAATGGGCGGGGTTCATGATGCTCAACGCTGGTTCCACACTCATCATGACCACCGGTCACAATCTGGATGCGAAAGAGGTCTGGACCACTGTCGCTCGAGAAGGAGTCATGTCGATCGTCGTGGTAGGCGATGCCATGGCCCGGCCGCTGCTTGAGGAGTTGAAGGCAGGCGAGTACGACGTGAGCAGCATGTTCGTTCTGGGGAACGGCGGTGCGCCACTCAGCGCCGCAATCAAAGAAGAGTTTCTTGAACTCCTACCAAACTTGATGATCAACGATTCGCTCGGATCCTCTGAAACGGGCGCTCAGGCAACACACCTTTCAGTCAAAGGCGGAGTCTCTACCGGACAGTTCAAACCGGGCCCGGGCGCAGATGTGGTCTCTGAGGACCTGCAAGTAGTGCTCACTGCAGGCCATGACGGAATCGGCTGGCTCGCTCAGGCTGGCAGCGTGCCGCTGGGCTATCTAGGCGATGCCCCAAAGACTGCTCGAACCTTTCCCACGATTCAGGGCGTGCGCTACTCAGTACCTGGCGACCGAGCCATCAAGCGTGAGGACGGCGAAATCGACCTGCTCGGCCGTGACTCGCAGTGCATCAACTCAGGCGGCGAAAAAATCTTTGTCGAAGAGGTTGAGATGGCAATCATCTCTCACCCGGCTGTGACCGATGTGCTGGTATGCGGGCGGCCAAGCGAGCGTTGGGGGGCAGAGGTGGTGGCAGTGGTTCAACTCGTTCCGGGGGCTGCTGTCGAGGAATCTGAGTTGTCGGCCCATGCAAACTTGTCGGTTGCCCGTTACAAGCTGCCCAAGGGCTGGATCTTTGTTGATTCAGTGCAGCGCTCCCCTTCTGGCAAGGCGGACTACCGCTGGGCCAAAGAACTAGCAGCACAGTCGGAATAGTTCAGCTCAGTCGGTCTAGCCGAATCAGCGGATTCTGGCTATTGGGTTGCGTAGCTGTCGCAGATCCACCGCCCTGCAACCCAATCGGACCGGCTCGGCGCATTCTGGCTATTGGGTTGCGTAGCGGTCGCAGATCGACCCCCGTGCAACCCAATAGCTGAATTGGACCTGCTCGGAAAGAGGGGGTGCCCTCCCCGCTGACAAATCGGCAGCTTGGCAGCAGGCTGCTGTGGTGAATTCCCGTACCGCAGCCAAAGTTGGGCCACCCACAAATCCCATGGCTGCGCTACTCAAAAAGGCTGGCTCGCAACACGGAGTGTTCACATCTGCTCAGGCAAGGGAGTTTGGTGTCAGTCGCTCGCAGCTGAGAACTGCAGTTCGGCGCGGCACCGTGCAACAGCCTGGCCGAGGACTCTTTCTGGTAAGCGGCGCGCCTCGGACTTGGGAGCAGGAAGTCATGTTGGCCGTGTGCTCGCTCGGTGGTGTTGCCTCACATCGTTGCGCTGCAAGGTTGCATGGTCTCGACGGATTCGCTCATGCACCAGTAGAGATCACCATGGCCCATTCGGGCAGTCGTAAAATCGCTAAGTTTTTGACCCACCGGTCCAGGCAGTTCGACCAGATTACGCCTGTGCTCATGAGCGGGATTCCGACTACCTCGGTAGCTCGCACGCTGGTTGACCTTGGCGCTGTCGTGGATGATGACAAGGTGGAACAGGCACTCGATGATTCAATTCGCCGCGGATTCAACCTGCGCTGGATCAACGAAACGCTTGAGCAGTTCATGCGACCAGGAGTCACCGGCTGTGGCGCCCTACTGAGGGTCCTTGCTCGACCAGATCGCCGGGGGCCGATCCCCGATTCAACCTTTGAACGACTGGTCCAACGAGTCATCAAGGCGAAGGGGCTTGCCGCGCCGGAGCGGCAGATCATCGTGAAGTGTCTCGGACAAAAGAAGGGGTATTCGATTGATTGTGCTTGGCCGGAATTCAAGCTTGGCTTAGAAGCCGATTCAGAATTGTGGCACTGGGGGCCCAGACGCGGACGGGTCGCCCGGCAACGCCACAATCGTCTGACTGCCGCTGGCTGGGAAATGATTTACGCAAGCTGGCAAGACCTCGAGGACTCCCGGGAACTAATCCAGCAACTCAGGTTGGCCTTGAATAGGCATTGGGTTGCACAGAGGTCGCTGATCGACCCCCCTGCAACCCAATAGCTCAGGAGGGGACGGGGCTTTGCGGGACGGGCTGTGCGGGGTCGGGACGGTTGGGCTTGAGCCTGCCTTGCTCCGAGGCTCAACGCGTACAACAGTTAGAGAATGCAGGACTCCGAGAACCGCCCGTTCGATGCAGACAACCACTACTACGAAGCTATTGATGCGTTCACACGCCACCTTGATCCCAGCTGGGGGCCACGCACCTTGCAGTGGGCAGAGATCAACGGCCGGCAGTACAACGTTCTGGGCGGAAAAGTTTCTCGGGCTGTGGTCAACCCCACGTTCGACCCGGTGGCAAGCCCTGGGGTACTGAAGGACTACTTCCGCGGTAACCCCAACGGGGATAACCCACTGGAACTTCTCAAAGCCCGCGACCGGGTCAAAGACGAGTACCGCAACCGTGATGCGCGGCTGCTGACCATGGACTCCCACGGACTTGAGAAAATCTGGCTCTTCCCGACCCTAGGAATGGTTTATGAGGAAGAACTCCGTACCGATCCTGAGGCCGTAGCGGTGCTGTTTCGGGCATTCAATCGTTGGGTCGAAGAGGATTGGGGATTCAATTATCAAAACCGCATCTTTGCCGCCCCGTACATCACTCTGGCCGATCTCGACTTCGCCATCAGCGAACTGGAGTGGGCTCTGGACAAAGGGGCACGGACAATCGTCATGCGTCCGGCTGCGCCAACAACCTTGCTGGGTCGGCGATCACCAACCGACACGCAGTTCGACCCGTTCTGGGCGCGAGTCAACGAGGCTGGAATCACCGTGGTCGTCCACGCCGGCGACGCAGGGTACTCAGCGAATGGTTACGCGACGGACGGGTTTAGCTCAAACTTCAGCAACTCGGTTCCTCAACCCATCAAGATGCTGCAGCTCGAACGTCCGATTGAGGATTTCTTGGCCTCGCTCATCACTGACCAACTCTTTCATCGCTTTCCTAACCTTCGCATCGCCTCGGTGGAGAACGGCGCAGGGTTTCTTCGCGGATTGTTCCACCGCTTAGACGCATTGGGCCACAAAATGTCGGGTTGGTTCCCGGAAGACCCAATCGAAACGTTTCGTCGGCATATTTGGATCAACCCATTCTGGGAGGACAACGTGCATGAACTCCTGGAACTGATGGGTCCCGAGCGAGTGATCTTTGGTTCTGACTGGCCACATATCGAGGGTATGCCAGTGCCACTGGATTACTTGGAAGAACTGACTGGCCTAGAACAAAAAGTTGTGGACCTAGTCACCCGGGAGAACACAGCGGAATTGAACGAACTACGCCCGAGCTAAGCCTCAGAACCGAATCTTCTGGAACAAAACTGTGCTTTTGCTTGCACAAAGACGATTCTGGCGTTTAACTTTCCAATCAGCGGATTCCGCAGAAAGCGGACTTATCATTTTGGGGGGCCAAGTGAATCGTTCCAGAAATCTGGTTGTTCTTTCTGTGGTTTTGGCTGCGCTCGCGGCTGGGCTGGGTGCGTGCTCTCCCATGACGCCTCCGAGCGGTGATTGGCTGGCCGCAGGCTGCTACAACTCAGCTGCTGCTGGCGCACCTGACTTTGCCTTTAGCGGAACCCCTAACGTAAAGGGCAACCTGACAGTCGCACTCGATATTGCATCGCTGTCACTGTCGGAAAACGGGAGCTGCGCTGGAATCCCGCTCGCAGCGCCGTATGCCTTCACTCTGGTGCGTGCCAGTGGCGAGCTTGTGGCTAGCGCAACTTGTTCAGGACTCGGTCTTGGAGATGGCGTAGGGCAGATTCAGTTGGACTACCCGGCGTTCCCTGCCGATGCGTGGGTTTGCAATCCACCTGCAACAACCTGAGCGAACAACAGCGCTGAACAAGCAGAAGCGCTGCACAACCCGAAGCGCTGGGTACCAGTTAACGCTGGTCTTGCGCAGATCTGACTGCGATAGCCCACTGCTGCGTTAGTTCGTTCTGGACAATTTGAGGATGCGATTGTCCCGAGTGGTGAGCTTGGCAAGGGTTCCTAAGCCAGTGATGCTCGCAGCAATAACTACCCCGGCAAGAATCACGTACATCAACGCGAGTTGAGTACGAACAGCGGCAAACGGTTCAACCCCAGCCAGAATCAGCCCAGTCATGGTGCCGGGTAGAACAATTATTCCCAGCGCTGCAGTCTGTTCCACCTGCGGGGAAATTGCCGTGCGTAAAGAGGATCGAATGAACCGACGTGATGCCAACTTGACGGTCATCCCTAGTGCAAGACCGGCTTCAATCTCGCTTCGTTGATTAGCCACCGATTCGCTTACCCGATTGGATGCAACCACGGCTGAATTCATTGAGTTCCCGATAAGCATCCCTGCTACAGGAACCAGGGTTCGACCCTGCAACTCAAACACGCCGAGGCCAAAGACAATCGCCAACCCAACGAATCCAACGGCACCGAGCGCTAGTAGAGCAAGAGAAAACATTCCGGGGATCTCTCTGGTTCTCCTCGCAGTGGTGACTGCTGCGAACACCACAATGACTAGCACCCAGAGCCAGGACCAGATCATTGGGGTCTGCGGATTCACAATTGGCACCAGCACGAACCCGACTAGTGCCATCTGAGCTAAAGAGCGAACTAGAGCAACCAGAATTGGCTTGGTTAACCCCAGATGCTCGCCTGCAGTAACTGCCAGAGCAATGAGCACAAACACCAAGGACACGATGAGCGAACTCCAACCCACCACTTGCTCACTCATGTAACTGCCCCACTATTCCTCCTTGTTGAACCATGACTCATCGATTGCACTCGCCGCATCAGGGTCATCTGCCGAACCAGAAAACAGCAGTTCGCCAGACTTGAGCACCACTAGATGCTGAGCCAGTCGACTGATCTGTGCTCGATCGTGTGTCACCCACACCACTGCGATGCCCTGATCGAGCAGCGACAGAGCAAGTTCCTCCATGCGCTCAGTGGAATCGCCATCGAGCGCAGATGTGGGCTCGTCGGCGAGTAGCACTTTCGGCTGTGCTGCCAGCGCTCGAGCGATCACCATTCTCTGGGCTTCGCCACCCGAGAGTGTGTCCGCCTCGCGATCGAGGAGGTCACGCTTGATCGATACTCGATCGCACAATTCCTCTGCAGCCTGAACCGAGAGTCCCGGGCTGGCGGCCTGCAGATTGTCAAGGACCGAGCCTGGGAAGGTGACTGGATGTTGAAACACCATTGCCACTCGACGGCGGTGTAGTAACGGGTCGAGTGATGCAATCTCTTGTCCCAGATAACTCACCGTCCCCGCACTCGGAACCTCAAGGCGGTTGCAGCAGCGAAGCAGAGTGGACTTTCCTGATCCAGAAGCACCCGCAATGACAGTGAGCTTGGAGTCGGGAATCACCAAACTGATCCGGTGCAGTACCTCTGAACCAGCAATGCTCACGCTCAGGTTGCGGAACTCAAAGAGCGGCGTCACTCGTAGCAGTGCGTTCCGATAAGAATCACTCTGTAACGCTATCTCGCGGATTCACCGTGCCGACGGACTGCCAACCGGCCTACTGTTTGGGAATATGAGCGAACGCAGAAGCTTGGCAACCCGTGTCGTCCAAGCCATCTTGGCATTGCCTGACCCAATTATTGATCGACTGATTAGCGCTCCGCCCATTGTTCTAGATGGTCGGGTGCTCAACCGGCGCGTTCAGGCCATGCTTGTTCTGTCCGAGCGCCTGGGCATTCGTAGTGATGGCCAGCCGGAGTCAGTAGCGGAGCGACGCACTGCTATGCGCCGAGGAGCTGCTCTTGGTATGCCAGTGCGCACAGGGCTGCATGTGGTCGACCGCAGAGTCCCCGGCCCTGCAGGAGATATACCCGTTCGGATCTATCGACGATTTGGCTTGCCCGAAACTGCTCCTGCAATCGTGTACTTGCACGGCGGCGGCTGGGTTACTGGCGACCTGGACACCCACGACGGGTCCTGCCGCCTACTCGCCGATGAGAGCGAATGCATCGTGGTTGCAGTGGACTACCGGCTAGCACCCGAACACCCCTTCCCTGCAGGGATTGATGATGCCGTGGCTGCCTACAGGTGGGTGAATGATCACGCATCTGAGCTCTCAATCGAGCCAGGCCGCGTCGGGGTCATGGGCGACAGCGCTGGTGCCAACCTTGCCGCAGTGGTTGCTCAAGTCACTCGGGATACTGATGTACCGGCCCCAGTGGCGCAGTGTCTGATCTATCCCGCTACTGACGCCTACCTTCGCGAGGCCTCGCATGAGATCTTTGCGAAAGGGTTCTTCCTGACCCGAGATTCCATGGAGTTCTTTCGGTCAACCTATTTGCCCGATCCGAGCGATTGGGACTCACCTCTTGCCTCGCCGATTGAACAGACTGATCTGGCGGGAGTCGCCCCCGCACTGATTGTCACAGCTGGATTTGATCCACTGCGAGACGAAGGTCGACGCTATGCAGAGATGCTCGTCGAGGCCGGTGTACCGACTCGCTACCGGTGTTATGACGACATGGTGCACGGGTTCTTTGGAATGGGAATCCTGCCCGGGGGCATGGCGATGGCTACCGAGATTTGTCTCGGAATGGGCGACCTCATGCACGACACGCCCTAACGCAGCGCAGGCTCTAACGCAGGCACAGGCGCAGGCTCTAACGCAGGCACAGGGTTCTGAGAGCTTCAGGAATTGCTGCGAGTATCCGTCATGTCCGCTGTTCCAGCTCGACGCTGGATCATGGATGAAAGTCCGGGGGCCAAGCTTCCGAGCGTGGCTGCCAAGCGCAGTTCGATCGGAGCTACGAATGCTTCGGCGGGATTCGATTCGATGGTCTTAGCCACGCAGCGGCCAACATCGGCCGGTGTCTTCTTTCGCACGGCAGCCGGTAACTCAATCCCCGAGGTGGCAAACATTCCGGCCTCGGAAATGAACCCGGGCTCCACGATCGAGACGCCAATACCGGCACTCGACAAGTCTTCTCGCAGCGAGAGTGAGAACCCGCGAAGCCCGAACTTGGTTGCGTTGTACATCCGAGTATTCGGAGTAGCGATCACGCCAGAGAGCGACCCAATGAAGACAATCTGCCCGCTGGCCTGCCGCTCCATGTGCGCTTGGGCAAAGGCCGTAGCCATCAGAATTGGGCCACGCAGGTTGACATCAATTGATCGATCGACCTCTTGCGCAGTCATCTCGGCAATCGCTACATCGGAACCCATGCCGGCGTTTGCGATCAGCACATCGCAGTCACGTGATGCCTCGACGAGTTGCTCAAGGCCAGCAGGATCGCACAGATCCGCAACGAGCACCTGAGCCTGGGTTTGTTCAGCGAGCGCCTCAAGTTCCTCGACACGCCGACCAGTGAGCGTGAGTCTGGCTCCGCGCTGATGCAGTTCTTTGGCTATGGCCTGACCGAGTCCGCCGCTCGCACCTGTCAGCAGCACATTTCGACCGTAAATATTCATTGCCTCAACGTAGCCCCTTCCCCGGGTTAGAGAAGAAACAGCTCGCGGATGTCGAAGAGTGCCATGACGGCAAGGGCCACAAAAATACTGCCACCAACGATTGAGTAGCCCCACCGCCACTTATGGTTTGAGGCAAAGAACCTGCGCATTGATAATGCAATTGCCGTCATTGAGATAGCACCCAGCAGCAACCCAACAATTGGCTTGGTGACTCCGTGAGTGAGATCAACAATTGGAGCGAGGAGTGGCAACAAGAGGTACGTAACGGTGCATCGCATGGCAGAGACTGCGATTGATTTCCCAAAGGCATTCTCGGATCCAAAAATGCTCTTCGGCGGGGCATCCGGGTTGATCCGCAGAAATCGGAGCATCGCAAGGTCGGCGGCGGAACGCTGCGGTGGGAGGGGGTCTGCCGATGCTGCCTTGACTGATTCCATTAGGGATCGACTTTACGCTGAGCACAGAACATACGCACATCGCACTGCTCAGAATCTGCCTGAGACGCACCGGGTACTCAGCCAAGATGCTGTGCCAAACGACTCTAAAACACGCGAAGCAACTCGTAGCAGTAGAAATCCTCAGCGAATTATCAACAAGTGCCGCTAAGTGGGCGATACTTAAACAGTGCGTGAACGATCAGAAGCTGAATCAGAAGAGCAGCTTCTTCGGCTTGGAAGAGCAGTGTCTCGGGCCAACGGTCACTTCTCGGTCATGATCGACCGAAATTTTCAAATCGAATGGGCCTCTGAGACTTCCTACCTGATCTTTGGGTGGTCAACTCTTGTGGGTCGAAACATGACCGAATTGATTCATCCTGAAGACTTTGAGTTAGCCGCTCAGTCCATTGAGTTCCACGTGGATCACGCTTCGGATTATCAGGCGAACTTTGATCCTTCTTGGAGACCGGATTCCACGAGCATTCGAATCGCAACTGCAGAGGGCGATTACGTGCGCGCCGATGTGCAGCTCTGCAACTTTCTTGAAGACCCAGAGATTGGAGGCCTGCTCGGCCTTGGTCGCTTTGGCCGTGACCTGAGCGACCTTGCAACTGCGATTGACCTACTTGGCCAGAGTGCGCCACTCGACAGCGTCCTCCCCGTACTTGCTCGCCTAGTGGACTGCAGCGTTGATGGCACCCGCACACAGATTGTCTACTGGGAAGACGGGGCCACTACCTCCCACGTCGCTCCAGATTCTGAGGACCTGCCCGATGCGCCGACTGAGTTGTTGACTCTGGCGCGAGAGACGGGTCAGGTTCAGCAGATCCTTGATCTGCAGAGGCAGGCAACCAAAGGGCTAGGAGAGAAGTTCGGTGCCGTGAGTCTGCTTCCCGTGGCGCTGCCAGGATCAGAGCAAATCGGAGCATGCATTGTTCTGTGGAGCGAGCCCGCCATGGGTTTAATCTCGGGTCCTCAGCGCCTGATACACCAAGCAGTCCGGCTCACGGCTCTGGCTGTAGCGGACCATCAGTCAAAGGGTGCGCTGCGCTTTGATGCCCAGCACGATGGACTAACGGGGCTCCTGAATCGTAAAGGTTTGAGTCAAGTATTTGCAGCCCAGCAAGGTCCTATTGCAGTGCTCTATATCGACCTCGATGACTTCAAACCCGTCAACGACGAGTACGGCCATGAGGTAGGCGATCTGATGCTGGTCGAAATTTCTCGGCGTATCAACGACTCAGTTCGGGAAATCGATTTTGTGGCTCGCCTAGGCGGTGATGAGTTCGCAGTTCTCTGCCCTGGAATCACTGACTCGAGCGAGGCTGCCGAGATAGCAGAACGACTCATTAGCGCCGTGGCTCTGCCAGCCGCTGTTGGGGAATTCACCGGCAAGATCGGTGCGAGCGCAGGAGTTGCTTTGGGCGACGGCAAGAGCGAACCTGCCACCCTCCTTCGAACAGCTGATGTTGCGCTCTACCAAGCCAAGACGGGTGGCAAGCAGCGCGTTGCTGTATCCAACGATGCAACTACGACGGTGGGTTAGCGCAGTCGTTAGTCCTGCCACTTGGCAGTACTAGACCTGCTGGGGGTTGGTTAGACCTCTTCAGGCCGATCAAGCTTGTTGACGTCCACCCGAATCCCAGGCCCCATGGTTGAAGACAGCGTGACCTTCTTGAAGTAGCGCCCCTTCGAGGAGGAGGGCTTTGCCTTCTGAAGTTCCTCGATCACTGCCAAGAAGTTCTCGCTCAGCGCAGTCGGCTCAAAGCTGGCACGCCCGATTGGCACATGCACGTTGCCGTGGCGGTCTGTGCGGTACTCAACCTTGCCGCCCTTGAACTCCTCGACTGCTTTGGCAGGGTCGGGGGTTACGGTGCCGGTCTTTGGGTTAGGCATCAAGCCACGCGGCCCGAGTGCTCTACCGAGGCGGCCGACTAGCGGCATCAGGTCTGGGGTGGCAATGGTGACGTCAAAGTCCATCATGCCGCCCTCGATGAGGGCTGCAAGGTCTTCAGCACCTACGTACTCTGCGCCAGCAGCAAGTGCTGCCGCAGCAGCCTCACCCTGAGCAAACACGGCCACTCGGACGTCCTTGCCTGTTCCTGCCGGCAAAGCAACTGTGCCACGCACCATCTGATCGGGCTTGCGAGGGTCAACGCCTAGGCGGATTGCAAGGTCAATGGACTCGTCAAAGTTCTTGGTGGCGATTGTCTTGACTACTGCCACGGCCTCGGCCGGCGTGTGGAAGTTGTCTCGGTCGAAACGCTTTGCGGCGTCATCAAACTTTTTGCCATGAAATGCCATGTCGATCTCCTAAATGGATGGTCTCCCTCATGTCGGCGGGTCTGGAGGCGAGGTCTTCCTCTCGGGGCCGTACTGCTATGAACTTATTGCCTGAACGAATTACTCAGCGATGCGGATACCCATTGAGCGAGCAGTACCGGCGATCTGAAGCTTGGCAGCCTCAAGATCGTCAGTGTTCAGGTCGGGCAGCTTAATTTTTGCGATGTCTTCAAGCTGGCTGTCGGTGATCTCTGCGATTGATCCACGACCTGGGGTCTCAGAACCCTTATCCAAACCAAGCGCCTCGCGGATCAGCACAGGGGCTGGTGGAGTCTTGGTAACGAAACTAAAGGTGCGATCCTCAAAGATAGAGATCTCGACCGGAACAATTGTTCCGCGCTGTGCTTCGGTTCTTGCGTTGTACTCCTTGCAGAAGTCCATAATCGCCACACCGTGGGGACCGAGCGCGGTTCCTACGGGCGGAGCAGGCGAGGCCTGTCCGGCGGGAATCTGGATCTTTACAAGGGCTACGACCTTTTTCTTGGCCATTTTTCACTTCCTGCAGAAGGGCAACCATCCGGACGCAAACGCGCTACGGGGCCCAGGGACGACGTGTAAGTGTGGTGCATAGAGTGCACCTGTAGCAACCCGGCGACCTGCCGGGGCCACAATAAGCTCAAGTTAGAGCTTTGCTACCTGAGAGAATTCGAGTTCAACAGGGGTTTCACGGCCGAAGATATTGACGAGGACCTTCATCTTCATATGGTCCTCATCGATGTCGACTACCGATCCGGAGAAGTCAGCAAACGGACCTTCCTTGACGCGCACTGTCTCGTTCAATTCGTATTCAAGACGAGGACGTGCACGCTTGGGCGAGTCATCGGTGGGGCTATCCGCAGTGCGAATAAACTCTTCGACCTCTCTGCGAGACAGCGGAGAGGGCTTGTTTCCGGCACCGACAAAGCCAGTGACTCCTGGAGTATTGCGAATCACGTACCAGCTGTCATCGTCGAGCGAGCAGCGGATAATCAAGTAGCCGGGGAACATCTTTTTCTGTGCGATGACCTTCTTGCCAGCTTTGAATTCGGTCACTTCTTCCATGGGAATGGCGACCTCGTGGATCTTTGCATCCATTGCCATCGACCGGGTTCGGGCCTCGATGTTTTGGCGAACCTTGTTCTCATATCCCGACTGGGTATGTAGGACGTACCACTTGCCCGGCTTGTCATAAGGCGAAATTGCAGCCTCGGCTGCAGCAGCGGCCGCTTGCGCTAGCAGTTCCTCCTCTGCGAGGACCTCGGCCACCTCCTCGGCAACGATCTCTTCAACAATCGCTTCCTCGATCAACTCTTCAACAATCTCTTCAACGATCGCTTCTTCGATCAGTTCTTCAACGATCTCTTCAACAATCTCTTCCTCGATCAGTTCTTCAACGATCTCTTGTTCACTATCAGTCACGCTTGCTCCGTCATCATCAGTCATTCGTTCAGATTCTCCGTGGTCAGCACTGTCGGCTTCGGCAGGCCTCATCATTCAGGGTGGATGGTTCGATGGCTAGTAGCCGCTAGCTGCAAAGGCCGAGACTTGGCTCACCGTGGCGGCGAGAGCACCTTCAGCTGCAGGATCGGTAATAAATCTGAACAGCCGCTCGAAGAGGAAGTCGATCCCAAATACGAAGGCAGTAAAGACAATGAGGGCTGCCAGCACAATGATGGAATACCGACGCACCTCGTCCCGAGTCGGCCAAGCAACCTTTTTGAGCTCAGCTCGCACCTCTCGGAGGAACTGCATGGGCTTTGTGCGCTCAGACTTCAGATGCTGAGTGGGTGCCTTTCGGTCACGCACAGCAGTTTGGGAGCCGTCAGGATTAACCTGACCACCCTTCTGCGCAGCTCGTTTTTGCTCTCGGTTCATCGACACGGCGAGTACCTCTCCGGAAGTTAATAATTCTGCTGAATACCAGGCCCGAAAGCCCCAACAAACAACAGCAACAAGTGAGCAGGGCAGGTGGGACTCGAACCCACAACCGCCGGTGTTGGAGACCGGTGCTCTAGCCAATTGAGCCACTGCCCTTTGTACTGCTCTAGCCCATAACGAAACCAAGGTCTCGCGTCCAAGCCAGATCAGACTCCTCTAGGTTAGACCGTGAAAGGCCGAAGGGCTACATGAGAGCCTGTCTTGCTCCGAACTTCTCGCCGTTGCGGCCCGCTGTCAGGCTGCTGTCATGCTGCTGTCAGGCAGGGGCAGGCCGACGAGCCCGTGCTGCAAGAGCAATCGCTCCCGCTGCAGTTGCTGCCGCTGCCGTCGCTGTAACTGCTGCAACATAGGCGACACGATGCCGATCCCAAGCTGACTGAATAGGGTTGCGAGACGTACGACTCTGCAAATACTGGAGAATCTCCGTAACCATTTGTGGCCCGGGATCAATCTCTGCTGATCGCAGGGAACTCATACCGCGAAACACCTTCTTGTACTGAGCTTGCTCTGCTTGGCAGCGAAGGCACCGATCAACATGACGTGCCGCTGTTTTGGGCATCGGCAATTCAGCCTCGATCGATTCCGATACTGCCACCGCAGCGTCCTCACACCGCACGGGATTGCACCTGATCAAGTTCGGGGAACAACTCTGAGCGCAAGCGATGTCTGGCTCGATGCAAGCGAACCTTTGCAGCTGTGGTTGAAATCCCCAGTTCGGAAGCGATGTCCTCATGGGACATCTCATAGACATCTCTCAGCACTACTACTGCACGAAGCTTGGGCGGCAAGGTGTCGAGCGCAACTAGGAGGCGGTTTCGTAGGTCCCCAGCTTCTGCCCGAAGCTCGGGGTTGTACTCACTGCGCAGATCAATAAGTTCATCCGTCTCTGGCAGCTTTGCGTGCCGGTGGCGACCACGGCGTTGCATCTGCGTAGAGGCACAGTTCGCTGTCACTCGGTACATCCAGGTGGAGAATTGAGACTCGCCGCGAAACTTTGGCAGAGCTCGGTACGCCCTGAGATAAGCCTCCTGCGTAACGTCTCGCGCATCTTCGGAATTGCCCGTCAGGCGAACCGCCAACGTGTAGGTCTGCACGTATGTGGCCTGAACGAGTAGTTCGAAAGCTGATTCATCACCCTGTTGGGCCGCAGCAACCAAACTAGAGAGTTCATCCTGCACTCGAGGCAGCGGTCGCTCCACTAGGGCAGAGGAGTCGTCTGTGTCTGCAGGCTTTCGAGTTCGAGGCTGCATCACAGGCCTAGAAACAGTGCTTGTCTCTAGCGCGTTTCTTTGTGCATGGTGTGCTTGCGATCGAACCGGCAGTACTTGTTCAGTTCGATGCGTTCGCGGTCATTCACCTTGGACTTCTTGGTGATGTAGTTACGACGCTTGCACTCGGTGCACTCGAGCGTCACTTTGATGCGCTTGTCGGAGGCCATCTGGTATTGCTCCTGTAAAGAGAGTTCAGCCTGGCCGATCGGCTACAAGGCAGGCCCATAGTGTGGCGGCAACTGCGCCCAAGAACAAACCGAAGATTCCCGAGCTGCCAAGACTGGCCCCAGAAACACCGAAAACAGCCAGATAAACAACCCATCCCCCAAGGTTGCAGGGGTGGATTATTCATTCTGGCTTGATTGCTACAGGCATGACTACTGAGTTAGTAGCGGCGGCCGGACTTGAACCGGCGACCCCTCGATTATGAGCCGAGTGCTCTGACCATCTGAGCTACGCCGCCCTGTGGGCACAGTTCACTTTACTCTTGGCCCCGGATTACTCAGGGCCGAACTGCGAGCCCCCTGTCAGAATTGAACTGACGACCTCTTCCTTACCATGGAAGCGCTCTACCGACTGAGCTAAGGGGGCGTGGCCATCGCACGAGGCTTGGGACCGGATGCCGAGACTAGCGGGACAAGGTCGGGGGCGACAAGAACCCGAAGGAATTGAGGCCGGAATTCGTTCGCACTCAAGGATGGCGGCCGAGCTGTCGATACAGCAGCTGTGCAGTTCGAACGCCTTGTCATTGAATCTGGAGACAACAGCATCTCGTTTGACCTACATCCGCGTCTGACCGTCATTGCAGGGTTGAGCCAGATGGAACGAGATGGGCTGGTCAATGAGTTTGTCGGTGCGTTGGGAAACTCTCGCAGTGGGGTGCACCTGGAACTGCTCGCCGCTAACGGCAATCGATTCGCCATCTTTCGGCCAGACAACTCCGCCCACCGAGTGATTGACGTTGATGCTCGACTTGATGTGACTGCTCAGTTCACGGACGCAACTGGAGCGATCAACCTGTTATCGCGTGCTGGTCTTGACCATCACCGAGCCCGACGTGCCATGCGATTCAATGCTCAGGATTTGGCCGAATCTGCAGCACGCGATGAATTCATCCAACAACTTGCGCGAGTGGACCAAAAACAACTCTGGGTAGCGGCAGAAGCACTCAGCACGGCTCAACGAAGGCTTGAGGAAGAGGCAGACGCTGTTGGTTCTAGCGTGGAGGATGCAGCCGTCATCGAACGCATCGAGACGCACCACGAGAACTTTGAGCGCAGTCAGGATCAGAATGAATCGGTGCGCAGAGCCACGTTCATGGTGGCAGGATTTGCTGCGCTGCTCTCGGTGCCGACGGCCAGGCTTGCTGGAACACTCGGAGTGATTCCGCTTGCCGCGATTGCCTGCGGCGCAGTGTTGGTCTCACTGGTCTATTGGCGTCGCATGGAATCAGCACGCAAACGAGAGGCCGCTGCGCTAGCCGAGGCTGGAGCACATTCGTATCTGGGGTTCCATTTGCAGCGAGTCAATAGTCTGCTGTCTTCCGATACTGGTCGCCGCCGTCTGATCGCCGCTGCCGAGGAACACCGCTTTGCCACTCAGCAATGGGCTGCCCTAGCGGGGAGTATCGACGTGCAATGGGCCGGAGAGAATTACCAAGAGATTGCTGCGGCCGCAAAGCTTCGCCAGGAGGTCCATCCAGCAGGGGGCGAAGAAGACCACCACGCCCTAGACGACACAGCCGCAACTGCTCACGCGCTAGTGACGCATCTGGGAAACCTTCGCAACTTGGCCGTGTCCGGGGAAAGCTTTCCTGCATTGTTTGACGAGCCGTTCGTCAACATCGAGTCTGGAGTGCTCCCCGCACTGCTCGAAGTGATGGTTCGAGGCTCGCAACACCAACAGATCATCCTGCTAACGGACTCGCCAAGCGTGACCTCTTGGGCGCAACTTGAAGAGATGACCGGTGCACTCAAGATCATTGAACCCACGGCCATCCTGAACGCCGCCCCAACTCCCCTCTGAGCCCAACCACACCTAGGCCTCTCTGCGGGGGTACCTTTCCATCGTGCAGATCAGACCCGCTGTTGCCCAAGACGCCTCAGAGATGATGGCTATCTACAACCCTGTTGTGCTCACCTCTACTGCCACGTTCGATTTGGTACCGCGCAGTTTGGCCGAACAAGAGGAGTGGATCGAGGATCGATCAGGGGCGCGAATCGTTCTGGTTGCCGTGAACGAGGATGGCCGCGTTATGGGCTACTCGGCGCTCTCTCCCTACCGAGACCGAGCCGCATACTCAACCACTGTCGAAGACTCGGTGTATGTGCATGATGACTTTCAGCAACTCGGAGTTGGCAAGCTCTTGTTGGGCTCCCTAGTACAAACAGCACGAGCACATGGATTTCACGCCGTGATGGCCAGAATCGTTGCCAGCCACGAAGCCTCTATTGCGCTGCATGCACAGTGCGGATTCGAAGCGGTGGGTCATGAACGCGAAGTGGGAAGAAAGTTTGGCAAGTGGCTTGATGTCACGCTGATGGAGCTTCTGCTCTGAGCCTGGCGGCCAAGGTCAACAGCAGCTGCCAAAAACAAACGACGCCCCCGAAGAGGCGTCGTAGTGGGCCGGGAAGGATTCGAACCTTCGTAGGCAATGCCGGCAGGTTTACAGCCTGCTCCCTTTGGCCGCTCGGGCACCGACCCGTGGGCGGTCACGATAGCGTTGCTCAGCCTTGTGCAGAAAGCTGAGCGCTGAGTCTTCTTTCATTCCCGCCAGAATCCGGGGAATTTATTAGAATCTCTGACAAGATCACAGCAGTTCCAAGCACCAAGTAATTTCTTCATCTTTCCGCTACCACGAGAAGGCCAAGCCCTCATGCCCAGCTTCGACATCACCTCAGAAGTAGATCATCAAGAGATCCGCAACGCCGTAGATCAGGCAATGCGCGAGATTGTCAATCGATTCGACTTCAAGAACACCAACTCAACAATCGAACTCGAAGAAGCAACCATCACGCTTCGCTCAGCAAGCACCGACCGCCTCGGAGCAGTCAGGCAAGTCCTCGAAGAGAAGCTCGTGAAACGCCAGGTTTCCCTCAAAGCTGTCAGCTACGAAAAAGTTGAAGAGGCTTCCGGTGGCACGGCGAGACAGATTGTGAATCTGGTTGCTGGCATTAGTTCTGACAAGGCTCGGCAGTTGAACAAGTTCATCAAGGAGCTTGGCATCAAGGGTTCACAATCTCAGACCCAAGGCGAGCAGATTCGAGTCACTGCAAAGAAGCGAGATGACCTGCAAGGGATCATTGCAGCCTGCAAGGAACACGATTTTGAAATCCCTCTACAGTTCGGAAACTTTCGCGATTAACCCAGCCAGGAGTTACTTCGGAGCCGAGCAATTCTGTCGGCGGCTGGAGGATGAGTCGAGAAGAGATTTCCTAACATTTCGCTGCGGAGCGGATTCACGATGTAGGCAGAGGCCTCGGCCGGATTTACATTCGAGGGAATCCTTTGCGCACCCGACTCCAACTTTTCTAGTGCGCGAGCCAGAGACTCACCCGTGCCCAGCATGCGAGCGGCCGAAGCATCGGCTTCGTACTCGCGACTGCGACTAATTGATGAGCGAATGAGCGCTGCCGCAACTGGCGCCAGAATCATCATGAGGAGCGCAGCAAGGGGGTTGCTGTCTCGGCCGTTGCCCTTGCTACGTCCCCCAAAAATGAGCGCCCAGCGAGCCATGCTCGCCGCAAAGGTGATTCCCATGGCTATTGCGGCAGCAACCGAGCCAATCAGAATGTCCCGATTCCGCACATGCGAGAGTTCATGGGCGAGCACACCTTGGATCTCCTCCCATGTCAGGGTTTGCAGCAAACCTTCAGTCACACAGACAGCCGCGTGGTGCGGGTTGCGGCCAGTGGCAAAGGCGTTTGGCTGCGGGTTTTTAGAGACGTAGAGCCCCGGCTTCGGCATATTCACGCATCGGCACAAGTCTTGAACGATCTGGTGATACTGCGGCATCTGCTCAGCGCTCACTGGGATTGCTTGGGCCGACCGAAGAGCCAGCTTTTCAGATCCCCAGTACGAGGCCCCGCACATGCCCAAGCCGATCAGCAGGCCGATGGTCATACCACTAGGCCCAGCCAACAGATAGCCAACCGCCATACAAAGCCCGCCGAGTCCAGCCAAGAGCGCTGCTGTTTTCAGATTGTTCATCATGGGTTCGGCTAACTCATCAGACTCGGCGGTGCGGGTGATTGGCCAAGTTAGAGCGATTTTGACCCCAAGCCGGTGCAGAACGTAGACCCACTGAAGCAATCCTCAGCTTTTTGGGGCTAGATCCTTCTCGAAGTGTTCGACTATTCGTAATAACCCGAGTGGATATACACGCACGGCACACCCTCGGCATGAAACATGCGCACGTTTCTAGGGTCATCTTCAAAGGCAAGGCGAAGGTCAAAGCCACGCTGTCGCAACTCGCGCACTGTGCGTTGCTTAAAGGCTCGAGCCGCCATGTAATCGCCGAATTCACGCATGATGAGTGCGTCCCAGCGCAGGCCGTAGCGTTCAAGCCAGCCCAATGTCTGAGGCTGAACCTTCATCGGCCGGGCAGTCAGCAAGACAATGCGATGATCCGAATCGATCACCTCGAGCAGACGGGCAACCTCATCGATGACTGCATCGTCGCCGCAAGCATGAAAGAAGGCATCCCAGTCGGCAAACGGTTCGTTGATGTAGTGCTGCCTTGTGCTGGCATCCGCCAGCACCCCATCTATATCGAACACAACCGTTGGGCCATCGCTCATTGATTGCTCTCGCCAGAGCCAGTTTGAATATGTCTGATCCCAGATCGGCACAACTGCAGGTTAGCAACGGTGCGCAACACCCCCGTTCCGTCCGCCTTGGGATCCTCCTCAGGTGGGATAGGGATAGGGGGCTAGTCCTCGTCGGAGGAGTCGGCCTGGGCGCGTTCTCGGATTGCGTCGACGACTGAAGCGTCAGCCAAGGTGGTCGTATCTCCAAGGGCGCGGCCCTCAACAACATCGCGGAGCAATCTTCGCATGATCTTTCCGGAGCGGGTCTTGGGTAGGTCAGGAACGATAATCACTGCACGAGGGCGGGCGATTGCACCGAGTTTGGTATCAACGTGGCGGCGAATCTGCTCGCGTAGTTCCTCGCTGGGCTCGAACGTTCCCCGCAGAATGACGTACCCAACGATGGCTTGGCCAGTGGTCGGATCTGAGGCTCCAACTACTGCGGCCTCTGCCACTGCTGGGTGGTCAACGAGTGCAGACTCAACCTCGGTTGTAGAGATGCGGTGGCCCGAGATGTTCATGACATCATCAACACGGCCGAGCAGCCAGAGGTAGCCATCTTCATCGATCTTTGCTCCGTCCCCAGCAAAATAACGACCGGGGAATCGGGACCAGTAGGTCTCTTCGTAGCGCTCTGGTGCATTCCAGATTCCACGCAACATTGCAGGCCATGGCTGCGAAATAGTCAGGTATCCGCCACCTACGGTGAGCACCTCTCCGGCATCATCAACGAGTTCAACTCCAATACCGGGGAGCGCCGCACATGCTGAACCTGGTTTGGTTGCAGTGATTCCTGGCAGTGGGGTGATCATGTGCGCACCAGTCTCAGTTTGCCACCACGTATCAACAATCGGGCAGCGCTCAGATCCAATGTGTTGGTGATACCACATCCAAGCCTCTGGATTGATGGGCTCTCCCACGCTGCCTAGCACTCTCAGAGAACTCAGATCGTGACGGGCTGGCTCCTGTTCACCCCACTTCATAAATGTGCGGATTGCTGTGGGCGCCGTATACAACTGTGTGACTTTGTAGCGCTCAATGATGTCCCAGAAGCGGTCTTTGGGCCACAGGGTTGGGTCATCACCTCGCTCTGACTCGCGAGGCGTATCCGGAGTGCCCTCGTACATGACAGTGGTCGCGCCGTTTGTGAGTGGGCCGTAGACGATGTAGCTGTGTCCGGTCACCCAACCAACATCGGCGGCGCACCAGTACACGTCGGATTCCGCCTTCAGGTCAAAGACCTGCCGGTGACTCCAAGCCGCCTGAGTCAGATAACCCCCAGTGGTGTGCACAATCCCTTTTGGTTTGGCTGTCGTCCCCGAGGTGTAGAGGATGTACAGAACCTGCTCGCTATCAAGGTGGGCCGGAGGACAAATCGGATTCGCCTCTGAGACCAGTTCATCCCACCAGTGGTCTCGTCCCGAGGTCATCTCGATGTCCGTACCGCAGCGATCGACCACAACGACGCTGCGCAAACTCGGACAGGCTGGTAAGGCCAGATCAAGATTCGCCTTGAGTGGCGATGGTTGACCGCGCCGATACCCGGCATCTGCAGTGATGGCCACCACTGCACCGGCATCATTAATGCGGTCCACAAGTGAATCTGGGCTGAATCCGCCAAAGACCAAGGTATGAATGGCGCCAATTCTGGTGCAAGCGAGCATGGCAATGACGGCCTCTGGGATCATGGGCATGTATAAGCAGATCCGGTCGTCACGTTGTACGCCGAGGCCAAGCAACACGTTCGCAAAGCGCTGCACCTGATCCAACAAGTCCGAGTAGGTCAGGGTTCGAGTATCGCCAGGCTCGCCTTCCCAATGGAGGGCAACCTTCTGACCCAAACCAGCCTCGACATGGCGATCGAGACAGTTATATGAGACGTTCAATTTGCCGCCCAAGAACCACTTGGCGTTTGGTAGATCCCATTCAAGAGTCGTATGAAAGTCCTGGAACCAAGTCAGGGAATCTCGAGCTTGCGCAGCCCAAAAAGCCTCTGGGTCCTGTGCTGCAGTGGCGTAAACCGTTGGGTCTGAGAGGTTGGCGGCAGCTACAAAAGCCTCAGAAGGAGCAAAGGTTCGGTTCTCGTGGAAGTAGTCCTCGATGGTGGCGGCCTCGGTGGCGCTGCTATCAGGTGTATTCGTTTGGTCCGACATCTAGTCCCCTACTGCTCGTGCACTGAGCTTCGAATGCTAGAGGAAACACCGAAGCCGTGTCGGGTGCCGGCGACACCTGAAACTCCGAATGCCGAGGCTACGGTTCGTGCACATGAACCTGATCGAGAGATACCAGTTCAACCGAACAAGCTTTCAACTCCTTGGCCGCAGCTTGAGTGAGTCCCAGGGGCAGGTCAACGTTGCGGCCACTCCAGAGTGGACAGTGTCTGACATCTTTGCCCACATGGCAGGAGTGGCAGATGACATCTTGGCCGGTCGCCTAGAAGGTGTCGCTACGGATCCATGGACTGAGACTCAGGTTCAGGCCCGGCGGGGTCGTTCCTTGAGCGAACTCCTCGAAGAGTGGGAATCAAAAGCTCCTGCCTTAGAAGAACTGCTCATGCCTATGGCAGACCAGATAGATCCACGTTTGGTCATTGACCTGTGGACCCACGAACAAGATGTCCGAGGTGCCCTCGGAATTCCAGGGGGCGACCGCGACAAGACGCTGAACTGGATTGTTGAACAGATTGTTGCTGGCTGGCTGAAGCAAATTGAACGCTCTGATCTGAACGCTCTGCAGATCGAAATTTGGCCCGCCCCCGCTGACCTTCAGGCCCAGAGCGACCCAATGACATCTGGGGAAACAGCCGGCTCGCTGCGCATTGCCCCGTTTGAGGCTGCTCGACTAGCTCTTGGCCGGCGAAGTCGTCAGCAAATACTGAACTACAACTGGTCAGGTGTGGCTGACCCTGCCGCCTACATCGACTTGCTAGTGGTGTTCAGTCCTGCGATTCAAGACATCATCGAGGCCTAGAGCGCAGGTCGCTCCTGTATCCCTACGGGGCAGAGGTCAGCTTGTGGGCAAAGAGCAGATAAATCCAGTACGAGGATCCACGCCACCAGCAAGAAGCTGCAAGTAGGCCGCCGTTACGGCATCGGCCCCCTGAACGTCTTGGTACTCGACCCAGCTAGTGCTCCACTCAACGTAGTTGTCCCATGCGCTGCTGACGCTGGCGTCGAGCCGTTCGGATCCCCAGTCTTTGGTTCGCTTTGCTATTTGGGTTGGGGCAAAAAAGAATTGAGGTGCTGGGGCAGGAATCTGTTGTCCCGCAGAATCTGCTGAGTGATCCCAATGGGTGCCACCTACGGTCATCGAGTGTTCAAGAAGGCCACTCAAATGAGTGTGCACAGCTAGCAGCACATCTTGGTTACCGGCTATGTCGACGTAGACCGAGGGCCTGATCGCAATCTGATCAATCTGCGCGTAGGAATACACTTGGTCATACACATCCAAGACCTTGGTGAACTCGAGGTTGGCCGCCGAGGTCAGTCCACAGACCTTCACCCCTCGCTCCCGTGCAAGATAGGCAACGCCGATCGCAGTCTTGCTAGAGGCGCTCGAGATGACCATCTGCTCTGAACCAAACTCGGCCTGGTCAAGCAGGAAATCATCAATCAAAAAAGCCGTAAAGAACAACGGGTACAACAACATGTGCTGCTGCTCGCGGTCTGAACGGTAGATGGGGTCAGCAACACAGCGGGTGTAACGGCTGTAGGCAGACGCAAGAGCAGTTCGATGAGGAGAGATATCGGTGATACCTCGTTCATCAGCGCGCCCAGGGAGGATGATCAACTCAGAGGACATCGGAAAATACCCATAGAAAAGTTCGCCGACTACAGCATCTGCCGACTTGCTCTCGACTACTTCACCAAACCCCCAGACTGGAATACGGCCCCAGTCAGCAGCGTCAGATTTGTTCACCGGGAAGAACTCCCAGTAGCTCAACATGTCTCCGAAAACCGCATACGTGATGTTGTTTGATGACAGGGCAAAGGCCTTGACTCGCAGGCGAACTTGGCCTTCTTCAAGGGGGCAATCCTGTGCTTGCTCGACTCGCACTTGCGACAGATTTTGCTTGGCAACTTCGATGTTCATCTCTGGTCCTGTCATATTGCGAAGTTCAGATATGCCATCAGCCTATGTGCCACTCCAACACCTGAAAGTCCCCTAGGCCTGCAGGGTCAAGTAACGCTTCTGCCTCGATGACTCGACTGCGGCCTCGCACTGCTTCCAAACTTCCCTCGCTGGCACCTTCGCTCCAGATCTGGCGACCAACCTCGACAAGACGGTCAATCCCCCACTGCGACAACCAGTCTGCTTGTCTTGAGGACTGCAGACCCGGAGCTACGCGTTGCAGTTGATCTAGAGCAACCTCGCAGGTGATGTCTTGGCTACCCGGGGCGTGCAGGGGGTGCTGGCCTCGCTTGTGTGCCTGATAGGTGCGCAACCACTCAGCACTCGAGCGCTCTGACAAACCGGCGGAATCTGCGCAGTAGTCAATTACCAGAACAGAACCCTTTCGCAGGAGCGACAGGGCCCGATACAGCCAGTCTGCTGCCTGTGTCTGCAACGGTATCCGTGCCCCCAACAGCGCGTGTGGAAGCAGTTCATTTGCTAGGCGGTCAGTTACTGGCTCCGCTGGCACGAGCAACTCCGATAACTCGCCATCTTGAACAGTGACCCGGAGTTCCAACCAGCCAGCGTGTCCGCGCTCGAGGATTCGAACTGGCAGATTGTCGAGTAGTTCATTCGCAATCACCACCCCAACCACTGATTCCGCTGGCAGGTCAGCAAGCGAACAGAACAAGGGGCCTGCACCCTGATCAACTGTGACTAGGGCTTGGTCCTCGTCCGTCGCCGGTCCGAAGACCTCATAAGGCTGCACCAAGGGTAGGTAGTCCCCCTGACGCTCTCTGAGTGCCTCGGACCGCTCGACGAGCACGTAGCGCAGAGCAGGAGCACATGCAGGGTAAGCAGCACGGACTGCTATGGCGAGAGCACCTCGGCCTGCAGCAGCTTCGACCACAACAAACGGGTCGGGGCAGCCAAGCTCTTGCCACCGGGCATCAAGAAACTCTGCCAAGACCGCACCGAATAGCGGGCCTACTTCGGGGCTAGTCAGAAAGTCCGCTCCAGCACGGCCGGCTCCGCCACCGCTAGAAAAAAATCCGCCCGAGGGGTGATAAAGGGCAAGCTCCATGAACTCATCAAAGCGAATCGAACCGTTTCGAGAAATCCTCTCGAGTAGGTCTTCAAGCAGCGGCTTCGGTTGTTCGACCACTAGGTCGCCCTAGCGGCCGAGGGCTGCAGCTACTGGACTGAAATCGCTGATGTTGGTGAGGAGCCCAGGCAACACGCCGAACAATACGGTTGCAACCACTGTGATTCCCATAGCGCCTATCAAGGTGAACGGAATCTTGACTGGGGCGGTGTCTCCATCTGGGGCTTCATCGAACCACATGGTCTTAGCCACGTTCAGGTAGTAGTAGGCGGCCACAACGGTGTTGATAGCCATGATGATTGCCAGTGCGTAGCCAAGCGCTGTGTTTCCACCGATCAGGGCCTGCCAGACGCCGAACTTGGCATACCAGCCACCGAAGGGTGGGATTCCTGCGAGTGATGCCAAGAAGATGGTCATCACTACGGTGAGGCCAGGCATGTAACTGAACAGGCCACCGAGTGAACTGATTTCGGCCGAGCGAGTCTTGCGAGTGATGGCAATGATGACGGCGAAGGCGCCCAAGTTCATGGCCGCATAAATCACTAGGTAGATCACGATTGAGGACAAAGCCTGCTCTCGATTGGTCTCGATCACAGCGAATGGAGCCAACATGAACCCAGCTTGGGCAATACCTGAGTATGCCAACATGCGAACCACGTTGGTCTGCTTGAGCGCAATCAGGTTGCCCACTGTCATAGAGAGAATCGCCAGTACTGCAAACACGGGTTGGATAATGTCGGGACGAGCAGCGAAGCAGTAAAAGACGATCTGGATGAGCGCAACAAACCCGGCAGTCTTTGACGCAACGGCCAAGAAGGCTGTTACAGGAGTGGGCGCACCCTCGTATGTATCTGGAGCCCATGTATGGAAGGGCACTGCCGATACCTTGAATGCAAAGCCGATGATCACAAAAATCATGGCCAGAGTCACAATCGGGGCGCCGCGCCCATCACCGATTCGCACCAGATTTTCGGCAATGACATCGAGGCGAGTTGAGCGACCGACGCCGTACATCAGCGACATGCCGTACAGCAGCACTGCTGAAGCGAATACACCCATCAGGTAGTACTTCAGTCCAGCCTCGTTCGACTTCTCGTCACCCTTGCGCCAAGCCGCGAGCATGTACGCCGGGATAGAGAGCAGTTCGAGCGCAACAAAGATCATGAGCAGATCGCGAGCCGAGCACATCACCAGCATGCCCAAGACAGCGGCCACAATCAGGGAGTAGTACTCGCTCTCCCAGTAGTCGCCGTCTGCCACATAGTTCGTGGACATCAGCACGACGATGTAAGCCGAGACTAAGAACAGCGCCTTGAGTACCAACGACATGGAATCAACAACGTAGGAACCACCAAAGAGCACCCTTGTGCTGCCATCTATGGCCAAGGTAATGACGGGGATCATGGCTCCGAGCAATACCAAACTTGCCAGCGTGGGCATGAACGGCTTGGCCTTGTCCAACTTGATTGAGTCCAAGAGGATCAGAACCAAGCTTCCTACCAGAATCACCATTTCGGGCGCGATGGCATGCCAGTCAATGGTCGGCGACAAGAAGTCCGCCTCTGGAAGGAGTTGCAGGAGTGTGGCGATCACTGAGGATCAGCCCCCGACCGTTCGGGCAATGACTTCAACAGCAGGGCCAGCGACATTAAAGATCAGGCCCGGGAAGAACCCGAGAATGACAATGCCTGCCAGAATTGGAGACCATGCCAACCACTCAAACTTGTTCACGTCGGTGATGTTGGGGTCATTCGCAAACTCTTCGCTTGGAGTCCCAAACGCAGTGCGCTGATACAGCCAGAGCAGGTAGCCAGCAGCCAATACTGTGCCAACAGCGGCCAGCACCATGAGAGTGCGGAACAGCACCACGTTCAGGCCGACTGCAGGGTCATAGGCAGAAAGGATTGCTGGGAACTCGCCCCAGAAACCGGCCAGACCAGGAAGGCCGAGTGATGCCATGGTGGCGAAACCTAGAATCCAGCCCATCTTGGGCGCCGAGATGAGCAGCCCGCCGAGGCGCTTGATGTCGAGCGTGTGGTACCGCTCCTTGACCGAGCCGGCCACGAAGAACAACAGCCCAGTGATCAGGCCGTGAGCCACCATGCCGAACACGGCGGCGTTCAAGCCAAAGGCAGTCAGGGTAGATATTCCTAACATGGTGTAGCCCATATGGGACACCGAAGAGAATGCAATCAGCCGCTTCATATCTGTCTGAGCCAGACAGCCAAGGGCACCGTAGATGATGCCAATCACGGCCAAGATGCCAATAATTGGGGCCCAAGCTCGAGCCGCAACGGGGATAATTGGAATAGCGATTCGGATGAATCCGTAGGTACCCAACTTGAGCAAGACCGCAGCAAGGATGACCGAGCCCTGCGTGGGGGCTTGGGTGTGAGCATCGGGCAACCAGGTATGGAACGGGAACATAGGCACCTTGATGCCGAAGCCCAAGAACATGCCACCAAAGATGACAATGGCAGTGGTCTTGGCAATACCTGCGGCGCCCGAATAGGTGAGCGCCTGCATTCCAAAGCTGTGAAGCGGATCCCCCGCTTGCATATCTGCGTAACTTCCACCTAGGGCTCGCAATTGTTCAAGTGCGATTCCAGTAGGAGCCTTCGCTAGGAAGTACAGCGCAACGAAAGCAACGATCATAAACGCTGATCCAAAGAGTGTGTACAAGAAGAACTTGATCGAGGCGTAGCGGCGTTGCTCGCCACCCCAGACCCCGATCAGGAAGTACATCGGCAGCAGCGTGACCTCGAAGAACACGAAGAACAGAATCAGGTCCTGCGCAAGGAACGATCCGATCATCGCTGTCTCAAGAATCAGCATGAGCGTGAAGAATGCTTTGGGGTTGCCAGGGTTTGGCACATGCTGCCAGCTGTAGATCACTACCAGCGGAACAATGAACAAAGTCAGCGCTAACAGCGGCAACGAGAGCCCATCAAGGCCCAGAATAAAGTTGCTGTTGATCAACTCAATCCAGTTCTTGTTGACCATGAACTGCAGGTGTTCTGAATCGCCGTAGTCAAAGTTGAGCATCAACAAGATGCCCATGGCGGCCGCTGCTAACGGAGCGCCAAGAGCCACAAGTTTGATGGCACCCTCGGATTGTTTGGGTATGGCCATCATCACTAACGCCCCTGCCAACGGCAAGAAAATAGTGAGGACAAGACCCCAGTCGTTCAAGAAATTCATCATCGGATTCGGCTCTCCCTGTCGTTCATCAGCCGATTACCACCACGAACACGCCGGCCAAAATTGCTACAGCGGCGAAGAACAGTGCTGCGTACTGCTGGATCCGTCCGGTCTGAGTGAGACGCAGCATTGCGCCGACACCACTCGCAGATGACCCGGCACCATTAACGGCGCCGTCGACGACCTTTTGGTCGACGTTCTTATAGACCCAATTGCCCGAGCCAACTGCAGTCTTTCCGACCAGGTTCACAAGGCCATCAATGACGTTGGCGCTGAACCAGTTGGCTGCCCGGGCGAGCGGGCCTTTCACAAATCCCACGATGACTGTGGTGTACAGCCAATCGAAGTAGTACTTGTTGACGAGAATGTTCTTGAAGAACGCTGCAACCTTGTTGCGCTCCGCCAAACCATGCAGACCGGCAAAGGCATCCTTGAAGAAGTACAGGTAGGCCAACCCAATCCCAGCCAGTCCAACCAAGACCGAGACCACTGCAAGCGCAGGGTTAAATCCTGCGTGTGTGATTGCGGGGAAGTACAACCCGACGGGCTCGACATAGTGCTCGAAGCGAGTTTGAGCACCCTCGGGCAAGAAATCGAAAGCAGCGGGAAGGTTCACAATGCCTGCGATTGCTCCAAGCGAGGCCAAGATGATGAGCGGGGTCGTAATCCTTGGCCCGGACTCATGGGGGGTTCCATGGCCGCGGTACTCGCCGTAGAAGGCGTACCAAATCGTTCGGGTCATGTAGGCAGCAGTGCAGAAAGCGGCAAGCAACAGCATCACCAACATGACGTGGTACTCACCATTGGCACCTTGGGTACCGGGGAAGGATCCGGTTCCAGCGAGGATCTCGTCCTTTGACCAGAACCCGGACAGCGGGAATACCCCAGCTAGTGCTGCAGTAGCCACCAAGTAGGTCCAGAACGTCTTCGGCATGATCTTTCGGAGTCCGCCCATGTCATCGACCATGTTGAAGCTGTGGTGACAAGCGTGGCTGAGCGAGCCAGCGCCGAGGAACAGGCAGGCCTTAAAGAATGCGTGTGTAAACAAGTGGAACAGTGCTGCAGTCCAAGCACCGACGCCCAATGCCGTGACCATAAAGCCAAGCTGGGAGACTGTTGAGTAGGCCAGCACCTTCTTGATGTCCTTCTGCACGAAAGCCAACATGGCGCCAAAGAGTGCCGTGATTGCCCCGA
Organism: Actinobacteria bacterium IMCC26207; assembly: GCA_001025035.1. GTDB lineage: Bacteria > Actinomycetota > Acidimicrobiia > Acidimicrobiales > Microtrichaceae > IMCC26207. Next base: position 34,550 of record LCZK01000004.1, read on the forward strand.
TCATGGACAGCGCGTTGACCGAGGATCCAGAGATGGACAGGCCCTCAAAGAACACAGGGTACAGACGAGCCACCATGTACACGCCCGCTACCACCATGGTGGCGGCGTGAATAAGCGCAGAGACTGGGGTCGGGCCAGCCATGGCATCGGGAAGCCAGGTATGCAGGATGAACTGCCCGGACTTGGACATGACTGCCGTGATGAGGCACAACGAACCAATCAGCAGCAAGTTGTGAGAAATTCCGCCCTCATTCGCCAAGATGTTGAGGTCCAGAATCGAGAACGACTTGCCAGCAGCGAAGTACAACACGATGACGCCCACCAGCAAACCAATATCGCCCACACGGTTCGTCAGGAATGCCTTGAGCGCAGCATCAGAGTTCGGCTTTTCTTCCCACCAATGGCCGATCAACGCAAAGGAGCAGACTCCAACCAACTCCCAACCAACAATCATCTGCAGGGTGTTCTCGCTGAGCACGAAGAACAACATCGAGGCGGTGAACAAGCTGAGGAAAGCGAAGTAGTGGGTGTATCGACGATCCCCGTGCACGTAGTCGGTGCTGAATACGTGGACCAACAGCGAGATCAGCGTGACGACAATGAGCAACAGCACGGACTGGCCGTCCACCAGCGTGCCAATCGAAATAGTCTGATCACCATTCTCGAACCAGTTGACGCAAGAGACCACTGGCCGCGTCGCAACTTCTTCGTGGCCACCCTTCTCTGCACCTGCGGGCTCGGAAGCTGCAGTTTTGCCCTCTACTTGTTCGACGCCCTCGCCGACAGCTGCAGCTTCTGCGGCCACGCTTGAACAACTCGGATCTACGTTGGCTAGTGCAGCACCTTCTGCCGCAGGCCCATGGCCTTCAGGGTTGTCGTTGCTCCAAGCAATCCAGTTGCCTCCAGTGAGCAGAGCAAGCACAAAAGCTGCCCCTACAAAGACAATTCCGATCTCTGCACCCTTCTTGGGCATCTTCTTGCCGAAGAACAAGATGAGCAGGAAGGACAGCGCCATAAGCGCCGGGATAATCCAGACATGCGTGAAGAACCACATACCGTTCAGCCCTTCATCTCGTCGAGCTCGTCGATATCAACTGAGCGTTGGTTCCGATAAATCAGCAACACGATGGCCAAGCCCACGCCGACCTCGGCTGCGGCAATGGCAATCGTGAACAAGGCAAACACCTGACCAGCGATTCCCCAGTAGGTACTGAAGACAATCAAGTTGATATTGACGGCGTTGAGCACAAGTTCAATCGACATCAACACCAGCACGCCATTCTTACGAACGATGACGCCATAGACACCAATGGTGAACAGAATCGCGGACAACAAAAGGAATTGATTCAGCAGCATGATTCGGTGTCCTCCCCTCAGTCCCGGCGCGCCAGGACGATGGCCCCAATTAGGGCGGCGAGTAGGAGCAGGGACAGCATTTCAAATGGAATCAAGTACTGCCCAAAAATGGCATCCGAAACGGCTTGGGTCCGGCCGTTGGTATTTGGTCCAGCAACACCCTCGTAAGCAGCGAAGGTGAGTTCGGAACGACCAAAGGATTCAATCAGCGCATAGGACAGAACGGCTAGTAGCGCCACCCCAACCCCGATGCCGATCTTCTTTTGATTGTTGTCCAGGTCATCGGAGACACCGAGTGGCGCCCGGGTCAACATCACGCCGAAGAGGAACAGCACGATGACAGCACCGAGGTACACCAAGAACTGGGTAACCGCCACAAACTCGGCCTGTAGAAGTATGTAATTCAGTCCTACTCCGCCGAGCACGACCACCAACCAGAGGGCTGCGTGCACAATGTTTTTGGTGGTTACAACGCGAAGAGCTGCGAAAATCATCACCACTGCCTGCACGGCGAATACCACATTCGCCGGAACGTCGAAGGTGGTCTCAGGCGTCACAAGCGGGACAACCTCAGCAATGATCAGCGCAGCGGAGTTCATCGCGGCACCTTCTTCACTTTTACCTCGGAGCCTGCTTCGAGGGGTTCAAAATCTGGAACCGTTTCCATCCACTCATCAAGTCGAGACTTGTCATGAAGGAGGTCCTGAATGCGCACCTCGGAGTACTCGTATTCGGGGGACCAGAACAGTGCTTCGAAGGGGCAGACCTCTACGCAGATCCCGCAATACATGCAGAGCGAGTAATCAATATCAAAGCGATCAAGGGCATTGACCGAGCGAGGCTTCCCGCCTTCTCGCCGCGGTGGAGCGAGTGTCTTGTGCGCCTCGATATAGATACACCAGTCCGGGCATTCGCGAGCGCAGAGCATGCACGAGGTGCAGTTCTCTTCCTTCAGCGCAATCACGCCGCGGGCACGAGCAACGGGTTCTTCTTTTTCGTGGGGATACTGCACAGTTGCAGCACCCTTTGCCGGCGAGGGCGGACGAAGCAGACCATCAGGAAACATCGTTTCCACAGCTGTCTTCATGGTGATTCCAAGACCTTTGACAATCCCTGGAACTTTGGGCTTGTTTGCCATTAGAACACCACCTTCATGACACCGGTTACCACGATATTTGCCAAGGCCAAGGGAATGAGGACCTTCCAAGCAAGCTTCTGCAACTGGTCCTCACGAAAGCGAGGAAGGCTGAAGCGAACCCAGAACACTACGCCCACTAGGAGCACTGCCTTGGTAGAGATCATGATTGGCCCGATTGCATTCATGGCGCCGTCAGAAATTCCCCAAGCACCGGGCAATTGCCATCCACCTAGGAACAGAGTCGAGGCCACAGCTGCGAACGCCACTGCAGTTGCAAACTCAGCAATGAAATACACCAGGAACCGAATTCCGGTGTATTCCACCTGATAACCAGCGACGAGTTCGGACTCGGCAATGGGCATATCGAACGGGGTCTGGGTGAGCTCAGCCTGCACCGCAATTAAGAAGATGGTGAAGCCAACAATCTGAGTGAGGATGTAGGGATTTCCGATACCCGTCCACCCAAAAATTGCTCCGTCAGACTGCGCTGCGACGATGTCTTGCAAGTTCAGGCTGCCGGCAGAAATGACTACGCCGACTACGGCAAGGATCAAGGGAAGTTCATACGCTATGAGCTGCCCACCCGCTCGTAGTGCACCCATGAGCGCATACTTATTGGCCGAGGCCCAGCCAGCCATCAGAATGCCAATCACCGACAGCGACGACATGGCTAGGACGAAGTAGATGCCTGTCCCGAGGTCAGCCACCACTGCGTTCGGGCCTGCGGGAATGACCACGAACATCAAAAACGTCGAGGCCAACACCACTGCAGGAGCGATTCCAAAGATGAACTTGTCCGAGTCCTCGGTGAAGATATCTTCCTTCTGAAGCCACTTGCCGACCTCTGCGAGCAACTGCATCGAGCCATACGGCCCAGCCTCCATCGGGCCTAGCCTGCTCTGCATAAAGCTCACGAACTTGAACAAGTACAGATACACGGCGCCGCCGGTCAGCAGCAGCAGAGCAACGAGTCCCAACAGGACGCGAATCGTCGTCTCTTGCCAGTAGGCAAGTTCAAGTCCCAAGATCGGATGCAGGACTGCCTGGGTCATCGGTCGATGTCTCCCAGGATGAAATAGAGCGAAGCCAAGATGGTGATGATGTCGGGAACGTACACGCCGCGCAAAAGCCACGGGGTGATCGAGACGTTGTTAAAGCTGGCAGAACGAATCTTGACTCTGAACGGAGTGAGTTCGCCCTTTGAGACAACGTAGAAACCCATCTCTCCGAGCGGGTTCTCTGTGGCCACATAGGCTTCACCAGCAGGCACCTTGATGATGCGCGGAACCTTGGCCATGATCGGCCCGCCGGGCACACCATCACAGATCTGATCGATCATCTTGGTCGACTCACGAACCTCTTGCAGACGCACCCAGAACCGAGCGAACGAATCGCCATCGGGATGCGTCCAGACCTTCCAGTCAAGCTCTGGGTAGACAAAACCAAATGGCGCGTCGCGACGCAGATCCCAGTCAATGCCTGATGCTCGAGCATTCGCACCCGAGAGTCCGTACTGCATTGCAACGTCTGTTGGAATGACACCAATGCCGCGAGTTCGACTGGCAAAGATCTCTGCGTTCATGAAGAGACCCTCGATCTCATCGCAGAACGAACGCACCTTGTTCATGACGTTCTTGGTCTCTACCAACCAGCCCTTGGGAAGGTCGTCCTTCAGGCCGCCGATGCGGTCAAAGTTCGGATGGAAACGTCCGCCGGTCACAGCCTCGATTTGATCGAGCACAAACTCGCGATCGCGGAAAGCATAAAAGGCTGGAGTGACGGCTCCGAGCTGCACGCCCATATCGCCTAGGAACAGAATCAGGTTTGCAACCCGGGACATCTCAAAGAGCAGGGTGCGAATCCACTGAGCGCGAGGCGGTGCTTCGATGCCCATGAGTTGCTCAGAGGCCAAGATGAAGGGCACCTCGTTTGCAAAGCTGCCTAGCCAATCAATGCGATTCACTAAGGCCGTAATCTGCGGGTAAGTACGAACCTCGGTCAGCTTCTCGTACCCGCGGTGCATGTAGCCCGCTATTGGCTCCGCAGCCACGACTTGCTCGCCATCTAGCTTGGCAACAATTCTGAGCGTGCCGTGAGTGGCAGGGTGCTGAGGACCCATGTTCAGGATCATGCCCTCTGTCTCGAGCTCAACGTTGACCCGAGCATCAGCGGCCTTGGCCGCGATGTACTGCAATTTTTGCCGGTCAGTTATCGCAGTCATGCGTCTGCCCCTTCGGCTGTGCCAGCTTCAGCTGGGCCAGTTCCCTCTGGGCCAATTTCTTCTGGGCCAGTTTCTTCGGCTGCATCTGAGTCACTTGTTGGCATTTGTTCAACGTCCACAATTCCAGGCCAAGGCTTGACGTGGCGCGCAAGGAGTGGGAAGTCCTTCCGTAGCGGATGGCCCTCGAATCCCGTTGGCAAATACATGTTGCGCAGAGCAGGGTGGCCCGTGAAGTCAATCCCGAACATCTCATGAGCTTCGCGCTCATGCCAGTCTGCACCTGCGTACACCTTGGTCCACGTGCTCAGGGCCAAGAGGTCATCGGGTACATCAACTTTGAGTGTGACTCCCCAGTTACTGCCCTGCTCGCCAATATGAGCAACTCTGGCAAAGACTTGGAATCGAGTCCCGCCTCCGGCGAATCCATGTTCAAAGCCCTGATCTGGTTCCGAGTTGGTTGAGGCTTGAGCAGCATCTGGCTCTTCAGTCTCGGCAGCAGCTACCTCGAGAAGGCGGTCCACCTCTGAATCCATAGAACGACCAAACGGAGAGGGCATCCAGTCAATAGCGGACAAGAAACCGAAGTACCGGGCCTGCAACTGGTTGCGCGCCACCTGGCCCGCTTCATGCCACGCATCTGCGGACACTCGAATCCAGAGGTCCTTATCAACCACGATGTGGGAATCGACCACTGCATCGCCGAGTGCCTCGACAAACCTGCCAAGCAGCGCTTCGCGTGCCTCATCTACGGGGCCTTCTGGCTCCACCGGTTCAACTTCGGCAGCATCATTGTTTTCTAGGGGAGTTTCGCTTTGGTCAGACATGGGTGCTCACTCGACCACGAGTGGCGCACCGCGCCAGCGCTCGGCCATGTCTTCATGCAGGATGCGCTCCTGCAACATGACAACTCCTTCAAGCAGCGCCTCTGGGCGCGGCGGGCAACCGGGAACGTAGACGTCGACCGGAATGATCTGATCTACGCCCTTGGTGACGGAGTAACTATCCCAGTAGGGCCCGCCGCAGTTAGCGCAGGATCCCATTGAGATCACGTACTTCGGATCGGGCATTTGCTCGTAGAGCCGACGAATCGAAGGTGCCATCTTGTCTGTCACGGTGCCAGAAATAACCACCAAGTCTGTCTGACGCGGTCCGGCAGGCAGCGGAATGACACCCAAACGCATGACGTCATACCTGGGGGAAGCAAAAGCGGCGCCCATCTCGATGGCACAGCAGGCAAGGCCCCATTGATATACCCAGATTGAGTATTTGCGAGACATGTTCAGCAGCGTGGTCAGCGGCTTTGGCATTTTTCCGCTCTCGACGAGTCCTAGGCCCATTTCAGAACTCCCTTACGCCAGGCGTACACCAGCCCAAGCAATAGAACTCCGATAAACACGAACATTTCGATAAGACCGAAATAGCCATAGGCCTCGAGGCGAGTAGCCCACGGGAAGATGAAGACTGCTTCAACGTCGAACATGACGAATAGCAGCGCAAAGATGTAGTAGCGAACCTGACTCTGCGACCACATCGTGCCCACTGGGTCAACACCAGACTCATAGGTCTTGTACTTACCGGCCTGTGGTCGGTTCGGCCGCAGTGCCCACGAGATCAGCAGGAGAAGACCAAACAGCAAAAAGCTGAGGCCCACGAAGATCCCGACGGTGAGATAGGAGCGGAGGAAGTCGCTAAGCGGATTCGCCATCGGCTGGGAGACTACTCAGGACCGCGACCCGAGGCCAAAGCAGAGACCCCAAAAATTGCAAATATTTGTTGAAGCCGCCTTGGCGAAAACGCAAAACGCAGCTTTCGCAGTAGATTCAGACAAGTAGCTCAGAGAATTCCGAGCAGGATTCGGCTCGTGCCGAAAAGCGCAAAACAAGGGGTGGCCACATATATGTCAGCAAATGAAATTCGTTTTTCTGCCCCAGACATTGGCCGTGCCGAAGTAGAAGCTGCTGAGCGGGCGCTGTTGAGCGGCTGGATCACCACTGGTGAGGAATGCAAGTCTCTCGAGGCGGAGCTAGCTGAATACCTCGGCGTTGAGCACGTCATTGCAATGTCTTCGTGCACAGCTGCCCTCGAGATTGCCGCAGCGCATCTCGGCCTGCCTGAAGGGTCCCGCATCGGGGTCCCGACCTGGACCTTCGTCTCGACTGCAATTGCTCCGTTTCACCGCGGGCTGCGGCCAGTCCCGCTCGATATTGAATCCGACACGTTCAACCTATCCCCGACAGCGCTTGCAGCCGCTCTTGAGGACGGTGGTCTGGATGCCGTGATTGGGGTGCATTTCTCTGGCACGCCACTCTCGACGCAAATACATCAGCTCTGCGCCGATGCAGGCGTACCTCTGATCGAGGATGCAGCTCACGCTCTTGGCGCACAAGACGAGCGGGGCATGATCGGTGGCAAAGGTACCGCCGGATGCTGTTTCTCTTTCTACGCCACAAAGAACCTGACTTCAGCCGAAGGCGGTGCGCTAGCAACCGATGACCCAGAGCTTGCAGCCTTCGCTCAGTCATTTCGACTCCACGGCCTGAGTCGAGATGCTTGGGCGCGCTACACGCCCGGGGCGAAGACAGAGGGATATGACATTTTGGGAGACGGCCTGAAAGCCAATCTGCCGGACGTACTCGCTGCCATTGCTCGAGCCCAACTTGTTCGATTCTCTGACCTTCAGGCCCGCAGACGGGAGTTGGCTCTGCAATACCGTGAGCAACTCGGCAGCATTGAGGGTTTACAGATTGTGCCAAAGGAGCTTCCCGAGGGTGGGGCCGATCACCTGATGGTTGTTCTGCTTCCAGAAGGGGAGGATCGATCACTGGTTCAGAAGCAACTCTCGGCAGAGTCCATCGGATCAAGCGTGCATTTCCGACCCCTTCATACCTTTAATTGGTTTGCAGATAACGGGCTGACTTCTGGCCCCGGCGGAACCCCTGTTGCCGACACATACGCAGATCGAGCACTGAGCCTGCCGTTTCACACGATGCTCAGTTCTTCAGACGTGGAGCGAGTGTGTTCCGTGCTGAGCCGCGCCCTAACAACTTGAGGTGAGGAGTCCAATGTCGACATGGCTCTCTATCCGTCTCTTTGTTGACCGTATTCTCGGAGCGATTCTTGCAGTGCTGACGGCACCCCTCGTGGGGGTACTCGCTGTTCTGGTGCGTCGCCATGATGGAGATGCACCGCTGATCACCGTCCCACGAGTTGGAGTAAACGGCCAAACCTTTGGCATGTGGAAAATCCGCTCCATGCGAGTGGACACCGCCGATGGACACGCATCCGGCCTTGCGCTCACCAGCACAAACGATCAGCGAATCACCCCAATTGGTGCTCGCATGCGTTCGCTACACCTTGACGAATTGCCACAGCTGTACAACGTTGCGCTGGGCCAGATGTGCTTGCTGGGACCACGCCCCGAAGCCCCCGAGTTTGTAGACCTAAAGAATCCGGTCTGGCGGCAGGTGCTCACTGTCCCACCGGGAATTGCCGGCCCCACTCAACTAATCGTGGGCGATTGGGAGCGGAGTGAAATCGACAAAGACAACAACGGCGACGCGTACCAGCGAGTAGTTGTCCCTGTGAAGCTAGCGATCGACCGCTGGTACCTTACGAATGCCTCTCCCCGTCTCGACCTGTTGGTGGTAACCAGCTTGATTCGACATGTGTTGCCCGGTGGAGAGTCCAAGCGGCTACAAGAAGTAGTCGCCGCGTCAGTTCCCGAATCCTCCCTGCCAATTTTGAGCCACCCCTGATGAGCGTCTTCAGACTGCTCTGCATGTGCACCGCCAACCAGTGCCGCTCACCAATGGCAGAAGTCATCGCTGCGAATCAGCTTATGGAGCGCGGCGTTGACGCTGTGGTGGTCTCTTCTGGGATGCTCGAGGGAGGCATGCCCGCAACGAGCGGCTCGGTCAACACCATGCGCACTCGTGGCTTTGACCTAAGCATGCACGAGAGCAGGCAGATCGACCCCGACACCATCGGTGCAGCAGATCTGATCCTGACCATGGAACGCCGGCACCTGACTGCTATTGCCGAGCTTGATGTTGACGCTGTGCTTAAGTCGTTCCCACTCAAGGAACTCGCAGAGCTTGCTCCAATCGTTGGGTGGCGGTCGACCACAGTTTCGGTGAGCGACTGGATCCGCCAAGCGAACGCTCTGCGGCTACCTGGTTCAGTCCTATCTCGGGAAACGCAGTTCGACGTGGCAGACCCCATGGGAGGGTCGAAGCGCAACTATGCCAAAGCCGCTGATGAGATCAGCGAGCTTCTCGAGACAGTGTTTCGGTTTCTGTTTCCGGTTCGCTAGGCAGTCTCGGGCACCCGAGAATCTGAGCAAACACGAACACCGAAGCCATGCCGAGCAGGCAACAGGTCAGTACCGCCACAATGAAGCTCAACAGGGAATGGCTCGGATTCGAGGTGGGGTTTTGTAGCAAGAAAAGCATGACCACGGCGCCGAGTGACACAAGGCCCGCTACTCGAAAAGGCTGCAGCAACACTCTTTGAACTGGTTCTGCGAGGTTCTTGTCGAACCACCCTGGGTTGCCAACCGGGTTTGCAGAATCCTCAAATAGTGAGAGCCGAGTTGCAGTGGCGATGGATGTGACGGCAACAGCCAGGGACATGCCGGCTACGACGTCACTGGGCCTGTGCCACCCAGATCCAATGAGAGCAGTCACATATATCGCAGCGAGCACTGCCGCCACCGGAGCAAGAAAAGCTCGAGTGGACAGCTGACAAGCAGACACTGCGGCTAGAAGCACAGCCATGACGGCTGCCGCGTGACCACTTGGGAGCGTGTTGCGCGAATTTGAATAGGCAAGTTCAACAAGCTCCGGGCGAATCAAGACACCTTTTAGGAAGCGAGCACTTACCACCGTGAGTGCAACTGAAATCAGCGCTACGACCCCGGTACGCCACCACCCCCTGCGAACGGTGTCCACTGCAATCCATGCACACCCCAACAGCACTGACGGGATGGTCAGAATGTGCACCAAAAAGGTCGCCAAGCGTCGGACAGGGAGTCGGGTGGCTTTGCGGCCTTCAAAGGCAATGTCGTCAAATCGTTGCCCTGGAGCAGTGCGCAGAAAGACCAAATACAAACACAAGAGCACAGCGGTTGCGAGTAACCCGAGCAGCAGCAACTGCAAAGCTTGGCGGTGCCGCGTCAGCATGAATTCCTCAGCATGAATTCCTCAGCATCTGTGCGTCAGGCTGGGTCTTGCTCTGCGGCAGCATCGGCATCGGCGTCGGCATCAACATCAAGTGCCAAGGTCATACGGCCGACCCAACTTCCGTTTGGTTCATTGAGTTCAACCCATCCGAGCGAGCGATAGAACGCCACTGCAGAAACGTTCGTGGGATGAACCGTTAGGTGCATAGCAAGAAACCCTTGCGCAGTTGCCCTTGTAGTTGCTTCAGCCATCAGAATCGCGCCGAGTCCTTGGCCCTGAGATGTCGGGTCTACAGCAATAGCGAGCACGCCGAAAGATCTGCGCGGAACCGCATCGGGCTTTTCAGCCACTGCTGTTTGTGACCTGCGAAGAAGCAGTCGGAGGCCTAGAGAGATCCGCTTCCAGCCCACACCCCTGAGCAGGATGCCTGGATGCCGCGCTACGCGAGAGACCAGGAACCATCGCTCAGCCTTGACGAACCCAATAGTTGAACCACGAAACACCCCACCGAAAAGGAAGCCGGTAACGGTGCCGTCTTGAGTGGTAACCAGAGCAGTCAAATCATGAGGCCCAGTCAGTTGCCACTTGTAACTTCGCCGGACGGCTTCAACACCGAGTTCTCCGAGCACGCTGCCAGGAAAGGCATGAACATGTAGCGCCGCAACTGCAGCAAGGTCTTGCTCGGTAGCAGTGCGGACGGCTACCGCTCCTGCAGTCCCCTCACTCTGCACCTGTCCTTCCACAATCACTCCCCGGCTTCTTCTGAGTAGTCCCCCGAACAAATTCCTCACGGATTTCAAGGGAGTCCATCATGGGCTTGCAACCCCTGGCAGCAGCAAGGATATCTCCTCCTCCCAGCGCTCTCTCACCTGAGGCCAAGAGGACTTCTCGGCAAGCGCCCGAGCAGCAGCAGAAGTTTCCGAATACCGACCAGGGTTACTCAATAGATCGCATACAGCTTGAGCCATGGCCTCGTCATCGCCGGACTCCACAAGGACCCCATCATGGCCATCGGTGACTAAGGCTGGTATCCCGCCAACGGCAGTGGCAACCGGAACAAGCCCAGATGCGCAGGCTTCGAGCAGGCTGACGGGCATGTTGTCTACAACGTTGGTGTTCAAGAAAATATCGTTTTCTGCGAAGGCACGCCGCTTGGCCTCGGCGAGCATGTAACCGGGGAATTGAATTTGCGAATCAACTCCTAGGCGGCGCGCCTCGGCTCGGGTGGCTTCTAGCAGTCCGTGGTCTGCACCCCCCATCGTCATCTTGGCCTCTGGAAACCTTTCGAGAACCCGCGCAAAAACTCGGACTGCCATCGTGGGGTCATAGTGCTCATGAAAGGTTCGCATCCACAAAAGATTTGGACGTGGCTCGGTGCGGACGGTGTAGTCATAGTTTTCTATCGCAAGCACATTCGGAATCACTCTGACATCTACCCCCCAGTCACGGAAGGTCTCTGCCAGAAACTCAGAGGGAGCAAGCACAAGGTCGGCCCGGTCAAAGACCCGCTCCACCCACTCCCGGCGCTCCGGGCCGAATACGGGAAGATTGCCGCCATGCAAAAAAAGCACCATTCGTTTCCCAGTGAGCCTTCCCAGGCGAGTAGCTAGCTCAGCAATCCAGAAGGAGGTGCCAGAAAACACTGCAATGACCAACATATCCACCCTGCGCCACAACAGAATGGCAAGAATCTGATGAGCAGTTCGCAGCGGTGGGTTCTTGATTGAAGACGCCCGCCGAATGCGGTACCCCGACTGCTGAAACAACCTTCCGAGCGTTTCGTTCTGACTGACTGGCTGCTCCTTTCGACCGCCGGAATGAATTCCTACGAACCCAATCCGCGGACCGATGGCAGCGAATCGATCATCAAAGCGATTGCTTAGTCGGAACCTCATTGCGAACCCGTATCAGGGGTCAAAGAGGACACGACGAGTCGCTCTTTGCCACCAGAAGTTCTGGGCACCGTTGGTACTTTCTCAACGAGCAGCCGAATCGATGGGCCGAGACGCTTTCGCAACTCGCCCACCAGAAACTCTTCGTCCCCGCTGCTAAAGGCCGTATCGACTTCGAGCAGCACGGTGATCTCTTCTAGAGAATCTTGACGGACTTGTGCGCGGCGCAGGTTGGGAACTCGCTGAAAGGCCAAGCTCATTGGTGCAGGACCTACCGTCGCTCCCTCAGGAGTCCGAACCACATCGTCCACGCGACCGATGATTTCGCTCACTCGAGGCAACCCGCGGCCGCAGGCTGAAGGTTCTGGATCAGCCGGTATGGCAAGGTCGCCGGTTCGGTAGCGAAGGAGCGGCATTCCCTTGTTAATCAGGCCCGTGGCGATAATTTCGCGTCCCGGCCCTGCGGCGTTCTCGGCCAACTCCACGATGCCGTACGAGGTACTGATATGAAGCTCACCGTGGTCGCATTCAGAGATAAAAGCGACCAGTTCACCAAGGCTGTAAGCATTGGTCACCCTGCAGCCAAAGGCCGTTTGGATGTCTTCTCTCACCGCCGGTGTGAGGGTTTCTGAACTCACGAGGATCGCTGTTGGTTGCACCCGCCCAATATCTCCTGCATCAAGCAACCCTCGAGCGATGCGATGCACTGCAGAGGTGTAGCCGGCAATGACCTGAGGTTGGAATTTCTCCAGCTGCCCCACGTAGTCGGCCAAGGTCAGCGAGTTCAGGTGATAGACCGAGAAGTAGACCTGATTGAATGCAAGGTTGCGACGCCAGTAGGGCCCGCCTGACTGTGATTCAGGAATGATCGGCTGCCCATGGAATGAGGCCATCCGCTGCCCAAGGCGCACTCCAGCCCAGGAACGACAACGCGCCTCGTAGGTGGCGTAATTGGCCCGAACCGCTGCCAGAGTTGCCCAGTACCGCACAGGGGTTCCCGTTGTGCCACCAGTAGTTTGAGCAATCAACTTGGGCCGAGGCTCATCTGGTAAGAATCGATCGGGGTCAGCCCGGACAATTTCCTTATCGAGGATGGGCAGCTGAGACAAGTCCGCTGCAGTGCGAATCTCGCGTGGGTCAAGGCCAAGTTCACCAAAAATGTCACGATAGTAAGGAACTCTCGCAGCACACCAAGTCACCATGGAGCGAAGGCGCGAGTCCTGATCGAGCAGCAGTTCCTCCTCCGGCCACCACTGCCGGACGTTCAGGTCGAACACTTCTCTCCGGAACTGGCCGCCATGTCGTCGCGGAAGTTCCTTCATGCCATAGCCAGTGGCAAATGCATTCTGAACGGGCACCGGTGCACGCTGATACAGATCGGAAAGGTTCATCGCGATACCTCTTGGTCTGTGGCAGCAGCTACGCCCACTCCTGCTACATCAATCTGGTCAAGTTGCTCAAGCCAGTTTCCAACGAGTTGATGCCAACTGGCATTGGACTCAATCCAGTTCCGACCAGCCGCACCGAGTTCCGCGGCTCGCTCTGGAGAGGAAATTAACAGTCGAACAGCCTCGGCCAAATCTGCGCCATCGCCCGGTTTAGTCACGATCCCTGCCCCTGCTGCTGCGACGAGTCGTGACCCCTCGTCATCTCCGCTATAAATCACCGGCAGGCAGCTCGACATGGTTGGGAGCATTTTTGCTGAGCGGATAGTGCGGTACACATCGCCTTCACGAACAGTCGCCAAGCCAGCGGTGCATGATCGGAGCAGTCGCGCAACCTCTTCTGGCGGCACGGGATCAAGAAAGGTCACATTTTGAAGCCCGCGGGTAGCTGCTTGCTCCTGCAGGGACTCCTTCTCGGAACCTCCGCCGACCAACACAAAGCGGACCGGTTCATCCACAAGTTCTTGAGCCGCATCAAGCACCACCTCAAGGCCATGGACATAGCCGTGCGTTCCGGCATACAAGAACAGATGCTCACCTGGAGCAAGGCCAAGTTCGGCTCGGACTGCAAGGTCCTGAGGTCCTGGCGAGAACATTTCGGTGTCCGCACCATTGGGGAGCCAGGTCATCTGCTTTGTCGTTACCCCCTTTTGCAGCAGGGCATCACGAACTCCTTCGGTAACTGCAGTGACTGCGTCAGCTTGGCGCAGCATGACGCGCTCGGCCCATCGGAGCAACGCAACCACGCGGCCATCAGAAATCGTTCCGATCTCGACGATGGAGTCCACCCACAAGTCGGCCACGATGATAACAATCCGCTGCCGCCTCATTTTTGCGCAGAGGACTGCGGGTAGCGCGCCAAAGAGAGTCGGGTATTCGACAATGACCCAGTGAGACTTTCGCGCAACTCCAATGCCGAGCACTGACATCACGCCGAAGGACAAGTAGTTCAGGATTCGCCCTAACCCCGAACCCATCGAGGCCCAGACCCAGACACGGCGAATCTTTGCACCGTTCTCGGACCGTGATTGAAGCGGTCGGTGAGACCAGCCTGGAAAGATCTTTCCGAGTGGATAGTTCGGTAAAGCCGTCACCACATCGACTCGGTTTCCACGGCCGACAAGGTCAGCCACGATCGAACCCAGTCGGACCTGCGCCGCACCTCTCTCTGGTGGAAAGTACTGAGTAACTAGCGTAAAGCTATTGCTCCCCCGAGGCTTCTGGGTCACTTGGACCCACCTGCTGAACCAGGGTCGCGTAGCGTGACGCCCCACTGCCGCTGCAGCATCTCTCGCACCCGATCCTGGAAGGCTTCAAGGGTCATCGTGGCGGCGTAGTCGCGAGCGGCCACTGCCATCTGCGCCCAACGCTCACGGTCATTGATCAAGGCAATGACCAACTCAGAGAGACGCTCCGAATCATCTGAAGGAAACACCAATCCTCGACTGCCCTCACCCGAAATTTCGCCAGAGACCGGACTCTTGCCAAACACAGGAACCGTTGCGTGGACCATACTTTCGAGTAGCACTTTGCCGTAGCCCTCTTGGCGAGTGGAGAGCAGATTCAAGTCTCCGTTTGCAAAGGCCTCCATGACATCCCCATGGCTCACCGAGCCGTGGAACGTAACGAGTTCTGCCACCCCAAGGTCACTCGCAAGTTTCTCCAATTCGCCGAGGCAGGGGCCATCCCCATACACATCAAGTGTTACTTGTAGGTCGCCCTGCACGATCGCTGGAAGTGACCGGATGATGGTTTGCTGGTTCTTGTTCGGGGTCAATCGCCCCACCGTGACGAGGCGCCACGGCCCATGAAAACTCGAATCTTGGATTCGCAAAATTTTGGCATCGGAGCTGGGTCTTGCGCTCTCAATATCGGCGCTTGAGAACGACGGACTGAAGAACGGTTCGAGGTGGCCGAGCGCAGGATTCTTATCGGCGTACACACTGACTGGGCCGCCAAACCACTTGCTTCCTAGCAGTTTGCGTTGAAGCCGAAAGAAGCGCGGCTCGCCTACATAGTCATGCCAGACACCGGCATACATGGCGTATCGAAGTGCCCCCGCCTTCCAAGTCGAAAAAATCGCTACCAAACCAATGTTGCAGGGGCAGCGCAAGTGAACGGCATCCACAGAGCGGGCGACGCGGCGAGTAGTCCTAGCCCATGGAATCAAATGGCCGAGCAGTCCAAACTTTGCCGCCCGGGTATTGCCCCCTGCTTTCTGCAAGGGTTCAATGCTGAGATTCGTTGACTTGTAGGGGCCGAACCCGGCGGGCGGCGGGCCAGGATCAAGCGGTGCACACAGGACAACCTCATCGAATAACTCAGCCCAACGGTCAAGCTGGTTCACTACGGGTTCTAGCGCGCAGAGTCTGCCCTCGCTATCTCGATAATGCTGGGTATCACCAATTACAGCGAGTCGCACAACCCTCCCCTCAGACAAAATCCGATGCCAAAAACCTGCTGCTGAAAACTTTGGCGCAGTTTGGGCACCCTCACAGCTTAGGGATTCGAGGCCCGTCCTCCACCATCTCGTCAGCAATGTGCAAGGAGGCGCGCACGCGCTTGACGGTCGAGGGCAGGTGCACCACTTCGCCCGCAACAAAGCCCAGCCACTGCCGAGGTGAGGCCCGCCGCTTGAGTTCGTAGGGGACGATTGATTGGGACAAACCAATCACTAGGTCTTCGCGAACCTGCCGCTTGGAGTGGTAACGCTTGGTGTAATACACCATCGAAGGCAACGGAAGGGGTGAGGTCCGGTCGCGGTGTCGGAAGCCATCTAGGGAGCCAAAGGTCCGAAGGCCACCTTCTTGAGCCTTGAGGTGTACACGAATCGCATGAGGGTTATGGATGACTAAACAGCCGCCAAGTTGGACGCGTAAGCCAAACTCGGCGTCGCCTCTGCGCTGCCGGTCGAACTGCTGATCAAAAAGCCCAAAGCGTTCGAGAAGGCTTCGATGACACATTCCGTTGCCAGAGTCCCACTGATCAGCCACACGGAAGAACGCATAATTCTCTGGGATCGGAGCACCGATCACGGCTAGAGATGCCCCAGTAGAAAGATCGGCATCGTAACGATGCAGACCCTCAAGGTGCTGCTCTAAAAAGTCCGGGCCTACCTCTGAGTCATCGTCTACAAACGCAATCCACTCACCAGTTGCTTGCTCAACTGCTGCGTTGCGTGCCAGCCACTGGCCGCGCTCTACCTGAAAAATCACCTCAAGGTTGAGATCCGCGAACTCCTCATAGATTGCGTGATCGCGCTTGTCGATGTCGTTCTGATCCACAACTATTACTTGTTGTGCCATCAAGGTCTGCTTGCGGAGTTGTTCGAGGACTGGCCGCAACAACTCATATCGACCAAGGGTTGGTAAGACCACCGTGATAGCAGGATTCTCGGGGCTTATGACGCTGTCTCTCGTGACTACCCGATCGGTACTTCCAGGACGCGGGGTAGCACTTGTGGAAGCGGCCGAACTTTTTAGGGCGGAGCGGACTTTCAGGGGGCGAAGGTGAGCCATCGATCGACGTGCCGCCGCGTACCGCACCCACTTTCGACCAAAGACCCTGCGAAGAAACACGAACCTGTCGTGCTCACTCAACCGGTCTGACAACGTGCCTCGGCCGTTCACCAAGCGTGGCGTATGCATCACCACGGCACCTCGGTCGATCATTCGGCGGCCAAGCTCAAGGCCTGCACCAGTAGTTCCCTCGAATGCAGCGTCAAGACCTCCGAGTGTGCGGAGCACCTGCGTCTTGACAAGAAATGCCGAGAGGGTGAGGCGCCAAGACACCGAATCAATCGATGCATCGGCGTCCAGAGCAAGCGGCCAAATCGGGTGGATGTAGTCATGCTCCTCTGGCTCGCCGGCTAACCCAAAGCAAAGCCCTGCGTGCCAAGCATCGGCACGCTCTTGCAGAAGAGCAGCAATCAAATCAAGGTCGGGCTCACCAAGCATTGGATCCCAAAAGAGCAACCATTCAGCCTGCGTCGTAGAGAGGACGTCATCAATTTCTGCTGCTGCACGAGGAATGCTTGAGGAGAGAGACGTCACCGACCCGAGTGGCCAGTTCTGCTTCCACTTGCCCCAAACGAGCAGATCTACTGTTTCAGCCACTGGCCCCCCGTGTGTCGTTCTGTGTGCTTGAACTTCTGTGTGCTCGAACTTCTGTGTGCTCGAACTTCTGTTGCTGAGAAACCAAGCTGCACTCGTCATCGGCCCTACCGTGGCTTCGGTTCTAGAGCACGAGGTTTCTCAACCTACTCAGGATACGATACGCCGAGTCGATTGCGATCCCTCTTCTTCATGCACCTCAGTCTTGTGACTGCACTCCTATGACCACTGAGCAAGCCACCACTCCTCGTACCCGCTACCCCCGTGCCCAGTGCGAGGTCTCTGTTGCCCTCTGCACGCTCAACGGATCGCAGTGGATTGAAGAACTTCTTCACTCGATCGCGGCTCAAGAACTCCTGCCTGATGAGATCGTCATCCAAGACGACTGCTCCGAGGACGACACGGTGGAACTCATTGAGAAGTTCGCAGGCCAAGCACCATTCGCCATTCGTCTAGAAGTGAATCAGTTCCGACTTGGATCCACGGCGAACTTCGCTACGGCTCTGGCTCGCTGTCACGGACGTTTCATCGCTCTTGCCGACCAGGATGATGTTTGGTACCCAATAAAACTTCGTCGCCTGATTGACGAACTTGAGTTAGACCCCACCGTCACCATGGTGTTCTCTGACGCCGACTTGATCGGACCAGATGGTCAAGATTTAGGCCAACGCCTGTGGGACACCCGCCTGATCGGGCGGACTCTCAGAAAACGGGCGGTTGTGCCAGAAGAGCTTTTCGCTCGCCGAGCACTGACTACTGGTTGCACGATGGCGGTTCGCAGGCGCGCTGTTGCTGCATCGCTGCCCTTTCCCGAGGCTCTCGAGAACGAGGCTGCACCGATGCGCCACGATCGTTGGCTCTCGCTCGTGGCAGCTTCGGTGGGAACCGTTCGGGCACTTCCCGATTCGCTCCTTGGGTTTCGGGTCCACCCCGATCAAGAAACTGGAGTTCTCGTTGGAGCGCAACTCACACATGCTTTGGGGCGCGCAGCATCCGCTGTGTTTATCGCTCCAGTAGGCCAGAGCAACGAGTCTCACCTAGCGCGTGCGAATCAACTCGAGGCAGCGGCAGAGCGGGCCAACGAGATGGGTGACTTTGAAGAGGCATTGACGCTGGAGGCAATCGCAGCCCACCACCGCAGCAGAGTCCAAACTTCAGGATCCCTGCTTGACCGACTCCGCTGCATCGCCGAGGGAGTTCGAGTTGGTGCCTATGGCTGGGACCGACTCGGGATGGTGGCAGTCGCAGGGGATACCGTGCGCTCGGTCCGACCCGGACGTGGCGCACAGTGCGAGCCAGCCATCCACAGCGACCCAGCCATCCACAGCGAGTCAGCCCCTGGCAGCGCGCCAGGCCCCGAGAAGCAGATTGAGGGCAGCTAATGCTCCGCAAGATGAAGGTCATGATGGTGACTGACTCACTTCAGGTGGGCGGTGCCGAACAAGTTGCAGTAGATATCGCTAACAGCTTGGACCGAGATACCCATCAGGTTTATTTCTGCGCCACTCGAACAGACGGCCTGCTTCGCTCAAGCCTAAAATCCGATGTTGAAATCATGGTTCTTGAACGTTCAGCAACTTGGGATTTGCTGAAGCTGCTGGCATTTGGAAAGTACGTGCGCAGCGAAGGAATCGACGTTCTGCATAGCCATGGACGCGGCACCATGCGCTTCATTGCGCTCTGCAAAGCTCTCGGGATCATTCAAGCTCAGCATGTTTTTCATGACCATTTCGGGCGCCTCCATCTTGACCGCAGCGCCGGACCTGGAATGAAAGTCCCCCTGCATCGCGGTGTGGATGCCTATATCGGTGTTGAATCTCGGCTCTGCAGATGGGCAATCGACACGGTTGGGCTGCCCGAGGCCAAAGTGAGTTTGGTGAGGAGTGGGGTTGACCTTGAGCGCTTCTCCACTGCCCCGGCTATCAACCTTCGAGACGAGTTCGATCTTGGCGAGGGCAATCTTGTCCTGCTGATGGTTGCCAACTTTCGCCCACAGAAGGATCACCCCACTCTGTTTCGGGCAATCGCAGAGCTCGCCCCGGCCCAGCAAGAGAGCATTCGACTTGTTGTCTGCGGCAGCACAACCGCAGACCCAGCCTATTTTGAGGGCTGTATGGCGATGCTTGAGCGGCTCAAGATTGACCACCTCGTGCGAACTATTGGCGTGAGGAATGACGCGCCCTCTCTGATGGCCGGTGCAGACGCTGGCGTCTTTTCATCTAAGAACGAATCGGGCCCGCTGGTGATCTTGGAATACATGGCAAGCAGGCTTCCCTTTGTAGCAACCGAAACGGGCGAGATTGCGCATGCCGTTAAGGATGAGGGCGTGGGCATCCTGACTGAGCCCCGCGACTACCTAGCTTTGGCTGACGGCCTGGCGGCACTGCTTGACATGACAGCTGAGGAGCGTGCCGCTATGGGCGAGCGTGGCCGGCAACTCGTTATTGAGGAATTTGAGCAACAGGTAGTAGTCCGCCAAGTGGAGGCAATTTATGATCACCTCCTTGGCCTCAGCAGCCAGAGTTCCGACTCCAAAAAATCTAACCTAGCGAACGGGTAATTTTACTCTGGCTCGTTTTCAGCCATTCCCGGCATACTTATGATGACTGTTGTCTGCGTAGCGCCGACAAGTAGGGGGAAGTAGCACGTATGGAACCAATGCAGGATCGAACTGAGACCAATATCGGCGAGTACATCGCGGTATTGCGGCGTCGTTGGATGGTCATTGCAGGAACCATGATTCTGGTCATCGCAATTGTCGCAGCCCTAGATTTTTCGAAGACCCCGATTTACGAAGCATCTTCACAATTGCTCCTGCAGCCAAAGCAGTCCGAGTCAATCTTCTCTCCGGCTGTTTCCTCGGTAGACCCGACCAGAGCAGTGCAGAATGAACTGAAGATCATCAATTCCCTAGCGGTGCGCACGGCCGTGGCCAAGGCTTATGGCGAGAAGATCTCTATCTCTGCTGTTTCCGGTGGCGATGACGACGTCATTATCCTTTCTGCTACGGATTCCAGCCCCAAAGATGCCGCTCGAAAAGTCAATGTGTACGCCGAGACGTACCAGTCGGAGAGATTCAACGCGATTGTTGATGACCTCACGCAGTCCAAGCTTGTCTTGCAACAGCAGATCGACGATTTCCAAAAAGAGATCGACTCGATCAACAAGCCGCTGGCCGCACTTGACGAGAAACTCGCAGCGACTCCGACCACTGACCCGACCTATGCAGACCTCAGCGCCGAGCGCGAGCGGCTTGACCAGCAAATTCAAGTACGGCGTGCCGATATGGAAAGTCAGCTGAGTGACTACCAGCAGCGCCTGCAAGTACTTCAGCTCTCTGAGCGTCTAACTACGACCGGTGGTGTTCAGATTCTTAATCCGGCCACGGTCCCCTCCTCACCCATCTCTCCGAACATCATTCGAGATCTGGTGCAGGCAGCACTGATCGGCTTCTTCTTGGGAGTCGGTTTGGCCCTGATGCTCGAGCAGGTGGATGACTCTATCCGCAGCCCTGGTGACCTTGAGCGTGCCACGAAGGGCATTCCGACATTAGGCCTCATCCCCCTTGATGATGGGTGGAAAAACAAAGACGAACCCCGGCTGACCACGCTGGCAGCGCCCATGTCAGCGACTGCCGAGGCCTATCGCGGCCTCCGCACCACGCTGCAGTATTTGGCGTTGCACCGCCCCATGGGGGTCGTGCAGATTACGAGCGCAAGCGCCCATGAGGGAAAGACCTCCACCATGGCAAACCTAGCGATTGCCTTTGCCGAAGCAGGTATGCCAGTTGCAGTGGTTGGTTGCGACCTTCGACGACCCCGTGCGCATAGCTTCTTACAAGTTGACGGGGCCATCGGTCTGACTTCGGTTCTGCTGGGCGAGGTTCCCCTTGAGGTTGCCCTGCAACAGTCACCAGTTCACCCCAACATTCGAGTTCTACCGTCAGGTCCTCGGCCGCCGAACCCTTCCGAGCTTCTGAGCTTGGACCGTACCTCGGAGTTGATTCACTCCCTACTCGATAACCACTCCATCGTGTTTTTGGATTGCCCGCCGGTTCTTCCAGTGACGGACTCACTCGTGCTCTCGCGGTGCGTAGATGCTTCACTGTTTATTGCAAAGGCGAACAGCACCTCAAAGCGAGAGGTCAAGCGGTCACTTGAACGTCTCACTCAGGTCAACAACCCACTTGTGGGCACAATTCTGAACGGTGTAGATGCCGAGGGTGCCTACGGATCACTCTACGACTACTACGGATACTCCAAAGAGACTCGCAGTCGGTTCTTACCCAAGCTCTTCAAGCGCAGCGTTCCAGATATTCCCAAGCTTGATCAAGCAGTTCTGCCGGGCATGGAATCAGATGGCAGCACCCCGGTCGACAGCTTCGGGAATGACCAAAACGATGGGGACCAGGTCTCTGGCCCAGCACCTCTCAGCAGCTGACGTGTGATCCGGCCACTCGTCAGGTTCCTTGCACATGGCGCCGAGCGGAGCGGCCCTCCGATCTATCTACTTCGGCTGTTTCGTTACTGGAATGAAAACCCGGCTGCCTTTGACACAGAACTTGTTCTTGCTCGGCCCGGTGAACTGGTCTCGCAGTTTGCTGGACTGACCAACACAACCGTCGCACGCCTTGACCAACGATCTCCTGAGATGGTTTTTCAGAGTCTGACTCGGGCTGCGCATGTAGGCGGGCTCGGCGCGAGTGCTGTGGGCTATGCCAGCCGGGCAAGAGTCAGAGGCAACCCCTTCAGCGCCACGCGACGTCAAGCAGATATCACCATTGTCAACGGGGCAACAGCGCCCACCGTCGAACTCCTGCGTCAGCTTCGCTCCCCTGCTCCGATTCTGACCATTGCGCATGAGCTCTCCACGGGCTGGTACGGCAACCTAGACAGCAAAGACCGTCAGTTTCTGCTGGCAAAGACAGACCGATACCTAGCAGTGTCTGAAGCAGTCAAAAGCTTCCTGATTGATGACCTTGGAGTCAGGCCAGACAACGTCACCATGGTCCACCCTCCTGTTGACCTCAGTGAATACCAAGACCCAAAATCAACTCGGCCCAATGACGGAATTCTGCAGGTAGGCGGCAGCGGCATGACCGATTGGCGAAAGGCACCCGAGATTTGGCTCAGGATTGCAGCCGAGTTGCGAGACATGTTGCCCAAAGAGACTCTACGCTTTACGTGGCAGGGTGGAGATAGTCCGCACTCCCCTGCATTCTGGCCGTTGGAGCATGAGATGAGACAACTGGGATTATCTGAGCAGGTGACCTTCACGGGTCAGATACCAAATACTGCTCCTGCCATGAGTCAGTTCGATATTTTTGTCTCCACTGCGCGAGAAGATGCCTACCCCCTTGCCTGCGCTGAGGCGATCTCGCTCGGCGTGGCAGTCGTTGGCTTTGATAGCGGCGGCTTATCGGAGATGGCAGAGGAGTCGGGCTGCGCCCTAGTGGTGCCCTATCCGGATCATGGTCTGATCAGCCAGACAGTCGCCGACCTACTCGGTGACCCCAATAGGCGGGCCGAACTTTCTCAGAAGGGTATTGAGTTTGGTCGCACCCAACTCGATGTTTCACATATCGCTCCGGCCGTGGCCGATTGGATTATGAGGGCTGCAGCATGACCCCGCTCCGCTGGTGGGGAGTGTTTGCCGTTGCAGTCATCTTGTCTGCGGCAATCCTGCTCACGACCCTGGGATCAAATGGTGAGATCCGCGTTGACCAGTCTGCATCCGCCCCGGGTTTTGACGGCAAGGATCGAGAAATCGACCGCTCAGAGTTCTCCTTTGCAGCCCCCTCCACCACTGCAGGACCAACCACAGTGCCGAGAGGTAAACGCCCGGCCGGGTCCCGACGCACGACAACGACATCCACGACAACTACGACCACCATCCCTCCTGCGACCACAACTGTTCCGCCTAGCGCTCTGTTCTTGCCAGAAACTTCTAGCGTGGAGTCACTGTGCGACATGGTGAAGTCGGTCGAGTCACTTCAACTCATCTTCACGGATCCGTCCGTGAACGCCGAGCAGACAATGTTGAGAATCCTCAGCAACTTTGACCGCTATCTGCAGGTATCCCCGCCAGAACTGACCTCCAACATCATTGGCATTCGCGAGTCCCTAGTACTCCTCAGAAATCAACTCAGGGACGCAGCCTGGAACGGCGCCAACCCTTCTCTTCGACCGATACTTGACGGATTTCGCTACGAGAAGGCACCTGTTGCAAACTTCCAACAACAGATCAGAGAAATCGAGTTCTACAACGCCGCAACCTGCCCGGCCTAGCCCGACATCCTGGGGTTAGCTAGGTAGTCAGCCGCAGCGTTAGCTGGGCCAGGGTTCTTCGGCCAACACTGACGGGCCTTTGGGACGATGAGGAGGCTGGTGGGTAAACGGGAAGTCATCCGCCAGGCGGTACCGCCATTTTTGGCCCTGCTCATCAGTGAAGAAGTAAAGGAAATCAGCCGTTTCAGAGACAAAGCCCAGTGCCATAACGATGCGCAGGTGGTCAGACTTGTTCTCACTTGAACTATGGATCAGGGCGTTGTGAAAAATCACCGCTTCACCGGGCTTGGTGGTTACGTTGACGAACCCGTGCAGGTACGGCTCAATCGAGGTGGGCGGTGTTCCGCGATAGGGCAGATCAAGGCGATGACTCCCAGGCACCACGCTCAGACCGCCGTTGAACTCATCCGTTGCCTCCAATGGAAACCAAAGTGCCCCGCTGACGTGGCGAGTCTCGTCAACGAACGACCAATCCTGGTGAGCGTCAATTGGACTCCCCTCCCCAGGAGACTTGACCCAGAGACTGCCCACATAGAAGCGGTGGTTACACATGATGGAATCGGCGAAGGGCTGCAGTTCTTTGCGGACTGCGGCATCTATTGTCCGGCGGAGTTCAGGGGTGTCATGTTTATAGAGAGTAAAAAACGGGCCGCTGTCCGGGGGAATGAGTTCTGACATTCGCTCACGCAGAGCGTCCAAGCGCTCGGGATCAACTAGAGGAACAACGGTGAACCCCTGCTCGCGAAACTCTTGATCAGCCGACTCACTCAGCAAAAGCGGAACCCGATCCACGCCGTCACTCACTCGTGTCATACGGCAAGCTTACCGTCGCTGCTACGAACTGGCACACAGCGGCAGCCGATTCTGAAGGCATTCCCTGTACCATACGGTTATGCGGAATTGGTTCGATAGCTTGCGTGGACGGAGCCGCGACCGACGCTCTGACTCACCGGTTGCTGCGCCTCGGCGCACAACGCTGCGTGACCCTGAGCTGCAACGGGAGTTTGAGGAGTCCGGGTTTGTGGTGGTCGACCTGATCGACCCCGAAACTGTTGTGGCCCTGAGCCAGCGCTATGACTCGATGGACCACGAACAGCGGACACAGTTCGATTGGGTGGATGGATTCGATACGTCTATTTACGACAAGCGTCCGGAGTACCGATCCGAGGTCTTCGAGTTGATGCAGGAGCAGTTCAGCCCTGCTTTAGAGCGCGTGCTGAACGATTACGAGATCATGTTTGCGAACTTCATCGTGAAGTACCCGCATTCCGACATGGTGCCGCCACACGTAGATTGGACGTTTCTCGATGAGGAACAGTTCAGTTCGGCCACCGTCTGGTGCCCGCTTGTTGATACGACGCCAGCCAACGGAACTCTGGGGGTGGTGTCGGGCTCGCATCAACGGATCGACTTTCTCCGACCGTCCAACGTCCCCACCTATGAGCGTTGCGAGCTAGCGGTTGCCGATATTGAGGACCGGCCGGTGATCTCACTGCGAGCGGGCCAAGCAATCATCATGGACAACCGCGTCGTTCATTTTTCTCCGCCTAACACCACTGAGCTTGACCGAGTTGCCGTGGGCTGCGTGGTCGGGCCGAGAGAGGCCGAGTTGCATCATTACTGGGTGAATGAAGATTCTGAACTCATGAAATACCAGATTGACCGGTCTTTCTACTTGGACTTCGTTATCGGCGCGCCTCCAACAGAATCAGGCGGCGTGCTCAGCGCCAGCGTCGTATCTACCAGTGTTTGATTTTTGCTGTGTTTGATTTTTGCTGTGTTTGATTTTTGCTGTGTTTGATTTTTGCTGCACATTCCCCCGAAAGAGAACTAGTTCTGGAGTGAGATGACTACACCTGTCTACGAAGGATTCGAGCGTCAAGAAGACGGTCGGATTAGACCGCCCAAGATGTTCAACGACGAAGGCCTCGATGCCGCCTTCTGGGCGAACGGATTCGTGAAAGTGCCCCTCCTTTCGGTGGAGGAGATGAGCAGCCTTCGCGAGAACTTCGCTGAGCTCTCACCCACAGACGGCTTCGACCCGCGGAACCTAGAAAATCCCCGTTGCGAGTACCACTGCACTTTTCTTGATCCGAATCTTGAGTACAGAAAACAGTCTGATCACCTTGTCCGAACTGCGATGGCTGAGCAAATCAAGGCAGTTCTGCCTGGCTACCGAATCCTGACGAGCAACGTCTACGTCAAGCCAGCCGGCACCGGGCGATTTGAGATACACCAGAACTGGCCCACCATCGAAGACATCGATATTCCTACCGTGACGGTATGGGCACCCTTGCAAGACACTGGGTTCAAGAACGGAACTATTCGCGTTGTTCCCGGCGGTCACAGGATTTTCCCAGATATTGCCGCAGCAACCTCGGACCGTTTCTTTGATGAATTCGAGACTGAACTCATCGAGACCTACCTTGAGCCCGTCAATGTTGCTGCCGGTGAGGCCTTGATTTTTGACGATTCCCTGCTGCATTGGTCCAGCGACAACCTGTCCGAGAACCCTCGCATCACCTTTCAGATCGAGATGGTTCCTCAGGACGCTCAGACCGTGCTCTGGATCCGTAACCCGGACGACCCAACTCAGTTTGACCTGTGGGAGGCTGCCACTGACTTCTGGCTCGAATATGACATGGAGTCGGTGCTTGGGCGCCCCGAAGGATTGAAGTTCTTGGGAACCCGACCAAACCCGAATCAACACCTGAGCTTGGAAGAGTTCGATGCCCGCATGCAGCGGGCGAACGAAATCCGGCGGGCCAAGTACGTACTTGACTGAGACCACAGAAATGCCCAAATCTCGAATCACGCAAGTAGCTTCTTCTGGGTCAGTCATCGTTGTTGCGTGGGGGCTTGCTTGCTTACAGGCGCTCCTTGACCTAGTTGCGAGGAAGGCGCGAATTAGCGCTGAGCCCGCGCTGATCTCGCTTCAGATCGCTGTGATTGTCTCTGCACTCCTGCTGTGGTCTCTGGTCGCTCGCCACCTTGAGAATCGGGGACTCGATGAGGCCACGTCCCGGCCAGTCTGGCGTCTCTGTCTTTCTCTGGTGAGCTTGCTCTGCTGTATTGCGTTGCGCATAGTGATCTCCCCCATCGAGCCGAGCGTTATGTGGCTCGCGCCTGCACTTCTGGTTGCGCCCGTACTTCTGGGTTTTGAGCTTCTCAGTTTTTGCCGAACAGGTGCCCGAATGAGCAGGGTATTCATGGAGCGGCTGGCTGCAACCTGGAGCGGGATTGCAGCGGTGCTCATTCTGGCTATCGCGGCTGGACCCCTGACATGGGCTCAGGTGCACGTTCGAGTAGTGGAGTTGCACTTTGTTGCACTGAGTGTGGTTCTTACTGCTGGCTCAGCAGCCCTTTCAGCAGCCTCGCGAAGGCACTGGAGTGGCAGCATTAGATTTGTTTTTATTGCAACTGCGGCGGCCTTCGCTGGACTGTGGACCAGCACAGTCGATAACAGTTTCACAAGAATCTGGCCGACCTTTGTTGCAGTTCTAGTCATCCTGTTCGCTCTTGCCATCCCAGGGGGCGCCATCGGTTCTGCCGCAGCGGCGACGAAGATTTGGGCGGGCCAGGGTGTTCGGATTACCAGATCCTCCGCGACGCGAGCCCAACACGGTGTAGGTAGGGCAGCTCGAGCCTGCATCGGCTTGTGGCACCGGCTAGAACTCTTTGCCAGTTCGCCTCAACCGAGATCAAGGCCACTGCTGACACGCAGCGACCGAATTGGTGCAACTGTCATGGCGTTTCTGGCTATGGCTTATGTGGCAAGTGGTGCAATCTGGTCGTACCGAATCGGATGGCAACCAACTGCACACGCTGCGACAATCATGGCCCGAGCATTCGACGTGGGCACCGTCAACCATCCACTCGTCGGGATGGCGACAAGCTTGGGGCAGGTTGGGTCGGCATCACACCCCGGTCCCCTGAGCATGGATCTGCTTGCACCGTTTGTACGCCTATTGGGTCTTCAGAACGGAGCCCGTGCAGGTGCTGCGTTTGTGGTCCTCACCTGTTGGTCAGTATCTGTCTGGTCAGCCTGGCGTGCAGCAGGTCGAGTAGCTGCTCTCGGGGCATGGATGATGTGTGCCGTCATCTTGCAGGTGGCCGCATTTGGTGCAGTCTGGGAAGCCAACAACGTCACAATCACAATTTTGGCCATGTTCGCCGCCGTCCTGGCTAGTTGGGCTGCGGCGACTGGAACTTGGAGAGCCTGGTGGTGGGCAGTGGGCCTTGGCAGCCTCTGCGCCCAGAGCTACCTGCCGCACGCCCTGATCGTTCTGGGTCCCATCCTGTGGGCTGGACTCGCTGTTGCAGGTGCAGCCCGTTTGGCGACTGATACACACCAGGCACGACGGGCTCGACAGGCTGTTCGCGTGGGATGGGGCATTGCGCTGCTTGCATGGGCTCAACCGGCGCTTGACGTAGTGATCAACAACGGTGGCAATGTCCGGGCGCTGATCGGAGAGATCAGCAGTCCGCGCCCACCAGTCGGACCGATTGGGTTTCCTCGAGCCATTGCCTGGATCTGCTCAATACCGCCCCGCTGGGGAGAAGTCACCAGGAGCTTTGCTCAGGCCGGCTCAGCGAACGAACTCATCAGAGGACCCTTCATTTCCGGAACAATTGTTGCCCTTGCCCTGTGCTTTATCTGTGTAAGGACTAGAAAGACAACTCCTCCTCATGAGCGGCAACTTCGAATCATCATTCTGCTCCTAGTGGTCGGCGCAGCAGTGAACACCACGCAACTTCCACAGGATTATCTCCGAGCTTTTCAGATTGGCTGGCTAGTAGTTGCCTCTGCCTGCCTCTGGTATGCCGTTGGGATTTCGACCGTTTTCGCAGTTCAACGCAAACTCGGGTCAGGGGTCTCGGATTGGGTTTCGCTATCCCTCAAAGTCTCTGCGCTCGCTATCGGTGCTTTGGTTATCCTTGCCGCAGGCCTTGCTCGACCCGAGCGCATCGAGGATGCGAAAAGTCCTGCTTTCACAATCGACGCCATGGTCGAGCCCGCAGTTGACCAGACCATGGAAAAGGTTGACTCCAGCAACCCGATTTTAGTACTCAGCCTAGATAATCAACTCGTTGAGTCTGCAACCGACACCATTGTTTCTAACCTCATTGTCAAAGGCCTTGACTCTCGAACTGAGTCAAGGGGCGAGCACTACGGAGAGCGACGAGTCGTGAAGCACTGGCGCGGCCCCATGCTGTGGGTCGCGAGCGGTTTAGCACCGGTTAAGCCGAATGGAGACTTGCTTGCTTCGGTCTCCATGCCCGGATGGTCGAGGGCAAAGTTCGACGCCCTCGCTGAGAAGGTCTCTTCGGATGCAAAAGCTGGATCGGGTGTGCGGCTTCAGCCTTGGGTCGAAGAACTCTTGCCGCGCTATCTGGCTGGGTGGATGGGTCCCGAATCCTGCCGTATTGCAAAAGGGATTGTTGACGGAACCTACCCGGTGGAGTCGCTTCCACCCGGATTACTGCTCACTTTGTATGGTGATCAAGCAATAGCTAGCCCTGCATTGCCCCCAGAGACTCAAGAAGAGGCCTCGGCCCTACTCGGCCAAGCACCGCTCGAGGTTTGGTCGGTGAATCAGAAAACAGAAACCGCAACGGACACAGCAACCCTGCTACGCGATGGGTCACGCTGCCCTGCCGCCTAGGCCTATCTTGAACTGGCTACTTGCTCTTGCGGAGGCTTGGTCCGATTCTGGCAAGATCGCGAACCCCGTCCCGAATCGAACTCATAGAAGACAGGGTCGAGGTTCCCACCGATCGGGGGAAATAGTCCACACCAATCTGTTGAAGTTTCGCTCCTTCACCCAGGGCACGCGCAAGAAGCTCTGCATCAAAGAAAACCGAATTGCTCAGCGGAAGGCAATCGATCACAGAAGATCGGCGCAGAAGCTTTGCTGCAAAGTTCACGTCTCGCACAACCAATCCGGTGACCACTCGCACTGCCGAGTTATATACGGTGGAGAGAAGTTCCCGACGAAGGCCCTCGCCAGTTCGATCGAATCGATAGCACGACACGATGTCTGCATCGTGCAACTCCACAGCACGGAAGGCGCTCGCGCAGACCATCGGGTCAACGGGGAGGTCTGAGTCGGTATAAAAGATCCAGTCGGAACAAGATTCCAGAAATCCCGTGCGAAGCGCTGCCCCTAAACCCTGATTGCCAGAGTGATGAACCACTCTCAGACAGGGGTCTTTGGCTGCTAGGGAGTCGAGAATCTGGCCTGTTTCATCTGTGCTGCCATCGTTGACTGCCAATATCTCGACCTTCGATACCACACGGGCACGAATGAGCTCGGTGGCAGCTTGGCTAACCAGCTGAATCGAGCGTTCAGCGCCTTCAACCTCATTCCAGAAAGGGAGTACGAAGCTCAAGCTTCGAGAGGCATCGCTCACAGACCCAGAATCTACTCCAGCATGCTCGGAGCAGGGGCTGCGGAACCTTGAGGGCTAATGTTCTCAACGTGCTCTTCTTTCGCCATGCCGCTCGATTGGCAGCCGACTTCATGCTGTACGCGCGCATCAATAAAGCATGGTGGTTGCTGCCAGTAGCTGCACTTCTCGTTGTTGCAATCGCTCTCGGCACTGCTACTCAGGCAGTCGTCCCCTATGCGGTGTACACCTTCTTCTGATCTGATGAGCTACTAGTTAGATGGGCCATGAGTTTGTCCTAGGGGTCAGTGGGCTGTATCACGATGCAGCAGCGGCGCTTTTGTGCGATGGCCAACTCGTGGCAGCTGCGCAGGAAGAACGCTTTACCAGAATCAAAAACGACCCGACTCTGCCCGTTCACGCAATCGAATACTGCCTACAGGCGGGCAACGTGGCTAGGGATGCAAAAATCACCGTTGCGTACTACGAGAAGCCGCTGAGTTCTTTTGTTCGGGTACTCAAGACTTTTAGCGCAATTGGGACCAAGGGAATCAGAACCTTTCCTCATGCAATGGAAGAGTCGCTGCGTCGAAAACTCTGGGTCTCATACGGAATTGATCGGGCCCTCAAGCAACTGGGGTTCGCCACTGCTCGGCAAACACTCTTCGCTGAGCACCATGTGAGCCACGCCGCAGCAGCCTTCTACCCCTCCCCTTTCGACTCCGCAGCAGTGCTCACCTTTGATGGGGTCGGAGAGTGGGCCACATCCTCGATCGGCTTGGGTAGCGGCTCGAAGATTGATCTGCTGCAAGAAATGCGGTTTCCCTCCTCGCTCGGACTGTTGTACTCGGCGTTCACTTCTGCATGCGGGTTTGGCGTGAACAGTGGCGAGTACAAGTTGATGGGACTCGCTCCCTTTGGCGAACCGCACTACCTCGATCGAATCCTGGGTCAGGTCATCGACCTACGAGAGGACGGCTCCTTTACCGTCAACTTGGACTACTTCGATTATCTGGCAGGTAGACGCATGACCAGCAAGAAGTTTGATCAACTCTTTGACGGACCTCCTCGGCTACCGGAGGCGCCGATTACACGCAGGGAATGCGACCTCGCACGCTCTATCCAGATGGCATTAGAAGAGGTGGTACTGCGGGTTGCCCGGCACGCACACACACTCACCGGCTCAAACCACGCCGTGCTTGGCGGGGGCGTAGCGCTGAATTGTGTGGCGAACGGACGACTCCTTCGTGAAGGCCCCTTTGAGCAGATCTGGGTGCAGCCCGCAGCGGGCGACGCTGGATCGGCTGTTGGGTGCGCACTCTGGGCCTGGCATGAGGTGTGCGGAGGCGAGCGAGTAGACCCTGCTGGCAAAGACACCATGATGGGATCTCTGCTCGGCCCACTGCCTGCTACTAGGAACCCCAGCGAATCCTTTGCCGCCGCTGGGCGGCCATATGAGCAACTCACAGATTCGGCTGAACTCGCAACTCGTGTGGCTGCACTGCTCGCTGATGGAGCAATTCTTGGCCTGTGCTCAGGGCGTATGGAGTTTGGTCCTCGGGCCCTTGGTAATCGATCGATTTTGGCTGACCCACGATCCCCTGGCATGCAACGCCGCCTCAATCTGAGCATCAAGAATCGCGAATCCTTCAGACCATTTGCTCCGATTGTCCTTGAGGAACGATCAAACGAGTTCTTCGAGCTAGACGGACCCTCGCCCTATATGTCCTTTGTCGCTCCCGTGCGTGGTGCGCGAATACCTACAAGCCAGGGAACAACCAATCCGACACCCTCAGATCAGATTGACCTGTCTGAACGTCTCGACCAAGTTGACTCACCTTTACCGGCCGTGACTCACGTAGACGGCACTGCGCGGATCCAGACTGTTGATACTCAACGCAATCCGCAACTCCACAATATTTTGAGCGCCTTTGAACAACTGACTGGGTGCCCCGTCCTAGTCAATACCTCGTTCAACGTTCGAGGCGAGCCAATCGTGGCCACTGCCGAAGATGCCTACCGCTGTTTTATGACCACGCAGATGGACTGGCTCCTGATTGATGACTGCCTCTTCAATAAGCAGGAGCAGCCTGATTGGACAGGGCCGAGTGCACAACTCGTCGCAGACTGAGCAAGCGTTCTCGTCTATCCCCGACTGTTCTGAAGATTTTGCAGAGTCGGCTGCAACTCCTTGAGCATCCGCTCGGCAACAATCTTTGAGCCAAGTTCGTTGGTATGCACGGTATCCCAATAGATGGGTTCAGTTTGCCCATCAAAGACACCTGATAGGTCGGTCACGCCGAGGGCGCCCAAACCGGCACGAACGGCGTCAGAGGTTTCGGTCCAGACTCTCACCGATTCCTCGTTGACCTCGACTGCAGCGAGCGTGTCCGCATCGGATCCAGATTGCGGTTGCTTGGCCCGAAGATCAGGCTGCCAAAAGATCAGCACAGGGACCGAGGACAGTTCCGAGAACTTACGGATGACTTCAATACCGTTGCTGTAGCGACTCAGCACCGCCTGCCCTGAGGCGGCCGGGGTGAGTTCTTTATCGGGGGTGCGAGTCTTGCTTGGCGGCAGGGTTTGGCCCGGGCTGGAGTCTCCTTCAGATTTAGCTGTAGCACGCTTGCTCAGGACTGCATCTAGCTCGCCGTCGATGAGTGATGCGGGCTGAGTCGAGGCACCCTGACCCTGAGCAGCGAGTACCCCTTGAAGCGCGACATCATTTGCCCCATCGTAGATAACAACTAGGTCGGGTTTCTCCCCTGCCTGAAGTTTCGCAATCAGCAGCATTGCCGACTGCCAGTTCACGGTGGCGGGCACGGCGAAGTTGTGGATCTCTAGGGCGACACCTTGGTCTTGAGCCAGCTTGACCAATTCAGAGGGAATGGTGTGTTCGTCTCGTTGTCCAGCGCCGAATGCAGCAGATCCGCCAAAGAACCAGATGACAAATGGGTCACCCAAAGCTGGGTCTGGATGGGTGCTGCTTCGCTCCCCGTTGCGAACGTTGATGTACTGAGATGACACGTCCTTGAGGCTCCAACCACCAACCGCAGCGTTGAACTCCAAGTTGTTCCACGCGTCCAGCAAATTGACCCGAAGATTCTGCGCCCAAGGTGCATCTTTGAATGCCGGATCCTGCTCGAAAGGACGGGTGAATGTGCTCGGGCGGTCCTGCTGCGTAGCAACCTCTTGGTCCCTGTCTGCCCATGACAACTTCACTGGCCCAACACCCATAAGCACAGCGACCAGGACTAGGGCCAGCGTGGGAACGAGCAGCCTCAGATGGCCTCGTCTGCGGACATTCTTTGTCGGCCTCGGCTCCCGCATGGCCATGCTTTGGGCATGCTCAGGGCCACGTGTAGAACGCCCGGTGTTCTCTGTTTGTAAATCAACCCAGGCAGAACTGCGGGTTGCCCAGCCTCCGTCAAGCGGAGAATAGCCAAAGAGGCGTGAGATCCAGTTCAGTGGAATGATCAGGAACAACATGATTGCGGTAGCCAAAACCGCAGTGACTCCTTGGCCAACACCCCGCGCCGCCCGAGCAACTCCTGAATCAATCAGATGCGCTGTGCGATGGGCCCGCGCATACATTTCGAGTAGTCCTGCAGTCAGTGCACTCAGCAACAAAAACGTGAGCAACGAGGGCGCCCGGTACCACAGCAGCATCGATGCAAGCAGTGGACCCAGGGCCAGGCCTGCGACGGCTGTTTCACGCTGTGGCCATGTCGCTGGCAAGGACCAACGAATGATGGTGCCGTAGGACAGGGTGGTTCCCAGAACAACCACAGCGAACGGATACACGAACCCAAATCGCAGTGCGGCCACTGCGAGTGCTGCAACGAGGCCTCCAGCAAGAAGTGTGCGCAGTCGGTGAACTCGCAGGCTGCCCGGCTGCAGTAGGCAGATGACGAGCATGCTCAGCAGGAGCAGCGCTGTGACTCGTGCAAGATCTTGTAAGGAACCGAATCCGATCCGAGCAACTGCTGCGGCCGAACCCAACAGGAGCACAACAATCAGCAGAACCGGTTGGACGCTGGGACCCACCGCTGCTTGCTCCGCGTGTTCAGACTCAGTCCCCACGATGTGATTCTACTGCCACCCAGTGCGAGAAGCGCCTCAGAGGTCAGGTTGCGATGCCACTGACCCTTTTGCATCACGGGTAGCTGCTAAGCCCGCCAGGAACCGTTCGGGAGTCATACTTTGTACCGGTCGCTCAAGAATCTGAATCGGCTCAACCTCTGCTGCGGGCCGGCCTTGATGAAGTTGGTTCACGTAACTGTCGATATCAGCCTCGTAAGCCTCGACTTTTCCTACGGGAGTCTGGTCATCAGCAAAGTAAAACTTCAGGGGAATCTTGCTTGGAGCGAGCATCCCGTGTGCTGCAAGGCGAACCTCATCTGAGCTATTTGGTGGCGAAAAGTGAATGACTCCCGAGACCATCAAGATGAGTTCCCCAGCTAAGCAATCGAATCGCAAAGCCGCCGCTCTGACCGAGTCCAGAACCTCATCAAAAGTAGATGGGACATGGAAGGACCGGATCATGTTTGTGTAGCGGTGAGATCCCGGAACCACATGCAGCGTGCCGTTGAACTCGTTCATATCCACTAGGGGAATCCACGCGTAGAAACTCGTAGCCTCACGCTCATCTACAAGTGCGTAGTCCTGATGCGGACCCGGTTCGTTATTCGTTGAAGGTGGCTTTACCGAGAAGTCTAAGCGCATGAGTTCAAGCTGTTCTTGGTCGATCACCGCTGCGATCTTCGGTGCTAGCAGCACCTCTAGTTCCTGAGTAATGAATTCACGAACGTCATCTTCTGGGATCAAGATTGTGTGGAACCATGCATCCCCGATCGGTCGATTCATTCGCCGAACTGCTTCGGCAAAGATTTCTTGACCGCGTGCCACTTCCTCCGCCGTCAGGATCACGCCGAGGCGCACAAAACCATCACGAGCTAGTGCAAGCGCAACCTCGGGGTCCTTGATGCCAACAATTTTTCGAAGCGGGGCTAGTGGTACTGGCGCTGACTCTGGCAGGTCTTCAGCGACAGACCGGCCCGGCGTGACGCCAAAGCTTCCAAGATCGATTCCATGGAGCGCACCAATCGCAGTTGCAGTACTGAGCGCCTCCGATGCCCAACCAAAGCTCTCTTGTGGGCCGCCGTAGTAACAGATTGAACGCTCCCAACAGCCCTCGGGAAGCTGTCGCTCCAACAGCAGGTCTGCAAGGTTCGCAGAATCTTGAGGAGCCGCATCAAAGAGCCTGAGCACTCGTAATGCGTCAGCGAGTTCAAGATCACTACGGAATCCATCAGAGGCCGCATCTTGCAGAATGCGAGAGATGATCAGATCGCGAAGACTGGCAAACCGCTCAATACCATCACGGGCCGAGATGGCAACGCTGCGGTACAGGCTGGTTCGACTTCGATACCAATGATCCTCCTCGACCTCTGTGCCGGCCTCTACAACCGAGGCCACCCACTCGACAGCCGAAGCTGGAGCAAGATTTGGACCGAGGTAGCGGATGACATTTGCATTTACGGTGACGTCAACGTCTTGCGGGCTCGCCTCGGAGTTCTCCCACAGTTCTACTCGTCTTGCTTGAGCAGCACCCGAGCGCTCGGAGCGCAGTTGCCAGCGGTAGGCCAAACTGCGGATCTCGGGCCGCAACAGCATCCAGGTATAAAACCTTCCTTGCGGGTCGCGATTAGCTAACAGGAGTCGTTGGTTCGCAGTTCCAGCGGAACTACCGACTGCGAGCGAACAACATGCAGTGTCATCTGCATCGGGTGGGGTGTAGTCATGCAGCTCTGCAGTCTTTGCCCAGTATCGCCATAGTCCGGCGCCCTCACGCTGGTCCATCACATACTGCGCAGCCCGATCTCTCATGGCTTTGGCCTCTGGCAGATCTACCCCGTCGAGAGCGATCGAGGTCAGAGCCGTTACAAAGTTCACGCTGTCTGGTTGCCAATCCTGCGCCTCGAGCAACGAACTCGCATATGAGGGAAACTCCCCCGTGGCTTTCTGCTCAGCAGAAAGCCAAATAGTCGCACGCTCTAGCGAAGCTTCCATCTGCTGTTTCATGGAGTTTCCCCCTGACTCGGAACGCATCTAGTCCTCAGATCTCGACTGGCAAGTGACCGCAAAACTCCTAGATAGTGAGGATACCTGAGCATTCCCGATTAACTTAGAGAAGATATGTAACTCATCCCGGGGACGGATGAGTCGACCAGCAAAGGCATTCAACATGGGTCTTCTCGATAGGTTCCGCAGTAAGCCTGGAACACAAGCAGTTGTGCAAGAGAATCAGCCTGAGGTCTCGGCCGCTTCTGCACCCGCTGCCGAGGTAGAAGAAACAGCCCCGGCCCCGCCGAGTACCGAGGTCGATCCCAACCGCCCGCACCTTGGAGAATGGCTCGATCTGCCGGTCGCTGAAGTCTCCAACCACCCCGACGCGATCGAACGAATCTACGACGGGACGCTTGATGGGATGTCGATTCGCGGAGTTTTCACCAAGGAGGAAGTAGCCACTGGGGTTCTCCGTGCTCGCACCCATGCAGATGAATTCAATGACTATGGCAAGCAGATCTTTTTTGGTACTGCAATTGTTGGGGCTGACGATGACCGAGCCGACTACTACGCCGCTGCTCCCATCATTAATGACCGCGTAGACGAGCTTTTTGATGTGGACTTTGTGGGACGTATTGGGCAGGTGCTGTCGGCAGTCGGTGCAGGTCGCCCCGCTAGCGTCCCTTCAGAAGAGGGACGCGGTGATTACGTTCCCATCACGATTCGCTTTCTTCCGCCCGACGGTGGGGTTATGCATGCTCATACAGCAAACGAGTTCTGTAACGCTTGGGGGTCGTACGAGCATCTGCGTGAAATTGCGCGAATGTGGAACTCGTTGAGCTACTTCGTTGTTGGCCAGAAGCCAGACAAGGGTGGCGAACTCGTTCTCTACGATCTGATGTGGGACGACACTCCTGAAGATGTTCGGGCGTTGCCAATGAGCGAGGAGCGCGATGCTCTTCTTGAACGCTTTGGACGAACACCCATCGATCTAGATGTGGGAGACATGATCCTCTTCACAGGCGGAAGGATCTGGCATCGGGTTGAACCCGTCTTTGGCACGCAAGAGCGAGTCACCATCGGAGGGTTTGCGGCACTGTCGCAGGACGAAGAACAAGTCTATTTCTGGAGCTAAGTTCCAGTCTTAGACTCAACTGCTCAGCAGTGTCTGCAGGTCTTCAATTCTCAGCTCGACAGCTGGGATGGTGATCCGAGCGACCTTCTGGCCGTACCGATCGTCACCATCTCCGTGCCAGAACTCAAAGAAAAATCGCTCGTCGATTTCCCAGACCTGCACGTCTAATCCGTCCTTGTTCGTGCCAATCTGCTGATGCCACAGTGTCTTGGCCTCTTGGGGAACCATCACAAACTGAATTGCCAGACGGCGCTGATCCGTCTGGTTTGGCGGCGAATAATGCACGAGCGCATCATCGAGGATGACGGCATGGCCTGCTGGAACCTCAACCCCGGTCAGCAGTTCGTCAATTATCCCTTGTTCGATTCCACCAAAGGCCTGATATGCCCACATGCCGCGTCGGCTGCGAAGCGAACGGTGACTCCCCTCAAGCATGGACATTGCGCCGTTGTCGAGCACGCAATCTACGAGGGCAACCCAGACCGAGACCGAGGCATAGCGGGATTCGTCAACTACCGAGAGATTCTGGTGAGTTGGGACCACCCCTGTGCCAGGCAGTTTGTTGACGAAATTTGCGATGAGTGGCCGGTAGTCAACTAAGACTTTCTCGGCTTCTGGGCCAAGGACCGAGGTGATCAGATCAAAGGCTTGTCGCCTGAACTCTGGTCGTGAGTGGATAATGCTGAACTCGGCGTAGGTGTCGTTGTAGTCCTCTGGTCTGCTCGCCCCACCCAGGGACTCTGCAATGGAGTCATATCCCGAGACCAGCTGGTCAACCTGGCCGAGGGACAGCAACGGCATGACTACATAGCCTCTGCGGTCAAACTCTGCCTGCTGATCGGGGTTGCGAAGTACTGCTCGATCAACCCGGCAGGACTCAACAGGGAGAAATCCGAGTTCCGTTGGCGATGACATAACGACATGCTCCCCTAGTTTGACTCACTCTGGTGTTGATTGTAGCGGGATGCTGCCCAGATTCACTCGGGGCTCTCCGCAACTTCCCCTGAGCAACTTCCCCGTTAGCCTGAGCACCTTGCCCGCTAGGTAGACCTGCAGCAATAGCTGTGAATTGGCTACGTTTCGCCTCTATATGGGGGTTCAACCTGTTGCCACCGGACAGAGTTTGCTGTATACATGAATCCATGAAGAAGGTAGGCGGGGGCCATAATTTTGCGGGTTTTGCCCAAGTGGGTCTCTGCGGAGTCGCCATTGTGGCAGTAGTAGCGGCAGTGCTACTGATCAAGCCTGCGTCACCGCAGACTCAGGACCTCGCTTCTGCAGTGGTACCAACCACAGTCCCGGTCACAACACCCGCTTCCACACCCTCCACACTCCCTCCCGATCCGCAGTTTCCGCAGGAGACGATCGACGACCACGATGCTTCTCAGGCCATGTACGGCTGGGGAACCGCCCAGCCCACTCAAATGAAAGCCACCGTGCATTACGGAGGCACGTCCACCTTGCTCTCACCAGAACGCAGGCGTCTGCTCGGAGACCAGCTCGTCCAAGTGCGAGAGGCAGCTCTCAAAATTGGGACTGTGGCAGAGGCCGAGAAGCAGGGATACGTCCGGAATTTCCAAAGGATCAACGGCCGGGGCTTTGAATACATCAACTGGTCTCGCTGGAGCACCAAGCTTGACTTGTCTCGACCAACACTGTTGGCCTTCGACGGAGACAGCCCAGACTCAAGAGTGATGTCTGTTGCCTATAACGTCCTCGGAACAATGCAGGATGGGCCGCCCACCGACTTGCCTCTAGAAGTTATTCCTTGGCACTACCACTCAAATCTCTGTGCGAAAGACAACTCGATCGTTGGCAACGTGGAGTTCGACGCCAATGGAAACCCCTACCCAGAACAGGCTCAGCGCTGTAAAGACTTGGGCGCAGTGTTCCGACCGGAGCTGAATCACTGGATGGTCGACCTGTGGGTCATTCCAGGCTGGGAAAACCCTTGGGGCTTGGTCTCGAGCAAGCACCCAGACATGATGTTTGAACCCACCCCTTGGTTCACCTCGAACAAGACTGGTGACTCAGACGGGCTCGGCCTGTATTGCGATATTCCCGCTGGCGCTGACCCCGCTCCCGCATCCACGCCTTCCTGAGGCCGAGCGAAGCGTTCAGGCGAATCGTTCAGGACCGAGAAGCTGCGTACCGGCTAGCAATCTCGTCGAACGAGAGTTGTTCCACGCTGTAGTCCTCGATCTCCACGAAGGGTTCGCCTGGCGGGA
The DNA here is from genome assembly GCA_001025035.1 of Actinobacteria bacterium IMCC26207. GTDB lineage: Bacteria > Actinomycetota > Acidimicrobiia > Acidimicrobiales > Microtrichaceae > IMCC26207. Next base: position 74,003 of record LCZK01000004.1, read on the forward strand.
CATCACCGATCATAAAGGTGGTGTAGAAGTCATCGGCAATCTCATAACCCTGCACAATTCCTTCAGGCGACTTGTAAAAATGAATCGGGGTTGACCCCTCTGCTAGGGCATACAGGCTTCCGATAACACGAGTGCTCTGTGAGCGGTTCGGTGCTGTCCCATGCAGTACTCGAATGTCGTACACCATGGCCTGGCCAACCTGAATAGGAACGGTCACCATGAGTTCATCACGGACTCGTTCATGCTCGGCCTCCCACTCCATTGGAAACCCTGGGCTACCTCGCAGCCCCGTCAGCCACTTATGGCTACCCGGCAGAACCTTCATCTGCCCGACCTGTTCAGTGACTTCAGTAAGGGCAAGCCACACACCCATGGTTGAATGCGCCGACTCATCTGCCAAGATCCAATCCTGGTGGGGAGAAACCTCTGTGTCGGGACCGGGATGCTTGACCATGAAGTAGCCGACGAGTGGCTCATACCCTTCGATCAACCCATTGAGGAGTGGCCAGACAATCGCGCCCACCTCTTCGTTGGCGGCCGCTTTGTATTCCTGATCAGGGCTCATCAGACTTGGGTAGTACCCAGAGTCAATGCCTGAATTCAAACGGGTGTAGGACTCAAGGAGAGCTTCGACAATTTCCGGAGTGGCGAAATCCACAACCACGTAGCCGTCGCGCTGGAACGCTGCTTCTTGGTCTGCGTCTCTGAATGTGGTCCGGGTCACTGTGTCTGGATTTTCAATGGTTCTTGAATCGATCACAGGATCCGCCTTGTTCGTATCGTCCTCGTATTGTAGCTACACACCCATAAAAAGGCCCGATAAATCTTGCTGGCCTAGTAGCTGCGGCAGCCTCTGACTCTGCGCAGAATACCGACCGCCCCATCCCGTTGGGGGCTCAGCCCGATAGAATCGTTGACGCAACTGTGTTGCAGTGACGGCCCTGATTGACTGGAGAGTTCTGGATGAGCCAGCAAGGAGCAAGCGAAGCTTGTGAATCCCTTCCCGGAACCCACTTTCTTGCCGAGTCAGTCAATCAGGAAATGGCAGAGCGCGGTTTTGCTGTTCTGGCGAACTCGGTTTCAGCAGAAACGGTTACCGCCCTGACGGAGATGTACCGCCAGGTGATCGACCAGGTTGGCCGAGATAGCTCGGGCGTGTTCCTGCCCTCGATGATGATTTCTCGGCTCGACTTGCGGGCGCAGCTCTGGGATGGGGTTCAAGCCATTCTGGGTCCCATTTTTGACCCACTCTTTTCGCCTGATACAACCACCGTGGTTGGTGGATCCTTTGTCTCCAAACCAGGCTCACAAAACAGTGCTAGAAACCCACATCAGGATCCCTCGGTCTTTGACGAAACCCGAGAAGTCAGCATCTCTCTGTGGATTCCGCTCACTGACTCGGACTCCGAAAACGGAACACTGAACCTGCTTCCTGGCAGTCATCGCATGGGGAATCACGTTAGGCCGCCGGATGTGGACTCCCTTGATCAAGAAGTCACCACCTATGCGCTGAACGAGTCAGTTGCACTCGACCTGCATGCAGGGCAAGTTCTGGTAATCGACGGGTCAGTTATTCATCACTCTCCTGCTAATACCTCGAACGCGGAGCGTGTCGCCGCTATTTGTGCGCTACGACCACCCAAGAGCCAGATGCGCTATGCCAAAAGCCAGAACGGTGCGGCCGAGGGAACGGCTCAGATATTCAACGTGGGCGCAGAGCTGTACCGATCGGGGAACCTAGTCACCCCGACCCTTGATCCAGTCGCTCTAGTGGGCAGTTCCCCGTATCGGCCAGCAACTATGGCAGACCTCGAGAGGTCGTTAGCTACGGGGTGACTCAGCACCCCGAAGCGAGAGATAACTCGCTGTGAGTTACTGGCCGGACTGCGGTTGCTGGGACACAGGTTGCACCGACCAGTTAGTCCGAAGTTTGAGTCCTGGACGAGCCAACACTTCGCCGTCAATCTTCATCTCGGCTGAGGCCACGGCAAGTGCGGCAGGAAATATCTGATCTAAGTGGCGATCGTCCTGAGGGAGGACTGCGATGCGGAACTGGAACCGGCCCATTGCCATTGGCACAGACGGGACCTCGGCCTCAATTATGTAGGTCCCTGGCGAAGCCAGAAAGTCAGAGGGCCCAAGTTCTCGCTCTGCAAAGACGGCGCGCTCACTGGTAAACAACGACATCACGACCACACCCTCGCAGGCTTCATTCACAGTTATGGTCGCCCGTATCGTGATTGCTTCACCAGAGCGAATCACGTCTGGAATCGCCTGAATCGAGTCAATCTTCACTTTTCCTGCGATCTCAGGAGGAACCCTGAAATCCTCGAATGTGGCGCCTGCTTCGGGGTCCAATTCTGTCGCAGGTTCCTCGCCGATGTACTGCTTCATGGCCTCGGCCGGAGTGCCATCAACGACAATCCGACCATGATCCAACAGGATGACCCGATCACACATCGAGTTCACGGCCCACAGATTGTGTGTCACAAGTACCAGCGCCGCCCCCGCCGCATTCATTTCTCGAATGCGTTCCAAGCTACGCCGTTGAAAATCAAAGTCACCCACTGAGAGGACTTCATCAACAAGGAGCAGGTCGCAGTCAATTGCTGTTGCGACTGCAAAACCGAGCCGGGCTCGCATACCTGTGGAATACCGCTTCACAGGCATATCTAGGAACTCTGAAACCCCAGAGAACTCAACGATCTCGTCGTATTTTCCGCGAATCTCGGACTTTGACATACCCATGATGTCTCCAGCAAAGAACACGTTCTCATGGCCGGTCAGTTCCTGATCAAAACCAATTCCAAGCTCAATGAGCGAGGCAAACCTGCCGTTGACAACTGCTTGGCCGCGACTGGGTTCGACGATGCCTGCGAGCACTCGCAACAGAGTTGACTTGCCGGCGCCATTATGGCCAATCAGGCCCAAGGTATCGCCAGGTTGCATGGTAAATGAGATGTCATTGAGGGCCCGGAACGTAGTGGACTCAGCGGCCTCGCCACGCCTGCCTGGAATGAGCGCACGCGCATTGGTTCGCTCCTGGCTCAGCCTGTATTCCTTCGTAACGTGCTCGACGTGGACGAGTGGTTCTTGAGCCATTTCAGACTACGTCCACGATTCGATCTTCAATTGACCGCAGGTAGAAAACGGAGCCCACTAGCAGTGCCGTCCCAATGCACAGATGCAGCATCAGCAGATCAAAGTTGGGCCAGATTCCCTCGAGGGAGACTGCACGGGTTGCCTCTGCCACCACTGCTACTGGATTGACGGTGCCAAGAAACTTGAGAGTCGAGGGGATCTGCGACTCGGGGTACAGAATCGGACTGGCCAAGAACAGCACCTGGCTAATGGTTGGCATGGCATGAGCCACGTCCCGAACGAACACGGTAATCGTGGCAAGAAGAATCGCTATAGCGATGGTGTACACCAGAAGCACAGCGACCACTAGCGGAAGCGCTACCAGAGTTATTGAAGGCGAGATGCCTTGAATCCATGCAACCCCCACGATGGCAACAAGGCCAACACCTAGGTCTAACAGCGCAGCAACGCAGCCAGAAAGGGGAATGACTTCCCGGCGAAAGTACACTTTGCTTAACACCGAAGATCTGTCAATAAATGATGTCGCCTGATTCAAACCCGCCATGAAGTAGCGCCAGACAACTATGCCGGCTACCACAAACGACAAGTACGGAATGTTTCCACCAGTGACATTGAGGATCTGGCTAAAGACCACTGCGTAGACCAAAACCAGCAAAATGGGCTGGGCAATGCCCCAGAACAAAGACAGCGCGCTCTGACGGTACTTACTGTGCAACTCGCGACGGGCAAAGCTGATTGTCAGGCGGGCCTCACTGCGGGCGCGACGCAGGTTGGCAGCCGAGAAGGGCCTGAGTGCCTGCCGCAACCCTGGTTCGACTGTTGCCTCGGTCATGTGAGCCAAGCTCCCCCGGAGCGCCTTTTGGTCTCTTGGTCTACGAGATCCACGGGTAGAACGATACCAGCGGTTTCTCAGGGATCCTCATGAGGGCGGACCTAGTTTGTACCTCGTGGTTGGATGCCAGACTGCGAAGGATCTCAACGAGATTCCCTAGATGGATTCCGCCTGACCCCTGCCAACGACCTCCCCGGGAGTTTCATAAATCCTTAGGCTGTAGGTCAAGACGGATTTGGCAGTTTCGTTGCTAGCGTGAAGGGGATAACAGGGGACCCAAAGGAGCCAGAGATGTGCGGCATTGCCGGGATAGTCGGAGCAGGTGCAGACGCGCTTGCTGACCGCGTCCAAGTAATGATCTCTGCTCTGAACCACCGTGGGCCCGATGAGCAAGGGGTGGCGGTGTTTCAAAACGCCGTTCTGGGCAGTGCACGCTTATCCATCATTGACCCCGCTGGTGGCCACCAACCGCTCTACAGTCCCGACCGGCAATTCGCTACCGTTTGCAATGGTGAGATCTACGGCTTCGAGCGTCTCAGAGAGCAGTACTCGCAGTATCCGTTTCGGACCGGATCCGATTGCGAGGTGGTACTGCCGCTCTATGAGGAGTACGGGTCCGACTTTCTTCCTCACCTTCCGGGAACCTTTTCGTTAGCTGTTTGGGATGACCGCTCGCAGACTCTTCTGATGGCCCGCGACCGATTCGGTGAGCGGCCGCTGTACTACTCCACTACTAGCGACGGGCTCTTAGCTTTTGCATCTGAGTCGCATGCCTTACGGGCCGCTGGATTCGGAGGGATGACTCCTGATCCGAGCATGGTGGCCGAGATGCTGAGGCAGGGATATATCCCATCGGGCCAGTCCATCTGGAGCGATATCGAATCGATTCCACATGCCTCTCGGCTGAGATGGTCGCTCGGAAGCGCACCTCGGGTAGACCGCTGGTGGACTCCCCCCGAAGTGATGGATGGGATCTCAGAAGATGAGGCCGCTCTGTGGTTCCGAGGAGCACTCGACAATGCAGTGCAGGAACAACTCGAGGCGGACGTTCCAGTTGGAACCTTCCTGTCAGGCGGGATTGACTCCACCACCGTGGCCGCACTCGCAGCAGCCCATCACCCAGACTTGCACGCCTTTACCTTTGACATGCCCGGCGAGTCAGAGGTTGCATTCGCACGCGACACAGCAGCCAAACATTCCATGACGCTGCATGTGCTCACCCCCGACACCTCGAACCTTGCAGATGAAATCCTGCAACTCGCTACTACCTGGGATGAACCGTTTGGCGACTCCTCATCGCTGCCAACCAGCCTGCTCTGCAAGTTCGCTCGTGAACACGTCAAGGTGGCACTCACGGGTGATGGTGCAGACGAATTACTCGGTGGCTACTTGGTTTGGGCTCGAGGCACCTTGGAACCAGGGACGCCCGGAGCCCCAGCCCTGATTCAGCAGTCCATGAAAGACACAATTAATCCGGGCAAAGCTGCAGGCTCAGTACTGTCCAAAATGAAGGCTCAACTTCGGACCCGGCGAAGCCCAACAGCTGCTCGGGGATCAAGCCGAGGGGTGAGCAGCGGATCCGATGTTGCGCGGCGCTACGCCTCGTTCCGGCAGTACTTCACTGCAAGCCAACTCAGCGACTTGGGTCTACCCGCAGTCAGTGCCAACGATGTTGACCTCTCTACCTACAACTACGGCACAGCGGACGACATCAGCCGGTTTGATCTAGACCACTATCTGCCCGGAGACATCTTGGTCAAGACTGACCGGGCATCCATGGCTCATGGCCTTGAGGTGCGATCCCCGTTCCTTGACGTCAAAGTTGCCGAGGGGTGCCTGGCATTGCCAGCGCACCACAAGGTGAACGAAACCCACGAGAAGTTGCTGCTGCGACGAGCATGCGGTGACCTCTGGCCGGCCTCTGTCTCTGACCGAAGAAAACAGGGTTTCGGCTCGCCCATGGCCTCTTGGCTGCAACTACCCGATGTGGCTGAACTCAAGCATGCTCATCTGCGGGACCCCAGCTCGGCGTTGTTTGACTTGGTCGACCGAGACGCAGTGCACTCCCTGAGCGCAGACGACGATCAGCGCACTTGGAACCTGCTCATGCTGTCAATCTGGTGGTCTCGGTGCCGAAGCATGGTGAGCGCCCCATGAGGAAGGACCGTTCGCTTGTCAGGTCAGGGCAGTGGTGGGACCACAAGATTCCGCCGCTGATCGCAGCAGCAGTACTGGCAGTTCTACCAGCCACAGACCCGAATGGGTTGCAACTGTTTGTGGATCTCATCCTGTTCCTTATTACTGCAGTTGGAGTGGCCGCGTTTGGACACGTGGTCAACGATCTGGCCGATATCAAAACCGATGCAATCGCTGGTGCCCCAAATCAAATGGCGGCACTCTCGACTCAAACTCGTACGGCGGTGCTCGGTGGCACCGTGGTGTGTGGACTACTCCCGTGGATCTGGCTGCCTCACACCACTGCAGCGCTGAGCCTGCTTGGGATTGAAGTCCTCCTCCTGCTCATCTATTCGCTCAAGCCGATCCGGTTGAAAGATCGCGCAGCGGCAGGAGTGCTTGCCGACTCGCTCTACGCCTATGTGGTGCCGGTCCTGTTGAGCATCGCGGTGTTCACCCAGGTTGGTGGCATCTCTGGTCCAGGTTGGGCCATCACCCTAACTGTCGGAATCTGGGCTCTTTTGATGGGGTTGCGCGGCATCCTCTGGCATCAGGTAGGCGACATTGCGCATGATCAGCGCGCTGGACTGAGCACACTGGCCACCAAAATCGGCGTGACCCATTCCAGGCGAATCCTTGGTGTCATGGTGATTATTGAGTTTGCAGCGGCCGCTCTTGCGCTGATCGTTGTCGCTCAAGGGACCGGCGAATCCTGGCTACCCGTCTTTGGCTTGGGCTACGTCCTGTACCGCATATTTCAGATGTCAGTGCTGTGGTCCGAGCCAGTACACCTTCGATCCCTTCGGCACTCCGGAGGACGAATTCGGTTCCTTGGCTTTGTGCTGCTCAACGAGTTTGTCGAGAAGTGGCTACCTCTCGCAGCACTTATCGCTATTGCACTCAGGCTGCCTCTGATGTGGTTCGCCGTGCTGTTGTATTTGGTTCTGTTCGACAACGCAGCGGTTGAGTTCCTGCGACGTGACCTTGCGGCCTTACCCGATGCCATGAACAGGATTGCTCACGAGCGAAAGTCCCGAGCGAATATTCGACAAGTCGCTGCTGCTCGCAAGGCCCTCGTTGCTGCAGGCCCCGCATCGGTCACTGCCGAAATCCAAAATCGATGCCGCTGGGTTTTTGTCGTTTGCGGCCCAGAGATGCATACCGAGACTCTTCGCACAGCCGTGCGCCATTTGGGTCCGCTCACCTCGCTAGAGATCTGGGTGATCACTGACTCGACTCGCAACGTTCGCCCCGTCGACGTTGAGGGCATCCACACGGTCATAGACGTTGCCACTCCCGATCACTTCGATGACCACCAGGCAAGCATTTGGCTCAAGACAGGTATCCACCGCCACCTACCAGTAGGGGAATGGTGCTACCTCGACACTGACATCATTGCTGTACGGCCTGGTGTTGAAGAGATTTTTGAGCACCGAAAGGGACCCGTTGCGTTTGCCTCTGATCTGACCATCTCTGTGAATCAGGTCGATCGATTCAGCCCATGGGCCATGAACTGCGAGTGCACCGGCCACGGCGACACTCACAGTTGTTCACACCTTCGCGAGCAGATCAGCGAGCGCTTCGGCATTGAGGTTCCAGGCGATTGGGTGCATTGGAACGGTGGCGTATTTCTTTTTGGCCCTGATAGCGCTGAGTTTTTGGATATGTGGAATGCGCGAGCAATCGCATCGTTTGACTGGCCCGAATGGCGGACCCGTGATCAGGGTGCACTCATTGCTACGGCATGGACGCTCTCGCAACAGGACTGCCCGCGATTGCCGGCCGAATTTAACTTTATTGCTGACTTAGGTAACGGTGACCTGTGCTTGGACCCGGAGCTTGGCTGGGCGCTACACCCTGCTGGGCCTTGGCATCAGGCCCGCCTGATGCATTTGTACACGAGTCGTCTTGAAGACCCCGAATGGGAGCTAGGTCGCGACGTCGAAGCTCCGGTGATTCGCCAGACTCTTGTTCGGACCAATCGCTGGCGCCGCTTTGAACTTCGGCAGAAGGCTCGAGACGGTGCTGTGCAAGGCCGGCAGAAGCTGGGTTATGCCATGGTCGACGCCTACTGGTGGGCGGAAGGTTGGTTGGGCCTTATCTGGCTCAAAATTCGTCGGCAACCTCAGCGACTAAAACTCTCTCGCCTACGGGCAAGCTTCGGACGACGGCTCGGAACCAAGGAACACAGCGCATGAAGATCCAACAGCGGATCAGTAAAAAACTACGCGCCGTTACAAATCCGAGTTCTACACCGCGCCAGGAAAGCCCGACAGAGACCGAACGACTTCCAGAATCGCGATCACAAAAAATTGCTTCGCTTGCTTTCGAGTCAGCTTGCTACGCGCCGACCGTGTCAATGTATTTTGATCAATTCGGTAAGGTCCGGGCTTGCTGTCAGAATACGGGCGCGCTCATGGGAGACGTTGCCCAGCAATCGATCCGAGACATCTGGGAAAGTGCGAGTACTGCACGGATGCGCTCTGCACTCAAGGTTGGGGACTACTCCGAGGGGTGCGGATTTTGCGAATGGCAGGTGAATCAGGGCGACGAGGCAATCGTGTTTGCTCGGGTCTTTGATGATCACACGGTGACGCAAGAACATCCCCGCTGGCCAGTGCAGATGGAGTTTTCAATGACGAACTCCTGCAACCTGCAGTGTCAGATGTGCAACGGAGACTGGTCCTCCTCAATCAGGACGCATAGGGAGCATCGCCCGCCCCTGCCTGTGGTCTATCAAGATTCGTTTTTTGAGGAGCTCGCAGAGTTCCTGCCGCACCTAGAGAAGGTCAACTTCCTGGGTGGTGAACCATTCCTCGGCAAGGAGCCGCTTCGAGTTATGACGATGTTGGCAGAGTTGCCACACCCTCCAGAGGTGGCGGTGACAACCAACGGGACACAGTGGTCGAATCGAATCGAGCAGATCTGCGAGCAGTTGCCGATCTCATTTGTGCTGTCCCTTGACGGCATTACTGCCTCTACGTACGAAGGCATTCGCATTGGTGCCGACTTCGAACAGGTGATGGCAAACCTTGAGCGGTTTGAGTCGTACGCAACACGGCACGGCACCAAAGTCAGCTTGGCCCATTGCCTGATGCGATCAAACTGGCATGAATTTGCGCAGTTCCTTCGCTTCGCAGAAGACAGGGGGTTTGAGGTGGGAATGAATGAAGTCATTTTCCCAGTCGAACTCAGCCTGTTCCAGATGCCCCCTGAAGAGCTCAGCCATGTAGTGAGCGCGATGGAACGAGATGAGTCCGGGATTGCAGCATCGCTTGACGCCTTGAAGCCCACCTGGGATGGACAACTCGATGCACTACGAAATCGACTCGCTACCCTTGAGGGCGGTCAACTGCAGTACATCCGACCGTGGGCCCAAGCCGAGGAGAAATCAGAAACCTGGGAGGAACAGGCCGGTCGGCTACTTGCTGAATGGGTCTGCGAGGAAGTGCCTGCCCGAATTGAGCTCGGGGCTGAAGCAGATCTTGGACTATCTGGCTCGACTGCGATTGTTCCTACCTGCAGCTTTGGAGACCGCTCCTACTACTTGTCTCAGCTAGGCCTGCAAGATGCCGAAAGCCCAGAGCAACTCATCAGCAAACTTTGTGATCAACTCGGCAGCAAAGTCCCCATGCATGAAACGGCAAGCGACCTTATTCAGGATCTGATTATCGGGGATCCAACAGAAAAAGGTGGGCGCCAATTTCGGGTTGCATGGAGCACCTCGGAGAGCATCACCACCGCGTTTGTTGCGGTGCAGAACCCACCAGAACCCCCCGTGTTGCCAGAGAATCCTCGTGCTGTACTCACTGAGTGGTGCGGCGCAGATTCTGTTGTCCTTCTCCGATGTGACAAAGAGGAAGTAATTCTCTCAACGGAGGGTTCGCTCAAGGTGATCGGAGCCGACAGCGAATTAGAACTGAGGGGACTTGCCACTGACTTCGTTCTGGGCCAACTCGTCGCACGGTACGGAGAGATGCAGATCACACCAGGCCCTAGTGGCTCTTCCACCGACAGCATGGTGGCCTTCGCCGATGGAGCAGCAGGAGTGGTTCTTCAGTTGAGGGTCGTTGTGGAACGCCTTGAAGACGCGGTCGTGTTCTATATCGGCAGCCAAGATTTGGGGTCGTCATGAGACTGCGTATGAAGCACCTCATTCGACTGTGCCGAGAAACTGCCAGCTTTGCCCTCGTCAACCGCGTCTGGTGGTTCATCCCACTGATGGTGCTGCTCGGCCTGATTGCAGTTGCAGTAGCCACAACACAAGCTGTGGTTCCCGTGGCTGTCTACACGTTGTTCTAGATCATGTATTCCGATGCTCCGAGAGAAGGAAATGCCTAATGGCAGAACAGGTCTGGACCCAAAATGAGCTCTCGCTCAAGGAGCGGACATACGGCGTCAAGAGCAGAATTCGCAGATTTCACTGGGAGTACCCAGTGGGTAAGCCACTGCGGCGTTGGTTCCCCCGCAGTTTCTTTACTGACCCGCTCGCCCTAGTCGATATCTGCTCCCCATGGGAGGTCGCTTGGGTGACTCGCTATATGGCCAGGGACTTCACAGGTTCAGGGGCCGTGGTTGAACTCGGACCATTTCTTGGTGATATCACCATTGGCATTCTGAAAGGCCTCAGGCAAAATTCGACTGTTCACTCAGCAACGATTGACAGCTACGACTTGTTTATCTTCGAAGACATTGAGGACCGCACAGCCGAGCTACCACTGAGTGGTCGGTTCCACAATGGTGACTCTTTTTTGCCGCTCTATACGAGTCGTCTGGGTCAGGATCGCGGCCTAGTTACGGCTCATCAGGGCGACGTATCAGATGAGGCTTGGCCAACGAGTCGTCCAATTGAGTTCCTGTTCAACGATGTTGCCAAAACCTGGGATATCTGGAATCACCTCAAGGCCACGTTCTACCGTTCGCTACAAGTTGGGGGAACCGTGGTCGAGCAAGACTGGGCTCATGCGTGTACCCCGTGGCTTCACCTTTGGCATCATCGTTACCGCGAGCATTTTCAGACAGGTGACCAGGTGCCGCACTCAGGATCAGTTCCCTTTCGCCTAATCACCCCGCTCCCCGAAAGTGCATTCGAGCCGGACCATTTCTCTGACTACTCCCAAGACCAAGTTACCGATGCATTCGATTGGGCTGCAGCGCTAGTTGATTCCATCCGCCAAAGAAACGTCCGCGGCGCTTATGTGCACCTCTACACACTGCATGGCGACTTGGACCGAGCAAGTCGCCTATGCATCGAGGAACTTGTTGGGGTTCCGTATGACAACGAACTGGTGCAGGTTGCCTTGCCGGAACTTGCGATTCGACTGAATGACCGATCATTGCGGGCCGCGCAAGAGGCCGCATCGGTAGCTACTGAGGGCAACGCTTCGGATTGACGCAGTACCGGCTAGATGCAGTCACGTTGTTCAGCTTGTCATTCAGATACAGCCTGGCGAAGACCCAAGGGCAACTAGCGCTGCCTCAATAGTTGAACGGAACTCTGCATCGTTAGCTAACGGCAACTGCTCGAGCAACGGGATTGAGGGGTCAACTTCTACCGCCGCTGCTTGCCGAGCAAGAACTTCAGATGCGGCAGTGAGTGAAGCTTTCAGCACCGACTGCTCTCGTGGCATCTGCGCTGCCACCAAAAGGAGAAACCTTTGGGCAAGCTCAACAACCTTGGTAACGGCCTCGGGATTTGAGGCTCGAAGTATGCCGAGTTGGGCAGACCATGGGACCAGAGCGCAGGGATTGTCCTCTGCCGCATCAAGCGAACTGCGAGCCGCCTCAAACATCTCTTCTGATGTTGGCACGGCCTGAGCCGGTGGAACGACTGGAACTTTTGGAGTTGCTGGCTTGGCCCCTCGGGGCAGATCAGCCCGCTGGGTCTTCAGGACTGGAGCGAGAGAGTCCCAAATTCTCTCTGCGACGATTCTTGCGCCTTCTTCGTTGGTATGCCCACCATCGATATAGACATCCTCTCGGCTGTTGAGAGCGTCGCTTATGTTGATCGTAGGAGCCGAGATATTGGCATTGGCCCACTTTTCGGCTTCGCCCGCTGAGACAGGCTGCCAGAAGAACACCGGAATCACCCCGTGCTCCTCGGCAAGGAATGTGGTCAGTGCTCGCCCACGGCTGTAAACGTCAAGTGCGCGTTCAGCGTCCTGTTGAGTCTTTACGTAGGTGTCTCCAAAGCCTGCTTCGCTTTGACTACTCGTTCCATTCTCTCCGCTGTCTCCGCTGTCTCCCTGAGCAACTGACAACTCGGACGCACCAGCGGGTGGATCGAAGAAACCCTTCACTGCTCGGACAAACTGCTGTACTGCCGAGTGGCTGAGATACGACTCCCATGCAAGCTGAGCCTTTGACGGTGGAGCAGGGGGTGCCTCATCAGGAGCAAACTCAGGGCTGATTCCTCCGCTGATCTTCTCGGCGTACTGATCGGCGAGAGTGTGGCTTGGAACCCCCTTAGCCCCGAGCGTCTGTGCGTTGATCTCATTTGCCCCGTCATAAAAAATCGCAACCTCTGGGGCTGGCTCTGAGGCTAAAAGTTGCTCAAACAGAATCATCTCTTGAAAGTGAGTCCACCCTCGTTGCCCGTAATTCACCACACGAATGGGCCTACCGGCGTCCTCAGCGATTCTGGCTAGGTATGAGGCGATGGTGTAGTCATCTCGTTGCCCTTCACCCCAAGTAGTCGAACCTCCGAACATCCAGACCACCAGAGCGTCCTCTGGAAGGTCCTTCGATTCATAGCTCGCTCGCGACCAGCCTTCAATGTTGACATACTTTCCGTCAAAGGACATTGGTCGAGACTCGGTGAAGGGCCAGTAGGTCGAGGGGGTGGTCTGGATTTCGCGAAAGTACTCTTCGGACCATGGGTAGGCCTGCATAGCCGGCAGACTGGCTCGAACATCTTCCACGGTATTGGTATTTCCAGTGAAGTTGACTCGATCAACAATCTGAGCCGCAGGGGAGCCCGGCCCAGAAATTTGATCCCAGGCAAGGCCGACGCCAAGGTCTGCGAGCAACAACAAGGTCACGGCCCCAACTGCCATGACTGCAGCACGGCCGAACCCGCGCATTCCACCCGGCTGACTCGCCAGAGTACGAGAACTGTTTGCTCGCTCGAGTCCGTAGGTTGAAGTTGCCAAAAAGTCTGAGTCTGCTTGGCTAGCTGCTGGTTGCCACTGATTTCCTTTGAGCCGACGAGGCGTGAGCGGGTCCCGCCTAAAGATTCGACTTAGCCATCCGGCAAGTACAAGCACAACGCCGATCATCAGGCTCGCAATGAGTCCCACCACGCTTGCAATCCACGCCCCGAACCGCGCCAAGTACCTATCTACAGGGACCCCGAACAGGACCAGCACCAAGGTGATCCCCGCAATTACGCACAGAATGATTGCTCGGAGAGATTCGCCAAGAAGGAAAAACAACAGTCCTATGGCTAGAGGCGCCACGACGGGAACAAAGTGCCGCCAAGCCCATCTGGGGGGTGATTGAGTCTCTTCCACCCGTCCTCCTCCTTACTGTGGGCCCGCACCCGAACAGGACTACTACTCTACCAGCCATGTTCGTTTTAGGGATCAGCGGCCTGTACCACGACTCAGCTGCCGCAGTCCTGCGTGACGGTGAGATTGTGGCCGCAGCACAAGAGGAACGCTTTACGCGTCGCAAGCACGACCCACGCTTTCCGATTTCTGCAATTCAGTGGTGCCTTGAAGAGGCACAGGTTCCGGTAGATGGACTCTCAAGCATTGCCTACTACGACAAGCCACTCTCGACTTTTTCAAGGATTCTGCGAAGCTACGCTGCCGCCGGACCCCGCGGGTTGCGGAGCGTCCATGCTGCAATGTCGGAGTGGCTGAATCGCAAATTGTGGACCCCCTACGAAATTGAGAAGGCGCTCAGGCAGCTCGGTTACGAAATTCCCGAACCACTGCTTTTCTCGGATCATCATCTCAGTCATGCAGCAGCAGCCTTCTACCCGTCACCATTTGAAAGTGCAGCAATCCTGACCCTTGACGGAGTAGGAGAATGGGCGACAAGTTCTTTAGGCCGAGGATCCGGCAAGAAGATCGAACTGCTTGAAGAACTCCGATTCCCGAACTCGCTGGGGTTGTTGTACTCCGCGTTTACTTATCAAGCCGGCTTCAAGGTGAACTCTGGCGAATACAAGCTGATGGGTCTGGCTCCATACGGGCAGCCGCGATTTGCCCAAGCAATTTCCGATCACCTGATCGACATCTCAGCCGAGGGTTCGTTCACACTCAACATGGATTACTTCGACTTCCTAGCCGGCACCAAGATGACGAATCATCAATTCGATGTGATCTTCGGCGGGCCGCCTCGGCAACCCGAATCCAAGATCACCCAACGCGAATGCGACCTAGCAAGATCGATTCAAGTCGTGCTCGAAGATGTCGTACTGCGAATGGCACAGCATGCCGCTGCACTGACCGGAGAGAAGAACCTTGTCCTTGCCGGCGGAGTTGCCCTGAACTGTGTGGCGAATGCACGCTTGCAAGCGGATGGCCCATTCGAAGAAATTTGGGTGCAGCCCGCTGCCGGCGATGCAGGTAGTGCCCTCGGTGCAGCACTATGGGCTTGGCACCAAATTGGGGGGCACAGCAGGTCAGTGACAACCGGTGATGCCATGGCCGGAGCGCAACTCGGGCCTGCCTTCGGTAGTGAGTCCATTGCGGCTGAATTAGAGGACCATAACCGCCCCTTCACGCGAATCGAGAATGCAGACGAGCGAGCTGCGCACCTAGCAACGTTGCTTGCCGAGGGCAATGTGGTCGGCATGTTCCAAGGCCGCATGGAATTCGGCCCCCGCGCCCTTGGGAACCGTTCGATTCTTGCCGATCCTCGCTCCCCCACAATGCAACGCGTGCTCAACGAAAAGATTAAACAGCGTGAATCATTCAGACCCTTTGCACCTGCGGTGATGGCTGAACATGCCCAAGAGTGGTTCGAACTGGACCACGAATCGCCGTACATGCTTTTCACTGCCCCGGTACGTGCAAGCCGCAGAGGAACACAAGGGGAACCTGTTGAGGGAGCGAGCATCTTTGAGCAACTCAACGCAATCGACTCTGAGATCCCCGCAGTTACCCACGTTGATGGCTCAGCTCGGGTACAGACGGTCGACGCGGAACGCTTTCCGGCGTTTCATCAGCTCCTGTCAGCGTTCAATGACCTCACAGGCTGCCCACTGCTGATCAACACCTCATTTAATGTTCGCGGTGAGCCAATCGTCCATACACCCGAGGACGCCTACCGGTGCTTCATGACCACAGACATGGACTTTTTAGTCCTCGAAGACTGCGTCTTGGACCGTACGGAACAGCCGGAATGGACCGGCGTAGCAGTTGAGCTTGAACTCGACTAGGTATCGCTGCTCGCCGTGTTCCCTGCCAGCGCAACATCCACCACATAGACCCGTTGCCGGCCCGATTCCGCATCGACTAGGCGATAGGCGCGTAGCTGTCGGATACCCGTCTCGGTGGTCACCTCAATGGCAAGGAGCACCACACCGTGCATCGGCGAAACGATCCACCGGTTCGTTATCGGGCCGCAACGCTGCTCGATAAGTTTGTCCAACAAATCCAGCTGCCCCCCGACGAAGTCAGCCGAACCCAACCAGGAAGCCCACTCGGGTACCTCAATCGAACAGACAATGCCTTCCTCTGCCTGGACCAGCATCGGCTCGCAGGCAAACTCATCAACGAGCATTGCTCGAAGCTCGGCTTGTGCTTCTCGGTCGATCGGCCGCGATGTCATGAGTACCGAACTCACAACAAGATCCACAGGTTTTTCAAGGTGGGATCGAATCCGCTCGAGCACCTCGGCATGGCAGTTCCGCGGGGCATCGCCGACGAGTTGCATCTCTACTGAGGAAAGCTCGGCTAGCACTTCGGTCAGTTCTTCTCGCGGCAGACGCAACAGGTCATACTGCTGTGGCTGGTTCACAAAGATGACGTTGCAGTTCAGTTGGCGACGGTCGGCCTCTGCAAGAAAGGGCAGCACTTCGCGCCAATTCATCGGCATCAGGCAGAAACTCAAAGTCATTCCGTTGCCGGCCTCTTCCGCTAGTTCCTGGAACCGGTCGATGTTGTGCCAGAGACGTTCTGCATCTACGCCCACGCGAATGGCTTCAATGGTTTCGGCCACCATGCCGTCCACCGAGATATTGGGATGCATGCGCAGCTCTCGCACATAATGTGCGACCCGGTCGTTGAAGAGTGTTCCGTTTGTGGTCACCGTCACTTCTGGGGAGAGGCCGAGTTCAATCAAGCGGTCCCAGATACGTTGATTCTCTCGCGCTAGAAACGGCTCGCCTCCCTTGAACTGCAACCGGTCTAGGTGAGGCAGAAACTCGTCGAGTTCTTCAAAGAACCGATCGTCATAACAATCCGGCAAGGGAGGAAGGCCCTCACGTTGGGTTCGGATAGCCGAGGAGAGATCGCCGTTACACATCACGCATTGCAGATTGCAACGACTCGAAAGCGCTAGGTCGAGCATCTTGGGGAACTCGTGGGGCGACCCGGACGCGAAGCGATCGAAGTGATAGGCAACAGTGGCCTCACGGCCGCCAGACTCTGCAACGAATTCGCACTCCTGGCAGCCAAGGTCGAACGCATCCGCCTCGAGCGCCAGCCGATGAGTAGCCCGGGCGGTTCCCTCCCAGATATCTCTCAGGCTCTCTCGCTTTGGGCCAACCACCGACCCGATCGAGAAGCCAGTCACGCAACAAGCATGGACCAGCCCATCGGGGCGAAAGTAGAGCGCTGAATGTGGTGCGTAGCAGGCAGATTTGATCATGGATCGCTCCTCTCTGGAGGAAAGTATGAGTCGAAGCGCAAGGCCAGAACTTTGGGGTCCATGTTGATCACTCCGTCGACAATCAAAGCTGGAGGCAATCCCGTCATGAGGCGAATTCTTGGCGTAACTGCTGAGGTAGCCAACGTAGCAGCGAGCTGATCAAAGCGGTCAAGCTCTGCCGGGACGAGTGACCGATCAGAGAACTCTGCAATAGCCATAGCTAGCTGACCCGCTCTGTTCTGCGGGGCGACTTTCTGGTCAAACTCGGCCAGGACACGGGTCAATTCAAGCTCAAAGGCCTCTTCGGTCAAGAGTGCATCAGAGTTGTACGTGGTTGCCGCCAGCTTTGAAAGCAATTCCAGCCAGTCTCTGCGACGATCCCGTGCGGCCGACGCGCTGCTTGAGCGGATCTCAAGTCCCGAAGTTTGGTCAGCAGTGGCTGCTAGCCAGACTCGGGCCTCGGCCAGAATGCCCTCGATCCTCCGCAGGTTTTCGTGGCCGGGCTGACTCAGGAGCGGGGCCTCGAGCGACCATTGCTCCTGCAGCAGCTCTTCCCACACTGTTATCGCCTCTGAGAGTTCCTCTGCTGTTGCCGAAGAGAGCGAATGGTCTTGCGGGTAGCGGACCACGTTGAAGCCAAGGTGCAAACTGTTTGAGTTCGCAAAGCGAACCAGATCGGGAATCTCGTGGACGTTCTGCCGCATGGCGCAGACCGCCAGACTCACCTGGCAGCCTTCAACCTGAGAGAAATGTTTGAGGTTCTCAAACACTTTCTTCCGACTTGCCCCCACTCGGATTGATTCAAACCCTTCTGTGGTGAACCCATCGATAGAAACCACGATCGTCGGTTTTAGGACTTCGACTATCTGCTGCACCCGCTGATTCCAAATCGTGCCGTTTGTGGTGATTGAAACCTTGCAACTGGGGTTTACCTCGCAAAGCACATCCAGAATTGCGAAGTTCACCGGAGCAAGAAACGGTTCACCCCCATAGAAGCGAACGTCTGTGACGTGCTCAAGGAACGGACGCAGTTCGTGAACAAACTCCTCCCCGTAGATTTCTGGGAGCGGGTCAAGGCCCTCTGCCTTACGGATAGCTGAGGAATAAGAGCCGCTGCACATGGTGCACGTCAGATTGCAACGCGTGGATAAGGCGAACTCAAGCATTCTTGGCCAAGAGTCACGCTGATCATCAGCCGCAGGCGGGTTCTCAACTACCCACTGAGGCGGAGTGTCGAGTACCTGCTGATCGAACATCGCATTTACTGCATTGAAGTTCCCAGAACTGATCGAGCTATGGCAATCATGACAGCCAAGCGAGAAATCACCTGCTGCAAGGGAATCTCGAAGCTCCCTTGCTCGCTTACTGCTCCATATTTCGGCCAAGGATTGCGACGGATACGAGCCCATGGTGTGAATCGTGTTGATGCAACAAGCCAGCACATTGCCGAATTGATCAAAGTACATGCTGGTAAAGGGCGCATGACAGGCAGGCTGATGAGGGCCCCCAACTCGATTGGCGGCGTGGGCAGCGGCCGCTTCGGAGCTGAGCTTCAACATGGCATCGCTGAATCCAGACAGTGAAGGCTCATAGCAAGGAGGAGCCTGATTGCATCATCCTCGTGCAGCTGCTCATGTACTCGCAACAAGGCCAACTCACCCCCACTTATACCTAACTAGAACTGCAGTCTACCGAGGAGAAGGTGAGTTCCTCCTGCTCCCGTGCAGCGGGCAACTCGTATGCGAAGAACTGCTGATCCTCCATCCAAGCTTGCACTCCGCCGAGTAACTCAGGTGGAAGGCGCGGCTCGAGAACCTGACCGTGGGCATACAGCCCAGCAAGAGCACCCGGAGCCAGACCACGCAGGGCGCTTGCACCCAGAACCGTTTGGTCGGGGCAGATCGAGTCAGTGCGGCCATCCAGATAGCTACTGACTAGATTGCTGTCATTTGTTGCCATTCGCACTGGTGCATGATCCGCCGCAAAGGCGTCAACTGCTGTGGACCAAGCCTTCGAAGTCGAAGTTTGCTCTCCGAATTTCGCGATTCCTCGCGCCTTCCCCTTCACGTCAAGTGGTCCGCTCGACAGAATGAGCGCATGCTCTCCAGGCTCAACGGCAACACCCTTTCGGACTGATACCCCAGCGTCTCCTAGGTGTGCAATGACGCCATTGGCTACAGCCTCGGCCGACCAGCCTCCACGAGATACAAGAACCCAAGGAACAGTCGGATCGAGCTGCTTCGCCAAACTATCTGTCAGCGACTCCGTGGCCGCCACGATTCGTTGGTCCCCAGCTGATAATTGTCGGGGAGCGAGCAGCGGCAGCGCGGCTACTGCAACGATACAAAGACCCAAACTAAGTCGCAGATTCGGATTCCACCGCCGGATCATCCTTCCCGCTGGATTTTCAATCGTCAGCAGCAAAATGCCGGCGGCAGTGAGAAGAAATCCAACAGCAATGCCGATCCAATAGAGGTGGTAGGCAACCTCACTTCCTGGGGGGCTCAGCCAAGCCACAAGTAATGACCCGAGGAGAACAGCCAGAGTGATGACGAGTAGCTCATACTGTGGTCTGAACCGCGGCCAGTACTTGATAAGGCCGACAGCCAACGCTGCGGCTACGAGTAGCTCAACTGCCCGGGGCGACTGCAGGTTCAGTGCTTCAGGCTGAAGCGCCGGTGGAAGATGGAGAATTGCCCCTAGGCCATTCCATGCCCCCACCAGACCACTTCCGGGCAGTCGCAATCCGAGGAGCTTGGAGAGGTTTCTCGTGCCAAAGATTTGATCCAGCAGTGGAGGAAACCACAACACCAACAACACCGCAAAAGTGGGTCCCGAATAGCGCCATCCAAGCAGTTTTCTGAACTTCGCAGAATGAGTAGCCAGCAGTGCAGTCGCAGCTAACGCAGCAACTACTGGCACCACCCCGTAACCAAGATGTGTCTGAACGATGAAGGAAACCAGCCCTGCGAGTAGTGGGTACAGCGCCACATCACCCGTAGAAACCGCCCAGGCCACTAGCAGGGCAGCAAAGCTCGGCAGTACGAGAAAATTTATGTTCAGCACAAATGTCTGGGTTGTGAGATTCAGCGTCAAGAGACCACACGCAACTACCCATGCAGCAACGCCCAGTCCGCCAGTGCGAAAAGCTGCCCATGCGGCCAGAAGCAAGGCCGTTAGGTTGAGGGCAACGGCAAAAGTCCAGAGACCGTTCCGAGTGCCAAGGCCGCGAACAAACGGAAGCGCTACAAGATGCGCTGCGGGTCCGGGCTCGAACGTCACCTCTCCCCCATACTGATCTGAGGTGGTATAGGCCCCAGTACCGCGAACCTTCAGGCTGAGATTCATTGATGAATCCTCAGAGCGAGCGATTGCGGACACTGCCCGACGGGACTCAAGTCCGAACCGGGCTTCATCGCCAAAGGTTGTTTCTGGTCCCGAGATTTTTTGAGCGAGCGTTATGAAGCCGACCAAAACGACTAAGAAACCGAGTGCAATGAAGAAAGCCCTTTGCAGACCCGCCAGGTCTCTGAATCGACGCGGGGTTCTTGCAGCCTTATCGGTCTCCATTCGATAGCCTCGAATCGCCGCTATGAAGCAGCGTGGCGTAGCGCGTGGTGGACCACGGGTCTGGCCCTCGACGGGCCATGGTGATCATGATTGAGGGCTCTGCGCCTGGCTCACAAAAACTGAGAACTCGAGTGCTCGATCCGTTCCCGGATTGATCAGCCACCACATCAATGCGATGACCGAGATGCTCGGCGAGCATGGGATGCAGAACGCTTGCGTGCGCCGACACAAACTGTTCCGGGCTAAGGCCAACATAATGGTTGCCCTGAAGTATCTGTTCGGCAGCATCACAGCGCAGCACTGAAACTGCGTCGAGTCCTGCTGTGTGATTCGCTGAAGCTTTTTGCAGCAGTGCAATAAGTGCAGCCTCTTCAAGATCGGGCTCGCTCAGGCAGTCCACCAGGTCCTGAAACCTCGTCTGCTCAGTCGAGGCTCTTGCAAATTCCACAGGAGTACCCAGAGCAGTATCGAGGTGACTGCGAAGGCGAGCGAGCTGTTCGTGAAGTGCTGCCGCGTTGAGTGCCAGGCGGCCCTCGACGGCTGCAGCTTGGATCTCCATGCGGGACAGGACATCTTGCAACTCGGCAGGAGGAAGCTGAAACAAGCTGTGACGGACAGGTTGTCGGACCGTGTTGACGTAGACCTGACAACCCAAGTCCTCGGCCATGAGTAGGTAGTCAACAAACTCGTGAGCATTCTCGATCATCAAACAAAACGTCAGGCTCAGAGATGACTCGTGCCGGTCTCGATAAGCAACGAAGTGCCCCAGATTCTCCATGATGCGGTCATAGCTGCCACCCGAACGAATCAGTTCCACTGTCTCGGGGGTGGTTCCGTCAATAGAGATACCGATCGAGAACGGCAACTGCTCAAGCACCCGCTGAACACGGGGAGTCCACTGGGTGCCATTGGTGGTCACGTTGCACTCAACCTGCAGGCCAAGTTCAATCATGCGCTCCCAAATCCGAAAGTTAATCTCGGCTAGGAACGGTTCGCCACCAAGAAAGCGGGCTTGCTGTAGGTGTGGCAGAAAAGGATCAAGCTCCTCAAGGAACTCGTCTCCGTAGCTTTGCGGAAGCGGCGGAAGACCCTCACGATGAGCGCGAATTGATGATGAGAATTCCCCACTACACATGACACATTGCAGATTGCATGCAGTACTGAGCGCAAACTCCATGCGAGTCGGCCACTCAGGATCCGCAGAGGCAGTGAACTGATCAAACCCAACGGCCAGACTGCCACTCAAGTTGCCGCCGGCAATCTCTTCTGCGCAGCGAGAACAGGCATAGGACAAATCATCTGCCACTACTGCTTGACGCAGGCGTGAGATGCGTTCGCCGCGCCACATCTCCATCAGCGGCGTCTCGCCAACCCGGCCCAAAGGCTTGGTGCGAGTGAACGCACAGACCGAGACCGAGCCAGTCATGTCGAATGACAGCCCAACAAAGGGCGCATAACAAGCCGAGTGGAAGGGTTGGTGCTCAATGGCTCTGCCAAGGTGATACGCGTCAAGGTTCACCACAAGAAACCACCCCATGTTGTTTCTGACACCTTGTCAGGCTACCCGGAGGAAAGGAGTATCGCCTATGCCCCCTTGACGCTTTCAGCGAGAGGCGCCGATACACTGAGGCGAGTTACTAATAAGGGGAAACGTTGACCGCCGTCGATTTGAGAACTAGCGGAATCCCAGGGCTAGCCCCCAAGCAGGCAGCTTCGGCGAACCTGCCGATCCCTCGGTGGATGATTCTTCTGGGCGCGATTCTGCTTGAGGTTGTTACGGCTCTGGCCTTGCAAGAACTTCGCATCCTTGGCCTGGTTCATGCCGCAGCGATTTTCGTATTTGGGTTGTACGCCGTACTGAAGAAAGATCTTGCCCTATTGATCTGTGTGCTTGCCTACATCACGGGCAGCGAAGTCTTATGGCGACAGGTCCGGGCCCCAATCTTTTATTTGGCTGCCCCCTACCTGTTCATCATTCTGTCTGGGTTTGCAGTACTTTTTGTGCTTCAGCGCATCGGACGAGATGGAAGAATCGCACTGCTCTATGCAGCAGTGATGCTGCCCGCCATGGCCGTCACCATTGGTACGACCGGGGCCGGAGCCCGAGAGATTATTGCCTTTGCTTTGAGTGGCCCCTTGGCTCTCGCTGCCTTTGTCATGTTCACCTCACAGGTTCGGATCGACCCGTGGATGTACCGCCGAGTTCTCTGGGTCACGCTGATTTCTGCGGTGGGACCACTCACCATTGCAGTCGCAGACGTCCGATCGGAGTTGGCGTTCGCTGGAAAGATCAACTTCAGCGGGCAATCCAACTTTGTTACATCTGGTGGGTTCGGACCGGTACAGGTCTCCTCTGCCCTCTCGCTTGGCATCATGGCCGCAATTTTCTTGATCATCACCGAGCGCGAAAAGGCCGCCAAGATTATTGCCTCTGTCCTATCGATCATCCTGGGAGTTCAGGTTCTGCTGACATTCTCTCGTGGCGGATCATTCGCAGTGGGAATCGCCATTGCAGCATTTGCCCTAGCTCAGGCCAGAAACCGCAGGGTACGCAACGGAATTTTTGCCATAGCTGCAGTTTCCTTTGCGCTCGCCTATTTCGTTGTCTTCCCCTGGCTTGAGAACTTCACGGGCGGCGCCTTTGAGGCTCGCTTCTCGAACACGGAGTCCTCTCGAACTGACCTTGCTGCGAACGATACCGAGATTTTTGCAAACAATTTTGTGTTTGGCGTCGGCCCAGGGATGACCAAGTACCAGCGACTTGGCTACGAGGTTTGCCAAATCCGCTCTGATCAATGCGTCGACGAGGCCTCATCGCATACTGAGTTCACCCGCATGCTTGGCGAACACGGCATTCCGGGGATTATTGCAATTGTGTTGCTGATGATGCTGGCGTTTAGTGCAGCCAAGCGAGCTGGTCCCGGACGTGCTTTTGCGATTGCCTGGATCGCTTGGGCAGTGGCCCAGATGTTTTATGCCAATCTGCGGATCGTCGCAGTTCCCTTTGCCTTTGGTCTTGCGTTTCTAACCCTGAGTAAAGATCCAATTGCTGCTGCGCGGTCTACTCCAGAGCGCGAAGAACCAGACGAGCTTGACCAGGCCGAGGACAGCAACAACCCTGCGGAGGATCGGGTGCTGGCAGAAATGCCCTCATCACGATCTCGATCATTGAAGCTGCCGCGAGGCCGAACCACGAGCAACATGGATCAGCCCGCCGCCCCGCAAGCGGTTGAGCCTGAAGAGATTGAGCCGCAACCTACAGAATCAGGACACATCTCTGAGCGCTCTGAGCAGGCGACAGGAACCCCGCCTCCTTATACGGGTGGTCCGCAGACCAACCCCTTCGCCTGAACCCAGCTGAAGCAGCCGCGGAATCTGCTCAGTTACCGCCTTGATGTAGTGGGCGTGCCGCAGGTCTTTCTTCTTCCTGCCATGCTCTAGTCGTTGTCCCCGCCTGTGAGATTATTGAAATATGAAAAAAATTCTTGCGATCGGTTTTGCTCTGTCTGTGCTGGTCATCTCGGGGTGTGGCGAAGGTGACAACGCTGCTCCTACCGAAACGAAAAAGCCTGCAACAACAACAACCGCCCCCAACTTGGCAGAGCAGCAGACTGCTCAAGCGGCCTATTCGACGATTGTCTCAGAGTTGGTTCCTCAGTGGAAGGCCATAGACGACCAGTACCTTGCGTCCGTTGACAGTAATCGCCGGCTGCCATGGGACTTGCTTCCCGGGTTCTGCGGCGCGCGGGTGAAAGTAACGCAGCGTTTCGTGGAGTTGTTGGGAAACACAGTCTGGCCTGAGCAGTACCAAGCACTCGTTACGGACTTAAGCGCAAAGAATTCGCTGGTGGCAGAATTGGAAGCGGAATGCGCCCAACTCGCGGGAACTGAAACTGGTCAGACAGCTAACCGGGAACAACGTGAGGCTGCGTATACATCAGCTCTGGACGCTGCCATCCGGCTTCGTGAAGCTCTCGGGCTACCCACCAAAGGTTTTGGTCAGGCCTAGCTACTGCTCTTGACGGCACCGCGTGTCGCGCTCGCCGCGAGCACTTCTCTCGGAGGTCGACCCCTACTTCACTAGGCCCACGGAAGAGCGATCCTTAGGCCGAATGGACTGAATCAAGCCGGCTTTCTCAAGCAGTCCTGATTTTGCGTCGATGCACTCTCTAAGGAGTGGTGCAAGATGCGAGTTCAGACACACAACACGACGGGAACCAATCAGCTGCCAAAGCCACGCGGCTGGAGGCTCGAGAGTGAGCGGATTGAGCGTCGGCGCTTTCTGCAAGTACTTGGCCTGACTGCCACAGCGCTCGGTGCTGCAGCCTGTGCACCAATGGCCGGTTCCATCTCAGATTCAAGCCTCGAACCGAGCCCGCTATCTGGCGCAACTGCACCAAGCAACGGTCTAGCTTCTGCTCGCTTGGCAGGCCCCGCCGCAACTGTGGCGCCTGCTGTTCCGACTGTGGTGACAGCTGCTTATCTACAGTTGCTACTGGATTCGGCAACTGATGTCTGCGTCTTCCCCGGTGGAGTCATCGACCTGCCCGAGGGAACCACCTTGCGCATCAACAAGTCCATGCGGATTGAGGGCAATGGAACAACCCTTCGAGTTGCTGGTTCAAAGCCACCAACTGCACACTTGCTCAACGCTGATTCGCTTCGTGATGGCTCGCAGCTAGAAATCAAGAATCTGCGCATTGAGGGTCCCTCTACTGCTAACTGGGACCCTGCGACCGAAAACATCATGGGCGGAATCTCATGGCAGCTCTACCGGACTTGGAACTCAAGACTGGTGGTTCGAAACGTGACCATTACGGGCGGCTATGGCAGTGGAATCATTCGTGCCGGCGGTGGTGCATTTGAAGTCACCGACTGCGACCTGAGTGGCTGGGTTGATGGCATTGCATTCTTTGAGTCCCATGGTGGTTCGGGGGCACTTGAGTTGCGCAACACCATCCTGCGAGCGCCTGCGAACTCAAAGTATTCCTCGATTGGGCTGTATGTCCATCCTCATCTCAACCTCAATGCAGACACCATCACGGGCTTGGACTGGAATCGATACGTGATCTACGTAAATGGCACCCCAGCTTCGACTGGAAGACACGATCTCAAGGCCGTTTCCGCTATCAACTGCGCCCTCATCCAATCGGGCAGTAGTTCGCAAACCACGCTGATACGTTGCTCCGAGTCTGGCCTGCCAAAGAATGGTGGTTCTTTCTTGAAGGGTCCTGTGACCTCGATCGGTTCAACCTGGGAGGGGGCAGGAATGATTGCCGTACTTGAAGGTGTTGCTGCCGAACGAAGCTTTATCAACGACACAATCCGACCGAAGAGCACCTGGATGGCTCTTGGATCAAAGACTGCAGGCACGGTCACACTTACAGGCGCTCAGGTCGACCTTGCTGGCAAAGCAGCACTGCTCAAGCTGACCTCGGCATCCACCACTGCAGTCACGATCACATCCTCACAGATCAGGTCCACCAGTTCATCCTTCCCGATCAACGCAGAGGGCGGCTCTGTGCAGCTAGTCGGCACAGCGGCTCCTCAGAATTCTCGTGCAGTCCTGCCCGGCCGCCTGATTGTCTGAGTAGCGCTCCGCAAGATCAAAGGCTTGAACAGTCCGATTTGAGTAAGTACTCGGTAGAGTGAGTTGGCTTCAAGAGCGAGAATCGCTCTCTCAAACCTGACCGAGATGAACGACCAAGGCCCACTCGAGTGACCCCATGAGACGAGCAGTGATTGTTGGGTCAGGAAGCGCTGGTCGACGCCATGCCGCTGCCCTGCGCAGCCTTGCACCAGAGATTTCAATCACCGTGGTTCAACGCCCCGAAAGCGTTCAGCCACGTGAGGAGCTTCAAAATCTGGATGTGTCCTTTGCAAGCACCTTGGACGAGGCCCTCGCTGTTTCTGGGGACGTCTGCCCTGCTGATTTCTGCATAGTGGCAAACCCATCAACGCTGCATGCAGATGTAGCAGTCCGCTTACTTCGGTTGAACTCCCCTGTGCTCATCGAAAAGCCCCTTGCAGCTGACCTTTTGAGTGCGAAGGAGATTCAGACTGCTGAACTGCAGAGCGGCAATCAGGCCCTCCTCGGTTACCACCTGAGATTTGGCGACCTACTTCCTGAGCTACGTCGACTTGTTCACCGCGGAGTCATCGGCGCTCCTACTGGCTTTTCCCTGAGTGTCGGCCAGCACCTTGGGTCTTGGCGGACAGGCACGGATGCCGCTGCATCCGTTAGTGCTCGGGCGGAGCTCGGTGGAGGCGTGCTGTTAGAACTCAGCC
Source organism: Actinobacteria bacterium IMCC26207 (assembly GCA_001025035.1). Classification (GTDB taxonomy): domain Bacteria; phylum Actinomycetota; class Acidimicrobiia; order Acidimicrobiales; family Microtrichaceae; genus IMCC26207. The sequence continues at coordinate 100,794 of LCZK01000004.1, forward strand.
ACGAATTAGATGCGCTCTGCTTTGCCCTGAACTGCACTGCTACGAGCGTCACGCATTGCGATTTGAGGTTCGATGGTGCACCAACCGACGGCAAGGTTGAAACCGTGGCTGAGGTTGAACTCGTAACAAGTGCCGGTATCGCTGGCTCAGTTCATCTCGACATGGTGGCTGATGAACCAGTCAGAGATTGGGTGATCCTTGGAACCGAGGGGACCCTGCGGGTCGACGCGCTGAGATCTACGATTCGACACGAGAAGCCCGATGGCACAGCCCACACCATCGCCGAGTTTGCTGGAGGGGAACGTGACCGAGCAGAACGCAGGCTCATCGAGCACCTTCTGGAGCTTTCCAACCCGGAAATTCATCCTCGTTGCACAACTCAGGACGGCATCCTCGCCTTGGCCATCATCGATGCTGCCCGAAAGAGTTACATGAGCGGCCAAGTTGCCCCCGTGGAGCAACACGTCAGGCAAGAACAGTGAACGTCATCGCCGCAGTCTTTGCTCGGGGAGGATCCAAAGGGGTCCCCGATAAGAACCAGCGCCTCTTTGACGGCCGCCCCCTCGTTGTTCACGCAATCGAACAGGCCGCAGCATGTCAACATGTCGAGCGGGTCATCGTCTCGACGGACTCCGAAGAAATCGCCAAACTTGCCCGTGCAGCTGGTGCAGAAGTTCCTTGGCTTCGACCGGAGTCGCTCTCGGGAGACACAGCAAGAGAGTGGGACGCTTGGCGCCATCTGCTCACTTGGCTTGATGAGCGCGGAGAGCTACCCGATCGACTACTCGTTGTACCCTGCACTGCACCTCTCCGAAACGTCGGGGACTTGCAACGCTGCGTAGACGCTTCGCTCAGCAGAGACGCGGACGTGGTACTCACCGTGACTGCATCGCATCGCAATCCTTGGTTCAACATGGTCACAGTGGATGACCAAGGCTTTGCCCGCCTGGTTCTCGAACCGGAACGTCGGATTCATCGAAGACAAGACGCTCCGCTGACCTTTGATGTGGGTACCGTTGCCTTTGTGGTGAATCCAACGTATGTGCAAACTGCAGACTCGCTTTACGATGGAACGGTGATTGCGGTCGAAGTTCCTGCCGAACGAAGCCTCGATATCGACACCGAGACCGACTTGGCCTTTGCAGAGTTCTTGCTGCAGCGCAGCCGACATACCCAGACCGCAGAGGCCGCTGATGACTGAGACTCCGCGCAGCGCCTTTCGCAGCATCGCCGAGATGTCAGACCTAACAGGCCGAACCGTGATCGTCACCGGAGGTGCGGGTCATATTGGGCGCGCAGCCACAGCAGCCCTCGTAGAACGAGGTGCCACGGTCGCAGTAGTCGACCTGAACGCAGAGGCCTGCACTTCAGCAGCAGAAGAGGCTGAACAAGGCCGCTCAGGATCAGCGTTCGCTGTGCCTTGTGACCTCTCTGATGAAGAGGCCACACGCTCGATAGCAGAGCAGGTACTCGACCGGACCGGGAGTATCGACGGTCTTGTCCATTTTGCTGCACTTGTCAGTTCTGAACCTCTGGACAACTGGACCACCCCGTTCGAACAACAAGCAACCAGCGTCTGGCGACAAGCCCTCGAGATCAACCTGACTGCAGTATTCGTGCTGACTCAGGCCTGCACTCCTGCGCTGCGGTCGAGTGGACACGGTTCTGTTGTCACGGTGGGCTCAACATATGGAATGGTGGGTCCGGACTGGCGCATCTATGAAGGCACCGAGATGGGTAACGCCGCTGGGTACGCTGCGAGCAAGGGTGGGGTCATCCAACTGACCAAGTGGATGGCGACAACCTTGGCTCCCTATATTCGCGTCAACTGCCTTAGCCCTGGCGGGGTATTTCGCGACCACCCAGACTCGTTTCGAACTGCCTATGAATCTCGAACACCACTACAGCGGATGGCAACCGAAGAGGACTACATGGGGGCCTGCTTGTTCTTAGTAAGTGACCTCTCGGCATATGTGACCGGCCAGAACTTGGCCGTGGACGGAGGCTGGACGGCATGGTGAATGAACAAGCAGTCGAACCAGAGCTAGAAATCGCAGGGCGAAAGATCGGCACGGCTTACCCGCCATATGTGATTCCCGAAATTGGAATCAACCATGAGGGTGACATGGCTAAAGCCCGGCGCATGATTGATGATGCCGCCACAGCTGGGGCCGAGGTAGTGAAGTTCCAATCTCACTCCCCCGCTGACGAGATGATTCCCAATGACGTAGTCCCTGCAAATGCAGATGTCTCAATCTGGGACATCATCAGTAGGTGCACGCTGACCTGGGAACAGGAGCGAACCCTGAAGGCATACGCCGAAGAGCGTGGACTGACATATCTTTCAACTCCTTTCTCACGCGAGGCAGCGGATCATCTTCGTGACATGGACGTAGCTGCGTACAAAATTGGATCGGGCGAATGCAACAACTTGCCACTCATTGAACACATTGCGTCCTTCGGGAAGCCCGTGATTTTGTCTACGGGCATGAACGATCTGAGTTCCGTGGAACGAGCAGTGGAAATTTTCCGGAAACAACAGACCCCGTTCGCACTTCTGCACTGCACAAGCCTTTACCCAACGCCGCGTAACAAAGTGCGCCTCGGTGCCCTAGCTGAGCTTCGAGATGCGTTCCCTGATGCCGTGCTTGGACTGTCGGATCACACGCTGAGCAATCACGTAGCCATTGCCGCGGTCGCACTCGGGGCGAGCATTTTGGAACGACACTTCACCAGCGACGCTAACTGGGACGGACCAGATATCGAGATTTCGATGACTCCAGAAGACCTCAGGGACCTTGTGGATGGCAGTCGCTGGGCCCATGAGGCACTTGGCGGGTCGAAAACCATTCTTGAAGAGGAACAGCCAACCATCGATTTTGCATACGCCTCGGTGGTCACGCTGTGCGAGGTGAACGCGGGCGAGAGTTTCGACGCGAGGAACCTATGGGTGAAACGACCAGGAACTGGTGAGATTCTGGCTCCGGAGTACGAGAGCCTTCTCGGAAAGTTTGCTACCCGGGCGCTACCGGCCAATTACCAACTCCGATGGTCTGATGTTCAGCGCTGAGCAAGACCTACCCTCAACTCGGCATATCTGCTTCCTGACGGGTACGCGAGCGGATTACGGAAAGCTGAAGCCACTCATTGTTGGCGCATCAGAGCTGCCCGGAATCCGCGTCACGGTGCTTGTGACCGGCATGCATCTGATGCCAAAGTATGGCTCAACGGTCAACGAGGTTCGCCGGCTCGAGCCGGGCGTGCATATTCGCGAGTTCGACAACCAAAGCGAGGGTGACTCGATGGATCGGATTTTGGCCCGAACTATTGAGGGTCTGGCCGAACTCATCGATGAGGACCGCCCCGACTTGATTGTGGTGCATGGGGATCGCGTTGAGGCACTTGGTGGGGCTGCCGGCGGGGCGTTGCGCAATGTGGCCGTCGCACATGTTGAAGGTGGCGAGCTCTCGGGCACGATCGACGGAGTCTTGCGTCACGCAGTGTCCAAACTCTCGCACATTCACCTCGTAGCCAATGAGGAGTCCAAACGTCGAGTGGTGCAACTCGGGGAGGACTCAGCAACCGTGTGGGCGATTGGATCACCTGATATTGACGTCATGCTCTCCGACAGCTTGCCCTCACTAGGCGAGGTACTTTCTGATTACGAGATTCCCTTCGATTCTTATGCGCTAGTGATTTTGCATGGGGTTACAACCGAAGACATTCAGACAAATGCTGCGGTGGCCTCTGGGATGATCGATGCGCTCCTCGATCGTGATGGGAACGCCGTCATCGTGCATCCCAATAATGATCCAGGCTCCGAGGTCATTCTGGATGCGTATGAGCTACTCGACGGAGACGAACGATTCCGGGTCTTTCCCTCACTTCGGTTTGAAGCCTTCTTAACGCTTCTGCGTCATGCAGAGATGCTCATTGGCAACTCAAGTGCGGGAATACGCGAGGCGCCAATCTATGGCGTCCCCAGCGTTGACATTGGATCGCGGCAACGCGGGCGGGCAGACCATCCAAGCATCATTCACACCGGAATTTCTGCTCCCGAGGTAGCAGCAGCCATGGCCGTGGCTGAGGGCATGCAGCGAACCGAGCCCAGCTTGCAGTTCGGGACCGGAGACAGCGCTGAGCGCTTCTGCGCGTTGCTAGCAGGTAATGAAATCTGGGCTCGAGGCGTCGATAAGGTATTTCAAGATTTGCTCATTAGCGAAGATTGAGTCAGCAACTCACACTAAGGGGGGCCGTGGCCCAGAATCTGCCATCACTTACTGCTGTGGTCAGCCGCTTTCCGGCGCCGTCACAGACATTTATTCTTCGAAAACTCATTGGCCTGCGTGAGGCCGGCATCCCCGTCACCGTAGCCTCAACCTCGTTCACTGCGAGCAGCGCAGAACTGGGGTTTCCCATGCTCTCCCTCATGCCCTGGCAGTCACCGCGAGTAGCACTTCAGGCATCGAGTCGATCAGCTTGGCCCGCAGCCTTTTCAGCTGTGCTCGGAGGAGGCCAGAAGCAGTCTGGCGGGCTGCGTCACCGGGTGACTCTTGCGCCGCTACGCGCTATTGACTCAGACATTGCCCATTTTGAATTCTCCGGCATAGCCGCCTCCTACCTTGATGAACTTCCGAGGCTCCATCGAGACACGAAGATTGCTGTGAGTTGCCGCGGAGCCGCCGAGCAGATTGAGCCCCTCAAGAACCCTCAGCGACGGGTGGCACTGGAGCGAGTCTTTGAGATTGCCGATCTCATCCATTGCGTCTCCGATGACATGCGGCAAACAGTCGAGGGACTCGGTGCCCCAGCCGACAAGATTCTCGTCAACCGTCCGGCAATTCCGGTCGATCAGTTCTCGGCGCTTCGAGACCGCAGACTTGAGCATGAGGGACCATTTCGATTGCTCTCCATTGGGAGGCTTCATTGGAAAAAGGGATTTGACGACAGCATCCGGGCAGTGGCCGCACTTCGAAAACGAGGCATTGCAGTTGAGTACCGGATCGCAGGTGAAGGGCTAGAGCGAGAGAAATTGATGTTCATGATCCATGAACTCGCCTGCGAGGACTCAGTGAGTCTGGTTGGCAGCCTTGGTCAACCAGAGATCAAAGAGTTGCTCGGGTGGGCCGACGCGCTCCTTCTTCCGAGTTTGAGCGAAGGAATCTCAAATGCCGTGCTTGAGGCAATGGCCGCTGGCCTACCCGTGGTGAGCACCCGCTGCGGCGGTATGGCTGAAGTTGTTGAAGATGGCGTAAACGGAATCTTGGTTGAGGTTGGCGACACTGGAGCGATGTGTGATCACCTCGCTGAGCTCGCTGGCAGCGCAGATACCCGCTCACGGCTCGGTTTGGCTGCAGCAGCTACCGCTGATGAGCGCCTAGACATCAGCCACCAGGTGGGCAGGTTCATGTCCGCATACTCAGAGCTGATCGCCGCCTCCTAGAAACTGCCGCGCAGGTCAGTCGGCAGGGCAGTCAGGCGGTCAGGGCAGCAACCGCATCCACGAGTCGCTGTGAGGACTGCCCATCCGTGTAGGTCAACAAGTCCTTAATCATCCGCTGACGAGATTCTGAGCCCTCCTCTGGGTGTTCCAGCGCGTGTGCCGTGGCCAGAATCAGTTCCTCAGCGCTATCAACGGTCCTGAGCCCACCCGAGGCAGTAATGGGGAGCCAGTGCTCCTGGCTGTACATGTCGTTTATTCGCGAATTCTCAGAGACCGTCGCTCCCGGAACGAATCTGGGTCCGATCTGTGGCCGATCAAACATCGCCCCGTCGAGCGTCATGGATGAACACACGTTGAGGTGAACCACGCAATGCGCAAGCGAGGACATCTGGATGATGATGTCCTCCTCTGAAGGCCAGCCGCGGAATGATGAGTTCCCTGCCGCCCATGGGTCGACAACCTGACCGTGACGAAGCTGGCTGCTGAGCTCAGACCAAGCCTCTGGCGGTTCCGCTGGGTGACGACGCACAAGAATGTAGGGGTCCTCAGCGAACCGACCTTGGTCAATCGCGTCATCAAGCAATCGGATAAGTGAGGCCTCACCCGGAACCAGATGTGCTGGACCAGCGCCGTACAAAATGATCGGCCTGTCCGGAGGGAGCGAGAGTGCGCTGCACCACGCCTCTCGGCTCATCAGTAGTTCTGGCTTGCGATGAAGATCAAACTGCGGAGCACCAATAACCTTGACTTGCTCAGCTTCTAGCTGCGGGTACGTTCTGACTAGTTCGGTCCGGTTGTATTTGTTCCAAACAAGCAGTTGCTCACTGCATGCCAGCATTCGCTCCCGAGTAGTTGGGTTATCGAACGAGATAACGGAAGTAATCGAGGTCAGGCTGCTCTGCTGCGCCGCGTAAAGGAGCATCCCGTCCTGATCGTGATAGGGAGTGATGCTGAGGACTGCATCTAGGTTGAGCGTGTCGAGAAAATCCGCAAAATCTCCAAGGTTTGTTCCACGGCTGAGTTGTTCGGGCTCGTCACGCTCGAGGCGTGCGCCGGCTCCGGGTAGCGACACAGCGACGGCATCAACCGCTGAGCGCAACTGGTTCAAGAACCGATCTCTCGGTGCATGCATCATCGAGAGTTGCCGAGCCCTACGGATCTTGGTAGTCCGACTATTGAGGCGGCGGTCGTGAAGAATGCTCTGCTTACGCCGAAACATGCGGTACTCGTGAGACAGTTTTGCCTCGGGTAACTGCAGCACTTCATATCCGCTGCTCTCAAGCAGGGCTCGCAGCTCGGGGTCATCCCACCCCAATGCGATGACCGGGTGACACACCTGCGCAAGGCCAGCTAGTACCCCTGTGGGCACAAAGTAACGAACGCTAAACCCGTACGTAATCGGAACCAGAACACGAGAATCTATTTTCATATGTTGCCGTGCCGAACAGGTCAGGTACGAATCCGAGAGAGCGCTAGAGCCTCTTTATAAAAGGCGTTGTTGCTCTCTAGGTCGGTTCGGTCGCCAAAGGCCTGCAGCTTGCCGTGATCCATCACCATGATTCGATCACAGCTATTCAGCGTCGAGAGTCGATGTGCAATCACAAACAAGGTGACCGACCCTTTGAGTTCGTTCAAGGTCTCATGAACAAGTGACTCTGATTGCATGTCGAGTGCACTTGTCGGTTCGTCGAGCACCAGCATGGCTGGCCGCCGCACAAGTGCGCGAGCAATTGCCACACGCTGCCGCTGACCACCAGAGAGCGAGCCGCCGCGAGAACCCAGCACGGTGTCGTAGCCATCAGGCATAGCCAGAATCTCTTCATGGACATGAGCACGACGAGCAGCTTCCATGATCTGTTCATCGCTCACACCTTGCCGAAAGAACCTGATGTTGTTCGCCACGGTGTCGTCATAGATACGACTGTCTTGTGGAACAAAGGCAATCATGGAGAACCAAGACTGATCCTCAATATCCCCTACCTGCACGCCATCTAGTTGGTACGTCCCAGTGCTGGCATGACGGAGTCGCAGGAGCAACTGAATCAAGGTGGACTTGCCGCTACCCGATGGGCCGATAATTCCAACAGCCTCACCTGGTTCGACAGTAAAGCTCACATCCTGGAGTGCATCATGAACGCCGTCGTAGGAATACGTGACGTCCGTGAACTCAATTTTTCCGATGCTCTCGAGGTGCACCGAACCCGAGGGCGGCCGCGAATCGCGGAAGAACTGCCGCTCCTCGAAAAGCCGCTGAATATAAGGAACTAAATCTCCCAGACCGTGATAGGCGGCCTGAATCCCGCTTGTTTGGTTCAACGCACGGACAAGTACCACCACGATTGCCCCAACGGCAGCTAGCGGCTGATCCAAGAATGCGTCCATGGCCACGAGCGCCGCCAAAATGATAAGCACTGCAGCAGAGGTATAGATACCAGTCACCATGCGAGCCATCAACTGCGCCTTGTAGAGCGAGGCGATTTCGCTGCGAGTGGATTTGTCGAGTCGATCGGCAACGTCTTCGCTGACGCCAAAGGCCCGAATCTCGAGGCTCAGATCGATTGCCTCACGCGATTGAACGCTGTAGATAACGCCTTGTTGCATTTGTTGGCGGCCGAGCCGCTTTGCCTTGATCGTCATGGGGCGAAGGCCCATGAAGAGGAACCCACCAAAAATCACGATCGCTCCCGAGGCCAGCGGGTCAACAATGAAGGCAGACATCAGCAGTGCCATCACCATGAAGCCCGAACTCATGAGCAACCCAACGCTGATGACGGCTGCTTGGGTCTTTGCAAGGTGCCGCTGCAGAAGGTCCTGAACTGCGGCCTCGGGAATGGCTGACTGCACTTCCCAGGATGCTCCAATGAAATCCTCGAAGGTGCCGTTACGCAAGCTCTGCGTAAGGCGTGAGGTCAGCCTAGCGCCCGATCTCGAAGCCACATACTGAAGGCCAAGACGGATTGCGGTCAGACCAATCGCCACCATAAAGAGCGTATTGACTGGCAACTTATCAAGGCCAAACATGAGAGACTTCTGCTCTGAAAGGTCATTGCCACCAATCGATAAGGCCAAGTTGGCAATAAGTAACAGCAGCGTTGCCTCACAGAGGCCACCGAGAAATGATGTGGTCGCCATGATGGCAAGCGAGGGATACTCACCCTTGAACAATCTGCGCAGGGTGGGGAACATCGGCAGGTTGGTGTCAGTGGGATTCTGAAACATTTGCTCTGCCGAGCTAGCAATCGCCGCAGGAGTCAGAACCGTGTCTTCTTCAACAGGTGGAACCACAACTGCTGGAACCGAATCTGTGGGATCCGAAGGGGTTGAGTCGCTCTGGGCGCTCTGAGTACTCATAAGAGATCCCCGTACATTTTGCGGATTGCACTGCTTTGCATTTCCAACGTAAGCCCCTTGGCGAGGCTCGCACGGCCAGCCCGCCCAAGCTGTTCAGCAAGGGAACTGTTCGTAACCGCACGAATCATCGACTCTGCGAGTTTAGCGGGATCGCTGGGGGGAACAACCCAGCCCGTGACGCCATTTTCAATCACCTCGGGCATGCCTCCTACCCCCGTCACGATTACTGGTAACTCCAAGGCCATTGCCTCGAGCGCAGCGTTACTTGTCCCCTCAGACAAGCTGGACAGCACGAACAACTGCGAGCCTTCGAGTTCTTGGCGGACCTGTTCTGGGGGCAGTAAACCTGCGAAACGAACAGAATCTGTCAGTCCCAGAGCAGAGGCCCGAAATTGCAGAGCATCCTTCTCGGGACCATCTCCGATGATGGTCAATCTGGCATCAAAACCACTCGCTCGCAGCTCGGCCAGCGCACTCAACGTCGTAGAAACGTCTTTAATCCAGTGCAGTCGGCCAACTGTGATCATTCTGATCTGCGAATCCGAATTGATTGCCTGATAGGGAGTCGTGCGGCTGAACTTCTCAGTGTTCACGGCTGGCCGGATCACGCGAATCAACTCGGGGTCAACACCCATACCGACCACAGCAGCTGCTACTGCTTCAGACACTGCGTGCACTCGATCGCAGCGGTTGAGCACTGAACTGAGTGCCTCGGCACGCTCAGGATGCAGCACAGGACTCACGAGTTCGCCGGTCCCTCGACAGGACACGATCACTCGCGTGTCTGTATCGAGCAACTCGAGTGCGTCATCCAAACTCAGAGCAATGCCGCTGAACGAGATATGAACAACATCTGGTTGAGTTGCAAGAAGAGGTGCTGCTTGCAGCGCAGCCCGCACTGCACGAGAACTGCGCCCAAAGCGAGCCCTAGCCCGAGACATCGCCGTGGCCGACGCCTGTGAGGACCGAGTGGCTAGCTTCGCTGCAGCCCAGGGGAACCTTGCGGAGTTAGCTGCAGGCAAGGCCATGGCGCGCCCGGGCTGTGCATGTTGACGCGTTCTGCTGTCGAGCAGTGAATACTCAGTTACCTCGTGGCCGTCATCGCTCAGAATTCTTGCGAGCGCATGCAGAAAGGTTTCTGATCCGGTGTCGAATTCGTTGACGACAAGCGTGATTCGGGCCATGTGTCAGAGCACCGACTGCGAGGACGGAAGCGGCTTGGCGTGGCGGTCTGCCCAGAGTTGCAGGGCAAGCAGGTTCCAGAGGCCGCGATGCCTATCAAGGCGACCCGAGAAATGATCCTCGCACCACAGCTTCAGCTGCTCTCGGTCAAAAAAGCCGTTTGGAAATGGGTCACGCTCAAGCAGGAGTTCCTCAACGTGGCCACGAAGGTCGGTTCGCAACCACTGTGCCATGGGTACCGTAAATCCCTTTTTTGGAATCGGGATACTCTCCGGCGGAACCTGTTGACCAAGTGCGTTTCGCAAGGGAAGCTTTCCGATGCCATTGCGCATGCAGTCAATGGGATCAATCCTCTGCGCTAGGTCAAGCAGCTCGAGATCAAGCAGTGGCACCCGAACCTCAAGCGAATGAAACATGGCTGCCCGATCCACCTTCTGCAGAACCATCGGCAGATGACAGGCAAGTTCGTTTGACCTCATCCACTGAAACAACTCGTCTCTGCTCGGCTTGCCAGACAAGCTGAACAGATCGAAGTCTGCAGGCAGGTCGCCAAGGTCGGGGGCGATGCGTTCAAAGTCGGCATCCCGTAGCCCCGAGTGCGCATCTAGGTACCAGTCCCCCAGAGTTGGGAACATCACTCCGCGCGGTGGTCGCTTTGGGTTCGGCAGCGGCTTGGTTGCGCCATAGGCAGCAACCCGCAGCGACTTCGGTAGGCCAAACCACTTTGCGGCCTCGGCAACCTTGGTGAATCTTGGGTAGCCCCAAAACAGTTCGTCGCCACCGTCACCTGACTGCACGGTCTTGACCGATTCAGACGCAAGGGCCGAGACCAACAGTGTGGGGAACGAGGAGTAATCGCCAAATGGCTCTGTGTTCGCTGCAGCCACATCATCCACTAATGCCACAGCGGTTGCGCCATCTATTCGACGGAGGTTGAAGTCAACCCCGAGAATCTCTGCATAGACCCGGGCAGCTTCGGACTCATCGCTGCCTGGGTCATCAGTACCAATAGTGAAGGCGGGGACGGGGTGGTCCGCTGCCGCTTGAAGGTGGGAGGTAACGAGCGGTGAATCGACTCCGCCTGACAAGAATGCCCCGACTTCTACGTCACTCACGCGTTGTCGTTGTACGGCGTTGGCTACCCCGTCTGCCACTGCATCAAGCGCAGCCTGACCGCTGAGGCGATCCGCTCCTGCGACAGGTTTGAACGCTGGCCGGAATCTGCGGACTGAGGGTTCAGCACCCGGCCGAATCTCCAGAAGATGTCCGGGTGCGACTTGGCCCGTATCGCTCAGAAGTGCGTATCGACCTGGCAGGTATCCCAGCCGCAGGTACATGTTCAATGCCCCGGGATCAACTCGAGTTCGATCGCATCGGGAATGGCGAATGACTTGGTCGTACTGTGATCCAAATACGAATGCTTCGGCTGAACGCCACCAGTACAGAGGCTTAATGCCAACGGGGTCTCTTGCTAGCACCAGCGTCTTGATCGCAGGCCGATACCAAGCAAGTGCGAACATGCCGTTGAAACGTGAGAGCGCATCTGTGCCCCACTCGGCGAGTGATTGCAGCACAACCTCGGTATCAGAATCAGAGCGAAAGGTCCGTCCAAGGGAGATGAGTTCGGTTCGAAGCTCACGGAAGTTGTACACCTCGCCGTTGAACACCAGGACATCTTGGCCATCCTCGGTGACCATCGGCTGGTGTCCGCGTTGGGAGAGGTCGATAATTGACAGTCTGCGAAAGCCGAGAGCGCAAGATGCCCCGTCATCCCAAGCTCCAGAATCATCTGGCCCTCGCCGCTGCATAAGTTCGCTGAGCGCAGCAACTTCAGCGATGTCTTCGGGGCTCAGAGCATCCCTGAGCAACATTCCCACGATTCCACACATGTCAGGTCACGCCCTTCAGAGAACGTTCTGAGCGGCCCTCTGTCGGGGCCACCGCCACAAGTTCTTCGTTCCAACGGTCTACAACAGCCTCCCAAGAGAACTCAGTGGGAATGCGCTCGTGTCCTGCCAAGCCGAGCCGCTGCGCAGTAGCTGGGTTCTCGAGCAGTGAACTCACAGCTGCGCCGAGCGCTGCGGGCTCACCCACCGGCACGAGTAGCCCATCCACCCCATCAGAAATTACCGAAGCTATTGCAGCAATATCAGATGCCACAACGGGCCGCTTCGCCGCCCAGGCTTCTAGGATTACTAGACCGAACGCCTCTTCGCGAGATGGCACCACGACAATTTCTGCGGCGGCAAGAATGACATCGCGATCGGCCTCAGCGAAGTCCTCGAGTACCTGGACTCGTTCGGCTGCCTCCTCGGGCAACGAACCAAGCGCTGCTTCCAACCCCGACCACCCAGTACGACTTCCGGCAAGTACGACCCTCAAGTCCGGATGGGCGGCGAGCAACTGCGGACAGGCTGCGAGAAGGGTGTCGATCCCCTTGTGTGCTGCCAGTCGTCCAATAAAGAGAACAGTGGGTCCTTCAACGAGACCAAGCTGTGCACGCGCAGTCGGTGGATCTATGAGCGACTCAGCACTCGAACAGCCGGGCGGTATCACTGCGCTTCGTGAAGACTCCACCCCATGATCAACCAGCCAAGTTTGCTCCGCCGTAGTCAGCGCAACGCATAGGTCGGCTCGCCGAATCGCTTTCAACAGTGAGCCTTTCGGCACCCATTCCCCTAGGTGCAAAATGGGAAGCGCAACAAATGCCGCTCGTTTGCGGGGAGTGAACTTGGCGGCAGCGGGCACAGTCGTAAATGGCGCTGAAACGCCAATCACAACATCAGATCCCTGTGCTGCCCTACGAGCGCCCAGAGCAAGCTTTGCACCCCAAGGTCCGTAGGCCGTGACCGATGGAACAATCGGGCGACCGAATCTCGCACCGATACGGCGAAGAACTCGGAGAAAGTCGTGGGTCCGATGTGATACCGGCAGGCGCAACACCTCGACCCCTGCAATCACTTCGCGGTCAATTGGGATCTTCCCTGGATTCTTGCCTGCTGGGGCGTACAGAGCGTCGGTTGTGACCACGGTTACTTGGTGGCCGTGGCGCTGAACAAGACCCTCGGCAATGCGTTGCACCAATTGTTGCGCGCCGCCAACTGAAGGTGCGTAGTTGATAGCAAGAAAGGTGATCTTCATCATGTGAGCCTAGGAGTGCGCCTTGAAGAAGCGTGTGTTCGTGAACTCAGCGAGAAACTGCTTTTCGAACGGCCTCAATGACCTGGTCCTGATCGGCGGGTTCCAAATAGGGATGCATTGGCAGACTGAGTACGGAAGTTGCAAGTGTCTCCGACACTTCAACTCCCCCATCGCCGATAGGGAATCCCTGATACGCAGTCTGCTGGTGAAGCGGCCGCGGGTAGTAGACCGCTGTTGGCACGCCATCAGCTTGAAGTGCGGCAATCACGCCCGCCCGGTCATCAACTTGAATGGTGTACTGAGCCCAAGTCGAGCGAGCTCCGACTGGGGTAGTCGGCACAACCACAGCAGCAGCGAGGCCATCCGCATAGCGATCTGCAACTGCTTGGCGGGCCTGAATCTCGTCACCAAACACAGACAGTTTTTGCAACAAGATGGCCGCTTGGATCGTATCGAGCCGACCGTTTATACCAATGCGAACGTTGTCGTATTTCTCGGTCCCAGAACCGTGGACTCTGATGGACTTGAGTATCTCGACTTGGGCAGGGTCTGTTGCAATGATTGCCCCTCCGTCCCCATAGCAGCCCAAGGGCTTTGCTGGGAAGAACGAGGTGGTCGTCATCGAAGCCATCGAGCCAACCGAGGCACCGTTTCTCTCAGCACCAAAACTTTGTGCGGCGTCGGCAATCACCCACATCCCGAGCGGAGCAACAACCTCATCGATAGACGTGTAATCCGCTGGTAATCCGAACAGGTCGACTGGAATGACGCCAACGGGGCGCAGGCCGTTCGGCACGCTAGCTATGGCTTGGGCGAGTTTGGCAACATCAAGGTTGAAGGTCTGTGCATCAACATCTACAAACACGGGGGTCGCCCCCAACAGAGCAACGGCCTCGGCTGTTGATGCAAATGTAAATGTCGGCACAAACACTGCGTCGCCCGGACCCACCCCGTGCACCATGAGTGCCATCATCAGGGCGTCGGTTCCACTTGCACACGAGACCACATGTGCTGCACCGCAGAACTCGCCTAGGGCGGCTTCTAGTTCTGCGACCTCTGGGCCCATGATGTAGCGACCGTGGTCAAGAACCCGAGTGATTGCTTGATCGATTCCTTCTCGTAGCCGCGCCTGTTGCGCAGCAAGGTCAATGAACTGCATCTGAACTCCGTTATCCGATTTTTGCCGAGTTGGACTGCTCAGGTGTATCTACTAGCGATAACACGCCGTCTATCTCTTGGTATTTCTGGCCGGTTCTTGGACAGGTCAGATCTTCCCCAAGACGTTCACCCTCATGGCTCATCCACCCAATCTGACGAGCCGGGGAACCCACAACTAATGCGTGCGCAGCAACATCGCTCGTCACCGTGGACCCCGCACCGATAAAGGCATACGCCCCAATCTCGGTTCCACACACGATGGTTGCATTGGCCCCAATGGTTGCACCGGTTCGAACCAGTGTGGTCATGAACTCGTCCTTGCGAGACACCTCGGCCCGAGGGTTATAGACATTGGTGAACACGCAGGAAGGACCGCAAAATACGCCGTCTTCAAGTGTGACCCCGGCGTACACACTGACGTTGTTTTGGATGCGGCAGCGATCACCTACGGTGACATCAGGGCCGACTACAACGTTCTGGCCAAGTGCGCAGTCCTCGCCCACAGTGCTCCCCGAGAGCACATGGCTGAAATGCCAAACCTTGGTTCCCGCTCCGATCTGCACACCCTCGTCCACATAGGCGCTCTCGTGAACGAAGACCCCTGGGTGCACCTCGCTGCTGGTCTTGGCAGCCCTCGTGGCTGCGCCAACGACGGGCGCGTCCGCAGCAAGCGAAGCTTGCGCAGTTGCCAAGACATCAAGCACGCGAACACCCTCGTGTCCATCGGTGCGAGGGGTCTCTCCCGTACGAACACAGTGCAAGAAGTGTTCACATTCCAGTTTCAAAGGCTCAGACTCTGCGAGTGGTACAGCCACGGGTTCACCACGTACTGGTACAGGTGTGAGTCCATCCCAAGTCACGCCGTGTTCAAAGATGGTGAGTTTGGAATCCCAAGGAGCTAGGTCATCAAAGACCGCCATTGCATCCGAGCCCACTACTACTAGGCGTTGCTCCTTGAAGGGATGCAACCAAGAAACAAAAACATGTGCACGAGGACCACTTGGAAAGGTCATATGCGTAGTGGTGACGTCTGGAACATCCTCACTGAGAAATGTTGAGCCGACAGCTGACACATGATCTGGGCTTTCACCGGCCAGGGCCAACAGCATTGACAAATCATGCGGGGCGAAGCTCCAGAGGATGTTCTCTTCCCGCCGGAATCGGCCCAAGTTCAGGCGGTTGGAGTAGAGGTAGCGCAGCTCTCCGAGGGCGCCGTCGCTGACTAGTTGACGAACTGCCAAGAACGCTGGGTGGTACTGCAGCAGGTGACCAACCATGAGCGTCTGGTTGAGTTCATCGGCCCGAGCAACCACGCGCCTCGCATCATCAAGGTCAAGCGCCAGAGGCTTCTCAACAAACACATGCTTACCTGCGTCCAAAGCTTGCAGCGTGACCGCAGCGTGGTCTTTGGCTGGTGCAGCCACTACCACGGCGTCAATTTCTGGATCAGCCAGAATCTGCTCTAACGAGCCGTAGGGCACGGAATACTTTGCCGAGAGGGCCGCAGCGTTTTCGGCATCGGGATCTACGATCGCCACCAGAGCGCCAAGTTCGGAGAAGGTACGGACCAGGTTCTTACCCCAGTGGCCGCAGCCAATCACCGCAACTCTCGGATCGCGCATTATTGCTGTTGCCACTCGTGCCCCTATCGCAACTTACAGAATTCTCAAGTATACGTTGTCAGTCTTGAGTTCAACCCGAGGGCATTTTGCCGCGCCGCTACAACGACTTTTGCGTTCACCTGCCGGCCGCATCTGACAGTGCCTGCAACCAGCGGGGAGCTATCACATCAACATCATGATGAGTCCGGACGAACTCATGCAACCGCTGCCCAAGGTCTTCAGCGAATGCCCTCGAGGCCAACACCTGCTCAACTGCGGCGACAAACCAGCGGAGATCTTGGCGGCTTCCAACAAGTCCTCGCCCGTCAGCGAGCAGATCAGGAAGTCCACCCGTGGGCATGGCAACGACTGCTCGGCGATACAAGCCAGCCTCAAGGGCCACCAACGGAAGGGGGTCCTCACGACTCGGCAGAACAAAGACTGCAGCATGCGAGAGCAACTTCCATGGGTCAGCAGATTCTGGAATCCAATTCACTAGATCTGTTCGACCAACCGCACTGGCATCTGCTCCAGTAGGGCGACCGCCCACCCACCCCACCTGAGCAGGGCTGCTCACTCGCTGAAGCGCATGCGCAACTGCCGCGAGCCGGTCGGTTCCCTTGCGCCAACCTGGGGTGCCAGCTCCTAAAACCCACTGGACTGAATCAGTTTCGGGAGCACTGCTCTCGGCCTCATTGCTCTCGGGCAGATTGGCACCGGGCAGTCGCACGCACCCAGGCACCATCAGGATCTTCGCTGAGTTGGCACCGCGGTTGCGGGCAAGCTCAGCCACTGGCGCGCTGACCACCATCACCTGCTGCGCACGCTGAAAAGCCGCAGCTTGTTCTGGCCTAGTAATGCAGCGGTCAAGCGCTGTTTCGAGTTCATGAAGATGGAGCACCACCGGCAGTTTGCTGCTCACTACTTGCGTTACTGGCCAAGCTCCGGCACCGTGCACCAGAAGCACATCGGGCTTCGGTCGTCGAGCCAACTTGGCTCTCCAAGCGCTGTGTCGAACGACTTCGCCAGCGCGACCCATACCGAGAGTGATCAAACCCAGAGATGCAGCAGAGGAAGCGGACCGGCGATCGCTGGGCTCAAGGACGGTCACAGAGGCACACAAACTCTGCAACTCGCGCAATAGAGGGCCGCCATACATGGCTACAAGATGCACAACCTCTCGCTGCTGAGCTGGGCTGGCTTGTAATAAGCGCGCAAGCAGAACTGGAACTCCCGTCCGAGACAAATCATGAACGGCAATCCAGATCACTGGGTCCTGAGCTGTGGGCTCTGAACCGCTCATCCCTTCACTACCTGCCAGAGTGCGGGGGCAATGTGCTCAACCAAGTGGGTGGCGTTGACCCACTCAGCGAGTTGAGCACCGATCAGTTCTCGGTTCCTGGGATTGTCCAAAAGGCTAGCCACTGCTGCACTCATGCCAAGGGTGTCACCAATCGGTAGCAGCAACTCTGCCTGCCCAGCGGCGCGCAGCATGTCGATCACTCCACCGGATTCAAAGCTCACAACGGCCTTTCCTGCAGCACCCGCCTCTAGGACCGACAAAGGGTAGGGATCCTCAATCGCTGTAGAAACCACTAGATCAGCTGCCGCGATATAGCTAGCCGAATCTTCGCGACTCTCGAGCAACACAACGCAGTCATGCAGACCCGAAGCAGCGATGCTGTGTTCCATTTCAAGCCACACCGAACTGCCCCGCTCGCCACCCAACCAGACACCAACAGGCAAGCTTGGATGAGCAACCAGTGTCGCCATTAAGTCCACAAAGCGCTCGGGACCCTTTCTGTGGTTCATGGCACCCACGTTCAAGATCACGGGTCGATTCGCTTCACCAACCATGCGCCGGCGCGCCAGAGAGACAGCCCGACTCGAAGGGCGTGGAGCCTCGATGAACTCCTCGATCACCGTGACCTGCTTCGAGGAGATACCAAGGCGGTTTACCAACATCTCAGCTACGGCCTCGCTGGCTGCTGCGAATCGGTCCACGGAGCTAAGCAGTCGCTCTCGATCAGGGGGTGAGGCAGGAAGGACCCGCTCCGCTACCCCATCAAGTTCATGAACATGACATACCAACTCAGATGGCTTGCCGTTTTGCCCTGACCTCGATGCAAGCAATCTGGCAGTACTGAGCGAGGCAAGTGTGTTTGCCATGACAATCTCGGATCTAGCGATGCCCCGCAGGCCGATTCCTTGAATCGCACTCGGCACCGCAATGGGATGGCCAAGGGAGTTCATCACGGCGCCCAACTGCTCGCTGCTGCGCACTAGGCGCGAGGTCAGCACATGTGTTGGGGCCACTTTTTGGTACTCGCTCAGGAGCGGTCCGGCAGCTAGCAGCGCTAGTTCCACCCCTTGGATTTCCTCGGATTGCAACCAGCGCAGGAAGGAATACAGCATGACAGGCGCGCCTGTTCTACTGGCATCGTGACCCACGAATGTGACGGTGGGTCCCGCACTCACCGGATTCACAAATGAGTCAATCAGTAGATGGCGCACTCAGCGAGTGCGCCTTGATCTGATCTGACTCGTCAGCAACTCGGCTTCCGTAGGAGTAAGCCAACTTGCCGCCGAGCCAGCCTCCGATCAGCATGATCCCCACGCCCAGAACGCTCAGGGCCAGCGCAAGTTTTGGGGTTCCGTAGAGGTAATAATTCGAATCGGCACGACGCACAAAGAAGCCCACCACGAAGCAGATCAGCACCACGTCCATCAGAATCATGTGACGTGTCGCAACTGCGTGCGCCCTTGTCCCCTTCGTCAGTCTGCGGTAGTCCACTAACCCAAATAGAGAAGCAAACAGGCCGCCAATGATACCAAGCAGAGACAGCCATACTGCCGGCCGGCCATAGGCTCGGCCTTCTATCGTTACAGAAGCAATGTCGAACGCAAGCGTTGCAACAAAAGCTCCAATTGGGATGGTGACCAACATGGGGTGGATCGGATGTCCATATGGTCCTGCGGCCGCCATGCTGGGCCGGTGGGCTGCACGCATGGAACGCTCAGCCTGCTCAGCAGATTGCTCGGTCTGCTCGGGACTCGAGGCTTCAGCAATAGCGGCTGCCTGCTCGGCCGCTTGCTCAGATTGCTCTTCAGGCTGCTCAGATTCCTCAGGCACATCATTCTCCATGATTCCCCCATAGCACTGCCGTCGGTGTGACTCGGTAGGCCTTAATTGTTGCCGATCCTGCGTCCAAGATGCGCGATACAACAAAGTTTCACCATGGACAACTCATCTCCTTCTGGAGAATCCTGGAGACTGAATTCGCATCTGCTCACAAAAATCCACCTCTGGCCGATGCGATGAGTTCGGCCCCAGCGCCTGTAGCCTTGCCCCTAATGGGGATCGATCTGACATGAAGGTAGTAGTTACCGGCGGCGCAGGATTCATTGGTGCAAACCTCTGCAGGGCACTCGTTCAAGCTAAGGAAGTCACCGAGGTTCTTGTCCTTGACGACGTCTCGACAGGATTTTGGTCAAACCTAGATGGGGTGCCCGTAGACCGCGTCGAGGCCAGCATCTTGGACGTTGCGGCGCTGCAGGACTGCGTAAACGGCGCTGATTCCGTAGTGCACCTAGCCGCCCGACCATCGGTACCTCGCTCCATTGCACAACCAGTTCCCTCGCATGAGGCGAACGCCACCGGCACCATGAACGTGCTCGAGGCTGCCCGTCATGCTGGCAACTGCCAAGTGATTGTTTCTTCCTCATCTTCGGTGTACGGCGCAAACCCAATTCTGCCCAAGCACGAGGATTTAGCTGCGCGACCAATGAGCCCATACGCGGCATCAAAGCTGGCTGCGGAGTCGTACACGCTCGCTTGGCAGCACAGCTACGAGATGCCCACCTTGGCCTTTCGATTCTTTAACGTGTTCGGCCCACTCCAGGCAGCGGGCCATGCCTACGCCGCAGTGGTCCCTGCATTCGTTTCCGCTGCACTTGCGTACGAGCCGTTAGTAGTTCACGGCGATGGCACGCAGTCCCGAGACTTCACTTTTGTAGACACCGTTTGCAGCGTGTTGACCGATGCTGTCTTGCGACGGGTCTCGAGTCCCGAGCCAACAAACCTGGCATTTGGAACGCGAACCACGCTGCTAGAAGTGATTGCGCTGCTCGAGGAACTGCTCGAGCGTCCGCTAGCAGTGCAGTTCACCGAGACACGCGCAGGCGATGTGCCACATTCCCAAGCTGCCAACGATCGTCTGCGAGCGCTCTTCCCAGAGGTTCAGCCCGTCGACCTGCGCACCGGACTTGCTGCGACCATTGCATGGTTCAACGGCCTCGCCGAATAGTTTCCCTGCCTGACTTGTCTCTCCGATTGGGCAGATGATCTCTGCCGCCAAACCGATCAGACTAAGCCGACTCTTTTTCCGTCCCTGAGCGTGGATCGCTAGTGAAGTTATACCGGCTAGAACGAACATCAATCACAGGGTCAACAAGGAACGGATCCTTCAGAGCTGCAACTGTGGGGCTCATAGATGGAACTTCAACCCGCTGAATCATGGGGTGCTCAGAGGCCGAAGGCAGTTCCGTAGGCGAGAACAGAACCTCGTGCATCTTCTCACCTGGTCGCAGACCGGTGTACACGATCTCAACTTGGCGATCGCATTCAGCAATCAAACGGCGAGCAAGGTCGGCAATCTTGACTGGCTCTCCCATATCGAGCACAAGGACTTCGCCGTCATGTGAGAGCGCACCGGCTTGGATCACTAGTTCGCAGGCTTCGGGGATCGTCATGAAGAACCGAGTGACCTCTGGGTGTGTCACCGTAATGGGACCACCTTGGGCAATCTGCTCACGGAAGAGCGGAAGAACTGAACCGCGACTTCCCAAGACGTTGCCGAATCGGACGCTCAGGTAGGTACCGGAATGCTCTTGTCCGGCATGCGAGGTGAGTTGCTCAGCAATGCGTTTTGTTTGTCCAAGCACCGAGGAGGGATCTGCTGCTTTGTCAGTAGAGATATTTACAAAGCGGTCTACGCCGAACTCACCGGCAAGCTCAAGCAGGTTCTGTGTACCCCAAACATTGGTCTTCCAGCCTTCCTCGGCATGCATTTCTAGCAGGGGAAGGTGTTTGAGAGCTGCCGCATGGAACACAACCTCTGGGCGGTGCTCCTCAAAGACCTGCTGAAGTCGACCGCTGTCACGAATGCAGCAAACAACCAGGTCTCTGCTGTCAAGAAGGCCACGGCCTTCGATAGAGATCTGCACGGCCTGTAGTGCAGACTCGTCACGATCCAACATGACTAGAGATTCGGGGGCGAAGCGATGAATCTGACGGCACAATTCCGAGCCAATCGACCCGCCGGCGCCAGTGACCAGAACCCGCTTACCGGTGAGGTAGCTAGCCACTGACTCAATATCAAGGGAAAGCTCACGACGGCCAAGCAGATCGGCCTCGGTCAGGGGGCGAATATCGCCTAGGTTCACGCCGATGCCAAACATCTCGTCAACCGGAGGCAGGATCAGCGTTCGAAGCTCGAGTTCATCGGCTCGCTTGGCAACGTCTCGGATGAACTCGCCCG
The DNA here is from genome assembly GCA_001025035.1 of Actinobacteria bacterium IMCC26207. Taxonomy (GTDB): domain Bacteria; phylum Actinomycetota; class Acidimicrobiia; order Acidimicrobiales; family Microtrichaceae; genus IMCC26207. The sequence goes on from LCZK01000004.1 coordinate 122,210, forward strand.
ATGCAGAGGGAATCGCAATGATGATGTGCTTGGCACCAGTCTGCTCAACGAGCCGAGCGAGTGATGATCGGTCGCCACCAACCTTTACTCCCTTAATTCGCAGATTACGAAGATCGGGGTTGTCGTCAATCACTGCAACTGGGTGGTATGGGCCAGCCTTGATCATCGCCGTGATCACCTGCAATCCACCGGAACCAGCACCGATGACAATAATCGGCAAACGATCGTCACCCTCGGCCCGAGTCCACGTCTCAAGCTTTTGACGCCAGACCAAGCGGCCGATGCACATGATTGCTAGTGCCACAAACCCAGACACGATCGCAGCGCTGACTGGAACAGGCCGAACGCCGGGGCTGAATGCATCAGCAGCAGCCACCAGAACGGTCACCATTGACACGACCTTGAGCGTGCCCACAATCTCATCAAAGGTGCCGTAGCGCCAGCGGTGCACATAGAGCCCACCAAGGCGACCCAGCACGACCTGAGCGACCATCGCAATGGAGCCCAGAGCAAGAACCCCGAGCAGATCAACTGCCCCAAATTGCAGTTCATAACGGAGCAGGGTGGCCAGCCAGAGGCCCAACATCCATGCGCCGCAGTCAAATGTTGCCTGTAGTGCGAACCTATATTTTGTAAGAATTTCGTTCACTCAACTGCCCCCAGTTGCTCAGAGTTGGGATCCGTACCCCGCACAGAACCAAACTGCCAACGAAGTACAACATCTATTGTGCCTATTTGCAAGCAAAACATGAGCGGAGTTCAGTAGGTAATTGTCTATAATGACTCTGCGTGTTCAAGCGATCACCGTGGCGGATATAACGGTGGCCGCGAGGGCTATCATCAGCATCGGCACAAGCCGGTAAACAAAGATTCAAGGGGTTTCATGGGGCGCATGACAGACAGAGTGGTTGTTATTGGCCAAGGCTATGTTGGACTTCCAGTGGCGGTCCGAGCAGTTATTGGCGGATACGACGTCTTGGGCTTTGAAGTTGACGACCGAAAAGTTGCGGCTCTCAACGCAGGTTCCTCACATGTCGAAGACATCACTACTGAAGTCATGTCAGAGATTCTGGCCACGGGTCGGTACCGGGCGACCTCAAACTTTGATGACCTTGCAGGGTTCGATATTGCTGTCATCTCTGTGCCAACACCCATGGGTGAGGGTGTCCCTGATCTTTCGTTCATAGAAAATGCTGCGAGTTCTCTAGCTCCCTACGTTTCTGCGGGATCCACCGTCGTTCTGGAGTCCACTACTTACCCCGGGACGACCGAAGAGTTAGTCGCACCGCTACTAGAAGCAGGTTCAGGCCTGAAGGCAGGTGCTGATTTTCACTTGGGTTACAGCCCTGAACGTATCGACCCAGGTAATCCCACATGGCGGCTCGAAAACACGCCCAAGGTGGTCTCTGGCATTGACGCTGACTCTCTGGCTGCCGTCAAAGGGTTCTTTGACCGTCTCGTCGAGCAGACTGTGCCGGTTTCTGGCACAAGGGAAGCCGAACTTACCAAACTGCTCGAAAACACGTTCCGCCATGTCAATATCGCTCTAGTGAATGAACTAGCCATGTTCGCAAAGGACCTGGGTATCGATGTCTGGGAATCGATCGACGCCGCTTCAACAAAGCCTTTCGGCTACATGCGTTTCACTCCCGGCCCTGGGGTCGGTGGGCATTGCCTGCCGATTGATCCCTCGTATTTGTCTTGGCAAGTGGAGCGAACTCTGGGGCAGACATTCCGCTTTGTTGAGCTTGCTAACGACGTCAACGAACACATGCCCGACTATGTGGTTCGGCGTGTGCAGGCTCTGCTGAATGATCACAGCAAGTCCGTCAAGGGCTCCAAGGTGTTGGTCTTTGGGCTTGCTTATAAGGCCGATACCAGCGATGCGAGAGAAACCCCGTCCCGGCCCATTATTGCGAAACTGCAAACTCTTGGCGCTCAGGTTCAACTCGTGGACCCGCACGTGGGCGAAGCTCAGTTCCCTGAAGATGTTGATCGTGTAGATGGCACGCAGGCCGACCTAGAAAATGCCGACCTCATCTTGTACTTGGTAGACCATTCCAGCTTTGACCGCGAGATGATTGCGTCAGCCGAGGCACCAGTACTGGACTGCAGAAAAGCCCTGAAGGGCGATCTCGTCAACTACCTGTAAGCCATGCCAGCTGAGAATCAGTTGGTAGAGATGCGCTAGCGGCTTCGGTCGCTCTTTCGGCTACGAAGGCGCGATCGAAGTCCCGATTCTCGCTCCGTGGGTAATCCAGCATCTTGGCGAGCGCGCTGTACTAACCAAACTGGCAGACCGGGCAGCACCTCATCAGCCTGACGAACAGCTGAGAACACTTTGGAAGCGGCACCAAGGCGGCTTGAACACTCCACAGCCGACATCAGCAATTCTTCAGAGCTCGGCGCTGTCATCACGACCTCTCGCAACTGAGCGATGCTCGGAGCCGCGGGGCCTGACTTATTGACGCTCTGCATGGGAGCATCATCATCAGTCCCCACAGAAACACTCTCTGAAATACTCTCGCTTGTTTGCCATGCACTCGCTGCCACACATGCAGCAACAAAGCGATGTTCAGGGTGAAGCCCCTTGACCCAATGCTCCCGAACCTGAACCGGTACGGCCCGATCATGGAACTCATCGGGGTCTACGAGCAAGCCGAATGGTCCTGCTGCAAGAGTTGCATGAAGAGCAATCACTACCTCGGGGATGGCAGGGTGTCGAAGGTTGTACTCAATATCGGTATCTACGGCCTTCTTACTGAGCTTTCTAGTCTCCGACTGAAACCCCTGAGTTCCAAGTCTTGCAAGAAGTCGTTCAATCTCACTGTTGCGGATCAGCAGATCAAGCTGACCGATATCGGTGAAGTGCTCAGGAAGTCGACCATCCCAGACCTGAAGGAGCGAGCCAAAGACAACTGACTGTACGTCTACCTCGGCCGCAACACGTACCACCCAGATCAAGGCACCGGCTACCTCGTGAGCGTGCCGCTGCGCGAGCACATGGGCATGCAAGACCTTGTCTCGAGTTGCTTGGGGCGCTTGGAGCAAATCGCGGCTCAGTAATTCCACTGCCAACCCGGACGGCATATCGCCCGCTTTCCCATTCTCGGGTACAGCGAGCCCCTGCCAAAGTGCTTGCGCAGCCTTTCCGCTGGGACAATCTGTCAGGCCGAAGGCACTCGGAGTGGGCCAGGCCTCAGGTCGATTCCGCACAGTGTTGCGTTCGGACTGAGCAATGAGTTGATCGGCTTGATCTGGCGTCAGCACCTCGGCCCTTGGAACAAACGAAGTGCTATCGGAGTCTTCGACGCGTTGAGACTCTGCGGCAAAAAGAAGTGCATCTTGGTCAAAGCGCATCATATGAGAGACCGGTTGAAACTCCCCCGCTACTCGTTTGCCCGCTACTGGTTGTATCGAGTCCTGACCCAGGTTAAGCCGGTGCAAGACGGCAAGTCGCCGCCGGTCTGGTGGCAGAAGTGCCTGCAGTTCCTGCACCAAGCGATCAAGCTCGTCTTGTGTGGTCGGAGCGGAGGCAGTCACGCATGAGGAGCCTGCTACCAGCAGAGCTGTCATCTCTAAGGCAATCCCGTTCGTTGGGCCCTGCTGGGATCCAGACAGCCCACGACAGCTCAGAAGCTCGTTGGTGGTCTGAGCCATGCTCAGTGGCGCGAGCTTGCTGACTGGCTCGAGATCGCTCAGCGAGCTAGCCGCCTCTGCCTCTTCTTCGCCCAGAACCAGAATCAGCCCAACTGCGCACTGGCGAACAATCTGAGTTCCAGCGCTCGCAGCCTCGAACTGTTGCATTCCCAAAGCGTTTGTGGCGGCACGCGGGCTTGGACTGCCGAAGACAGTTCGAGTCCCTTGGTGCAGGACAAGATCGTCAGCAGTCAGGTACGCAGCACCTGAGCGAATCAGTTCCTCGATCAGCTGATCCCGTATTGAGCTCGGACCTCCAGCGATAACTAAGCCGTAGCCGTTTAGTTCCAGACAGGGAACACAAAGGTGCAGCACCGAGGGGTTCAGTTCCGCAGAAATGATGAGCAGTTGCTTCCACAGTGCTGGAAATAATTCCGAGGTTTCTTGGCCGAATTCGATCACTCCGGCATCGTCCTTTTCTAACCGCCAGGCGCCATCTGTCTCAGCGCCGTGATCGCCTTCGGCTGTAAACCAAAAACTCAACCGAGGAAGCACCCCTTGCTCCTCCGTGTCGAAGCGAGGCGACGCCTCTTGGGCGGCGTTCAGTTCAGACTCAACTGTCAGTAGATCGCGCAGAGTATCTAGGAGTTCTTGTGGGAACTCCCCTCGCAGTTCAACCTGGCCCGTCGGAAGCTGCACAATCCCCTGCAACTGGCCCAGACCGCTCTGCGTCTGGGCCTCGTTGCCAGCAGCGTACCCTTCCCATTCGGCATCCCAATTCGGGTCCTCCGCAGCTAGGTCAAAGTGACTGGAGCTGGGATCGGCAGCCAGAGAACTAGTAGTCCTGCGCGAAAGAGTAAAGCGGCGGCGTTTCGGGCCTTGCGAGGTTTGATCATTATTTGGCATGTCACTCACGAGACCTGTACTCAAAGAACAGCAACAACGCTACACCGCTCGCCAAAGCCCAATTCTGTGCTGCAAGCACACCAAGAAACTCGCCTCGTCCTGAGCCGGTGCCCCTAGTGATGGTCCGGCCGAGAAGGATGCGAGTGATATCTCTTGAAGCCTGCCACTCGCTACCTGCAGCGTTGCAGTTGCTCGTTAGCTCTTGAAGGCCACGAGTTGAGCTACGGCATCGTTCGCCACATTTGTAACTGCGCCGGGGACGATTCCTAGCCACAGGGTTCCAACTACGGCAATCACCAGAGCAATCGAAGCTCCAACGGGAACCTTGATTCTGGATTCCATGAGTTCTGCTGCTGGATCCTCTGAGAAGTACATGGCGACAACAACTCGTAGGTACAAGAAGGCTGCTACTACTGCCGAGACCATGGCTATTACGGCCAAGGCATACTGCCCCTCGGCCACCACAGAATTGATGACGTAGAACTTGGATAGGAACCCTGCAGTAAAGGGAACACCGGCCTGAGCTAGCAAGAACACAGTAAAGATCAGGGCCAAACCTGGCCGAGCACGACCAAGGCCCCGGTAGTCGTCAAGAGCGTGTGTGCCATCACCGGTGCGACCCATGATGGTAACGATTGCAAAGCTGCCAGTGACCATAAAGGTGTAGGCAAGCAAGTAGAAGAGCGCAGCCGAGGTTCCCTGAGTAGATGAGGCCTCAACGGCTACAAGAATGAACCCAGCGTGGCTAATGGATGAGTAGGCGAGCATTCGCTTGACGTTGGTCTGCACAATGGCCATAAACGAGCCAACCAACAGGCTCAACACTGCAAGCGCATAGACCATCGGTCGCCAATCGGCTCCGTAGGTTGGCCCGAACGTAACCACAAAGACTCGAAGCAGCCCTGCGAAACCCGCTGCCTTGATACCCGATGCCATATAGGCCGTCACCGGAGATGGCGCACCTTGATACACATCAGGTGCCCAGGTATGGAACGGCGCAGCGCCAATCTTGAACCCGAATCCCACGAGCATGAAGGCAAAGCCAGCCAACAGCAAACCGTTCTGAGTAATCACCGTGTCTGACAAGAAGCGCTGAATCCGAACCAAATTGGTCGACCCGGTAGCCCCGTACGTGAGAGCAATTCCGTAGAGCAGGAATGCAGATGCAAAGGCTCCGAGAACGAAGTACTTCAGTCCGGCTTCTTGAGAGGAGATGCGCTTGGAATGCATGGCGGTGAGCACGTAGGCCGCAACCGACAGAATCTCTAGGCCGATGAACATCACGATCAGATCGTTTGCCGAGGCCATCGTGACCCCACCAGAGGCAGACAGCAGCAACAGCACGTACCACTCGGCTCCCTCAAGGCCCTCTCGGCGCACGTATCCCTCTAAGAGCAACGCACCCATAATCACCGACAAGCAAATAATGCCGGTCACAAAGAGAGAGAATCCATCAAGGCCAACTGCTCCGGCCATGACTGTTTGAGCGCCCTCGTCTTGCACTCGAGCCCAAAGGGGAAAGAGTGCAATCAGAGCAAGCGACGCAGTCACCACAGTCCAGACTGCAGGGAACCAAGAAGGGGACTTGCCACGCAATAGCGAGACAACGGTGAGTAGCAACACCCCGCCGAGCATCAGAATCAGGTTCGGCGCAATCGCCGACCAGATGATCTCGGGGGTTCCCGACGCGGCCTCAGCGGCAAGGGTCTGCACAGGGGAATCCTGAACAATGCGAGCAATCATCAGGGCTTCCCCTCTGTGTGACCGGCCTCAGTTTTGCCAGCCTCAGTGTGACCAGCCTCTACTTCACCAGGAAGCGGCGCGACAAACTTCACTTCTCGGAGCTCAAACCCGTCCACTTCAGCATCAACATGGGCGAGCAACCGCTCCACTGACGGCTCGATTCGGTCAAGCATCGGTTTGGGGTACAACCCAAGGAAGACGATCAGAACGAGTAGTGGTGCGATCACCAACCCCTCGGTAAGTCTGAGCTCGCGGAATCCCTTATTGGGCTCCGTGACGGGGCCGTGGAATACACGCTGATATGCCCACAGTAGGTACAGCGCAGCCAGAATGACTCCGCTGACTGCGACAACTCCCCACCAGCGAGCGCTTGCGAAGGAACCAAGCAGGACCAAGAATTCGCCCGGGAATCCGTTCAAACCGGGAACCCCGATGCTCGACAGCATGACCAGCGTGAACACGCCGGCAAAGATCGGTGCCACCTTCTGAAGCCCAGACAGTTCTGCAATCTGGCGAGTATGTCTGCGCTCGTAAATCCAACCCACGAGCAGGAACAACGCTCCTGTTGAGATGCCGTGGTTCACCATGATCAAGATGCTGCCCTCGAGGCCCTGCACCGAGAAGGCAAACACTCCGAGCACGATGAATCCAAGATGCGCAATCGATGAATACGCAACCAGTCGCTTCAGGTCTTTCTGCATCGTTGCGCAGACCGCTCCGTAAATGATGCCGATCACACCGAGGGTCATCATCACTGGCGCTGCCCAATGTGAAGCCTCGGGGAACAGATCAAGTCCAAAGCGAATGAAGCCATAGGTTCCGAGCTTGAGCATGACTGCAGCGAGGATCACCGAACCCGCAGTGGGTGCCTCTGTATGTGCATCTGGCAACCAAGTATGAAGTGGGAACAGCGGAACTTTGACAGCAAAGGCAACTGCGAAAGCACAAAAGATCCAGCGGCCAGCGGTGACTGAGATTGCTTGATTCTTTGCAATCTCGACCAAGTCGAAGGTAATCGGCCCACCCATCGCTCGGGCGTTCAAGACTGCTAGAGAGACCAGACCCACCAGCATGAAGGCCGAACCAAGCATGGTGTACAAGAAGAACTTTGTGGCTGCGTAGACGCGGTTGCTGTGGCCCCACAGGCCAATCAAGAAGTACATCGGAACAAGGACTAGTTCGAAGAAGGCAAAGAACAGCACCAGGTCAAGCGAGCTGAACACACCCATAGAGGCAGCCATCAAGACCATGAGCCACCCGTAATAGGGCTTTGGGTCGTGATCTACTTTTGCCCCGAGTAGCGCAATCGGGAAGATCACTCCCGTCAGAACCACCAAGAACAGTGAAATGCCATCCACGCCAAAGTGCAGCGAGATTCCAAGATCGCTAATCCATGGCTGATCGATAACGAACTGGTAGCCCGAATCCCTAGTATTGAAAGCCACGAGCATGGCTATCGAGAAAGCGCCAGTGATCACACTGGTAATAACCGCGATCTGCTTATACAGATCGGACCGAGACCGAGGGATCAGCGCAATGATGATTGCGCCAATGAGCGGCGTAATGATCAGCGCCGGAATCATCGGAAAATTCGAAGCGTTCGCTGACTCTTCTGCGAACTCCGAAGCAAGCAGAAGACTGGTCGAGTTGAGGAGAGTTCCAATCACAGGTTCATCCTCGTGACGATGAAGGCGAGCAGAAGTGCTCCGCCGATGCTGATGCCGAGCGCATAACTACGCACGAGTCCGGACTGTACGGGCCGAAGTTTGTTTCCTATGCCAAGCACACCTGCGCCGACCCCATTCACTGCACCGTCAACCACCGTGCCATCAAAGTCAGCGAGTCCTTGGAACCCTGCCTCGCCTGGTCCGCCAGCAACCTTTGCGTAGGTCTCATCGATGTACCACGCATGGGCCAACACTGGCCGTTCAATCTTCTCGGCTGCAATCTTGTGTTTGCTATAGACCAAGTAGGCCAAGAAGATCCCGAGACTCGCAACTGCAATCGCAGCAAAGGCCAAGAGCACCAAGACTGGCACGGGCGGAAGCTCATGCTCGTATGCCAGAGTGGGCTCTAGCCAGCGTTCAAGGTGCTTGAAATCAGAGCCAAACGGCAAGTTGATCGCCCCACCAAAGATGGACAGCCCTGCCAGAATGACCAGCGGCGCAGTCATTGTCCAATGCGATTCTTGAGGGGTGTGATCTGGACTCAGACCATGGTGGTCATCATGACCACCCCCATGACCACCCCCATGATCGGCTGCAGCAACGGAGGCTCCAACAAGATCCACGGACTCGACAGCTTCAGACTCAACTGCTTCAGACTCAACATCGGCAGACTCGACTGCTTCGTGCGGGTCGTCGGTGAGCCGCCACTTTTCACTTCCGAAGAAGGTCATGATGACGACGCGGGTCATATAGAACGCCGTCATCAATGCCACGAGTAGCCCAATGAACCAGAGCACAGGGCCAGCGGGGCCGGCATTAAATGCTCCAGCGAGTACCTCGTCCTTTGACCAAAATCCAGCCAGCGGCGGTATACCCGAAATTGCCAACCATCCGATCATGAAGGTCGCAAACGTGACTGGCAGGTATTTGCGGAGGTTTCCGAACTTACGCATGTCCTGTTCGTGCGACATCGCCATGATCACCGAGCCTGCACCCAAGAACAGCAGCGCCTTGAAGAATGCGTGGGTCACCATATGGAAGATGCCGGCCACATAATTCTGCGTTCCAACGGCTAGGAACATGTAACCCAGTTGCGAGACTGTTGAGTAAGCCAGAACCTTTTTGATATCGGTCTGTGCGATTGCAATCGATGCTGCGACCAGGGCCGTAATGGCTCCCGTCCAAGCAATCACGTCATTGGCCCATCCAGCTTGGGCCATGATGGGATTTAGGCGAGCAATCAGGTAGACGCCAGCAGTCACCATGGTGGCTGCGTGGATCAGTGCCGAGACAGGAGTGGGCCCTGCCATGGCATCGGGCAGCCAGACAGACAGCGGCAACTGCGCCGACTTGCCAACTGCTCCCAGAAAGAACAACAGGGCAATCGCAGTCGCAGTTCCGGCTGCAATCATCGGAGCCGCAGGTCCAATGTCTGCATAGTTGATTGACCCCACGGTGACCCACACCAAGAAGGTGCCCAGCATGAACCCAAAGTCACCAATTCGGTTCGTAACAAAGGCCTTTTTGCCGGCCGAAGCGTTGGCGGGGTCCGTATGCCAGAAGGAGATGAGCAGATAGGAACAGGTGCCGACGCCTTCCCAACCCAGGAAGGTCAAGAGCAAGTTGTCGCCAAGCACGAGCAGCAGCATCGAGGCTAGGAACAAATTCAGGTACAGGAAGAACTTGGAGAACTTCTCGTCCCCCTTCATATAGCCAATGGAATACAGGTGAATGAGTGCGCCAATACCCGTGATGAAGAGGCACATCAGAATGCTGAGCGGGTCAGCCAAGAATCCGATGCTGACCTTGAAGCTTCCGGACGGGATCCACGTAAACAAAGTCTGCGTCAGGGATCGCTCTTCCTCGGGCAACGCCAAGAGGTCAAAGAAGACCTTCACTACCACCAGGAAACTTGCTGCTACTACGCCAGTTCCCCACCAACCAGCACCAGGGTCACCAAGCTTCCGGCCAGCGACTAACAGGACTAAAAACCCAAACAGGGGGAGACAAGGGATGAGCCAGATCAGATTCATCAGATCAACCCCTCATCAACGAAATGTCATCGGCGTTAGCACCCTGTCGGCGACGCATGATTGCCACAATGATCCCGAGCCCAACCACTACTTCGGCCGCAGCTACCACCATCACAAAAAACACGATTGCTTGACCTGCAATGTCGTCTAATGCCTTCGAGAAGGTCACGAACGTCAGGTTGACGGCATTGAGCATGAGCTCCACACACATAAACATCACCAGCGGGTTCTTGCGAGTGAGCAGGCCAACAGCACCGATCGTAAAGATCATCGCCGCAAGCACCAGATACCAGGTTTCATTCAATGCCAGCATCAGCGGAGAGCCTCCTCTGCGGTCTCAGCTTCACCCTCGGGAGTTTCATCTTCTGTTGCGACCTCTTCTAGAACCCCTTGCTCCACTGCCGCAGCATCGTGTTTCGCTTGAAGCAAATCGGCAGTAGTTCCTTCTGGGAATTCAGCCGCATCAATGGCCGGGCCTGCTTTTCGGGACAGGACCACAGCGCCAACTACTGCGACCGTCAACAACACCGAGGTGATCTCAAAAGCGAACACGTAATCAGTGAACAAAACCTTTGCGAGAGCATTGATATTTGGCTCGGATCCATCAATCGCAGCAAGAGTAGAAGCTTGGCCGGTAACTCGTGATCCAACGGATAACAGCGCAGTGAGACTCAGACCAAGAATTGCTACTGCAGCGGCGATCGCTGCCGGCCGCTGGCCAAGAATCGGATCACGGTCGAGTCCTTCTGCCTTATCAACCCCGAGCAACATGATCACAAACAAGAACAAAATGACGATTGCACCTGCATAGACAATCACCTGAATAGCTGCCAAGAAATACGCGCCCTGCTGGATGAACAGCACTGCGACACCAAACAGAGTTGCGACCAAGCTGAGGGCATTATGAACCGGGTTGCGAAGAAGGACCACGCCAGCAGACCCAGCCAAGCAGATCGCGGCCGTGAGCAGAAAAGTAAACATCTCAACTCTCACTTACCGAACCTCCTCTTCTTTTCGGGGAGATCAGCCGAGGAATCAAAGTGGCCAGGGGTCTTGGTAGCAGGAGTTGATTCTGGCTCGGTTGATTCTGGCTCAGTTGGATCTGCGTGATCGGCATCTCCGTGCTCGCCGTGATCCTGCGCTGCGTCATCATGAGCTGCGTGATCATGATGGGCACCAGCGGGAACAGGACCAGACTCAACTTCAATGCTGGCCCTCTGCGGGTCACGGACTCCGTAGCCAAGCTCACCGGCCCAAGCAACGATGCCAACAAAATTGGCATCTCCACTTGGTGCAGTTGCCCGCATCCAACCCGAACTGTCTTGAGCTGGGTCAAAACCTCCGGACCAGTTCTCCCAAGGGAGTTGCTGCGGGTGGCCGGAATCGTCGACTAGGAGTTCATCTTTTGTATAGATGGCGTCGGCGCGATTCGTGAACGCAAACTCAAAGAGCTTGGTCTCAGTAATTGCCTCGGTTGGGCAGGCCTCGACACACAAGTCGCAGTGAATGCAGCGCAAGTAATTGATCTCGTAGACAAACCCGAATCGCTCACCCGGTGAGGTTGGGTTTTCCGGATCGTTATCTTGACCACGCACGTAGATGCACTTTGCGGGGCACACACCGGCACAGAGTTCGCACCCGATGCACTTCTCCATGCCATCTTCATAACGGTTCAGCACGTGTCTGCCATGGAACCGCTCTGGCTTGGGCCGAGTCTCTTCGGGATACTGCGTCGTAATGCGGGCGCCAGTCGCTGACTTCACGCCAATCCACTTCTTTATGACTACGCCGAAGCCGTTCAGGTAGCCCATCAGGTTCCTTCTCCTGGCAGCGAAACTGCCGCACGTTTTGCTGCCGAAGCTCGAATGGACAGTATCAACAAGAACGCTCCTGCCAAAAGACCTGCTATTGCAGCAAGCCCAGTGGCTGCCAAGTTCCAACCTTGGTCGCTACCGACTCTGACTGCAACAAGCAACAAGAACCATCCGAGCGAAGCAGGAATGAGCAGTTTCCAACCTAGATCCATGACTTGGTCGTATCGGAACCGAGGCAAGGTTGCACGGAACAGCACGAACATGCACAAGAACACAAGCAGTTTCGAGAAGAACCAGAAGAGCGGAAGAATGTAGACACCGACCCAGTTCGTCAGGCCGAATGTTGGCCCAGATGGTCCGCCAAAGAACAGCGTCACGATGATTGCCGACATGGTTACGGTATTGAGGAACTCGGCCAAGAAGAACATGGCAAAGCGGAACGAGGAGTACTCAGTGTGAAAGCCACCAACGAGTTCTTGTTCGGCCTCAACTAAGTCGAAGGGTGGTCGATTGAGTTCTGCTGTTGCAGCAATCGTGAAGATCACAAAGGGCACGAGGCCAGTCATCCAAACGTTCCAGCGAAACCCGGCCTGCCCGTTGACGATTGCGTTGGTGGACAGTGAACCAGCAATCAGCAACACCGAGGCCAGAGCTAGGCCCAAGGCTGCCTCATACGAGACCATCTGTGCTGTGGCTCGAACGGATCCCAATAGGGGGTACTTGGACCCCGAGGCCCAACCAGCCAGCATGATGCCGTAGACAGCCAAGGAAGACATGGCAAGAAACAACAAGATGCCGATCTGTGGGTCTGCAACCTGCATAAAGGTCTGCTGACCCAGAATGGTGACGACTCCATCAAGGCCGTCGTTAAAGCTGCCAGCAATCGGGACAATCGCAAAGGTCAAGAAGGCAGGCACCAAGGACAAGAACGGTGCCAGCTTGAACACAAAGGGATCAGCACGCTCAGGCATGAGGTCCTCTTTGAAGATCAACTTCATACCATCGGCGATGGTCTGGAACAGGCCAAAGGGTCCAGCTCGGTTTGGACCGAACCTGTTCTGCATATCGGCAATAACTTTGCGCTCAAACCAGACCATCAAGATGACTGAGAGCAGCAGGCCAACAAAGGCCACTACAACTTTGATGAGCACAACGAGCAGAGTGGTGAGGCCCACCTCGCCGCTCAGAAGCGGGTCGTTGGCAAGCATTCCTGCGATCACGTGCGACTGAAGTGTTGAGGTCATGTCAGCTCACCTCAACCCGAATCTCGCAGACGACATCTGCGGAGTCGATGAGTAGGCCAGGGTCTGCACCCTCGAGATTGTGGCGCAGGACAGCGGAACCCTTGGGCACTCCGGAATCAACGACTAGTGCAGCAGTGATCGAACCATGCGGGGAACTCACCGTGACCGGGGTTCCGTCCTCTGCACCTAGCGGTGCAGCGTCGGCTGGGCTGAGGCGCACGGAAGCAGCCGGGGCAAGACCAGAAGAAGAATCACAGTGGTGAATCTCTGTGCCTTGGTCATAAAGGGTGCGGTTGACAATGAGTCGCAACGAGTAGGAACTCTGCGGAGCAACGTGGGGAGCCACGGGAGTCACGAACGGCCTCGGCCCGAGGTCGAGGAGCAATCCATCGGCAGCATCAGGATGATCCAATGCTGCAGAACTCACACCAGCGTGCACGGCCGAGTGAGCCATGAACTCATCCCAGAGTTCGTGAGCGTCACGTTCGACACCCAAATCTTTGCCAAGCAGCGCAGCCAACTCTGCAGCGATCATCCAGTCGGTGCGTGCTGTGCCGGGTGGAGTCACCTTCTGATTCAACCTTGTGACGCGACCTTCAAGGTTGGTGTGGGTTCCCTCGCACTCGGCGAAACCGGCTATCGGAAAGACGATGTCGGCCTGACGAGTTGAGGCTGTCAAGAAACGGTCCAGCGAAATCACGGTTCGAGCGCCCGCCACGCCACGTCGGGCCAAGGAGCGGTCAGCAAAATCTGCAAGCGGATCTGCGCCCAGCAGAATAAGAACGTCAACCTTGCTTGCGGCTGCGGCCTGCAGAATCTGCGTTGTGTCCATGCCAGCAGTTGACGGAACAGAACCCCAGAGTTCTTTCCATGCCTGGCCATGCTCGGCCAAGCTGCTTCTGCCCGGAAGCATCCCTGGAGTCAGACCGGCTTCAAGGGCACCACGCAGGTTTGCTCGACGCAGAGCCGACAAGAATGTTGCCTCAGGAATAGCCTGATGAACTGCCGAAGCCGCAACGGCTACGCAGTCAGCAGATTCAGCCAAGTTGGCCCGACCAATCACTACATGCAGATTCTGCTCGGCTGCGAGCAGTGCTTGTGATGCCTTGGTGAACTCTGCAGCGTCTATTCCGGGAAGGCCTTGGTCTGGCAACTCACCTGCAAGGAGCGCTTCAACAAGTTTGGGTAGGTCGGCCGGCCGGTAGTGCAGCGAGGATGACGCATAAGGCGAGAGTCCAGAAGCTGCGGGACTCAGTTCGATGATTTGAACGCCGTCTTCTTGGGCGGCGTGCTTGAGGCGGATGTAGAGAACCGAGAGTTCTTCTTTGGGATCGGGGCCCATGTACAAGACTGTGGATCCAGGTGCGCAGACCTGATCAATCGTTGCGCCCGGCAGGCCCAACACAACCTCGGCTGCAAGGCCGTCGCCGAGTTGTGCATCAACGTGGTCAGTCCCGATGATTCCCTTGGCGAACTTGGCCCATGCGTACTGTGACTCGTTGGTGAGTTGTGCGCCACCAATCACAGCGACTGAGGTTGGGTCCGCAGCGCGGATGGCGTCAGCGGCTGCGTTGAGAGCCTCGGCCCAACGAGCAGGACTCAGCGTCCCATCGCTACTGAGCATGAGTGGCTCTGCGAGGCGCTCTTCGGAATTGATCGCCTCAAAGCCAAAGCGGCCTTTATCGCACAGCCAAGACCAGTTCACGGGATCGGAATCGACTCCCTGAAAGCGCAACACCTGATTGCGACTCGACTGCACTGTGATCCGGCAACCCACTGAGCAACCGGTGCAGGTGGACTCAACCTCTTCTAAGTCCCATGGCCGTGCGCGGAATCGATACGGCTTTGCGGTAAGGGCTCCTACCGGGCAGATCTGCACGGTATTGCCCGAGAAGTACGAGCAAAAGGGCTCATCCGGGAAGGTGGCAATCTCGGTGTTGGATCCGCGATCAATAAAGTGGATGAGTGGATCGCCAGCCACATCCTTGGCAAAGCGAGTGCAGCGGTCACACAGAATGCAACGCTCGCGGTCAAGGTAGACCGTTTCGGAGATAGCAATCGGCTTCTCGTAATGCCGTTTCTCTTCAACCCAACGTGACTCACCTGGCCCATAGGCCATGGTCTGGTCCTGAAGCGGGCACTCGCCACCCTTATCGCAAACAGGGCAATCAAGAGGGTGATTGGCAAGCAAGAACTCAAGGATTCCGTCCTGGGCCTTGGACACTTGCTCATTTTTGGTGTCCACCACCATCTCTGCGGCAACGGGAATCATGCAACTGGGCTGCAGTGCAGGCCCGCGACCAGTATCAACCTCTACTAGGCACATGCGGCACATACCCACCGGGTTCATGCGGGGGTGATAACAGAACCTCGGAATGTAGGCATCGTTACGCTCACAGGCGTCGATCAGGAGTTCGCCGTTCTGAGCAGTGACCTCACGGCCGTCAACAGTGATGGTGACGGGATCGGTGATCTCAATTTTGCGGGGCTTTTCAGACATGGCCAACTGCTCCATGCGCCAAACTCGACTGCTCAGGCAGGTCTGTGAACGGCTCTGAGCTGACCGAGATGAGGTCTCGCTGCACAATCTTTGCCTCAAATTCATGACGGAACCTACGGATGGCAGAGGTGATCGGCGCAACCGAAGACGGGCCAAGCGGGCAGATCGTGGTCTGCCTTGGGGGGAATGGAATTGCTTCAAGGTCATTGCCAGGATCGGCTGCCACCGGATAGGGCCCGGGAGAGATGTTGTCTGCAACATCTAGCAGAAGGTCAATGTCACTTGGGCGGCCGTGGCCATCGAGAATGCGCTGCAAAATCTTTTCTTCCCAGGTGGTGCCTTCACGACAGGGAGTGCACTTACCGCAGGACTCACGTGCGAAGAATCTGACAAGTCGAAGCGCAGCACGCACGGCGTCGGTTGTCTCGTCCATAACAACGACTGCTCCGGAACCCAACATCGAACCTTGGCCACCGATGAGCCGGCCCTCGAGTGGCAAGTCAATCTGCTCAGGGAAGAACCATGGTGCAGAGGCACCGCCGGGAATGAACATTTTCAGTTCATGGCCGGTGCGAATTCCGTTCCCGTAGATCTCACTTTCGAACAAATCTCGGAAGGTAGTGGTTCCTTGGGGGATCTCGAAGATTCCAGGATTGTTTACATGCCCCGACAAGGCAATCAGGCGGGTTCCGGGACTTGCCTCGGTACCCACCGAGCGGTACTGCTCAACGCCATGGTTGAATAGCCAAGGAAGGTTCGCCAGGGTCTCGACGTTGTTCACGATGGTGGGGGCCATGTACAGGCCTTTGGCCGCTGGGAAGAACGGCGGCTTTAGTCGCGGCATGCCACGATTACCTTCAAGTGACTCAATCAGCGCAGTCTCTTCACCCACGATGTAGGCGCCCGCACCCCAGTGCAGAACGATGTCTACGCTGAAGTCGGTCCCAAGAATGTTCTTGCCAATCAGGCCGGCTGCGTAGGCCTCATTGAGTGCCGCAGCTAAGCGTTCTTGCGCATGGGGCATTTCCCCCCGGGCATACAAAAATACTTGTGCGGCACCGATGGCATAGGCAGCAATGAGGCAACCCTCGATCAGCTGATGCGGATCGCGCTCCATGAGCAGGCGATCTTTGTAGGTGCCTGGCTCAGACTCGTCACCGTTTACCACGATGTAGCGAGGCCATACTCCAGGCGGGCAAAACCCCCACTTGACCCCAGCCGGGAAACCAGCGCCACCGCGGCCGAGCACGGTTGCGTCTTTGACCACCGCACCCACCTGAGCAGGGCTCATCTCGAGGACTTGGCGAATTGCCTCGTAGCCTTTGTAACTACCAGAAGAGGTGTAGCCGGCCAGAGTATGGCCATCTGGAACACCGAAACGCGAGGAGACAACTGCTGGTACTCCTTCGGCCATTTTGCTAGCAGGTGTCACGGTCCCGATCATGAGTTAGTCCCTGCTGTACTAGGAGTGCCTGCATCTGCCGCAGCGGCTGCTTCGGCAAGTTCCCGATGACGCCGCAACCAGACTGGCTCTATCTGATCCTCGGGCGGAGTGATATTCGCAATTCGATCCTCGCCCAGATCTTGGCGGACTTTGCCAAGCGTTCCGTGCGCTGGAACAACATCATCGAGTGCCCCGCTTCGAAGTTCCTCGATCAGTTGGTCGAGGTCCTGGGGGGTGAGGCGATGGAAATAGCGGTAGTTGACCTGCACTGCCGGGGCTTCGGTGCAAGCGGCAATACATTCCACATCTTCGAGAGTGAATAAGCCATCAGCAGTCGTGCCGCCGGGGCGAATACCAAGAGTCTGTTCCGCATGCTCCAAGAGTTCTTCTCCGCCTAAAAGCTGACACGAAATGTTGGTGCATACGCCCAGACAGAACTTGCCAACGGAGTGCATCTTGAACATCTCGTAGAAGCTTGCTGTGCCGAGCACCTCGGCGGAGGAACAGCCCACTAACTCTGCAATCTGCGCCATTGAGTCATCGGCTAGGTAGCCATCTTGTTCTTGGGCAAGATGGCAGAGCGGGATGGTTGCAGACTTAGCAACCGGATAGCGGCGGATGATTTCTTGGGCCAATCGCAGGTTGGCAGGCGAAAAACGGCTCATCGATCTATCTCACCCATGATGGGGTCAACCGAAGAGATAATGGCCACCGTATCGGCAAGGAAGGAGTCTTTCATGAGGTGGGGAAGAGTCTGAAGGTTTACAAAACTCGGTCCACGAATGTGCATACGGAATGGCTTCGAGGAACCGTCCGAGACGATATAGCAACCCAATTCCCCTCGAGGACTCTCTACTGCGACATACACCTCTCCCTCGGGGACTTTGAATCCCTCGGTGAAGATCTTGAAGTGATGAATGAGCGCTTCCATAGACTCGTCGATTCGAGCACGAGGTGGCGGGGTGACCTTTTTGTCCTGAACCCGATAGTCACCCTCGGGCATCTTTTCGATGATCTGGCGAACGATGCGCATCGACTCACGAATCTCGGCCAAACGGATTGAGTATCGATCAAAACAGTCCCCAAAGGAGCCCGCAATGACATCGAACTCGACCTGGTCATATTTCAGATACGGCTGATCGCGGCGAAGGTCCCAGGCGTAGCCTGTGGAGCGAAGAATCGGCCCAGTTGCACCAAGAGAGAGGGCCTCTTCGGCTGTAATGACACCCACTCCTTGCAGACGGTCGCGCCAGATCGGCTGCCCGGTCATGAGTAGATCAAACTCTGCGAGTCGATCCGGGATGATGTCAAGAATCGCGGAGAGTTCTTCCTCCCAGCCGCCAGGGAGATCTGCTGCTACTCCGCCGGGACGGATGTAGTTGTGATTCATTCGCAAACCGGTGACGGCCTCGAAGAAGCGCAGCACCTCTTCACGTTCGCGCCACCCGTACAGCATCATGCCAACGGCGCCAAGGTCCATCCCGTTGGTGGCCATGAACAGCAGGTGCGAGCTCATTCGGTTGAGCTCGGACATCAGCATGCGAATCCATTGCCCTCGATCTGGCACTTCGATTCCAAGCAGTTCTTCTACTGCAAGCGAAAACACCAACTCATTAAAGAGCGGTGCTGCGTAGTCCATCCGAGTGACGTTGGTGGCACCCTGCAGATAGGTGAGTTCTTCACCCGTCTTTTCCATGCCGGTATGCAAATAGCCAATGACCGGCTTTGAACGCGTGATCGTTTCGCCGTCCATCTCAAGTACGAGTCGCAGCACACCATGTGTCGAGGGATGCTGCGGGCCCATGTTCATGATCATTCGCTCGCCAAGGCCCTCTTCGGTAGGAGCCTGGTAGCCGGATTTTTGCTCGGCTTCTGTCTCGGAGAGTCGCAGGACTGACCCATCAGAGGTGAGGCGATCGCGAGCAGAATTGAGAGTGGTCAGATCAGTACTAGTCATCGCGCTGTTGAAGCACCTTTGAACTGAACTGGGATTCTG
Source organism: Actinobacteria bacterium IMCC26207 (assembly GCA_001025035.1). Lineage (GTDB taxonomy): Bacteria > Actinomycetota > Acidimicrobiia > Acidimicrobiales > Microtrichaceae > IMCC26207. Next base: position 141,196 of record LCZK01000004.1, read on the forward strand.
CCGAGTTCATAATCTTTGCGTAGGGGGTGGCCAACCCATTCATCTGGCATCAGAATGCGAGTCATATCGGGGTGGCCATCAAAGCTAATACCGAACATGTCAAAGACCTCACGCTCGGGATTTTCTACTGAGGGGTGGATCTGAAACAAGGTCGCCAACTGAGGGTCGGATTCTGGAACCTGCACACGCAACCTGATGCGACTTCTGTCGCTGTGACTTATCAGGCCAACCACTACCTCGAAGCGTTCCGGGGCAACTCCCGCAGGCAGATTTCGATTTGGTCCGTAGCCCAGATAGTCGACCCCACACAGGTCTATGCACATCCAATAGCCAAGCTCACGCAACGAGGCAACTAGTGCGACGTACTCCTCTCTAGAGGGGTGAAGCACGACCTGGCCACGTGACTCGCTCACGGGTACACCATGCAGAAGCTCGGGCTGTGGGAGTTCCTCTTCGGGAACCTCTTCTACAGACTCCTCGGCTAGCTCGGCGTCATCTATGGATGGAGTCTCGGCATCTGACATCACCGTGTTCCGATAGTCAACGCCGAGGAGGTCGGCAGTTGCAGTTCATCAAGATGCACTCCTGCTCCCGCGCCAGTTACTTCTCGGCGACGCATAATTTCGCCTGTCTCGATAAGTTCGTGCAGCGTCACAATCGCCTGCAGCAGGGTTTCTGGGCCTGGGGGGCAACCAGGTGCGTAGACGTCAACCGGAACGATGGTGTCGACTCCCTGAACCAAAGCGTAATTATTGAACATGCCGCCCGATGAGGCGCACACCCCCATAGAGATCACCCATTTAGGTTCCATCATCTGGTCATAGATCTGCCGAAGAACGGGTGCCATCTTTTGCGAGACACGGCCGGCAACAATCATGATGTCTGCCTGACGAGGCGAAGCACGAAACACTTCCATACCAAACCTTGCAAGGTCATAGTGCGGACCACCAGTTGCCATCATCTCGATTGCACAACACGCAAGGCCAAATGTGGCGGGCCAAGAACTATGTGAACGTGCCCAGCGAATCAGGTCTTCAACTCGTCCTGTCAGGAAGTTGTGCTCCAAGCCAGCCAATCCATCGGCTTGGACATTGGCAACGATTCCCATTAGGCCACCTCTCGAACTGCATCATCTGAAGGAACCGGAGCGGCTTCTCGACCAACTGCGCCAACTCGGCGGATAGTTGTTTCGGTGGTTCGATCGCTAGCGAGCAGCAAGCTAGAGCGGCGCAGGTGCTTCACTGGTCCCCAATCCAAAGCCCCGTTACTAATCAGGTACAAGAAGGACTCAAACACTGCCGCAGAGAAAATCAGAATTGCTGCAAGGCCGTACCCGCCCAGTTCTCGGTACACCATCGTAAATGGGTAGAAAAAGATGATCTCAATATCAAAGACAATGAAGATCATGGCAATCAGGTAGAAGCGGACAGGGAAACGCTCTGGTGGTTCTTCCACATCTACGATTCCGCACTCATATGCCATCACCTTCGCAGCCGTAGGCCGCGCTGGCATCAGGATCTTTGATGTCAACAAGCTGATCGCGCCAAATCCGGCAGTCAGAACTAACAGCGCAATCAAGGGTAGGTACTGCGCCATCTCAGCTGGCCTTTCCGTCCCAAGCAGCACGCATGGCAGCGGACTTCTTGTCACGGGTGTGCAGCATCCAACAGAACACAAAGAACAAGATTCCGCTGAACAGAGCAAAGAGTGCTGGAATGACCCGCTTGTTGCCAAGATTGCGCTCGAGAATCACTGTGATCGTCGAGGCCGTGGTGTCGATTTCTGCCGGAGGAGGAGCCTCACCCGGAGCCACTACCACCTCGGCATTTTTTTGAATGGTAATTGCGGCATACAAGGTGGGGTTCTTGATTTGCAGAGTCGTTTCGATCCGATGACGTACCCTCTGGAATAGTGAACGCTCACCCTTGACGGTCTCCGGCTCGGCTGCATTCTTGCCGCCGTAGAAGAAGACATCCTTGACGGTGTAATCCGAGGCAGTGGTGTCGGTCCCAAATACTTGCGCAGCAGCGATCGCCGCATCTGAAGAAGCAATGGCCTCGCCCCGGCGGGAATCTGACTCTGCAAGGATCCGCCAACCGCCGAGTTGAGTGTCCAGTTCAGTCTTGAGTTCCGGAACCAACGTAGCTACTTGGGTGAGCGACTTTGGAACAAACCCCTCACCCTCGGTGGACTCGATCTGAGCTTTCACCTCTGGATTATTTAACTCAAAAGTTGTGAGGAGTTCTTGTGCAGACTTCACTTGCCCAGCTGAAGCATCTGTAATTGGGAGTTTGTCGACATTCTCGGTGATTGTGTCAGAACTTCGATCAAAGTTGATCTCTTTTGCAGTCCAAGAAGGTGCTTTGCCGATCATGCCGATGCCATAAATCGTCCAGAAAATTCCTAGCGAGAAACACCAGCCAGTAAGGGCTGCCACCGTGATCAGGAATCCGGTTCGGACTCCAGTATTGGTTGCGTTGAGTAAGAGGACCGACCCTACGAGTACCCCGACAGCGACCATAACCACGAGCACGCCACGAATGGTTGGATCAAAGGCTATAGCTGCAAGGAGATACCCCGTACTTGATGACATATTTGGCTCCAGAGTCCTTACTGCTGACCGGCGAAGGTCGGGGAGTTTGCGGTTCCTGCTACCGGAGACTTCACGGCGGAATCGTTGGACAAGTTTCGTTCGTAGGTAATGACTGCCCAGACTTGTTCTGACTTGAGAAGGCCGAACTCGCCTTTGTCTGGAATACCCTTATCCGCTTGGCCTGTGTTTGGATTCGCACCAAACGCTGGCATCTGCGGATTGCCCTGCTTGCGAGAGAAGTAACCAATGCCGGGCTTCATACCATTCCAAATCAGATCAAAGTGCTGTTGCTCCGTAGAGATGTCCTGAATGCCCTCTAGGTTCGGCCCGAGTGCACCCTTTTGAAGTCGAGCAAAGGGCTGCCAAGCTTGGCCGTAGCTAGCACCGGCGACATGGCAGCGAGCACAGGAGTACGAACCGGCGGCAATCTCTTGGTTGTTGAAAATGATCTCACCGAGAGCGAGTTCATCAGCCCGGGACAGCCGATTAGCATCAACGGGTTCACCATCTCCGCGATTGGACTTACGAACTTCCATCATGCGGCTATACAGACCGGCATCAAGGCCTTTGACATAGTCATCCATTGTTGCCGCTACGGCTAGGGGTTCTTTTTGGACTGACCAGAGGTAATCGATCAGGTTGTCGATCTGTTGTGTGGTCAGCGGGCCGCCACCAGGGCCTCCCCAAGCAGCCATCGGCGAACCGGGTCGGCCATAGTTCAAGACGTAGCGCACTCCGTCCTCGGAGTAGCGATACAACACGTTATTCAGCGCTGGCGCATTCCACGAGACCTGATCGACGAACTGGCCGTTTTGGTCATTGATGATGTACGTAGCAACACCGCCGCTGCCCTCGCCGCCATGGCAAGCAACACACTGAGCACCCAACTCATACAGTTCTTGGCCGCGTTCCACGAAGGTCTCCTGGAATGCCTCCACAGCCCCGGCTTGCCGACCTGGCTCTGCGAGCCAGTAAAGAGGGAGCGCCACACCAATCAGAGCCAAAAGTCCGGCCGCAGAAAACAAAGCCGCATTGAGCTTCTTGCCTTCTAATACCTCATCGTCGTAGTAGGGCTTGCGATTAGCAGCAAGCTCAATTTCAGAACCGACCTCGGCTCGTGAGGCTCGCATATTCGCGATCAACCAAGCAATCACTCCCACCAGTACCACGGCAAGGATGATGAACCCGACTACTCGTTGTGTTGTTGCTGCGACGATCATCTACGTACTCGTTTGTGTTCTCAGGTGCTCGGGCGAACCCCAACACGGACTGAATAAATCTGCGGTCAAGGCCGCAACAAAATCTGCTTAGTGCTCTTTTGCTCCACCCACACAGTGGGGACCTTCGGCCTCTTGGCCAGTGGTGTTGGTTCCGATTGGTGGGCCTTGAATCACTTGGCCGGTGTTCACGATAAACACACCGCCAGTGACCTCCATTGCAAAGCGGTCCATACCCCGAGGAGCTGGGCCACCCTTCTTTTCCCCGACTTGGTTGTACTGCGAACCGTGGCAGGGGCACTCAAACCATTGTGAACTCTTGCAGTCGGGTACGCGGCATCCAAGGTGAGGGCACTTCTGATAGAGAGCCACAAGACCTGCCTCCATACCATTCAATTCGGGGGCCGAGTACACCGTCTTTGCCTTCGAGAGTGCGGCCTCGGGGTACTGAGTCACCCACATGCGCCCCTCGGGCTTATACAAGAAACCATTGTTTCTCTCGATCTCCGCAATCAAGTCAGTGACCTTACCCACTCGAATCTTGGACCCGAACCCGCTGGAACCTGAGGGCCATAGGAATCCAACAATTGCGACACCGAACACGCTGATGCTCAATCCAAACAGTGCAAAAATGGAGCGGTTCAGGAACTGCCGGCGTGTCACACCATAGGCCTCGGGATCGGGAGGGGTCCAAGCAACAGGAGCCTTGGTAGAAACCGGTGCAACCTCGGTGCTCGTACGAGCAAGAACTGCTGCACGCTCAACCTGCTTGCCTGTTGCTGCTGGCTCGAGATCTTCGACGGGACCCGCCTTGCGAGCAGTCCGGTCTTTCTTCACGGTCTCTCCGTCCAGATTCCCGACCGCAGCACCGGTATCGCGACGCTTTGATGCACCCACAAGTGCAATCGCAGCGAACAGCGCTACCAGAATAATGGCGATGATAAATAACGCATTCATGATGTAGTTGACCTCACAGTTCGAAGAAGACGCCGCCGGTCCACGGCAGCGTAAAGAGGAATCCCGGACCACGGAAGAATGACCCGATGGTGACTAGTACGCCCCAGAACATCAGGAAAACAGTCATGAGCGCAATAGCGAACTTGCGGTCCTCTGGGCTCTTTGCGGGATTCTTGTCCATGTAGGGCGCCAAGATCAGCAAGAAGATACCCATTCCCGGGATGGTCACTCCAGCAACCATCGGGTGGAACATCGTCAGCAGTTCCTGCAGGCCTAGGAAGTACCAAGGGGCCTTGGAGGGGTTCGGGGTTTGGTTGAAGTTGGCCAACTGCAATAGCGGTGCATTGACCACCCAAGAGAAGATGAACAAGAAGGCTGTGCAGACCAGTGCGGCCACAAACTCAACCACGAGCAAATGCGGCCACACATGCACCTTGTCTTGCGGCTTCGCTTTAACGTCTTGAATCGACCCAGACTTGACCACAGTCAGCAAACGCTGCGTATGACCACCAGGTCCGGCCGCTAACGGAGGACCCCCGCCCGCTACAACAACTGCTCCACTGGCCGGAGCGGTTACCACCGCAGTCGCCGTGCTGCCTGCAGCAGAAGACGGATCTGCCTCTGCAGTAACGGCTTGCTTGGACTTTGCAGCCTGAGACCGGGCCAACAAATGCGCTGGGATGCGGCTATCTGACGCAGCCGCCTCTGCTGGAGCAGCTGCCTCTGCTGGAGCGGCAGCCTCTGCTGGCGCAGCCGACTCGGCTGCCTTCGCTGCGGCTTTCTCTTTAGCGGCTTGCGCCCGCTTGAGTAGGTGTTCTGGTACCTCAGTCATGCTTGCTCACTTACTACTACTCCGTGTATCCCGGAGAAGGTCGATAGGACGTTGACACTGTGGGGGAACTCAGTCATTGCACTAACACATCATCTGGGCAAGTCAGCCCTTAGAGCGGCCCGGAAATACCGCCATCTTTGCGGACTCTCCAGAAATGGATAGCCATAAAGATCACAATAATGAACGGGAAGAAGAGAACGTGTAACACGTACCAACGCAACAGCGTGTTGGTTCCAATTTCGGCTCCGCCAAGAAGCACGAAACGCACCTGATCGCCAAAGACTGGCGTGTAGCCAATCATGTTCGTACCTACTGTCACTGCCCAGAGCGCTAGTTGGTCCCAAGGCAGTAGATAACCGGTGAAGGAGAGCAGCAAGGTGAGGGTCAGCAGGATCACCCCAATCACCCAGTTGAACTCACGAGGAGCTTTATAGGCGCCGTGGTAAAAGACTCGAGCCATATGCAAGAACACAGCAATCACCATCAGGTGAGCGCCCCATCTATGCATATTTCGCACGAGCAACCCAAAGGTCACCGAGGTCTGCAGGGCGTAGATGTCATCCCAAGCCTGAGCAGCAGTAGGCCGGTAGAAGAACATCAAGAAGATGCCGGTCACTGTCAGGATGATGAACAAGAAGAAGCTCAGCCCACCAAGGCAGAGCGTGTAACTGACCTTGACTGCATGTCGCTTCACCTTTACGGGATGCAAGTGATACAGCACGCTGTTCATAATCACGTACGAGCGGTTCCTCGGGCTATCGGAATAACCCTTTCGGAAGATTGAACCTGGCCGGAAAATTGAACCCCAAGCTTGTGACTCTTGGGTCTTCTCCCAGACTTCGCTCATTTTTTCTTGGGCTCGTTCGCCTCGGGAGCCCTGCATTGTCTTTGCCACTACTGCTCCTTCGCCTCTTCATTCGTCATGCTTGTTTTTTCTCCTGCGTAATAGATCGGTGTAGTGAGGGCACTGGCCTAAGCCAAGCGCATCCCGTAGCCGTATCCATGAGTATTTGTTCGTTGGTGCGGGTCTCCGGCGGCCGATGGATCGCCGATTTTGCCCAGAATGATGACTCCAGTGGGACAACGATCCACACAGAGTGCGCAGCGTGTACAGACATCGTCATCAATCAAGAACAGCACGTTGTCTGTGGGGTCAGTTCCTGGAAGGTCAACACCAATTGCCTCTTCGATGCTCGAAGGGCTCACCATGTGAATGCATTTCCACGGGCAGATGTCTACACAGCCCTCGCACTGGATGCACTCGGACTGATCAATGTGGATGAACTGCTTGGGTTTTACGGCCCGGGCGAGATAATCGGCGTCGACCTCTTGCAAAATGTAGTCGTCGCGGAACTCTGGCAGTGGTGGATTCGCATCAGTAGTTGCCATAGTGCAGTCCTTCCGTCACGCCTGTTTCACAAGGGGACGACCGTACGTAGAGGTTGGCTCAATTGCCTTGGTTGCGTCAGCGCGCTTGCCTCGATTTTGCCACCAAGCCCAAATCCACATCTGCCCACCAAGGAACCCTACGTACAGCAGCACGGCGACGATGTCTCGAATCGCTCTCGCATTGATCATGATCGGGAACCAAGGGGTCTCGATGGTCCAGCCGACAAACGGAAGGGTGGCTGATCCACCAGGCCCCAACCAGATCAGGTCTGGACGCCAGCCAAGTTCAGCATCTGCCAAGGTCAACCACTGATGCGGTACTACGCCGTAGATCCAAAAGATGATGAAGAAGATGTACACGCCGGCGAGCATTGCCTCGCCCCAGGTGAGCGGGGTTCCCACGGGACGCTTCTTGGCGTACGGGAAGATAGGAGCAATCATCGCTGCCGCTATCAGTAGCGCCATCAGGAATGCAACCACGAGCGAGCTCCTGTCTGGGTAGAAGAACTCTCTTTGGAGCCAAGCCCGGTTGCGGGATGGACGCCAGATTCGGAAGAGTTCAGCGGGTGTGAATAGTTCATGAAGTCAAGATTTTCTTTGTACTGCCGAGTCTGTCACTGGCGCAAGCCTCTGAGGTGTCAGGACAGGCGCTTTGTGAAAGACATCACAAGTCTAGATCGCATGTGTCAGTCCAGAGAAACACTCTGAACTGCTCACACTTGTTGGTTTACCACGGGAAGTTAGTCGGTGACACATTGAGCACGGAGTTTCGTCAACTATGACGGATCTTGCTGTCTTCCTATAGGTGCCAAGTCCGCGATATATTCAACCTGTCCAAGCAGGTATATAGGTTCTGACTTGGGCGACAGCAACGCTTCGTGCGTAATGTGAGAGTTGACACCTAAACGTAGGAACATCAACAGCCGAGCGCCGCGGAGGCAGGGTTGACCGAAGTACCAGAACATCTCCTAGCTAGAAGCCGAGCACGCCGTGAAGCAATGGGCGGCGGAACCGGCGATTCAGCACCCAGTGACAGCAGCACTGCCGCCACTGGTTCTGAAGCCGTAGTGCCTGCTGCTAGTGCTGCTCCAGCAGCCGCAGCCGCAGCATCGCCGGCCCTAGTAGACAACACGCCTGCTGTTCCAGACCCCGTCGCACCTTGGGTGGCTGCCGCACAGAGCCGTCAGAAGATTCCCTTCTGGGCAATACCAGTTCTTGCGCTGTTGCCGATCTGGGCAGCGATCTACATGCTCACACTCGATACCCCAACCCCGACAGAACTCGGTCCGTACGAGGCCGGAGCCGAGGTCTACGGCAATAAAGGCTGCTCAGGCTGCCACGGTGGTGCAGGCGCCGGTAACGGCAATAACCCAGCGCTCATTGGCCCGACCGGTGCGACCAAGGTGTTTAAGGTCCCGGCAGATCAAGTGACTTGGGTAATTCTTGGTTCCGCCGGCTACAAGGCGGCCGGGTTTGAGACCTACGGAGATGCCGACGTAGTGCGGCCAATCGGTGGCGGTATGCCAGCCTGGGGTGAGGTGCTCACTGCCGACGAAATCATGGACGCAATTCTTCATGAACGCTCTGCCCTCAATGATGAGAAGTTCGACATTGCGACTTGGCGAGATGGCTTTGAAGAGGCCCTTTCGGCACTGGTACCCGCAGAACAAGTTGCGCAGTTCACCGCAGTACTTGATAAGTGGGAAAAAGATCCTCCGGCACCTGCCGCGTGAGCAAACTGAATCCAAAATGGAGTCGAGCCAACGGCCTGATCTTGATTTTTTTCGGAGCAGCGCTTGTGCTCGGCATTGGGCTCATTTTGATCGAGAAGAAGCCAGCGACTTCAGAAGCGCAAGGGCAGACAGCTACTCAGGCAGATTTAGCTGAGACTGATTCGGCCGAGACTGATTCTGGCAAGGGCAGTTCCACCACCATGAGCGTCAATACCTTGCCGCTCGATGATCTCTCCGTTGCTGCGATTACAAAGATGAGCGGATTAACGTTTCCCACAGACATGACCGAGTTCCTGACTTCTCGCGGTGACACGAACCGTCAACTCGATCTGACTTTTGTGATTCCCTCAGCCTCGGCAGCAACCTTCTTGGCCGACTCGGGTCTGCCTGCCCCCGTTGCGAACAAGCGACTAGTGATCCATAGTTCGCCGTTGTGGAAGGTGAATCCGCCAGAGGGGTCCACCATTAGTAGCTCCCAAGGGAAATTTGGTCAGGTCAAGCGGGCCGTAGAACTCGTAGGCGAAAGCCCCGGCTTCATTCGCGCACGCGTCGTAATTACACCCACCTGAGCGCACTGGCCAGCGGAGCCGACTACTGCCCGGCTTGCAGGAGCTCCTCTAGCGAAACCCGAAATGCTCGCTTGCCAGAAGCCTGCAGGGCAGCAAGATCCCCGTCTGCCTGTGCGTGTTTGAGCTCTCCGAAACTAAAGGTCTCGCCAGGAATCGCTACGTCTGCTTCGTCATCACTGACGACTTGTACAAACACCATGCGGTCGGGTCCTCCCTTATGGAGTTGCCCCGTTGAATGCAAAAACCGCGGCCCGATTCCCAAGGTGGTAGCAACTCCGCAACTACGACCGAGGGCCAGCCTTGAGGCTTGCAGTTCCGGTTCAAGAACTGGATCAACAAAGGCCCCAATCACGAGCGCGTCCCCTGGCCGGAGCTGCTCAAGAGCCTTCTGCAAACCAGTCTCCTCTGGTGCCTCGCTCCGATTGGTCAGGATCCCTCGAGCTGCGAGCTTGGCTGATTCGACATCTGGCTGGTCAAAGGGATTGATCCCCAACACCACTCCGGCAATGGTGGTTGCGAACTCCCAAAGAAACACCTGAGCCCCCATATCTTGGGGCTCTTCAACGCCAAGGTGAACAGAGGGGCCCGGAAGGCCTTCTTCGCCGAAGCTGCTCAGGTCAACATCACCAATCACCACGTACAGCCGGTGTTCGGCGTCCGGTGAATCAGCCGGCTCGCCAACCACAGGCAGAACCCCCACTCCATGCTTGCCTGTTGACTCAGCAATCAGTTGCTCAACCCAACCTCCGAATGCAGCAAGTGGCTCCTCGATCAGAAAGGTCAGCTTGTCTCGACCGTGCTGAGCTGCCACTGCCATGAGCGCACCGAGCTGACATCCCAGATGATCCTCGACGGCCACGTCGCGGCCGAGCATGTCGGCTGCCTCTTCGGCTGTGCACAGCAGATCATCGGCGTCGAGACCCATCAGAGCACCTGGCACCATACCGAAAGCTGACAGTGCCGAGAAGCGTCCTCCTATCTCTGGAACCCCGTGAGCGATGAATCGAAAATTTCTCGATGCGGCTAGCGCTTCAAGGTCGGAGCCGGGGTCAGTAATCGCAACAAAGTTCTTTCCAATGCTCTGCCGGTTCCAGAAGTACGCCAGATGCGACCGAGTCTCGATGGTGCTTCCCGATTTTGAAGCCGCTACCACGATGGTTCGCTCCGGATCACAGAGAGCAGCAGTTCGCAGAATGGCTGCAGGGTCGGTCGAGTCCAGCACGATCAATTCGGGGAACCCCTCGCCGGGAGCAAAAGTGCGGGCCAAGACCTCGGGGAACAAACTCGAACCGCCCATTCCAAGGATCAGCACATGATCAAATTCCCCAAGATCTTTGTGGCTTGCACCTTCTGCAATCTCATCTGCACTGAGCACCCAACGCGGCCACTGTCGCAAACTGTCCTCGATGACATGCAACCAACCCAGGCGATTTGCAACCTCTGTAGGGTCAGTTTGAATCGCGGTGTGATCCCCATCCCAAAGCTTGTGAACCACCCGATCCTCTGCAAGCTTTTTGAGTGCTGCAGTCCAGTCTTGTTCAAGGTCTTGTGGGTTGAATCCTGCTGTAATCACCGTTGCAGGCTACCCGTCTGACTGTTCGATGACTGACCGCGAAATCAAAATCTACGGCAGCTAGCTAAACAGGAGGTCCAGGTCGCGGTGACCGCAAACTCCGCAGGCTCCGTAGGAGTCGGTCAGCCATATGACCAAAGGTTGAGCTTGGCAGCGTTCCAGTCGCGACCTGGTCCAGAATTCCATTCAGCGAATCCTCAGTGGTTGAGATGCGTCGGGCACGAAGCCGTAGAACCCCGTAGCCAAGCGCGCAAGAGATAGGGATGCCGAGCAAGGCCAGCATGGCCAAGCCAATGCCTGCCAACTTCTCTGGAGTGCTCCCACCACTTGCGCTCGCCACAGCAGCTACGACCCCACACATAGCAAAGGCAGAGCCCAGAATCGCAGTTCCCGCAGCACCAATTACTGCAGCGGATCGCTCCGCGTGTAAGTCCGCAGAGAGTGCAACCAACGCGCTCGGTTCACCTCCAGGTCCCGGCTGAGCAGCAGCGGTGGAGACACTCAAACTCGGCAAGAGGCCCAACTCCTCTGTACCCATTACTGACCGAGCGCTGCGATCTACTGACGCTGCAAGACCAGTCCGCTGAGAATATTTCGCCGAGAGTGCCCCGCTGCGCTGCCGCTGAAGTGATCCAGCTTTGCGGAGCCAAGAATCCACCGACTCGAGCACATCTTCGGGTCGACCGGGCACAATCCGACTGACAGTCACCACTGCCGGACCGACTAGTGAGTCCCCGCGTTGAGGCTTCTGCGCGAGCAGGCCCAGCCGCTCCTCGACTGCAGCTTGTTGAACTACCGAGATATCCACCCCGAGTTCCGCTGCTGCCTCGATGAGCGCCTGTTCGGAAATACCATCGACTGAGTCCTCTAGCTCCTGATCGGCAGCGAGTCGCACTGCGCGGTGCATAACTCGTTCCGCGGCAGTTCGATCAAACACATGGCTTGTTACTGCAGACTCCTGATCTGCGGACTGCTGATGTGCGGACTGCCGGCTCACCCCCTCAGGGTAGAACGCTTGGCTCCGCCGCACACAACAGTTTCTGAGTTGTGAACTGACATCCGGCATTAGGCAAAATATGACGCCGTATTGTCACCGATCTTGCTGTTTATGGGAACGGGTTGACACGTGACATTGCGAGGACTCCCAAGGGCGTCGACCGACCCTCGACGCGTCCCTCGACCGCAGTGTGGCAGCGCCTCTGTACTTCGCTGTTGACCGGTCATGCTCTCGGAGACTCTGCCCGAAACAACTGTTCGCGCAGGCGGTCACGAGCGGCCGGCTACTGCACACGCCAGAGCTCGTCGGCACTGACCGCTGCGCTGGGAAGGCTGAAAATAGCGGCGATGACAGCGGAGCGGTCCTTCTCGTTCGCTGCGGCAAAGACGGCTTCGTCGACGGTGAGGTTCGCTAGATCCTTCCAGAGGCGGACCATGTCAGACTCGAGGACTTCGATGGGTGGCGGCGGATGGGCAAGAAGGCCGATCGACTCGTCGTCCCACTCGCGTCCGGTGCGCAGCCACAGAGATGGATCGAACGCTGCGGTGCTGCTGGTTGGGTGCCAGTGTCCATTGAGACCGTTCACGTCGACCCAGATCTTGAGCACTGCGAGTCGGCGCACCACATTGCGATCGGTGCCCGAGAACGGAGTCGTTGTCGCAGCCCACACCAGATCTGAGGCGTCGCGTGCGGCCGCCACTCGGTTGAGGCGGGCGACCTTCTCTGCAAGGTTCTCCTCGAGCGACATGGTCGGCAGATCAGGCAACGCGAAATCGAACCGATCATGGATCGGCACTGGGACGAAGGAGCGAACGTCTGGGGCGAGCCAGCACGGCGGTCCGACATCGAGCTTCAACGGCATCGCGACGTTCGCGAGGTCGGTGTCGACATGGATGAGCCAGCGGCCGCGCCGGTTCTCGACCCGGTACCGGAACGGGCCGGCCGATGCGTCATCGATGGTCTCCGCGACGAGGTCGGCAACGGTTCGTCGGTCCTCGTCGGGCGTGGCGATGGCCAGGTCGATATCGGTAGAGAACCGTCCTGCTGTACCGGCGAACAGCTTCCGTAGCGCGGTGCCCCCCTTGAACACGACCAGGTCGAACATTCCGGCAGCGTGGAGATGGGCGAGCAGAAAGTCCTGCGCCACGTCCAATGTGGCGACATCGACACCGATCATCGAGTTCGGCGGGATGTGGCGGAGGAGGTGTCCCCTGGTGATCCGGTGGTCGAACGTCATCTTCGCTCCGTCCGCGCTGCCTCCGTCGGGCTGACAGGCAGAACGGTGTCGACGATGTTCCATCGCGAATCGCTGCGACGTACACCCTTGCGCGGACCGAACCACACGACGCCCGAGTCCGCGACGTCGATGCTCTCGACGAAGTCCGGGTCGAACGGCGCCACCAGATAAGCGAACCTGGCACGCGCCGCATTCGACCTGCCCTGCAGCTCAGCGTGCACTGCCTCCCGGTCGGCGATGTCGACCAGGTCGGCGAGACCATCCAAGACCAGACCCCAGTTCGCCACCGCAGTCGGCGATGTCGCAAGGTGGGCGAGCACGGTGGCCGGCGAACTGACCGGGACGCCGCCGACCCGGTCGGCCGGGCAGACGGCATCGAACCGCACGACGTCGTAGGCACGCGTCAGCGCCGTCGGAACCCGAACTGACTTCTCGACCGACACGACGTGGCGGGCCGGTGCCCGGTCGATCAGTCCAGCCAGCCACATCGCCGATTCCAGCGCGACCCGGGCGGATAGTTCCGGTGTGGCCAATAGCTGCGCCTCTAGGGTGAGGAACGGGTGACCGTGTGAGACCGGGCCGGCATGCGACCCCGGAGCAAACTCCCACACACCACGCACCCCCGTCGGCAGCAGCCACCCGTGTGCTGCCAATCGATGAATCGCGACAGTCGGATCGGAGCCGACAGCCGCGTCGTGCAAATGTCTGCGCAGCGACTCATTGGTCACGAGCACCGCTGCATCGAGCTCCAACGCTTCGACAACCGGCGCATACTGAGACGGAATAGGCCTTGTCATGAATCACACTATAGCTTCACTGAGCGAAGTTTTGAGCCTACTTCCGACAATACGTCGGTGCCCAAGATCCGCCGCTCCGCGCCGGTTCACCTCCCAAACCATTGTGTACCACATAGTCGTGGTACACTATTTGGCATGGATGCCCTTCAAACTCTCGATGAGATGAACCGGTTACTCAACATTTCCGACAGAGAGACCGTGAACACCTCGATGCGTCTCCCTGTGTCACTTCGTGACGCAGCCGCCCTAGCTGTTACCCAGTTTGGGGCCGCACCCTCAACCACCAGCTTGACTGCTGCAGCGCTGCGTCATGCCCTCGAGACGGTGGTCATGGAGGCCGCTCTACAGATGCACTACGAACAGCACCCATCCGCCGAACCAACACTCGCCGAGATCGCTCTCGCGCTGGCGCTTCAGGACGCTTCCCCGCTTGCTGACCGACCTGATCTCATCGCCAGCGCTGCTATTGAAGTGGCTGCGCGACGACCCAACGCTGATGCCGACGATGTACTCCTTTGGGCCGAAGCTCAGTTGCTTGGCGCCGCATGAGATCCATTGTTCTCGACAACGAGGCCGTTCAGGCACTCACAGATGCCCGCAGCCCCAAGCACAGAGTTGTAGTCGCCCACTTGGCGGGGGTGGTTGCCCGTCGTCGGCGGGGACGTGTTGTCGAAGTCGTGGTGCCCACAGCAGTTCGCGTAGAGGCCGGATGGGACCGAACCACACCATCCGCCGCTGCTATAAATCGCTTCGGTGTCCTGGACTATGTCCTCGACTCGCCCTGTGCCGACTTGGCTGCTCGAATCCAGAGTGCCACCTCAACCGGAGTCGCCGACGCCCACATCGGGGCCACCGTCCGGAGCCTGTCATCTTCTGAGATCGTGGTCCTCACGAGCGACCCCACAGACATCGCGGCAGTGTGCTCGCCATCGCCAGTCACGATCATCAACCTCTGAAAGGTCTGTAGGTCAGAACCAATTAGCCCCCTTGATTAGCCCTCTTCTTGGGCTGCTTCTTGGGCGGCCTCGTGTGCCGCCTCAATAGTGATTCGCAGGTCATCTTCCGAATGCGCAAGCGATGGGAAGATCACCTCGTAGGGGCCTGGAGCAAAGGCGATGCCACGAGACAGCATCGCTTGGAAGAAAGCCGGGTAGCGACCAAGGGCTACGGATGCCGACGCAGAAGCAAAATCGGTAGGTTGGGTCTCGCCAAAAAACAGACCCACTAGAGGGCCGACTTTGGGGACCGCTACTTGAGTTCCTGCGGATGCAAACGCAGATCGCAGTCCCATTGCCAGCTGCTCTGCCGTGTCGGATAGCTGAAGGTACGCATCGGCGTCGAGTTGTTGCAGCACGGCAAGGCCCGCTGCGGTTGCGAGCGGATTCCCCGACAAGGTCCCAGCCTGATACACCGGTCCGAGCGGAGCGAGTTCAGACATGACTGCGGCTGAACTACCGAAAGCCCCAACGGGCAAACCGCCGCCGATGATTTTGCCGAAGCACCAGATGTCGGGGGTAACTCCCGACCATTCGGTGGCACCGCCAACCGCAACGCGAAATCCAGTGATGACCTCGTCAAATAACAACAGCGCACCCACGCGATCGCATTCGGAACGCAGACCCTGCAAAAACTCCGGCTCGGGTAGAACAAGCCCCATGTTTGCCGAGATCGCTTCAACGATGACCACTGCCACAGTCTCATCAAGCACGGGCACAACGTTGTAGGGCCGCAGGATCGTATCTGCGACCGCCCCCGCAGGCACACCAGCAGAATCTGGAGTGCTGCCCGTGTCGAGGGCTCCCTCGGCTACGCCCGACCCCGCAGCAGCAAGCAGCGCATCCGAGTGCCCGTGGTAGTTACCCTCGAATTTGAGGATCTTGGATCGCCCAGTAGCGCCGCGAGCCAATCGCACCGCAGACATCGTGGCTTCCGTGCCGGAACTCACTAAGCGAACCTGCTCCATGGCAGGCACCCGAGAACAGAGTTCTTCCGCCAACAAAATTTCTCCGGGAGTAGGAGCACCAAACGTGGTTCCTAGCGGCGCTGCTCGCTGAATCGCGGCAATCACGCCTGCATTGGCATGGCCCAGAATTGAGGCCCCATAGCTCTGCACATAATCAATGAATCGGTTGCCTTCAACATCCCAGACGTAGGCACCTTGGCCCCGAGCTACGAAGTACGGCGTGCCACCCACCGAACGGAACGCCCGAACCGGTGAGTTCACACCGCCAGGAATTCGAATAAGTCCCCGCTCAAACAGTCCAGCGTTTGTCAGTGGTTGAGCAGGCTGGCTGAGAGCGTCCGCCGTTTGCTCAGATGGCTGACTACTCACTGAAAGCGCTCGGCTAGAGATCGAGCAAAGTACGTGAGGATGAGGTCAGCACCCGCTCGCTTGATTGCCGTGATCTGCTCAAGTGCTACCAACTCTCCGTCGATCCAGCCCCGCTCGGCAGCAGCATGAATCATCGCGTACTCACCCGACACGTGGTAGGCCGCAAGGGGAACATCAAATTCGAATCTCGCTCGGGCCAGCACGTCAAGATACGTCAGCGCAGGCTTGACCATAACCATGTCGGCACCTTCGTCTAGGTCAGCGCGAATCTCTTCTAGGGATTCGCGCAGATTATGGAAGTCCTGCTGATAGGACTTGCGATCACCCCCATCGGCAATCTCCACATCGACTGCCTCGCGAAACGGTCCATACAAGCCCGAGGCATATTTCGCTGAGTAAGCCAGAATTGAGACTTGATCCGACCCAGTCGAGTCCAAGGCCTCTCGAATTGCCATGACCTGGCCATCCATCATTCCTGAAGGTGCACAGATGTCAGCCCCGGCCTGTGCCTGCGCAACTGCCACCTCGCTGTAGCGCTCAAGCGTGGCGTCGTTGTCTACCTCACCATGAGCAGTCAGTAACCCGCAATGACCATGGTCGGTGTATTCATCCAGACACAGGTCCGCCATCAGGACTATCTGATCGCCGAACTCATCGCGCAATTCGCGAATTGCCACTTGCACAATTCCGTCGGCATCCGAGGCTCCAGAACCGCGAGCATCTTTGGACTCTGGAATGCCAAACAAAATGACTGCGTTGACTCCAAGTGAGACCAGCTCGGCTACTTCTGCGCGCAGCGAAGATCTGCTGTGTTGGACCACACCAGGGAGCGAAGAGATTGGCACTGGTTGGTCGAGGCCCTCGCGCACAAACAGCGGGGCGACTAAGTCATCCACACCTAGGCGAGTTTCGGCTACGAGTCGTCGAAGGGCCGGAGTGCGTCGCAGGCGGCGAAGGCGATGTTGAGGGAACGTCACAATGCGATCCTAGGACAGAGGGTCTGTTTGAACGATTGCACTACCAGGACCTTGGGCTGATTTCGCCCTCAGGCCCACTAGGTCACAAGTTGATTGGACGAGTCCTGCAATGGTGTGTTCGCTTGATTCAGCTCCAAGCTCTAAGCCCGCATCGCGAACTGCCTGAGCAGTAATTGGTCCGATAGCAACGACGAGCTCAGGCGTCTGATCGCGACCCACAGCGGCCACGTAATTATTCACCGCAGATGCCGAGGCAAAAGTAATGACCTGGGCTTGAGCAATCCGCTCTCGCAGTTCCTCACTGATTGGCGCTGGCAGAGTTCGATAAGCCGTCACCACCTCGACGTTCCACCCACGCTCTCGCAACCCAGCGGGAAGAACCTCGCGCGCAATCTCTGCTCGCGGAATCAACACTGATCCGGAAGTGCCCTTCGGGTCAGCAGCGCTTGGCTCAGATGGATACGGAAAAATATCGAGCAGCGACTCAGCTACAAACTCCTCTGGCATCAGATCAACGCGCAGGTGATACTCGGCCAATACTGCCGCAGTTCCTGGCCCGATGGCTGCAAGGCTTACTCCTGCAAGGTCTCTGCCATCACGCAATTCAGAACAGAATCTGCGAGCGGCATTTGCAGAGGTCAGCACGACCCAGTCGAACTCGCTGACACGTCTCACTGCATCACGCAGAGCCGAGCCATCATCTACCGGATCTTGAATCTCGATAGTCGGCACCTCGATCACTTCCGCACCCACATCGCGAAGCTGCCTACTGAGTTCACCAGCTTGTTCAGTTGACCGAGTGACAACCACCTGCTGGCCGAACAATGGTCGGTTTGTAAACCAGTTCAAGTCTTGTGCTGCCACCTCGCCGACCACGATCGTGCAGGGAGCTTGCAGTGGCTCTTGGTGTAGCTCAGCAAGCGTGGAACGAATCACACTCTGGTCCGAACGCGTGCCCCATCGCACTGCCGCTGCTGGCGTGTTCGCTGCAAGGCCTCCAGCGATGAGTCGTTGCGAGATCTGTTGCAGATGAGATACGCCCATCAGAATCACGATGGTGCCACCCACTAGCGCAATGGCCTCCCAGTTCACTTGGGTCTGCAGTTTGGATGGGTCCTCGTGTCCAGTCACCACCGTGAAACTGGTGGAGGAATACCGGAGCGTGACAGGAATGCCCGCATAGGCCGGCGCTGCAATCGCAGAGGTGATACCTGGAACCACCTCGTATGGGATTCCCGCATCAGATAACGCTTGAGCTTCCTCTGCACCACGGGCGAACACAAACGGATCTCCGCCTTTGAGTCTCACCACATTCAATCCACTTTGGCCACGATCAATGAGCAACTCGTTGATCTCTGTTTGAGGCACAGAAGGTCCGCGCGGAACCTTGCCTACAGCAATGCGTTCGGCAGTAGCGGGTGCAAGATCTAACAGGCCTGGAGCAGACAGCCGGTCATAAATCACTACATCTGCACGAGCCAGCAATTCGGCCGCACGGACGGTCAGCAGGCCCGGGTCACCCGGTCCGGCGCCCAATAGATAAACAGTCATTACTAGTCACCCTAGGGGTTGAGTTGTTGGCGCAGCGAGGCTGCAAGGGAGCGACCGAGTGATTCCGGGTCCTCTCCCCTCGCTGATTCATGCAGCACCTGCCCACCAACTTCGTGAGCAAGCACCGCGCTCAGGCTGATCTGAGCATCTGCGCCGATCTGAGCGTGAGCACCAGCAGGCAAGCTGCAATCGCCACCCAACTCTGCCAGAAATGCTCGTTCAGCTTCTACGCACAAGCGGCTCGGTTTATGTTCAATCGCAGCGAGTAGCGCTGCAGTCTTGGCATCTTCAACACGGCATTCAATTGCCAAGGCACCTTGGCCCACCTGGGGAACAAACTCCTCGGTTTCGAGTAATTCGATCAGATGCTGCTGCAGACCCAAACGCTCAAATGCGACTGCAGCCACCAAAATCGCATCGAACTGTCCGGCCTTGGCTAGGCGAGTTGCCATATTGCCGCGCAGTTCCTCGAACTGCAGATCCGGCCGAATCTCGGCCAGTAGGGCGCGGCGTCGAGCAGAGCCTGTTGCAACTACAGCACCTGTTCGGAGGTCGTTGAGGGAGCTTCCAACGAGTGCATCGCGGGCATCGCCACGAGTTGGGATTGCCGCCAGACACAATTCTGCAGCCGTAACAGCTGGCAAGTCTTTGGCTGAATGAACAGCCAAGTCTGCGCGTCCATCTAGGACTGCCGCTTGTACCTCGGTGGCAAAGATGCCCTTGCCGCCAATCTCTGACAACGGAACATCGAGGCGACGGTCCCCTTCGGTGCTGACCGTGAGCACTTCAATCTCTAGTTCGCCGTGGGCGAGACGCATTAACCCTGCGACATGTTCCGCTTGCCACAGAGCCAAAGCCGAGGCCCGTGTTGCGATGCGAAGCACCGGCGCAGATTGCATACTTCTAGATCAACTCAGATCGAACAGATCGCTGATGGACTCGGCTAGTCGCTCACCGCGGGCCGACCCAGAGGATTCCTTGAGCCGAATGGTGGGCAGGTGCAACATCTTCGCAACCATCGCCCGACTCAGCGCCTCTACTGCCTCGAATTGCTCCGGGCTCAGACTGTCAAGGCGCGACCCAAATCGTTCCAATTCTGCGGAGCGCATGGACTCAATTTGCTCTCGCAGCGAGGTGATCAGCGGGTCGACTTCGCGTGCAGAAGAAATCGCTGCAAAGCGAACGGCCTCTTCCTCAACAATTTCTCGAACTGCATCGGCCTCTGCATGACGAGCAGCCAAATTGGCCTCAGTCAGAGCAGAAACATCCTGCATATCGAGCAACTCCACTCCATCTAGTCGACCGATGGACGGGTCAATATCTCGAGGTACCCCCACGTCAACCACCAACAGTGGCGCAAACCTCTGGAGTAAGACTTCTTGCATCATCTCTAGGGTGACCACCGAGGTCGGTGCGCCAGTAGCACTCAGCAGTACATCAGCCTGTGCGATTTCAGCTGAAAGAGATTCCAGGCCGACTCCTCGAATAGAAGCAACCTCGGATTGATCAAGTAACGAGCTAGCCAGGTTGACGGCGCGGTCCTCGGAACGGTTCGCAATGACGAGTTCTGAAACGCCAGCATCAGCTAAGAACGAAGCCATGCCTCGGGCCATCGGTCCAGCGCCAAGCACCAGCACACGCTTGCCAGCTAGTCCAGTAGCGGCGCGAGTACCTGCGCATCGAGCTGCCTGATCCTCGCTAAGCGTTGCGCCAACCGGAGCAGCAACGGGTTCCGGGGAACTGCTGGCCTCTGCGAAGCGCTCGCCTGCCATGATCACTGCCGCTTGAGAGACCGAGGTGACATGGTGTGCAATACGAGTCTCGGTTCGAGCGCGCTTACCAACCTCGAGTGCGTGGCGAAACAGCAAGTTCATCGACCGCCGCGCTGTTCCCTCCTGCCGAGCAACATCCCAAGCAGTGCGAACCTGACCCAGAATCTCATGCTCACCTGGGACTGCCGAATCTAGGCCGGCTGCAACCTCGAACAAATGCTGAACAGCCTGTTCATCGTGATGCACATACAGATTTTCGGTGAACGTTTCTGGTGGCAGAAAGGTGAGATCGCCGAAAAACTCGATTACTTGGCTGTTTGCGGCATGAAACCGCTCGGCAATGAGATACACCTCGGTGCGATTGCAGGTGGCAAGAATGACCACCTCGACTACGTCCTCGGCCGAGACCAAATCATGGAGCATCTTGGGAAGGCGCTCGCTAGAAATGACCATCCGCTCAAGCAGGTCAAGGGGTGCAGTTCGGTGGTTGGCTCCAACTACGAGGACAGACACGCCAGCAGGCGCTCCTTCGCTTCAGCACAGCGGCCCATTCGGACTAATACAAGGATGCTCTCATCCAGCGCAGATCGCCAGTCAGGAGCATCAAATGTGACATCTCTCCTACTCCCATCAGCACTGCTCCGGGCCGCTTGGAGTTCTTGGCGGACTTGCGCAATCACTTCTGCGAGTTGTTCCCCCTGCTCCGAAGTCAGTCCAAGGACACTCTCAAGCGAGGCATCTACTCGTCTCGCCACCCACTGACTTAATGCCGGACTGCCTTCAGAGTCGGAGACAGCAATGGTCACTGAGCCCCAGTGCAGCGTCGCCGGAAAGCTCACGTCACCCGCGTGTGCCATGTCTGCTCGATTCACCAGGATTCCTGCTTCGGTGCACAAGGCTCCAACCTGATTATTTACAGCGGGGTCGTTCGTGGCCACGATGACGAACAGGACCTTCGGTGACTGGGTTTCCCCTGCTGTCGTTATCGGATCAAGGTCAGCAGGCTCAAACACGCGGCGTTCGATGTGCAGGAGTTCCGATGCATCGAGTTCATCAAAATCTTGATGAAGTGACGGGGCAATCACTCTTACTCGTGCGCCCGCCTGTAGCAGCCTGCGAGTCCTTCGGACTGCCACAGCACCACCACCGACCACAACGCAGTTTCGACCCTGAACCTGTAACTGCACCGAGAGTTGCGCTGACTCAGACATGCTCAGCTAGCAGTTGCTGGATTGGCTGCGCGCCGTTGCTCTGCAGCCGCTGCGGCGGCCGCTGCCTCAACTGCGGCGGCTGCGGCCGCCCTGCGCTCCTCATGGAATGCCAGAATCTGCAACTCAACAGCCACGTCAACATCGCGAACCAGTACATCCACCGGTAGGTCCAACACGGTGGGAGCAAAGTTTAGAATTGACCGCACGCCAGCCCGCGCCAAGGTATCTGCAGCATCTTGTGCCGCTGCCGGTGGGGTGGTGATAATTCCAATCACGACTCCGTGTTCTTCTACTAATTCCGCCAAGCGCTCCTCATGTTCAATCACGAGGTCTCCGACCTGTTCGCCGACGCGGCCCGGGTCAATGTCCACCACAGCTACAACCGAAAATCCCCTATCAGAGAATCCGGCGAACTTGGCCAAAGCCGATCCGAGGTTGCCGGCACCAACTATGAGGCAGGGCCAATCATGGGTGAGTCCAAGTTCCCGACGGATCTCAACGAGAAGGTGATCCACCCCGTAGCCCACCCCGCGGGTTCCGTAGGAACCAAAATACGACAAATCTTTACGAACCTTGGCCGCGTTGACTCCGGCCATCTCTGCGAGTTGCTCCGAAGAGGTTTTGCTGCGCCCCTCGGACTGCATCTGCAATAAGCAACGGTGATACACAGGCAAGCGCGCAATCGTCGCTTCGGGAATGACTCGACGGCGTGCGGGCGACATCACGACAAGTTACAGCGCTTGTTCACAAGTTCACAAAGTCGCAGATCAGAACTGAACACTGCTTTTTCCGCCGCTATTTCAGCTGATGGCGAATGATCTTTCCGGTGACCCCACGAGGAATGTTCTCGACAAACCAGATCTTGTTCGGACACTTGTAACTCGAGAGTCGCTCGGCACAGAAAGCGACAATATCGTCCTCTTCAAGGGGAGCGCCTGGCCGAGCTTGAACATAGGCTTTGACTGCTTCGCCCGTGTAGGGGTGTGGGACTCCGACAACTGCGCAGGCATCGATTCCAGGGTGCTCAAGCAGCACAGATTCCACCTCAGCGGGAAAGACGTTAAACCCCGACACGATAATCAGATCCTTCAGGCGATCTACCAAGAACAAGTAGCCCTCATCGTCCACCACGGCTACGTCGCCGGTTCGCAACCAACCATCCTTTGTTAGGACTCGATCTGTTGCCTCGGGGTCTTTCCAGTAGCCCGCAAACACGTTCGGGCCATGGACCAGGATCTCTCCTGCATCACCTACTAGGACATCCTCATCGTTTTCATCCACGATCCGAAGCTCAACCCCTGGAACGGGAATCCCAATCGACCCGAACGGAGCGTCGGTTCCAGTTGGACTCGTCACCACAGGTGAGGCCTCGGTCAGGCCGTAGCCTTCCTCCAGCCTCAAGCCCAGCTTTGCTTCAACTGCTTGGGCGACCTCAACTGGCAACTTGGCCGCACCCGAGACTGCGAGTCGGACAGAGGCAACCATGGAAGCGTCAATACCCGGTATGCCAGCCCATGCCGCCCACATAGTTGGCGGACCAGAGACCACCGAGACACCATGCTTTTGAATCGATTCCAGCCCCGACACGGGGTCGAATCGTTCAATCAGCAGCACTGCTGAGCCGACTGCCAATGAAACGCCCAGAACTACATTGAGCCCAAATATATGAAACAGCGGCAACACACCGAAGACCACATCATCTCCGTTTTGTACCTCATCCGAAGAGGCCAAGGTCTGGCAGATGTTGGCATAGAGATTGCCGTGGGTGAGCATCGCTGGCCTAGGCGAGCCTGCAGTACCCGAGGTGTAAATCAAAACGGCGAGGTCATCCGGAGCCCGGTCCGTAATGCCAACCTCAGCTGCACCATCTTCAGTCCCAAGATCCTCGAGCTGAACCCCGTTTTCGGGAACAAACCCGGCTCCGATCACATGCTCAACAGTGGGTAGCGAGGATCGTTCAATCCCCAAGAATGCTTGGCGACCCGCAGCCCCAACAATGACTGCTTGGGCTCCAACAAGATCAATCTCGTGCTGCATTGCAGTGCTCGGATTTGTGGGATTCAGCGGAACAATGACGAGGCCAGCACCAAGGCCAGCAAGGTACGAGACCACAAAGTACCGATTGTTGCCAGAGATCAGCGCAACGCGATCTCCGGGCTTGAGACCCAATGAGACCAGCCCAGCGCGCAGCTGCGCGACCTGCGCGCGCAATGATCCATAGGTGGTGGGTTTTCCGCGGCTGATGAGCGCGCACGCGTCGTCAGGGTGGTTTTCGAGAATCGTGGCCAAGTTCACTTATAACCAAAGTAGCCGCAGGTGTGCCCGATGCCACCCATCAACTCACCCCTGCGATGGAAGAAAACTCAGCGAGGGGCAAGAACCACGAGTTGTAGAAGCGAGGCAGTCATCAGAACAAGCATCAGAATCACGATTGCAATCGTGGTGTTTCTCCTCATGATTGTGGCCGAAACGAGGGTGAGAGCTGTACCGGCGTGGTCACCCCGCGAGCGGGTTCCTCGGCACTATCAAGTGGACTCAACGTCAAAGCATCTCCAGTATCTAGGCCCAGTTCTTGAGCAGCCGAGGCTCGGTCACACACCAAAGCTAAAGCGCCATAGCTGTCGATAACCAAGCCAAGCGCGCCAGTACTGAGTTCAGAGAAACTGCTGACTCGCTTCACTGTTCGCACCGTCGGTGCGTCCAGGCTGAGCGTGGCTCCCGAGTCCAAACTCAACGTAAAGACTGTTCCAAGGGCGTCGACCTCATCTGGATCAGCATTGAGTTGCGCGTTGCCATAGTGATCGATCCACAGCACCTCGGCCGTCAACACAGTCTCGGTGAGTTCAGAAATCGGAAGCGTTCCAGGGATGAGTCCGGCAGGCTCAATAAGGTCACCTAGTTCCTCAAGCGGCACACCGTTACAAAGGTGAGCAGCCACTGGCGCAAATACGTCTCGACCGTCAAACAGCGAGCCTGCGCCCGCTAGGTGATACTCGGGGTTATTGAGCCACACTGCGCGTGTTGCTCCACCAACCATGGCTACTGCCGGAGCTAGAACTCCATTATCTGGCCCGAGCAGAATCGACTGCCCATCGCCAACCTCAACTGCAATGGCTCGACGAGTTGTTCCAACACTGGGATCAACCACAGCAATCACTACGCCAGGGGCTAGGTACTGAGCAGCACGGCCAAGAGCCAGCCCACCTGCGCGAACGTCATAGGGGGCAATCTCGTGGGTGATATCGATCACGCTCACGAGCGGGGCGATCTGGCGAATCACGGAGTGAACCACACCGACGAACTCATCGGTGTGCCCATAATCCGAAAGAAACGAGATCGTGTCGTATCGCAAACTCATGCCCTGCCAACGTACCCCGACTCGCCCAAGAAACCCGATTTGGGCTGCGAGGGACCCCCGTTTAGGGGTTAGCCCGCTAGCTCGCGAGATCGTTCAGTTGCTGCAGCTATGGCATCAATCAGAGTTTCTTGAAGCTTGCCGGTTTGCAGCACGCGAAGGGCCGCCTCGGTTGTCCCACCTGGTGAAGCAACCCGAGCGCGAAGCTCGGCTGGGTCCCAATCTTGCTCGATCAGCAATCTGGCAGAACCCAACAGGGTCTGTCGCACCAGCGCATCAGCCGTGGCCGGGTCCAAGCCTTGAAGAACGCCAGCCTGAATCATCGCTTCGGCAATCAAGAACACATAGGCCGGGCCAGAACCAGAGACAGCGGTGACAGCATCGAGTTGGGATTCAGGAACTCGAACCACCGTGCCAACTGCATCCAAGATCTGCTCGGCCCAAGCCAGATCGGATTCGGTAGCAGCCGACCCACCACTCATGGCCGCTGCCCCTTCACCAACCAAAGCTGGCGTATTTGGCATTGCTCGAATCACTGCCACCTGTGGCCCAATCGCGGATTCAAGCGTGGCCAAGTTGATGCCAGCAGCAATAGACAAAACTCGCTGCACTCCTAGATTGCGCAACGCAGTCAATGCTTCGACCACGTGATTGGGCTTGGTGGCCACGATGACTTGCTGCGCTCCAACGGCCTGCTCCAGAACCGCTACACCCGGAAAGAGCAGCGCGAGTTCGCTACGACGCTCCTCTGAAACCTCGACCACTGAGACTTGCTCCGCTCGCAACAGACCATGACTCAGCAATCCGTGCAGAAGTGCAGTGCCCATGGACCCGCCGCCAATAAGTTCAAGTTCTTCCATGGCGGCAAGACTAGTAAGCAGGGCGAGGTCCAGGTGCTTCCCCAAACCCCTGAACCTCGCAGGGGTGAACTTAGGCTGATCTGGCTGCGCTGTCAGCGGGGAGCGCGCCCCGCCTAGCCCTCGAAGCGTGAAGCAAACCCCAGCCGCATAGCGGGCCGGAAACTCTGTTCTACGTACGAGTAAACAGACCCAAAAAGACGATCAAGTTCGGCCTCGGTCACCCACTGCACGGGAATCTGCCCGACAAGGAACACCGCATCCTCGGACCCAATCGCAAACCGCAGTCCGTAAAATCGAAGATTTCGACGCAGTAAGTACTCATAGGTTTGCGCCAAGTTCTCTTCGGGGCTTGGCATCAAATAGGTCTCGACATGCAAGGTTCGCTGTCGCAAGTGAAACCAAACCGAAAACATTCCCTTCTCTTCGGAAGAGACTCGGATCATCCAGCGGCGCTCCCCCGAGTCAGTGTCCCGCTCGACTGACTCCACGCAAGGATTTTGGTCGACCTGCTCGGCTAACCACTGCTCGATACGCGTGTCAATCTGCTGCAATTCGGCAGCAGTTGCGGGCGGGAGAGCGTCAGCAATCATCAACATTCCACCAGTTGACGTGCCCGCAGATCGCCATAGAGGCGGCGCAACCTGCCAGCGGTGGTCGCCCATGCGTAGCGATCAGACTCGATGGCGCCAGCGCGACCCATGGCGGCAGCTCGTTCGGGGTGAGCGAGGAGCTCGTCAATTCGCTCTGCAAACAAACTCGGATCTCGGGAATCGATCAAGAAACCGGTAAGGCCATCCTGGACCAATGAGCGAAGGCCACCGACTGCCGCTGCCACAACCGGGGTTGCGCAAGCCGCCGCTTCGAGGGCCACGAGTCCAAATGACTCGGAGCGACTTGGAACAATCACCACATCTGCAGCCCGGTAAAAAGTGGAGAGCGCATGATGAGGCTGTGGCTCAATCCAGTGGACGCGCTCAGCCACACCTAGGGAATCGATGAGCGCCAGCACGCTAGCGAGTTCTTCTTGGCCTTCTGCGCCGCTGGGGCCGCCCACCACGATCAGTCGGGCTTGTTGATTTTGCAATTGAGCCAGAGCAGCAACTGCAATCTTCAAACCCTTCAATGGCTGAATACGCCCAACAAACAACAGCGTGGGACGATCATCAATGCCGAGTGCGGTCTGAGCTCCAAGACGCTCTCCCGGAGAGAAAAACGCGTGGTCGACTCCGGGGGCGACTAGCTCAATACGCTCGGGAATCGCACCGTAAAACTGGATGAGTTGCTCGGCTTCTACTGGGTTGGATGCACAGATTGCATCACAGCAACCAATCACCTGCGCCTCGGCCTGAACGCGCTCAAGTGACTCAGTATCTCCAGCCTCGGCCTTCACTCTGGCCAGCGTGTGAAACGTGGCCACGAGAGGCAGGTTCAGATCGTGCTTGAGTCGGTGAGCAGCTACTGCTGACAGCCAATAGTTGGCATGCAACACATCGACGGGACGCTCCGCCAAGTCGGCTGCAATGCCATCGGCAAATTCCTCAACCCGAGAGAGAAGCTCTTCCTTTGGAAGCTGCGAGGGTCCGGCAGTTACGTGCACTACCTCAAAGCCGGGCTCAACCGAAACCCGGTCTGGCAGATCATCAGCCCACTTGCGCACATACACTCGAACATCAACACCGGCCTGAGCCAGTGAGGCACTGAGTTCGCGCACATAGACATTCATGCCACCAGAGTCACCGACGCCCGGCTGCTCAAGCGGCGATGTGTGCATGGAGATGATTGCCACGGAACTCACGAGAGTCTCAACCCCGTTGAGGCAAATTCATTCCCGTAGGGCCCGAAAGCCTGAGCCTCCACTTAAACCTCGGCAGCCGATGTAGCACTGAGAAGGTCTCTTGCAGCGGCTTCGCTCTCTCGCAGGAACGACTCGTAGATACGCACGAGCGCCTTCTTCTGCTCCTCTGTAATACAAGGGTCACGACGAATTTCAGCAACCACGTTCACCTGACCGTCCGGCTCATCAAGGATCCCGGCACGCACATACAGCGTCTCGGATGAGATCTCGAGGGCGCGAGCAATCTGCTGCAATATCTCGGCCGAGGGCCTACGCAAACCGCGCTCAATCTGCGACAGATAGGGGTTCGACACACCGGCCATCTCGGAGAGTTTGCGCAGTGAAAGCTGCCCGATGTTGCGCTGTTCGCGAATGAACTCGCCTAGGTCTGACCAGCGGCGATCCAGATCTTCTTTCATTCCACGGATCTTACCGCGACTCTCGCGAACACTTCGATTGCAAGAGTAAGCG
Organism: Actinobacteria bacterium IMCC26207; assembly: GCA_001025035.1. Taxonomy (GTDB): domain Bacteria; phylum Actinomycetota; class Acidimicrobiia; order Acidimicrobiales; family Microtrichaceae; genus IMCC26207. The sequence continues at coordinate 169,453 of LCZK01000004.1, forward strand.
GCAGCAGGCTGTGGCCTAGCGGAGCAGATCGTCTACGGATGCACCGCTTCGATAACGCCCAATCAACTCATCTTGGACGCGATCAATGCGATCGTGCATCTCGTGGCGCAACTTCGACACAGATTTCTCGAGTTCACTAATCCCAAGTGCAGCTTGGGTCAGCCTCTCCGCGGGAAGCGCCGTCAACTGACCCAGTTCAGATGGAGTGAGGATCTCATCTAGCTCAAGGACAATCTCATCTGCCCACTCCGGCGGTTCAACATCTCGGACGGGCCGCGGCAACCCGGGACCGCGAGAATGCGCCGCAAGCGCATCAGGAAGTCGCTCAAGCACGTCGTTGTCCATCACTCCCTGAGTACGACGATCAAGTTCAACTGTCACCGTGTCGAGTCGGCCCTGAACAATTCGCCTGGCGTAAGAGAGTCCGTTTTCTAGGTTTTGATAGTGATCGCGAATTTCACGGAGTTCGGGCAGCGAGCATCCATCTAGGTTCTCTGGCTCAGAGATCGTGATGAGTTTGTTCAGATCGAATCGCAAGTGGCGGCCTTGTCTGTAGTTCGAATGAATGGTGGGGGCGCAGTTGTGGGCTGAGAATGACCTCACGCCTTCGTAACACTAGGACCTCGGTAACACTAGGGCCTCTAGGATTTGCAGAACGGATCAACCCGGCAAGAGCCAGACGCACCCCAAGAACACAGGCGCTGCCAACAGGTATGCATCGATTCTGCGAAGTGCCGGGGCACGGGAGTCCGCAGCGGGTAAGAAGGATGACCCCAACCACTGACCTAGTGGGCAGGCAAGGCAGATTGCTACTCCTGCGATCCATGCCGAGGCAGTGCTAAACGGTGGAGGGTGAAAAGTCGCGATAGTAAAGGTCACTCCCAACACGCCGAGCATTCCTGCGACTGGACCCTCCCAACGACTGCTCGCATCTGCGCCAAGCAAGAAGGATCCTGCGTCATACAAGCTGACGGCGAGTACTAGAAACAGCCCCGCCCATAATCCTGCACGCACTGCAAGAACTACAGAGATTGCCGCCAACGCCGGCAGCACAATGCCGATCACGGTTGGCGCAGCAGTTGAAGGCTGCAGACCAAACACCAGATGCGCCAAGATTGCGAGAAGCGGGAGAACTATGAGCGCAGCACCCGCGAGGCCCGTGCTGTAAGCCGCCGCAATCGGCATCAGAGCGGCACCCGCAGCAGCAACCAAGCGAAACAATCCGCCCGAACTCAAACGATGCCGTGCGTCCTGTGGATCCTCAGGAATCGCATGTTCTGCTTGGTCACGCTGCCAAGCTGCAACAATCTGATACCCGGCTGCAGCTGAAACGACTGCCCAAACAGCAGCGGTCCACACGCGACCGCTCGTCGCTGCGGCAAGCACAAGGAAGAACCAAAAAACCCCAAGGCGAATTCGCGGGCCACGGGTCTCGGGGGTAACCAGTAGCAGCGCCAGCCGGTCGGCCAAGCGGGGTCCGGCCTCGGCTTGATCTTGCGTAGGTTCAGCCGCATCCACTTCAGGCGCTGGCGGCGTCTCCTCAGTTGCCCGTTGAGCCGCCCTCTTGGGGCGAACCACGGGAGCGACAACCACGAGTTGGTTCTCTTTGGTGGATGGTTCAGTGGTCACCACAGAAACCCCCACTTGGGTGGGCAGGTTCATCCTCGGGTCTCCAGCAGACGCGGGCAACAAAAAGTCACTGTTGAATTGTAGTCAGCAGGGGCTGAGATTCCCCAACGCGAAGGCAGAACAACTCCGGATCCACTGGTAGCTTCACCCCTGTGACCAGCCTGCTTCTTGTGCGACATGGACAATCCGTATGGAATGCCGACGGCCGTTGGCAAGGCCAAGAGAACCCTCCTCTGACCGAGTTGGGCCGAGAACAAGCCCGCCTTGCTTCTCATGGAGTCGGTGCCGTTGACGCTATTTATTGCTCACCCCTAGACCGCGCAGCCACGACAGCGATGATTATCGCTGAGCAGATCGGAGTCGGTCCGATTCTGTTGCTACCTGGGCTCATGGAACGTCATGCGGGCGAGTGGCAAGGATTGACACGAGACGAGATTGAAGAGCAATACCCGGGGTATCTCGATGCTGGAACGCGCCCACCGGGTTGGGAGGATGACGACGAAGTAGAGGCCCGTGTCATGGCGGCCTTGGACGAGATTGCTGAGCAGCACCCCGATGGGCATGTGCTCGCCGTGGCCCACGCTGGGGTGATTTTTGCAGTTGAGCGCATCATCGGGGCCGAATGGGAGCGCCTAGCTAACTTGGGCGGCCGCTGGCTTGAACACGCCAATGGCACCTGGACCATCGGCAATCGAATTCACCTACTGATCGACGAGACCATTCCCGATCAAATCTGATCTGAAGTTGCTGCCGAAGCGAACCGGTCCTGCGGAACCGCAGTCGCAATCTGCGAAGCCGCAGAATCCCCAAGCGAACCATCCGTTGAGATCTGCTCAAGCGTGGTAATCGCCTGCTCCACTGCTGCAAGATCAGCTTCGAGCTGATCGAGCGCTGCGAGTTCATCCTGGTCCGCTGCCAAATCTGGTGCGCTTGGTACATCTGGTGCGGTTGGTACATCTGCAGCACCGGTTACGTCTGCCGCAGTTAGGTCTGCAGATGTTGAATCCGTGGTGGGTTGGCCGATGTTCTCCATGGTATTCAGAGACTACTAGTCAGCACTCCGACCGCGAATCCTTGGCCTGCCAAAGCATGTCGCCCTTGGCAGTGCCGATACGCTCCACGATTGCGTGTTTGTCACCCTGTTCATCCAACGATTACACAACCAACGATTCGTTGGCACTGCTCATCACCCGCCAGCCCTACTCGGGCAGGTGCAGGGAGAAACCCTTGGCCGAGCACTGTTGATTGCCGTGGTTCTGATTACCCCCTATGTGATTTACAAGATGCGCCAGGTTCGCGCTGTCCGCCGAGCCCATGACGCAGCAGTCGCTGCGGATGCTGCTGCATTGAAGGCGGGGGACCTCACTCCCCTGCCGGCACTGGAAGATGTGATCCGAGACATCTCGTATGTGGTGACCGAGGCCAAGGCGAACGGCGGCGCAATTTTGGTCATCCCGGCGCAAGTCACGGTGAGTCACCGAGAGGCCAGCGATCAGATCGTGGACCTGTTAGTCAACGACGCACTACGCCGGTCAGGCCTTGTTATCGCCGGCCAAGAGGTCACACCCGAGGGCCGCCTGCTGCATTGCGTGCTGGCTAGTCCCGAGGCGTGAAACGGGTTGACCGAGGCCTGTACTCTTTGCTGAGCAGCCGTACGTTTGTGCCGCAATAATCCTTTTCCTCTGCAGTCATAGTCCGAGACGCAATCCAAGATGGGTGATCCATATGCATGCAACAGCCACCATGCAACCAACAATTATCGAGCCCGGTGGTGCAACGACCACCGTGACAGAGGAACGACTCGAGACCGAGGACGGACCTGTTGCGCATATCGTCAAGACCAAGCGCAACGAAGACGCCGCCGCCAAGGTGCTTGCTGCTCGTGTTGAAGGAACCCCGCTTGAGGCACTGTGCGGCCACGTCTGGGTGCCATCACGTGACCCCAAGCAGTTGCCTGTGTGCCAAAAGTGCAAGGACATTTATCAGATGTACAAAGGCATGAACGACGGGCTCGACGACACCCCAAAGATGTAGCTGAAAACAGCTACACATAGCCGATCAGGCTGGCGGAGTTCCAGCGTCTGCGAACAAGACGCCCTTCCATGTGCCACCCTCGTCGACGAACACATTGACCCGCTGTGTCGCTGTCGCCGCAGGTGCGCCCTCGACGTCAACCTTGCCGGTATAGGTCACGACCATCTGCCCCGGTGTCTGGGTCACCTTGACGTCGGCCGTGGTCGAACTAGTGAAGCAGGTGTCGGCTAGGACCGTCAGCACGGCGGCCTTGTCCTTGACGCCCGTCGATGTAACCGACACAAACGAGTCGTCGAGCAGGGCATCGTACGCCTCGGCATCCCTCGAACTGCAGGTCAGGTGGCCGTAGTAGTCCTTGATTAGGCCTTCGCCTACCGACTGGGCCTCGGCCGCCGGCAGCGTCGTGGCGCTTGCAGGGACCGTGGTCGACGTCGACGCAGAGTCGTCCTTCGTGCAGGCAACACCGGTGAACATCACAACGACGGCAAGTGCGGCGAGGGCGGAACGCTTCATCATGACAATGTCTCCTAGGATTTTGCTGGCGAGGAGCGGCCACGGTGTACCGAATCGTCGATCACTTGAATCTCCGGTGTGTGGCTCGAGACCGCTATGGGAAACCTTACACAGTCACAAGGGCATGAACGGCGGGCTGGACGACACCCCCAGATGTAGCGGGCAGGTCTGCACTACGCGTCTGGAGCGGTTTTTCGACACATACTGTCGAAAAAGCGCTCCAGACGCGGCTCGGCCGGTCGCGTATCGGTCGCGGGTCAGTCGGCAAACTCGCAGGAACTGCCGGTTACGATCACCTGCCGGCCGATCAGTTCAGCAGTCACTCCCTCTGCGAGCAGTTCGGAGTCGGTACTGGTACCAATCCAGCGTCGCCCATCGGCAAGGTCAGCAATCACAAATGCCGAGGAGGGATCGGTCCCGGCGTAGGTCACCGTGTAGGAGGCAATGCTTGCAAGACCCGAACCCTGATTGGTGACCTCTCGAACAGCCGTGGCCGCAGCGGCCTGGGCCCCTAGGTCTGCGATCAGGACCTCCCCCGGCTCCGTTGACCACACAGCCAAGGCTGGCTTGGTCAACAGGCCCGACACTGTGGTCACTAGGCCAAGCGAACCCGGATCCTGGCGCAGTTGATCCACCATTGCGGCGGTGGCCTGATAGGTGAAGTTGTTGAACGGTCCGCCCGCAAAAGCCATGCCGCCAGTCAGCGTCGGAGCTTGGTCTTGAGCCAAGCCAAGTTCTCGTTGCTGCACCCGAACTGCTGCTGGGAAGCAGCTATATACCTCGGCGTATTTCACCTGATTGAGCGCTTGCTGCAGGTGCGCCGCTGCAGCATCGCCGAGCACCTTCATCGCTGGCCAGCGGCCGATCTCTGCTCGTTTGGTCAGCGAGACCGACAACGAAGATTCCAGCGCTACTCGAGGAAAGACCCATTGATCGGTTGGCACGCCAAGTTCTCGGGCAAGGCCGACTGAGCACAAGACCATGGCTGCTGCCTGATCCACCGCCCACTGCGTGCTGTGCCACTTGGCGTAGGGGAAGGCCAGGGGCCGGTTGCCCGGGCCTGCAACGCGCAAAAACTCCGCTGAACGAGGAGTGCCAAAGGCAGCATCCGGGTTGAGCGATGCAACCTGATTGAACTGCTGCCACAGCGAGGCAATCGAATCAAGGTGATCGGGCACCGACTGCCCTTCGCAATATCTGAGTGCTGCATCGATGCAGGCGTACTGCTCCACGGCCGACCAGATTCCGGCAGCGATTTCGGCCTCGGCCATGATCTCGCCTTCGGGCGTCCAACGTTCATCGGGCGCGCCCCCATCAAGCGCGCCCCCATCGAGCGCTGCCACATCTGCACTCGTGCCGGGGACAATCCCGCCCGCACGCTCGATGCTGAGCTGAGTGGCTTTGGCCTCGCCGCCCACAATCAGGGCTGCTTGCATCTGCCCTGATTGAATACCTAACAAAGCCGCCCGGATCGGAGCATGTTGAGGCACGCCAATTTCAACGCGAACCGTACGTGCTGACTCACAGCCCAAGCGTGTTGCAATCGCCCTGGCCGGGTTCTCGAACTTCCAATCCCCCTCGGGAACTGCCACCAGAGAAACGTTCCGCAGCAGTTGCGCAAGCCGGCTAGTCGACACTGCTTGACCAAGTGCCGAGCGAGCAGCCAATTCCATCATCCTCAGGGCGTCGATCACCTCCGTGCCAGCAGGTTGAGAGGACTCCGGGCTGACTCGGTGATGCGCCGTTCCGACCGCAATCAGCACCGGCGTGCGCTCATCAAGCTGGCCAAATCCTGAACTCATAATTTTGGAACCGTACAGTAGGTTTCGTAGTTATGGCAGATATTGAATTCTTCTTTGACCCATTGTGCCCCTGGGCTTGGATCACCAGCCGGTGGGTCGTTGAGGTAGCCGAACAACGCGACCTTTCAGTCGACTGGAGATTTATCTCACTCGCCATGATCAACGAGGTACGCCTGAACGCAACCCCAGAACAGGCCGCTGAGCTAGGAATTGAACCGGTTCGCCCGGGCTTTCAAGCCGTGGCAGCGGCAGGAGCCTCGTTACTCCGAGTCGCTGCTGCGATTCGACAAGAGTCCGGGAACGAGGCCGTGGGCGATTTCTACACCATCTGCGGAAACATGCTGCATAAAGAGGGACGTTCAGCAGAATTCTGGTCGACTGATGGAACCAGCGACCCAACCCAAGTGGTCAACGAGATTCTCGCTGCAGCCAATGTGTCCCCAGAGAGTGCAGCAGCGGCAACCCAAGCCGAATTTGATGTTGTGGTGCGAGCCGAAAGTGATCTTGCATTTGAGCGAACTGGCAAGGACGTGGGCACTCCCATCATCACCTTTGATACGACTCGGCCGAATGAGGCAACCCTGTTTGGGCCCGTGATCAATCGGATTCCTCGGGGAGAAGAGGCGCTACAACTCTGGGACGCAATGTGGATTGTGGCCCGGACGCCAGGGCTGGCCGAGTTCAAACGGTCGCTTCGAGGCGCTCCAAACTTTGACTAGCTCAACTCTTGCCCTTGACCCGAACGCTTGATCGTGGCAACTGCTTCGTCCAACAGGAGTCGTTGCGGAACTGAGTACGCTGAGGGGCTATGTGGCATCAGCGGGAGCTAACAAAATGAATTTCTCCAGAACAAGACTCCTTCGCGTTACGGCGCCTGCACTGCTCGTTGTGGGACTGCTCGCAACGAGTTGTAGCTCGAACCAAGACGCCAGTTCGGCGCTGCTCGGGCAAATTCCTACGAACGGACCGACTACTACCGTTCCAATCGGCGCCCCCACAGCACCCTGCTCGGGTGAAAATGGTGTGGGCGGGACAGTCCCCGAGGGTGCCCAACCAGGGGACTTGATTGCGGCAGCCAATCTGCAAGACGAGTTCGGAACCTCGAAGGGATACCCCACGAACGCCAAGGTCTGGCGAATCCTGTACGTCTCGACTGGCTTCGACGAGACCGACTTGCAGTTGGTCTGCGGCATGACTGCTGCCCCCGAGGGTGGTCCAGCCTCAGTGGATGGCGTTGGCCACATGCTGACTTGGGCGCACGGAACCATTGGCTTGCAACAGGCCTGCTTGCCCTCATCGAATCCGGTGACGGCCTTTTGGGGGAAGATGGCCGGCGGCATTGGAGCAGTCGCCTGGGGCGCTGGGCCTGGTGCTCGCGTCGGGAGCCCAGCGGATGGCCTTCTGCAAACCGCTGTGAATCGTGGTTGGGTTGTCTCGACCACGGACTACCAGCCAAACAACACCTACATCTTGGGCAAGGTTGCGGCGTCAAATGTCATCGACGCTGCGCGCGCCACGACACAACTCATGGCGAAGGAGTTCGGTCCCAGCCGCGATGCAACATTGAGTGACCCACTTCCAACTTCTTATGACACTGTCTCTCTAGGGCATTCCCAAGGTGGCCATGCAGCCATGTGGACTGCCCAGCTCTACGAGACCTATCTAGCGGCAACTCCGAATCCGGCAGCAACTCCGCTTCGGTTGCGCGGGGCTGCGATCGAAGCACCTGCTGCAAACTTGCTGGCTCAACCCAAGCTTCAGCCCGGTGTCGAATTTGGCCAAGGCTTGGCCGACTGGGAGATGCATCGCTCAATCCAGCTCATCGGGCTTCCCATCGGTGCGCTCGAACTTCAAGTTGGACCGGCCCTGTTCTCATATATTTTTGGTTCATGGGCTCAATTCTCGGCCCGCGGAACCCCCTCCGAAAACGCCGAGTTTCCTGCCTTTCCAGCAGAAGCCAGCAACCTTGATCTGAGCACGATCGCCACTGATCAAGGAGCAGGCACGATCGCTGCGATCATGCCGCTGTGCTTGAGTGGATCAGATAGCCAAACAGTAAAGAAGCTGGTTGCGCCGTATCGTGACGCGGCAACAAACAAGATGTTGACTCCCTCGCTGTGGAATCTGCCCGAGGAGTACAAGGCCGATCAGTTCTTTCCCGGCGGTGCCGACAAAACCTGCGCAGAAGCAACCGAGCCGTCAATGACCGCGTGGTGCAGTTGGATTCGCTGGAATATCCCCGGCCCACTTGGCGAGAACCCATTCCCCAAGTTTCCGAGTTGGAACGGAACTCCGCTGCCGCTGATGATCGCCCAAGGTGCAAACGATCCAGTTATTCACTGCATCCCGCCTAAGGGCGAGTCAAAGGCAGAAGTTCCCGATGCATCGAACTGCATGAGTTCAGCCCTGTACGACACCCTCAGTACCGAGGTCTATTGCCCTGCGAGCGGCGACAAGGGTCACCTGCAACTCTCTGCGTTTCGCAAGGACGGCCAATCCAGCCCGGCTGGCCACCTTGCGATCCCAGGTCAGATCGCAGCAGCAGGATTGCCCAAATCACCAGAGGATTTGGTGTTCACCGGATCGCCCTTGGACAAGTTCATCACAGCAAGTTTTGATGGCAGCTTGGAGCCGGGTTGCACCTCTGAAATTTTGAATCCCTAATCCGAGCTCTCACTGAAACCGGCGCTGCGTTTTCGGACTGCTTCGGTTGAGGGTTATTCTGAATGCGCGGGCCTCTAGCTCAGTTGGTAGAGCAGTGGACTTTTAATCCATCGGTCGTGGGTTCGATCCCCACGGGGCCCACCACGTCTCGGTGCGAATCTGGGTTCAGAGATGAACCCGGATTTGCGTTAGGCGCAGTCCCAACTCAAGCGGACTCTGAATCGGGCATCGCCCTCGGACCACATCGCAAAGTTGGTTCCCCACAAGTTGTTGTAGAGGCACAGGTCCCAGCCTTCAGATAGGTCGGGCTCAAACACTGCCGCCTGATCAGGTTCAAACTGAAGCAGCTTGAGCTTGCCGGGCGCGACGAGTGCAGCATCTAGAAATTCCAGTCCGATTCCCTCGGGGTGTACCACCTGATCTGCGCAATGCAGGTGACGGCCTCCCTGTGCCAGGACTTCGGCTGGAGAAACCCACTCATTCAACTTCAGCATCTGCCAGAGCGCTGGCTCGGCTACCTGCGGCGCGAACTGCCAACTGATTGACTCAGGCCAACGCGCTGCGGCTTTGTCGAACCACTGCAACTCAAACTCAACAGATCTGCTCTCAGGGAGACTGGAACCGCCGGCAACTACCTGCTCGCTAGGGCAGCGCAACGTGAGTACGGCTGAGATTGGCAGTGACACCGCAGCGGAGGGTGCAGCAGCGAACTCAAGATGTATCTGCAGGAGTTCTTGGTCGTTGCGAGTCCCCCGCCAGACCTCCACAACATGTGGGGACCACTTCGCAGAGGCTGCCCCGGAGCCCTCGAGACCGGGTTTGGTGTTGTCCCATCTTGCCCAGCCCATGTCCTCCTGAGTTGTGCCGGAGTTATAAGTAGAAAACCAGCGCTCGTAATCTGCCGAGGAATAGGTCTGCACGCTGAGTCGGCCAAGCCCGCCCGAACCCGCCAACTGCCGGCCGGATCCGTCGACAAGTTCAGCCACCGAACCGTCGGCATTCAGCCGAACTTGAAACTCTCCAAGTTGAATCGGGCTGCCGATGGGCTGCTGCACTGCAACCAAATCATCGGTGCCTGCTCGAGTGGGTGTGAGCGCGTGGATTGCGGCTTGAGCCGTGGCCGCATGACTGGGCCGAGCATTTCGTTCTAAGGCGGCACAAAACTGATCCAGATACTCACGCTGCTCCGCCCAACTCGCCTCGAAACGCCTGGTGCCTGAGTCCTGCCTGATCTGAGCAAGACCGTCGGCATTCCAGTGGGCAAGCTCGGGCCAGTGGGTTTTCTGATCCATCCCCCAGGTGTGTTCCGCAATGAGAAGCAGCTCAGTCGAGGCCTTCGCTAAAGCTGGATCGCTACTACTGAGCGCGCTGGATTTGGTTGCGGTTGGAGAAAGCCACGTAGTTCGAAGCCGACAGACTTCACGAAAGGCCGCAGTTTTTTGTGGGTCACTGCCCACACCAAAAATCCAAGTGTCACCGATTTCTTGTTCAACTACTGGCAGCGGATTTTGAGCCTCAGAATCAGACATGTCCCGCAGCAGATCAGCAACATCATCCAATCTTGCAGCCTGGATCTGAGCATTCGGGAAGCGCTCAGCAAGGGCTGCAAACCGCGCAATCACTTGTTCCAAACTATGGGGCCCAAGATTATCGCCGGTCAGATCAATGGCCACTGCCGCACTCGTGCCAGGGATGAGTTGAACATCTCCGTAGCCGCCGGGCTGATACATCACTCGAAGTTCAGGAGAGCCTGCTGCTGCATGGTCGCGCCAGCGAAACAGCTCGGGCACGCTCGGAGCAGCGGCGGCTGGATTGACGCCGATGTGTAAAAATTCCACGCCGGCCTGAGCGAGGACCGACACCAAACCTCGGGTGTGGCCAGGCACGTCGGTCATTTTTGCTGCTCGGGTCTGCGTGCCAAAGCGATCGTCTAGGCGGGCGGACAGGGTCAGTCCATGTTCCAACAGCGAGCGGTCGCAATACTCAGTGTGGAGAGTGAACGGCAACGCATGCCAACACAAATCACCCCGTTCGACTGCGGCCTGCACTTCATGCCCGCCGGTCTTCGCTTCGGCATCTAGGGCTTCTGAAAGAATCCAAGAGCCAGTCGTCCAGCGAAATTGCTCTGTCCCCTCACGTTCACGCAAGGCAGATGCGACTGCAATCGCTCGTGGAAAAAACTCATTGAGGTAGCGCTGCCGAACAACCTGGGCAAAATCAGTAAAGCCAACATCAAGATGTGTCTTGAACACCGCCAGGACCACGGTGACCTCGGAGTTCTGCTGCTCAACCATGCTCCGTCTCCAAGAACAGAATGCCGATCGTGCCAAGCACAACGCAGACCAACAGCACTGCATTCGAAATCAGAGTTTCCGACAAACCCTCTGCAACACCCGGAACGCCAAAAAGTGCAGCAGCAACGGCCACACAGGCTGATCCCAGATTGATTCCTAGGTGGAGCCGAGTCGGTGGACCGGAGCGTGATCCGAAACAACCGCAGCTCGTTAGGGATGCCCGCCGAGCAGCTATCAACAGAAGTGAGAATCCAAAATATGCAGCAGCTATTGCCACCGCTAGGACCACCCCGCCAGCGACAAGCCCAGCAAAGCCCGAGAGCAATTCTACCCACCCAATAATCCGCGCCATGTTCCTAGCTGAGCGTTCGCTCGCAGCTAGAGGAACCCGCAACTGCACCAAAACTCCTGCCAATGCAGTTGGATCGAGCAGTTTGGTTGCTCCAGCGGCTACGAGAACGAGACAAATCACCCAAAACGCCCCGGCTACAAGTGTCACCTAGCTCAGCGTACAGATCTGAGCGGACAGAGCTGAACTGCGCCACAATGGCAACCTAGTGTCATAGATGTACCAGAAATATTTTTGGCGGGTGTCAACCTAGAACGACTCCCAACCGTTGAAGAGGCATGTTGTGGAAAAGTCAGCAGATGAAAGCGGGTTTAGAAGCTTCTACGAGCGCCTCCAACCCCGCGCCGTCTCTGTTGCTCGCCGACTACTCGGAGATTCCGCTCTGGCCGAAGACACCGCTGCAGAGGCGTTCGCCCGTGCCTATGCCAGATGGGAAAAAGTTCGACAGCACCCCAACCCAGATGCCTGGCTTTTGCGGGTGGTGGGCAACATCGCAGTTGATTACCTTCGCAGGGATAGCCGCAAACCACTGCTCGGCGTTGATCCGGTTCGCACCGATCCCTCTGGCGATGCAGCAGCGCTACGAATCGACCTTACCGACGCAATGCAACATCTCTCTGGGCGCCAACAAGAGGTCATCGTGCTTCGCTATCTGATCGACCTGCCAGAAGAAGAAGTCGCTGCGGCTCTGGGAATGTCGAACGGTTCAGTCAAGACCCACTTGCACCGAGCTACCACCAAGCTCCGCACTCGCATGACTCCGCAGCCCACTGTGCCAGCCCCAACCACTGCGCCAGCCCCGGCTACTAGCGCATCACAGAACGGAGCGACTGATGCCTAAGAACGATCCGCAGAGCTATCCGGCCGTGGGTGATGATGCCAGGTTCGATGCCATTGTGAAGCGTGGAACTGCAATGCGGCGAGGCCGCAACACCAAGCGAGCCGCCACCTTCGGCAGTTTGGGAATTATGGCAGCCGCCATTGCCGTCTTTGCGCTCGTTGATACTTCAGAGCCGTCTCAGGCCTCGCAGGTTTTTGCCGATAGCGCCGAGGTCGCACCTACTACTGCTCCAACCCGAGCACTCAGCGAGCCAGGGCCACTCAGCTTGAGCATCGAACAGACTCCGTCTGGCGCAACAATTACCTTGCTTGATCCCTCTGCTGCTGTGGCCGTGGCGGGAGAACCACCAGCGCAACAATGCGTCACCGTCACGCTGCGCGCTGCAGGCTCGGGTGCGACAGGAGTGGTCCTAGCCGAAGGCTTCACGTGTAGCGACGGCCCTGCTGCTGCGGTGACCGAGGTCCCCCTCATTGCAGCAGTTGACGGAGTCCAAGTTGGTTGTGCCGCAACTGCGATTCGCACGGATGCAACGCCCGACCTGACAGAACCGCTCGACTCGACCTTTGCAGTCTCGCTTCCTGCTGGCATGAGTTCAGGGAACTATCAGATTACTGCCGAGGCAGTTTCTGGACTTGGAGACGGCTGTGCGGGATCTGCAGAGGGTTCTAGCGAGTCCGAGCACTCAGCCCTGGCCGCGGGCAGCTTTGCGCTCTAACAAGAGTCACTAGCCGCAATCACCCTGAGGGGCATCAGTCTCGTGCCAAGCTCTGTCAGTGAGCAGCGAGGATACAAACAAGGATCAGGCTCCAGCCTCAGAAGACCTTGCCCCAGCAGATCTCGCCCCAGCAGACCTCACTGCAGAAGACCTCGCCCCAGAAGATCTCGCTCCTGAAGGTGACCCTGCACCAGAGAAACTGTCGCTCGCTGAGAAGTCCGCACGGGCTTGGACCACCGCCCTGTTTCGAGCTGCCCGATGGGCAGACGCACGGGATCGACCGCACCCGGTAGCGGCTGATGGCGCGATCGACCCAGAGGCCGATCCCGATGCCATCGTCGGTGCCGAATTGCGAGTCCTCCGCTCGCTTGATCCCGACCTAGTTGACTTGCCTACGCTCGAAGAGTCGGGGCCACTGACCGCCGATCAAGTTGACCCCACGTTGATCAGCGCTGCCATTGCTGGTGCAAGCGTCGGCGCTAGCGCAGTAGTAGAAGTTTCTGGTCCTGGGGCTACGGCCTCGGCTTGGGCAGTGGCAAAGGCAGCGCTGAGCATTGTCGGAGCCCCCGTCACCGTCCCGACCATGACTGTGGCAGCACTCCGGACTGCAAAAATCACGCGGACCAGAATTGAGCTGTACCCCGAGCACCTGCATGCTCTCGCTCAAGGTAACAAGTCACCGCTGCCGCTGACTCGAGTGGCGCAGAGGCCAGCAAGCAACCGGTATCTGATTACTTCTGATCTACACCGTTGCATTCCTGGTCGACTGGACTGGCCAGAACGCCAAGGCACCAAAGAGCTGTACCAAGAAGTCCTCACCGGATACGCAGATCAGGATTGGAACCTGATTGAGAACGGCGATGTTGAGGATTTTTGGATGGTCGGAGGTTCAACCTGGGGTGCGGTCTACGACGTTGCATATCTCACCGGGGCTGTTGGACCGAGCCGAGAAGAATCGCGTCGAACCATCCTGAGAGAGCAACTCGATCGCATTGTTGAAAACAATGAAGAGATCTATTCCCTACTCCGAGACAGATTCTGCGCACAGGGCCGTTACCTGCGCACCATGGGAAACCACGACGATGCCTATACCGACCCCAAGATGGTCGACTACCTGACAGCGGCTCACTTACCTGGGGCAGAAGTGGTCGACACTGTCTTGTTGTGTGCGCAGGGGTCTGAGCCAAGCACTGATATTTCAGATGTGTCAGCAGTGATTTCCCATGGCCACCTGACTGACTCATGGAACGGGCCTGGGTTCGCACCTCTTGGCCGATCCATAACTTGGTTGATTACTGGCCTCGATGACCTGCCGAAGATCCCGAAAGCCGGAGGCCTTCCCGATGAGCAAGGTTTGGCACGGTTGCTCGGCGGACGAGCTCGAAATCGGCTCATTACTGTCGATCCTCGGTACGGCGGGAACCGCAGATTCGACAGCTTGGATGAGGAACGACTGTTTTCGCGCCTCGACGCCTGTCCGCCCGATAGCGGCGAGTGGCCTTGGCTGATCTTTGGCCACACCCACTTCCCCATGCTCTGGCCGCAAAATGCCGAAGGCCACAAAGTGAAGTACGCCAATTCTGGTTGCGGAGTCCTTGATCAGGCCATGACCTGTTTGGAATGGGACTCAAGTGATGAACAGAACCCACTCCGTCTCATCATCTGGCTAGCTGACCCAAACGGGGCTCGCAGGATTGAACTCATTCCTGACGGACCTACGCTGCGTACTGCCTAGCTATCGGCCGGTGTGGCCAAACCCACCTTGGCCACGGTCGGATTCATCAAGTTCTTCGACTTCAATAAAGTCCACATGTTCCACTGCTTGAATCACCAACTGCGCAATTCGCTCGCCACGCAGAATCTCAAACGGCTCAGATGGGTCTGTGTTGATCAACAAGACTTTGAGCTCTCCGCGGTAACCGGAATCAATCAGACCGGGAGTGTTCAGACAAGTCACTCCATGCTTCAAGGCAAGACCGCTTCGAGGTTGAACAAACCCCGCATAACCCTGCGGGATTGCCACCGCTATTCCAGTAGGAATCAGGGCTCTCCCACCGCTCGGGCTGAGCGTGATTGCTTCACGAGCACGTAAATCAATCCCCGCATCACCCGGTTTGGCATATTCGGGAAGCGGCAATTCTGGGTCAAGTCGAACAACGGGTACCTGCAGCACGCCGCCGAGGATAGCGGGTCACCGGAACCACAAATGTGCCAAGACTTTCCGCTTAGTGCCGCGATGACCGTACTGTGGGGAGATGCTCGCATGGATGGATCTAGAGATGACCGGCCTTGATGCAACCAAGAATGTGATCGTAGAGATCGCAACCTTGATTACGGATGATGAACTCAACATCATCGCCGAAGGCCCCGATCTGGTTATTCATGCAACCGAAGAAGAGCTCGCCCTGATGGACGAGGTGGTCGTCGACATGCATGCGCGCAGCGGGTTGACCAATGAAATCCGAGCCTCCGTGATTACCCTTGAAGAGGCCGGGGCAGCGACCCTCGCGTTTATTCAGACGCATATCCCCGAGCCACGAACAGTGCCGCTTTGCGGAAACTCAATCGGAATGGACCGCAGGTTCCTGACGGCCTACTTGCCCGAGATTGAGGAGTACCTTCACTATCGCTCCATTGACGTCTCGACCATCAAGGAACTTGCTCGACGTTGGTACCCAGAGGACCTGAAGGAGTACACAAAGTCGGCCTCGGCACACCGTGCGATGGACGACATCAAAGAGTCGCTCGAAGAGATGCGCTACTGGCGCAAGCGAGTGTTTCGAGCACAGACTGCAGCCGCTGAATCAGCTGCACCAGAAACAACTTCGAATACTCCTGAAGGATGAAGCAGGAGCAACTGCCGCCAGAAGATGACGCTGTAGAGGTCGCACCTGGGGTCCTTCGCATTCAGCTCCCGATTTTTCTGCCCGGTCTCGGACATGTGAACTGCTACGTACTTGAAGATGCCCGAGGGGTAACTCTCGTGGATCCTGGCTTACCTGGGCCCGATGCGCATGCAGAACTCACCACTCGTTTGCTGCGAGCGGGAATTCCCGTAGAACGTGTACACACCGTGCTCGTGACACATTCTCACCCCGATCATTTTGGAGGAGCCGGCCGACTCCGCGCTGAGCAGCACTGCGATGTCGTGGCCCACGCCCAGTTCATTACTCCCTTTGATCAAGGTGACAACACCCTTGAGGGCGACCTCATTGAGTTAGCCGATAACCAGCAACCGGCTCAGCCCAACATGCTGCGGGAACTTCTTTTTGGAGAGGGGGAGATTCCTGATATTCCTGGTCGGACTACCCCTTGGGGCGGCGATCCTATTCTTCCGCCTGCAGAACAACTTGAGTACATGCGCAGTTGGGATTCGATTTCAAAGCAGGGGCTGCTCTCACTCACTCCCACAGTTCGAGTAGTAGATAACGAAGTGCTCCGATTGGGCCGAACCGACTGGCAAGTCGTGCATACGCCGGGCCATACCGACGACCACATCTGTCTGTTTGATCCCGTCAACGGCACATTGTTGTCTGGGGATCATGTCTTGCCGACGATCACTCCGCACATCTCTGGAATGACTCCCGACTCTGACTCACTCAGCCAGTTTTTTGCAGCCTTAGAACGAGTCGGCGCGATCGAAGGCGTCACCAAGGTTCTGCCAGCTCACGGTCTTCCCTTCGATGACCTTTCAGGGCGAGTTACGGCAATTATTGAACACCATGAGGATCGACTTGAGTTGCTGTTCTCGATAGCGCAGGAGCTTGAAGGAGCGCCTGTCAAGGAGTATTCAGAGCGGTTGTTTAAGCAGCGCTCTTGGGGGCCGATGGCCGAGTCCGAGACCTACGCCCATCTTGAGCATCTGCGCCATGAGGGCCGGCTCGAGAACTTCCGCGATGGCGAGGGAGTCTTGCGGTATCAGGTCACACCTTAAGAACTCGGCGTGACTACGCGTCAGCGCAGTTTTTAATCGCTTGCATTCCAATGCCCCGAGTGGTGCAATCTTCAGGGTAAGAACTCGGCCACATGCATTTGGTGGCTTCAGAAGGCAGCAGTCAGATGACCCAGACAGCACAAGCAACACAGACAACACAAGCAGCTCAGGCAGCCAGTTGGCCCTGTGTTACTTCGCGTCTGCGTGCTGCTCATGTCTCATCCTGTAAGCCAACGCATTCGACTCACAATTTTGTGTCGATTGTTCTACCCCGACGGGGAGTCCCTCCGCAGTAACCGCAAGGTATGCGACAGGTCCTGACTCTAGAAGCCGCCGGGTGCTCACCCAGGCGGCTTTTCTGTCCTGCCAATCCGGTCATTGGCTTCGCTGTCACAGTGACCACGCAAACTTCTTCTTTGAGCAGACACGCTGCTCCCCAGTCCCGAGACAGGGCAAAAACAGCCCAACACAGGCCTATTACAGCCCAATCCAGACCAACTACGTCACAAATCACCCCTGTCGCACTCATAGAGAGTGAGACGCACCGCCGCACCCACCCCCAAGGAGACCTAGATGTCCACTACCGAATTAACTTCAGATCAAGCAGACCTACTTCTGGGATTGGTCCCTGCAGATAGCTGGATCGCCGTTGCTAGCTGCAGAGACCTTGATACTTCTTTCTTCTTCTCCGACGACCTAGACGATATAGGTGCCGCCAAGCGCCTCTGCCTGAGCTGCCCTGCCCGCAGAGACTGCCTAGACGCTGCAGTGGAGCGAAAAGAGCAGTTTGGGGTCTGGGGCGGCCACCTATTTGTGTCAGGGAGAATTGTGTTGAGTAAGCGCCGCAAAGGGAGGCCGCCTCGCAAAGCTCGCCCTGGCGACACCATGCCAGAGGTTGATTTGCCCGAGATCCACCGCAAACTGGTGTCGGTCTAAACCCCCGACCTGTCGGATCCACATCAAAATCAGTACGGTGGGGGGGACCGGTTCAACCGGCTCCCCCTAGTGCGCTGCATGAGTGCGCAGATTCGGAGAACCCGACCCCATGGCTCAGGCCCAAGTACCCGAGGAACCCAGCGCCCCTCCGCGCCGGCGTCTCCCCGTTGGCCCACTTGGCCTTTTGGCTATTACTGCGATGGCACTTTGTGCTGCATTCGGTGTTGCTTGGCTCATTCTGGACGCTACTGGCGCAAAGGAACAGAGCAACGCTGTGGACTTGCAGGAAGTTCTGAACGGGGTTGGCGTAGCACCACTAGTCGCAGATCCGCAGGTTCGAGCAACGGTTGGCTCGCCTGCGCCTGATGTTCGTTTGGATTTCTTAGGGGGCGTGACACAACAACTAGCCGAGATTGCGGGCAAAGGCACGCCCGTTGTGCTGAACTTTTGGTCATCTACCTGCGCACCCTGCCTGAACGAGCTTCCAGCCATCGAAAAGGTGTCAAAAAAACTCGGCGACAAGGTCACTGTGATTGGAATCGATAGTCAGGACACGGTTGAGTCCGGCCAGAAGATGGTGGATCAAACAGGAATTACCTTCCGCAACGCCCGAGATCCAAAGGCCCAAATCTCTACCGTCTTTGGGGCACTTGCCCTTCCGCGAACCGTCATCATTGATGCGCAAGGCAAAGTAGCTGATACCTACACCGGTGAACTCAACGAGCAGACTCTGCTGGACTTGCTGAACAAAAACGGGATTGCGACCTCATAATGGCGGCCGTACTCGCACTCGCTTTTTCGGCAGGCATGGTCGCCACGGTCAACCCCTGCGGATTTGCCATGCTGCCGGCATATCTGGCCTATTTCTTGGGACTCGAGACACCACGAGCGACCACATCAGCCACTGCCTCGGCTAGTGGGGAACCCAGCGGAATCGACCCCGTTCGCAACCCGGTCCTGCGAGCACTCGCTGTCAGCGGGTGCGTCACGCTGGGCTTTCTGTTGGTTTTTGGCGTTATGGGTTTTGCTTGGTCCTCTGTCTCTGGACTGATCGGCAGGCGGCTCCCCTACATCACCATCTTGGTGGGAATCGCGCTCATCTCGGTTGGCATTGCAATGCTGCGAGGTTTCGAACCCGTGGTAAAGCTGCCCGGCATACAGATGTCATCCGAAGGCAGAGAATTAACTTCGATGTTCATCTATGGGATCTCGTATGCAATTGCCTCACTGAGCTGCACCATCCCAATCTTTATTGGCATCGTCTCGACGACACTGGACCGAAACAGCTTCGCTGCTGGACTTTCTACCTTCTTGGCCTATGGACTCGGAATGGGAACCACCCTGGCGATCTTGACTCTGGCGGTGGCTCTGACGCAGCAGGGAATAATTCGAACTTTTCGGCGGATTCTGCCTTATGTCAACACCATTTCGGGAGTGTTCTTGATTCTTGCTGGGAGCTTTGTGAGCTACTACGCAGTCATAGAGATCAACGAGTTGAACTCCCGCGGTTCCTCGACGGTGGTGCAATCAGCCCGACAGATTCAAAGCTCCCTACAGCGCTGGGTTGAACAGGTGGGTGGCCTGCAACTGGCCCTGGCCGCCGCAATCATTCTGGGTGCCGTCATTGCCATCTCGGCCGCTCTCCGCCCAGATCACTCAGGCCGCCTAGATCGCTCAGCCCAACCAGATCGCTCAGCCCAACCAGATGCCGATACAGATGCCATTGCAAATGCGGATGCAGATGCGGACGAACAGCAGCGAGTTACTAAGGATGGCGTGTGAGCACGCTTGGAATCTAAATTAGCAATCCATGTCGCATATCGAAGCCCTCAACAAGGCGTTCCCTGGTGCTGTGAGTTCCGAGCAGTACTTGGCCCGGGTAGCCAAGCTGGTCTCGCCGCTCGGATTTGCTCGCGAACATAGTTTCGCTGCCGTCTCCGTGTGTCGCGATGAATTGACCCAATCATTTCCAGATTTGGTGGCAAGACGATGGGATCAGCCGTTCAGCTTGGGCGGCCTTGGAGCCCTGCCATCACTTGGCCGCACGGGCTGGCGCGCAGCCCTGTCGCACGTGCCTTCAGACCACGATCGTGGCCACCTGATTGTGTTTGGTCTGCCCCATATCGGAATCGACCCCGAAGGGAACATCGGACAAAGCCTGCGCCGCCACCAAGATCAGGCCACCCCAACCTGTGGAGCAATGGCTGCCCTTTTGTCATCGCTGCGAAACGGATTTGAACCACAGACTCCTGGACTCGACGATAATGAGGCCGACCGTCTGAGGCGCATTGTTGACTCCCAGTCCGATCAACTACCCGACAACTTGTTGGAACTCACTCGCTTGGCGGCCACAGCAGTCAACACAGAAATGTGGGCTGAACTGGATGCCCTGCAGGCTCATAAAGAGATGGATATCGCTGTGTTCTGCGGCATCCAGATTCACCTGCCTGATGAGGTGGATTTCATATCGCCCGTATCGAGCGCCTTTATGGGAAGTGACGGAATCGCTACAGCGTTGTCAGTCTGAGCTTGCTTCAGATGTACCGACCGTGCCGCGCTGCTTAGGGAGCGAGTCGCTCCCGGCTCCAGGAATCCCCGTGTCGCCAATAATGCAATCGATCATGCAGGCGGCTTGGTCGTCCCTGCCAGAACTCAAACTGAGTCGAGCGGACCGAGTACCCACCCCAGTTCGGTGGACGAGGAACCGGCACACCTTCAAAGCGCTCGGTTGCATCGACAACGAGTTGCTCCAACACAGACCGGTCATCAATCACCGTGCTCTGAGGACTAGCCCAGGCACCGATCTGGCTCTCTCGGGGCCTTGAGGCAAAGTATGCATCGCTCACTTGCGATGGCACCTGCGCTGCGTTGCCAAGGACCCGGACTTGACGATTCATCCCGAGCCAAGAAAACAACAGGCACACATTGGGATTGCCGGCGAGTTGGCTGCCCTTATGGCTGTCGTGGTTGGTATAGAAAATCAGGTGGCCTTGGTCATCAAGGCCCCTCAACAGCAAGTTTCGAGCAGCAGGGTGTCCGGTTGCATCAGTAGTTGCAAGCACCATTGCGTTCGGCTCTGGGACACCTTCAGTCTCGGCTTGCTCAAGCCACAGCCTCAGGAGCACAACCGGGTCTGCGTCGGCAGTTGCCTCATCCAACTCGCCTACGTTGTAGTCCGTGCGTCGATCCAGATTCATAGGTAGTAGTCAATCACCTCAGATGCTCGTCAACTCTGCAGAGCCCCACCTGAGCCGCTCCAATCTGACCCGCTCTAATCTGACCCGCTCTAATCTGCACATCGTGCTTGCTTTGAAGTTCCGCCGTCGCATTGTTGTGGCGATGTGTCTTGGAGCACTGAGCTTTTTTGCCCTCACCCTGACTGCACCGCTTGCTGCTGCTGATGCAGTTCGTCCGAGCAACTTTGAGTCGGTCATTCAGGAGATCAACCCACCGACCCCACAGATTCAGGTTCAGGTGCTTGGCGGAGACTCCTACCTTCAGGTGACTGCGCAACCGGGAGCCACAGTTCTGATTCCCGGCTATGACGGCGAACCCTATTTGCGAATCTCGGCCGATGGAAAGGTCGAACAAAACCGCAGGTCCCCGGCTGTCATCTTGAACTCCAGCCGCGGTTCCTCAATGAGCGGTTCTAGCGGAATAGCAAGGTTCCCATCTGGCGTGAGCAGTAAAGCGCCGCCCGACTGGCAACTAGTAGGGTCCGGCGGCAAAGTCGCCTGGCATGACCATCGGATTCATTGGATGGTCAGCGAGCCCCCTGCGGTTGATGACAACAGGGTGGCCCAAGACTGGCTTGTTCCACTCACTGTCAACAATCAACAAGTCACCGTCACTGGTCAACTGTTGTACTCGGGCAACACCTTCCCTTGGTCGGGTCTGTTCGCCGTCGTTTGCGCCGCTCTTGCAGCCCTCCTAGCTCGTCGGGGCACTGCGAGGCTGCTGCTCTTATTCGGGGCGTCACTTTGCGCTGCTGCTCTATCGCTCGGGGGAATCTTCGAGACCGTTCCGGTCATTCAGGCTTCTCAGCCGCTGCTTGCGACCTGGTTACCGCTGCTTCTCGCTGGCATCGCTGCTGGAGCCGCCGGCCTAGCACTGCTGGCTCACAGGCTTTCTGAACAACTCAGAATGCTCATCTTGCCGCTGGTTTCAGTTGCAACTTTGGCCGGCTGGGTTGCTCCTCGAGTGGGCCTGATCTGGATGCCCGTGGTGCCAAGTGTGTTTATCGGATGGATCGAGCGAGGTGGCACGGCCTTGGTGCTCGGCATCATCTCGGGGGTGACCCTAGCGATTCTTGTCCGGCCGCTGCCTAGGTCTCAGCCTGGTTTCTCAACTGACAAATCCTCTGAACCCCAGTCGGCTATCCCGCCTAAGTCATAGACCTTGGTAAATCCCGCCCGCAGCAACATGGCTGCGGCATTCTCGCTGCATGCAGCAGTGGAGCAATAGACCACCGTGGGAATGTCTTTGTCTAACTCGACTGTTCGAAACTCCCAGTCTGCAGGATCAGCCGCGTCAATACTCTGGGCACCCACGAGGTGACCACTCATGTATTCGCCGCGTGGCCGAACATCGATGACCACTACCTTCTCTGGGGAATCAATCAGGGCCTTACCCTGTGCAGAATCAACCAGGGTCACCTGTTCTGCCGAGGCCGGGGGAATCACGACCTCCTCCTTTGAGGAACAACCCAGCAGAAGAGCGGCAGCAACTAGAGCGACGGCAGCTGCACCCAAATCAACTCGAAGCGAATGCCTCTTAGAACTTCTCTGTGGGACCATTCGCACAGATTAGAGGCCATCACATTGCAGTCTGAGTCGGGGGCCTCAAGACTGTGGTAAGTGACTGTGCCCGAACTGCCCGTGTTTGAGGTTATGGATCAGCTTTGCTCTGCGCTCAAAGATCACGGAGCGGCTGTTCTCATTGCACCACCCGGCACGGGAAAAACCACAGCCGTCGCACCGGTGCTACTTGGGGAAGCTTGGGCCGAGTCTGGCCGAATCATTCTGGTTGAACCGCGGCGAATTGCCGCTCGCGCGGCTGCCACGCGAATGGCAGAGATGCACCAACAAGTTGTGGGACAGCAGTTTGGCTATGCCGTTCGCGGTGAGCGACAGGTCTCGGCCCAAACTCGGGTTGAGGTGCTCACTGAGGGTCTCTTCTTGCGGCGGATTCAATCAGACCCTGAGCTGAGCGGAGTGAGCGCCGTGCTACTCGACGAGTTCCACGAGCGCTCATTAGACAGTGACCTGCTCTTGGCACTCCTGTTGGACCTTCGCTCATCCTTACGTCCCGATCTTCGCCTACTCGTGATGTCGGCCACCCTTGATCCAAGCCCAGTTGCGGCACTCCTCGGTTCGACACAGCCGCGCGGATCAGAGACAGCGCCAGCGCTTCCTTCGCCGGTGATCGAAGCAGTGGCCAAGATGTACCCGGTAGAGACTCGCTACCGGTCAGGTTCGGCGCATGATCCGCTTGAGGGGCGAGTAGCGGCAGTCATTCAAGAGGCTCTGCGAACTGACCCCGGAGACATCCTGGTTTTTCTGCCAGGTCGACCCGAGATCTTTCGAGTGGCTCGTGTGCTCGAGCGCTCTGGATCTGGATCTGGATCTGGATCTGTGATTGTTCGGCAGCTTCACGGCTCGCTGTCGCCCACCGAACAACAAGAGATCATTCAGGGCCACGAGGCAGGGCAGCGCAGAGTGGTGCTCTCTACCAGTCTGGCCGAAACCTCGATCACGGTTCCCGGCGTACGAGTAGTGATTGACGCAGGCCGCCGTCGAGTTGTGCGAACTGATCCCTACTCTGGGCTTCCTGCACTTCGAACAACCGCAGTCAGCCAAGCTGGAGCTGATCAGCGACGAGGCAGAGCAGGCAGAACTGCACCGGGTGTGGCGTACCGGCTATGGGCAGAGAACGAACACCGCCATCGCCCAATAGCCGACACTCCAGAGATTCTTGACGGCGATCTCTCGGCGATGCTTCTGCAGTTGCTTGTCTGGGGAGTCGAGAATCCGGCATCGCTTCGGTGGATAGATGAGCCACCCGAACGCGGGGTGGATCAAGCGCAGCTATTACTCAGCGCTCTGGGGGCAATCGACACCGAGGGGCGATTGACCAAGCAGGGGCGAGCACTTGGAGAGATTGGGTTTCATCCCCGGCTGGCAGCAGTTGCCGAGGCGGGTCGCTCCGCAGGGGCAGCCGATCTTGCTGCGGTAGTCGTAGCGGTATTGGAAACCTCACGCTCAGGAGAGATCGACCTTGTGGAGCGTGCTCGTGAGCTTGCGGCGGGCCACGGTAGCGGGGATGCTCAGCATGCTGTTCAGCAATGGAGACGGACTCTCGGGGCAAGCCGCGATGGCCGAACCCACACCGCGGACCTGTTGAACTCCGAGCAGATTGACGCACTCCTAGGCCGGCTCCTGCTCGCTGGTTACCCTGATCGAATTTCCCGAAAACGAAAGGCGACTCGAACCGACGACCAAGGTAAATCAAGAGTGGTGTTTCACCTTCGGTCAGGCGGCGAGGTCGCTCTGCCGACTGCGGACCATGGATTCAATAAGGCAACCTGGCTTGTCGTCGCCGATCTTGACGGCGGAGCAACAGCGCGAGCAGGACGCTTGTATCTCGGTGCGGCCATCAGTGAAGACACCGTTCGCGAAGTACTCGGAGCGCAGATTCTGACCGAGGACACAGTCGAGTGGAATGCGCGCGAGCGCCGGGTCACCGCCACTCGTCAGTCTCGCCTTGGGGCCATCACCTTTGGAGCACAGCCCCTGAGCAACCCTCCGCAGGCCGCTCTGCACGCAGCACTCAATCAGGCGTTGAGGGAGGAGGGCCTGCAGTTGCTGGGCCGGTTCAAAGAGGCTGACTCCCTGAGGGCGCGAGTTGCGCTGCTGCGGGCTACCAACGTTGGGGAGCAAAGTTGGCCGGATTGGTCCCAAGAGCATCTGACCGAGACTCTGGCCAACTGGCTCGGCCCCTTCTTGGACCGAGCAAGAACACTCAAGGACCTCAATCGAATTGATGTGCGAGCAGCCCTTCAGTCGCAGCTCAGTTGGGAACAAACCAGCGAACTGCCCGAACTGGCCCCCACTCACTGGGTCTTGCCCACAGGCAAAAAGATTCCCCTGCACTACGGCCAGGTTGATGGCGAGCCAGCAACGGTGTTGGCTTCAGTTCGGTTACGCGAACTCATTGGCTGTGATGTGCACCCCGTTGTGGGGGCACAGCGAGTTGCGGTGACGGTGGAACTTCTCTCACCGGCCGGACGACCCGTTCAACGGACGAACGACCTGCCTGGCTTTTGGCGAGGCAGCTACAGCGCTGTGCGAACAGAAATGCGCGGTCGCTATCCCAAACACCCCTGGCCCGAAAAGCCTTGGGAATCTCTCCCCGCCAGGAATTCGCCTAAGCGATAGTCTGAGTCGGTATCTGCTGAGAGGAACCGTCAGATGAGTGACCAGCCACCGGCTCAACCGCCCTGGCAGCCGCCAATACAGCCACCGACGCAGCCGCCCACTCAGCCGCCATGGCAGTCACCGCATACAGAGCCTCAGCCTCCGGCCCAAGAAGGACCGACTCCGAGCTTTACGACTCCCCCGCTGTCTGCGCCGGGGCAATTCTCGAGCTCGCCGCCACCAGCAGCAGTTTCTTTATACGGTGCTAACCCAACGGCACCTAGTTCTGCCGCATCAACCAGTGGTGCTAACGGGACTGCTACTGCTGCTTTGGTCACTGGCATCGTCTCTCTGTTTCTGTTCTGGCTCTGCGGACTTGGTGCGCTGTTGGGAATACTGGCAGTTGCCTTAGGGATCGTGGGGCTATCAAACTCGAAAAAACTGATTGATAACAGAGGGAAAGGCCAGGCCATTGCCGGCATCGTCACTGGCTCCTTAGCTGTGCTCGCAACCATCGCCGTATTTGCATTCTTCTTTCTGCTCGGCGCAGTTGGCAGTGGCAGTGTCGACTACGGCGTGAACTCTGGTGCCAACACTGACATTCCGGACGGAGTGTGCGATGCGGCCCGTTATGTCCGAGACCCTGACTGTTAGGTCAGTCCAAAAAGAGCGAACGAATTAGCTCGATTTCAGCCACTTGCGACCAGCAATCAGGCGCCGCTCAAGTTGATCCAATGTCGCTTCCGAGATTTTTCGGATTCCAGACAACCGATTGAGTTCAGCATTCACTTGAGGGTGACTCCAGCCGGTTGCACGTACCAAGTCGCGGGCCAAATCGGCGTTGTAATCACGCATCGCAATTTTGCGCTGCCGCAGAGTCATGTTGTCGAGCGCTCCTCCAGCCGAGCCCTCAAGTGCGCTGCCTGCCTCTCTCGGCATGGCACCACTTGGCAGCGGCGGAGGCAGCAGAACTAGGTCCACTCCTCCGTCATCGCGGGAATCACCGAGCGAACCATCGGGGTCATCGGCAAACACGCCCTCATCGCCAGTCATGCTGTCGACCCCTTGTGCCTGCCCGGGTGCACTCTCACCGGCCGAACCAAGAGCCACCGATCCAATCACAGAGAACAAGCTCATCTGCTCATCCTCAAGACCAGGGGGTTCGTCAAAGCCAGACTCAGCTTGGCCAAGTTCGCCGCTCTCCTCGGCATCGGCACGCTTGCGCAGACTGTGTCGTCGCTGCTCGGCCAGATTCGCAGCAAAGTGTCGGAGCCGAACATCGTCAGGCAGAAAGAAGTACGCCTTCTGACGAGGAACGCCCTTGGTCCAGCGCACAATCCTTCCGACTGCCTGACGAAAGAACAGCTCAGTTGTGGTCATCGTGGCAAACACCGCAATGCGAAGCCTCGGAATATCGACTCCCTCCGACACCATTCGTACTGCCACGATCCAAGGCTGATCACTCAAAGCAAACGCAGCAATCTTGTCCGAGGCATCGGGGTCATCTGACACTGCAACCACTGCGGTGACTCCGTGCTTGCGCAACATAAGTTGCGCAATCTGCTGAGCGTGTGCCTGATCCGTTGCAATAATCAGACCGGCTGCCTCGGGGTGACTTTTCCGTAGTTCTTTCAGTCGCTCGTGTGCCTGGTCGAGCACCGTTGGTAGCCACTCGCCATCTAAGGACAGCGCAGTACGCAAGCGTTGGTTCGCAAGCTCTCGGGGCAATTCATCATCAAAGGTTGCAGCCACCACATCACCCGCTGGCGACACCCATTCCATAAACCCGTTGATCCGCGGAAAGTACACGGGACGCACTACACCGCCAGCAGCTAGCGCCTCTCCATAGCCGTACTCATAGTCGGCTCGAGCCTCGTCAAGGTGGTAATCCACAAAGGGGATTGCCGAGGTATCCGATCTGAAGGGGGTGCCTGACAGGCTCAAGCGCTGAGCCGCCTGAGCAAACGCTTCTTGCACCGAGGACCCCCAGGACCGGTCGTCGGCAGCATGGTGAATCTCATCGAAGATGACAAACGCCCCCGAGGCGAGAGGAGCCAGCATCGCCGATGATGTTGAAACCTGCTGATAGGTCGTGACAATCCCATGCATGTCTGCGGGAAGCGAACCATCCCTAGCGGACCACTCAGGCTCAAGGTGCAATCCAAACCTGACCGCTGCATCGGCCCACTGATGCTTGAGATGTTGAGTTGGGGCCACCACGATCAGACGTCGGCCAGGGTGTTCTGCAAGATTCTGCACGGCAGCCGTTAAGGCAAAACTGGTCTTGCCTGCACCGGGGGTTGCTACAGCGAGAAAGTCAATGCTCTCTTTGAGAGCTAGCGAATCCAGAGCTTCGGATTGCCAGGGTCGTAGACGGATCCGCGTGGGTCGCAGCGTAGAGTTACTGCTCACGACCACCACCCACTAGCTAGCTCTCGAGTCAGTTGACTGCCTATCACGATGATGTTGACCCGAGATCACTTGAGGGGGCTGCGAGGGTTCGCAAGGTTTGATTCTGCGCCTCGCTGCAGACCAGAGATCGCTAGCTTAGGGACTGCGGAGGCGCAGTCCCGACAGCCCCGCCACCTAGGGGATTCTGATGACGCGAACGCAGTACCTAGCACCGGCAGAGCTTGAGTTATTCGGCAGCGAGACCTTCTGGTCAAGTGGTTCGGTCACCCGATCAGAGACCTTTCAGCAGCTACGGGACACTGCTCCCATCTGCTTTATGGAAGAGCCGATCATCCCGAACTTCGACCAAGGCCCAGGCTTTTGGTCGATCACGAGGCACGCCGATGTCATGGAAGTCTCTCGGCATCCCGAGATTTTTTGCTCCGGCTTAGGGACGAACATTCCTGATCTTCCAATCGAGATCGCCGAGTTCATGGGATCGATGATCAACATGGACTCGCCCCGACACACCCGACTACGCATGATCGTCAACCGGGCCTTTACGCCAAAGCGCGTTGCGCTCATTGATCGGGATGTGCGCGTCAAGGCCCGACAGATTGTGGCCTCGATCTCTGAGCTCGGTGAATGCGACGCTGTGGAACAACTAGCCGCACAGTTACCGCTGCAAATCATTTGCGAGATGATGGGAATTCCGCAAGAAGATTGGCACCGGGTCTTTGAGCTCACCAACGTCATTTTGGGTGCGGGCGACCCCGAGTTCACTCCATCCATGGAAGCGCTTATGTCAGCAGTCATGGAACTAGCGATGCTGGCACAGCGCGTGGGTGAGGACCGCCTAGCCAACCCCACCGACGACCTTGTCTCAGCCATGATGCATGCCGAGGTTGATGGAGAACATCTACAGCCCATGGAGATGGCAAGTTTCTTTATTCTGTTGTCAGCTGCGGGCAACGAGACCACCCGCAACGCGATTAGCCATGGCTTGTACCTACTCACTCAGCATGAGGATCAGAGACAGGTCTGGCAGACAGGGTTGGGTGAAGTCACCCCAACGGCTATCGAGGAGATCGTTCGC
The DNA here is from genome assembly GCA_001025035.1 of Actinobacteria bacterium IMCC26207. Classification (GTDB taxonomy): domain Bacteria; phylum Actinomycetota; class Acidimicrobiia; order Acidimicrobiales; family Microtrichaceae; genus IMCC26207. Next base: position 198,066 of record LCZK01000004.1, read on the forward strand.
TGGTCAACGCCTGTGGTGCACTTTCGGCGGACTGCTACCTGCGATACCCAAATCAGCGGCGTCAAGATCGCGAAAGGCGAAAAGGTTGCGCTTTGGTACGAGTCGGCGAATCGAGATGATCGCGTCTTCGACAAACCCTTTGAGTTTGACGTTCTTCGCAAGCCGAACGAACACGTTGGTTTCGGCGCCGGGGGTCCGCACTTTTGTTTGGGAGCCAATCTGGCCCGACGAGAGATCGGTGTGATCTTCGAGGAACTGTTTCAGTGGCTGCCAGATATTCGCAACAGCAGCGAACCCGAGTACTTACAGTCAGCATTTATTCACGGGATCAAAAGAATGCGATGCGAGTTCACCCCTGCGGAGGTGCCCGCACTTGACCTTGATGACTAGGCCAAGGCGATGAGCAACTAGTCGTCTACAAGGACCCTGCGCACCGAGAGTCCCATTCGCCGGCGCTTGGTATCAACCTCGAGCACCTTCACCATGACCTGCTCGCCTGGCGTGACAAGTTCCTCGGGGCGATAGCCATATAGTTCCGTCAACTCACTCAAGTGAACCAGGCCTTCTGCCCCGCCCTCATCAAGGCGAGCAAACACCCCGTACTCCACGACTCGAACCACAGTTGCCGAATGAATCGAGCCAACCTCAATACCTGCCAGCGGATCGGGCTCTAGCTGCCTAAGCGACAGGCTGATTCGGCGCTTGGACTTATTCACCTCTAGAACCAGTACCTGAACATCCTCGCCAACGGTTACAAAATCCTCGGTCCGCTCCAGGCGACCCCAGGTCAACTCACTTCGATGTATCAGCCCGCGCAGGCCACCAAGATCAACAACTGCTCCGTATTCCGCAATGCTCACCACGCGACCCGAGGCCGTTGCGCCCGCAGCAAGGCTTTGCAGGGCCTCACGTTCGGCCGCTCGGCGTTGCCTGCGCTCAGCATCGCGGATCGACAAGACCACCCGATCAGCATCTCGGTCGATTTCAATCACCATCATCGCTACTTCTGTCCCAATGAGTGACTCTGGGGTCACCCCTGGGGTCTCAGAGAACAACGAGGTGGGAACGAAGGCTCGCATACCTACATCAGCAACGAGGCCCCCCTTCACCTTTTTGGTGACAGTCGCAGTTACGGCTGTGCCAGATTTTTTGGCCGATTCAAGCCGTTCCCAAGCCTGCAACTTGAGCGCCCACACCTGGGACAGGACTGGTCGATTCTTGGGATCCTCGCGAGCCAGTACTGCCGCTGGAAGAACTTGGCCTATAACTGCCGAGCCCGAAAATTCGGCACTGGGAATTACCCCCGTGCGGCCATCGGCAAGTCGTACCTCTACCTCCTTTGGTGAAACTGAAGTCACCGTCACCTCGGTAATCTTCGTCGCTGGAGGGGCAGGTGCAGGTGCAGGTGCATGCGCAACTTGGCTCATCGATGTAGCGCTCTGACCAATCACTGGTTTTGCCGGAAGCGCTGATGCAGGGTTGAGAACCGCTTCTGCTTGAAGCTCGGGTTCCGCTTCGGGACCTGCTGCTGTTGCTTCGGGTTCAAGTTCAGGTTCGGTGGACATGTCTTCCTCAACTTGGCCGACAGTGATTGTGCGAAAGCCGCAGATCAAGAGATCTCAATCAGCCTATCGCCCGACTGATAAATAGCTCCCTGGAGGTGAAGTGCCACAACGCGCAGAAAAACCCGCTCTGGCACAAGCTCTGCCGAAGGCAGGTCAAAAGTCTTAGCTTCGTCATTTTGGGTTGCCTTCACAGCATCAGATGGCAGCTGTCGCTGAATCAGAGGGCAGCTGTCGCTGAAGCTTGGATGCGATCTTTCACGTATCCAAGCTTCGCTACTACCGTGAGTGGATCAGCAAAAAAGGAGCGCACTAGTGGAGCCGTACGGCGCAGATGATGGAGTACATGTTGGGTCACTCTTGTTCACCTTGGTGGACCCAACTCCAGGCAATGAAGTTGCGTACAACAGGTGGTACGAACGGGACCACCTGTACTCAGGTTGCATGGTCGGGCCTTGGCTGTTCGCCAATAGGCGCTGGGTGGCGACTCGCGAACTCAAGGACCTGCGATTCCCTGCCGGGGTCGATGCCGAATACGCCGTAGCTGACCCCATCGATGCGGGTTCCTACTTGGCCACATACTTCATTCACAAGGGGCACGAGGCCGAGCACTTTGCTTGGGCAAATAAGCAAGTCTTTGAGCTGTACGCCAACAACCGTGGGTTCGATGAGCGGGTACATGCGCACACCTCGTTGTACTTCATCGTGGGTGAGAATCACCGAACCGAGGACGGCGTGCCTTCGCACATGGCGCTTGACCATCCGTATCAGGGCCTTGTCAGCGTGCATATTGATCGCGCCGACGGGGTCAGCCACCCAGATTTTGCTGAGTGGTTCAACACCACTGCTGCCCCTGTGTTATTTGCAGAAACTCCCGACGGCACCGCAGGCGCAGTGGATCAGATTCTGCATTGGCGACCCATCATTCCCAAGGGCGAGGAGGGCAACGCTCCAATGAAGCTCGGCACCGGGCCGGGTACGCGTCAGCGGAGCATGAGCTTGCTGTTCCTGACCGACGACCCCCGAAATCAGATGCCACTGCTCGAGCAGTATGCAGCGCTCGTGAACGATTCCGGCCTTGCCACCGTGCGCCTCGTGGCACCGTTTATTCCAACAATCCCAGGAACAGACATCTATACCGACCAACTCTGGTAGCTGTCACCCCTGCCCCGCTCCCCGCGTCGTTATGCGCCTGATGGGCACTCTTAAATTAGGCAACCTTCTCAGGGTCAAATATTTGGACAAAAAGTCCAGAGATCTTTCCGTACACTGAAAAAAATTGTTGACTAAAGCCCGCGTGCGCGTGCGTGTAGGTGATTGCGGAACTTGCGGGTCGGTTGTTTCTACTTTTGAAGGAGTTTGTTGTGCGGAAGTCTGTTGGTGCGGTTGTGGTTGTAGCGGCCTTGTTGGGTGTGGTGTTTGCTGTGGTTCCGCCTGTTGGTGCGACGGCCCCGGTGATTCCTCCGGGTGTGGAGCCTGGGTGTGGCGCTGCCTCGGGGAATTATGCGGCTTGTGTGACAGTTGTGAACGCTACTCGTGGGTTCGCGAGCCCGGGTGTGGTGAACAACGCTTCTGGTTTGGCTTTTAATGCCCGGTTTGCTCAGACTTCTCGGCAGGGTGGCCTGTCTGGAGGTCTTGCCCTTGGGAGTTTTCCGACGACCGCGCAGATCTTGGCTGGTCAAGGCGAAGCTTTGGCCGCGGCGGCGCAGCAGTTGGAGGCTGGGCTTGGTTGGGTGGCTTGGCGGTGTCGGATTGCGGCGCCGTTTATGCATGGTTGCCGCACTGAGGTGACAACACAGGTTGAACAGTCTCAAAATCCTCAGGTGTTGCCGGCGAATCAACCGATGCAGGCAGAGGTTTTACGGCGCGATCCGAATGCTGTAGTCACGGCTTCTGGTCGGGTGGAACGTCGAACGGATATAACTGACGGGATGAGGAATTGTGACAATACGAGTCGGTATGTGTTGTGTCGCCACCTTGGTAATCAGGGGCCGAGGGATTACACGCGGTTTAATTTCGAGTTGACGAATGAGACGGTGATGGTAAACGTCACGAACTTTTTGCCGCATCGTCTGGAGTTAGCAAATAAGCAGTGGGGCCAAGCAATTGTTGATCAACGTGGGGTGACCCCCGATACCCGGTTGGCGAATGGTGAGTTGAACTCGGCTCGTTCGATCGCACCGTATAACGATGCTCTTCCTGGGGCGCCGGTTGGCCAGTGGGGTGGGTTGCGTCCGTTGAGCGCCGAGAACACGCATATTCATTTGAATTATCGGATCACTGGCGCCGGTCAGTACACGAACCAACTTGTTGGTGTTGATTTGCAGTTCGAACTTGTCGGCGAAGGCGACCGGGCCAGGTGGCGTCCTGTTGAGGATCCGGCACGTGCGTGTCGTCTTACCGGACCGGGCGCTCATCCGCGTTGCCGGGTTGCAGTCGCCTCGGTTGGCGGGAACACGCAGTTAGATGTTTCGTTGGAAAACTTCAACTAAGAAACGGTTTTGTTAAAAACGAATGTTGGTGTGGTCCAGTAGTTGGTTTGATCCAGTTGTGCTTTAGGTCAGAGTTCTTTGTGAGGAGTGTTTTGTGATGCAACAAATTGTGAAGCCTGGCAGCGGTGTTGGTGTTCGGCGCGTTGGTATTCGGCGTAGTGGTGTTCGGCGTTGTGTGGTTGGGTGTGCTGTTGGGTTGTCGGTGTTGTTGTTGGCTGGCGTGTTGCCGGGTGCTGCGGGTGCTGCTGGTCGTGTTAGTGCTGTTGGTGGGGTGCGTTCTGTTGGCCCTGGTGAGGGTTGGAACGCGGAAAGTTTGCCGGCGTTGGGTGTTGCTCCTGGGTCGGGTCCGTTGTTTGTGCCGCTTGAGGGTGTGGTGGTGCCGTTGAGGTCGATGGGTGTTGCAACCTCAACAATTCCGACTCTTGAGATTGATGATGTTGCTGTTGGTGCGGTGCGGTTCCAGATCGAATCTCTTGTTGATGGTCGGATCACGTTGTCGCCTCGGGTAGTTGTTACGAATCGGGTTGCGCGTTGGCGTGTCGAGCGCGGCACGTTGGCTGCGCGGCAGGCGTATCGGGTCTCGGTGCTTGATGATGCGAATCAGCGCACCGTGGTGATGGCCGGGCGGCATCTTCTTGTTGATTTGCAGCGTTCCGCACAACAGAAACTGTGGTCGTTCGCTGGTGTTGGTGCGACGGAGACAACGGGTGAACCGGTGGTGAGTTGGGCGTCTCCTGGTTTGTCGACTCTTGCAGGCACTGCAGGGTTTTCGTTGTTGTGGCGGCCAACAAACGAACGACAAATAGGCGTTCCGTCTCATTGGGAACTAGCCCCATCGAGTGTTGGTTCTCGTTGGAAATCATTGACGTTCACTCGTGGCGGATCGATGGCGTTGTTAACCGCGTGGGATGGGTGGGCGGTGACCTTTGAACGCTCCGCCGGCGGTGTGTTCGTCGCGGAGTTAGGTGTTCATGACAATTGGCCTGCTGGGATGTACGCGACGCTAAACGCGAACACCGGTGGCGGTTGGACAGTGACGAACACAAATCAGATTGTGACCTCGTTCCCCGCAGCGAATGTCGCGCAACGGGTGACGGTGTACCCGACGGGTGTCTGGGCTGACGGTTCACCAGTACTACAACAAGTGTGGGTTGATGGGCGTTTGGATCATGTGACGGACTCAGTGAGTGGTCAACAAATCCTGTTTCATTACGCTCCGTCCCCACAATGCGCCACACCGGCGGCGGGCTTTATTGAGGTGCCTGCTGGGATGTTGTGTGCATCCACGTTGTGGAGCGGTGCGAGAACCACGGTGTCGTATGTCGCGACGGGTTCTGGCCCACAGATCGGCCGGTTGGTGTCGTATGCGGGTGAGGGGATGTCTGCTCAGGTCACCGATTTGGGTTGGGACATATCAGGGCGTATCGGGCGTGTCCGCCAACCGTTAGCAACAGCCGCGACCGCTGCTGGAGTAGTTGATGGTCTCGGTGAGAACGACCCCCGAGCCCAAAGCACGCTCACCTATGACACGGCAGGTCGCGTTCGCACCATTACCGCCCCAGCAGGACTGG
>LCZK01000005.1 GCA_001025035.1 Actinobacteria bacterium IMCC26207
GTGGTCAGAAGGTGCGGACGACTAGGGCCGACCTGGGTGATGTCCGGGCACCTGATCTTGTGAAACGTGATTTCACAGCGACCGCCCCGGATCAGTTATGGGTAGCGGATTTCACGTACTGCTCGACTTGGCAAGGCTGGTTGTACGTGGCGTTCGTGCTTGACGTGTACTCGAGGCGTATCGTCGGGTGGAACTCAGCATCATCAATGACTACAGATCTCACGTTGACAGCGTTGAACATGGCGGTCTGGTCTCGGAACCGGCCACTCGCGGGTTTACGAGCCCACAGCGATGCCGGGTCTCAATATACGGCTTTGCGGTACACCGAACGCCTCGCCGATATCGCAGCTGCACCCTCGATCGGCACAGTTGCTGATTCGTACGATAATGCGATGGCTGAAAGTTTAAACGGGATTTTCAAAACCGAGATGTACAAACCAATGGGCCCCTGGAAAACTCGGGACCAACTCGAATACGCGATCTACGAATACGTTGATTGGTACAACATGAGACGCTTACATGAACAGATCGGGATGATCACACCAGCCGAGAAAGAAGCGAACTACTTCGCTTCAACCCGGAACCAGAACCAACCGGTCCTGGCCTAACCACACCATGCACCAAACCCCGAGCGCTTCAGAGCGCTGTGTTGAAGGGCGCTGTGTTGAAAGGTGCTGTGTTGAGGGCTGCGGGGGTGGGGTTTGACGCTGAGTTTGGTGTGTCGGGCGACGGTGTGCGGTTGGTGTTTGAGGGGCGTGAGGTGGTGTTTCGTCCGCGGGGTCGTGCTGATGTGGTGCCGGTGCTGGAGAAGGGTTCGGACACGGTTGTGTGGTATCGGGATGTGTGGCCGTCGGTCGATGTGCGTTACACGGTGGGAGCGACGGGGTTGAAGGAGGATTTCGTGGTGCGTGGCCCGGAGGGTTTCGCTTCGGAGGGTGTTTTTGTTGTGGACGTGGAGTCCGAGGGGGCGCTGGTTGAAGAGCCGGGCCGTGTGGGGGCTTTGGTGATTGATTGGAATGGTGATGGGAAGTCGTCGTGGGCGGGAGATGTTGATGGTCCAAAGATGCGGATCCCTGCCCCGATTGTGACTGACGCGTCGGGTTTGGTCGCGGCGGACGCGAAACCGGTGTTGGTCCTCGATGGTGACGTGGAGCGTGCCGGGGTGGGTGAGCGCCGGTCGCGCCCGGTTGGTGTTGGGGTTGATGTTGGTTTTGTTGAGTCGTTGAAGGCGGAGCAGTTTCCGGTGGTGGTGGATCCGACGTTTGAGGTGTTGCCGGCATCGATGGGTGGTGGGTGGGCGTCGTTCAATAATCAGGGCGGGTATGCGACGGGGATGAATCAGTGGGGCCTGCTGGGTGATTGGCAGGTGCTCGGCGGGGTGGATTACTGGGCGTTCGGGACGAACTTGGGGTATCAGTATTTGTGGACGAACATCGCGGCGAACCCGAAGGTGTTTAGCGCGAATCTGAAGTTGTATTCGACTCCGGGGCCGACGGCTGTTGCTCCGGCATTCGATACGTTGTGGAATCTGTTTTTGACTTCGGTGAACGCTGCGCGTGTGCGGGTGTGTCACGCATCGGCGTGGAGTTTTGGGGGGATGTACCCGGGGTGGGATCTGGCGAAGTGCACGTCGGGGTACTACTACGGGTATTCGTGGGCTGATTCGTTGCAAGGCCCGGCTGCGACGACGAACCGGGTGGATGTGACGAATCTGGTGCGCCCGTGGGTCGCGGCGAAAGACCCTGGGGGTGTGTTGGGTGTGTCGGTGGAGCAGTACCCGGGGACGTACAACTTTAAAGCGGTGTCGCCGACACTTGAGGTTGTGTGGGATCAGCAGTCCCCTGCGGCGGTGTTGACCGCCCCGGCGAATGATGCGTCGGTGACGTCGTTGACTCCGACGTTGACGTCGGGGTCGGTGACAGACCCCGACGCGGGGCAGAACCCGCCGTTGTACCGGGCGGTGGTCTTCGCACGGGACCCGGGCTCGTTGGCTGATGTGGATCCGAGGTCGTCATGCAACGCGAACTCGGCGATTTGGTCCTCGGAGTGGTTGCAGAACACGACATCGTTTCAGGTGCCACCGGGGATCTTGTCGGACGGGGTGACGTACTACTGGACAATCGCGACGATGGGGTATGTGTTGCCGGGCTATCCGACGTGTGCGACGCCTTGGAAGTTCACGGTGAACAAACGCTTGGGGGCGTCGGGGGTTGCGCCGGTGCAGACGGTCGGGCCGGTCACGGTGAACCTCGCTACAGGCAACGTCGTTGCTGCTGCGGGGTCACACACGGTTGCGACGGTCGGCGGGTCGATCGGGCCGTCGTTTGTGTACAACTCCCAAGCAACTGCGCCGAGGGGGTTGCGTGGCGCGTATTTCCGCGGTGTTGATCCTCGCTCGGGTACGTCGGTGCCGATTGATTTCAACGCGACGCCGTTCCTGCAACGTATCGACGCCCAGATTGATTTCGACTGGCAGGTGAACGGGCCGTTGTTCGCGTCGCCGACGGATAGGTTCTTGGCCCGCTGGACTGGCTTTGTGACGGCCCCAACAGCGGGTTCGTACTGTTTCGGTACGAACTCTGATGACGGTGCGCGTGTGTGGCTCGACAATGTGTTGGTGATGGACAGTTGGTTCCCGAGTTCAACAGGTAGCCGACCGTGCACGGTTGCTCCGACGGTGTTGGCTGCGGGTGAAACAAAAGCGATCCGGGTGGAGTATTTCGAAGAGGCGGGTGGGGCGTCGATTGAGTTGCGGGTGTTCGGTGGCCCGACGGGCGATAAGGTCGTGCCTGGTACCTGGTTGTCGACTGAGCCCCCGTTGCTAGGCCCGGGGTGGACGATGTCTGACGGTGATGTTTCGGTCACAGGTGCTCGCTCGACTGGGACAGGGGTGACGTTAACGAACGGGGATGGCTCAACGGTGCAGTATGCGAAGTCGCCGTCGGGGGCCTATGTCGGGCCGAACTCCGACGCGGCAACGGTGTGGGTTGATCCGGTGTCGAATCAGATCTCGGTGACTGACGACGCCGGCACTGTTTACACGTTCAGTTCCGAAGGTTTGTTGCTCTCGGCTGTGTCTGCTGTGGATGACCGTTCCCCTGCGGCGACACAGATGACATGGTCCGGAGCGAACCCGAAACTCACCTCGATGACTGACCCTGTGTCCGCTCAGAGCGTCACCTTGACCTATGGCGGCGGGTCGTGCACGATCCCACCCGCAGGCCTCGCTATCGCGTCGGGTCAGTTATGCAAAGTTGTCTCTTGGGACGGCCGGGTGACCGAGATCTTTTACGACTCCGACAAACGCCTCGTGAGGATCGTGAACCCTGGCGGGGTTCGAACCGATTTCACTTACGACTCGTCGAACCGGTTGACGTCGGTGACTGACCCCTCAGCGAACGACGCAGTCACAGCCGGTGTTCGCACCGCGGACGCTAGCGTTACAACCCAGATTGCTTACACCGAAGGCAAGGCCACACTTGTGACCGCGCCTGCACCGACGACAGGCGCGACGCGTCAGATGACCGCCGTTGCGTATGACTCCCAACCTGTTGGCGCCACGCTGGGCGAGACGAGGGTCACGGTGTCGGGGTTGTCGTCGCCGGCGGGGTTCACGGAGAAATCGAAATGGGATACCCAGTGGCGTGAACGCGAAATTGTCGACGCCTCAGGCCGTGTCTCACAGATCGTTTATGACGGTGTGTCGGATCGGGTGTCGTACACCGACGTAAACGTTGGGACCGCGCAGGCGATGCGTACCTCGACGGCTTATGACACCGCCGTAGTGTTCAACGGCCTATCTCGCCCGATTGGCACCTACGGGCCGGCACCAGTCGGGTCATTCACGGGGGCAACACCGAACAGCGGTGCAGCAGTGCCATCGACGACAACAGCGTACGACGAGGGAATCAACGGGTTGTCAGCGGCATGGTGGGATGACACACCTAGCAGCGGTGAGGTGTACCCCTATCCGGCACGACCGGCGTTTCGTGGTGCTCCGAAAGTTCATCAGTTATGGGCGCCGGCGTATTTGGGTGCGAACTGGGTGGGAGGGTCCCCTCATCTGCAGATCCCGGTTGACAACTTCTCGGGGCGTCTCACCGGTCTGATCAACGCCGCGAGCGCGGGGAGCTACCAGTTCGCAAGTTGGGGCGCCCAAGGGACCCGGGTTACGGTCGATTCAACAATGGTGATCGACGGGTGGAACTCCAACGGGGCCGCACCGCAGTCCGCTCCGATCACCCTGTCAGCTGGCTGGCATCGCATCAGCATCGATATCAAGGCGAACACCGGGTACTCGGCGTTTGATGTCACATGGAAACCCCCCCGGGTCTGGGGCGTTCGCGTTTATTCCGTTGACGTCACTGAAACCTGATCTCGGGTTGGTCACCTCGACGGTGTCACCGACGGTCAACTCCGCGGGTGTGACGGACTCGGTCACGACACAAAACACGTATGCGAACCCCGTTGTTGGCCAGATCACCAAGTCGGTTCTTGACCCGACCGGGTTGAAACTGACGTCTTCGGCAACGTTTGAGTCACAAGGCACACCGAATCAGTTTCTGCGGCAGTTGACCTCGACGTTGCCGGCCGGCTGGGATGCTGCAGGCAACGTTGTCGCGCAGCCAGGTGGCGGCACCCAAGCCGCGACTGTCACAAACGCGTACTACGCAAAGACCGAGGCGGGTCCGACGACGACGGGGTGTGCTGGGGTGTCGACGAATCAGGCTGGCAGATTGAAATCAACAACGAAAGCCGATCCGGATGGCACCGGGGCGGTCGCGGTAATCGTGGATGAGGTTGCGTATGACAACACTGGGCGGCCCGTCGCCGCGAGAACAGTCGGTGACTCGGCGTGGACATGCACCGTGTACGACGCACGCGGTCGGGTGACGTCAGTGGTCAACCCGGCGTTTACGAACCCGTCTGACGCCACGTTGAACACCCCGGCACGCACGGTTACCACGACCTACAGCGTGGGGAGTGACCCGTTCGTGTCGGAGGTATCTGACCCCACTACCGCAACTGCGATCCGGGTCACGACGGATTTGTTGGGTCGGGTGACTGGATATCGTGATGGTTCGGGGTACAGCACTGCGAACGTCTATGACGTGGCCGGTCGGGTGACCTCGTCGGTTGTGAAGAACCCGTCTGGGGTGACGGTGCAGACGTTGATGTATGGGTACAACACGGCGGGTAACGGGTTGAACCAGTTGAACACGATGAGTTTGGACGGAACCCAGATCGCATCGGTTTCTTATGACACTTTGGGTCGGCAGTCGGGGTACACCTACGGCAACGGGACCACCGGGACGAACACCTTCGACAGCTTCCAACGCCAGGCTGGGTTGTCGTTCGCGCTGGGCGCCACGTCGATCACCTCCGATGCTGTCACCCGTGACGCGCGCACTGCGATGATCGTCGATCAGGCCGTGGATGGTGTCGACGCGAATCTGTTGGGTGCGAACTTTGGGTATGACCGTTCGGGCAGGTTGGTCAACTGGTGGCAACAAGACCCCGGTTCGGGCAACAAGTATCAGGGTTCGTACAGCTTTACGGGGTATACCGGGACTGCACCGGGGTGCGCGAACGCCCAGTGGGGTCGCAACAGCAACCGGTTGTCGTTCGAACAAAAGACGTATAACACTGCTGGGATGTTGACCGCGACTGCGGTTGATTCGTACTGCTACGACAACGCGGACAGGTTGTCTACACATGTGCCGGTGTCGGGGACATCGCCGTTTAACGGTGTCTCCTACGATTCGCACGGTAACGTCATCAACATGGGTTCTGAGGTCCACGGGTATGACTCAGCGGACCGTCACATCATCTCGAAGTTGCCCGGTGGTGCAGTCGAGTACGTCCGCGACGCAACCGATCGGATCGTCACGAGGAAGCTTTCCGGGGTGATCTCCGCGAAGTACGCGTATACGGCGTCGGCGGACTCACCATCGCTGACACTGAACTCGGCTGGTGCGGTGATCGAACGCACGATCAGCCTGCCAGGCGGTGTTGTCGTCACTACACGCGAGGCCACAGCATCAGATGTGTGGTCATATCCGAACATCCACGGTGACATCATCGCCACCACGAACGGTACTGGTATCAAAGCGGGTGCTACTCGGGGGTATGACCCGTTCGGGAATCTCCTCGGCACCTCAACCACACCAGACAACTCTGCTGGACCATTCGACTACGGGTGGCACGGCCAACAACAACGACCTCTTGAGTACTCAAGCGGGTTCACCCCACTGATCGAAATGGGCGCCCGCCAATACTCCAGCCTGCTTGGCAGATTCCTCGAAACAGACCCTGTCCTCGGCGGCAACGCAAACGACTACGCCTACGTGTCTGATCCCATCGCAATGTCCGACCTCGACGGCCTGTGCGGCGTTTGGGGAAACCCGCGAAGCAAGTGTGGAAAGGGGCGCAAAGGCCAACGCGGATTCCTAGGCGGAGCCTTCTCCAAGGGAGGCCGCCTCGCCTATAGGCATCTGGGAGTCAGCGTTCAGGGGTGTGCCGCAGTGTGCGCTGGTCTCAATTTCCAGCACGGACACCTCTACTTTGAGCGAGGCGGCGGGGCGATCTTTGGCGGAGGAATTGCTCCCTCGTTCCACTCGCGTCCGCTATCCGAGGCTTCGAAGGGCTCCTGTAGCCAAACACGGACTTTCACTTATCAGGGTTTCTTTGCCGGGTTCCAGCATTCGTCGAAACAGGACTGGTCGGTAAGCGCGTTTGGCTACAAAGGAATAGTCGGACTCGGCGTGTTGTGCAGCAGTAGGATCCGGTGAAGCATCGAAATCGTGTCTCGAGTTCCTCAGGCGATCAGAAGGTAACTATTGGCGTAAGCCGGTCGGGGATCCATGCCATGGGATCGAACGGATGGGATCTCCTCCTCTGGCTGATCAGCTGGATGAGGCGTGCAATCACAAGGGACCATCGATGGGTAGTCACGATACGGCTCGGCGTTCCCGAGTTGATGTCCGGAACGCAGCCCCTCCTCTACTCCGAGATCTGTTCAGAATATGAACAAGCCGTGGAACGAGTGGATGCTATCGCTGGCCAGCTTCATTCAGGCTTCGAGATACCCCATCTGCGTTCGCCTAATCAAAACTGAATGCCCTCCGAAATTCCTAAGGCGTCTTTGATTCGGCCCTATTCACGGGGTGTTCCAGTTCAATTTCGCGTTTATCAGAACTCTATGGGGTGATCTACACATGAATGAGACCGGGTTCGTTAACAACCGTGTCACATGGAAAACGCCCGGGTCGGGGGCGTTCGCGTTTATTCCAATGACATCACTGAAACCTGATCTCGGGTTGGTCACCTCGACGGTGTCACCGACGGTCAACTCCGCTGGTGTGACCGACTCGGTCACGACACAAAACACGTATGCGAACCCCGTTGTTGGCCAGATCACCAAGTCGGTTCTTGACCCGACCGGGTTGAAACTGACGTCTTCGGCAACGTTTGAGTCACAAGGCACACCGAATCAGTTTCTGCGGCAGTTGACCTCGACGTTGCCGGCCGGCTGGGATGCTGCAGGCAACGTTGTCGCGCAGCCAGGTGGCGGCACCCAAGCCGCGACTGTCACAAACGCGTACTACGCAAAGACCGAGGCGGGCCCGACGACGACGGGGTGTGCTGGGGTGTCGACGAATCAGGCTGGCAGATTGAAATCAACAACGAAAGCCGATCCGGATGGCATCGGGGCGGTCGCGGCGATCGTGGATGAGGTTGCCTATGACAACACTGGGCGGCCCGTCGCCGCGAGAACAGTCGGTGACTCGGCGTGGACATGCACCGTGTACGACGCACGCGGTCGGGTGACGTCAGTGGTTACGCCGGCGTTTACGAACCCGTATGACGCCACGTTGAATACCCCGGCTCGCACGGTTACCACGACCTACAGCGTGGGGAGTGACCCGTTCGTGTCGGAGGTATCTGACCCTAATACCGCAACTGCGATCCGGGTCACGACGGATTTGTTGGGTCGGGTGACCGGATATCGTGACGGTTCGGGGTACAGCACTGCGAACGTCTATGACGAGGCCGGTCGGGTGGCCTCGTCGGTTGTGAAGAACCCGTCTGGGGTGACGGTGCAGACGTTGATGTATGGGTACAACACGACGGGTAACGGGTTGAACCAGTTGAACACGATGAGTTTGGACGGAACCCAGATCGCAGCTGTTTCGTATGACACTTTGGGTAGGCAGTCGGGGTACACGTACGGCAACGGGACCACCGGGACGAACAGCTTTGATTCGTTCCAACGCCAGGTTGGGTTGTCGTTCGCGTTGGGCGCAACGTCGATCACCTCTGATGCTGTCACCCGTGATGCGCGCACTGCGATGATCGTCGATCAGGCCGTCGATGGTGTCGATGCGAATCCGTTGGGTGCGAATTTTGGGTATGACCGCTCGGGCAGGTTGGTCAACTGGTGGCAACGAGACCCCGGTTCGGGCAACAAGTATCAGGGTGCGTACAACTTTACGGGGTATACCGGGACTGCACCGGGGTGCGCGAACGCCCAGTGGGGTCGCAACAGCAACCGGTTGTCGTTCGAACAAAAGACGTACAACACTGCTGGGACGTTGACCGCGACTGCGGTTGATTCGTACTGCTACGACAACGCGGACAGGTTGTCTACACATGTGCCGGTGTCGGGGACGTCGCCGTTTAACGGTGTCACCTACGATTCGCACGGTAACGTCATCAACATGGGTTCTGAGGTCCACGGGTATGACTCAGCGGACCGTCACATCATCTCGAAGTTGCCCGGTGGTGCAGTCGAGTACGTCCGCGACGCAACCGATCGGATCGTCACACGGAAGCTTTCCGGGGTGATCTCCGCTAAGTACGCGTACACCGCGTCGGCGGACTCACCATCGCTGACACTGAACTCGGCTGGTGCGGTGATCGAACGCACGATCAGCCTGCCGGGCGGTGTTGTCGTCACCACACGCGGGACCACAGCATCAGATGTGTGGTCATATCCGAACATCCACGGTGACATCGTCGCCACCACCAACGGATCCGGCATCAAAGCGGGTGCTACTCGGGGGTATGACCCGTTCGGGATTCTCCTTGGCACCTCGACCACACCCGACAATTCCGCTGGACCATTCGACTACGGCTGGCACGGATCAGCCCAACGACCCCTTGAATACTCAAGCGGGTTCACCCCACTGATCGAAATGGGAGCCCGCCAATACTCCAGCCTCCTCGGCAGATTCCTCGAAACAGACCCCATTCTGGGTGGCACACCGAACGACTACGTGTATGCGCAGGACCCGATTGGTCAGAGTGATCTCAATGGTCACTGCGTCACAATGACGGTTGACACTGCAGCCTGCGCCAGTGTGGCAGTCGCTAGCGGGCCAGCGGGATGGATAATTCTAGGAGTTGCGGCAGTTGCAATTGGTGGAATTGCAATCTACCGAGCGCAAGATAGCCGCAAGGCTGAAAGGCATGGCGATGGGGGTAGGGCACAGAAATCAAGCGCAGACCGCTTGGCGGAGCTCAGAGCGCAACTCAAAACGGCAAGCGGCAGATCCAAAGGTCGAATAGCTCAGAAGATCAAGAACATCGAGAAGGGCGCTGCCAAGAAGAAGAAGGGAGAGGAGCATGGAAGGAGACCTCGTTGACACTCTGAGCGTCGCTGCTCTCACCTTGAACGGGGTCAGGCTTGGAGATGGCCAGTCTTCCCTCGGCAACGAGTACTCGATCGTCAGCGAGATAGATACCAATGAAGGGTGGTGGCTCGATATTGAGTTGCCGTCCGGCGACTCTGTCTACGTCCTGAACGGCGTTATTGTCGGGGTGGATATCGAGAGCTCGGTGGTATCGTCGGGGCGGCAGCTAATCGGCGCCACGGCCTGCGACGCAATGGTCGCGATCGGTGGGGATTGGTCTGAAGAGGTACTCGATGCCGGTGACGGTTGCTACCGGTTCTTTACGTCAGAGGACCGCCTAGTAGTTGTGGCAGAGATCAATGGACTCGTCTCGAGCGTCGGGCTATTTGTTGATTGAACACCTGCAGAATTTGCCCTTGTCCGGGTCGGCGCCGTCATCGGCCGAGAAGCCCGCTCCGGCTGGGACCGTCACGGAACGCACGATCAGCCTGCCGGGCGGTGTACTCGTCACCAAACGCGGGACCACAGCATCAGATGTGTGGTCATATCCGAACATCCACGGTGACATCGTCGCCACCACCAACGGATCCGGTATCAAAGCGGGTGCGACGAGGGGGTATGACCCGTTCGGGAATCTCTTTGGCACCTCGACCACACCCGACAATTCCGCTGGACCGTTCGACTACGGATGGCATGGATCAGCCCAACGACCCCTTGAGTACTCGAGCGGGTTCACCCCACTGATCGAAATGGGCGCCCGCCAATACTCCAGCCTCCTCGGCAGATTCCTTGAGGTCGACCCCATCCTGGGTGGCAACGCCAACGACTACGCCTACGTGTCTGATCCCGTTGGAATGTCCGACCTCGACGGGTTGTGCGGTGTTTGGGGAAACCCGCGAACGAAGTGCGGAAAGAGGCGCAAAGGCCAACGCGGATTCCTAGGCGGAGCCTTCTCCAAGGGAGGCCGGGCTGCACGGGTTGGCATCACGGCGGCACCAACATCGCTGGGTACGACTTGGGCGAGGATGAACGGCGGATCCTGCCGCTGGAACGGCACGCGGTGGATGAACGTCTGTACTGGCATGTCTCGCGGGTACGGTCCGCAGCGAGGGTTCACCATGGGCAGTACCTACCTCGGCGGACGGGGGAAAGCTGACGATCGTCTCATCAGGCACGAGGCGAAGCATGCAAATCAGTGGGCATGGTTCGGCGGCGGCGCAGTCTTTCCTCTTGTCTACGCTGTGAGTCCAAGGACCTGGGAATCACAAGCCGGCCTGAGCGACGGTTGTTACCAGAAGCCGTCGCGGGATGGTTGCTGATGGCGCTGAACTCGGCTTCGCGCCGGTCACTCAGATATCGGGTAATCCTGCACGCGGCTTCTGCGTGGCTTGTGGTTGTGATTGCGATCGGGTGCGTCTCAGGCGGGGTATCTGGCATGATCGGCGTCTCTCGTGTCGGCACGAGCGTCATTGTTTGGCTGGCACCTTGCAAAGGTTCCGATGTAACTGGGTTGGCACTCTTACAGCTAACGGACTCGGACATCTCGGGAGAATTTAATTGGACCGAAAAAAAAGAGGATGCGCTCTGGTCAGCTCGCTGGCCGTCACCACCAGAGCCCGCTACGCGAGTGAACCTAAACGCCTTACCCGAAGGCGCCCAGACGACCGGAAAGCTGCCAGACATCCGGGGCGACGAAGAGTTCACAGTTTTAGTGACTCACGGCACGACTGGCGGGTTCGGCTTCTCGAATCTGAGTTTCACTTTCGAGGACCTCCGTACCGACAGAATCTGGTTTGACGGAAGGAGTGTCAGCAAACGGGCATTCCGTTCTAAGACATCTTCGCAATGTCAGTAGCTTGGGTCTGCTGTTGGTTTGGTTGACATCTTTTACGCCCGGGATTCTCGCAGACGAAGACGATGCTGCCAGGGTCGACACTTCAGGTCTCTGACGCAATGGACTCCGACTCCCGGGTTTCTCAGCCGCGAGTGACGGCCAGACACCGAAAGCGCAGCATCTGCTGCCTATCAATGCGGTTTCCGCGTTCCAAAAACAGTGGTTTCGCGTTCCAACAACATGGTGTTTGGGGTGGGCACCTTGTTGATAAACCCAGGTAGGGATTGCGCTCTGCCCTCTTCTCATGGGTTCTGGGGCGGGCGTTAGCGCAGGCCTGGGTGGGGTTTAGCGGGCGAGTTTGAGTTGTTCAACGGGGAGTGGGTGCACGGTTCGGCTGATGGTGTTGAGGTCTGTGGTGCTGAGGCCTTGTCTGATGAGTTGTGCTGCTGGGGTGGGGAGTTGGGATTGTTGGTGTGCCCAGGTTGCGTGGAGTCGGCGTGAGTCGAGTTGTATTCCTGCTGTTCGGGCTGCGCGCCTTGCGGTATCCCAGACAGTGCGGGGGTAGCCGTTGGGGTGTGTGTGGGCTGCGGGGATGACGGTGCCGGTGGTGAGGGCGAGTGTGACTGCTGTGGTGATTGCGGGGTTGGTGAGTGAGAGGAGTGTGTTGAGTTCTTCGGGGGAGTAGGGGGTGCATCGTTGAGCGGTGTGTGTGGTTGTGTTTGCTGTGCTTGTGTTGGGTGTGGGGATGTTGTGGGCGTTTCGGTGGAGTCTGCGGAGGCGTCCGAGCTGGTTTTTGACAGTTTTTTTGGCTGCGCTGGTTGCGAGTTCTGCGGTGTAGGCGATGATTCTGGTTTCGGTGAGGGCGTCGGCCATGTCGGTGGTTGTGGTGCTGGTGTTTTTGTCGAGCCATGCGAGGTAGTTGCAGGTTGCTACGAGGAGGGATTTGGCGTCTTCGGTGTTATGCGGTGGCGTTGATTGCACCAGTTCGCAGACAACTTTTCGAAGTTGTTTCCAGCGTTGAGCGCTGAGCGTGGTGGGTGTGTACGCGGCGATTCGTTTTGCTATCGGGTCTGCGCTGTTGTGGTTCATGTTGTTGACCGTCCGGGTTTGCTTTCAGACGTCAAGCAGCCCGCATGGTTGAACAAGTCCGGCTTGTTTTGGGGTTAGTTGCGCATTCGCGCGCTTCGGGCACCGTCGATGTTGAACATCTTCTGCAGCGTTGTTGCAGAGCATCGAAAGGACAGTCATGGCTAAGCATTTGTCACGGGCAGCGGTTCGACGTCAGCGTGAAACGCTGCTTGATTCGCGGGTTCATAGGGACCCGTTGCCAGCGGAGCTTGCAGCGAGAGCTGAACGGTTTGTTCCGGTATCGCTAGAAGAAACGGATTGGCTGGTGGTGCGGCCGTTGTTTCTTGCTGTTGTCGCTACGTGTCCTACCCGGGGTGTGGATGCATTCTCGAAGCGGTGTGTAGCCCTCGCAGGGTTTTTGGTGTGGTGCGCGTTAGAAGGCCATGACCTGACGATTTTTTCTGCGATGCGTTTCGAACTGATCGAGGCGTACATTTCGGTGACGGGTCGTAGTGCGAGTTGTCGGAGTCATCTTCGTTCGTTGGCTCGCTCGGCGAACCCTGCGGGTGTTCCGCCAGCGCCAGCGACGATGCCGCATGACCCGGTGCGCGCCCCGTACACCGCTGTTGAGATGGCTGCGATTGAACGCCTTGCGTTGACTCAGCCGACTGCGGTTCAGCGTCGAGCGTTGTGCGCAGTGGTTGGCCTTGGACGCGGCGCTGGTCTTGACTCACAAGACTTCCGAAATCTTTTCGAGTCACATGTTGTTGACCGTGGCGATGACGGCATCTGGGTTGAGGTCCAAGCCCCACGTCCTCGTCTGGTGCCAGTGCGCAGGGCGTACGAACCGCTGGTGCGTGCCGGGCTTGAAGGGTTGAGCGCATCTCAACTGGTGATCGGGTTGTCGTCAACTCGCCGCAATGTTGCTGGCAAAGTTGTTGAGCGGTCCACCATTTTGGGGAACGCCCCGAGAATAGAAGCGGGCCGGCTTCGCACAACCTGGCTTGCAGACCTCCTCACCTCTGATGTGCCGCTCGTGGTTGTCATGGCGGTATCTGGGTTGACTTCGGCCCGGACACTGACCGAGATCGTTGCTCACCTTGATGGTGATACCAACCGGGGGGTGGCACGATGATCACCCCATTCAACCCATCAGTCATAGAACGAGCTATCGAGGTAGTAGATCGCTCCGGGGCCGCTGAGGAGCTCCTTCACCTTTTGAGCCCACCGAAGCGTGGACGCCGACCCAGCTATAACACCCGAGCGTTCCTTGTCGGCGCTCTGCTGGCAGTGCAATGGAAAGGCAGCCTGGTAGTGCGAGACATTCATCGGGTACTTGTTGGCAGATTGCCCCTAGATACCCAGCGTGAGTTAAGCATCCGGTCGACAGGACCTGACGGTACAGATGTGTTGCTGAGCGAACAGCATCTTTATCGGATACTTACTGCGATGGGCCGCTACCTTGAGTTCGGGACGGGTTCGCTTCCGGATCTGAGCGATACCGAACGCGAGGCCCGCCGGTCAGCGGTGTTGGGCTTGTTGCATTCGTTGCTCGCCGTCACGCTTCCTGAGTCGGCTTCGACCTCGCGAGCGATTGATGGGACCGGAATCTGGAGTTACGGGAAACAGCCACGTAAGGCCCCATCGGGCTTATTGAAGTTGGACGCCTCGGGTGAGGAACTCACCCAGGTAAACCCGGCAGCTGACACTGACACCGATGCAGTTGTTTCTGTGGCGTTTGACCCTGACGCGGGCCACGGAGTGAAGACCCGTAAGGACGGCGGACGAGAAACCTATTACGGGTATCAGTTACACGCTCTTGTCCGTGTGCCTGACTACTCAGGCCAAGACGGATTCATCCCGCTGTTCGAAACGTTTGAGCTGTCACCTGCGCAACTCGACATTGTGAACCCCAGTCTGGGTCTGATTGATCGTTCGGTTGCCATGGGGAACACCGTGACTGACCTGCTCGCAGATCGCCATTACAGCTATAAGACAGCTGACCGCTGGTTCTACGAACTCATGGATCGAGACGTACGCCAACACGTTGATCTACACCCCAACGACCAAGGGTTTCGCAACTACGAGGGCATGAAAATGGCTGCAGCGTGGATGCATTGCCCATCTACCCCTGCCCGGCTTGGAACGATTGCATCTGCCGGTCCAACAGCGAGCGCCGCTACCAAAGCCGAATTCGCTGCGTCCATCGACGAACGACAACAATTCGCGATGCGGCGAGTTTCCCGACAGAGCGCAACTACCGGTGCCCGGTGGGAATGCCCAGCAATCAACGGAACTGTGGGCTGCCCTTTGCGAGAAGGCACCGTCGAGGTTGCACAACTCAACGGGCTTCCCGTCGTTGTTGAACCACCCGACCTAGCAACCGCCCCGAAGTGCTGCACGCAGCGCACCGTGTCGACTGGCCTTGATGCCCAAGCCAAGATCGAACAAGAGCACTACTGGGGAAGCGAGAAATGGCGTTTGCGTTACAACGCCCGGACCTATGTCGAAGGGGCGTTCGGAAACTTGAAGAACACCACAACAGAAAACGTTGAGCGCGGATTCTTCCAAGTTGTAGGACTCGCCAAAGTCAGCTTCATGGTTGGCATTGCGCTTGTGGCGCACAACCTGCGCATGCTGCGCGGCAACACCGACCTATTCGCAGTCGGCGAGGGCGACGTGCTTCTTCAACAAGACGCCGATTGCCACGGATTCGTGTTCCTAACAGCCGAAGAGGAACAGGTCATTTCGACCATGCGCCAAAAGGCAAGAGTCGATGCGACCGCAGCCTGAGGACCGGGAATTCCCGGTAACAGATTCCCGAATTCACGGTAAGCCATCACCCGAATTCACGGTAAACCCCCGGTGTGGAGCTGGGGGGAATCGAACCCCCGTCCGCTAGGTGGTTACCGAACTCGCTACGACCATTCCTGCACTGCGGCCTCGATGGCTACCGCACTGGCAGGTCAGCGGACCTCACAAGGAGGCCACCACCAGGTCTTTCCCTGATGTCAGTGTTCTTTCACACGGTCAGTGGTCTTTCCCTACGGTCCATCCACGCTTCTGTTGCCGGGCTGCATGGATCAGGCCCCGTGCGCCGTTGCCGGTCACGATGACTCTCTTCAACCTGGGTTAAATCAGGCTGCGAGAGCGAACTGCTCGTTGGCGGTTCATTTTGTGCCCCCGTTTAACGAGTCTGTGGCAACTCGGGTCGCAAACTCGACTTCCAGGTCCCAACGTCGAAACCAGTCAGCCCCTCTGCATTGCTGTACTGCGTTATTGCTGTGATAGTGCTGTGCTGCACTGCTGCACTGCTGCACCGCTACATAACTCTTTGCCTTACCTCTCTGCTAGCAGCACTTACAGAGTACCGGGTCGGTCAGCCAGTCGGCCACTGCTTTATCAGCACGGCGGAAGTTTGACCTCTGAGCGAGAGAGAGCAGGAACAGCCGTCAGTCAGATCGCCGTCGGGCATTCGCGATGTCTCTCGCAGCATCGCGCTCAGAGTCTCGCCGCTTGATGTCTTCTCGCTTATCGCCCACGTTCTTGCCCTTACCGACTGCGAGCTCAACTTTCACCTTGCCGTCAAGGAAGTACAGCTTGGTCGGCACAAGCGAGAGCCGCTCCACCTTGAGCTTCATGCCAATGCGATCAATCTGATTGCGATGCAACAGAAGCTTGCGATCACGCACTGCGAAGTGACCGCTATGGAGTTGCGAGTGTGAGTAAGCGGCAATGTGCATGCCATGCATCCAGGCCTCGCCCGCGTCGATCGAGGCCCACGCGTCGGTGAGCTGCACTTTCGCCTCCCGCAACGACTTGACCTCGCTACCGGTCAGAACAATGCCGGCCTCGTAGGTGTCGGTCAGAACGTAGCGGTGACGAGCCTGCCGATTGGTGGCGATCACCTGAATACCGGTCTGCTTCACAGAACTAGCAAGGTTACTACTGATCGCCGAAGCGCGTCCGGAGCGGAAAATCGACAGTATGTGTCGAAAAAGCGCTCCAGACGCGAAGTCCAGATGAAACCGAAACCCAGACGGCCGCACTAGCTTTGGCAGCGTGCTGAGCTTGACCCCAGAAATCCATGTTCAGATGATCGCCCACGCACTCGATGGGATGCCGCTTGAAGCTTGCGGACTTTTCGCGGGGATCCCAGCCACAGCAGCAGCACCAGTCCCAGCCTCAGCAGCAGACGCAGCGACGGCAGCGCAAAGCGCCGAGGGCCAGATCAGCGCCGAGTCACAAGTGTTTCGGTTCTATCCATGCGAGAACGAAGCGCAGAGTTCCAAGCTGTACACGGTTCCGGGCAAGGCGTTCTTGCAAGCAGACCGAGACGCAGAAGCGAACGGTTGGCAGATTCTGGGAGTCATGCACTCTCATACGCATACGGACGCATACCCGTCTCCGACCGATGTGGCTCAGGCGCCCGACCCTGACTGGCATTACGTGATCGTGTCCCTTCGAGATGACCTGCCCTCGCTTCGGTCGTACCGGATTGTGGATGGCACAATCACTGAGGAGCAGGTGAGGTTGGCGCCATGAGCCGCCAAATTGCACCTGCTCGGTTCATCTCTCAGATGTCACAGCCCCCCGAATGGTTCTCGACCCAGGAATTCCCTAGCATTCAGGTCAGGATTATGACTGCACTCCGAGCCAACCCATGACTGTCTACAACTCCGTGCTCGAGATGATTGGCAACACGCCGATTGTGGACTTGAGCCAACTCAGCCCCAATCCCAACGTGCGAATTTTGGGCAAGATGGAAGGGCAGAACCCTGCAGGCTCGGTCAAAGACCGCATTGCGCTTTCGATGATTACCGAGGCCGAGGCCGAAGGGCGCATCACCCCCGGATGCACCATCCTTGAGCCCTCTTCGGGCAACACCGGCATTGCAATGGCCATGATTTGCCGCATCAGGGGCTATCACCTCAAGATTGTTTTGCCGGGCAATGTGTCTATCGAACGCCGTCAACTGCTCGAAGTTTATGGGGCCGAGATCATCGACTCCCCAGGCGAAGAAGGCTCAAACGGTGCAGTCCGTAGGGCAATCGAATTAGCTGACGAGCACCCCGACTGGGTGTTTTTGTATCAGTACGCAAACGAGGCAAACCCGCGGGCGCACTACAGAACAACCGGGCCAGAGATTCTGCGAGACGTTCCAGACATCACCCACTTTGTTGCTGGACTAGGCACGTCTGGAACGCTGATGGGAGTGGGTACCTTCTTAAAGGAGCACAATCCCGCGATAAAGATTCTGGCTGTTGAGCCTCCTACGGGTGAAAAAGTAGAGGGGCTTCGCTCGCTCGAAGATGGTTATATCCCACCCGTATTCGACAAGTGGGGCGGGTACGACCTGTTGGACGGCAAGTCCATTGTGCGGCCACGTGAGTCACTCGAGTTCACTCGCAAGCTTGCTGACGCCGGAGTCTTCTCTGGCATTTCAGCCGGTGCAGCCCTGGCCGGCGCATGCAAGGTGGCTCAGAAAATTGAGTCGGGAGTCATTGTCTTTATTGTCTGCGATTATGGATGGAAGTACCTCTCGACCGGAGCTTGGACGCTCGACTTGGATGAGGCGACTGCAAACGCAGAGAAGGTCATCTACTTCTAATCCGGCCGACTCCTGCGAAGTACAATCCTTGCTCTGCTGACAAGCTTGATTGCAGCACCGAGACTGGACCTGACACATGGCGTCATCAACTCAGAGTTCCCAGACATCGCCACCAGTGTTTTGGATTGACGGCAAGATCTTGGACTCGGACTTGTTGAGCCAAGACACCGAAGCCCGCCTTGGGCTACTGCTTGGGATCTCGCCAGTTGTGTACATCAACGCCGACCCTGAACTGGCGCCAGATCGAGTGGCGCAAACGGTTCAGGCGCATGTTCAAGTCCTGAGCGAGGCGGCGCAGACCCTTGGGTATACGGGCTTTGACCCTGGCCTGGCAGTCTCACAAATCACTGCGGCGCTCCCGGGCCCTGCGCAGGACGGCCCTGCACAGGACGGCTCTGCACATGACGGCTCTGGGCAGCAGCCCTATCTGTCGGCTGCACTTATCCCCAGCGCCAACAGCCATAAGGCAGCCCCCCCGGCTGCAGACTGGTTTATGCACCTCGCTGGGTTCACGCCACCTCGGGTTCTTTCTCCGGATTCTCCGACTGGACTGCGAGTATCTCTGGCTTCGCATCGGCGCAATCAGAGCAGCCCTGCAGCCAGACTTCTGCTGTCTCAGGACACCGAATTGATAGCGGGCAGCGTTCAAAGTGAGCAGACTGACGCAACTCTGTGGCTAAATTTGGAAGGCAATGTTGCTTGCATCGACCAGCACAGTGTCTTTGTTCGGATGAGTAACGCAACGATCCTGACGCCCCCGCTTCAAGACGGAGCCATTCACTCGGCGTGCAGAAGCGCGCAGATCGAATCAAGCGGAGCGCAAGAGCAGAGCCTGACACTCGCAGACTTACTCGGTGCGCAGTCCATTACTTGCTTGACCCCTTGGGGGCAGACTGTGCCGGTGTCTTCTCTGGCTGGTCGGGAATTTCTATGAGCGAGCAGCAACCCTCAGGGCCCTTCATCATCAGCCACAGCAGTGTGGACGGACCTGTGGTCCGATTGCACTATGGGTTTGGCAGCACGCAGGAGTTCACCGAAGTCATTGAGTTTGACCGCGACGTTCCACGAGAGGGGCAGGTGGGCTTTGAGGATTTCAGCCGGGCCGTACGAGTTCTGCTGCTGATTGCAGGCGTCTCGTACTACAAGTCGATTGCCCCAACTCGAATCGAAGCCCCTGCGCTCAATGCCGCCGAGCGGGCATTACTGCTTGCAATGTACGACGAGGGTCTGCGCGAGTTTGCCTATCGAAACAATCTGCCCGTCCCGCTTCCAGTGGACTTAGTTGAACGCCCGGGCATCGCCCCCGTGCTGACAGTCGACTCACCGACGGTTCGAGACGGGGCGTTGATTCCGGTTGGCGGGGGCAAGGATTCGGCCCTCGTTGCTGATCTCGTACCCGACGGTGTGCTCATGGCGGTCAACCCAAAGGGTGCCCATCAACATCTGGCAGAGCACCTTGGGCGACCCTTGCTGAGCGTTCAGCGCACACTCGATCCACAGTTGCGAGAGCTTGTAGCGGCTGGTGCACTCAACGGGCACGTACCGGTGACGGCAATCAACTCTGCAATCGCCGTAGCGGTTGCCGTGCTGATCGACCGTCGCGACGTGCTGATGGGCTTGGAGCGTTCCGCTTCGGAGCCCAGCTTGGTGATCCCCGCAGAGGCTGGCCTGCCAGAAATTGAAGTGAATCATCAGTACTCGAAATCGGCCGAGGCAGAGCAACTCCTGCGAGCAGTGTTCGACCCGATTGGGGTCCGCTACTTGTCGTTGCTGAGGCCCATGACGGAGCTTGCAATCGGCCGCAGTGTCGCCCAGCGTGGCCTGGCATCTGACATCGTTTCTTGCAATCGAGCGTTCACGCTTTGGAATGAAAACGAATCCAGTCGCACACAACGCTCATGCGGAGACTGTGCAAAGTGCCTGTTCACTGCCCTCATGCTTGCCCCATCTCTGAGCCCCGATCAGGTGCGAGCGCTGTTTGGTCGAGACCTACTTGATGAGCCAGATCATCTGGACCCTGTCCGAGAACTCTGGTCAGCAGAGAAACCGTTCGACTGTGTCGGGGAGCGACACGAGTCCGCAGCCGCAGTTGCGCTGCTAGCGGAGTTGCCGGAGTGGAAGTCTCAGCTCATTCCCAAGCAACTCCGAGCCGAGGCCGCTCAGGTGTTGGCCGAGGTTGGGGCTCTGCCAGCTCAGTTCTTACAGATCGACTCGGTAGAAGGTTTGCCGTCGGAGTACCAACAGATGATCGCCGGTTTAGAGCGCTAGGTGGCATCGGGTTGCGAGGCGAATCTTGCGACCCGACTAGCAACGAGCGATTCGCGCATGACACACCAAGAAACGAATGGATTGAGCTCATGAAACTTGATGATCTGACTCAGCAGCGAGTGGTTCTGCTCGGCATGGGCACCGATATGCAAGCAGCGCTCGGGGCGATTATGGCGGCACATCCCGCCGAGATTTATCTGGTGGACGAGGCCGCAAGTCAAGGCTCCGAGATGGGGTCGCGGGCGAGTGCTCACAGTGGATTGCAGAGCGAACTTCATGGCGGATCGACCGTTCATCCAACTGCTGAGCAGTTGCCGCTGATCAGCATTGATGAGGCTGTCGAGACTGCCCAGGTTTTTGTGCGGTCCCCGGGGTTTCCCAAGTATTTGCCGCAGCTTGTAAGCGCAATGGAACGCGGTGCACTGATGACTACTCCGCTCGACCTGTGGGTGGGTTCGCTTGATCCTTCGCAACGCGTTGTTGCCGTAACTGGAACCAAGGGAAAGACAACTACCACCGACTTGATCGGTCACTTTTCTACCGAGGCGGGACTCAGGGTTGGGCTAGCGGGCAACATAGGGATCCCAGTGTTTTCTTCGGCCTGGGATTCCGCTGCGCCGATTCTGGTACTAGAGATTTCTAGCTATCAGGCAGCCGACTTGCAGCATGTGCCCTCGATTGCAGTGCTGACTTCGCTCACCGAGGACCACCTGGACTTCCACGGGGGAGTGGAGCGCTATCACGCAGACAAGTTGCGAGTGCTGAGCAACAACGGCAGCGCTGCCAAGGTCATCATTGTCTCTGCTGACAGCCCAAAGGCCCTTGCTGCGGCTGCGCCGTTCGACCCCGTGGTTGTGGTCCCGCCGCACAGCGCCGCAGCCCTGCCGCAACAGCGAGTTCAGAATGCTGCATTGGCCGCAGAAGTCGTGTTCCAACTTGGCGGTGGTCGCATGACCGAGCAGCAGATACTTGCCGGTGCGGCGCGCTCCATGCCCGGTCGTCTTGATGAATGCCCTGGCCCGAGCGCCGATAGTTCCGCTGCGGCAATCAAATTTGTAGATGACGCGCTCGCATCGAATCCATCAGCCACGGCCGCTGGCCTGGCCTGGGCCCGCCAGCTAGGGGTTCCGACGGTGTTGATTCTCGGTGGGACTGAACGCGGTGTGGCAGCAAGCCCGCTGGCTGAAGAGGCAGCGCAGTGGGCGCCTGGGCAGTTGCTCACGGTCACCGTTCCAGAGAATGGCGCATCACTAGCTGATCGCTCTGGACTTGAGGTAACTGCATCAGCCACCAGTGTGGAAGAGGCAGTACAGATTGGTGTGGTTGCCCTGCTCGCTCAGGACTCGGCCGGCGGAATTCTGCTCTTCTCGCCCGCAGCACCAACTCCTCGCGACGCTGGAAATTGGCAGGATCGATCGGCAAGCTTTCGCAAGGCAGTGCTCGAACTCAGTTAGAGTCTGCCGGCAGTTCCCCACAGAACTAGAAACGAGATTCCCTTGAGACCAGATGGCCGCGCACTAGACGAACTCCGCCCGCATAGCTTTGAGCGGGACTTCACCGCCTATGCACAAGGTTCGGTACTCGTCACCTTTGGCGAGACCAAAGTGCTGTGTACAGCAATGTTGGACGAGGACGTACCCCGATGGATGCGTAACAGCGGCAAGGGGTGGGTGACTGCGGAGTACTCGATGCTGCCCGGAGCCTCACCCGAGCGAATCCGCCGTGAGACAAAGGGGCCGAAAGGTCGCACCCAAGAAATTCAGCGTTTGATCGGCCGAGCCCTGCGGTCAGTGGTTGACATGAAGGCCCTTGGCGAGCGGCAGATTCTGCTTGACTGCGACGTCCTGCAGGCTGATGGTGGAACTCGCACCGCAGCAATTTCTGGTGCGTATCTTGCTCTGCACGATTGCATGACCCGCATGGTGCAGGCCGGCATGCTCAACTCAGTGCCGCTCATTGATGAACTCGCAGCGATCTCAGTCGGGATTGTCGGCGGGGAAGCATGTTTAGATCTTCCCTATGTCGAGGATTCCACAGCCGAGACCGATATGAACGTGGTGATGACGGGCAAGGGCTTGTTTGTCGAGGTCCAAGGAACAGCCGAAGGTGCGCCCTTTAGCCGTGACGAGTTGGATTCGCTGCTCGGGCTTGCCGAGGGTGGGATTCGCCAAATTCACAATCTTCAGCGTGAGTACATCTCTGTGCCGCCATCGCCTCGTAATTTCGGCCGCTGACGGGCGAGTAGCTAGTGCTGGCTCACAGCGTGCCGAGCAGGTTGGTGTTGGCCTCGGCGAATCCAAAGAAGGTTGCAGAGCTTTCGGCAACGTTCTTGGGTCTTGGCATCACTGCACCGGACGGGTCACCTGTTGAGTTGTTGCCGCGCCCCGAATCAGTTGCAGATGTGATCGAGGATGCCGACAGCTTTGTAGGCAACGCCCGACTCAAGGCGACGGCACTAGCTCTAGCAACTGCTGAGGTTGCCATTGCTGATGACTCAGGCTTAACGGTCGACGCGCTCGATGGCGCACCGGGGGTTTACTCAGCTCGCTATGCGGGGGAAGGCGCCAGCGACGATGCCAACTTGCAGAAGTTGCTGAGCGAGTTAGATCGGCTTGCTGACCTGGCAGATCCTGCACACCCAGTCAGTCGGGCTGCGCAGTTTCGCTGTGCGATTGTGCTGCGCTGGCCCGATGGTTTTGAGCTCTGTGCTCTGGGTTCGGTTGCTGGCCGAATCTGCGAGCAGCCGGCGGGGTCGGCAGGCTTTGGCTACGACCCAGTGTTTGTTCCGGACCTTGGCGATGGCCGGACCTTTGCTCAGATGTCGCCAGAGGAGAAGCAGTCGATCTCGCATCGCGGCGAGGCCCTGCGAAACCTTGCAGCGCAGTTGGCGCGCTGAGGACCTGGTCGCCCCGGTGTCGCGTCTGGAGCGCTCTAGACGCGTTTATGCGGGCTGACAGCTTGGGCAGAACCAGATCGGCCTTCCGCCAATCTTGAGTACCTCGATGTTCGAACCGCACCGCTTACAGGTCTTTCGGTGGTAGGCGTACAGGCGATCCTCGGACTTCATGCGTGATCGAGTAGCGCCGATCTCTGCCGGGTCGGTTGTGACAATGCGACCCATACGCTCGCCGATACGCAACAGGCGCACGGTCTCACTCCACAGCAGAGCGAACTCACTCTCGGTCACGCTGTTCGATTGCCGTGCCGGGTGAATCCCGCACAGAAAGAGCAGTTCCGCCCGGTAGACATTTCCGATTCCTGCGATGACTGATTGGTCAAGCACTAGAGCACCAACCGCACGCTTTGAATGTGAGAACTTGGCTTGAGCCGCCGGGACATCGGCGTCGGAGCGCAGCGGATCTGCCCCAAGCCGGGCGACAATTTGCTCTTGCTCGCTTGGGCTCATGAGTTCACAACGAGTCGGGCCCGAAAGATCCCAAGCAATGGCTTCGTTCTGCAGGCGCAGTCGGACCTGCCCAACGGGGTCGGGGATCGGAGCCTTTCGAGATCGAAATTTGCCGATCAGACCAAGGTGCACGTGTAGGACATCACCCGAGTCAAACTCGCAGAACAAGTACTTTCCCCAAGCCTGTGCGCTCAGCAGAGTGAGTTCATCGAGACGCTCGGCACCCTCTGCGAAACGCCCCTGTGGCGAGGATGCCTGAACGGGGTTCCCTGCGAGTGAAGCGTTGAGTAGCCGAGCGAGCCGGTGAATGGTGTGACCCTCAGGCATCTGATCAGTCTGCCGCAAGCCCAGCTCACAACCCGCTCAGCACAGCCGGGCTTCTCGGAGTGCGAGTTAGTGGAAGACCACGGTGCGATTGCCATAGGGCAGGACCCGGTGGTCGAGGTGCGCCTCAAGTGCTCGCGCTAGGACGACGACCTCTAGGTCTCGACCTTTGCGAGTCAGTTCGGTAACGCCGTCTCGGTGGCTAACCGGCGCCACATCCTGAGCAATGATCGGCCCTTTATCAAGGTCGGCGGTCACAAAGTGCGCGGTGGCACCGATCACTTTGACTCCTCGCTCGAGAGCCTGACGGTAGGGGTTTGCTCCCACGAAAGCTGGCAGGAACGAGTGATGAATGTTGATGATGCGGTTTGGCCATTGCTCCACAAACTCGGGTGACAGGACACGCATGTAGCGAGCAAGAACAACCTGTTCGATGCTCTTGGACTTGAGAAGGTCTTGCATTTGCTGGTCTTGTTCGGCTGGCGAATCCCCAACTGGTAGCTCATAAAACGGCACTCCAAAAAACTCGCATAGCTCCCGATGGTCTGGGTGATTTGAAGCCACGAGCACAAGCTCGGCTGCGAGCTCGCCCATATGCCAGCGCGAGAGCAGGTCGATCAGGCAATGGGGGGCCTTTGAGGCCAGTACTGCCAGACGAGGGAGCTCAGCAGAGCACCGAATGAGCACGTCCATGTTGAACTGATCTGCAATGGGTTGGAATGCCTCGGCCAAATCCTGCCGCTGCACAGCAAACCCGGTGAGCTCGAACTCAACGCGTTGGAAAAAGAGACCCGGTTGATCTGCCCCAGCTTGACTCAGGTCAGTGTGTTGTTCCGCGTGGATGATGTTGCCGCCGTTACGCCAGACGAAATCGGCTACCGAGGCCACCACCCCAGGCTGGTCCGGGCAAGAAAGAAGAAGAACTGCTGTTGGTCCCATTCCATCTAACAATACTGACTGCAACAGGATTGACTGAAGCAGTGCTGATCCCAACAGTGCTGACCCAAACTGTGCTGACCCAAACTGTGCTGACCCAAACTGTGCTGACCCCAACTGTGCTGACTGCAATACTGTTTCATTAGGGAGTCTCTGTTGGCGCCGCTCACTGATTCATACAGACAAGGGGATGCGGACATGTCGCATGATGTGGTCATTACAGGTGGAACCGTGGTCGACGGGACGGGGGCTGCAGCTCGACGTGCCGATGTCGCCATTAACGGAGATCGAATCACGAAAATCGGCGAACTCACATCAGCGGACCTGAGCGATGCCGGCCGAGTGATCGATGCCACTGACCGCCTGGTGACTCCGGGCTTTGTTGACCTGCACTCGCATCTGGATGCCCAGATCGGATGGGACCCAACGATGTCCTCTTCTTGTTGGCACGGCGTGACCTCGGTAGTGATGGGCAATTGCGGCATGACTTTTGCTCCAGTTCGACCTGGCCAGGCGGAGCTCTTGGCCACCGCTATGGAGTCAGTGGAGGACATTCCAGCTTCTTGCATTCTGGCTGGGCTGCCTTGGGATTGGGAGAGCTACGGCGAGTACCTCGACACGATCTCGAGCTTTCCGCTGGGGCTCAACGCTGGTGGGTATGTAGGCGACGTTGCGGTGCGCTTTTACGTCGCGGGCGAGGCTGCCTGCGAGCCGGATTTCCAAGCTACTGAACAACAACTGCAGGAGATGGCAGCCGAAGTTGAATCTGCAATGCGGGCCGGAGCGTTCGGGTACTCAATCTCTCGCAGCCTGTTTCATCGAGTCCCAGATGGTCGCAATGTGCCAGGCACGTGGTCTGACCCTGCTGAGTTTTTTGCGATTGCAGCATCGTTGAAAACACTCGGGCGAGGGGTGCTTGAGAGTGCGCCCCGCTACAACTTTGAAAACAGTCCAGGTTCGCGTGTGGCAGAAGAACTCGCTTGGATGTCCGAGATCAGCCGTGTGTTGGGCCGGCCGTTTAGCTTCAACCTGCAGCAGATTCGTTCGCTCGGGAACCATTACCGTGAGGTGCTGGAGCTAGCAACACAGGCAAATGCCACGGGCGCTCAACTGCGACCGCAGATCACACCTCGCAGCGTTGGCGTGTTGTTTAGCTTCGCAGCGAACACGCTCATTGATGACCTACCAAGCTTTCAACAGCTTCTTGGTTTGGATTTGGCTGGGCGCCTAGCGGGCATTCGCGATCCCCAGCTGAGGGCACGTTTGATTGAAGAGGGCAGTTCCAAATCGGTGGACCCGTTCGAGATCATGTTCTTGATGTCAGCTGAAGGCAGTGCTCAATATGTGTACAGCGAAGAGGATTCCCTTGCAGGAATTGCGCGCCGAACAGGTGTTACGCCAGTCGAGGCGTACCTCGAGGCCATGGACCGATCCGATGGTGCAGCCATTGTGAATTGGCCTGTGATGAACGAGCAAGAAGACGCGATCAGAGAGATGGTCTTATCGCCAGTGAGCATTATGGGGTTGGCTGATGCAGGTGCTCACGCCACTCAGATAATGGATGCTTCACAGCCTACGTATTTCCTGTCGCATTGGGTTCGCGATGAGCAGATTATGAGTCTGGAAGAGGGCATTCGTCGTTTGACCTCGGATACTGCTTCGTTTATTGGCTACCGCGATCGCGGGGTAGTTGCAGAGGGTGCCTTTGCTGATCTGAATGTGATTGACCTAGATGGATTGGCACTTGAAGTCCCCGAGATTGTTCATGATTTCCCCGGGGGAGTGCCGCGGTTTGTGCAGCGGGCACGCGGCATTGACCACACCGTTGTGAACGGGCACCCGTTCATGGAGCATGGCGTCCATACCGGTGCGCTAGCCGGACGGGTCTTGCGCAGCACTGACTGAGCTGGCCGACTCAAGATTGCTCAGGCTAGGTACAGGCCTCGCGCGTAGGAGTAGCCGAGGAATGCCAGCATCGTGCCGCTTATTGTCCAGACCCCCGCTCGTAGCCAGACGGGTCGCTTACTCAGCCACTCGCCAGCGACGGCGACCACTGGAAACGCTGGAATTAAATAGCGTCCTAGGCCGTAGAAATCCTTGCTCGAGATGACAGGGATGCCAATGAGCACAATGCAGAACGCACCGTAGCCCCAACCAAAACGGCGGATCACTTTGGGCACAAGCAAAACAGCGCCGACGGCAAGGAAGCCGTGCAGGAGCATTCCGCCGGTCTCACGAGTGAGCCCAACATCTCGAAGGCCTCCAATCACGTTGAGCTTGAACCAAGTGGCTGGGCCGGGCTTGTGATCCCAGCCGGGTGCACTCTCGGCATCGGCAAAAGCAAAGGGGGTGCCCTCGGTCTGCCACAAAAATCCCATGTACATCAGTGGCCCGAGTAGGGAGAGCAGAACCCACGCGTCTTTGGGCTTGAGTTTTCGGAATTGAATTGATCGGGGGAAATGCAGCCACAGCAGTGCCCGACGCCAGTGGGGTTCGATGCCTGTAGATGTGGGGTCGCCCTGCGAGTCGGATCGGCCTTGAGTGTCGGATCTTGCCAGCATTGGCAGGAAGGCTTCACGCCGCTCGAGGGCGAGTACCAAGAGTCCGGCAACAACGGCTAGGCCCATCGGGCGACCGGCCGCTGCAAAGGCGCCAAGCAGTCCGGCGAGCACAGTCTTGTCTCGCTCGAGAAGCATGAATGCGCCGATTGCGCATGCGGCAAATAAGGCATCGCCGTATACCGACCACTGCATGTACCAGGCGTAGGGGAAGAGCAGCAGGGTGATGACTGCGGCGATTGATGCCATGCGAGTCATGCGATCCTGGCACCACCGCGCCAACAGGGTGATGGTCACAAACCCACTGAGCCAGGTGATGATCAGGCCAGCGTCGTACTCGTCGTGGGTGAGTAGAGTCAGCTCTCGAATCGACATGGGGTAGGAAGGCCAAAAAGCAACGGCCCGCTGCTGACCAGAAGTAAAGCTGTAGCCGTTGTGAGCAATGCGGTAATACCAGTTGCCATCCCACCTGACCCACTGCCCGAACCAACCGATCCCGGGCTCGAACTCTTGTCGCCCAATTGCTACTTGGTGATCGATAGCCAGCCTGCCGAGCAGAAGAAGCGTGACAGAGACCGCAAGAAATCCCAAGGCTGCAACTGCCAAGACAGGAATTTGCCGGGGGCCCGCAGGGGCTTCGGGGTCAGCTGGGTCTGAGGGAAGCGACACGGATAGCGAATGTACTCCCTTACAGAACTTGGGGGGGATGGAAACAGTCCGTCTTGTGGCCACGAGATTTGTGAACCTTTGAGCGAGTTCTTTGGCTACTCTGTCGCCACCAACACACACCTAGCTGCCGAGGTTGAACCCCTAGATGAAACTCGAAGACGTTGACCTGCTGGACTTGGACCGCTTTGCGCGTGAAGAGCACCACGAAATGTTCACTGTGCTTCGAGCCGAGGACCCCGTTCACTGGACTCCTGAACCCGATGGGCCTGGGTTCTGGTCGATCACCAAACATGCCGACGTGCAGCTTGTTAATAGAGATACCGATGGGTTTAGCGCCGAGCAGGGCGGTATCACGCTGCTGGAATCATCCACTCTGGACGAGGGGATGGATATGCGCGGCAAGATCATGGTGATGACTGACCCGCCACGCCATACCCGCTACCGGTTGCTGGTCAACAAAGGGTTCACGCCCAGAATGATCGGGCTTATTGAGGCGCATCTGGAGTACCGCGCTGAGCTGCTTGTGGACTCGGTGATTGAGCGTGGCGAATGCGAGTTTGTCACTGAGCTCGCAGCCGAACTGCCCTTGCAGGCAATCGCAGACATCATGGGTGTGCCTCAGGAAGAGCGGCACCTGATCTTTGATTGGTCCAACCGTTTAGTGGGATCTGATGACCCCGAATACAACCAAGATCCCGAGGACAAAGCAGACGCGCTCGTAGCGGCGACTGAGTTGTATATGTTCGCAAGCGCCCTCGGTGAAGCCCGCCGCACTGACCCGCGCGACGACGTTGTGACCAAGCTCATCAACGCCGAGATCAATGGCGACAAGTTGACTTCAGAGGAGTTTGAGCTGTTCATCTTGCTGCTAGCAGTAGCGGGCAACGAGACCACTCGCAACGCAACAGCGCACGGGATGTATGCGTTCATGACCTACCCCGAGCAGTTTGCAAAGCTCCGGGAGCATCCAGAGCTCATGGCCTCTGCAGTAGAAGAGGTGCTGCGCTGGTCCTCGCCGGTGCTCTACTTCCGGAGGCAGGCCACACGCGACTTTGAACTTCGCGGAAAGCAGATTCGAGCTGGGGACAAGATCGCCATGTGGCACGTATCGGGTAACCGCGACGAAGAGGCCTTCGAGGATCCCTTCACGTTCGACATCACCAGAAGCCCGAATGACCACGTGGCCTTTGGTGGCGGCGGTGCTCATTACTGCCTTGGTGCAAATCTGGCCAAGCTCGAGCTTCGGCTGTTGTTTAACCAGCTTGTGAACCGAACCCCAGATATGCGAGTTGCCGGCCCAGTTGAGCGACTGCGGTCAAACTTCATCGGCGGCATCAAGCACATTCCGGTGGCGTTCACCCCGGGGGAGCGAATCCACCCCTTGGAGACCTAGGATCTCAGGCCTCATGGAACCAAAGGGCGGCAAGACCATCAAGGAGCAATCGTGTTAAAGGGATTTAAAGAGTTCATCATGCGGGGGAATGTCATTGACCTAGCAGTCGGCCTTGTTATTGGCGTGGCTTTCGGGGCAGTAGTGAAGTCCTTCGTGGACGATGTTCTTATGGCCTTCATCGGTGGCGTGTTTGGCTCGCCGAACTTCAATGACCTTATGCTGAGCGTCGGGTCGGGCGTTGTCTTCTACGGGCGGTTCATCACAGCGTTGTTTAACTTCTTGTTGGTAGCCGCAGCCGTTTACTTTGTAGTAATTGTGCCCATGAACAAGCTGGCAGAGCGTCGAGCAAAGGGTGGCGATGAAGATATCGAACCCACCAATATAGAGAAGATGGTCGCGCTGCTCGAGCAGATCGCAAACCAAAAGAGCTGAGTCCGGTCTGCCGCATTGGCGCCGGTAAGCGACGGTATCCGTAGCTTACCGGCGCCAATGATTCAGGAGAAGGTGTTCGGCGGAGAACGGCCTATCTCGTTCGGCTCGGTCGGACTGAAGTACTCAGATGCGCTTGAGATGCGACCTGCTGATTCAAAAGCGGCTGTGGTGGCCTCGGCGATGGTCGCAGCGCCAAGCACCATCCGAGCTTGAACGAACATGTCGCGCGCAACACAGCGCACGGCGCGCAGTAACTCTGTTGGAGCTACGTCGCAGACGACAGGGGGCGGTCTCGGGGTGTCTCAGCCAGCCAAACCTGAACGCAGAGCAGAAGCCGGCTGCGAGCCGCCGGGTCGCGCAACCCGATCGAGTTCGAAGCAATTCTTCGGAACTTCTCATAACCCGATTAGTGACTCATCAGGCACAATAGAGGTTCAGTCTAGATTGTGCCTCACTAGGCATGGTGAACTCAGATAGCATGATGTGACCCATCAGGCACATCTGGGTTGGCTCGGGAGGGCATCATGGCAAAACGAATGTGGACGATCCGCACGGGTGGCGACCTTGGCGCGTCCGTAGCGGAGATACGTCAACTCAGCGGCCACACACAGGCCCAGCTCGCAGACGAGGCCGCGATCAGCCGCGACTACCTCGCCAAGCTGGAATCTGGCCGCTCTACCAAGGTCCTCGAGCACCTCCTCCGACTGCTGCGACGCATGGGCGCAACCATCACCGTGAGCTTCGAGGAGCCCGATGGCACACCGTGAACCCCTCGGGTTGTGGCTGTACGACACCCATATCGCTACCCTCACCTCCAAAGGCGGACCCGGTGAGGTGTCAGTCAGCTTCAGCGAGGACGCGATCGAACGGTGGGCAGCTCGCAGCCCCATCCTGTCGTGCTCCCTGCCGTTGGCAACGAAGAAGACAAGAGCCGACGAGTTCTTCCGAGGCCTGCTCCCAGAAGGCCGGCATCTCCAAGCAATGGCGTCCCACGCCGGTGTCGCCACGTTCGACACGTTCAGCCTGCTTGGCCGATACGGCAAGGACGTCGCCGGCGCCGTCGTCATCGCAGACACCGATCCCGGTGCCAGGCTGGGCGAGGTCATCCCCTACACCGCTGAATCTCTCGAGGAGGAGATCGCCGGACTGCCTGAGCGCCCCCTCGGGTTGTACGAGGACAGCGAACTGTCAATAGCCGGTCTCCAAGACAAGGTGCTGCTCGTAACGCTCGGCGACGGGCGCTGGGGCCGCCCAGCCCACGGTGCGCCCTCCACCCACATACTCAAGGTCGAAGGGCGTCTGCATCCGGGCATGGCCGAGATGGAAGCCGGCTGTCTGCGCATCGCACGGGCGGTCGGGCTGTCAACGGTCGACGCCGACGTGCAGAGGATCGCCGATCTGCCGTGTCTAATAGTGAGCCGTTTTGATCGCCGAGTGGTTGCCGACGGAACTGTCGAACGCCTCCATCAGGAGGACTCTTGTCAGGCACTCGGGAAAAACCCGTCGTCGCCGAACGGCAAGGGCAAGTACGAGGCGTACGGAGGGCCGACATTTGCTGAGATCGGCGGACTGCTCGACCTGTACGCCATCGACGCGAGCACCGAACTCGAACAGCTCGTCAAAGCAGCAACGTTCACAGTCATCATCGGCAATGCTGACGCACACGGAAAGAACCTGGCGTTGCTCCATCATGAGGACGGTGGTGTCGTGCTCGCCCCCCTGTACGACACGGTGCCCACCGTTCTCTGGCCGAAACTCCGCTCGACCGGGGCTATGTCGATCAATGGCAGCAGCAGCCTCGCAACGACGACGATCGACGACCTAGTCACAGAGGCAGCACGCTGGCCGCTCAGCGAAGCACGGGCACGCGCAGCAGCCACCGCGTGCGCCAGCGAGATCCTCGATACCCTGAACGCGACTGCGGCCCCGGAGGCGCTCAAGGAACTCGTCAACGCCCGGGCACGCCAACTCCTCGCATAGAACCCCGCCCGTTCCTCTCCAGGTGTGCATAACGCTGTAACGAGTGACCGACACGTCGAATGGGCTGACCCTCGACTAAGTCCGCTCGCTAGGAGCCGGCGTCCTTTCGATGGGCCAACCCCTTGGCGATCTCTCAGTGTCAGGAGTGAGAGCACAGCGCACCCGTGGATCGCGTTTTCTGATCGATGGAGTTATCGATGAGCTCGTCGCGTTCGGCATTGGCGCCGGTAAGCGACGGAATCCGTAGCTTACCGGCGCCAATGAGTCAGGTTGGGGGCGAAGGACCGAACCCTGCAGGTTCGGTCCTTGCCGATGTCTCGCGACATCACAATGGTGCGGACGGGGGGACTTGAACCCCCACGCCCTTTAGGGCACTGGGACCTAAACCCAGCGCGTCTGCCAATTCCGCCACGTCCGCACGAAGCCCACACACTAGTTGCCCCGCGAGGGGGCTGAACCCACTAGGCGGCACAACGATGGTCTCCGGGCGCGTTATCCTCAAGGCCTATGCCAATGTCAGATACTTCAGCCGTTCCCCCTTTCCTCCTCGACCCGGCGACGGCTCAGGGCGGTTCCGGGATGGAGCCCTCCGCAGATATTTACGCCCGCCTCCTCAAGAACCGAATTGTTTTCCTCGGGTCCGAGGTGAACGATCAAGTTGCCAACTTCTTGACTGCTCAGTTGCTGTACCTCGAGGCTGAGGACGACAAGAAGGACATCTGGCTCTACATCAACTCACCTGGTGGATCAGTGACCGCTGGCATGGCCATCTACGACACCATGCAGTTTGTCTCGCCAGACGTTGGCACAATCTGCATGGGCCTCGGGGCTTCAATGGGGCAGTTCCTGCTGTGCGCTGGAGCCCCCGGCAAGCGGTATGCGCTGCCACACGCTCGCATCATGATGCACCAGCCTTCGGCCGGAATGCAGGGCCAAGCAACAGACATTGCTATTCAGGCAGAACAACTCAAGTACATCAAGCACCTCTTGGCAGACCTGATTGCTGAACACACCGGCCAAACCACCGAGCAAGTAAATCTTGACTCGGACCGGGACCGTTGGTTCACAGCAGAGCAGGCCAAAGAGTACGGAATTATCGACAGTGTGATCCAGCGGCGCCTGCAGATTTCGGCCCCCGAAGCATCCGAGTAGCTACTGCTCTGGCGGATCAAGTCTGCGTGAATTGGGCGAGTATCGCCCGATCACTTCACAAAGACTTGAACCACAAAGTACTGCCCGTCTGCAACAGCAACGCCTGTTCCAAACCTGGTGAACCCGCTGTTTAAAATTGCATCTCGATGCTTCGCGCTTTCCATGAATAGCCGGTGCATTTCTGCCACAGATCCCGCCCTGCCAACATTTTCAGCAATTTTTGTCCAGTTGCTTCCGCTGTCTTGGCTCAAGTCGGAATGAGATGCTCTCCCGGCCGCAGCCATCTGTGCCGCCCAAGCTTCTGCCTTCGCATTCAGCGTTTGATCTTGGGCGAGCAGTCCAAGTCCTGCACTGCCACGCTCGCTGTTGACGAGAGCGGCCGACTCGACTGCCATGGAGTTGCTGAGGCAACTCGTAACGAGGAACGTGGCACCTGCCATCAGCAGCAGAATTGCGGCGCCTCTCGCTACTCCAGTTCGATGCCGCACTGCTCTGACGCCCACACTCTAATTCTATCGCTTCGGCTGTCAATCTGACCAAGGCGAGTGTTTAATTCTTCACGCCTTCGCTCAAACTGCCCCGGAT
Source organism: Actinobacteria bacterium IMCC26207 (assembly GCA_001025035.1). Classification (GTDB taxonomy): domain Bacteria; phylum Actinomycetota; class Acidimicrobiia; order Acidimicrobiales; family Microtrichaceae; genus IMCC26207. The sequence continues at coordinate 33,852 of LCZK01000005.1, forward strand.
CCGACTGCCCCTCATCGCGTTCAGTCGTGATGAGGTTGATGATCTCGGCAATGGAGTCCGCCACGGCTACAAAGTCGGCGCGAATCTCTGGTGGGGCTTCGCCTGCGAGCTCGCTGAGTTGAGCGGCCTCGTCGCTAGCTTTGCTCAAATCGCTAGATCGCAGAGCTGACGCGATTCCACTCAGGTCAGCGGATTTGGACAGCTTGCTGCAAAACGCCGGTTGACCATCACCACACGCCACAAGCAGGGTGCTCAGCATGATGCTCAGTACGAGCAGAACCAGTGAGGCTGCTGATTTACTTTGCATTGGATTTTACGATCTTGCCGCTTCTGCCAAGGTCCGAATCTCGGTGACAGCGTGGGACAGGCCCTGCGGGTCTCGGTAGAGAGCACTCCCCGCAACGAGCACGTCTGCTCCCGCTGCCGCTGCACCGCTCACTGTGGCCGGACCAATGCCGCCATCTACTTCAAGGTCGATGTCTCGGCCCGTATGTTGAATCATCTCGGCAACCTCGGAGATCTTGGACTCCATCGTTGAGATGTATTCCTGCCCTCCGAAACCGGGGTTCACGGTCATGACAAGAATCAGATCAACGAGGTCCATGACGTGTCGGACTGCCGAGGCAGGAGTGGCAGGGTTGAGCGCCACTGCTGGACCTGCGCCAAGTTCGCGAATGTTTGAAAGTGTTCGGTGCAGGTGCGTGCAAGCCTCTGCATGGACGATGACAATTTCACAGCCCGCTTCTACATATTTGTGGACGAGTTCGTCGGGGTTGACCACCATGAGGTGAGCCTCGAAAGGGACGTCCACAAGTGGCCGACAAGCCCGAATCACATCGGGTCCGAAGGTCAGGTTTGGGACGAACACGCCGTCCATTACATCCCACTGAATTCGGTCAACCCCGGCCTTTTCCAAGTTGATGCATTCCTCTCCAAGCCGAGAGAAATCTGCCGGAAGAACCGACGGTGCAATTTGGACGGGGCGCGTGCTCAATTCGGTCACCTTCTCAATCGGGGTCGGCGTCAACTCGCCGCCGCCTCATGACCCTAATCGCGCAACCCATCACTGTGGCAACAGAACTACTAGCAGTCGACACTTCTTCCCTGCGTGTCTGGGCGACCTACGGTTAGTGGATGCAGGATGTGTCCCCCCACCAATCGGAGCAGGCTTCACTGCAGCCTGAACGACAGCCTGAACTGCAGATTGAACGGATTGTTGCTGGTGGGCTTGGGCTAGGCCACGAAGAGTCGGGTCGAATTGTTCTCGTCGAAGGCGCGCTGCCAGGTGATCGTGTCCTTGTGCAGATCACCGAGTCTTCGAAGCGCATGGCCCGGGGGCAGGTCCGAGCAGTTCTTGAGCCCGCAGCGGGCCGTCGAGAAGCTCCCTGTAAAGAAGTTGCTGCAGGGTGTGGAGGGTGTGACCTTCAACATGCCGAGGAAGCGTTGCAGCTTCGCCTGAAGGCCGAGATTGTTACTGATGCGCTTCGCCGAATCTCTGGTCTTGAGGGGGTGCCGATTTCTTTTGCAGGCGAACTCCCGGCCACGCAGTACCGAACCACCTTGCGCTGCGGGGTGGAGGGGCCTACGGCTACGAGCGCGGCGAGCACTGGATCAGAACAACGCGGCAGAGTTGGATTTCGAAAGCGCCACAGCCATCAGATTCATCAGATTTCTTCCTGCATGGTGGCGCACCCCTTGATTGACGAACTCATTCAGCAGTGCCGCTTTGTGGGAACTCGCGAGGTCACCTTTCGTGTGGGTGCTCGAACTGCGCAGCGCATGGCGATTGTGGACGCTCAAGCAGCAACAGGCGAGCGATTTGGCCTTCCCGAGGACGTGCACGTAGTAACCCAGCAAGCACTCGCTCAAGGCGAGCAGGCTTGGATCTATGAGCAGGTAGCCGGCAAGCAGTTTCGGATTTCGGCTCGTTCGTTTTTTCAGGCTCGACCTGATGGTGCCGAGGCGTTGATTCAGGCGGTGGCCCGAGCAGTGACGCCCTTTGACGCTGCTAGCGACCGACTAGTGGACTTGTACGGGGGAGTCGGCCTGTTTACTGCGGGGTTGAATGCTCAGCGGTCAGTGCTAGTTGAGCGTTCTGAGTCATCACTAGCGGATGCTCGAGTCAACCTTCTCGACCTTGGTACAAAGATTGTTGCTAGCTCGGTCGAGACCTGGCGGCCGAGCGCTGCAGATGTTGTCGTTGCGGATCCGGCAAGGGCGGGGCTGAATACTGCGGGTGTCGCAGCAGTGGTTGCCACCGGGGCAGAACGCGTGGCGCTAGTCAGTTGCGATCCGGCGGCTCTTGGTCGAGATCTGGGCCTGCTCGTTGCTGCTGGCTTTGAGGTGCTCGGCATCGAGATTGTCGATATGTTCCCGCAGACGCATCACATCGAAACGGTGAGTACCCTGAGAAGAGTGAGAACTAGCGCGGTCGGCCGTTGAGGACTTTCGGTGCCCGCGCGGCGCTGGTTGGCTGTGGCCTGTTTGCAGCGTTGAGCGCCTGCGGCGGTTCCACGGCGGCGGTGCAGATTGACGACCATGCGAGTTCCTGTGAGCTGCACAAGCCAGTCAAGCTTGTGCCACAAGTCGTAGCCAAGATTCCGCATCAGGCTGATGCCTATACCCAGGGCTTACTCCTTCACGAAGGCACGCTCTATGAGAGCATTGGTTTGTATAAAGAGTCTGCGCTGCGGGCTATTAATCCGGCCACTGGTGAGGTGCTTGCTGAGGCGGCCCTTCCGGCCGGGGCGTTTGGCGAGGGTCTGGCCGAGGGCCTTGATGGAGAACTCGTTCAGCTCACATGGAAAGAAGAAACGGCCTATCGCTGGTCTGCGCAGAGTCTGGGGAATCTGAGCGAGGCAACCCCGAGCGGTACTTTCGAGTATCGGGGCGAAGGGTGGGGTCTGACACGACTAGGCACTGCTGACTTTGTTATGACGGACGGTTCCGCCGATGTGATTCTGAGAGGTACGAAGGATTTCTCTGTAACTGGCCGTCATCACGTCTACCGCTTGGACGGCCCAACCGTTGGCTTGAATGAGTTGGAGTGGGACGGCGAGTCCGTCTGGGCAAACCGGTATCAGACCGATGAGATCCTCCAGATTGATCCAGAATGTTGGACGGTGATTGGAGTGGTCGACATGTCTGGCCTGCATGACGAGGCTGTGCAAGATGCGAGTGCTGGGGGAAGCAAAATTGATGTGGTAAACGGGATCGCCCAGATTCCCGGCACGGACAGATTTCTTGTCACTGGAAAATTGTGGCCCAGTCTCTATGAGGTCAGATTTGTCGATGAGTCGTCTGGAATTCCCGGATAGCTAGGACATGTCCGTCGGCTCCGCTTCGCAATCCTCGGGTTTCGGCCCTCCGTGCTGAGCGAGCCAATCCAGAGTCTCACAAGTGGCCGGCCCGAGCACCGTGTCGTGGCCCAGCTCGGGGTACACCTGCAGCGTCACATCAACCCCGAGAGCATCAAGATGCTCCGCAAGCAGTTCGGTTATGCCAGCGGGAATGTCTTGGTCATCCTCGCCTTGGACTAACAGGAGTGGGCCGACGGTTGGTTCTTGGTCTGGATTCCCCACTGTTGCAAGAAGCTCCGAGATTTCTGCCATCTCGGAGGGTGAAATCTTGAACACCTGATCAACGTTCGTCGTAGCGAATTCCTCAAAGGCCTCGAGCAAACAACCCGACTGCGTAATCAGATCTAGGTGCGGTTCTGTTGCGGGGCCGCTAAAGCGTTCCAACGTGATTGATGGGTCAACGGTTGAGAGGCCGACGAGCAGGTAGAGCCCGTAGACCACGTCTGCCGGGAGTCCCCCAGAAATAATGGCTGGCAACGCACTTCCCAAAGAGCTTGTTGGGGCAATCGCTACGGTTGCAGCAAGCTGAAGTTCGGGGTGACGACTAGCGGAGCGGGTTGCAAACAGTGCTGCTTGGCCTCCCTCGGAATGCCCGATCGCAAACCAAGCCGTTGACAACGTGCTGTTCGCAGCGCGGGCCGCAGGAACGATATCGGCCATGGCATTGCCCAAGTCCACACCCACGCTGTAGGTGTGGGGCCCCGGAGTTGCTAGTCCGATGTAATCCGATGCCGCAACTGCGTAGCCGGCGCTCAGAAGCGAACGAACCTGTTGCGCGTATTCGTTGTAGAACAAGTTGTCTGTGGTCGAAGGCGCACAGACATCAGCGACACCGGTGGTTCCGTGACCCCAGGACACAATCGGCCACCCGTCCTTGGGAGCAGCCCCTGGTGGGGTGAGCAGAGTGCCGCTGACGGCAACTGGCTGGTTAGTGCGGTTATCAGACAAGTAGAGCAACTCAATTCTGGTTGCTCCCTCGAAGGTCTCGCTTATCCGGCTGGGGGTAGCGGCAAGGAGCGTTCCAGGTGCGCCGGCCGGCAGCGGATCGGGCACCCGGTACGCATCTCCGTCGCGCTCAAGAATGGGTACTTGTGTTGGCGCAGGCGCTTGCAGTTCGCTGGAGGGGGATTGCGAACTCTCAGGGGACTGCGTTGGCTTGCTCTGCTCAGCCGTGGAGCATGCGCCGGTGAGTACTAGCAGTGTCGCTAAGCAAAGAGCAGCCCTGTGGCTCCGAGTTTTTTGGGTGGTCAGGACGGGCGACATTCAGCTAACCCTAGAAGTTCGCTTCGTGATCATTCGCGTCTGGAGCGGAAAATCGACAGTATGTGTCGATTTTCCGCTCCAGACGCGTGGGCTAAGCGTGGGATGAGGAAAACTGCGGCGGGGTCCCGATTGCTCGGAACCCCGTGTTTGCAGTGGTTTTGTTGTGCGCCCCCTGGGACTTGAACCCAGAACCTGCGGATTAAGAGTCCGATGCTCTGCCAATTGAGCTAGAGGCGCATGTTGCCCTGTCGACCCGGATCGACAGGACAGTTTTGTAGTTGCCCGGCGGCCTCGAGCACAAGTGCAGTCGGCCGCCGGGCCTTGGGGTGACCGAGGGGACTCGAACCCCCGACTTCCAGGACCACAACCTGGCGCTCTAACCGGGCTGAGCTACGGCCACCATGACAAGGAGAGTGATCATATACGGTTCAACTCGATAGTCGAAGCCGGGGGATTCTCATCTTCATGAGACTGACTAGCCGCTGAGAGCAGTTGGTCTGTAAAGTTGCAGGGTGCTTGGCAACAGTTCTCGAGGTGTTCAGCTTTCTTTGGGTGCGCTCCTTCTCGTGACTCTGGGGGTGATAGGTGCCTATGCGCTGAGTTCATCAACAGGCTTGCAGGCCGCACCGGCAGCAGCTCTGACCAAGGCCGCACCGACTAGTGCTGCACCGACTGCTGCTGCACCGACTGCTGCTCCACCGACTGCTGCTGCACCGACCACTGCTGCACCGACTGCTGCTGCACCGACCACTGCTGCACCGACCACTGCTGCACCGAGTTCAGTTCTGAGTAATGCCGTTGCTCATAGCGGCATCAAACTCAACCCCTCTTGGCCAAAGACGCTCACCCTGCTGACAGACTCGGTTGGCCTTGGAGTCAAGGACACCCTGCCCGCAGCTCTACCCGATTGGCAGGTAGATGTTCGTGGTCGTCCCGCACTGATGCTCAAGGCAGCCAATGCCGAACTAGCAGCAGACCCGGTACCAGTTGGATCCGTGGTTGTGGTGGCGCTTGGTTACAACTCCCTCTGGGGAAAGGATCGAGCTCAGTACGATACGTGGGCCGCACAGTTCAACCGTGAGGCCGACGCGCTCATAGCAACACTTCGGGAAAAGGGAGCGAAGAAAATCGTCTGGGTCACGCTGCGAGACCCGGACCCTTCGCTGATTCCCCCATCGGCGCTGGCTCAGGCACAGAAGTACAACTGGTACTTCCCTTATGTCAACGAGCAGCTAGACGCTCTTGTTGTTCGCGACCCGGTGATTGCTCTTGCCGACTGGGCCGCAGTATCAAACCTTCCCGGACTGACCTATGACGCCATTCACCTCAAGACGCTGGGCGCCAAGCTGATGGTGGAAACCATGAAGGCTGGGATTGGCCTGCCCACTACTCCCGTGCCGGGTTTGTAGTTGGTGTTGACTCAAGGTGTGCTCGGCGTGACAAGATCAACGCTCACATAACAAGAGTTCGCTCTTGTCGGCCGCCCTCGTAGCTCAGATGGATAGAGCAACGGACTTCTAATCCGTCGGTCGTTGGTTCGAATCCAACCGAGGGCACTTCAAATTTGGCGGGTACCGTGTGGCTACTGAGTTGGGGTAGCCAAACTGGCTAGCTCGGTGGGGTTGGGCGCGGCGTGAAACTGTGCCGAAACCGATTCAGATCCCGGGCAAGTCTTCTTCTAGACCAAGCCAAATCTGCGCCGCGTCGATGTAGGTCTTCTCGCTGATGAATGCGTGCTGCGTCCCGGTGTACAGGTCGCGAAATGCTCGCTCCATGCGGCTACCGTCACGGATTGCCGTAGTGCCCGCCGCTAGGTGAGCCCACTGCCCGACCTCTCTTGAGGCTTCGGTTGCATACGTGGCAGCCACTCGCATGTCGGCACGCATTCTTGGGGTGAGTTCCTCGCCTGCAGCTACGGCTTGTTCGGCAGACCCAAATGTGTCAATGACGCCAGCGCGCGCTGCACGCCACATACCCGTGAAGTGCGCAAGATTACGCTGAAACGTGTTTCGCAACGCCAGGGTCTGCATGTCTGACATGCGTGCCTTCTTGAGTGCCAGATCGGAGACATCATCAAGCATGCTCTTGGAGACTCCCAGGGCCCAGGCAGCATGGCCGGCAGCTGTGATCGGCATCAGGCCCATACGAAACAGTGGGCTTCCGCCCCGCTCTGGCTGGCGGGTAAATAACGGAAAGCATCTGGATTCGGGTACAAAAACCTCGGTCACTGCGTAGTCATAGCTGCCAGTTCCGCGAAGGCCTTGGACATGCCACCCATCGGTGAACTGCACTTGCTCTCTTGGCACGAGCGCCGCACGAATCTCGGTAAGTTCAAAGATGGCTTCGCCGTCAATCACCGGGAAGAAGCCGCAGGCTATGTACTTTGAGTGAGCCGTTCCGGAACCAAAATTCCACGAACCCGACAGCATGTAGCCGTCACCTGTGGATTCCCCGGAACCGTTCGGAAAGAACTGCCCTCCAACAGTTACCCGGTCGAGAGGATTGCCGAAGAGTTCTTGAAAGCCTTCATCTGGAAGGTAAGCCGATGCGGCCATAGCCGAAGGCATATTGGCAATCCCAATCCACCCCAAGGCGCCATCTTGGATTGCCATCTCGATCCAAGTTTCGATGACCTCTGTAAAGGTTGGCTCGCAACCCCCTGCCTCGGGAGTATTCAAAAATGACAACAGTCCGCTGTCCCAGAGCGCATCTACTAATGGTGCAGAAATTGTTCGCTGTGATTCGCTAGCGGCCGCTTCGATTTGGCTGATTTCACGAAGGCTTCGCGCCGCTGCCGGCCCATTCAGAGTCAGAGTCATGAGGTGAATTTACCAGAAGGGTTTGCCGATCTGGGGTCGGCAGAGTTGCATGCGCGCACCCGTGCTCTGCCAACATCAATGCAGTGCCTGCCAAGTTGCCTCTCATTCTTTTACCTCCATCAGAAGGAAAGGCCACGGGTGGTAGGGACTCGGAATGGGTTCCAAGTGGTATGGCGATGCAGTTCCAGGACTCGAACGGGGCTGACCCTCGCATGGCCGTTATCAAATCCTTGCGTGCCGCCATGGCGCGAAATGGCGCTGAGCGAGGAAAGCTTCTCGGGGTCAAAGGGGAGGCTTTGGCTGCGGCAACCTTGGCTAATCGTTCCGTGTTGGTCTCGCCGACTTTGCCCGCAATCGAGCGCTATACAGGTGTGCTGTATGAGGCTCTTGAACTGCCTACTCTGTCAGCCTCGGCTCGGCGCAGAATGGCCCGAAGTATTTTGATTTTTTCAGGGCTCTGGGGCGTGGTTTCTCCAACCGATCTGATTCCCGATTACAAGCTCAAGATGGGTGCGTCCCTGCCGGGTTTAGGCAAGCTTTCGACTTGGTGGCGACCACTGCTCTCTCCCCAGATTGCATCCATCGCTCAGGGTCGCCAGCTCTGGAATTTGTTGCCGATCGAGCACAATGCCGCTTGGACTCAATCTCCCGAGTTGCCGCAGCTCACCGTAAAATTCTTTGAGCGTCGACCAGACGGTTCGCTAGTTGCAGTGTCTCATTGGAACAAGTTCCTGAAGGGCGCTCTGCTGCGACACCTGCTGGAGCATCCAGAAACCACACCAAGAAGTCTTGAGCACTGGGAGCACCCTTCGGGTTACCGCCTTGACCCCTTGTTGACTCAGGTCCGAGGACCTGTGACAGGGTTGGCCTTCGTCCAAGACTAGGTAGCCGACTGCAAAACTCCCCGCAGCAACGGGTAACTTTGAAGCGTGATGATGCTTGCGGAGGTGGAGACCTTTCTTTCAAGGCCGATTGCCCCGACGCGACGCGTTGCGATTGGCCGCCTTGAGCTACCCGTGGACCCAGCGCCTGGGTTTGGGGGGATTTTGCTGGGTGCGATTGCGGCACGGTTTGCCCCCGAGATCGACTCCGATATGCATGCCGAAATTTTGCAGTTGATGTCTCAACTAGAGGCTGGAAACAGCATTCCTCAACCCAAGCTGCGCCATCGCCTGCAAGAAGACACTGTTGGGTTGCAGCGTTGCGTTCATCGGGTGATTGGTGAGGGGGAACATCTGGAGTTTCAGTTTGACGAAGATCAAGGAACGCCTGCACAGCATGTTTTGTGTGCCGCCTATGCAGCGGCGCGTGTGCCATGGGATGTCGTTCCTGCTGTGATGTCTACGGTTCATAAGGGCCTGATGTGGCAGGGGGGAAGCGAGTCGGCGCTGCTGGCGTATCTCTCGGGACGAAGCGGCGTAGTTGCAATCAGTTCCGTGGGCGATCCGGTCTCCTGGGCACTTGCGATGCTCGACCTGCGTGACTCCCAGTCCGCTTCACCCTCTAGAAAAGATGTGCAACGTGCTTTTCGGACTCGTCTGCGAGCAGCGCACCCCGACCATGGAGCAGCGGACGACTCCGCAGCGGCGAGAATCACTGAGTTGACTGAGGCGCGTCGGATTCTGCTGGGCTAGCGCTCTGCTCGTGTCAGGAGTCTGCGGCTGACGGGTTGATCGCTTCGAGTTCTTTACCGCGCGTTTCTGGCAGGGCCAGAGCCACAAATGCAGCAGCAACGGGCGCGATGGCCAACAACGTAAACGTGAACCCGTATCCCTGAGCGTCAATCAAGTTCCCCGCAAACAGCAGGCCGACTACCGACCCGGCAACAGCAACCGCAGCCACTGCGCCGCGGACTGTTCCTCTGTGTGAGGTCGGGAAGAGTTCAGGCGAAATAACTGCCAAGGCTGGGGCTGCCATCCCGCCGATGATTGAGCCGAGCAACGAAGCAAACCACATTGGTACCCCGACTACCGAAAAGAAGACTGCGTTGAAGATGCCAATCGCAAGCAGTCCGGGGACGATTGTTGTCTTTCTGCCGTGCTTATCGGCAAAGCGACCACCGAGCAGCACGCCAATTGCGCCAGGGGTTGATGTGGCAATCACAAACAGCGTGATCATCAAAGCGCTGAACCCAACTTCGGTGCGAAGGTAGTCATTCTGGAGTTGCGATGCCGGGGCGAGAAAGACGTTGAGCAGAAAGAAAATGCCAGCAACCAAGGCAAAGCGCCAGAGATGCATTCGGCCCATGCCAGAGCGAACTGCGGAGCCAGCAGCGGGATCAGATTGTGGCCCCGAGGCTGCCATCAGTGGGGCAAGCGGTTCCGCTGCGATCTCAGTCCCGAGGGCCGCAAGCGCCACCGACTCGCGATCCTGAGCGAGTTTCTGAAAGCGCCGACTTTCGGGCAGGTGTTTGCGAACATTCCAGATGAGCGGAAGCGACATTCCAGCAACCACAAAGGTCAAGCGCCATCCCCAATTGCCAAGGTCTGCTAGCGGCAGGGTCATGACGATGATGCCGGCGCCCAAGCCGTAGGCCAACGTGCCGAGGCCAGCAACCATGGCTCGTGATCCAGGTGGCATCTCTTCCACAGCGATGGTGTCAGCGCAGAGCAAACCGGCTATCGCCAGGTTCCGAGAGAAGAACTGAAGTGCGCCCACTGCCCACAAGCTTGGGGCGAGCGCCGTGATCAGCGTGAGCGTTGCGGCAACCATAAAAGAGCCAAGGGCCACTTTGCGTCTACCGATTCGATCAGCGAACACCATGACTACCAGGGTGACTACAACCCCGATCCGTACTACTGCAAGCAGGGTGGTTTGTTGCGAACGTGACCCGTCTCCAAGGTCTTCTGCAACGAAGGTCAGAACCTGAGATAGGAGTCCATAGAGCATCCCTCCAACCATGTTGAGCAAGGTGACTGAGGCGACCAGAGTCGCTTGGCGAGCCGAGAGTCGATCAGGGGTAGCCCACCAAGGCCGGCGGCCATGTGCAAGACCATCCGGGAGTGCACGGCGAACGGGAATCGAGTACAGCCAGCGCCAGTAGGGAACAGCGAGTTGGTAATCGATTGTTTGATGCAACTCAAAGCGCTGCTGCGGCACGGCGGCTGAGTCGTCACAAGAGTCTGTTGTGCACGGTTGCCACCGCACTGTTCGCTCACAGGTCACAAACGGTCCGGACTCAGCAGTCAGGGCGACGGAGCCCGAACTGCTCAGATCAGGCACATCGTTGGGCTCTGACTCCAGCAACAGGACATCATCGCGAGGTTCCAATCGATCTCGCAGTTCGGACTCTGCGCATTCAAAGTGATTGTTGATCCTCGCCATACGGTCCCCATGGTCAGCAGCCGAGCGATCTTGGCGCAGATCAGATCTTAGTGATCAGAATCAGGCAATACTGAAGGCGTGTCTCGACTCATTGTTCGGCCGTCCGCCCCGCTTTCTGGTGAGGTCACCATCAGCGGTGCAAAGAACTCCGCCCTCAAGCTGATGGCTGCATGTGTGCTTGCCGAGGGCCGCTATGTCCTGCGCAACGTTCCCGTGATCTCTGACGTGGAGTACATGTGCGCGTTGCTTGAGGCAATGGGAATGCAGACCCGCCGCCGGGAGGATGGTGCTCTCGAGATTATTCGCGGCTCGCAGGTCATTCCCGAAGCCCCCTACGAACTTGTTGAACGCATGCGTGCATCGAGCGCCGTGTTAGGCCCGCTGCTCGCGGCAATGGGCGAGGCACGAGTTGCGATGCCTGGCGGAGACGACTTTGGCGCCCGCCCGATTGATATGCACCTTCAGGGCCTAGAAGCGCTGGGGGCTGAGTTCACTCTGAGCCACGGGATGATTCATGCGCGGGCAGAACGCCTTGTCGGTACCGAAGTCGTGCTGGACTACCCGAGTGTTGGTGCGACAGAGAACCTGCTGATGGCGGCAGTTCTCGCCGAGGGTCGTACCACCGTGCGTAATGCTGCGCGCGAGCCCGAGATTGCAGACCTCGGGGCATTTCTGAACCGCATGGGTGGTCAGATCCTTGGTGCAGGCAGTTCGGTGGTGACCATTGACGGCGTGAGTGATTTGCGAGCGGTGGAACACACGGTGATTCCTGATCGCATTGAGGTCGCAACGTTCCTGAGTGTCCTTGGCGTCGCAGGTGGTGAGCTCACTCTTCACCATGTGCGACCCGATCATTTGGACTTGCTCGTCGAGAAACTAGGGGCAATGGGAATCCGGATTTCTCCGGAGCCGGATGGCCTGTGGGCGATGGCCAGTGGTCGTCCCCGGCCAACCAACGTGGCCACATTGCCATACCCCGGTTTAGCAACTGACTACCTGCCCTTGCTGGTGGCCCTCCAGTGCTTCAACACCGGTACGAGCTACGCCACCGAGAATGTCTTTTCGGGACGGTTCCGATATGTGGGGGAGTTGGCTCGCATGGGCGCGCAGGTACGCGTTGATGGGCACCATCTAGTTATCGATGGGGTAGAGCGGCTCTCTGGGGCGCCAGTTCGAGCGTTAGATATTCGCGCCGGTGCGGCACTCGTAGTTGCCGCTCTTGGCGCCGACGGCGAGACGGTCATTGCTGACGCTCATCACTTGGATCGCGGCTACGAGGGCCTGACTGATCGCCTCAGTGCGATCGGGGTGCAGATTGAACGGCTCGACTAGCTGTCCTGGTTTAGCGGGGTCCGCCGCGGGGATTCTTTCGCGGCATGACCTCCGCCGCTTCATCTTCGGATTCTTTCCGTTGACCGAGTTTGGCGGCTCGCTGGTTTGCCAGAAAAAGCAGTGCCGCAAACACACCTACCGGAACGAGCACCATCAGGATTTCGTCCCAACCACCTTGGTGAGCGAGGAGCACGGAATCAAGCATCTGGAACACAAACCTAGTGCGCGGGGTTGTTATAGGGGCAGCGAAGAACCATCATCTAGATCGCGGAACGTGTGCTTGTGCACAAATCTTTGTTCCCCCGAGTGAAGTAGGCATCGTGCAGGCTGAAGTTGAAGTAGTCATCGAGATCATCCGGCCAGCCATTCAGGCTGATGGCGGAGACATCACCTTGATTGATGTCGATCAGGAATCAGGCATTGTGATTGTTGAACTTTCGGGTGCCTGTGTGAGTTGCCCTGCTTCCACCGTGACGATGAAGGCAGGAATTGAGCGGATCATGATTGACCGCGTGCCTGGCGTGACTGCAGTTGTTCAGCCGGGTGAGAACGCTGAGCTTGGAACAGCAGTCACCCTGTAAAGCCTCAGTCGCACAGATTCAACCTGTTTAGCTTCGGGCCGAGGTGCAGGTTGCGCAGCGACCAAGCACATCAAGTCGATGATGCTCAGCTAAGAACCCAACTGAACTTGCTGCAGCTTCGAGGGCCCGATCAATTGATCTTTCCACCTCGTCACTCAGCGTTATGTCGGCCACGCGGCCACACTGCGTGCACACCAAGTGATGGTGATGCGAGGTCAGGTCTTCGGCGAGTTCAAAGTGGCTGTACTCATCACCGGCGATCAGGCGGTGCACGATTCCTGCCTCGATTAGTTCAGTCAGGTTGCGGTATGCGCTGCTTTGGGCCAACGAAGAGTCATGCCCAAGGATTTCAGGAATGGTGAGTGGCCGGTCTGAACAGGCCAAAATTTCTACCAGAGCCCTCCGAGAAGGGGTATAACGGAGGTTCTGTGATCGAAGACGCTGCGAAGCAGTGAGATGAAGTTCCTCGGCCGATTTTTTGGCTGAGGCTGCATCTGTCTTCGTGGTTGAACGCGGGACAGCGCTCGGTGCCTGTGTCGACATCTTCTCAGAGTAGCCGTGAGTGGGGAACTAAGAACAGATGAGAACTCAGAGTCCGCTGATTGTCAGAAGAGTTCAGTATGAACGCTGACCGCCCGCAGTTGATTGGTTTACCCACCCGGATTCGCCTGATTGAGCCACTGGGATCTGGTAGCTCTTGCACTGTCTGGAGAGCGCGGGACACTCAGTCAGGACGCGACTTTGCAATCAAGCTGCTGCCGATTCGGGCTGGGGATGCGTTGGCCGCTGAGCGGTTGCAGCGTGAAGCAAGAGCGCTCTCTAGGTTGAGCCAGGTTGAAGGAGCAATCTCTCTGCATCAAGTTGGCGTTGCTGCTGATGGGACAGCCTGGCTGCTCTTAGATTTTGCGCCTAGCGGATCCCTGCGAGATTGCATCCAAGCCCGAGCCGAGGATTCTGCACTCCCACTCTCACTCCGACTCCCACCCGCTGCGCCAGTGCCTAGAACGCAAACTCTGGCTGCGAGTCTGTTTTTGACATTGGCAGAAGCACATAGCGCAGGGGTGATCCACGGTGATATCTCGCCTGCCAACATTCTGTTTGGCGAATCAGGTCAGCCGCTGTTAGCTGACTTCGGAATGGCTTCGCTACTCGGGGGCGGAGATGGCACCCTCGGAGTTGTGGGCTTCACTCCCGCTTACGCTGCACCAGAGCGGTTTCGCGGTGCTCCCCCTGATCGGGCCTCGGATGTCTTTGCTCTTGCGGCAACCCTGTGGCATTGGGAGTTCTCTCAACCACATGGCATCAGCTTTGCCGAGGTGCGCTCAAACGACTCAGAGCCGACTGCGACACAACGGCGATGGATGATGGGAGCACTCTCGGAACTGCCCACGGAACGCCCCGATGCCCAGATTCTCGCCGACTCGTTAAACAGTCGACTGCCGCGGCACAAGGGCAACCGCTGGCGTTGGAAGTATCCTCGCCGAGATGTCGAATGAGATACACCAAGAACCAAGCACCGAATTGATCCTGACCGAGGTGCAAGCCGACGGCGTGGCCATCATCACGCTCAATAACGGCAAGGTCAATGCGCTGAGCGTGGAACTACTCAATGAGTTGCAACAAGCTGCAACAGCTTTGTCTCTAGACGCGAGTATCCGAGCGGTGGTCATCACGGGTAACGGTCGGGCCTTCGCTGCTGGCGCAGATATCACCCAGTTCGCGCAAGGAACTCCCGAGGGAGAGTTTGGGCTGTCCTCACCTGAACGAATTACTCAGATCGGCACGGCTTTTCTGGGTGCGCTCAACGCAGTAGCTGCGTTGCCTTGCCCAAGCATTGCGGCAGTGTCTGGAGTGGCCCTTGGTGGCGGCTGCGAGCTTGCGCTGGCATGCGATTTTCGGCTTGCTTCAGGATCGGCTCGTTTTGGTCAGCCCGAGATTCTGCTCGGCATCATCCCGGGCGGCGGCGGGACGCAACGCCTGAGCCGGCTGGTGGGGTCATCGGTTGCGAAGGAACTGATTTTTTCGGGTCGCATGATTCTCGCTGATGAGGCCCTTCGCATAGGCCTAGTCAACAGAATTGTAGAACCGGATCAAGTTCTTGCCGAGGCCACCGCCTGGGCTCAGAGCCTTGCCGCTGGACCGCAGCACGCGCTGCGCTTAGCGAAATCAGCAATAGACCAAGGCCTAGAAGGTTCGTTAGAGGATGGATTGCTGCTCGAGCAGAACCTGTTTGTGGAATCGTTTACAACTCCCGATGCCGCAGTGGGAGTCCAGTCGTTTCTGAGTGATGGACCCGGCCACGCCAACTTCGCTTAGCCAGCCCAGGCAACGAGACCGAACTCGATCGGTACCTCGAGCAGATCATGGCGAGGGACGACTCGGGCAGTGACACCCATCCGCCCAGCAGTACTCAGCACCGCTGTGCCCGTATAACGAAGGTGCTGCTCATCCTCGTGGCCGTGCACCTGCAAGAGAACTGTCTGGGTGTCCTCGAGTTCGCCGGACTGGCCAACGTGGCCAACGAGCAACTGAACATCAACTTCGCTGGGGTCAAGCCCACCTAGTGCAACGCTGGCAGTCACTTGACGCTGCGCACCAAGCTCCGCAACGTCCTCATTGATTTCAATTCGGTCAACATGAACCTGATGCCATTCGGATTCCAGCCGTGAATGGAACGCTGCGAGCGTGCGAGCCCCAGCAAAGTCATCGCTCGAGAGCTGCGCGGCCCTAGCGGCTGCGGGGATATACAGGCCCTCTACGTAGTCCCTGACCATTCGATGCGCACCTACAAAGGGGCCCAAGGTGCGGAAGTTTTCTTTCACCCGCGTTAGCCAAGCCCCAGAAAACGACTTCTGCGAATCGGCTCGGTCGTAGTACAGCGGCACGATCTGCGTTTCAAGAAGCTCAAACAAACTGTTTGCCTCAAGCTCGATTCGACGAGCCTCATCCGGGATTGATTCAGCCGATGAGATCGCCCAACCGTTCGGGCCGAATGATTGCCCTGGGGCGGAATCCTCATCGCTACCTGAACTAAAGCATTCGGCCCACCAGCCATCCAACACCGAGCAGTGCAGAGCTCCGTTCAGTACGGCCTTCATGCCGCTGGTGCCCGAGGCTTCCATGGGACGCACCGGCGTATTGAGCCAGACATCTGCACCCTGCACGAGCGAGCGTGCCAATGCCATGTCGTAATCCTCGACAAACATAAATCGATCGCGGATCTGCGGGTCGTTCGAGAAGGCGACAATCTGACGGATGAGTTCCTTGCCCAACTCATCGGCGGGGTGCGCCTTGCCCGCAAAAATGAACTGAATCGGCCGCTCCTCGTTCAGGAGTAAGCGCATGAGTCGTTCGGGCTGACTCAGCAAAAGTGCAGCTCGCTTATAGGTTGCCATGCGTCGCGCAAAGCAGATCGTGAGTGCAGTTGGGCTCAGCGCCGTATTGACCCATTCCAGTTCCGATGAAGACCGCCCTTGGGCCAACCCGTGGCTCCGTAGGCGGTCGCGAACATGGTCCACCATGCGGACCTTCGAGGCATCGCGTGCGTCTTGAAGCACTTGATCATCGACAGTGAGAATGGACTGCCACGCGTCTGCATCGGCCCACTGCCAGTTCTCACCCACTGAGTCGGACAGCACCTCGGCAATTTCTGCCGATACCCACGTGGCACCGTGCACGCCATTGGTGATCGAGCCAACTGGGGTCTCCTCTTCAGGAACTCCCGGCCAGAGTTCGGCGAACATCTCTCGGCTCACCTCGCCATGCAGAGCAGATACCCCATTGCGCCGCTCGGCTAGACGCATTCCCATGACAGCCATGTTGAATGGCTCCTCGGTTGCCTCCTCAGGTCGATGGCCAAGCTTCATGAGTTGATCAATTGAGATTCCGCATGCAGCGGCCCAACTGCCAAAGTATTTCTCCATCAGCTCACGAGGGAACCGGTCGATGCCAGCGGGCACAGGAGTATGAGTGGTGAACACGGCGCCAGCGCGAACCGCAGCCAGAGCCTGATCAAAGCTCAGTCCGTCGCTACTCATATGTTCGCGAATCCGTTCGAGACCTAAGAACCCGGCGTGGCCTTCGTTTGTGTGGAACACCTCGGCCTCAATGCCCAGAGCACGAAGCGCCCGAATCCCACCTACACCGAGCAGGATTTCTTGACGCAGACGATGCTCAACATCGCCTCCGTAGAGTCGATCCGTCACGAGCTGTAGGGACTCAGGATTCTCGGGAATATCTGCGTCGAGCATGTACAGCGGAGTTCTGCCCACTGTGGCTTTCCAGACCTGCGCCGTGAGCGTTTCACCAGCTAAGTCCAGGGTGATGCGAACGCCATCACACAGTTCCAGGGCCATCGCATGCGGATCTAAGTCAGGGAATCGTTCCTGTTGCCACCCATCCACGCTGAGCGACTGTCGAAAATAACCGTGCCGGTAGAACAGTCCGATTGCTACAAGCGGGACTCCTAGATCTGAGGCTGCTTTGAGATGATCCCCAGCAAGAATCCCAAGGCCACCGGAATACTGCGGAACTGCTTCAGAAATGCCGAACTCAGGCGAGAAATAGGCAATGGCGCCAGCATTCTTGGAGTCGAATTCAGCAGGCGCATCCGAGTTAAGTCCCGAATTCGGAGCGGCAACCTGTTGATACCAGCGAGGCAGATCAAGGTATGCGCTGAGAGCTGCATCGGCTGCGGCAAGGCGCTCGAGAAACACCGGATCAGTGCTGAGTTCCAACAGTCGCTCTGTGGAAGCTTCGGCCAACACGCTCCGAGGGTCATGGCCGCCTTCGTCCCAGGCCTTGGAGTCAATCATGATGAATAACTCTCGAGTCGGGCGATCCCAGGACCAGCGAAGATTGCTCGAAAGGCGATCAAGCGCGGCAAGCGGTGCGGGGAGTTGTGGGCGAACGGTGAAACTTTTGAGTGCCTTCATTGAGTGTGAGGGTATCTCCGAGTTGGGGTATTTCAGACCCTCTCTTGGGCAGCGTTCACAGTCTGTTCACGAAAGGCTGCCTGCTTGTGACCGATCGGTAGGCAGATGCTGGCGCAGTTGTCTGCAGCTGAGTGGGCTATCGGCTGAGCGCACTGTGTCAGAGGTGCTGAGCGCACTGTGTCAGAGGTTTGGCCAGAATCCGCCGGTACTGTGTATCTCGATGTGTGAGTGCACGGGTAGGTCAAGTTGACGGAGCAGGCCGAGAGAAACGGTGTGACGAGCCTTGGCTGGACTCTGGGCGGGGTTGCTGCAGTGCTAGCTGTTGGGGCAGTGCTGTTCACAGTGATCGGGTCACCATTTGGTTCGAGCACTAGCCCTACGACGACTTCTGTACCCCCAACGACCACGGTGGACGCAGTAACAACCACCACAGATGTCAACGAGGGCCCGCTACCAACCGACAGGGTTGCGTATGTCACCTCTACGGGCCTTGTGCTCAGCGGCACGGGGGCCGAGCCGCCGACTCAAGTTGGAACTGACGCGGCCAGGGGTCCAACCGGTCTGGGTGCGATTGCGGTGGCCCCAACAGGCGACCTGATTGCCTACCTGCGAACCGACGGTGCGCTCGTGGTGGTGCCCTCAACAGGTGGCGCTGCGGTGGTCCTTGCTGCTGACGCAGTTCTTGCAGATATTGGTGAGCACAATCTGTTGGCCTGGGATCCGACGGGTGCGCAGATTGCATACATTGCCGTTGGGACTGCCGATATGGCCGAGCCAAGGGCGACTACCCCCAAGCCGCTTTCTGCCGGCCAAGGCGTCTATCGGGTGCCCTTGCCCGAGGGAGTTCTGGGCAATGTGGTCAAAGTCGTAGACCGCACGGGCGCTGCTGTGATGCGAATCGGTGACCCCTCGACACGTTCGATGGTGGGTCTGGCTAGTTCAAAGTCCGATGACCTCATGCTGCTCGAGTCGGTAATCCCAGGAACGGATAACCCCTACACCCTCGCCGCTGCCACCTCGGGATCCGATGCTCTGACTCCCACATTTCTCTCTGCCGATGCACCGACATTTTCCTCTGACGGCAACTTCATTATTGCGGTAGGCCCGGATAAAAGCGGAAAGGAAATGATCCGAATCGCCACTGATTCTCTGAGCCGTACGACTTTGGTTTCGGCTGATCAGATCTGTGCTCCTTCGGTGTCTCCGGATAGCACTCGGATTGTCTATGGCGCTGGGCCGAACTGCTCCAAACTCATGCTGATCTCCGCCAAGGGAGGAGCTCCAGTCGAAATTACGCCTCCTGCTCAACCTGGCAAAGCGAGTTATCGCTCAGGTGAATTGAGTTGGACAGCCGACGGCCGCTTTATTGCTTTTGCCGACTGCCGGTCGACTGATGGGCCAGTTACTTGCGGAGGCCCCGTGACGTTTCTTGACCCTGATCGCTTGGTGGTCGTGCCGGGAACAATTGCGACCACCGTTGCAACCGTGACGCGTCCGCTTCTCGGAGATTTGCGACTCACCGTTGTCCTAGCCGGTCCAATCGATTACGTAGGGACCTTTCCCGTCGATGCTGAAAGCGAAGGCGAACTCGTCGAGGTAGACGGGTCGACCTCGAATCTGAATCTTGACCTCATCAACGGTGATCAAGAGTTGAGTTTGGACCTGCAAGTTGCACAGGGGAGTCAGTTCGTGACGGGACAGATGACGGTGATCGATCCAAGTAAGGGGATTAACCGCAGCTTCACAGTGCTAGGAACGGCATCTGTGATTGGCCTTCGAGTTGCATCAGTGAGCGGTATCTGGATTTCAACTGATGACCTGCCGTTTGTTTCGGGCAAGTTCCGGATTGGGCTGCGCCGCGGATGACTCCTTCTCCCTCCGCACAGAATCCTCGACAGAGCGATCTGTTGAACAGCCCAAGCCGCATCTTGATTCGGGACCTGTACCCCGTCACTCCGTCTTTGTCTCCGGCAAAAGCCGTCCGAGGAGATGAAGCCGAGTTTGGGGCGATGCTGGTTGCAGACGGACACGGTTTGTTGGCTGCACGACTGAGGTGGCGGCGGGCTGATTCGCAGACCACAACAAATCCAGAGTGGCAGTCGATGCCGCTTGTGGTTGCGGCCTCGGGCCAGGCCACTGGTCAACTTGGCTTTGAGGCTGAAGGGCTCTACGAGTTTCAGATTCAAGCTTGGGCAGACCGGTTCGAGACCTGGCGACGCGACCTGCAACTCTTCGCTCAGGCCGATGAACCTCTGCAGTTGGAGTTCGAGCAGGGGGCGCTCATTCTGGAGTCGCTGCAGCAACTGCTGCCAGCGGGTTCCACACGCCGGATCGTTGACGCCATCGAGCAACTCCGCAGCTCGAGTTGTTCTGATCGAGTCAGGCTTGCAGCCGCAACCGACGACGCCGTGGCTCAAGCTGTGGTCGGCGTGCCAAGCGAGATCACCACTTCGCCAACCTTCTTGCTGCGCGTCGATCCTGAACTCGCAGTACGAGGAGCTTGGTACGAGTTCTTTCCGCGCTCAGAGGGTGGACTTGGGGTCGGGGCGAACTCTTGGTCCCGACTCGAAAAGATTGCAGATGCCGGATTCGATGTCGTGTACCTTCCGCCGATTCATCCCGTCGGCCTGTCACACCGCAAAGGCAAAAATAACTCTCTCGACGCAGGCCCCAAAGACGTAGGAAGCCCTTGGGCGATTGGCTCTACCGATGGGGGCCACACGGCAGTGAATCCCGAGTTGGGAACACTGAGCGATCTGAAGGGCTTTGTGGCCCGAGCGCGTGAACTTGGGGTGGAGGTCGCCTTGGATTATGCGCTGCAATGCAGCCCTGATCACCCATGGGTGAGCGAGCACCCCGAATGGTTTCTGCACCGTTCCGATGGCTCAATTCGCTATGCCGAAAACCCCCCAAAGAAGTATCAGGACATTTTTCCGATCAACTTCTGGCCCGTGCAGGAACAAGACCGAATTGAGCTCTGGCAGGCTTGCCTAGAGATTTTGGAATTCTGGATTGACTGTGGAGTCGAGGTCTTCAGGGTCGACAATCCGCACACCAAACCGCTGGCTTTTTGGGCTTGGATTATTCGTGAAGTTCAGGCAACTCACCCCCGAGTCGTGCTGCTCTCAGAGGCTTTTACCGAGCCCGCCATGATGCACAGCTTGGCCGAGATTGGATTTAGCCAGTCCTATACCTACTTCACATGGCGCCAGAACAAAGACGAACTCACTGCTTATGGCGAAGAACTTGCGCACGCAGCAACTGCGGCCTGGTTTAGGCCGAATCTGTGGCCAAGTACTCCCGATATTTTGACTGATCCGTTGCGGGACGGTTCGCGTCAGGCGTTTGCATCTCGGGCAATTCTCGCTGCGCTAATGGCTCCGAGCTGGGGGATCTATTCAGGCTACGAGCACTGCGAGAACACAGCACTGGCCGACAAAGAGGAGTACAAGTTCTCGGAGAAATACGAGATCAAGAACCGCGACCATG
The DNA here is from genome assembly GCA_001025035.1 of Actinobacteria bacterium IMCC26207. Lineage (GTDB taxonomy): Bacteria > Actinomycetota > Acidimicrobiia > Acidimicrobiales > Microtrichaceae > IMCC26207. The sequence continues at coordinate 54,953 of LCZK01000005.1, forward strand.
CAAGGCCTGATTCGTTGTGGCCGCTCCTGAGCGAACTCAATCGCATCCGACGCGATCACCGTGCCACCTGGCGCATGAACTCACTGCGGTTTCACTACGTTGATCATGAGCAGGTGATCGCGTTTACCCATCACTGCGCAGTGCAGACCGAGGCCGGACCCGTGAACGACACCCTCTTAGTGGTAGTCAATCTGACACCGGATGAAATCTGTGAGGCAACGGTCTACCTAGACCTAGACACGCTTGGTTTGAGTGGAGCAGCCTCCCTTACCGTGCGTGATGAGCTGACCGATGAGAGCTGGCAATGGGGGCCATCAGGGAACTACGTGCGCCTCGATCCAACGGAGCGCGTCGCACACATCTTTAGCCTGACTCAGTGAATGGTTCGCTGTGTGCGGTTCGTGCTTTCATGCGGCAGACTGAGGAAATGAATGATCGAAGTATTGCCCGCTCCATTGCCCTAGGCCGGGTTGCTTTTGGCCTAACCATGCTGCTGATTCCCCATACCGTGATGTCCAGACTCGGTGACGATAAGCCTGGCCCGCTGATGTGGATGGCTCGAGCATTTGGAATTCGCGACATGGTTCTCGGTTTTGGGGCGATTATGGAACTCACAGAAGAGAACCCCGAAGGCCGCTGGGTTGCCTATGGGGCAGCGGCCGATACCTGCGACGCTGTTGCTGCAGTGGTGTGGCGTGAGGAACTCGGCGTTGCGGGCATGGCAGCTACTCTCTCGCTCGCAGTTCCCGCCGCAGCCGGAGGCTGGTGGTCGGCATTCGGTTTGCACCGAACCCGAGCCACTCATGGCACCGGTACGATGAGCAAGTGATTCAACCCCCCACTTCCGGTTCAATACTCTCGTCAAACAACCAGTGGTATCGCTCCTCGATCTTTTATGAGGTGCATGTTCGCGGGTTCTTCGACGCCACAAACGACGGCAATGGTGACCTCCGCGGCCTGACTTCCAAGCTGGACTATTTGGAGTGGCTTGGAATTGACTGCCTGTGGCTGCTGCCCTTTTATGAGTCCCCGCTGCGAGATGGCGGGTATGACATCTCGGACTTCTTGACCGTGCACCCAGATTTTGGGACCACTGATGATGCAGCCCACCTGATCGAGGAGGCGCACCGCCGTGGGATTCGCGTGGTCGCGGACATGGTGATGAACCACACCTCGGATCAGCACCCTTGGTTCTTGGAATCTCGACAAGACTCCACCAATCCCAAGGCGGATTGGTACGTGTGGGGAGATGACGATCAGCGGTGGAGCGATGCTCGGGTCATCTTTGTAGATACGGAGCCCTCGAACTGGAGCTTCGATCATCAGAGGCAGCAGTACTACTGGCATCGCTTCTTTCACCATCAGCCAGATCTGAACTATCGCAACCCCGAGGTTCAAGACGCAATGATCGAGGTGATCTGTCATTGGCTTGGACTTGGACTTGATGGGTTCCGACTCGATGCGGTCCCGTATTTGTTTGAAGCCGATGGAACCAACGGCGAAAATCTGCCGGAGACTCACGAGTACCTGCGTCGCGTGCGCAGTGAGATCGACTCCCGTTACCCCGGCAAAGTGCTGCTAGCCGAGGCCAACCAGTGGCCTGAGGATGTGGTGGAGTACTTCGGTGACGGCGACGAATGCCACATGTGTTTCCACTTCCCGCTCATGCCGCGAATGTTCATGTCACTTCGTCGCGAGGAGCGAACACCGATCACTGAAATTCTGGAGCGAACCCCAGAGATTCCTGAAGGGTGTCAGTGGGGAATCTTCTTACGGAATCACGATGAGCTCACCCTGGAGATGGTGACTGATGAAGAGCGCGATTACATGTGGGCCGAGTACGCCAAGGACCCAAGAATGCGCCGAAACGTTGGCATCAGTCGCCGGTTGTTTCCTCTTGTAGAAAATGACCGCCGACAGGCCGAGTTGCTACATGCGTTGCTCCTGAGCCTGCCCGGTACGCCCATTTTGTATTACGGGGATGAGATCGGCATGGGTGACAACATTTACCTTGGTGATCGCGACGGAGTGCGAACACCAATGCAATGGAGCCCTGATCGCAACGGCGGGTTCTCGACCGCCGACTTTGCGCAGTTATATCTTCCGCCACTCATGGACCCTGTTTATGGGTTCCAAGCAGTCAACGTCGAGGCCGAGCGCCGAAACAGCGGATCGTTCCTGAACTGGTTCCGACGCATGTTGCATGTGCGGCGACAGCACCCGCTCTTTGGACTCGGAGGATTCGAAGTCCTAGAGGTTTCTACGCCAGCGGTGTTTGCTTACCTTCGAACTCCTGCAGCCGATGATGAACATGCAAACCCCGTGCTCTGTGTCAACAATTTCTCGGGCGCTGCTCAACCGGCAGAGTTGTATCTATCGCATCTAGCGGGGCGAGTTCCTGTTGAACTTCTTGGCCAGGTTGCATTTCCTGCAATTGGTGACCTTCCGTACTTCGTCACTCTGCCACCATATGAGTACCTATGGTTCGAACTCACTGAGCCGACGGGGTAGAACTCACTATCGATGCTGAAACGTTTTCCCGCGAACTTGTTGCGCTTCTTCCGGCATTTCTAGCCGGGCAGCGCTGGTATTCGGCTGTGGATGAGCCGCGGGTTGAGTTGCGCAAGGTCGATACGCTTGCTGACGGCTGGCCCACCCTGATGTGGTTGCTCGTCGAGGTCAGGGGTGACAACGGCACCGGCGCGCCCAGTTGGTATCAAGTACCACTCGGTGCAACTGCAGAGCGGCCAGACCACGTAGCCGAATCTGCAGTCCTCGGAGAGATCAGTTCACCCAGAGGACCCACGCATCTGTTCGACGCATTGGCCGATGATGAACTCGCTCTGCGGTTTGCGCACATTGTGGCTCCGGATCTTCACCCTCACTCGGCTCGGGTGCAGGGCGGCGAGCAGTCGAATACGTCCATTGTGTTGGACGAGCGATACATCATGAAGGTGTTCCGGCGCGTTCAACCGGGAGCAAACCCCGATGTTGAAGTCACCGAGGCATTGGGCAAGGTGGGCTTTGGTGCAGTTCCTGTTCCCGTAGCGATCTGGCGACGCAATCAAACTGACCTAGCTGTGGTGAGGCGTTACGAGCGCAGCCGTGGCGAAGGGTTTGAGCTCGCAACAGACTCGCTTCGTGAACTGTTTAACCGCAGGCGGCCGCCTCGGGATTGCAAGCTCGACTTTGCAGAGGATGCCCGTCTGCTGGGGCAGAACGTGGCGCACCTACACGTTGCCTTAGCCGAGGCTTTTGGTGCAGAACGCGCGGATGGTGCGGCTTGGGCCGCCGATATGGCGGCTCAGTTGCATCGTGTTGCCTCGGGCAAGCTAGATACCGAGCGAATCGAAAAAATCTACGACCGCTTGCGCACGGCAGCCGACCTTGGCACGGCCATTCGTATCCATGGCGACCTGCACCTTGCCCAGGTGCTTCGCCTGCAGCGCAGTTGGATGGTGCTCGACTTCGAAGGCGAGCCTGCTCGGCCAGTGGAGGAGCGTCGCCACCCATCTTCGCCGTTGCGTGACGTCGCCGGTATGACTCGGTCTTTTCAGTATGCGGCTGCCATGGCCCTAAGGGCGCATGGCCAGGCTGATCACGAACTGCGAGTTCTGGCCGACGCTTGGACGGTTCGTAATGTCAATACGTTCCTGGCTGGTTACGCCGATGTTGATGCTGCGCATCGATTACTGCCACAGTCCCGGTCAAGCAGAGACGCGCTGCTGAGCGTATTTGAGCTTGATAAGGCCGTCTATGAGGTTGCCTACGAGCTAGCTCATCGCCCAGAGCTCGTGGACCTACCGGTCCAAGCCGTGGAGCGATTGTTGAACGGCGAGGATCAACTGCCGGCAACAGAACCGGAAGCCTGAGTTGTGTCAGCTCTCGGCGCAGCGGCACAGCAACCTGGAGAGCTTGACCTGTTCCTCTTTGGTGAGGGCACCCATCGCAGACTTTGGGACTTGCTGGGTGCTCACCTCTGCGAGTCTGGTGGCGCAACCTTTGCTGTGTGGGCACCGAACGCTCAGCAGGTTTCAGTGGTTGGGGACTGGGCCGGGTGGAACGAGTCGTCGGCAGAAGCAACCTTGCTTGCAACCCAAGGCAACTCCGGAATTTGGTGGGGGTTCGAGCCGCGTGCGCGGCCGGGGGACCGGTACAAGTTCTTGGTCGCCGGCCAAAATGGCCAGACCACAGAGCGTGCCGATCCACTAGCTACGGCTGCAGAAGTGCCCCCTGCTACCGCCTCGGTCCTCTTTGAAAGCTCCTATGTATGGAACTCCTCGAAGGGCGAAGACTGGCGCACGGCTCGCTCAGATCGCAATAGTGGCCGACTGTCTGTCTACGAGGTGCATCTGGGATCCTGGCGCCGTCACAGCGATGGTCGGGCGCACACAGCACGAGAACTAGCGGAACCTCTTGCCGATTGGGCGAGTTCACTGGGGTTTACCCATATTGAACTCATGCCGGTAGCGAGTCACCCCTTCGGCGGCTCTTGGGGGTATCAGGTCTCGGGTTATTACGCTCCCGATGCCCGGTTGGGGTCCCCTGATGACCTTCGCTATTTGATCGATGTTTGTCACGACCGTGGACTAGGCGTGATTTTGGACTGGGTACCTGCGCACTTCCCAAAGGATCGTTTTGCCCTCGCTCAATTTGATGGCACCGCGCTGTATGAACATGCTGACCCTCGCCGTGGTGAGCACCCTGATTGGGGCACGCTGGTGTTCAATCACGGCCGCAACGAGGTCCGCAATTTTTTGGTTGCCAATGCCTTGTATTGGCTTGAAGAGTTTCGAGTCGACGGACTCCGCGTAGATGCAGTTGCCTCGATGTTGTACCTGGATTATTCCAGAGAGGCAGGGGAGTGGGTTCCCAATGAATTGGGTGGCAGAGAAGACTTGGAAGCTGTCGCGTTTGTTCGTGAACTCAACGAGGTCACTGCTCAAGAACAACCGGGTGCGCTGGTTATCGCCGAGGAATCAACCTCTTGGTCAGGGGTAACGCGACCCGCCGACTGGGGCGGACTGGGATTCTCTCGCAAGTGGAACTTGGGCTGGATGCACGACACCCTGAGCTACTTTGCCCAAGAGCCAATTCATCGCGCCTTTCACCATCACGAACTGACCTTTCCTATGGTCTACGCCCGAGACGAACGCTGGCTGCTTCCCCTGAGCCACGATGAGGTCGTTCACGGGAAAGGCTCGCTGCTGAACAAAATGCCCGGCAACCACGAGGAGCAACTAGCCCACCTGCGCTCGTTATTGGCCTGGCAATGGTGCCACCCTGGCCGGCAGTTGCTCTTTATGGGCGGCGAGCTCGCTCAGGAGCGTGAATGGTCACACGAGGGCGAAATCGACTGGTTCTTGCTGCAGCGTGAGGGCCACGACGGGGTTCGCAGGCTCGTAGCCGATCTGAATTCCGTACAAGCACAGAACCCGGCGCTGTGGGCAGGCGATGACGATCTGGATCACCATATTGGATGGCTCGATGCGGATGATCATGAGCATTCGATTTTCTCGTTCTGGCGGTCGGTCCCTAGCTGGTACGAGGAGCAATCCAATGACCAGCCTCAAGGCCCTGCGGCTCACCACGGTTCGGTAGCAGTGGTGGCAAACCTAACTCCAGTGCCGCGGCACGGGTACCGCCTTGGTGTGTCAGACCTAGCCCCATGGAAGGTGCTTCTCGATACTGACGCCCAGATTTACGGTGGCACTGCCGCCCATGTGGGTGAGAATGCAGACGGGGTTTTAGTAGTGGACAAGGACACGCCATGGCAGAACCAGGCGGGCTCTTTGCTTCTCACGCTGCCTCCGTTGTCGGTGATCATTCTGGCCCCAAGCGAGCTACCGTGATGGCAGTGTTCACCGCAACAGTTTTTGGCAGCAGCGATAGCGCAGTAACGGCATGGACGTAGCGATATGGACGTAGTGACTGCTTGTTATCGGCACCCGCAGCAGACCGCAGCAGTGAGTTGTCAGCGATGCGAACGACCAATCTGCACAAAATGCATGGTGCAGGCCTCGGTTGGTTTTCAGTGCCCTGAATGCACCTCGGCTCGACCCCAAAAAGTGATCAACAGTCGCACACTCTTTCGAGGCCACAACGAGGTAGTGGTTGGCAAGATCATCATTGGAATCAACGTTGCTGTGTTTGCAGTCATGGCGTTGCTGAGCGGAAACCCGAACGGTGCCTCTGGGCCGGTCTACGAATACGGTGCCTTATTTGGTCCGTTAGTTGCGGCGGGGGATTGGTGGCGAGTTTTCACGAGTGCGTTCCTGCACGCTGGCGTATTGCATCTGGGCATGAACATGCTGCTGCTGTGGTTCTTGTCCCAAGAGATGGAACCTGTACTTGGCAAGATGCGGTTCGCAATTTTGTATGTCACTGCCCTGATAGGTGGATCACTCGGTGTTCTGATTCTGTCGCCGCTCTCGCCAACTGTGGGTGCCTCGGGAGCCGTCTTTGGGCTGATGGGCGGGCTGATTGTGTTGCAGCTGAGGGCGCATCAGAACCCATGGAAGTCAGGCATCGGTGGGCTCGTGCTGATCAATCTGTTGCTGACCTTTGCGATTCCGGGAATCTCAATCGGTGGCCACTTGGGTGGCCTCTTAGCGGGAGCCGCTGCCGGTGCGGTGCTGCACCCGGTGAGTTGGCCGCAACAAGGCGCCGCTCTTCGATCCACCGTGGTGGTGGGGTTCGCGTTCACCCTCGGAGCGTTCGCTCTAGCGGCGGCGTCATTCTTCACTGTTAACCCGCTGTTCTAACGATCCTTAGAAGCCGCCCCCTCTATAAGGGGGTCTGGCGCAAGACGAAACGAGTTGATGGGGTCGGGTGGGGCCACTGTCTCAGGTCCGGACCCGGTCGATCCACTTGAGGACCCTGGTCCGCACCCCCGCAGGAGCGGGGATCAGTTCGCAGCGCTGGCGCAGCACGTCGACGTTGAGCAGGTGGGCGACGACCAGTGCTGTGACGTACTCGAAGTCCTTCTCGCGGCCAGCGACGAGCTTCGCTGCTGCTATGTCGTAGATCTCTAAGCAACTCGCTCGGGAAGGTGCGGCGTCTTCCCTCGGGAAGCGGACCACCCGGTCCTGCCATCCTTCTGGAAGAACCGCTGTCGACAGCGTCACCCCTTGGCCGTAGTAGCCGTACGTCCGGTGGAACTCGGACTCTTCGCCGATGGCCCCATCAACCTCGTCGGCCTTGCTGGCATCCGGGTCGTCTAAGAACACGATGTCCGCCTCGACAGAACGTGTGGCCTCCAAGGGCAGATCCTGGTCGTCGAACGTCCCGAGGACCGCCTGGCTGCCGATGACCAAAATCCTAGGGTCGCCGGCGATCTTTGCTGCAGCCCGGAGGACGTGCGCAAGCTGTTCCTGGTTCACTCTGAGCGCTTCCAGTTCTCCAGAACTGCTGCCCGCTCGGCGCTGCTGAGCAGCCCGGCGAACGGTGCGTTCTGGCGAAGCTCGCGACCGCGAGGGCTGTGGGACGTGTAGTCGTGTAGCAGGCGCTCGAGAGTGCCAGAGAGAAGGTTGGCCCATTCTGCCAGCCAGCGTGAAGGGCGCCCCTTGCTCGCTGCTGCCATCTGCTCCAGGTTCGCGACGGCGAGCAGCCTCGCCCCCTGCGGGTCTTCCACGATCCGCCCGGCGATGGCGTAGGCCAGCCACAGGCTGCGCCGCTGGTCCCGCGTCATCTTCTGCGTGCGAGTACGGAGCGCCTCCAAGTCGCCGCGGCTGATGCGGCGATGGGTGCCCGTAGTGACAAACGGCAGCTCGCCCCGGTCACAGAGGTCGACGACGTGCTGACGTGACGAGTTCAGCAGCCGTGCGGCCTCGCCAGTCGTCAACAGCTCTGAGGCTGTCTGTTCGTCGAGCACGTGTGGTGCCAGATCTCGCATACGTCACATAGTACCTGTAAACCCAAAAAACGCAATATAGTAACTTATCTGGTGTTTTTTGGGTTTGGTGGAAGCCAAGCACGCGCGCCACCCTCGAAGGCAGCACAGGCCGGCCGATCGCTGACCCCTGCCATCAGCGGGTTCGCTGGTAGAGCAACTGCGATCCGCCACCGCCCAGCGCTGCGCACACCAGGGCGACCGGCGCCGTTCCGCTGAACCCTGTGGAGAACAGAGCGTCGACGATTGAGAGTGCCACCGTTGCGGTGCCGGCAGCTAGGAGCCCGGCGGGCGCTCCCAGCGCAGTCGAGACCCACGTGATCCTTCTGCCAGATCGAAGCCACCAGAAAGCCGCAACGGCGAGCGCTCCCAGCGCCCCCGCGGCGCCGATGATGACGGTGATGATGACCATGACGATGAGGATCACCATGATCCCAGCAGCAGCTCGGTGCGAACCAGTCATCTGCATCTCACCGGCGCGACGCCGACAGTTCGGTCACGTGAAGAAGTTGGATGCGAACGACTGCCAGGCGTTGACCGTGGTGGAGATGGTCACCTCGTTCCAGAACCGACCGGCGTGCCAGTGGTAGTCGCGTTGCTCTGCTTCGACGCATCTACAAGTGACGGTAGCGCGTGAGCCAGCCCCCTTGCTTTGGAGAATGCAGGAAATAGCTGACGCCTCGGTCAGGGTGCGCACCTTGTTTGTAAACCCCGGTGGATAGGTAATCCGCGGCTGCTCAGCGGTAGCGCTGCTGCAGGTTCTGCAGGTTTGTTCGCCATACGTGGCGCAACACTGGCTTGGCTACCGTGGCACCGAGGGGGCCGCCGAGCCACCACGGGAAATTCAGCTTCTCGGTCCATTCGAATGAGGTCTGTGTGGCCGATTCTGCTGGGCCAATTGGGCTGAGCTGAAACACGCCAGTCCCGCTAATGAGACCAACATGGCGCACTCCCATTTCTTTGGCTGGGACCCAACTCGTGATCTCCATGTGGTCGGTCAGGCGGAATGGTCCAATGGCAGTTGCACAATCAAATTCGGTTCCGGCACCAGATTGCTGATCGCTCGTGAACGCTATCGACACTGCATCCTCCATCCACTCGGGATGCGTCGCGATGTTCTCGATGTCTGCCCACACATCTTCAGGTGAGGCATCGAGTACAACATTGACCGTGATACTGGGCATCTGCGAAGAGTACCGAGTGCAGCAGCGATTGTTTTGGCAGCAGTGCAGGAAGGCGCGTGCATGAGCCATCCCTACGAGTGTGAGTGCAGTACCTGAGATCGAACGAAGATGCACGCAATTACGAGGCAAGATTGTCATGATGCAAGATTCAATTTCTACTGAGGCACTTGCACGGCAGCTTGCCGAGGTTGGCCGTGAGGTGCGCGATCTGCTGCGGAGCACTGCCGTTCACGGAGCGCAGCTCGATACTGACCGCCAAGTGGTTCGTACCGAGGGCGGGGATGATGTCTTTGGCGTTGATGCCCGAGCCGAGGAAGTTTTGATTGCAGGGCTCAGGCGCCGCTGCGCAGAGCGATGGCCGGGGGTACTCGTCATGGAGGGTTTCGATGAGCCCATCCCGATTGGCACACCACTACCGGGACCTGCGCCCACTTGGACGTATTTAGCCGACCCGGTTGACGGCACCCGCGGCTATCTGGCCGGATCCCACAGTGCATGGGTTCTGATCGGCGCCGGGCGATCAGCCAAAGTTCTTGAGGATCTTGAAGTCGGTGCTGCAGTAGAGATTCCGACACTGCGCGCAGGAATCGCCATGGTCGCATCCGCTGACACCACAGGATTTTTGAGTGTGCAAGAAGACGTTCTCACAGCCGAGAGCACCTCATTGCAACGCGAGCTGATCCCAAAAGCGGATGCAGACCTTGAGCGCAGTTTTGTCACCGTGGTGCGCTTGTTGCCTGGGGGTCATGCCTCAATTGGTTCTTGGGCGGACGAAGTGTTGCACGGCCTTGAGGTCTACGACGATATGTACCCGTGTAGCGGGGGTCAGCTGATGGCGGTTGCATCAGGGGCTGCTTCTGCAGTGCTCGACCCCCGGCCTTTCCTTCACCCCGAGGGCTTTCACACTCACCCTTACGATCTAGCTGCCTTTGTTGTGGCCCGTGCGGCCGGTGTCATTGTCGAGGCCCTTCCGCCTGGACCGCTGCTGTTTCCGATTGATACCTCAACGCCGGTTGCGTGGGCTGCGTATGCGAACGAGCAGATTGCGGCTCAACTTCGCGTTCGACTGCCGAAGCTGCCAACCTAGGGATTCCCGCTGTCGTAGTTTCTGCAGCAATTGCGTACCCCCCATGAGGTCACCCCTGTGAGCGTTCAACCCGGCGACATCCTTCGCGACACCGAGCCGACCCCAGTTGATGGCGTTGCAGGTCGCTTTAGCGCAGTCATCCCCGAGGCATGGAGGATTTTCTACGCCTTCGGCGGTGCCACCATGGCGACCGCTCTGCGCGTTGCTGAAGCAGCACTCGAGCGTGAGGATCTGCATCTGGTCTCTTCGGAGGCAATGTTCTGTCAGGCAATTCCCGTCGGGCCCGTTGCAGCGAGCGCCGAGATTGTGCGGCGGGGGCGCAGTGCGGCCCAGGTGCTAGTGCGACTGTGGGCCTTAGACCCCGAGTCTCCGGATCCGTCTGGGCCAGAGCGAAGCGACCTCATGGTCATGTGCGTGTTTGGCCTGAGCGAACAAAGTCCCTTTGAATTTGTTGGAGCGATCGCCCCCGAGGTGCCCGACCCGCAGGATTGCCCCCAACCAGCACCTCGGCCTGCGGATTCACCTTTCAATAACATTCCGTATCACGAGCAGACCGAGTTCAGATTCAGCAACAGCACGATCAAGTGGACCGAAGAGTTCCCCGCCGCCGAGCCAGAGAGCGCGTCTTGGTTTCGCTTCAAGGTTCCGCCACTTCGATCGGACGGGAGTTGGCATCCCGCTACTCTCGCTCTGCCAGGTGACATCTTGGGCCCGGCGGTTCACGCCGGTGCGGGCGGATCAGTGCCGCCATTTCTGGTGATCAGCCTGCAACTTGGTTTGCAGATTGTCGCCGAGGTGCGTGGGGAGTGGCTGCTGCAGCACACGCGATCACAGGTGGCTGGGTCTGGATATGCCTCAGGGACGGCAGAAATCTACGACCAAGAACGCCGCCTGGTGGCCGTAGCTACGCAATGCGCCAAGATTCAGACAGTCAAGCTTGGCTAAGGCGGAGCCGTTCAAATTTAGCTAAGCGCCTTGCGGTAGACGCTCACGTGGGCTGTTCCGTGCGGGTCAAACTCGGTGCCGATCCAATCGGCATGGCGGTGTTGTAGCTCAAGGCCAGCAGTTGCAGCTAGTGCATCAATCTGCGTTGGAGTAGCGACTCGAATTTTCCAGGGTCGTAATCGAACGGGCTCCCCGTCCCGTAGTTCGATGTGCTGCCCAATCACCTCTCCGGTGGCAGCAGTGGCATCGGTTGCGATGAGGACCACGGAAGCAGCGCTGACTTCGCGCACCGCGAGCCGTCGTTCATTCACATCAAGCGGAGCGGGAATAAATGCCTCGACTACGAAGCGCCCATTCGGGCCAAGAGCCTGCGCCGCCGACCCAAACAGTGCGGCTTGTGCTGCTTCCTGAGACAGGTTGAACAACAGGTTGAATGCAGCCACCACAAGCTCAAAGGGGCCTTCTGGCCATGCCGCAGGATCTGCTACATCGCTAAGTACCAGTTTGATGTTTGCTGCACCAGGCTTTTTTTGCAGTTGTTCAAGCATGGCTGCCGAGGAGTCCATGCCGTGAATCTGGTTTCCGGCCAATGCGAGTGGAAGTGCAAGGCGTCCGGTGCCAACCCCCAATTCCAAAATCCTCGGTCGAGGGCCAGCCCCAGCCAGCACTGACTCGGCTGACACTGATTCGGACAGCACCTCTGATGCGAGCAGCGATAGGTAGTCGACTGCAGCTTGGGTGGAGTGGTCAGCTGGGTACCAAGCGTCGTAGATATCAGCGAAGCTCTGGCCGTAGGTGCCGGCATCAAACCCGGGACTGCCTGGGAGTTGTTCCATGGTGATCAGTCTCTCAACTTTGAGCAGTTTGGTTCTCATCGGGGCTGCCCGAGCGGAGTACAAATTAGAACAGGTTGCAGTTTTTTGGGCAGGCGGCCACACTCGGATAGGTATGGACTTCGAGGACTCCCCAGAAGAACGCAGTCTGCGAGCCGAGGCAAGATCATGGCTCGAGGCGAATGCCAAGCCACTTGATGTTGAGTCGCTGAGTGATCTACGCACGCACCGAGCGCATACAGAGGAGCAAGATCTGGCGCTGCTTGACGAGGCTCGAGTCTGGCAACGCCATAAGGCAGAGGCTGGTTGGGCAGCCCCACACTGGCCTATTGAGCACGGCGGACGTGGGCTTTCGCCCCTGCTGGCAGGAGTTTTCGCTGCAGAGGAACAGAAGTTTGATGTGTCCGGAAACATGTTTTCGGTTGGTGTGGGAATGGCCGGTCCAACAATCATTGAATGGGGAACCGAGCTCCAGCAGGATCAGTTCCTCGCCCCGATTCTGACGACCGAGCACATTTGGTGTCAGCTTTTTTCTGAACCTGGTGCAGGGTCCGATCTTGCCGGCTTGGCCACTAAGGCCGTGTTGGACGGCGATGAGTGGGTGGTGAACGGGCAGAAGGTCTGGACCTCTGCTGCGCATTATTCCGACTACGGAGTCTTACTCGCACGAACTGATGCTGATGTACCAAAGCATCGCGGCATCACCTGCATCTTGGTAGAGATGCATTCACCGGGAATTGAGATTCGACCGCTGCGCCAGATTGATGGGGCGATTCACTTCAATGAGGTGTTCCTTGATGACGTGCGAATCCCAGTCGCCAACACACTTGGCCCGGTAGGTGCAGGCTGGGGCGTGGCGATGACGATGCTGGCTCATGAGCGTGCCTCCATCGGTGGCGGCGGGATGTACAGCTTCGACCAAGTCCTGACGCTGGCGCGGACAGTTTCCGACACCTCTGATCCACTCGTTCGGCAACGTCTCGTGGACCTATATACGCGCTTTGAGATGCTGCGTTTCTTGGGGTACCGGGTCCGCACGGCAGCCGAACGAGGCGAGCTTCCCGGCCCAGAAAGTTCGGTGCTCAAACTCGTCGTCTCGGAACTGTATGAGGTGGGCGGAGATCTTCTCTTGGCACTTGAAGGTGCTGCCGGGATGCTGAACGGCGCAGACGCTCCGTTCGGCGGCAAGTTCCAGGACCTGTTCATGGGGCAGTGGGCGCCGAGAATCGGCGGCGGAACCGACCAGATTCAGCGCAACATTATTGGTGAGCGAGTCCTTGGATTGCCCGGAGAAATCCGCAGCGATAAGACCGTTCCGTTCCGCGAACTTCCACAGGCCTGAACCAAGCCGTAGCGTAGGTGCGTGCTCCGCTCTCTGGACGGCTCAACTGATCGCCCTTCCCAAGCGGTGGATCCTTCGCGAGCCCAGCAATCAGACCCGCTATTCACTCGCGCAGACTCCGGTCTTGAGGGATTCGTCGACTTAGACCATGCGGCTACCACCAGGCTTCGACCCGAGATAGCAGAAGCCATGGAACCCTTTGGTTCGCTGCGCTACGGCAACCCCTCTGGATCGCACAGCCTTGCCCGGGATGCAGTCCGCGCTGTGGATGAAGCTCGAGAGCAGATCGCCGAGATTGTGGGATGTCGCCCCTCAGAGGTGATTTTCACTTCTGGCGGAACCGAGGCCGACAACCATGCAGTTACTGGTGGGCTCCCTGCACGCTCTTCAACTCCCGTATGTTCAGCGGTTGAACATCACGCAGTGCTCGATGTGGTCCACGCGCTTGGCGGTCACACAGTAGGAGTGAACTCTGATGGTCAGATCGACCACGCTGATCTTGCTGCAGTCCTCAACAGGGCTGCTGAATCAGGAGCAGCAGTAGGAGTTGTGTCCGTGATGCTTGCCAACAATGAAGTGGGCAGTATCAACAATCTTTCCGAAGTAGCAGCTTGCATTGCAGAGGCGAGCCACTCGCAGGTGGCAGGAGAGAGCCACATCCCGCTGCACACTGATGCAGTTCAGGCTGCTGCTTGGCTCGACTTGCGAACTGCCGCGACGGCAGCAGACATGATCTCGATCTCTGCTCATAAGCTTGGCGGACCCAAGGGAATCGGTGCGCTCGTGGTTCGTGAGTCGACACCAATTCGTCCCATGATTTTGGGTGGCGGCCAAGAACGAGATCGCCGATCTGGCACGGCAAACGTGCCCGGCATAGTTGGCTTTGCGGCTGCATTGCGAGCCGTAGACGCAGAGCGTGCCGAGACGAACCAGCGGGTTAGCCAACTCAGGGAGCAACTGATCGTTGGGCTGCTTGAATCAGTAACGGGCCTGAGCGAGACAGTAGATCGCAGTGCGCAAATTCCTGGTTCCTGCCACGTCTGTATCGAGGGAGTGGACTCTGAGTCTTTGCTCTTGTTGCTAGAAGCCGAGGGAGTCTTGGCCTCTGCCGGGTCCTCTTGTGCATCGGGAGCCCAAGAGGCCTCGCATGTTCTGACTGCCTTAGGCATACCCGATGATTCGGCCCGAGGCGCTCTGCGGCTCTGGCTGGGCTGGGACTCAACGCAGTCCGATGTTGACAGGGCCTTGCTGGCAGTTCCCGCAGCCGTGCAGCGCGTTCGGGAGTTTGGAATATGAGAGTCCTGGCAGCGCTCTCGGGCGGGGTTGACTCTTCTGTGGCAGCGGCGCTGCTGCACGAGGATGGCCACGAAGTAGTGGCTGTCACCATGAAGCTTTGGGGAGGGGAGTCTGATACCGGATGCTGTTCTGTATCCGAGGTGGAGGACGCTCGCCGTGCTGCGGCTCAACTGAATCTTGATCACCATGTGTTCAATTTTGGCGAAGAGTTCGAGAAGCACGTGGTTGCCCCCTACGTTTCCGATCATGCTGCAGGCCGCACACCAAACCCCTGTGTGGAGTGCAATCGCCACTTGAAGTTTGACGTGCTGCTTCGGCGTGCCGAACTGCTCGGCTACGAAGCCGTGGCTACTGGTCATCACGCCCGAATTGTGACGCTGCTCGACGGATCCCGACGCATTGCGCGTGGGGCGGACACGGCAAAAGATCAGTCATATGTGTTGTACACATTGACGGCCAAGGAACTCGACAGCGTGATGTTCCCGATCGGTGAGATGACCAAGGAACAGGTGCGCAGTCATGCTGAAGCGTTACACCTGCGAACCGCAGCCAAACCCGACTCCCAAGATGTTTGCTTCATTACTCGGGCTTCTGGGCGAGCTGCCTTTTTGGAACAGCGCATTGAGCTTCACCCAGGCCGGATCCAAGATCAGGATGGTGCCACATTGGGAACTGTCTCAGCAGTAGAGGTGGTTACGCTCGGGCAGCGACGCGGCTTGCACCTTGCCGGTGGTGCAGCGGCGCGTTACGTGGTGGATGTTGACCTTCCCACTGCCACAGTGACCGTGGGCGGGCCTGAAGGGTTGCTCTGCGATGAACTCGAGTTGGAAAACTTGGTATGGGCTGCTGACGCCGTCGAGGGAGTCATGAACCTGCAATGCTCGGCTCACGGAGCATCTTTGCCGGCAACCGTGACCTTGGAGTCCATTGGGAAAGGCCCTGCAATGGTCAGGGTGCAGTGGCATGAACCTCATCGGCGCATTGCAACGGGACAGAGCGTGGTGATGTATGCGGACCTCGAGACCAGTACTGGACTCGAGGAAGTTGTGGTTGGCGGCGGACTAGTCCGCTAGCTCACGCATGCGCAGCAACTCGTCCCGGGTAGTGCTCCGCTCTGTTATGCGAGCGACCCCCTATAGGGGGTCAGGCGCAAGACGAAACGAGTTGGGGTTGGTGGCGTGGGTTATTTGGTTGGGGTGATGGGGCTGGTACTGAGCCGTGCGGTTTCGCAGTCAGGTGCAGGGAACGCCCGGCCATCGATCAGTTCACCAACGCGATCGAACTTTGCTTTGCGGCCGCGGGTGTTTCGTATTTTGTCTTCCACTTCAAAGAAATAGTCACTGGCAGTTTCCTCGTCGAGGCTTTCAGGCGCACAGGAAATCAGAATATCTGATTCCGTCGCTAGCTCGAAGGCTGTTTCCTTAGCGTTCGGTGCTTTGTCGTCAAACAGGACAATTTTTTGCATGTAGCGCGCTGATGATTCTAGGTACTCGATCATGAGTGGATCTGAGGTCAACTCACGGATTCGGGTTTCGACGTCATCGCGGATCCCGTTGTTGTTCCCATCCGGTCCGGCTAACTCGGCAAGCGAATCGTTACTCGGCCGAAAGACGGAACACCCAGAAACCCCGATGACACACAACACTGCAGTCGCCACCACAACAGCCCGCAGAACAACAGCGCGCAGAACAACAGTTCGCGGAATGAACCCCCGTCGCGCAGGTGTCGGCTGCGTTCGCGTCGGCTCTATAACCATGTCGACTCCCATGTTCCTATGGTCGCACAACACTGCAGATCTGCACTCGGGATCGCACTGTTTCTTTCAGGATTGAAACCCTTGACACAAGCCACCCAAGCCATGTCGCCCAGACGGGAGAGAACCTGCTGCTGGTGCTGCGGCTGGATAGACCCTTAGAGGCGCTGAACGGCGATGCCGCGTCGTTCAGCCTCTGCAAGCAGTGCGCCTGGTCGAGTTGGCGCTATCAGCGCTGACGTGACTTCTACTGGTTCTGCAATTCCCGACCTGCCTGCAATTGGCAGCAGTGGCGCAGGCAGGTTCAGGTCAACCTGAAGGATCAGGCCCGAGGCACCGGAACTGAGATCGCGCGCAGCAGTATCTTCCGGCGCTGGACCAAGTCGCGTAATCGTGTCTCGGCGAAACAACGTCGGTTCAGCCAACACGCTCGGGTCAACCAGTGTCATCCCCGCAGGTACAAACACGACCCAGCGCTGACTCAGTCGGTAGAGCGTTCGCCAACCCAACCAAAAACTTAACGACCCAAGAACTGCGAGTATTCCCGCAGCAATCCAGTTGGCACTGGCCAGCATCCAGACTGCAGCGAGCAGGGGACACACGGTCAGCAGCCACACAAGCTCAACGGCTCCGAACAGAACCGCCGCCGATGGACGCAGCGCCATGCGCCGTTCATCGCCGTAGGAGGACCCATTCACATACCCATCTCCGAGTTCGGCGGTGAACACCAACACAACGAGCAGCGTCGCAGTTGCCAACCCAGCCCAACCCAAAGGCGATGGGAGCGTGGGGGAAGCAATTGCAACAGCGGCCAAGCCCAGCAGGATTGGAAGCGGGGCACAGATGCGAAGAGCAGTGAGCGCCACAGGAGTTTGAATCAAGCTGCACAACAGGCCAGCGCCCCACAACAACCACAGAGTCACCCCACCAACCCACACTGCAAGTTCGGGTTGGCCACTGAGCGCTGCCGTCATGCAGTCGCCCAAGGTCAGGGGCAGAGTGAGCCACAACGTACGTGTAACCCAGGTGGTTCTAGATGTATTCACAGCTACAGACTTGCGTGGACTTCGCACTGACAGCTAACAAGGTCGGGTGGGTGAGCAAGTAGATCTTCCTTTTGGACTTGCAACCTCTGTGGGTGCATTGCCGTTTGAGACTATCCCAGATGCAAAAACTGCCCCAGAAGCAGGCCAAGACGCAGGCAGTGACGCAGCCACTGATCAATGCGTGGCTGCTGCGAGGTTGGCGTTGACATCTCAACCGGCCTTCCCGACAGCACCTACTTCGGGAGAAGCTGAGTGGTCACTACTGAGTCAAGCAATTGCTGGCCTAGAGGGACTCGAGACGGTTGCTCCGGGAATATTGACTCGCTCCGGTAACTCAGGCGAGATCACGGGATGTGATCAAGCGGGCCAACTCAATGCGCCAGCGTTTCAGCCGCTACATGCTTTCTTGGATCAGCTCGGTCCGCATAGCGAGCGACTCGGAGACCGGTTCGTGGGCAGCCGCATTGGCATCCTCGGCCCCGTCACCTTGAGCTTGGCCTTTCGGGCCGCCGGGATGGCAACTGAGCAAGCCGTAGCCTCCGCCGCACTGATTGTTGCTGCAAGGGCCAGAGCCATCCTGCGGGCATATCGAGTAGCTATGCCGTCTGGCGCGGTGGCCGTAGTGATGTCAGAGCCCGGTCTTGTCGGGGCTATGCATCCGACCTTCCCGTTGTCGCCGACTCAGGTGCTGGCATTGCTGGCTCCAGTCGTTTCTGCGCTCGATCAACTGCCGCGCAGCGAGCCCGATCAAGGTCTGCTCATTGGTGTTCACGTGCCTGGTCGCACGGACTGGGACACCATCATCAGTTCGGGAGTCTCCCTCATTTCTGCTCCAGCCGAGAGTGGCTTGCCCGGTTGGTCTGCGACGCTGTCGGAGTTTCTTGCAGCAGGTGGCCGAGTCGCTTGGGGTGTGGTGCCAGTCAACCAGCCACTTGGTTCACGTGAGGACCTGCTGTGGCGCCGCCTGAGCGCCGTCTGGTGTCAACTCAGTAGCGAGGGTGTTGATCCGCTTCTTTTGCGAAGCCGGTCGCTCATCAGCCCCGAGGATGGCCTCGGACATTTTGGGGCTTCCCAAGCAACTCTTGCCCTAGGCCTTGTTGACTCACTCTCTGATCGTGTGCGTCGCCAAGCAATTGGGGCGCGGCTTTCTCTCGGCGCTTGACTCTGGTTCCGGACTGTCCCGTGGGGTCACTAAGTTGGGAACGTGAGTATGACCGGCCCCGATAGCGAACTAGATCCCGCTGGACGAGTCGACTGGCTGCGTGAACTCATCCACGAACACAATCAGGCCTATTACGAGCGTGACGCGCCCATAATTGCGGATGCGGACTACGACCTGCTGATCCGAGAACTTCGTTTTCTTGAGGAAGCTCACCCCGACCTGATCACTGCCGAGAGCCCTACTCAATCGGGAGTTGGAGGCTCGCCCTCCGAGCAGTTCTCCCCGGTTGAGCACCGCCGGCGGATGATGAGCTTGGACAATGCCATGGACCTTGAGGAGCTTCGCTCCTGGGGAGATCGCACTGCTCGCCGATTGGCGGATCTGGGTAACGACAGCACAGTCAGATACGTGTGCGAACTCAAGATCGATGGCCTTGCAGTCTCGGTGCGCTACGAGAACGGACGCCTTGTACAGGCTGCTACTCGGGGCGATGGCAGAACCGGCGAAGATGTCACTGCAAATGTCTCTGGCATTTCTGCCGTTCCGCAGACGCTCGGCGCCGGTGCGCCCGAGGTGCTCGAAGCTCGCGGAGAGATCTACCTGCCGCTCGACTCCTTTCAGGCACTTCGCGAACGCGTCATGGCAGAGAATGTAGAGCTAGCAGCAAAGGGCAACCGTCAGAAACCGGTTCCGGTGAACCCGCGCAATGCGGGAGCAGGATCGCTGCGGCAGAAGGATGCGAGCGTCACCGCATCTCGTGGATTGTCCTGGTGGTGTTATCAGCTTGGCGAGATTGTTGGAGCCGAAGAACCCCCGGCACATTCTGCGGCTCTTGGGTGGCTCAGCGACATGGGGATCCCAGTCAACCCCGAGACCAAGGTTGTTGAGGACCTTGACGGGGTCTACGAGTTTTGTGCGTATTGGATTGAGCACCGCCACGAACTTCCCTATGAGATCGACGGGGTGGTCATCAAGATTGATGATCTCGCAATTCAACAGGCTCTGGGAGCGACGGCAAAAGCCCCCCGTTGGGCAATTGCATTCAAGTTGCCACCCGAGGAACGCACCACCATCTTGTTAGACATTCAGGTCTCTATTGGTAGGACTGGCAAGGCCACGCCGTTTGCTGTGCTGCAACCCGTTTTTGTCGGCGGTTCCACTGTTGGAATGTCCACCTTGCATAACGAGGATCAAGTCCGCCACAAAGATGTCCGCCCCGGCGACACAGTCATTCTGCGCAAAGCAGGAGACGTCATCCCCGAAGTTGTTGGTCCAGTGCTTGAGCTTCGTCCATCCGGTCTACCCGAATGGCAGTTTCCTAAGAACTGCCCATCCTGCGCCGAGCCGCTGATACGTCACGAGGGTGAGGCGCAACACCTTTGTGTGAATCCGCTGTGCCCACAAAAGCGTTGGGCAAGCATCTGTCACTTTGCTTCGCGTGGAGCTATGGACATCGATGGTCTAGGCGAGCAACAGATTGCATCATTTCTGGAACTTGGCCTGATGAGTGACGTTGCAGACATCTATTCGCTTCAGGCCGAGCCCATCTTGCAACTACCGGGTTACCAGCAGCTGTCGGTTCAAAATCTGTTGTCCGCTATCGAGGCCTCAAAATCTCGGCCTCTAGGCAACCTGCTGTTTGGCCTGAACATCTTGCACCTAGGTGCAGCGGGAGGGCAGACAATTGCTGCCGCCTTTGGCAGTCTCGACATGATTATGGCGGCGAGCGTTGAGGACTTGTCAGCGGTGGCCGGAATTGGCCCCGTGATTGCCGGGTCCGTGTACTCGTTCTTCTCCGAGCCACTGAATCAGAACTTGGTGGGGCGTTTGGTCGCTGCTGGGGTAAATACCGTTGGACCCGAACGGTCCCTGCTCGATCAGACGCTTCAGGGCAAGGCCGTAGTGGTGACTGGCTCACTAGCCGGATTCTCAAGAGACGGTGCCGCCGCAGCGATCAAGGAGCGGGGCGGAACTGCTCCAGGCAGCGTGTCAAAGAAAACTTTCGCCGTGGTGATTGGACAGGAGCCCGGCGCATCCAAGCTGACCAAAGCAACCGAGTTGCAACTCCCTCTGCTCAACGAGTCAGAGTTCCTGCACCTCCTCGAAACCGGTCAAATTCCAACCACTTCACATGATCAGGAACCCCCAACATGAGTATTCGTGCAGTCATTTTTGATTTCGGGGGAGTATTCGTCGACTCGCCTTTCGATGCAGCAGTAACCGCTGCAGCAAATCTTGATGTTGACCCAGCAGTGATGCTCGAGATCGTGTTCGGTTCCTATGAACTTGATACTGACCATGCTTGGCACCGGCTTGAACGAGGCGAACTGCCGCTCGCTGACGCACGCGAGTTGATCATGGAAGCCTCAACTGCCGAAGGTGGTCCGCTCCTGGATCCCTTTGAGCTGCTGATGGCACTCGGTGGGGGTGGGGTTCGTGACGAGATGGTGGATTTTGTCCGGGCAGCGCGCTCCGCAGGCTTGCTCACCTCAATTCTGACGAACAACGCTCAGGAGTTCGCCGATTTCTGGAGGCCGATGCTTCCCCTAGATGAACTGTTCGAAGATGTAGTGGATTCCTCCTTCGTGGGCCTACGAAAGCCTGATCCGCGCATTTTTGAACTTGCCCTTGAGCGTCTTGGAGTGGCTTCGTCAGAGGCAGTGTTTATCGACGATGCGCCGGGCAACGTGGCAGCGGCGTCACAACTTGGCATTGCGTCTGTGCTGATTGGAACAAAGCGCTCGGACCTCCCACGTGCCATTGACGAGCTACATGAACTCACCGGTGTGCCGCGCTAGGACTGCAACTCAAGTCGCGTCGAAGCACCAAGAAACTGGCTTCGCGGTGGATTCCAGTTCGAGCTCGTCCCAGACCATTGCGATGACACAGTTCTGTCCAGAGTTCAGGGTTTCTATAACTTTCTCAGGCCCCGGTTGAAAGAGCACTTGCCCGGTGCCGAGATCCGTAATCAAGCCATCTTTAGCGGAGCGAATCTCGGTTCCGTTGATGGTGAGCGTTGCTTTGTAGCCCTCAGCTAGGTCTAGGCCGACTTGTGCTTGGCGTAAGACCTCGTCCCCAGATGCGGGCAGCAGCCGCTCTACGGAGTTCGGCAGATTCTGTGAGGTGTTGTTCATGCCCGTGGTGGCATTTTTCCCGGTAAAGAAAATGCCCACCAGTGCCCCCACAATCAGAACAGTCACAATTGTGTTTCTGGCCCAATCCGGAAGTACAAACCGAGAACGGCGAGTCTGGGGGGTTTCGGTGTCACTCATCACCCTTAGGTTTACCTTGAACCCGACCTTCAGTGGTAGCGGTTGTAGAATGAACCTGTGACGTCCCCTCGCCTCACCGATGAGACCGGGCGTGTGCTCGGCGGAAGATACCGCTTGGTTGCTCCGGTGGGCACCGGCACCTCTTCACGCGTGTTCCTTGCAATCGATTTGCAGCTCAAGCGGCGAGTGGCAGTCAAACTGCTTCACGCTGCCCTTGCCGAGGACCAAGCTTTTTTGCAGCGGTTCCGTGCCGAAGCCCGCGCAGCAGGAGCACTGAACCACCCGAACATTGTCTCAGTCTTTGATTGGGGAGAGGACACTGCCGAGGGTGCGCTTGTGCCCTATCTAGTCACCGAATATCTGGGTGGTGGCAGCCTGAGGTCGATGCTGGACCACAGCGGAGTGTTGAGCCAGTCTCAAACCCTCGTTGTCGGCCTGCAAACAGCCCGAGCCTTAGCCCATGCGCACCTTCGAGGCCTCGTGCACCGAGATGTGAAGCCCGGAAATCTGCTCTTCGATGAGGAGGGCCGGCTGCGTCTTGCTGACTTTGGCTTGGCCCGAGCCCTTGCAGAGGCATCTTGGACTGAGCCGAGTGGGTCAATGGCTGGCAGCACTCGGTATGCCTCGCCAGAACAGGCTTTGGGTCGTCGCCTTGATGGGCGCTCGGACGTGTACTCATTGACGCTGTTGCTAGTCGAGTGTGTGACGGGTCAGGTGCCGCTGATGGGAGAGACCACGGCTTCGACTCTGGCACTTCGCACGCAGTCGGATCTGGAGTTGGATGCCTCTCTAGGAGGACTTCGATCGGTGCTCGAGCGTGCCGGGCGACTTGACCCAACAGATCGGCCCGAGGCGGCCGAGTTCGAGATTGCGCTCATGGCCGCAGCAGAGGAACTCGCGCGACCGGAGCCACTTCCGATTGTCTTGACCTTGGGAGTGGCCGAGCAAACGGCCGAGTTGAGACAAGTCAGCGGCCTTGGCCTGATTCAGAACCTGGGTGCCGAACCGGAACTTGGATCGCTGCCTGAACAAACTGAGGCAGGACAATTCGAGGCTGAACAAACTGACTCAGAGCAATCTGGGGCAGAACAATTTGAGCTAGGGAATCAGCCACTGCCGCAAGAGGGTCTTGCTTACCCCGGATTAGCGGCCGACCCCGAGCCGCAGTTTGCCGCGGCTGTTCCTATTGCCTCCGATGACCAAGCCTTTGCTGACCCTGCGTTTGGCGCAACTAGCGCTGCAACGAACCGTGCGGGGCTAGCCGCAGCGCAGGCTTCTGGCCAACCTGATGTACCTGATGAGCACGCTCAGGGTCCTGGAGTGACTGCTGAAAAAGCACCACGCTCTGCACGAAAGAAACCTCGGACAAGAACCCTGGTAGCTGCGGGATGCGCAGTGCTGGTTCTTGCTCTGGCAGGCTGGTGGTTCTTTATTCGTGTGCCCGTGCATGCTGTGCCCGACCTGATCGGGCTGAATCTAAATGTTGCGACCGCTCAAGCGCAGGACTTGGGTTATGTCGTTGATTCCTCAACGAAGGATCGACAAGATGGAACCGTTGCTGGCCAAGTGCTAGCCCAGAGTCCAGCACCAGATCAGTCACTTCCGGAGGGTTCCACGGTTCAACTCACGGTCTCGCTCGGGGCAACGTTGACACCCTTGCCGGCTGTAGTGGGGTTACCCGAGCCTGAGGCTCGCACAGCTCTCGAAGCAGCAGGACTAGCAGTTGGAGCGGTGACTCGGTCGATGAACGAGGAAGTTGCGAAAGATGCCGTCATCAGCGCAACTTCGGCAGCGGGTCAAGAACCAGTGAATGCCCAAGGAGAGATTCCTAGGGGCACCGTGATGGATCTTGCAGTCTCGGATGGCCCCGCTCCGCGAATCGTGCCTGATGGCCTAGTCGGCGCACCTGTAGATCAAGCTAGGGCTGCGCTAGCTGCTGTGCAGCTGGATGCAGCTGTGAATGAGGACTACAGCGAAACCGTGCCGCCGGGCTACATCATCTCATCCAACAAAGAGCCCGGTACCGAGGTTCCTCGTGGCTACACGCTGACGCTCATCATGTCGAAGGGGCCTGCTCCAATAGCAGTGCCAGATGTCCGAAACCTGTCTGGAAGCGCTGCGGCGGCACAACTCGAATCGCAAGGTTTAGCAGTGTCTGGAATTGAGGGACCGCCATCTGGTCTGGTGCTGCAAACTGATCCGACCCCAGGCGAGCTGGTGCCACGGGGCACAGCAGTGCGCATCTTTACCAAGAAGTAGCTCCGGGCCTAGAGCCGGCCCAGAGCAGGCTGCTCCGTAACTGCACGGCAGCATCCAGTACTGCAGCATCCAGTACTGCAGCATCAACTAGGGCAGCATCAACAAGGGCAGCATCCACCACTCTGAGCGTTCTGCGGCCTACTTTTAGCCGAGCCTGACCGTTCGTCTCGTTGGGGTGGTCTGCTGGACGTGGTGTTCCCCAGCCTCCGCGATGAAGCGGCCGCCCCAACGAGACAGAACGGTCTTCCACTTTGTTCCCAAGACAAGTGGGCAATCGCTTTGTGCTTGCCTAGGACAGAGCTCGACCCGTGTCGCTACTCGGTCATCTCTTGAATGGCCAGAGCGACTTCCATGGCGCTGGGGTCTGCGGCACCAGCCTGCATGGCCATGAGCTTGGTGATGTCGCCATCTACCTTGATTTTTCCTGCCATAAAGGCCTGCATGCCAACCTGTGGATTACCTTCAACGAGGATTGCCTTGGCTGTTGCGTAGTCCAAAGTGACAGTCAGGTCTGGGTTCTCGATGTGGCCAAGGTCCATCTTGAGCTCACCCTCGGAGGTGTCAATATGCGCCTTGATCTCGCCCTCACCGAAGGGAACTTCGGTCACGATCTGATTCATGCGCATTGCGTGTGCTGGGGGAGTGTCATCAACTCCCGAGGCTTCTCTGATGGATTTAGCCTGCGCTATCCATTCCTCGGTCAGGAAGACGTACTTAGTCATTCGTTGCCCCTCTCTAAGTGGCGGGTGTGGTCAGGGTTCAGCAAATCGGGAGCAGGACTTCAATTCTTGATTGATGAAGTCGACACCGTCTACGACACTAGTTGGGGCGCGGGTCTAAAGTGCACCGAAACCAAGTGAGTGGAGTCGACATGAGTCAAGTTATTGCCGGAGCTGAGCCAATGAGCGTCGAGGGTGGACCTACGGGGGTCCTGGTACTCCACGGGTTTACGGGCAACCCCCAATCCATGCGGCCACTTGCTCAGGCATTCGTGGAGGCTGGGTATAGCGTCGAACAGCCACTGCTGAGTGGTCACGGGACCGCAGTTGAGGACATGTTGGATACCACTTGGGAGGACTGGTCAGCAGATGCAGAAGCTGCATATCAGTCGCTTGCTTCGAGAACTGAGTCGGTGGTCGTGGCGGGTCTGTCGATGGGTGGCTCGCTTACCTTGTGGTTGGCAACTAAGCATCCAGAGATTGCCGGCATCATTTGTGTGAACCCGGCAACTCAAGTGCCACCCGAGGTGAGAGATTTTGTTGCGTCCATGGTGGAAGCAGGAGACATCGTGATGACCGGCATTGGTTCCGATGTTGCAGACCCGAACTCACCTGAGTCTGCCTATGCAGACACGCCGCTGAAGCCTTTGATCTCTATGTTTGATGCAGCGGTTCACACTCAGTCCGCTCTGCCCGACGTGAAGTGCCCGTTGCTCCTCTTCACGAGCCCCCAGGACCACGTCGTATCGCCGACTGACTCTGATTACCTTGCAGACGTCTATGGAGGGCCCGTAGAGCGCGTGAGTTGCGAGCGGAGCTATCACGTTGCAACCCTGGATTACGACAAAGAGATGATCATTGATCGCTCCATGAAGTTCATCCGCACGGTGAGCAACCTCTGATGAAGGTGTTCTCCACTCGGAGCTACGCCTGTTGGCGGCGGCGTGACATCAGCAGCGTCGTGCCTAGGACTAGAGCTACACCGCCGATGATCGTCAGGCCAGCAATATCACTTCCGGTTAAAGCAAGTGAATCGGCGACCGTTGTTGGAGTTTGTGCCTCAACCGTTCGGGACTCGCTCAGTGAGAGAACCTGCGCTTGCACGTAGGGATCATCTGGTGCTGCGGCGCTAGCAGAACCGAGTGTAAACATGATCGAGAGACATAAAGCCATTGCGGTAACCGCCCCGAAAACCCGCAACTTTTTTCCCATGACCCAAGGCTACGCTCGTAGCCGCTTCTTGTCCAGACAATTCTTGTAGGTGTAAGCGTCTCTCTCAATTCAGGCTGGCAAGGTCAACGCTGTGGATCCGGTTATCGTTCCATTTTTCTGATCCCGCAGTCCATGCCATGGGCGGTATTCGAGCCGAAGGGAGAACCTCGATGGTGTCCCATCCGAGTGGCAGATCGAATGCGACGGCAACGGTCAGGGTTTCTCGCGGGTGGATGAGCACTTTGCTGACAAAGACTTTGCTGAGGCCGTCCTGAGTTGTCCCGACAAGCTCAGCCCCAGTGACCTGGGGGTTTCCTGACCCGAGCGGTGCCGTGACGGCGAGAAGGCCGAGATAGTCCCCGGCAGCTAGGCCAGTTTCTGGGTAGGGGCCTGCAACGTAACGAGGAAGGCCTGCAGGTGCAGCGTTCGTCAGACACACATCTACTGTCACGCGCCGGAGTGCTGTATCTCGCTTGGCGCTCAGCGTCGAGGAGGTGGTCAGGAACTGATCGAGTTTGTTTCCACCCCTGTTGAGAATCGAAACCATCAGATCGTGGTCGGCAATCTTTCCCGACAAGCCCAGCGCCTCCCACCCCTCCTGTTGGGTTGGCTGGTTCGACCACATCAGCAGGTGTCGACCCCTACCCGCGGATTGAAGGGCTCGCATGAGTTTGGATGCAGGGACTGGTTGACTATTGAATGACTCGAACACCGCTGCGGCCACCTGGCCAAGTTGCGAGCGCCGATCCTGCTGTCCATCCCCAGAGTCGAGATCACCGCGTAAGTACTGCTGGAGCAAGAGTTCAGACTTCACGTTCTCGGCCGAGATCACAAGCGGGCCATTCACCCACGCAATCTGTACCGGCCCCACAAGTTCAAGAAGGCGCTTCAACCCAATAACATCAATCGCCATCACCCCCTGAACAGGTTCTCCATCCCGGGGAGATTCAGCAGCAGCGTTCCTACTCGCTGCTGCCGTCCACATTTCTGAGGCCATTCGAGCGGACTCATCAAAGCGAGGCGTGACGTTTAGATTGCGCCACTCTTGGGTCGGTTGAAGCGGACTCCAGAGAGCTTCAAGTTTCGGGTCAAGAACTGCGCCAGGTTGTTCCAGTTTAAGGCTTGTAGAAGAAAGGAACTCTCCAAGTGAGAAACTTCCATCTTGAACCTCGAGCGTTCCTGCTTGCAGGTACATGCCAGACCCTGCTCGCATCTCGGCGTTATTGGCTGCAAGCACCAAGTATTTGTTTGGTCCCTGCAAGAACTCCAGCACGCCTGTGGTCCCAAGGACGGCTGAGTCCACTGCTCCGAGAAGGTAGTTGTACTCCGCAAGGAACTCTTTTTGAGATCGCCCAACCGGGCCGATGAGCGCTGGGGAAGGCTTCAGCGCCGCCGCCTGTAGTTCTGTTTGAAGTGTGAGAAGGACTTGTTGAATCTGCTGAGTGGTGGGGACGCGCTCATTGGGGGTTGCGGTTTCTTCATCCAAAATCAGCGAAAGGGCGTTGATTGCATCATCTGTGCTTCGAGTCGTTGCGGCAGCCGAGATAGCCAAGTTCCTCGAAGCCCGCAGTTGCCTCCCGACTACGGGTAGCAGATTCAGTGGCGCCAGAACTGCCGAGCCTAGGGTGTCTGCTGCCGCCTCAAAGTCCTTGGCCGCACCGCTCAGTTCGGCAGACTGCTTGCGCCTAGAAGCCGAGGCGGGTGCCTCTACGGCATCGAGTAGGCCCGTGAGATCTGTTGTGGAACCCGATTGCGTGGGCGATCCAGCGTTGAACTCTGCGAGTGAGGCCCGGCCGAGCCGTGAATCCTGCAGAGCGGAGCTGACAAGCATGACCACAGCCACTAGCCAGAGGCCCAGGAGAAGTGCAGCGCATGCGTAGACCCGTCTCCTCAGGCGAGGTTGGCTGGGTGCAGCGTCTGCAATCTGCTCAGCTGACATCTACTCAGGCTATCGGGGGCAGGCGGGCTTCGGTGAGAGCTTTGACCGACAGTAGAGTGTGAACTCATATGACTGAGCCCACATCACAGGAGCGCACCCATACTCCGGCTTCAACTAGCGAGCGCATCACAACCGAACAAGTCGCCAAGGTTGCCAAACTGGCGCGTCTTCGCCTGACTGAAGAAGAACTCACCCGATTCACTGGCCAACTTGGTGATGTGTTGGAACATGCAGCAGATCTTGACCTGTTGGACCTTGAGGGCGTGGAGCCAATGGCGCAGCCCATCCCGCTTGCCAACGTGTTCCGAAAAGATGTCCCCGGCCCGATTCTTGATCGCGATGAGGTGCTTGCCGTCGCACCAGCAGCCGAGGATGGCTTCTTTCGTGTTCCGCCTGTACTTGGAGAATCAGAATGAGTTCAGCGATTGATATTGCCGCATCGGTGCAGTCAGGTGAGCGCTCCGCACTCGAGGTAGTCGAGGAGCATCTTGGCGCTATTGCTGAGCGTGAATCAGAGGTGCACGCGTTCAACTTGGTCACCACTGACCACGCAATTGCTGCTGCATCTGCAGTTGATGAACTTGTGGCCAAGGGCGGCCCTCTTGGCCCACTCGCCGGGGTTCCCGTGGCGATTAAGGACAACCTCTGCACACGGGGAGTTGCCACCACCTGTTCTTCCAAAATTCTGGAGGGATGGGTGCCGCCCTATGACGCGACCGTGGTGACTCGACTTGCTGCTGCCGGGGCAATCATGGTGGGCAAGACCAACATGGATGAGTTTGCAATGGGCTCCTCCACCGAAAATTCAGCCTTTGGTCCGACTCGCAACCCGCATGACCTAAGCCGTGTTCCCGGTGGGTCCTCGGGCGGGTCCGCTGCAGCTGTCGCGGCAGGGTTTGCTCCCATTTCGCTTGGATCTGATACTGGTGGATCCATTCGCCAGCCAGCAGCACTCTGCGGAGTTGTAGGAGTCAAACCAACCTACGGCACGGTGTCACGTTTGGGCTTGATTGCATTTGGATCCTCACTCGATCAAGTAGGGCCTTTTGCAAACTCTGTGGCCGAGGCAGCGCTGGTATGCGAAGTCATTGGTGGCCACGATCCCGGCGACTCCACCTCTCTTCCGCAGGCGTTCCCGGCGGTCAGCGAGCACCTGTCTGATGGTGTGGCTGGAATGCGTATTGGCCTGATCACCGAGATGATGGGCGAGGGGATCGCCCCCGATGTGGCGAAACGAATTCGGGCAGCAGCGGAGTGGCTCGCAGCTGCGGGCGCCGAAGTTGAAGAGGTATCTGTACCAGCGGTGACCTTTGGGCTGTCGGCCTACTACCTGGTTGCTCCCGCTGAGGCTTCCTCGAATCTCTCTCGCTATGACGGGGTGCGCTACGGCTTGCGAGTTGAGGCTCCTACCACCGGTGAGATGATGGAACTCACCCGTACCGCAGGGTTTGGCGACGAAGTGAAACGGCGAATCATGCTGGGAACCTACGCACTATCTGCTGGGTATTACGACGCTTTTTATGGCACCGCACTCAAGGTCCGCACCTTGATTCGGCGTGACTTCGACAAGGCCTATGAGCGCTTCGATGCGTTACTTTCACCCACCTCGCCAACCACAGCTTTTTCCTTCGGCGATAAGACAGCCGACCCGATGTCGATGTATCTCAACGATGTTTGCACGATCGCAACCAACTTGGCAGGCCATCCTGCTATGTCAGTTCCGTACGGCCTCGGTGACGACGGCATGCCGGTGGGAGCGCAGGTGCTTGCTCCTGCCCTTGGCGAAGTAGCCATGTTCCGAGTGGCAGCAGTTCTTGAAGGGAGCTTGGCATGAGTATCGATCTGAGCGTCTGGGAAATCGTGATCGGCCTTGAGGTTCACACGGAGTTGGCCACACGTACCAAATTGTTTTGCTCCGCTCCGAATGAGTTCGGTGGCGAGCCCAACACCAATATTGACCCACTCACCCTTGGTTTACCTGGTTCGCTCCCGGTACTTAATGAGCAGGCAGTTGAATTGGCCATTCGGGTTGGGCTGGCACTCAACTGCAAAATTGACCGCTCGGTGTTTTCGCGTAAGAACTATTTCTATCCAGATCAGCCCACGAACTATCAGATCTCGCAGTTCGACCTTCCCATCAATGGCGAAGGTTGGCTTGAGTTGCCTAGCGGCAAGGTGATTGGTATCGAGAGAGCGCACCTTGAAGAGGACACGGGTAAATCAACTCACGTGGGCGGCGGCGGGCGAATTCACGATGCCACCTACTCGCTCGTTGATTACAACCGCGCTGGCGTACCGCTGCTCGAGATTGTCGGCAGGCCAGACCTCCGTTCAGGGGATGAGGCACGAGCGTATGTGTCGGAACTGCGTGCCATCCTGGTGGCAGTTGGAGCCTCGGATGGCAAGATGGAAGAGGGCTCCCTGCGCGTCGACTGCAACGTCTCGGTTCGTAAGCATGGCGATGAAGAACTGGGAACTCGCTGCGAGATCAAGAACATCAACTCGCTGCGAAGCTTGGTCCGGGCCGTGGATTATGAGGCTGAACGTCAGATCGACATGATCCTTGCTGGCGAACGCATTGAGCAGCAGACGCGGCACTGGAACGAGGACGAGGGCCGCACGCTCAAGCTCCGCTCCAAGGAGCAAGCCGATGACTACCGCTACTTCCCCGAGCCAGATCTAGTAGGTCTCGCACCCTCTCAGGAGTGGATTGATCGAGTTCGGGAAGCTCTCCCCCTTCTGCCTGCAGCGCGTCGACATCGGCTGTGTGAGCGATCTGGGGCAGACACTGCACAGGCGGCTCTTATTGTGGAACGTGGTCTTGATGACCTGTGCCTAGCGGCGCTTGATTGTGGAGCTGATCCCAGCCGCACCGTTACGCATGCAGAACACAATCTCTCTGATCCCAAGGCGCTTGAACTTGATCCTGAGATGTTTGCCAAGCTCACGAAGATGGACGCCGATGGCGACTTGAGTTCGACTCAGACAAAGACCGTGCTTGCAGAGCTTGTGCAACTCGGCGGTGATCCTGGCGAAATTGCCGAGGCCCACGGATTCAAAGCAATGGATTCCGGCGAACTTGATGCCGTTGTGGATCAACTCATTGCAGAGAATCCTGAGCAGTGGCAAAGATTCTGTGAAGGGGACCCCAAAATTTCGGGGTTCTTTGTGGGTAAGGTCATGAAGGCAACTCAGGGCCAAGCCGATGGCAAGGTCGTTGCGGGCTTGCTAGCAGACCGGGTTCCAAACGCAGCCAAGGAGTAGTCACATGCAAGCGAACGCCAAGACGAGGGTGCTGGGAGTCCCTGCATGTGCGATCTTGGTGTTGCTAGCCGTGTTGATGTCGGTACTAGTGACTGCAGGTTGCAGCACCCCGAGATCAAAAAACTCTGTGGAGCTCAACGAAGACATCGCTGATGTCACCGTGCCGGGAGTTCCCCCCACATTTCCGCCAACCACTCAGTACGACGGCTCTGGCTTGAGCGATGATGCAAACGCACTGCTGCAGGAAATTGCTGCTCTACAGACCGAGACAGACCTCTGCGTGATCCTCACAGGCAAAGCCCTACAGCCGCTGTTCACGGGCGGTCTCGATACCACCACTTTGGTAACAAGCCCGTCAGGGTTAACGCAGCTGTTGATTGCATTCAATTCCATCTTTAGCTACATCGAGACCATTGCGCCTGCTCAAGTGAAGCCAGCCGCAGTAACAATCAATGATGTTTGGACTCGGATCTCTTCGCTCAACTCTTCGGCTGCGAGCAATCAGGCTCAGGTCCAGGCAATTCTGATTGAGCCGCAAGTCGTTGCCGCCTTCGAGGGGCTTGCAACTTGGGCTTCAGCCAACTGCGACATAGCGAGCCAATAGCGGAGTTGGTTAGAGTCAGGCCATGTCTACGATTTGGCAACTCATTGAGCAGCGTGCAACCCAGACCCCAGATGCAGTCATCTTTGTAACTGAGGATGACACTCGCATGACCTTCGCCGAGTTTCGTGATGCTGCCGAGGTCTGCGCCGCTGGCCTGGCTGGCCTTGGGATTACCTCGCAGACTCGAGTGACATGGCAGTTGCCTACCTGCATCCCGGCAATCGTTGCGTCTGCAGCCCTTGCTCGGCTCGACGCAGTTCAGAGCCCGGTTATGCATCTGTACAGAGAAAAAGAACTTGGTTTTGTCATGCGTCATATGCAGGCAGAGTTCTGCATCGTGCCGAGCGTGTGGAAGGGGTTTGATTTCACCGCTATGGCGCAGTCTCTTGCAGCCGAGATGAACCCGGCCCCCGTTGTGCTCAGCTTGGATTCTCTGCCGGCCGGTGATCCTTCGGATCTAGGTCCCGTGCCGGAGTTTGCCGAGGGAGAAGAACCCATTCGATGGATCTATTCCACCTCGGGAACCACCTCCGACCCGAAGGGTGTGCTCCATACCGATGCCACCCTGATAGCAGGCGGCCAAGGCCTAGCTGATGCGTTGCAGATGACTGCTCAGGACGTTGGATCTATGGCCTTCCCATTCGCACATATTGCAGGCCCTGATTACCTCGTGATGATGCTGATTAGCGGCATGTCGGCAGTACTCATCGAGGCGTTCAACCCTGTTGACGCTGTGGCCACCTACGCCAAGAACGGCGTAACCATGGCAGGTGGAAGCACTGCGTTCTACCAAATGTTCTTGGCAGAACAGCGCAAGCAGCCCGAGACCAAAGTCATGCCAGCGCTTCGTGCACTCTCCGGGGGTGGCGCGCCGATGCCACCAGAGATTTATCGCGAGGTTCTCGATGAGATGGGAATCAAGGTCTGTCACGGATACGGAATGACCGAAATCCCGATGATTACTCAGGGGTCTCCCACCGACTCTGATGATCAACTCGCTCATACCACTGGCAAACCCGTCACGGGCGCAGATCTGCGCATCGTGGCCGAGGACGGAAGCTTGGCTCCAACGGGAACTGACGGTGAGGTTCGGGTCAAGGGGCCGATGGTGACCAAGGGCTACACCAACCCTGAGCTCACCGAGCAGGCATTTGATGAGAATGGCTATTTCCGCACAGGTGACATTGGACATCTTCGCCCCGACGGTCACGTGGTGCTCACAGGCCGCATCAAAGACATCATCATTCGCAAGGGCGAGAACATCTCCGCCAAAGAGATTGAGGATTTGCTCTATGCACATCCCGGCGTGGGGGATGTGGCCGTGATTGGCCTGCCCGATCGTGAACGAGGCGAGCGAGTCTGCGCAGTTGTTGAGCGGCCGGCCGAGGGTGAAGTCATTACCTTTGAGGAGATGGTGTCGTACCTAGGCGAGCAGGGGCTGACGAGGTTCAAGACACCCGAACAGCTCGAGGTCGTGGACTCGCTTCCGCGCAACGAGACCCTGCGCAAGGTTCTGAAGTATCAGCTGCGTGACAGTTTTGCTGACAAGGCTTGGCCCTGAACTCAGACCCTGAAGTCCCCAGAGTCGTTCGTCCGCCCAAGGGACCCGCGGGTCGGGACCAGCCCTCGCTCAGCCCCCCGCTGCTCTCGGGTAGGTCTCTTGAGCCGGTGGTTCAGGCTCCTCGCTTTCAGGGCCTACGCGAGCACCGAGCCATTTTGGTTTCGGTGCTTGTTGTTTTGTTGATTGTTGTCGTCATTGGAATTGGAAAGTTTGCTGCCGAGAGAGCAGCAGATCGTGATACCCAAGCACAGGCAGCCAGAATCGAAACCCTGTTGCAGGGTGCTTCCCCAGATGATTTCTTGGCGTTCAACGCTGGGGTAAAGCGTCCAGGCTCACTAGCAGTCAAGGTTCGGGACGAACCAGGGTTTGTCAACGTCAAGGCTGTTGCCGATTTGTCATTCATTCGGTTCCAACCCTCTGGCTGGTGGGCCGGTTTTACCGAGCGCTGCATCGTGGCAGAACTACGCCTAGATGGTGCCAGAGTCACAATTCCCAAAACTGCCTGTGTTCGCGTAGCAGTGCCTGCCTCCTGAAAGCCTAGATTGTGGTCATGACTGATCAGCCAGACATGAAAACCCGCTCACATGAGGTCACCGACTTTCCAAGCCGGGCCCCTGCTCGGGCAATGCTTCGCGCCACTGGCATGACCGATGATGATTGGGATAAGCCGCAGATCGGCGTTGTCTCTTCTTGGAATGAGGTCACGCCATGCAATATGCCGCTGGCAGATCTTGCTAAGCGGGCAAAAGAGGGTGTGCGCTATGCGGGCGGTTATCCGATTGAGTTCAACACCATCGCCGTTTCAGACGGCATCTCGATGGGCCACGAGGGCATGCGTGCATCGTTGGTCTCTCGTGAGGTGATAGCTGATTCGGTAGAGACCGTGATGCATGCCGAACGCTTTGATGCCATGGTCACCTTCGCAGGGTGCGATAAATCTTTGCCAGGCATGATGATGGCCTCGGCCCGGCTGAATCTGCCCTCTGTGTTCTTGTACGGCGGGTCCAAGTTGCCAGGCAACTACAACGGAAATGTGCTCGATATTGTCTCGGTGTTCGAAGCAGTCGGTGCCTATGCCACAGGCGCAATCGATGCTGAAGAACTTGATCAGATCGAGCGAAACGCCTGCCCCACAATTGGTGCCTGCGCTGGCATGTTTACTGCCAACACCATGGCCTCGGTTGGCGAGGCGCTGGGATTGTCGCTACCCGGTTCGGCCTCTGCGCCAGCAGTTGATAGGCGACGCGATGATTACGCCTACGCCTCGGGGGTAGCAGTACTCAACCTCTGCAAACTCAACATCCGACCGCGTGACATTTTGACTAAGGCAGCATTCGAAAACGCAATTGCAGTAGTGATGGCCCTTGGTGGTTCAACCAACGCTGTGCTGCATCTCTTGGCAATTGCTCATGAGGCAGAAGTCGAACTGCAACTCGATGCGTTCAACAAAATTGCTGCAAAGGTTCCCCATCTTGCAGATACCAAACCGCATGGGCAATACCACATGCTCGACGTTGATCGGGTGGGTGGCGTTCCAGTTGTTATGGCCATGCTGCTCGAGGCTGGACTCCTGCACGGTGATGAGATCACGGTGACGGGCAAGACAGTGGCAGAGAACTTGGCGCTCATTAAGCCCCCTGCTCCAGACGGCGAAGTGATCCACCCGCTTTCGAACCCCATCCACGATTTGGGTGGTATCGCAGTCCTGACAGGGACCCTCGCCCCAAAGGGTTCTGTGGTCAAGGTTGCTGGAATTGACTTCGACGAGTTTGAGGGACCCGCCCGAGTTTTTGAGGGCGAAGAACTTGCTATGGAAGCCGTCTTGGCCGGCAAGATCAATCCCGGCGACGTCTTGGTGATTCGCTATGAAGGACCCAAAGGTGGGCCCGGTATGCGTGAGATGCTGGCCATTACGGGTGCCATGAAGGGTGCAGGCAGAGGTGGCGATGCTGCGCTGATTACTGATGGTCGATTCTCAGGAGGTACGCACGGGTTCTGTATTGGCCATGTTGCCCCCGAGGCAGTTCTGGGTGGACCGATTGCCCTTGTCGAAGAGGGCGACAGGATCCGTATCGACGTGCGCAATCACAGCATCGACTTGTTAGTTGATGAGCAAACGCTTGAGGCGCGACTAGCAAACTGGAAAGCACCCGAGCCTCGATACACCAAGGGTGTTCTCGCCAAGTACGCAACGCTCGCACGCGGAGCCGATCAGGGCGCAGTGACCGTTGCCTGAGTCAATCCGCTGACGTGGGGCAGACTGAGGCAGTGAATCAACCCGTACCAGGGTGGCCAGCGATAGTTGCCCGCGGTCTGAGTAAACAGTTCGGCAGTCACATGGCCGTGAAGTCGCTGGACCTTGATATCCCTGCGGGGAGTTTTTGCGGATTGCTCGGACCAAACGGATCGGGCAAGACCACCACGCTTAGAATGACAGCTGGTTTGCTGCGTCCCGATGCGGGGCAAGTTTGGGTTGCCGGCCACGAAACTTGGACTGATCCAGTGACCGTCCGAAAATTATTAGGCGTGGTACCCGATCCGCTCAACCTTTTTGATCGGCTGTCCGCAAGAGAACTCCTGCAACATCTAGGAGAGCTGCGGGGAATCGACCGGGCAGAGGTCACCTCGCGTTCCGAGGAGCTTCTGACGGTGATGGACCTGACGGACTCCGCCGATGAGCAGATCGGCGGCTACAGCCACGGGATGCGCAAGAAGACAGCCATCGCAGCCGCACTGCTGCATCGTCCAGCGGTGTTGTTGCTCGACGAACCTTTCGAGGGTGTTGACCCTGTCTCTGCCGTCGCAGTTCGCACCATGTTGGATCGCTACCGGGCTGCCGGTGGCACAGTGGTGTTCTCTTCTCATGCGATGGACTTAGTGGATCGCATGTGTGATTTTGTGGCCGTCATGGCAAAGGGTGAACTGCTCGCCGTTGGTCCTATCGAGGAGCTGCGCGGTGGAGGTCGACTTGAAGACGCGTTCATCTCCATGATCGGTGCAAGTCCAGTCGACCCAGCGAGCCTGAGTTGGCTCGATAATTCCGCCCAGTGATTCATGCAGCGTGGTCGCTGGCTCGCCTGAAATGGGCGTTACTGCGAGCCGCCGTCAAGGGGAGTGCTCAGCAGCGAATTCAGATCGGCTTGTCGCTGGTTTTGTGCATCGTCTTTGGGCTGTCTGCCTTTGGGGTTCTCTCAACGCTGGGTCAACGCTCGGCTAGCGCAGATCAGATTTTGGTCGTCCTGCTTCCCGCAACCGTCATCGCTATGGGGCTGTTGTCCTCTGCTGCGGGGGTGGAGTCCACTATCGATGCCCGCCATCTTGCAGCTGAACCGCTGACTCGTTCGCAGCTTGGCACGGGCCTGCTTGTGAGTGCAGTGGTTGGTCCACCCACGTTGCTTGCACTCTTGGCGGGGGCTGGAATCGCTGTTGGCTGGTCTGGCAGTAGCCCAAGCGGATTATTGATTCTGTTTCTAGCGATTCTCGGCTGGCTGCTGACTTTGCTGTTGTTCAGCCGCACGATGGCAAACGCCGTTGGGGCTTGGAGTTCGGGCAGATTTCGCCAGATAGCTCAGGCGCTCGCAACGATCTCTGCATTATCGGTCTGGTTCATTGTGCAAGTGCTAACCCGGCAGCAGGCAAGTTGGACTGCAGAGCGTTGGACAGAACTCGCAGAAATCGCCAAGTGGACTCCGCCGGGGCAGCTAGGACTCGCAGGTACGAGCAGTGCTGAACCAGCCCAAGCTGTTGTCCATCTGCTGCTAGGTCTGAGCTGGTTGCCGCTGCTTTTGTGGCTCAATATGATCAGCACAGAACGCTTAGCGTTGAGTTCGCCGAGGCCTGGTAGTGGCGGCCGCAAGATGCGAACCGGATTCCAAGGCCTGCGATCAGGGGTCTACGCAGCACTGCCACACGGGGCAGTTGGAGCCATTGCAGCCAGAACGATTCGCACAAAGTTCCGTACCCCTCGGCAGGCAGTCAACACGATTACGGCCCTAGCAATTGGCGCAGGAATCTTTGTGGTTGGCCCGCTTCTCGATGGAGAGATCGGAGACCCTCGCACGGTGATGCTGGGAGGGTTGTTGTTTTTCGCAGTGCTCTTTGATGGCAACAACAGCTTCGGGGTGGATGGGCCTGCGCTCTGGATGGAAATTCAAGCAGGGGCCGATGCTCGGGTACTTGCTCGAGCAAAGGCCTTGTCCTCGATTGTGGTGATGGCAGTTCCGGCGTTGCTCCTACCCTTGGGCTTGGCAGCTATGAGCGGCGGTTGGAAATGGTTGCCCGCCGCATGGATTCTGGCAGTTGGCTCGCTCATGGGTGCTGCCGGCGTATCAGTGGGAAGCGCCGCTCTGGCACCGGTTGCTATTCCCGAGAGCCCCAACCCGCTAGCTGCTGGTGATACCGGACAAGGCTGTTTGGCAGGTTTGATGCTGAGCCTTGGATTATTGATTTTGCTCGCAGCATCTGCGCCCGTGGCAGGTGTTGTGCTGTATACGAGTGACCGTTCGGCTTGGCTGACCACACTTGCGGCTCTGCTGGCGCCAGTTGTTGGCATATTTCTGCTGTGGGGTGGTGTGGCAACTGCGGTTGGTCGCCTGTCAGGCAGAGAATCCGACCTAGTTGGCCATATCACCCCCGCTCGATAGGCAGATGCCGAGAACCCGTTGCCGGACCGGAACGGTCCTTGAGGCCTCGTGCATGCCGAGGCTTTGCTGCTACTGATTTCCACGAGGTCCCGACTTGCGCCACCGCCGACCCCTCCACCTGAGTGTTTCGCGGATGGCCACTGCAGCAAGTATCGCTCCTGCTACAAGAATTGGGGCCCAGTCGTTCATCGTTCTGACGGTACCGCGATTCTCTGAACGCGTTTCGCAGGTGCGGTGAACTTGCCCAATTCGGCCCCTGAGGGGTAGCCGGGTTGGCAACAGCTCCCGCTTCGCGGCAGACTAACGGGGTGACTACTTCGCATCTTCTTCTCGTACCCT
The DNA here is from genome assembly GCA_001025035.1 of Actinobacteria bacterium IMCC26207. Classification (GTDB taxonomy): domain Bacteria; phylum Actinomycetota; class Acidimicrobiia; order Acidimicrobiales; family Microtrichaceae; genus IMCC26207. Next base: position 93,304 of record LCZK01000005.1, read on the forward strand.
CCTGAGGCACGTGACCGGAGATCCAATCCGCGTTCGTGCCTACAACCTCCTTAGCGGGAGGTTGTTGTCATTTTCAGAGCAATACCAGCCCAGTGCCATTTAGCAACAAGCCAGGAATAGCGATATGAACACCAATGGTGGACAAGCCCTGATTAAGTCCCTCGAACTCGAGGGAGTTGAGGTCATCTTCGGCCTGCCCGGGGGAGCGATTCTTCCGGTGTACGACCCGATTCTTGATAGCCCGATCCGCCATGTTCTGGTTCGTCATGAACAAGGCGCAGGTCATATGGCAGAGGGTTTTGCTCATGCCACTGGCCGCCCTGGAGTTGCCATGGTCACCTCGGGTCCCGGTGCGACCAATATCGTGACTCCGCTAGCCGATGCCTATATGGATTCCATTCCCATGGTGGTCATTACTGGTCAGGTGCCTCTTCCTTCGATCGGTACCGACGCCTTCCAAGAATGCGACACCGTCGGGATTACTCGCGGCGTCACCAAACACAACGAGTTGGTGACCAGAGCCGAAGATATTCCGATGGCCATTCGTCAGGCCTTTCATATTGCAACCACGGGTCGACCAGGCCCCGTGTTGGTGGATATTCCCAAAGACATCGTCGACCCCAGGAATCCGGCCTCGGCGATGAACTGGAATTGGCCAACAGATGCCGATGTCTCTTCGAGCATGCCTGGCTATAAGCCAACCACCAAGGGTCACCCGAAAAAGATTAAAGAGGCTGCTGCTCTGATTGCTGTTGCCCGCAAGCCGATTATCTATGCGGGTGGTGGCATCTTGAAGGCGCGTGCTGCCGAGGCTCTGCGAGAACTCGCAGAATTAACCGGCATTCCCGTAGTGACCACATTGATGGCTCGGGGGGCTTTCCCAGACGATCATGAACTCTGCTTGGGTATGCCGGGAATGCACGGCAATTACACAGCAGTGACCTCGATTCAAAAGTCAGACCTGTTGATCGCTCTTGGTAGTCGCTTCGACGATCGCGTGACAGGCAAGCTCGATGGGTTCGCTCCTGATGCAAAAATTATCCACGTCGATATTGACCCTGCCGAACTTGGCAAGGTGCGCAGAGCTGATGTCCCCATCGTCGGCGATTGCCGACTCGTGATTGAAGAGATCATCAAGGCGCTCAACGCCCTAGGTGGCCCAGAGAGTCGCATGGACATCACCCCATGGCGCCAACAAATTTCGGCTTGGCAAGAGCTGTATCCGCTTGTCTATGAGCAGTCCATAGATGGCGATTTACTCAAACCACAGTATGTGCTCGAACAACTCCGAGATCGGTCACCGGCAGACACAATCGTCGCATCGGGCGTGGGCCAGCATCAGATGTGGACGAGTCAATACTGGAAGTTCAACTACCCCTACACCTGGGTGAACTCTGGTGGCTTGGGCACTATGGGATTCTCTATCCCTGCAGCAATTGGGGCCAAAGTTGGCCGCCCTGATCGCACCGTCTGGGCAGTTGATGGTGACGGCTGTTTCCAAATGACTGCTCAAGAACTCGTGACTGCCGCAACGGAGCGGATTCCAGTCAAGATTGCGCTGCTCAATAACGCGTACCTTGGCATGGTTCGGCAGTGGCAAGAGATGTTCTACGGGGAGCGCTACTCCGAGGTGTACTTGTCCCCGGATTTGCCCGACTACGTCAAGTGGGCCGAGGCCATGGGTTGTGTTGCATTGCGTGTCGAGTCGCCAGATGAGGTCGGCCCGGCAATCGATAAGGCCAATGAGATTAATGATCGCCCAGTCGTGCTGGAGTTCCGCACGGATGCTTCGGAGAAGGTGTTTCCGATGGTTTCACCAGGTACGTCGAATGATCAGATTGACGTTGGCCCCCTGCAGAACGGACTCGGTCGATGACTCTGCAATCAATGAATAGTAGGAGGGTAGGTTCGGTGCCGCCGAAGTACCACGTGTTATCTGTGCTCGTCGAGAATCGAGCTGGAGTCTTGGCCCGGGTGTCGGCGCTGTTTGCCCGTCGTGGCTACAACATCTACTCCCTAGCTGTTGCCCCAACTGATGATGAGCGATTTAGTCGCATCACCGTCGTGGTTGATGTTGAGCAGGCTCCGTTGGAACAAGTAGTGAAACAGTTGAACAAGCTGATCCACGTGATCAAAATTTCTGAGCTCGACCCGCGAGATTCCGTGGAGCGTGAACTCATGCTGGTCACGGTCAAGGCTCCGGCTGAGGTGCGGGGTCAGATTATTGAACTCGTCGAACTGTTCGAGGGTCGAATCATCGACGTTGGGCGAGACGAACTAGCGCTTTCGCTTGATGAGCACCCGGAGAGACTTGATGATCTCGAGGAACTTTTGCGGCCCTTTGGAATCATTGATTTGCAGCGAACTGGCCGCGTAGCGCTACCCAAATTAGAACGAAGCTAGTTTCGCTTCTACTGTGTAGTTCCCGAGTGCCGTTCACTCAGTTGATTGTTCTCTACAAAATAGGAAGGGCTGAAGAAGCTCATGGCAAACGTCTATTACGAAAAAGATGCTGATTCCTCGATTATCGCTGGCCGCAAGGTGGCAGTGCTTGGCTATGGCTCGCAAGGTCATGCTCACGCATTGAATCTGAAAGAGTCGGGCGTTGACGTGCGCGTTGGTCTGCGAGAAGGCAGTTCCTCTCGAGCCAAAGCCGAAGAAGCAGGACTGCGGGTTCTGGATGTTGCTAGCGCAACTGCAGAGGCTGACCTCATCATGATGCTGCTGCCCGATACAGAAATCGGACCTATCTATAACTCAGAAGTTGCCCCAAATCTGAATGCAGGCGACGCCCTGTTCTTTGCTCACGGATTCAACGTGCGCTTTGGTTATGTGAAAGCACCCGAGGGTGTTGACGTTGCCATGGTGGCACCAAAGGGCCCTGGTCACTTGGTGCGACGCACCTACACCGAAGGCGGCGGCGTGCCCTGCTTGATTGCAGTCGCGCAGGATGCAAGCGGGTCTGCCAAGGCTTTGGCTTTGTCCTACGCAGATGCCATTGGTGGCTCTCGTGCGGGCGTGCTTGACACCACCTTCGAAGAAGAGACCGAGACTGACTTGTTCGGCGAGCAGGTCGTTCTGTGTGGTGGATTGACTGCTCTGGTTCAGGCAGGGTTCGAGACCCTTGTCGAGGCCGGATACCAGCCTGAGTCGGCCTACTTTGAGTGCTTGCATGAGCTCAAGCTGATTGTTGACCTGATGTACGAACAAGGAATCGCCGGCATGCGCTATTCCATCTCGACCACAGCCGAGTACGGCGACCTAACTCGTGGACCTCGGGTCATCAACGCGGCAGTCAAAGCCGAAATGAAAAAGATCCTTGGTGAGATCCAGTCTGGTGAGTTCGCAACCGAGTTTGTTGGCGAAGTCGCAGCGGGCGGCGCGAACTTCACGGCACTACGAGAGGCCGGCAAGGCTCATCAGATTGAGACAGTCGGTGCAGAACTTCGCGGCATGATGCCTTGGATCTCTGCTGGTAAGGCCAAGGTCGAGGACATCTCGGGAGGAGACTGACACGGTGCACGTTTCTGCACCTGCATCCTCTGCCAACCTTGGGCCTGGCTTTGATTGCCTTGCTCTAGCGCTTGATTTGCCCTTTGAGTTATCAGACAGCCCTGCGCATCACGCTCTTGATGGGCAGGGCTGGCATGTTGTTGAGTCCACCCACCCGGCAGCCGTTGCATACGTTGCTGCCGGCGGAAACGCTGACGCTCAGCTCTCTTGGCGTAGCCCGATCCCGCCTGGGCGCGGACTTGGGTTCTCGGGAGCGGCTCGGGTGGCTGGCGCCTACCTTGCACTGCTCACATCGGGCGCTGCACCAACTGCTGCTCAACAGCAAGCATTTGGTGTTGCAGCCAACCTTGAAGGGCATGCAGATAATGCGGCTGCCTCAACCTGGGGCGGCTTTACGGTGGCGGCGGGGGAGCAGGCCCTGTCTTTGATGGTGCCCGAGGGCCTTGAAATCCTTGTCTGGTGGCCAGAGAAGTCAACCTCTACAAACGCATCTCGCAGCGTGCTGGCCCCCACGCTCAGTAGAGAAGCGGCAGCATTTTCGATTGCGCGCTCCTCACTGTGGGTCGCAGCTATCGCAACTGGCGACCTCTCGAAGCTGCGCGTCGCCTGCGAAGATCAAGTTCATCAGAATGAACGACTCCTCGCTCGACCGGATTCGGCTGAGGTCTTGCAAGAACTCCTCGCAAATCAGCAGGTCATAGCTGCCTGGCTCTCGGGATCAGGGCCAACTGTGGCAGCGCTGATGCCCGTTGGCAGTTCTGCAGATCTGCTTGCACCCAAGCTCTTTGAGTCTGGGCGAAGCCGAGTACTAGCTGTCAGCGTCACAGGCGTGAATCTCGTCTCGAGTACATCTAATACCTGACCCATTTGGTCGGGAATTGAATTGGATGAACTCCTGCCCTAGGGTGACCCCTCGTTGGATCCAATCTACGAGGAGCAGAGATGACCGAGCAGTGGGGTTTTGATACCCGTCAGATTCATGCAGGAGCCGAGCCGGATCCAGTCACTGGGTCACGCGCTACGCCGATCTATCAGACAACGGCGTATCAGTTCAGAGATAGCGAGCACGCAGCGAACCTGTTTGCTCTGGGTGAGATTGGAAACATCTACACCCGAATCATGAACCCCACCCAGGGAGTTCTCGAGGCTCGGATTGCAAGCCTTGAAGGTGCGACGACTACTGCTGTTGGCCTTCCGGGTGCGCTTGTTGTGAGTTCAGGAATGGCAGCAGAGACGCTCGCCATCTTGAACCTGGCAGAGGCAGGCAGCCATATCGTGGCTTCAGCCTCGCTCTACGGCGGAACGTACAACTTGTTCCACTACACACTCCCCAAGATTGGGATTCAGGTGAGCTTCGTAGAAGACCCTGACAATCTTGATGAGTGGGCAGCGAAGGTTCAGCCCAACACCAAGGCCTTTTATGGTGAAAGCATCGGCAACCCGCGCAACGACGTCTTAGACATTTCTGGTATTGCCGAGGTAGCCCATGCCAATGGAGTGCCGCTCATCATCGACAACACGATTGCTACCCCGTACCTGCTCAACCCACTGGCTCACGGTGCAGACATCGTGGTGCACTCGGCAACCAAGTTCATTGGCGGCCATGGCACTGCAATCGTTGGAGCAATTGTTGACGGCGGCAGCTTTGACTTCTCTGCGAACGACAAGTTCCCACAGTTCACCGAGCCCGACCCTAGCTACCACGGCCTTGCCTACTGGCCTGCGCTCGGCGCTGGCTCGTACATCATCAAGGCTCGCGTTCAGTTGCTCAGAGACATTGGCGCTGCCGTCTCGCCATTCAACGCGTTCCTGACCATTCAGGGAGTCGAGACTCTTTCGCTGCGCATGGACCGCCACATCGCAAATGCCCAGAAGGTGGCCGAGTACCTCGAAGGGCACGCTCAGGTTGAGTCCGTTGCCTATGCGGGTCTGCCTTCAAGCCCGTGGCACGAGCGTGCAAAGACCTACTTGCCAAAGGGTCCCGGTTCGGTTCCGGCGTTTGTTATCTCTGGCGGTCGTGAGGCCGGAATCAAGTTTGTTGAGGCACTCGAATTGCATAGCCACTTGGCCAATATTGGCGATGTGCGCTCGCTCGTGATTCACCCAGCTTCGACAACGCATAGCCAGCTCACAGAAGACGAGCAGCTGTACTCGGGTGTAGAGCCAGGAATGATTCGCCTCTCAGTTGGCCTCGAGTCCATCGAAGATATTTTGGCTGACTTGGACAAGGGCTTCGCCGCAGCGAAGTAGTAGCGATCCGGGCTGGTCTTCGACACGCCTACAGATCGAATTGCCAAGCTCAGATAACCCTTTCGGACAAAAACAAGGAATCCTCCCCGAGCATCTCGGGGAGGATTCCTTGAACTTCTTTTTGGGGTTCTAGAAAGACAGAACTGTCAGACCAGTTCTTTCTCTTTGCGGTCGTCCTTGTCGAAGTCGGGGCTGACAGGGGTGATGTACACCACGCCGCTTCCAGACTCGAGGTGGTATGGGGGGGAACCGTGCTCGACGATGTCGATTCCCTCAAGTTCCTCTTCTCGACTGATTCGAAGATTCCAAGTTCCAGGAAGCATGCGAATCACCTTCATGAGAATGAGCGCAATTCCACCGACCACAACAAGACAGGTGATGCTTCCCACGGCCTGAGCCATAAGTTGCTTCGTCCCGCCACCGTAGAAGAGGCCGCGAATCGAGACGCTGTTGTCGGCTCCCTCTGGACCGGGAAGGCCAAACTCACCAGTTGCAAAGAGTCCAACAGCCAGAGTTCCGAAAATCCCACACATCATGTGAACAGGAACCGCACCGATGGGATCGTCAACTCGAATTCGTTCCATGAAATCGACTCCGAGCGGGACAATTACTCCGGCAATTGCTCCCACGATCACCGCACCGAGTGGAGAGATCCAGTAGCAAGGAGCAGTCACTGCGACTAGCCCACCGAGGAATCCATTTAGGCACATGCCCAAATCCCATTTCTTGTAGCTGGGGTAGACCCAGAGGACTGCCACGATGCCACCTGCGCAGGCCGCCAGAGTTGTGTTGGCAGCTACTCGACCGATTCCTTCCCAGTCCATGGCAGACAGAGTTGATCCAGGGTTGAATCCGTACCAGCCAAACCACAGGATCACAGCGCCGATTGCAGCCATTGTTAGATCGTGTGGTGGAAAGAGCCCGCCACCTTCATGCTTGAACTTGCGGCCCAGACGGGGACCGAGGGCAATAGCGCCCATCAAGGCAATCACTCCACCCACGGTGTGAACCACTGTGGATCCTGCGAAGTCGCGGAACACAACTTCCATCGAGCCGTCTGCGTTGGCGAACAAACCGTTGAACCATCCCATGGTGTTTCCAAGCCAACCGCCTGGACCCCAGACCCAGTGACCGAAGATGGGGTAGATAAAGGCACTCACAACCACGCTGTAGAGGATGTCGCCCTTGAAGCTCGTCCGACCGACCATCGCGCCAGAGGTGATTGTTGATGCGGTGTCCGCAAAGGCAAACTGGAAGAGGAAGAAAGCTAGGAAAGCGACCTTCGTGTCGAAGAGGCCGGCGTAGTCATAGGCGGCTGGTGCATCACTGAGGAAGAAGTAGGTGTGACCGATGATGCTGCTTCCACCTCCGAACATGAATGCAAAGCCGACGGCCCAGAAGATGATTCCGCAGATCATCGTGTCGAACAGACATTCCATGAGCACGTTGACTGTCTCACGGGAGCGAGCGAAGCCAGCCTCGAGTGCCATGAACCCGGCCTGCATGAAGAAAACCAAGAAGGCTGCTAGCAGGACCCAGAGGGTGTTGATGGGACTTATCAGGTCATCCGCCTGAACTGCAGTCTTGGCCAGAGTGGAAGCACCTGCCTCAGCACCAAAGAACCATCCGAATCCTTTCATCACGCTGAGAAGGGCAAGAATTCCGAGCATCTTGCCGCCCAGAATCACCCCCATCATGCGTTGCGTGTCCGGATCTTTTAATCGTTGAACCCGTGTTTTTTTCATAAACGAGAAGCTAGAGAGTCAGTGTTTCTCGAATATTTGGCGGGCGTGAAGCCTGCGCTTCCATTGTGTTTCGGCTCTGTTTCCGGCTACCTAACCGACTGTGAACGAACGAAATCGCTCAACCGATGGTTTGCTCAGTCGTCGATGCGGACTTGCGGCGACCCGTTGGTCACCGTCAGCGTCGCAGGCATGCCGACTATGTCCTCAAAGAGTCCGATTGAGGAATCAGTCGCTACTTCCAACACCAGACCTTTGTGCTCGCCCGCAACAATCGTGAGCTCAACCAGAGTTTGGAGCTGCCCTGCATCTTCGGATTCTTCGGTGAGGTCAATCACAAAAGCGTCGTAGCTTCCATCGGGCAACAATGCGCTCATCTGCCCAATCTAGGCGGCTAGGGCCTGCCAAGTGGAGTCGGCTTGAGGGGTGCAGTCGCTCACATAGTTTCGTTGAAGCTCACGTGGCCCTCGCCACGCAAGACGTTCTTGAGCAGCTTGCCCGAAGCATTGCGAGGCAACTTTCCGTCCCAACGCTCGATGTAACTAGGCACCTTGAACCCTGCCAAGGTTGCCGCTACCCAACTGCGAATCTCTTCATCAGTGACCTCCGCCCCGTCGGCTATCTCCAGCACTGCTTTCACTTCTTCGCCAAGGGTCTCGTGAGGGACAGAAATGATTGCCGCATCAGCAACAGCAGGATGTTCGACCAGCCGATTCTCGATTTCAACGCAATAGATGTTCTCGCCACCTCGGATAATCATGTCCTTGGCACGGTCAGTAATAAACAGGTACCCCTCGGAATCAACGTGTCCGACATCTCCGGTGTGTAGCCAGCCAGCAATCACTGTTGTTGCAGTTGCCTCGGGCTTGTTCCAGTAGCCCGGCATGATGATCGGACCGCGCAGCAGCACCTCGCCTGTCTGCAGCGGGGGCAGGTGCTCGCCCTGTGACCCAAGAATTGCAATGTCTACTGTTGGCATCGGCAGCCCAACCGAATCGGGCTTGAGAAATGCATCGGCCCCCGAGAGTGTGGTGGCCGCTGAGGAGGACTCAGTGAGGCCATATGCGTTGGTGGTGGTGCGAACCCCTGGAAATGTCTCTCTGATCCTGCGGAGCAGTTCATCTGCAGAGGGGGAGCCACCAAAGCTCACGTTGGTGACTGAAGAAGTATCGAAATCGTGACGAGCTGGGTACTCACACACTCGCCACACCATGGTGGGAACACCGGACCACATCGTGATCTTCTCGTCCTCGATGAGAGTCAGAGCTTTCTCTGGCTCAAACTTGCCCTCGAGCATCACGAGCTTTACCCCGGCGAGCATTCCAACCACCATGGTCGAGTGACAGCCGGCCACGTGAAATAGCGGTGCAGTAAAGAGCGCAGTCATCTGTGGGGGAGTCGCAGGAGAATGAGTCGCTTGCTCAGAGGTGCTGCTCGCAGGTCTGCGCGACAAGTGCATCACCGAGGCGGTTGATATGCAGGCAGTGTTCTGCAAGTTTGCGATCATGCTGCGGTGAGAACTGATTGCACCCTTGGGTTTGCCCGTGGTCCCCGAGGTATAGAAAATGACCGCCGGGTCTGATTCTTCTATCGGTACTGTCGGGAAGGTCTCGCTGGGATGCGCAGCTAGTTCTGAGAAGCTGTGGACCTGTGGCCCGGATCCCGAAGCAACCTCGAACTCCTCAGGCAGAGCATCAATCAAATAGATGTGTTCAAGGTTTGGGAGAAGGTGCACTTGATCGGCGATGCGCTCAAATCGCTTCCGATCCACAACCAGAACCTTCGACCCGGAGTCGTCGAGGCCATACATAAGTTCCTCGGTAGTCCACCAGCCGTTCAGACCGACTAGTACGGCACCCAGATCTACGGTGCCCCAAAACGCAAGGCACCACTCAGGCGAGTTCTGTGCCAACACGGCAACTCGGTCACCATGGTGAACACCGGCCTGTTCGGTCAGTACCTGACTCAGCGAGTTTGCCTGAGCGAGAAACTGTAAAAACGTAATTCGCCGATCCCCGAAGACTAAGAACTCTTTGTCTTGGTGCATCGCACCGAAAGCGGCAACCTCTCGAAGGCTGCTGAAGCGATTCTTGTACGTCTTCATCTCGATGCCATCGACTGTGGCACTGACAACTTCGAACTGCCCGCCGGGCCCAGTCAACTGATCGCGAATTGCGCGGAGTGAATCAGAGGATTCCTGGTACGTCTCGGCGGAATTCATGGTCATCCCAGCTGTTCAATTACGTAGTCCACACACACCGTGAGTGCAGCCACATCGGATGGGTCAATAGCGGGGAACATGGCTACTCGTAGTTGGTTCCGGCCCAGCTTGCGATACGGCTCTACATCGATGAGTCCATTGTCTCGCAGGACAGCGGCCACAACAGCGGCGTCAATTGTTTCGTCAAAATCAATGGTCGCAACCACGTGTGAACGCTTGGCAGGGTCAGCTACAAACGGAGTCGCATGCGCATGTGCGTCAGCCCAGTCGTAGATATGTGCTGCTGACTGATCACAGCGCGAGGCTGCAAACTCCAAGCCGCCATTCTCATTCACCCAGCGGACTTGCTCGGTGGCTAAAAACAGAGTGGCAAGCGCCGGAGTGTTGTAAGTCTGATCCTTGCGAGAGTTTTCTAAGGCAATACCAAGGTCAAAGAACGCAGGCACCCAACGGTCACTCGCTGCAATACGTTCGATACGCTCGATTGCCTTGGGGGAGCAGGCCGCAAGCCAGAGTCCGCCATCGGAGGCCAAACATTTCTGCGGTGCGAAGTAGTACACATCGACTTGATGTGGGTCGAAGCGCAACCCGCCCGCAGCCGAGGTGGCATCAGCGAGAACTAGCGAGTCTGCATCTGCCCCTTCTGGCCGAAGCAGTTCCATTGCAACACCGGTCGAGGTCTCGTTCTGAGTGAGGCAATACGAGTCGATCCCCTCTGCAGCAACAGCGAGCGGGTGATCCCCGGGTTCTGCTGAGATGATTTGCGGCTCACCCAAATGAGGTGCTGCGGCGGCAGCCTTGCCGAACTTTGAGGAGAACTCACCAAAGTGCAGATGCTGGCTTCGATCCTGGATCAGGGCAAACGTCGCAGCGTCCCAGAAGGCAGTGGTTCCACCATTGCCGAGAAGGACCTCGTAGCCATCTGGCAGGGCAAACATCTCGGCTAGGCCGTTGCGTAGTTCGCTCACTTTGAACCGAACGGCGGCTTGTCGGTGACTTGTACCCAGAAAATGCCCGGCTGAGCCGGCAAGCATCTCTACTGCGTCGGGCCGAACCCGCGACGGGCCGCAGCCGAACCGGCCGTCGTGTGGAAGGAACTCATCGGGGATGGGGATATCGGGGGTGCTCACAGTCATAGAGTCTCGCGGGCTGAGCGGGATTGGGCGAACTCGTTTCTCTCGGCTGGGCGAACTCGTTTCAGCAAAGCAGCTCAACCCGGTATCTTCAGGACCATGAATACTCCCTCTCGAATCGCTCAACGCGTTGCTGCAATCACCCCTTCGGCCACCATGGCAGTGGATGGCAAAGCCAAGGCGCTCAAAGCGGCTGGCGAATCGGTCATCGGTTTTGGTGCCGGCGAGCCAGACTTCGCTACCCCTGACTACATTGTTCAAGCGGCTGCTGCAGCCTGTCATGACCCAAAGAACCACCGCTATACCCCGGCTCCTGGTCTGCCGGAGCTGCGAGCAGCGATTGCGGCAAAAACCCTGAGGGACTCTGGCGTGCAAATCACTCCCGAACAGGTGGTCGTCACCAATGGTGGCAAGCAGGCGGTGTACTCGGCGTTCACTGTGCTTCTCGATGCAGGGGACGAGGTCCTTCTCCCCGCACCGTATTGGACCACCTATCCCGAGCCAATTGAGTTGGCTGGTGGTGTTCCCGTAATTCTGCAAACTGATGAGTCCACTGGGTTTCGAGTAACTGTCGAGCAACTTGAGGCTGCGAGAACACCAAAGACCAAGTTGTTAGTGTTCGTCTCACCCTCCAACCCGACTGGAGCGGTCTACCCGGCCGAGCAGATCACCGAAATCGGTGAGTGGGCACTCAAACACGGAATCATCGTGGTCACTGATGAGATCTACGAGCACCTGGTGTACGGAGACGCTGTGCATCACAGCATTCAGGCTCTGGTGCCGGAGTTAGCTGATCAATGCGTGATTCTGAATGGCGTTGCCAAGACCTATGCCATGACAGGCTGGCGCGTCGGCTGGTTGATTGGTCCTGCGGATGTCGTCAAGGCCACGACCAACCTGCAGACACACTTGACCTCAAACGTGTGCAACGTTGCTCAGCGAGCGGCCCTTGCGGCAGTTGAGGGCGACCTGAGCGCCGTGGATGAGATGAGAGCAGTCTTTGATCGGCGTCGCCAGACCATGCACCGCATGCTGAATGAGATTCCAGGCGTGAGCTGTATTTCGCCCGAAGGTGCGTTTTACGCATACCCAAACCTGACAGGGCTGTTGGGGGTTGACCTTGGTGGTCGAACTGCTTCAACAACGGTGGAGTTAGCCGATCTGGTCCTCGAAGAGGTCAAGGTTGCCTTTGTTCCGGGCGAGGCATTCGGTACGCCGGGCTACGGACGGTTCTCGTTTGCCCTCGGAGACGAAGACCTTGAAGAGGGAATTTCTCGAATCGCTGCTCTGGTTAACGGAGCAGTGTGAATTCAGGCAGTGCGGACAAGAGCAGTGGATCTGTAGAAGCTCCCTTCGGGTCATGGTCTTCGCCGTTGACAGCGCTTGCGGTTGCTAGTGGGTCTCCGCGGTTTGGCGAACTTGCCCACATAGATTCCGATGTCATCTGGGCCGAGTCACGGCCGGGCTACGACCGTAGCGGCGTGGTATTCGTGTCGCAGCCGGATACGGCGATGAATCTGGAGTTGTTACCCGGGGCAAAGATCTCTGCGCGTACTCGGGTAAACGAATACGGGGGTGGCGCGTTTTGGGTGCATGGAGACCCTCGCTCCGATGGTCGTGTCTACTGGGTAGATGCAGCATCAGAACGCCTGCTCTGGGCTGGGTCGGATGCCTACGCACGCGAGCTTTTGCTGTGGCCTCTAGTCAGTTCCGAAAGTACGCCTTCGGTCCGCTACGCGTCTGGGGTTGTCACCCCTGATGGCAATTGGGTGATCTGCGAGCGCGAGTCTGCGCAAACGACTGTTGGGGTAACGAACCTAGCTGCGGGCGAAGTGCCAGCCGATGAAGTGGTAGCCAACGGAGCGGTTGCTAATGAACTAGTGGCGATACGAACGACACCTGCTCCGCCAGTCGTGATTGTTGGCGAAGGCCAACCCGGCTCCGGGGACTTCACTGCTGCACCGACCTTGTCGCCTGATGGCTTGAGCCTGGCTTGGCTTCGTTGGGATCACCCAGATATGCCATGGGATGCAGCCGAGCTCTGGGCTGCTGATGTTCAGTACGGCGGCCGGAAATCAATTGCAATCACACAACCACGTCGCATTGCTGGTGGACTCGCCGGAGGCCAAGCCCGTGGCCTGACTCGGGCAGTGTCAGTGAGCCTTCCCAAATGGTCTCCTGATGGGCATCTGTGGTGGTGTGATGACTCCACGGATTGGTGGCACCTGTATCGCTCTGCGGCACCGGGGACTCCCGAAGCTGCCTCTGGAGATCATCTGGCGCCGCTCATAGCGGATGCACAGGAAGAGGTCGGAGAGCCTCGTTGGGTTGCTGGCGGTTCCCGGTATGGGTTTACCTCTGACGGAACCGTGGTGTTTGCCGCAAAGTCTGGCGGGTTTGATTCGCTCTGGAGCTACAACCCTACGACTGCGCAACGACTACCGCTTCCGGGCCCAGGGTTCACCTGTATTGATTCAGTCAGCGTTAACGGTTCCTCTGTTGCAGTCATTGCAGGTCTGAAAGATCGACCGAGTTCGGTCTGGCATGTCGACCTTGCAACTGGGGTAGCCACTGATCTGAGAGCGATCCCAGAGGGTGCTCCACCCTCTGCTGCCGATTCGCCCGCTGCTGCACCCTCCTCTGCAATCGGCACCTCATCCGGCGCTGCACCGCTTTCAGCGGACTGGGTCTCGACTCCGCAGGCGATCAGTTTTCCTACTGGCTCGCAGGAAGGCGGCTTGGTCCAGGCGCACGCGTTGTTCTATCCGCCGCAGAGCCCCAGATTTCATGGCCCAGACGGTGAGTCACCTCCGCTTCTCGTGCGAATTCATGGAGGCCCAACGGCCTCTGCCCGTGCGGAGTTCTCGCAGAGCTTGCTGTTTTGGACGAGCCGAGGTTTTGCAGTCGCAGATGTGAACTACCGAGGGTCAACTGGTTTTGGGCGAGAGTACCGAGACCAACTTCGCGGAGAATGGGGAGTTGCAGATGTTCAGGACTGCATCGCTGCCGCCCGCTTCTTAGCCGAGCAGGGACTCGTTGATCCAAGCCGCTGTGTGATTCGAGGTGGCTCTGCCGGAGGGTTTACTGCCCTAGCGGCACTGTGTTTCCAGCAGGCTTGGGGCTTTGATGGGACCTTTGTGGCAGCTTGCAGCCTGTATGGGGTCACTGACCTTGCAGCGCTGGCAGCCGATACCCACAAGTTCGAGTCGCGCTATCTCGACGGTTTGGTTGGCCCGCTGCCCGAACAGGCTGCAACATATCAAGCAAGGTCCCCGTTATTTCATGCGGACCACCTGAGCCGGCCTGTGCTCTTGTTGCAAGGTGCCGATGACAAAGTGGTTCCACCGGCCCAAGCCGAGGTTCTGGTAACTGCACTGCAGCAAAACCAGGTCCCTCATGCCTATGTGTTATTCCAGGGAGAAGGCCACGGATTCTTGCTGCGAGAAACGGTAGTAAACGCTTTAGAGACCGAGCTTGCCTTCTACGGCGAAGTGCTCGGATTCCAACCCGATGGCAAACCACCTGCAGTCGAAAAACTTGCGGGTTGGCCGGTCGCTCCAAGCTCAGGCAGGATGGGGGCATGAGAGTACTGGTTACAGAGAAAATTGCCGATGGCGGATTGCAGCGTTTGCGTGACGCAGGCCACGAGGTGGACGTACAAGAAGGGCTCACCCCCGAGGAGTTGCTAGCCACTATTCCCGGCGCTCACGCCCTGATTATTCGGTCTGCAACACAGGTGACAGCGTCGGTTCTTGCTGCAGGAACTGATTTGATCGCTGTCGGACGCGCAGGGATTGGTCTGGATAACGTCGACGTGGCCGCAGCGACTGAGTGCGGAGTGATGGTCGTCAACGCACCGCAGTCCAATACGCTCTCTGCCGCAGAGCACACGATGGCTTTGTTGCTTGCCCAGGCTCGCAATGTGCCCCAAGCCAGTGCAGCACTCAAAGCCGGCCGGTGGGAGCGATCCAAGTGGACCGGTGTTGAACTCTCCGACAAGACGCTCGGAATTATCGGCCTTGGTCGAATTGGCAAACTGGTTGCTCAGCGGGCGCTCGCCTTCGGTATGAAGCTGGTCGCCTATGACCCCTTCGTGTCTGAGGATCGAGCTCGGCAATTGAGCGTGCAGCTGCTCTCCCTCGAGGACCTGATGGCGCAGTCTGACTTCATCACCTTGCACCTTGCGAAGACTCCAGAGACTGCCGGACTCATCGGAGTCGACATGTTGAAACTAGCTAAGCCTTCGCTGCGAGTTATCAATGTGGCTCGCGGTGGAATCATCGATGAGCAAGCCCTAGCCGATGCCATTGCGCAGGGTCGAGTAGCCGGGGCTGGGTTTGATGTGTTTGCAACCGAGCCTTGCACGGATTCACCGTTGTTTGAACTTGACTCTGTCGTGGTGACTCCGCACCTCGGTGCTTCTACTGCCGAGGCTCAAGACAAAGCCGGAGACACCATCGCAGACATGGTTCAGTTGGCGCTCGCCGGAGACTTTGTTCCCTATGCAGTCAACGTGTCTGCAGCCGAGGCCTCCGAGGTCGTGCGGCCCTACCTTGCACTAGGCGAACAATTAGGTCGGATCTTCGCCGGCTTGTGCGGAAAGATCTCAGACGGACTCGAGATCGAATACCAAGGACAGATTGCCGAGTTTGATACCAGGATCTTGACGTTGTCACTGCTCAAAGGGTTCTTTGGTGCAACGACTGGCGGCCCAGTGTCGTATGTGAATGCGCCCCAGATTGCCGAGGAGCAGGGCATCGAAATTCGGCCGACCTCCACGACTACTGCTCGCGACTACGTCAACTTAATTACCGTGCGTGGCGCTGGCCACAGCCTGTCCGGCACGTTGGTCGGTCTGAAGTCAGTGCAGACGCTCGTGATGATTGACGACTACACCATTGATATGCCTCCAGCAGATCACCTACTCGTCGTGCGTAATCACGATCAGCCAGGCATGATCGGCAAAGTAGGCTCGCTAGTTGGCGAGGCCGGCGTGAACATTGACGATATGACGGTTGGGTCATCGCCCGAGGGTGCAAAGGCTCTGATGGTGCTAGCTACTGCTGAGTCAGTACCCGAGTCGGTGCTTGAGGCCCTGCGCCAGACAGACGGAGTGGTCTCGGTAGCCGCAGTCGGTTAGCTAGCCCAGTCGGTTAGCTAGCCCAGTCGGTTAGCCAGCCCAGTCGGTTAGCCAGCCCAGTCGGTTAGCCAGCCCAGTCGGTTAGCCAGCCCAGTCCGCTATCGGGTGGTGGGCATCCAGGCTGGTCGGCTTGCCTCATAGGCGGTGATCTCTGGTTCGTGCAGCAGCGTCAGGCTGATGTCGTCTAGGCCGTTGAGGAAACGGTGCTGAATGGAATCCTCGAGGGGAAAGTCGACGAGTAGATCAAGTCCGGTCACCTCGAGCGTCCGCAGTTCAATGTCGATCTTGATCTCGAGCGAGGGATCGTTGGTGATGGCATCCAAGAGTTGGCGGCCGACCTCGGCGCTGACAAGAACTGGAACCAAACCGTTCTTGGTTGCGTTGTTACGAAAGATGTCGCCGAATCTTGGCGAGATGACTGCTGCGAATCCGTATTGCTGAATGGCCCACACTGCATGCTCGCGGCTTGAGCCTGTGCCGAAATTGGGGCCGGCAACGAGGACTGATGCACCCGAGTACTGCTCCTGGTTGAGCACGAACTCTGGGTCATCTCGCCATTCCGAGAAGAGGCCCTTGTCGAACCCAGTGCGTTCGACTTGTTTGAGCCAATCACTCGGGATGATCTGATCAGTGTCTACATCTGAGCGGTCGAGGGGGACTGCTGTGCCGGTAATTGTTTGTACTGAATCCATGATGAGTTTCCTTTTCTTGAAACGAGGGCAGTTGGGCAGCGATTAGCGAACGGGGTCAAGGTCGGTGGGAGTTGCGAAGTGGCCAGCCACTGCGGTTGCTGCGGCCACAGCTGGGGACACCAGGTGGGTTCGACCACCTCGGCCTTGTCGGCCCTCGAAGTTGCGGTTCGATGTTGAAGCACACCGTTCGCCAGCCACGAGCTTGTCGGGGTTCATGGCTAGACACATCGAGCATCCGGGCTCACGCCAATCGAATCCAGCGTTGATGAAGACTTGGTCGAGGCCCTCGGCTTCGGCTTGACGCTTGACGGCATGAGATCCGGGTACCACCAGAGTTCTCACACCCGCAGCAGCGCTCCTGCCCTGCGCAACGGCGGCGGCTGCTCGAAGGTCTTCGATGCGACCATTCGTGCAGGACCCGATAAAGACGGTCTGCACGGGAACGGACTTGAGGGGTACTCCGGCAGTGAGGCCCATGTACTCGAGTGCTCGTTCTGCAGCTACTCGTAAGTCCGGGTCGGTGAAGTCCTCGGGACCAGGAACGTTCTGTGAGAGGGCAATGACCTGCCCGGGATTTGTTCCCCATGTAACGAACGGTTCGATCAGAGCGGCGTCTAGGAAAATCTCCTTGTCAAAGACTGCGCCAGAGTCGGTACTCAAGCTGCGCCAGTCGGCCACCGCTGCGTCCCACAAGTCACCTTGGGGGGCATGGGTTCGTCCTTTGAGGTAATCAAATGTGGTCTCATCGGGGGCAATCAAACCAGCCTTGGCGCCGGCCTCGATGGACATGTTGCACACGGTCATGCGGCCTTCCATTGAAAGCGAGCGGATTGCGGAGCCGCGGTATTCGGCTACGTACCCGATACCTCCAGAGGTTCCGAGCACTCCAAGGATGGCCAAGATCACATCTTTGGCAGTGACTCCAGGGTTGAGTTCACCGTCCACATTGACGGCAAGAGTTTTGGGCCGATTTTGCGGCAGGGTCTGCGTGGCGAGCACGTGCTCAACCTCGGATGTTCCGATACCGAATGCCAAGCACCCGAAGGCGCCGTGGGTTGAGGTATGGGAATCGCCACAGACGATGGTCATGCCGGGGTGTGTGAACCCCTGCTCTGGACCGATGATGTGAACGATGCCTTGTTCTGGCGAACCCATCGGGAACTCAAGGACATTGAATTCTTCTGCGTTGACGCGCAGCGTGTCGACCTGCTTGCGTGAGATGGGATCGGCGATGGGCTGATCGATCTGCTCGGTAGGCACATTGTGGTCTTCGGTAGCGAGCGTCAAGTCTGGCCGCCTCAGTGAGCGACCCGTCATGCGAAGACCGTCGAAGGCCTGAGGGGAAGTCACCTCATGCACGAGGTGAAGGTCGATATACAACAGGTCGGGTTCGCCTTCAGAGGACCGAACAACGTGACGGTCCCAAACCTTTTCGGCCAAGGTGCGGGGGGTGGATTCTGTAGACATAGAGAGGCTCCCTCTAAATAGATAAATCTCATTATTTGGGATATAGTTCCCGAGTAATGGAACCCAAGGTATCTGGTGTTGGAGTATTAGACAAATCATTTGGGGTTGTTGCTCTCGTAGCAGAGTCTCCTCGAAGCTTGGCTGAGCTGATTCAGGGCACGGGACTTAGTCGAGCCACAGCACACCGTTTGGCCTTGGCACTCGAGGCACACGGCCTACTTCGCCGGCTCCCGGACGGTCGCTTTGCCTTGGGGTTGCACTTTGTTGCCCTCGGACGAGTGGCAGCCGAGCAATTTCCGCTTGCCGAGATTGCCCAGCCGGCGCTTGTAGCCCTGCGAGAAATCACGGGTGAGTCCGTGCAACTGTACGTTCGAGATGGCTCAAACCGGGTGTGTATTGCTGCACTTGAGTCTCTGCATGGACTGCGCACGATTGTGGCGGTGGGCGCTGCGCTCCCCTTGGAGGTGGGGTCTGCCGGTCGAGTGCTATCGGGTGAGCCCACGGCCACAGGTTGGTTGCAGACAGTGGGGGAGCGTGAAGCAGGGGTCGCCTCTGTGTCTGCTCCGGTGCGCGGGCCGCAAGTGGAGTTGCTAGCGGCTGTGAGTGTCTCTGGCCCTATCGACCGGCTGGGTCGATCACCAGGAAAGCTGCATGGTCCGGCCGTAGTTGCAGCCGCCAAGCAGATTCAGCAAGCCGTCGAATCTGCGCCCTTTCTGACCTGAACAGCGCTGACCGGACCGGAGCTGAGCAGCGCAGATTTTGCCCTATTGCGAGCGCAGCTCAGGCTTCTGACTCATCCTCTGCTTCGCCGAGTTCATAGGACCGGCCAGTGGATTCAGAGGAGTCATCATCACGCCGTTTGGCCTTGCGTCGGGCGCGTTGGTTGCGCTCTCGTTGTTCCTCGCGCTCGCGAGTTTCTAGGCCCACTTCAAGTTGTTCTAGCTCTACAGCGAGTTCCTGAAAGACATCGACTCGGTCGGCTCCAATCTCGCCCTGAGCAACCGCTTCGAGTAGGCCGCAGCCGGGCTCGGTGGTGTGGGTGCAGTCCGCAAAACGGCACTGCTGCACGTACAAGCTCAAGTCTTCAAATGCCTTTTCAAATCCATCGTCAGCAGACCACAGCCCGACCCCGCGAATCCCTGGAGTGTCGATCAGAAGTGCGCCATCTTCTAACTCAATAATCTGTCCTGCACTCGTGGTGTGGCGACCCCTTCGATCGTTGTCGCGCACCTCGGCGACGAGTTGAACCTGGTGGCCAGCAAGGGCATTGACTAGCGATGACTTGCCAGCCCCCGATGCGCCAAGCATCGCAATCGTGTGGCCGGCCAAATGCAAGGAGCGCAACTCGCTCAGCCCATGCGCGCTGCGAGTCGAGATCACATGCACCTCGACTCCAGGGGCAAATCTTTGAGCCTCTGATCGCTGCTGCTCAGCCCATTCCGCTGACACAAGGTCTGCTTTGGTGAGAATCACCACGGGCTGCGCCCCGCTTTCCCAAGCCAGGACCAACTCGCGAGCTAATCGCGTCAAGTTGACTCCCGACTCGAGTGGTTGCAGCACGAAGACTCGATCCATATTGGCTGCGAGCGGCCGGGACTGCAGTTGCAGCTGATCCCGAGCAACGCCAGGGGAGCGGCGTTCGAATACGGTGCGGCGCGGCAGGATCAGTTCGATCCGGCCTGCAGCTAAGTCAAGGCCACAGAGATCTCCAACAACCACTCGGCGGACGGCCTTGGCCGCAACAACTAGGTGTTCCTCGCCAGAGGAAGTTGCCGCCATGATGCCACCCTTATCAATTCGCACCACACGGCATGGGATCAAGCCGTCAGCCTGAGAACTTGACCACTCTTGTGCCCAGTGATTGTTCCATCCGGGTGGCTGCATCTGTGGTTGGTCAAGCACGGGCGACATCCATTCTCCCCATGTTTGCACGACCAGAGCGACGCTCGGGTACCTAGCGGAGGCTGGCCTAGGATTAGTCCATGCCTCTGCGATCCCCGAACCTTGGCGAGCGACCAGATTTGGGATCCGTCGGCTCTTTCACGAGCACCGCTCACCCGGGGTCTCATCCAGCCGCCGGGGCTCGGCCGTTACCCGGCGCACTAGCGGCGATCGACATTGGAACGAACTCGATCCACATGCTGATTGCGCGAGTTGCTTCGAACGGCAGGTTCGAAGTGATAACCAAGCAGAAGGAGATGGTCCGCCTTGGTTCAGGCCGAGGTGAGATGAAGCTGCTTGAGCCTGCTGCAATTGATCGTGGCGTTGCCGCCTTGGCTCGATGCCGCTCCCTAGCTGACTCCTTTGAAGCACCCGTGTATGCGGTGGCCACCTCGGCGGTTCGTGAGGCGCTCAATGCCGAGAAGTTCCTCGAACGTGCGCTGCAAGAGGCCGGCGTTGAGGTGCAGGTCATCTCTGGGTTCGAAGAGGCCAGGCTCATCCTTCTAGGGGTGCTGCAGGCTTTGCCGGTGTTCGACAAGCACCTGGCCTTGATTGATGTCGGCGGCGGTTCTACCGAGATTCTCTTTGGCTACAAGGGGTCCGTCTCGTACGGTCGCTCAGTCAAATTGGGATCGCTACGCATGACGAACCGGTTCTTTCCGGGGGGTATTGTTCGGGGCAACGCCGTTGAGGAATGCCGCGACTATGTGCACGGACGGCTTGCTCCGCTGGCACATGAAGTAGCGCAACTCAGCCAAGAAGTTGCCATTGCATCCTCGGGCACGGCAGAGGCAATTGCGACCATGATCTTTGCCCGAAGGGCTGAGCAAGCGCCCCAACAGCTCAATGCATCCAAGGTCACTACCCAAGAAATCTCTGAGATTGTTGACCTTTTGGCTTCGGTGGAGAGCCCCGAGGAGCGTCGCAAGCTTGATGGGATTGACGCAGCCCGAGCCGACATTCTGATTGGTGGGGCGATCGTGCTCGAACAAGCCTGCATGGCTATTGGGGCGACTGAGATTGTCATCTCGGAGTTCGCTCTACGCGAGGGTGTGTTGCTCGATGCCTTGCACCGCATCGGCGGCGGCACCTTGCATCACTTGTCAGACCTGCGTCGCACCTCGGTATTTCATCTGATGGAACTCTGTGATGATGACCCTGAGCACTCGGTTCAAGTGGCCCGACTAGCGCTTCAACTGCATGACGCGCTTGCAGCAGACCTTGGCCTTGGTGACGAGGAGCGAGAACTGCTCGAAGCCGCTGCGCTGCTCTCCAACGTGGGCCTGTTCATTGCGCATTCGGGCCATCACAAGCACAGCTACTACGTGATCCGAAACTCCGAGCACCTGATGGGGTTTACTGATCAAGAAATCGAGCTCATTGCGCAGGTTGCCCGCTATCACCGTAAGAGCCCGCCATCGGTAGATAAACATGCTGAGTTCGCCGGCCTCAGTGAGGCCGACCAACTTCGTGTGCGGTCTATGGCGGCAATTCTGCGAGTGGCAATTGGATTTGATCGAAACCACGATGGAGCAGTGGAATCGGTGCAGGTTGAGCACCTAGGTGAGCACGTTCTGATGACCCTGCACGGGAGCGAGGACTCCGCCGAGCTCGGCCTGGAGCAATACTCGGCATCTTCACGAAGCGGTCTGTTGGCGGAGGGCCTTGGTAAGTCCGTTGTCGTGCGGACGGCTGAGAGCCCCGAGCAACGGGATTTTCAGCAGAACTAGATTCCTGCAAGCTCCTGAAGCTGCCCATCGAGCATGGAGAGCCGGCGATTTGGGTTGAACCGTTCGGCCAAGCGTCGGTCGTGGGTCACCAAAAGGATGGTGCCATCAAAGGAGCCCAGCGCCGATTCAAGTTGTTCGATTGCGGGCAGATCTAGGTGATTCGTTGGCTCGTCGAGGACCAGAAGGTTCACGCCACGAGCCTGCAGCAGGGCTAGACCTGCCCGCGTGCGCTCGCCGGCAGAAAGGGTTTGTGTTGGCCGCACAACATGTCCGCCACTCAGGCCAAACTTTGCGAGCAACGTGCGGACTTCAGAGGTCTGCAGGTCGGGTACCTGATCGCAGAATGCATCAAGCAGGGAGCCAGCTCCAACGAATGCACCCCGAGCTTGGTCGATCTCGCCAATCTCTACGCCCGAGCCGAGCGAGGCATCACCGGAGTCGGCAGTCAGTGTTCCGAGGAGAAGTCCGAGAAGTGTGGACTTGCCGGCGCCGTTTGGTCCGGTCACTGAAACTCGGTCGCCGCGATCAATTTGCAGTGTGACAGGACCAAAGTGGAATGGTCCTCGGGTCAGGCTTGCTTCGCGTAGTACTGCAACGACCTGCCCGGAAGGCGCTGCGGCAGAAATTGACATCTGCAATTCCCATTCTTTGCGTGGTTCGGGAACTACCTCGAGTCGTTCAACCATGCGGTCAGTCTGTCGGGCCTTTGAGGCTTGCTTCTCTGAGGATTCCACTCGGAGTGATTTTCCGATCTTGTCTCCGTCGGGTGGGTTGCGTCGCGCTGCTCGAACTCCTTTGTCAGCCCAGGCGCGCTGGGTTCGGCCACGTTCTTGAAGCCCGGACAGGGTGCCTGCGTATTCCTCGTACTGCTCTCTCGCGTGCAGCCGGTCGCGCTCTCGCTCAACTAGGTAAGCGTCAAAGCCGCCGCCATAGAGGTGAATGGATTGTTGGTGCATGTCGAGTTCGAGCACCTTGGTAACTGTTCGGCTCAAGAATTCTCGGTCGTGGCTGATGATGACCATGGGTTGCTTTGAGGACAAAACAAACTGTTCGAGTTGATCAATACCGGCAAGGTCAAGGTCATTGGTGGGTTCGTCGAGGAGCAAGATGTCGAACCGGCTCAGGAGTAGTGAGGCTAAGCCTGCGCGTGCTGCTTGCCCACCTGAGAGCGAAGTCATCTGTTGATCGAGTGAGGCATCAAGACCGAGCTGAGTAACAAGGATCCGTGCACGATCTTCAAGATCAGCAGCTCCAAGTGCAAGCCAGTGCTCAAGGGCATCGGAGTAGGAGTCTGCGGCGGTGTCTTGAGCCTCAGCTAAGGCTTGTGTGGCCGCGTCGAGTGCTTCTTGGGCTGCAGTGACCCCCGTTCTGCGGCTGAGGTAGGCCAGGATTTCCTCGCCTTCTACCCGTTCGGTTTCTTGGGGTAGCAGGCCAACAGTGGCAGTTGAAGGAGAAAGGGCCCGAGTGCCGGTGACTGTTTGGTCTAGTCCTGCGAGCAGGCGGAGCAGGGTGGATTTTCCGGCCCCGTTTGGTCCTAACAGGCCAATGACATCACCGGGAGCTACGACCAGATCTAGCCCTGAGAACAACACTCGTGATCCGTGGCTGGCTTCTAAAGATTTCACTACGAGCTGTGCAGTCACCTCTAAAGCGTACTGACTCTGAGAAGCAGGGCATGAGGGGCCCCGTTGGAGCGCTCCGATTGTCCGCTGCGTGGCTGGCCCGATTGACCGCGCGGTCAAGTAGGGCGGTCAAACCGGGCCGAAAAATCAACGCTGCTCCGCCTGCTCGCAGGACTAGACCACACCCTGCACCAAACCCCAAGCGCTTCACTACCAGGAGCAACTCGACTACGACCCCGACATCGCTGATGTGCCGGCGGGGATGCCGGCCACGTATCCGGACAACGTGCCGGGGGTATGATCCGTGATGTGCACCAGACGGACGGGCTCACCACCACTGGCGAGGGCTTTCCTGTCTGCGTTGACTTGAGAGGAAGCGGTATGTCTAAGCAAGGAGGCTCTCTGTCCCGCTGTCGACGACTGCGCCACGAGGTCCCTGAGGTTCCACCACCTGATGATCTCAACACCGTCGAGCGCGCCGCCCAGGACTCTGGCACGCCCTCGACCGACTCTGCCCGCTCCAGGACCCGAACCGGTGGGACCGCCTGCGTAAGGAGGTCATTCTCGAGCTGGAACACCGAGGGTGGCACCGGGACAGCCCACCCCGTGGTGTCTCGTTCTTCCTTCCCGAGAGGTAGCGATGGCCAAGCAGCGGCACCTCCGCTCTGACGACGACCTGGACGATGACGACGTCGTTGTGGTGCGAGGTGGGGACCTCGACCCGGAGGCTCTGCGCCTCGATGCCGAGCGGTACCACGCCATCTACGGCGACTACGGCCTCTCGGTGTTCGCTGCGCGAGATGTGGCAGTCGATGAGCTTGCACAGCAGGCACCTCTCGTCAGGTTCGAGGTGCTGACCTTGGTACGCGTGGGTGTGCTGCGATCTGCCGGGTTCCGCTTGGAGCCCACGGGTCGGAACCCAAGGCACTTCACCTTGGCCTTCGATGACCTCGCGGCCGGCATCGCCGAGTTGCGACGCTGCGAGCATCGCAGCTGGGTGAACCTGTATCATGAGGACTGACCAGAAGCGTGGTGACCCGATGGATGA
The DNA here is from genome assembly GCA_001025035.1 of Actinobacteria bacterium IMCC26207. Classification (GTDB taxonomy): domain Bacteria; phylum Actinomycetota; class Acidimicrobiia; order Acidimicrobiales; family Microtrichaceae; genus IMCC26207. The sequence continues at coordinate 117,803 of LCZK01000005.1, forward strand.
TCTCGATCTCGTAGCCGACCTCAACGCCCAAGACGACGACGGCCTCGGTTGGTCGACTCTGGCCGACGCACGCGTGCCCGAGAGGGTGCGGTCGGGTGCGATGCTGCTTGCTGGCAACAGTCAGGCCCAGGCCGTGGTCCGCGTCGTGGCCATCGACGAGGACGGTCAGATCCACTTCTCGATCCTGCCCGGCTCGGTGTCCAAGAACCGCCATCTGCTCGATCGCACGGTGGCCTGAACTTCTACTGTTCCTTCTTCTGTGCGTGCCGGTAGAGGACCGCATGCAGTGGTACCGACCGAGGGGCCAGATTTGAAGCGCTCGGGGTTTGGTGCACGGTGTGGTCTAGTCCTGCGAGCAGGCGGAGCAGAGTTGATTCTCCGGCCCGCAGTGACCGCCCCGATTGTCCGCTGCGTGGTCGGCCCGATTGACCGCGCGGTCAAGTAGCTCAGTAACCTAGGTTCATGACCTCGCAAGACCCGACGAACCCCTCACCCTTTGATGCAGAACCTCGCTTTGATTCAGTAGAAGAACTGCGAACAGCGCTGCGTAACGTTGACTACTTGTCCGATGAAGGCATTGCCGGAATCGTGTATTTAGCAGATCGGCTAGGCAAGCCAATCCTTGTTGAAGGTCCCGCTGGTACCGGAAAGACACAGCTGGCGAAGTCAGTTGCAGAAGTACTCGGAGCGCGACTCATTCGCCTGCAGTGCTACGAGGGATTGGACGAGTCCAAAGCCCTCTACGAGTGGAACTACAAAAAGCAGCTTCTGCGAATTCAGGCGACCAAGTCAGACACCGAGGGCCAGAACTGGGACGAGATTGAGGACGACATCTTCTCTGACGAATTCTTGCTAGAGCGCCCCTTGCTCGAAGCGATTCGTGCAACAGACCCAGTAGTCCTGCTGATCGACGAGGTTGATCGCGTTGAGGTAGAGACCGAGGCACTGCTGTTGGAAATCCTCTCTGACTACCAAGTATCAATCCCTGAACTTGGAACCATTACTGCCCGGCAGATTCCAATGGTGTTCTTGACTTCAAATAACACGCGAGAGTTGTCAGAGGCCCTCAAGCGCCGCTGCTTGTATCTGCACGTGGATTACCCCGATATGGAACGTGAGAAAGAAATCGTGCTCACCAAGGTGCCCGGCTTGACCGAGTCTTTGGCTGATCAGATTGCTCGAGTGGTGCGCTCTATTCGCCAACTAGAACTGAAGAAGGCGCCTTCCGTGTCTGAGACCATCGACTGGGCTCGCACGCTTGTGCTGCTAGGCGTGGAGCAGATTGATGCAGAGACTGCTACCGGAACAGTCAACATCTTGTTGAAGTATCAAAGCGATATTCAAAAAGTTGTGAAGGAGTTTGCTGCTGAGCAGAAGAGTTTTAGTCGCGGCGGCATTCTCTCTCCGGAAGCCTGAGCCGGATCATGGCCGAGGCCTCTGATCTAGCCGGCGAGTCGCTACTTGAACTTCTTGCAGGATTCATCGTGGAGTTGCGTCAGGCCGGTCTACCCGTCAGCTTGACCGAAAACCTTGATGCCATGGAGGCCGTTCAGTACATCCCCCTTGGCGACCGTGAGGCATTCAAGTACGCCCTTGCAGCGACTCTGGTCAAGAACCACTCGCATTGGCGAGCCTTTGAGACCGTGTTTGAGGTGTACTTCTCGTTGCGCGGCGCAGAGTGGTCACTTGACCCTGATGCCAGCGACTTTGTTGACCCAGATGAAGATCAGTCTCAAGCTCCCGAAGGCGCAGGTGAGGGTCAACAGGCTCAAGGTGGGTCTGGTGATTCGCTGACCCCAGAAGAACTTGCCGAGATGCTCTACAAGTCTTTGATGCGTGGCGACCAGTCGATGATGCGCGCCATGGCTCGGCAGTCGGTTCGTCGTTATGCCGGCATGGAGCCAGGACGGCCCGTTGGTGGCACCTACTACCTGTATCGAACCATGCGGAACCTCAACCTAGAGGGCATGCTCGAGCGACTGATGGAACAGGCCCAAGAGGACTCCCCAGAACTGCTTACTCCCCTCGAAGAGCGCCTAGAGCGCGACGAGTACGAGAATCGAATCGAATCCTTCAAGAAAGAGATTGAGTCAGAGATCCGCCGACGCTTGGTAGCCGATCGGGGAGTCGAGGCAATGGCCAAAACTCTGCGCAAGCCGTTACCCGAAGACATCGACTTTATGCATGTAAGTCGTGAGGAAATGGTGCAACTCCGCAAGGCCCTGCAGCCACTTACGCGGCGCCTTGCTATTCGCCTCGCTCGCAAACGCAAGCACGGTCGCAAAGGTGCGTTGGACTTTCGCAATACGGTTCGTCACTCGCTGAGCTATGGCGGAGTACCCGCCGAGCCGAAGTTCAAATATCCGCGCCCCTCAAAGCCCGAGATCTTTGTCATCGCCGACATCTCTGGTTCGGTTGCGGCATTCGCTCGATTCACCTTGCATCTGGTGTACGCAATCTCGGGTCAGTTCTCTCGGGTGCGGAGTTTCGTCTTCATTGACGGGATTGATGAAGTCACCAGATTCTTTGAGGGCACCGACGACATCCTGGATGCGATTTCTCGGGTCAATAGTGAGGCCGATGTGATCTGGGTGGATGGCCATTCTGATTACGGGCATGCGTTTGAAGTGTTCTGGGAACGCTATGGCCAAGACATCAGTTCCAAGACGACGGTGATTATTTTGGGTGATGCCCGCAACAATTATCACGCCTCGCAAAATTGGGTCATCAAAGAGATCCGCAATAAAGCCCGCCACGTCTGGTGGCTCAACCCCGAGCCCAAGGCATATTGGGATACTGGGGATTCAATCGTGGGGGAGTACGCCACCTACTGCGATGGTGCGTTTGAGTGCCGCAACCTGCGTCAACTCGAACGGTTCGTAGACAACCTCGTCTAGGCCGCTGCCCTAGGGAAGATGCCCTCGTTCACGAGTCGGCGCATGCATCCTCATCGTGTCGATAGAGTCCCCGTGCGCGTTCAACGCCAGATTCGCTAGCCTAAGAAATCAGGTTGCGTTGCAATTGCGACAACAGGGAGTAGATATGTCACTAGTAGACAAGGTCAAGGCAAAGGCGGAGCATCTCAAGCCCCGCGTGAATGAGTGCGCAATAGTGGTTCGCCCGCTCCCACTCATTGCAGACGAAATCATCTCGGCCGGCGAAGACTTTTACTTCAAAGTCGTCTTCGACCCGACTGACCGCCACCTAGTCGCACTCGAACCAGCCCAGCGGCTTGAACTGATGAAGGGTCCCTTTGCCCGGGGAGCATTGGTGATTCTTGCGATTCACAAACCCACTGATAAGGCGATTGGCAAGATGTGGCTGCTGAGTGAGTCTCCGGTATCGGGAGATGGCAAGCGCGGTCTGCTTCCAATACAACTCGCAAAGGATGAGATATTCCTCTTTGACCTCTGGGTTCACAGAGATTTCCGTCGAAATGCAGTGGGAATCACCATGGCCTTTGAGATGGGAGCGGCTGTTGATCAGTTCTTTCCTCAAGCTCGCTGGGTCTACGGCTACGCACACGTGGACAATGAAGCCTCGATGCAACTCATGTCGCTGGTCTATGGCATGTGGACGGTGCAGACAATGAAGGAGTACGAGATCGGCGACTATCACGTCGGAATGGTGCCCAATTCAGATTCCCCAAAGTTTGGGCCGTTCTCTAAGCGCGGCCGCCACTCAGGGGCTGGGTTCCAGATGCCCGGAAGACCTCGAACCGGCGAAATGGCTCGCGATTATCACCACCCCGAGGGGTTTGCCCGCAGAACGGTGAACGATGCCGAGTTATCCGATGGTTGGATGTGGCCAGGTCCTGAATGGTTCGACACGGTTCATCCAAAGGGCTCCGACGGAAAACCCGCAAGACCAGAGACCCTGCCTCGAGAGATCTAGTTCCTAGCGCCGCAGCGGTCAGGAGCCGGAGTTGTCAGGAGCAGTAACTGTCAGAGGCGGTAGTTGTCAGGAGCTTTAGCTCTGATGCAGACCGCACTCAGTCTTTTCCTGGCCAGACCATCGCCCAGATCGGGCATCCTCGCCGGGAAGCACCTTGTTTGTGCAAGGCATGCAACCAATTGAGGGGTACCCCTGATCTAACAGCGGGTTGACCAAGATGTCGTTGTCCATGATGTAGGCCTGCACATCTGCCGCAGTCCAGTTGGCAAGCGGGTTCACTTTGATGAGACCTCGAAGGTCCCGTGCCAAAATCGGTGAGGCTGATCGAGCCGGTGATTCATCTCGGCGAAGTCCGGACATCCAGGCAGCTTTGCCGGCGAGCGCACGGTCGAGCTGGCCGACCTTGACTGCCGAACAGCAATTTGCTGGGTCAATCTTCCACAGTTCCTCATCGTGGGTGGCGACAGTCATGATTCGCAGATTCAACCCGTAGTGGCGACGAACTCGCTCTACCGTTTCGAGCGTCTCGTCGAAGTGGTAGCCCGTGTCGATGAAGACCACCTCAATGGCGGGCGCAACCTTGACAGCAAGGTCGATCAGGACTGCATCTGTCATGGACGCAGCTAGCGAAAGGTGTGGTCCAAAACTCTCGGCAGCCCAACGAAGAATCTCTGGAGCAGAGAGTTGCTCAAACTCTTGGTTGAGTACAGCGAGGTCATCACCAGAAAACTCCGCTGCTTGAAACGGCCCAGGCAAGGGTTCGGTGGGTTGGTTGGTAGCTCGAAGATCGCTCAGGGTGTGGTTCGCCATCAGACTGCGCACTCCGACTCGCCGAGCTCCTTCTCGTAGGGTCCGGTCTCGCCGAAATCTACGTAGAAGTCCTCGTTCTCTTCTGGGGTGGGGAACACGTCAAGGTCTTTCAGCCAAACAGCTACGCCTTTGGCTCCACCTGATCGCTCAAGCCACTGTTGGAACTGTTCCCCTAGCTCGCGCTCTTCGGAGTATCGCCGGACAACTCGCACGGTCGCTTCTGGTGCGGCCTTTGCGGGAACACGCAGCGCGGTCTTGGCAAACTCAATCTGCTCTTGGCCGACATAGCCTCCAAGCAGCATCTGATAACCCGGTGCGGACCTGCCGTGCGCTCGGCGCTCTGCTCCAAAGAACCCGATGTCTGCAATGTGGTGTTGCCCACAAGAGTTGGTGCAGCCCGAGATATTGGTGCGCACACCCTCTACCTCTGCAAGGCCTGCCTCCTCGAGTGCCTCGCCGATGGCACTAGCAAGACCGCGGGATTGTGTTACTGCCAGATTGCAGGTGTCGGCGCCTGGGCAGGCAACGACATCGCGGCTGAGTTCTGCTCCGGGCTCGGCCATGCCGATAGCGAGCAACCGGGGGTACAACTCAATGAGTTGATCCTCGGAGAGTCCTCGCAAAATAAAGTTCTGTCGGTTGGTGATGCGTACCTCGGCTCCGAACTCGCGACTGATTGCCGCAATTCCTCGGAACTGTTCGGCAGTGACATCCCCAAGGCGAGACCAGGCCAATGCCGATACGGTGCCGTTCGAGACTCCGCGCACCACGTTTGCTTCATTCCAACGCAGTTCGGGCGACAGGCCTCGCAGGAACACTGGTTGGCCTTGGCCTACCGGAGTGACTGCACCCTCGACCTCGCCACCCTTACCAGCAGGAGCATCGCCGAGTTCCACAACTTCAGTCGGAAGGCCTCCAGGCCAGCTTGAAGAGGCGAGTAAGAACTTGCGCGATGCGAACACGCGTCGCTGAACTTCTTCAAATCCCAGTTCTCCTACAACCCACTTCATGCGGGCGCGCAACTTGTTATCGCGATTGCCAGTCTGTTCGAACACCCGCACACAGGCCTCGATGGTGGGGAGTAAGTCTTCTCGGCGAGTAAAGGGTTCAAGGGCGAGTGCGGGATGCGGGTTGGCGCCCAATCCGCCGGCAATGAAGACGCGGAATCCTGACTCAACGCCGCCGGCGCCGTCCTCACCCTCGGGAATGGTTCGGCTTACAGCGATCACACCCACATCGTTGAACATGGCTTGGCCACAGTCGGTGGAGCAGCCCGAGAAGTTGATCTTGAATTTCCGCGGGAGCCGCTGCGAGATTGGGTTGCGCAAGAAGTGCCAGAACGTGGCCTCGGCCCAAGGTTGAATATCTAGAACCTCGTGCGGGCAAGCGCCCGCAAGATGGCAGCCCATGACATTGCGGACAGTGTCTGAGCAGGCCTCGCGGGTGGTCAGGCCAACCTTTGCAAGGTCCCACAGCAGATCGGGAACCTGTTCTAGGTCAACAAAGTGAAACTGCACATTTTGCCGAGTCGTGAGATGTCCCCAGGTTCGGCTGTACTTCTCAGAAATATCGGCAAGCGCATCGAGCTGCGTGGGAGTAATTGCTCCATACGGCGCTTTGATGCGAACCATCTGGTTGTGCCCACCTTGCCGCTGGCCATAGATGCCATTGGCCAGTCGGAACACTTTGAACACGTCTTCTTCAATCTCGCCAGCTAGGTACCCGGCAAGGGAGCGTTCAAACTTGCGGATATCGGCGACCATTCCGGCATCGATCTGTTGTTCAAGACCGTCGCTTCCAGTGACCGTGCCGTCAGAATCAATCTCGATGGTGCTCATGGGTTCTCCTGGATTGCAGCGGAAAGCGCTGCAGCAAGTAAGCGTTCGGGTGGGGGAGTTAGCGTCTTGGATCAGTGCATGCAGGCTTAAACATGACTGAGTAGGTCAACTTTAGCAGCGAAACCTGACTAGTCCAGTCGGCAATTGCCGAACTGCCCAGAAAAGGTCTGGTTTCTTAGCCTTTTCGCAGGAGTTCGGCCACACCAAAAGCCAAATCCAGCGACTGTCGACCGTTGAGGCGCGGATCACACATGGTCTCGTAGCGCAGTCCGAGATCCCCGTCGAGCAGGTCCTCTGCACCACCTAGGCACTCAGTGACGTCGTCCCCAGTGAGTTCAACATGCACTCCGCCGGGCCAAGTTCCTTCGGCCCCGTGAGCTTCAAAGAAGCCGCTGATCTCGGCGAGGATCGAATCGAAATGGCGGGTCTTTTGGCCGCTCGGCGCAGTAAAGGTGTTGCCGTGCATGGGATCACAGGCCCAGACCACCGGGTGGCCAGCATCGGCCACAGAACGCAGCAGTGGTCGTAACGAGTCAGTGACGTTCTCGGCACCCATGCGGGTAATCAAGGTCAGGCGACCTGGGATGCGTTCGGGGTTGAGCGCTTCGCAGAGATCGAGCACTTGCTCAGTCGATGCCGTTGGGCCGACCTTGCATCCGATGGGGTTGCGAATGCCGCGGAAAAACTCAACATGAGCACCTTCAAGGTCTCGTGTTCGTTCGCCAATCCACACCATATGTGCCGAGCAGTCGTAGTAGTCGCCCGTTAGCGAATCTTTGCGGGTGAGCGCCTCTTCGTACCCAAGGACAAGTGCTTCGTGACTGGTCCAGACTTCGGTCTGATGGAGCGCCGGGACTGTCTCATGGTCGAGACCGCAGGCATCCATAAAGCGCAGGGCGCGCTCGATCTCTTCGGCGAGCTGCTCGTAACGCTGCCCCTGTGGGCTCGCAGATACGAACTCCTGATTCCACTGGTGCACTCGCGAGAGGTCAGCAAACCCTCCAGTGGTGAAAGCACGCAAGAGATTCAGCGTGGAAGCGGACTGGTGATACGCCTCAATCATGCGGGCCGGAACGGGGATTCGGGCCTTGGCAGTAAATGCCACATCGTTAATGAGGTGACCGCGAAAGCTGGGGAGTTCGACTCCGTCGATTGTCTCTGTGTCGGCAGATCGGGGCTTGGCGAACTGTCCGGCAATTCTGCCGAGTTTCACCACTGGCACCCCAGCGGAATATGTCAGAACAACGGCCATCTGCAAGATGACTTTGAGACGTTCACGAATGGAGTCGGCCGAGAATGATTCAAAAGATTCGGCGCAATCTCCGGCCTGCAACAGAAATGCCCTGCCCTCAGAGACGCGACCCAGTTCGGCGGTCAGGCGGCGGGACTCGCCAGCAAATACCAGCGGCGGAAACCCACGAAGTTGTTTGAGGACTGAGTCGTACTCGTTGGCATCTGGCCAGTTCGGTTGTTGTAGCGCTGTTTTGGTCCGCCAAGAATCAGGGGTCCAAGAAACGCCAGAGGAGGAGCCCTCGCCAGAAATCTCGCTTCTAGAGTTGTCAGAGGAAGCCGTGCTAGTCATCGCCCCACACGTTACCGGCCAGAGCCGCCCAGCCTGAAGTGCCAGAGCGGATCAGGTTGAAGTGAGGGCCAACTCGCGAACCGTTCCCATCGCACGCTTGACGAGTCGGCGAGCAGCCTCGGCAGTGATGCCTAGATCCTCGCCAACCTCTCGGTAGCTCTTGCGTTGGCCATCAGAGAGGCCAAAGCGTTGCTCCACTGCGCTGCGGGCACGAGGGTCCAGAATCTCGAGCAGGCTTGTGAGCCACTCTGAATGCTCATTGTCGAGCAGGACATCTTCGGGACCAGAATGGCGATCAGCGAGCATGTCGACGAGTTCGTTTGAGTCGTCGTCGCCGATGCTGCGATCGAGTGAGGTCGGTGTGGTCAGGCGGTGAAGCTCTGCGTTTGCGTCATCGAGCGAGTCTCCATCTCCAGAGACATTGCGCAACGCCGCGCGCAATGCTGCTGAGCGGTCACCGGGCAGTCGAACCAGAGAAGCTTTTTGGTCGAGCGCTCTTCCGATTGACTGCCGAATCCAGAAGGTGGCATAGGTCGAGAACTTGAAGCCTTTGCGCCAGTCAAACTTGTCTACGGCATGCTCCAGACCCAGATTGCCTTCTTGGACAAGGTCAAGCAGGTCCATTCCTGGCGGCAACGGGTAACGCCGAGCCACGCTGACCACGAGTCGAAGGTTGGAGCGAATAAACCGGTCCTTTGCAGCATCTCCTGCGGCAATGGCTGATCGGATATCTCGGGTGCGTTCTCCCGCATCTCTTCGAGCTCTGGCCTCGTGGCCGAGTTCGATCACCTGGGAAAGTTCGCGTTCTTCTACTGCGTCAAGCAGTGGAACCCTTCCAATTTGGTTGAGATACATACCAACGGAGTCACTCATGTGAGACAACTTTCGTGTTGTGGCCAAATCTGGCCGCTCGGCCGCTCGAGTTGAGCGGAGGAAATAGTTACGTTGACGGATGACAGGTTGTGTTTTTCCGTCCTTCTTGGTATCGGCCCTCAAGCCGAGGAGTTGAGGATACCGATTAAATATTCTTCTGGGCCTACCATTCACCTATGCAGCTGAGCGCTCCATCAGAAACAGAGAGCGGCGCGCGGCCAGTCAGAATCGGGGTTTTCGGCGGAACCTTCGACCCGCCGCACATCGGCCACCTCGTGACGGCGATCAACGTTCGCTACGCGTTGAGTCTGGATCGAGTGCTCTTGGTGGTTGCCAATGAGCCTTGGCAGAAAGTGGGATCGCGCACACTCTCCTCTGCCAAGGATCGCCTTGCGATGGTTCAGGCGGCAGTGGCCGCCGAGGAGGGAATCGAGGCGAGTGACATCGAGTTGCAACGAGGTGGTCCCTCGTACACCGTGGACACGCTCCAAGCCCTTCGGACCCTAGAACCGAACAGCGAACTCTTCTTGATTCTCGGCGGCGACGCAGCAGCTGGCCTCGACAGCTGGGAACGCCCAGATGAGGTAGCCAAGTACTGCCAGATCATCGTGGTGGACCGACCTGGGGTGCTGAGTGAGGTGCCCCCGGGCTTTACAGCCGAGCGAGTTGCGGTACCGAGACTCGAAGTGTCCTCAACTGACCTGCGACAGCGTGCTGCAACAGCGGCACCGTTGCAGCACCTGATCCCCGAGCCGGTGATCTCTTTGATATCGCAACTTGGCCTCTATGGTGATGAGCAATGAGTGGCCCGCCGCAAGAAACCCTTGCCTCCGATCCGACTGCTCCAGATCCGACTGCGGCAGATCCGACTGCTAGCGCAACCGCGACCGGCAGCTCACAGCCAGTTGTCCGAGCAGCAATGCGTCAACGCAAGGCCAATAAACGCCGGCATCAAGCAACTGTCATGCAGGGGGTGCTGACCTTTTTGTTTGTGGTGGCTCTGATCGGTTTGGGGTTTGTTGGCTGGAAGTCCGCCCTCAAAATTACGGGCGGGCGAGTCTCCGAAGTGACAGACCCCGCCGCACCAAACTTTATTGCCAAGGTCGAGCCCACCAACGTTGACCTAGTCGCAGTCACCGCTGCGGACGGGTCACTCCTGACAGCGTTGTTCCTTTTGTCGGATCCGGCGGGCAAGCAGAAGAGTGCCGATGCGGCAGCAAACACAGTGGTGGCAGTTTCTTCTGGTTTGATCCTGTGGGAGTTCGAAGATGCACCACCAGATAGTGCAGCCAACATCTATGCCTCTGGCGGAATCGACGCACTCAGCCTCCGCCTTGGTGCCGACCTGAGCTTTGGTACGACGAGTTCTTCAGAGGTGCCGAGCACCGTCATTGATGAGCTTGCCCTTGCAGCCGGACCGCTCACTCTTGATCTTCCCGACAGTGTTCTTGGCCCCGACGAATCGGGCGCACTTGTTGTTAAATATCCAGCGGGCGCACTTGTTCTGCAGCCCGAACAGGTCACTGAGTTCCTAGGGTTTCGCGGAACAGAGGAACAAGAACTCAGCAGGTCGCTTCGGCTTCAGATGGTTTGGGCCAAGTTGCTCGAGGCAGTCGGTGCTAGCGAGAGTTCTACCAAGGGCAGTCTCTCGCTGCCGTCTTCCGCCTCGGAGGAGCTGACATCATTCGCTGATTTGTTTAGTCAGATGTCGAGCGCCCAAATATCGTTGACCACCCTTCCCACAACCGAAGTGGTGCTGAACATGTCACCGCCAGTGAAGCTCAATCAGATTGACGAACTGGCCATTCCTGGTTGGGTGGGGGAGTTTGTTCCCTTTCCCGTATCTGCTTATCCCGGCCAGCGCGCCACCGTTTCTATGTTGAACGGAACCACCGACAAGCGGTTGCTCAACCTGTCCGCTCCCAAGGTGGTCGCTGGTGGTGGGCAGATCTCGCTTGCAGGCAATGCTGCATCCTTTGATCTTGCAACCTCGACGGTTGAATACACCGAGTCGGGGTCCAAAGCAGCGGCTGAGGCGATTGCTCAACAACTCGGTTTGCCGGCCACTTTGAGCACTGATCAGAACAGCAACGTCGACGTGACGGTCACGATGGGTCAAGATCTTCTTCCATGACTTCCCCTTCGCAGACCAATCCCGACCAAATACCTGCAACTGCGCGGGAGCTTGCTACTACGGCCGCTCGTGCAGCCGACAGCAAAGGTGCAACCGAGATTGTGATTCTCGATGTTGCTCCCGTCATGGGCATCTGCGAGCTCTTCGTCATCCTTACTGCTTCGAACACGCCCATGGTGAAGGCCGTGACAGATGAAATTCAGCAGCGCATTAGCGAGGACTGCAATCAGAATCCCCGAGCTATCGAAGGGGCCGATGGCAGACGTTGGGTGCTGTTGGACTACGGCGACGTGGTGATTCATATCTTCTTGGCTGAAGATCGTGAGTTCTACCGACTTGAGCGCCTCTATGCAGACTCGGCACAACAGGACTGGCAACTCGGCACACCATCGGCCTGAGATAACTGCTGGGTACATGCAAGAAGACCCGGCTCAGGGCCGGGTCTTCTGTACTGCGGGGTGCTTGTGGAGCCGATGAGAATCGAACTCACGACCTCTTCCATGCCATGGAAGCGCTCTAGCCAACTGAGCTACGGCCCCGCACGAGGGGCAACCTTAGCGGTCACCCCGCAGAGTGTGGAATTTGAGCGAATAAGACTCTTTATTCTGAGGGGTTGCCCCTGCGGTTTCGGGGTGTCGGCCTTGACCTCACTACGATCAGGTCATGTCAGATTCTCGTTCCGGCTCAGATGTAGAACTCTTCGAGCCATACGATCCTCAAACGATCGAGCCCAGATGGCAGCAGTACTGGATGGATCAGGGCACCTACGAGGTGGACAACGACGACCCACGTAATCGCTATTACGTATTGTGCATGTACCCCTACCCCTCGGGCGCTGCGCATATGGGCCATGTGCGCAACTACACCTTTGGCGACCTGCTGACTCGCTACCGGACTATGAGCGGGGATGCAGTCCTGTCTCCAATGGGCTTCGACAGTTTCGGACTACCTGCAGAGAACGCTGCCATTAAGACGGGCCGTCACCCCCGAGCGTTTACCGACGAGAGAATCGAGCAACTTCGAAGCTCGATCACCCGCATCGGTGGTGTGTACGACTGGCGGCGAGAGGTCAAGAGCCACGATCCCAGCTATATGCGCTGGACCCAATGGATCTTCTTGAAGTTCCTCGAGAACGGCTTGGCCTATCGCAAAGCGGCAGCAGTGAACTGGGACCCTATTGACCAGACAGTGCTCGCCAACGAGCAGGTGCTGGCCGATGGAACTGCTGAACGTTCCGGTGCCGTGGTTGAGAAGCGAGATCTTGAGCAGTGGTATTTCCGGATAACTGATTACGCACAGCAGTTGCTCGATGACCTTGACCAAGTTGATTGGCCCGAGCGGGTCGTGACACAGCAGCGCAACTGGATCGGTCGTTCTGAAGGCGCCCAATTCGACATGGCAGTTGTTACGGCTGACGGACAAGCCGTGCTGTCAGAAGAGATAGCCACGCCACTGCAGTTCAGTGTCTTTACCACTCGCCCTGATACGGCATTTGGCATGACCTTCTGCGTGTTAGCACCCGAGCACCCGCTCGTCGCCGAGATCGTGAGTGAGTCGCTACGTGAACAAGTCGAAGCCTTCATCACGTTGGCTCGATCCACATCCGAGATTGATCGACTCTCCACTGAACGCTCCCTAGCCGAGCGTGGCTGTTTCACCGGCGCCTACGCAACGAACCCGTTTACGGGGGACACAGTCCCGATCTATCTGGCCGACTATGTCTTGGCCACCTATGGCACGGGCGCCGTGATGGCAGTTCCTGGTGAAGACCAGCGTGACTTTGAGTTTGCTTCGATCTTCGGCTTGGAAGTCATTGAGACAGTGCAGCGGCCCGAAGGCTTTCAGGGCGGTGCGTTCACCGGGGATGGCCCGCATATCAATTCTTCCTCTGCAACCCATGCAGTGGCCGCAGCCGAGCTCAACCTGAACGGCCTGAACATCGCCGAAGCCAAAAACGCGGCTATGGATTGGTTGGAAGCGACCGGACTCGGCGAGCGGAAGGTCAACTTCCGTTTGCGTGACTGGTTGCTTTCTCGTCAGCGCTTCTGGGGCTGCCCCATTCCAATCGTGTACTGCGATGCCTGCGGAATTGTTCCCGTTCCCGAGGACCAACTCCCAGTCCTTGCGCCTGATGATGTGGAGTTCACCCCAACAGGGCAATCACCGTTGCTCTCCCATGAAGGGTTTCTTCATACCACTTGCCCAACTTGTGGAGCGCCTGCTCGTCGAGAGACGGACACGATGGACACGTTCGTTGATAGCTCGTGGTACTACTTACGCTTTACTGATCCGTGGTCCGAAGATGCACCGTTTCGTCAGGATCAGCTTGCGCAGTGGATGCCGGTGGACCAATACATCGGTGGGGCCGAACACGCTGTGCTGCACCTGATGTACGCCCGGTTCTTCACCAAGGCGCTGTCCGATCTGTCGGTGCTCCCAGCGAATCTTCGCGAGCCTTTCCAGCGACTCTTCACTCAGGGGATGATTCGCCTTGATGGTGCAAAAATGTCGAAGTCCAAAGGAAACCTCGTTGCTCCAGAGGAAATCATCGACACCCTTGGAGCAGACGCACTGCGGCTCAGCCATCTAGCAGTCAAGCCGCCCGAAGAAGATGTTGATTGGGAAGATGTTGGACTTGAGGGTTGCCATCGCTTCCTGCTGCGTCTCTGGAGACTGGCAGTGCCCGGCTCGGATCTGACTTCGGATCTGCGCGAGGGCGAGCCTGAGTCAGTAGACCAAGAGATTGTGCGTGCCACGCATGTTCTCATTGACGGCATCTCAAAGGACTTTGACCGCTGGTCCTACAACGTCGCCGTTGCCAAATACATGGCCTTCTTGAATGAGCTCTATCGCTACGTGCAGGCGCCCGAGCACGCGCATGGCCCAACGCTGCAGGCCTCTGTCAACACCTTGTTGCAGTTGCTTGCTCCGGCTTGCCCACACATGACTGCTGAGCTCTGGGCGGCCCGCCACCTAGCTCAGCCAGATGGCGAGCTAGCTCATGTGCATACCACTGCTTGGCCCACTGCCGATCCTGAGTTGCTTGTCCAAGAATCGGCGACACTGGTGGTGCAGATCAACGGCAAGGTGCGGGACCGGATTCTGGTTGCCTCTGATGCCGATGAGGCAGCCTGTTTGGCCGCTGCGCTGGAGTCAGACAAGGTGCAACAGCAACTCCAAGGCGCCGAACCTCATCGGGTTATTGCTCGCCCACCAAAGCTGCTCAATCTGCTGGTCTGAACTGCTGGTCTGAACTGCCGGGCAGGGCCCTTTTCGCACTGAGCGATCTCGACCTTCGCTAGTTTCTTGTAACCGTGAACGACTCTGGAGTGTCAAAGCATCGTGCTCTCGCTGATTGATCGAATTGAAGCAACCGCCGAACGTGATTATGGGCTCGTGACCTTCGTCTCGGGAGATGACCATCAGACAATTCGCTGGTCCCAACTCCATTCCGAGGCCCGAGTGGTAGCCGCTGCTCTGCAAGCTCGAGGGGTTCAACCCGGCGACCATGTTGCAGTCCTCGGCCCAACCACGCGACAGCTGATCACGACCATTCAGGCAATCTGGCTTACTGGCGCTGCGCTTGTGACCATGCCGCTGCCCATGCGGATGGGTGCGCTTGAGCAGTTCGTCGCTCAGACCCGAGTCAGGATCCATCGCTCGGATACCAAAATTCTCGTCATCGATTCAGATCTTGCGGGCTTTATTGAGCGTGAAGAGGGCGATCCACCCTTTGTCACCCTTGACGAACTCTTTGCTAACCAAGGCGTGACCGAGGCCGGCTATCGGCGGCCAAAGAGCAGCGAGGATTCCCTTGCTGTGTTGCAGTTCACCTCTGGCTCAACATCGGAGCCAAAGGGCGTGATGCTGTCGCACGAAGCCATCTGCAACAACCTTGACGGAGCTTGGAAAGCAGCTGCGATCACTCGCGATGAGGTGATTGTCTCGTGGCTGCCGCTCTATCACGATATGGGTCTCGTTGGCCTGCTGACCATCCCAATGACCATTGGCTGCACGCTGGTTCAAGGTGCACCGCAGGACTTTCTGGCTCGCCCGTTGCGGTGGATGCAGTGGATTTCTCAATACGGCGGAACTGGTACGGCCGGGCCGAACTTCTCGTACTCGCTAGCAGCTCGTGCGATGCGTCGCACTGAAGAAGATCTTGACCTATCGCATATGCGCGTCTGGCTCAACGGGGCCGAGCCGGTTGACCCCGAAACATTTCGCAGCTTCTTTACTGCCGGTGAAAAATTCAAGCTGTCACCCAAAGGCGCGTTCCCCGCATTCGGTATGGCCGAGGTCTGCATAGCAGGTTGCTTCCCCGAGCCGATGGCTGGGCTACTAACAGATTGGGTCGACAAGTCGGCGCTCGAAAGTCGGCACCTAGCAATTCCAGTAGAGCCAGGGGTAGAAGGCGCAACCGAGCTCGTCCTGCTCGGCAAGGCAGTCCCGGGACTCGAAATCGCAATTGTCGATTGTGCTACTGGTGAAATCTGCGGAGACCGCCAAGTTGGTGAACTCAAAATCACTGGTAACTCACTCACCTCGGGCTACTACGAGCAGCCAGCCGAAACCGAGGAACTCATCATCGACGGATGGCTTCACACCGGCGACTTGGCGTACACAATTGACGGTTCGCTTGTTGTGTGCGGGCGTATCAAAGACGTGATCATTGTGGGTGGTCGCAACGTCTTCCCCCAAGATATTGAGAAGGTGGCGGGCGAGGTAGAGGGTGCGCGAACTGGCAATGTGATTGCGTTCGGCATCGAAGGCCGACAAGGTGCTCAAAACATCATTGTGGTAGCCGAGGCTCGAGCGGCAGACCTTGCAGAGGTTGCTCGAGTCATTCAGTCCGTGGTGACTGATTCAGTTGGCATTCCGCCTAAGCAAGTCATTCTGGTGGAACCAGGAACGGTGCCGAAGACATCTTCCGGCAAGCTTCAGCGTTCCGCATGTAGACAGCAGTTCATTGAGGGCACCCTGGCAGTGCTCGATCTGAGCTAGCCGTGCGCCACCCTAAAGTTCCCAACGGGACCAACTTGTAGACCTGTCCGGCCGACATGCTTGGCTAGAGTCAGTTACTGCTATTGGGGAGGGGTGCGCCGGACGTGGGTTGGTTGGCAGACAACAACAAGACAGCAAAGAACAACCTGCTGCCATTTCTTCCTGCCGTCGGGATTCTTGTCGCCCAGATCCTCATATTCCCCATGCCCTCAGGTGCGCTGCTCTCTGGCGTGATCCTTGGCCTGCTTGGCGCACTTGGCGCCCTGGGTCTTGCGTTGGTTTGGCGGGCAAACCGAATCGTAAACTTTGCTCAAGGAGACCTCGGTGGCTTGCCCGCCACCTTTGCTGTTTTGCTGGTGACCTTGGCGGGCCTTCCCTGGTTATTGAGCATCACGATTGGGTTTGCCTCAGCCCTACTTCTTGGTCTCATCGTGGATGTCCTAGTCATCCGAAGGTTCTTTAGTTCACCGCGGCTGCAACTGACGGTGGCCACATTGGGGTTGGCGCAAGTGCTTGCGTTTTGCGCGCTGTTGCTGCCCAAGTTGTGGGATGCAGGGCCGGCGGTGCGCACGATGCCACCACCTATTGAATTCACCTTCAATACGGGAGGCGTGGTCTTTGACGGGAGCGATCTGCTCGCCTTGATTGTGGCACCGCTACTGCTCGTTGCCGTTGCGCTCTTTCTCAAACTCACTGATACAGGAATTGCTGTTCGTGCCTCGGCAGAGCGTTCCGAACGCGCAGCCACGCTCGGGATTCCCGTCCGCCGCCTAGAAGCTCAAATCTGGGTACTCGCTACTGGGCTCGCGTATATCTCGATGGTCCTCACAGCAGGAGTGAGCAGCCTGCCATTCGGCGTCGGCCTGGGACTTTCGGTCGTACTTCGGGCTCTAACTGCGCTCATCGTCGGCCGAATGACGCACCTTGTGGCAATTGCGGCGACTGCGGTCTCGCTTGGTGTGCTCGAGACTGGCGTTCGATGGAATACCGGGGACTCCTACTTGATGTCCCCGATCCTTGCGGGGCTCATCATCGTCTCGCTGCTGTTACAGCGTCGAGGATCTCGGCGCTCAGATGCCGAGGATGCATCCTCTTGGGATTCGCTCGGCGAGGTGCGCCCAATCCCGTTAGCCATTTCCAAATTGCGAGAGGTGCGACTCGGTCGCCTCGGAGTAGGCATCGCTGTGGTCGCCACAGTGATTGGATTGCCACTACTGCTTGGTACGAACGGCCAATTCAAAGCTGGAGTCATTGTGATCTTCGCGATGATTGGCCTGTCCGTGGTAGTGCTCACGGGTTGGGCGGGCCAAGTCTCACTCGGGCAGATGGCCTTTGTCGGGGTTGGTGCTTCTGTCGGAGCTTGGGCCACCGTTGAACAGGGCTGGGAACCGCTTACCTCGATGGTGGTCGCTGGCGTGATCGGCGCTTTGGTGGCAGTGCTAGTTGGGCTACCTGCGCTTCGCCTTCGGGGCCTATATCTGGCCGTCACTACGCTGGCTATTTCGGTTGCCGCCTCTGAGTGGATCTTCTCAAACCGCGCCGTTGATTGGATTCCGGAGGGCCGGTTTGCTCGCCCAGAATTGCTCTATCGGATCAGCCTAGATAGCCCCCTACGGCTCTACTACTTTGCCCTGACCATGTTGGTCCTCATGGGCTTGGTGCTGCGAAGGTTGCGTCGAACGCGAACAGGGCGAGTACTCGTAGCACTCAGAGATAACGAGTCAGGAGTAGCGGCATTCGGGGTGAATACCACCCGTGTAAAGCTGTCGGCCTTTGCAGTTTCTGGTTGCATGGCCTCCATAGCTGGAGTGGTCCTCGTGATTCACCAAGCAGCATTTCGCGAGCAGACCTACGGCGCAGAGGAAAGCCTGCTGGTATTTTCGGCCACTGTGGTTGGTGGCCTTGGTTCGTTGCTCGGAGCCGTACTTGGATCGGTATTTCAACGTGGGTCGCAATGGCTTTTGCCAGCGCCTTGGTCCGTGCTGGCCACCGGAGTGGGTGTCCTCGTTGTGTTGCTCTCAGTACCCGATGGCTTAGGTGGCCTGGTGTTTCGAGTCCGAGACCGTGCGCTTTCATTTGCAGCCCGCAGAAACGGCATACATGAATTGAACTTCAACCGAGATACTGACGCTGACTCGCAGCTAGAGGATCCAGCTGCTGCAGCTTCGCAGGAACAGACAGACACAGACACAGGCACAGATACTGATACTGATACTGATACTGATACTGATACCGACGTTGGGGCGGTGCCATGACAGACACCAAATCATCAACTGACCGGATCACGTTGACTGATCTGAGTGAGTCGTCTCGTGGCGTGTTCAATCCGGGTCACTGGTTGCAAGTCATGCGCGCTCCTGCCGCATCACTCAAACAACTTGTTGGCACGGGGCCAGTCTTTCCGCTGTTGATTCTTTTTGGGTTGAATGCCGCCGATGAACTCGACCGCACGGCATTTGGAATCCTGTTGCCAAATGTTCGGGATGCGTTCGGCATGTCGAACACAGGAATCCTCTCGCTGGTTGGGCTCACCGCTCTGGGTGCGCTGCTGATGCAGATGCCAATTGCGATTGCTGCCGACCGCGGGAATCGGGTGGTCATTGCGCTTGTTGGCGCCGTGGTTTGGGCCGTGTTCTCGGTCATGACGGGTGCGTCTACAGCAATTTGGATGCTCATCGTTGCTCGTACTGGATCAGGAATTGGGCGGGCGGTAGTCGACCCCACGCACAATGCCTTGCTTTCGGATTATTACCCGGTGGATCGCAGACCCGGAGTCTTCTCCTTCCATCGAGCCGCCAATGTTTTGGGGCAGTTCATCGGCCCGATTTTGGCTGGTGTTCTAGCGGCTGCGTTCACCTGGCGAACACCCTTTTATGTGTTCGCGATTCCCACCCTGATTTTGGTCGTGCTGGGAACAAGGATGAAGGAGCCCATTCGGGGTGCTCAGGAGCGACGAGCCTCTGGTGCTTCGGAAGAGGTCATTCAGACTGAGGAGGCCGCCCCGAGTTTTGCCGAGGCTTGGCGCCTGCTGTGGAAGATCGATGTGCTGCGACGTATCTGGTACGCCGTGCCGTTCCTATCTGTCGCGATTATCGGCTTCGTCTCGCTGGCAAGCTTGATGTACGAAGAGGTCTACAGCGTGGACACCTTGCAGCGTGGCTACCTTGCCGCTTGCGTTGAGCCCTTCCAGTTTTTGGGATTGGCCGTTGGTGCAAAGTTAGGCACCCGGCTGTTCCTGCGTGACCCAGCGCTTATCTTTAAGTTTCTACGCGGGGTTGCCTTTACCTCTGCAGTCCTCGTGGCATGTTTCGCTCTGGCACCCACGCTGTGGTTGTCGATTCTGGCCAATATTTTGTTGACCTCTGTCCTGGCGATTTTGATTCCGGGGCTGTTCTCTACCCTCTCGCTTGCAATCCCCGCTCGAGCAAGATCGGTCGGGTTCTCGGTTGCATCTTGGTGGGCAATTCCTGGCCTGCTGATCCTTCCGCTGATCGGTTGGGTCAGCGACAATGTTGGGTTCCGAATCGGCATGCTGGTCCTGTCGCCAATCTTGTTAATTGGTGGGTTGATGATCGCCTCGGGTGCTCAGGTTGTGCGCCGCGATATCAACGACGTGTGGGCTGCTTCAGCGGCGCGCTCCAAAGCCATGTTGGATCGGTCCGAGGGCCGCTCCAAGTTGCTCATCGTGCATGACTTGAACGTCTCATATGCGCAGTTGCAGGTTCTATTCGACATCAACATTGAAGTCGATGAGGGTGAGATTGTTGCCCTGCTCGGCACGAATGGTGCTGGCAAATCCACGTTGTTGCGAGCAATTTCTGGTGTCACCGAAGCCAACTTTGGGGCTGTGATCTTTGATGGCCGGGACATCACCCATGCTCCACCAAATGAGATCGCTGCGTTTGGAATTGCGCAGGTCCCCGGAGGGGCAGGAATTTTTGGCTCGATGACCGTGAGGGAAAACCTGCGTGCCGCGGGTTGGATGATTCGCAAGGATCGCCACAAGCACCAAGAGCGAGTGGCGGAGGTACTCGACACCTTCCCGATTCTTGCCGAACGGATCGATGAGCCCGCTGCAGATCTGTCGGGCGGACAACAGCAGATGTTGGCCCTCGGCATGGCGCTGTTGTCTCAACCAAGGCTGCTGCTCATTGATGAGCTCAGCCTGGGCCTTGCTCCAGCCGTGGTGTCGCAACTCTGCACTCTGGTCCGTCGCATTGCAGCCGCTGGGACGACGGTGATTCTGGTCGAGCAGTCGCTCAACGTTGCACTGAGTATGGCAAGCACGGCCTACTTCATGGAGCGAGGCAGAATTCGCTTTTCTGGACCGGCGCATGAACTCGCCAACCGCCCAGACTTGTTGAGGGCCGTGTTCCTAGCGCAGAAGGATTCACCCCCCGCAGCCTCAACCGCCGCAGCCTCGATTGAGCCAGCCTTGAACGAGCCAGCCTTGAACGAGGGAGCCGCCCAAGTTGTGCCTGCAGCTACAACTTCCCCGGCTTTGCAACTTCTTGGAGTTACTCGCCGCTTTGGGGGAAATACAGCTGTAGAAGATGTGTCGCTGAGCGTTGCACCCGGCGAGATAGTGGGTTTGATTGGTCAAAACGGTGCAGGCAAAACCACCTTGTTTGATCTGATCTGTGGGTATCAGCCGCTCAACGCTGGACGAATCCTGATCGATGGTGTCGACGTTGCATCCTCGCCACCATTCCGACGGGCACAAGGTGGCCTTGGGCGAACCTTCCAAGGTGGGCGACTCTTTCCCGGACTCACCGTGAGCGAGTCAGTTGCAGTTGCGCTGGAACGTTCACTTGATGTTCGTGATCCGCTCAACGCGGCGTTCTCGCTTCCTGCCTCGGTAGAGAGTGAGTATCGAGCTGATCGACGAGTTGCTGCGTTGTTGGAACTGTTTGGTTTATCGGCCTATGCCCAGAGCTTTACGAGAGAACTCTCCACGGGTACTCGCAGGATTGTTGAGTTTGCATGCGCAGTCGCGCACCAGCCCTCGGTCCTGTTGCTCGATGAGCCAGCGGCAGGAGTAGCCCAGCGAGAGGTTGAGCAACTTGGTTTCCTGCTCCTAAAAATCCGAGCCGAACTAGGCTGCGCGTTGGTTGTGATTGAGCACGACATGCCGTTGCTGAGTTCAATTTCCGACCGATTGATTGCAGTAGAGCTTGGATCCTGTATTGCGGAGGGGGCTCCCGATCAGGTCTTGGCAAACGAGCGAGTGATTTCTTCGTATTTGGGTGATGACCGTGCTGCGGTCGCCCGATCTGGCACAGCAGGGGATGCACCATGAAAGAAATGAACGACACAGATGATCGTCACTCCAAGTCGGCTTTGGCTAAGTACGGGCCACTCGGGGCTGTCTGCTTCGTGGTGGCTGCGATCATCCTGGGGCTTGTAGTGACTTCGCCCAAGAATGGTTCAGAAACCACTGCCACAACAGTGAATTCATCTCCGGCTGCTGGGGAACTTCCAGATGGTGTGCTGCCGTGGGCGGTTGCCAAGGCCCAGGGTAAGACCGAAGAGATCGACTGGGGTGCCCGCTGCGACACAACCAAAGGTGTCCTTGCTCTGCCGGTTGTCCCAGCGCCATCCTGCTACGCCCCGTATGGCGGCCCGAGCGGGGGAGTGAGTGCTACTGGAGTCACTGCTGACAGCATCAAGGTGGTGGTCTATCTGGCCCAAGAGAACGACCCGGTGCTCAGCTTTATTTATAGCCAGATCGGAAACACAGACACTCCTGATGGAACCTTCGAGACCTATGAGGGTTTCAATGAAATTCTTGCTACCTACTTTGAGACCTATGACCGCAAGGTCGAACTAGTCCGCTATAGCGCAACTGGTGCGGCGAGTGACCCGGTTGCAGCAACAAGTGACGCAGAGACCATTGCCAGAGATATTCAGCCGTTCGCAGTACTAGGTGGCCCGATTCTGACGGAGGCCTTTGCCGACACGCTCGCTGCGAACAAGGTGATGTGCATTTCGTGCAGTCCAGGTCAAACCAACGACTGGTATGTGGAACGCGCTCCTTACGTTTGGGACGTTCAAAAGAACGTCAATCAGGGTTCGATCATGACTGCCGAGTATGTAGGCAAGCATCTCGCCGCTGGCACTGCAGAGTTCGGAGGCCCGGCAGTAAAAGATCAAAAGCGCAAGCTCGGCCTGATTTACCTATCGAATTCTGAGTCCTCCGAGATCATTCGAAAGGAACTCGAGGCGACCCTAAAGGAGACCTACGGAGTGGAGTTTGCCGAGGTTGCATCCTTCAAATCTCCGGTTGGTATGGCGGGCGAGGCGCGTGAAATCTTGGCCCGCATGAAGGCGAGTGGCGTGACCACCGTCTTGTACAGCGGCGATCCGCTCGCTCCGCAGACGCTGACTCAGGTTGCAACTGAACAGGATTATTTCCCTGAATGGGTCATTTCTGGTTCTGCCCTCGTCGATACCACGATCTTTGCTCGCACCTATGACCAAGCTCAGTGGGCACATGCCTTTGGGCCATCAAACCTGTTTGCTCGAGTTTCCGCAGAAGTAGCCGGCGCGGCTTATCTGTACAAGTGGTTCTACGGGGTGCCTGCCCCAGCAAGAACCTCTGCTCCGCTCATCTTGCCTAACTTGCAGTTCCTGTACGCAGTGCTGCAAGGCATCGGCACGGACCTCTCGCCGCAGACCTTTGAGAAGACGGTCTTTGCAGCCGAGATTATTCCGGGCACGGTTCTGAGCCCGCAGCTTTCATGGGGGAGTCGTGGGATCTGGCCCAGCGTGGATTATGCCGGTGTGGATGATCAGACCGAGGTCTGGTGGGATGCGACTGCAGAGGGCCTTGATGAGTCCGGAAAGCAGGGGACCGGCATGTGGGCCTATGTGGACGGGGGTGTTCGTTACCTTCCCGGTGAATGGCCGAAGTCCACCAAGAAACTCTTTGATCCCAAGAGTGCTGTGACTCTTTACACAGAGGCACCCGAGGGAATCACCATTCCCGATTACAAACCGTTGCCTCCGGCCTAACCCGACTCCCACCAACTCGTTTCGTCTTGCGCCTGACCCCCTATAGAGGGTCGCTCGCATAACAGAGCGGGGCAGCGCGTGCGGAGCGCTTCAGGGACACACCGAGTTACGCAGGGTCTTCTGGGCGGTCTCGAAGAAACTCCTGAAGTTCCTCGGCTAACTCGTCGCCACTGGGCAGATCATCGAAACCAAAAGTTGGGGCTTCGTCTGGTCCCCCGAGGCCTTGGTCCATCATCTCTTCGAGCTGCGTGACCATGGTTTCATGCTGAGGATTTTCGGCAACGAGCTCGTCGAGGCGTAGGCGAGTCGCTCGGGCGTCGGTGGGAAGTTGCCCAGTCTCGATGCGAAGGTCTGCAACATCTTTGAGGCCCTCGAGGAGTGCAACGCTGGCTGCTGGATAGGCCATAGAGGACACGTAATGTGGCACCTGTGCCCACAGGCCAAGGGCGGGGATTCCAGCCTCGTTGCACGCAACATCAAGGACTGCATGAATCCCGCCAGGAACGTCCAATGTGCCGCGAACATAACCATGAAGCGTTGAGGAGAGTTCCGCCGAGGAAGTGGTGACTGACAGAGAGGTTTCGCGAGTGTGGGCAACCGGAGCGGGGTACGCACCGAGTCCAACCACCATGCGGCATTCGAAAGTTTCGGCAAGTTCGACCACGGTTTGTGCAAAAGCTCGCCATTCAAAGTCAGGTTCGGCTCCAAGCAGCAACAAGATGTCGTTGCCGTCGGCGTCGGTTCCTGCCCGCAGGTCGATCTCGGGCCAGCTCATATGTGTAATCAAGCCATTGACTAAGTGCATGACTGGCCTGCGCGCTCGATGGTCTAGTAGGCGGTCAGCGTTGAACTCTGCAACGGGGTCGGTCCCTGCTGAGCCGAGCAGCACCGACATGGCGTTCGCAGCACCCATCCCAGCGTCGATCCAGCCCTCTAGGGCAACGATCATGACTGGCTCATGCAACTCGGGTGTGAACATCACTTCAACGAGTGGGTCATCATTCATGAAACGGACTCCTCTGCCATCTCTGCAAGGCGCTCTACCATCTGACGGAAACCAGCAATGGTTTCTTGTGTTACGTCTCCCATTGCTCCGCCGGCATAGCGGGCGTACACGCCGGCAATAATGCAGGTCAGCTTCCAGTAACCAAAGCCCACGTAGTAGTCCAAGTCGGCCAAGTCACGACCCGAAACCTCGGCGTAACGCTGCATCATTTCTCGTTTACGAAGAAAGCCATCAAGCGCCGTCGGCGAGGCCTGCGGCATGACTGCATCTTCCTCAGGGTCTGACCAGTAGACCCAGAGCAGGCCAAGGTCCGCCATCGGGTCGCCAAGTGTGCAGATCTCCCAATCAAGCACAGCCACAACTGAGCCGTCAGGGCCCAGCATGCAGTTATCTAGTCGGTAGTCCCCGTGAACAATGCTGGCTGGGCCTTGAGCGGGGATCTTCTCTGACAGCGCAGCGTGGACTCGATGCACTGCGTCCAAGTTCAGGCCACCTTCGACCTGTGCCTCGCTCTTTTGGAACTGTCCGTACCACCGCTTGAGTTGTCGGGCTATGTAGTTCTCTTTCGGACCAAGCTCGCCGAGGCCAATGGCATCAACGTCAACAGCATGTAAAGCCGCAAGGACGTCAATGATCGACTCGCTTGCCCGCCGGCGGGCAGCCAGATCAAGCGAGGCGGCCTGTTCAGTGCTGCGAATGACGAGGCCCTCAACAAACTCCATGACATAAAACGGTGCGCCGTTGACATCATCGCCAGCGCTGAGCCCCAGGGTCTTTGGCACGGGAAGGTCGCTTTGTTGCAGTGCCGAGATAATGCGGTGCTCTCTGCCAACGTCATGAGCGGTTGCCAGGACCTGCCCGAGAGGCGGTCGCCGCAGTACCCATTTCCTACCCGGACTGCCATCTGCCGCTGCGGGTTCTGAGACTGCGAAAGTCAGATTTGAATGCCCGCCCGGGATGAACTCAAAACTCAGCGGCTGGCGAAGATCACTGACTTCTTGCTGGAACCATTCACTGACGGCTTCTGGCTCGATTCCATCAATGTGCTCGGTCACTGTGCTCTTTCGGGTGGTGTGTAGGTTGGGAGTCAATCTAGTGCTGCCTCCGAGGCTTCCACACTCTCGTAGACTATGCAGACGTACACTCTGCAGATGGTTGATGTCACAGATGCAACATTTCAGCAGGCAGTGATTGAACGCTCGGCGGTTGTTCCAGTTGTCGTGGACTTGTGGGCTGAATGGTGCGGACCGTGCAAACAGCTTGGCCCAATTCTGGAAAAGGTCATCGCCGAAACCCAAGGCAAAGTTGATCTAGCCAAAGTCGATGTTGACGCCAATCCGCAAATTGCTCAGGCGTTCAAGGTGCAGTCCATTCCCGCAGTGTTTGCGCTCGTGAATGGGCAACCGGTTGATCAGTTCATGGGTGCGTTGCCAGAGTCCGAGGTTGCCGCCTTTGTGAACAAACTGATTCCCGCTGAGGAAGAGACAGAGCTTTCGCGGCTGCTGTCGGCTGGTGATGAGTCATCGCTGCGGGTTGCACTCGAGCTTGAACCGGGCAACGCCGAGGTGATTGTTGCACTTGCAGAGTTGCTCGTTACCGAACAACAGCCACAAGAAGCACTTGCGCTACTCGAAAAGATTCCAGAGTCGCCCGCGACGCGCCGAGTGGCTGCCTTGGCCCGAACCGGCTCAGTAGGTGCCGAGCAGGTTGCAGCGCAGCTCACACAATTGCTCGATACTGCCAAGGACAATGAGGCCGATCGGCAGCAGTTCGTCGACCTGCTTGAGTTGATGGATGACGAGGACCCCGCCAAGGCGCAATGGCGGCGAAAGCTCACTGCCAAACTGTTCTGAGCTACGAGGCAGCGGGCTGACCCTGGCCAAGCTGCAAGTCGGCTTGTCGACGGTCTTGTTGACCATCTGCTGTCGAGGCTTGTGCTGCTAGGCGGTCCATTGTCTCGCTTAGACGTGCTCTGACCTGCCGGTCAATTGCGCGGGCAAGTTCAGCGTCGACAACTTGCTCGGCAAGGGGTCTCAGGCGAGTCACCAACTCGGTCAGCCGGGGGAGTTCATCGGTCGGGATGGGCTCGCCGAGAGGGTCAATAATCTCAGCCTTCACAAGGTCGACGAAACGTTCGGCAATTCGCTCAATATCGGTTCGAAGCGCAAGTGCATGCCCCACTACTGCGGGCACTGTCACCCCTGCAGCCACGAGTGCCGCACCGGCCTCGAGTAGGCGTGGGCTCTTCACACGAACCTGCTCACCATCGAGTTCGAAGAGTTCCAGTTGCTCAACCTCGCTCAGCGTATCTAGCTGTACAAGGTCACCAAAGCGCTCGCTAAGTTCCTCAAGGCTGAGCGTCACTTTTGCCTCAGTACTCCAAGGGGCCGCTAGGGCTGCTTCGAAGCCAAGCAACTCGCCGATATCGTGCCCTTGCTCCCAGGCCTCAAAGAGTTCGCCAATATTTGACAGCGAATAACCACGGTCGAGCATGCTCGAAATCAGTCGCAACCGAGCTAGGTGTTCAGAGGAGTACAGCCCAACGCGCCCCAATCGCTGGGGTGGGGGAATCAGGCCCCTGTCTTGGTAGGCACGCACATTTCGCACGGTGGTCTCGGCGAGGCCTGCCAACTCGTCGATTCGAAATGTCGTGGGTTCTACATCTGTTCCATTCATAGGACCTCGGCCCTTGCGCTGCTGCTTGAGTCATCCATCAGACATTTATTATATCATTGACTAATGTCACATTTGTAACTGAGACATTGACTATTGACGTTTACATCGAACACTGTAAAGATGCTTGCATGAACCCCACTGCACCGGCGACCCTTGCAGACACTCCACTTGTTCCTCAGGCCGATACCTCTGCCTTTGCCGCACTAGTTGCACGGCTGAGTCGGCAATCAGTGGAGAAAAACCACGATGCCTATGCGGATGTGGCCTGGGACTCACCCGAGATGGCGATCGACCCACATGACAGTCGCTTTCAATTGCCCGACTGGGAATGCGTTGCTCGAACAGACTGGTACAAGTCGCAGACCCCGCAGGTGCAGGCTGCATTTGGTCTTGCTCGATACGCCACCGCCATGAAGGTGGGCGGCGAGTTTGAAAACGTCCTGCAACGGGGACTCCTGACTCACGCATTCTGGCTGCCAAATGGCGCAGTCGAGTTTCGATACATGCATCACGAGGTGATTGAAGAGTCACAGCACACGCTGATGTTCCAAGAGTTCATCAATCGATCCGGAACCAACGTCAAGGGACTGCGCCGGGATGAAAAACTCGGATCAGGTTTTGCATTGCGTTGTTCCAGAACTCGCCCGGCGCTGTTCTTCATGTTTGTTCTTGGCGGAGAGGATCCAGTTGATTACCTGCAGCGGCGCAGTCTTGCCGGTCATGATCTGCACCCGCTGCTGGAGCGCATCACCAGGATTCATCTGACCGAAGAGGCTCGCCACCTCTCCTTTGCCCGCAACTATCTGAAGCGGACGGTTCCGCAGCTCTCGGCAACGCGTCGTCATGCGCTAGCGCTCTTTGCCCCGCTGCTCTTCGGGTCAATGGCAAGAATGATGGTGTATCCGCGTCCTAGTTTGCTCAAAGCTTTTGGAGTGCCACGCCAGCAGGTTCGACAGTCACTGCGCCACCCAGACCAACGAGCTGTTCTGGCTGAGTCGGTAGCCAAGACTCGACGCACTTGCACCGACCTTGGACTCATGACTCCAGCAGCAAAGCTCTTGTGGAAAGCCTGTGGCGTCTGGGCTGATGTCAGTGCGAAGCCAGCCAGTCGTCGCCAAGCTTGAACTCCATCTCAAGCTGATCAGTCACGATTCCCTTTGAGAAGTTGGCGATCTTCCCACCGATGAGCGGGACGTTTACCGAAAGTTCGATGCGCACCTCGTACAGGGTAGGTGTTGCCGATTTCTTGCCTGCTGCTTGTGCAAGGGCAGTGCTGCCAGTGATCTGAATTGGCACGCCTTTGGTAACGAGTTCGAAGTTTCCTGAATAGGTGCCGTCCCCATTGCTTCGCCACTCGTCAGTTGATCTCAGGGTATTGGTGGGTTTGATGATCCGCTTTGCGAACCCCGGCACTTCTACATCTACAAGCCGATCGATGACAATGCGCAACGATGTCTCCGTTTCATCGCAGCTGATGACTTCTAAATCTCGGTGGCCCATGGCAATGAACTTGGCCTCGTGGCTAGCTGGATCGTGGAACATGTCCCAGCAGGCTTCGATCGGCGCATCAAAGGTGTGTTTACAAAGAATCTCCATCAGGGAAGTCTTGCCGATTCTGCCGACAGGGGAGTGATACCCGGTCTCAGCGCTACTACCTGAACGGCGCATTCGTTAGGTTCTGAAGCCTTCCCCTTGTTTTCTGCAGGTCAAACCGAGGAACCATGCAAACAAGGACGCCTACCCGCGCAGCAGAGGTCCTCGAGGCCCTAGCTCGGGAGCAAACACGCAGGCCCATGTACCGACGCTCACGCACAGAGGCAGCAAGCCCTTTCGCTCCGCCGGATCACAGCAGCGATGCTCAGGGTCAACTGCCAAGCGCGCAGCAAGATCAACCCCATGACATGTCAGCGCAGCCATCTCATATGTCACAGTCCCCCTGGGGTCGACAGGGGATGCTCCAGCGGTTACAGGAGTGGATGCAGGAACGGATGCCCCAAGTAGATCTGCGAAAGCTGGCAGCAGTCATGTCTCTCGTTGCCTTGGTCGCACTTGGCCTTGGGTGGACCTCACTACGGCGGCCGGCCTCGCTAGATGATCGCCTTCCGATTGCGAGCAGCAGCCCTTCAGATCAGGCTGCCCCCTCGGCTGGCGTAGCGGATCCGTCTGAAACAGGAATCAAAGCTCCCGTCGGCGGTCAACCAGTAGCTACCGGTCCCGTGTTTATCCATGTTGCAGGTGCAGTCCTGTCGGCTGGCGTGGTGCAACTTCCGAACGGGTCTCGGGTGGTGGATGCCGTAGCTGCTGCCGGAGGTCTGCGCCCAGATGCCGACTCCAATCGCGTGAATCTTGCGGCCACCCTGATCGATGGGTCACAGGTCATGATTCCGTCTCTCGGTCAGCCAAACCCAGTGCAAGTCCCCGTTGTTCAAGGTGCAGCCTCGGGCGCATCTGCTGGCGGAGCAAGTGCTGCCGGATCGGCCGGGGTTGGATCTGGCGCTGGCGAACCAGCCGGTCCTGTGAACCTGAACACTGCCACTCTCGAACAACTCGAGACACTGCCAGGGGTTGGACCAGCAACAGCTCAGGCCATCCTCGCATTCCGTGACAAAGAGGGAAGCTTCAAATCCATCGAGGCACTCCTTGATGTGCGCGGCATCGGTGACGCCAAGTTCGAAGCGCTTCGTGAACTCATTACGGTCTGAGTTCGACGCGGTGCCGTGACTGATCGATGGATGGCACTCAGCGCAGCACTGATATGCGGTGCTGCGTTCTTCTCTCCAAGAATCTCTCTGGCCTTTGCGGCAGTGGTGTTCCTTGTTGGACTCATGCTGCGCAACCCGGTGCTGCTGTCGCTCGGCCTCATACTGATTGTGTGCGCCCGGGGCAATGCCTCACTCGAAGCGCTGCATGCTCCGCTGCCTCCGAGCGTGAGCGGCTTGGGGCAACTCATGGCCGACCCCGAGCCGCAAATGTTTGGGACCCAACTCCTGCTGAGCGTGGATGGCCGCCGCTATCTCGCCACGGTGCCCATACAGGATTCAGCGGTGGTTCGTCCGATGATGATGGGCGAGCATCTGCAAGTAAATGGGCGGGTCAGCGAACTGCGCGGTGCCCCCGCCGGATGGGTACAAGCCCGTCACCTAGCTGGGCGACTGCAGCTCAATTCAGTCAAGTTGGCCGGCAGAACGGCCCCCTGGTACCAACTTGCAAATGCAGTTCACAGCAGGGTCTCTGCTGGGGCTGACTCCTTCCCAGAGGAGCAACGATCGCTCTATCTGGGTCTGGTTCTCGGAGATGACCGTGGGCAATCAGAGATCCTGAAGTTCCGGTTTCAAGCCTCGGGTCTGAGTCACTTGCTTGCTGTGTCAGGGCAAAACGTCGCATTCCTTCTTGCTGTGGCTGCACCTGTTCTCCGCCGAATGCCACTACGACTTCAGGTCTTCTTTGGGGTGCTCTTGCTGGCTCTATTTGCAATCGTGACTCGAGGAGAACCCTCGGTCTTGCGCGCAGCAGTCATGGCAGCGATTGCATTGAGCTCGGTTGCAGCAGGGCGATTAGCCAGTGGATTGCGGGTCCTTTCCATGACGATCATTGCGCTCGTCATCACTGATCCACTCCTGGTTCATTCGATCGGGTTTCAACTCTCGATTGCTGCAACAGCGGGATTGTTGGTGATGGCACGTCCGCTAGCAGATCGCTTACCTGGGCCAGCTTGGTTTCGGCTTCCGCTTGCAGTCACGCTGGCAGCACAGGTAGCTACTGCTCCAGTTCTGGTTGCGCTTGCTGGCGGGATTCCCGCTGTTGCGACGCCGGCCAATCTGTTGGCCGTTCCGGCAGCAGGCCTAGTCATGATGCTCGGGGTGACTGTTGGTCTGGGGGCAGGACTAATTCGCAACCCCTTGGCTCAGCTCGTGCAGATACCGTCCGAATTGTTGGTTCGGTGGATTGGATGGGTTGCCAGACTGGGCTCACAATCCGCTCTGCCGTTGTTGCGGCCATTCCAACTGCTGCTACTCGGGATTGCAGGGCTGCTGCTGTTGCTGGTCACGAGCCGCAGGTTTGCGGCGCTAGCGATACGCGCCCGATTCAAACAATCTCTGAGGCTGTTCGCACGATGTTTAGCGCTGTCGCTGCTCCTCATAGCTATTCGCCCAACACACCTAGCGGCCGGGGAGAGCGACCTAACTGCTGGGGCAACGCTCTGGGTCGGCACATGCGGCGGTCAGGTGCTAGCAGTTGGACCTTCCGCGAATGCGGGTGACCTGCTCGAATCCCTGTGGGCTGCTGGGGTGCGCAGGCTGGACATCGTTGTGGCCGAACCTGGAAGCGCTGCCACCCGAACTGCTCAAGTAGTCGCCCAACAGTTTCAGGTCCGTCAACTTCTGTCAGTGGGTGAGCGCAGCCCTCCGGGAATGACTCCAATTGGCATGACAACTTGGAGTGCTGGAGGAGCGCAAGTTGCAGTTCGCAGAGATACTGCCCGCAAACTACGCAGAGTGACGGAACCGCGAGTCCTGCTGTCCGCTAGCGCGTGTAGCTTCTGAAACATGATTCTGGAGCTCGGAGCGGCTTACTCCTTCGACATCACCTACCGAGCTTTAGTTATGGGAATCCTGAACCGAACCCCTGACTCGTTTTTTGATGGCGGGCAATACTTCGATTTTGATGGATTCCTAGAAAAGGCCGATGGCCTTGTGCGCGATGGGGCAGATTTTCTTGACGTAGGTGGAGTCAAGGCTGGCCCTGGCCCCGAGGTTTCAACTGAGGAGGAGCTCGAGCGGGTAGTGCCCGCAATTGCGGCGCTCCGCTCGCGTTTCGATCTGCCAATTTCGGTAGATACCTGGAACCCTGTGGTTCTGCGCGAGTCCCTCTCGGCCGGGGCTTCAGTAGGAAACGACATTTCTGGATTTGCACACCCTGACTACCTGCCGATCTGTGCAGAGTTCGATGCCAGCGTGGTGGCCACACATATACGCCTCGGCCCACGTATTCCTGATCCAGAACCGGTCTACGAGAATCTGCAGGTAGAGGTACGGGCATTTCTTCAGGGTCGCGCTCAGGCAGCGCTTGCGGCTGGTATCCCGCATCAACGAATCATGGTTGATGACGGCATGGATCTTGGTAAAACCGAGCCGCAGTCGCTCGAGTTGTTGCGTTCTTCCGAGCACCTAGCCTCGCTGGGCTATGCAACCTTTCTCTCGGCTTCAAACAAGAGATTTCTAGGAGCGCTGCTTGGCACTGAGGTCACTGACCGCCGTCAGGCCAGCCATGCCGCACATGCCTTGGGAATCGCCAAGGGCTGTCGGGTGCTGCGAGCTCACGATGTAGTTGGTGCTCGCAGAACAGCCGACATTCTGGCAGCGCTGTTGCAAGCTCATTCGGAGGATCCCGACAGCAGCGACCAATCTGCACTGCGAGCTTCGTGATGCCAAATCCGACAGCAGCGAACTCTCCGGTGTACCTCCTCAAAGGAAGCGATGAGGTCCTGCTTGGCACTGCCGCAAGCGAGTTGGTGACCCGACTCATTGGCGAGGGTGATCGTACTGAACTGCTCGACACCTTCAGCGGAGATGACTACCCGATGAGTCAGGTGATCATGGCCGCCACCACGATGTCGATGTTCGGGTCACGAGTCGTTGTTGCCCGAAACTGTGCCAGGTTCTCAACCGATGAACTCGCTGCAGTGCTTGCGTATTTAGAGAATCCAGCTCCTGAGTCAACGCTGGTGCTCATCTGGGAAAAGGCAGTCGCCCCAGGTACCCGAACCTCGCCGCTTCCCAAAAAACTTAGCCAAGCAATCAAAGATGCTGGCGGTGAAATTCATGATTGTGGCCTGCCAGGCGGCAAAGGGAGGTCGATGTGGGTTGACGATCAGCTCGCTGCCTCTGCTGTGTGTTTGAGTAGCGGAGCGAAACGCGTGCTCGTTGAACAACTTGGCGAAGATCTCAGTCGGTTGGCAGGAATTTTGACCGTGCTCGAGGCCACCTTCGGCAACGAAGAAATCAGCCCCGAGGACCTTGAGCCGTACCTTGGGAATGCCGGCGCCGTGCCGCCATGGGAACTGACTGATGCAATTGATGGCGGTCGTGTTGCAGAGGCAGTTGAAAAACTTCAGCGGATGCTCGCTGGAGGCGACCGGCACCCGTTGCAAGTGATGGTCACCCTGCAAACGCATGTAGAGCGCATGTTGCGCCTAGATGGCAGCGGGGTTCGCGATGACAAGCAAGCCGCAGCGCTGTTGGGTATGAAGGGCTCGACCTTTCCAGCAAAAAAGGCGCTCACTCAGAGCAAAAAGCTTGGCACGGCCAAGCTGTCAAGGTGCATCAAACTTGTGGCCGCAACCGATGTCGACCTTCGTGGCCGAACCGATCAGCCAGGGGAACTCTTGCTCGAGACGCTCGTAGCTCGGCTCGCAGCGCTTTCGGCAACGGGGAAAAATCGCCGATAACTGCAGCCGGAAAATGTAGCCAAGCCTGAAGCTCGGTTAATCCGGTGGGACAGTCAACCCGATGGGGTGGTTCAGCCGGGGGGACAGTTAACCCGATGGGACAGTTCAGCTAGCTACGGACTCTGCACGGGTGCGAGTCAAACGTGACTTGCGGCGTGCTGCAGCATTCTTGTGAAACACGCCTTTGGAGGTCGCCTTATCGATTGCGCGAACGGCAACCTTGGTCAACTCTTCGGCATTCTCGGCGCCTTCTGCGATGGCCAACTCGGCGTGCTTGACGCGAGTCTTGACCTCGGAGCGAACGGCCTTATTGCGCTCACGCGCTAGTTCATTGGTGCGGTTACGTTTGATCTGGCTTTTGATGTTCGCCATGAGGGGCTGTCTCTATTCGATTCTGTAGTGAAGGTGTGCCTGCAACTTCGGTTCTGCTGCAGTCCCAAGTGGACAGCTGAACCAGCCATTCGGGAACCTGTAGAGGATAGCCACCTGAAGCGCTGGAGTCATCTTCGCGAGAAGGAAACTCGCGCTGCGATGCAGAACATGGGCTCAGAAGCGGCCAGAATAGACAGACCGTGACTGATCTTCCTCGCCTCCGAAACATCTCGATCATCGCTCATATCGACCATGGCAAGTCCACGCTGGCTGATCGCATGCTCGAGATTTGTGGCGCAGTAGACCCCCGAGACATGCGAGCCCAGTACCTAGATTCAATGGATATTGAGCGTGAGCGTGGCATCACGATCAAGCTGCAGTCAGTACGTCTTGAGCATGGTGGCCACGTCATCAACCTGATTGACACACCTGGTCACGTGGACTTTGGCTACGAGGTTTCTCGTTCTTTAGCGGCCTGCGAGGGTGTCATTCTGGTGGTGGACGCATCACAGGGGATCGAGGCACAGACCTTGGCCAACTGTTATCTCGCCCTTGAAAACGACCTTGAAATCGTGGCGGTGCTGAACAAGATTGATCTGCCTGCTGCAGACCCTGATACCTATGCAGCAGAGATCGAGCAGGTCTTGGGGATTCCTGCTGATGAGATTCTGCGCATCTCGGCAAAGACCGGTGAGGGAGTCAAGGAACTGCTCGACGCCGTAGTTGATCGCATACCTGCACCAGTTGGCGATGCTGATGCGCCACTCCAAGGACTCATCTTC
The DNA here is from genome assembly GCA_001025035.1 of Actinobacteria bacterium IMCC26207. Classification (GTDB taxonomy): domain Bacteria; phylum Actinomycetota; class Acidimicrobiia; order Acidimicrobiales; family Microtrichaceae; genus IMCC26207. The sequence goes on from LCZK01000005.1 coordinate 152,236, forward strand.
GACTCGCACTTTGACCAATACCGCGGCGTGGTGAGTTCGATCAGAGTGATGAACGGCCGACTCAAAACCCACGCAAAGCTTCGATTTATTCAGGCGGGTTCAACCTATGAAGCACTCGAGGTCGGAGTGCGAACTCCCGATAATGATCCAGTGCCCGAACTCGGCCCTGGCGAGGTTGGATATCTGATTGCAGGCATCAAAGACGTTGGAGAGGCCCGCTCGGGCGAGACCGTGACCGAGGCTTCGCGGCAGGCTGCAGCGCCACTAGCTGGGTATCAGGACCCCAAGCCGATGGTGTTTTGTGGGCTCTACCCAGTCGAGGGAGATGAGTTTGAGGACTTGCGTGAATCCCTAGAAAAGCTGCGACTGAATGACAGTTCGTTTACCTACGAGCCAGAAACTTCTGGTGCTCTCGGCTTTGGGTTCCGCTGCGGGTTCCTCGGCTTGTTGCATATGGAGATTGTGCGGGAACGCCTCGAGCGCGAATACGACCTGAACCTGATTGCGACTGCGCCCTCTGTTGAGTATCGAGTGCTCCGAACTGATGGCCAAGAGATTGCAATCGATAACCCCGCCGATCTGCCGGACCCGTCATCGATTCAGAAAGTTCTTGAGCCCTATCTGAAGGTGACCATCATTACGCCTTCGGCTTTTACGGGAACGATCATGGATCTTTGCCAGACCCGCCGGGGTGAGATGGTCAAGATGGAATACCTCTCTCCGGAGCGTCTCGAGATTCAGTACCGAATGCCGCTCGGAGAGATTGTCACTGACTTCTTCGATCAGATGAAAAGCCGCTCTCAGGGTTATGCCAGCTTGGATTATGAGCCAATTGGCTATGAACCAGGAGACCTTGTCAAGGTTGACATTCTGATTGCAGGCGAACCCATTGACGCATTTAGCTCGATCATTCACCGCTCAAAGTCCTATGACTACGGCAAGAAGATGGCTGACAAGCTGAAGGAACTCATTCCTCGTCAGCAGTTCGATGTGCCGATTCAGGCAGCCATTGGTTCCAAAATTCTGAGTCGCCAGACCATTAAGGCCTATCGCAAAGATGTCACGGCCAAGTTGTACGGCGGAGACGTTTCTCGAAAGCGCAAGCTGCTCGAGAAGCAGAAGAAGGGCAAGAAGCGGATGAAGAGCCTGGGACGAGTCGAGGTTCCCTCCGAGGCCTTTACTTCTGCGTTGCAGTTAGAGGACTGACTCCCCCCGATCTCGGTTCGGTGCTGGCACTCGCGTAGACTGACTGCCAATGCTCGACGACCGAAAGTCCGCGATTCTGCGTGCCGTAGTTCAGCAGTACATCGAGACTGCCCAACCAGTGGGTTCGTCGACGGTGTCTGCTCGGACTGAGGTGGCGGTTTCCTCGGCAACGGTTCGCAATGACATGACTCAGCTTGAGCGTGAGGGCTATCTGGTGCAGCCCCATACCAGCGCCGGACGCATCCCAACCGAGAAGGGGTACCGGTTCTTTGTTGACACCCTGACTGGAACCGAGTCGTTGAGCCCGACGAACGTTCGATTGGTGCGCGATTTCTTTGCCACGACTCATGGTGAGCTTGAGCAGATGCTCGCCGAAACTAGCCGCTTGCTCTCAGATGTGACTGGAACAGCCGCCGTGGTCGTGGGAGAAGCCAACGAGGTGTCAACGGTTCGCTCCGTGCAACTCGTCGACTTGTCCCCACGAACCATTTTGGCAGTGATGGTTATGAGTAACGGTGCCATCGTCAAACGCACGATGGAGTTAGACAAAGACGTCACTCCGTCGGAGCTCAGCGCAGCACACGCGTTGGTCAATGACCGCATGGTTGGCTCCTCCCTGCATGCACCGACTCCCAAGCTCGCAGTGCCGCAACAAGAAGGCGCGGCACTAGCTGCAGCTGCGATGAGTGCGTTGCGAGAAGCTGCGGAGGCAGAGGGCCAGCATATGTTTGTGGATGGTCGCTCACGAATTGCGGGCTCCTTTGATGCACGCGAAACAATCGAGGCCGTGCTCGGAATTCTGGAACAGCAGTTTGTGGTGGTGAGTTTGCTGAAGGAGCTCGTTGACGGCGGTCTGGCCGTGTCAATTGGCTCCGAAAGTGGCGTTGCCCCGCTAGCTGATTGTTCACTAGTGGTCGCCCCCTATCAGGTGGGCGGAGAATCTGTTGGGGCCATTGCGGTACTTGGCCCTACTCGAATGAACTACCCCGAGACTCTGTCGGCTGTGGCGTTAGTGAGCCAGCGGTTGAGTCGTCTACTAACTGAAGGTTAAGTGTGGCTGATCTATACGAAATTCTTGGAGTGGGTCGCGATGCAACCCCCGAAGAGATCAAGAAGTCCTATCGAAGTTTGGCGCGTGAGTCTCACCCTGACGCCAACCCCGACGACCCAGACGCAGAAACCCGATTCAAAGAACTCTCGGCTGCATATGAGGTCCTATCCGATCCCGCTAAGCGTGATCGCTATGACCGCTACGGAAGTTCAAACGGGTTCGACATGTCTGACCCGTTTGGCAGTGGTGCTGGCGGATTAGGCGACCTATTCGACTCGTTCTTTGGGGGGAATAATCCCTTTGGTGGGGGAGGTGGCCGGAGTCGCGGCCCAGCAGGACCACCTCCAGGCGAAGACCTAGACGTGCAGACTGTTCTTGAGTTCACCGACGCAGTGTTCGGCTGCCAGTGCGATGTGACTGTGCGAACGGCAGTCTCCTGCGAGGAGTGCAATTCCACTGGTGCAGAGCCTGGTAGTTCGGCAGTGCAGTGCGGCGATTGCGGTGGGACTGGCGAAGTGCGCATTGTGCGTCAGACCGTGCTCGGGCAGATTGTGTCTGCCTCGGTGTGTCGCCGCTGCGGTGGTCAAGGCCAAGTGATTGCATCTCCTTGTCAGGTTTGCAGCGGTGCGGGTCGCCTCATCGAAGAAAAGACCTACACGGTGGACGTGCCGGCAGGAGTGGACGAGGGTTCAACGTTGCGACTGACGGGACGCGGCGCTGTTGGCATGCGTGGAGGTTCTGCAGGCGACTTGTATGTCCGCTTGCGTGTCAAGCCGCATGAGCGTTTTGCACGTCACGGCGATGACCTTGTCGAGGAGTTAGACATCTCGATGGTGCAGGCAACTCTTGGTGCAAATATCGCGCTCGAAACCCTTGATGGGGTAGAGGAACTAGTCGTTCCTCGCGGAACACAAGTGGGCAAGGTCTTCAAGATGAAGGGTCGTGGAGTTCCCCGCCTGCATGGAAATGGGCGAGGAGACCTGTTGGTCCGGGTTGGAGTCGAGATTCCACGCAAGCTTGAACTTGAAGAAGAAGACCTGCTTCGCCGCTTTGCCGAGGTGCGCGGTGAAGAGGTAGCTCCTGCTGATGAGGGTTTCTTTAGTCGGTTCAAGACCGCGTTCAAGAACTGAGGCTGAACGTGGAGTCTGCAGCAGGGCTCACGCCGTGGAGGTCTGCCGCCGCTCAGGTGCTGGTGAGCAATCTAGATTCCCCCGAGCTTGAACCCGATGACCTGCATCATCTGCAGCGGGTACTCCGGCTACGGGCTGGTCAGGAGGTGTGCGCTACCGACGGAGCGGGAGGCTGGCGGTCTTGCGCATTTTCGGCAAGCCGTGAGCTAGAGGCGCTTGGCGAGCAGCATCAAGAGCTACCTCCCGAGTATCCGGTGACGGTGGGGTTTGCTGTGGTCAAAGGGGAGCGGCCCGAGTTGATTGTCCAAAAGCTGACCGAGCTTGGGGTGGACAGGATTTGGCCATTTATGGCCCAACGCTCAGTAGTGCGCTGGGACGAGGAGAAAACTGCGAAGCAGCTCGAGCGATTGCGGCGCGTTGCTCGAGAGTCCTGTGCTCAGAGTCGAAGGCTGTGGCTTCCAGAAGTTGGGTTTGCTCCGGACTCGATTCCGCCGGGACGCGCAGAGCGACTTGCAAGCTTTGAGCAGGTGCGTAACAGCGGGGCAGTTCTGGCGAACATGGGCGGATCTGCGTTGAAGCGTGCCGATCGTATTGTCTTGGTTGGCCCGGAAGGTGGCTGGGATTCGGCCGAGTCTGAGGGTGCTGCCTGCGTGACCCTGGGCGAGCATGTACTGCGCGCTGAAACCGCAGCGATTACTGCTGGCGTTCTCCTTACCGCCCTCCGTGCTGGCATTGCAACCGAAAACCTGAGATAATCACTCTGCGCGGTTTATTGTCCCGCTTAACGCTTCGGCACCGAGCGATTATGACGCAGAGTGAGCAGTCAAAACTGACCGTTCATGTAGTGAGCAGTGAAGTACCAGTAGTGAGCAGTGATGTATCAGCAGTGAGTAGCCCAGTCGGCGGCGTGGCGATGGGTAAAGCAACAGAACTCGATTCAGGTGGGAGATGAGATGTTGAACGAAGACGGTATTGGTGAGGACCCAAGCGGTGAGGCATATGGCAAGGCGGTTGGCGAGCGCCTTCGGCATATCCGTCGCCAGAAGCGGCTATCACTTCAAGAGGTAGAGGCCGTCTCTGCCCAGGAGTTCAAGGCAAGTGTGCTTGGTGCATATGAGCGAGGAGAGCGTGCTATTTCGGTGCCTCGCCTGCAGCGTCTGGCCCAGTTCTACAAGGTGCCCGTGGATCAACTCTTGCCTTCGGTCGACGGGGAGAGTGAAGAAGACGAGGCCCTTCGCCGCATTGCAGATAATGGTGGCGCCAAAATCGACCTGACCCGCCTTGAGCAAATGAACGATACCGAGTCGCAGATGCTGTCAAGGTACCTGCGCATGATTCAAGTTCAGCGCCAAGACTTCAACGGAAGAGTGCTGACCATTCGCCGAGATGACATCAAGGCAATTGCCTGCATTCTCGGAGTGAGCGAAGTGACTGCTGATCTTCGCTTGGACGAGATGGGTCTTCGCCTGGGTTAAGGCAGCTCTGCTAACCGCCGGCTCGGTTCCGTCCCGGTGCTCGTGCCATCAGGCTGCACTCCGGGAGCGGAGGTAGCTGGTCTCGCCGTACAGGGGCACTCCGTCACGCGCGACCTCGGCTAGGACGGGTTCGCTCCTGGTGGTCCGGGAGTCGATCTCCTCCTCATCGAAAGCGAGGACTCGAACGTCGTTGCCGGTCCAGGCCGTAGCGTCAGCGCTCAGCCTCGCGACGTCAGCGCTCCACCGCTCGTCCTCGTGGGCGACCCCCCGTGGCCGGACCAGGAAGAGGTCGATGTCACTGTCGGTCCGCATGTCCTGGCGGGCAGCTGAGCCGAAGAGAGCAGCGTACGCCGGTGGGTGGGCGAACTCGCCGAGGCGGGCCCTCAATCGGTCGACGAGCGTCTCGAAGGAGCGTGCAATGGCCAGAACTCCATCCACGGCTAGGTGAGAGCGGTTGAGTTCGTAGACGTGGGTGCGTCCAACCCGGCGATCGGACAGGAGGCCCTCGCCAGCGAGCCGGTAGACCGCCTTGCGCACCCCGGCCTCGGAGTACTCGCCGATCAGCTGGTGGATCTCTGGGACAGAGAAGGCTGCCTCGGCCCGGGCAAGCACGAGCAGGACCGACCCGTCGACAGTCGGCGTCACGGAGCTGAAGGGCTGCTGGAGGCGCATAATTTACAATAGTACAGACTTATTGACTATTGTCAACTATCGGGGATGACGTGTCCGCCTGGCCGCTGGCGCGATCTGCTCGGCCGCAGCGCCAGGCGATCGTCCCCGCAGGCGTGACCCGCACTCAGTCTCCGGGGCGCCGCTTCGTATCCTGCGAAAGCGGCCGTCCACGGCTACTTGCCGTCACCCTCGCACTCGCCACAGTCACCGTAATGCTCGCAGCCCCCGCCGGGGTCCCGGAACCTAATGTCACCATGTCAATCCCACCCTCGCAGTGAACCTAATGTCACGATGGTAAAAAAGAGCTAATGCCGGATATCAGTTCACAGGCTTTCGACCTGATCAGGGCAGTTGAAATACCTGACCAACCAGAATAAGCCCAGGATTCTCTGGGTCAATTAGGGCTTCTTGATTGTTTGATATGAGTTGCGCTGAGTACTGCGCAATCTGCGATGCGGATGGCTGTGAGCCAAGGCGCATCTGGAGCACCTGTTCGGAGATTCTCCAAAAGTTGTCGCCTCGAATCACGGTGTAAGGAACGGTCTGTTGGGCCGATCCTGGTGTGCCTGTTGCTGGTGCTGCAGTTGTTGGCAGGCTTGTTGTTGGCAGGGTTGTTGTTGGTTGGGTGCTTGGGTCGGGTGCCTGCGCTGAGGGAGTAGCGGTAGCCCCCAAGCCAAGGAGTCCTGGCAGCTGACCCTGCCGACCGGGCTGACCTCGGGGGGACTGCTGGCTCTGCTGGCTCGGCAGACCTGATGTAGACACTTGCGCGTTCATCGTGGGGGCGGCTGACGGGGCGGCTTCTGGCGCACTGGATGGGTCTGTTGCCGCGTTCAAGTCTGCTGCTGGCGCTGGAATTGGGGCCGCTGTCGGAGGCGGTTCTGCATTCTGCGATTCATCGGCAGCAGGCCCAGGGGATGAGTTAGATGCCCAGGGGAGCGATGTTCTTGCTTGTGACGGATTTACGGGCTGCAGGTCGAGGAAGGGGGTTGCAGCGTCGACCACCTGCATCATGGGAGCTGTGGAGGGTTCGGGCTGGTCGGGCTCTGCTGCATAGGCGGCCGTTGCAGCAAAGGCCGTCGACGTGGAAGCCATCAGGCCAGCGGTGAAGAACAGCAGGAACCTCGGAGCTAGGCGGACGGCAAGCGATTGTGTGTGCTGTCGCTGACCTCGCAATGCAAAGGCTTGGATGCTGCTCACGACTAGCAGGTAGCCCAGAAGCAGAATCGCAATCAGGCGTCCCGCCGAGGCCGCCACATCGAGCGGGTCGCGTTCCAGAAACCAATTGCGGAATTCGCTTCCTGATTGCAAAGGTGGAGTCGATGCAAAGAAGCCCCCGCTGCGAAGGAGCAATGCAAGGGCGGCCGCCAAAGCGCCAGTCCAGAGCGCCCAGATCATCAGCCTAGAGAGCCGTGAAGGCGGCTTCACCTGTCGAGTAGTTCTTGTGCCTGATCGGGAGGAGTTGCCATAAGGGGTCGGCTGAGTCCGGTAGTTCGCATTGGGACGCCTCGTGTTGCCCGGCGCTCTGAGAGGGGTTTTGACGTTCATGGTTTGGCCTTTGCTGGCTGAGAAAATGGGTCAACTTGCGACCCGTCGATGAGTGCAACCAATGCGCGGTCACACGATATTTTCTCGGCTGCAGTCGAATCAGTTATTCGCTCGCCGGATAGGTCAGCTGCTTGTGCGATGGTAGAGACCAGTTCGCTTTGAGCGGTCTCTCCCGGTTTTGCCCACGCCGAGAACTCAAAGAGTTCTCCGGTGGATGGTCGCAGCAGGAGTGCAGTTGCCCGACCGTCGCAGTCCCAGTCGCCTACTGCGAGACGATCCTGCGGCAGTCCGACTTGGTAGGTCAGGTCATCAACAGTGATGAACTGACCAGCGATCTCTACGTGATCGGGGCAGGAGTCACCGTCGATGTCGACGCCTTGTCCCGAGCCGTTGTTGAGCATGGGCCACAGCCCGCACCCGCCGCCACTGGAGTCAGGCAGCGTGGTAGCGGCCTGAGCGGAATCGGTCTGGCTTGGAGTCTTGCTCGATGCTGTGAGGGCAAACCCCGCCGAGAAGAGTAGGGCGATTCCCGCTGCTGCGGCCCCTAGGGTCACCAAACCCCGAGCAGGTCCGGGCGCAGGAGTTGCCCTTCGATTCGTAGCCCGGCTTCTGCGGCGCAGGGGATTGATACTTCGGCTCCTGAGTTCGCCTACGGCAGTTGCAAGTTCGTTAGTAGTCAGGGCAGTTGTGCTGGTCTCATTCAGTTCGGCAATCTGGCGAAGTGTTCGGGACTGTTGGCGCCATCGCCACCTGTCTGCGCGCGACATAGAGGCAATCTGGAAATTCGCCACGTGAGCGAACATGGCAGCAAGTTGATCAGCGTCACCTTGGATTGCTGCAGCGGCCTTTTCATTCGACAGGTGTAGGAGTGGTTGAGAATCGCCAAGAGAGCAAAGCTTTGGACGTCCCCGGGCCCCGAGCAGAACGTGTTCGGGGCGGAGCGAACCGTGACTCCAGCCGGCTTCGTGCAACTGTTCGACAGCTGTGCAACACCGTTGCAGGGCGCGGAGGAGTTCCTCACCCGTCATGTCGAGTGGCCACAAGAGAGTGCGGGGGCCGTTGTCGAGCAGCAGGAGCAGAGTCTGATCGTCCTCTTCTTTTAGTTCGAGCATGTCCACTAACGCCGAGAGATGCAGAAGCCCGAGTACCTCGGCTTCATGGCGAAGGCGAGAGCGTTCTCGTCCAGTCGCTGATTTCACCAGAATTCGCTGCCCATGTATGAGCTTGTGAGAGATTTTCGTGCTGCTGACCCGCTCTGCGGCCTTCGGAGTCATTTGAGGATCCGGCCAGCCGAGGTGACGGTCAAATCCTCATACGCAGACCGTCCCGGCAGGGCCCGCATCATGATGTGGGGAACGCGCACGGTGATACGCACTTCGATTGATTTCCGGTCGGTACTCACGATCACAATGACTGGACCACGCAACGATGCTGCGGGAACCCGTGCCGCAATGTGAGCGCGAGCTACTCGCTCTGCCGCAGCGGTATCAATACGCAGTTCGCCGTTTTGTTGAATGAGTCGGGTGTCGAGCATGGCAGCAGCATCGTCTGCGGCGGCCGATACGCTCCGCTGAGCGCTCCGTTGAGCGAGGAAAACAGCAGTTAAGTCAATAGCGATTGACCCGAGTACAAAGAAGACCAGAATCGACGCAGGTACGAGCATCAGAGCGGTGCCCCGTGAGGGTCGGGTAGCAGCGTGGAGTCGGAGCTGTGTGGAGCTAGCTCGAGGCGCAAGGAGTAGCGAACTGCTGGTAATTGGCACTAGCACTCACCTCCCGATGCGCATCAATGAGTTCGGTCTGAGTCACGCGAACGGTGGTACTTCCTGCGCCTGCCAGAAACGGAACGCGCACCCAGGGAACCTGAGTGGTGAGTTGCACTACAGCCACAGCGCAGGGGCCAAACCCCTGAGGCTCACTTGCCTGAATTGAGACCCGGTAAGGGGAAAGGCCCCGCTGGGTTAGCGAATCCTTTGCGGCGGCCTCTCCCACTACTCGAGCCTGAAAGAAGTACTGCTGTTCGGTATAGGTTCGGAGGTACTCACTAGCTGCGGTGTCGAGTGCCATGCGGGTGTCGAGAATTGCCCAGAGGTTGAGGATGACGAGGGTGCCTGCCACAAGAATCAGCATGCCGAAAATCACACCCTCGCCACCTCCAACTGCCCCGCGTTCTCCACGGTGCCGCGGCAGCCTCTTGTTCACTTCCCTTCCTTTCGAATGATGATGCGGCGATCTACTGCACCAAGGATTGGTCCTGCGCTAATGAGTCGCGGAAGAAGGCCCATCGCTGGCGATCGAACATGAAGAACAACTACCGAAGAGTTGGGATGTTCGAATTCCAGGAGTACTCGCTGGCCGTAGCTGCCGAGTGCTTGGCGTGCGTTGTCTATTGCAGCGGCCTCGATCTGCCTGAGTGAGGCTGCGGACTGAGGCTCGCTATTTGGGGCTGTGGCCACCCTGCGGGCGGCATCGAAGGCGACTGAATCCACCGTGCTGCGCGTCCAAAGCCCAAGCGAGACGTTCGATGCGAACCCAAGCATGGCAATCATCGACGCCACGCCAATCGTGGTGCCGAGGATTCCCGTTCCCCGCTCCGAGAGATTTCGTTCCCGGCTAAGGAGAACTGCGAGTCGCTCTGCGAGGTGACCTGGAGTGGAGTTCACCTGCCGATTTGTTCCACTTGTGTGCGGGTGCGACTCGTGGCCGTGCTCATCATGCTGTTGAATCCGGTCCACAGCGCAATCCCAAGGAATGCGATAATTAAAACTGCAACAGCTGTGGAAATCACCCCTTCACCTCGCTCCGAATTGCGCGTCCTTGCCGCCGGGGTGGCATTCGGGGAGGCTGCGGCAAGTAGCGGAACCTCTTGAGCCAAGGGCGGTGCAGTTGTAGTCGCATGTCCTCTTGTGATGTTGCAAGTATCAGTAGTCGTTACTTCAAGTGAGTTGTGCATAGTGATGTTTCTCTTTCTGGTTGTTGGTCTGGTTGTTGGTCTGCTTGTTGTTTCGGTGGGGGTCTTGGCGGCTAGGTGTTCGCAACGTCTTTGGGGAACGTTCAGGTGGTGCCTGCGACCTGAGCCATGGCTGAGTAGAAAGGCACTGCCAAAAAGATCAAGCCTGGAACCAGCGTCGCTACGGTCACGGGAATCCAAACCAGTTGCGCACGGCGCTCGATTGACTCAATGAGCTCCCGATGTGCTTCTGCTCGTACTGACCGAGCCTCAGCTGAGATCAAGCTCCCGAGGTCACCCGTTTCCCCATGCAGGGCAAGCACTGCAACGAATCCTCGAATCGAGTCCAAGTCCGCTCGTTCTGCCCACTCGGCCAGGGCAGTGGTATCTGAAACACCTTGGCGAATCCTGCGCATGACGGAGGTGAGGTCTTCGGCTGCAACTCCTGAGCCGCGATCCGCAAGTCGCGAAAGCCCTGAAGTTAGGGAGTAGCCAGCGCAGAGAAGCATCCCTAGTTGCTCAACGATCACGGGGAGTTCGGCTTGAAGCTTGCGCTGTCGTTGAAGGATCTTGGATGACAATTTTTGCTCGAGGAGGGCCGCAGCGAGGATGGGCAGACCAACTATGAGAAGAATCGAGATTGCAGTTGGCGGAGAGATCCACAGAGCTAGGACAGATCCCGCAGCGAGTCCGAGCACTGCAGCAGTCACCTGCTGAAGTCGGAACGAGACCGCGTCTTGTAGGGACCCAGCGCGCTCGAGTCGAAGCTCAATAGGAATGTCAATCCCCAGCAGTCGGCTTCCCTTCGAACCCAGGTCCGTAAGGATGGGGCCTATGACTTGTCGAAGTGATGAGAGGTGTCCGAGTTGAACCGTGCCGGGCGAGATGCCTAGGCGCGCATGGCGGGTGTAGGGACGAAGTCTGTCAGCAAGTGAATGCTGCCGAATCCAAGGAAGTTCGCTCAAGCACAGTGTGAGGCCTAGAGCGAAAATGGCTAGACAGCCCAAGTCGAGAAGGATCATCGGTGGCTGCGATTCATTGGTCAAACACCCGCTCTGCCTCGGGGAGGCGCATGATGCGGCTGGCCCAGAGCCAGCAGGCAATAATCAGAGCAATTCCCACTGACACCAGAAATTGCCCCATGGGTGATCGGTAGGCGGCAGATCCGTTGCCAACGCTGAGCCCTGCTAACGCCATTCCAGCCGGAACAAGAATCACGAAGATTCTTGCGAGTCTGGCACCTGCTTGTTTGGCATCAGCTTCTTTGCGGCCAAGTAGATCTTGCCGGCGGTCTTCGGCGAGTGCTTCGAGCCGCGAGTCGATGTCACCGCCGACTTGTGTGGCGACGAGCAGAGTCTCAAAGGTTGCATCGGCAGTCGGATCAGCGAGACGCTCCTTGAGTACGTGGATGGTGCGTTCAAAATCTGTGGTGAGCGACCACTCTCTTTGTGCGGCTTGAAACGCGCTGCGCAATTCAACAGGCCCGCGCAGGCCTACCTCGAGCAACGCTTGCGGGATGGATCGCCCAACGGACCCAGTGAGCACACGAAGCTCCTCTATGAATCTCGGCCAGGATTCGCGAGCTATTGCTCTGGCCTTGGCACGTCTCTTGCGCCAGATGGCAGCCGGAGTGGTTGCTGCACACCCGCCGATAAGTAGCGTTGAGAGTCCAAATCCAAAGATGGCTGCGGCGGGAATCATCGCAAGAAATCCAACGATTACAGACGCGCTCAGAAACTGAAGAGGCGACACCCCGTCAAGGCCCGCTTGTAGCAACAGTCCGTGCAGCCGCTGATTGAGCGAGCGACGCACGCGAGGGTGGTCAGAGTCGCCCAGTTGCTGCCCCGTAGCTGCGTGGGTGAGCAAGAAATACACGCCAAGGGCGGCGCAGGCAGAAAGTAGGAGTGATGTCATCGCTGCGCCTCTTCCACTGCGCACAGCCTGCGGGCATCAAATCCGTGACGAGCGAGTTCTTGAGTTGCCCGCAGCGGCAAAAGCCCCGTTGGACGCAGTTCCCCAGAGTCGCCTTGGCGCTTGAACAATTCGGTTGTGGTGAATTGAACGGCTTCTGCTCCTGCCGTGTGATCTTCAACAGCCAAAATTTCGGTGACCTGCGGTCCGTTCGGGCCCCGTTCGGTATGAACCACCAGGTCGACTGCTTCGCTGACCAGATTGTTCAGCGCGGCTACTGGAAGGTCACTAGCGGCATCAGAGAGTTGCGCAACAAAGCGCAGCCGGGTGAGCGCAGTGCGAGCTGAGCCGGCATGAATTGTTGTGTATCCAGTGACGCCAGAGGAGAGGGTGAGTAAGAGCGGCAGAGCTTCTCGGTCTCTGACTTCCCCGACGATGGCTACGTCTGGAGCCATCCTCAAGAAGCCTGCAACGAGTCGCCGCAGGTCGATCTCGGGGCGATCTGCTCGTGCGGGTCGTGTCTGCATGCTTGCAACATTGGCGAGTGGCACATCTGCCTCGAAGACCTCTTCGGCAACGACGACACGCTGCGAGGGGTCAAGTTCGGCTGCGCAACAGGAGAGCAGCGTGGTCTTTCCTGCGCCTGGCGCTCCAGCAAAGATGATGCTGAGACGTGATCTGACCGCTGCGCTGAGGAAATGCGCTGCTTGGGGCGAGAGCGACCCGCGATTCACCAGTTCATCAAGCCGGGTGATTGCAACCCCTGTGAATTTGCGGATGTTGAGCATGAGATGGCCGCCCCGAGCGAGGTCGCCGTGGACGATATGGATACGTGCGCCGTTGTCGAGCTGTGCATCTTGTAGGCCCTCGGTCGGGTCGAGTTTGCGATGCGAACTACTTGAGTCATCGAGGAGTTTGGTCAGCGTGCGTGCAACGTGATCATCGTCGTGGAAGACCTCATCATGAAAGGAGCTTCCCGTGGAATGGCGGCGAACGAAGATCAAGTCGGGCGAATTCACCATGATCTCCCAGACGTCATCGTCCTCGAGAAGGTCGGTGAGCGGGCCGTACTGAGCAAGATTTTGAAACGCCCGATTGGCCACTCCCTCGGGGTCAGACAGAGAGATTTCCCGCTGACCCCGATGATGCTCATCTGACCACTCGCTGATTGCAGTCTCGATTAGATCTCGAAGATGCTCGCCGCCTTCAGCAGTATCGACATCAAGTGAGAGTGCTGTTGCTCGGACCTGAACGAGCTGCTCGAGTTCTGCCAAGGGGGACACGGTGGTTTGCATCAGGCCACATCGCGTCGCGAGTTTGAACGCCGATGAGGCGTCGGGCTATCGGCAGTCCGCTGAGCCGCACGCGCCGATCGGTTGCCCGCTCCAACGTGCCGATCCTGAATTCCGAGTTCGCCTTCTTGTACCCGTACCGGCTCATTTGCTGTGTTGCGCCGAGGTCCGCGTTCTAGCAACAGTTTCCGCGAGAGATGGGCCACCGGTTTTCCGAATGACTCTGGCAGAGGGGCTGCGCTTCTGTGAAGTTCTTCCACTCGCCGCAGGCTGCGGAGAAAGAGAGGAGCAACCAGCGCTGAGTCACGCGTGCCGGGTGAACTGCTGAGCTCTGCAATGACCCTGGCAGTGGCCATTCGCTGTGCAGGATTTTTGGGGGCCTGATTGACGATCGGAACTAGGCGGTCTCGAGGTACACCGAGGTCTGAATAGCGGTCGATGAGTCGGATGAGGTCGTGAACACCCTTGGCGCCCGGCCTGCCGACTAGGAGTATCAGGTCAGCAGTTTTTGCCGTGGATCGACTGAGCGTGTGCCGCTCCTCAATGTCGATTGACCCAGTTTCGGCTTCGCCGTCGAGGTCAGGATCGTGATCGAGTACTACAAAATCGAAGCTCCTTCTCAGCCCCTCCACTGCAGCCAGAATGGAATGGGGTCGCATTGCAGCGGCATCGCGACTTCTACGTTGGCCCAAGAGTAGGTGGTAGGAACGATTCTGAATTGGGAAGAGCAGGCGCCTGACTTCATCAGGGTCGAGTTGGTCTACCCGGTGTGCCTCGACAAGTTCAGGTAGACCCGGAAGCACGTCTCCGACGTCGTGGTACATGGCCATGTCCGCAATCCGAGCCCCATCAGCCAGAGCCACCATCGGGGCTGATGAATCTCGTCCGAGTTCTTGTGCCAGGGCAATTGCCACGGTGGAGGCACCTGTTCCTCCAGGTCCAGCGACGCCAATCAGAGGAGCGAGGGTAGTGGCGGGGGATGGACCAACATTGGAGCGAGTTGCCCTCCGCGTGGATCGGTCAACTGGCACTGCGTGTCTGCTCAGTGCCTCGACTAGTTCAGCAGGGGTGAAATCGCTCCTGAGAATTGCTGAGCAACCCAGTGATTCCCAATCGCGTGAAGCTGCGGTATCAGCTACAACGATGGTGGTTGCTCCAATAGAGGCCACGAGTGCAATGAATTCCCGGTCGAGCCCCGAGATAGCGGCATCGACTAGGACTGCCGAGAGTCGACGTCCTGAGCCAATCAGAGCCTGAGCCTCACCCGGGGTTAAACACTTGATGTAATCAATGGGGGCCACTGCGTGAGAGGACCAACTCGCAAGGTCAGAGAACCACTGACACCTAGAGCGTGCAAGCCCAAGAACCACGAATCGATCGCTCATGCTGCGCCCTGTTCGATCGGACTTGGCAGTACCAAGGTGATCACGGCCCGCCGAGCAGCATCTACTAGCTGCGTGGCAATCTCAGAACCTGACACGCTGAGCACGACGCGCAGTTGCCCGCTTACGCCGATTCCGGAAGCGCCGCCTCCACTATCTTCTGCAGACCCTCCATCGGGGCTGCTTCCGTCGCCGACTGAACTGACTAGCACCCGTGTGGCTAGCACTGTGGTTGCACTGCCAGTGTTCGGATCCGGCTCGGGGTCAGTGGCGAGGACATCAACGAAGCTGCCCTGTTGGACAATTCCCTGAAGAGCCTGAGCCGGTGGCAACTCAAGCGCCACCTCTACGGCCGTTGGATCAACGAATCGACCTGCATCTAGCGCGTCATCAGCGCGAAGAAGTTCGGAGGGGGACAGCGAGTTTCCTGCTACCCGGCCGATGAGCTTGTTCGCCTGGTTTGCTGGAACGGCATCGAGTTGGCTTGGTAGATCAATTGCGATACTGCCAAGGTCTTCGGCTTGGATCACCTGGCCGGACTGGATTGACTTGGTAGCCACGAGGTAGCGGCTGCTCGGCGGTGCGGATGCGCTTCGGTGAGCGAACAGCACCCCAGCGGCAGCGATGGTGACGAGCATGGCTCCTACGCAAGCTCGGCCCGAAGGGAGACTGCGCCGTAGCCGAGCGGTGGCCTGCGGGGATGCAGTTTGCGAGTCGACCGGTGCTGTCGAATCGGCGGGTCTTGTTCGACTCATGCTGGTGGTCTCCTGGGTTGGGCTTGGGTTCTCAGTGGGCTTGCTCTGGGCTCATTCTGTGCGGGGCTTGTTCGAGGCGGGCTGGGCTGGCCGGGCGGTGGATGGGAGGGCTGACCAACCCAGCCGACCTCGATGAATGAAACATAATCAAAAGTACTGAGAGTTGTCAAAACATAATTAAATAAATTGTTAAGCACTGAAAACTCTTGGACGTGTCGACATGCACCGGATATACCTTGGAACGCGCTAAAGTGGTCTACGTGGACACTGCAGACATCACTTGGCTCAACACCGGCGAGTCCGCTCGACGGCTTGGAATCACCCCCCGCACGCTTTACCGATTCATCGATGACGGCAAGGTTCCGGCCTACCGGTTTGGCCGTGTCATTCGCTTGAAGGAAAGCGAAGTGGCTCAGTTCATCGAGGAGTGCCGTATTGCCCCAGGAACCCTGGACATCTCGGCACTAGAACCCGAGGAATCCGAGCCGGTAACTCCCAAATCGGCAACCTAGAAATCAGCTACCGAGGGGACTGCGGAATGTTCAGCAGGATCATCTCGATACTCGCAAGATCGACCACTGCGATGTTTCCGCTCTGAGGTAGTCGTAGCCGTAACGCAGCGCCAACGGAGATGGCCACCCCTGCTAGAAGAGCCCCTCCAACTAAGGTCAGCGTGATCTGAAGTTCATCAGCCACGAGGTCCTCGAGTACCTCCGAGAGCAGACCCTCGGCGGGGTCAAAAGCCTCTGGGTTAGCAACA
This sequence comes from Actinobacteria bacterium IMCC26207, assembly GCA_001025035.1. Classification (GTDB taxonomy): domain Bacteria; phylum Actinomycetota; class Acidimicrobiia; order Acidimicrobiales; family Microtrichaceae; genus IMCC26207. The sequence continues at coordinate 168,364 of LCZK01000005.1, forward strand.
ACTGAGGAAGCGGCCTCAACAGCAATCACACAGGTCAATCGAATCCAAAGGATCGACGCTCTGCCGCGCACTTGCACGTAATCCTCGCCGAGGCTTGACACTTCAACGCGACGCCGTTCTCCAGTTCGCAAGATGAGGAACACCTCGTTGCCCGCGGATGCGTGCAGCGTGGCAGCGATAGTGGTCGACTCCTCGAGGAGGTGTCGAGCCCAGCGTCCCCTTCGTGCCGACTCAACTGCTTCTTCGCCGCGGGAGTCTGCCAGGAATCTGTCGGCCTCTTCAGCCGCTCCTTGGCTAGCACCAAGTAGGGATTCTCCGCCCCCTAGGGGATCCTCGCCATTAGGCACCGGTGTATTCACAACTACACTCTTGCTCGTAATGGCCAGCCCTGACACCTCAAGCGCTCAAGACGTACCCACGCGCACCCTGGTTCGGGTCCCGGGCAACCACCTGATGACGGACCTGTTGGGTAGTCGAGACGAGTTGCTTGACGCAATCGAGGAGGCCTTTCCGCAGGTCGATATCATCGCTCGCGGGAACGAGATCACCATCGCAGGACCTGACTCCGAAAGAGTTGGCCGACTGTTCGAAGAGTTAGTCGTGCTGCTCGAACGCGGCCACGTCCTAGAGACAGCCGTGCTTCGTCGAACCATAGAGATGGTCAATGCTGATGAGCGACCGTCCGAGGTCCTAACAGCAGAGTTGCTGCGAACGCATAGAGGCGGGCGCGTCAGGCCAAAGACCTCGGGGCAGAAGCGTTATGTGGACGCGATCCTTGACCACACGGTGACCTTTGGAGTTGGCCCAGCCGGTACGGGTAAGTCATGGCTTGCAGTTGCCATGGCAGTCCAAGCGCTGCAGGCAAAAGAAGTTGAGCGCATTGTGCTGACACGCCCAGCTGTCGAGGCTGGTGAGCGACTTGGCTTTCTTCCAGGTGACTTGATGGCCAAAATCGATCCCTACCTGCGACCGCTCTATGACGCACTTCATGACATGGTGGGGAACGAAGGCGCACAGAAGTTGATTGAGCGGGGCATCGTCGAAGTCGCACCCCTAGCCTTTATGCGCGGCCGAACGCTGAACAGTTCGTTCATCATTCTTGACGAGGCGCAGAACACCACACCTGAGCAGATGAAGATGTTTTTGACTCGCATCGGCTTCGGCTCAAAGGCCGTCATCACAGGGGATGCTACGCAAGTAGATATGCCGGGCGGAAAGTCAGGGCTTGCTGGTCTTGAGCCGCTTCTTGAGGGTATCGATGGTGTTGCCTTTGTTCGATTGACTGGTTCTGATGTGGTGCGTCATCGAATCGTGCAAGACATTGTGAATGCCTATGACCAACGCGATGCAGAGCGAGCCGCTACCGAAGCCGCACGCGAGCTACAGCGAGAATCTAATCAGCGCCAATCCAGCAACTCCGAGTCGAGCCCAACGTGAGTAGTAGCAGTTCGGGTGCTGTTGCACCTGGAGTTCCCTCAGTTCGCTCGAGCGATAACCGCAAGGATGATCGCACTGAAGTGGACCTTGATGCACTCAGCGAGTTCTTCGCAGCGGCCTTGCACCGAGAAGGCATCTCGCCCCAAGCCGAGGCTTCGCTCACACTGCTCGACCCGAGTGAGATTGCACAGCTCAAGCAGCAGTATCTGGATGGGGATGGCTCCGCCACGGACGTACTGAGCTTTCCTATGGACGGAGCAATTTGTCCCGAGGAATCAGCCGGCGGATCGAGCACCTGGATGGTTGGTGACCTGTTGTTGTGTCCCCAAGTTGCAGCGACTCAAGCCCCAGAGCATGCCGGAAACTTGGAGGACGAATTGGCACTGCTGGTGATTCACGGAACCTTGCACCTGTTGGGCTGGGATCATGCAGAAAAGGAAGAGCGAGTGCAGATGTGGCAGCGCGAACGTGAACTCTTTGAAGAACTGCAGGGCACCCCAGAACGTAACCCGTGGTCAGAAGAGGACTACCACCGAGCGGCGGGAAACTCGCAGACTGACAAAGCAGGAGGACTCGGCACATGAGCGCGGCGCAGCTAGCTCTTCTTGCTGTCGTGGTGTTGATGACCGTTGCAGCAGCCGTCTTAGCTGCAGCGGAAACTGCCCTGACGCGCATGACCAGAACACGCGCCGCTGCGCTTGCTCAGCAAGATCCAAAGCGGGGCGGTCGCGTGGTGAGCATTGTTGAAAACCTTCAGCGCTACCTCAACTCGCTGTACTTGTCGGTCAACGTAGTGCAGACCGTCCAGGCGGCACTCGTCGGGGTGCTGGCCTACACGCTCTTCGGCCCGATCGGTTTGGTTTTGGGAATCCTGTTCGACGTGCTGCTGCTGTTTGTCATTGCTGAGGCGGCACCGAAAACCTGGGCCCTTCAGCACACTGATCGCGCAGCACTTTTCACTGCTCCGCTCGTTGAACTCATCGGGAAGATTCTTCGCGCTCCGGCTCGAGGGTTGATCGGCGTGGCCAACATCCTGCTCCCGGGTAAAGGGCTCAAGAAGGGCCCCTTCGTCACAGAAGACGAGATCCTTGCGTTGGCTGGAGAGGCCGCTGAACACTCGGTGATCGAGGAATCGGAACGAGTACTTATCGAATCGATCATCAACTTTGGTGACACGATTGCCAGAGAGATCATGGTGCCGAGAACAGACATGGTCACGATCGGTGCTGATGCAACTGTTTCGGAGTTGGTAGATATGGCCATCGATAAGGGCATGTCTCGCTTCCCTGTCTACGGCGAAAATGCTGATGACATCGAGGGTGTGGTCTACGTCAAAGATGCAATGCGTGCGGAGCGCGAAGGCGGCGGAGATTCAAAGGTGATGGACCTTGTCCGGCCGGGACTCTTTGTTCCAGAGACCAAGCCCGTTGCCGACCTTCTTGCAGAAATGCAGTCCAGTCATAATCACTTGGCCGTAGTAGTGGATGAATACGGTGGCACTGCTGGCCTAGCCACCCTTGAAGATTTACTCGAGGAACTCGTGGGCGAGATCCATGATGAGTTCGACGAGGACATACCGCTTGTTGAACACCTCCCGAGCGGGGACGTGTTGGTGAATGCCTCGATGAACGTGGATGACATCAACGACGAACTGGGTTTGAGTCTTCCTGAGGGGAATTGGGATTCCGTTGGTGGCTTGGTGTTTGGACTCCTCGGTCGCGTAGCGGTGCACGGGGATTCGGTAGAAACCGAAGGAACAAAAATTATTGTCGAACTCGTTGATGGACGAAGAGTCGTCAGAGTTCGCATCGTGAACAAAGAGGGCAGCGCGTGACCGATCAAGACTCCAACAGTCAAGACTCCAGTGAAGATGCGACTCCAGAAACTCGTCCCGCATCGGCCCCGGGTCTTGGCGGTTCAGCCTCGGAGCAGCTTGAACGGATGCTCGCAGCAGCAGGCATGGGTGCAGAGGCTGAGGTGCCCGAAGGATTCCGCTCGGGATTTGTCACCTTTGTCGGGCGGCCCAATGTGGGCAAGTCCACGCTGGTGAATCAAATTCTTGGTCAGAAAATCTCGATCGTTTCTGACAAACCTCAGACCACTCGGCATCAGATTCGGGGAGTGCTCAGTCGGCCCGAATCGCAGATTGTGTTTGTGGACACCCCCGGAATCCACCGGCCACGCACGTTGATGGGCGAGCGACTCAATGACACCGCTACATCTTCACTCGAAGGTATCGACGTTGCCTGCTTGCTCATCGAGGCAACTGCAGCAATGGGGCCAGGTGATCGGTATATCGCAGAGCGGATGCCAAAGAACTCGGTCCTCGTGCTCAACAAAACTGATGCCGCAACTGCCGAGCGCATTATGTCGCAACTGTCCAAAGCAGCATCTTTTGAGTTTGCTGAATATTTCCCGATCTCGGCCAAGACCGGTGATGGTGTCGATGCGCTAGTTGAGTATTTGGTATCTCGTTTACCAGAAGGCCCGCGGTGGTATCCCGAGGGCGAAGTGACAGATGCTCCGGAGCCGTTCAGGGTTGCTGAACTCGTCCGGGAGCAACTGCTTGCAGTAACTCGCGAGGAATTGCCGCACTCGATTGCAACCCGAGTTTCTGAGTGGGAGTGGCCACGAATTCGAGTCGAGATCATCGTGGAGCGTGACTCGCAAAAGGGCATTGTGATTGGCAAGGGCGGGAGCGTCCTCAAAGAAGTTGGTATTCGGGTTCGTCGGCAGCTGCCACCGGGAGCTTTTATCGAGTTGCATGTGACCGTGGACAAGGACTGGCAGTCAAAGGCACAGTCCTTGGAGCGTCTGGGCTACTAGTTGCTCAGGGCCACTGTGGCTGGGCCCAGACTTGGCGCTGTCTAGGGGTTGTCCGGTCGCTGTCTCGGTTCAGGGGCGCAGGTCGGGTACCTTTCCGTAGTGGACTTATCAAGCCTCGACCATCAACGGATCCCAGTTCACGTCGCTGTGGTGATGGATGGCAACGGCAGATGGGCTCAAAGAAGAGGCCTTCCCCGAACCGATGGCCACGCCGCCGGCGAGGAAGCCCTGATGGATACCATCTGGGGCGCTCTGGACGCCGGTATCCGGTGGCTGACGGTCTACGCGTTCTCTACCGAAAACTGGAAGCGCCCCGTGGATGAGGTTCGCTTCTTAATGAATTTCAACGAGCGACTGCTGCTCACGCGCCGAGATGAGTTGAATGAACGCAACGTCAAATTGCAGTTCATTGGTCGCCGGGACTGGCGTGTGCCCAAGCGGATTCTGCGGCGCATTGATGAAACGCTCGAGCTCACCGGAGATAACACTGCGATGACAGTGAGCATGGCCTTCAACTATGGCGGCCGTGCCGAACTAGTGGATGCAGTCAGGGCAATCGCAGCATCTGGTATCAAGCCCGAAAAGATTGACGAGAAGACGATTCGCCAGCATCTGTACGACCCAACGATGCCCGACCCAGAACTCATGGTTCGGACCTCTGGCGAGTATCGAATGTCCAACTTCTTAATGTGGGAAATGGCTTACTCGGAACTGGTCTTTACTGACGTGTTGTGGCCCGACTTCCGTAGAGAAAACCTCTATGCGGCTATCGACGAGTATCAGCGACGTGACCGTCGCTTTGGTGGCTTGTCAGATACTGACGGTCTGAGCTGATTCCGACCCCTTCAGGGTGAGAGACTAGTTAGGTGAGCCTGTACCGCGACTACGCCATCGTGCTGCGGACCTACAAGCTCGGTGAGGCCGATCGCATCGTGGTCTTGATGACGCGTGGCCATGGCAAAGTTCGAGCGGTTGGCAAGGGTGTGCGAAAGACCAATTCAAAGTTCGGGTCTCGACTTGAGCCTGGCTCGTACATTCAGGTGCAACTCCATGAGGGTCGCGGCGACCTTGACATCGTGACGCAGACCGAGACTGTTGAGCCCTATCGGCGCACCAGAGAAGACTTGTCGCGACTGTCGCGATCGTCTTCGTTGCTCGAGGCGGTGGAGCAGTTGGCACAAGAACGCGAGCCAACGCCGAAGTTGTTCGACATGTTGCTCGGCGGTCTGCGAACTGTCGAGGAGAGCAATCCTGCGATGATCTCCGCTGCGTTCTATCTCAAGCTGCTCGCCGTCGAGGGCGTCGCACCAGAACTTGACGCCTGTGTGGAATGTGGCGAGGAGACCGGCCCGTTTGCCTTGGCACTCGAGGCTGGGGGAGTGCGATGTGCAAACTGCGGCGGTGGCCGACCAGTCTCGCCCGAGGCACTCAGCGTGAGCCGCGCTGTTCTGGGCGGCGGCCTGAATGCAGTGCTCTCGCTGCCCGAGAGTCCAGTGACTTATGAGGTCGAATCTCTGGCCACTGCGGCGCTAGAGGCACACATTGAGCGCAGGCTTCGAGCACTACGACTACTTCACGAGGCTTAGAGAACTTGGATCACCGCTGCTAGGTCTAGAACCAGGGCTTCTTAGCTGCCTCGTAGGTCCAGTAGAACTCGGGGTCTGACTTGGTGAGGTAAATGATTCCCTCGACTAGGCCAATGATTGGGCTGATCCCGCAGAACAGCAGCAGGATCATGATGATTCCTTCGGTGGTGTAGCCCAAGTAAAATTTGTGCACTCCTATTCCGCCAAGCAGTATCGCCAGAATGCCAGCCGTTACCTTTTTGCTGGAGTCATAGGTAGGCAGCAAATTGCGGTCAATTGGTGCACCGTTCCCCCAAGACCAGGTTCCCCAAGGTGGCGGCGGAGGCCCAACTGAGGGTGCTGTGGCTGAACCCTGATACAGCGAAGCTGCGGCTGCAGGAGCCGTGGGCACAGTCGGCGCAGGGGGTGCTGGTGCTGCTGCGGGCGCTATCTGACCCCATTGGGTTCCGTCCCACCATCTTGTTGCCCCAGACCCATCTGGGTACCACCCTGCGGCTGGTCCCACGGAAGTCGGTGCTGCGGGAATCGGTCCCACGGAAGTCGGTCCTGGGGGGACCTGATTGCGCCAGTTGTCATTGGGCGGAACATTCGTCATGGGGAAACTTCCTCAGGGTGTCTTGAATTGCGAAATCAGATGAATCTCCGAGTCTGGCGTAGTACGAAAGAGGGGGCCCGTGGGCCCCCTCTGTACTAGTTCGGATTGGTCAGATTGCTAGGCAACCACAGTCTCATTATTGAGCGCACGGTAGCTGTAGACGACTGCAACTAAGGCTACGGGTGCCGATACCAGGATGCCCACTCCGCAGAGGCAAGCACCGGCCAAGTAGACCAAGTAACTCACGAGGAGAATCAGGAATACTTCGCCGAAGTTTTCTTTCACCCAGTTGATGCTTCCCTTGATGGCATCGATCGGGCTCATGCCTTTGTCCAGCGCGAGCAATGGAGCGTACGCAGTAAAGATGAGCCAAATGATTCCAGGGAGAACGCACAGGAGAATCCCGATAAAGAACCCAATTCCAACCAAAAACACCGTGATAATATAGGGAACTATATTCTCCGTCTCTACCAGCATCGATGGTGATGGAGTCTCCCCACGAGTCACCGCAAGTCCAGCTCTCCAGACGCCAGCCTGCACAATGAGCAACACAATGTAGATCGCGACGCCCAAGAAAAAACTCCAGACCAGAGCTAAGAGTCCACCGTTACTTGGTGTGAGGAGTACCCGGAGCAATTGCAGGACCACGGCCGCAACAAATACGGCAATCATCAAGATGATGAAGGGGCCTACGTTCTCGGTGAACTTCTTCCAGCCGTAGCCGATCGCGGTGCCAACCTCGAGGCGTGGAACCTCACCGCCGCCCCCGTAGGGCTGGGCTGGTGGCGGCGTGAATCCTCCGGGAGGTCCATCAAATCCACCAGGGGGTGGTGGGGTTCCGCCGGGAGGCGTCGGGGGAGGTCCACCAAATCCGCCAGGTGGTGGTGGTGGCGAGGCAGGGGGAGGTGAGGCCGGCGGAGGCGGGGTTGCTCCCGGTGGTGGCGGTGGCGGTGTTCCGGGCTGGTCGCTCATCAGTCAATCTCCAAGGTGTTCAATAATTTTCCGGCAGGGTAACGGCCCTAAAGTAGTTGCAATCCCTATTGGGCTGACGGATTTTATTCAATCACTGCTCCTAAACTCCCGGCCCAATCGCCGCAGGAGTCTTTGCACCTTGCATCGGAGCAGTAGCGTGTGCCCCCATGTCAGGCCCCTCAGAATCCGAATCGGGCAAGGTCGGTACTCCCGAACTGTTCGACAAAGTTGTCAACCTCACAAAGCGTCGCGGGTTTGTGTACCCCTCCGCCGAAATCTACGGCGGGTTTCGTTCTACCTACGACTACGGGCCAATTGGAGTCTTACTTCTACGCAACGTCAAAGACGCGTGGTGGCGCTCCATGGTGCAGCTCCGGGAAGACGTCGTTGGGTTAGACGCCTCCATCCTCTCGCCCCCACAAATCTGGGAGGCCTCTGGACACCTCGCTAACTTCACCGATCCGCTGGTCGATTGCACCAATTGCAATACCCGCCACCGGCTCGACAAGTTGGATGACCCCGAGGTCTGCCCTAATTGCGGCACTCGGGGGTCATTCACCGAACCTCGTGAGTTCAACTTGATGTTCAAGACTCAAGCTGGACCCGTCCAAGATGCAGGCGCAGTCGCGTATCTGCGTCCCGAGACTGCTCAAGGCATGTTCATCAACTTCAAGAACGTGATCGACACCACTCGTGTGCGCCCACCGTTCGGCATTGCGCAGGTTGGCAAGTCCTTCAGAAACGAAATCACTCCCGGAAACTTTGTGTTCCGAACTCGCGAGTTCGAACAGATGGAGATGGAGTTCTTTGTTCACCCCGATGAGGCGCAACAGTGGTACGAGTACTGGTGTGCCGAGCGGTACCAGTGGTACCTCGATCACGGCATGCCCGAGGAGCAGTTGCGGCTACGTCCACACGATGACGATGAACTGTCTCATTACTCATCAGGCACCTCCGATGTGGAGTTTTTGTTCCCCTGGGGTTGGGATGAGCTTGAAGGTATTGCCAATCGTGGCAACTACGACCTGACTCAGCACGCTGCGCATTCCGGCGAAAAGCTGGAGTGGTATGACCAGGCTGCGAACGAGCGGTGGGTGCCACATGTGATCGAGCCAGCAGCAGGTGCGACACGAACTGCCATGGCCTTCTTGATGGCCGCCTATGACGAGGAAGAAGTCAAGGGTGAGACCCGTGTGGTGCTGCGGTTGCATCACCGTATTGCGCCCTACAAGGTGGCCGTCCTACCACTGTCGAAGAAGGCCGAACTGGCAGACCCAGCGCGAGCGCTTGCCCAACAACTTCGCGGCAGTTTCATGACGGATTATGACGAAACTCAATCCATTGGCCGTCGTTATCGTCGGCAAGATGAACTTGGAACCCCGTACTGCATCACGTTTGACTTTGACTCCCTTGAGGACCACGCGGTGACGGTCCGGGAGCGTGACTCAATGGAGCAGGAGCGAATCCCGCTAGCTGATGTGGCTTCATACCTGCGCGAACGCATGATCTGATTCGCCCGTCTGACACGCCCGGTAGAGTGAGTGCGCTGTGGGCATTCTCGATGAAGACATCGGAAAGGTACGAGAGTCGACCGATATTGTCGCGGTGATCTCGCAGTACACCCAACTCAAGCGAGTTGGGCAGCGTTGGACTGGTCTGTGCCCATTCCACAATGAGAAATCCCCAAGTTTTTCGGTCAACTCCTCAGAGGGCCTGTATCACTGCTTTGGGTGTAAAGCCTCTGGCGACGCGATCACCTTTTTGCGAGAAAAAGAAGGGCTGGACTTTGTCGGGGCCGTAGAGATGCTCGCGAACAAGGCTGGCATCACCCTGCGCTACACCGACCACGACGAGGGCGAGGGCCGAAAGCACCATGCCCGGCTATTCGAGGTCACCGAGGCGGCAGCGAATTGGTACCACGAGCGCTTAAAGACTGCTCCCGATGCGGCGGCTGCTAGGTCGTACCTTCGTGGGCGGGGGTTTACTGCTGAAGAGGTTGCGCACTATCGCATCGGCTGGGCACCCGATGGTTGGGACCTGATGGTCAAGGCTCTCAAAATCTCTCAGGCCGATCTCGAGGGCAGTGGCCTAGGAATGAAGAACAAGGCCGGGCGGCTGCAGGACTTTTTTCGAGCCAGGATTCTGTTCCCGATTATGGACGAGCGAAGCCGCGTCATTGGCTTTGGTGGCCGCAAAATGCCCGAGGCCGAGGGTGCCAAGTATCAGAACTCTCGAGATAACGAGCTCTATCACAAGTCCAAGGCGCTCTACGGTCTGAACTGGGCCAAGGCCGACGCTGTTAACGCCGGTGAGATTGTGATTTGTGAGGGGTATACCGATGTCATTGGCTTTGCTCGCGCAGGGATTCCGCGAGCGATTGCTACCTGCGGGACGGCATTGACTGAAGAACACGTCAAGATGCTGAAGCGGTTTACTCGTCGCTTGGTTTTGGCCTACGACGCAGATGACGCCGGCCAAGCCGCAGCGGACCGTGTGTATGCCTGGGAACGAACTCACGATATTGAGGTTGCAGTCGTGGTGCTTCCCGATGGCTCTGACCCTGATGAGCTTGCTCGGACTGCCCCCGAGTTACTTCGGGAAGCAGTCACATCTGCTCGTCCATTCCTAGACTTTCGCGTGGACCGCGTCTTAGCGGGAGCAGACTTTCGGAGTGCCGAAACTCGCACGCGTGCCGCTGATGCTGCGCTTGCAGTGGTGGCAGAACACCCGGACGAACTCGTCCGAGATCAATACGTGATGCAGGTGGCCGATACGTGTCGAGTCGATGCAGGTCTGTTGCGCGAACGACTCAAAAAGGTCCGGGCTCAGCCCCGGGTTGAGCCTCAGCAAGGGCGGAACAGGTCGGCTCCCTCTGGGGGCAAGGATCGAACTGCGAAACCGGGAAGCTGGTCAACTGGTGAGCCAATGCCTCAGGAGCAGCCTGACCACGGCAATGGTGGCGGCTCGCAGGGCTCTGAAGGTGCCACAGAAGGGGGTGTAGCTAGGCCAGCGGAACCCGTTCGGGACGGTGCAGAAACTGAGGCGCTCAGACTGGCATTGCAGCACCCGGAACTGGTGCAGGCATTCCTACAGCCAGAGTTGTTTACCCATCCAACAATCCGACAAGCCTATGAACTCATCGGCACCCAAGACTCGTTAGCTCTCATTGTCGAATCTGCACCGCCCGAGGTGGGCGCTCTGCTCGTACGCCTAGCAGTGGAGCCCTCAGAGGCGGAATCCACAGATGTGCTCGGCCGCCTAGCAACCGAAGTTGGCAGGGTCGTCATGAGCGAACTCGAAGCAGAGGCGCGGAGTTCTCCGGACCCTCTGGCCTATGCGGCTTCGATTGCGTGGCTCAAGGTGACACTTGACCAACTTCGCTCTCCTCGGGCCGAGGTGGAAATCCTGTCGCAGTCGCTAGCGTGGTTAGCAGATCGACGACGTGTAACAGAGCAGGAGTGACCTAGGTGTCCATTTGGTTAGTAGTGCCCGAGGAAGAGGTACTGAACCTGCAAACTCGGGCTCAGGCGCAAGACAATGTTTTGCACCTTGACGATGCTCTGAGTGCCCTGCAGGTAGAGATGACCGATGAAGTCATGGACGAAACCACCGCCTTTTGGGCGGCGCGTGGGGTTTCACTTCGCGTTGATGTTGATGATGAGGTCGACCCGGCTGCAGACCTGCCAGCGGAGGAGTTGACAGCAGATACCAAGAGGGTCACTGCGGGCAGTCGCGCCCAGTTGGGCGCAGGAGTCGATGGCCATGGACTGCTTGACCCACTAGATGGGCCCGAGGGTGACCTGCTTCGCCGTCGTGAGGTTCGAACCACTCGAAAGAAGGGTAAGTCCGGCCCTCAACAGTCAGCATCCGATTTATCTGCGAATGCTGATCCAGTGCGAATGTATCTGCGAGAGATTGGGCAAGTACCGCTTCTGAATGCTCAAGAAGAGGTTTCCCTTGCCATGAGGATTGAGGCTGGGGTTTTGGCCGAGGAACGCACCGCCGACCTGAACGCATCCGGAGAGATCAATACCCTCGATGCGGTGGAGAAAGCCCAAGTTCGACGGACCATCAGAGACGGTGAGCGGGCCAAGAGAGACCTGACTCAGGCCAATCTGCGACTCGTTGTTTCAATAGCCAAGCGCTACTTGGGCAGGGGGATGCATATTCTCGACCTGATCCAAGAAGGCAACCTTGGCCTGATGCGAGCAGTAGAGAAGTTTGACTACACCAAAGGGTTCAAGTTCTCTACGTATGCAACCTGGTGGATCCGCCAATCAGTCACTCGGGCCATTGCCGATCAGGCCCGCACGATTCGTATTCCGGTACATATGGTCGAGTCCATCAATAAAGTTCATCGTCATCAGCGTGCCTTGAGCCAAGAACTTGAGCGGGAACCAACCATTGAGGAACTCGCTGCAAAGACAGAATTAAAGCCCAATCAGGTTCGTGAGATTCTTCGCATCTCGATGGACCCGCTGTCGCTCGACTCACCGGTTGGGGATGAGGCCGATAGCCACATGGCTGACTTCATCGAAGACAAACGGGCGGTGATGCCGGCCGATGTTGCTACTGCGAATTCGCTCTCTGAGCAGATCATGACAGCGCTCGATGACCTGTCTGACCGAGAAAAAGATGTGGTTCGACTGCGATTTGGTCTTGACGGGGATCAGCCGCAAACACTTGAAGAGGTTGGTAAACAGTTCGGTGTGACCCGCGAACGGATCAGACAGATCGAGGCCAAGACGCTTGCGAAGCTTCGACACCCGCAGCGCAGACAACAACTCGAGGACTACCTCCGGGCCGACTGAGTCCATGGCCTCACGCGCTCAGATGTTGGAGGTTCCTCGGGGACTGCTAAAGTCCCACTGCGATTGAAGGCGACCAAGGTCGTCGGCACCCTTCCGGGGTAGCTCAGCTGGCAGAGCAGCTGACTGTTAATCAGCGGGTCGTGAGTTCGAGCCTCACCCCCGGAGCACTCGAAGCCCCTGTTTCGGCAGGGGTTTCGTCGCGTAATGAAGGAAATCGGCATTCCTGAGTCGTTCTACCTGTTTGTCGGAAACTGATGACACCAACGGCTCAGAACCTCGTATCATATGAAGTGTTGTCTAGGCCGCTGCGAGTTTCGCTGTGTAACCCGCACCGGCTGCTTTCATTAGCAAGTCAGTTTCTTTAGCCAGCTATTTCTACAGAGAGGCAGTCATCATGATCGATCAAATTGGATCTACATCCTTCGAGGGTTCCCCTCAGGGTTCGGTTGCTCTCGCAATGCTCGATGAGTGGGCTAATGAGGTGCACGATGGCCTGGTCCGCAAGTCATTGATTGTTGATGACCTGTTGGATCTGCGCTCCGAACTTGCCGATGAGCCTCTTCTGCTGATCGAAATTGATCAGTTCTTGTCGAGCATCCCCGGTAAGACGGTTGTCGAGCCAAAGTGGTGGGCTGCAACGCTCGCAACACTGCAAGAAGAGCTTGCTCAGCGACTGCCCGCAGGAGCAGCAGTCGATTCCTGAGACCAAATGTGGCTACGATCCTCTGCCGAGGGCCGGTAGCTCAGTCGGTTAGAGCAGGCGACTCATAATCGCTCGGTCGTGGGTTCGATCCCCACCCGGCCCACAAACCCACCTAAAGGCGAGTAGTGGTCGCTTCTTAGGTAATTAGCCAAGAAAACCCGCGACGAAAAATTTCATTTCCAGTAAACTTGGCAGTGGGGATAAGAGTCTGGAAAGCACACTAAAGCATGGGGCGCAGAAGAAGGTCAGAGCGAGTGACGTGGCTATTAGGCCTCGTTGTTTGTTGTGCAGTACTTCTTGCGATTGCAGCGCTAGTTATTGGCCAGAGTCAAAGATCTAACTCTGATGCTTCCTCAGAAATCGCCACGGCCGCTAATTGTCAGAGGGAGCCTGCCCCGAGCGTCGACCTCCGGGGCTGCGATCTGAAGGATCGGTCATTCGTCGAAGCCAACCTGGCATACGCAAATTTGGAGAAGGCAGACTTGCGGGGAGTCGATTTATCCGGTGCCGATTTATCCGGTGCCGATTTGTCCAGTGCCAAGATGGCAGAGGCCGATCTCACGGGTGCCCAACTTGTTGATACAGATTTCACAGGGGCTGACTTAGAGTCTGCTGACCTAACCGAAGCCAACGCAGAGGATGCCGACTTTGAAGCCGCAGACCTCGCCCGCAGCGTATTGGACAGAGCGAATCTTGAGCACGCAGATCTGAAGGCAAACTTAGAGTTCGCTAGCCTGATCGGGGCGAATATAGAAGGCGCTCAACTCGACGGGGCAAACTTGAGACAAGCAAATCTGGCCTTCGTATCTCTCGTCGGAGCAGACTTGAGCGAGTCCGATCTGACTAGTGCCGACCTCACTTGGGCTAAAATTTCGGGTGTAAATCTGACGAGTGCAATCGTGAGATTCGCCAACGTGAGCTTCGCTGATCTGAGTTATTCCAACTTGTCTCAAACTGATCTGTCTTACGCTGACATAAATAGAGCCATCTTCACGGGGACAATGTGGTTTGAGACCACCTGCCCGAACGGGACTTTTCAAGAGGGAGCGACTCCATGTGCGTAGGTCAACTAACCATCTAACCTTTGATCATTGAGATCTTCGGTTAGTCCGCGGAGTGCCGTCTGCTATTCCGTTCCGCCTAGAGCGGCAGTCGGTCCTAGCCTTGCTCGTCGAGCCAGATGGGTGCAGACTCCAGCAAGAAGTTGCTGACAGCAAGACATTGCTCAAGGGTGTCGCAGAGTTGTTCCTCGCCGAGGTACACCTGCGACAAGCTGACGAGCACGCGAGCAACAACGGTGAGTCGGCGCTCCGACGGGTCGGTCACCGAGGCGAACGAGTCCACTGCAGACACCTCAACTGGAAGGTCAGGCCCGCCGATTCCAGCAATTTCTGTAGCGAGCAGCAACAAGTCGGGGCAGCGGGGGAGTGGCGGCAAGGACCAGGTAAAGGTCAGTGGAAGGTTGAACTGATCTTCGGGGGGTTCATCCTCTGGTAATTCTTGAACTTGGTCTTCGAATGCCAGCATCGTTCGGGGGTCGATCTCGAGCGTCAGATGGAACTCGACTGGGCCTCCACAGGCTTCTTCTGGATGCAGGTCTACTTCCCAGGCCTGTCGCATGGAATAGGTCTCGACAAGGTGCCGCTCGTCATGGATATGAAACCCATGGTCAGCAGCATGATTCTTTAGGTCGGCTACAAAGCCGGAAACATCAAGCAAGGCCACCCCTACAGAGTGCCAGCATGGACTGTTTCTAGCTAGTTTGACGTGGCGATCCACTCTGCACCGGTAGCCTCACAGGGTGAATGATGATGCCTTGCTCGCACTGTTAGATGACACGGCGCTAGCAGTTGCACAGGTGCTGCAGGAGGACGCTGCGCAGGCTGGAAGCTCTTGGCGTGATCGAACTGACCGCCGAGGCCAGTATCGAATTGACCTTGTGGCCGACGAGGCTGCACTCACTGTGTTGCGCGCTGCGGGAGTCGGGATCTTGTCAGAGGAGTCTGGCCTTGAGGACCGAGCCAACGACATGATTGTGGTGGTTGACCCAGTTGATGGATCTACGAACGCAAGTCGCGGGATTCCTTGGTACGCAATCAGCCTGTGTGCAGTAGAGGCAGGCGAGATGCGGGCTTCACTGGTGGTCAACCTGGCAACCGGTAGGCGTTATCAGGCGGTTCGTGGCCAAGGCGCAACCCGAGACGGTGTGGCCATTGCGCCCTCGGCGATTACCGAAATTGAGAGCGCCATGCTGGTGCTCAATGGGTACAGCCCAAAGCATTTGCACTGGCGGCAATACAGGTCTCTGGGGGCGACTGCACTTGATTTGTGCAGCGTTGCCGATGGGACCTTCGACGGCTCAATTGACTGCACCGATAGCAAGTTAGGCCCATGGGATTACATGGGAGCACTGCTGGTATTGCAAGAAGTTGGCGCACATATTGCAGATGCTCAGGGCCGGGAACTTGTGGTGCTTGACCCATCGGCTCGCCGCACCCCCGTCGCGGCCGGCACTGAAGCACTTTTTGAAACCTTGTTTGTCAGGCGTCAGACGCTCGGTAGCTGGTGACGGTATTCAGGGTGATTCTGTGAGGCCAAGATGAAGTTGCGCATCCACCTAGTTTTGCTACGAATCTTTGGCGCCCTTCCGCGCCGCGTGCGAAGAATTCTGGTGCGACTCGGATCGCCCAAGTACACCGTCGGTGCAATCTGCATTGTGCAACGAGAAGACGGCCGAATTCTTTTGGTGAAGCAGAGCTACGGCAAGCGTTGGGGAACTCCGGGCGGTCTTGCAAAGCGGCATGAACTTCCTCAGGACGCAGCAGTACGCGAAACCAAGGAAGAGGTCAACCTAAAAATCCGCCTCATCAGCGAAGCGGCGGTGGTAGTCGAACCCACTCCACACCGTGTGGATGTTGTGTACTTAGCGCAAGCCTTCGAGCCCGCATTCATCGAACAAGTTCGTCCATCCTCTCCAGAGATTGAACGCGCCGAGTGGTTCGATCTGAGCGAGCTACCCGAGATGCAAGTAGAGACAGTGACCGCGCTGCGTGCGCTTGGCCGAAGTGGTGCGCTAGATATTTCTGCGGCAAACCTTCCGAACTGACCCGTTTCGGCTGCGTCAAGATATGTGCTGTGGGGGTCACCGGGTAAGCTGAACTTTGAGGGCGCGTAGCTCAGTTGGTTAGAGCACCTGGTTTACATCCAGGGTGTCGGGGGTTCGATTCCCTCCGCGCCCACTCATTGTCTGAAGATCCTCGCATGAGGAGGAGTCGATGGATACTGCGGTTGAAGATGCCATTCGTCGCTTCCCTGGATGGGCAGACGCAGAGTTGAGCATCGGGGTACTTGACGGCGGCATGACCAACCGCAACTTTGTGGTCGGGGTTGACGGCCAAGAGTTCGTGGTGCGCATCCCCGGCGAACGCACCGAGTTGCTAGGTATCGATCGTCTCCATGAGGCCGAAGTAGCCCGCCGCGCTGGCCAACTTGGCATCGGCCCCGAAGTTCTGGGTGAATTGCCTGGTGTGGGCACCCAAGTCATTCGCTACGTTGCGGGCCGTCACTTAAGCGGCGACGCATTTACGAGTCGTCTGGACGAGGTCATCACTGCCATGCGCACCTTGCACGAGAGCGGTGCAGTGGGCGCAGATTTTATGATTCACCGAGTCGTCGAACGCCATGCGCAAGATGCGTTGAACGAGGGTGGAACCGTCCCAGCTGCTTATGAACGCTTACACCTGCAGAGTCACCGCATAGAAACAGCGTTGGCAACGCATCCGACCCAGATGGTGGCTTGTCATAACGACTTGCTGCCCGGAAACCTGTTGTTCGAAGAGGATCGGGTCTGGCTCCTTGATTACGAGTACGCCGGAAACAACGACCCGTTTTTTGATCTAGCCAACCTGAGCGTGAATGCTGAACTTGATCGCTCTGGCGAGAGAAAATTGCTCACTGGCTACTTCGGCCGAGTCACCGAGGCCGGATGGGCCCGCTTTCAGTTAATGAAAGTGATGAGTGAGTTTCGCGAAGGCATGTGGGGCGTTGTGCAACAGGCAATCAGCAGCCTTGAGATCGACCTGGTGGCCTATGCCGCCACACGACTCGGCCAGGCAGAAGCGCTGACCCAAGAGCCGGAGTACGAGGGTTGGCTGAAAGCGGCTGAAGGCGATCCGGCCGTCTAGATTACTGACTCGTGCGCACAGAGGCCCGGGCAGTCATCATCGGTGGAGGAGTCGCTGGCGCGAGCATCGCCTATCACCTGACGCTGCTCGGTTGGACTGACATCGTGTTGGTTGATCGTGATCAACTGACCAGCGGTTCGACCTTTCATTCGGCGGGCCTGGTTGGTCAGCTGCGAAACACTGTCACGCTCACCAAGATGATGATGTACGGCGCTGAGCTGTATCGCCGACTCGGCGATGAGACCGGCCAAGACTTGGGCTGGCATGAGGTTGGTTCTCTTCGCTTGGCCTCAACCCCCGAACGACTCGAGGAGTTGCGCCGCCAAGCTGGCTGGGCAAAGACCTTTGGCTTGCCGTTGGACCTCATCAGCACCAATGAAGCCCACGAACGCTTTCACGGATTGTTTGACCCAACCGACGTGCTTGGCGCGGTCTGGTTGCCTACCGATGGATGGTTAAACCCAAGCGACCTGACCATGGCGCTCGCTGCCGGTGCGCGGTCCCTCGGTGCCGAGATCGCAACGATGACCAGAGTGACTGGCATCGGGGTGGGCACGGTGAACGGCCGAGAGCAGGTCACCCATGTTGAAACCGATAAAGGCCGAATCACCTGCAGCGTTGTGGTCAACGCAGGCGGCATGTATGCACATGAGATCGGCCGCCTTGCCGGGGTGAACGTTCCGATTGTGCCGATGGCACATCAGTACGCGATCACTCGGCCGCAGATCACGGTTCCATCGGATCTTCCGACCATGCGCGATCCCGATCGTTTGGTGTACTTCCGAGAAGAGGTAGGCGGGCTCATCATGGGCGGTTACGAGCGCAACCCTCAGCCCTGGTGCCTTGACGGCAACATCCCCCCGACATTCAATAACACCCTTCTAGAGCCGGATTGGGATCGGTTCATGCCGTTGGCCGAGTCAGCGCAAGGTCTGGTTCCGTGCCTTGTGGATGCTGATGTTCATCAACTCATCAACGGCCCCGAAGCGTTCACTCCTGACGGCGAGTTTATTTTGGGCCCGAGCGAGGTCGATGGGTTCTACGTGGCCGCCGGATTTTGTGCTCACGGTATTGCGGGCGCTGGTGGCAACGGCAAAGTCATGGCCGAGTGGATCGTGAACGGCGAACCGCCCATGGATCTGTGGAAGATGGACAGTCGCCGTTTCGGCCCGCAGTACAAGTCTCGCGGATTCAGTTTGGCCCGGACCGATGAGGTGTACAGCACCTACTACGACATTGCGTACCCGAATCACGAGCGCTTGGCCGGCCGCCCGTTGCGCGTACCACCTGCCTATGAACGCCACCGAGCCTTGGATGCCGAGTTTGGCGAGAAGAGCGGATGGGAACGCGTCAACTGGTATCGCTCGAATGAGGACCCAGCGCATGAGCACCAACGGCCCCGAGGTTGGGCTGGCCAGCACTGGTCTACGGCCATTGTGACTGAGCATCTTGCGACTCGCAGCACTGCCGGACTGTTCGATGAATCCTCCTTCGCGAAGATCGAGATTTCTGGTCCCAGCGCCCTCGAGTTTCTGCAGAAGTTGTGTACCAACTCGATCGACAAGGCCCCCGGAT
Source organism: Actinobacteria bacterium IMCC26207 (assembly GCA_001025035.1). Taxonomy (GTDB): domain Bacteria; phylum Actinomycetota; class Acidimicrobiia; order Acidimicrobiales; family Microtrichaceae; genus IMCC26207. The sequence goes on from LCZK01000005.1 coordinate 187,053, forward strand.
CGATCACCTATACCCAGATGCTCAACTCGCGTGCTGGGATCGAATGTGACTTCACGATTACCCGGCTCGCTTCAGACCGTTTCCTGATCGTGACGGGAACTGCATTTGGTCGACACGACATGTCGTGGATTTCATCACATGCACCAACTGATGGATCGGTGACTCTTCGTGACGTCACCTCCTCGTTGGCATGCTTCGGTCTTTGGGGTCCGAACGCAGGCTCCATTGTTGAATCGGTTAGCGCCGATGATCTGTCTTTTCGCTTTATGCAGGCGCGACAGATCACGATTGGCGAGGTGCCGTGTTGGGCGCTGCGGGTTACCTACGTTGGTGAGAGCGGCTGGGAGTTGTACCCCGCTGCCGAATTCGGCTTGCGATTATGGGACACGCTTGTGCAGGCCGGTGCGCCCTTTGGTCTCCTGCCAGGTGGCTACCGTGCGATTGACTCACTTCGCTTAGAGAAGGGGTACCGGGCATGGGGGAGTGACATCACGAATGACACTGACCCGTATTCCTCGGGGCTTGGTTTTGCGGTGCGTCTTGATCATGAGTTCATCGGTCGTGACGCGTTGCCGGACTCAAGCACGGGTGGCGAGCAACGTCTCTGCTGCCTGGTGCTAGCCGATAGCCAGTCGGTGGCGATGGGCAACGAGCCGGTGTCGCTTCCCACTGGCGAGATTGTGGGGCGCATTACCAGCGGTGGTCAGGGCTATTCGCTGGGCGTGTCGATCGCCTATGCGTGGCTCCCCAGAGCGCTTGCGGACCCAGGGACAGCAGTCTCGGTGGAAGTATTTGGGGTTGCAGTTGCGGCCGAGGTGCGAACCGATCCGCTCTTTGACCCAACTGGCGCACGAGTGCGGGCCTAGCGCCTAGTTGAGCTAGATCACAGTTGAGACTGGATCTTTTCAGATCTATTCAGGTCGTTGAGGACAACACCGAATCAATCGTGGCAAGTGCGAGTGCGACTGCTGCATCCGCTCGCATTGATGCGCCTCGCCTACTTGCTGCGGCGAGAGCGTCCTCTCCTAGGCGGGTGGCAAGTTCCCGGTTGAGTCCGGCTAGTTCGTCTGCGTCAAGCGGTGCGAACGGCAGGGCTGCAGCAGCGCCAGCAGCTAGTACGGCTCCAGACAGCAGCGCAGCCTCTTCGTCGCGACCCTTCCTAGCCAGAATCCCCGCTACGTGTCGCAGGCTGAGCCACTGGTTCGCCCAGTCCCCACCCCGGAACCACGTGCCGATGACATCCCGGTATCCGCTGAGGGCCTCGTGGATCTCTCCGTTCATCGCACGAAGCCACATTGCTTCTGTTCTAGCGAAGGAGCGCAGCCATAAGTTGCCTACGGAGTCAGCGAACTCAGCGGACTCTTCAAGAAGCCGCAATGCCTCCATAGGGTTCGTGTGGGCCGCCGCCAAGCCAGCTGCGTAGGCTGCTTGCGACAATGCTGTTGGGCTTTCCAGAGAAGCAGATACCGCCTGGGCCTCTTCAGCCCATCGGGCGCCACCATCTGGGTCACCAATGCTGGTCTGGGCGACCGAACGCATGTAGAGCGCATGCGCTAAGCGGCCAATTCTGCCTGTGTTGCGAGCGACGTCCACCATCTGGTTCATCCACTCCACTGCCGTGTCGCTGTGTCCCTGATAAAAGAGTGCATTGGCGAGGACGCGTTCGGGAAGGCCGCAGGACTCGACTCGATGTCGTGAGCGAAGCTCGATTGCTTGGTCGGCGAGATTGACCGCTCGGTCGAGTTCACCTCGAACGAACGCTCCGTAGCCAACGACTGCGATTGCAGTGGGGCGCAGCGGATGGTCGGCTGCTGAGTCCATCGCTGCGACAGTCTCTGCCCAGTCCACTACCTCGTAACGAATCGCACGGAACCCGGGTTCGCTCATTGACACGACGATTCGCAATGCCGAGTCGGCATCGTCCACAGCGATTGCTGTAGTCAGAGCGGAGCGAAGATTGTCGGCGTCACGGTCAAGGCGAACCACCCACTGACTCTCCTTTGGGCCTTCGAGTTCGAGCGCGCCAGCGACCGACAGATCGGTGAACGTGGCTAGGTGTGCGCGGTGGATGAGCGGTCCGTCGAGCTGTTCAGCCAGGCGCTGGGCGCCGAACTGTCGCAGAGTCTCGAGCTGTGAGTAGCGGAACTGACCCCCGGACTGAGATGCCACGACCAGTGACTTGTCGACCAGGCTGCCGAGCAAAGATGCGAGGTTCTCGGTTGCGATTTGGCCGCCGCCACAAATGCGCTCCGCTGAGTCCAGGTCAAAGCCGCCGGCAAATACCGAGAGTCGGTTGAAGAGTTCACGCTCGGCGGGATCGAGCAGCACGTAGGACCATTGCACAACGTCGCGCAATGACCGGTGCCGTTCCTCTCGTGCATGGCCGCTGCCGAGTAGTGCGAAGCGCTCTGTGAGCCGGTCTACAAGTTGGCTTGGCGTCATCGATGCCATTCGTGCAGCGGCAAGCTCAAGAGCTAGTGGCAATCCATCGAGCTGAATGCAGAGCTCTGCAACTGCTGCGGCGTTGTCTTCGGTCAGATCAAACCCGGGAGACGCGTCTGCTGCGCGAGCAACGAACACTTTGACTGCGGATGCGCCGGCGATCTCGCTAAAATCCGAGGCGGCACCTGAGGGAATATCAAGCGTTGAGACTGGGCGCACGACTTCGCCCGCCATGCCGATCGGCTCTCTACTTGTGGCGAGCACTCTGACCGCAGGGCACCATCGGATGAGTTCGACAATCAGCTCACCGACGGTGCCAATTACGTGCTCGCAGTTGTCGATGATGAGCAGAAGTTCCTGTGGTCCAAGCACCTCAAGAATGGCATCAGTGAGCGAACGTTCAGATCTGCGTTCCGCCTGCACCGACTTCGCCACTGCCGCGACTACTGCGGCGGGTTCGGCGACTGGAGCAAGCTCCACTAGCCGGACACCATCCTTAAAAGATGCTGCTAGGCGTCTCGCAGCTTCGCTAGCCAAAGTGGACTTCCCCACACCTCCGGGACCAGTGAGCGTCACGAGACGAGCTCGAGCTAAAGCAGATTCAATCTCATCAAGGGCCATCTCCCGACCGACGAGCGGCCCAACGAGTGAAGCGGAGAGCAGCCTCGGCTGATTCGGCTGCTTCGGCTGTTTCGTGGCGCTGGGGCGGGCGGGCTTAGGTTCGCCGACAACGATAAGCCGCTCAAGCTCAGCAAAGGCCGGTGAAGGGTCTAGGCCCAGTTCCTCGCCAAGGTGGCGACGGAATTCTGCTGCGACTCGCAGCGCCTCCGCCTGTCGACCACTGCGATTCAGCCCTGACATCAGGAGACACCAGAACCGTTCCCGCAAGGGATTGGCGCGGGCAAGTCCTTCCAGCTCGGAAATGACTGCGCCCTCGTCGCCTAGCGCCAGCCGTGTCTCGTTACGGTCCTCTAAGGCTTGGAGTCGTAACTCTTCGAGGCGGGTGGCCTCTGGCTGTGCCCATGGTAGGTCTTCGAACCCAGCGAATGCCGGGCCCGCCCAGAGCCCAAGAGCTAGATCGAACAGTTCGATTGCCTCTTCCGGGCGGTCCTGAGCGCATTGCCGAGCTGCAGCTAGGTACGACTCAAAGCAGTCGGCATCTACTGCCTCGAGCGGCAACTCAAGGAGATAGCCTGGCGGCCGGCTGTTGAGGGCCACGAGCGGATCGGTAGAGAAAAGCCTTCTGAGCTTCGACACCGAGGTCTGCAGCGTGGAGCGTGCAGTGCTGGGAGCGTCTTCGCCCCACAGTGCTTCCGTTAGCCAGTCGATCGATACAACTTGTCGGCGGGTTGCGAGGAGGGAGGCTAAAAGCAACCGTTGCCTTGGTCCGCCGAGCGGCACGGGTCCGGACTCGTCGAACACATCAACACTGCCGAGCAACCGGAACTCCACGGGCGCAGTGTATGTCACAAGGCTGGCCGCCAACAGCGGAATTGCCGGCAGATCACCGACAGCTCACCGAGTGCCGGAAAGGGGGGTTACGCATGATCCTCTGGACGATCCGATTCTACGGGTCGCGAAACTAGGGAGTAAATCAATGCGTGTATCAAAGAACGACATTCCGGTGGTGCTAGAGGTTCCTGGGGCTGTCGCCCGCCAACTCGACGGGTTCGGAGAGATCCCAGGAATGGGTTCAGTAGGTGGCGAGTGGTTCTCGCTAGGCGCAGGCACCGACATCGCCCCGCTACTCGAGGGCCTTGAGCGGGACACCTGTGCCTCGCCCCACTGGGGGTTCGTCATCTCCGGTCAGGTCGTGCTGACCTATGCCGATCATCCAGAGGAGACAGTCTCGGGGGGCGACCTGTTCTTCTGGCCGCCATTCCACTCGGTGCGAGTGACCGAGGATGCAGAGGTCATCCTGTTTAGCCCCCATGGCGCCCACCGGGCAGTTGTCGACCACATGGCCGTGAAGCTGGGGGTGGCTTGATGAGCACCGAAACACTCCGGTTTGAGTTGGAGGACGGGATCGACGGGGGCGCCCAGCTCCAGCAGGTCGTGCCGCGCCTCGGCGCTGCAATCGCACAGGTGCAGATTGCTGAACTCGGGCTTCCTACGCCGTGTGCGTCATGGACCACTCGTGATCTGCTGAATCACATCATTGGTGGTGCCGACATGTTCGCCGCTGCCTTCGGGGGCGCCCCTGTGCTCGACATCTCGGGCCGCTTGCCCGATGTCATCGGAGACGATCCGATGGGTGCATTCGAGTTGGCAGCGGGTCGTTTCGGTGAAGCCACGCAGCAGCCCGGCGCCATGGAGCAAGTAATTGAGCTCCCGTTCGGGCCGATGACCGGCAGGACCTTTCTGCGATTTGTCGCATTTGACCTCACCGTGCACACATGGGACGTCGCATCGGTCACGGGCAGCGAGGTTGAGTTCCCCGAGGAACTTCTTGTGGAAATCACTTCATTTGCTCATCACGTGCTTGACACTGTTCCTCGAAGTGAACTCCTCTGCGCTGATCCGGTGGAGAGCCCGCCGGGAGCCAGTCCGCTGGAAGTGCTAGTTGCCTACTCCGGTCGTCAGCTCTGACTCGGTGTGCATCGCAAGTGCCGCGGGATTTGACCCATCTCCGGTTTTCGTCTTGCGCCTGACCCCCTATTGGGGGTCAGGCGCATAACAAAGCGACTGGGTCAGTGGTGGCTAGCAGTCAAGATCACTGGTGAAGGGGTAATCTCGAAACTTCGGCATAAGGTCAGAACTTTCGAAAGATTCCTAGAGAGACGACAGTTAGGGCACCTTGGAGTGAAGCTCCTCAGATTGATCGGCGTTTATGACGCAGATGGCACCTTGCGAGGTGAGCTTGCCTATTGGGTAGGCGCACGACTCGGCCGCACGCATTGCTCGCTCTGTGAGATCACCCATGGTCTTGTGCGCGAGCGTTCGGATTGGAAATCCTGCAAAGAGGGCATTGCGGTTCCCTTCGATACCTACCATCGAAATGATCAACCTTCCTCTGTCCGTTCGGCAACGGGCGACACTGCGCCGGTAGTTGTGGCAGAGACAACGAGTGGAATCACCGTATTGCTTGGGCCTACAGAACTTGACTCCTGTGCGGGGTCGGTAGATTTGCTTGTTGAGCTGATTGAGGCAGCGGTGCTTGAAAAGGGCCTTGAGTGGCCAACTCCTGAGTCTGGTGGCTCCTGATTCGTTTGGGCTCTGAGTCGTTTGGGTTGGCCCGTTTGTCAACTAGTTTCATCAGTGGCTCCTGCTGGCGCCGCTGACCTGGAGTGTGACCACATGGCTGAAGCCACCCCCGTATTTTTCACCGCACACTTCACCGTGAACGACCCTGACGGGTATCGCATTTACGAGAAGGGCTTCTTTCCGATCCTGCGAGCTCACGAAGGGCAGTTCATGACCTACGACGATCAGCCCACCATTCTCGAGGGCGAACGAGCCGAGGGGCGAACCGTCCTGATCCGCTTTGAGTCAGAGGCTGTTTGCTTGGGGTGGTGGAACTCGCCTGAATACGTTGAACTGGCAAAGTTCCGCCACGCGTCTACCACGACCCACTCAATTTCAATCCTGCATTCGCCGCCTGCTCGCAACGCTTAGCGCTGGCGAAGAATCTCGACTCCGCTGCCTGTGAGTTGATCCAGAGCGGCCTGCCGGCCGGTCATGGCCAAAAGGAGCAGTGCCGCAGGGCCTTGAACGAGTTCGCCTTCGCCGATTGACCATTCGATGTCGGTCGCTTCTAGGTAGAGCCCATCAGTGAGTGCGGCGCAGTCCACCACGGGCTGACGACCGTGACGGGTGAGAGTAAATCGTGTGTTGGATTTTCTGCGGTACTGCATGTACTCAAGCCCCACCAGAAAATGCTCCACGGGAACATCCACAGTCCTATCGAGTGCCACTGCAATGTCGGCAATGTGCGTGATGAGTTCGCCAAATACGCCGAGCGGTCTGAGGCCCGGCGGAGTGGTCTGCGCTCCGGCTGTGGCCCGCAACGTCGCGATGATCTCTATGTCGGTCAAACGAGCATGAGTTTCTGCGATCGTTCGCTCAGAGGCTCTCTCTATGTTGAGGCCGCTCCGAAGGTACTTCCAAGTCAGCTGCCACTTTGTGTTCGTAGCCATGCTCAGCAGGTGCGCCGCCACATCGCTCACATTCCACTCGGGGCACAGTGTCGTTGCGGACAAGTCCTCGGGGGAGAGCTGGGCAAGGAAATCGGCAAGCGTTAAGCGATCGGACCGTGTCCACTCCCAAATTTGAGCTTCCTCATATTCCACGCGTAGCTGCTTCTTGATCATGAAGTTGCAGAGGATACTTCCCACTTCAGGGGACTATTCGGATATTCTCCACGGTCGAATCAACGCAGAGTTTTCAGGAGGCGAAGCCCATGCAGGTCGGATGGTTAACTCCCCAAGCAGAAGTTCGCAATGCCGGACTCAAGGGGCAAGGGGTGTACGCCCTCGCCAGAATTTTGGCCGGGCAAACAGTAGCGGCCTTCGGTGGCCACATAGTGACTGCCGACCAGCTTCATGAGCTACCCGGATGGCAGCTAGAGCGGTCGCTGCAAGTGGATCACCAACTCTTCCTGACCACCACAGAACTCGAGGACCCGGCAGACTTTATTAATCACAGTTGCCAGGCCAACTGCGGATTCTTGGGGTCAAACATGTTGCGCTCCATGAAAGATATTGAGATTGGTGAAGAGCTCAGCTTTGACTACGCAATGTCTGATTCCGCACCCTATGACGAGTTCGAATGCCACTGCGGTTCGCCCATATGTAGGGGCCAGGTTCAGGCCGATGCATGGAAGGGCCCAGAGCTGCAGCAGCAGTATGCGGGGTACTTCAGTGCCTACTTGCAACACCAAATCGATGATGAGACCCGGCATGCTCACTAGGTCATCGCTGTCTGGCCAAGCGGTCGACCGGACCCTTTCTTGATGGGTTGCCAATTCGCAGTATCCGGGCGAACATAGAGATCCATCCGAAGGGGGCGCTCCGTGCCTAGTCGTCAATCGAGTCTCGGTCTTGTCATGGTCTTGACTGCAGCTTTACTGTTATCCATAAGCGGATGTGTGCCGAGTTCGTATGCAACGAACGCCGCCAAATGCGGTTCAAATGATGCGCCACCACTGCAGTATGAGCACATTGTCGTCATCATGAATGAAAACCGCACATGGAACACCGTGGGTGGCGTGGGCTTTAAGGATCCGTATATGCCGTTCCTGCACGACGCCGCGACGGGATGCAACGTGTTCTCGAAGTGGGCAGAGACCAACACCACTCAGAACAGTCTGAACCAGTACATCGGACTTACGAGCGGAGTGAGCAATACCTCAACCGTTGACGACTGTTCCCCAGGTGCTCGGTGTCGCTCAACGGACAACAATATTTTCCGTCAGGTACGGGTTTCAGGCGGAACGGCCCGGAACTTCGTCGAGGGCGCTCGAAGCGGCTGTTCGGCTGCCGGAAACGTGGCGAAGCATGTCCCTGCGATGTATTTCTACGGTACCTACACTGATGAATCAGGCCCGCATAATGATCACGATTTTTGTGACACCGAGGTTCGGCCACTCACCGAGTTTGATGTGAACAACCTTCCGACGTTTGCCATGCTGACCCCAAATCAGTGCAATAACGGCCACGACTGCTTGAACGCTTCGGTTGATACTTGGGCACATGATCAGATTCAGCCGATTCTTGATAGCGCGGCCTATGCGGCAGGAAAGACTGCCGTGGTGGTGGTCTATGACGAGGATCGCCCGGTGCCAAACCTGATCATCGCACCGACTGCAACGAGCGGAGTCAACTCTGCATCAGGGGCAAGTCACGCGGCACTGCTCAAAGCCTGGGAGCAGATGCTTGCGTTGCCGATTATGGATCAGCCTGCAGTTACGAATGCTGTGAGCCTGAGAGATTTGGCGCATATCTGACCGACCCGGGTGAGTACCTAGAACCAACCATTCCCACGGGGCTTGCCGTGCGTGAGCTGCCTGTTGTGGATGTGCGTGATGCGCGAGTTTCAGCGCTGGCAGAGGTGGTAACGGGCGATCCCCGCGAGTTCCAGGTGCCTGTCGAGGCCTGGCCAGTTGTTGGCAACCGCGTGCTTGACCCCGGGACGGGAGTCGGCGGGGGAGTCGCAGCGGGGATGTTTCGCTGTTGGTGGCAGGGTGGCCAGCTCTGGGCTACGAATGAAGCAATTGGTGGTCGTTATGTGATTGGGCTGGCGACGCCACCCGAAGACCTTGAGTCATGGTTGCTTTCTGGCTCATCGCCAGAGCAGGTCTTGTTGTGGCATATGAATTATCACCCCGACGGCGGGCAGTTGTTTGCCTCGGTTGATGGCAAACCGTTCTTGGTGCCTGCCGTTCCAGCCGGCCCGGACCCTGACTTGAGCCAGGCAGTTGTGATTCGCTCGGATGGTTCAGTCGGGATTTGTCTACGTTCGGGTGTGTGGCATGACGGGGTCTACCCCGAGTCGGGAGATGGGGAGTTTCTGACCCGGCAAGGTGCCGTTCACGCTCGAGTCTCGGCATCGCTAGCAACCGAGTTCGGATGTTTGTTGCGAGTACCCCTGCTCAGGGCGGGCTGATTTTGTTGAGGACTGCACTTGGGTCGGTGATTCGACGCAGGTCTGCGAGTGGCCAGAGCACCATGACTGCCTTGCCGACCACGTTGTCTGTCGGGACAAACGGGTCATCCGGCGCGATGAGGTGATAGCGCGAGTCGGGTGAATTGTCCCGGTTATCACCCATCACGAACAACTTGCCCTTGGGTACCGTGACATCAAAATCAATCTGGTCTGTTCCGCCGATGGCTCGAACATATGAGGATTCCTCTACGTTCTGGCCGTTCACCTCTAGATTTCCAGAGACATTGCAGCAGCGAATCTTGTCTCCGCCGACACCAACCACTCGCTTGACTAAGTAGTCGCCCTCTTCTGGAGTGAGCCAGTTTGAAGGATCAGTGAAGACCACAATGTCACCGCGCCCAACAGGGGCGAACTTGTTGACCAGGATGCGTTCGCCCACCTGCAGTGTTGGTTCCATCGAGGTGCTCGGAACCAGAAAGGCCTGAAAGGCACATGTCTGAAAGAGAATCATCATGGCCAGCGCGAGTACCAGGGTGATTGCAACTAGCGAGATTTTGCGCAGCATCTGGGTGTCCTCCACAACGACTGACACTGAGATTAGCAATTCCTCAGATGCCCGCAGATTGGATAATTTTTCCAATTTTGATCTGCCCTAATGTGTCCCCTGAGGCAAAAAAGAGCACCGAGAAGCCAGGGCGTGAATATGGATGAGTCAGCGAACGAGAGCGGCGAGTCTAAGGAAACCGAGGCTACGGAATCCGAGTCTTCGGAAACTGAGGCTTCGGAAACTGAGGCTGCGGAGACAGAGGCTGCTGAGCCGCAGAAACACCGATCCAAGTCCCGGGTGGTCATGGTAGTTGCCGGTGTCGTTGCTGCAGCGCTGGTGATTGGTGCAGTTGGCTTTGTTGTGTCCACTCGTGAAGAGCCTGAGGTTGCGAATGCCGGCACCGGGACCGACATCTTGTTGTTTCTAGGTGAGAGTGTGGCTGGTGCCGCTGTGGGTGACGTGTTTGAATCGGCGCTTGGTGCGCTTTTCCCCGAGGCGCCTGATCCGACGGAAGCCAAAGTGGATGCGCTCGCGACTCAAATTGAGGGGCTGTCAACTCAGATTGGTGCTCTGCTGCAGGCCACTAACAGTCTGAGTACTCAGGTGGATGCGGACTTTTCGTCAGCAATGCTTTCTAGCTTGCAGACCGACATAAATGCAGTGAAGATCATGGCGGAATGGATTACGGATATTGCTGCGGAATGCGCTAGCTATTCCAAAGCACGTGTTGCTGGCGACACTGCAAACATGGCTAATTACGAGCCAACTTGTGAAGCGGCCCGCAAAGATTTCATCGACGGCTACAACGGTTCAAAAGTCACGAATGAGAGCGTCGCTGACCGGTTGCACCAGTACATCGTGCCAACTCAGCGGGGAGTGATCTCGATCCTTTCGGCCCGTGGCAAGGTGCTGATGGCCAAGGGGTACCTCACTGCCGAGGATTCTCAAGAACTCAGGGACTTGTACGACCAAATTGCTCAGTCGCAGGCCCTTGCGGTGTACATCAACGCAGAGTTTTGGGCTTTGCAAGAAAAGGGTACTGGTACGTACCAAAAGAATGCCAACAATGTCGTGACTCAGTGGAGAACAAATCAGGCAGCTGAACTCGCCGCCTTACCGCCTGTGATTCCGAAGGCTGTGATTATTGCCACCCCGAACAGGGCCACCGCCAACGCCACAATGTGGATGGGAACGAAAACTAGCTTTGAACTCCAACCTTCGGCTGCGCTCTACCTTGGTTCATTTGATACATCTGGTCCACCACTCCGGCAAGCCGATGCATCACTCACGGCAGTGAATGCGAGGGGTGACAATGACAACCAAACCCCATTTAGCTCATACGGATTGCAGTTGACCGGGTGGGACTATCCTTCAACGCAGGTTCAACTCGATCAACTCACAGCCGCAGTGGCGAGCAGCCCGGGCAGCACCGTTGGTGAGAAACTAGCAGCGGCCGGCGCAGGCCGGACCACAGACTTCAATTTTGTTCAGTCGGATAATCCATCTAGGGAAAGAGTCTGGTTTGACCCGAAAGTGATGAGCCCTGTAACGGTTGATTGCGTTACTCCACATTGGTACGGGGATAACCAGTTCCAAGAGGGTTTTCAAGTGCACAGATGGGTCAATCTGAACTCAAACGCACTGACCGTCTCGGACGCATACCTTGGGGCGACTTCCGGTTATCAACTCCCAGGTACCAATCTCGGCGCCGAGACAGAGTGTTTCAACGAGGTGAGAAGGGTTTGGCTTGCTAACACCAGGTCGCCTGATGGGACGCTAAACGGGTCAAGTGTCGCATCAGTGCTCTGGGCCAGAACAGTCGGTACTGGCGTCGAAGAGGACTACATGGCTCAAAGTGGGAACTACAACTACAACCTTCCTGCAAGCACCTATCCGAAGTCGTCAGTAGCGAAGACTTTCGAAAACGATCAGACCGTCTACCCCAACGACGGCGTGACTTACACATGCACAAACCCACCTTCGCAGAAATTTGTGGATCAGAACTGCTAGCGGTCAGCTGGTTTCGTAGAACTGTGAATACCAGCGTCTGAACTCGGCAATGTTGCCGTCTGCTTTGATGAGCAGCGGTTTTTGGAGAAACACCTTGTCTCGCCAGATTGAAGCGTCGGCTTGTAAGCCGAACTCGCCGGTCACACCATCGATCAACTCATCGGCCATCTCTACGAGTTCACCCTTGAAGTAGAAGTGCCAGTGAAGACGGCAATGCTGCTGATCTATTGGAGTGGTCGTGGTGTACACGGTCATAAAGTTAGGGATGCGAAGAAGGGCAATGCCTGGGCCCCAAGTCTGACGGTTGAAATCGGTGCCGTCGGGGAGTTGTTCTATGACTGTAGAAAACGGGCCATCTGTGATGAACGTTGAGGTGCCGCTAGGGATGCCATCGCGACCGTGCACAAATTTGAAGTGCGCATAGTCCACATTGTTCTCGCCCATCTCTTGTAGCGCAGCAACGAACTCAAACTGCCAGGGGACTGGGTCAGACCACTCCGGGTCTTCAACTTCGCTCACTCGTGGGATTTGGTAATTCGGAGGCTGTTGGCCGGCGTGATACCAGAAGAACACAAAGCCATCTTGTTCGCAGACTGGGTAGGTAGGCACGCAGGCTTTGGCAGGAATCCTGGCATCGCTATACGGGATTTCTACGCATACCCCATCGGTGTCATAACGCCACCCGTGATACGGGCAATTGATGGAGTCGCCCGTGACCCAGCCGCCCCCAAGGTGCGCCCCAAGGTGTGGGCAGTGAGCGTCCATGACTACCGCTTCGCCCGACTCTCCCCGATACACAACCAGTTCTTTTCCAACAGCCACCACGGAGTGAATCTGAGTAGCGACGAGCTCATCGCTGCCCACAATGCAGTACCAGCCGTTGGGGATTGGTGGAGAGGGTGGCCTGTCTGGCAGGGAGTACTCAAAGGCTCTCGGTTTGACCGCACTTTGGGCACTGGGCCCTGCCGATTCGTGTCTGCTGCGGTCGCCCAACCCAGGTGGCACGACCGTATCGCGAAGCGTCTGGGTGATAGGTGAGACCACGGGCCGTGCAGAAGCCTCGGGTGCACTTTGGGCGGCGTCAGTTGATTCAGACATATGGGTTCACCTTGTTCGGTTCAGCTTGCAGGTTCTGAGTAGGACTTGATTTCGAGGTGCTCTTCGAATCCGGCTAGGCCCATTTCTCTGCCCAGCCCCGACTGCTTATAGCCGCCGAAGGGAACATCAGGCGCATACCAGACCCCACCGTTGATCGACATGGTCCCAGTGCGGATTCGCTTGGCTACTGCAAGTGCGTGCGCTGCGTCATCCGAGAAGATCGCACCCGAGAGTCCATAGATAGAGTCGTTCGCAATAGCCACTGCTTCATCGTCATCTGCGTAGGGGATGGCGACGAGCACTGGACCAAAGATCTCTTCTTGGGCTGCAGTCATCTGGTTGGTGACACCTGCCAGCAGAGTGGGCTCGTAGAAGAAGCCGCTGTCTAGATCGGCGGGAGGCTTGCCGCCACAGACAATGGTTGCACCTTGGTCCACGGCGCCTTGCACATAGCCCTCAACGCGATCTCGTTGCGCAGCGGTAATGAGCGGACCCATCACCGTTGCTGCATCAGCGGGGTCGCCAACAGTAATGGTGGACATCATCGCTGCGATCAGCTCCACCCCTTCTTCGTAGCGAGCCTGAGGGATCAACACCCTTGTGGTGAGCGCGCATCCTTGGCCTGCAACCACGCCCGTGCCGATAGCAGCAAAGGCAGCAGCAAGGCCCATATCGGCAACGTCCTCAAGTATCAGATGAACCGACTTGCCACCTAGCTCTAAGAACACTTTGGTCAGATTCTCTGCCGCTGCAGCCATGATCCGGCGACCAGTCTCAGTAGAGCCCGTAAAGCTGATCAGGTCGACCCGTGGGTCTGTGGTGAGGAACGCCCCAAACTTCTTGTCGGCAGCAGTCACCACATTGAGCACGCCGGCGGGCAGGTCAGTGTGCTCGGCAAAGAGTTGACCCAGAGCAAGGCCCGTCCACGGAGTCTCTGGGGCTGGTTTGAGTACCACGGTGCAACCCGCCGCTAGTGCGGGCACCACTTTGGCAATGTTGATGTGATTCGGAACGTTCCACGGAGTGATAGCTGCCACCACTCCGATTGGTTCGCGTTCAATCCACCGACGCGCAGGGCCACCCATGGTGTCTCGCACACCCAAGTCGGTGCTCCAGTCATATGACTCGGCCAGGTTGGCAAACCATTCCACTATTGCAAGAGGCTCGTGAACCTGAACCGTTGCGCATGACCCAAGTGGGGCTCCAACCTCGGTCACAGTAATCTCGGTCAGTTCTTGCTCATGTGCTCGAAGCGCATCATCGAGTTGACGCAGAACCCGAACCCGTAGCGCTACATCGTTAGCCCAGTCGGTTTCATCAAATGCTCGGCGAGCGGCGCTCAGCGCCTCTTCGCCATCGGCTGCGGTTGCATCCGGTGCCGTCCCAGCAACTTGGCCGGTAGTGGGGTTGATGTTGTCGAAGGTGGCTCCGCCGGTTGCAGCACGGAGCTGGCCGTCGATCAGTAAGCGGTGATTACTAGTGAGTGAACTCATGACTCATTCTGCCCCTGTTCATGATTGAGTGGTTGACGAATCGGTACGCGCATCATCGAGAAGTCTGCTGCAGCGATGATGTGGTCATCCTCGTCATACACCTTGCACTCCACCACGATCAGTTGACTACCGATGCGAACCACATCGGCTTTGGCCACAACCTGTGCAGTTCTGGGCCGACCCAAGTACCGAACATGCATATCTGCAGTGACCAGCGATTCTTTCTCGGGGTCAAAGTCAGTTGCCCGTGCTGCGGCAAGTGCGCAGGCCAGGTCAACCATCGTTGCGATTGCACCCCCATGGAGATTGGCAGTGAACCCAAAAGCCCCGGGCAGCACTGGCATCACAACCTCTGCATGCTGTGATCCCTTCTCTGGGTAGGTCCAAGTCAGTCCCAAAAGGGTGTGAAGCGGGATCTCTCCGGCTTGTGCTCGCCGCTGTGCAGACTCTGCGCTGATGGAATTGCTATCGGACACGGGTGATTCCTATCGGGGTGCGAAAGAAGGGGGCTGGCAGGGGGCTAACAAGAAGCTGCGGGCTTCGGCTTGCGGGAAGGTAGAAAGAGATCACCGGGGGCCACCCCGGGTACCTGGCCATCGTGACCCGCCGATGGTATCTGCGAAGGGCCAGAAGGCTTCAGGATCGAGCGGGCCCTCAAGGGTGATTTCTCTTCCGGTGTGGCGATTGGTCACCAACTCGGCCGTGGCAGGGGCCAACATCGGCAACAGCTCGGTGTACGGGTCCCAAGAACTCTCTGTGAGAGTCAGCGTTCCATCAAGTGTTTCGGTGTGCGTGGTGGAGCCGTTGGTGCGAACTCGAACCACGTGCGGTGCAAAGTCATAGGAACGTTCTTTGCCGCCAACGGCTCGAGAGGATTTGATCCACCATTCGTTCTCTTCGAACTCCTCGCCAGTTGGCTCGGGGGCACCGGTGACGTTGCCCTCAAAGCGCAAGAAGGTGGTTCCCTGATGCGTGCATGAGGCGTGAATCTGATCCTCGAGTCTGAACAGCCGCACTTGGCAGGGAAACTTGGGTTGTCCGTTGGTTTCACGGCTGATGAAAATGGCAGCTTCTTGGTCGATGCCGATTCCGAGCGTGTAGTTGCCTGCAGTGCCGTTATAGGTTGCTGGAATCTTGGTACTGACTCCGAACTCGGGCTCGCCGTGCACCGGAACGCAGTAGATACTGATTTGCACTGTGGAGTTCGACGTTGGCTCAAGCCCCGGCGGCAACAGGGCAGCGATGCAGTCCGGGTCGGTCGGGTAGTTCAGCACCAATTTGGGCCAACCCGTAATGGCTGCTGGTCGAACAAGTGGCTGATCAGTCATGGGTTGCTCTCTTGCTGGGTCGCTGTTTGCTGGGTCGCTGTTTACTCGGGCTCGGCTCGGCCGTGATGAAGTGAAGGATCAGCGCTCGAATGCTCTGTTGAAACAACAAAAAGACATCGGGTGGTTCGCACAGCGCCTGCGTGGTTTCGGCGTTGATCTGCTCATCGATGACCTCGGACCACAGCTCCGAGGAACGGTACTCGGCTGAAATGCTCGCCTCGTTGCGAAAGGCCACTACCAAGAATCCTGCAGTGCACATCAGGATTGCGCGCAGGGCATCTCGCAGAGCTGCTCCGCTCAGCCCAGCAGCCTGCAACTCCCGCGCCAAGGCCAACTCAAGGGGCATCGCGAGCAACGAAGTGGCGCCTACCTGATGGGCCAGTGCGGTGACGTTCCGGTGATCTAACGCACTGCTCCAAATGTGTTCGCTCACCGATTGAATACGATCAGCCGGATTCTGGCCCTGAATCATAATCTCCGCTTGCTGCGCGGACGAATGTCGAATGAGCGCCAGGATCAAATCATCTCGGCCACCAACATGGTGATAGATGGTGGTGGTGGTCACCCCGAGTTCGGCAGCCAGCTTGCGCATGCTCAGCGCCTCGGCGCCGCGAGTCTCGACGAGTTGTAGAGCAGCCACCACGACATCCTCGTAATCCAGCCCAGCGCGCTTTGCTGTGCCCGTGGCTTGACTCTGAGGCTTAGTAGTTGCTGCGGCAGCAGTGGTGGTCACGTAGTGAAGCTTTTCTGTAAATGGGTTACGAGAAGGACAGGGTTGCCATGCGGGCGGGGTTCTGTAACAGTGTGCAAGAATACTAGGACAGTGTGCAAGTAATTGCCTGCAATCTGCCCAGACCTACAAAGTGGCCAGTACAAGTTGGAGGAACTGATATGCCCAACCCGCTCGAGGGTGTCGATACAAGCAACGACCCATATGTGATTGTCTCCTCGGATACTCACGCCGGCCTGCAGGTTGGCGAGTACCGGGAGTACTTGGACTCACAGTTTCACCCCCAGTTTGATGAGTGGGTACTTGAGCGCCATAACCATCGTCGACTCGTAGAAGAGATGAATGGCGAGTACGTCGCGAAGTGGGAGGGCGAAAATGAAGAGGGCCTGCGCGGTGCGTTTGATCCGGTGATTCGCGATAAAGCTCTGGATGCTGATGGCATTGCCGGCGAAGTGATCTTTGCCGATGGCGATTCTGTCACTGGCCAAGAGTCACCACCCTTTGGTGCTGGTCTTGCAGCGGGGCAGATCACCGACCCGGCGCTGGCGTTTGCGGGAGCTCGTGCCCATAACCGCTGGCTCGAAGAGTTCTGTGCCACTAATCCAAACCGGCGAGCTGGGGTTGCCCTCGTGCCGATCATTCATGACATCGAAGAATCGGTCAAAGAGATTCAGGCGCTAGCAGGTAAGCCCGGCATCAAGGGGATCATGGTGCCGACCATGTGGCACGACAAGCCCTCCTATGGTCACCCTTGTTATGACCCGATTTGGGCTGCATGTGCAGATGCTGGCTTGGTAGTGCATACGCACTCTGGTGAGGGGGATTGGGATAGCTACAACGAAAACATTGCGCAGTTCGTTCTAGAGGTTCCGTTCTGGACGCATCGGATTTTGTGGCAGCTGTTGTTGTCAGGAAAGTTCGACAAGTTCCCTGGCCTTCGCTACGCCGTAGTGGAGTGCGGCTCGTATTGGTTGGGTGACCTTCTGTGGAAGGCCGACACAACCTTCGGGGCAAACGGCAAGGTCAAGAAACTCAACTCCCGCACCAAAGGCCTGATGAAGCGCCTGCCATCTGAGTACCTCGGCGACAACGTCTTTATTGGCGCATCCACCATGAGCCGTGAAGAGATTCGACGCAGGCATGTGAACGGCATTGACGCACTCATGTGGGGGACTGATTACCCGCATCCCGAAGGCTCTTGGCCGCACACGGTAGAACGCCTCGAAACTGACTTCCAGAAGGTATCGATCGAAGACACCAGGTTGCTACTAGGACTCAATGCAGTGAAGTGTTACAACCTTGACCTAGCTGCGCTGACCAAGATTGCTCAAGAGGTTGGACCGACTCCAGAGAAGCTCAATCAGGATCCCACCTTGCGCACGGCCCCGGGTGCCATCCGTGAAGCCCGCTGGTGGTTCGATGACTACGGCATGCAATGGCCTAGCTGATCATGACGACTCAACTTGAAGAACTTCAGATTGATGGCGCAGTCGCAGTGGTTACTGGTGGTGCAAATGGCATTGGTAAGGCCATTGTCAGAGCGCTGCTCGGTGCGAATGCGACCGTGGTCATCGCCGATATTGAACAGGCTGTTTTATCTGCCACGGTTGCCGAACTCTCTCCCTTGGGCGCAGTAACTGGCATCCGAACCGACGTGACCGATGAGGCCTCGGTAGCTGCCTTATCTGATCAAGTCTTTGAACAATTTGGCCGCTGCAACTTGTTGTTCCTGAATGCCGGGGTGACCTCGGGTGGTGGGGGACTGCCATGGGAGCAAGAGCCAAACGACTGGCGCTGGTGCTTTGGGGTCAACGTGTTTGGCACCGGTATCTGTAGCTCTGTCTTTATTCCCCGCATGATCGAGTCGGCGCAGCCAGGGCAGATCATTGTGACCTCATCCAAAGATGGTGGGGTTGCACCCGTACCAACGGCATCGATCTATGCGGCATCGAAGGCTGCGCTGACCTGCTTTGCCGAGTCGCTGGATCACAACCTGATCAACAACAACACGGCTCTGCGAGCCTCGGTGTTTTATCCATCAGGTGGGCTGCTCGATACGGGGTTGTACTCGGCTGCTAGAAATCGTCCCGAGCATCTGCAGCGTCAGGGCGCAGGGACTGGGCGAGGAAGCATGAGCTTTGATGAACTCGTGGCTCGTGTGGCGAAAGCAACGGGCAAGGATCCTGCAGTGGCTGACCTAGACGAGTTGGCTGAATTTGTGGTCGAGGGTGTGCGCAAGCGCAGGTTCATAATTGCTCGAGATTTGGATGCCACCGCCGAGCTGCTACACCAGCGTGCTGACGCAATCGGCCGAGGCGAGTTGCCTCCCCAGCACGGGCTAGTTCTGGGCTAGCGCTGGTTAGTCGCGAGGTGATGTCGGCCTGAGTGCGGCAGCGAAAACTGCTGCGACCTCGGTTGCGTAACCCGTAGTAGCAGTGCTGCCGAGCTGCACCACGGACATCAGCAACGCCAACATGATCGCAACGATTCCGTTTGCCATGACGAGCGGGTCGACATCGGGTCGTATGGTCCCTGCAGTTTGCTCGGATTGCAATCGTGTAGCGCATGCCGCTCGCAACTCTTTGAGCGCCGGAATCTCTAGGACTCGATCAGTTGCCTCGGGCTCTAAGCCGGCGAGGAGTCGCCGTGACAACGGGTGCTGCTCGGCCGTGGCAACCAGGGTGAAAAACAGGCGCTGCTGCCAGTCGGCCTCGGGTTGCTTCCGGCTGCTTTGTGAATCGGTCACGAAAGCAAGGCCTTCTTGGATGTGAGCGGCAACGTCTTGGTCTACTGCTGCCAGAAACAGCGCCTCTTTATTTTTGAAGTAGGCAAACGCAATCGTTCCACCCAATCCGGCATCACGAGCAATATCTGCAACCGAGGTTGAGCGGTAGCCGCTTTGTGCGAAGCGAAGCACGGCTGCATCAAGGATTGCCTGGCGAGTCTGTTCGCCTTTGCGTGTCTGAGACTCAAGAACTGGTGAAGGCACGGATTCGTTTCTAGCATAAAAATTGAGTAATTGACGAAAGTACTCAAATCGCATAGCTTTTGGAATCTGCGGAGTTGCTCCCTTCTGGGAGTCTCTGCCCATTTCACTAGCGAAGGCTCGGACACTATGGAAACTCTTGACGCTCAAGACCCCCACAAGCCTGCGGAACACCTTGATGTTTTGATCGTCGGTGCTGGCCTATCGGGAATCAGCGCGGCGCACTTTGTGAAGACCGAGTGCCCGTGGGCGAGCTACGCACTCTTTGAGGCAAGAGATTCAATCGGGGGAACCTGGGACTTGTTCCGCTACCCGGGAATCCGCTCCGACTCAGACATGTTCACGCTTGGATTCTCGTTCCGACCTTGGCAAGGCGAAAAGTCCATTGCTGATGGCGAATCAATCCTGCAGTACATCAAAGACACAGCTGCCGAGGAGGGAATTGATCGTAAAATTCGGTTTGGGCACAAAATCATTTCTGCTGGTTGGTCCTCGGCAGACTCGCTCTGGCGGATCACTGCAGAACGAAGCAGTAGCGGCGAACAATTTGAACTCACTGCAGGCTTCTTGTACTCCTGCACGGGCTACTACCGATACGACCATGGCTATCAGCCAGAGTTTGCAGGCCTTGCGGACTTTCAGGGCGAAGTCATTCACCCCCAGCAGTGGCCAGAGGACTTGGACTACGCAGACAAGAACGTTGTTGTAATCGGCAGCGGAGCGACAGCAGTAACGCTGGTGCCCTCACTGGCTCGCACGGCCAAACACGTCACCATGTTGCAGCGTTCGCCAACGTATATCGCAACCCTTCCCGCCAAGAATCCGATTGCCAATTCACTGCGTAAATATCTGCCTAAAAAGCTATCTGGGCCAACCATCCGCTGGATGCTCGCGCTGCAGACGCAAGCCTTTTACACACTCAGTAAACGTCGCCCGGAATTTGTTAAGAAGACGCTTCTGAAAGAAGTAACGAAGCGTTTGCCCGAGGGCTACGACGTAGATAAAAATTTCACCCCGAGCTACAACCCCTGGGATCAACGAGTCTGTGTGGTTCCTAACGGCGACCTCTTCAAGGCAATGCGGGCGGGTTCGGCCGAAGTGGTGACTGACACGATTGATACCTTCACCAAGCAGGGAGTCCTGCTGAACTCGGGCACTGAACTGCCAGCAGACATCGTTGTTACGGCAACTGGCCTTGAGCTGCTGTTCCTAGGAGGAATCGAACTATCCGTAGATGGCGAGCAAGTCGATATCGGGAGCAAGCTCACCTATAAGGGCATGATGCTTGAAGGCGTTCCCAATCTAGGGGTTGCGATTGGCTACACCAATGCCTCATGGACACTGAAATGTGAATTGACCTGCGCCTATCTCTGCCGACTCCTGAACCGCATGCATGATGACGGCTACTCACAGTGCACGCCCAAAAATTCCGATGGGGCAATGGCACCCGAGCCGCTCTTAGACCTGACCTCTGGCTATGTGCAACGTTCGGCAGCGCTCCTACCCAAGCAGGGCTCCCGCTTTCCGTGGAAGGTGTATCAGAGCTACGTGCGCGACTACCCCTCGCTCAAGTTCTCTAAATTAGATGACGGGGCCATGCAGTTTTCTGGATCGAAAAAGTTCGGTGAGACGGTCTCCACGCCGACCAAAACGGGAGCATCACGATGAGTTTCAGGTTTGCAGGAAGCGTGGTGGCAATCACCGGTGCCGGTTCTGGAATCGGACGCGCTTTGGCTCAGGATCTTTCAAGCCGGGGAGCGAACCTGTCCTTGGCAGACATTGACTCCGATGGCCTAGCCGAAACAGTTCTGCTGATCGAAGCCAACTCGACGAGCACGTTGAACACCAAGGTCACCGCAACTGTTCTCGATGTCTCAGATAGAGATGCCGTCGAAGCTTGGGCCGCGCAAGTTGTCGAGGAACACGGCAAGGTCAACATGATCATCAACAACGCGGGCGTAGCGCTGAGCGCGACCGTTGCAGCGATGTCCTATGAGGACTTTGAGTGGTTGATGAACATCAACTTTTGGGGAGTTGTGTACGGAACGAAAGCCTTCTTGCCGTATCTGAAGGAGTCGGGTGCTGGCCATGTGGTCAACATCTCGAGTGTGTTTGGCCTTGTGAGCATTCCCACACAGTCGGCCTATAACGCAGCCAAGTTTGGTGTGTGCGGTTTTACTGACGCACTGCGCATGGAACTCGAGATTGAGCAATCGGGAGTCTCGAGCACCACGGTGCACCCAGGGGGAATTCGTACGAACATTGCGCGAAACGCTCGCACCGACCTGTCGGTGCTCTCGATCGCGGGGTCGGCCAAGGACTTAGCCGATAATTTTGATCGCCTAACGCTGACCACCCCCGAAAAAGCGGCGGGTCAGATCCTGAAAGCAGTAGAAAGAAACCGGCGGCGTGTCCTCGTTGGTCCGGACGCAAAAGTCTTTGACTTGGTTTCACGCTTGCCCGCGCCGCTGTATCAGCGAGTGCTTGTTGCCGGGTCGAAACGCTCTTGGATTGGCAAGAAGAAGTAGACCGGCGGCAGAACCGCAGGGCTCGAACGCTTACTGAGCGTGTTCGTGTTCGAGCGGCAGATTGAGCCGTGCAACGGTTTCTTTGTCGAAGTCGAACTGAATCAGAACTGCAGTCTCATCGCCGATCACCGTTGCATCATGACCGGGATGAATCACGACTGCCTGCGGTGCAATCAAGTCAATGCAGCACCCGTCGGGGTACTCAATGCGCATATGGCCCTCTGCAAGAAACCCCACATGAGCGTGCATGCACAGGTCGGTTCCGACAATGGGCTTGAGGTTGGTGGACCACTTGTAGCCGGCCGGGTACACCACACGCTTGATGTGCGCATCGCCTGCAGAGAAGATGTCTTCGGAGACTCCTCCGACCTCTCTGCGCACAGCGCCTCCGATTGGTGGAATCAGTCTTGCTTCTGAATTGGTGTTGGGCTGCTCAGTGCTCATCGCCACAGAATAGAACCTTGGTCGATGCGACTGTGCGCCAAGGGTGCATCTAAATCTGAACGGCACCCATAGCCGCTCCTACAGACTCAGTTGGGCTTAGGGGATGTCCCGTGCAAGGCGAACCCCAGAGAACATCCAACTCTTGGCCGGTGCAAAAAAATTACGATAGGTCCTGCGCGCATGGCCTGCGGGTGTCGCAAAACTGCTGCCCCGCAGCACTTGTTGATTCATCATGAACTTGCCGTTGTATTCCCCGATGGCTCCAGCGCTTGCCCGGTAACCGGGGTACGGGCGATACGAAGATTCAGTCCATTGCCAGAGTTCCCCGAACCACTGCTGTGCGTCAGGCGAACTACCTGCCGAACGAGGGGCCAGTACGTACAGGTTGAGGTGGGCGCCAGCCACCGGGGCATTGGCAGCAACCTCCCATTCGGCCTCGGTGGGTAGCCTTGCGCCACTCCACCGGGCGAACGCATCGGCCTCAAACCAACTGATGTTGCTGACCGGTTGGTGAGGGTTGAGCGGCTGCTTCCCAGCCAGTCCGAAGACCTTCCACTCAGTACCTTCGGCTCGCCAGTACATCGGCGCTGCCAGTTCCTGCTCGGCAACGAGAGCCCACCCCTCGGCCATCCACAACTCAGAGCGGCAGTATCCGCCGTCCTCTAAGAACTCCAACCACTCACCGCAGGTGATCAGTCGATCAGAAATTTCATAGGGGCTCAGATACACCTGATGCTGAGGGCGTTCGTTGTCGAAACAGAATGTGGCCCTATCGGCTGCTGCGGACTCGGCTTGGCCGATTGTCGCTAGGCCACCCTCATGGCGCAACCAATTCATCGGCGCAGTCGCTGTTACCTGCCCCGCATCAGTTCTGCCTTCATCAATTCTGCCTTCATCAGCTCTGCCTTCATCAGCGCTGCCTTCATCAGCTCTGCCTTCATCAGGTTTGTAGGCCGGCGAAGCTGGATGCAGGGAGAGAAGATGCAGTGCATCCATCACGAGTAACTCCTGATGCTGCTGCTCGTGATGCAGACCCAAGGTCAGCAGGTCAGCAACTTCAGCTGAACCCTCGGATTCGAAGAGTCGGTTGAGTTCTGCGTCCACGTAGCGGCGGTAGCGGCCGACCTCCTCAGCACTCGGCCGCGAAAGTAGGCCACGTTCAGCGCGCGGGTGGCGTGAGCCGAGGGATTCGTAATACGAGTTGAACAGATGAGCAAACTCGGAATTGAATGGCTCGTAGCTCTCTAGGTGGGGCTGCAGCAGGAATGTTTCAAAGAACCAAGTGGTGTGGGCGCGATGCCATTTGGCGGGTGATGCATCCGGCATGGACTGCACGGTTTGGTCCTCTGGGCTAAGCGGGGCCGCTAGCTGCTCAGTCAGTTCGCGAACGCGAAGCAGATCATCAACCTGGGTCTGGTTCTGAGTCAGCTGGGGATCAGAATGTGAGACCTCTGGTTGGATCATCGAATTGCCAGCCACAGTGCAAAGTCCTGGGCTGAGTCTGTCCAACAGTGCAGCGTGTGGAATCCGGCGGCTGTGAGTTCAGATCGAACCTGCTGAGGATCAAACTTTGTGCTGATCTCGCTCAAGAGGTCCTCTCCTTCAGAGAAAGAAATCTCTAGGTCTAAGTCACGAATCGGTACGAGTTGCTCGCAGCAAGAACGCAGGCGCATCTCGATGCAGGAATCTTCTTCGTTAAAGCAGGCCACATGCTCAAACTCATCAAGATTGAACTCTGCGTGGAGTTGTTTATTCAGCACCGAGAGCAGATTCTTGTTAAAGGCTGCAGTCACCCCAGAACTGTCGTCGTAGGCGGCAATCAGCCTGGACCTGTCTTTCAGCAGGTCTGTGCCGAGCAGCAGTGAATCCCCGGGTTGCAGTATCTGAGCGAGGGATGCAAGAAAAGTTGCACGGTGAGCCGCGTCAAAGTTTCCGATCGTTCCCCCCAGAAAGGCAACCATGCGAGTACCGCCAGCGGGGAGTGCCCAGAGGTGTTGCGTGAAGTCCCCGACGATGCCTCCAACTTCTGCTTGCGGATAGTCCGCTTGGATTTGAGCGACAGCGTGACGCATGGTCGCCTCGGCTACGTCAAAGGCCACAAAGCGATGCAAGCTCTGCGCATCCTCAAAGGCCTGGAGTAACAACTGAGTCTTCTCAGAGGTTCCCGAGCCCAGTTCGATCAGTGTGGTGGCAGCGCTGAGTTCGCAGATTTCTGCAGCGTGAGATTCAAGGATGGCTCGTTCAGTTCTTGTGGGGTAATACTCCGCTAAGTGCGTGATCTGCTCGAATAGTTCACAGCCCTGCTCGTCATACAGCCACTTCGGGGAGAGTTCCTTTGGGTAGCCAAGTAGACCGGCGGTTACCTCTTGGCAGAGTTCTTCTCGTTGTTGTTCCGGCGACAGGTACACCGCTATCTGCGAAGCGTCGCGCTCAGTGGCCTGGACATGAGTCATGGAAGGGGTTCCTCGGGGTGTCGGGCTGAGGGGACTCTGCCGGCGGAGTTGAATGACAAGAACCTATTGCGTAAGCCCCCCAAGGGCAGGTCAGCCTGCTCAGAGGGGCGTGCCCAGATCAGGAGAACTACCAACATGACAAGGTTGATCCACGTGGCGCGATGCTCGAGCAATTTGCCGAAGGCAGTCAGTGGACGGTTTCCTGCCCCGTTCGCATAGGCGATCAATAAGAACGCAGCTTGGAATTGCAGCAGAAGTGTCGAGCGGGAACTCCAAGCAAGCATTGCAACGGGCAGCAACATGGCGCCATACCAGGGCATCACGTAGGCAGCTGAGATGCACAGGAGCAGCCCTGCTGCTGTTGCAGCCTCGCCCGGGTGGCGTGCTCGTCGGTACTGCCAGAGCACAACAACAAAACACAACAGGAGTAGCAGCAGTGAGTACCGAGAAATGTTCTGAGCTACTGCGTCAATTGCCCCATCCCGGGTTGCGCCGAGGTCTTGCAGCGACGCGATCTGTCGGGTCCGTAGGGACTTCCAAAGCGAGAATCTGCTGTCATCTCCGGCGCTTTGTTGAATCGGACGAAGAGAGTCGATTCCCCCGACAAGCAAGTAGGCCAAGCCCACCGCAACAGCGATGGGCGTAGCAAGGCGCAGTGCGGGTCGGGTTCCTCGTCGCCAGAACACCCAAGCCAGGATTGCAACAATTGGAAAGGCTACGGACAGTTTGATAGCGATCGCTAAGGCCGCCAAGCCTCCAGCGAGCCCATGGCGATGGTCCTCGGCAAGCAGCACTACTCCGAGCAAGGCAAGGCCGATGAGGACGTCATTGTGGGCATCGTTCACGGTTGCAAGAATGACCGGGGAGCATCCCAGAGCTAGCACAGACAAGCTGCTGTTTGTCCTCCTTGCGATCAGGAGCACAGCGGCAAAAGCGGCCGAAGCGATGACACTTTGCCAGAGCAGCCGAATGGCCAGCTCGGAGGTGCCAGCAATGCTTGCAACAACCGCTGCAAGGCCAACAAAAACCGGGCCATACATGGAGTTCTGGTCATGCCACCGAGAGGCTACAAACCCCAGAGTTGGGTCTGTGGGAGCGGAACTCGGTGGGTGAAAAAAGGGGTTCAAGTGATGCACCGAAACTAGGCGGCCGTAGGAGTTGTAGAGGTACAAATCCCGGGAGTGATGGATTGGTGCGATCGCAACCATGACTAGGGCTATGCCGCTCAAGGCAATCGCAGCATTCATCGGCACAGCAGTTCCATGACGAGAACTGACAAGCATTGCTAGGTATGCGGCGACTGCAGCCACAAGAACAATCAGACTGGTGGCCCCCGGCTCGTTTGCCCCCCAAAGGAGCCAGAGGACTGTCAGACCAACGGCAGCAATCGGCGTGGCCCACTGCAGTGCCGTCAGCAGCAGCGGGGATTGCCATGTAGCGGCCCGAGGCGATGCAGTGTCGGGGGCAGTCACAGAAATACGAATTTACACCCCAGCCGCTGGCCGTGAGTTCTCAAATCAACACCCTGATCTTGGGCTTGTAAAAACTCGCCTCGGCCTGGTCGGGTAGTTAGCCGAGCAACTCTTGAACTTGATCCCCAATCGGGATGTTCCCCTGGCGAACAGCGGCCTGATTGGCAGCGCGATCCTCGGGTTCGTACAAGTAGTTCGCCATGATCCCGAACGAGCGCTCATTTCCTCGATCCGACAGATCAGCCTTGGGGTTTATCTGAACAAGGCGAGCCCCGTTTCCTAGGTGGAACCTGGCCACGGGGTCGATCGGGCGTCCAGTTTCACCCAGGCTGGACAAGTAACGCGCGCAGCCTTTCAGGAGTTCCTCGGGGCTGTGACTCACAGCTTGCTCCCGAAAGAGCCACTCGCGGTAACCGGGGATGGGTGAGAGCGTCACGAACTGATTCAGCCCAGGAAGCTCGGATTTGAGCAGATCCATAGCTCCTGTCAGCAACGATGCGCCGCCCGGAATTCCGCTCAGACCAGGCTCAACATTCCAAATCGAATAAAAGACTGCAGTGCTAGCAACTGATGGGTCTAGTTGGGTTCGATTTGGGTCCAGGATTTGAAGCATTGCTGCGGGCCTCGAATCAAGAAGCGCAACCCACACCACGTTCAGCGGATGCCCCCGAAGCAGGGGATGCTCGAGAACGAAACAGCGCCGGTCCGGAGCGAATCGGTCAGCAATGTCAGCTTTGCGATCCGCTGGGCTGCTCGAAGCAAACGGATGAATCGGCTCAGCAAGAGCCAGACGGTCACACAGGTCCCCAGGCTCGCCAAGCGTGAGCCTGCGAACGGCCATCGGAGCGCTCTCGAGTCGTATCTTCAATTCTGCTGTCACTGCGGCGAGTTCATCTGACGGGTCCGCCGCCGACACCGAGCTCAAAGGCACTGTTGCGTCCCTACTTGCCAACAGTTCGGCCCTTCGAAGGACCAAGTTCAGCAGGTCAGGCTGGTTCGCTCGGTCCAGGGTCACCTCTGTATTGAATACAGCCTGAGTAATTCAAGCAAGAGCGGGCTCTCAGTTAACTAGAACAACGCGGCGGAGTTGAGGCCCTCGGGCAGTACGCTCAACAGGGCCATGAAGACCCACCTCCGCATAGGAAAACTGCTCGGTGTACCCATCGGTCTGAACTGGGGTGTGCTCATTGTGTGCGTGCTGTTGGCATTTAGCTTGGCCACCATCTCGTTGCCGGTAGCCGCTCCCGATCACCCGACAAGCGCTTATTGGTTTGCAGGGGTGATTGGCGTCATCGGTTTTTTAGTCTCTCTAGTCGGCCACGAACTGGGACATAGCTACATCGCGGATCGAAATGACGTGAAGGTAGTTGAGATCACACTTTGGCTGTTTGGCGGGGTAGCCAAGCTAGAAGGCGACGCGGACAACCCCGGTGCGGAGTTCCGTATTGCTGCTGCAGGACCGGCCATGAGCTTTGTCATGGCGGGCATCTTTGCTGGCTGCTTTTGGTTTGTTGATCAATTGAATGGCTCACGGGTTTTGCTGAGTCTGTTGATTTGGCTGAGCGCAATCAACGTGGTGCTTGCCATCAGCAACCTGTTGCCAGCGTTTCCCTTAGATGGTGGTCGAATGCTTCGTGCCATCTTGTGGCGGCGATCACGCCGCAAAATTCCTGCAACTCGCATGGCTGCTTTAATTGGGCAGATTCTTGCAGTAGCGCTGGTGGTCTTCTCGCTTGCCTGCATTGCTTGGTGGTCGGTGTGGTCTGGATTCTGGATTCTGATTCTTGCCGTGTTCCTCTTTGTTGCGGCCCGTTCCGAATGGAAGGCCTCTGCAGCGCAGCCCGAGCTATTAGACCGAGCAGTTGGCGGACTTGGAAGAAAGCTGCCTAGCCCGCTGGCTTGCACAGCTTCGATCGCGCAGCTTGAGCAGACGCTAAAGCGAAACCCTGGCGCTCCGCTTGTTCCTGTTGTGGATTCACTCGGTCACGTGGCTTCGCTAGTCATGCCTGATGCGGTACTTCGCGTGCCGCCGGCACAGCGTTCAGTCGTCCCCATTGAGTCTTTTGTCGAGCCAATGTGGAGCCTTCCACGGGTGCATCCCAGCGAGTCTGTTGCAGAGGTATTGGGGCGATTGGGGTCCGGTCAGTCCTGGCGGGCCGTCGTAACTGATGGAACCACAGTTCACGGAGTGTTGTGTTCCGAGGACATGGAACAAGTGCTTGAGTTGGCAACCTCGTGAGGCTCAAGATGTCTAGCCTCACCGGGTTGCGTCACCTGCAGGAGTAGGGTTCGCAGGATGTCGTTCGTTTCCGGTAAGCGGCCCGGAATCGGGACCTGGAGGATGTCTGTCGCTGTGCTGCGACAGCGCCGCCGACTAGTACTCGCGACTGTTGCTATTGCGCTGAGCGTTGGCTATTTGGCCGGCGCTCTCACCCTGCTTGATCGCGTCTCTGAGGGACTCGCAGACTTGGCCGCCGCTGGCGCCGAACCTGCGGACCTTATTGTCGAGGGAGACGTCGCCTATGAGTCTGCCCTTGAGCAGACCCGTCGGCTCATTCCAAGCTTTATTGCACAGTCCCTTGAGGGGCAACAGGGCATAGCGGCTGTCTCGCCCCGTATCGAAGAGGCCACGGTGTTGCTAGGTGCGGACGGCGAGCCGATTGTCGCGCCGGGCCTATCGGAGCAACCGCTTGGATCGAATTGGCCCTCGGATGCGCAACTGACGCCCTATGAATTTGTGGGCAAGGGTCGGCCACCTGCGGCTCCGAATGAGGTCGTGATCGACAAGCGATCGGCCGCCAAAGCGGGGCTACAAGTTGGCGATCAGGTGGTGGTGGCGGGCAAGACCAAAATTGCACCCTATGAAATCGTCGGGATCATTACTACCGACAAGGGCAACCTGCCCGATGGGTCAAGTTTGGCTCTCTTCTCTACCGAGCAGGCTCGCATTCTCTTTGACCTTCCGGACAACGACAACCGGGTAGCAATTCGCCTGACCAAAGACGCAGACCCTGCGCTAGTCCAAGCCAGAATCGCAGCGAGTCTGCCCGCTGGAGCAATTGTCGTTGACGGGCCCACAGGGGCAGTGCATCGCCAAGAAAGCCTGACTCGCAGTTTTGCTCTGATCCGAGGGCTCATTATTGGTTTCGCTGCACTGGCGTTGTTGGTGGGCATGGCCACCGTGGCGAACTCGCTCACGCTGTTGTATTCCTATAGGCGACAAAGCTTTGCAACCTTCCGCCTGTTCGGAGCGAAGCGTCATCAGTTGATGCAAGTGGCGCTGCTCGAAGCAGCAGTGTTAGCCGTGATCGGATCTGTCATCGGTGCCCCGGTTGGACTCTTGCTTGCCAGGTTGATCGAAGCGGTTTTGGGTTCGCTCGGAACAGCGATCCCAGTAGGCGGGTCCCTAGTTTCGATACCGGCCTTGGTGCTGGCCGTAGTGGTTGGGTGTGTTGCAACCCTGTTGGCGGCAGTGTTTCCTGCGTGGCGAGCATGCTCGGTGGCGCCTATTGAAGCTGTTGTAGAAGCCGAGACGGTGCGCTCACCCTCGGTGTTTTTCCGCTTTCTGCGGTCAGTGTTGATGGGCGTTGCAGCGGCGGTACTAGTTGGTGGCTTCATGATCATCACCAACACCGCTAACAGTGTTGCTGTCTCTGTTGCCATCTTCGTCCTCGTGGCCGTTGTGTTTGTTTCGATGGTGCCAACGGTGCTTGCCTCTGCAGTTGCACTTGGCATTCGTGCGGTGCCCACCCGATCCAAGGCACTTCGACGAATCGGTGCCCGAGATGCACTACGCAACCGCACCAGAACTGCGGCTACCACGGGGGCACTCTTATTAGCCACGGGTGTGGTTGCCGGTCTTGCAGTATTCCTCGCTTCGTTCACCTCGGCCATTGACTCTGACGTTGGCGACCTAGTGCAGTCCGACCTAGTTATTGACTCCGGGACCTTTACTCGCGGTGGCCTGCCGGCTGACTTGTTAGAGCGAGTCTCGGAGTTGCCAGATGTAGAAGCAGTCAGTGGCTGGCAAGTAGGACGAGTCACAATTAATCAGGTGCCCGTTCGCCTGACAGGTATTGATGGGGACTCTCTTGATCAGGTGCTCTCACCCGGGTGGATTGGTGTGACGCCCAAGGAAATCAGCCTCGAGGGAGTAGCGCTGGCGGAGAAGACAGCGAAGCAACTCGGTGTTCAGGTTGGCGATCAGATTGCGGTTGAGTTTACGAGCCAAGGAATCGAGACCCTCAAGGTGGAGGGCATCTACGGAACTGGTTCGCTGCTGCTAGGCGAGGCGGTCATAGACCGAGAGATCGTCAGTCGCCAAGTTCCGGCCTCGGTGGATATTGCTGGACTGGTCGCACTCAAGAACGACACTGCAGCGGCGCGCCGTTCAGTTGAAAAGCTGGCGAAGAGCTACGGAGTGAAATCGGTTTTGCGGCCAGCGGAGTTCGTGTCGAGTCGCGCCGATCTACTGCGCGGCTTTGAGCGGGTCATTCAATGGATGTTGTTATTTACGCTTCTGCAGGCGCTAGTCGGTGTGATCAATACCCTGCTGTTGTCGGTAGGGGAGCGCCGCCGGGAGTTCGGCTTGCTCCGTGCTGCCGGTGCGAGCCGACGTCAGGTCCTGCGATTGGTTTTGGTTGAAGGGGCAGCTTTTGCCGTCATCGGGACCCTCTTGGGGCTGCTCATAGGGATCTTGGGAGCCCGAGTAGCGGTGAATTCCCTGAGCAGTTTCGGAATCTCTGGATTTGTAATCCCGGTACCGGTTCTGTTGGTCACTACAGTGGCAGCTTCAACTCTGGGAATCATTGCCGCAGCAGTTCCAGCGCGATGGGCAGCTTCTGTGCCGCCACTTGAAGCACTCGGAGACTCGGGAGGATCTGCGTCGATGAGGGGCAAGCGTAAGAAGGCAAAGACACCCAAGAGTGCTGAGCCTGTCGTTACGACAAGCCCGACAAGCCCGACAAGCCCCACTAAGCGTCGGGGATCCTCGAGCGATGAGTTCTTGTCTGTTCCGACGTTCTCGCGCGAACAGGCGCTGCATGCCATAGCAACAGCAGCGCTAGTAACCGAAGAAGATGTGTTCTCTATCGCAACGCCAGTAGCTGTTCCTGTGACGGCCCCAGTCGAATCTGCTGCCCCGCAACCTGCACCTGCTGCTCCTGATCCTGTTCCCCAGGCGGTTCCTCCGCTAGCCACTAATCCGTTTGCCGCTATTCCGCCTTCCGCCGATCCGCCTCCTGCCAACCCGCCTTCCGCCGATCCGCCTCCTGCCAACCCGCTACCAGAACGGGCTACCCGCAGACCGACTAGGCAACTCTTCGGTCGGCCAAACAGCAGAAGCAGCGTTGAGCCGGTTGCTCCTGAGTCGGTTACGCCTGAGCCGGTTACGCCTCCTCCTCTGAGTCCACCACCGCCACTGAGTCCACCACCGCCACTGAGTCCACCACCGCCACTGAGTCCACCACCACTGAGTCCAACTCCAGAACCGCTTGCAAGCGTGGAACCGTTAACGCCCACTGCTCAAAAGTTTGCAGCGCTCGGTGGCGAGCCGCGCCAAAACCAACCGCGGCCTGCGCCCGTGGTTGATCAGACCCCCGTGGGGTCTCCTGTCGAGCCTGTTAATCCCTTTGCCTCGCCAAGCCAGCAGCCTTCAGAACCAGTCCCAGCAGCACCAGTCCCAGCACCAGCGCCCGAGCATGCACACGCACCAGAGCCAGAGCCAGCACCAGTTCCCGAGCCAGCACCAGTTCCTGAGCCAGAACCAGTCCCAGCACCTGAGCCAGTACCAGTACCACCACCAGCACCAGTACCGGTGCCAGTCCCTGAGCCTGAGCCTGAGCCAGAACCAGTACCAGTACCAGTACCAGTACCAGTACCAGTACCAGTACCAGTACCGCCACCAGCACCTGAGCCAGTACCAGTACCAGTACGACCACCCCCACCAGCACCTAAGCCCGCGCCAGCGCCAGCACCAGCACCAGCACCAGCACCTGAGCCTGAGCCTGAGCCTGAGCCAGCGTCAGCCCCCGCCGCCGAGCCTTGGGCCGAACCACTGGCGCCGCTACCACCTGAACCAGAACCCTGGCCTGAGCCTGCGCCCGTACCCGAGCCTGCACCCGTACCCGAACCACCACCAGCTCCCGAGCCAGCGAAACAGCGCGAGCAGCGAAACCTGTTCGAGCCTGGTGTCAGCAAACCCCGCGCCGCCGCTGCAAAGCCGACTCCTACAGCGAGTGCTGCCCTACCGGACTCGTTGATATCCATCCTGACGGGCCTCGACCCTCAGTCTGTTCGTGATGCTTCACCCACCTTTGCGCCGCTTCTAGCCTCGCTTCAGGCAGGGGAAACAGCGAGCGCACTCGTGCAGGGCTGGGTTAAGGGATCCGCCTGTGTTGTGGTGCGAACAGATCGCCGCCTCATTCTTGTGGTGAACAGGGCCCCTCAGGCGTTGGTGCAGTCGCTCAATGTGTCCACAGTTGAGATTTCGATCAGTCAGCCCGACCGGCAGGGGTTCACCACCATGAGGCTCCTTGATGGAACAAAGATGCTGCAAATACAGGGCATCCGTGATGCCGGAAGTGCCAGACAATTGCAGCAGGGCCAAGCAGGCCAGCAGGGCCAGCAGCGATCTGCGCCCGACGGCCAGAGTCAGGGCTTCTTTTAGAACAGACTGCAAAACTAGGTGCCGCAGAGGGCCCAGAAGGCCCCAGAGGGTCAGACAGTTCTCACCGAAAGTGCAACAGTATGGCCGTCGATCTGCCCGCCGTGCGGCAGCGAAAGCTCGCTAGTTGTGCTGTCTCTCTCATCCGCAACGGTAATCACCGTAGAGGTGGCGAGTACCTGCTCGGACATCCACTTCATATGAGGGTCGATCCCCTCAGCGAGTTCAGCGGGCATCAGCAGGGTGAGTTCGATTCGATCAGTTACCTGCAGGCCCTCATCCTTTCGAGCTTGTTGAACCATGCGAACTAAGTCGCGGGCCATTCCCTCAGCTGCTAGTTCGGCAGTGACGTGAACGTCGAGTTCGACCACGGCATCGCTGCCACGCAGTGGTGCAGCGGCGACACCTTCACGTGGCTCAAGCGCTAACTCGAACTCCTCGGTGTTGAGCACCTGCTCGGCCACGGTGACGGTCCCATCAGGGTTCTGGGTCCAGTCGCCGGCCTTTGCTGCCTGAATGACCTGCTGAACAGCCTTGCCAAGACGCGGTCCGAGTACTGCAGCGCGAGGCCGAAGAATGAACTGCCCTACCGAGGTCAGATCATCAGTGAGTACTACCTCTTTGACGTTCACTTCGTCGCGAATCAACGCCGTCAGTTCTGCAAGGCCAGAGGTTGTGCGACTTGCCACAGTGAGCTTGCTCAGGGGCAGGCGAGCACGGAGTCGTCGTTCCTCTCGGAGCCCGAGTGCAACCGAGCACACCTCCCGCACCTGATCCATGTGCATGACTAGGTCAGCGTCATGTCGCAGGTCGTCCGAGGTCGGCCACGGTTGCAGATGCACACTTGCATCCCCAAGGGGGCCTTCTCCGCATAGGCCTAAGTAGATCTCTTCGGCAACGAGCGGCAGCAACGGTGCGACCACCTTGACCAGAGTGCACAACACCGTGAAGAGCGTGTCGTACGCGTCCTCTTTATGTTGTTTTGTAACCGAGTCGGTACCACTCCCGGGTGCCCAGAAACGCTCTCGGGATCGGCGGATGTACCAATTATTGAGGGCATCTAGGAACAACTGAACCTCGGCGCAGGCACCGGCAATGTCGTAGGCGTCCATTCTGGCCGTGACGGAGTCAATCAGAGCGGCAGTCTTTGCCAAGATGTAGCGGTCCAGCAGGCCTGTCGCATCCGTGCGCCGTTGTGCGGTGTAGCCGTCGGCATTCGCGTAGAGCGTAAAGAATGAGTAGGCGTTCCAGATGGGGTTGATGACTAAGCGAACTACTTCGGTGATGTCTGAAGCATCCGTTGCAATGCGCAGGTCTCCGCCGCGCAGGATGGGAGAAGACATCAAGTACCACCGAAGAGCATCGGAGCCGTGAGACTCAAATACCTCTACTGGGTCGGGGTAATTGCGAAGCTTCTTTGAGAGCTTGCGTCCCTCGTTGTCGAGAACCACGCCGTGGCAGATCACATTTGAAAATGCTGGTCGATCGAAGAGTGCTCCCGAGAGCACATGCAAGGTGTAGAACCAGCCGCGGGACTGTGCAATGTATTCGACAATGAAATCAGCGGGGGAGTGCTCATCGAACCACTGCTGATTCTCGAAGGGATAGTGCACCTGAGCAAAGGGCATGGATCCTGACTCAAACCAGCAATCAAAGACCTCTGATACCCGCCGCATGGTGGACTCGCCGCTTGGGTCATCCGGGTTCGGCCGAGTTAGGTCGTCGATAAAGGGCCGGTGCAGATTCTCTGGCCGTACGCCGAAGTCTCGTTCGATCTCGTCTAGTGACCCGTACACGTCAATGCGGGGGTACTCAGGGTTGTCACTTCGCCACACCGGAATCGGCGAGCCCCAGAAACGGTTTCGAGAGATAGACCAATCTCGGGCACCTTCGAGCCATTTGCCGAACTGCCC
The DNA here is from genome assembly GCA_001025035.1 of Actinobacteria bacterium IMCC26207. Classification (GTDB taxonomy): domain Bacteria; phylum Actinomycetota; class Acidimicrobiia; order Acidimicrobiales; family Microtrichaceae; genus IMCC26207. The sequence continues at coordinate 221,764 of LCZK01000005.1, forward strand.
GTCTCGCACATGGGACGGAATCCAGTTGATCTCTTGATTGAGTTCAACGAGGCGGTCTCGGATAGCAGTGACTTCCACGTACCAAGATGAGACGGCCTTGTAAATGATCGGTGTGTCTGTGCGCCAGCAATGGGGATAGTTGTGGTCGTAGGTATCGTGACGAATCACGATTCCAGCAGCCTTGAGGTCAGAAATGATGAGCGGGTTGGCGTCAAAGACATTCTGTGATTGGTAGTCGGTGACCTCTGCAGTGAAGCGGCCAGAGTCATCTACCGGGCAGACCAGGACAATGCCATTGGCTTCGCACACACGCTGATCATCTTCACCAAAGCCGGGTGCCATATGCACGACGCCCGTGCCGTCATCGTCGGTGACGTACTCGTCGATCAGCACACGAAAGCTGTCTGGGTGACTAGCGAAATACTCGAACATCGGTCGGTATCGCAGCCCCCCGAGTTCTGAGCCCGTCAGCTGAGCGATCACTCGGTGACCTTCGCCAAGTTCATGCTCATATTTCGACACTGCGTTTGCGCCGATGAGCACTCGTCGGCCGGCGCGACTACCAGAGGCAATCTCCACTACGGCGTAGGTAACTTCTGGACCCACCGCAAGAGCCAGGTTTGAGGGCAAGGTCCAAGGTGTGGTGGTCCAAGCCCAGATCTCGGCGCCGTCGCTGCCCTGAAGCGCAGTTGGCAAGTCGGCCGCCTCGCCACTGATTGCCTCAAGCGAGAACGCAACAGTCAACGCAGGATCTTGTCTCGGGCGCGTTGCGTCATCTAGACGAATCTCAAAATTGGACAGTGGCGTTTCCGCAGCCCAGGAATATGGCATGACTCGGTAGGCCTCATACACCAAGCCCTTCTCATAGAGCTGAGAGAATGCCCAAATCACCGACTCCATATACGTGGCGTCCATGGTCTTGTAATCGTTTTCGAAGTCCACCCAACGGGCTTGGCGGCTGACGTAGCGCTCCCATTCTTGGGTGAACTGAAGTACTGAGGACCGACATTGATCATTGAACTTGTCAATGCCGTATTCCGTTATCGCAACTCGACCAGAGACCCCGAGTTCTTTCTCGGTCTGCATCTCTGCCGGCAAACCATGGCAGTCCCAACCGAAGCGCCGCTCGACTCGTTTGCCCAGCATGGTTTGATAGCGAGGAACCACGTCCTTGACATAGCCCGTGAGCAAGTGGCCATAGTGCGGCAACCCGTTGGCAAAGGGAGGCCCGTCATAGAAGACAAACTCGGTGTCCTGACCCCCGCCAGCGGCGACTTGGTCGACGGAGCGCTCAAAGGTGTTTTGTTCAGCCCAGCGGTCAAGGATTCGCCGCTCAATGGCAGGAAAGTCGCCTCGGGTGGGAACCGTCGGGTACGGCTGATCAGACTCGGGTGAAGCATCAGATGGGGGCATGGACATGTGAGTTCTGGGCTCCGGATGACGTGAGGGAAGCGGATGCAGGACTACTCCGAGTTGCAGAGCAGTGCAAGCGGTGCCTCATCCTACTGCCGAGCTTCAACGCCTTCTCATTGGGGCGGCCACACAGTCAGATCCAGTCCGAGCCAGCCAGAGCCAGCCCGAGCCAGCCAGAGCCCGTCCGACTACTCGAGTTCGATATCCCATCGGTCGAGGCAGTCCGAACAGCGGTAAGCGACGATGTCGCCCGGCCGAAAGCCTTGGCTCCCGTCCTCTTCCAAATACGGCCGAGTCAGCAAGTGGCACGTGCCACCACAGTCCACGCACAGGATCTGCTCGGGTGCGAGCACCTCGGATCCACTCCGCTCGTCATGACTAGTGCCAGTCCCGTAGAAATCAGACTCGTCACTCATCGGCTTGTGTATCTCGTTCGTACTGCCATGTGCTTGCCATCCGAAGCCGGTGTCTGGGACCGCCTAGATTCGGGTCTCCGCTGTCGTAACCCGAGTCCCCGTGGTACATCGCGATAATTTCGGCTCCGTCTATAGCAATACGAGTCGCAAAATGTTCGAAGGGTCGAGTCTCGGCTGCTGCGAACACGTCGGCCACAGTTCCAAAGCGCAGCAACTGACTCAAGGTGATGAAGGTCGGGGGAGTGAGACCAACCTCGCCTGCGTCGCGCAATTCAAGAACTCGAGTGGGTAGTTCCCATCGGTGTTCACGAATTTCACCGTCATCAACGGTGACCTCACCTGAGTTCTCACTCCAAGGTGCAATAAAGAACGCGGTGCTAAAACGCTTTGGGGTTTCAGGCGGTGGGGTCCAATGTGACCAGCGCTGTAGATCGGCCACCTGCAAAAATAGATTGGCCTCTTCGCGCGCCTCACGCACTGCGGCTACTGCGGCAGAGCGTTCAAGGTCTTGCTCATTCAACTGCGGGTCCGTGAGTTGGGCTGTTTGTGTTTGCGCCGTTTGGATTCCTGCCGACTCGAAATCTTCAGGATCAATGCGCCCACCAGGAAATACCCACATGCCGCCAGCAAAGGCAAGATCGCGATTGCGTTTCAGCATGAGCACATTGATGCCCTGTGGACTGTCTCGCAAGACGATCACCGTGGCAGCAGGAATGGCTGAGGGGTCCCAGAGGGGCGCTTCGGCAGAACCCGGCTGAAGAGCAGGTGTTGAAGGCGCTCGCTCAGTCGGGTCCACCGCATCAAGGTAGCCCCTCTGAGCCGCGCGGCAGTTATTGGGTCGGTTCTTGTTGTCTTGCGCAGATTTCCCGACCTCCTGCTACAAATCTCACCCCTTGTGGTGGTGGTCGCCTCACTCCGCGCGATCCCAAAATTCTTTGAAAAACTCTTCCTGATAGTGTTGACAGCAGAGTAGTTACGCGTCTGTAATTACATCCCTGCGACACCACATCTAGGGTGTGACCTCGAAACTGCCCCTACATGTGGTGGTTCCGGAAGAAAATTGCAGCAACTAAGAGACATTTGGCACAGCAGCCAGGGCGGCAGCTTCGAAGGCCAGAAATCTGAATCCAGCACACAAAAAGACGAGCAGTCAGGAAACGGGGAAATCGAGTGGCAATTTCAGAAGATCTGAGAGAAATCGAAGTATTAGAGGGGCAAGATGCCGAGGCATCAGGGATCGGTATCCAGATGCGAGTTGCCAAGCGCGACGGCACCCTCGAGCCGGTTGATCTGAACAAGATCGTGCGCGCCGTCGCTCGCTGCGCTGCAGGTTTAGAAAACGTCGACGCCATGCGAGTAGCTACTCGCACCATCTCCGGACTCGTCGATGGAGCAACAACCGAAGAACTCGACAACTTGTCGATCCGAACTGCGGCTGCCTTCATTGCAGAGGAGCCCAACTATTCCAAGCTTGCAGCTCGCCTGTTGGCAACAGTGGTGGACAAAGAAGTCCAAAACCAAGACATCTACTCCTTCTCCCAGTCAGTCGCACTCGGTAGCGCTCAGGGCGTCATTGGCCCCGAAACAGCCGCCATGGTCGCTACTCACGCACGCAAGCTCAATGACGCGATTCTCCCGGAGCGCAACTGGCTCTATGAGTTCTTCGGTCTGCGCACGGTCTATGACCGGTACCTCCTGCGCCACCCAGAGACACGCAGCGTGATCGAGACCCCGCAGTACTTCTTGTTGCGCGTGGCTTGTGGTCTCTCCACCTCCCCTGAAGAGGCAATCGAGTTCTACCAACTCATCTCTTCGCTCGACTATCTGCCTTCCTCGCCCACGCTGTTCAACTCGGGAACCACGCATCCCCAAATGTCGAGCTGCTACCTGCTTGATTCGCCAGAAGACAACCTTGATGCCATCTACGATCGCTATCGCGATGTTGCTCGGCTTTCTAAGCATGCCGGCGGAATCGGACTCTCCTACAGTCGAATCCGTTCGCGTGGGTCCCTTATCAGGGGTACTAACGGCCTATCGAACGGCATTGTTCCTTGGCTCAAGACGCTTGACTCCTCAGTAGCCGCAGTCAACCAGGGCGGGCGCCGCAAGGGTGCAGCCTGTGTGTATCTAGAAACTTGGCATGCCGATATTGAGGCTTTCCTTGAGCTCAAAGAAAACACGGGTGACGGCGCCCGACGGACCCACAACCTCAACCTGTCTAACTGGGTTCCCGACCTGTTTATGGAACGAGTTGAACAAGACTGGCAGTGGTCGCTGTTCGATCCCAAGAAGGTGCCGCACCTAGTCGACCTGTTCGGCGATGAGTTCCGTGAGGCCTACCTGCAGGCAGAGAACGAGGGCTTGTACGAGGAGCAGATCCCGGCTCGTCAGTTGTATAGCCGCATGATGCGAAGCTTGGCCGAAACCGGAAACGGCTGGATGACCTTCAAGGACGCATCAAACCTGAAGTGCAACCAGACTGGTACCAACTCCGCCGATGGAACCCCCAACGTGGTGCACCTGTCCAACCTGTGCACCGAGATTCTTGAGGTCACTAATCAATCCGAGACTGCTGTGTGCAACCTTGGATCAGTCAACTTGGGAGCCATGGTTCGCACAGGCGAAGACGGGAAACTGGCTTTTGACTACGACCGGCTCGCAGAGGTTGTGCAGCTAGCGGTTCCGTTCCTGGATCGGGTAGTTGACATCAACTTCTATCCGACTGACGCTGCGGGCACCTCGAATGCCAAATGGCGACCCGTTGGCCTTGGTCTGATGGGCCTGCAGGACGTGTTCTTCAAGCTGCGCCTGGCCTTTGATTCGCCAGAGGCTCGCGAGCTCTCGACCCGAATCTCTGAAGAGATTTACTTCCATGCGCTCACTGCGTCGAACAAGCTTGCGAAGGCTGGTGGATCGCACGGTGGATGGGAAGAAACCCGAGCATCCAAGGGTGATCTCCAGTTCGACCTGTGGGGAATTACTCCGACAGGTCCCGCCCGTTGGGCAGCGCTCAAAGAGAGCATCGCAGCTCACGGCTTGCGTAATTCTCTGCTTATTGCGATTGCGCCGACGGCAACGATTGCCTCTATTGCTGGCTGCTATGAGTGCATCGAGCCTCAAGTCTCCAACCTGTTCAAGCGTGAAACGCTTTCGGGTGAGTTCTTGCAGATCAATGCCTATCTGGTTCGTGAACTGCAGGCGCTCGACTTGTGGACTGAGCCAGTGATCGCAGCCATCAAGCGCGCTGAAGGGTCAGTCCAAGAAGTTGAAGAGATCCCAGAGGATGTTCGCCAACTCTTCCGTACCGCTTGGGAAATCCCTATGCGCTCCTTGATCGATATGGCTGCAGGTCGTGGTGCATATATCGACCAGTCGCAATCGCTCAACTTGTTTATGGAGTCCCCAACAATCGAGAAGCTTTCTTCGATGTACATGCATTCTTGGAAGCAGGGCCTGAAGACCACTTACTACTTGCGCTCACGTCCGGCTACCCGGATCAACAAAACCACCACCGGTACCTCGGGTAGCACTTCGGGGCCAACGGGTGGCGGAGTTCCAGCCACGCCGTTGCCAACCCGTGGTGCCGAGTCCCAGGTGGACACAGAAATCGCTGCTCAGGAAGGTGCTAATCGCACCTATACCGAGGAAGAAAAAATCGCTTGCTCCCTTGAAGATCCTGAGAGCTGCGAGGCCTGCCAGTAAGGCCCCGTGGCTGCGCTGCTCAGCTGCGCCTGATCTATCCCTGATCTACCCCCCCCTAATTACCTGACCGAACACCCGCCCGAATCACCGCCCGAACACCCACCCCAGAGGAACTTCCATGTCATTAGCTGAAGCTGCACTGACCGAAACCGAACTCAATCCAACAGTCGATACATCACCCGAGATTGATCTCACTACCGATAATCGGACAGGTGGCCTTGCGGCTACTGAACCCGGAAACCTGCTCGACCCAGGGTTCAATCTGACACTGCGGCCCATGAAGTACCCGCAGTTCTACGACATGTATCGCGATGCAATTCGTAATACTTGGACAGTCGAAGAGGTGGACTTCTCTGATGACCTCGTTGACCTGCAACGCAAGATTGTTCCTGCCGAGCGGCACCTGATCAACCGACTGGTTGCATTCTTCGCAACCGGAGACTCGATTGTCTCCAACAACCTGGTGCTCAACTTGTACAAGCACATCAATAGTCCCGAGGGGCGCATGTACCTGTCGCGTCAGCTCTACGAAGAGGCCCTGCATGTTCAGTTCTACCTGACCTTGCTGGACTCGTACATCCCTGATCAGAACGAGCGTGCAGAGGCGTTTGCGGCGATTGAGAACATTCCTTCGATTCGACGCAAAGGGGAGTTCTGCTTCAAGTGGATCGATTCAATTAACACCTTGGACGAACTGAACTCACGGGCTGATCGCAAGCAGTTTTTGCTGAACCTGATCTGCTTTGCGGCTTGCATCGAGGGCCTGTTCTTTTACGGAGCTTTTGCCTATGTCTACTTCCTCCGCTCCAAGGGCCTGCTGAACGGTTTGGCTTCTGGCACAAACTGGGTGTTCCGCGACGAGAGCGGCCATATGAACTTTGCATTCTCTGTCATTGAAGAGGTGCGCCGTGAAGAGCCGGAGCTCTTTGACGAGGAGCTTTCTGCGAGTATCGCAACCATGATCTCAGAGGCCGTTGAGGTTGAGTTTGGGTTCGCTGAGGACCTGCTGTCCCAAGGGATCCCTGGAATGTCACTCGGCGACATGCGTGAGTACCTACAGTTTGTAGCTGATCAGCGACTCACCACTCTGGGGCTTCCGAAGCAGTACGGATCGAAGAACCCCTTCGCATTCATGGAGCTCCAAGATGTTCAGGAACTTACGAACTTCTTTGAGCGGACTGTCTCTGCGTATCAAACCGGAGTTACCGGCGAATTTGCGATGAACGCCGACTTCTAGCGACTGGCCGGACGAGCCAGCCCCGCATTAAAAAGCCCAGCAGTAGCCAGCACCGCAGTAGTTAGCCCTTCCAGATTTGCATGGGTGTCAGCGAACGATCCCCATCAAAGGGGAGTTGAACCTCGTTGCCTTCTTGGCCTGCAGATTGGTACGCGGCGCAGATGATCTCGAGGATGCTTCTGGCCTGTTCTGCAGTTTGTCCGGGACGGTTTGGGTCTTGTGAGATCAGGTCAAGGAGTTGGTCCACGTAGCCAAACTGCTCAAGGGTCGGGTCTGCATGAGGGTGTCGTAACGGAATCGCTACCTGCTCCCCGTTATGTTCGAGCAGTACCTCGGGGATCAACTCGATTCGTAACACGCCTGAGTCGCTCGAGGCCTGAGCTTCCCAGACGGTGATCTCAGACACCCACGAGATCTCAATGGATGCCCGCAAACCTGACTCGAAGCGCAGAACTACCGATGCTGAGTCATCGGCTCCGTCCTGACGAGTAGAGCTGAGGCTGGCGCTGACTGCGAGAACAGGCTCATCGGCCAACCCGAGTGCGAGCGCGAGTGCGTGTGGCCCCAGGTCGAACAGAACGCCCCCAGCACTCAGAGGCTCAGCAAAGTGTCCCCAATCTGGTGGCGGCTGCAACGTGCGAAGAGACAGGTGCGTCAAGGGGCCGAGCCCTGCACGAAGGGTGACGGCCTGTGCCCAAACTGGGGAGTGCAGCAGGTTCTCGGCGCAGCGAAGTACTCCGCCAGGCTTGGCTGACTGACCAGCCGCAACCGCAGCCGCAGCCACAGCCGCAGCAGTAGCCGCAGCACTCACGATCCGGTCCGCCTCGGCCAGGGTGGTAGCTAACGGCTTTTCGACCAGTACCGAAGCCCCAGCTCGCAGGCCTTGCACTGCAAGCTCAGCGTGTTGCGCAGGTGGAGTCGCCACAATCAGAAAATCTGCACCAGAAGGTAGTGCCTCAGGCGAGACCTTCTTCGCATCAAGCTCACCTGCAAGATGCCGAGCGGATTTGCCGCCGGCGGACGCAACTGCGGTCACTTTCGCTCCCGCAGAATCTGCAGCAAGGGCATGAACAACTGCGATATATCCAGCGCCAGCAAGGGCAATGCTCGGCTTTCGTTTACGCCGAAATGGCTGCTGATTTCCTAATGCCATGAGTTCTCTCTGCTTCGTGCTGCCTGCTGCTGCTTGTTGGGTCCGCTCTCTGTCTAACCGAGTGGACTCTCAGGATGCGTGAACCATACAGGTTGGCTCAGATGCCCAAGCTTGGGGTCACCGGTTAGAGTTATTGAAGCCCAGAAACTGCTACAAAAATCAAGCAATTCCAGTACTACTGGACGCTCAAGTACACCCGAAGATCTTTCTCATGTCTCGACCACTCTCGCTGCTCCTGCGATTCACCGCTATCACCCTGGTGGGTGCTTGTGTCTTTGCATTGATCGCGTCTTTTTTGATCCCAGAGATGGCCAATATGTCTGGGGGTGGGTCCTATAACGAGGGGACCGAGATTGCGCTTCCCGATCTGCTGCAGGGCAGTGTCATCACTGATATGAACGGAAAGCCCTCGGGAAGCTTGGTAGGCAGCGAAAACCGCGTGATTATCCCTCTGAGTCAGGTATCCACTCAGATGCAACAGGCTGTTCTGGCCGTTGAGGATTCTGACTTTTATGTTCATCATGGGGTGAGCGCAAAGTCAGTGCTGCGAGCAGTCCGCGCCAATAGCGCCGCTGGCGGCGTCGCCCAAGGTGGCTCCACTATTACGCAGCAGTTAGTCAAGCTGTCGCTAGTGGGTAACGAACAGTCGATGAAGCGCAAGGTAAAAGAGGCCAGCCTGGCACTTCAGTTGGAGCAGCAGTTCTGCAAAGACCGGCCTCGTCGTGACTGTAAGGATGAGATCCTTGAGCGGTACCTCAACACGGTCTATCTGGGCCGGGGGGCGTATGGGGTTGAAGCTGCCGCACAGATGTACTTTGGGAAATCTGCAGCAGAACTTGATTGGGGGGACGCTGCTGTTCTTGCTTCTCTGATTCGAAACCCCACGGGCTACGACCCCATCAGATTTCCCGAGGTAGCCGCTCGGAGGCGGCAGGTGGTCTTGGGGCGCATGGCCGAGGTGGGCGCAATAACTGCACAAGAAGCCGCGCTTATAGAAGAGACCCCACTGCCGACCGAGATCGTGAAAGGTAGCTCCTCGGCAACTGCTCAGGACCTGACCTATTTTGAGCGCAAGGTCAGAGACGAGTTGCTGCGAGCCGAGTGGCTAGCCCCGACTGAGGCGCTTCGACGTGAACGAATCTTCAACGGCGGGCTGATGATTACCTCCACGCTTGATCCTCGGGCGCAGATGCTCGCAGAGGCCGCCTCGGCCTCGAATCCAATCAAGAAGGCAAACCCCGAAACGGTTGCAGCTGTCGCAGTGGTCGAGCCTTCTTCTGGGTCAGTGCGCGCAGTGGTGGGGCAGACTGACCTGCCCGGCCAAGGGTTGGTAGAGATTGCAACCCCTCAGGTGGGACGAAGCCCCGGATCATCGTTCAAGGCCTTCACGCTTCTCGCCGCTCTCGAGGCTGGCTACTCGATTCGTGACTCAATTCTGGCTGCTCCTGCACCCCAAAAACTGTACAAGGGATGGGGGATCAAGGACTCCACCTGGCCCTCTGGATGCAAGGGGGGAACCATCGAATTAGCAAAGGCAACCTCCTCCTCGAATAACTGCGCGTTTGCTCGTCTGCAGGCCGCTGTCGGCGGCGAAAAAGTGGTTGATGTGGCCCGGCGGCTTGGCATAGACACGTTGACTGATGAGTCTGCTGAGTATCCTTCGCTGACTCTTGGGGGCACCACGGTTCGGCCCTTGGAAATGGCCGCCGCCTACGCCGCTATCGCCAACGATGGCATCTATAACCCCGCTCATTTCATAACGAAAGTCACCGATCAGGCAGGAGCGGTGCTGTTTGAATATGTGCCAGCTACGGAGCAGGCAATTTCGGTTGACGTTGCTCAGCAGGCAACCGTTGCATTGCAAGGGGTGGTGACGGGAGGAACCTACAAGGGTGGTTCGCTACCGAACCGTCAGCCAGCGGCAGGCAAGACTGGTACCAACGAGGCTGCAGGTGGTGAGAATACAGACGTATGGTTCGTTGGGTTCACCCCGCAGATTGCGACAGCAGTCTGGATCGGAAACCCTGCTGGGCAAACCGAGATGAAGGGCGGCAGGGTTCAGGGTGGCACGGTGGCCGGCAAGGTCTGGCACACGTTCATGGCTCCGTATCTGGAGGGAACAACTGTGCAGCAGTTTGCAACCCCCGGAAGGATCAAGACCAGCCGAAAGGTGATTCCGGATCCTTGGACAAAAGCCATGTCTTCTGCTGAGAAGGCAGGGACAACGAGCACAACCAAGACCACTATTGCGGGTTCTTCAACTTCGAAGCCCCCCGGCTCATCTACCCCTGCAGCAACGACTGCGCCCACCACTGCTGCACCTGCACCAGATCCGGAACCAGTCCCGACTCCCGAGCCCCCGCCCGAGCCGGCGCCCTGAGGGTTCAAGTCGCCACTTGGTTGCTACGCCGGGTCCACCCGACGGGCCGGCAAACACCCGGTAGGGTGGAGTAGTGGAATCGCTTGAGGATCTACTCGGTGTGCAGATGCTAGACACGCGGATCGATCAGATCCGCCATCAGAAAAAGACTCTTCCTCAGCGGCAAGAAGTGATTGACCAAACGGGGGAACTTGGCAGGGCCACAGCCGCCACAGAGGAGTGCGCTGCACGACTGAAAGCTCTGCGGCGCAGCCAAAAAGAGGCTGAAGATCACGCGTCGATCCTTGAGGACAAAGCAACCGAGGTCAACGGTGTCTTGTACGACGGTTCGGTGAGTTCGCATAAAGAACTCGAGGCACTGCAGCAAGAACATCAGCAACTCAAGCAGCATCAGGGCCAGTATGAGGATCAGGCCTTGGAGTTCATGGAACTAGCTGAGCCAGTAGAAGCAGAGCTCGAGTTGCTCCATGTCGCGGCCCAAGCGCTGAACGAGAGCATTGCTGACTTGGAGGCCCAAATTACAGTTGCCCTGGCTGAGTTGGATGTGCAACTCGATGAGCAAGTACGTGAGCGCGAGTCGGCGCAGGCTGGTATTCCGGCCGACCTCCTCGGCTTGTACGAGGGTCTGCGCACCCAGCAGGGCGGAATTGCCGTGGCTCGTCTTGCGGGCGCACGCTGTGAGGGTTGCCACCTTGAGATTCCCTCCGGCGAACTCGATGCAATTCGCAAAGCGCCAGCGGATCAGCCGGTGACTTGCCCAGAGTGCACCCGACTGCTCGTTCGCTAAGAGTCACCCGCCGTGTTTATCTGGTTTGCCGTATTGAGCGTGGTGATTACTTGGGCTGTGTTTCAGAGCCCAGCTCTGGACTATCGCCTCGTTGCGCTCGGTGCAGTACTCCCTGCCGTTGAGACAGCGTTTGGCGCTGGTCCGCTTCATTCCCTGCTTGCACCAACGCTGACTCTGGTCGTGGTGATGCTCGCTACTCAGCGGCGAAGGCTGGTGCGTCGGAGGTGGCTGGGATTACCGATCGGAATGTACATGCACCTTGTGTTGGATTTCGCGTTTACTCGGACTGCCACGTTCTGGTGGCCTTTTCTTGGAACCTCGTTCTCTCCGGGTCGCTCACCTGAGCTTTCCAGGGGTTGGGTGACGTTGCTCATGGAACTATGTGGGATTGCAGTAGGGGTGTGGGCCTATAGGCGCTTTGGCCTTCAGGATGCAGAGCGCAGGTCGCGATTTCTTCACACCGGGCAACTCGACCGCTCTGTGGTCGGGTCAAAACGGTGACAGGCCCAATGCAGCGCTCCCTGATCATTGTTCGCCATGGCCGCACGGTTGCGAACGCATCGGGATTGCTCCTTGGTCGCGCCGACCCAGAGCTCGACGACCGCGGTGTCGAACAGGCCGCTGCTGTAAGCCGAGCTCTTGAGTCTGGTCGTTTCGGTCAGATTGCCGCAGTGGTCAGCAGTCCGCTGTTGCGTACCCGTAGCACTGCAAAAGCGCTGGGCCTGCCAGTGCAGATCGATGAGAGGTTGATCGAGTTGGACTACGGGCAGTGGGAGGGGCGCCCCGTGGCAGAGGTGTCCGCTGAGGAGTGGGCGGCATGGAGATCCGACAGCGAGTTCGCTCCGCCAGCTGGGGAGTCTTTGGCCGCGCTCGGAGTTCGCATGCGTGAGGCTTGCGCCGATTGGTCATCGCGAGTGCTTGAGCGTGAAGGCAGCGTGGTGCTGGTATCGCATGTGTCGCCAATCAAAGCAGCCGTTGCGTGGGCTCTTGGGGTGGGAGACGAGGTCGCTTGGCGAACCCACCTTGATACTGCATCGATCACGCAGGTTCTCTCGAGAAATGGGACCCCAATACTGAGCTTGTTCAACGATACGTCCCACCTCAAAAGGGGACTGCCGTAGGGCCGATCCTCGCTTCTGCTGCTGCCTCAGTAACTGCAACTCCGGGATTGCCTAAAGGGTGCCTCTAAATGTGGTGAGGGTGAAGTCCTCGCCGCAGAGAGCGTCGCCCTCGTCTCAGCTCAACTCAACTCAACTCATCATGATGTTACGGGCGATCTCGTCGAGGTGCGTGTCCCAGGTGCCACAGCATCCGCCCCAGATGTCGAGGTGGGGGTACTGCTTGGCGATGGCGCCCATGCGCTGGCCGAGGTCGATTGGGTCGCCGGACTCGAGATGCCCGAGCGTGCACAGCGAGATCTTGTCCATCATCGCGGCGTTCGGCCGCAGGCAGCGGACCCGTTCGAACCAGTCGCCCGGCTCGATCGCCGGAAGGAACTCGAGCGGGTGCGAACAGTTGATCCCGTAGAACGCCGGACGGTCCGCTCCGCATTCGGAGTCGACTGCCTCGATGGCCTCCTTCAGGCTCGGCCCGGAGTGCAGGCAGTGGTTGCTGTCCAACGTGAACAGGATTGAGGCTGGCAACCCGACCCGGGCCGCAGCTCGGGCCACGCCGACCGCCTCGGGCACGCTGTTGAAGGTCATCGCTTCGACCAGGTCCACCTCGGCCGTCGCCAACGTGGCGATCTGGGTTGCGTGGTACTCCTCGGCCTGCTCTGGGGTCATGGGGTGGTCGAGTGAGTACGCGTCGCCGCGGGGTCCGACGATGCCGACGAACAACAGTGCGGGCAGCTGATCGGCGTACGGCCGGGCTACGTCGCGCAGGAAGTCGATCGACCGTAGCTGCATCTCCTCGAGGGCGGCTAACGAGTAGCCGAGTAGTCCTGCCCAGTCCGGGCTCGCCCGATAGTCGAACCCACCCATCAACGCGCCAAACCCGTGCGCGCACGCAGTGTCGAGATAGCGCTCGTACATCCCCCGCAGCTCAGCGACCGCGCGGGGGTCGTCGAGCAACGGGAACAGAGCGAACTCGGGTAGCTCGAAGCCGTATTTGTACATGATCTCGGTCTCCTGACCCCCCTCGGTCAGGTAATGGAAACCCTCCTGCTGTGGTGGGAACGAACCAGCCATTACACACCTCCGTCGTCAACACACAAGTCTTGCTGACGACGCCGATCGATGCAACGATTCGTTCCCCCTCCGGACCAGCCCGCCGAGGGAGACGCCCTCGCGGGATCGACCTCGAACTCTTCGCGATTAGCCTGAACAAACGCTGCTATCGCTGAGATTGGCGACAGGTCTCCGCCCCGAAAAAGATGCTGCAGCCTTCAAAATCTCGTTCGCAGGTTTCGTTTCCCGCAACTCTTTTCGCAAAGAACGAACCTCGGCTTCCAACTCGCTGACCGTGCCCGCCTTGCGCTGTGACACCTCAGTTGTGGGTGTTGCTTGTTTGCACCATCTCTACAACGTCGCGCCATACAACGCTGCGCCATACAACGTCGCGAACCTCACATTCACCAACGAGGCCACGCGAAGACACACCGCTTTCAACGACTCCTCCGGTGTCCTCGTAACAAACACCATCCGCACAGACGACTCACGAAGCTCTGCTGGATAACGGGCTTGGGTCTTATTCATCAACATCCTCCTCCGGACAAGTATTTAACATGCACCAAACCCCAAGCGATTCAACTTCGTGGTTTCACCTCGGCCCCCATCTCGGACTGCTCGCGGATCTTCTTAAGGGCCTCGGCGTGCTCGTTGCGGTGCGAACGCCTCTCAGCGGAGCGCTGTCCGCCGCCGCATCCGGCGATGAGCGCAACGACGGTCAAGGGTTGCCCGCGCCAACATGGCCACAGCGACGACGACAGCAGGTGCTCCGAAGCCAGAGAGACAGACAGTGGCGCGCCGACGCGGCGGACGCCAGGCCGGCGCGCCGTCAGCAGGTCGTGATGCCGATCGATCCATAGCCGCCGACTCCGCCGGGCAGTTGCTGCAGGAACGAGCCGGACGTCGGCGGGCAGTTGGGCGGCGGCACCGCGCTGGGCGGCATCCAACTAAACGTGCCGGTGCCTTCGACGTGCAACAGCGTCTGGTCGATCGACAGCTTCCCGTTGACAGTCTTGCGCTTGTCGACACTGTTGTTCACGGCGAACGCGCGGGAGGGGAATTGCACGGCGCTCTCACCTGCCCCGGCAACGAATGTGAACGGCACCGCCTGACCGGTGACGGCGTCGGTGATCCCCCACGTGTACACGGTGCTGGGATCGGCAAGGTTGACATTGGTGGGAAAAGCGAAGAACCGGATCGTGTCGTCCTGTCCGCCGTACCCGGCCGACCTTCCCACCAAGCTGATCCGCGGCATCTTTGCTACGTCCGCATACACAGCGAGGTTGCCGCCTCGCTGGTTGAATCGAACGTTCGCCAGCGCCAGGTGCGCTCCCGGCAGCAGCCCGTCGAGCGATGGCAGCCCGATGCTGCCGACGGTGTCGTTGATGACCGGCGCAACGACGAAGTTGGCGAACTCGTCGAGCAGGTCGGTCACCGTTGAGATGCCCGACCCGCCGTTGCCGCCCGACCCGCGACCGCAGAACAGATACGACGCTGCGTAGGCAGAAACGTAGTTCACCTGGCAGCCACCGGTGACCTGAAGATCGATGATCGGTGAGTCCAACACCGGCTTCACGGAGCGGGCGATCGGGTTGAACGTCAGGCCCACGTTCACGGTTGCCGCCGCTGAGTAGTTGATGGTCTTCGGATCGGTCGTTGATGTCTTCAGGGCGAGGCGCACGTCGGGCGCCACTGCGTGGGCGAACGAGCTGTACGAGGAGTCCACCCCCGGGTACCCGACGACCATCGGCGCAACCTCGGGACGGGTCGTGACCGAGTAGCCGCTGATCGGCAGCTTCAGGTTGGCGATGTCGATCAGCCCGTTCGTGGTCGTCCCGAGTGCCGGGCCCTGGGCCAGGGCCCGCAACGCCATGTTGATCAGACTCGGATCCACCACCACACCGAGCCCGGCCGTTACCCCCTCACCGTCCTTGTGCGACGTGACGAGGTCTTCGATCTTCGTGCTGGTCGTCGGCACGAACACGTTGCGGAACCGGCCCCCGATCGGCCCGCCGATCGGTCGCACGTCATCCGACCCGAGCGACGCATCGGCGACGATCTCGGGCCCCCGAGCGCCGATCAGGCTCTGGTCCCCGGTGCAACCTGCGGGCGCGCCGGTCGCGCCACACCAGGCGTTGTCCAAGTTGGCGACATGGGGCCGCAACATCGCACCGCCCGTTGTGGTGTTTGCGAGGCTCACCGGATCGATCGTCAGCGTCGGGAGGAAGTCGTCCAAGTCGAGGCCCGACATCAGCTGCGTGATACTGCCGTCCTTGCCCAATGCACCGTCGAGTGACTTGTTCACACCGCTCTCGACCTTGCCCGGCGCCGAGGCGGCCACCAGAAAGAAGCCGAACTGGCAAGCGAGGGTACCCCAGTTGTACCACGGCATGTCGAGGTTGGTGTCAGCGTTCGTCTTCACCTTGAAACGCGGGACGATCCCCGTGTTGGGACCGGCGGAGTCGGCCCAGATGTTGGCTTTGCTGCTGAACGCCACGTCCAACGTCAACCCGAAGCACGGCGTACCTAAAACCTGCATGCCGACGTCCGCATGGCCTTCGCCCGTGATATTCGCTTCGATTGCTCCAACGAATCCATCCGGCTCGTCGGTCACATCAGGAAACGCTGTGTGGGGGTCGACGAACTTCAGGTCGACTGTCGCTTTGGGCCGTTCAGCATTGCTGCCCCAGACGGTGAACGCGTAATAGTTGCTCAGGACGCCGTCGAGCTCATCGGACAGACCGCTCACGACTTTCGACTCCAGGAGGTTGCGGATCGGTGCCTCAACGTCGTCGGCCGGGTCATTGTTGGTGTCGGTCAACGCATTGGGCGCTCCATTGCCCGGGTCGGGCGACGCCGTCGCGAACGCACCGACCGAGTGCGTGATCGCCGAACTGCGGAAGAGCGGGTCGCGCCCGATGTGCACCGTCGAGCGGTCGGCTCCGGCGAAGAACTGCGGACCGCCGGCGTTCAGGAACGGCTGGAAGTCCTCGCCGTCGATGCGGAAGTAGTAGTCGTTCTCCACGACTTCGGCTATCAGCTGGTAGCCGGGCTCGGCGGTGCCGATCGGCACCCAACCGTCGAAGTAGCCGCGCTTCGACCCGACCGGGTCGTTCGCGTAGCAGTAGAGATTTCCCTCGACGGGGAAGACCTGCGTCTCCTGCGCCGCGGTGCCGCCCAGCGGCCGGCGGTGGAAGATCGGGTAGAGCGCCCGGAGTGGAAAGCCCTTGTTCACGTCCTCGATGTCGACGCGCACGCGCACCTGCCAGCTGGAGCGCGAGCCTCGGAACTCGACGCCGCTCGTGCCGTTGATCGTCGTCTCACCCGCAGGTGCCAGGCTCGACAGGAGCGTGACACCGTTGAAGCTCGACGTGAACTTGGCGAACACGTCGTGCTCGGGCGTCAGAAACTGGTTGGGAACGAGGTCGGCCGGGGCGCTCACCGCATCGGGTCGAGTGCCGCCTGGCGCCGAACAGTTGCCCGACAGCGTCTGGTAGGGCACCGAAGCACCGGTTGTGGGCGGTGCAGGACTGCGGGTGCCGCTCAGCGTCGGCGTCTCCACATCGCCGACTGACAGGCCGACGACATCCGCTACCACGCCGCCGGCGAACTTCTCCTTCGCCGTCGAGAAGCCACCTCGCGTCGTCGCCGCGTCCGCTCGCAGCTCAACGGTCAGCTGAGCTCGACCCGCCGCAGTTTCCAGGAGGCCGGCGATGCGAGTCACCTCGCTTTGGTACTCCGCTGGGACCTTGGCCATGAGCGTCCGGTCTGCCATCGCCGCCCGAATCTCGGGCACCGCGTCGGTGAGCACCGCGTCGACCTGAGCGTCTGTCATGTTCGCGATGTTCGTCGGGTCCGGTGGTGTCGGCGGTGTCGGTGGCGTGCAACCGGCAATTCCGGCAGACACGAGCGCGGCGACCACGATGACCGCCGTACGACGAACAAGACGATAATGCACTACATCCCCCGGGGTGTCGTTCTTTGCAACACGCATCTCTGTGCTCCGTTCAGTTCGCGACCCGCAGGTCCGGATTGCTAGCACGATCTTGCGACCTACCCCTTTCCGTTGGTAGGTCAACTGTCGGTGAACTGTCACTCATCCAGTGGTCGTCCAGCTTCCGGGGACCACCAGCCACGAGCGCCCGTTCAGCTGCCGAGCGGATCCATCCAACGCAACCCGGGGTACCCAGCGAAGCCCCGATCGGCGCTCACCCAGGTGGATCCCTGCTCGATCGCGATCGCTGCGAGAAACGCGTCCGGGGCGGTGTTCCCCCTTGCGTAGAGTTGCCGGCACAGCCCGGTGAAGATCTCCCAGTGCCGAACGCCGCCGAAGCGCCGCGATGCGTCGACCCGACGAGCACGGCCGATCACGCGGATCGGGGTCAGCCTACGAGGGTGGCCAGCGGTGACACAGGGGACAATGTCCGTGGATCGCTGTGGGCGCAGAGGTGCTCGACCCCTGCCGTCCCGCCATTCAGATCCCGAGCGGGTTGGCGACGTGAAGCCCTCGCCGGACCGCAGCAGCGCAGAGGGCCGAGTCAGAGGTCGTCAGAATTTGTGCCCCGACCTCGAGTGCCGCAGCGAGGTGCACCGCGTCGTATCCCCTGAGGGCTTCTTCTTCAGCGAGATCCGCAGCGACCGCAACCAGTTCCACCGTGACCTCCACGATGGCAACCTCCTCGAGGAGGTCAACCAACCCAGCCTTCACCGCGCGATGCTCCCGAACGGTCAGGCGCCCCCCTCGTTCGGCAGTAGCCAAGGCGGCACGGGATTCGACGACAACCAAGGCGGCTGAAACGAGCACATCGGCCGACTCCCAGATGACGTCCGCACGAGCAGATCCGTCCTCTTCCAGCAGTCGCTTCAGGAAGGTCGAGGTATCGACGTAGGTGATCACCGCCGCTGTTCGGCCACCAGGTCGCTCACCGACCCAGCCGGCTTGATTCGTCGCTGTGGAACCCGTCGCGTCGGACGCTTCGCAGGCCGGACCAGACCCGCCGCGATCAAGTCACTCAGGTGGTCCATCGAAGAATCGAGCGCGGACAGCCGCGCCACAGGGCGCCCACGGTCGGTCACGATCACCTCCTCACCGTCCTGCACGCGATCGAGGTAGCGGCTCAGGTTGTTCTTGAGATCGCGAACTCCGACCTCGATGCGTGAGATAGCTACTGACATGCCTCCAATGTAGCTACTTCCGGCACACGAACGCAACCTCCCCAGCATCGACGTCCACCGTTGACGGGGATTGATTTCGGCGCACAAGTGGACTTCTAGGGGCAGCTGTCAAACTCTCGCGACAAGGTCACACCGGAGCGAGACAGGGGCCACCGAGAATCTTCCCCACGCCGCTTGAGCAACTCATAGGAACACCCCCCCAAAAAAACCAGAGCCTTCGCAGAGCCTTCGCAGCGCTACGCCGTGCCCGTCGGGGGAAGACGATCGGGGGCGAGCGTCGCTCCGAAACTGTTGTACTCGACGCCCATGCTCTCGGCCATCGACATCCCCAACCCCAACTGGAACTCGGTGATGCCCCCCGGGGACGACGGGCCGACCGAGCCGGCACGACACGAGGGTTCCGACTTCGGCGGCATGCCGACCATGCGCCGCACGTCGAAGAGATCGTGGTCGGCGAACTCGAACCAGTCGACTTCCATGAGGTCACGGCCGCCGAACTTGGCCCCGACGATCGCGCCGCGATACATGGCGTCCGCCATCCGCACGCCCATGCGGCGGGTGTTGCGCGACAAGTGACCAGCAGCCTCGTTGAAGATCGCTACCTGCGAGAGCATCCCTGTCTCGAACAGACTGAGGACCATCACTAACAGAGAGAATCCGCCTGGATCGTCGTTCGCTCGAGCGATCAGCCCGAACACCTCGATCTCGGACTCCACCGTGGACCCATAGTCGGCGATGATGTGTACCCAGTCGTGCTGGGCGAGGTACGGCGACGCGCTTCCGGGCTCGCCGGGGTGCTGGAAGCCCCGCGAGCGATAGAACTCCCAGACCTTACGACCCAAGGTCGACGGCCCCAGATCCTCGAGGCTCGCCCACTTCGCGGCCAGTGCTGGATCCTCCACCGCGGCCCAGCGCTGGTCGTTGAGGTCTGCCTTTGAGGTGCTGTCAACCTCGGATACGCCCGCGACATCGCTGTAACCAGAGCGCAGGAAGTCGCTGCCGATCAGGTTCCGGGCGCCCTGCATCTGCTCCTGAGCTACCCGGAGCATGTCTTCATCGACGCTGAGCTCGTAGGCGTAACGGCTGATCCGTTCCACGATGTAAGGAGGAAGCGGGTCGAGAATCAGCGCGCAGAAGACCATCTGCTGGATCATGCGGATCCGGAACACCTCATCGCGATCGCGCAGCGCCTTGGAGTATTCGACCGGTCCGATGGGCTCGAGGTAGTCGGGGTTCACGTGCACGCCGCTCATGGCAGCGAAGTCCGCAATGATAATGCTGTGCTGCAGGTCCGTGAGGCCGTCGTGCCCCGATACTGCAGTCACCACAGCCCGAGCCATGATCATGACTTCGTCGGGTTCGGGCGGTGGCATCAGTTCGCCACTGGCAGGTAACGGTACGGGCATCGGGTTTTCCTCGTGAACAGACACTCCTCGCCGCTTTGGCGGAGCTAACCGGGGGCAGCTCAACTGGCGAGAAAGGCGGACCCCTCAAGTCAAACTGAGAGTTGGAGCGTAGTGCCATCTCTGGCAGTTTGCGCTTGTTAGTTCCCAACTGGTCGTCCACCAACAAGAAGTGCGTTGTGCTGTGAACCACCCCGGGTCTGGTGAAGGCTCTGGGTTGCCCCGGCTAGTTAGAGGCGACCGGGTTGCGCCGCTCGCCCCCACTTGGCTGGTGCCGTTGGGGGAGGCTGGTGGGATATGGGTCGCCGGCACCGCCGGGCTAGTTCGCCTTGACTCCTTCAGGAGTTTCCGCTGGCTCTTCGGGGCCTTTTTCTGCTTCAACAAGGTCTTGGGTGGTTGGCGGTGTGTGTTTGCGAAGCGCCTGTAGCCAGCGTGCACCGGCAGTACGTGTGCCGCGCAGATGTGGCAGATGTACACCCTTGTGGTGTTCCTCGGTGGCTTTGGCAGGCGAAGGTGTATGTCCACCCTCGGTCTCAGCCGCTGGTTTCATTCTTGCAGCGCGGTCAATCTCGAGCGACCGAAGCTGAACCTCTACTGCGGCGAGTTGTTCTTCGGTGTAGGGAAGTTGGTAGCCCTCAGCGACAAACCGAGCAGTGTCAGCGCGGTAGTCGTGGCCCGTACTTCTGAAGTCGCCAGGGCTGTCGCGCATTGCGTTCGCTGCATCGATTGCCGTCTGCAAGAAAGTCACCACCGGAGACCAACGCTGGCCTTCAGGGACGCCCCGGCCACGCTCCTCGCCCAGCCAATCGGGCTTGCGGTACAACAGGGTCGGGGTGGCAAGTGTGATCGGGTCATTGTCGTGGCTGAGTTGAACAATCCGAAGCGCCTGGCGTTCCTCGACGCTCAGAAGTTCAAGTTCTTCCCAGCGATCAAAGACTCCAACTGTGCCATCCGGGGTGAGCTGGCCTGGGCGGTCCATGCCAGCGGCAGACCACCTAGCTAGTTGTGGCATTCCAAACCAAAGGGCGCGGTCGATGCTGTAGTGGTCAAGGCCTTCGATGCCTCGCTTCATCACTACGTCAGATGATGCCCAAGCGCCAAGGCTTTCACCGAACACCAGCACACGGGGGCGGTCGGCGGGGTCCATTCCTTGCAGTCGCTGGTGAACGCCCCATACCAGTTGCCGGAATTGTTGGCGCCCAGCGCGAACTTTCTGCAGCGATAGAAATGAGGGGTAGCGCCCGAACTGAATGCACACCGAGGCAAGGTCACCACGAGTGAAGAACTCAGCGGACTCGATCATGGAGTGATCAACCCAGCCGGTGCCAGTAGGGGAGATGAGCAGCAGGGTGCTGCGCTCATAGGCTCCGGTTCGTTCCATTTCGGCGAGAGCGATTTCGCTACGTCCGCTGGGGTAGAGGGGTTGTTCGTTGAAGCCGACGAAGATTCTGATTGGGTGCTTGGCAGGCTCTGCCATGGTGGCTTCGATCAGCGAAGGAGGCAGGACGTCGCTCACGTAGCGGCGGCCTTGCTGCCCAAGGTCCTCGAAGCTGCACAAGCTGTCGGCACTGCCAGAGACCAACGGGGTGCTTGGCGGCTGTGCATAGCCGGGGTCGATTTTCTCGTTCGATTTTCCGATCTTGGAGATTCCGGCCCAATAGAGCCCGGTGACGGCCCCAGCCCAAAAGACATTGTTCGTTGTTCGAGCAAGCCCGGTGTGAATAAAGCCAGGCCCGTAGAACTGCTCGAAGGCCCGACGGGTGCCCTGATGCGCAAACCCGATGCTGGTGCCCACTCCAGTCATAACGGTGGCTACTGCAATTGACTTGGGCAACGTCAGTTGCAGTTTGTCGAAGTCCTCAGTAAAGAAATCGCGACGGGCCTTGAGGTTTTCTCGGGATCGATACAAGGCGAAGGAAAGGCTCGCAGCGCTGACTGCCATGTTGGCAATTGCGCCCTTGCGAGAAGCTGAGGAGCGATGCCGGGTTGCGGTGATTGCCTCGTACAAGAACCCGCCAATAGCTCCGGCCTCGATGAGTTCGCCGGTCAGGCGTGAGAATGCTGCCGGCCATGCGGTGTCGTTCTCATCGGGCAGTTTGCGCATGCCCAGTCCGACCCCTGCGAGTAGGCCACGAGCGATGAGGCGCTGCGACAGGGAGTCCTCATTGGGTGTGATCTTGTTGGCGAGGTAGTCCACGCGATTGCTAGCAGCTCGCGCACTCAGTATTGCGAGTCCACTCATTGCCCCCTGATGAATAGAGGTGCGCGGCATGAGTGAGGGCTGTACCGACCTGAGGAATTGTGTCGTTTCAAGCGGCGAAGCTGGAGATCCTGCTGCGGGTGAAAACGCAGTGACGATTCGCTGGAGTTGGTCAAAACTGATGAGAGACAAATCGATTCCTTCGGCTCATGCAAATGAGTTAGATCAAGCTAAGCGTGCGGCTGAACTCCAACAAGTGAAGAGCGTACCGAGCAAGCGAAGAGACTACAGGCCCTGTGCAAGATTTCACCCAGAGTCTCGGTCGAGGTCTTGGCTCGGACTAGGTCTTGGCTAGGCCGAGCTGCGCGTGGCAGTAGTGTCCCTAGCTGCATCAACTTCGTGAAAGTTAGCCGGGAGAGTACGTCATGGATCTGGGAATAGAAGGACGTCGCGCTGCAGTTGCAGCCGGCTCAGCAGGCCTTGGCCTTGCAACAGCACAGGCACTCGTCAATGAGGGCGCGCAGGTTGCTATTTGCGGGCGTGACCCGGAGCGACTTGCTGCAGCGGTTGCAAGCCTTGGCTCAGCAGCCGTTGGTATCCAAGCTGATATGTCCACTGCCGAAGGTGCACAAGGTTTCGCTCGGGCCGCCGCCGAGGCATTGGGCGGCCATATCCAGATTCTGGTGGCAAACGCTGGTGGTCCGCCGCCGGGGGTCGCCACTGCGACAAGCGTGGAGCAGTACCGGTCGGCCCTCGAGCTGAACTGCTTGTCAACCATTGCGCTAGCGCTCGAGGCAGTGCCAGCCATGCGGGAAGAAGGCTGGGGACGCATTCTGGCAATCACCTCGATTGGCGCACGGCAGCCGATTGCTTTTCTTGCAGCTTCGACTGCAGCACGAGTTGCCACAACTGCGTTTATCAAGAACCTAGCGACTGAGGTCGCAATTGACGGTGTGACTGCAAACACGATTCAGCCGGGGACTCATAAGACTGCTCGCAATGCAGATTTGTCTGCGGAGCAAAGTGCCGAACTGCTGCAGTCGATTCCAGCCGGCAAATTAGGAAATGCCACCGACTTCGGTTCCGTTGCTGCCTTCTTGTGTAGCGACATGGCCAACTTTATTTGCGGTGCTTCAATCATCGTCGATGGCGGAGCAAGTCGCGGTCTGCAGTAGTAAAGGGTCGGGCTGTTAGGCCTTGGGAGCGGAGCGCTGCACGTGCACACGAACCTCGGCTGCGCCCGGATCTGATTCAACGGTGAGTCGGCCCGAGTTTGCCTGCGAGGTCACGGTTCCCCCCGTGACTGTTGCTGAGTAGCCATCTGGGTAGTGCACTGCTGGCAGAACAATGCTGGTTGGCGCAAGCACGGACTCGTCGGGCTGATAACGAAAGTAGAAATCTCCGGTGGCCGGGTCAAAGTGCTGACTGACGGGGTGGCCGGCAGTTGCTTGGGCATAGGCACGCACGAGCTGTGTGCGAACAACCTCTGGCCAGGTGCCGGGGTGATGCCAGTGCATCCAAGAGAATAGGTACTCGTCGGCAAGCTGGGTGGTGCGAGTCACGTTGAGCGGGCTCTGCGAGGCACCGAATTCGCCAAGCAAAGTAGGGGCGTTCCACCGGGTACTGACCGAGTGCGCAGCGCTAAAAACTGAACCAAAGACTGCGTCGCACAGGGCTGATGGTGCGGGGTCAGGTTGAACTGGCTCTCCGCCGTCTGTGTCGTAGCAGTAGGCGTGGAATGTGTATCCGATATTGGCGCCGGGTGCGGGTGTGTCTGGGAAAGGCTCGCCGATGTTGAATGGTGCCCACCAGACTGCAAGGCCGGGAGCGGCTTGGTTTACCCTGGCGGTCAAGCTGGTGTACATGGCCTCGGCTTGGCGGTAACGGCCGCCACATGAGGTAACGCATTCAAAGAATTTGTCACCTGGGAATGGCTCGTTGATCAAGTCGATTCCCATGACGTTGGTCTCGTCTTTCACCTCTGCGGCAAGCGCAGCTACCCCATCGCCATACAAGTCAATTGCACTGCGGCCTTCTGAAACTGGGACTTGGGCCCACCAGTCATTCCACTGTTGCAGCGAACGGGGCGAGAGATAATTCGCAGCCCAGCCGATAACGGCCTCGATTTCCTTTGGCGCACTCGGCGAGAGTGCGGCGGCTTCGGCCGTCGTCGCCCAGCTAGGCATTCCCCAGAAGACGTCCTGATGGAAGTCGAGCAACACCCATAGGTTCTGAGCAGTGAGCGTGTCGATGACCTGAGCGACTTCGGCCAGATAGTCCGTGTCGATCACTCCAGGTGCTGGCATCAGTTTGGCTGCCCAAACGCCGAGTCGAATGCCGTTAAAGCCGTCTGCTTGGAATTCAGCAAAATCTTGCGGCCCGAGCCATCCGTTCTCGAGGGGCGCAAGGAAGGGCTCGGACTTATTCACAACGTTGGTTCCGTGAATAAGAACCACGCGCCCGGTTGCATCCACAAGCTCGCGGTCGCGCATGTGTAGCGGGCCGATCACATCTGCCGGCTCTGAGGTCACTGCATCGGCGGGACCCTCTGGGAAGGTGACGAGGGGTGCAGAGGTACACGCAACCGCGCTAATGAGACAGAAAACTCCAATGACAGCTATCCAGATTCCCCGCATGTCGGAACGATAGCAAGATTCCACTTCTCGGGGCTGAGCAACTGCCCGGGTGATGGGGAACTTGGTTGGTCTTGTTCCATGTGGGGCTATTGGCGGGCTGCCTGCGTGTGGGTGTTAGGGGCTGGGTTTGCCGTTGTGTTGGGTGTTGAGTTGGGTGCCGGTTGGTGTGGTGATGATGTATCTGCCGGGTTTGTTGGGGTTTTCGGTGATGGTCCAGCCGTTTGTGTGAAGCAGTGCGTGGTGTGGTTTGCAAAGAGAGACCAGATTGTTGAGATCTGTTGGACCGCCGTCTTGGGCTTCTTTGACGTGATGCAGGTCTACCCAGTTGTGTGGTGCGTCGCATCCGGGGACGACACATCCTTGGTCTCTGATTTCTATGGCTTTGCGTTGGCTAGGTGTTGCGTAACGAACAGCGGTTCCAAGATCGAGTGGGATACCCAAAGAGTTGATGATGAGTGCTTGGATTTTGGGGTCGCAGTTCAGGAGTCGGGTAGTGCCGTCTTGGAGGCGGACACCATCTGGTGTGGTGGCGTGGACGGGGTCTGAGGCTTGAATGACAAGGGTGATGTCAGTTGCTGGGTTGTTCGTGGTTCCTGGTTGGGTGCTGATAGCTCGGCGGATGAGTTCGGTGAGGGCTTCAGCTAAGAGTTGTGGCCGCGACGGGATGATGTGATCAGGGTTAGCTGCTTTGAGTTTGCGGTGATGTGCAACACGGCGGTCGGTTTCAGTGAGGAGTGCTGCTCGAATTGTTGCTGCTGTGTCGGCTACGAAATCGCCATCTAAGTGGAGTTCGCCTGAGAGGCCGTCGCTCATGTTGATCCGGTTGTGGTCAGGGTTTGGTAGGTGTGCCCCGTCTGGGTCAGCAAGATCAA
>LCZK01000006.1 GCA_001025035.1 Actinobacteria bacterium IMCC26207
GTCAGCGGAACACGGTCGAGAACCGAGTACGACGCCCAAGGCCGCGCTGTCACAGCTATTGGGCCGTCGAGGCGTGCGATGACAACCGGTTCGGGTGCGCCTGTTGTCGAAACGCGTTACGACACCTATGACGCCGACCCGGGTGCGCGGATCCGTATGGAACCCATCACCGGTCTCGTTGGCATGGTCTACAACAACACCGGGTTTACTGGTGTGCCGTCTGATCGTTCGATCGGCCCCCGCGTCAATGGCCGCCCGACACAAACCATGGCGTTCGGGTACAACGCGAACCCGTCGGGTGCTGGTGGTGTCTGGTCGATGCGACTCGCCGGCAAATTCATAGCCCCAACTGAGGGCACCTACCAGTTCAGAAGCACCACAAACGCCCGGCTCACGATCAACGCAATGACCTGCACGGTTCAAGCACCGTGTCGTCAACAACTTCGCCGTAATGCTGCAGCGGACATCCAAGCCGAAATTGTCTCCGGAACCAACGGTGTAGCAAATGTTTCGTTGGAAGTAGCCGGAGCAGACAACCGCTGGCAGCCAATCAACGCAGCACAAACCGCACCTGGGCTCAACGAGGTCACCGAACAAGAAACCACCGATCAGTTAGCCACCGGCCGCGGCGCTGTATCACTGAAACAAACCTCTGAGTACGACCTCGAAACCGGGTCTGCCAACTTGTTGAAACAAACCTCATCTTCAGGTGCGACCGTGTCGCATACCTGGGCTGAAAACACCGGTGTTGATGGCCAGTACGGCCAACACCTCACATGGACTGCACCAGATGGGCACACCACCTATTACGGATACCACGGTGCAACCGCACAGGCTTCTGGTTGTGACGGACCGCCCGCAAACCAAGGCGGCCAACTCGCAATCACCACCCGCCCCGGTGCAATCACCACAGAACAAACCTACGACGCTGCCGGCAGCACCAACAAAGCAACCGGCCAAGGCACCGAAACCTGTGTCAACTACCGCCCCGACGGCTCAGCAGAATCAGGTGCTGTCACCGGAGACGGCCCCTCCTACGCGGTGTCATCAACCCCGATGCTGTTCAACAACCCGCTCGTCTCATCCGGGACAACCACCACACAAGGTGTCACAAATACTGCTACTCAGTCCGTGTCAATCACCGGGCAACTCTTCCAATCAACAGACTCCCACGGAACCGTCACCACTCACGCGTACGACCCGAACACCGGGCACCCAACCGTTACCAGAACCGTCACCGCGAACGGCGAAACCCGCGTCTACACCTACAACTACGACCGGTTCGGCCAACCAACCTCACAAGCAGTCAACGGCAAAACCTTAAGCACCACGACCTACCGCAACGACGGCACCATCGCGAATGTTCGTTACAAAAACGGCACCACCTCAGCGATCACACTCGACGCGAACAACAACGCCGACGCCATCACCTACGCCGGATTCGCAGGCGGCGCAACCATCGGCGAAACCAACACCTTCTCACGAGACAACGCGATCCTGTCGCGCACCTTGCGAGGAACCGACGGAACAGCCACCACCCAAGCCACCTACAACCAAGACCACCGGATCATCTCCGCTGTTAACACCGGCACCATAGACCTGACCACCAGATCCAAAACTGTTGCGTTCGAAGGCCAGGCCGGATCGAACGGCAACCGGACATCACAAACCACCACCACAACCAACAACAAACAACAAACCGCAACATTTAGCTACAACGAAGCAAACCAACTCACCTCAACCACCCAAGAAAACATTGGCACACCCACCTACGACTCCCACGGCCGCGCCACCAGCATCGGCAACCCCACAACCGGTGACAGCACCCTCAACTACGACGCAGGCGGCCACCTCATCGAAGCAACCGGCCCCAACGGCACCATCGCATTCACCGGAACCGGCGACACCATCTACACACCCACCCCAACAGAACCACCAACAGAAGAACCAGCACCAGAAACACCAGCCGCAGAAGAGCCAGAACCAGACACCACCGAACCCGCACCAGACACCACCGAACAGGCACCAGAACCAGCACCAACAACAGACCCCAAAGCAGGAACCGAAACAACAGCCGCCAAAGCTGAAAGCGAAGCGCCCGCAGCACGGCAACGAGCAGCAAAAGCCGCTCCGACCGGGCCGATCACACTTCGAACCTCAGGCAACTTGTTACTCGACGAAACAGGCAACATCGCAGGCCAAATCATCTCACTCCCCCAAGGAGTCACCGTTGCACTCGACGCAAACAGCAACCCCGTCGAATGGCTCTACAACGACCTCCAAGGATCAACCGCTTGGAAAACAACCGGTAACACAGCACCCGCACACACCACCGTGTATGACCCCTGGGGCACACAAATCAGCACCCACACCCAACCACTCCCCACCACCGCACTCGAACTCGCCCTCTATTCAAACGGTTGGAAAGGCACCGGCCGCCTCCCCATAGGTAACGACTTCTACACCATGGGCAACCGCGAATACTCCCCCCAAGCCGGACGATTCCTCCAACGAGACCCACTCATCGGCGGATCCACCAACGCATACGAATACGCACTAGGTGACCCCTGGAACAACACCGACCCCTCCGGCAACATGAGCATCGGCAAATGGGTCGGACTCGCAGTCTCAGTCCTAGCCAGCGCAATCCTGTCAATCGCAACTGCCGGCGCCTACGCAGCCATAGCCGCAGCCACCATCGGAGCAGCAGTCAAAGGCTACGCAGCATCCTTCGCCGTCGGAGCAGTAGCAGGAGCAGTATCAGGCTTCGCAAGCTCAACAGTCGAACAAGCAATCGACACCGGAGACATCGACTGGCAACGAGTCGGCGCAAGCGTCCTCATCGGCGGAGCAATAGGCGGAGTCGCAGGAGCAGCCCAATACGGAGCCATCTACTCAAAACAAGCGCTAGCCGCAGCTCAAGCGGATGCTGTGAACTTGAAGAACGGAATGGTAGCCGATGCCCAAGAAACTCTGAAGACTCATAAGGTGATGCTCCACCGCATGATTCATGATCCAACGATTGAAGATATGACGGGCTTCTCAGCGCAGTGGGCTAAACACGATGAGGCTAAGGCCATAATCGGCCTCTTTAACACCGGGTATATGCCAGAAGGAGCAGCGTATGGCAGTCAACTCTTCACCGTTAAGAACGTGCTGATCAACGCCGGTGTCAGTTCCCTCGGAGGCGCTGCCGCGTGGGGTACGGGTTTCTTGGTCCCGACCCCAACAGCAGGGGGCGTGCCCACTCCCGTATCCCCAGCGCTCGACCCATCCGACGGCACCGTAGACGTCGGCTCCGAAGGCGCAGTCCTGCTCGACGGGGCCTTCGGCTAACCCCCCAAAAGACCCCGCTCTGTTATGCTAGGGACCCCCTATAGGGGGTCCCTCGCAAGACAAAGCAAGTTATTGGGGGTGAGACCCGGTGGTGGGATCCCCAGCACTTGACCGATCCGACGGCCCCGTAGACGTGGGTTCCGAAGGCGCAGCCCTACTTGACGCAGCCCTTCGGCCAAAACCCAAAAACCCGCTCTGTTATGCGAGCGACCCGTTATAGGGGGTCGCTCGCAAGACAAAGCGGGCGAGTTTTGGTGGCTGGCTAGCCGCAAGCGTTAGCCGACCCGGCTTATCAGATGGGTATGGTGGAGGGGACTGTGACCGAGGCTAGGGGGATAAGGTTGAGGTTTTGGCCTGTTGCTAGACCTTCTCCTGAAAGAGAATTATTAATGCAGACGACGCTTACTTTATCGTTGCCATTGACGGTAATCCATCCTGTGCCCGTAACCGAATCTTGACTATTGCCATCGATGCTGACGATTGGCGCCGAGACGTCATTAGCCCCAAATCCGCCGATCGTTACAAAGCACCGTGCCTGTACGGCGGTGTACGTGAATATTCCCACTGCGAAGTTCACTGCGTAAGTCCCTGCGGGGGGAATAAGATCGGGTAAGGAATAGAAGACATCATTTTCCTCAATCGGGTTAAGACTGGCAGGAAGGGTCGCGTTGGACAGCCCATAAGCCGCGAGGGCGGGGCCGGGTGCGCCGTCTGCGCCGGGTGCGCCGGGTGCGCCGGGTGCGCCGTTTTCGCCATTAGCTCCGTTTGTACCGTTTGTACCATTCGTGCCCGCTGCACCTGTCGCACCTGTCGCACCTGTGGGGCCAGTGCCACCGTCCAAGGTGCTAACGACTGCCCATTGGTTATTCACACATTTGTAGAGCTGATTGGCGCCACCGGAAAGCGGCACCGAGAAACCGGTCAGACAACGGCCACCCGGTTCTGCCGGCGGGTACCCTATGGTCACTGCTCCTGCAGGTATCCAAGACAGCAAACCAAACACCAAGGCTGCACCAGCAGCCACACGAATCTTTCGGCTATTCATTTTAATTCTCTCTTCTCTAAGCGGAAATTTGCTTGGACAGTAACATGAAATACAAATATTTAATCACTGAAATAAATTCATTCGTGCGGCAACAAAGAAGGAAGCACCCAACAAAGAAATGCCACTCATCATCAGCGGCTCCTTAGTAGAGCCCACCACCAGAGCTGCCCTGGGAGCTATTGATGTAGATGGTGGGTCAACTCCGCAGCAGCGGGCATTGCTCGGCGCACTTGTTGAGCATCTGTGGAAGCGACCCGACCTAGATCTAGACAACCTCGATCCGCTCTCCCCATCGCTCGCAGCCGCAGCAATAACCCAGCCCGAGCATCGGCGGAGATTCCTGTGGATGGTTGCGGCACTCGAGTTGTGCCGTCGGCCGATCTCGCCAGCGCAGATCGATCGGATCAACGAGTACGCCGTGGCGTTCGAGACAGAGGACGTCACCCTTGAAATTGCCAGAACTTGGCTCAACGAGGGTGCCGATCGCGCTCAACTAGATATCCTCCGCTTCTTTCGCGGCTGGCATTCTGAGCACGAAGAGACCCAACTCCTGGCCCGCAAGGTTCACGCCCAGAGTCCCGATGAGCAGATGCTTGAGTTGTTCGAGAGCTTTGAGGATCTGCCCGAGGGCACGCTCGGGCGAGAGTTTCTTGAGTTCCACACGCGAAACGAGTTCGAGCTGCCAGGACTCGATCCCGAGCGAAACATCCTCCGAACCGTGTTCTGTTGCCACGATATGAACCATGTGATTACTGGCTACGAACCCACTCCTGCTGGCGAAATTGCCCTAGCCGCGATGAGCTTTGCCGCCGGAAGGTGCGAGCCCACTTGGGCTGGGCTGCTGCTGTCGATGGCATACCACGAAGGCCGCCTCACCCACCACGATGAGCCTGTGCCGCTTGAAACAACCCTGAGCGACCCCGCCGCAGTTGAACTGCTTGGCGAAGCGTTTGATCGCGGGAGCGAATGCAGCTCTAACTTTACGTTTGCAGACCATCTTTCAATGGCTGATTGGCAACTCAGTAAGGTCAGGGCGCATTACAACATCACGCCGCTTCGACTCGGACTTTCTCAACCCTAATAAAGACTCGTGCAGGGGTTCCCAAGAGCGCTGAAGTTCTGTATCTTATGACTCTGTGCTTCTGGTCGGGCACACAGGCGACGTTCTTTACGGTCAGGCGGCAGTAAAGAGAAACTAGGGGAGATCATGGGAATCAGTCGGTTTAGCGTGCGACGCGTTGCAGCAACATTCGGGGTAGCAGCCACAGCAGTTCTGGTCCTCGGACTCACCGCCTGTACGCCACCTGCTTCGGGGCCTGCACCTTCAACTAGTTCAACGACGTCTACCACCACGACGATTCCGCGAATTACCATCCCGGCATTCAGCGTGGCTGCCCCGTCCTTCTCGGCTTCGCTTCAATCGGTCCGAGTGACCTATCTGGGTTGCGGCGGCACCTACAGCCCTCCTGGATTCACCATCGCCGGCCCATCGGTCTCTTTCCCGGCGACCACGTTGGTGGTCACGGGGTCAACTCTGGCACTGCCAAATGTGACGGCAAGCTTGGCCGCAGCATCAGTCAACCTGAGTTCGTTCCGGGTGTCATGTTTTGGGCTCGGCTACTCAACCGGTGTTGTCTTTGATTACAACGCGACCACGGCAAGTCCAACGGCAACGGTCAATGTGGCCAACGGCACAATTGACGTAGGCGCAACCACCATCACCCTGACTGGCAAGCTGCGCTTTCCAGGCTTCGGCGGACTGTCCGTCAATACCCCGTCGGTCAACCTGACCGTCCCCGGTTTCTCTACTGCAATCCCCGCCGCATAGGCGAGTAGGCGGTCGTGGCAGCAGCCGCAACCAGCACAGCAGCTGGGAGTAGCAGCAGAAGCGGAGACGCTCCAAGGGCAGCGGCAGTAGCCGCACCGCCGACATATCCGATCAGCACAATCAGCAGCACCCAGAGCGTCCGACGTTGATGATCAGTTGCACGAGATGCCCCCCTCACTGCGAGCACGGACTTCTCTCCGATGCGAACAAGGCTGCCAGTGCCGTAGGTGGTCGCCACTGCTACTTGGCCAACACGACGAAGTGCAGCAGTCTGAAGTCCCATGGCAAACGAACCTATCGTCAGAACTAGGTAACTAGCTGCGCTTGGCCTCAGGCTGAAGTCGACACCAAACCCAATCAGCACCGCAGGCAGGGTCGGAACAAGGATTGCTTCGGTAGCGAGTAAGGCTTCCGGGCGAACGCGGCCATCAAGGCGAAGCTGCCGATCGTGGTAGACGGTTGCCAGAATGATCCCGGCGACAAACGACAGCAAAGCCACCGCCGAGCCAGCAACTCCACCAGGCTGAGCCAGACCGGCCGACATGCCCAGATGAACAAGATTTCCGCTCATATTGGCAACAAAGACATGTGTGACATGCAAGTAGACATGCGCA
The DNA here is from genome assembly GCA_001025035.1 of Actinobacteria bacterium IMCC26207. Lineage (GTDB taxonomy): Bacteria > Actinomycetota > Acidimicrobiia > Acidimicrobiales > Microtrichaceae > IMCC26207. Next base: position 6,824 of record LCZK01000006.1, read on the forward strand.
TCAACGAACCCAGCAACTGCTGCAAGAGCCACCGCAAGGGCGAGGGGGCCGTTCGGGTGATGAGGCTGCTCTTGGGTCACTGTGAGTCTGCCGGCTTGGTAGTGATACAGATGATCCTAGACCTCGGGTAGTTCCACAATCCCCGGTGCAGCCTGACGAGTAGATTCACTCAGATGCGCACACGTCTACTTCTGCTCGCAACGGTCCTTGCAGTTTCTGCCAGTGCCATCATGAGCGGGTGCTCATCCTCGAAGGATTCAACTAGCACCCAGAGCAGTGCGGCTGCATCCTCGACTACTTCTACAACCGTTGCCGACCGATCGGATTCTGAAGCAGTGACAACCACAGCGTTTACCGGCGGCGAAGGCGGCTATACCACCTTTAGAATTCCCGCCGTGGTTGCCGCTCAAGACGGCACGCTGCTGGCGTTTGCCGAAGGCAGAAAAAGCTCAGCAGCAGACGACGGCGACGTGGACTTGGTACTCAAGAAGTCAAGCGATGGCGGAACTACTTGGGGCGCGCTTCAGGTGGTCTCGGAGGACGGAGCAAACTTTGTGGGCAACCCCTCCCCCGTTGTTGACGAGGAGACGGGCAGAGTCGTGGTGTTGGCCACCCACAAGAATGGCCAAGACAGCGAGCTAGAAATTCTGACCGCGACCGGCCAAGACACCAGTCGCGTTTGGCTGCTCACTAGCGAAGACAACGGCACAAGCTGGGCGAGCCCTCAAGAGATTACCGAACAGGTAAAACGCCCCGAGTGGCGCTGGTTCACCGTTGGACCCGGACACGCAATCCAACTCAGTGTTGGCAAAAACGCTGGGCGGCTTGTAGCACCAGCGAACTACTCGGACCCGCAAACGGGTGCAGGCAACGTGGCGCTGCTGAGCGAGGATGGTGGCAGCACCTGGAGGATCGGCGCTGAGGGCAACCCCGATGACGCAAACAATCCTGATGAGTGCACCTCGGCCGAGATGCCCGACGGCAGCATCATCTTCTCTAGCCGCAACCAGAACCAAGCAGCCCCCTGGCACCGGCTTCGGACGACTTCAAGTGACAGTGGGCAAAGCTTCGCTGCACCCTTCGCAGAACAGGTCGGCCTTGTGGTCCCGGTAGTGCAAGGGTCGCTTCTGTGGGACGGCGATCCCTCCGAGAGCAACACCACATCTGCTGCAGGACGGCTGTTGTTCTCTGCGCCCTCAAACCAAAATGACCGGGTCGACCTGAGTATTCGCAGCTCCACTGATGCGGGCGTTACCTGGAGCGCTGGAACGCTCATTGCTGCGGGCCCGGCGGGGTACTCCGACCTAATTGAACTGCCGGGTGGACTCGTGGGTGTGCTTCACGAGGCCGGTGTGAGTAACTCATTCGAGCGACTCGATATGACTGTTCTTGGCAGCAATATGCTTGGCACCTAAAGAGCACTGCCCTTTACATACCCATTCGGGGTACCTTGGGGACTTGCGAATTGTTGAGCTTCCCGCCCTGCGCAGCCAGCAGACTGCGCAGAGTTACTCATGAATGCGGAGGAACAGCGTCGCGAAAGAGCCGCAACGCTAAGAGATACCGACGCCACACAGCGTGACCAACATGCGGGTGGCCGAGATTCTGCCGCGGAGGAACGCGACCTGCTCGCGGAGGAACGCGACCTGCTTGCCGACGAACGAGACCGGGCAGCTGATGAGCGCGACCAAGTCGCAGAGACTCGGGATCGGGCGGCCACAGCACGCGAGAAAGCTGAAACCGATAGAACAGTTGGCACGGGAGAGTTACCTGAACCAACGCAATCTCAGACAGACCGTCAAGCAGCAGCTACTGATAGGCGACACGCCCGCGCTGACCGCCGATCAGGACAGGCCGAGCGGCGCAAGTCTCAGTCAGACCGGTCCCTCTCTTCTACCCAACGAGTCTCAGGAATCTCGGACCGAGTCGCCTCGGAGTCTGACCGACTGACCGCCTCTGCAGACCGCGGCCAGTCAGTAACCGCCCAGGCTACTGCCGCGCAGGATGAACTCACGGGGGTGCTCCTGCGAGGCCCCGGCCTTGCGAGCCTGAACGAACTTATTGAAGCCGCCCGAGACAGCGAGGAGCCGCTTACCCTCGGCTTTGTTGATGTCGACCACCTGAAGACTGTGAATGATTCGCTTGGGCACAGCGCCGGTGATCGCCTACTGCGACAGGTGGCTGAAACGCTCTCGGCAACCCTCGGAACCAACTACCTAGTGTTCCGTTATGGCGGAGATGAGTTTGTGTGCGCAGTTCCCCGCTCAAGCCTCACGGACCTCAGGGCGCTGCTCGAACAAGCAAGTGAGCAACTACGGATGGGCTCTGAACGCGGATCGATTAGCGTTGGGTTTGCCGAGTTTGCAGTGGCCGATACTGCCGAAACGCTGATGGATCGGGCTGACTCCGCGCTCTACGAACAACGTCGCTCGAAGCGATGGAGCGACAGCTAGCTGCGAGCAGCGTTGATCTTGTCAGCCTCTGCCTGCGGGTCTGGAACCTCGAGTACTAGGCGGGCGTACTTCTCGTGTTCTAGATCAATGACCAGCACGCTGTCTGCACGGGCCACGTACCAGAACTGCCAAGAGTCAGCGCTACGAAACGATCCAGCCCAGAACACTCCCGGGATTCTGGTCCCCGGGAACTTGGCGGACATGTGCTCGCCTGTCTTGGCGTCATCGATTGCCATGACCTGAGCGCCGGCGACGTCTGCAAGTGGAAGAGTGAAGTGCGACTTCATAGCAAGTGCACCGCTGATGCCCTTCAGGTGGACAGAAAGTTCAGTGTCGGTGACTTCAATTTCAATGGACATTTTTGCATTCCTACCATGTCTGAGAGGTTGAGTCGGGCTGACCTCAAGTCAGCCAGACTCAAGAGAGTTATGTGCTCGCTGCTGCGGGGTTGAACCCTCTCAAACTTTCTTAGCCGTGAATCCGTCGGCGAGACAGCAGAGTCATGGCAGCACCCAAGAACAGCAAGCCGCCGGCCAGAAGGATCGGTAGTCCAGCTGAGGAACCAGTGAAAGCAAGAGTCTGTCCCTGGACTTGAGCAGCCTGCACTGCCGGCTCCTCGGCCGGAGTCACAGCACCCCGGACCAATGTCGCACCAAGGACTTCGACGGTGGTCACCTCTGTGAGAACTTCAGCTGGAACAGTTGAAGTACTCACAGTCGTACTGGTTCCAGGCACCGTCGTCTCAGGAACCGTGGTGTCAGGAACCGTGGTGTCAGGAACCGTGGTGTCAGGAACCGTCGACCTTGGAGTAATCGAGGTCGTTGTCGGAGCAACCGTGGTCGTTGTCGGAGCAACCGTGGTCGTAGTCGGAGCAACCGTGGTCGTTGTCGGAGCAACCGTCGTCGTAGTCGGAGCAACCGTGGTCGTAGTCGGAGCAACCGTCGTCGTAGTCGGAGCAACCGTCGTCGTAGTCGGAGCAACCGTCGTCGTAGTCGGAGCAACCGTCGTCACAGGCGTGCAACCCTCACCTGAACCATCGCCCTCTTCCTCCTCTTCAGCACCTGAACCATCGCCGTCAGACCGGAAGCTTCGATGGCCTTCGCTCCCGTCCTCAGACTCATCACAACCAGCCGGAACAGTCGTCGATGTCGTGGAGGGAACGGAATCGCAGCCGTTATTCCAGATTGCTTGACCTTCTGTGGTCCAGTTCAGACCCCCGTGGATGCCAGAAATAGGCGGGATGATGTCTTCTGAATGCTCTGAATAGTGGTCACCCTGACCATTATCGTTACCCCCATCACCATCAACTGATTCCTCTGCAACATTGATGCTCACATAAGGGTTTGAGTCAGAACTCGTCGCGTGGCAGATATCCACCTTCGGAACTTTCGGCGCGGCCGACACATTCTGGCTAACTCCAAGCAGCATCAGCGAAGCTCCAAGAGCCAAGGCCGCTAGCCGCAGTACACCTTTAGTTTGACGGTCCCTTTTTCTCATCCTTGCAATATGAAGCATCGGTTCATGAACGCCAATGGGTAGTTATCTGAACCTCAGATGAATTACCTCGCCTAGCTGCACAACCTGCCCATTTGCTGCAGACTCGGTGGCCGTCATACGCGGTTGGAATCCGCCTCTCCATCCGCTTCAGACTCACAGTGTGCGAGGAGCCCCGGAGTTTGTCCACGAAAAGCTCCGAGCGGGGACGAGAGCAGAAACAGTCCAGACCGCTGCTTTTAGCTTTGGCTGCTTGATCTGAACCTCACTTCCCTCGGCAAGCGGTTTGTCCTCGACACGAGCAAGCCAAGTCACCGAGTCAGTCCACTTTGGCCAGGCAACAATGTCCATCAGTACTCGCCAAACCAACTCGGGGTGAGCCTGAATATCTACCGACGTCTCGTATTCCATCCTATGTATCGTTGCTCAGTTCTTCATTGCGCGCACGTTGAGGATGAGAGCGGAAATGTGCGCTGCAGTACATAGGGTAGAAGGGTGACTTCTGAGCGACGGTTTCCAAATATTTCGGCTCGTAACCTTGAGGGCCTTGGAGTGAATCTGCCGGAAGCGTTCGCCGGGCAACGCAACGTTGTGATCGTTGCCTTTGAACGCGAGCATCAGCCTGCCGTTGACTCGTGGGTCCCTTGGCTTGAGCAACAGAGTGAATCAGACCCAGAACTGCAGTTTTATGAGATTCCAACCATCGGTCAGATCTTCGCTCCAGCTCGCAACCTGATTGACGGGCGTATGGCTGCCATAATTAGAGATCCGATTATCCTGCGGCGCACCATGACTGTCTACGGTGACGTCTCTAAACTCACACGACCGCTCGGGATTGTCGACCGTTCGACAATTACAGTGCTGGTTGTGCAGTCCGACGGGAGTGTGACCTTCACGGCTACGGGTGGGTTTACTCCGCAGCTTGCGGAGCAACTACATCAGGCTTTGTACCCAGATTGATCACTTGGTGAGTTGCTGCTGATTCCATGGCCGCAAATGCAATGCGGTGGCTCTCGGCGCTCACTTTGGCAGAGACTGTCGAGGGAATTCCCGTAGCCACAGCAGTCAGGAACTCTCTGAACAGCGGTCGCTCGCCTCCACCGTGGCCGTCATACGCTGTTGGAATCCGTTCTTTGCGAGTGCTGCCAGATTTGTGATCTGAAACATTCAGCCAGCCATCAAGTGAGTGGAGTTCGCCCCAGGCCGAGCCTTTGGTTCCGTCGACCCGAACCACCCGCATCGTGCGATACGAGGTTGACTGAAGAGTGAAGTTTGCCAGCACTCCGTTTTGGAACTGGATTGAGACTGTCTGGCTTGAGGGCTGATCATTGTCGCCCACTCGATACGCGCAGCGACCCCAGCGGGTGGTTCGCAAGGCCGTATCAAGGCCCTCGGGGGTGTGATCATCGGTGACTGCTGCGACGGGCCACCGCCACCACTCGAACTTTTTAGAAACCACAGGAATGTTGGAATCCAAGACCTTGGGTCGAATCGCCTTGATCAACGATGCTCCAGGGCCCAGCCCAACCGGACGCTTTGCCATGGCAAGGTCACCCAGCACAGGAGTCAGGTCTTTGTAGGTTGCGACCGCGTCATAAGGGCAAGTCTGCGAATGCGGGCAGCCCTCGATGCAGTACTCGGGCGCACCCTCAGGGGCGTTCTCTTCGCGCAGTTCCGTAGGACGGATAAACGAGGCCACCGATTCTGCTGGCGACCCTGCAAGCCAGGTGAGCAAATCTAAATCGTGACAGGACTTCTGCAGCAGCCACGGAACCTTGCTGCTGCGAGTGTGGCCACGCACATACGAATGTGCGTAATGCCAGAAGGCAACATTTTCAGACAGCTGAATCGTCACAACGTCACCGAGAGCGCCTGACTCAATCACCTCATGTAGTCTCGCAAACAGGTTCGAATACCGATACACGTGACACACCGCCACTACGCGATCCGCAGCCTCTGCAGCGTCAACAATCCGCTCACAATCAGCTTCGTCCAGTGCCATCGGCTTTTCAAGCAGCACGTGGTAGCCAGCTTGAAGAGCCGCAATCGTGGGTTCAACATGGTGCGTGTCCCCCGTGGCGATGATTGCGTAATCAGCTCGACGTGGACCCTCGAAGAGTTCTTCCCATCCGGGCAAGCAGTCGGCAGCGCTCAGGCTGTAGCGCTTTGCAAACCTCTTTCGGCGACCATCATCGGGGTCGGCCACGGCCACGATCTTTCCTAACTCAGGCTCCTCCAGCAACAACGTTGCATACGCGTCATACCCGCGATCCCCAGCACCTACTACAACACCCGTCAGCGACATCTTTCTATTCTGCCCCCATTAGTCAGTGCGTGTAGGCATCGCGAGTGTCATGCTGTTCGCGTTATGAGTAGATCCTTTCCACAAATCCGCAGACTCGAAGATGCAGACGCGCTGCGCAGCCGTCTGCGTGAACTTGGCTGCGAGATGCCAATTGCAGATCACGTGTCAGTCGAAGGCGCCCTTGCCACCCCGCTTGACCATGCCGGCTGGCAGTTTGAGAACCGCTTTGCAGTTCTGCCCATGGAGGGCTGGGATGGCACCGAAGACGGCAGGCCAACAGAGTTAGTGCATCGCCGCTGGCAGCGGTTTGGCAGTTCGGGTGCCGGGCTGATCTGGGGCGGGGAAGCCGTTGCAGTCACCGCTGCCGGTCGGGCAAATCCGCATCAGCTCACGATCGGCCCAAACAGTGTGGAGGACCTTGCAGGTTTGCGCGCCACCCTGCTCCAGGCTCATAGCCAATCCGGCGCTGAGGGGAACCCCCCGCCGGCGGCGCCGATGGTTGGCCTGCAACTTACGCATTCGGGTCGCTGGGCTCGACCGCTCGGTCAGGCTGCGCCCCTTATCGCCTACCGTCACCCGCTTCTCGATAAGCGAGTGGGCGAAGAGAACTGCGTAGTTCTGACCGACCAAGACCTTGATGAGTTAGTCGATGCGTTTGTGGCCGCAGCAGTCGTTGCACAAGATGCGGGTTTTGATTTTGTGGACGTCAAGCACTGCCACGGCTACTTGTTGCATGAGTTGCTCTCGGCTGTTGATCGTCTAGGTCCGTACGGAGGATCCTTCGAGGGCCGTACAAAATTCCTTAGAGATGTGCTCACCGGGATTCGCGATCAAGCGCCCGGACTTCGAGTGGGCGTGCGGCTGTCCGCCTTCGACATCGTTCCGCATATGGCAGGTCCAGAGGGCACAGGCATTCCCGAGTCGACGGACCCCTACCCCTATGCATTTGGCGGGGACGGAACTGGCCTTGGAATCGACCTAACAGAAACTCACCTGTTCTGTGATCTTCTTGTCGAGCTCGGCGTGACCATGTTGTGTATGACTGCGGGCAGCCCCTACTACTGCCCTCATGTGCAGCGGCCCGCCTACTTCCCTCCTTCGGATGGATACCAGCCGCCCAGAGATCCGCTGATTGACGTTTGGCAGATGCAGCAGGTGACGCGTGAGCTCACCGAGGCTCACCCCGAGTTGTTAGTGGTCGGTTCGGGCCTGACCTACTTGCAAGAGTTCTTGCCGCAGGTTGCTCAGGCGCTCGTGGCTGAGGGATGGATGCAGATGATCGGGCTTGGGCGAATGACGCTGAGCTTGCCCGAGTTGCCCGCACAAGTACTTGCGGGTCAACCCCTTGACCGCAAACACGTGTGTCGAACATTCAGCGATTGCACTACCGCACCTCGCCATGGGCTGATCTCTGGATGTTGGCCACTTGACGAGTTCTATAAACAACGCCCTGAACGTGTTGAGTTGGCTCGTATTAAGCGAGACACCAAACAGGCTCGCAACCCGGCGCCAGATGCGGCGGCCGATCCAACCGACTCCTCGACCGAATCGAGCGCAACATGACTGGAGCACCCGCCATTGTTCCAAACCGAAAGATCAGCGGTGCTTCGGCTGTGCTGATGACGGTCAACGAGGATGGTTCGATCTCTTGGAGCGAGTTTGAGCAGCATCTTGAGCGCACTGTTCAGGCCGGGCTCGCACCAGCAGTCAATATGGATACAGGTTTCGGACCGTACCTTTCGCCAGCGGAACGCACCGAGGTACTCACTCTGACCAAGAGCTTTGGAGTGAAGTTCATCGCAGGAGTCCACCTTGATGACCAACCGGGGGATGCGTTCAACCCAGATGCCCTGCGCGCACAGAGCGTTGCTGTTGCACAGTCTGGCGCTGTTCCGATTTTGTTTCCGAGTCACGGCATGTCTGGGCTGTCCGAGCCCGAGGTGCTCGGGGCGCACGAGCTAGTCGCCACAGAAGTAGATGCATTCTTGGGGTTCGAACTAGGGCCGATGTTTCACCCCGCGGGCAGAATCTATTCGGCTGACATGTTCGAGGGCCTACTCGGTATTAACGCAGTAGTTGGCCTCAAGCACAGTTCGCTGCGGCGCGACTTGGAATGGGAACGCCTCGAGCTCTGCAAGCGAGTGCGGCCAGATTTTCAGATGATGACTGGCAACGATCTGGCAATCGACATGGTGACCTACGGCAGCGATTACCTGCTTGGGCTCTCGACTTTTTCGCCCGCCGGTTTCGCAGCTCGTGATGCGGCATGGGAAGCGGGAGACACTGCGCGTTTTTGGGAACTCAATGACCTGTTGCAGTACTTGGGGCAGTTTGCCTTTCGGCCTCCGGTGCCCGGATACCGTCACGATGCAGCGATGTTCTTGCAAGCTCAAGGCCTGCTCGATTCGGCTCACACCCACCCGCTGTCCCCCAAGCGACCGAGCAGCGACACGCCAGTGCTCGAAGAGATTGCAGCGCGCCTCTCTGTCCTACTTCACCAATGAGTATGGGAACGATTTGGGTCCTTTAGCCTGCGAAGCGACGCATGAGTTCTTCAAGAGGGCCTCGGGCAAATCTTCGTCTCCAAACCCATGAAAACAGGACCGCTGCAGCGCTAAAGCTCAGCCCGCTGAGTACAGCCCAGCTGAGTGTCTGTTCCTCTAGCCGCCCCCACCAGTCAAGCAGCGCCATTCCCAACAGCACATGCGCCAAGTAGATGGTGAGGGCGAGCTGGCCGGTAGATACCAGCGGTTCACTCACCTTGTCGGGCAGGTTATCCCCTAGCCAGATTGACCCACAGATAACCAGCACGGCGGTAGAGGCACCTGCCAGAATAAACAGCGGCAAGGGCGGAATGGGCTCAGCCGAGAATAGCCATCTCCAGCTCTGCTCATCGATGCCGTCAAGGCTTGACCCCTTGGGGCCGAGGACCACAAAAGATGCCAGCTCGGTGATCAAGAGCACAACTAATGAACGAATAGCGAGTGTGCGCCGCCAGATCGGATCACGCAGGTCGGTTCGGCCCAGCCACATGCCGAACAAGTAGAGAGCAATCCATGGGAACACCGGGTGGAAGCCGTCTAGAAACAGGTTCCGAGCAAAACCTACGGGTGTTGTGAGTCCCCGGTAGGAGTAATCCTCAAGGTTCCAATTGGCCAACGGGTCGAAGGTCAGAATAAACGCTAGCGAGATCGCTACCGAGATGACTGCAAGTGTGATCAGGCGTTTTGACCGAGCGAAAAGAAGGGTTGAGCCGATCGCTAGGTAGACGCCGTAGTAGTGAAGGATGTCTGCGGGCCAAATTGGGAAGAAGGCCCAGCCAACAACAAATAGGAAAAGCGCTCGCTTGAGCAGAGTAATGCGAGCCTGCCGCTGTTGGACTTTGTCGCCGCTGACGCGTGCTCGGCGAGATCCGAGGCTGGCTCCGACCCCAGCCAGAATTACGAATGTGGCTGCGGCTCGGCCGTTGAGAAGCGCCGAGAAGGTTCTCAGCCACTGTGGCCCGTTTTCTTCTGCGCCCATCGCGAGCTTGAAGTTGACTAGGACCATTCCAATTATTGCGAAAGCCCGCGCAATATCAAGCCCAATGATCCGATCCGCTTCAACCGACAAACTTCAATCGACTCTCTAGGTATTCACTTCACATTTTTCCGGGATCTGCCCGTTGATGTAACCGATCCCGACGTTCCAATCAGTGCCGGACGCATTCTTCTCCGAACCGCTAGCAACGCAAGTCGCCAGACGTGACCGAGCGATTGCCTCGATACATTGCCATTGCGGGTTGCGAGGGTCAGTCTTGTCTGCTTCTGTGTTTAACCATTTTGTGTAGTCATCAAGATCCGTAAAGAGTCGGTCGTCGAACAGAGTCCCGTAGAGCTCAAATCCCTTAGCGCACACCAGCGTGTTTTCGAATGCGTTCGGGTTGTTGGTTCCGTCGTACCCCTTGACGCGTGCTCGAATATTGCGATACTCCGAGATTGCCGGAAAGTACTTCGCCAGATCACTCGGTGTGATGTCCTCGCCCGCAGGATTCGTGGATTTCTGGATCGTGAGCGTATTGGTGAACAACTGCCAGCGCCACATGAAATCGTTGACCTGGGCAACCTGCTTGTCATCGGCAGCTAGGTCACCTGCAGCGATCGCCTCTGGCAGAAACCTGTCCTTGAAGAGTTGTTGCGGAACAGAATAGGTTGACGTCAGTCCGTTGTAGGCGAGCTCGAGAGTGACGACCTGTTTGTCATTATCCACCGTGTATTTGGCATTCATCATCGAATCGGTCGCCCCCGGCGTATCCGCTGCACCCCCTGGAGTCCTCACCACATATCCCGCTGGCAATCCTCCTGCGCCGTTACCCAGCGCCATCAGAGGGTAACTTGTCCAACCGTCGTAAAATGTGTCGTTAGATCCGGCTGGCCATGGGGAGTTGATCGGCACCACCTCCCGGGCATCACCGACATCAAATGCGTTGCTACCAGCGGTGAGCTCAAAGTTGAAACCGCCGTTGGCCCAGAGGGTTTTCGGCCCACCGAATCCGCAGTACGTCGGCGCAACATCGGAGAATACCGGGATAGGTTGCATGATTGTCATCTGATCCCAGAGGCTCTGCGTGTTGTAGATCGTGGGCAGTGCAGCACGTGTGGCGGGCATACTGAAGGTGATCTCTTCGTAGTTGTCCTTAGCGAACATATTTGGTCCGTCGTAGTAGCGCAGCCAGACTGGCGGCTTACCATCAGCCGGACATTTGCGGGGATCCAAGTCGAACGCATCGGATTTTCGGATCGTCGTAAATGTCGAGTCGCCTACTATGCCCAACGCATCACCCTCAGGCGTTACACATACCGCAGCTTGATCCGGATTTTGCACCTCCAACTGGGGCTGATCGCATAGGTCAGACAGGTACTCACCGTCTGGGGCCGCTGTTACTTGCGCCTCATCTTGCGAAGCGCAACTCACAGTCGTAGAGGCTACGAGCAGGACAACGATCACCGAGAGCGTCGATCGCCTAAGGGTACGACACATTTGTAGGCCCACTCTCTGAGAGGTTGTGAACTCAACAAACTACACGGCCAGCAGATTAGGGGGCCAATGGTTTAGATCTACCGACGTTTTAGTGGGTGATCATTTGCCTGTAAGCGGTGGGCATCGGCCGCCTCTGGTGCGCATCGTCGTCGCTACACCTACTTGATGGAGGTTTCGATGGTTGTCGGGTGGGGAGTTACCCGATGATAGCGGGGGCGAGCCTGCGCAGTTCCGCCGTAGCTGGAATTAGCAGGTCATCGGTGAGCACCTGCACACACACATGATCTGCGCCAGCATCGCGATGCTGCTGTACCCGATCCAAGATGGCTTCCTCGTCGCCCCAGGCAACGAGAGCATCCACCAAGCGGTTGCTACCGCCCTCGTACAAGTCCTCGTCAGTAAACCCGATGCGTTTCCAGTTGTTGGAGTAGTTCGGCAAGTTGAGATAGCCAGCTAGGTGCGTCCGGCCAAGAAGGCGCGCCCGCTCGGGGTCTCGCTCTAACACCACAGCCTGCTCGGGTGCCACCAACCGATCAGACCCGAGAGCATCTCTGACTCTGGCCGTGTGTTCAGGAGTAACTAGATACGGGTGTGAACCTGCCGTGCGATCCTTAGCAAGCTCCAGCATCTTTGGTCCAAGCGCTGCCAACATGCGGTGCTGCACCGGGACCGCAGGATCAGCCTCATCGAGTCGGTCAAGGTACTCAGTCGTGCGAGCCAACGGCTTTTTGTACTGGCCTTCTTTCAACATGTTGGCTAGCGGCGCATGGCTCACGCCGATTCCCAACATCAAACGCTCGCCGAACCCAGACACAAACTCGTTGTATCGAGCGGCTGTCTCTTCGGGGGTATGCATCCACAAATTCAGGATTCCTGTAGCGATCGTCGCAGTCGATGTTGCGGCAAGCAGATTCTCGAGTGCGCCAAACAAGTCGCCGCCAACATCAGGAACCCACAGTGCCCCGTAGCCCAGCGACTCCAGTTCTGCCGCCGCTTCGGCTGCTGCTGCTGCATCTCCGTAACGCAGCGCAGCGCTCCAGACTCCTGTAGCTCCCAATGGGTGATTCTCAACCGACGCATTCATATTCCACAGTCTGGCTCAGTCCCCCGGGCCCGGCGACCCCTAACTGTTGCGCTGTCTGTGTAAGGCTTCAAGCGTGAGTTCACAGACCGATACCCTGAGCCGCCCACTCGAAGACTCCCCCACTCGCTCTCCCTGGTGGATTGGAGCCATTGCCGGACTCGCCTCGGCCGCAGCAGGCCTAGCCATCGGCGAATTGCTGGCAAGCATTTGGACCTCACTTGAGTCACCAGTTGTGAGTGTTGGTAATCGAGTTGTTGACAACGTTCCAAGGTGGCTGAAGACCTGGGCAATCGAAACCTTTGGAACAAATGACAAGGCAGTTCTGCTCGGCACAGTCGCTCTGCTGCTAGCAGTGGGCGCGGCAGCGCTCGGCATACTCGCAGTGCGCCGAGGGATTCGCTTTGGGCTGATCGGCATCGGCATCTTTACTGCAGTGGGAATGCTGGCCTCTTTGGGGCGCGGAACATCCGGGCTGTTGGCACCCCTTCCCTCTCTGGTTGGAGGACTGGTGGCCGGTGGAACACTCGCCCTCCTCATGCATCGCGGCAATCTTGACTTTGCTGGAGAACGGCCAGCCCAATCCCAACTAGCCCAAACTCCGCCAGCCCAAACTCCGCCTGCCCAATCAATGCTGCTCAAGGTTCCCAACCGTCGGCAGTTTCTGGGAACGGCTGCCGGGGTAACTGCCGGAGCAGTAGTTATCGGCGGCGCCGCACGCTGGCTTCGCAACCAAGGCGCAGCAGCAGCTGAGCGGCTCAAGGTTGTGTTGCCTCGGGCCACACAACCCCTTCCCGACCCTCCTGCTGCTGTCGAGCTTGGCGTCGCAGGAGCAGCCCCATTCTTTACACCCACGAGCGAGTTCTACCGCATCGATACTGCGCTCACTGTGCCTCGCGTAGATCTATCTACCTGGACACTTGAAGTCATGGGAGACGTCAGCACTCCCATCACGCTGAATTATGAACAACTTCTTGAGCGGCCGATGGTCGAGGCAGACATCACCATTGCCTGTGTCTCGAATGAGGTCGGCGGCGACCTGATTGGAACTGCACGCTGGCTTGGATGCAGGCTTGATGACCTACTCAAAGAAGCAGGAGTCTCGGCCACGGCCGACCAGATTGTTGGCCGCTCGGTAGACGGTTTTACTGCAGGCTTTCCAACGGCTCTGCTCGACGGCAGAGACGCACTGGTCGCCATTGCAATGAACGGCGAACCGCTCCCCGCAAAACACGGCTTTCCCGCACGACTCATTGTTCCAGGGGTATACGGCTACGTCTCTGCAACCAAGTGGTTGTCACAGATTGAACTCACCACCTTCGAAGCATTCCAAGGCTATTGGATTCCTCGCGGATGGTCAGTAGATGGGCCTATCAAGACCCAGTCCCGGATCGATACTCCGCGCAATGGGACAACGGTTCAAGCCGGCAGCACGGTACCGATAGCCGGGGTCGCTTGGGCGCCGATCCGGGGTATCTCAAAGGTCGAGGTCCGCATCGATAATGGCCCGTGGCAAGAAGCCAACTTGGGTCAGGAATATCAGAATACGACCTGGCGGCAATGGAAGCTGGACTGGACGCCAAGCAGCGGTGAACACAAAATTGCTGTGCGGGCAACCGATGGCGAAGGCGCAACTCAAACCGACCAACTCGCCCCCGTGGCACCGGATGGCGCAACGGGTTGGCACACCATCACTGTTTACGCCGAGTAACTGCGCTTCTATCTAGCGAGGATCGCTAGATCTGCATCTGCTCTAGAACGAGACCTGTGGTGGCGCAGTGTTGGCATCTGGTGCGTCATAGAACACGCCCTTTTCGACACCGGACATGCCAGCAAGAAACGACCACGGAATGGTCACCAGAGTGCGGTTGAGTGTTGCGCAGGCATCGTTGTAATACTGCCGAGCAAACGCCAGCAGATCAAGACGGTAGGAGCATGGAGCACAGAGTCGGGCACCCCACGCAGCCAATTCAGGTTGCGGGTCACCGGCCCTGCGATGCGGTGTAGGCGTCGGAAGCCTCAACGACTGCCGAGTTGAACGAGGAGATCATGTCGTTTGTGGAATAGCTTCGGCCGGCTCCCGACCAAAGAATCCAAGGAAGAACCGGGGTTTGCGAATCTTGAGCTTCGTAGCTATCGGCCCACGCTTCGGTTGATCCAAGGGCGATCGCCCAAGGTAAGTAGGTCAGGAACCGGTCCAAGTGTTTGGCGGTCTCAAATCGAGACTCTGATGACTCGGTGGCGAGGAATCTCGCGAATCCGCCTGTTCGCGACCAGATATCTCGGCCTGCCTCGTTTCGTATTGTGCATATCCCAGGTTCGAACATCATGCTGAGGGTGATGAATGCAAATACGCACGATGCGCTAAATAAGGGCGAAAGCAGCAATCCGATGTTGGTGACAGGGGGCAAACGGGTCATCAGGAAGAAGCTGCCAGCATAGGCAAGCCAACCCAGTGTCACGCTTGCGATTCCCGGGCCTGAGGGGGTCAGATACCGCTTTGAAGCTGTGCTCACTGCTGACTGCAGGGCCATTCTTGCCACAGCGATCTGACCGCCAGAAATCGTGGTCTGTGATATTACGAAGCTGTCACCCACTGCGGTGAGACCCATTGCCAACAGCATTGAGGTTTCTGCAGGCCATTGCGGTGTCACAGCGGGGTCAGCAATCACGGTCACGTTCCAAGCGTCATCGTCTCCTGCGAGTTGCAACAGGCCGCGCTCGGCAAGATCGAACAGCGTGGCTTGCAATGCCTCGGATGAGTCCTCTCCATCTGCGATCCGGACTCCTAGGGCAGGGAAGATTCCAAAGGGTGGCTCAAAGAGTACGGGAAAGCCTGGTTCGGTCTCACGAGTTCGAGAATACAGATACAAATCCAATCCGCCAGCAAGCAACCCAGTGAGTAGCGAGAGCACAATGATTGGCGCAACAAGACCTGCTTCATTGCTATCGGCTATGAAGGAAACAGTCTTGCTGATGTACAGGGATAGCCAACAGAGCAGCAGCAACCGCAAGCCCCAAACCCCGATTTTGCGATTATGTACCGTTATAACCATGTGGATGCGTCCGCCGAGGATTTCACTGAAGCGACACGTTGTTGTTCGTTGGCGGACCTTGCATCAGCCGATGAGATGCTGTCGCAAGTGACGACCATGGTTGCCGCAACGCCCATGGCGAAGAGCGTTGTCCATAGCGAAGCACCATTGCGTGGCGCGCACAGATCAGATCGTGAGGTTCCTCGGGCAGACATATACCTTCCATCGTCTTCAGCCGTGAGCTCAACGGTAGGAGTGTAAGACAGACGGACCATCTGGGGCACCCAACCTGAGGTCTTGCGGGTAACTGACCTTCCATGAAACGAAGGCCACTAGATCTGCATGTGAAGTGCCATCCGGCATTAGGCAAAATATGACGCCGTAATGTCACCGATTTAGCTGTTCATGCGAACAGACAGATCAACCGTTGCCGCTGCGCTGCATGATCCTTGTCTGGCCGCTCATGCTCGCGCTTGGGGCGTGCACTGTGCCCGATTCGACGCCGAACGTGCCGAATGGTGTCACAGAAGCACCGAACGCTCCGATGTCGTCCGTGCTCGAGCAAACCATCGACGAGGCACGCCCCGCTGGTGTGGTGTTCGACCAGAGCTTCGAAGAGGAAGCTGATGGTGAACTCGTCCGATTCAACACCCAGAGCTGGTATTATGTTGCGGCGAATGAGGCCGACCTCGTGACCGCTGCGAACCAGTTGCGAGACACGGCCGTCCAGCAGGGTTGGACGTTGCTCTACCCATACGCCAACTCGTCAGGATCTGGGCTCTACACCGCGAGGCTCACGAAGGGACAGATGCTCCTCACGCTTGACTACACAACCACAGCCTACTTTGTGCTCTACCCGGACGACGAGGACGAACTGAGTCTGAGCGCCGAGATCCTCCTCGACCCGTCTCGTGAAGGTGGGGGTTGACCATCATGGCAACCCGCCGATCATCTTTCGACATCACCGCACGGGTGCTCGCCACTGGCGAGTCCGTCCTCATCCTTGGAGACTCGTACTCCGCTTGAAACGGCTCCGGGGTCTCGGAACCTAATGTCACGATGTCAATCTCGCCCCCGCCGTGAACCTAATGTCACGACGGCAAAAAACTGCTTTAGCCGGATGTCAGTTCACATGCATCTGCCCTAGAACGAGACCTGCGGCGGCGCTGTATTGGCATCTGGTGCGTCATAGAACACACCCTTTTCAACACCAGACATTCCGGCAAGAAACGACCACGGAATGGTCACCAGACTGCGGTTGAGTGTTGCGCAGGCATCGTTGTAATACTGCCGAGCAAACGCCAGCAGATCTTCGGTACGGCCAAGCTCACCCTGCAACTGCTGAAAATTGGCCGAGGCTTTCAGGTCTGGGTACCCCTCAGCCACGGCAAACACGTTGGCTAGCGCTTGGCGCATCTCACCATCTGCGGCAGATTTCTCGCCAATGGTGCTCGCCGTTTGAGCATCGGTTCTTGCCTTGGTCACTGCCTCGAGCGTGTCACGCTCATGGCCCATGTAACCCCGAACAGTCTCAATCAAATTCGGAATCAACTCTGCTCGTCGAGTGAGTTGCACATCTACTCCCGCAGATGCTTCATCTACCGAAACCCGCTGGGTACGCAGCTTGTTCAGCCCGGTAGCAAAGAACAGCCCGAGAAGCACGAGGAGAATCACAAGAACAAACACGGCAATAAGAATCATGAAAGCAATTTCCTTCTTTCGGGATGCCCACCAAGAAAGCGAGCTGATGGACTACAGGCTAGATCGCTGGACGGTGCCACGACCCCGATCTCGAGTGTTGGCATCACCATGACCCGCCGCCACCGCCGCCACCGCCAGAGCCACCCGAGAACCCGCCGCCGCCGTCACTGCTACTGCTTGACTGTGATGCTGCGTAGGCGGCGGAAGCCCCCGCAATGGCCGAGTTGAACGAGGCATTCATGTTCGTCATTGAAAAATTCGGGCTCGTACCAGCCCACATAACCCATGGAACTGCTGGAGTTTCAAGACCCTGGGCCTGATACCGCTGCGCCCACGCGTCAGCCGATCCGAGTGCTACTGCCCATGGCAAGTACCTGGGGTACCAGTCCAGATGCTCTGCTGCTTCAAAGCGAGACTCTGATGAATCAGTGCTCAGGAACCGGTCAAAGCCGCCAACTCTTGACCACACATCTCTGCCAGCCTCAGTTCGCTTTGTGCGAACCCCAGCGTCGAACATCATCCCCAGGGCAATGAATGCAAATACGCCCAACGCGCTCAAGAGCGGCCAATGAGCAGACTGGTCGTTGCCAAACAAATAGCGCCCAATGAGATACAAACTTCCGAAGAAAGCCATCCACCCCAGATAGGAGCCGATACGTCCGGGGCGAGAAGGAGTCAAGTACGGCTTTGCAGCCGTGTCTACCCCTGACTGCACCGCCTTGCGCGCTTCGAAAATCAGCTTCCCGGCTGTTTCGGCCTTCGATGTATCGAAACTATCTCCCTGAGACTTCAGCCCGAGAGCCAGGAGCATTGCAGTTTCGGCTGGCCATTGCGGAATCATGGCTGGGTCACCAATCAGGGTGACAATCCAAGTGTCATCGTCTCCGGTGAGTTCCAATAATCCGCGTGCTGCCAAATCAAATAAGGTGGCTTGAACGGCCTCATAAGAGTGCTTTTCGTTCAGAATTCGCACTCCTAAGGCTGGAAAAATCCCCTCGGGTGGCTCAAAGAGCACCGGGAAGCCAGGCTCAGTTTCACGAGTTCGGTAGATAAACGAGAAAGCTAATCCGGCAGCAAGCAACCCAGTGAGTAGAGAGAGCAGAATGATGGGCGCAACGGGACTTGCATCATTGCTGCCGGCGGCTGGCGCCGGCAGAGCATTGCTCGGGAATGAGACCCGAACAGTCACCGCAGTAAAAGGCTCGAGCGGGCCAGTCTGGATCCGCAAACTTGTTCCTTCGATACTTGCCGTGCAGGGCGTGTCCTTGCCCTGAACACACTCGGCCTTATCCGGTTTTGTGGGCAACTCGGCAGAGATACTCACGGCCTGCATGGGCATTTGCCAGCCTTGGCCAACAACATCCCACCACCACAGCGTCTCGCCTTTCTTGCCGGGCTCTAGCGCTCCGGTGGTACTTGATTTGATCTGATAGGTGTACTCGCTCGGATCCAAAATGACGTCGGCATCCCCAATGCGTGCAGTCTTGGTGCCGGTTGCACCACCGATAATCGTGTAGGGCTCTGGCAACCCATCACGGGAGATGGAGTCAATGGTGACCGGATGCTCGACATTGTCTCGGCGTGGGTCAGCAGTATCAAAGATTCTAAAAATACCGTGCTTATTCGGAGGCAGGTCTGTCGTGATGACTTCTTCGGTGCTGAGGTCACCATTTTTAGACAGAACCATTGAGGCTTCGTAGTTGGTGATAGTTGCCGTCTCGCTGGCATTACCGGCTGTGGGGGAACTCGGCTTGGCGAAGAGCACGGCGAGCATCCCGAGCAGCAGCACCGTACGAAACACCCATACTCTGACTTTGTGCTTTCCAGAGGAACGCTTCATGAGGTCATGGCGCAGTGAGGAGCGGGCCGATTCGGCTGAGTCCGCTGAGGAGTGCCTCTTGGCCAGATTCTTCGAGGGCCAAATAGGCCGGCATCACAATCTCGTCGGTCAACAACTCTGCCTCGTCACGCTGCTCGCGCTGCCCATCCGAGATCTCTCCTACAGCATCATCGGCCCAGCCAAACATGGCCATGTCATTAGGTCGTGAGATTGCGTGCGCAACCACCGAGTCAAGGCCCACTGCTCGCAAAGCAAGCAGGTGTGCACTGCCACGAAACTCTCGTAGCAACGAGATCAACTGCATAGCTCGAGCGGGCGCATCATCAGCTAACGGCATACGGCGTGCCCCTGCATAGAGGGTGAGCGCAGTTGGATCAGCAGCATCGTTGACTTTGTCGGCTGCGGCCACAAATGCGTCTAGGCCCTCGACTCCTGTCAGCTTGCGACGACCAAGTTCGGCAGCGCATTCCCAAAACACAGCCGCTGCCAGAGTCGGTGCGACAATCTCGCTACCAGCATTCCAACTGTCGGCAAGCACCGTTGGCTCAAAATATCCGAAGGAAGCCTGCACCATCGAGGCATCAACATCACCGAGCACGCCACCTCGCCCGAGAAAATAGAACTTGAAGCCGTCGAGGCCAATCTCGGTTCCGCTATTCATGGTCTCGGCAACGAAATAGTGCGCCCATCCAAGGTCTCTGATCTGTGGGCAAGCCTCTGCGAGAAGTTCATCAGGATTCATGGCTTTATCTTTGCATCCGCAGCACCTGTTTGCTTAGGCAATTCCAAGCCTTGGATGCTCTTGGCAGGAGGAGTAGCTTTTCGTGGCATCGGTCCAGTAGCAGTTTGCTGCGTGGAGTAGCCAGAGCAAGGAACGAAGGGGACCCATGTTTGAAATTTCTGATTCAGCGGTTGCAGAAGATGGAGACCTTTCCGCTCGTGCAGCATCGCTGCGATCCCGAACGGCGGTACAAGACCAGGACCGTGCGGCATGGCTCGCCCTGTTTACCGAGGACGCAGTGGTGCAAGACCCAGTTGGCCCCTCGGCTTTTGACGAATCAGGTCTGGGCCATCACGGAACCGAGGCAATTGCAGCTTTTTGGGACACCGTGATTGCACCCAACCCCGTCAGCATGCGCATTCATGGGTCCTACGCCGGAGCGCAAGAGGTTGCCAATGTCATCACGATTACCACCGAATTTCCGGATGGGTCACGAGCCGAAGTACCAGGCGTGGCCATCTATAAGGTGAACGAAGCGGGCAAGGTTGTTGCCCTGCGCGCCTTTTGGGAGATGGATCAACTCAACTTTGTTGCTGCGCCGATCTAGTTGTCGCTCAGCTAGTTATCGCGGAGACGAGCAATCTCGTAACACGCAACTGCACCAGCCGAGGCCACGTTCAGCGAAGCGAGCCGGCCGTGCAGAGGGATTGAGGCCGTCAGGTCGCAGCGCTGCCGAACAAGGCGGGACAGTCCTTTGCCCTCTGCCCCCAGGACGAGGCAAACCCCCGACTGCGCAACCTCAAGATTATGAATCGCAGTGTCTCCGGCCATATCTAGGCCAACAGTCCAGATTCCAGCGGCCTTCATCGTCTCGATAGCAGTCGGCAAGCCACCGACAAGGGCCATGGGTAGGTACTCGATGGCACCCGCAGCAGTCTTTGTAACCGTAGGCGTGACATGAACGGCGCGATGCTTCGGCAAAATCACCCCCGTCACGCCAGCACACTCGGCAATTCGCAGAAGCGCTCCAAGGTTGCCGGGGTCGGTTACTCCGTCTACAGCCAGCAAGAACGGGGCTTGGCCATCCACCGTCTCGAACAAGTTCTCGAGGGGCGTCTCTGAGATTTCACCCGCTCGGGCGACGATCCCCTGAGGAGCATCAGTATGACTGACCGAGTCAAGCTTGGTTCGACTGACATGAGTGACCGGAACCCGTAGTTCATCGGCCAAATCCAATATGTCCGCAATGATGTCGACGCGTTCAATCTCATTCGAGATGACAATCTCGTAGGTTCGCCGCTCACCAGCCAACAACAACTCGCGAACAGCTTGGCGACCCTCGACTTGGGTGCCGCCAAGACCACGATCCTTATTGGCCGGCCGGGCTGCATCGCGACCACCTGTGCGGCCACCTGTGCGCGTGCCGGAACTTCGAGCGCCAATGCTTCGAGCCCCGGCTGCCCCGCGAGTAGAAGTTGGTTTGGCTACGACGGGCACTGCTGCGCCACGGCGCTTGGCCCCAGCTTTTGTACCGCCGGATTTAGGGCCACCGGATTTAGGGCCACCGGATTTTGCACTGCCAGATTTAGGAGCGCCGGATTTTGCACTGCCCCGGCCTGCGCCAGATTTAGCACCGCCAGATTTAGCACCGCCAGATTTAGCACCGCTCGGTCGACCTGGACTCATGCTCTTACTCCTCTTGCGTTTTTAGTCATCTTCAAAGCTGTTGCTGCACGCTCTTGGTGAGCGCTGTTTGTCAGTGCTGGCTGGGTACTCACTTGCCAGCCTCGGGTGAGATCTGTTCAGCGGAGCCGGCCGACTCAATCAGCGCCGAAGCAAAACATGCGATGCCCTCGGACCGGCCAAGCCCACCGATCCCCTCGGCGCGCCTGCCTTTAATGGTTACTGGTGCGCCAACTCGTGCCGACAGAATCTGCTGCATCTGCTCCCGACGAGCGGCCAACTTGGGTCGCTCGGCAATGACCGAACAATCTACGTTCACAACAATCCAGTTCTCAGCGAGCAGCATGCGAACAATCTCATCAAGCAATTCCAAGCTGTTTGCACCGCGCCAGCGCTCATCAGTATCAGGAAAATGAGTACCCAAATCGCCCAAGCCGGCAGCCCCCAGCAGAGCCTCACCCACGGCGTGAGTAATGACATCAGCATCTGAATGCCCATGTAGCCCGGGCTCACCATCAAAGCGCACGCCACCGAGCACGAGCACCCGATCAGGGTCCTCAGAAAACTTGTGGACATCGAATCCATTGCCGATCCGCAGACTCATGCTCAACAGTCTCCCCCACTGAACCCCATCAAGGCGAGTGCTAGCCCTCTGCTCAGGACAAGCCACCCCACTGAACCCGATCGAGGCGAGTGCTAGCTCTCCGCTCAGGCCAAGCCGCCCCAGGACAGCGCATCTGGTCGCCTGCGGGCATCAACCCGGATGATTTTGGTCGACTATCGACCAGAATCATCCGGGTTGGCTCGAAAAAGGGGCCGCGCTGGCTTAGGGCGGCACAGACTCAGGACAGCGGTGACTCAGGACAGCGCGTCAAAGATAAGCGCAACAGCCGAAACCACGAGCGTGAGCAACACGAGTTTCTCAAAGCTTGGGCCAGCGAGCCGCTTGCGTAGTCGCAAACCAATTGGCGTCGCAATTGCGACGGCTACAGATGCAACCACTGCCCCCACAAGCCTGTCCGGGGTCATCTGCCCTTGACCCAGCAGAATTACTAGCTGCACGGCTCCCGTCACGCCGAACATGAACGTCAGCGAATGGATATATGCCCGAGCAGGGAGTCGATACGAGTGAAACCAGGTAGCAACGATCGGGCCCGACACACCGATTGCACCTTGCATCGCTCCAGCGATCAGGCCTACTGCTGGCGACCAACGTCGAGTGAACGCCGGGGAAAAACTAAACTCGGGTTTGCGAATGAACTGAAAGAGAAACAGCAGGATTGACAGCGCTAACACAATCAGAAAAGGTTGCTCTGGCAGATTCACCAAAGCAATGGTGCCGATAACGGCCCCCACTACACCGAGTCCACAAAGGCGACCTAGGTCTCTTGTTTGGGCTTGAGCGTCACGGCTCTCCCAGCACAAAAACGCATTCGCAGCCAGATTTGGAATGGCGATGATCACCACGGCGTCCTCGATGCCGAGGACCAAAGAAATCAGGGGAACAGCGATAAGCGGGTACCCCAAGCCAGTCACGCTCTTGATGAGCGCTCCCAGGCCAGAGGCCAGAAGCACCACGAGTAACTGCGTGCTCGTCAACCTCAGTCCAGTTGTGAGTCATGGTCAACGGATTCAAGCAACGCCGCCGCAATGATTAGGTCGGCGCGCTCGGTGAGCTTTAGGTTTGAGCGTTCCCCGGCGATGAGGGTGATCTTGACCCCAAGCGCCTCGACTAGACCGGCATCGTCTGTTGCTTCACCATCGCTGTCATAGGCCCGGCGCAGCAACGCAGCTTGAAACCCCTGTGGCGTTTGCACCGCTCGAAGCAGGTCGCGATCGATCACAGCACTGTCAGACCCAGCACTGTCAGATCCAGCACTGTATGGGCCAGCACTGTCTGATCCAGCGGTCTCTGTGGTGACTACTCGAATCGTGTCGACTACTTGAACCGCAGGCACTACAGCGGTTACTCCCGATTGAACCTGCGCAATCACCTGAGCAAATAAGTCGGCTGTAGCCAAGGGCCGAGCTGCGTCGTGAACCAAAATCACCGTCGCATCGGAGGGGATTGCAGCTAGACCGGCCCGAACCGACTCTGACCGTGTTGACCCTCCCGCTACCACCACAGTTGCGTCGGGAATCTGGCCATCTGCTGTTGCAAGCGAGTCGGCAGGTAGCACGGCTACGACTCCATCGCATGCAGCGGCAGCAGTTCGAGCAGCACGATCAATCACCCGAACCCCGGCCAGTGAATCAAACTGCTTCAGCGACCCAAACCGCTGACCCGAACCACCTGCAAGCAAGACACACCAGACAGAGCCACTTTTCTGGGCAGGCACGGGGTCACCTTCGCGCTCAAACTCCTGGTTGATTTCTGCCTGAGCCATGCCCTCAAGCTACTGCCCACGCACCCCAACTCGGCACTGAGGCGGCAGTCACACGCATTATCGCTACGATGGCAACCGTGACTGACATGGATCTGCTGCTTGGTGTTGAGCTTTTTGACCAGTTCGACGAGGACGACCATCGCCAATTGGCTGATGCTGCTGAAACACTGGTTCTTGCGCGCAGTGATGTCGTATTCGTCGAAGGTGTCGAGGCTGATGCCTGCTACGTCGTGATTAGCGGGCGTGTGGCCATTTCGAATAAGTCCTTCGATGGCCGCGAATCCATGATTGCGATGATGGAGCGGGGTGACTTGTTTGGCGAGATGGGCCTGTTCGATGGCCTAGGCAGATCTGCCGAGGCGCGCTCGCTTGAACCCTCGGCCGTGATTCGAATTCCTTATGACGTACTGCGAAGCATCTGGGAAAATAAGCCAGAGCTGCTGTGGTCAGTGGTGCGCCTACTCAGCCAGCGGATCCGATCGACCGACGAGGCACTTGCTGACTCGTTCTTCTTGGATGTGACTGGGCGAACGGCGAAGCACTTGTTGGAATTGGCTGGGGATCGTGATGAGTTTGAAATCCCCATTACTCAAGAAGAGCTAGCCGGACTAGTCGGCGCTTCTCGAGAGCGTGTGAATAAGGCAATCGCTAGCTTCTTGAAGCTTGGATGGATTGAACAGAACGATCGTTCCTACCGAATCCTCAAGCGCCGCGAACTCGAGATTCGCTCCCGCTAACTTCCCAAAAACTCAAGCGCCTTATTCCACGCGTCTGCAGCATCATCGGCTCGATGTGCCGGCCGGGAGGGATCATGCACAAACCCGTGGTCGGCACCTTCATACAGTTCGACCCTGACCCCGGCATCGATCAGTTCTTGAACATCACCCGGTGGGGTGTAGCCATCCTCTGATCCGACCACGGCCATCGCTCGACCTGCCTGCGCTGAGTGAATCGCGGCGAGTGGATCGGCCTGACCGGGCCCCGCCCAGGCCGGTGGCACATGAACCATTCCATAAAAAGAAACAACCTTGCTGAACCGCGGGTGGTTCGAGGCTTTCAGCGCATACATCCCGCCCATACAGAACCCAATCAAGCCCACCGATGCGCACCCCGTGGCATCGGCAGCAGCAGCGGCATCACCAAGGAGTTGGCTGTCAACGAGTTGAAACATGGCTTCGCTGCGAGCTTCGAAGAATGCAGGGTCGCTCGGTCCGGGAAGATCTTGGCCTGGGAATGGCTCAAAGGAAGTGACGGCCCACCCGGTGCGCTCAGACAGCGAATCACAAAGGTCGGTGAATAAGGGCCGAAGGCCGATGATGTCGGGAATGACAACCAGTCCTCGATCCGCCGAGTCCGGTCGGGATAGATATGCCGGAGTTCCGGAAGGCAAAATCAGGTTCATCTAAACGAATCTACTCTGCAGATTTGGCAATCACGCGTAGCGATCAAGGATGCTCAACTCGGCAATACGGGCAAGCGCAGTCTTAATAGTTTTTGCCCAGTGCTCGTCAACGCCATCTACCTCCGCAAGCTCACTCACTGTGGCCCGAGTGAGCTTATCTAGGGAACCAAAGTGCTCGACTAACAGATCGACAATGTCATCGGGAATGCGTGGGACGCGGGACAACATTCGGTAACCGCGAGGCTCAATCGATGCATCAAGGTCGTCCGTCTGTCCTGACAAGTGCGTTGCCTGGACGACCTCTTCGGCATCGAGCAGGGCATCCACTTCTAGGCCCGAGAGCGTCTCTATGGCTTGCTCAAGGTTCCACTGCATATCGGACTGGAAGTAGTCCCGAACAACGAGGCGACGCTCATCTTCGATGCCGGCCATCAACTCTCTCAGTTGCAGACCAATCAGTCGGCCATCGGTGCCAAGTTCGGTCAGGTACTGCTCAATCTCTTGAGAGATTCGAGCCACCAATTCGGCACGCTGCAACAGCGTGACTACATCTCGCAACGTAACGATGTCTTCAACCTCGAGTGAGGTCAGATTTGAAGACACCTCATCAAGGCGGGCTTTGTAGCGCTCAAGCGTCTGAAGCGCCTGATTACAGCGGCTGAGGATTGATGGAATCGGCTCAAGCTGATAGCGGTCATTCTTGGTGTACACCGTGACCACGGCCATGTCTTCCGACACAGAGAGCACTGGAACCCCAATGGAGCGAGCCACTCGCTCGGCAGTGCGATGGCGCGTGCCGGTTTCTTCTGTGGGTACGTTCGGGTTGGGCACAAGGTGCACGTTGGCCCGAGCGATGTAGCCAGCATCTGGGGTGAGGACGATGGCCCCGTCAGTTTTGGCTAGCTCAGATAAGCGCTGAGGCGAGAACGAGGCGTTGATCAGGAATCCACCAGATGAGATATTCAGTACCTCTGGGCCATCTCCAATGACGATGAGTGCGCCCATTCCGGCTTTCAGGATGCGGTCGAGGCCTTCTCGCAGCGGACGCCCAGGAGCAACTGCAGCAAGGGCAGTCTGGAGTTCAGCGCTATGACGTTGATCTTGACGTTGAGTCACTCGATACCCCTTTGCTGCTCAGGCACACGCATTCTGAGCAACCTGAGGGACAAGCCATCGAGGAGCAAAGTGTGCAACATTGCGCATTCTAGTGGCGGGTGCGTTGTTTGCGGCAGCGGAATTACGCAGTTGGGTTGGCAGAGCAGCAGAGGCTTACTGTTTTTGCAGGCTGAGTAGCTCGATAGCTGCTGCTAGGGAAGGCACCCGGAGGAGGTCAATCGGAGCATCAGTATCTGGTGCTGAACGAGGGACCACAGCAGTGGTGAACCCCAAACGAGCAGCCTCGGCCACGCGACGCTCGATTCGACCAACTTGGCGGATCTCTCCCCCAAGGCCGACCTCTCCGCAGGCAACCATCGATGGAGGGATAGGCACGCCCGCCACCGCCGAGGCAAGCGCCAGACAAATGGCAAGATCGGCTCCTGGCTCGACCACCTTGACCCCACCAACTGCGTTTGCGTAGACATCGAGTTGCTGAATACGGATGCCAGCGCGTCGCTCCAGCACGGCGAGGAGTAACGCCAACCTGCCGCTATCAAGGCCTTGGCAGGACCGGCGTGGCTGAGGGAGTTGCGAGGAAGCCACCAGCGTTTGCACCTCTACTAGGAGCGGACGGTGACCCTCTAGTGCGGGTGTGACAATCGAACCCGGGATTCCCGGGCGACGATCCCCAATGAACAGACCGGATGGATCTGGTACTGGCTCGAGGCCAGAGGCCACCATGGCAAAAAGTCCGAGCTCTTCGGTCGAACCGAACCGGTGCTTTTGTGCTCTGAGGAGACGAAGTGCATGGTGGCGATCACCCTCGAATGAGAGCACTGTATCTACTACATGCTCGAGTACCCGAGGCCCAGCTAACTGACCATCTTTGGTGACGTGGCCGACGAGCAACACGGTGGTTCCGGTGGTCTTGGCTGTCTGCACTAATCGATGAGCGCACTCGCGTACCTGAGTGACTGACCCAGGGGCCGAGGTATATGCAGGGTCATGCAGGGTTTGGATGGAATCGACCACACAAATCTCTGGACGGACCTCGTTGATGTGGTGAATAACGTTGGGGAGGGAGGTCTCTGCTGCGAGTAACAAATTGTCCTGCAGAGCTCCGAGGCGATCTGCGCGAAGGCGCACCTGATCGGCTGACTCCTCGCCCGTGATGTAGAGAACAGTTGACCCAGCCGCAGCTCGAGCGCCCATGAGTTGCAGGACAAGAGTTGACTTGCCAACTCCAGGCTCGCCGCCAACAAGGGTGACGCTTCCGGGCACGAGCCCGCCGCCTAGTACTCGATCAACCTCGGGGATTCCTGTTGGTACGGGCTGGCCGTCCTGAGAGCGAACAGCCGTAATTGGAACTGGCGGCACGGGTGGATCAGAGAGGCTGGAGATGCTTGATGGCAGGTCCAGTTCTTCAGTGAGAGTGTTCCAATCCCCACAGCCTGCGCATTTTCCGGACCACTTTGGTGCCTCTGCACCGCAACTCATGCATCGAAAGACTGTGCGGGTTTTGGCCATGCATGCACCCTAGAACTCTGCAGTGACAGTTCCGGTTCAATTGCCCGGGCTCATCGACCCGATCAGCGTCTGCGACGTAGCAATCCCACTGTCAAGAAAACTCCGGCAAGAACGAGCAGAGCCGCCGCTGCAATCAGCAGACGGAAAGGCAGCGCCTGAGTATCGGAGGACTCTGCCGTCATGGTGGCCGAGGATGCAGTTCCGCCACTTAGGGGGAACTCCCAACTTGCACTCTCTCCCTGTACCTTTCCTCCCTGTGCGCTGCCTGTGGTTACGCTGCCTGCGCTTATCTTGCCTGTGGATTGCTCAAGGTTTCCCGGCAACTGAACTGAGACTTTCAGCGTTGCAGCACTCGCCGCGGTTAACCCTTCGGCTTCTAGCTCTTCTGGAGTGCGAGCTAGGGGAAGGCCGCCCAAGGCTGCAGTGAGGTCCGGGTCGGAGAACTGCTCCAACGAACCAGTCAGGCTGAGAGCGCTAGAGAAGCTGTAGTCGGTAGAGGCAAATCCATCGGTGAGCTTGAGTTGCACGTCTGAAAAAACTGCAGGGCTGCCGGTCTCACCCGGAGTTCCGCCGATTTCGCCGAGCACCTGCGCAAGCTCATCCGGAGATCCAAACTTGCGTCGAACCACAAGGGTGACGCCGCCCTTCGTTGGTCCAGAAGTGTCTGTTTTGGGGCTATCGACTACCCAGCCCGCTGCAACAAGATCGCTCAACTGAACAGAGGTTGCCGGGTCGCCGAGTCGCTCGGCTGCCTCCGCATCTAGGTGAACCGTCACGGTCACCGTGCCTGACCCGCCCTCGTTCACTCTGATGGCCACTTGCGAATCCACCTGGCAACCCGCCAGAACCATGGCTACAAGTGCTCCAAGAATGATGAGCCGGACGGTTCGCACTGCGGCGAGTTTAGCGCGCGACAACGTTCAAGAGATGTGGGCACATGTGCTCTGGTTCGCAGAGCACATGTGCCACAGATCAAATGAGTCGCACAGTAACCAGAGGCAGAGTTACTGGTTCTACCGTCGCTTAAAGTGGATATGGCGACTGTGCTGTTAGGGGGCCCTTCCTCGGCCAGCCTCACTGACCCAGCCTCACTCAACCAGCCTCACTGAACCAGGCTCACTGAAGCAGGCTCACTGAACCAGGTAGCCGCATTGGTGTCTTTGATCTGTTCCCAAGCGAGCGGGACCTTCTGGAGTTCACCGAATCCGATTGGGAATACGGGCATCCGACCAACGCCCACTGTTCCCGCAAACGGCTGTTCGGGGCGGTAGTAGCTGCCGAGCAGCTGGTCCCACAGTGATGTGATCGCACCGAAGTTGGTATCACCCTCGTCGTAGTTGGTGGAGTGATGCCAGCGATGCAGGTCGGGTGTGCTGAACACACGATTGAGGGGACCGCTGCTCACTTCGATGTTGCAGTGCTGGACCTGTCCGTACAGCGCCCGCATTGCTAGGTATCCGATGTGTTGGTCCCTGCTGAGGCCCAGCGCGGCGATGAGCGTTGCGTCGATGAGCCCATCGAAAAGCAGTTCGCCAACATGAAATCTGTTGGCATTGAGCCAATGCAGCCGAGATGGGCTGTGATGCACCGAGTGGAGCTTCCACGCTGGTCCCCACTCGTGCGCCAGTCGGTGATGCAAGGTGTGTGGGAGGTCATAAGCCAACACGGCCAGCGCCACACCGAGAGCGGTAGGGAGGTGTCTGAACTTGGCATCAAGGCCGACTCGCCGGGCGATCGCTGCCCCTATGGGCTGGGTCAATAGGCTCGTTGCGTAGGTGGTTGCAACGAAGGCTCTGTCGGCAGCAACGTCGCTGTCGCGCTCGTGGGTCCAACCCTCGCGGTAGGGGTATCGGCGCTCGGTCTGAGCAATCAGTGCGTACCAACCTGCCGCTACGAGCCCAACGACGATGGGCGACTCGACACTTCGGCGACGTTGGACTGCCTTGTCAAGGCTGACTGCGAGCGCCGCTCCCGCGATCACCCCGGCGTGCAAAGCAAAGGATCTCAATGAGTCGCTGCGTGAACTTATTCTCCTCACGCTTCTAACATACCGTCCCTCAGATCCCGCTCACCACGCCAACCGCTTGACCAAACGAAGCGACAGTAGAACGAGTTACTCGCCGGTGGTGACTGCGAGTTCCTCGATTGGCGGTGGGGTGAACCCTTCAACACCTGTGAAGGTGAAGATTTGCTCGCCTGGTGCATCGGGGTCTGGCGCAACATCAACCATGATGGTCTGGCCGGCAATGAACTCCTTGTAGAGCAGGCGTTCAGAGACTGGGTCCTCGACTAGGCGCTGAATTGCTCGCCGAAGCGGGCGGGCGCCAAGTGTCGGGTCGTAGCCCCTGTCGGCGAGCAGGTACTTGGCCTCTTGTGAGACTTCAAGGCCCATGCCTAGCCCAATCAGCTGAATACCAACACGCTTGATCATCAGATCAACAATGGTGGTTACCTCGGCCTTAGACAGCTCGTGGAAGACAATGACGTCATCGATTCGGTTGAGGAACTCAGGCCGGAAATGAGCCTTGAGTGCATCGTTGACCTTTTCCTTCATGCGCTCATAAGTCACGGCCTCGTCACGCTTGGAGAAGCCAATGTTCGCCTTGCGAAGGTCAGCAGTACCAAGGTTTGAGGTCATGATCAGCACCGTGTTGCGGAAGTCAACTGAGCGACCCTGAGCATCGGTCAGGCGTCCCTCTTCGAGGATCTGCAAAAGGGTGTTGAACACATCTGGGTGGGCTTTTTCGATTTCGTCGAAGAGCACCACAGAGAATGGCTTGCGCCGAACGGCCTCGGTGAGTTGACCGCCCTCTTCGTAGCCCACGTAGCCGGGGGGCGAACCCACCAAACGACTGACCGTGTGCTTTTCCATGTACTCCGACATGTCCAGGCTGATCATTGCAGTTTCGTCGCCGAACAAGAACTCGGCGAGTGTCTTTGCAAGCTCGGTCTTACCTACGCCGGATGGGCCCAAGAAGATGAACGAACCCGATGGGCGCTTGGGGTCTTTAAGCCCGGCACGTGTGCGGCGAATTGCCTGAGACACAGCCTTGATGGCCTGCTCTTGGCCGATAACTCGACGGTGCAGTTCATCCTCCATGCGCAAAAGCTTGGCGGTCTCTTCTTCGGTGAGCTTATAAACGGGGATTCCCGTCCACAGAGACAGCACCTCGGCGATTGCCTCTTCGTCAACCTCATCGAACAAGTCGACTCCGGCAGCCTTCATCTCTACATCTTTGGCTTCTTTGTTGGCTAGGAGGTCTTTCTCTCGGTCACGCAGAAGTCCGGCCGCTTCAAAGTCTTGAGACTCAACGGCCTCTTTCTTTTGACGGACGACATCGGAGAGCTCATTCTCGATCTCTCGGTAATCTGGCGGGGTTTTCATGCGACGAATGCGCAGACGCGATCCGGCCTCGTCAATCAGGTCGATTGCCTTATCAGGCAAGAAGCGATCGGAGATGTAACGATCGGCCATGTTGGCTGCTGCCACGAGAGCCTGATCGGTGATGGTGACCCGGTGATGCTGTTCGTAACGCTCACGCAGACCTTTGAGGATTTCAATGGTGTGAGCAACCGAGGGCTCATCAACAACAACCTTTTGGAAACGACGCTCAAGTGCAGCGTCCTTTTCTAGATGCTTGCGATACTCATCCAAGGTGGTGGCACCGATGGTCTGCAGTTCACCACGAGCAAGCATGGGCTTGAGGATGGAGGCTGCATCGATTGCGCCTTCTGCGGCTCCGGCACCAACAAGGGTGTGGATCTCATCGATGAACAAGATGATGTCTCCGCGAGTCTTGATTTCTTTGAGCACCTTCTTGAGGCGCTCCTCGAAATCTCCTCGATAACGAGAACCAGCAACAAGAGCACCAAGATCGAGCGTGTACAACTGCTTTCCCTGCAGCGTCTCTGGCACGTTGTCGGATGCGATGGCCTGAGCGAGTCCCTCGACGATGGCAGTCTTGCCAACGCCAGGCTCTCCCACGAGCACGGGGTTGTTCTTGGTGCGGCGAGACAGCACCTGCATCATGCGCTCGGTTTCGCGGTCTCTTCCGATGACGGGATCGAGCTTGTTCTCACGAGCCAGTTGGGTGAAGTTCCGACCAAACTGATCGAGTACCAATGACCCCGAGGGTGTTTCTCCCGAGGAACCAGTGCTGGCACCAGCCTTTTCTGCTCCGCCGGGCTGGGCAGTGGACCCTGGATAACCCGAGAGCAGCTGAATGACTTGCTGACGGACTCGGGACAGGTCTGCTCCGAGTTTGACGAGGACCTGCGCAGCTACACCTTCACCCTCACGGATGAGGCCAAGCAGGATGTGCTCGGTTCCGATGTAGTTATGGCCGAGTTGAAGAGCCTCTCGCAGCGAAAGCTCGAGAACTTTTTTGGCGCGAGGCGTAAAGGGGATGTGACCCGAGGGGGAAGACCCACCTTGGCCAATGATCTCTTCTACCTGTTGCCGTACTGCCTCAAGTGAAATGCCCAGTGACTCCAGAGCCTTTGCAGCAACCCCCTCGCCCTCATGAATGAGGCCAAGAAGGATGTGCTCGGTTCCGATGTAGTTGTGATTGAGGAGTCGGGCCTCCTCTTGAGCCAGCACGACCACCCGTCGGGCTCGGTCAGTGAAGCGTTCAAACACGGTGCTGCCTCCAAGAAAGATTGATGTGGATAAGTGTAACGCCGTAGAGGGGCAACAAGTTCCCGAGTTTCCAGCGAAGCTGCTGTGCTACCAAAGTTCCTTCACAGCTTGCCAAGAAATGAACCTCGTTCGGCCATGCAAGAGAACGAAAAACCACCTAAACGTCAGTGAGAAACAAAGTACAAGTCCTGGGCTGGCCAAAGAACTCAGTATCGCGACATGGGCCAGACTCCGTCGGGGAACTAGGTTCTGAATCGTGACTGGCTCAAATCCACTTCAGGTCATGCCCTCCATGGCTGAAGATCTCGAACGCCTCGAGACCGAATTAATTGCTTCTGTTTGCTCAGAAAACCCATTCCTGACAGAGATCGCCACGCACCTGATCGCAGCTGGGGGTAAGCGGGTACGGCCAGGGTTTACCATTGCCGCAGCCGCGACAGCGCTGAGTGTTGATGCTCCAGCATCGGATGAAGCAATCACCGGCGGCATGGCAATTGAGCTCGTTCATCTGGGGTCTCTGTACCACGACGATGTGATGGATGAGGCCGAGGTTCGCCGCACTGTAGATAGCGTCAATGCTCGCTGGGGCAACCATAAAGCGATTCTGGCTGGCGACTACTTGCTGGCAAAAGCCTCGGAGCTTGCCGCATCGCTTGGAGTCGAAGTCGCGGCCTTGTTGGCTAATACCATCGGCCAACTTTGCGAGGGCCAGTTGTTGGAGCTGGAGCACTCATTTTCACTGGACCGAACCGAAGACCTCTACCTGCGATCAATCAATGGCAAGACTGCATCACTTCTTGCAGCGAGTTGCAGAATTGGTGGGATCGTTGCGGAGTTGCCTCGCACGCAGATCGATGCGCTGACCACGTTTGGTTTCAGCTATGGCATGGCATTTCAGATCGTGGACGACGTGCTTGATCTGGTCTCGAATGACGCCGAGATGGGCAAGCCCACGGGCCATGACCTGGAAGAGGGCGTCTATACCCTCCCGGTGTTGCTCACTTTGGCAGGACCAACTGGCGGCGAGCTTCGCAGCATGCTCGGAGGGCCGATTGATCCGGCGACTAGGGACGCTGCTGCCAGCCTGATCCGAGAGGGCCAAGGCGTGTCTCTAGCAATTGATCGTGCACGTAGCTACGCAGACGCTGGGCGATCGGCACTAGAGGCACTACCGGCCAGTCCGGGAGTAACTGGATTACGCGCTGCAGCGGACTACCTACTCGACAGCGTTGAGGCTGCAGCTACCTGAGCAGTGTGCAGTCTGCAGTGCAGCCACCTGAGCAGGGCAGTTACATAATTCGTGTTGACTCAGCCACCACGTGCTGATGCAATTCTGCTCCCGTGACTCCGACGCTAGCCATGCCCTCGAGGAACGTTCCCATGTGGGCCGTACCCATATGCAAGGCAATGGCGTCTTCTGACTCCCACTCCTCGTAGGCGCGGACTCGGCCC
This sequence comes from Actinobacteria bacterium IMCC26207, assembly GCA_001025035.1. Taxonomy (GTDB): domain Bacteria; phylum Actinomycetota; class Acidimicrobiia; order Acidimicrobiales; family Microtrichaceae; genus IMCC26207. Next base: position 40,661 of record LCZK01000006.1, read on the forward strand.
GGGTCAGTCCCGTCGAAGAAGAAGCCGTACGTGATGTTGCCAGTCTCAGCCAAGGTGGCCTCGACTAGTGGCAGGGTCAGAGCAATGAACTCAGCCTGCTTGGTGGGATCGAACGTGATAATTCCAGAGATGATCAACATGTCGCTCACTGTATCTGCAGTCGACAGGCAAAAATTTCAGGCCCACTCCGATCAGAGGGGAAACGCCACCACCGGGCCACCTGTGTAGCGCAACCGGGCAAGTTCGGAACGCTCAAGAATGGGCAGGGATGGCCGCCGGACGCGCAACTGGCCCACTTGAGACTGGCCCTCAGGAGACTGGCCCGCTTGGGTCTGGCCAACCAGGTACGCCGTGCCGTGCCCTAGGTATTCAACGAGTTCGACTGTTGCGAGGAGGCCCGTACTCGCTGCTGAATCGGCTGGCTCAATTTCTAAATCCTCGGGCCGAATTAATACTTCGACGGGGCCTTCAGCTGGACGGTGCAGCGCCAACTCGCCGAACGCAGTCTGCACGCTGTTGTGGTGAGCGTGCCCCGGAATGAAGTTGGCATCACCAACAAATCCTGCGAGCCAGCGAGTGGCCGGCCGCTGATACAACTCAGCGGGTGGTCCAACTTGCAGCAGGTTGCCTTCGTAGAGGACAGCCACTTTGTCTCCGAGCACAAAAGCCTCGTCCTGATCATGGGTGACAAACACCGTGGTCATTCCAAGCCGAAGGAGCAGTTGATGAATCTCGGTTCGGACTTGCACGCGAAGCGAGGCATCAAGGTTTGAAAACGGCTCGTCAAGAAGCAGGATCGCTGGCCGAGGGGCGATTGCCCGAGCTAGCGCAACCCGCTGCTGCTGTCCGCCAGACAAGGTGGAGGGAGAGCGATCACCAAACCCGGTGAGCCCGACAAGCGCTAGAGCCTCGTCAATTCTTGAGGACTCCTTTCGCTCGCCGCGAGGCAAACCAAAGCCCACATTGCGAGCCACCGAAAGATGGGGAAACAACGCCCAATCCTGAAACACCATGCCGATCTGGCGTTGTTCGGGGGCGATCATGACACCAGGTCCGCTGACGCACCGATCGCTCAGAATGACTTGGCCCGTGTCGGCGGATTCGAGCCCAGCGATGATTCGCAGCAGCGTGGTCTTTCCACATCCGCTCGGTCCCAAGAGCACAACAGTTTCACCCGAATTGGCTACCAAGTCGATGCCGCTCAGGACTGGGGTCACGCCATCAAATGATTTGCCAATGCCAGAGACCTGTAACGACCCCGCGGTTGCAGGGCTAGTAGGCGTTGCAGGGCTAGTAGGCGTAACCGGACTGTTAGGCACCGGGTTCCTGCTCGGGCCGGAGCGTTGGGAAGAGCACGATGTCACGAATGGTCTGAACATCGGCCAGCACCATGGCAAGGCGATCCATGCCGATACCAAGGCCTACCGTTGGCGGAAGCCCGTACTCGAGGGAACGGAGATAATCGTTATCCATCAACATGGCTTCATCATCGCCTGCCGCGTTCTGCGCAGCCTGCTCATGAAAGCGCACTCGCTGTTCGACTGGGTCGGTGAGTTCGGAAAATCCGTTGCACAACTCACGGCCAATCACGATTCCCTCAAAGCGTTCCACTAGGCCTGGCTCAGAGCGATGCTCCCGAGACAACGGTGAAACCTCGGTCGGGTAATCAATCACAAAGGTTGGATCCCAGAGCTGGTGCTCGGTGGTCTTTTCGTACAACTCCAACAACAGCTTGCCGGTGCCGTAAGAGTCTTTCCATGGAACGGAATGCTGATCGCATAGCTTGCGCAGCTCTTGAATCGGCGTGTGGATACTGACTGGTTCGCCGATCTGGGCAGACGTCAGTTCGGCCATGGTCTCTCGTCGCCATGGGGCGGACAGGTCTACTTCTCGGCCATCAAAAGTGACAGTCGTTGACCCGCATAGTTCGAGCGCTAGGTGCTGCACGAGTTGTTCCACCAAGTCCATATGCACGTGGTAGTCGCCGTAAGCCTCATAAGCCTCGAGCATGGTGAACTCGGGGTTATGGCGAGTCGAGGTGCCCTCGTTGCGGAACACCCGAGCAATCTCAAACACCTTTTCGAATCCGCCAACAACAAGCCTCTTGAGGTAGAGCTCAGGAGCAATTCGCAAAAACATCTCTTGGTCTAACGCGTTGTGATGCGTCGTGAACGGCTTGGCTAACGCGCCGCCGGGGATCGGATGCAGCACTGGAGTCTCGACCTCGAGATAGCCGCGATCCTCCATAAACCTGCGAGTCATCGACATCATTGCTGAGCGAAGCTGAAACGCCAGCCGCGCCTCTTGGGTCACCCACAAATCGACGTAGCGCTGCCGGTACCGAGTGTCGGTATCGGTCATGCCGTGCCACTTATCGGGAAATGACCGACGAGTAGGCGCAAGCAAAGTCCACGAGTCCACCCGCACCGAAAGCTCTCCGCGGCGCGTGGTCATGACCTCTCCGGCCACCCCGATCCAGTCACCCAGGTTGAGTTCACAGAAGTGCTCAAACTCTGGCGTCGAGGCAGCGGGCGCAAAGACCTGCACGCGTCCCGTTGAATCTGCCATGGTTCCAAAGGCCAGCTTGCCCTGCACGCGCCTGAGCATCAGTCGTCCGGCAATGCTGACTTGCTCACCAGTTAGCGATCCGGGCTCAAGGCCCTGATGTCGCTCCGCAAGCTCGGCCGCAGTGGCAGTCACCTCATAGGTATATGGCTGGTCAAAGCCGTAGACGCGAGCATCATCGGGCGAGCCCTGCTGTGCCGCAGGCTCTTCGGGTGTAGGCACATCGGGTTCTGTCACGGCTGGTTCTTCTCCCAGATTAAGCGCAGACCATGCAAGGTCAGCCACGGTTCTTCATGCTCAATCGATTCGGCAATCGGAGCAATCAAGCTTGCTAATCCACCCGTCGCAATGATGGTGGATTCTCCAAGTTCTTCTTCAATTCGATCACACATGCCGTCCACCATTGCGGAGTAGCCAAATACGGCCCCGGACTGCACGGACTCCATTGTGGTCTTGCCAATAACGCTGCGCGGCTCGACAAGTTCCACCCGTCTCAGGGCGGCTGCTCGACCAAAGAGGGCGTCCATAGAAATTTCGATTCCTGGGAAGATCGCGCCACCGAGGTACTCGCCTTGGGCAGAGATCACATCAAAAGTTGTGGCTGTTCCAAAGTCGACAACGATTGTTGGTCCACCGTACAGATCGAATGCCCCAACCGCGTTCGCAATGCGGTCTGCCCCAACCTCTCGCGGGTTGTCATACAACACGGGCATGCCCGTCTTCACACCGGTTCCTAGAACCACTGGCTCGATCTGCAAGTAGCGCTCGCACATCCTTCGTAGCTCATAGGTAATGCTTGGCACACCAGACGAGACAGCTACGCCTTTGATGTCTTCTTTGAGATCAAGGTCTCTGGTAGCGAGCAGGTGTCGAATGAAGAGGGCCAGTTCGTCACTTGTTCGCTCGGCGCGAGTTGCGAGTCGCCAGTGATCGATCAGGTCATGGCTTCGCTCGCCTGCGTCATACAGGCCAATCACCGTTTGGGTGTTTCCAACATCAATCACGAGCAGCAAGCTGGCCTCCGCAACAACACGTCAGAGGAAGTAGCCCCCCAAACGGTGGAGCCTTCCTGCGACTCAGGATCCCTAGATGATGGTCTCCCGCAGCCAAATCTGCACGTTTATGAAAAAACTAGTTGTGCTGGGGTCAGCCGGCCCCTGCCTGAGTTGTTCAGAGCAGGTCGAGTCCGAGGTCTATCACCGGCGCCGAATTTGTGATTGCTCCCACCGAAATCATGTCCACGCCAGTACCCGAATAGCTAGCAATGTTCTCCAGGGTGATTCCACCAGAGACTTCGAGCAACGTGCGGCGCTGCTGGCCACCTTGGCGAATCTCGGCGGCAGCTACGCAGGCCATGACTTCTTCTGGGCTCATATTGTCTAACAAGATGGCATCAGCCCCCGCCTCGAGGGCCTCGATACATTGCTCCATGCGGTCGCATTCCACATGCACGGTGCGCGCCGGCCAACGATCCTTTCCAAGAGCAATCGCACTCGCAATTCCAACGCTTCCCAAATGATTGTCCTTGATGAGCATCCAGTCAGACAGGTTGCCGCGGTGGTTGCGACCGCCCCCTGCGCGTACGGCGGCTTTGGCCAAGGAACGCAGGCCGGGAATGGTCTTGCGTGTATCCCACACCTGGGCGCTTCCTCCTACTGCGGCTGCTTCGACAAAGGCCGCCGTGAGCGTGGCAATTCCTGAAAGGTGCCCTAAAAAATTGAGCGCAGTGCGCTCCCCGGTGAGAATCGAACTGAACGGGCCGCGTACTACCGCAAGCTGCTGTCCGGCAGAGATCTGATCTCCTTCGTCAACCCCCCAGGCCACCTGCACCTCTGCGTCGAGTTGAGCAAACGTCTCTGTGACACACATCGTGCCGGCTAGGCGGCCAGGAACTCGCGCCACGAACCGGGCCTCACCCAACTTTGCGGGCAGAAGCGCAGAGGTGAGGTCACCCAAGGGCGCTAGGTCTTCGGCAAGAGCGCGGGCAACCGCCTGCTGTACCTCAAAGAGTGGTGGGTTCAACCATTGGGAGTCTGCTGCAGGAGTGGTCACGGCATATGAGCTTTGCAGATTCCTCGAACCTGCCGCTGACGCAGCCCGAACGCCACTAGCTACCCACCACTAGCCGATGGGCCTGAGCGGGGTCGAGACCGGGGTAATCAAGGCGCGCATGGGTGCCACGACTCTCTGTTCGAGCCAGAGCCGCAGCAACCAAGGTCTGCGCAATCTGCGCCAGGTTCTGCACCTCAGCCACGGCGACCTCCTGTTGATCCATCGGAGCAAGCTCCGCCATCACCTGAGCTATTACTAGCGTTACTCGCTCGAGGGTCTCGGCACTTCGTTGCACCCCGGCATCAGTACTCATGGCCTGTTGTAAGCCCCGCTTGAGGCTTTGAGGAGTGACGGAACTGCTACCCGCCTGAAGGTTGGTTACAGGGGTGCCGGTCACATCTGCAGGGCTGGTCACATCTGCAGGGCTGGTCTCGTCGGCAGTGCTGGTCTGGGGTAGCGGCAGCGCAACACCAAGGATGCTGAGCGTGGGATCGTCTGATTCGGCAAAACCCAGCACTGAGCGCATAGCTCCCGTAGCCGACGGTCCAAAAGCTCCACTGGCAATTGATTCAATAGCTCGCGGCCCAAAGACCATGCCCTCAAGAAGGGAATTTGAGGCCAAACGATTTGCACCATGCACACCAGAACAAGCGGTCTCTCCTGCAGCCCACAGCCCCGGCATAGAAGTGGCACCAAACAGGTCTGTAACAATGCCGCCGCACTGATGATGCGCAGCGGGCGCTACTGGTAGCCAGTCAGTCATGGGGTCAAGGCCCGATGCGACCAAGTCGGAATAGATCGTCGGGAACCGTTCTGCGAAATGATCAAGGCCTGTTGCGTCGAGCCAGACATGATCGGTGTGCTGCTCAAGCATCTCGGCGAGGATGGCCCGGGACACAACATCGCGAGGCAGCATCTCATCTACAAAGCGCTCTCCGGCGCTGTCGCGCAGAAGCGCCCCGTGGCCACGTAGCGCCTCTGACAACAGGGGCCGTGGAATACCAGGGTGGTACAGAGCCGTTGGATGAAATTGAAAGAACTCGAGGTCCGCAATAGCAACCCCAGCTCGCAGAGCCATCGCAACACCATCGCCAGTTGCAACCGAAGGGTTCGTCGTAATAGCAAAAAGTTGACCCGCTCCGCCGGTTGCAAGCAGCACATTCCTTGCCCGAACTTGCGTCACCTGCCCATTGGGATCGATGGCCTGTACACCAACGCAGCAGCCATCCTCGATCATCAAATCAAGGGCAAACGTGTGCTCATGCAGGACAGCCGCTGTGCGCCGAACTGCTGCGACTAGTGCACGCTCAATCTCTGCGCCAGTGGCAGCACCTCCGGCATGCACCACTCTGGCAACTGAGTGGCCGCCCTCTCGGGCAAGCTCCAAATTCCCGCGCTCATCGCGATCAAACTCGGCTCCAAGAGCAATGAGTTCTTCAACCCGCCGGGGGCCCTCGTCTACGAGGACTCGCACCGCATCGAAGTCACAGAGTCCCGCTCCCGCTGCGAGCGTGTCGGCCAAATGCAGGTCGATTTCCTCTACGTTGCCGGAGAGTGCAGCCGCCACGCCCCCCTGTGCCCATCGGGTGGTCGCTAGATCAAGTCCACCTTTGGTAATGACACCCGTTCGCAGGCCATGCGTACCCGCTGCTCGAACTGCTGCGGAAAGCCCAGCTACTCCGGAACCAAGAACCAAAAGGTCGAGCGGTGCAGAGGTCACTGGCTGATCGCAGCGTTGGAATCTAGGTCGAGCTCGCTCAGATCAAGGTTGTCGATCAACCGGACTGAACCAAAGCGAACGGCTCCAAAAAACCTGCTCCGAGCGTCTGCTTGGGTCAGAGGCCTCAGCGTGATTGGATCCACAACCTCGAGGTACTCTACCTGCCCGATTGCCTGAGTGCTGATCACATCCATCATCGTTGCACGCAGTCGGTCAACAGAGGTCTCACCCCTACTCAGGGAACGCGCTGCAGCGACTAAAGCCTGAGCGAGCACCGGTGCAGCGGCTCGCTGTTCAGTGCTCAAGTAGACGTTTCGGCTCGACATGGCGAGGCCATCAGGCTCACGGCAGATCTCACAACCAACAAGTTCCACATCAAAGGACAGATCTCGGACCATGGCTTGCACAATGGCTAACTGCTGAAAATCCTTCTTCCCAAAGTAGGCCGTGCACGGTCCCGCGATGTTGAACAGTTTGGCTACCACGGTGCACATTCCAGCAAAGTGAGTTGGCCGCGACTCCCCTTCCATCACCGCCGACAATTCATTGACCGAAACCGATGTCAGCACGCCCTCTCGGCCAAGTGGGTACATCTCTTGCAGTCCGGGGAGGAACAACAGATCTGCACCGGCAGCCGCTGCAGTGCGCGAATCTCCGGGGGCATCTCTTGGGTATGAGGACAAGTCCTCGGTGGCTGCGAACTGCAGCGGATTCACAAACACAGTGGTAATGACAAGATCGCATTCTGCGGCAGCACGTTCAATCAGCGAGGCGTGTCCAGAATGCAAGTAGCCCATGGTGGGAACCAGTCCGATGCTCTGCCCCTGCAGTCGATGTTGCGCAATCTCTGCGCGCAATTCAGAGATTGTTGTCAGTGTTTTCACCTACGCAGCCTAGAACCGAGCACTAGGGATTCTGCCCATACACATCGCTGCGCAGATGGACGAAGATATTGGTGTTCCGGCGGGAACCGATCAGAGTCCCGAAGCCTCCCCAGGAGGTATCGGGACTCTGACGTGTTTTTCCGGCTGTGCAGCATCTACTTAGCGTCCAAGGCCTGCTCAAGTTGATGCATCTCGGCTTCTGAGGGCAGCGCATCTACGAGTGCTGCTGCTCGCAAAGCGAGCGACAAGTAGGCCTGGCGCTCCGACGGAGCTAACTCCTGCAGGTGCCGCATCACCGTCGACCAATCACCTCGGGACACTGGCCCAGTGAGCGCAGCCCTTGGGCCAAGTTTGGAAACGTTATCGAGTGTTGCCCGAGACAGATCTAGAAATGCCTCAAGTGGCACGCCCAGATCTGTGGCGATTGCATCCACTTGGGCGAGCAGAGCCACCAGATGATTCGATGCCAGCACGGCCGCTGCGTGGTATCTAACTCGATCCGCGTCGGCCACTTGCATTGCACGACCACCGAGTGCAGCCACGACACTGCTTGCGAGCGGGTCGCCCGAGACAGCGAACCATGCTCCTTGCAGGGCCTGAGCACCCGTCTGCGGAGTAGCTAGAGCGATCAAGGGATGAATCGATGCTGTGCGCACGGCAGGAGCAAGAACCTCGAGGCCAAGCGAGCCAGCACAGTGGGCCACGACAACGGACTCATCGACCACCATTAGCGAGGCCACATGCGCAACCACTGGGTCGGGCACACAGATCAACACCAGATCTGCTTGTTCAGCAGTCACCAGTCGCACCCCTGTTGCTGTCGAGGCATTCTCTGACTGGGCGAACTGTTCGTGACTGACCAGGTCAACAGTCCACTGTGCCTGTTGCAATGCTAGGGCGAAGGACCCGCCGGCTTTCCCGGCGCCAATAATCCGAACCCGTTTAGCAGTCATCTGGCTCAGAGCGGGTCGACCCGAATAACCGTGCCTTCTGCAAGGTTCAATTCTTGTTCGGTGACTAACTCAGGCGCAAGGTCTCGCAAAGGTGCCAGCACAAATCTGCGTTCTTTCCACCGGGGGTGAGGAATGGTCAAACGGGGGCTGTCTTGGACCACTCCGTCCATCCACAAGATGTCGATATCTAAGGTTCGTGCTCCCCAGCGGACGTCGCGGACCCGGTCCGAGGCTGTTTCGATTCGGTGGCAGATGCCGAGTAATTGATCAGGGGAATGGCTCGTTGAAAGTTCGACCACAAGGTTGAGATAGGCCCCCTGCTCGGGTCCTCCCACTGGGTCGGTTTCATACACTGGGGACACTGCTACCACGTCGGGGAGTGAGTCCACTGCAGCCTTCAGATATTGCCGGCGGTCGCCCAGATTCGAACCCAATGACAAAAACGCCCTAACTGCAGGAGCCGGGGCCGGCTGACTCGAGGCTGCCGATCCGCTAGAACTCATGCGGGGCGGCGGCGGGTGATTTGCACCCCTGAAGTGGCCAAATCATGCGGAACGGGTGGACGGAGCTTTGCCACGGAGATTCGCAGGCCCTCGATGCGGGGATCAACCGCGAAAACTGCCGTTGCGAGCTGTGCTGCTAGCCGTTCGAGTAGTTCAGGCTGAGATGTCTCTACTGTTCGATTCAGCGAATCGCAGACTGCCCCGTAATCAACAGTGTCTGCGAGCGCATCGCTCATTCCAGCAGCAGTGAGGTCGATAAACAGATCTAGATCTATCTGCAACGGTTGGGCACGAACCCGCTCCTCGGGAAGAACGCCAACAATGCCAACTACTCGCAGGCCGTGCACCGATATCTGATCCGGCGGATCAGCCGCCTCAGGACTAGGCATGGGATCAGCGCAGTTCGACGAGACGAGCAGCTTCACCGACTAGTTGCCGACCATCTGCTCCGATCTGGCGGCCAGTGATGTGCTCTGTCAGAGCGATTGCCCGGGGTGGCTCTGGAACCATCTCGTTCCAGACCAAATACCCAGCAAGGAAGCCGACGAGTCGGTCAGAGAGCTCGTCCTGATGAAACATCAGCTTCTTATTCTCAGAGAGCAGCAGCCGAAGATCGGTGTAGGAGCGCTGCAGGTACTGAGGAAGATCCTCGGCGTGCGGGAACGGCCAATGACGCCAACGAACACCAAGCTCGTCATAGCTATGCAGGTTGTTCGGCGCAGAGGAGACAGAAATCACAAAGTCGAAACCCTGTTCACGAATCCAGATGATCTCTTCTTGCCGACGAACCTTGCGGTGATTTTGCCCAAACCCACCTGGACGCTCACAGATAGCCAATTGGTCCTGAATCACCCAGTTGAAGTGACGAGGCTGAATTCCTTGCGCCCACTTGCCTTTTGCTGCCATTTCGCCACCTCCTCCCTGAGTCGGATCCTGCGAACCGAGCTTTTGAATCTGTTGGAGACGTGATCGTAGGCGATTTCAGGGGATCAGGATATTCCCCGAGATTATTTTTGCGCCCTGAACGGCCGGTTCGACCTCATGAACTCGGACCATTTTTGCGCCCTGAATCATGGCCCACATTGCCGTTGCCAAGGAGCCGTCTACCCTGTCATCTAGGGGAACTAAGCGAGTTGCATCAGTAGAATCTGAGGCAGATTCAGCCTTACTGAAAGGCCCAAGGCCATCGTCAGAACGGGCAATCAACTCACCCAGAAATCTTTTTCGGCTGTTGCCGACTAACACCGGAAATCCCTCGGCTACGAGCTGGTCTAGATGAGCCAGCAGGTCAATATTGTGCGCTGTGGTTTTGCCAAATCCGATTCCTGGGTCAACCCAGACTTCTTCAACTCCTGCGGCAACAGCTTGCTCAGCCCGTTGCACAAGAAAAGCTCGAACCTCACCGACCACATCTGCATATACCGGCGAGTTCTGCATGGTCAGAGGGTCTGCGCGCATATGCATTGCGATCCAACCAACCCCAAGGTCTGCAGCAGTCGGCCAGAGCGAGGCACTGACATCGTTGATGAGCGTTGCCCCCGCACGAACTGCAGCCTGAGCAGTCTGCGCATTGCGAGTGTCGATCGAGATTCGTGCAGAGGAATCTGCAAGTAGGTCAGCGAGTACCTCAATGACTGGCAACACGCGGCGTTGCTCCTCGGCAGGGTCTACTTTCTGGGCGCCGGGTCGCGTTGACTCACCACCAACGTCGATCACCTGCGCGCCCTGGTCAAGCATCAACTCGGCATGGAGGCGCGCTTTTTCCAAAGACTCGTACTCGCCACCATCAGAGAATGAATCTGGAGTCAGGTTCAGAATCCCCATGACCTGGCTCAAAATTAATGGCCTGTCCCGATAAAGCGCATGGCCTCGGACCGGGCTGCTACGTCATCTCTAAACAATCCTCGAACTGCAGAGGTGACAGTAGATGCACCAGTTTTTTTGATGCCTCGCATGGCCATACACATGTGTTCGGCCTCGATCACAACAAGGACGGCACGCGGTGCCAATGACGACTCAATCGCGTCTGCAATCTGAGCCGTGAGACGTTCCTGAACCTGTGGTCGCCGGGAGAAGCCATCTACAAGTCGAGCGAGCTTCGACAAGCCCGTGACACGACCATCCACATTTGGGATATAGGCAACATGAGCCTTTCCGAAGAACGGAACTAGGTGGTGCTCACAGATGGAATACATGGAGATGTCACGAACCATCACCATTTCGTCGTGACCTGCATCGAAGGTCACCTTCAGGTGACGGGACGGGTCCTCGTGAAGGCCCGAACAGGTCTCGGCATACATGCGGGCAACGCGGGCCGGAGTATCGAGAACGCCCTCACGATCTGGGTCTTCCCCGATGGCGATGAGGATCTCTCGAACGGCTTTTTGGATACGTTCCAGATCTACTGCCGGGGCCATAATTGGCGCCAGTGGGATGGGATCCGGAATATTCAGATCATTCTCTGGGGCAATAACGCGTGCACTCTCAGGACTACCTGCTGGGCTGCTGCCACCGGAAGAAGAGGTATCAATCTGGCTCATGTGCTTGGGCCTTTCGGAAAAGAAACATGACCCTGGGTGGGTGCATTTGAAGCCGCCGACAGGATACGACGTTACGGGGTACTTACCTCGTCAGGTTCATACACGGCAAGGTAGCGAAGGTTCCGGTACTTCTCGCCAACATCAAGCCCGTATCCCACCACAAAATCTCCGGGGATCGTAAAGCCCACGTACTTCACGCCCAAGCCCTCAAGGTCTGCTGCTTCTCTTGCCAACAATGTGCAGACTTCAAGACTCGCTGGCCCTCTGACCTCGAGACTGCGACGCAAGTAGCGAAGCGTGAGGCCCGTATCAACGATGTCTTCAACCAGGATCACATCCCGGCCCGTTAGATCGACGTCAAGGTCCTTGACCAGTCGCACGACGCCCGAGGTCCTCGTCGAGGACCCGTAAGAAGAAACAGCAATAAAATCAATCTCTACCGGCAGATCGATAGCGAAAGCCAGATCGGTAGTGAATGCGTACGCACCGCGAAGCACACAGACCAGGAGCGGCCGACGATCCTGGTACTCCTCTGTGATCTGTGCCCCGAGTTCCTGAATCCGCTCAGCCAGTTGTTGTTCTGTGAGCAACACCCGACCAATGTTCGGGTCCTCGGTCAGACGGTGCTGGGCAGCAGGAGAGGGTTCATTCATGTTCTTGGACAGTAGCCGTTCCCGAACAGGCCGACTGCTGAAGCGACAGCCTGCCGGCAGTTCTCGTAACGCTCCAGCCATTTCCAACCTGACAACTCACCGACTGACCGCTAGCAACAGAAAGAATCCGTTCGATTGCAGCAGCATCGGGGGGATACACGATTCCAGTGGTGCGCACCCACCACATCCGTACTACCTGGGCTGCGAGTGCAGGCGGCAAGCACGAGAGGCCCTTTGCATCAGTCGGGTCCTCGGCTTCTGCAAGAGCAGCAATCAAATCGGCTTGGTCGGCGCAGAGTTCGGCAAGACGGCACAGCAATGGCGTCACGTCGCGAGCAGATACTTGGTTCAGTAGAGGTACGACCTCATGACGAACACGATTGCGCACAAAACGAGGATCGTTGTTGCTGGGATCCAGGAAAGGCGCAATGCCCAGCTGGGCGCAGAGGAACTCGGTGTCTGCTCGCCGCAGTCCCAGAAGCGGGTGCTGCTGCGAACTCATCCCCGCTAGACCCGCAGGGCCGGTGCCACGCATAAGTCGAATCAGAAGGGTCTCTGCCTGATCATCAGCAGTGTGACCAAAGAGTGCATCAGCGGGCAGCACTTCGTGGCGTGCCGTTCGGGCTCGAGCTTCTAAGTCTGCACCCTGGTGAATCACAGCGGTTAAGGAGACGAACTGTGCACCCACGCCCTCTGCAAGTGAGGCCACGATCTGGGCTTCTTCTTGTGAGCCCTCGCGCAGCCCTTGGTCGACATGCAGTGCTGTCACTTGCGCGCCAGAGGCCACAGCCAAGATCAAGAGCGCCGTTGAATCAGGTCCGCCAGAAACTGCACAGTTCAGTTGTCGTCTCGTGCCGCTCTGCTCGGCGGGAAAAACACAGCGCTTCAGTAGCTCAGCTACGAGCGGAACTTCTGAGAGCTCATCTGGGGTGAACTTAGGAACGGAGGCGAATCGCGGAACTGCGCTATCGCCATGTGGAGCCATGTTCACGCCGCTGTCGCGGCCGATCCCAGACGTGCAATCCACAGCGAAGGATCGCGAATCTCGACCAGAGTTGGGAGATTCAGCGGATCTTCAAACGCTCGGTTTAGCAGAGCCGGTCCGCCTACTTTCTCGACGGCTTCGATAAAGAGTTCGCCCTGTTCGTATTGCGCCAACTTGGCCTCGAGACCGATCAGCCGCTGCAAGAATTTTGCGCCCAGATTCATGTTCGTTCGACGCGCACGCAGTGCGCGAGCAAACCGGTCAGCAGATGGCACCTGATCAAGCGCCGCCCGGTCCATGGTCACGTCGCCATGACCTTCGAGCAGGCTCATCAGGCCACCGACTCGGTCCATTGCTTCGCGCTGCTCGGGGGAAGCAAAGAGCGCAACAATGCCGCCATCTTCAAGCGGGTTCTTGCGAGTACGCACACCGTCCGCAACACGACCGACTGCCGCAAACAGTCGCTTAGGGTCCGGCTCTGCAGCACCCATCAATTCAGTGACTAGTCCAAGAAAGTAGGGCCGCAGCCAAGGCACCCCGGTGAACTGGGTGCGATGAGTGACCTCGTGTAGCGCCACCCACAACCGAAATTCATCAGGTGGAAACCCGTGGCGCTTTTCCAGGCCCAAAATATTTGGCCCCACGTAGTACACCAGGTCTTGGTCCTCTGGGTTTTCTTCCTCGAGGACCAACAGGTCGTATTGGCCGAGCACCCGACTCGACATCCAGCCCAGCAGCCCGCCGAGTTCTACAGCGGCCACTTTGCCGCCGAGCGAGCCTGCGGCTCCGCCACCTAATTCATCGAGTCGCCCCAAGACGGGTCGTAGCAGTCGTTGATAGCTAGCTAGGTTCGCGCGCACCCAATCGTTGCGGTCCACTACTCGAGCTCTTGCTTGACCCGCAGCAGAGGTCAGGCCAGTTTCTGCCTCTACGTAGACCTGCGCACGGGCCGTCATCTCTTCAAAGTCACGCGCCATTCCAGCGGCGTGATACGAGGACGCGAACGGCTCCGATCCAGAAACGCGGGTTGCTACTCGCTCGGCGAGTGCCCAATCCACTGCGTCTCCCATGTGGTGAAGCCCGTCTCAGTTCTCGGATTTTGGATAACGGGTGCTCGACACCTTGGTGACGTACAAGCCAATGATCAGGCCAAGCACAGCCACGGCTGAGATTGCTAACACCACTGCTAACCAAAAATGCCAGACCATATCTGCTGCCAACAACATCTCTCTATCTTATGACGACTGAGCTCGGCTGCAACAGCCGGGCCCCTTCTGCGCCTAGCTAGCGGGCTGTCGAAGACGGCGTAGTAGCTGTCTGGGTGGACTCGCTGCAGGGATAAAAGTCTTGCTTGCGAATCCACTTTCGGCATTGGTGACACCGGCTTGCAGCGCCGGCACAGAGCCCGCTGCAATGGCGGCACTGCGTTGTGCTGCTCATGTCTTACCTCCACTGTCTGCCGAGAGGACTCCCGGCTGATTGGTACTCCTCACTCAGTGAACAGCGGAGCTGAACTAGTTGCAACGGGTAAAACTGCTGGTTCGTCACACCTGTGAGTACTCTTCAGAACGTGTTCTCGGAAATCTTTGATGACGGATCACAGCGCGAACTACTGACTCCTGCTACAGCTCGATCTGGCCGCTCTGCAAACGTGCTTGCGATCTGGATTTCGCCAGAAATAGAGCATTCCCAGTCTTTGAAATTATAAATACAAGAAGCATGTAAACCGAGCTATGCTGGGTCATGCGTAGAACCGCAGCAGATGCCGAAATTACTCGACTGGAGATCCTTTCAGAAGCACGGGCCAGCTTTGGTCGTGACGGGTACGCAGGTACTCAGCCGGCAGACGTGGCCGAACGCTGTGGAGTCACCCGCGGTGCCGTCTATCACCACTTTGATAGCAAAGCTGGGCTGTTCGAGGCAGTGCTGATCCAACTTTCTGAAGAGCTTGACGCAGCGGTTACTGCCGCAGCGGGCAAAGCCCCCGACACCCGATCTGCGCTCGAGGAAGGCGCCCGAGCCTGCATCAAATTCATGGGCAAGTCTGAGTACCGACAAATTGTTGTAGAGGACGGGCCGGCAGTTGTTGGACTGCAACGCTGGTACGAAATTGACCGCTCCATTGGGCTTGGCAACATGGAACTGGCCTTGGCCGTTCTTGAATCCGAAGGGAACTTGGCAGTGGCCGCCTCCGATGGCCTTGCACGTGCCTTGTTTGGCGCTCTGACCGAACTCGGTCTGGCCTACTCAAGATCTGAACTCGAGCTCGAGGAGGCCACCGATGCCTTCGTTCAACTGATACATCAACTCGGCGTTCGGTCTCACTAGTCGATCACCAGTTATGGTGGCCATCCTTCGGGTCATCTGGAGGCTGCACGCCGAATGATTTTCGCACCTCGGCCAACGGCTCGCCGGCCAAGGCAAAGTGGTCGACGAGGGAGAAATCGGCTGTGCACCTAGATCCGCGACTCATCTCCTGGCCCAAGAGTTCCGCCGCCCCAGTCATGCCAAGTTGACCAGTCTCTGTGGTCAGGGTTCCCGCTTGACCAAAGCCGGCCTCATGCACCACGAGCGATGCCAGCAGAGCCGCCGAGTTCACCTCGTTGTCATTCATCGCCCACTGGAATCCACTCAAGGCGACTTCGCCCGGACCGGTTGGCTCGATGCCAGCAATCACATGGGTCATATCGTGCGCAACATAGAAATGGTTCATCGGAGAGGCCTGTTCACCGGGCAGCGGAATCCGATTGCGTTGGTGGAAATCTAGGTAGACGCGACCTAGCGAATTTGGATCGAGGTCCGCGAATGCCTCGAAGCGTTTGAGCAACTCGGGCTCTGCGCCGGAGGTTGCCGCTGAGCTCTTGCTTCCCTCTGCGACAAGGCTGGGCTCGGAGCGCTGTTTCAAGTTGCCAGCAAGAAACCTGCTGTAATCCTTTGCAGCACTAGCGGCTCCCTTATCTACAAGATCTCGAAATATCTCAAGGTCGGGACCGTCGAATTCCAGTGCTGCGGAATAGGACTCCACTGATTCAACCTGCGTCTGGGTGAGCGGATGCCGACAAACCTCAAGAGCGATGAGCACCTCGTGAAAGCACCTTCGCTCACGTGGTTCAGTTACCTGCTCAGCTGTTTCTTGCGGGCCGATCCCGCTCAGCTTCGCAGGGTCAAGGTCGGGACGGTTCCACAGGTGAGTGGTGATTGACCCAAGCACACTGAGCTGTCGATCCGTCGGGCCGCCATCAACATTGACTGCACCGAGGAGGCCTCGAACCACCGCCTTAACTGACTCCTCGCTCACAGAAGTGACCATGATGCGATGGTAGCTCGGAGGGCCAAGGGGGGCGATCCGCTCGGTGCGGTCCGCTCGGGCTCTGCCAGGAGTTGGGCATCGGCCAAAGTTTTCTTTTGTGTTTTCTTTTTAATCAGTTGAAAACAGAACATACGTTCGATTACCGTATGGGTATGTCAGAACACGGCCAACCACCAGAAGATGGTCACCCACCAGAAGATGAGAGCGTTCTGAATGATCGCATTGGTGTCCTCGCAGCACATATCCACATCCTGCAAGCCCAACTCGTAGCAACACTCGCCGAGTACAACAACGGCCAACACTGGAAGGGAAACGGATACAAAAACTTTGCCCAATGGGTATCGGTACGCACCAAATTCACCCCAACAGAAGCCCGCCGCTACACAACCATTGCAACCAACCTCACCACCATCCCCGCACTGCATAACCAAGCGCTCCAAGGCCGTGTCTCACTCGGACTCTTAGAACACGCAGCGCGTATCTCAACCCCAGACAACCAAGCAGCAATCTCAGACCTCATCTTGAACTGCACCCCAGCCCAAGCCACCCGACTCCTAGCAACCTACAAAAAACACGCACCACAACCAGACAGCCCAGACAGCCCAGACAACACAGACAGCCCAGAGAATCCGGACAGTCCAGACCCTGATTACTACTGGCGAACCTGGCAAGACCACCAAGGCCGCGGACGCATCGACGCAGCGCTCGATCCCATCACCACCGCCCTACTCCAACAAGCCTGGGCAGCAGCCAAAGCAACCACCCAAACAGACGCCACCCAAACAGCAGCCACCCACGACACGCCCACAACACCCGCTGCGCCTGACGGGGAGGCCGCGCCTGCTCCCCCTGCTGCGCCGCTGATCAAACTCAACGCGAATCAAATAGCGCAACGCCTCGCCCAAACCATGCTCGATCACACCCACGACGCAGGTATCCGACACACCAACGGCGAACACTTCAACATCCAAATCAACCTCGACGTACAAACCCTCGCCAACATCATGGGAATCGATTACACACCCACAAAACCCACCCAACTCGGCACCCAATGCTTCATTACCCAAACAGGCCAACACCTCACCAACGAAGAAATAGCCGCTTACCTCACCCACGCCAACATGCAACTCCTCATCCAACACAACGGAGTCCCACTCTGGCTATCCAACACAACCAGAACCGCAACCCGCCAACAACGCCGAGCACTCAACTACCGCTCAGGCGGCCAAGGAACCTGCGAATTCCCAGGCTGCACCCAAAACCGCTACCTCAAAGCCCACCACGTCAACTACCACTCAACCGGCGGGACCACTTCACTAGAAAATCTCATACTTCTTTGTCAATACCACCACAACGAACTCCACACCCAACACTGGACAATCACCACCAACAACGACCAAATCTTCACCTTCTGGAACAACAACACCTGCCTCGGAACAACCACCACAGCAACCACCACAGCCGCTGCTGCAACCCAAAACAACAACACAGCCAACACAGCAATCCCACAACTCCAACAACAACACCCCAAAAACATCCCCCACCCACCTAAACCACCACCACACATCAACCCCGACACACCCAAATCCACCACCCGCGGCGAAAGACTCACCCACTACGCCGCCGACGTCTACCTCGCTGGCCTCCTCACCAACCTCATCAACACCTAACCCGCCCGGCGCACAGTTCGGAACTGGGCGACTCATTAGATGGTGCTGACCTCAGCGAGCGGTCGAGGATAAAACTCCTCGTCCTTCGCGAATCTCATTCCCAGAATGAAGGTGGTTGAAAACCTGCCAGTGAGATTCAGCTCGATCTTGTTGAGCGCAGCTAAGACGTTGCTATTGCTGGCATACACAAGGTTCCACATCCTCATACCCGGCTGAAGCTTTCTATGAGCGTGACCAAGGTGTTGCATGAGCATCTGCCCCCTAAAGTCGGGGTGGACATACGCACGGCCCGAGTACCGCTCGTGCGCTGGAACATGAACTGTCCGGCCAAGATCACTGACATAGACCTCGCCGTGAGTAAACCAGACACTCCCCACAATCAGGCCTGCTTCAGAAGCCACCACACAGACCGACTCCTGCTTGTCGAAATGAGCTAGATCGGCTGCAGATAGCTGCGGCGACGACCCGAGTACCTCGTGATAGCGGTCGGGGCCAAGAACCTCGATGGATAGGGTGGGCGAGCATGGCTCGAGCGGCATGGCCATTAAGAAGTCGATGATCGATTGATCAGGTTCCAGCCGACACATCACCACCTTGCGATACACGACCTTTGCAAAGATCCGGTAGACCCGTCTCTGCAATCGACGCAGCGAAGCCTTGACTCTTCGTACTCGTTCCCCGCCTCGGCTGAGCGGCGGTGTAGAGGGCGAGGACATAGCAGTCACGGTATCGGTCATTCCTTAAGAGCGCGATGCCTGAGACCTAAGTTCGGATAGCTAGAGTCAGAGTCGTCATAACTGGCAATGCAAGGCAAGGGACGTAGGCGAAGGGACCAGCACAACATGGCAGGAGGACTCGTCGGGCTACTCGATGACATTGCGGCTCTCGCAAAGTTGGCCGCTGCTTCAGTAGACGACGTCGGGGCTGCTGCAGGACGGGCGAGCATCAAGGCCGCCGGCGTGGTCGTAGACGACACCGCTGTCACCCCGGCTTATGTCCAAGGGTTAGCGGCTAACCGAGAATTGCCGATCATCCGCAAGATCGCCCTCGGATCCCTCCGCAACAAACTGCTCATCATCCTGCCTGCTGCGCTGCTGCTGAGCGCCATCGCACCGGTGATCATAGAGATCATCCTGATGTTCGGTGGCTGCTTCTTGGCCTACGAGGGTGCCCATAAGATCATCCACGCACTCCGCCACGACGACCACGACCACGACGAGCCGGCAGTCGTATCAGGGCCAGACGCTGAGTCAAGCGTGGTCCGCGGCGCTATTCGCACCGACTTCATTCTCTCAGCAGAGATCATGGTGATCGCCCTCAAAGAGGTGATTGAGGAACCAGTCGTTTCTCGAGGTGTGATTCTGGCGATCGTCGGGGTGGTCATCACAGTCATCGTCTACGGAGTTGTCGCTCTGATCGTAAAGATGGACGACGTTGGCCTGCGCCTCGCGGAGCGTCCATCGCCGTCCTCACAACGAGTTGGCCGAGCGCTAGTAACCGGTATGCCGAAGCTACTGACCTGGCTATCGGTTGTAGGCACCGCTGCCATGCTCTGGGTTGGTGGCCACATCCTGCTCGTCGGAGCCGACGAACTCGGATGGACCGGCCCGTACCACCTTGTGCACGAACTCGAAAAGCTGGTGCATGACGTGTCAGGCATCGGTGGGGTGCTGTCTTGGCTCATCAACACTGCCGCTTCGGCGCTCGTCGGCTTGGTCGTTGGCTCCCTGATCGTGGGCATTGTCACGATCCTCCCTATCGGCAAATCCTCGGCCAGCAAGCAGAGCCACTGAGGGGAACTGCCAGCTAGATCTGGCCTCAGCCGAACGGCGGCATGCGGCCCTCTGCAGAATCCGCTACAGCTACAGCTACAGCTACAGCGGCAGCATCGCGAATCATGGCGGCGAACTTGCCCCCGGTGATGTACTCCGTGTGCTCGAACCGCCCTGCGAAGAGCCACTGATTACCGCGGCGGGCGTAGGTGTCCTCGTAGATCGCCCCAACGTCAACAATCTCGAACTGCCCGTCCCAGCGCGCACCGTTGCGGTTGAACACATGAGCTCTGCCCGTAGCCGAATCGGGTCCAGTGAAGCGGACTTCGTGAGTCGAAGTGGAATGCAGGCAGAACTCAAACGCTGCCATCGCGTCGGGCATCCACGCAGCCAGTTCGGCGGGGTTGCCAACGATTCCACCCGCCGAGGTGTAATCGATGACTGCATCGGGCAGGAAGAGCGACTCCCAGCGCGACCAGTTTCGGTCGTCGATGGCATAGGCGTAGGCCGTGAGCAGGTCCGTGATGGCCAAGCGGTCTGCCAGCCTCTCCTGGTCAAGCACCCAGCCATCTAGGGACTCTTCGGGTCCGCCACTGTGATCGTTCATTTGCTCCACTCCTCAATAGCCGAGATGGTGTCGTAGTCCGTCACCGCCGTGACAGCGCGAGTGATGTTTGCCTCCGTGATCGGCTGCCCGTAATTCTCGGGAGGGCAGATCAGCCACCCTATGACGAGTCCCCAGAGCGCTGCAGTTCGGCACTGCTCGAACGCTGCCGCGAGCTCCGGTGCGTTCTCGACGCCGTTCGCCCGGAGTTGATCTAGATATTCGCCAAGCAATTCGCGTTCATGTGCACGACGCACCTGAGGGTCAAGTGAGGTCACGATCAGATAGGTGACGTCATGCGCCCAACTTCCGCGCATCATCAACTGCCAGTCCAACAGACCACCACGCTCGCCCGGCAGAAGGTAGGTATTGCCTAGGTGTGGGTCACCATGCAGGAGGGTGGTCGGTGCGTCGCAGTGCCTTCTTTGCACCAGCCAGAGCAGGTCCCATAACTCGCTCAGGGTCCGACCCAAGGGGGCGATCAGATCTTGTTTGAAGGGGTAGCGCGCTACCTGATCCTCGATCAGTTCCAGACCAATCAGGTCAAACACCTCGAACATTCCCCCACTCATGGGGGTGGGCACCCAAGCAAGGTCACCCCCGAAGCGAGGACTATTCCAAAAACGCGCGTGGAGCGTCGCGAGGTGAGCCAAAATCGACCGCACCTCCGTGAGGCTCACCGGTTCGATAGCCGAAGGGAACCTAGCTTCGCGGGCATTTAGGTCCTCGAGTAACAGTCCGAACCGACCAGTCTCGGGGTCGAAGTGGCTGGCGAACGCTCTGGGCGCTTCGATGTTGAGTTCCTCACGCAGTTCACCGTAGAAGCGCACCTCGTTCTCATACATCGCAGCCGGTGCATGGGGAGATGCGAGCATCGTCTTGAGAATCAGCCGGCGAGGTAGTTCCGAATCCGATCCTGCGGCGTACGTGAGGTCAAGCACCACCCGGTCAGCAGTCGATGCAACACCATCTCCGCAGCGCTTGGCCTCGACGATCTCTAGACGTTCGACAACAGCATCGGGCCAGCGCTCAGACAAGGCCTCGGTGAGTACTGCTGCAGAGAGTTGATTGAGGTCTGCCGGGAAGACAACCCCCGAACCTTCTGCCGTCACGAGTCAGCGCTCGATACGTTCACGAACTGCTGGCGGAACATCTCGACAGTTGTAGCAAAGGTGGCAGTGTCTGCGAGTGCACTGAGCTGGGCGAGACCCAACGCAAAGGTGATCCAGAACCAGGTCGGGTCCTGGCCCTCGCACGAGCCCGGACTGGCTGCGAGGCTTCGCAAGACGTCGACAATCGGGAACGGCTCCTCGCCCTGAAACACGTTTCGCAACTCTGGGTGGCGGCGCACTTCAACGTACATAGAGGCAAGGAACTCGACGTAGGTCGGGTCGGCGGCGCGTAACGCCTCAATGGCGTCGAGCAACGCTCCAGGGAAGGCAGGCTCGTCTGGACTTCGACCAGCAGACCTTTGCAGTTCGAAGATGAGCCGGTCCTGCACGTCAAGAAACACAGCCGTAAAGAGCTGAGCCTTTGAGCCAAAGTGGTTGTAAATGGCAGTGTGCGCCAGGCCTGCAGCATTGGCCACCGTTCTGTTCGAGGTGGCTGCGTAGCCTTGCGCGGCGAACTGCTGCCGCGCAGCGACCAGCATGACGGCGACCGTGTCGGCCGTACATGAATTAGATGGTCGCCCCCTTGACTTCACATGCTGTCCCTTTGCTGTCATTGGTTCCTAAACGCAATCTCGACCTGCCGTGTCAGGTCGGCTAGCGCAGCGCCTCCGTCGGCAGCGACCACCAGCCGTTCGAGCACGCCGCTGAATGGAACCGTTGGGTCATATCCGTCACAGACCGGCAGGGGACGCCCGACTCCGGCGAGTAAGGAGGCCGAGGAATTCGGTGTCCACAGTCCAGGCCACTCGTGCGGAAGGCGGCCTGTGCCAACCACAACTCCATCGGCCAGGGCGGCTAGGTCGACGCCACCATCAGCCTCGGGTCGCCCGAGAACCTGAAGATTGGATGCCCCTACGGGCACGGCTACTGCCAACTCGGTCACGAACTCACTCACAAAACTCACCGCAAAGCACAGCCGAGATTCGGTCAGGTGCCAGACCCAGCCGCCGTTGTAGTCACCTTGCTCGGCGAGGACGCCGCAGTCGGTGGCCGCAAGCGGTGCGGCAAGATGAGCCGTGATGGTGAACCCATTGCATAACGTTGGGGTGTTGTCCTCGAACACACGCTCGCCTGGCCGGAGTTCAACACGTGAGGCTCCAGAAGGCCACGGCAGAAACAGGTGTGGCAATCGGTCAAAGACCCCGTCGCTGAGTGGCAGGACTCCGTTCCGTTCGGCTTCCGCGTGCCAGCGGGCCACGAGCTGCTCAAGTATCTCCGGATACTGCTCGCCTAGGTCGTGGTTTTCGGCAAGGTCATTTCGTGCATCGAATAGGTGCCAGTGATCGGTGGCAAAGTCCGAACTTCCCGCGATCAGATCGAGTTCGGCGTGGGTGAGCTGGTTGATGTGATTCGTCACGACCTTCCAGCCGTCCACGTACATTGCTCGGCTTCCCCAGCACTCGTAGTACTGCGCAGTGCGCGGCTCAGGAGCGTCGGCCGAGGCAAGCATCGGGCGTAGCGAGACGCCGTCCAGACTCATCTGCTCTAGGCCGTTTAATTGCTCTGGCGGCTCCAGGCCGAGCAGATCAAGCAGCGTGGGGAGTACGTCGATCGCGTGGCAGTACTGGCCGCGAATATCTGATCCGGGAATATCTGATCCGGCCGTATCTAGCCCTGCCGGCCAGGAGATCACGAAGGGGTCGCGCACGCCTCCCTCGAACGTGTAGCGCTTAAAGCGCCGCACGGGCGTGTTCCCTGCTTCGGCCCAACCCCAGGGGTAGTGGTTATATGCCCGGGGTCCGCCCAGTTCGTCGATCATCGCTAGGTTCAGCTCGGGGTCCTCATCGCGCCCCTGTGCGAATCGGAACTCGCTGACCGAACCGGAGGGTCCAGCCTCACCCGATGCTCCGTTGTCCGAGACGACAACGACAATCGTGTTTTCGCGTTCGCCAAGCTCTTCGAGTTCGGCCAGCACTCGCCCGATCTGCGCGTCGGCGTGGGTCAAGAACCCGGCGTAGATCTCCATCATGCGTGCTGCTACCCGCCGCTGATCGGGGTGCATGGCTTCCCAAACTGGTACGTGCTCGGAGTCCGTGGGCAACTCGGTATCGGGCGGGACAATGCCGAGTGCAATCTGTCGCTCGAGAGTCGAGCGGCGCCATGCATCCCATCCGGCGTCGAATTGGCCGATATACGGATCGCTCCACTCTGGGGTTACGTGGTGAGGAGCGTGCCCGGCACCCATTGCGAGCCACACCAAGAAGGGCCGGTCCGGCTGGTCACGCCGCAGCCCCCGGATACGGGCGATCGTCTCGTCGGCCAGATCCTCGCTCAGGTGATAGCCCTCCTCGGGAGTTCGGGGCGGGTCAACGTATGAGTTGTCGCGCACCAACTCGGGAGCCCAGTGATTCGCGTCGCCACCCAGGAAGCCGTAGAAGTGCTCGAAGCCTTTGCCAAGTGGCCAGTTCTCGAACGGTCCCGAGGGGGACCGCTGGTCTCGTGGTGTGAGGTGCCATTTCCCTACAGCAAATGTCGCATAACCCTCCGCTCGCAGGATCTGCGCGAGCGTTCCCGCCTCGTCAGGGATGCGAGCGGTGTAACCAGGGAAGTTCATTGGCAGATCAGGCAACATGCCGACCCCTACACGGTGGTGATTGCGACCTGTCAGCAAGCACGCCCGCGTCGGCGAACACACTGCAGTCGTGTGGAAGTTGGTTAGGCGAATCCCAGTCTGAGCGAGTCCATCTATTGCGGGGGTGGCGATATCGGAGCCGTAGCAGCCGAGCTGAGCGAATCCAATGTCGTCCAACACGATGACGATCACGTTCGGCGCTCCACGCTGGAACGGACGCTTCGCCGGCCGAGAGGTCGACTCCGTTGCAGTCAACGAGATCGAGCTGTCGGCAGAAGATTCATCAATTTCTGAGTTCATATGATGCGCTTCTACCGTCCCTAAAGTATCGATCGCTACATTAGTGGATAACGATGGGGGTTAGCAGAGCGACCACCCAGCGATCTCGTCCCAGATTGTCAACGGCGCTTCGTCACAGGCTCTCTCGGTAGAGGTCGAGGTGCTCCAGATCCTTGGCCCGTCCGGAGGCCTCCTTGAGTCGCTCCCACGTAGCGACAGTGATCACAAGCGCCTGGCTCCCCTCAACCTGCTGGCTGTCCGCGGAGGCTGCCAGGTCCTCGTAGCCGCGGGCAGCGCCGTCAGGAGCGAAGACAAGATCAAGCGGACCATACTTGCTCATCAGGTGGAGCGTGTCGTACTGCGCCCAGTTCTCGAGTGGACGGCGAGGAAACCACGTCCCGCCCTGATCTGCCGTCAACAGCCCCGCCTCAAGATCGTCAAACGCCGCAGCGAGTCGCTCCAGGTTGTCGGGATCGCGCGACGGGGTGATGTCGATGTCGACGGTTGCCGGCACCGGTAGGTCACGGACCATCGCAGCCATGCCGCCGATCACGACGAACCTGACCTGATGGCGATTCAGAATCGCGATGATCGCTCCCGGGTCAAACACGCTTCGCCCCGGCCTCGGAGGTGCGAGCGCGACGTCGGGCAACGCGCCGACGTTCGCGTTCATTGAAGGCTGCGAGGTCCTCGGGCGGTAGAAGGCTCTCGGCAATGGCGCGAGTAGCCTCGTGACGATCCGGCTCGACCAAACGCATGCGAACCTCTAGACCGGTCGCGGCAAGGATCCGACAAAGAGTCTCCACCGAAGGTGATCGCCGACCTGACTCGTACGCCGACACCGCCGCCTGGCTAGTCTTGGCGAGGCTGGCCAGTTCGACCTGAGTGAGACCAGCGTTGCGCCGAGCCATTCGGATCAGGTGTCGTGAATACGTCTCTGTTGCCACTCTCGGGAGTATATCGGTACAGGTATATTTATCAGTATCTACTGACACCGAACACCTGACTGGTGTGCGACGACGCCATCCTCCGGTTTGGCGGAAAAACCGGCCGTTACCACCTCGTGCACGACCGCGAAAAGCTTGTGCTGTGGCGCACCTCACGCTCTCACTCCGCTGTGATGGAGCGACGCCACAGGATCGTATTGTCCTGCGTAAGGCTCGACGTCCAGATCAGCTTCGCAGAGGGATCCCAAGTGACTGACAAGTAGCCCTCCTTTGGTTGGACCTCGTCCTCGGTAAAAACAGTCGCAGGGGTCCACTTCGAGTCGTCGAACGACGGGGGCGTCCAGTCAGCCGGCTCCCCGACGCTCTCGAAGGTGCAGTCGGTCTCGGGAGTGGCCGAGTTCTCGCAGGCCGTATCGAGGGGAGCCCGCTGGACCACCAGGCCGCGCCACTCGGGACCGGTCGTCGCGACCACCTTCCCGGTGCTGGTGTCAGTGATCTGGGCGATGAGGCCGCCATCGCCCATTTGCTGCCGGCTGGTTCCGATGTACTCGAGTCCGGTGTCGTTCTCCTTGAAGTCTTTGGCGACCATAGCGATCGTGAGCGGATAGGTCGCCTCAAAGCTGATCCTCTCGGCGTTAAAGGACCGCTCCGTTGTGATCGGGACTGAGTCCTCGCCGACGAGCTTGCCGTTGACGTACAAGGAGAACCAGTTGTCGGCCCAGATGTCAGCGGTGAACTGCCTTGGTGCGTCCTGTTGAGGGGCCGAGTCCACCGACGACGCAGTCGACACTGACGAGCTTGAACCGCTCGCTGCATCCTCCCCGGTAGAGCATCCACCAGCCAGAACTGCTGCGACAGCTACAGCGCCGAAGATCTGCATCGCATGGACCGACAGCCGCTGTCTCATTTGTCGGGCTCGATAGCGCACGTAGAGAAGCACATCTCGTCCTCCGTGCCTTGCTCGAAAATGCCGTGCTCAGCTGCACTACTTCTAGCCCACGCGGTTTCATCCTTGCGAGTGAGAACCGGCGGGCCCCAAGCAATCACAGGGGACCCGGCCGGGCGGAGTAGAGCCCGAGAGGAGAATTGAACTCCTGACCTGCTCATTACGAGTGAGCTGCTCTACCGACTGAGCTACCCGGGCGGCTGCGCACCAAAGCACGCAATGGCCAAGCATACTGCCGAGACCGATCAGACCGACAAGCTACTGTGCCGAGATGGCAGTGAATCCAAACAGCGCTCTTGGTCGCAGCATCCAAAAGATGGCCGGAAGCAAGTGGTTTTCTCGAGTTGGACCCAAGCTTGTTCCTCCAATTGACCGGGGACTCAGTCGAGTCTCGGGCGGGCGAATCATGATGAGTCGCATGATGTTGCCCTGCGCGATCATCACGAGCACTGGTCGAAAGTCCGGGTTGCCACGAGTCAGTCCGCTGGCCACCGTGCCACTGAATGGCGACTTGTACGTAGTTGGATCGAACTTTGGTCAATCCACTCACCCCGCATGGTCTTGGAACCTGATTGCCCAGCCCCGAATTCAGGTTGACTACAACCACGAGGTCTACGACGCTCGAGCCGAACTGCTCACCCCGGAAGAAAAGGCTCAAACTTGGCCCGAACTCATTGCGATCTGGCCACTCTTCGACACCTACGTTGAGCGAAGCGGTCGTGACCTGCGCGTGTTTCGGCTCGTCCGTCTGTAGCCGGTTTACAGCTGAGCGCTCAACCTTGGCAGCGACATAAAAAGTGCCTGCAGAGCGAGCGACTCTCTCGGATTGAACACCAGATTCGCACACAGGGCTTGCACCTCATCAGCCGCAGTCAAAAAGTCCGCTGCAGCGCTACTGCCAACACCTGAATCTCTTGCAGCGGCATCGCGGTACTGCCAAAGCAACACAGCTAGGCCCGAGCGAAGCTCGTCGGTCCTCACCCTTCGCTGCTCTCGTTTATGGCGATCCTCCATCTTCTTCAGATCACCCTTCAGCAACTTCACTCCTGCAAGTTCAAAGGTGTCCTGATACGCGGCGAGCTCCTCGGCCTGCTGTTGTTGCAAGGGTTCCATGACCCCATCGATCATTGCCAACAGTTCATCGGCAAGCGCGCATGCAGTTGCACCGGTGCCGTCTAGTTGAGCTGGTGCGCGGTACCACGCATCACGTCGCGCCCCCACTGCTGGGTCACGCGCTAACAGCCGACCGCGATACAAACTGCCGCCCGCTGCTTGAGCCGCCTGTTCGGCAACCTCGGGTGAGATCCCCTCGAATACCAGCCGGTCGCGCAACACCTGCATAGGCACGGCTGCAAAGTCGATCTGCACGCAACGCGAAGCAATGGTTGCAAGGTGCGGTGGGAGTTCCTCTGCAAGTATCACAAACACGGTCGAAGGCGGCGGCTCCTCGATGCTCTTGAGCAAGATGGCTGCAGCATCTCCCACTAGGTGGAAGTCGACTAACACAAAGACTTGGCGCTGCCCTTCGGATGGTGAAAGCGAGGACTGCCGAACAACTTCACGGGATTGCTTCGCATCAATCGATGCGCCATCACGCTCAACCACAATCATGGCTGGGTGAGCCTCGGCTCCGGCTAGGTGCCGGGCTCGCTCAGACTCAACCTGGTCAAGTTCGTGGCTCAACAAATCAGCAGCGAACGCCCTAGCTGCCTCTCGGGTTCCTGACCCCTCCGGCCCCACTAGCAAATAGGCATGCACGGGCGAATCAACCGCCGCCTGCAAACGCGTCACTGCCTCTTGTTGGCCAACGACTTCGTCCCACAGGTCAGTAGGAGCTAGCTCAGTCATAGTGGTTCGCCCAAGATCTCCTCGACGGCGGCAAGGACTCGCTGCTCAACTTCTTGCACGGAGCCGGTCCCATCTACCTGAACCCAATACTCGGGTTCATCTTCTGCTTGGGCCAAAAACCCCTCCGCGACTCGACGGTGGAACTCTGCACCAGCCGCCTCGATTCGATCGCGTGCTCCGCCGGTACGTTCAAGCGAAAGCTTCTGGGGCACCGTCAACAAGATGGTTACATCTGGCCAGAGCCCGCCGGCTGCCCAACC
Organism: Actinobacteria bacterium IMCC26207; assembly: GCA_001025035.1. Lineage (GTDB taxonomy): Bacteria > Actinomycetota > Acidimicrobiia > Acidimicrobiales > Microtrichaceae > IMCC26207. Next base: position 68,896 of record LCZK01000006.1, read on the forward strand.
CGAGATCGCGCGAACCATGTCAGTATCAAGACCTCGCCCAAACCCCTGATAAGCCACGGACGAGCCAATATAACGATCACAAACCACATCTCGGCCAGCTTGCAAGGCAGGCTCGATGAGTTCTTCGACATGTTGTGCACGATCAGCCGCCATGAGCAACGCCTCGGCCCGGTCTGCAAGACCGTTGTCCGAGGCGGCTAGCAGGATGGAGCGTATTTGAGCACCAAGCTCTGTACCGCCTGGCTGCCGCGTGAACACTGCGCCAATGCGGTTCGCAAGAAGCTCGGCTTGGGTGGATTTGCCCGAGCCTTCACCGCCCTCAAAGACAATAAAGCGGCCACGAGTCCCCGCCGAGATCGGCACAGTCTCAGAAGCCCTCAGCCGGGTCGGCCGGCCGATCCGGGAGTGCAGCAGCGGCAGCAGCCTTGGCCGGAGTCATTCCGGCACCCGCCGCCTTCTTTGGCGCCGCCTTCTTTGCAGCAGATTTCTTCTTGGCTGGGGCTTTCTTCTTCGCTGCTGCCTTCTTCTTTGCAGCAGGCTTCTTTTTGGCCGGGACTTTCTTCTTCGCTGGGCCACGCGCTCGGCGGTCAGCCATCAACTCGAGTGCCCGTTCCATAGTGAGGTCCTCGACTGAGTCACCCTTGCGCAGGCTTGCGTTGGTTTCACCGTCAGTCACATAGGGACCGAAGCGACCATCCTTGATCACAATCGGCTTCTCTGTATCGGGATCATTTCCCATCTCGCGCAAGGGAGGCTTCGCCACACCTTGGCCACGCCGACGCTTTGGCTCGGCAAAAACCTTGAGCGCCTCTTCTAATGTGATCGTCAGAATCTGCGACTCAGTTTCAATCGAGCGGCTATCCGTACCCTTCTTGAGGTAGGGGCCAAACTTGCCGTTGAGCGACAGGATCATCTCGCCGTCTGCTGGGTCAAGGCCAACCTCACGCGGCAAAGAGAGCAACGGCAAGACATCCTCGAGCGTGACCGTTGCTGGGTCCATCGTGCTGAACAGGCTTGCAGTGCGCGGCTTAAACCCGGTGTCGTCATCGTGCACGCCCTCTTGCACATACGGACCGAACCGACCCGCTTTGAGCTGCACGTCTAATCCAGTCTCTGGATGCTGACCAATAATTCTGTCCCCCGAAGGGGCCTCGAGCAGTTCAATTGCGTACTCCACGGTGAGTTCATCTGGCGGAATGTCATCGGGGATACTCGCCCGCTGATTGTTCTCGCCCTCTCCGCGTTCTAGGTAGGGACCAAAACGCCCTACTCGGGCAACGATCATCACCCCGTCGGGTCCAACCCCGAGTGGAATTGAGTTGATCTCACGAGCATCAATCTCGCCAAGATTTCCCTCGACAAGCTGCTTGAGGCCGGGGGAACCAACCTCTCCAGTTGAACTGTCTACGCCAAAGTAGAACCGGGCTAGCCAGGGCTCCATATCGGCCGCACCAGAGGCAATGTCGTCCAGTTCTTCCTCCATGCGCGCCGTGAAGGCGAAATCAACCAGAGTCGGGAAGTGCTGCTCCATGAGCGTGACCACCGCAAAGGCAGTAAAACTCGGCACCAAAGCAGATGCTTTCTTCCATACATATCCGCGGTCTTGGACCGTGGAAATAATCGAGGCATACGTCGAGGGCCGGCCCACTCCAAGTTCCTCAAGGCGCTTTACGAGCGAGGCTTCTGTAAACCGCGCTGGCGGCTGAGTCTCGTGTCCGTTTGCCTCAAGAGCATCGGTGGCGATTGCATCACCCTCAGCCATCTGCGGCAGTACCTTCTCTTGATCCTCGAGGGCTTCATCGGGGTCATCTGAGCCCTCGACATAGGCACGCAAGAAACCTGGGAATTGAATGGTCCGACCAGAGGCAGAAAACACAGCCTCTCGCTGATCGGCCGTGGTGCTCACCAGACGAACCTGCACCGACTCACCGCGTGCATCATTCATCTGGGATGCAATCGTGCGCTGCCAAATCAGTTCATACAGGCGGAGCTCGGCTCCATTGAGCTGCTGAGCTACTTGATCCGGGGTACGGAAGCTGTCTCCTGCAGGCCGAATTGCCTCGTGAGCCTCTTGTGCATTCTTCACCTTGTTTGCATAGCGCCGTGGGGCATCCGGCAAATATGCCTTGCCGAACTTCTCAAGAATCTGGGTGCGTGCTGCTGTGACGGCGGTCTCTGACAACGAGGAGGAGTCAGTACGCATGTACGTAATGAAACCGTTCTCGTACAAGCGCTGAGCAGTAGACATCGTCTGCGCGGAGGACATCCGCAGTTTGCGACCGGCCTCTTGTTGCAAGGTTGAGGTCATAAATGGTGGGGAGGGCTTGCGGGTATACGGCTTGCGTTCCACGGATCGCACCTGCACCGGCTGATCAGTCAGCGCAGTACGCACTGCAGTAGCTGCAGCCTCGTCAAGCAGAACGGCGTTCTTATCTGCGCTGGCCGAGAGAGCACCGTCCTGGCCAAAGTCCTTGCCGGTAGCCAGACGCTCGCCAGCAAACTCAATGAGCGTGCCCGGAAACTGTGTTTGGTCTTGTGAGGAATCAACATGGCGAAACGTTGCTTGCAGGTCCCACCAGCTAGCCGAGCGGAATGCCATGCGCTCACGCTCACGCTGCACAACAACTCGGGTGGCAACTGACTGGACCCGGCCAGCCGACAGCTTAGGCATGATCTTTTTCCAGAGCACGGGCGAGACTTCGTATCCGTACAGCCGGTCCAAGATCCGACGACACTCCTGAGCATCAACCAGACGACGATCTAGCTCACGAGGATTCTCTAGCGCATGACGAATCGCCTGCGGAGTGATCTCGTGAAACACCATTCTCTTGACGGGTACTTGTGGGTTCAGCACCTCAAGGAGATGCCACGCGATTGCCTCTCCCTCACGATCCTCATCTGTTGCTAGATACAGCTCATCGGCATCTTTCAGAAGAGCCTTCAGATGGCGAACATGATCCTTCTTTTCGGAGTTCACGATGTAGAGCGGCTTAAAGTGATTTTCGGTATCGACACCTAGCCGTGCCCAAGCTTGGCCCTTGTATTCCTTAGGAACATCGGCCGCGTTTCTAGGCAGATCTCTAATGTGGCCGATCGATGATTCGACCTGATATTCGTCACCTAGGAAGCTGGCAATAGTGCGCGCTTTTGCTGGTGACTCGACGATGACTAAAGGGTTTCCCACGAGTGACAGCTAAGAGAGTGCAGGCCCAGATGTCAAACAACTATCCAAAATAACTTTCCAGCTCAGGCAAGGTAGGTTGACAACCATGAGTTTTGAACCGAGTGCTCGTGGCCAAGAATTACTTACAAAACTTCAGGAGTTCATCGACTCTGAAATCACTCCATCCGAGCCAATTTACGAGTCTCAGATGCAGGCTCTCGGAGATCCCCACGGTCACCCCCAGATCATCGAAGACCTCAAGTCCTCTGCCCGCTCGCGAGGCCTGTGGAACCTGTTTATGCCACATCAGACCGAGTGGACCCCAGAGCCAGTTAGCAATTTGGATTATGCCCACATTGCCGAACTCTCGGGCCGTTCCATGCATCTGACTCCCGAGGCTATGAACTGCGCTGCACCAGATACCGGCAACATGGAAGTTCTGACGCTGTTTGGCACTCAGGAGCAAAAAGATGAGTGGCTTGTTCCCCTGCTCAACGGTGAAATTCGGTCATCCTTTGCAATGACCGAGCCAGCAGTGGCTTCTTCGGATGCTACGAATATTCAGCTGAGCATTGAGCGCGACGGAGACGAGTACGTACTCAACGGCCGCAAGTGGTGGATCTCGGGAGCAGCCTCTAGCCGTTGCAAAGTCATGATCGTTATGGGCAAGACCGATCCAACAGCTGCCCGTCACTTGCAACAGTCAATGGTGCTCGTTCCCATGAACACCCCGGGCGTGACAAAGGTGCGAGACCTTCCGGTATTTGGTTACCAAGACCGAGAAGGGCACTGCGAGCTCAACTTTGACAACGTCCGGGTACCTGTCAGCAACCTGATCGGCCAAGAAGGTGGCGGGTTTGCTATTGCTCAGGCCCGCCTAGGCCCAGGCAGAATCCATCACTGCATGCGCTGCGTCGGAGTTGCCGAGCGGGCCTTGGAACTGATGTGCGAGCGAGTCACTCAGCGAGTTGCTTTCGGCGGGCCGATCTCTGATCAGGGAGTTGTTCGAGAATGGATTGCGGACTCACGCATAGAGATTGAGCAGGTCCGACTCCTAACACTCAAGGCCGCATGGTTGATGGACACCGTGGGTGCCAAGGGTGCAGCAATTGAGATCTCGGCAATCAAAGTTGTTGCACCGAATATGGCGCTGCGAGTTGTTGACCGAGCCATTCAGGCCCATGGTGGTGGCGGTGTCTCGGATGACTTCCCGCTAGCTCGGATGTATGCAGGCTTGCGCACACTCCGCTTTGCCGATGGCCCAGATGAGGTGCACCGCCGGCAAGTAGCTCGTACCGAGCTTGCCAAGTACCGCCGATAAGTAAGCCCCAGTATCTGATGAGTGACCCGGCAAGAAAAATTGCAGCGGTGCTCAACTCATTGGCCGAGGACGCTCGACTTGTTCATGTTGAGCAGATTCCTGCCAGAAGCGAACGCACTGCCGAACTCGATCGGCCACTCCCCGACGGGCTCCTTGAGCACGTGCCGCACACACAGTTCTGGTCGCATCAGGCTGAGGCAATCAACTTGGCCCGCTCAGGGGAATCCTTGGTAGTGGCCACAGGGACTGCCTCGGGGAAGTCGCTGTGTTACCAAGTTCCAATCGCAGAGTCCGTGTTGAGCGGTGGAACTGCGCTGATGATCTACCCCACCAAGGCCCTAGCTCGGGACCAGTTGCTGTCCTTGACCTCTTGGGAAGTTCCCGGACTCACTGCCGCCGCCTACGACGGAGACTGCTCCCCCGAGGAGCGGTCCTGGGTACGGACTCACGCCAACGTATTGCTCACCAACCCCGAGATGGTGCATCAAACAATCCTTGCCAACCACCGTCGTTGGGCCAAGTTTCTGCAGGAGCTCAAATTTGTCGTGGTCGACGAGCTTCACACGCTTCGTGGCGTGTTTGGCACTCATGTCGCACACATTTTGCGCCGGCTCCGCCGCCTGGTGCGCTTCTACGGCGGAGAGGAACCAACTGTCATCTTTAGCTCGGCCACTATCGGCGAACCAGCGAAGCTCGCTTCGGGTATCTGGGGCCATGAGGTGGCCGTGGTGCAAAGCGATGCTTCGCCATCGGGCATGCGATCGATTGCACTCTGGAACCCTGCGGAAGCATCCGATGGTGAGCGTTGGTCGATCAACGCCGAGGCTGCTCTTTTGGCTTCAAGGTTGATTTCGGCCGGGCTTCGCACCTTGGTGTTCTGCGGATCCCGGCGCGGAACCGAGGTGGTTGCAAGCGCACTGCGTGACTCGCTTGACGAGTCGCTCGCCGAACAAGTCCGCTCCTATCGAGCGGGATACTTGGCTCATGAGCGGAGGCAGATCGAAGCCGAACTCTTAAGCGGCGAACTGCTCGGCGTAGTGGCCACGAACGCCCTCGAGCTTGGCGTCAATATTGGCGGCCTTGATGCAGTGGTCATGTGCGGCTACCCCGGCACCATCGCATCGTTTCGTCAACAACTCGGTCGAAGCGGTCGTGAGCAGCTTGGATCAGTTGCTGTGCTCGTAGCTGCAGAGAACAGCCTTGATCAGTGGATGATGCGACACCCCGAGGAACTCTTCAATCGAGTGTCGGAGCCGGCAGTGATCAACCTAGATAATCCATATGTATTTGTTCCGCATCTTGGCTGCGCAGCATTCGAACTTCCGCTCACTCGCAAGGATTCCGAGTACTGGCCCACACAACTCGATGAGGGAATCCGTCAGCTTGTCCTCGAGGACCGCGCCATCATCACCTCCCAGGGTGACGAACAAACAGTTATGTGGTCAGGTCGCGGAACTCCAGCACCCACGATCGGGTTGCGCTCGGCCTCTCGTGGGGAGTTTCGAATCATGACTCGTGGCGGCCAGATGATCGGGACCGTAGACGAGTCACGCGCCTATGAGGTTCTCCACGAGGGGGCGGTCTACCTACATCAGGGTGCCGCATGGACCGTGATCGAACTAGACCTTGCGAGTCTGTCCGCCCTTGTTGTCCCCGCTGACGGGGACCTCTATACCCAGGCCCGATCCAGCATCAGCATCCGCCTGCTGGGCGTAGATGACCAACGCCCCGTTGGGGCCTCCACGCTACATATCGGCTCGGTTGAGGTCACCTCTCAAGTCACGGGATTTCAAACCAAACGTGTATCCACACATGAGGTGATCTCACGCGACTCGTTGGAACTCCCACCAGTCCATCTAGAAACCAGAGCCGTTTGGTACACCTTTGCTGACGATGTTGTGCAGTCTGCTCGGATAGATCCGACAGAACTTCCCGGGGCGCTGCACGCGAGCGAACACGCAGCCATTGGAATCCTTCCCTTGTTCACCATCTGTGACCGATGGGATGTTGGCGGAGTCTCCACAGAGTGGCTGCCCGAGACGGATGCACCCACGGTCGTGATTCACGATGCGTACCCCGGTGGCGCAGGGATTGCCGAACTCGCCTTTGGCGTGGCTGATTCTCACTTAGCTGCCACGCTCGAGGTCTTGCAGCGTTGCCCATGTCTTGACGGCTGTCCCAGTTGTGTTCAATCGCCAAAGTGCGGAAACGGTAACGAACCTTTAGATAAGGCCGCAGCAAGGCGATTGTTGCAGGCAACCCTGCTCTAGCTCGGGCCCTCGATCATCACCACCAGTCGCTCCTGCAGCACTGTCGAGGCAACCACCCTGCCAACGATTGGCACGCGCGTGGCCCTCATGCGCACGGTGACCGTGGCAAGTGACCCACCGCTGCTGCCGCCGCTCAACGTAACGCTCGCCGTCGAAATTGGCGGGCCCTGTAACTCAAGCGCAGCTACTGCGCTAGTGACCTGAGGGTCGACAATCACCGCTCGGGCCGCAGCCCGCGCCGCATGAACCACGAGTACCCGATCGCGCAGCACAAGTGCGGCTTGAACGCTCAGCAAGAGCAGCAGCACCAAAATGGGAATGATCACGGCAAGCTCTACGGTGGACTGTCCCCGCTCAGCGCGTGTCACTGGGCTTGATTGAGTATCCGTCCGACCACGGTGTCGAAGAGTCGGCCAATCAGATCTGTCTTGGTGACCCAGGCAACAAGTACCAGGGCAATAGCTGCAGCACCCAAGAGGAGCAGCGCATACTCAACCGTGCTTTGGCCTTGCTCCCCTCGGGCACGGCCACGCGCTCGGCAGGGGAACTGTGTGAGTGTTTTGTTCATGGTGGGCTCTCAGGTGCATTCGTATTAGGCAGGGGAAGAGTGTTTAGGGGAGTCAGCCCGGTTCGGGCAGTTGTGATTGCGACCGGCACAACTGTCAGCATGACGAATGCCGGAAGCACGAGCGTGATGAGAGGAGCCAAGAGCAGCACGGGCAACCTTCGAACGCGCTCCTCTTTGTAGCGGCGTACCCGGCGGCGCTGTGAGTCTGCAAGGCGCTGCAAGCTCGGCCCGAGGGGTGCTCCTGATGAGGCTGACACGATCAACGTGGTGCAGAGGGGTTGAAGCTCTGGGCCTAGCTGATCGGGCAGCTTGGCGAGTTCGTCCACTAGTTGACCGCCACGCTCAAATCTCTGTTGAACGCCGGCGAGGCCCTCAATTACTAGGCCGGTGCCAGACCCGGCGACTGCAGCAACTGCTGTGTGCAGCGAGTGCCCCGCGCTAACTGCTAACTGCAACATGTCGACCGCAGCAGGAATCTCACTTTGGATCTGCCTATGAGTCTGACGAGTACGAGCAGGGGTTCTGGCCTGTCTGTTCTGTCTGGGGTGGCTGGACTGGCTGGGCTTTCTGATCTGGAGATCCACGACACGCCAAGGCCAGGCGCGGGTATGCCCGAACAGATGAAGCACGGCCCAACTGCTCAGCACACCCAGCAAGATGGCCATTAACGCAATGCCGATCGAACCATGCGCGAGAGGACCAAAGCTCCGAGGGCATCTAAACCCAATCCCAAGACCAAGCAGATCCATCCTGCAGTTGTAGTGAACAGTGTGGCAGCAACGGCCGGGTCGAGAATCGAGAACCCTGCAGCACCAAAAAGAGGAAGGGCGACCAGAACTGCTGATGAGGATCGAGCCTGACTCGATAACGCTCGGGCCTCGTCGGCCACTTCAAGGCGATCTAGGAGTGAGACTGCCGCACCATCAAGGGCCGCAGCTAAGTTGCCACCTTCGGCATGGCCGAATCTGCAGGCAGCTACGAGTACACCAACGGAGCAGTTCGCTCGCGATAGTTCCCAGTTTCGCAGCGCCGCGTCGAGGGATCCTCCGCGGCGAACCGATGCAGCAATGGTGGCAAGGTCGAAAGAAATCGGCTGTGCGGACACACTGCCGAACTCTTCGATCGCCCCAAGTAGCGTTGCACCCGCATGGACACTTCTTGCTAAGCCAGCCGCAGCCCCAGGAAGCTGCTGATCTAACAGACGCTCAGCCCGCCTCATGCGAGTCATGGTTGCCAACCTCTGCGAGAGCGAGAAATCTTCTGAACTGTCCCATCGGCCGAGATCAGTGATTGCAGTTCAGTGTTGGGCCCAACCAGATGAACACATGTGACGCGACGCCCTCCAGAACTGCTGCGAGCAACCCCAACAAAGACATCAATCGCTGCAGTGATCTGGGCACGAATGGCTTCTAAGGGAAGTCGCTCGGCACCGAGTAGAGCCATGGTTTCAAGGCGGCGCATGGCATCGGCAGCACTCGATGCATGGCAAGTAGAGAAGCAACCATCGTGACCAGTAGAGAGCGCCCAGATCATGTCGAGCGCCTCGGCACCGCGAACCTCGCCCACGATGATGCGGTCTGGTCGCAGCCGCAGGGCTGCTCGCACAAGGTCACGAATATCAGTTCTCCCGATTCCCTCGGCGCTGCCGGGTCGAGCCTCGAGACGCACTACGTGTTCTCCGGGTAGGCGGAGTTCGGCAACATCTTCAATAGTGACGACACGTTCGTTTGGGGGTATCCCGGCAACAAGCGCATTCAGCAGCGAGGTCTTTCCAGCACCAGTCGGGCCGTACACCACCAGATTGAGTTGTTCGCGTACAAGCGACTCAAGCAATTGCACAACGGCCGGTCCTGCAAAAGCGCTCAACTCCAGAGGGTCCGCCCGGTGCCTGCGAATAGCTAAGACTGGACCATCCACGGCCAGTGGCGGGAGAACGACTGCCACTCGTGTGCCGTCGGGCAGTCGAGCATCAACGATTGGATTACTACGATCAGCGCGCAGCCCAAGCGGCCCCACTAGTCGCTCGATGCTTCTCGCGATCAGGTCCTTGTCGGCAATGACGCCCGAGCGTTCGAGGCGGCCATTTCGCTCGATCCACACTTCTCCTGGGCCGTTGACCAAGACATCGGTGACTGCAGGGTCGTCGATAAGCATTTGGATGGGACCAAGGCCAACGAGTTCAACTGCCAGGGCGTGTGCCCGGCTCTGGACTTCGACTGTGGCTAAGAGGGGAGCTTCTTCGGCAAAGAGCTCGGCCAGTCGCTTCGCTGCATTGACGGAGCCTGTCTCGGCTGCGAAGCGACGACGGACGCTAGCTTCAAGTGCCTCAGTTTCGCCGAGCAACCTCATGCAACTCCCCTCAGTGAACGCTCAAGGGCCCGGTGATTTCTGCGTATCAGCAATCCGGCGTCTACCGAGCGAGCAATAGCGGGGTCAACATCTACCGTTGCCACAACCGCAAGCCCCAGCACAGCCGACACGTCGGCCTCGCTGAGTGCCCGGCCTAGCTCGGATACCACGACTACTCCATCGGCCTTGACTCCAGCAGCAGTCGCTCGGCGCAGCGCTAAGTAGCAGGGCCGAGTCACCAAAAGCGACCGACCAGCGGCGGACAAATTCCGACCCAGTTCGGAGATCACGCCAGTCTCAGTTACGACCCCTGCATCGACTACCACGTCACAGCCCATGGCTTGGAGTAACTGCGCAAGCTCAGCTGGACGCTCCTCGGGCCAGGTCTGAGCTCTCCCCCGAGGCAGCAGCCAGAGCCCTGGCTCGACCTGCACAAGGAGGCGTTCGAGTGCATCGGCAGAACCGTCAGCACTCGCTAACCAGTCACAGACTCCTGGAGTGCTGGGCTCTGAGATCCCAAGAGCGGCGGGCTGATCTCCGCACAGGTCAACAAGCACTGCTCGACCCGAGCGGCGAGCTAGTAAAGCCGCTGCAACAGCCGAAACCAGCGTGACTCCCGAACCGCCCTTGACGGACCAAAGCGTGTGAAGCATGACGCCCCCTCTGCGGGCGCGCTGCACCCGCTACTGACTTGGGGGAAGGGGACTACGAAGCTCACTTAGACTAGGCACACGGGCAGATCTTGTCAGCGGGGACTGCTCCCCTCACTCGCCAGATACAGAGTTAGACCCTCAGAAGATCCGAGGCTCCGACATCCCAAGAGGGGTGCCTGAGTTTTGACATCGCTCGAGCTTCGATCTGGCGAATGCGCTCGCGAGTCAACTTGAAATGCTGGCCCACCTCATCTCTATTGAGCGGTTCGCTGTTGTTCAGTCCGAAGCGCAGAGTCAGAATTGCGCGTTCGCGATCATCGAGCGGACTCAGCAAGCGCTTCACTTCTTGTGGCAGCTGAGCGAGCACTGCCATATCCATCGGGGAACTCGCTTCACGGTCCTCAACTAGATCACCAAGATCTCCATCGCCTTCTGCGTGGATTGGCTCAGATAACGACAACGTGTCTGAAGCGAAGCACAGGACTTCGACGAGCTTTTCTTCTGAGAGGTCCACGTCAATTCGGAGTTCATCAATTGTTGGCGGCCGTCCCAGCTCGATCTCGAGTCGGGCGCTTGCTTTGTTCACCCGCGACAGCGTGTCCGCAGCATGTATCGGCAGTCGGACTGTTCTGCCCGTGTTCGCAATCCCACGCGTAATTGCTTGTCGAATCCACCAGGTTGAATAGGTCGAAAATTTGAACCCCTTGCGCCAGTCGAACTTTTCGACTGCGTGCATGAGCCCCAGATTTCCCTCTTGAATCAAATCCAACAGGGGTAGCCCCGAGGCCTGGTAGCGCTTGGCAATCGAGACCACTAGTCGCAGGTTCGAAAGCACAAATGATCTCTCGGCCTTCTCGCCCTCCCGCACTGCTCTGCGCATCACACGCTGCTCCTGCAAGCTCAGGTCATCTGCCCGCTCGGCTAGCTCACGTCGAGCAGCCACTCCTTCTTCTATAAGAATTGAGAGCCGGACCTCATCTTCTTTCGACAGCAATGGATGCTGGCCAATATCAGTGAGATAGAGCCGGACTAGATCCTCTTGGTCACGTTCGACTCGTTCCTTAGCCATCGCTCTCACCAGTCCTTCACCGTTGCCGACATTCCATCGCCAATTGAAGAACCCTCAAGACACCGAAGTCATTCAGGTGTCATCGGTCACCGAGTTCAAGTCCGGTCGTAATCCGGGCGAAGACTGCAGCGCAAGCTCAAGCTCCCTTTGCAACGCAGAGCCACCTGCAGGGTTCATTCCAGACTCGGACAACTCCTGTTCTACGTCCGCAATGACCAAGCTCAGGCACTGTTTTGTAGAGCCGTCCGCTAGATCGCTCAGGGTGGCCAACTCTTGGCGGTAGGTACCGAGCAGATAGGGCAGCAACACCAGATTCAATCCAACCAGTTGATCAGAATGCGACCGAGTGGCCTTGAGCAGATTCAAAAAGGACTCAAACGGTTCGTTTGGAGGGCGAATGAGGTCCTCGGGGCTGAGCACGGCAAGCACTGGCAATCGGGCAAAGAACAGTTCGCTATGCCAACGGTGTTTCGAGGATCGAGCAAAAAACTCCACTTTTTCCGCTGGTTCAGACTGATCGGTCACCCATGAGCCGAGCATCGAACTGATCTCGGCCTCGACCCAAGAGTACGCACCGAACTGTGCTGCGGTTGCAAGAAGCCCACGCCAAGGATGCTGAATTTCGTCCATGTTTGCTCCTTATTCGGTGGCCCAAATATGAGTTTTGGACTTTTAGTCCAGAACTTAGGCAATTCGAACTAATTATTGCTAACTTTATGTCAATGAACTCAATCCTATCTCTAGGCAGTACCGAGCAACTTGCTTGGCAAGCCTTCCTAAACGCCAATCAGAAGTTGCTCACACGCATGGAATCTGAGCTCAGCCTTGATTGCGATATGTGTCTGTCCGAGTTCGAAATACTCCTTCACCTCTCTGAGTCACCAACGAAGTCGCGGCGCATGACTGAACTTGCTGAACTCGCCAGGCTCTCACCCAGTGGCCTCACGCGCCGCTTTGATCTGATGCTCAAGCGGGGCTGGGTAAATCGCGAGCGGTGCGACCAAGATCGCCGTGGAGTAACTGCGCTCGTCACCAAAGAGGGTCTCAAGCAAGTACAAATGGCCACGCCTGTGTATCTCAGGGTGCAGGACGCATTGTTCTTCAGTCAGCTTGTCAGCGAGCAGTTAGCCGCTCTTCAAGGGGTCTCTGAGTCCATTGCTCGGGCTGCCGAGTTCGAGGACCTGCTCGAAACTGCATAGGCGTTGGTAATAGGAATCCTTCGGTCTCGACCGAAGGCTTTCTCTGAAATTCGAATTCCAGGAGGCGATTGGCGGCGCTTGTACTCTGCCCTGTCGATCAGACCCACGATCTTGGAAACGAGTTCAGCATCGTGGCCAACCTCTACAAGTTCCTCGGTTGTCAAGTCCTCATCTACATAGCCTTGGATAATCGGATCCAACACCTCGTATGGCGGAAGGCTCTGATCATCGCGCTGATCGGGTCGGAGTTCCGCCGAGGGCGCCTTGGTCAAAACAGAGGCTGGAATCAGGTCAAGATCCTGTTGCTCGTTTCTCCATGCGCACAGGTCATAGACCATAAGTTTGGGAACGTCTTTGATGACGGCTAGGCCTCCGGCAGTATCGCCGTACAAGGTCGAATACCCGACCGCCGTCTCGCTCTTATTGCCAGTTGTCAGGACCATCCAACCAAACTTGTTCGACAACGCCATGAGGAGCACGCCGCGTATTCTTGACTGAAGGTTCTCTTCGGTCAGGTCGGCATCGCGGCCTTCAAACGAAGGTTCAAGAAGATCCAACAACGCCAGATGTGCCGCCTCGATTGGAATAGTCCGGTGGTCAATTCCCAAGTTTTTGGCAAGGGTTTCGGCATCACTAAGGGAATGATCACTCGAATACCGTGAAGGCATCAGCACACCGTGTACTGATTCTGCGCCCAGCGCATCAGTGGCTAGCGCTGCAACGATTGACGAGTCAACCCCGCCGGACAGGCCAATCACGACCTCGGAAAAACCGTTCTTCGTGACGTAGTCATGAAGACCGAGAACCAGTGCCTTCCACACTTCAGCCAGACTTGTTTCTATGTCTTCGAGCGCAGGACCTGTTTGGTTTGCGCCCTCTTCGCCACTGGCCAGCAGATCAACATCCACTACCGTGCAGGCCGACTCAAACCGTGGCAGGCGAGAGGTAACCAACCCAGTAGCTGCCACCACTACCGATCCGCCATCAAAGACCAACTCATCTTGGCCGCCAACCAGATTCAGATACGCAATTGGAATACCAGCCTCGGCTGCGCGACGGCTCAGCATCTCTTCACGTACCTGCTGCTTGCCAATGTGAAACGGCGAGGCGTTGATGTTCACCGCTAGAGCGGCACCTCTTCGAGCCGCTGCCAAAATGGGGCCATCGTCAACCCAAACATCTTCACATACGGTGACCGAGACAGTCACCCCTGCAATTTCATACAGCGCCTGATCTGCAGTGCCCGCTGAGAAGTAGCGCTTCTCATCAAAGACCCCATAATTGGGAAGAGCCTGCTTGCGATAACTGCCAAGCATCCTGGAATCGCGAATCACCGCAGCGGAATTGAATAACTCGCCGTTGTGCACCTCGACCCAACCAACAATCGCTGTGCAGTGCCCGGTAATGCACCGAGCAAACTCTGCAACAGCGTCTTGCAGATCGTCCACAAATCCTGGCTTGAGCAGCAGGTCTTCTGGTGGGTACCCACATGCTGCTAATTCCGGGAAGAGCGCTATGTCGGCCCCTGCGGCCTCAGCTTGGTCATAGGCCTGACTGAGCGCAGCCATGTTTCCAGCCAAATCCCCAACCCGAAGGTTGAGTTGGCACATGGCCACGCGCAGCGTGCTCGGCCCGGTCATGCCGGTTGGGTTAGAGCGCAGTGAGTGCAGAGCAGACCGTATTGGTGATCAACCTTGCAACCACGTAAGGGTCGATGTTGGCGTTCGGGCGACGATCCTCGATGTAGCCCTTGCCATCTTGTGCAACCTGCCATGGGATGCGGATGGAGGCACCACGGTCAGAGACTCCGTAACGGAACTGCGAGAAATGAGCGGTCTCATGCTGGCCGGTCAGGCGATCCTCGATGCCATGTCCATAGCCGGCAAGGTGCTCTTCGACTTTGCCTGGACCTCCGAGTGATTCACATGCAGTAATGATTGCGTCGTACTCCTCGCGCATGCGGTTGGTTGAGAAGTTGGTGTGACAGCCCGCACCGTTCCAGTCGCCCTTGATTGGCTTGGCCGAGATCGAGGCGTTGACCCCGAAGTCTTCTGCAACCCGGTAGAGCAAGAAGCGAGACATCCAGAGCTGATCAGAGACCTCGAGTGGGCCGAGCGGTCCAACTTGGTATTCCCACTGTCCCAACATCACCTCGGCGTTCGTGCCCGCAATTGCGAGACCAGCATCAAGGCAAGCTTGGGTGTGGGCCTCGACGATGTCGCGGCCAGAAATCTCGATAGCGCCAACGCCGCAGTAGTACGGCCCCTGGGGAGCTGGGTAGTAGTAGCCCTCGACTGGCCAACCGAGCGGGCGACCCTCTTTGAAAAAGGTGTACTCCTGCTCAATTCCAAACCATGGCTCCTGATCGGCAAACTTCTCTGCGATTGGGAGCAACGTTGCACGGTGGTTCGTGCGGTGCGGCTCAAAGGTTTCTGGCATCAGAACCTCATTGAGTACCAGCACGTCATTCTCGCCACGGAGCGGATCAGGACAAATAAAGACTGGGCTCAGCACACAGTCCGATGAAGAACCCTCGGCCTGATTCGTCGAAGATCCATCAAAGCCCCAGATGCCTGGCTCCTTGCCATCTTCAACGATCTTGGTCTTGGAACGCATGTTTGGAACTGGTTCGGTTCCGTCGATCCAGATGTATTCAGCGCGGTACGGCACGGTGTCACCCTTTTACGTCTCGAGGCAAGCATCCGAGGTGAATGCTGGCAATTCAAAATACCAACTCAACTAATAGTGCAAAAAAACCGTCTCGCGACGCAATTTCAGACTCGTTACCCAATTGTGAACTGCGTGTGAACTCACTCACCAAACTTGCTTCTGTCCACGCGAATGACACACTAGGCAAACTATGGATAACCAACAGGACTACGTGTTGCGCACAGTCGAGGAACGTCGAGTCCGCCTCGTGCGGCTTTGGTTTACCGATGTGCTCGGTCAGATTAAGTCAGTTGCCATCTCCCCTGTTGAGCTAGACGCAGCCTTCGAAGAGGGCGTGCAGTTCGACGGATCAGCAATCGATGGGTTTAGCCGGGTGCAAGAAAGCGACGTCCTAGCGCTTCCCGATCCCAACTCCTTTCAACTCATGCCCGGCACCGACGGAGAAGAACTCACAGCACGGATCTTCTGCGATATTGCCAATCTCGACGGCACCCCGTTCAGCGGTGACCCTCGACAGGTACTTAAGCGCAACCTCTCAACAGCAGCAGATCAGGGCTATCAGTTCATGACCGCTCCCGAGGTTGAATTCTTCTACTTCAAAAACGACGATGCTACGGTGCCACCGCAGCCACTCGATAATGCCAGCTACTTCGACCTGACCACCTACGACGAGTGCTCAGATATACGTCGCCGCACGATTCAGCGACTCGAAGCAACTGGCATACCGGTTGAGTACTCATTCCATGAGGACGCTCCATCACAACACGAGATTGATCTTCGCTACACCGATGGATTGGCAATGGCCGACAACATCATGGCCTTGCGCATGATTGTCCGAGAGGTAGCAATGGCCTCAGGCGTACACGCAACCTTTATGCCCAAGCCGATGGAGGGCGTTCAGGGCTCTGGGATGCACACGCATCTCTCACTCTGGAAAGGCGACGAGAACGCGTTCTTCGATGCTGACGACCAATTTGGCCTATCGGCCACAGCCAAAGGTTTCATTGCCGGCCTGCTCCGACATGCTGCAGAAATCACCGCCGTTACAAACCAGTTGGTCAACTCCTACAAGCGCCTAGTCGCTGGGTACGAGGCTCCCGTTCATATCTCTTGGGCCAGAAACAACCGCTCTGCTCTCGTGCGGGTTCCTGTCCCGAAACGGGGCAAAGAAGCCCAGGGGACTCGACTGGAATACCGCGCACTCGACCCAGCGGTCAACCCATACTTGGCCTTCTCTGTGCTCCTTGCCGCAGGCCTCAAGGGAGTCAATGAGGGCTACGAGCTTCCAGAGGAAGCTGCTGTCAACCTGTTCGACTCCTCCGAGGTTGACCGGAGAGTGAGCGACGCAGGGCTGCTTCCCACCAACTTGTCAACAGCTTTGGACGTGATGGAGAGCTCGGAACTTATGCGGGAGGCGCTCGGCGAACACATCTTTGAGTGGTTCTTGCGAAACAAGCGGGCCGAGTGGGCGGAGTACCGAACACACGTGAGCAGTTTCGAACTCAAGCGCTACTTGAAGTTCTGGTAGGCCAAGCATGCAACCGCTTTTAGTTTGGCCCGATCCACCACCACCAGACTTGGTACGCGTGCTCGATATGGCAGGTCTTGCTTGGACTGCCGTGGCAGATGAGAATGCTGCGCGGTCGGGGGTCTGGGCTGGCGCGATTGTTGCTGCCGATGAGCAAGGGGCGGCCGGATTTTCCATGGCAAGAGCCCTGCGGCGGGGCGATATTGGTGTCGCACCGTTGTTGCTGCTCATCAGAGGAACCCAGCTAGCCGATCTTGATGGACGACACGATACCTTCGACGATTTCTGCGTGACGCCGTTCCACCCAGCTGAGGTTGAAGCACGGATCCGACACCTTCTGGCCTCTGAACCAGGCCTCGAAACCGGACCGGAAATAGTGCAGTACGAATCGCTGCTGCTCAACTTGGAGACCTACCAAGCATCAATAAACAATCGTCCGCTCGACCTGACCTACATGGAGTACGAGCTACTCAAATTCTTGTCCTCGAACCCTGGCAGGGTGTTTACCCGAGAGACCCTGCTCTCACGAGTTTGGGGATATGAGTATTACGGCGGGGCTCGCACGGTAGATGTTCACATCAGGCGCTTGCGAGCAAAGCTCGGCGAGGAGTTCGCTGGGTTGATCCAAACGGTGCGCTCAGTGGGTTACAAGTTCGGCGAATCTCGATGGTCAGTCTGAGGCCTCGGCCCTGCTGCTCAGTGATTCAGCTCGATGAGTTCGCTGCCCTCATTCATGTACTCGCCCTCTTTGGTGAGCGAGTGACCTAGGAGCACCGAGAGCACTGCACCGATCACAAAGAACGAGATAGGCAGCGCAATTACCAGGGTCAACACAATGAGGATTGGTCCAAGCATGTTAAGAGTCTGCCTCAGGTACCGGTGTAAACCCAAGCTTCAATTTCGATTAGCGCACCAAAAGGCAAACCCGCAACCGCAATTGCCGAGCGGGCCGGCCGGTGCTCACCAAAGAAGGCCGTATAGGCCTCATTCAGCGCGCCGTAATCGGCCATGTCGGCCAAGAAGACTGTGGTCTTCGCAATTTGATCTACTGACAACTCATGCGTTTGCAGGAGCAGATCAAGATTGACAAACAGCTGTTGAGTTTGAGCAGCAAACCCCTCGGCAAGGCCATCGGG
Organism: Actinobacteria bacterium IMCC26207; assembly: GCA_001025035.1. Lineage (GTDB taxonomy): Bacteria > Actinomycetota > Acidimicrobiia > Acidimicrobiales > Microtrichaceae > IMCC26207. The sequence goes on from LCZK01000006.1 coordinate 86,822, forward strand.
AGTCATGCCGAGCTGTCCCGAAATGCAGCACCAGTCCCCTGCTCGAAACACGGGTGAATACGGTGGTCCTGCCATGGCATCACCCTAGCCAGTTGAGCCAGCCTGAGACAGCACCGCGATTCCATGCAAGAACTCCGCAGTATGACTGTGACCCCTACGTGAGAGGCAAGTACCGTTGCACCCTGTGAAGGACTTTGTTTCAGACTCCGAGAACCAGCCCAACCACCCCAGAGCAATTGATCGGCGTCGGGTTCTCTTGGGAGGGCTGGGGGGCGTTGGTCTAGTCGCTGGTGCGGCGCTCAGTTCGGCCTGCAGCAGCGGAGCGACGGATACCACCTCAGAAGGCGTTGACCCAGGACCGAAGGAAACCCTGACTGCACTGTTTCCTCGCAACATTGCCTACCTAGCATCGGGGGTGCCGTCTCGACTCGTGTACACGATCACCGATGCCGAAGGGGTTCCCGCATTAGAGCTGCCCGGTCCAATGACCTTTGCCGTAGAGCGAGATGGCGTATCACTTGGTGATCCTGTCAAGGTTGAGCCGCGCAGCGATGGGGTGCCTCGCCCCTATTTACCGTTGTACTTCACCTTCCCGGCCCCAGGGTTGTACGACATCTTTGCGAGTCGTGGCAAGACTCGACTGAACAGTCAGGTGATTGTTTCTCCAGCCTCAGAAGTAGAAAGTCCGCAGGTCAACAGCGTGTTGCCTCCGGCTAATACACCCACCACCACGATGTCCTTTGACGTGGACCCGATTTGTACTCGGGTGCCACGCTGTCCGTTTCATGAGTTTGACCTTCCACTAGCCCTTGGCACCGGCCGCCCAATCGTGGTGCTTCTAGCAACCCCGGCTTACTGCCAAACGGCTGCCTGCGGTCCGATTCTTGACCTCCTCGTTGAAGAAGCAGCACTGCTTCCGCCAGAGGTAATCGTGATCCACTCAGAGGTGTATCAGAATCCAAAAATGGTTCGCGAACTGAGCGAGGCAGCGCTCGCGCCGCTACCACTGGCCTACAAGTTGGGCTTTGAACCCAGTTTGTTTGTGACCAACGCTGCAAACGTCATCCAAGTTCGCGGCGACATCGCCGTTGATCGTGGCGAGATGGCTCAGATGCTCGCTCTAGCTAAATGATTGGCCGCAGCCGCAGGTGCGCTCAGCATTTGGGTTCGTGATTGCAAAGCCCGACTGATCAAGGCCGTCTTTGTAATCAAGAGTTGCGCCCGTCAGGAGTTGCGCACTTGAGGGATCGACAATGACTCGCACGCCACCCTTCTCTACGGTGAGGTCATCGCTGGCCACATCGCTATCGAAGAACATCTCATAGGAGAACCCAGAGCATCCACCAGGGCGAACGGCAACGCGAAGAGCGAGGGCTTCATCGCCTTCGGCTGTGATGAGCTGCTTGACTTTGTCGGCTGCAGTATCGGTCAGGGTAATCATGGCTGGTTCCTCCACAGATGCGGACGTACAGAACGCCTACGAGTGATTTGTCAATTTCTATTCTACCGGAGTTTGCCGTTTAAAAGATAGCGAGAGATCAAGTGGCCTATCTTGGAAGGGCGAAAACTCTCGCAAACCAAACTCATGGAGATGATATGTCCGATAACGCAACGTACATTGCCTACGCAGCCGCCTATGACGACCCCGATATGGCCCTTGCAGATTTCGCAACACTCAAAGAAGCTGGCCTGCGCCACATCACCGCCGCCCTCGTGCGCAAGGACGAAAACGGCCGAGTTCATGTGCACGAAAAGACCTATGCCGGCAAGGCTGCAGGTACTGCTGGAATCATCGGTGGCGCGGCACTTGGTGTGATCTTCCCTCCAGCGGGCGCAGCAATCATCGCTGATGCCGTCATTGGTGGAGCAGTGCTTGGCAGCATCGGTCACTTCGCAGGCGGACTCTCACGTCACAACTTGAAAGAACTGGGCAACCTGTTGGATGAGGGCCAAGCAGCCGTAGTGGCAATTGCAGAAGATGCCGTCAGTACTGACATCAATAAGGCGCTGTCTCACGCCACCAAGAAGGCAAACCACGCACTTGATAAGGGCGACGTGGATGGTGCAATTGAAGAGATCGAAAAGGGTCTCGACAAGGCCATAGATGTAGCAAACAAGGACTTGTCCTAAGCAGAGAGACTTGTCCTAAGCAGCCAGAACGGGGCAGCTTTTATGATGTGATAGCGAATTGCACCTGACAAGGGTGACGATGAGCGAGATCGTGAAAGCTGCCCAGTTCGGTTCCATCTACCTCGTCAGCGAACCCCTCGAGCATGCCCCGATGAAGCGAGCAGATGAGTTCCGGGTTGGCCTGCGCAAGGTCAGCGAACGGACAGTGGGTGAATGCAATCGTTGCAAGTCCCTCATCGTCAACGCGGGCCGGATCAAAGCCGAGTTCGTCGAGCATCGCCTCTGCAGCCTCCTCGCAGGGAAGGTCCTGATCGCTGCGATGGTGCGCTAACCGGCGCCCCTCATCGCGGCCGGCCTCGGCTGCGTCCTCGCCACCGATCTTGGCCACCCTTGCCATAGAGATCAACATGCGCGCCAGCATCGGATAGACCGGCGGCTCAAGACCGAGCGATGGCGAGTTTGGCGCAACCTGGTAGAGCTTCTGAGGTCGACCAACTGAACCCGTGCTATCCGGGTGAGATTCAACTAGCCCAACGTCTCGCATGCGTTCAAGATGCGGCCTCACCGTGTTGGTATGCAACCCAAGGAGCTCGGCGATCTGAGCTGTTGACAGCGGTCGAGCGGATCTCGCTAATTCCAAATAGATCGCATAGCGAGTGTTATCCCCAAGGGTCTTGAGTACGTCAAGACGGCGTTGAACGAGAGGCACGCACAGAATGTTAGCCACAGCGGTCGAAATAACACGGCCGTTGCCAGTAAAATAGAAAGTATGCCCACAGAAGAAGAAATCATGGGTCTGTTGCGCGGAGTGATCGATCCGGAGCTTGGCTCAGACATCGTCGAGCTAGGTATGGCGAAGGGCGCCCGGATTGACCCCGACGGTTTGGTACATGTTGCAATTGCTCTGACCACCAGCGGATGCCCGCTGCGAGCTCAGATTCAAAAAGACGTTCGCGCTCGCGTGGCGAGCCTTCCGGGGGTGACTCGGGTTCGGATCGATTGGACTGAGCTCACTCAAGAGGAAAAGGCTACGGCCATGGCTCGGGCACGCAAGAACATTGCCGAGCGGCCCGAGCAGACGGCTCTCCCTACCACCACCAAGGTCATCATGGTGGCCTCGGGCAAAGGTGGCGTGGGCAAGTCATCCGTAACAGTGAATCTTGCTGCTGCACTCGCCGCCGAAGGTTTCACCGTAGGTGTGATGGATGCCGATATCTGGGGATTCTCTGTTCCTCGAATGCTCGGGATTGATAGTCGCCTTACTGGCGACACCGAGAATGGCAAGATCACCCCGAATGAGCTCGTGATTGGCAGCGGTCTGTTGCGTGTTGTCTCGATGGGGTTCCTTGTAGAGGAAGAGGGCTCTGCCCTGATGTGGCGCGGCTTGATGCTGAACAGAGCAGTGCAACACTTCCTTGAAGATGTCACCTGGGGAGATCTGGACTATCTGCTCATCGACATGCCTCCAGGCACCGGAGACGTGCAGATGGGCCTAGCAAAACTGCTGCCAAGATCCGAAATGATTGTGGTGACTACTCCATCGCTGATGGCACAGATGGTGGCGATTCGAGTGGTTGATATGGGCCGCAAAAACTACCTACGTATCGCTGGTGTGATCGAAAACATGTCGGTCTATGTCGATGATGAGGGCAAGGAGCATCACCTGTTTGGGACCGGTGGTGGTGAGCGACTTGCCGCCGAGGCAGGAGTCCCACTCTTGGGTCGAATCCCAATTGAACCCGCGGTTGCTGATGGTGGAGACCATGGACGCCCAATTGCCCTAGGGGTTGGCCCAGCAGCGGATGAGTTCCGCAGGATCGCCAAGGCCTTGATTGACGAGATCATCCCGCCGGCCGATCTTGCTAGCTGTTCAGCTCGCATGATGGGTGCCATGGCAGATGCGATTGCTGCTTCTGAGCAGGCCGTTTAGCTAGTCAGCAGCTAGCGCAGTTGCAGGTATTTTTCCCAGAGTCGCTCTACTGCAGTAGTTGCTGTGATCTCACCTTGTTGAACCGCAGCTTCAAGCCGGTGCAGTTCGGTGCGTACTTCGGGAAGCGATCGCAGATCGTCGCGTAGGCGGTCATCAAGCATGGAGTTCAGCCAGCGAACCTGCTGCGAGCTTCTGCGAATCTCAAGCTCGCCAGATGCGCCCATCTTGGTTCGATGGATGGTGATCTGTTCCCACAGTGCGTCGAGTCCCTCGTTAGCCAATCCGGAACACAGCAGCACAGGCGGGGTCCAATTGGGCGAAGCGGGAGTCATCAGGTGCAATGCCCCCCGATAGTCAGCCGCGGCAAGTTCGGCTCGATGGCGGTTGGCGCCATCAGCTTTGTTTACTGCGATCATGTCGGCCATTTCTAGGATCCCCTTCTTGATCCCTTGTAAGTCATCACCCGCCCCGGAGATCATGAGCACCAAGAAGAAGTCCACCATCTCAGCGACCATCGTCTCTGACTGTCCCACCCCAACCGTCTCGACGAGTACTACGTCGAATCCTGCGGCCTCGCAGACCAGAATGGTCTCTCGAGTTGCCCGAGTTACCCCGCCCAGCGTCGTACCTGCGGGAGACGGTCGGATGAACGCTGACGGATCTACTGCAAGGCGTGCCATTCGGGTCTTATCGCCCAGAATCGAGCCGCCAGTGCGAGAACTGCTTGGATCAACTGCAAGCACTGCCACGCGATGACCAAGCTGAGTCAGGTTGATTCCAAGCTGATCGATGAAGGTCGACTTCCCCACTCCAGGCACACCAGTAATGCCGACGCGTATCGCTCCACCGCTATGGGCAAGGAGTTGCTCGAGTACTTGCTGCGCTACAACTCGGTGCTGCAGATTCTTGCTCTCTAAGAGCGTGATCGTTTGGGCGAGCACAGCCGTATCCCTGCGGAGCACTCCATCGACATAGGCATCGGCAGAGTCGGGACTAGACATCTAGGCTAAGTTACTAGGACCCGATTGAAAAAGGTCTCAACCCCGATAACTCATGGCCAGAATCTCACTTGACGAGCGTCGCGAGAGCTACTTAGACATCGGATGCAGGCTGCTAGAGGAGTCCTACCACTCAGCAGTACCCAACGCAGGTTTGGCGCTGTCTCAGGTGAAGCTCGCCGATGTAGCGGACCGATGCGGGGTCACCAAGGGTGCGCTCTATCACCTGTGGGACTCCCAAGAGCAGTACTGGGATGACTTGTTGTCGTATTTGGTCCAATCCCACACCCTCTTTGGTGTTACCGAACTCAGGGCCGCTTTTACCGAGATCTTCCAAGAGGATGGGCCGCCGCCGACTGTTCGGAAGTTCGCCAACGCCATATTCGACAGCCTCTCAACGAGCCAATCGTTTGTTCACAGCGTCAGCCTGTACTCGTACCTAGCCGACCAAGAGGTTCACGACAGCTTTGTAAATGAGTTCGAAGGATCCATAGCCCTCGAGACGCCAATTCTAGAGGCCGTGATCTCTGAGACAAACAGAAAGCTGGTCGAGCCTCACACGATGGTTGAGCTTGTTGTGGCCATGTCAGCGCTTCTTCAAGGACTCTGCCTGCAGCGGCGACTCGGGGAGGAACGTACTGCCGACCTAGCAACCCAAGGCGAAGGCCGTTTGACCCTGTTTGCAGCGGGTGTTGAAGCTCTCATCCTGAGCTATACCGAGCCGCAGGACCCAACGGCAGACAAGCCTGTCCACCCAGCCGACACCCCAGAAGTATTAGAGGTTGCGTTGGACTTTGGATCAGGGAAACCGAGCTGATGGCCAGACAAACCGCTGAAGAGCGCAAGCTTGAGTACCTCAAAGCCGGCGCGAATATGCTGACCGACTTCTCACCTGAGCAGGCTGGGTTAATCGCTGTGGAAGCGCTTGCGAACGTCAAGGTTTCTGATGTTGCGGAGCGGGCAGGTGTGACCAAAGGCGCTCTGTATCACATTTGGCCGAACCAAGAAGCTTTTCGAAAAGACCTTCTGCAGCGACTTTTGCAGCAGAACCATCAGTTAGCTGTGACCAGAATGCTCGAGTTAGTCGATGCAGCCCAGCAGGGTAACGGCGACCCAACAGAAGCTATGAGCCAACTGGCAGGTTTTCTGTTCGACTCCCTCAAGGACGACCCTGCGTTTTTTGCTCGATTCAACTTTTATGTTTATACGGGCAACCCAGAGATCCGGGCGATTCTGGCGGCTGAAGAAGACCAGACCTATGAGGATTTTGGACCATATGTCGATCTCTACCTAAAGATTTTGGGCAGGCGTTTTCGGACACCATTTACCACGCGAGCTTTTCTCACTACTACCGAAGCGTTGCTTCACGGATTGTGCATGCGGTATCGAATCTCACCTGAGCTCACCGATGTTCCCCTCGGCGCACAAGAAGAAGCAATCAACATGTACGCCTTCGGGTTTACTTCGATACTCAATCAGTTCAGCGAAGAGATACCCGGATAGCCCAACTTTTCTGCAAGCTGATCAATCAGATCGCTAGCAGCAGTATGGATAACCGTCCCCGGCGGGAAGACAGCAACTGCGCCTGCCGCTAGAAGCTCGTCGTAATCCTGTGGCGGGATCACGCCACCGACCACAATCATGATGTCGGGACGTCCGAGTGCAGCAAGCTCTCGCTTGAGTTCGGGAACCAGCGTTAGATGACCAGCGGCTAGCGAAGAGGCTCCGACCACGTGAACGTCGGCTTCAACGGCCTGGCGTGCTGCCTCTGCGGGAGTCTGAAAGAGCGGACCAATGTCTACGTCCCAGCCCAAGTCCGCAAAAGCTGAAGCAATGACTTTTTGACCGCGGTCATGACCATCTTGGCCCATCTTGGCCAACAGGATTCTTGGACGGCGCCCATCGGCGGCCTCGAAAGCATCAACCTTGCTCCGCACGTGATCCACAATGCCTCCTCGGTCGCCTAGTTCGCCCCGGTAGACACCAGAAATCGAGCGAATCTCTGCACGATGCCGGCCGTAGACCTTCTCAAGCGCATCGCTGATTTCGCCCACACTGGCCATGGCTCTTGCTGCAACTACCCCGAGTTCCAACAAGTTGCCTTCACCGGAACCGGCTGCATTGGTTAAAGCCTCCAGAGCAGCCTGTGTTATGGGTTCGTCTCGCTCGGCGCGCAAGCGTCGCAATTTCTCGATCTGCCCGGCACGAACCGCCGAATTATCAATCTTCAACACATCAATCTGCTCATTCAGGTCAAGGCGGTATTTGTTCACCCCAATCACGGGTTGCTGGCCTGAGTCGATCCGCGCCTGGGTACGAGCAGCAGCCTCTTCGATGCGAAGCTTGGGAATGCCAGCCTCGATTGCTTGAGCCATACCGCCTGCCTCTTCGACCTCACGAATGTGACCGAGCGCTCGTTGAGCAATGTCATATGTGAGTCGCTCGATGAAGTAACTCCCACCCCATGGGTCAATCACCTTTGTGGTGTTTGACTCCTGCTGCAGAAATAACTGTGTGTTGCGCGCAATCCGTGCAGAAAAATCAGTCGGCAACGCAAGCGCCTCATCTAACGCGTTGGTGTGCAGGCTTTGGGTATGCCCCTGGGTTGCAGCCATTGCTTCGATACATGTTCGCACGACGTTGTTGTAAACATCTTGTGCGGTGAGTGACCAGCCCGAAGTTTGTGAATGAGTCCGAAGCGATAGTGACTTCGAGTTCTGGGGCGCAAACTTTTCTTGGATCAACTTTGCCCACAACAGCCTTGCTGCGCGCATCTTCGCTATCTCCATATAGAAGTTCATGCCAGTGGCCCAGAAGAAGCTCAGCCGAGGTGCAAACGCGTCTACATCAAGGCCGGTCTCACAACCCGCGCGCACATACTCAATCCCGTCAGCAATGGTGTACGCCAGTTCCAGATCGAGCGAGGCCCCAGCCTCTTGCATGTGATACCCAGAGATAGAGATGGAGTTGAACCGAGGCATCTCGGTCGAGGTATAGGCAAAAATGTCAGAGATAATCCGCATGGACGGGGTAGGCGGATAGATGTAGGTATTGCGAACCATGAACTCTTTGAGGATGTCGTTTTGAATCGTCCCGGCTAGCTGATCGTGAGCAACTCCCTGTTCCTCGCCAGCCACGATGTACAGCGCCAGAACTGGCAGAACAGCGCCGTTCATGGTCATTGAGACGGACATCTCGTCTAGGGGGATGCCATCAAAGAGCACGCGCATGTCGTAGATGGAATCGATTGCCACACCGGCCATGCCTACATCGCCCGAGACTCTCGGGTTATCTGAGTCATAGCCGCGGTGTGTTGCCAAGTCGAAAGCCACCGAGAGACCCTTTTGCCCAGCAGCGAGGTTGCGGCGGTAGAACGCATTTGAATCCTCAGCAGTCGAGAACCCCGCATACTGCCGGACTGTCCATGGCTGGTTGACATACATCGTGGGATACGGGCCGCGCAGATACGGGACAATCCCGGGATACGTCTGCAAGAAATCAAGTCCTTCAAGGTCCGCGGCGCTGTAGAAACTCTTGACGTCGATGCCTTCAGGAGTCACCCAGAGCGGGCCGGGCTGCTCGGATCTCTGCTGTGGCTTGCGGTCGTGATCGAGTGGGATTTTGGTGAAATCTGGAAGTTGGAAACTCATCTTGGCACCTCTGTAATTGTGGCACCTTCTGTAACGGTCGCACCTGCGGCGTGTAACGCTCCAGAGAGCAGTTCCAATGCATTCACACCAAGGTGTACAAAGTCCGTCACACCTGCGGCAACTTCTTGTTCACGGCGATCACCAGGATTGCCTGCAAGATAAACCGCCGCCAGGCCACCCTGAGACAGCACCTGCGCAAAGCTCTGCGCACGTTCCTCATAAACCTTGTCCGAGGAACACAGACAGGCCAAGTGTGCTCCAGACTCAAGTGCCTCTGCTAACGCAACCTCGGGGTCCTCGAAACCTGAACTGCCACCGAGTTCGCTTGTCACAGTCTCGATTCCACCAGCCTCAAAGAAGTTTTTGGCGAATGTCGCTCGGGCCGTGTGCACAGCCACTGGTCCAAGATTTACTAGAAATAATTTAGGACGAGAGCCAGTGGCTTCTAGGTGCGCATCAGAGGCATCACGTAGGGCCTCAAACTCTTGAGCCCACCGGACCTTTGGCAGTGGCTCACAAACGGTCGACGCAGATCCAGCCCGAGAGATTCTCACGGCAGCGCTCTTCGTGACGACTCGCAAAATCGGCTCTTCAGCAAGGTTGGGGAACTCGCTCACGCCAGTAATGGCCTGCGTTCGAGTAGCAACTTGGCTCAGTCGGGCGTTGCGAACTTGCTCAATCTCTGCAGCCAGGCTGCCATCAAGAAGCACCGTCGCGATTCCGCCTGCCGCTTCAATGCCTTGAAAAGCAACCCAAGCAGCTTCTGCAATCTGATCGGTCAAGGACTCGATATACCAAGAACCTCCCATTGGATCAGTCACCTTGCCAAGATTGGATTCCTCCTGCAGCAACAACTCGGTGTTGCGCGCCATGCGCCTACCAAGTTCCTCTGGTTCGCCAAGGGCTGCGTCAAAGGGGAGCGAGGTAACCGAGGCTGCTCCGCCAAGTCCTGCAGCAAAAGAGGCCGAAGTAACGCGCAGCAAATTGACCCAAGGGTCACGCTTAGTCATCATCCTCTCGGCAACGCGAACATGGAGTTGAATTCCCTGCGCAGGCGAGGATGCACCACAGGCCGCCACCATTGCAGACCACACTCGGCGAGCAGCGCGAAGCTTTGCAATGCCGGTGAAGACATCTGCGTCCACACTCAGAGTTACCTCTATCTGACGACAGGCTTCATCAATCTGCAGACCGGCCTCGGCACATGCCCGCAGGTAGGCAGCACCCGTGGCCGCCATAACAGCCAGTTCTTGAATCTCACTGGCTCCAGCCTCGACATAGGCCGCTGTGTCAACGGAGCAACTGCGAACTTGCGGGTACGTGTTGTTGAGTCTCGCAGCCAACGAACCCAATTCTGTGAGCGCCGCCTCTAGGCCCTGCGCAAGGACACCCTCCGCTGCCAGTACACCTAAGGGATCTGCACCAATTCCACCCATGGCACTGCTTTGAGCAACTCCACTTTGTTCCCAGACTTCAATCATGCGGTCTGCAGCTCGGGTAAACGCGCTGCCGGCCTGCAGATACACCGGTGCGAGATCCAAGTAGACACCGGAGCAAAGCGATTGCAGGTCAGCAGTAGCAACGATGTGCACGCCATCAATACCGCTGAGTTGGGCAAACTCGCTATCAGTTGGAACTACCCCAGCGCGAAACGCTGCATCAAAGCGCACAAGGAGTTCGGTTGAGCCTCTCTCTAATTCGCGAAGCGCAGTCTTGTTTGCCTCCAGGGGGTCAGAAGCAGTCAGGAGTGTCCGAATTCCCCACGCACCATCAGCGCGGGGCTCCGAGGAACTTCCACGAGTAAATGGTGCGCTCCCAGGGAATCCCGCCTCGTCCTGTAACCCAGGCGAGGTTGCTGCTGTGTATAGCGGCTCCACAACGAGTCCGCCGGCAGTACGCGACTGCAGCTTTGACAGGGGCGCTCCCTTGAGCACCTTGTCTACTAGGGCTAGCCATTGGTCCTCAGTAGCAGGCGGAAACTCGCCTGCAAGGGTGGGTTCGGCCTCGGTGGCCACAAATACCTCCACGAAAACTTCGCATCGAACTGGTGCAGGCAGCAGGTTACCGGACTGCAACTCAGGGTTCGAAGTGGCCGGTGTACGGAGGTGGCCCTGAAGATGTCGCCGGAGCTGGTGCGCTAGGTGGGCCGGGGACTGCTTCTGGCTTTTTCGGAATGATCACTTTGCGCTTGGGCCGCACGTACACGATTCGGATCAACGTCAGAACGGTAAGAAGTCCAATCAGGAATATCGAGGTAATTCGAAAGATGGGGTTGCTCGCATCAGTACCCGCTTGTGCTGCGTGCAGCGCGGCGAACAGGGCAACGGGGTAGGAGAGGAAGTGAATCGTTCGCCAGGTCTTACGCTTCATTTTGCGCTGCGCCAGTGACGTACCTTCGACAAGGACAAGCCCCCAGAACGCGCCGATTCCCCAAGCAACTGCGCCTGCTCGATAGGTACTCACGAAGGGAACAAACAGTTCGGCCCAAGAAAACTTTAAGTAGCTGTCAGCGACGAGGGCGCCGAGATGTACCCCTATGAAGATGACCGTAAGGCCGCCCAGATAGCGGTGCAGGTCAGTCAACCAAGCGGGTAGACCCTTCTTGTCAATGATTTTTGAGGTCAGCAATAATCCCCAGATGAGGGTGAGGACTAAGAGAACTCCGGCAACAATTCCGCTGGCCCGAGACACGTACCACCAAAACTGCGGGTTCATAATGAAAACGATTCTGCGAATGCTCCACGGGACAGCTGCTCGCCCGAGGCGAGCGTGACGAGTGCACCAGCCTGATCAAGCAGGCCAGAGAGCTCGAGTTCCAATTCTTCAGAACCCCAGCCCACTAGGAGCGCCGTAGCGAGCGCTTCAGCCCACCAGGCCTCAGCAGCAATCACCGAGCACGAAACCGCAGCCCCAGTACTCGGCTGTCCCGTACGCGGGTCGATCACATGATGCGCCTCGCCCTCTTCGGTGCTCCACCTTCGGCGCAAGGTTGAAGACGTAGCGAGAGCTCCCCCATGCAAGTTGACTCTTGCTTCCCGAGGCTGGAAATGATCGAGTGCGACTTCCCAACCTTCTTCTGGTGGATCTCCAGCAACGCGCAGGTCTCCGCCGAGCGAAACAAGCGCTCCGGTTGCCCCAGCCTCTACCGCTTCGACTGCCAGCAAATCGGCTGCAAGGCCCTTGCCAATTCCTCCTGGGTCGATGCCTACTCCGACTGGCAGCTGCACCAGATTGATACTGGGATTGATCTCGATCTCTGAGCAGCCTGGGACTTCGGCAGGTGTGCTTCGAGCGGCATGCTCATTGCCAAGCTGCTCGAATGACTTGGTGTAGCCAGCAGAAATCACGGCCGTCAGGACAGTCGGGTCGAACAGACCACCGGTGATCTGCCAAGCCCAGATTGCTCGCTCAATCAGCATCATGGTCTCGTGTGACACAACCGTTGGCATACCAGACCCTGCATTGAGCCGACTCAATTCTGAGCTGGAAATAAACCGAGACCAGCGCAGCTCAAGTTGCTTGAGTCGCTCCACAAGGGAATCGGCTAGTTCGGAATCTGCTCCGATCAGAATCAGATGAGCGTCACTGCCCATGACTCGGAACTTATGCTCAACTCGCACTGGAGCGAGCAACAGGTGCAGAGGCGCGAGGGGCGGCTGTCACTGGGGGTGCAGCCTGAGGGGCAGAGTAAGGCGCAGATGAAGCCTGCGAAGATGATGATCCACTCGAAGAACTCCTTGTGCTGCCAGAGGTACTTCCCGAGGCACTTCCGGAGCTTCCGGTTACATACCGAGGCACGTACGTGCGGCGGACTACTACAACTGGTTCAGGTGCGGTGACCGGTACCGTCGAAGAGGTGGTTGCAGGGACCGCAAGCTCTGCAACTGCTGGCGCAGCTGCCGAGGATGCCGTCGCCTTACCACCGAGAACGGCTATGAGAACAAAAGTCGCTGCAGTAGAGACCACTGCAGCTGCCTGCCGAGAGGCCTTTGCTGGGTGACGGCGCTTACGGCGTTTGGTAGCAGTTGGTTCAGTCATCGTCATCACGTCCTTCCTCATGCTCTGGCTCAGACTCTGGCTCGGCCTCTGACTCACGCTCTGACTCACGCTCGATAGGAGTCGCAGTTGCCGCCGATCCTGAGGAATCTGAAGCTGCAGCTACGGCTGAGTTACTCGTGGGTGCAGCGCTAGGCGAGTTTGTAGACCCGCCAGAACTGGCTGACCTAGCTGAGGGAGACGCAGATGCGGCTGGGGGAGGCACCACCACGTCGTAGGGAACTGTGACGTCAACATAGATCGTTGAGGGCACAACTGGAACGGTGCTGCTAGAAGCCGTTGCTGCACTAATGGGCTGCGCTGCAGGAAGGCTTCCTACCTTGGAATCCTGGCCTGAGCTGCTGGTTCCCAAGTTGACAGCTACGGCTGCGCTAGCGGCCGCAAAGGTCAACACGATGGCAGCAGTGCCTGCTGCGAGTTGTTTGAATGTTCGGGGGGTCTTGCTCATGGATATAACTCTAGAGAGTCGACCTTTAGGGGAAGCCCTATAAAGAGTAAGGATTTGGTGAAGATTCTGTGGCTTGAGCCCGAGGGTGTGCGACTGTATTCCGGTGCGCATTTTGGTGGTTGAGGACGACAAGTCAATCGCAGAGCCCCTCGTTGCTGGGTTGGAGCGCAACGGGTTTGAGGCAGTTCATGTAGCTACCGGCCGCAGCGCACTTGCAGCGATCAGTGGAATCGACCTAGTTCTGTTAGATCTTGGCCTGCCTGACCTTGATGGGGCAGAGGTTTGTCGGCGGCTACGCGACCTGTCCTCGGTGCCGATCATCGTGGTGAGCGCCAGAAGCGAAGAAGTTGACCGAGTGCTGCTGTTAGAGATGGGAGCTGATGATTATGTGGTCAAACCATTTGGTCTACGCGAACTCATCGCAAGAATTCGGGCTGTCTCACGCCGCTCTGCTAGCTCAGACAACACGCCGCAGCAACTGATCTCTGGCGACCTGACGGTTGACCTGCGGACTCACGAGGTCACCATCAATGGCGACAGCGTTGACCTCACTCCAAAAGAGTTCGACTTACTCGCTTACCTAGCAAGCGATCCGGGAGCTGCCCTTACACGGCGGAACATTCTGGAAGAGGTCTGGGATGCAAACTGGTATGGGTCAGCGAAAACGCTGGACGTTCACGTGGCCTCATTGCGCAAAAAACTTGGCCACCCTGAGTGGATCCAAGCGGTGCGAGGCGTGGGCTTCCGGCTCGTCACCGACGCTGAGAAGCCATGACCCGCAGACTCATCCTGTCCTATGTACTCCTTGCCGCTTTTGTGCTGCTCGTACTGGAACTCCCTCTCGGGCTGACCTTCGCCGGCCGAGCCAAAGACAACCTGCTTGCCGACGTTGAGCGCGACTCACGAGTACTCGCGGGATTGGTAGAAGAGCGCGTAGAGAAACAAGACGCACCTGCTGTGGCCGCAATCAGTCAGAGGTACGCCGACGAGACCACGGGCCGAGTCGTGGTGACGGACCCTCGAGGTGTGAGCTTGGTAGACACGGCTCGGCCTAACTCTGAGCCACGTGATTTCTCAACGCGACCCGAGTTTGTTTCGGCGCTGGGCGGGACCCAAGCATCCGGCATCCGCCGCTCGAGCACGCTCGACGAGGAGTTGGCCTTCGTGGCTGTTCCAATCTCTTCTGATGGCCGAGTCACCGGAGCAGTCAGAATTTCCTTTCCTACCGAGGAGGTACGAGAAGAAGTCCTCAAGAACTGGCTCAGGCTGGGGCTTCTCTCTGCACTGGTACTAGCGGCAGCAGCATCACTGGGATGGCTCGTCGCACGCTGGGCAGTCAAGCCTGTGGCAGCACTTGAGCAGGGAGCGGGGTTGCTAGCCGCAGGAGATTTGAGCGGTCGGGCCGAGGTAGATCGAGGTCCACCCGAGCTACAACATTTAGCCGCGACATTCAACCAGATGGCAGCGCACCTCGAGATTCTGCTTGGCTCGCAGCAAGCCTTTGTGGCGGATGCTTCACATCAATTGCGAACGCCGCTAACTGCAATGCGGCTTCGAATCGAGTCCCTCGAAGACGCCCTTGAGGTTCCCGTAGGTGAAAAAGATCGGGCCAGGTTGCGTGCCGATGCCGACGCAATCTCATCTGAAGTGGAACGGCTGACTCACCTTGTGGACGGCCTCTTGGCCTTGGCTCGTAGTGAATCCACACTTGGTCTGGAATCTGTGGATGTCGCTGCGGTGACGACACAAGCCGTAGACCGGTGGCTCCCACTCGCTGAGGAATCTGGAGTTCAGATAGTGCTGGACTGCACATCTGCAGCCAAAGCTCGAGTGGTGCGGGGCGGCCTCGAACAGATGCTCGACAACCTTTTAGACAACGCCATCGGCGTGGCGCCGGCAGACACCAGCATTTACGTGTCCGTGGCGAACGCATCGGGGCAGATAGAGATCAGCGTTCAAGATGAGGGCCCAGGCCTCACTGTTCAGGAGCAATCTCGTGCCACCTCAAGATTCTGGCGGGCGCCCGGGGCTGAACCAGGGGGAAGTGGTCTTGGCTTGTCTATCGTCGCTGAACTTGCTGCAGCCTCGGGTGGCTCACTGAAGCTCAGCGACCCAACAGATCATCAGGGACTTGTTGTCACGATCGGTCTGCTAGTCGCAACTAGCTGACTGTTAGTTCGTAAACGACTGGGTCGGCCGCTACATCGCCGCCTTCGAGGACTACCGTGACCGTCGCTTTTCCTGCAGTGAGTGCTTTGCCGCCCGCATTGGTGGAATAGCTCCCTTGGCTTCCACCATCAGAGGTGATCTCGACTACTGCTGCATCACTGCTTGTAGCCACGAACCTGCCATCCCCAGGATCGCCGAGGTCAAACACAACGGTCTCGCCAACCTTCAGATCTGCTGTGGTCTCCGTTGCGCTCAGCATGACCGGCGGCAGCACCTGCGAGCCTGCAGCGTCATCCTTGGTGCTAGTTGAGGTGGCAGTTGACGTCGTAGTCGAGGTTGACTCCTTGTCATCTGAGTCATTGTCGTTCTTGCTGCACGCCGCAGGGGCGAGCAGAAGGAGTGAAGCTGCGAGAGTTGCTGCGCACATTCGATTCAAAGTTTTCATGCAAGCAAGTCTAGGCAGACCCCGAATCCAGACTTGGGGATCCACTCCTCTACACTGCGGCGGCATGAATGCCGCTGTGAGTTCACCCCCGTTTCAACAAGTTGACCTTGTACTGCTGATTCTTCGCTTGGTCGCCGGGCCAACCATCTTCTGGCATGGCTATAACAAGATGTTCAGGGGCGGAAAAATTGCCGGAACTGCAAGATGGTTCACCTCGATGGGTATGAGGCCGAATGGAACTGTTCATGCCTACGCCGCTTCGTTGACCGAGATGGGGTGTGGCGTGCTGCTGCTGTTTGGCTTTCTGACTCCTCTCGCTGCGGCTGGGGTGATCAGCCTGATGGTGGTTGCAGGGTGGACTGTCCACAAGCACGCATTCCTTATTGCGAAAGACGGGTTCGAACACGTTTTTTTGCTCGCCACAGTGTGCTTCGCCATTGGATCGCTCGGAGCCGGGAGATGGTCACTCGACCGGGCGCTCGGACTCAGTGACTATGTGGGCTACTTCTTGGGCTACGAATGGCTTGGCATGTGGATCACGCTTGTCGTAGGTATTGGGGCTGGAACCCTGCTGCTCCTAGCCTGCTATCGACCGCCAGCCAAAGAAGCCGAAAGCAACTCCTAGCGGAAGCGGTCACAGGCTGCTTTGAGCGAAGCAGCGTTTTCGGGATCGAACATTGAATGCCCGGCATAGGTGTTCACGATGAGTTCAGCCTCTGGCCAAGCACGGTGCAGGTCCCAAGCAGAGCGCATCGGGCACACCACGTCGTAGCGTCCCTGCACAATGACAGCAGGAATGTGCCTGATCAGATCGACGCCCAGCAGGAGTTGATTCTCGGACTCAAAGAATCCGCCATTCACAAAATAGTGATTCTCGATTCGAGCAAAGGCCTCGGGCTGAGGGCCTGGTTCCGAAGCTCCTAGATCGGGGTCAAGCATGCAGGTGGCTCGTTCCCACTCTGACCAAGCCATGGCGCAAGTCAAGAGTTCTTCGCGGTTTTCACCAAACAGTCGACGGTGATAAGCAGCCATCAGATCACCCTGCTCGTCCACAGGGATCGGGGCCAAGAAGTCTTCCCACGCATCAGGAAATACATGACTTGCTCCGTCTTGATAAAAGAAGTGGAGCTCAGAAGGACGCAGCAAGAAGATGCCGCGTAGCACCAGTTCGGTGACACGTTCAGGGTGAGTCTGCGCATAGGCCAATGCCAGAGTTGAGCCCCAAGACCCCCCAAAAACCATCCAGCGGTCAATTCCGAGAAACTCCCGAACGGTCTCAATATCTGAAACCAAGTCCCAGGTGGTGTTGTGGTCCACTGAGGCGTACGGAGTGCTCTGGCCGCAGCCCCGCTGATCAATCAGGATGACTCGGTAGGCCAGAGGATCAAAGAATTGGTACTGCTTAGGAGAGGACCCGCCACCTGGCCCCCCGTGCAAGACCACCACTGCTTTGCCATCTGGATTTCCCGATTCGTGTACTCGAATGCAGTGACCGCCCGAGACCTCGAGCAGGTAGGACTGCCGATGTTCAGCAGCAGGGTACAAAGGAGTGGCGAGCACCGGAGTGGGATCCAAAGGTTTCACTTCAACAGTGTGCAACTTGGTGAAGAAAGTTCTCCAGTTGAACGGTGAACCTTCCGACCAACTCAACGCAGCGGCTCATAACGGGTTTCGCCGCAGAAAGAATCATGCAGACTCAGCAACTCCAATCTCAAGGGACACTCGCTGCTGCAGTCGCCCACTTCTCAGAAGGTCTGGCCGGCTTGGCGCCTGCAGACATCCTCAGTGATGGCCTGAGCCTGATACGCCATCAGTGCGCTGCAGATTCGGTCACTCTCTATTCCATTCGACAGCAGGTAGTAACTCCGCTCGGTACGAGTCCGCTTGCCCCCTTTGTCCCCGAAGCCTGCTCCACGAACTGGTTCCCATGGGGGCTCCACACGGCGCAGCCAGAAAGATTTCTCTTGGTACAACAGGCCGAGATGCTGCCCGCCGATCCGAGGACTAGCCAAACCTTGGGCGAGAGAGGTGTGCGATCTTGTGTACATCTTCCAATCGTGGAACGTCATCAACTGCTAGGGGCACTGCAGTTGTACTGGTTTACGCCTCGCCAGACTTGGGATGACAGCAACGGGCAAATCCTGCGGAGTCTCGGACGACTCCTGTTAGCAACGACTGAAGCCCGTTAGCCACCACCGAACATCATCATCCATTGCTCAGCGCTCTTTGGCTTGAAGACCACGTTGCGCTCTCGGTTATCTCCCATGCGCTCCATGGGTTGATTTGAATAGTTGTGCCCCGGGAACAAATAGGCATCAGCTGGCACCTGCGAGAGTCTCTGAGTGAGGCTGTAGTACAACTCCTCAGCGTCGCCGCCAGGTAAATCGGTTCGGCCACAGCCGTCCAAGAACAATGTGTCTCCCGAGATGAGACACCCGTTCGCATAGAAGCATTGGCTACCCGGTGTGTGGCCGGGAGTATGAACAAGTTGGACCGGCAGATCGCCAATCATCACGGTATCTCCGGGTTGATGCAGTTCAAGGTCCTCAGCAGACAGGTCGCTTGCCTTCAGAACCCACTCCCGCTCGGTGGCCTGAATATGAACGGGGATCTGAGTAAGTTCCAACAGCTTGGCAGCGCCTTCAATATGGATACCCATGATCTCGCCGCCGCAATGATCAGCGTGATAATGCGTGATCAGCGCACCCGTTAAACGCATACCGTCGGCCTGAGCAACGGCATTCAGTTCAGCTACGCCAAAGGCCGGGTCAATCACCATGCACTCCCCCGTGCCCCGGTCTCCGATTAGGTAAGCAAAATTAGCCATACCAACAGCGAGCTCATTACCTAGGGCAAAATCTCTGCCAGCGAGCAGTTGTCGAAAGTAGAAGCGATCCGGATCAGGGTTTTGCGAGTCAGGGTTATGCGAGTCAGTCACGAACGCGATGGTAGCGGCGGCGCTGGTTGCCTGACCCACTCATCGAGTGCTTCCCGATAGGTGAAGTCGTACTGGTCATAGTCAGCACGCAAAGCACCGCCGGGCCAATGCCGAGGTAGGAGTTCCCGGGGTAAGAGCGGGTCAGCCAGAAAGTGCCTGAGCACTGCCGCGGATACCACAAAGCCTGGAGCGAGTGCCGATGTATCTCGCTGCTGAAGCGGTGCCAGGAGCGTGTGCATCTTCTTTCTCAATTCGGTGGCTCTACTAGCCCACTCGGAAAGGCTCCAGAGGTTTGCAGCAAACTCCTGTTCATTCCTCTCGAACGTGAACTCTGGCTCGGCTAGGAACCAGCGGCATTGTGCATCTGCCAACTGCCAAGGATGCTGTTGAGAACGCGGATCTAAGTTGTCTGGTCGTAGCCACACACCCTCACGCTGCTCAGCGAATCGAAGCCTGAGCAGAGCGTCACGCAGAGCCGCTCGATCAGTGGCTGAACGAGCGCCCGGGTCGACAACCGCCAATCTCCATCGACCCGACCATTGCTCAGTGAGTGCTGATCGGGACTCTCCTTGACGCGACTGTCGAGTCAATAAATCACCCTGCAGGCGGTACCAGCCCTGGGCATCACGGCGGAGTTCACCCGAAGCAGCCATTCGACTCAGCGCGGTTCGCACTGAGCCCTCTGTGAATCCAAACATCTCGCCCGCTCGCACCAGGACTGCAACGGGGAGTCGTGGCGGTGTGGACCCCAACAACATCGAGGCCAGCACCGATCTGGTTGTCAGTGCAGGGTCATTATCTGAACCCAAGCTCACCATGGCAGCCATATTACATATTTGCCACAGGTATTGCACATCTGTAATACTCAAGAGGTGCCAGAGCTTCAACAGCGCGATTCCAACACGATGCTGCCCGCAGCAGAGACACTTACTGACTCACTTCCAACGAGTCGTCTTGGGCCAACGGGTCGACCACTTGGCGAATTGCGCGAAGAGCTCTACCGCATTCCCAATGCTGCAAACGCTGCGCATGTTTGTGGCCTCTGGTTGCAGTCAGTTGGCGTGTTAGCGGCAGCCGCTTGGTGGGGCCACCCACTCGGATGGGTCGTGGCCTTTTTTCTTATGGGGCGAGCTTTTGCCCGGTTTGCGATCCTCGGCCACGAGGCGGCCCACCGCCTGCTCTTTTCAAATCGCAAACTCAACGACTGGGTTGGGGCCTGGCTGGTTTCCTACCCAGCTTTTGTGCCCATTGATGCCTACCGTCGCGGCCATATGGCTCATCACAAAGAGGAGTTCGGTCCCAACGAGCCAGACGTTGCGCTCTACTCGGGCTATCCCATCTCCTCAGCTTCGTGGAAGAGAAAAATGCGCCGTGATGCAGACGGCGAATCCGGCTGGAAGAACCTCAAGGGCCTGATGCTCGCTCTTAGGTCTCAAGGTGCTCGGCCGGTTGCTCTGCGAATTCTCGCTTGGCAGGCGGTGTTGTTCTTCGGGCTCTGGGCTGCGTTGAGTCACTGGTGGATCTACCCGGTGTTTTGGTTGCTGCCATGGATGACCATGTGGCGCGTGCTGAATCGACTGCGTGCTGTGGCCGAACACGGCGGAATGATCGCGTCGGCGGATCGACGCCTCACCACCCATCATGTTCGGCAGTCGCCCACTGCTCGCTTTTGGATGGTGCCGTTCAATACCGGTTGGCATCTGGCTCACCACGTCGACATCGGCGTTCCGTTCTCGCACCTACCAAAGCTTCAACGTGAACTCGAACAAGCCGGGTACTCAGCCCCCGAGTTGGAGTGGCCGAGCTACCGGCAACTCTGGCGACACGCCCGCAACTAAGACACGCCAGCGACTAAGCCGTTGCTTCGAGCGCTGCTTTGATAGCAGCAAGCGCAAGGTCAATCTCTTCTTGAGAGACAACAAGCGGCGGCATAAAGCGAATGATGTTGCCCCAAGTCCCTGCGTTCATGACGAGCAAGTTCCCGTGTGTGCGTGCATGCGAAATAACTGCCGCAGTTCGAGCAGCATCGGGTTGAGCAGTGTCTGTGTCGCAGAACTCAAGGCCGACCATCAGACCAGGTCCTCGAACATCTGCAATCACATCATGCTGACCCGCTAGTTCACTCAGCCCTGAGCGTAATTGCTCACCTCGAGCGGTGACATGGTCAAGAAATCCGGGCTCGGTCAGCACATCAATGGTGGCAAGGGCTGCTGCGCAACCAATCGGATTGCCTCCGTAGGTCCCACCATGTGAGCCCACAGGCCAGCGAGCCATCAGTTCCTTTGAGGCACCGATCGCAGCGAAAGGAAAGCCAGACGCAATGCCTTTGGCCATGACGATGATGTCGGGCTGTAGAGCACACTGTTCGACAGCAAACATGGTTCCCGTGCGAGCAAACCCTGACTGCACCTCATCGGCAATAAACAAGATCCCATGCTCGGCACAGATAGCCGCTACCTCTCGCATGAACCGTGGCGGCGCTTGGACATATCCGCCTTCACCGAGCACTGGCTCGATAATGACTGCGGCAGTTTCGGCGGGCGCAGTTTGACTAGCCAACAGGAATCGAAGCCCAGTAATCGCTGTATCGATTGCAAGATCATCTGCCTGCTCGGTGCTGAGTTCCGGGTGTAGATGTGCGGTAGCTAAGCACTGCGGAAACGGTGAGACGAACACCCCAGAGGGAAGCGGAGCGTAACCCGCCCGGTACCCCGTCTTTGAACTAGTCATGGCCATTGCTAAGTGGGTTCGTCCATGAAAGCTTCCCTGAAACACGATTGTGTTCGGCCGGCCGGTTGCTTGCTTGGCTAGCTTGATGGCGCCCTCTGTTGCCTCGGCTCCAGAGTTAGCAAAGAAGAAGGTGTCGATCCCCTCGGGTGTGATCTCGCTCAGTCGCTCAGCGAGCGGTTCGAGTAGATCATGCCGATAGCAATTCACTTGAGCATGAATAAACCTGCCGGCCTGAGCACGGATTGCCTCCACAACATGTGGATGGCAATGGCCAGTAGAAACCACTGCAATTCCCCCAGTGAAGTCCAGGTACTTCTCGCCACTTGAGGTTGTCACCCAACAGCCGCTGCCCTCCACGACATCAAGACCAGTGACTTGAAACCAAACGGGAGCTAGATGTGTGGTCATAGGAATCCTTCGCTTCGGTAAAGGGTGCACTGTGAAAGGGTGCGCTCACCAAACTATGCCAACTAGGTTCTGTAGCTATGAGCACCGACTCCCCCGAGAAGACCAATCGCCAGTTGCGTATTGGATTCCTCGGCCCGGCGGGGACATTTTCCGAGCAGGTGATTCTTCGGCAGGCGGATCTAGCGCAGGCTGAGCTTGTGGCCTATCCGCTGATGACGGACGTCTTGTTCGCAGTTGCCGAAGGCGAAATTGACCAGGGAGTGGTTCCGGTCGAGAACGCCATCGAGGGAACCGTCAATGCCATCGTCGACACCATGGCCTTTGATGTCGACGTACTGATTCAGCGTGAAATGCTCGAACCGGTTTCTCTTAACTTGTTGGTTCAGCCAGGAGCTTCGATCGACCAAGTGACTCGCCTGATCTCGATTCCCGTTGCCTCATCTCAGTGCCGCACTTGGCTGCGCGATCACCTTCCCTCCGTTGAGTATGTGGCCGCAAACTCCAATGCCCAAGCAGCCGAGTTGGCCGCTGCGGCACAGGACCCAACGGTTGCTGCGTTAGCAAATGCTCGAGCCGCCGAGTTGTATGGCCTCGAACTCGCAGCGGCCGAAATCGAGGATCACCCCGAGAACTCCACGCGGTTTGTTCTGGTCTCTCGTACTGGGGTGCCTGCTCCTACTGGCCAGGACAAAACCTCGATCGTGGTCTACCAGCGAGCCGATACGCCTGGCTCACTGCTGCGAATCCTGCAGGAGTTTGCGGCACGCTCCATTAACTTGTCGCTGCTGCTGTCACGGCCCACCAAGACTTCCCTTGGAGAGTATTGCTTCATGTTGGATCTTGAGGGCCACATTGCCGACCCGATTGTGGCTGATTGTTTGCGCAGCCTGCGAGCGCATCAGGCCAACGTAAAGTTCCTCGGCTCGTACCCTGCCGCAGCGACTGCGGCACCGGCTGCACGTGAGCAGCACCAGTCTGATAACAACAAAGCCGAGGCTTGGCTAGACGCCTATATCCAACAGATCGGCAGTTGACTCAAGCCTCATTCGAACCTGTCTCGCTTTCCGTTTCGGCCTTTTCTATCTGTTCAGCAAGGTCCTTGGCTCCGTACAGCGAAACCATCCTTGCAATCACTGTTGCCAAAAATACTTGCCCGCACATTGCCTCAATGACTGCGACCCTGCGAGCAAGATCAGACACTGGCGAGATGTCTCCATACCCCAGCGTGGTCAGGGTGACGAAACTGAAATAGGAGTAGTCCGGTCGAGCGATTGGATCACCAAAAATCGGGGTTGAGGAGAACACATCCAGGGCGTGGAATACCGTCGAGAACATCAGCCCGAGCAAAAAGTAAATGCAGAGCGCACCCAAAATGGTCTCTAGGTCGACTCCTCGTTCAGACATCACCCGTCGTACAACCAAATACAAAACGGCTGCATAGATCAGCACTGAGACAATCGAAGCAGCTCCCAAAATTGTGTCGCTCCCTGCTCCCTCGTAGAACAGCATCGAGCCGATTGAAACCCCGAGGAGCAAGATGAAGGGAAAGAGCAGACGGTTGCGCGTCACACCATCGATGCGCGTCGAGTAATACACCACCACAAGTAGCGCAATCTGTATTCCAACGAGCACCACACGCGCCCAACGTTGCTCAATGAAGCCATTCAACATGAACGCTGCGACTAAGAGCGTCAGCAGAGTGCCGAACCGATCATGAATGCGAACATCGCGAAAACGCGAAACGCCAAGCTGGGAGAGATCAGTCATTCCCTCAATCATGGACTGAATTTGGCTAGGCCGACAGAGAAGCGCCGAATTCAAGAATGTTCGGGTTTTTGAGTGGAGCCTGCTCTCGTTCTACTCTGGAGGACGGAAGGATGGCAGAGCGGACGAATGCGACGGTCTTGAAAACCGTTGAGGCTTCACGGTCTCCGGGGGTTCGAATCCCCCTCCTTCCGCCATTGTGATGTCGCGAGACATCGGCAAGGACCGAACCTGCAGGGTTCGGTCCTTCGCCCCCCAACCTGACTCATTGGCGCCGGTAAGCTACGGAATCCGTCGCTTACCGGCGCCAATGCGAGCGTTAGCGGGCTGAGATACTGGACAAGCGATAGATGTGCTACAATGAAGCACATGGCCACTGTTGGGATTCGAGCACTGAAGCAGAACGCGTCCGCGGTGGTCGCAGATGCCGTCGCAGGCGAAACTGTCACGATCACTGACCGGGGTCGACCTGTGGCTCAGCTCACTGCCATTCCGGCATCGCGCCTGCAGTCCCTTATCAATATGGGTCGTGCGCGGCCGAGTCGGCGCGACATCACCGAGATTCCAGCTGCCACTTCGGATGTAATAGTGACTACAGCGTTGTTAGAGATGCGCAACGCCGAACGCTACTGACGTGTCCTTTTATCTAGACACATCTGCGCTCGTGAAGCTTGTGGTGCACGAACCTGAGACCGACGGGCTACGGGATTGGCTCGCTGAGACACCCCGAGACCCGGTTGTCTGCGACGTGGCTCGAACCGAGTTGCTGCGCGCCGTTCGTCGAGTTGCACCTGAGTTGTTAGTCCAGGCCCGCATGGTCCTTGACGCTTTGACGATCACCGAAGTTACCACAGCGGTTTTTGAAGCAGCAGGTCGCCTCGATCCGTCTATCTTGCGGACTCTTGACGCTATCCACGTCGCAGCGGCACTCGACCTTGGTGACGATCTCGAAGGCATGGTCACCTATGACGAGCGACTCGCACAAGCCGCTCAGCAGAACGGGATCTTGGTAGCCGCTCCGACCTGAGATCAGTCATCACCAAGTGACTCGAACGGGCCAAAAGGGATGCCGGCGCTGGCGCAGAGTGCTGCGCATGATCAGCTCGGCACTGCTGCGACGCTGAGGATCACCAAGTGACTCGAACGCTACAGTCCTCGCAATGAATTCAGATGCCTCACGAGCCATCATGTCTGATTCGCCTGTCGTGTCGCGTCTGTCGCGTTTGTCTCGCCGCCAGTTCGTCGTGAGTGCAGCTGCAGGCAGCGCTGCGGCTATCGCCGGAGCATGCACCTCCGAGAGAGTGGGCACGCCGACCACAGGAGCGAGCACCACCACGTCTGCGACTCTCCCCACGTCCGTGCCGCCGCCCACCTCCGTGCCGCCGCCAAGCGAAGGTGTGTCTCTGTCATATGCCGCTGGGGCGCGCGATGACGCTGATGCGTTCATGGGTGGGACTGAACTCAGGGTGCTGACGGACCACGCCGGAGCGTTGTTCGCCGGCATCGAGACGTGGATGGATCGGCCGGGCTCCGATCCGGTGATCGGCGCCCAGATCCTGCGGTTGGATTCCAGCACGGGAGCCTGGGTCCTCGACCATCACTTCGACGAGGATCTGCCACGGGGGAGCGGCAGGCGAAGCACGAAACGTAACGAGGGCGTCACGGCGCTGCTGTCGGTCACGTTCAACGTTGGGGCTGACGGCAGCAGACTGCCCACATCTGTTCCGGTCCTACTGGCAGCGTGTCGCGACTTCCTGGGCAAGGCGTCGGTGTACCAACGCGACCCCGCCGGTGGATTCACCGAACACCTGCTCGCCGACGTCAAGGGGAAGGCGACGGTTCGGAGCTTCGGCTTCCACCGGGATCAGGTCACTGGTGTTGAACGTGCGTTCGCCGGGACCCTTCCAACCGGGATCTTCAGCGGTGCCTACCAGCCAGGAATGGGGGTTGTGTGGGACCCTGAACCCGAATTGCCGAGCCCGTCGGCAGGCCGACCGATGGCATTCGCGGAGTGCGACGGAGCGCTGCACGTTGCGATCGCCCCAGCGATCTGGCGGCGGGTTGACGGTGCAGCGCCACGGTGGGAACAGGTAGCCGAGTATCCATTCCTAGTCACGACGGGGGGCAGCAGCGGCATGCGCGGCCTCACCAGCATCATCGGCCCCGACGGCAACCCTGCATTGCTCGCTGGGCTCGAGGGTGCGAAGTGCAAGATGGTCCGCTTTGAACCGGCCAATGATTACAGGCAGGTGACCGAGATTGACGTCATTTCGGACCTCAGCACCCAACTGGGCCGAGAAGTGAAGTACGCCATCGCTGCGAACAACACCATCACTGCAATGAACGCCACCGGCCGCCAACCCGAGCATCTCATCAGCATCCAGATCCATCCGGTTCCCGACGCCAACGCCAACTATTACGTCCGCGACGCGACGGGCCGTTACACGCTGAAGACGCTGCCGAACACAAGTGTCACCCCTCCACACTCCCTTGGCACCACACGCACCTTTTGTATCTCGCCGTTCCCATCAGAAGCCAGGCAGGTTGTGTTCGTCGGCGGCTACGACGCCGACAACAACCCGAGCCACAACACGGCATGGGTTGCCAGGTCAACGCTCAACCTCATCTGACCATTTCAGTCCGACCATGACGAAGAGAGTCCGTTCTTCGCCCCCCAATCTGACTCATTGGCGCCGGTAAGCTACGGATTCCGTCGCTTACCGGCGCCAATGCAGAAGCGGTTGCGCCCAGTGAGTCCTCCTAGCGCTGCAAGCGCCCTTATTTCCCTCTGGACCACGCGCTAAAACTCGCTACAGATCCTGCCTTCGGGCGCTCCAACCACGGCCACGGGTGCACCTCTGCCAAGTTCAGAGAAAGCGATCGTCGGCGCCAACCCGGCACTGGGGCGAATGTTGTGGCCAGTGGCCGATCTGCAAGTACTTGAACCGGGTTGCCGAGATGCACTTCGAGCTTGCGCTCTGCCCCAAGTTCGGCCAAGCGGTCCACAAGAAACACAAGCCGCTTCGAAGACAATCGGAGCGTTGTCAACAACGGGCGGTCAAAGACAAACACCACGGGCAGATCTGGATGCGCTACCAAAGCCGGGTCCTCATCTCCTAATGACTCGGCGGTTAGCCAGACTGCTTCTGGTCTCGAACGAACCTCGACCTGCTCTGGCCCGGCCGTGCGCATCACATCTGGATCGCGTCGGAGCAGAGGGTCTGCTTCAACGGCGATTAGGTCGGGGTCTTCAGGCCAGTCTCGAATCGGGCATGCGTCTCTATGCATGCATGTGTCGCACAGCCCTGGCGCACGCTTTTGCACCTGCCACTGCGAAAATCCATAGGCTTTAGAAGTGCCCGCCCCGGTTGTCCACTGCCACCCAAGACGGTTCGCAGCGCGTGAGCCATCGAGCAGGTGCGTGAAGAAGTAGCGCTCCCCATCTCGCCAGTCAGCAAGATGACGCACCGACCACTGAGAAGCCAGCCACATGCGGGTCTGGTTCACCAACCATCCGTCACGCTCAATCTCATCAAGGTTCACATCCATACAGCGCATTGAACGGTCCCAAGGCTCAACCCCCGGGCTTGGCTCAGATACAAGAGCCCGACGCAATGGCTCCGCAGTGCCACGACCCAACCGCGCATAAACATGTCGGCCGTACTCCTGCCAACGAAGCTCATCACGAAACTTATGGAGATCAGCCGCAGGCCCACGAAGAGCCGAATAGACCCTCGGCAGCGTCAACAACCCGTGGCGGATCCAAGGCGACAGCCCCGAGGCTCCGCGCCGCTCCACCGGCAGCACCTCGTTACGCCGGCGGGCGTAGCCGGTCAGGTCAAAGAGGCCAAGCGCAGCATCGGCTGCTGCCTGGGTGCCAACGAAACGCTCTGACCGTCTCGGCTCGTCGATACACAGATCTGCCAGATGCTTCGCGACCCACTGCAGTTCTTCCTTGGGCTCGGGACTCGGCAGCAGCGAATCTGTCACAGCAGCCCAATTCGGATTGGGCCCTTGGCAGTAGATGGATCGACTACTCGACCACCTTGACTGATGACCGCCCGGCCTTGCGAAGTCAGGCGGCGTGCTGCGCATCGAGTTTGTTCTAAGAGTGGGCGCCAGTCTTCTCCCCCGACATCTTTTGCTGCCTCACTCGGGCAAATGGTGCTGCCCCTTGACTGACTTGAGAGCAGTCGCAAAATTGCCAACTCGAGTTCGGTATCCACCTTGGTGATGCCCCGCTTTCGACATGCTGCAGAACAGTGACGCACCTCATCCCAAGACCGTTCCCATTTTTTCCGCCACTGCATCCTGCGCCCACACACGACACAAACTTTGGTCTCGAGTTGTTGCACATCAATGAGCTTAACGATCGCTATTTACGCAGCAAGTCAGCACATAGAGAGGAGTCGAGCAACTACGAGTCGCCAAGTTTTCAACTTCGATCACAGATCACTACCAAGCGCAGCGAGTAGTTCCTGAGCAGCAGCAACACCCGACAGCGCCGCCCCCTCAACCTTGGCCCCGCCGAACGCGTCGCCTGCGCAGACAAGTGGTGCAACGCCACCTATGCGTAGGAACTTTTCTGGGTGAAGGACGCTCGGCCGGGCATAGAGCCAACGTTGGATCTGCAGTGTCTCCGGCACCACTGCCGAGTCGAGCGAGGCTGCGGCCAACAACAAGTCTGCGACTTCCTTGTCAGCTTCATCCCAGTAGGTACGACTGAACTCTGCAGTTGCATGAATGGTTACTGCAGGAACGGCCGAGATGCCTTTGAGTTGATTGTCGGCCATCCAATCGATGGGTCCGGCGGTCGGATCCACGGCGCCAGGTGCCGGCAACCCTGACGGGCCGTCAAGGACAGCCATCAGCGCAAGACATGGCTCGTAGGCAATGGCGGTAAGTGCCGCAACATCTTCAGCAGATAGAGCAACGCCACCGTTGTTCAGCAGCGCAAGAGTCTGCGGGACTGGAGCAGTCACAACAATGCCCTCGGCAGCAAGATCTGTTCCGTCGGCCATCGAAACAACCCAGCGGTCACCCTCAGGGATGAGCGCAGAAACGGGATTAGCCGTACGCACATCCAGGCCCTCGGCGAGTTTCTTGGCCACGGCATTCATCGATAGCTGGCCACGAAAGCGCAGGTGACCGTCAGGATCCGTCTCGCCCTCGGGACCGATACGTCCGCGGAACCAGTCAGTGACCACCCCGTCAGCTACCCATCGCTCAAGCATCTCGGCGAACTCAGAGGTGTGCGTGGTAATGAACTGCGCGCCATGGTCAAGAGTCGCCTCGCCGATTCGGCGGGTAGCAAGCCGGCCACCAACTCCGCGAGCCTTATCGACAACAGTGACTTCGCAGACCGAAGAGAGACCGTGCGCAGCCGTCAGCCCTGCCATGCCCGCACCGATTACCACCACTCTTGGGCGACTCATCGTGCAAACATCTCAGGACCTAGTTGAGGCGGTATCACTCAATCAGGATTCCACACGCAGGACCGAAGAAGCATTCGGGTAGCGGTGGAGCCGCCGCCACCTCATACCGAGAGGGGGCCCACACCATCAACGCACTGATTGCGCAACTCGCCAATCACCTCGGCTCCCGAGCGAAGCTCATCTTGCGGGGCCAAGAATCTGCCACGGGCAAGGCCGACTCCCGAGGGCGTGCCCGTAAAGATCAGATCCCCCGGGTACAAGGTACAAATGGATGACAGGTAGGCAACCAGCGTGGGCACTGAAAAGATCAGGTCCGATGTTCGACCCTCCTGCATGCGTTCACCCGACACCTCGCACCACAGGCCAATGTCGTCTGGGTCGTCAAATGCATCCGCAGACACTAAGGCCGGGCCGGTTGGACCAAACCCGGCAAAGCTCTTTCCGAGTGAGAATTGAGGGGGGCTATCGCTGAATTGAACGCCTCGATCGGAGATGTCCTGGCCAAGTGTGAGCCCGGCCACGGCACCCCAGGCGTCAGCTACGGCAACGTGAGCGACCTCGGATCCGATAACGGCAACGATTTCAACCTCCCAGTCGACCATTGGCCCGGAAATCGGAACCTCAGCGGTCGGCCCGGTGATGCAACTCGGAAACTTGGTGAAGGTGAGCGGAGCTTCGGGCAGCGAACGGCCCGATTCGGCCGCATGTTCGGCATAGTTCAGCCCGATTCCAAACACTTGCCTAGGCGCTGGCACCGGCGCTCCGAGCGCTACTCCGGCCAGTTCGCCGGTAGCGGTAGCGCTCGCGCATCCTGCGGATAGGTCATGCAACTCGACGTGACGCGCTACTGCGGCCATCGGGTCGGCCAAGGATGGGTCGCCCGAAACTGCAGCTAGATCAAAATAAAGACCGTCGAACTCAAGCGCAGCGCGTCCGTCAACATTGATCAAACGAAACATTGTTGGGGTCTCCTTAGGAATTCTTCTTGCGCGACGAGTCCCGAAGTTACTTGTCTTGGTGCTGAAACCATCTAGGAGGCTGGGTGAACTTGCTACTTGTGCCGACCGTCACTTACAGGCAAACTCTAGGCTTAGCTGTATTCAGACCACCGGGGGGTCATTTCAATGGGCGCAACACGAAGAGAATTTCTGATCGCTGGCGCTGTAGCCGCGCTTGCTGCCTCAGCTGCCGCCTGCGCACCAACCCCAACGGGCCCAGGCAACGGAAATGTTTGCTTGCCTCCACTTGGTGGCGGGCGATCAACACTTCCGGCACCGGGAAGCGCCGGGCTGGTTGACGAATCTTGGTTCCAAACCCGCAGCGCCGAGTATCTCGCACTGAGTACAGCTTCGCTCGACGGAGGTAACATCAACAGCGTTACTGCGCACTTGTTGCGAGCCCGGCAAGACCCGACCTTTTCCTGGGACCCATCGCAAATCCCGACCACTGTTGTGGGCGGCGACCCGTTCCGAGACACCGACGACTTTGAACTCATGCATTGCCAGTGGGCGCTCTACTTGGGCCGCGGCATTCTGCCGGCCGAGATCATCACCACCATCGAAAACAAGATCGCCGGTGCTCGTTACCGCTACGACGACCCGATCCCCGCTGGCCTCATCGACAACAAGTGGTTCTGGTCAGAGAACCACCGTGGCATGTTTGCCTGCGATGAGTACCTCGGCGGCCTTGCAATTCCGGACCGTGTCTTTACCTTCACTGGCCTGACCGGCGCTCAGCACGCTGCTCGTACACGGCAGATCGTCATTGATTGGCTACAGGAACGGTCTAGGTTCGGCTTCTTCGAGTGGCACTCAAACACCTACCTCAAGTACTCCTACGCACCTGTCTTCACACTGCTCGAGTTTGCCCAGGACGAAGAGATTCTGGCCCTCGCCGCGGGCATCGCAGACACCGCAATGCTGGACTTGGCTACCAACACGTTTAAGGGCGTCTTTGGCGCCAGCCACGGACGCGGCTACAAAGGCGGAAAGCTCTCTTACCGAGGCGAATCATCGTTCAATACCTGCAAGTTCCTCTTTGACTCGACTGACCGCGACTACCTCTACACCAACGACATCGGCCCGCTCTACATCATTGGCCAAAGTAAGTACCGAGTTCCCGAGGCCATTCGCCGCGCTGGTGCCAGCCAAGAAACTGCAGTGGTTCGCGAGCGTCACGGTTTGCCGCTCAATCCACACGAGAATTTCAGCCTCAACCCGCAAGCACCCTTCGGCTATGACTACAACGATGTCAAGAACCTGCCGTTCTGGTGGTCAACTGGCGCACTGACTTCTTGGCAAATGCTGCCGCAACTACTCACCGCCGCAAAGAAGTGGAAGCTGTTCGACACCGAGCTCTTCAGTCAGCTGTCAGTGCTCAAAGACTTCCTCGACATCAACCCGGGTCTGGCACAGATCACTGTTCGTGAACTCGCTGGCTTTGCCGCTGCCGGTTGCCTTGGCGAGGCACACACCTACTCGTGGCGCAGTTCCGAGGCCATGTTGGCCAGCGTCATCGATCACCGCTTCGGCGATGCTGGTGACCAGACACACGCATGGCAGGCCACCCTTGGGCCAGAAACCACCGTATTCACGATCCACCCGAATAAGGAAGCTCCGAGCGACAGTTACTGGGTTGGCACCGCATCGATGCCTAAGACCGCCCAGAAAGAACGAGCCGCTATCCATATTTACAAGCCCTCGTACGCCTCCCCGAGCGACCCGATTCTTGGCCCCGCTTTCTCGTACCTTCAATTCACCCGAGCCTGGTTCCCTCAGGACCGCTTCGACGAAGTTCGCCAAGCCAACGGTTGGACCCTTGGTCGTAAAGGCGATGGCTACGTGGCGCTCTGGTCTGAGCGGCCAACCGAGTGGAGAGCAATCAACACTGCCGACTCTGCATCAGAAGGCATGACTCAGCCCTATGACCTGGTCGCTCCTGGTAGCCCGAGCAACGTCTGGATCTGTGAGGTGGGCGGCGCATCCGACCACGGAAACTTCGACTCCTTCGTGAACGCAATCACTGCGGCCACGGTCGAGGTCTCTCGAGTCAAGGGCGTCATCGACGTTCATTACATCTCCCCGATCGAGGGCGATCTTCGCCTTGGTACGAGCAGCGGTTTCAAGGTGAACGATGTGGCAACTCCACTGCGCAACCATCCGCGTCACTCAAGCCCTTGGGGCGAGTCCTGTGAGTTCTCGAGCGCCTATGACCTTCAAGCCGGCGATGCTCGGGTCCAGATCAACTCCCTCACCGGAGCACGCTCCGTCAGCTAGTTTTTGAGCTAGCCAAAACCCTCGCTTTGTCATGCGAGGGTCCCTCCATGGAGGGTCCCTCGCACTACAGAACTGAGCGGATCGGACCAAGATGACGAGCATCGACGACCTGTTTGAAGAGGTCCAGCGACAGGTTGATTCAGCACCCATCCCGGCCTGTCAGGTGGCGGTCGGTCACAGCGGGGCCATCGTTGCTTTTCACAGTTTCGGTCAAGCTTCGAATAGCAGTCGGTTCAGCATTTTCTCGACTACCAAACCAATCGTCGCCTCGATGATCTGGCTGCTCATCGGTCGAGGCGAGCTTGCTGCTTCTGACCAGATCGGGCAGTACATTCCCGAGCTAACAACGGCCGACCTTGGCCAAGTCACCCTTGAGCAAGTCATGCTGCACATAGGGGGCTTTCCGAATGCGCTCATGCCCGAGGCTGAGGGCAGCCAGGCTGCGTTTCGACGCGCCCGCTTTGCCACCTGGAGCGCCGAATGGCCCGCTGGAACCCGCTTTGAGTACCACTCCGATAGCGCCCATTGGGTGTTGGCCGACCTGATCGAACGCGTCACTGGACTGGACTTTCGCGACGCTATTGCGCAGCAGGTTTGCGCCCCTCTCGGCATTGAGCGATCGCTGGGTATCGCCCTGAGCAATCAGCAAGACATCTGCGAGTTGGTGCCCATGAGCGCTGAGGCGCAGACAGACAGTCTGCTGCGCTACAACAACCCACAGGTGCGAGTCGCTGGCAACCCAGGCGGGGGCGGCATCATGACTGCTGCCAATCTTGCGCTGTTCTACCAAGGGGTGCTGCACAACCCGGGCGAGCTCTGGAACGCCGAAGTGCTGAACGATGCCAGAACCAATATTCGCTGCACCTTTGAGGATCCCCTTATGGGGGTTCCTGTAAACCGCACCCTTGGTTTGGTAGTTGCAGGCAATGACGGCCTGCATGAGCTTCGCTATGCCATTTTCGGACGAGGGTGTTCACCCGCATCTTTTGGTCACGCCGGGGCGCACGCTCAGGTTGCTTGGGCTGACCCAGCCACGGGGATCTCGTTTGCGTTCCTGACCAATGCTGCAGAGGCCGACATGATGCAAGCCGGCATTCGCTCCAACAGGCTTGCCAGCATCGCGGCCGAACTCCAACTCTGAGCACACCGGCTGCCAGCTTGTGCCGTAGCGAACCCGACCGAGCAGAACCTCAGTGCACATCCGGGCCGACGGGAACACCATCACGAATCTGATCCAGGTACTCGCTCATGCCAATACCCGTTCGGTCCCCGCAGCGGTAGCGAGTCATGGCCTCGGTGATCCTGGTCACGAGCTGCTCGCCGTCTTCGGTAGTTCTGCGATTGCGCAATGGGATGAGTGAGATCACCTCACCCGTCACCTCGTACTCCTCGTCATCAGTGCGCAACCAGCAGCGCATGCCCGTGTGGTAATTGTCCTCGTCCCAGTCAGACTCAATGGTGCATTCGCGAATCAGCGAGTACTTGCCGTTCTGGAGCACCATCCCACTTTGTCGCGGAGCTACCGCTGGGTCTTCGCCGCCAATGATTGACAGCATCATCGCAAAGTCAGGTCCAAATACAAACGGCAACCAGCGGTACCAGTGCACAGCCTGCCAATATCTGGGCCCCCATGACTTATCTCTCAGTCCAAGGCCATCAATCTGTATAACTTCATCACCCACGGTGATCGTGCCCGTCACCGCCGTGTGCTGCTCGTAATGCGCCTTGGCAAATGATTTCTCTGCTTGCACCTCAAGATCAGATCCGTCGGCGTTGACTGGGCGGCCCCCGTACATCGGCGAGATGCCACGCACGTCAAGGTGCACCGAGCAATCCACCATTGGGTTCTCTGCAAACGCCTTGCGTGGGTCGGCCATCTGCCGAGGGTCCTCGAGTAAACAGACCTTGCCCTCATAGGTCACCGTCAGCTGCTCGAAGGGGGTGACTACGTCGATGCGCAGACCGCCAGCATCCATTGCGTCGTTGCTACTGATGCGCGGGCGGCCATAGATAAAGCCGATCCGTCCGCCTGGCAGATACACACACACCGTCATCTCTGCGTATCCCTCGTTGACCCGATTCCCAATCCGGAACCAGCCGCCAATCTCGTTCTCCGCATCGAACACATTCAGGTACATCGACTCGTTGTAGTTCGACACATCTTCGGGCTCATGGGGGTATTCGTCTTCGGGTTCAAGCAACACGCGGAACTTTGGATCATCCATTCTGCGAACGGTAATGGGTGTGCTCGGTGCAATGCCTCGAATACCGCGCTCCGGCCGCTCCGACTGCTCGGGCCGAGGGCCAAAAGTGGGCGTTTGCCCAGCCAAAACTCCTTGCATTGGCAACCAAACTCAGGGATACTGAAAGATCTTTAGTCTCAATATGGCGAGGTAGGGCAATGGCGACAAGCGATGCGGTGGCGACTCCATCAACGCGAAGAAAATTTCTGCTGGCATCCGGGATCAGCGCGGCAGGAATGCTGGTACTCGCCAGCGGATGTGTGGCACCACCCGTTCCGCCAACAACCACCACCACAACAACAACCCCGCCGCCTGCAGGACCGAACCTGTTAGCCAACCCATCATTCGAATCTGACGTTTTTGGATCAACATTCACGAACTGGACGGTGACCCCATGAGCGGAATGCAGATATTCGTGAAGACACAGACGGGCAAGACCATCACACTTGATGTCGAATCAAGTGACTCGATTGAAAACGTCAAACAGAAGATTCAAGACAAAGAGGGGCTAGCCCCTGACATGCAACGACTGATCTTTGCAGGGCAGAAACTCGAAGACGGTCGCACGCTGGCCGACTACACGATCTCGAAAGAAGCGACTCTTCAGCTGAGGTACCTAACCGGTGTGGTCACCTACGACCTCGTGTACACCACCGGAGCGCCGCCACTAGGAGCATCCAATCTTGCCCACCTCGCGGACGGTGCAAGCCTTGCGCAGCGGGTCACCGGCATCTCTCCAGGCGAATACGTCCTCACCTTTTACTCCTCCGGAGATATCAGTTTCGCAGTCGAATTCTTCGATTCCGCCGATGCCTCAGTCGGAGTCTCTTCAGGATCGGCGAGCAGCGCTGCTGGCGATCTTGGACCCGTCACACTCAACGTGATGGCACCAACTGGGTCTGCAAGCGCCGAGGTCAGATTCGTAGGAGTGTCCTCTTCGGTTCTACTTGACCTCGTTCACTTCGGCATTGCCTAACTGCTCGCTCTGACCGTTTGCCACACAGGTGTCTTTGCCCACCTGGACTCCTTGCGCTCTCAAGCAAACTCAGGAAGACTAAGCGGTCTTTAGTCTCAACAAGGCGGGGTACTGCAATGGCGACAAGCGATGCGGCGGTAGCTACATCAACGCGACGGAAATTTCTGTTGGCATCCGGGATCGGCGCGGCAGGAATGCTGGTACTCGCAAGCGGATGCGTCGCACCACCCGTTCCGCCAACAACAACGACTACCACAACAACCACGGCACCACCGCCGCCGGCAGGACCGAACCTGTTAGCCAACCCGTCCTTCGAATCTGATGTTTTTGGATCAACATTCACGAACTGGACGGTGACCGCATGAGCATGCAGATATTCGTGAAGACTTTGACGGGTAGGACGATCACCCTGGACGTCGACTCAAGTGATTCGATTGAAAACGTCAAGCAAAAGATCCAAGACAAAGAGGGACTGGTCCCTGACATGCAGAGACTGATCTTTGCAGGGCAAAAACTCAATGACGGTCGCACGCTCGCTGACTACAACATCCAGAAAGAATCGACCATCCAACTGAACTTGGGAACCGGTGTGGTCACCTACGACTTGATGAACACCACGGGCGCACCACCACTTGGTGCATCAAATCTTGCCCACCTGACCGATGGTGCAAGCCTTGCGCAGCGGGTCACCGGCATCTCGCCCGGGGAGTACGTCCTCACCTTTTATTCCTCCGGAGATATCAGTTTCGCAGTCGAATTCTTCGATTCTTCGGATGCCTCAGTCGGAGTCTCATCAGGATCGGCAAGCAGCGCCGCTGGCGATCTTGGCCCCGTCACACTCAATGTGATGGCACCAACTGGGTCGGCAAGCGCCGAGGTTCGATTCGTAGGAGTCACCTCTTCGGTCCTCCTTGACCTCGTGCACTTCGGCACCGCCTAACTGCCAGTTCCAACTTCTCGCCGTTAGACACTCTCGGTGCGCAAGAGCCTCCAGATGGTTGCCCATATGCGTCGCTTGACAGGCTCCACGCGATCAGATGACCAGAGTGCCCACGGTGGCTCCGCTAGTTCACATAACCCCAAAAGGGCGTCCTCATAATTCACTCGCCAGCCCGACCAATCGCGCCAAGCTTGGTCTTGGTCCGCGACAAGCGGCACGCCCGCTGCGTCAAGGGAGTTCCAACACTCATCAAATTCCGAGCGGCTGACTCTGATCGGGTCATCGGGCTGAGGTGATGGATTGAACTGAATCAGGAACTGCGCAGCCACCTCTCGGAGGCACAGGAACCCGGACCGCAAACATAAGGCTGCCGAGGGTTGATTCGGGATGTCGACAGCAGCCTCAATCATGGCTGCGGAATCCAACAGCGCACCCGCCGCTGTCACCCATGAGCGGCCTTCACCAGATCGAAAGTAGACGAGCGAGGGATACGAGGAATGCGACTCTTCTACAAAGGAGAACCAGTCCTCCCATTCAGCCCAGGTTTCTTCAAGGTTCTCAAGGCCTCGAATGGACTGCTGGCGACTAACAAACTTGGCCGCCGAGGGTGGCTGACCGGCCCGGCTAGATAGCTGGGCTACCAGAATCTCGCGCTGGGAATACGCACTGTAGATCGTGGGCAAAAACGAGATCAGCAGCCCGACTAACCCGAGTCCGATGAGTGCTTCAAGTATTTCGACCAAGCGAGCCGGGGTGGGATCTGCGCTAGCAAATCCGAGCGTGGTGAGCGATGAGCCCGAGATTTGTATGGCCTCAATCCAACCAATATCGCCCAGTGCCCAATGCAAAGGCGTAAACCCGATAATGACAAGCACTGCCCATGTCGCGGCAAGCAGTACTAGGCCAACTGGGGCATAACGTTGGAGGAGTTGCTCGCGACGATGGGGAGTTGCTCGGCGCAGCGGCAGGTCAAGTGAGCGGCGGATGGAGAGAAACACCAATGCGGTTAGCTTGGGCCGCTCGCCTCGAGGGACGACCACCGTGCGCAACGCGCTCAGAAGAACCGAGCCAACCAACCACAGCCCAGCGGCCACCAGAAGCGCCGCTCCTG
This sequence comes from Actinobacteria bacterium IMCC26207, assembly GCA_001025035.1. Classification (GTDB taxonomy): domain Bacteria; phylum Actinomycetota; class Acidimicrobiia; order Acidimicrobiales; family Microtrichaceae; genus IMCC26207. The sequence continues at coordinate 124,468 of LCZK01000006.1, forward strand.
CTGCTTGGGCAATACCGCTCGGCGTCATGGCTGCTGAAGGTCCGGATTCATAGCTGGCCCGCCATGCTAGTGCGAACGCTTTCAGGCGAGCAGTGCCGGCAGGTCAACTCCCGAGAGTAAATCGACCAAATCAAGCTGATTGAGCTTGGCACCCGAAGGCAGATTTCCGCCCGGGGTGAGCGCATCTACTGCGGTCGGAATAATGCGGGCCAGCCCTTCGGCTACCTGATCAGGTGTTGCCCCTAGGTGTTCGGCAATTGCTGCGATTCGCCCACGGCCAATAGCCCGTTTGACTGAACCCTCATCGGTACGCTCGTTCGGGATCGAACCCACCCAACTCTCCACTTGGCCTTCATCGCCTGCATCATTGAATCCCGCCAACAAGTCGGCCAACCCATCGGTTCGAATCATCTCACCAAGCTGCGCAACAAGCGCCGTGCCGTCACCAAATTGTTCGCTCAACGATTGGGCCCCCGAGTTGTTTGACTCCGACATCATTGCCTCACTTCTTCTGTTCTTTTGCGCCCACCCGTGCGGCCCGCTTAGGAAAGTCAGGCTAGTAGGCAGATCCTGGCCATTGGGTTGCAGGGAGGTCGATATACGACCAGTGTGCAACCCAATAGCCAAATGCCAGGAGCACCTAGATCAGCCTTGCCAACTAGCGCTAGCCAGCAGCAGCCGCGCTAGCCAGCAGCGGCAGCGCTCGCCGAATCTCGGTCTGAATCCGGCTGCTCCTCGGACTTGGCCTCATGCGGCAAGTCTTTGGTGAATGCAAGCGAGAGCAGTGCTAGCAGCGCAGCAGCTAGCAGACCCGTCTTGAGGGCCTGCAGCTGAGCGGACTCGTAGCTGTCAACAATCGCCGTAGTTGTTTCCTCGTCTAACCCAGCTTCTTGCACCGCCTGCTCAATCTGCGAGGAATCCACGAAGTCCACCCCAGACTCAACGGCCACACCGACTTGAGCTGACACTTCGGCGCTGATGCGGTCGTCTTGTTCAACCTTGGTAACGAACACTCCGGTCAACCCGGCAAGCACGATCGCTCCGATCAGAGCCACACCCAGAGAGGACCCAAGCTGTTGCCCGGTGTACTGCAAACCGCCAGCTTCACCCCGGCCAGATACATCAACTGAGGACTGCACCACATTGCCCAACTGCGACACCATCAGGCCCATGCCAATTCCGAGGACCGCCATCGACCCGGCAAACCCAATATTGGCAAGGTCTGGTTTGATGCTGATGAGCAGCAAGATCGCAGCCAGCATCGTAGTGATAAGCCCGGCACGCACAATTGCCCTCACCGCGAACCTGCTCGAGAGTCGAGAACCTGCAGCAGATGCAAGAAGCATGGTGACCGAGACGGGCAACATTTTGATTCCCGTCTCAAGCGCGTTCAGGCCGATCACCAATTGCAAGTACAACGGGATCACAAAGAACACGCCCATCAGAATCAGGTTCTGGCTAAACAGGCCAATCAAGCCCGAGCGCAACGGCGGGATCTTCAGCAGGTCAAGGTGTACCAGCGGGTCTGTACCGATGGCCTCACGATGACGTTGCCAGCGCAAGAACCCCCACAAGGCGACACCACCTGCAGTGATCACAAAAATGGTGAGCGAGAACCCGAAGATTTCAACGGGCGAATCCTTGGGTCGCAACCAACCCCAAGAACTGGATTGCAGGACTCCAAGAACAACTAGGCCAAGCCCGGTCGCAGCCAACAAGCTCCCCAAAAAGTCGAGCCGGGGTGCAGTGCCCGTGCGGGGGGTGTCGGTGATCAGGCGACTCATGGCCAGAATGACGAGCACAAGAATCACTTCACCGACAAAGACCACCCGCCACGAAAGTTCAGTTGTGGCCCAGCCACCCAGGATGGGGCCCAAGGCAATTCCGGCACCAGCTACCCCGCCTATGACGGCGTAGGCAGCTTTGCGGTCAGCGCCCTCATAGTTGCCAGCGATCAGCGCCGCGAGAGCTGGCAGAACCAGTGCAGCACCGATCCCCTCCATGACAGACCAACCCAGCGTGAGAATTGCCACCGTGGGGGCAACCGCAGTTACCGCCGAACCACAGCCATAGATGGCAAGACCAACAACAAATGCTCGGCGGCGGCCGATGATGTCACCGATTTTGCCGCCTGTCAGCATGAACATCGCCATGACTAAGCAGTACAAGGTGATCACGGCTTGGATCGTGGTCACCGTGGTGTCGAAATCCTCCACGAGGGTGCTGATCGACACGTTCATCACTGACTGATCCAAGACCATGACGAACTGAGCAGTTCCGAGTGCTACCAGCGGCAGCCATCGCTTGTTGCTCTTCGGTACCGACCCCAAAGAACTCGCGTTAGACACGTTCTCCTCCAAACTAGTCAGTTGCCTTTTTCCGCTCAATCACAGCCGTCGACTTGAGCACATTGTGTGCCACGAAAGACTGCTCGCTTGCTGCTCGGGCATCTAAGAGGTCAGCTTTGCGAGCGTGACCTTCTGCCGCGTGTTCTCCGCCGGCGAAAATAACAAAATCAACTAGGTGTAGCGCTAGCTGCTGATCAGCCCCAGTGCCCGCAGACAACTCGTCCACCCTGGCAAAAATCGATTCACTGCCACCTGTCATGGCCAGAACCTCTGCTGCGATATCTGCGCGGGTAGAGGGAAAGAGCATGGATGGGTTCCCGTCGTACCAGCCCACATACCGGCGCAGCAGGTCACGCACTGCAAACGAGGTACAGCCATAGAGGGGCTGAAGATAAGTGCTTTCGGCCAACTCTGCGGGCAATTCAACCTCGTCCAAAATCTGCTCTTGCCACTGGCCTTCATTCAGTCGGCGCACAACTTCGGCGTCGAGCCACCGGAGCGAAGCAGCAGTCACGCTCAGCATCTCTTCGGCATCCTCGGTGAACACACCTCCGTGTCCACTCACTACTGCCACCGGGTGAACGGCAGCCATATCTTCGAGCGCCTCGGCCCATTCCAGAACGTATCTCTGCACCCTGAATGGCGTCCCCGCATTTGGCATCGAGGAAACAATGAAGTCGCCTCCGACGATGACCCGTGCGTCGGGCACCCAAACCCAGGTGTGGTCATCGGTCTCGCCTAGCCCATGGCGGCATTCGATCACTCGATCTCCCAGCCCATCGAGCTCAAGTCGATCCTCATACGAAATCGTGGGAGGGCAATACTTGGCCTTGCGGACCACATCTCCCCCACCTTCCCCCCAACTTGCAAACTGCAGATCAAAAGTCTGCGCTAGGTGACCCGAGGTCTTGGCATATCGCTCAAAACGCTTTGCGACGTTGACGTGCCCAACAATCTCTGGGGGCTGATGGCCACGGGCGCGAGCGTCCTCAAGAATCGCTGGGGTTCCGAATGCATGGTCGTAGTGGCCGTGGGTGTAAATCACGTAGCGAACTTCGAGGTCAGTAATCGCTCGCAGTTCCTCTACTACCCGAGGCCCATTAATGAACAGTCCGGGATCAACCACGGCGACACCCTCAGACCCAAGCAGGAACGTCGTGTTGCCAAACCCTGCAAGGAAATACACCCCTGGCGCAATCTCTTTCGCTCCACGTGGCCTAGCGGATGCTCCGAGTGCTTCGGGTCCGGGTCGTTGTTCGTTCATATCAGTCACCTTAGCGATCAGGCTTAGGCCCACTCTTCAATACGATGGGCCTATAGGGTCGAGCATGGCCGATTTGGCGCAGCCCACTGCACAATTCAAGACCCAAGACCTCCTGCCCTCTGAAGTAACAGTGGCACTAGTCCAACTTTGCTCTGAAGAGACTGAACCAACTGCGGACCGAATCGGGCGAGCGCTGAGCCTTGCGGCCAAAGCCGCTCAGGGTGCAGACATTGTTGTCCTGCCCGAACTCTGGCTTGCTGGAGCGTTTGACGTGCAGGCCTCAGGGCGTTTGGCGCAACCCTTAGAGGGTCCGCTGGTTCAACAGTTCCAAGAACTCGCTGCGCGCAGCCAGACTTGGATTCACATGGGATCGATCGCAGAACGCGACGATGGGCTCACGTTTAACACCTCGGTGCTGATTGACGCTCGAGGTCGGATCGCCGACACCTACCGCAAGCGCCACCTGTTTGGGTTTGAGGGCGGCGAGCTTGAAGTCATGACTGCCGGCGAGGAACTCGTTATTGCCACTACCCCAGCCGGACGGACGGGCCTTGCAACTTGTTACGACCTTCGTTTCCCCGAGCAGTTCCGCAGTCTGGTCGACCTTGGAGCCACCGCATTTTTTCTGGCATCGGGTTGGCCAGCAGAGCGCATTGAACACTGGCGAATCCTGCTGAAGGCACGAGCTATAGAAAACCAAGCCTGGATGATTGCCTGCAACGGGGTCGGCACCCAGTGCGGAACCAAACTGGGAGGCCGCTCGGCGGTCATCGACCCTCTGGGTCATGTGATCGCTGAGGCCGGTACGGAAGAGGAAGTTCTCTTTGCTCAGGTCAACCCGTCGGCGGCTACAGCCTGGCGAACCGAGTTTCCGGCGCTCATGGATCGGCGCTGATACCGCTTAACCGCCCCAGGCTCGCAAAAGGGCAGCATTCATCTCTTCACTAATGATAGTAATGGTCTTCAAATCAACGTCACCGACCCGCAACTGACCGAACTGGAGTCCGCATGAAAAAGTTCCTGACTATCGCAGCCCTCACGACTGCTGTGCTGATGAGCGGGGCCGCATGCAGCAGTTCCGAAGATGCCGCAACCACCACGACAAAGGCCGATGCGGCGGCGACTTCCAGCACGATGAAAGCCGATAGCGGATCTGATAGCGGATCTGACAGCGGAGCAGATGCAGCCTCCAGTGGCGATCCCGATGTTGACGCATTTTGTGCGTTGGTGAAAAGCTATTCAGAAGAAATCGCCGCAAACCCCGAGCAGGCCCAGCAAATAGCCGCCAGCTTTCAACCTCAGATGGAGGACCTATCCGCGAAGATGGAGGAGAAGTACAGCGAAAGCAACCCGCCTCCACCGGCCATAGCTCAGGCATTTGGCAAGTGCCTTTCAGAGTCGGTCTCGATGACAGCGGATGCAATGAGGGATGCAATGAACGGCGGTTGAAACTGGGCCCTGCAGCCTGCAGAGCAACAAGTGATCCCCAAGAAGCGGACTCAGCTAGTTCAGGGTTCTCGCTTGATCGTGATGACCTGATTGCCCTTCACGTCGCTCAACTGTTGCGCCTTGGATTCACCTGGCCAATACACGTCAACTTTTGCCACCGACTTCCGGTTACCTAGGCCAACATGCAGCTCGGGAAGTTTCTGCGATTCATAGGAACCACCAGTCGAGATCTCGGCGACTACTGGCTTCTCGCCGGCCTTGACCGTGACCTCGACGCGCGCACCGATTCCGTTGCGATTACCCGGAGTTCCCGAATCTTCAAGGCGCACATCTAGCCACCCTCGTGCAGGGGTGTTGTTCTGAAACAACCTTGGCGGATCTTCGCTCTTGGCCATGATCAAATCAAGGTTTCCATCACGGTTGAAGTCCACGGGAACGAGTCCAAGACCCACCCCGAAATCCTCTAGGCCGACTTGGAAGGCAGCATCTTTGTACCCATCTTTCGTTGAGACCCAAAAGCGCATCGGGTCTTTCCTAAAGACGTTGAAATAGTCCTGGGTCCAATCACCGTTCTCGGGTCGCAAAGCTTCAGCTGCCGAGAACCCGTTTGCCATTGCAACTTCGAGGTTCCCGTCATTTCCAAAGTCCTCAATGGCAGATCCCCAACCCCACCACCCGTGGCGAAGCCCGAACTTGTCAGTTGCATCAGTAAATTTCCCATCGCCATTGTTGATATAGAGACGGTTTCCGCTGCATCCGGTGATACTGCTCACAATCGGGCAATCGCCAGTCTTGGTTGGGTACGAGATCGATGAGATCAGCCAGTCGGGATCGCCATCGCCGTCAATATCGCGAATGGTCGAACCCATTCCGTTCTCGTCGGTTCCAACGCCAGCAGACTCGGTGATGTCTTCAAATCTCTTGCCGTCAACATTGCGATACAAGCGACTGGTGCACGCGTCACCCGTGATCGCCAGATCTGGTCGACCATCGCCATCCACATCGTTCAGAACCGGAGTGAACGCCAGGATCTGGTCGAAGTTCACTCCCCATTCCGCAGTGCCATCGCGAAAGGTTCCGTCCCCATTGTTGATCCACAGGCGGCTGCGATTGGGCGAACTATTCGGGACTCTCGAGAATCCTTGGCTACGAAATTTCTGAGTGCTCTTGCAAATATTCCCAGCGCGATCAAAGCGTTCATCACCAGAGGAGGACTCACGCTGTGCCCCTGCAACCGCTGCGCTCTCGGGCACTGCGGTATCCCACTGCACCGCGACTAAATCAAGGTTGCCATCAGCGTTCACGTCACCCACGGTGAGTCCGTGCACCTGATCCCCGTTGCGCAATTGGCTTGGCGGCGGTTGAAACATACCGGCCTCTGCAGTGCTGTCAATAAAAAATCCCGTTCCGTCATTCATGTACAGGCGATCAGACTCGGCGCCGATCGCGGCCATGTACACGTCCACATGCCGATCTCCATTGGCATCAAAGAACACCGCAGGGCCGGTTCCGAACTCGGGGTTCTGACCGCCCAGCCCAACCTCTATGTCGGTAAAGGTTCCGTCACCGTTGTTTCGATACATCGAGTTCGAGTCGCCAACCCGCGACAAGAAGATGTCTGGCCAGCCGTCCTCATCTATGTCGACCACTGATACGGCCGCCGACATTCCATCCTCGCCGATTTGATCTCTGGTGCTGTGATCGCGATCTAGACCCGCCGCCTTTGTCACATCAGTAAAGGTGATCCCGTTGATGTCTTTTTCAGGGACTTTGGCGGTTGGGTCGGGTATCGGTTCAGGAGCTAGGCCAACATCGGCAGAATCGGTGCGGACTTTGGTTGTAGAACTCGTGGTCGATGAACTGTCAGCGTTACTACCAGCCGAACAAGCAGAGGCGAACAGACACAACGCCAGAACTACCGCGCGGCCAGTCCTCATGCCCCTCATGATCTGGCCTGAGTTCCTACATCCGCCGACTGAAACTCCAGACGCTCTCCTACTGTTTTGAGCTTCTCCGACGGGGCTAAGCCAGCACGCTGAAGCGAACTCGCGGCAACGGACTCACCCAAGGTCACCCCACCGGTTGCATCGAAGAAGTAGTGAATCCCCCCGCGAACCCGGCTGTCCGTTGCCTCAGCTGCAGAGTCATAAAACTCCTCGCCGCGTTTTGGAATGAGCTGAGCAAGCACCACCGCTGCCGCTGTTGAGTAGCCCGCGTGTCCAGAAACGTACGCTGGGAACGGCGGTGTGAGCAGGGTTGGCAGCCACTGAGGAGAGAGATCTTTGCGTATGACGGTGACGGGGCGAACAAGGTCGTAGGTGTATTTGGAATCCCAGATAGCCACACTCGCATCAAACATGGCTGTTGAAAGCACCGCCAACGCGCTTGCCTGATCGGCCACATCGGTGGTGCGCAGAGCCTCATCGGCAACATCAGTAAGCCAGTAGCCAGGAGGGGTAGAGCTTCCCGGACCCATGTCCCAGAACCGCACAATGCGCAGTTGCCGGTCAGTCAGATTGCTACCAACCTTGAGGACTTGCTCTGCAGCGGCACGGAACTCAGCCGAGCCTGGCTGTGGTGGTGCCGGAGGACGGAACTGGCTTCCCGAGATCAGATTCCATGGACGCCAACTGCCGGCACCTGGTTCAAGTGCAGGCGCAAACATTCCAGGCGTAGGCACCCAAGAACCATCTTGAGCGCCTGCTGAATCACCCGTCCACGGCGCTGCGCCATCCTGATTGGCATAGGCCAGTGTTGCCGTCCCTACCGAAACACCAAGGTTCCAGCCTGCATCGATTTGCGAAGGCCATACTCCTCCGCTGGCTATCAGCCGATCACGAGCTACTTGGCCGAGTTGTTCGAATCGGGGGCATTCAACCGGTAGTGCCGAGCAAGCAACCGTCTGCATGGCTGCCGCAGCAACAATCTCTGGTGGCAACGAAGTTGCGGGCAACTCCACGCCCCAGCCATCCGTACCGGGAATTGGTTTGGCTAGCGCCTTATCGGTTTGGGCGGGCGTCTTTGCGGGCGCAACTGAACTCTGAGCCGCCGCTACCACGGCCTCATGTCCCGCGACTCCCAGCATCGCTGCAAAGCGAGACATCCGCAGTGGGTTGAGTGATCGGCGGCGTCCCACATCGATGAGCAGATCCATAAAACGAGTTGGCGTTGCCTCTGAAACTCTCGTATATCCATCGGCCCCGCTCGCTGGCGGTCGAGTTGCTAGCTCTTCACGCAGTTGCTCAAGCGCGGCTACTTCAGCTTGAGGATCGGGACTGACCGTGACCCCCGCAACGGCTGCTGGTAAATAACTCCATCGCTCCGCTACTGGGGAAAACACGCCAAGCGGCTCGGCTGGCTGCTGGCCAGCTGCTGTCACCTCGGCTGCTTGAGAACTAGCCGCGTCGATTGCCGAGTCACTCGTGGCTGGCTTCGAGAGCTCTTTGTCAGCTGAGCCTGTGGTGGAGCACGCAGAAAACAGCAGCGCTAGAACCATCCCCGCCGCCGCTACCCGAGCAACCTTCAACACGCTTCCCCTTCTACAAAGAGTCACCCTGCGACAGAAGTCCCCACTGCCTGAACCCAAGGTATTGCCCTCTGGATGGTATCAGCAAGGTTTCTTTTACCGGCTGAGAAGGAATTCAGGCCCGGGCTCGAGGTCTTACAGATCTAGGGCTGAGCGGATATCGGTTTGCGCAAAGTCCTGCCCCACAAACAGCAGGCTTTCATTGCGGGCCAAGGCCAAGCCGTATGCAAAACAATCTCCAAAATGAAGCCCCGCCGGATGACGTCCCTTTCCAAACCGGCGCCACCCGTCAACAGCAAGCCGAGCTACCTCGGCTGTGACATCCTCAATGCCGATCTCGAGACGCCGGAGTGCCTCATCGGCAAGAAGAACCCCTTCAGCTCCGGCTCTGCTCTCCACCACCATGAGTAACTCGACGTGATTGGCGGCAGAGATAACTGATTGATCGGTAGTACTCAATAAGTTGTCGATTCGAGTCGCCTCCGGCTCGCCGAGAAGCAGCGCCATGATTGCAGAGGTGTCAACCACCATCAGCTCGGTAGCCCATCAGAGTCGTAGCCAACTATCTCGTCAGCTGTTCGGGCATCAAGAACTGCCAGGCTCCGGAACTCGGCTGCTAAGTCAAGGGCTGAACGTCGCGGAAAGCGGGCCAGGCGCTCACCCTCGAGTTTTGCTCGTATTGCCTCGGTTACGGCTTCTGTGATGGATTCACCCGTGATCTCGGCTCTAAATGAGTCAAGAAATCCCTTGCGCGCGACCACGAACATGTGTTCGTATAGCTGCCGGTGTGATGGGAAGAAGGATCGATGTCTCAGGTAGTACGCGAAGCGTTGGCAATAGCTATTCAGATCGGCCAGCCGGTCATGCTGTGGGGAGGTCCCGGCGAAGGGAAATCCCGAATGATCGAGCAACTCGCCGAGCAACTCAACCGGCCTTGCGAGGTTGTAGTTGGAAGCGTGCGAGAGGCCTCAGACTTTGTGGGCTTACCCGTGCGAGTGGGTGACTCCGTTTCATTCGCTCCACCACTCTGGGCCACTCGATGCATTGAACACCCAAACACCGTTGTGTTCTTGGACGAACTCACCACTGCAGCCCCATCGGTTCAGGCGGCGATGCTGCGCGTCATTCTTGAGCGTGAAGTAGGCGATCTGCGTCTGCCGCCCACGGTCTCGTTTGTAGCTGCAGCAAACCCGCCCGAAATATCTGCCGGTGGTGACGACCTTGCGCCCCCGCTGGCAAACCGGTTCTGCCATCTTGAATGGCAAGCGGACTCGACAAACTGGGTATCGGGCATGATCCGCGGCTGGCAGCCAGATGCAGTGCCCATTGTTCCAACAAGCCAAACCGTCGAACTTGCTCATTGGCGAGCAATGCTGGCCGGGTTCATCACGGCAAGGCCCTCGATTCTGCGACAAGTACCCACCGATACAGTCAATCAAGGAAGAGCATGGCCCTCTCCTAGAACCTGGGATCAAGCGCATCGAGTGGCAGCCGCTGCGGATGCAGCGGGCGCACGACGTTCCGTTCGATCCGCCTTAGTCACCGGCCTAGTTGGGTTCGGGGCCGCAATCGAGTTCCTGCGCTTTGCCGAGACTGTGGAACTTCCCGACCCTGAGCTCCTACTCGCCGAGCCATCCACGTTGCAGACAGAAAGCCGGGTGGACCTTTTGTTGGCCTCCCTCGCAGCAGTCACAGCAGCAGTATCAGTGAATTGCACCCTTGAGCGTTGGCAGAGCGCATGGCAAGTTCTCGCCGTTGCATGTGAAGCTGGCCGAGCAGATGTAGCGGCCGTTGCTTCGGTTGGTCTCATTGAAATGCGACAGCCCGACTGGCCAGCCCCTGCTGCCGCAGCAGCCTTCGCCCCGGTCCTGCGCGCTGCAGAACTCGTCTGACTGCGCTAGGAGGGACTGCCCAACCATGACTGCAACCAATATCAGCGCCACCCGCATCCCCCCGCTCTCCGGCGCAGACGCTGAGTTCTTCTCAGCCGCACGCCTCCGGGCAGCCAGACTGCAGCCGTACTTGGCTTCAGCGGTGTTCTCTCTCGTGCCCGTGGCCCAACCTGGGTACGGCACCTTCGGAGTAGATCGCTGGTGGCGGGTCTATCTAGACATGGACCGAGCAAGAGAATGGGGAATTGCGGCCACCGCAGCCGTCATTCTGCACGAGGCGCATCACGTGGTTCGAGACCATCATGCACGGGCTGATCGAATCAGCGTGGAAGCGAATCACGCTCACCTCTGGAATCTTGCGGGTGACGCAGCCATCAACGACGACCTGCTTGACGATGGTCTGGCGTTGCCCTCGCCGGTCTTACCCAAGCACCTCGGTCTTCAAACTGGGCTGCTCGAAGAAACCTACTTTCGCCACCTGCTTGAACAAGAGGAACAAGATCAGGCTCAGAAATCGTGTGGGTCAGGCTCAGGTGGAACTCCACTCGAGTCCGAGATCGACCAAGAACCCGATGCAGCAGACCCCGCTGGGCCGCAGGGAATAGATCAGGTAGAGGCACAGGCCATACGCCGCGCCGTGGCGCACGATGTCGTAGCTGCTCAAGGAACGGGGCAAAATGTATCGCCAGGGCTGGTGCTCTGGGCACAGGACCTTCTCAATCCGCAGGTGCCTTGGCAAAGCTTGCTCCGCTCAGCACTGGGCTCAAGCGCACGGGCAATCACATCAAAGCCGCAGCCAGATTGGGCTCGGCCCGACAGGCGCAGTGACTCCCGCCCTGAGTTCCCTCGGCCTGGCTCACGTCACCTGCGCCCTCAGGTCGCCGTCGTGATCGACACCTCCTACTCGATGTCTCGGCCATTGCTCAACGCGGCAGTAACAGAGATCAATGCGCTGCTGCAGCGCTTCGGTGTGAGCGAACTCATCGTGGTCGTCTGTGACGCAGCGGCAACTCCCCCTCAACGAGTGCGCAGAATTGGCGAGCTGGCGTTGAGCGGTGGCGGCGGCACCGATCTTCGAGTCGGAATTGCGGCAGCAGCGGAATGCCGGCCAAGCCCGCAGATAATTGTCGTGCTCACCGATGGCTTCACCCCATGGCCTCAAGAGGCGCCGGCGCGCACAAAGCTGATCGCTATCATCATTGGCAATCACGCCCCACTGCCCGAGGGCACGGGAATCACCTCGCTTCGGATCAAGGAGCCCCGGTGAGCCTGCGTGTTCTTGAACCAGTTCAGATGCTGCAACACCTACGCGCCACTACTCACCTCGATGAATGTTGCTCCCCGCAACGGCCATTCGAGGAATGCGAATGGTGCCACTGGGCCTTGTGTACGCCCGAGGCAACCCAACTCATTCAGATTCAAACGGATTGCGCTCAGCTCCTCAACAGCAAACTTGCCCCAAGTGTTGCTTGGGTGATCGCCTGCTCGCAGTTGCTCGAGTCCTTTCATGACATCGAACTTTCAGAGATTCGAGTGCCCGGCTCACGCGTGCTCGCAGGTCATCTACACAGAGAGCTGTCCGCGGCACTCATCCCGCTTCGCAAAAAACTCGCTCAGGTCGGCAGAGAAAACGGGCCTCTCGCAGAGCGCTGCGCACAAACTGCAGGTGTACTCACAGCTGCCGCAATCCAACAACCACAGCACGCAGCGCTTCTAGCTCAGCTGCCGTCATCGCTTCGTGAGCAGCTGGGCAAGTTGGCCTCTTCACTCTCTTCTCAATTACAGATAGCGGGCATGTTGCCACTCATCGATCACCTGCACTGGCAGGGACTGCCTTCCCTCGACAGCCAACCCGAGTGGGACCGTCGACCGCGGCCTGGCGATGCCGCTGGCCTAAAGAGGCGGCAACTCGCTGGCACCAATCTTGAGGCCGGTTCCCTTGAGTCCATCGTGGTCGAATCGATGTTCACTCAGCTCACCGAGCAGTTGCTAGAGATGAGCGAGCAGTTCCATCATGGCGCACCACCCGTCACTGTGAGTCGGCCCCTACACCGGGGTCGACATTCGCAGCGCACCCGCAACATGATGTTTCGAATCGCAAAAATCGACTGGCATCTGAGCTTTGTCGACACTGGCTACGCCGCCTGTTGGAACACTCGCATTGAGGGTGATCACATGGTCACTGATCTGCCTTGGCAAGTGGCCATGGCAGTTGAAGCCTGTGATGCGCACGGGCTTGTCAGCGCTTGTTACCAAGACCTTCCAGAACGACCAACTGTCCAAATGGTCTCCCTCTAGCGATCAGTAAGTGGTAGTCAGTTGGCATCATGTTGCATAAATGGCCACCGGGACTACAAGTTGCTCGCAGCTATCAACTCTCTTGGCTGAAGGGCGACCTGATTGCGGCTGTAGTACTGACAGGTCTTCTCATCCCCGCAGGCATGGGTTATGCCGAAGTTGCCGGTCTGCCACCGGTCACCGGCCTCTACGCAACCATCGTGCCGCTATTGGTCTATGCAGTGATGGGGCCCTCACGCCTGCTGGTGTTGGGCCCGGACTCGGCACTTGCGCCCATCATCGGCGCGTCGATCTTGCCGCTCGCCGCAGGTGACCCCGAACGCGCAATCGCACTAGCGGGTCTACTGGCCATTCTGATGGGAGCCATGCTCATTGCCGGTGGGCTCTTCAAACTTGGCTTTCTGACCGACCTTCTTTCTAAGCCGATCCGCCTGGGCTATCTGCATGGCATCGCGCTGGTAGTGATCGTTGGGCAAATACCCAAGGTCTTGGGCTTTTCTATTCAGGCAGAATCGCTCCCCGACGAGATCAGAGAAATAGTTCTCGGAGTTCTCAATGGCGAGACAAACCGGGTAGCTCTGCTCATGGGCATTGCATCGCTCATCGTCATTGTTGTTCCCAAACTTTTTGCACCCAAGGTTCCCGGCGTACTGATCGCCGTAGTCGGCTCGGTCATCCTGACAGCTTGGCTAGGCCTGAATCAGAAGCTCGCAGTAGTAGGAGCCCTCCCCACTGGCCTTCCTGCACCGGCGCTCGGCGGGCTTCAATTCGGCGATGTGACCAGCCTGATCATCCCGGCGGCTGGCATTGCTTTGATTGCCTTTGCCGACACCGGCGTATTGTCTCGAACCTTCGCTGCACGCCGTGGCGACAGTGTGGACGGCAACTCAGAGATGGCAGCTATTGGCATCTCTAACGTTGCTAGTGGACTCTTTGGCGGATTCTCGATCTCTGCAAGTGCATCGCGCACACCCGTTGCAGAAGACTCCGGGGCGAAGACTCAACTCGTGGGAGTTGTTGGTGCAGCACTTGTGCTGCTCTTCATGTTCGCAGCGCCCGGCCTGACCGCTTACCTGCCCTCTGCAACGCTCGCTGTGGTGGTGATCGTGGCTGCTACTGCTCTGATCGACCTGCGCGCCGTTCGAAGTCTTTTCCGAATGAGCCGACGAGAAACTGCCCTCTCTGCGGTGACGTTCCTGAGCGTGGCGCTGCTCGGGGTACTCCAGGGAATCCTCATTGCGATTGGGCTGTCGCTCTTGGCTTTTGTGAGCCAGGCATGGCGGCCGCACCGAACCGAGCTCGTTCGAGTGACCGGGGTCAAGGGGTACCACTCGATTGAGCGTCACCCGGAGGGGGAGCGGATCCCCGGGCTGGTGATCGCTCGTTTTGATGCTCCGCTGTTCTTCGCGAACGGCGCAATTTTTGATTCGTATGTGCGGTCGCTAGTTGATGCAACTCAGGGCAAAGTTCGGTGGGTGGTTATCGCCTCCGAACCAATCACGGGCGTAGACACCACGGCCCTTGACGAACTGATCGAGTTGGATGATCACCTAGAGAAACACGGGGTTTCGCTTCGCTTTGCAGAGATGAAAGGTCCCGTGAAGGACCAACTCATTCGGTTTGGACTTGGCGAAAGGTTTCCGCCCGACCATTTCTTTCCCACCCTTGGAACGGCAGTCGATGCGTATCTCCTCGAAACAGGCGTGCAGTTCCAAGACTGGGATGATCCGGAACCACCAGATCAAACTAGGGACAGGCAGTGACGAACTAGGCAGTGACGAACTTCCACCAGACGCTGCTGTTTGCATTGGTCACTCCACCGGAATTGACTGCTCGGACCTGCCAGTAGTAACTGGTTGCCCTCGTCAGAGAGGCCGCTGTTGCTGAACGACTCGTCCCAACCGAGGTCCAGGTTCCATCACACACGGAGTTGTTGATCGTGTCCAAGCAGACCTCGTAGCGAACGACCCCGGTGCTTGCGCCCCAAGACAGCGTCAGGGTGGTGGCCCGTCCGGTCAAGTTGGTACTCGGGCTGCTCTTGTTGAAGGCAGCTGGCAATGGACCTTACTCATCCACGGTTGCTTCCATGTGTCGGTCATGAACGGATACCGAGCGAGGGACAACGGCTGTGACCTCGGGAGGAGCATCGCTGTCATCAAGCACATCGATCGCTGCACCAATGCCCATTCGTTTGCCGATCGGCAAAACAATCAGTAACACGCCGCCGCAGATCCAAAATCCAGCTGCCAGCGAGAACTGATCCGACATAAATCCAATGAATTCCTGCGCCACAGGAAACACCAGCATGGGGACCATGTGATACGCGGTCAACACCGATCCGCGTGACTTCTCAGGAGAGTGCACCTGCACAAGTGCTGCCAGAACCGAGATGTCAATCGCGAAAGCCAGACCAACCGGCAGCAACAACAACACCACAATCATGAACACCCTGCCTGGGCTTGCGTTCATCTTGGTGACGAATGCCATACCGACCAAGCCAAGCCCCGCAACCATCACACACAGTCGCTGCATCTGCCCCCATTTCACCCGGAGGTGAAAACGCTTGACTGCTACAACAACCACGAGCCCGCCGACTACATACGCGGTCTGAAGAACGGACAGAATCCAGGCACCCGACCCAATCTCGGCGGCTACTGCCGGCAGCGTGATGCTGAAGCTGCCGCCAAAGCAGGAGATGACGCACGCAACGAAAACAGCTCGCAATCCAGGGTTGGTCTTGCGGAGGTGAACGATCTCTCTGAGTTTGCCCTGCGCAACTGCCTGCGGGGCCTTTCCTGTTACGGGTAGAACGGCTAGGACTGGGGCAAAGAAGGTCAGAGCACTAAAAAGGTAGATCCAAGTTGGTCCGAGGGCCGCGTAGATAGCCCCACCAAGAAGCAGCCCGATAACCGACGAGATTGACTTGGCTTTCGTGATGGAGGCATTGAACTCGGGCACGGCATCCGCTGGGGCCAAGAAGCGAGTGACCATTGCGCCAGCCGGAGCCGTAAGTCCAGAGATAATGCCGATCAGGAGGTACCACAGCAGCAGGTTTCTCGTAGCAAGCTCGCCGGCGAGCGAGAAAAATACGGGCACAAAGCCAACGAGTCCGAGGGCTATACCGCCCCAGACGTAGAGCTTTGCAGCACTGTATTTTCCCGAGAGGCTTGTAGCTGCCCCGCCCAGAAGAAGCGATGGGACAGAGGACACCACGGTGACCAACGCGCTAATCGCAACGGAGCCAGAATTCGCGTAGATCACATAAGAAGTGGCCAACCAAGCCATCGAGCTTCCCAGCCCAGACAGGATCGTGGCGCGGATAAACCACGGTCGGTGCCGAGCAAACTCGTCGAGTACTGCTTCCGACGAGTTCGGCTTGGGCGCAGGCAATTCAGGCTCCTCCATCTATCTATTTCACCCCGAAAGCGTCTGCATGTGCCAACATGGCACCCAAGAAAGCTTCATTCTAGGTGCTTTCTCAAATCAGGGGAGTCTTGATGTTGAGCAACAACTCACAAACTCGGCCCACTCGCGGCCTAGCTGCAGGGCGACACACAAAGCGAGTTTTTACAGTGGCAGCAGCCGCAGTACTCAGCTTGTCGATGATCGCTCTGGCCGGTTGTTCAAAGTCCGACTCCTCGAGTTCTGACTCCACCACTACCACGGTTGCGATTACTACAACTGTCAAAGTCGGAGCACTCCTTGACCTCACGGGCGACGGAAAGACGTTGGGTCTTGCCTCGCAGAGTGTCCTTGAAGCCGGCGTTGAATCAGCCGCCGCTGAAGGGGTCAAGATCGAACTTGACGTACGAGACACAGGCGGCGACCCCGAAACCGCTCTTAAAGAACTCACGAGTCTGAATGAGGCTGGAGTCACATCTGTGATTGGCCCACAGACCAGTTCTGAGGCAAAGAACATCCTTCCCTATGCTGACGCAAACGGCATGATTCTCATCTCCCAAGGAAGTACTGCATCCACCTTGGCAGTCCCCACTGACTCGCTATTCCGCATGGTTCCTACCGACAAGGTCGAAGGCGTGGCCTCGGGCGACCTAATCACCAACAAAGGCCCAGTCACGCTGATCACTGCCAACAGCGATGACGCTGGCAACAACGGACTTGTTTCCACAGTGGGCGCTGATGTCACAGCCGGCGGCGGCACTGTGATCGCTGGACCTACCTACGCACCAAAAGAGACCGACTTTGCCGCTGTTGCGCAAAAGATTGCAGATGCAGTCGCACAAGCCGACAGCGGCGCAACCAAAGCCGTGTACTTGGCTGGCTTCGGTGAAGTTGCTCAGATTCTGGCCGAGGCTTCAGGCATTGCGGCCCTCCAAGATATTCCCTTCTATGGCGGAGATGGTTCGGCGCAGTCCACCAAACTGACCGATGACGCAACCGGTGCCGCCTTTGCTGCTGGTTCCGCCGATGGCTTCGCAAGCCCGCTGCCCGTGATTGGTGATGACGCTGAAGCCCCACCAGAGGAACTCGTCAAAGCCGATCCAGAGCCAGACCCACTTGCATATGGTGCCTATGACGCTCTGATGATTCTCACCGCCGTGTTTGCCAAAGATGGGGCAGACCTCAAGGGAGCCGATTTGCGGACTGCCTTTATGACTACCGCCGAGGGCTACAAGGGCGTGACCGGCGTGGTCACGCTCGATGCTTCGGGCGATCGGGCCACCATGCCATATGCCTATTGGGGCATCTGCGAGGTAGACAAGGCATTCGAGTGGAAGGTACTCGGAGGTTGGGTGCCACCATCTCCGACCGAGCCAGCAACCACGACCAAGCCAGGAACGATTACTTGGGATGGTTGCACCACTGGCGGCGTTGGCGCAGCCGAGACCCCGTAGGCCCTCCAGCCCGAAGCCACTCAGCAGTTTTCACGGCCGCTGTCACATGGGTCAGCCATACTGGCTGACCCATGGCTTTTGACCCCACAATCACAGACTTCACAACCTCCGATACAGCAATCACCAGCATCGCATCCGCAGGCACCTCAACTGCGAAGGTCACCGACCTTGGGTCCCTGCGAGATGCCGATGGCGACCCCGTCCGTTTTCTGCATTCCTCGGACCTTCACCTTGGAAAGTCTGGGGATACGCCCAAAGCGTTTCAGAATCTGGTCAAACTCGCTCTCGAGAGAAACGTAGACCTCGTTGTTTTGGGGGGCGACGTGTATGACTCGGCAGATCGCTCGGCCTTCGCTCAGTTGCAGTTCACTCAGGGGCTCACCCGGCTGACCGAAAAAGGCATACGCGTGTTTATCGCCCACGGAAACCACGACCCTGTTGAAGCCAACTTTACGCGTGTAGCCCCTCTACCCGAGGGGGTTTATACCTTTACAGCGGGTGAGCCTCAAACCTTTCTCATGACAGTCGGCGCAACCCGACTAGCCGTCACGGGAGTGAGCTTCGCCACCCAAAAGGAAGAGGCAAACCTTGTGCATAAAATCGGTGCCACAACTGTGAATGCCGATCTACGAATTGCTGTGGTGCACGCCAATGTTGAGGGCCTGCCCGGCCACGATAATTACGCCGGATGTTCTCGGGATGATCTCCTCAACTCAGATATCGACTACTGGGCGCTGGGTCACATCCACGATCGCACAGTCACCCCCATGCCAGCCGGGCGCTGGTGGGCCTACCCCGGCAATCTGCAAGGCCGCAGCACCAAAGCAACCGAATGCGGCCCCAAAGGGGTCCTCATTGTTGAAGCCGCCGCCACTGGATTCGCCGAGCCAGAGTTTGTGGCCTGTGATCTCAGCCGCTTTCTGCGAGTTGAGGCCGAGGTCACAGGTGCTGAAGACCTAAGTTCTGCGCTCGATCAGATTGGCCAACAGGCCAGAAGCGCTATTGAGCAGGACAACCCGCTCGGCCTTCCTACTGTTGTCCGTATCGCAATATCTGGAGCAACGCCTGCTCACCCGCAGCTACAACAGTTACTCAAAGGCCAGGACGAGTTTGCTGAAACCCTCGCTCAGTTTCTGCCAGCGAACACCAGCATCAAAAAGATCTCGCTCGACACCTCGGCCCCCTATGACCGAGACAGGCTGGCGGCTAGGCCCGACGTAGTCGGTGCCGTCCTCATCAAGCTTGACCAACTGCGTCATACAGCAACCAGCAGCAGTGTCCTCGACGACCTGATCGATCGGGCAGCCAGCACAATTGGGTCGCCAGCGAGGACGCTGACTGAACAGGCACTCGTTCTGAACACCATTACTCCCGAGGAGTTCCTTGATCAGGTCGAGCGGTTACTCATCGAAGGCCTTGCTCCTAGCACCGAGGACCAGAGTGAACTAGCCGAAGGAACAGTTCAGCCATGAGTAATCAGCTAAGAATCTCGACGCTGCGGGTTACTAAATTTGGTGGGCTCAAAAACCTGACTCAAGAGTTCCCCTCAGAAAACCTCATCACCATTTTCGGCTCTAACGAGGCCGGCAAGAGCACCTTGGCCGAGGCCATCATGTGGCTCATTGCCGGACCGACTGGTACTGCCTCGGAAATCGCTCGCTTTGGCAATCCAACCGACACGCTTGTAGCCGAACTTGCTGGCCTGCTCGACGGATCGGAATTCCTGCTGAACTCTAAGTTCAAAGTCCTAGCTGGGGGAATCTCTTCAGCCCAATCGCTCTTTGAGGCACAGATCGACGGCGCAGTTCTTCCTTCACGAGAGGCATGGATCGCCCGACTCGGAAATACCTCTCCCGAGTCCATTCGAGCCGTACATCGCATTGACGGTGCTGACGGCCACCAAGTCGATCAAGGCGAACAGGTCCTTGACTTAGCGAGCCAAGGAATGTTTGGCGGGGTAGACCCGCGAGTTGTTGCGGCCAGTTTGGTCAAACAGGCAAAGACTCTGACTACCGGAGCTGCTGGGGGAAGCCGTTCGGTTGCAAATATCCGAAGAGAGACTACTGACCTAGAAGTGGCTCTGGCAGAGGCGGGCAAAAACGCCGATGACTACTCGGCTACCAAGAACGAGCAGTCAGAATCTCAGGCCAAGGTCAAGCAGGCCACAGAGAACAAACTCCGCCTTTCTTCCGAACGCGATGCCTTGGAATCGGCCCGTCAAGCCTGTGTCATTTCGCACCGCAAGACCAGCCTTGAAGGAGAACTGGCCAGCCTTGAGCAGGTGGAGCCGAACTGGGCCGCGATAGCCAACCAAATCCCTGATCTTCTAGCGCTGCAGGAGTTCAGCCGAAATCAAGAACCGCAGTTCAACGAACAGATCCGCCAGGGCGAGGACGCGACCCAAGCCTTGGGTGAATCCGTGGAGCAACTTGCTTCGCTCACGCTCACCCATGACGACTCCGTCACGCTCACCAAAGCAGTTGCTACTCTCGCCCAATCCCAGAGCACAGAACGTGAGCGGCTCGCAGAGCATTCGACTGCCGAGGCGGCCCTGCCCCTTGCAATCCAGTCGCAAGAACAAGCCCTTGCCGCTCTCGGTGAGCAGGTCACACCGGCAACCGTTCTGGCAGCAGACCTTGGCGCAGACTCGCAGGGGCGAATTCTGGCAGCCCAGGCACATATCGACCAGAGCGCTGCCGCTCTCGATGCGGCACAAGATGAGTCCCGTACTGCGGTAGTAAACGTGCAGGTTGCACAGGAGGCTCAACAAAAGGCCCTCGCCAACTGGGAGCAGTTCGGAACAGGGACTCCACCGCAGGCATGGCTCAGTGACGGTCAGCTTCGCCTGTCAACACCTGTTGCTGCTTCAGCCTCAAGTGGCCATACCCGATTCATCCCTGCACTGATTCTTGGGATTCTTTCGATTGCGGGATTCGCTCTTCGGCAGCCCATTTTTGGAATTCTGGCGGCTGTTGGCCTCATCGTCACCTTGGCTCTCGCGATTCGAGGCCAAGCCAGCCCTACAAGCTCAGCCGAAAACGCCCAAGCAGATCTTTCCTCCCTTCAGGCAGCTGCGAATGCGGCTTCTGAAGCTGCGCTGGCGCTCAATCAGCAACAATCCAACCTACAGTCACGCCAAGCCGCTCAGGCTCAAGCCGAACAAGACCACATCGCAGCCAAGGACTCACTAGATTCCACTCTGCAAAACGCGGGCCTTCCCCAAGTGAGGAACTCGTCCGAAGTCAACTCTTTACTCAGGAGGTACCAAGAAGCTCGCCTTGCTGTTGAACTGGCTACTAGTGCTGAACACAGCTTGGTCAAAGCTCAGACCCGATCTGCGGAGGCCGCAGTGCAGGTTCGGAACGCGGAGACAGCGATCAGTGATCAGTTAGCCTCGCTCCGCCTCCCAGCCCCTTCACCGATCTCCGCTGCAACAGACACCTTCGGTAGATTCCGCACAGCCGCCGAGCAGGCCAAATCGGCAGTCGATGCCACCGCAAAGCTCAGCGTTCATCGCCAGCAGGTTGAAGCGCTGTGCAAGCCCGTAGCGCAACCCGGGCAAGTGCTTGACCTAGCGGCACTACTCGCAGCGGCCGAGCTTGCCAAAGATACGCTGGCTCAAAGGGGTCAGCTTGCCGAGCGTATCCGTGAGCAGGATCAGGCTCTACAGGATCAGATCGGAGGCTCTGAACGCATAGCTGTCCTGCTGACGCAGTACGTCACTGTTGATCAATTCACAGCGCAGCAAGCTGCTGTGGAATCCGAACTCGCTCAAGTTGATATTGAACTCACTCAGCAGAACACCACATTGGGGAGCATCAACCAGCGGATCGAGGATCTTTCTAAAGAGGGTGAGATCGCATTGCTCAATGAGCAATTAAGTGCGCTCAACGAGGAGCAATCCGAGTCTGCCGTTCAGGGTGCGGTCTATGCCGTGGCAGAGCTGCTTCTCAGCGAACAAGCCGACCTTGCGGACCAACAAAACCAACCAAAGCTCATTGAGCGCACCAGCGAACTAGCCCGATCTGTCGCGCCGAGTTGGTCGGGTGTCAGAGTGATTCGGGACTCTGAATCCACGAACAACAAAGCCAAACTAATTATCGATCTGGAAAACGGGGCGTTCATTCCAGCGCATCAACTCTCGACTGGTGCGCGAGCAGTGCTCTACCTGGCACTTCGCCTTGCCGTGGCGGACGAACAGTCCGTTCGCACCAGCGTATGGCTACCCCTGATCTGTGACGATCCGCTCGTACACCTTGATGACAATCGTGCCCCCCAGGCCATGGCTCTGCTTGCCAAGGCCGCACAGAACCGACAAGTGATCCTTTTAACCTGTAATGAGCGCAGTCGTCTACTAGCACAAGAAGCTGGCGCGCAAACCCTGAGCCTTTCGGATTAAAACCATATTTCTGAGAGGTTTCTCCTACAGTTTTGGCAACCCTGCAACCGATACGAGCAACGCAGATCCCACTTAATAAGGGGATACTGGACCAATACTGAGACTTTAGTCACAGGATTTTTCTAGGTCTGCGCGTTAATCACTTTGAGGGGTCTTGACACCACCCGTACACTAGAGGTTCGGTCAGTGTTAGTAGGTGGGTAATTCTCCACCCACACGCAGTGATCGCCCGCTCACTATCAATGAGGTCAATCGGTGGCAAACCAGCGAGTAGAACGTGACGAAGAAGATCTCGTCAGAATGTATTTGAAAGATATCGGCCAGTACGCACTTCTGACTAAGGACGATGAGGCCCGTCTCGCACAGGCTATGGAAGCCGGCCGAGAGGCTCGTGCCGAGCTAGAAGAGGCCGGCAAAAGCGTCTCGCCAGCCCGCAAGCGCGAGCTCAAGCGCCTGACCCGCGATGGCGAGGATGCTGAGCGCACCTTCGTTCAGTCCAACCTGCGACTCGTCGTGTCCATCGCCAAGAAGTACCAAGCCTCTGGCATGCCGCTGCTTGACCTAGTCCAAGAAGGCAACCTAGGCCTCATGCACGCCGTCGAGAAGTTCGATTGGCGCAAGGGCTTCAAGTTCTCCACCTACGCAACCTGGTGGATCCGTCAGGCACTGACTCGCGGTATCGCCAATACTGGTCGTACCATCCGCCTACCTGTGCACGCTGGCGACACCATGAACCGTGTACAAAAAGCCCGCACCCGCCTAGAGACCGCACTCGGCCGTCCAGCAACATTGGCCGAACTCGCTGCTGACCTAGAGATGCCAGAAGCAAAGGTCACAGAGACCCTGCTCTTTGCAGCGGACACACTCTCCCTCTCCACCCCACTTCGTGAAGATGGCGATGCCGAACTTGGAGACGTAGTTCCAGACGCTGGAGCTGTCACCCCATTCGAGGCTGCTTCAGTCGCACTCCTTCCCGAGGAGATTGGCCGCCTACTGTCCCCCCTTGACGAGCGCGAACGTGAGATACTCAAACTCCGCTTTGGACTTGATCGTGGCGAGCCACGCACCTTGGAAGAAGTCGGAGAACACTTCGCACTCACCCGTGAGCGCATCCGCCAGATCGAAGCTCGGGCCATGTCCAAGCTTCGCCACCCATCAGCAGATACTGGGGCACGAGACCTCCTCAGCGTCTAAAAATCTCACTCCAGACAGGGTCCACAGCCCCCTGTCACAGCAATCAGAGGGCCGGTATCCGCCGCAAGGGGATACCGGTCTTCTGCGTTCATGAGCCAAACTCTCGTAGTCTGTCGGCGTGTCTTCGCAGATTGAGAACCTGTCGGCAGCGCTCAGTGTTGCGCTGGAGCCAAGCTTGGGCGCGGTTGCGATTTCGGAACTGCGTCGACTTTCAGGAGGTGCCTCCAGGGAAACCTGGAGCTTTGATGCAACCCAGGATGACGGTTCGCTTCGGCAGTTGGTGTTGCGTCGCGATCCACCAACCCGACCCGGTTGGCCAGGAACGATGGGGACAGAGGCGCGTTGCCTACGGGCATCTGCTCAGGCGGGGCTAGCAGTGCCACAGGTCCTTCTTGATTCCGACTCAGCGGATCTCTTCGGATCGGCCGGGATAGTCATGGAGCGAATCGAGGGTGAAACCCTTGCCCGGCGCATTCTTCGAGATGAGAAGTTTCAGGATGCACGATCAGCCCTAGCAGCGGACTGCGGCACCTTCCTTGCCGGCCTTCACGCTATCGACCCCCAAGTTGTCGCTCCATTGCAGAGCGCAGACCCGCTCAAGCAAATTCGCCTCACGCTCGACGCGCTCGACATGCCTAGTCCGACCTTCGAATTTGCGATTCGCTGGCTAGACAACAACCGTCCCCAGACCCTGAGCACAGCAATTGTTCATGGGGACTTTCGACTCGGCAACTTCATCGTGGGCGAAGAGGGCCTACGGGCGGTACTTGACTGGGAACTTGTCCACCTTGGGGACCCCAGAGAAGATCTTGGTTGGCTCTGCGTCAAGGCATGGCGATTCGGTGCAGCGGAACCAGTTGGTGGATTCGGGACGCGTGAGGATCTTCTTGCTGCTTATCAAGCTGCAGGAGGAGCACCCGTAAGCCTGGCCGAACTGCACTGGTGGGAAGTCTTTGGCACGCTCCGCTGGGGCGCAATCTGCATGACTCAAACTCACGCTCACCTCAGCGGCCTGCTGCGTTCGGTTGAACTCGCAGCCATTGGCCGGCGAGTCTGCGAAACAGAGTGGGATTTGCTACTCCTCCTAGAACCGGGCGCAACAACTGAAGCACTGTCTAAATCAGCAAGTCAGCAGAGTCGGCCGAGTACAACTCAAGCCCCGATCGAGGGCCTGCATGGTCGACCCACTGCTGAGGAACTGCTTCAAGCAGTCAGGGAGTTCTTGACTGAGCAGGTGATGCCGTCAACTGAGGGCAACCTGTCTTTTCATGCGCGAGTCGCAAGCAACGTGATCGCCATGGTGGAGCGAGAACTCGTGCTCGGGCCGCAGCAAGATCAGCAGCGAGCGACTTCTCTGAGGGAGCTCGGCGTTGGTTCCGAGCGTGAGTTAGCGGCATCGATCCGCTCGGGTGGCTTCAGCGACAACAGAGTCGCCCTGCTCGAACTCCTCGCCGACGGGGTTCTCAGCAGTCTCCTCGTGGCACGGCCCACCTATCTCGACTCACCAATCACTGCACTCCCAAGCACTGTCCCGCCAAGCACTGACCCGCCAAGCCAGTAGGAGCCCACTCATGGCAATCACCCGACTCAATCACGCAGTTCTCTACGTCAGAAACTTGGAGCGCACGCAGGAGTTTTATGAGAATGTCCTCGGGTTTCGCACCATTATCTTCATGCCCAGTCAGGCCGCCTTCTTGCAGGCTTCCGGGTCAACAAACGACCACGATCTTGGCGTCTTTCAGATTGGCGATCAGGCGGGGCCCTCGCAGGCAGGCCGCTCAACAGTGGGGCTGTATCACCTGGCTTGGGAGGTCGACACCCTTGCTGAGTTGGCGCGGATTCGCGGGGTACTTCAGGATCGAGGAGCTCTCGTAGGGGCCTCGGATCACGTCACCACCAAAGCCTTGTATGCCCAAGATCCAGATGGAATTGAATTTGAAGTCTCTTGGCTGCTGCCCGCCGATCTCATTGATGACGGGATCCGTGACCGGCTTGCGACTCACGGAATCCGACCACAACCGCTAGACATACCTGCCGAAATTCAGAGATACGGTGCGCAGACGCTTGGCGGCTTAGGAGTCTCCATCCCCCTCTAAGGCTCAAACAGGCAACCTGCGGAGTCACTTGCTCATGCCCCTTGCGCTTTTGTTCCGATGTCACTACGTTTTCCGATGTGCCTTCGGAAAACGATGCCCCACCGCAAACGCTGACCCACCAATCAGCCCCTGATCGCCGCACTCGCAAGCGTGATGCCCGCCGCGACCATCTTTTGGACCTAGCAGCAGACATCGTCGAGGATGCTGGCGTCGATGGGCTGACCATGGCAGCACTCGCACAAGCTGCTGATTACGCAACGGCCTCGCTCTATACCTACTTCAACTCAAGAAGCGCTCTGCTCGCAGCCCTACAGCAACGAGCCTTGTTGCTGCTGCATGACCTAGCTGAAGCGCGTGTGGCACAGTGGCAGGCTGCCCTTCGCATGGCTGAACCCCCGCCTACCGATCAGGTCGCTTCACTGGCATTGCTCTGGGCCTTTTCGGATCTCTTCTTAGCTGCCCCACAGACTCATCCCCGCGAGTTTCGGTTGCAACAGCAGATGCTGATCAACGCTGGAGCAGAGACCACAGCAGATGCTGCTGAAGTAGTCCCAGCGGCCATGCTCGTTCTAGATGTTCCCCGGCGGCTACTCGGAGCGGCAACTGACACCGCTGCGCTGCAGACTCAGCCCTTCACCGCCAACCCGCTCGAAGAGTTGCTAGAAGGATCCCTAGTACGAACCTTCGCCTGGGTGCTCGGGCTCAACGGGGCGCTCATGGCCGACGGGCTGAGCACGGGACTTCCAACCACTGGCGAAGCCCTAGGAGAAGTGCTGACTCAGGGCCTGCTTCAGGGCTGGGGCGCATCCCCAAAGGACTCGGCCACTGCTCGCTCACTGGCCCAGTCACTAGGCCAATCGCCGGCTCGATCACTGCGCCAATCGCAGGCTCAATCACTGGGTGAGCAGGCATGACCATCCTGCTTACTCTTCTGATTGCCGCAGCAGCATTCCTGCTGGGTGCGTTCTTGTGGAGTTTTGCCGAATACCTGTTGCACCGTTTTGCCATGCATGAACTCAAAGGCAAGGGCCTCATGAGCAACCAGCACCTTGAGCATCATGTGCGTTCCACCTGGTCATTCTCGGTCACTCATATTCTGAGCTGGATCGGCATGCTGCTCGTGGGTGCAATTCTTTGGATGCCAATTGGCTGGATTCTTGTCGGGCCTGTCGCCGGAATCGCCTTGGCTTTGGGCTGGGCATGCGGATACTTCTTCTATGAGTATCAACATGCCGTAGCTCATCGCAGGGCACCCAAAAACCGCTACCAGCGTTGGGTCCGACAGAATCATTTCCAGCATCACTTTGGCCAGCCAATGAAGAACCACGGTGTCAGTACCCTGATCTGGGACAAGGTCTTTGGCACCTATGTGCAGACCGAACTCGTTCGAGTCCCAAGGCGATTGGCCCTGCCATGGATGATCGAGAATGGCGAGTTGCTGCCTGAGTTCACCGACACCTACATCCTTGTCGGTGCCCTTGATGACTCCGAACGCCTTGCAGCAATCGACCGAGCCCGAGCGTTCGCCTCGATAGCCCCACCCGACTAACCCTGCTCCCAGAATCTCGCTGTCACACCCCCAACCTAGAGTCGTACATATGTTCGATACAGAAGGCTCGCCGGTTGATCTTCCGCCTACGAACCCCCTAGATATTGATCCGATCCTGAGTGCTCTGCGTAGCTTTGCAGTGTGGGATTCTTCTGCGGCCACCGAGGATGAGCTACTCCGTCTCGCACCCCAAACCGAGCAGTTACGACGCCTTCTCGACTCCTTCTCCTGTCATGTCCTAGCTGAGCTCGACTCCCGTGGCAGTACCGACTCCGTTGACGGGATGCGCACTGGTCCGTGGCTTTCGCATCTTGCCAAGCTCCCCGTCGGTCCCACCAATGCCCGAGTCCGAGTCGCAACAAAACTTCGAGCCATCCTGCCAGATGCAGACACGGCTCTAGCCGAGGGGCTCATCAGCTATGAGCACGCAAAAGTCTTGGCCGAGGCATGCAACCCACGCATTGCTGAATCATTTGCTGCAGTAGTCCCCGACCTGATTCAGGCCGCACAGCACTCCACGTTTGATCGCTGGCGCAAAGAGGTCGCCGGCCTAGCCGAGCTTCTAGATGCTGACGGCGGCCACACACCAGGCGACTGCGTATCCGACAACAAACTGTCTATGAGCCGGGGCTTAGAGAACACGCTGCAACTCAACGGGCAACTCTGCGGGCAATTTGGACTCAGTGTGGAACATGCAATCAACACTCGTGCCGATCAGATATTCAAACGCATGCAGGCCGATCAGGAACTCACTCCAGACTTGACCGTTCCGCACAGGTCAACCCTGCGGGCGCTCGCACTGTGGGAGCTGATCAGAGAAACGGGATCTACTGACCTTGGATGCACCCAAGCACCAGTTACCGAACTCTCACTCGTTGTTCAGGCACAGGATGCTCAAACAGTCACCGATTCAGAGGGTCTGCCAATCGGTAGTACCGATCAATCCACCCTGCTCTGCGATCCAGTATTTCGGGCTGTGGTCACTACGGTTCATGGGATCGTGATTGCGCTTGGTCGTGATCAGCGGCTTGCTAATAGAGCACAAAGGCGGGCAATCGCTCACCGCGACGGTGGCTGTGTGTGGCCCGGCTGCACGCACCGTCCGGCATGGACTGATGCCCATCACATCCAACACTGGCAGCACGGTGGCAGCACAGAGCTCTCAAATCTGGCCTCACTTTGCCGCTATCACCACATGGTCACTCATCGCAATGGGTGGAACATGCACGTCACCGATGACCAATGGTTCTGGTGGACATCTCCCACGGGTCAAACGTTCTGGTCACAACGCCACGGCAAGCAACGCGCCGGGCCAGCGCCAAACGAGTCTCCGCACAGGGAGTGACAGGCTGCGTCATACCCCAGTCACCGTTACGGATTTGCTGGAACTACCAGCCGATCCTGTGGCCGTCAGCAGATATGTGTGGGGACCCGCGCAGGAAAACGGGACGGAATCACTACCTGAACCACCTTGGTAGTTCTTGTACACCCCGGGTCCGTCAATTGCGAGTGACACTGCAGACGCGTTTGAGGTGGTCCAAGAAAGAGAGATGTAGGGGACTTGCTCGCCAGCACAAGAAACTGTCTTCGGAATTGAAAAACTGGTGATGACGGGCTTCGGTGGTGAGGTAACTGGTGGTGAGGTCGCTGGTGGGGACGTTGCTGGCGGAGAGGTCGCTGCGGGTGAGGTTGCGCGTGGCGCGTTCGGTCTATTCGTTGGAGTCGGCTCAATCGAACTTTCGGGAACGATCGTCGATTGCAGCACCTGGGAATCGCTGGTGGGAACTGTGCTACTCACTGTGCTCGTGGCTCGAGATTCAACCGCTGAGTTATTGGTCTCGCCATTTCTTAGGAGCAACATCAACAGCGCACCAACTCCTAAGCCAACGAGCAGGGCGACTACACCGAACAAAATAAACTTGCGCTGATCGCTCGTTGAATCCTCGGAAGCAACTTCCTCGGGTTCTGGACTGCCATCATCCTCGGGGTCAAGCGTTAGATCCTCCATGGTGGTCTCCTTAGTTTGAGTGTTCGTTCAAGATTGGCTGTGCCGTCATAGCGTCATAGATTCCGCTGGGATGCTCCGTCGTCCCGGGCAACACAATGCGAAGGCCTGCACCAAAATCTTTCATGAAGGGCAGCATTGGTGTGATCTCTGTTTGCATGGCGGCGTGTTCAAGAACTTGAGCAGCAGAATCAAACTTCGCTAGCTCGATCATGGTCCGAATCGTTGGAAAGATCATCGTGATGCGCGCAGCTTCTTGGTCTGCAAGAGCCGTCGCTGGGGTCAACCACCGCGTGGCTATCACCTCGGCATCATCATGAAGAGCCACTTGACCCTCGGGTGCGGCCGCCACAAAGAACCGAGTGTCGTAGCGCCGTGGAGCGCCGAGTGGAGTCACCCACCGTGAAAAATAATGGATACTGCCAACTTCAAGTCGAAGTTGCTCCTCAAGACAAATCTCAGCCAGCCTGCGGCGCCCGCTATCGACATCACGACGATGGACTTCAAACCGGGCCGCTACCTCTGGGTCCGAAAACGAGATCCTCTCCCCATCTGCCGTTTCTGCTAGCAGCAGGCCTGCCTCTTCAAAGGACTCGCGAATAGCTGCAACCCAAAAAGCCAACCCGCCTTGGTCAACATCCAAAACACGCGAAGCCTCTACGTCGGTCCGACCGAGGAACATGTCATCAAGGTCATGGCCGGCATCTTGAGGGTCCACACCCCCACCGGGAAAGACATACGCGCCGCCGACATAGTCCGACTGCAAGTTGCGTTGCAACATGCAGACCTCAACTCCATCCAGTCCGTCGCGCAGCAACATCACCGTGGCCGCATCGCGAACTTCAACCCCGTTGGGGTCAGACTGGCCCATCAAGACCTACTTTGTAGCTGCCTAGATTCTAGCCGCGCTGGATTTAGCTGCGCTGACTCTCGAGCGACCTGCGCTCGCTTTCGTTCAGACCGCCCCAAATACCGTGGGACTCACCGATCTGGATTGAATAGGCCAAACAGTCAGTCTCTACCGAACATCCGGCACAAATTGCTTTGGCGCGACGCTCGCGCTCAATCCGATCCGCCTTCCGCTCAAATTGCGGTGGTGGAAAGAAAACTGCTGATTGCGGACCACGGCATGCTGCTTTGGCTTGCCATGCACTTGAACACTGTTGTGCACTCACTGGTACGAACCCCCTCGCTCAGTGCCATTGACCATAAAGCAGTAGTTGCACCAAGAACAAGAGGAAATCTGAATTATTTCGCGGGTCCCTCTACCTGTGATTCTGTCTCAGGGTCAGCTTCAGGTTCAGGTTCACCCTTTCGACCCGACCGCATCTCGCGATAATCCATGGCGCCACCCTCCTCGGGTTCAACCCCAAGAACAAGCCCATCGATCTCTACCACCCGGATACTGTCACCCACCAAGACCGGTGTCGCACGATTCGTTCGTGCTCGCCACTGCGCTCCTCGAATGAGCACCATGCCCTCTGGATTGATTTCACTACTCGCTTCGCCAAGTTCACCAATCATCCACTCCCGACCAATAGTTGGGGTAGCAAAACGTGTGCGAATCATTGCAGGCATCCCAGAAAACACCACCACTCCCATTCCCGCGATTCCAGCGAGCAGGGCAATCCAGGTGGGTCGGAACTCGACAAACAAGAACACCGAGCCAACGCTGAAGGCCACCATCGAAATAATCGTCCAGAGTCGCGGAACGCCAGTTTGCATATCAATGGCGAACCCGAAGAACGAGAACAACAACAGGGCCAAGGCCCAAGAGGTAAACGGCAGCTCCGCAACCCCAAAGCCTGCGAGCAACACAAACACTGCGCCGATCACGCCGGCCACCCCAACACCTGCAGTAAAGAATTCAAACAACAACAGCCCCAGTCCGATGACCAACAACAGGTATGCAACCGAGGGGCTCGCTGCAGTGTGCATCAGTTGCACCTGAAGCGACAGCTTCGACAGTCGGACCCGTTGTACGGGTTGCTTCTGCTCACGACCATCCACCTTGACCACTTTGGTCTCTACCGAGTCAAGGTTGCCCACATGATCCACCAAGGTTGGGTCAAAGCGATCAACCAAGCCCGCCTTCACCGCCGCCTCACCAGAGAATGTTCGCGTCAGGCCAGCGGCTGCTCGACCGGCAAATAGGTCGCCAAACTGCTGCTCATCGAGTCGCTGCGAACCAACATCACCGATCTTTGAACCAGGGGTAATCCCCGAGGAGTCAGCAACTTGAGCTAACTCGGCCGCGCCACCCAATGCGTACGAACCAGATGCACCGATCCAGATCGAAACTGGAATTCCTGAGCCTTGGATGGCAGCGGCAACCTGATCTAGACGGGTATCAGAAACGGCGGAGCCGGCACTGTCGAATTGCAGCACCACACCCACCACGTCTCCGGCGGCATTCGCTCGCTCAATGCTGTCAATCATGAAGTTCGCTTCGATCTCATCGATCAGGCCATCAACGGCCACCACGTCAACGCAGCCTGACTTCCCACAGCTGCCTTGAGCAGAAACTGCAGGCGCCAATGAAGCGGCCAACGCGGCAATGCCACCAATCAGCACCAAGGTGATAGCAAGTCGCCGAGTAGGTCTAGGTAGTGTGAACACAGTGCGAACTCCGAACGGAAATCGTGGATCCTAAGCAGTTTTTGACTACATCAGGTGTAATCATCGTCGCCGGGAAAGGCGGTGTCGGCAAAACGGCCGTCTCCGCTGCCCTAGCGATGGCTTCTTCATCTGTTGGATTACGCACGCTTATTGTTGAAGTTGAAGGCAAGAGTGGACTCGCCTCACTGTTCAACTCGGCGCAATTCAGCTACAGCGAAATCCAGTTGGTCGAGCCAAGCCTAGGTCTAGGCGAGGTCAGGGCCCGCACGGTCCTGCCAGAGGATGCCCTGTTGGACTACCTCAAGGATCACGGCCTGAAGCGCATCTCCGGCCGACTCGTCTCTACAGGGGCACTCGATGTTGTCGCAACCGCAGTTCCAGGTATCAGCGATATTTTGGTCCTCGGGAAGATCAAACAGCTTGAGCGATCCCGTGAGTTTGACCTGATCATCGTTGACGCCCCCGCCGCAGGCCATGCAATTACTTTTCTTCGATCAGCTAGCGGCCTTGAGGACGCAGTCAAGGTCGGGCCAATCAACACTCAGGCAAAGGATGTTCTGGCGTTACTCAATGACCCCACAAGGTGTCGAGTGTTATTAGTTACCTCCCCCGAGGAAACGCCGGTAAATGAACTCATCGAAACTGCCTACAGCTTGGAGGACGAGGTAGGGGTGAGCCTCGGACCCGTAGTCGTCAATGGGGTTCTTCCCGAGCTACCTGGCCTGCAAGCGAATCCACTCGAAGCAGCAGCCCAGGCTGGAATCGAACTGCAGCCATCAGAAGCCCAGAATCTCGCAGATGCAGCGCTCTTCCGATTGCAACGAACTGCTTTGCAGCGAGCCCAGCTTGATCGCATGGCTCAGGAGCTTCCTCTGGCTCAGTTGCTCCTTCCGTATGTGTTCACATCTGAACTCGGCCCCGATGGACTGGCTCAACTCTCCAACGGCCTGCTCGCAAAGATTCGCGACCTACCTGATCCAAGTCGGAGCTGATTCAGATGTCGCTTGAGTCGGTGGTAGCGCAGAGCAATGTGATTGTGTGTTGCGGATCGGGTGGGGTTGGCAAGACAACCACTGCTGCGGTCATTGCGCTGCACGCGGCGCTGCAGGGCCGCAAAACTGTGGTCGTGACCATCGACCCGGCCCGGCGATTAGCTGATGCTCTCGGTCTCGACGGCCTGACCAACGAGCCTGCTCAGATCCCGGGATTGCCAGAGGGGTCCGGCGAGATGTGGGCCATGATGCTCGACACGAAGGCAACCTTTGACGGGCTCGTGCGCAGGTACGCAGCGGATTCAAACCAGACCGAACAGATTCTCGAAAACAGCTTCTATCGCAATATCTCGAGTTCGTTGTCGGGAACGCAGGAATACATGGCCTCGGAAAAGCTCTACGAGCTTGCTATTGAGTCGGACTACGACCTCGTCGTAGTCGACACTCCACCCACTCGAAACGCTCTGGACTTCCTTGAAGCCCCCAGACGCCTTGCAAAATTCTTGGACCACCGGATCTACAAGGTGCTAATGCTGCCAACTCGAGGCATCGTTAAGGCAGTCAATGTTGCGGCCCAAACGCTGCTGAGATCAATCTCAAAGGTGGTCGGGACAGAGGTCATTGCGGATGCCGTAGCGTTCTTCGGTGCATTTGAGGGCATGGAACAGGGCTTCAAGGAACGTGCAGCAGAGGTTGACTCCCTCCTCTCACAGCCCGATACTGCATTCATTCTGATTGCTTCACCGCACGCCGACACCATGGCCGAGGCACAGTTTTTTGCTGCTCGACTCAGAGAGCTGAAAATCACCGTTCGGGCGCTCATTGTCAATCGAATGCAACCACGCTTTGGTGCTAACCACAGCCCCGAAGACCTTGCTGAACGCTACGCAGGGACCCCCCTTGGCGAGCAGTACCGGTGTCTAGCTGAGGCACAGCACCTAGCTAGAGGTGAACAGAAACACTTGTTAGGTCTCGCTCAGGAACTAGCTCCGGCACCAGTAGTGCAGGTACCAGTTCAGGCGTTTGAGGTCAGCAACATGGCCACACTGCAGATGCTGGGCCAAGCAATGTTCGACACCGATGTAACCTCGGAAGCGTGAGCACTTCAACTCCTCAACTCATTCTGGTAGCGACGGATGCCGACGAAGTCTTCAACGGGATCGACGCAGCCCTCGCAGACTCCACGACCCAGGTCGAGCGCGTTGGCGCAGGCCGAGAAGTCCTTGCGGCTGTTCGAGCATTAGCACCGGCTCTGGTCATCTTGGACTTGCAAATTGGCAACATGGGTGGAGTCGCAACCTGCATGGGTTTGCGAAACGAAGAGAGCTTCGGCCGCATTGATCCACAGAACATCCTCATCCTGCTTGACCGGCAGGCAGACGTCTTTATTGCTGGGCGCTCAGGTGCGGACGGGTGGCTCGTGAAGCCCTTGAACTCGCTGCGTGTACGCAAGGCCGTGCAACAGGTTCTGTCGGGTGGCACCTATACCGAGGGTGTAGAAGAAGCCGAAGAAGCAGCCCCCGTTACCGTCGAAGCCTCCTGAGAACTACGATCACAACTCAATCCGGGTGGTAGCGCAGCTTGGTAGCGCGCCTCGTTCGGGACGAGGAGGTCGGGAGTTCAAATCTCCCTCACCCGACCAACCTGGATCACCTGGCCTTTTGGGGCTAGGTGATCCTTGGTTTTGGGCAGATCTCTAGGCCGGGATGCAATGTTCGTCACAAATTCAAAAAGAATGTCAAGGTCATGCCTGATGGGGTCGACAACTAATTCATGATCGGCACCCCCGCCCCCACAACCCTTCGGTTCATCATGGCCCTTTTTGCTCTGGCCTTTGGCGCAGTCACACTTTCTTCTTGTGAATCAACCGATTCAGACCGCCTCGCCGTAATCGGCGCAGTGAACTGGAGCCGGGTCGAGAACGGCCTACCAGCCCTCTCCGAACACGTCACCTTGAATATGAAGGCAGATGCTTGGGCTGTGCAACTGCGTGATGAATGCAATATTCATCACTCCACGCTCTCTGATGGCGCCCCGCCCGAATGGCGCAAGCTAGGTGAGAACGTCGGCCGAGGCGGCAGCATCGAGCAGGTCCACACTGCTTACCTCAACTCTCCCGGTCACCGTGCCAACATCTTGGACCCAAGCTTCACCTCAATGGGTGCCGGCGCCGTCTGGGGAACTTGTAACGGCCAGCGAACCGTCTTCACCGTGCAAGTCTTTATGCGCTCCTGAATTCGTTGGATCTCGGGCCCGGATAATGTCTCGGTATGGAGATCTCGGCCTTTCAAGAGTTGATGCAAGAGCTCTACGGCGAAGCAGACCAAGAGCGGGGAATACCCGCAACGGTTGCTTGGCTCTGCGAAGAGGTTGGCGAACTTGCTCAGGCAGTTCGCAAGGGCACACCCGAGCAGCAGCTGCATGAGTTCGGTGATGTCATTGCTTGGGTAGCTTCACTGGCCAATCAGATGGGCATCTCGCTCGCTGAAGCGGCCGACCGCTACGTAACAAATCCTCCGGCTTGAGCTAACTCAGCAACTCTGCGATCTGGATGGTATTGAGCGCTGCGCCTTTGCGCAGGTTGTCGTTCGAGACAAAGAGTGCCAAACCGTTTTCCACTGAGGAATCCTTGCGGATCCGGCCAACAAAGGACGGGTCTGCGCCGGCAGCCTCGAGTGGGTTTGGCACTTCGCTCAACACCACGCCGGGGGCACTGCCAAGCACCTCACGGGCACGCTGCGCGCTGATTGGCCGGGCGAACTCGGCGTTGATCGACAAGGAGTGACCAGTAAAGACAGGGACGCGAACACAGGTTCCCGAGACCCGAAGCTCTGGAAGATCAAGAATCTTGCGAGTTTCGTTGCGAAGCTTCTGTTCCTCATCGGTTTCTTCGGATCCATCCTCGACCACTGATCCGGCCAAGGGAACCACGTTAAATCCGATGGTGCGAGCAAACTTCACAGGACCTGGAAACTCTATGGCTTGGCCGTCGTAGGTGAGTTCGCTAGCCCGGTCGCTACCAGCTGCGATTTGACTGGCTAGTTCCTCGACTCCTGCTAGTCCACCGCCCGAAACTGCCTGATAGGTGCTCACGACTAGCCGAATAAGGCCAGCCTCTGTATCGAGGGGCTTGAGGATTGGCATCGCCGCCATAGTGGTGCAATTTGGGTTGGCCACAATCCCTTTGGGAAGGCTCTTCAGCGCCTGCGGGTTGACCTCGGCCACCACAAGCGGAACCTGCGGATCCATACGCCAGGCAGAGGAGTTATCGACGACTATTGCGCCGGCAGCTGCGACCCGCGGGGCAAACTCACGTGAGCTAGTTGCACCGTTGGAGAACAGCGCAATGTCGATGCCAGAAAAATCTGCAGTTGCAGTGTCTTCAACAATCACCTGGCCATCACCCCAGGGCAGATAGGAACCTGCCGAGCGTGAGGATGCAAAAAACCGGATCGAACCAACGGGAACCTGACGTTGTGCCAGCAGAGTGCGCATAACGCTGCCTACTTGGCCTGTCGCACCGAAGATGCCGAAACTGGGGGCGGAAGAAAAACTCATAGCTCCACAGGATAGTTCTCCGCTCTGCAGTGACAGACTCAGATAATGCCATCCACTCCGCTCGGAATGTATATCCATGTTCCGTTCTGTTCTCGCCGGTGCGGTTACTGCGCGTTCAACACCTATGTACTGAGTGAGCAGTCTGGTGCCTCTGACATTGAGTCCGACCCGATTGAGCAGTACCTCGAGGGTGTACTGGCCGAAATCGCCCTTGCTGATGAAT
The DNA here is from genome assembly GCA_001025035.1 of Actinobacteria bacterium IMCC26207. Lineage (GTDB taxonomy): Bacteria > Actinomycetota > Acidimicrobiia > Acidimicrobiales > Microtrichaceae > IMCC26207. Next base: position 160,736 of record LCZK01000006.1, read on the forward strand.
CCCTCGGCCAGGATCGACCTGCGCTTCACAGCATTTTCTTTGGCGGAGGCACTCCAACCCTGCTGAGCGCCGAACAACTTGGACGCATTCTTTCTGCAATCGTTGATCGTTTCGAGGTTGAGCGAGATATCGAGGTAACGGTCGAGGCGAATCCGGACGAACTTGCGCCTGGCCAACTCGAACAACTCCGACATCGTGGAGCAACCAGGGTCTCGTTCGGCATGCAAAGCATCCAGCCCCGCATATTGAAACTTCTCGACCGCACGCATGATCCTGAGCGGTCACTACAGGCAGTCAGCGAAGCGCGCCTTGCTGGGTTTGATCACATCAGCTTGGATCTGATCTACGGCACCCCCGGCGAGACCGAACAGGACTTCTCGCTCACCTTAGAAGCGGCGCTATCCACCCAGATTGATCACCTCAGCGCGTATGCACTCAGCATCGAGCCGAGTACCAAGCTGGCGGCCAGAGTTCGCAGCGGCGCACTGCCGACTCCTTCATCGGATGAGGCCGCTGATCGATACCTCGCTGCAGAGGCTGCATTGCAGCGAGCAGGTTTCAACTGGTACGAAATCTCGAACTGGGCAGCGAACCCTTCAGCTCAGTGCCAGCACAACTTGTTGTACTGGCGAAATCACAACTGGTGGGGAATTGGACCGGGGGCTCACTCACACCTTGACGGGCGTCGCTGGTGGAACCTCGATGACCCAAAGCTCTGGGCTCAAACATTAAGCCGAGGTGCCTCCCCGATATCTGGTTCGGAGCGACTCACTGCTGAGCAGCGACACCTCGAGGACTTGATGTTGGGTATCCGCCTTGCCGAAGGTTTGCCACCGCACTTGGCTCCCCGAGATCACCGCACCGAACGCCTACTCAATGATGGTCTCGCTACCTATCAAGCAGACCGACTAGTTCTGACATTGAACGGTCGCCTTCTTGCCGATCAAGTCATCTCTGTGCTTGCTAGCGATTAGAAGCCTGGGGTGACTAGAACTCTGTTTTTTCGAGTTCAAAAACATCGTGCAGGACCTGAACCGCTCGGTCAGCTTGATCATGAGCGATGACACAAGAGATCCGGATAGCCGAGGTTGAGATCATCTCAATATTGACATCGTGATTCGCAAGGGTCTCAAACACTGTGGCTGCGACTCCAGGGTTGGACTTCATACCAGCTCCAACCACGCTTACCTTGGCGATACTTTGCCCAGAAGTGACGTGCTCAGCACCAATCTCGGCACGCTTATCCTCACAAATCTGCAGTGCCTGATCGAGTTCAAGTCGCGGTACCGTAAACGAGATATCCGTGACGCCTCCCTCGGAAGCATTCTGCACGATCATGTCAACGTTCACATCTGCGTCGGCCAAACGCCGGAACAAGTTCGCAGCGATTCCGGGACGGTCCGGCACCCCAGTTACGGTCACCTTTGCCTCGGACAAGTCAGCAACCACGGCGCGAATAACTGCTTCTTCCATATCAGGATCCTCTTCAGTAACCCAGGTGCCGACCTCCCATGTGAATGCAGATCTCACATGCAGGGGCACCCGATGACGGTGGGCAAATTCAACTGAGCGCATGGCTGGTTTGGGGCAACCTGCTGCAGTCATTTCGAGCATCTCATCGAAAGAGATGCGGTGTATTTTGCGTGCAGTATCAACAACGCGAGGGTCGGTGGTGAACACGCCAGACACGTCGGTGTAGAGCTCGCAGGCATCGGCACCGAGCACCTTTGCAAGGGCAACAGCAGTGGTATCTGAACCACCGCGCCCTAAAAAAGTGACATCGCGATCAGTGGACATGCCCTGTGAGCCAGCAACAACCGGCACTCGGCCTGCATCAAGCGCCTCTCGGATTCGATCAGCATTCACTTCCAGAATCTTGGCGTTCGTGTGATTGGTGTCAGTCAGAAACCCAGCCTGGCTGCCGGTGTAGCTCTCGGAATCAACTCCCGCTGCATGCAGGGCCATTGAGACTAAGGCCACTGCTTTGCGTTCGCCGGCAGTGATGAGCATGTCCATCTCTCTGCCCGGGCGGATCTCGGATACCTCGTGGGCTAGCCGAAGCAGTTCATCTGTCTCTTTTCCCATTGCAGAGATCACGAGCACTACCTGGTCACCGCGGCGACGGCAGCGCGCAACATGATCAGCTACGTCACGGATCCGAGTTGGATCGGCCACGGAGGTTCCGCCGAACTTTTGTACTAGGAGTGCCACGGTGCAAACGCTAACACTGGGCAAGGCGCTCACTACAGCTCAGATTCGCTACTCTTGCTCGCCGTGGGAACAAACGCAGAGAAACACGCCCGGCAACAAGATCATCGCAATCGGCTGAATGCTGCCCAAGCAGAGCTCGAATCTAAGGCGCGCAAGCGCAAAATTTTAAGCATTGTTGGAGGAGTTCTTGCAGTACTGATTGTCATCGGTGCCGTTGTTCTGGTCACTGGCAAGAGCTCAGACGAGACCGCAAGTTCCTCCACGACCACCACTGCCGAGGCTGCATCTTCAACCACGGTTCCCGGCGAGCCAAGCGACGGGGCTGCTGTGCTTCCCGACCCGCCCGCCGGCGCGACCCTGACCGAGCCCACAACCTGTCCACCTGCTGATGGCTCAGCTGAACGAGTTCAGGTATTTGCCGGCCCTCCACCCGATTGTCTCAAAGCAGGGGCCAAGTACACAGCCACCTTCGACACGACAGAGGGTTCTTTCACTGCAAAGCTCGACTCCGCTGCAGCACCCAAGGCTGTCAACAACTTTGTGGTGCTCAGCCGGTATCACTATTACGACGGAGTTCCGTTCCATCGAATCGTTGCCGGATTCGTGATTCAAGCTGGTGACGGCGATGGCGCACCCTGGGGCAACAACGACCTCGGCTACGAGTTCGAAGACGAACTCCCCAAGTCTTCTGACGCCTACACCGACTACTCGCTAGCAATGGCAAACGCTGGGCCGAACACCAACGGCAGTCAGTTCTTTGTTGTCCTACCCGGTGGCGGCAAGCAGCTTCAGCCGCTGTACACGTTCTTTGGTCAAGTAACTGAAGGCACCGAAGTTGTAGACGCCATCGGCGCTCTCAGCACTCCGTCCCAAGAGCCCAGCAAAGCAGTCATTATCAACTCGGTAACAATCAACGAGACCTGAGTTACGGGGTGAGTTGATTTATAGGTCAGTTGAGTTAGCGGGTCAGTTGATTTATAGGGTGAGATGAGCGCTGAGAAGAGAGATTTCGGCACGAGAGCCATCTCTAAACACATGAACGCTGCCTTCGCCTTCTACGCTCCAGACTCCTTCGGGTGACCGGATGAGCGCCGTGGCCTCGTCAATGCCCACAACTGCAAGCCCCTGCTGAGCAAGGTCCACCGTACGATGCCACTTCTCTGGCGACCACTGGTTGTAACGAGGTATCACTGTCATGGTGTTGATCAGGTCAAGGCCAATGGTAAATGCCCCACCGCGACTGTCCACCATGTGACTACACAACACCGAGGCAGCTTCTCCGGCCGCAGCAATGGTGGCGCCAGCTTGCCAAGCACCCATCATGCCGTCGAGCAAGGGGGTGTCCTTGAGAACCGAGCGCAGATGCATCGGCGAACCACCTGTTAGATAGAGCATCTGTGCTGCGGATGCGAGTTCGCCAGGAAGTGGTTCCATGGCCTCAGCTCGGCGATAGACATCGAGAACTCGAACGCTCACTCCAAAGGTGGCGAAATATGCCTGAGCCCTTTCAATGACCTCACCAGGGTTTTCGTAGGCAAGGGCCGCTGGGAGGAGCAACACCTCTTGCACTCCTTGAAGAAGTGCAGCGTCAAAACTGCATGCTTCGGTGAACTCCTCGCCACCGACGAGCGCCAATGTTCCATTCATAATTCATCCTTGAGATCAGACACCTAGTAATTCTCGCACGTTGAGACTTGCAGCCGGGCCGGTTGCCGTGACTAGCCTCTCCTCTATGACCATTCAACGTGTAGGAATTCTTGGTTCAGGCATTATGGGTTCGGGCATCGCCGAGGTTGCAGCGAAGGCCGGATTTGAAGTTGTGCTGCGCTCTCGACAGCAAGCCTCAGCAGATTCGATGGTGGCCTCACTTGAGAAGTCTCTTGCCAAGCAGGTTGAGCGAGGCAAGCTCGAACAGGCTGATGCCGATGCTGTTCGCGCACGTGTGAGCGCAACGGATCACCTTGGCGCCCTCGTTGATTGCGACCTTGTAATCGAGTCAGTTGTTGAGGATCTCGAGATTAAGCGAGCCCTGTTTGAGGAGCTCGACAGCATCGTTCAGCCCGAGGCCATTTTGGCGACCAACACCTCGACCTTGCCTGTGATTGAAATGGCTATGGCTACGCGCCGGCCTGACAAGGTGCTTGGTGTTCACTTCTTCAATCCAGCACCAGCCATGTCGCTAGTTGAAATTATTGCTCCACTCACTGCATCAGCAGAGACGGTTGCCGAGGCAAAGGCATTCGCCGAAGCCTGCGGGAAAAATGCCGTCGAGGTGACAGACCGAGCAGGGTTCATTGTCAACGCTCTGCTGTTCCCTTACCTCAATAACGCAGTACGCATGTTGGAGGCTGGAACAGCCTCTGCAGAGGACATCGATACAGCCATGAAGGGTGGCTGTAACTTCCCGATGGGTCCGCTTGCGCTGCTTGACCTAGTCGGCCTCGATACCTCTGTGTCCATTCTTGACGCCCTCTACACCGAGTTCCGTGACCCGAACTACGCAGCAGTTCCCGTGCTTCGGCGCATGGTGTCCGCTGGGCAACTTGGGCGCAAATCAGGCCAAGGCTTCTACGACTACGCCAAGAAGGCTTAGCATCTTGAGCCGTGCCCACTGAACCACCGGATTCCGCTTGGGTGTTCCCGCCAGTGCAAGAGGCTGACCAAGACGGCCGCGTGGCAGTTGGTGGTGACCTCAAGCCGGGCACGTTGTTGGCCGCCTACAGACACGGCCTCTTTCCAATGCCGTTAGGGAGACGGTCTCGGATTGCTTGGTGGTCGCCAGATCCGCGTGGGGTGTTGCTCCTTGACGGACTGCATATCAGCCGTTCACTCACCCGCTCCATGCGCAGCTTTGAGATCCGGATCAACACCTCGTTCGAGTCAGTGATGCGGGCCTGCGGCGATCCAGCCCGACCGCACGGGTGGATCAACAGCGAGATCCTGACTGCGTATCAGCGGCTACATCGACTTGGCTGGGCCCATAGCGTGGAGACCTGGTTCGAGGATGAGCTTGTCGGGGGGCTCTACGGGGTCTGTATTGGCGGCCTGTTCGCCGGAGAGTCGATGTTTCATCATCGCACCGACGCCTCAAAGGCAGCGCTCGTCGGACTAGTCGAACACATGACCGTGGCTGGGAATCGGCCAGAGAACGGGCTGATCGATGTGCAGTGGTTAACGCCTCATCTGGCTTCGCTCGGAATCATTGAGATTCCCCGCGAGGAATACCTCGAGCGAAGCGCTCTTGCCCGCCTAGCTCAGATTCCCGATGCGTTCAGCTTTGGCGGCTAGCGCTGCCTTCATCTTTCCTGAACGCGCTCGCCAGATCAGGAAGGTCACTACACCCAAAAGAACCTGAGGAATCCAACTTGCTGCACGCCACAACAGCGTTGCTGCGAGCGCATCGGTGTTGCTCACACCAAAGGCCACCAACAGAGCCGTCAGAGCGGCATCAACCGTTCCGAGACCTCCTGGAGTCACGGGGATAAACGCAGCGAGCCGGGCCAGCGCAAATGCAGCAAAGGCTGCGGCTACGGAAATCTCAGTGGATTCCCCTGTCTGAACAATCCGCAACGAAACCAGTAGCACTCCAAATTGAGCGAACTGCTGCAAAAAATTGGTGGCCGTGAGAAGCGCCCAACGTGATGTCACCACGTCGACTGTTGAATCGCGAAATGCCACGAGTTGATCGGTGATGCTCGCAGGAGCCGATTTATGAAAGCGGGTCGTTAGTTTGGCAATCCAGATATCTGCGCGATTACCAAGTTTTCTGGCGTTCTCCTCGCTGTGCAGGATCGCAACAAAAAATCCGACCATCGCAGCGATTGCCACGAGTCCCGCCAGCGCTCCAAACACCTGCGCACTCGTTGGTGTTCCGACAAAGAGCAGGGCCAGCACTCCAAGTACTGGAAGCGCCAGAGTGATCATCAGATTGAACACGCTGGTAATTCCGATTGCTGCAGTCGCAGAGGCTCCGCTGAAACCAGCCTGGGCCAACATTCCGTACTGAACGCCAAGGCCGACTGCTCCACCAGCAGGCACTGCGTTGCTGATCGTAAATGAGGTCTGCCGAATCATGAACGCCGGCCAGTAGCGCAAGCCCGGCAGCGAGACCTGAAAGGGAAAGACGTAGACCATGATGCTAAAGATCACGGAACTAGCAAGTACTGCTAGCTGCTCCTTCGTCATGTCCTTGATCAAGTCCCAGGCTTCGGCATAGTTGCCAAACTTGGGCAGGATTCCTGCGAACACAATCACTAGGACAACCAGCGTCACTACTCCAGCAATCACCCGGGTCCGACGATCTTTTGCATCGTGAGTGGGCGGCGGGTCTACGGGTGAGACCTCATCGGCTGAAGCAGTACTCATATGCTTTCAGAGTACAGCGGCGCAGGGTGCATCAATGTTCTCCAAGCGCTGCTAGCGGTGGCAGTAGGGTTAAACAGCGGGTGTGAAGCGACGCAGGCGCAAGCTATTGCTCAGTACGAACACACTCGACAGCACCATTGCTGCCCCGGCGATCATTGGATCAAGCAGGCCTGCGGCGGCCAGCGGAATGGCCGCTACGTTGTAGCCGAATGCCCAAAAAAGATTGACCTTGATCGTTCGGAGCGTGCGCCGAGACAGTTGCAGGGCATCCGCTACTGCGTTGAGATCGCTTCGAACCAGGGTGAGGTCGCTCGCCGCGATTGCAACATCAGTTCCTGAACCCATTGCAATCCCAAGGTCGGCCTGTGCAAGGGCTGCTGCGTCATTTACGCCATCGCCCACCATGGCCACTACTTTTCCTTGGGCCTGCAGTTCCTTGATCTTTTCAAACTTCTGTTCGGGTAATACTCGAGAAATCACCTGAGTGATCCCTACCTGATCAGCCACAGTCTGAGCAGCCGTTGCGTTATCTCCTGTCAGCAGGACCGGGACCAGGCCCAATTCCTGTAACCGTGAAATTGCCTCTGAACTGCTCGGCCGGGGAGTATCACCAACCACCAGAACTGCGCGAGCTACCCCTCCCCAAGCTGCCAGTACAGCAGTTCTGCCAAGTAATTCAGCTTCGCTTTGCGCGGCATTCAACTCTGCAGTCAGTTCGATTGCATTTTCTGCCATCAATCTCTGCGTGCCAGCAAACACCTGATGGCCATCAACTTGTCCCGTAACGCCTTTACCCTGCTCACTCCAGAACTCAGTGACCTCGAGCAGCGCCCCTGTCTTGTCGAACGCAGCCGAAGTAATAGCTCGCCCAACGGGGTGTTCTGAGGCAGCTTCAAGGGCGCCTACTAGGCGAAGAACCTGATCTGAGTCTGTGCTGTCGGCGGCCACTACCTGCAAGAGGACCATCTTGGCCGAGGTGATCGTTCCCGTCTTATCCAAAACAATGGTGTCAATCTGACGAGTCGACTCCAAGATCTCTGGACCTTTGATCAAAATCCCAAGCTGAGCTCCCCTACCAGTTCCCACCAACAACGCAGTGGGTGTGGCAAGTCCCAGTGCACACGGGCAGGCAATAATCAGTACCGCAACCGCAGCGCTAAACGCAGTCTCGGCACCTGCTCCCGTGAGCAACCAGTACGCCAAGGTGAGAACTGCTATCAGCAGCACGACTGGCACAAAGACACCTGCTACCCGATCAGCGAGGCGCTGAACCGGGGCCTTGCCCGATTGCGCCTGTTCCACAAGCTTGCTGATCTGCGCCAAGGCAGTATCGGAACCCACGCTTGTCGCTTCAACAATGAGTCGACCACCGGCGTTGAGAGTGGCACCCGTAACGGAGTCCCCAGGGCCGACTTCGACGGGAATGGACTCACCAGTCAGCAGCGACATGTCGATTGCGGAGCGCCCTTCCACCACGATGCCGTCGGTCGAGAGTTTTTCCCCGGGGCGGACGACAAACTGTTCCCCCACCTGGAGTTCCTCTATTGGGATTCTGAGTTCTTCCCCATTGCGAAGAACTGCCACGTCCCGAGCTCCTAAGTCAGCTAGAGCTCTCAGGGCGGCACCTGAGCGCTGCTTTGCCCGAGCCTCGAAGTATCGCCCAGCCAGTAGGAACACGGTGACAGCAGTAGCGACCTCGAAATACACCTCGGGCATGCCCGCCATGCCGTCCATTCCAGTTACGCCCGCCTGATTCGCGAGCAACTCGTACAGTGACCAGAAATATGCTGACAAGGTTCCAATAGAGATGAGTGTGTCCATGGTTGCTTTGCCGTGGCGCAGGTTCATCCATGTAGCGCGGTGAAATGGATAGGCGCCCCAGAACACCACAGGAGTAGCTAGGACAAGGCTCCACCACTGCCAGTTGGCCACTTGCAGTGCCGGAATCATTGCCATTGCGACCACTGGGACAGTGAGCACTGAGCAAGCAAGAAGTCGATTACGAGGCGAAGTGAGTTGCTGCGGCTGCTGTTGTTCCTGCTGCTGGGCCTGTAAGGATTCGGCCGAGTAGCCAGTCTGGATGACTGCTTGAATCAATTGTGATTCATCAAGTTCGTTCAGGCTGTAGACAGTGGCGCGTTCCGTCGCATAGTTGACCGAGGCGTCGACGCCGTCTATCTGGTTGAGGGCCTTTTCGACGTGGGCCGCACAAGATGCGCAGGTCATCCCGGTGATATGGAGTTGAACCTCTTGTTGTTCATGGCTCACTTGATCAGTCACGGTTCGTATCTTATACCCCCCTAGGGTATATTCGCAACCACCCTCTGACGGCGTAGAACCTGAACGCACCAGGGCAGATACAAGGACCTAGATGAAGACTCGCCGGCGCTGTACAGGCCACGGTGAGAGGACCAAGCAAAGGAAACAAAGCAAGCCAGGAGAAAGTACGGGGCCGCACCCACTCCGAAGAGCTCGAGACCCATGATGGTGCAGGCAATTGGCGCATTTGCAGCACCACCGAATACCGCTACAAATCCCAGAGCGGCTAGAAACGGCACGGGAAGATGCAGCAGTAGAGCCAAACTTGCGCCCAACGTGGCCCCCATCACAAACAGCGGCGTCACTTCCCCACCGACAAAGCCAGATCCAAGGGTGACTGCAGTGAGCAGCAACTTGGCTGCGAAAGCCCAAGTGGGCACTGGACCACCGAACAAACTCTGCTCGATCAGTCCAATCGAAAGCCCGTTGTAAATGCGGGTGTGCCACAACAAACTCAGTGCAATGACAACCAACCCGCCAAAGAATGGCCTGGCCGGAAACCAACTCAGCAGTCGCGCAAATATCAACTTGATCAGGTGCACCGTGACCGAAAAAACCGTCCCAATCAGACCAAAGGCCACGGCCGCGATTGTTACCTTCAGCAGCACACTGAATGACAGCTCAATATGGCCGAGATCCGGAGTGAGCGTATGGGTAATCCCAAGCCACGTGACGATCGCACTCCCAGTTATAGATGCCACCAAACACGGCACCACTGCTTTCAGGTGCTCGCCGGTTCTGCGTTGAACCTCTAAGCCAAACACGGCGCCTGCTAGAGGAACTCCAAACACGGCGCCAAACCCCGCAGATATTGCAGCTACGAGCAAAATTCTCCGATGGTCAGGGCTGATGCGTAGCGTTCGCGAGGCCCAATCCGTCAGGCTGCCGCTCATCTGAATAGCTGCACCTTCTCGACCTGCGGAGCCTCCAAAGAGTTGTGTTATCACCGTTCCAACAAAGATCATCGGAGCCATCCGCCGAGGCACCCAAGCCTGCGGGTCATGGATCTCATCGATAATCAGGTTGTTTCCCTCGGCTGCGCGTCCACCGCCATAGTGGTAGACAAGACCAATGGCCAGACCAGCCACTGGAAGGCCGAACAGCAGCGCCGGGTGCGAGAGCCGTGTAGCGGTTGCCCACTCAAGAGTCAGCAAGAACGCTGCTGACGACAGCCCGGCTAGTAGCCCGACCAGCAGGCTCAACGCCAGCAGGACTACCTGCTCACTGAGACGCTGCGGCCAACTCACTTAGGCAAGCTCCACCAGTTCAAGCATGGACTCATCAAAGTGATCAAGCTGCCCCTCGGGCATCATGAGTACCCGATCAGGCTGCAAGGCCCGCACAAATTCCGGATCATGGCTGACCAAAATAATGGTGCCAGGCCACTGAGAAAACGCCTCGCCAACAGCAGTTCGAGACATGGGATCCAAGTTGTTTGTGGGCTCATCTAACAGCAGCAAATTGTGGCCGCCAACCACGAGTTGCGCCAGAGCAAGTTTGGTCTTTTCGCCACCCGACAGGGTGGCTGCATCCTGAAAGGCCTTGTCTCCCGACAGCCCAAACATCCCCATGACGCCGCGTAGTTCCTGATCGCCAATTGATGCCGAAAGGCGCATGTGATCGAGCAGGGATTTTCCGTCCTCAATCCCCTCGTGCTCTTGCGCGTAATACCCCAAGCTGGTTCGGCCGCCAATGCGGACTCTGCCGGAATCGGAAACGGCCTGATCGGCAAGGAGCTTTAACAGCGTGGTCTTGCCTGCGCCGTTGAGCCCCATGATCATCAGCCGCTCACCGCGCCCAGCATCAAAGCAGACATCAGAAAAGACCGTGACTGCGCCGAAACTTTTTGTCAGGTCTTTCGCCTCAATGACCTGTCGGTCTGACTCTGGCGGGGTGGGGAGCCGCACTGCGATCACACGACGCTTTTCTGGTCCGGTTATTTTCTCAGCCTCAATACGAGCAGCCCGAGCATCCAGATTCTTGGCTACCTTCGCTCGCTTTGCTGTTTGCCCGCGCATTGAATTTGCTCGTTGAGAGAGCCGGGTGATTTCTTTTTCTTGGCGATCTACGAGTTTGCCAACCCGCTCCTCTTCTACCTCTCGGGCAACGAGATACTTCGTATACGACCCGCGATATTCGACAATGGTTCCCGCAGCATCTTCAGCCTCGCGGTCAAGGTGGATCACCCGAGTAATCGCGTCATCTAACAGGCCCAGGTCATGGCTAATTACGATGAGAGCGCCTCGATAGGCGCGCATGTAGTTCAACAACCAGTCCCGGGCATCTGCGTCAAGGTGGTTGGTGGGCTCATCGAGCAGGAGTAGTTCGCTACCAGCAAACAGAATTCGAGTGAGTTCCAACCGGCGGCGCTCACCTCCAGAAAGGGCACCGATATGAAGGTCCAGGCGATCAGGTTTCAGTCCGAGGCCATCAGCAATTTTTCGGGCCTCAGACTCCGCTGAATAGCCGCCAAGTGATTCGAAATGCTCATGGGCAGCCGAGAACTGCTCAATATTTTCTGTAGATGGGTCGGCTTCGAGAGCGACCGTCATCTTCTCAATGCGCTCCATAGCCTCATCAAGACCACGGCCAGATAACACGTGCATCAAGGATCCAGTGTCGGGCGGAGTGTGATCACTGCGCGGGTCTTGGGAGAGGTAGCCAGTTGCAGGTGATCGAGTTACGGAGCCCGAGATTGCTTCGGTAGCTCCGCCTAAGACCCTAAACAACGTGGTCTTACCGGCACCATTGCGACCAACAAGGCCAACCTTGTCGCCCGCGCGAACCTCAAACGAGGTGCCAGTCACGATGGTTTTATTCTCGATCTCGACAGTTAGGTCGCGAACTATGAGCGTCATCGTGATCTCTCTTAACAAACTTGCCTGTGCAGGGAGTCTCAAGTATCGCTCACCGCAGGGCCGCTGGTCAGACTCAGCCCTCGCGAGCCATGTTCGTAAACAGCGTGCAGTAGTCCAAGAACACCAGTCTCGTAGTACCAGTAGGGCCTGAGCGGTGCTTCGACACAATGACCTCTGCTGTGTCCTTATCGCCCGAATCAGCGTTGTAGACCTCGTCTCGGTACAGGAACATCACAACATCTGCATCCTGTTCGATCGAGTTGTGCACAATCACTCCATTGGCAACAAAGTTATGCGTCCCAAGCACGGTGGCGTCATACACCTGACGCTCCCCTACTGAGGTGACCTCAACAACCTCATCCCAAAACACCTCTGATTCTGCGAGCGCTGCGAGCGCTTTGGAATCCGTTGCTTGCGCAATCCGCTCAAGGCGGGCCCTGCTTGAGCACCGCGGGCGTGATTCGGTTCCCAGTAGGTACCCCCCGCAGTACTGCTCGCCAAGCGCTTCTGCTAGCTGCCGCAGCGTCATCTCTGCACGATGCAGTTCCTCGACGATGAGGTCACGCACCTCTGCTGGAATCGTGTCAACGTTGGGGTTTGAAGTGACCGAGCTCAGGGCTTGAATTGCATCTGCTGTGCATGCCCCTCGGTCACCAGACACCCCGATTTGGCTCAAAAAGCGATGCTGATGCTCAGCACCATGAATCCACAGTCGCCAGCGCGGCTTGTTTGGGCCAATATTGGTGATGCGGCTCAGAATGCCGAAGCGCAGCAACAGCAACTGCACGTCATCTATTAATTGCCGGCTGCTGCTCGTAGCAGTGAGTCTGACGAGCGGGCGACCGCGGAGTTCTCCAAGGCCCAGAGATCCAATCGATCCGAACAAATCAGCCAACACCACTGCTAGCTGAGCATCGGGGAGTGTGAACACTGCAGGGTCGACTGCTCCAGCTGATTTCGAACTTTCTGCGAACTGCCCAAGCTGATCTGCGGGGACCGACAGAAGCTGTTCGGGTGCACCAAGGCGGCGAGGAGTCGCAATCCGAGTTCCAACTGACAACTCATCCAATCGAAGCCAGCCCTGCACGGTCCGGAACGGGTGGTTTGCTGTTGCGGTGACCTCTCTACCCGAAGCTAGGCGCAAACGAAATGCCTCTTTTGTGCCACTAGGGAACGCATGAGTCATGGTGGCGGGCACCATCTTGTACTCATCATTCAAGCTCCAAACGGGAATCTCTGATGCCCCTGATTCGAGCAACTCCCCAAGGGTGACCTCGAGATTTGTGTCTGCACGTAACACCCGAGTCTCGGCGATCAAGCAGCCAGACTCGCGAAGATCAGCGAGCATGGGCCGCTTGTCAGCCCGCTGCTCCAACTGACGCGACAGCTGTGACAGCGCCATAACCGGAACCTCGAGCTCACGAGCCAAGATCTTGAGTCCACGACTAATCTCGGACACTTCAACCTGCCGGCTCTCTGCAGAACCCCTACCAGACATGAGCTGTAAATAGTCCACCACGATCAACCCAAGAGGTTGGTCCAAACGGTCCTGCAGCCGGCGAGCCTTCGAACGGATTTCAGTAACCGTGAGTGCAGGGTTGTCGTCAATCCAGAGCTGGCCCTCGCCAAGTCGACCCATGGCCTTGGTAATTTTGGTCCAGTCAGAATCTGTCAGGCGTCCCGTACGCAGCTTGGTTGCATCAATGCGGGCCTCCGATGCAATCAGGCGCTGCGTGAGTTCAAGATGACTCATCTCAAGCGAGAAGAACAGCACGGGCCGCTGCTCACGAACTGCAGCATGAGCAGCCAACCCCAAAGCAAACGCTGTCTTACCCATTGCAGGTCGGGCACCGACGACAATGAGCGCCCCAGGCTGCAGCCCAGCAAGCTGAGTATCTAGGTCGATGTATCCGGTTGGAGTACCCGTTACAGAATCCCCACGCTCAAAGAGTTTTTCGAGTTGCTCAAGGCTTGCGTCAAGCAGAGGCGCCAGAGGAGACATCGAGTCTGTGTTTCTGCGTTGTGCAACTGCAAACATCATGCTCTCGGCAGAGTCGATGGTTTTTTCAATGTCGTCCAGGGGCGAATACCCAAGCTCGGCAACATCGTTTGCCGTCATAATCAGTTTTCGAAGCAGCGCTTTTTCTTCAACGATCTTGGCGTAATGAAGCGCATTGGTAATAGCTGGAGTACGCGCCTGCAATGTGATGAGCGTGCCTGACCCGCCAACGGCGTCGAGCACATCGGCCTGGCCGAGTTCGTCGGCAACGGTGACAGGATCAACTCCTTGACCTGCGCCGTACAAGGCTTGAATCGCATCGAAGATGTGCCTGTGGGCTGGTCGGTAAAAGTCATCTGAAGTGACGACGTTGGTCACGGCCGAAATTGCTTGCTCGCTCAGGAGCATTGCTCCGAGTAGAGACTCTTCGGCTTCGATGCTATGTGGTGGTACTCGGAGGCGTGATACGTCTCCGGCTTTCGAGGGTTCTGCCATTGAGATACATCTTGGCCGGAGTTGCCTGTGGGTAGCTAGACCCTAAACCCTGAGAATTTCCTGTGGATTTGCTGTGGGTAGCGACCACACCCTGTGGAAACTCTCTGTACAACAGGGTGTGGTCGCGAGACCGGAGTTATCCGGCTACTACTTCGATCATGATCGGGAACTGCACATCGGCATGCAACCGGGCAGTGGCCTGATGTGATCCAACTTCTTTGATGTGTTCTTCAATCACGATGTCTTTGCGATCCAAGCTGATTCCAGTTTGGTCAAGAATGGCCACGACCAGTTCGGCCTCGGTGACGGAGCCGAACAGTCGGCCGGTGTCGCCGGCCTTAGCTACGACTTCAATCTTCTTGGAGACAAGCTTCTTGGCAATCTCTTCTGCTGACTCGCGATCCTTGGCGTCTTTGACGTCGCGGGAGCGACGCATCGCGCCGGCCTGCTCTACGGCACCGTCGGTTGCCAAGAAGGCAAGGCCGCGGGGCTCAAGAAAGTTGCGGACATAACCCTTGGACACCTCTACGATGTCGCCGCGCTTGCCGAGTCCAGAGACATCGGAACGAAGGATGACTTTCAAATCGCTCATTCTTCTCCTCCCGTGGTCTCAGTGCCGACAACAACTGACTCAGTTGCATCGATGTCGATTTCGGTGAACTCAGAGGCTGACTCAGCGGGAGCGGAGCTTGGCTCAGAAGAATCCTCGGAACGGTCACGGCGCTCGCGGCGATCATCACCGTCGCGGTCTCCTCTGCTACTGCGTCCACCACGTTGTGTTGTGACACGGTTTGCATAGGGAATCAGTGCCATCTCGCGAGCGTTCTTGATTGCCATCGCAATGGCACTCTGCTGCTGAACATCGTTACCCGTCACACGACGAGCACGAATCTTGGCGCGGTCCGAGACAAACCTGCGGAGCAGGTTGACGTCTTTCCAGTCCACGTACTCGACTTTTTCGGCATTCAGGATCGAGATCTTCTTTTTGAACTTACGCCCGTTGTCTTTACCTTTCGGGCTGCGCTTTGCCTGTGTCTTTGCCATTAGAAGGGCTCCTCATCATCGCTATATCCGGCAGCGGGGGGCTCCTGTGCCGGGGGTGCCGAGTCAAACCCGCCACCACTGCCGCCTTCGCGACGCTCGTTTTTGCTTACTTGGGCTGTAGCCCAACGCAGGCTGGGACCAATCTCGTCGGCCACGACCTCTACCTTGGAGCGCTTGGACCCGTCCTTGGGATCTTCCCAGGAGCGTTGATCCAATCGCCCAGAGACCATGACCCGCGTGCCTTTGGTAAGCGACTCGCTGGCGTTCTCTGCCAGTTCGCGCCAGCAGACAACGTCAAAGAACGAGACTTGTTCTTCCCATTCGTTTGTCTTCTGGTTTCGCCACCGGCGATTGACCGCCAGTCCAAAGTTGGCAACTGCAGCCCCATTTGGGGTGAAGCGCAACTCTGGGTCTCTCGTGACGTTGCCGATGAGTTCGACTGTGTTTCCGTTTGCCATTGTGTCCTCCTCTTAGTCAGCCGGCCGGTGTCAGCAAGCCACGCTTGGTGGCTTCTGAGTCCGGCAAGCGGAACAGTTTGTGGCGGACGACCTCATCCGCAAGACGAAGGAACCGATCAACCTCATCAAGATTGGGTGCCTGAGTCACAATCTCGAGGACTGAGTAGACACCTTCTGATTTGTGATTGATCTGGTAGGCAAAACGCCGGCGGCCCCAATGGTCAACTGTGGGAACAGTTCCACCTTCAGCCTCGATCATTTCCTTTGCCTTATTGATAATGCCCTTACCGACCACGTCGTCGACGTCCTGGTCAATAATGATCATCAATTCATAAACGCGAGTAACCACGTGCAATCCTCCCTATGGACCTCGGCACAACGCCATGAGGGTCCTGCGATCTGCAGGACAGGGTGTTCTGTTTGCCACGCCTCTGAGGATCCTGCGAACAGGCTTCAGCGGAGCGGACGTCCAACTGTAGTGATCACTAGTGGGTGACCGCCAACTGCGGAACGTCTCAAGCGAAATATCGAGGTGAGCAACAGTCTGCTCACGGGCTGTGACAGTGACGCTTTTAGGAGGATGAACCGTACAACGACAGGGCCTCTGCCTGCTGCTCTGACAGGTGATAACTCTCGCTGTCATCGGGGAAGGCGCCGGACCGGACATCTTCAGCAAAGCGGCGAACTGCTGAGACTGCCTCATCCTTGAGCGAGGCGTACTTGCGAACAAACTTGGCTGGGGTGCGATCCTCGAGCCCTAACAGGTCATGAAAAACCAGGACCTGCCCATCGCATTGGCGACCAGCGCCGATACCAATGGTTGGAATGTCGAGCGATTCCGTCACCATGCGCGCTACCTCGTCCGGTACCCCCTCCAGCACGATGGCGAAACACCCGGCGTGCTGCAGCGCCTTGGCGTCAGCTAACAACTCGAGAGCTGCTTCGGACTTTCGGGCCTGCACTTTGTACCCACCCATTGCGTGCAGCGACTGTGGCGTCAGGCCCAGATGGCCCATGACCGGGATCTCTGCCGAGATCAATGCCTCAATCATGGGTAGCCGCTTTCGGCCGCCTTCAAGCTTGACTGACTGCGCTCCAGCACGAATCAGTTCTGCTGCATTACGAACCGTTTCCTCAGTGGACACGTGATAGCTCATCCAAGGCAGATCAGCCACGATCAAGGCGGCGGGCTTTACCCGAGCGACTGCGGCAGTGTGATGGGCAATATCAGCCACTGTTACTTGAAGGGTGTCTTCGTAGCCGAGCACCACCATTGCCAACGAGTCCCCGACCAAAATCATGTCCACGCCGGCCTCATCGGCGATGCGTGCGCCGGGTGCATCGTAGGCAGTAACCATGACCAGCGGTTCTACAGCCGCTGCCGAGGCAGCACCTGAGCAACAGTGGTCACGAATTGCTGGAACAGTCATCCGTTTGGAAGTAGCCATCACTGGTTCTCCTTGTTCAGGTCCAGCGCCCCATGGCTGCCAGCCGTCAAACTTGAGTGTACGGCAAACTCCTCAAACTGCCAAGCAAAAATTACGGAGTTTGAACCACTGCGGCCGTTGTTGGTGGAGCCGGTGCAGTAGTCGTTACAGGAGCCGAACTCGTGGGAGGCACAGCAGTGGTACTCGGCACTGGTTTGGGTGCAGATGTCGTGACTGGACTCATCGGCGTCGTCGTTGAACTGGAACTTCCCGAACCAGCCGCCAACGCAGTGCTGCTCGTGACGGTCCCGGGCAAACTGCTCGTCGTAGTTGAACGAAGGCCGGACAACCGCTGGTTCAAGATCCGCTGCCCAAAATCGCTATCCGGGAACTTACAGGCCTCGTCGCCTTGAGTTGCCGATGACATAAATTGCCGCCAGATGGCTGCGGGGACCGTTCCGCCCGAGACCTCTTTCCCACGGTACGACTTCATGGGTTTGGGCTGCTCATATCCCATCCAGACTGCTGCAGTCAGATGACAGGTATACCCGGCGAACCAAGCGTCTTTCGAGTCGCTAGTAGTTCCCGTCTTACCAGCAGCCACCACTCGTAGGTTGGCTGCACTTCCAGTCCCCTTCGTCAACACGCCCGCCAGTACCGAGTTGACCGTATCGGCCACCCCTTCTTCGATGACCTGTTCAGATTTCACATCCTTTTTGGCATCAAATAGCACTACCCCCGAGGAGTCCTCAACCCTGCGAATAACAAACGGCGGTGTGTGCTTGCCGCGATCAGCAAATGTTGAATACGCCGAGGCCATATCAAGCACCGATACCTCCTCGGTGCCAAGAACCAGCGCGTATTGCGGGTCCAACTCTGCTGTTACCCCGAGTCGGTTTGCCATCTCGGCAACGCGATCAGGCGTAACAAGGTTGACCATTCCCGCGTACACGGTGTTCGAGGACTTCCAAGTGGCTTCTTCAACGCTCAGCACTCCAAGGTCAGACTTTCCGAAGTTCTGCGGCGACCAGAGCTTTCCAGGCTCTGTAAACACACCAGGGAATTGCGTGGTTGGCGGGGAACGGAAGGCAGACTCAATGGAGTACCCGTCTTCAATAAAGGCTGCGAGAGCGAAGGGCTTGAACGTTGAACCGGGCTGCCGGCCAGAGCCGCCGCCTGCTTTACCCAACGCCAGGTTGACCTTCTTATGAGCAAAGTCGGTGCCGCCAACCATGGCTCGAACCTGCCCTTGCTCATCAACTGCAACTAGCGAGCCCGAGGGCCCGTCTGCTTGGCTGAGCGTGCCCGTCACGGCCTTGTAGGCGTCCTCTTGCATCTCTGGTTCGTAGGTGATGTACACCCGCAGGCCTTGGGTTTCTGCACCAGGGCCGAACCGCTCTCGCAGCTGTTTGCGTACCAAAGACACCCAGTATTCAGACCCATACTCTGCGTAGCGAACGTCCCCAAGATCAGTTTTTTCTGCGGGACGAGGCAGAATCGTCATGGTCTGAGCGTCACCATCGGCGTTGGTTGGACTCGACACCCAAGGCACTGCGTCAGCAGCATCGGCCTGAGATTGGGTGATGTAGCCCTCCGAGACCATGCCATTGAGAACAGTCTTGCGGCGACGTGTTGCCTCTTTCGGGTCTCTTGTAGCTTCAGCACTTTCCGGCGAACGTATCAAGCTTGCCAAATACGCCGCCTGATGAACCTGAAGGTTCTCCACGCCAATGCCGAAATACGCTCGGCTTGCCGCCTCGACCCCATAGGCGCCGCGCCCAAAGTAAATCTCATTCAGGTAGCGGGTCAGGATGTCTCGCTTATCAAGTTCGCCTTCAAGCTTGACTGACAGCACGCCCTCTTTGAGTTTGCGAGTCAGGGTCCGCTCCGAGCTGAGATAGGTCAGCTTGACGTATTGCTGTGTGATGGTGGAACCACCCTGCTTTGATTTACTTGAACCCAAAACCGATTGATAGACCGCCCGAGTGAGCCCAGCGGGGTCAATCCCGCCGTGATCAAAGAAATTCCGATCCTCTGCAGACAACACAGCCTGCACCAGAACCGGCGGGAGTTGCTCGTACTCGACATTGACACGAGCTTCAGTGGCAGAGAGCTTGGCCATCGAATTTTGAAAGTCACACTCGTTGTTCGCCACGTTGATATCGCAGACAAACGTGGTCTCCATTGACCTCTTTGCCGGCGGGAGCTCAATTGTGCTGAGAGCCATCCAAAGACCGCCGAGCGACACCACCATCAACACCAGCACCACATAGGCAGGCCGGCGCAATCGCCAGAGGAAACTGCGTGATGTGGACATCGCACCATTCTGGCCCGTGAGGGGACAAACCTTCCATCTGAGCTGAGGGTGCAATCAGTTACCCAGCTCTCATTGGTAGCAACTCCGCTAGAGCGGGGCGACCTGCAACAGGTGATTCCACCGGCACGCGGTGCAAACCTCAACAGTAAAACAGCGCCGATTTTGCCGCTCCGAGGCCAGTTTCTGTAGCTCGGCACGAGTCTTTACTGGTCTTCCACCCGGAGGTAAACGCGGTCCGAAAACAAACTTCACGACCCGCAAGGTGGATTCATCACAGACGGGGCAGGCCACAGTGGAGCGCTGCGAACAATGCAGGGCAATGCGCATGAGTTCAGAATGAGCGTCGCAGACATCTCCGCGGGAGAGTTCACCGGCGCGGTAACGAAAGAGCAACTGCCTGCGGGCGAAGCGGTAGTCCACACTGCCTGGGGCTTTTCCCGGGCGTCCAGAGGATTCAGGCTGAAGGAACGGCACGACGATCACGATACTGCTCGGTGGGGCATCCGCGGGTCAGCGCGAAACCTCCGACAGACTTTCGGCCAATGTCTGATTCGAGCTCAAAAGCCCCCCTTCCGCTTCGACACCCTTCTGCGGGAAACCTAGATACGCGCCCCACCCTGCTTCGAGCGGGTGACGGTCCAACTCCGCTTCCGCCAGCAAGTTTTCCCCATGGTGCAGAGGCTCCCCTCGACACTGTTCGGTTCGCACCTGATGTTGATGACAGTATTTTGAGCAAGCTCGTCGGATCAGTGGGGCCGCTTGAAGGCAAGCGGGTACTGGACTTGGGGTGTGGGGCAGGCGGATGTTCACTAGCGCTGGCCCGAAAAGGAGCCCATGTCATAGCCGTCGAAGGATCCACCGCCCGGCTCACGCAAGCACGGGCCGCCGCGGAAATCGCTCAGCTAAAAGTCGAGTTCCATCACAGCGATCTGGCCGATCTGGCATTCCAGCGCGCGGATAGCATCGACCTTGTTATTGCTGTGTATTCCCTGTCTGGCGTACAAGACCTTGGTCGAGTCTTTCGACAACTGCATCGCATCATGAAACCAGAAGCAGCACTTGTCATGTCAGTGCCGCACCCGTTTTCGTTAATGCTCGAGCTTGATGCTGATGAGCAATCCACTCCGTATCTCACCCGCACGAGCTGGCATGACCAGGCCATTTCATGGCGAGCAAGTGGTGACGAAGGGGTCACGCACGTCCATCAAGTCAGTGAGCTTTTCACAAGCCTGATCCGAGCGAACTTTCGAGTGGACACAATTGTGGAGCCCGAGGCTGTCACTGCACCCGCTGCCACTCGACCGCCGAGCGTGCACTTTTCAGAATTGGCGAACTGGGTTCCGAGCAGTCTCGTGATCCGAGCACGCAAAGAAGGGACCTGAGTCCCTAGCTCATTTCCTGCGAACTACCACGACTGGGCAGTGCGCATGATTGACCGTGTATGTGGT
This sequence comes from Actinobacteria bacterium IMCC26207, assembly GCA_001025035.1. Taxonomy (GTDB): domain Bacteria; phylum Actinomycetota; class Acidimicrobiia; order Acidimicrobiales; family Microtrichaceae; genus IMCC26207. Next base: position 181,677 of record LCZK01000006.1, read on the forward strand.
CACCGATCCGATGAGCAGGCCCGCAAACCCGCCATGTCCTCGGGATCCAACTACAAGTAGATCGGACTCTTTAGAGGCCGAGATCAGTAACTCACCAGCATGGCCCTCAAGGACCTCTGTGGTGACGTCAACACCCTCAAGGTCACCAAATTCGCGCACTGTGTCGACGGCTGCACCCAACATGATGTTGGTAGCGGCTGCATAATCAGACAAGTCTGTGGTTGCCATCTCATAGCCAGTGCTCAGAATCGCTCCCGAGAAGACTGCTACGACATGAAGAACAGATCCACGAAGCTTCGCTTCTTTTGCAGCCCAGCTCAGGGCACTCACCGACTGCTCTGATCCGTCTACTCCAACCACAATTCCAGCCACTACTACTCCTTCGTCTGAGCCTTGTCTCCAAAGCTTTGCGGCAACAGGCTAGAGGGTAGCGGTCCCTGCAGGGTTCTCTGGCTGCTGAGCCCACCACGCATCAAGATCGGCCACGGCTTGCTCCTCGGAGACCGGGCCGCGTTCAAGGCGTAGTTCCAAGAGGTAGCTCAATGCCCTCCCCACGACCTGGCCCTGGGTCAGCCCCAGATGATCCATCACCTCTCGACCGTCAAGGTCTGGGCGGATCGACTTCAATTCTTCTTGCTCCCCCAGTTGAGCAATGCGCAGTTCAAGGTCATCAATTCGGCGATTGAGCGCATCTGCTTTTCGTTGATTTCTAGTGGTGCAGTCAGCGCGGGTTAGAGCAATTAGCTCGGGGAGTAATTCCCCAGCGTCACGAACAAACCTGCGCACCGCCGAGTCGGACCAGCCCATGTCATAGGTATGAAATCGCAGGTGGAGGTAGACCAGTTGTGAGATCTGCGCAACCATCTCATTGCTGAACTTCAGCGCCTTCATTCGTTCCCGTGTCATTCGGGCACCAACGACTTCGTGGTGATGAAACGAGACCCCATTCGGTCCAATCGCCCGCGTAGCTGGCTTGGCAATGTCATGAAAAAGCGCTGCAAGCCGCACGAGAAGCTCCGCAGGAGCTTGTGCAACCACTGCAATAGTGTGAGTCAGGACATCCTTATGACGGTGAATGGGATCTTGTTCCAACCGCATGGCCGGCAACTCAGGGAAGAAGTGTGCCGCTAGGCCAGTGTCGTGCAAGAAGTACAAGCCATCTGATGGATCGGCCACGACCACCAGTTTGCAGAGTTCATCTCGGACTCGTTCGCTCGACACAATAGAAAGCCGGTCAGCCATGGCCTGCACAGCGACAAGCAACTCGGGCACGGCCTGTAGCGAGTACGAAGAGATGAACCGTGCAGCGCGCATCATCCGTAGGGGATCATCGGAAAAGGATTCCTCAGGGGAAATCGGGGTACGCAACACTCCCTCTGCGAGGTCCTTCAAGCCGTCAAAAGGATCAATCAACGTTGGTTGATCCCCCGTGATTTCGATTGCCATTGCGTTCACGGTGAAATCACGCCTTGAAAGATCCGCATGGATCTCACTGGTGAATTGCACCTCTGGCTTACGGCTATCTGGCGAATACGTTTCTGCCCGATGAGTAGTGATCTCGTAGGTGCAACCGTCGATTTCACAACCAATGGTTCCAAAACGCTCACCAGTAGCCCAGACTGCGGAAGCCAAAGGCCTTACCAGCGCTTTGACCTCTTCTGGAAGCGCATCAGTGGTCAAGTCAACGTCGTTGCTCGGGCCTTGACGATCAAGGAGTAGATCACGAACCCGGCCACCAACGAGGTACAGGCGCTTGTTGTTATTTTGGAAGACCTCACCGAGCGGCGCGAGGGCATCAAGTTCCTGTTTTGCTCTCGCTGGAATCACTCGGCAAGGCTACCGGCGCGGCAAGAGGTCTCGTGACCTATCCTTAGCCGAGCGATCGGAGCGATCGGAGCAGCAGGTGCAGGAGACCTAGTTCAAGCCTATGAGCACGCGTCAGACCCTGACTCTTGGAAACGAGCGGTTTCATGTGGGCCCCTGGCACGCAGATCCCGGCATTGCCTATCTCACGGTTAAGTCGAACGTTATTGAGCCATCTGCTCAGGGACTCAACGCCTGCGTTCAACGAATTCGCCAAGATGGATACTCATCGGTCATTACAGCAGCGCTTCACCCGCTAGAAGCACGCCCCTACTTCGCAGCGGGATTCTTGGAATATGACCGCCTTCGAGTGCTCTCTCATGATCTCGGCCGAGTCGGAATGATGGGGAACTCAAAGCCGGCAGGGGTGGAGATTCGCAAGGCCAGGCGATCGGACCGTGCCCTTGCTCTGCAGGTTGACAAGCTTGCCTTCCCGCGCTTCTGGCGACTCGATGCCGCGGGCCTTGACGAGGCAATCTCGGCTACCCCTCGGACGCGGTTTCGCCTAGCCGAGGTTCACGGCCAAGCCATTGGGTACTCAGTTATTGGCCGATCACGCAACCAAGGCTTTCTGCAACGGCTTGCTACTCACCCCGACTACGCAGGCACCGGAGTAGGTTCAGCGCTTGTGGTTGACGCTTTGCTCTGGGCTCGCCGTCGAAAAGTCACTCGTGTCTTAGTCAATACTCAAACAGATAACCAACGCGCCCTTCGGCTCTACAAGCAACTCGGGTTTCAGCTCACCCCAACGGACCTAGTTGTGCTGACCAAAGACTTACCGTGAGATCACTTCCCACAAACCTTGGCTGGCGAACAACAGTCAAGCTGCTGACTGTGTGCTGCGGCGCTCTTGCGATTGCCATCGCGGGCGTCTCCCCCGCACTAGCCATCAACGCTGCGCCGACTCAGCAACCCGAAGAAGTCCTCCAGATCAGCTCGATTTCGCCTTGGGTAAACTCCACAGGCGAGTTTCAAGTTCGATTTGACCCGACGGTAGAGGTTCCCCCCGGGTCGATACTCACCTACACCGTTCATCAGGGCCTACAACCGACCCGCTCGCAAACCCTGCGAGACAAAGTCGATGGGGTTATCGACGGTGCTTCGGCCGGCAAGGTTTTACAGAGCCCAGTGTCAAAGCCTCTAGCCGAGTACGGAGACCCTGCGACTGGCTCGGTTCTCACCATCCCAATTCGTTCGAGTCCCGATCAGGACCGCCTCCGTGTACTCCTTCCAAAGGCAGGTATTCACCCTGTGGAGTTGGTCCTCACTAGTGCGGAAGGTCCCGAAATCTGGAGCCAAGTCGTGTTCTTGAATCGACTACCCACGAATTACTCCACGCAACAGCAAGACCCAAGCGCTGTCGCAGTGACCCTGCTGGTACCCATAGAAACAGCGCCGAGTCTTGACTCAGCCGGACTCGCCGCCTTCGGCGTTGAAGACCGCTCACGCATTGATGCTGCAAGCACCCTGCTCGAGGAAGTAGCAGAAGCGCCGCTGACCCTGGGACTGCGCCCAAATACTCTCGATGGTCTCGTTCGCAGCAAAGAGCCCTGGGCTGAGCGGTTTGTGAACGCTCTCACCTCGGCTCTGTCACCACCCGAGTCAGGGCCACCGGCTGCTGCGCGACCGTCACTACTCTCGATGCCGTATGTCCATGTGAGTACTGCTGGGCTCGTTTCGACTGGAGCCGAAGCCGATTTGAAGCGAGAAATCGCTCTCGGCGACCGGGTCGCCAGGCAGATCACGTCAACTCAGGCGAAGCAAGGTATCTGGGCCTTAGATGACACTCTCAGCCCCGAGTCGGCCCTAGTACTCGCTAGCTTCGGCAACACGGCATTTCTCGTAAATCCTGCGCAACTTGAACGACCTGCGAACCTGACCGAGCAACAAACCATGACTGCGGGTAGCCAGCTTGGCAAGGATTCTGGCCTGCGGGCTCTGGCATATGACACTTTGGTTTCTGCCCGGTTTGCTGACTCCGGGGTCGATCCAGCTCTTCGAGCACATCAGGTCATCTCGATCGTCATGGCCGCCTGGTTCACCGCCCGGAGCCCAGGGTCAGAAAGCTTCTCTGCCGGCGGGGCCGCACTTGGGTCAGTCATTGTTATTCCGACCACTATTGACCCTGCTGTTATTTCGGCACTCGAGCCAAGCTTGCTCAGCGGTGGGCCACTGCAAGTCCTAGCGAATGCGGCCCCTCTCGGCCCGGCCTCTACCAAATCTCCAGAACCGGTGGTGCAATTGGCGCCAGTGGTTGCCCCCGATGAAGGACTCGCCGTTGCTGAAACAACAGAAACGCGAAGACAAATCACTGCCTATCGCACGATGACTGCCTCACCAGAGTCTGAAGTCGAATTATGGACACGCATGAATGCTCAAACACTGGCCACTGAACTAACTGCTGCGCAACGCCTCGGCCTGCACAACTCAGTGCGATCACAGCTTGCTAGGAATCTGGCCCAAATAGAACTTCCACCGCCACGGCAGGTCACTATAACTGGCCGCAGCACCGACATTCCGCTTCGTTTCCGCAACAACTTGCCATACGAAATCAAGCTCCGCCTGATAGCTCGATCTACTCGACTCGCAGTGGCCGGTGGCGATTCCCAAGAAATTGTTCTGGCACCAGGCGAAAACCGAATTGACCTAGCAGTAACAGTGCGGGCCCCTGGCGAGTCGGACCTGCGGATCAAACTCCTCTCGCCGAACGAGGAACTCGAAATTGGGCAGATCGAACTGCCCGTTCGAGCAACTGCAATCTCTGGAGTGGGAGCTGCGTTATCGGCAATCTCGATCCTGTTCTTGCTGCTGTGGTGGACCCAAGCTCACCGGAGACGTAAACGTGCCGCATCTCGAACTGCGGGTGATCACCCCGCTCTGGCCGCGCCCCTAGTGCCACCGTCAAATTGACTGCAAAGCTTCCACAAAAATCCCCCGTTGGCCCGATAGCTTAGGGAGTGGTGGCTGATGGACGAGCGAGGCCGAACCCGACTGATGTGACGCGAGTAGAAGCCGCGCCGGTTCAGGGTTTTGTCGGTCTCACACTGTGCGGACGATACGAGTTGCATGGTCTCATCGGATCGGGTGGCATGGCCCAGGTCTGGGATGCGACTGACTTGATTCTCGGCCGCGAAGTTGCAGTCAAAATACTGCATCCTCACCTTTCTGGCGACGAAGCATTCGTCACTCGATTCCGGGCTGAGGCCGTTTCGGCGGCTCGGCTGAGCCATCCAAACATTGTTGGCGTCTACGACACCTGTTCCGATAACGGCAACGAAGCAATTGTTATGGAGTTGCTCGATGCCACCACCTTGCGCACCTACCTTGACGAGCATCACATCGTTGATTCCGATACCACTATTCGCATAGGCCTCCGCCTATTAGATGCCCTTGAGGCTGCCCATCGCGCAGGCCTCGTACATCGAGATGTCAAGCCCTCAAATATCTTGCTGTGTGTAGATGGCCGGGTAAAGATCGCCGATTTTGGGATTGCCAAAGCAGAGGACCAAACCGAACTGACTCAGGACGGTGCCTTGGTTGGTACAGCTACCTATTTATCCCCAGAACAGTTGCTCGGCAACAAAATCGATGGTCGAGCCGACCTCTACTCCCTCGGCATCGTCATGTACGAATGTCTCACTGGCAGAGTCCCGTTTCAAGGTGACACGGGTGCAGCGGTTGCTCTAGCACGACTTCATTCCGTTCCCCTTGATCCGCGTAGGGTCCGAGCAGATGTTCCCGCCGACTTGGCAGCAACAGTCATGCGCACTCTTGAACGAGACCCCGATGATCGCTTCAACTCTGCTGCTGATCTACGGGCGGCACTGCTGAATACAAGTGTTGAGACCCAGCCCGTCAGGAGCAGGCCCGCTGTACAGATCGACCCCGATCCCACAGATCCGGGTGAGTCATTCGCAAAGTCCGAGCGCAAATGGCTCTATCCGGCGCTGTTTATTCTTCTGGTTGCCACTGCCTTGGTGATTGCAGGATTACTCGTGCGGGAGACCACCCTCGATGACGAATCCAGCGGCAGTGCGAGCAGCGCAACCACTTCTGTTCCTGCATCAAGTGAACTCGCCATTGCTGATGCAATCCCGTTTGACCCACAGGGCAAGGGTGAACCCGGAGAAAACAATCAACTCAAAGCAAACGCATTTGACGGTGACCCGAAGACGGCTTGGCGGACCGAGGGCTACGACACCGCAAACTTCTTTGGCAGTAAGAAGGGCGTAGGCCTTGGGCTGATTCTGGAAGAACCTGCTCTCATTGATCGGGTACTCATAGAGGGCTCAACAAATGGGTGGAGCGGATCGATCTTTGTGATCGATGCCGAAGATCTAGATGGGGTTGATCCAGCCACATCCAAGCCAACTGCAACCTTTCAAGATGTCAGTGGCGCAGTGGATCTTGACTTGACTCAGCTCGACGCATCCCAACGCACCGGTAGTTCTGTTCTGATCTGGATTACCAACCTTGGTTCACCCCAAGAGGACAACCGTCACCGCGTAGAAATCGCCGAGATCACTTTGACTGGTTCAATCGCCACAAACTGAGTGAAGCCCAGCATCTTCCGCCGACCCCACTAGAGTCTGGGTTGATGCCGGAAGAACCCGTAGCTCCCGAGACCACTGACTGGACTGATCAGGTTACCGACCTGATTGTTGACTCTGTAGACAAAGTCCGTGATCGCGCAACCGGGCCGATCTTAGAATATTCACGGATTTCGGTACATGCGCTAGTGGCGCTGGTTCTGCTTACTCCCGTGGGCATATTTATGCTGATTGGTACCATTCGCTTGCTGACTTGGGCTGTCGGTGAAGCCTGGATTGCCTACACCATCCTAGGGACAATTTTCGTTCTGATCGGCGCCTTCCTCTGGTCGAAACGATCCAAATTACCGCTGTAGACTGAGGTTCCCGTAGAACTAAAAAAGGGTCACCATGTCTCCCGAGAACGCTTCCCCTACTGCTGAACCAGTACCTCGCAAGGTCATCATCATTGGATCTGGGCCCGCTGGCCTTACAGCAGCTATCTATACCTCTCGCGCCAATCTTGAGCCGCTCCTGATCGAGGGCGAGCCATCCTCGAACAGCGACCAACCAGGCGGACAGCTGATGCTGACCACTGATGTTGAAAACTTTCCAGGATTCCCAACCGGAATCATGGGCCCCGAGCTCATGGCCAACTTTCGGGAACAAGCCGCCCGCTTCGGAACCGAGATCCTGACCTCGAAGGTCTCCAAGGTCGATCTAAGCCAGCGGCCGTTCAAGGTTTGGATCGGCAACAGCAGCGAAGAGCCAACGTATCTAGCTGAGAGCATCATCGTTTCTACAGGTGCTCAGTCGCTGATGCTCGGCCTAGAGGCAGAAAAGCGGCTACTTGGCCACGGCCTTTCTACCTGCGCCACTTGCGATGGGTTCTTCTTTCGAGATCAGGACATAGCCGTGGTCGGTGGTGGCGACTCTGCTGTCGAAGAAGCCATGTTTCTTTCCAGATTTGCTTCCACTGTCACCATTATTCATCGCCGTGACGAGCTTCGAGCATCCAAAATCATGCAGGACCGGGCGCATGACAACCCCAAGATCAAGTTCATCTGGAACACCGTCGTGGAAGACATCCTCGGCGAGAGTTCCGTTGAGGGCCTAGCACTCAGAAACCTGCTCACTGAGGAACAGAGCACTGTTGGATTCACTGGTGTCTTTGTAGCCATTGGCCATCGCCCCTCAACTGACTTGTTCAAAGGACAACTGGACCTGAAAGAGAATGGCTACCTGATCACTCAGGGCAGCAGCTCAAAAACAAATATCGAGGGAGTTTTTGCCTCTGGTGACGTTCAAGATGACTATTACCGCCAAGCAATTACTGCCGCTGGTAGTGGCTGCATGGCCGCTATTGACGCCGAACGATTCCTAGAGGACCAAGGCCACTAGTATCTCTGTCAGGTTGCGAGCCTGCTCGCAGCACCGCCCCTAGCAACGAGAGGACATCTAATGTCGGGTTCAATCAGTCAACTCAGTGAAGCTACCTTTGCCGAGCAGGTCAACAGCAGTGCAGAGCCAGTGCTCGTAGACTTTTGGGCCGAGTGGTGTGGTCCGTGCAAGACGATCGCTCCCATCCTCGAAGAGATCGCAACAGAACAGACTGGCTCTCTCAAGATTGCCAAGGTAAATGTTGATGAGAACCCAGGTCTCGCCCGTGAGTATGGCGTTCAAAGCATCCCCACCATGATTCTTTTCAAAGATGGCGAGATCGTGCAGAAAATCGTTGGAGCAAAGGGCAAAGAGGCGCTCCTAGCTGACCTCCGCCCACACCTCTAACCGCTTCATGCTATCGAACATGTGTTCGATAGCATGAGTCTGCTCCCCTAATTTCTGGAGTTTTGTTATCACTCTCGCCTCGCTTCCGTTGATCGCAGGTTCTACTGGGCCTGACGTTGCTGACCTGCAGCGAAGGCTTCAGGCTGCAGGGTTTTCTATCTCTGATGACCCCGGGAACTTTTCGTCTGCCACTCAACTGGCTGTACGAGAGTTCCAAAAGGCAAGCGGCCTCGACCCTGATGGAGCCTGCGACTCATCGACCTGGGCGGCCTTGGTAGAGACTGCCTTCAGTATTGGTGATCGTCTGCTATGTCTGCGCTCCCCCATGATGCGCGGTGACGACGTATCTGAACTTCAGCTGCGTCTGAGTGCTCTGGGTTTTGATCCCGGCCGAGTCGACGGGATCTTTGGGCCACTCACGCAGCAAGCCATCGCTGATTTCCAACGAAATGCCGGACTGGTGAGCGACAAGGTCTGTGGACCCGAGACTGTTGACTCACTCGTTCGACTGGAAGGCCGTGGTGGTAGCGCTACTGTGACAGGAGTTCGGGAACGAGATCGCCTCCGGCGCCGACTCACGGACTTGACTGACCTGCGCGTCGGGCTGGGATCAATTGGACAGATCCATCCTATTTTGAGTGGGTTTGGTGCTGGCCTCCAGGGCTCAGGTATGTCCACCCTGCTACTCGATGATCAGGATTGGTCCCTCCAAGCTGAGGCTGTCAACCTTTTTTCAGCCGATCTATATCTGGGATTTGAAGTCTCAGATGATGCTCAGGCTGATGCGAGTTATTTCTCGGTTCCAGGCTACGAGTCAGATGCAGGCAGACGTTTCGCTGAGTTGATCATACGAGAACTTCCCGCCGCACCCGGTTGGGGAGTAGGCACAGTGCAGGGAATGCGCCTGCAAATTCTGCGCGAAACACGACCACCCGCTGTGCTCCTCAGATTGGGCCCACCCGCGGTTTTAGAGGCTAGTCATGCACTGGTGATCGCAGCGCTGCACCGTGCCTTGGAAGCCTGGGCAAGCGATCCCTGCTAGCTGAGTCGATTCGCAGGTTCAACCCTCAATCTGAGCCTCAGCTTTGGTTAACCACAAGTTTTCCCACAGCCTGTGCATAAACCTTTCGGCGGAGAGGCAATGAGTCTCTACTACTTAGTCGCTGCTACTGAATCGCAACTGCTGAATCTGCTATTCAATAATTCTGCGGTACAGCCGTTCTAGGTCTTCAAGATTCGCAAATTCAACCGTCACCTTGCCGCGCTTTGCAGTCATCGACACTCCCACTCGAGTATCTAGGTATGAGGCCAACAACTCCTCAAGTTCCAAAATACCAGGGGGTCGCAGTTTGCGCTCGGGGTCAGGGGAGGGTTCTGAGTTCTCAGAGGAGCCACCACTGGCTGAGGCTGCTCCGCCAAGACCAGCCTCAAGATCGATTCGTTCCTTGATCAGTTGCTCGACGTCTCGAACACTGAGGGACTCAGAGACTACTCTCTTGGCGACTGTCTCCTGATAGGCACGATCAGGATGGCCAAGAATTGCTTTGGCATGTCCAGCCGAGAGGAGTCCCTCGCCGACTAGTTTCTGAACAGCGGGGGAGAGCTGGAACAACCGGAGGTGGTTTGCTACAGCCGAGCGACTCTTGCCAACCCGTTTAGCCACCTGTTCCTGAGTCATAGAAAAATCTTCTATCAGCTGCTGATACGCCGCAGCCTCTTCTAGGGCATTCAAGTCCTGACGATGAAGGTTCTCTACTAGAGCCTGTTCTAGGGAACTGACATCGTCCACGGTTCGAACTATTGCGGGGATAGTGGGAAGGCCAACACGCTTTGCTGCGCGCCACCTTCGTTCACCAGCAATGATCTCAAACCCAGTATCAGTCTGCCTAACGAGTATCGGCTGCAACACACCGAGTTCACGAATGCTGTCGACTAGGCCTTCTAGGGTCTCTTCGTCGAATGCTTTTCTTGGCTGTAAGGGGTTCGGGTGCACTGCAGATAGTTCAAGATTATGCAACCCTGCAGCGCTTTCCTCGACCTCTGAATCACCAGTTGGGATCAATGCCGATAATCCCCGACCTAGTCCACCTTTACGAGACACCGCTAACCTCCCGGGCTAGTTCCTTATACGCCACGGCACCCCGAGAACTCGGATCAAACGTGGTAATTGGCTGCCCGAATCCAGGCGCTTCTGATAGGCGTACATTTCTGGGGATCACAACGCGACACACCCGTGAGCCGTAATGCCCTCGAACCTCATCCGAAACTTGCTCACCCAACTTTGTCCTGCCGTCATACATAACCAGAACAATATTGAGGATCTCTAGACTCGCATTGAGATTGCGGCGGATGAGATCAACATTTCTCGTCAGTTGCCCAAGCCCCTCAAGTGCGTAGTACTCGCACTGGATCGGCACCATTACCTCGGTAGCGGCTACTAGAGCGTTCACGGTGAGCAGCCCGAGCGATGGGGGACAGTCAATGAGTACATAGTCGTAATCATCGATCACCTCATCCAAAGCTCGCTTGAGTTTGCTCTCGCGACTAAATGCTGTGACAAGCTCGATCTCGGACCCAGCCAGATCCAAACTCGCGGGGGCGATAAAGAGTCCCTTTACTTCGGTGGGCTCTACGCACTCATCAAGATTGACGTCCTGTAGGAGCACGTTATAAATCGTCACATCAAGATCATGGTGATTGATCCCCAACCCAGTCGTGGCATTTCCCTGTGGATCAAGATCAATGAGTAGTACCCGATACCCCAGATCAGCAAGAGCTGCACCCAGATTGACAGTGGTCGTGGTCTTGCCCACACCGCCCTTCTGATTCGCTAGAGCTATGACTCGCGGCAGGGCCGGAGTTGTACGAACGAAGCCCTCCGCTGGGGAATCCTCAGATCCAGTGGTCGGTGCCTGACCATCGGTCGGTTCATCTGCGTCTTTTGGTTCCTCGACCTGGCGATCCTCTGGTTCTTCTGGATACTCAGTAACAAACTCCTCTTCGGACTCCTCTTCAGGAGGCGCCTCGGTGGGGAGGTCTCCCTCCGCCTGAAGCGTTGGGGTTTGCTCTGGCTCAGGCGGGGACTCCAGGTCTGTCATCCCCTTTATACTTGACGGTTCTGGTCCTAAGGTCAAGGACCCTCGGTGTGTTCCACGTGGAACAGTACAAAATTGGGCGAGATTTTCTTTAGTTGGCTAGAAAAGAGGCCTTTTTGTAGGTATCCCAACTCTCCGTGGATACTTATCTGAGCATGGTGCAACCATGGTGAACACCTGAATTGTTGCCTGTTTCTGAGTCTGCCGTTCGCCGAGTTCTAGACCGAGTAGTTGTAAACCCTGCTCTGGCCATCGGTTCGGTTCGCTCTCTGGCGGCTCGCTAATGAGCAGAACAGAACCTGGACCCGACATGAAACCGATAGCACATTCGGCAGTCACAGCTGGAGGGCCGAAGGAGCGGGATACGACGGAATCAAAACTGCCTCGCAGTTCCGGATCTCGAGCGAGTTCCTCAGCTCGGCCCGTAACTACGCTGGTCCGATCAGCAATACCAAGTCTCTCGATTGCCGCTTGCAGAAATGCGCATCTCCGCTGATTGCTATCTAGAAGCACAAATTCAGATGCTGGTAGGGCTAGGGCCAAGACCAGTCCGGGAACTCCCCCGCCACTGCCCAAGTCAAGAATTCTCCCTTGGCCTGCTAAGGAGTCGAGGAATGCCTGAGCATGATCAATCTGTGGCGAGACTGGACCAGGTCCTAGAAAGCCAAGGCTTCGACTTTCTTCTAAAACCAAAACGAGTTCATGAGTTGCATCATCCACGCTAAGCATTCTCGCAGGTTTCAGTAGTCCCTGGTTAGTTGTGCCGAAAAATGAAGGTAGGCACCCTCTCGGGTGCCTACCTCAAGTCTGCTTCATTCAGTTCATCAGCTTCGTTCAACCCATCAGGCGGGCTTCAGAACTACCCGGCGCCGTGGGTCTTCTCCCTCGGAGACTGATGAGATTCCATCGATCTCTGAGGCGACATCGTGTACCTGCTTGCGGTCAGCACTGGACATCACTTCGAATACCACAGTGGTTCCGTTCGTCACGGTAGTGGCCTGCTCGGTCACGAAAGCGGTGAGCGCCTGCTTACGGCGTTCACGTATACCTTCGATGTCCACAGTAACTCGGCCGTACTCCCTGCCTTCTGCCTGACGCTGCAAGGTGTTTCGGGTGATCTCTTGAATAGCCTCAAGCGTTACCAGACGAGGTCCGACCATCACACCTAGACCTTCTCCCGAAAGGTTGACTCGTAGGTCATCGTCTTCAAATACTGCCTGTGCAGAAGCGGAGAACCCGAATGACTCAGCAAGGCCAGTTAGGAACTCCTCGACGACAGTGCATTGCTCTGCTTGATCCATCGGCTCCTTATTGCGCCGCGGTTCTGACCTCTCACGAGATGCTGATGTTCCACGTGAAACATTCCGATCATCCGCTGTGTTAGTTGAGTTATCGGAATTGCCTGCTGCAGGTGCAGAGCCCGCTTCATCCTTGCGAGGCCGCCGCTTGCGGTCGACCTTGGCTCGTGGAGACTTTGGAAGTATGCGTGCCCGAACCCTTGCATCACCGCGAGGGCGACCAAAAAGGCCAGTCTTTGGTTCCTCTAGTAACTCAAACTCAGCATCTTCCTGATCGACTCCGAGCTGATCTAAGGCCAATTCCTTGGCTTCTTCTACCGTCTTACCGGTGGTTTCTACCCACTCCATCACATACCTCAGTTGTTATTCGTCTGGGAACCTCGACGGGACTCGCCGGAACGCCGCGGATTGACCTTGGCCTTACTCGGTGTACTCGACGTGATTCCGTCCGTCGAGTCTTGTCCTGATTGCTTTTTGTGAGCTGCTTGGCTTTTGACACTGTTCCCAGGGGTACGTACCTCGGGCTCAGGATTTGCAGACTTCTTTGAACCACTGGCTGCCTTTTTGGAGCCACTCTTGGCAGAGATTGCTGCCGTGGTTGCGGTTGCAGCCGTGCCTGATTTTGTAGCCGTGCCTGATTTTGTAGCCGTGCTTGATTTTGTGGTCTTAGAACTCTTGGCTTCCCTTGAACTGACTTCAATGGGGTTCTTCTCGTGTTCCTTGCGGTATACCGAACGCGTGATATAGCTGTTTGTCCCAATACGGCAGAAGTTCTGAGTACACCAATACAAAGCCATGCCGGCGGGGAACCCAAAAGAGAAGATGGGCAAGAAGAAGGGCATGAACTTCATGATCATTTGTTGCTGAGGATTCACGTTTGAGGAGGTGTTACGCGACTGCAACTGATGATTCTGGAAAAGTCCGGTGGCCAGCATGATGCCCAGCAAAGCCAGATAGGGGATAGCAAGTATCAAGCCGAGTTTGAGTGCCTGGCTAGCTGAGAGGGAGAGGTCCATCCCAAGGAAATTCATCCTTGAGGTCGTACTCAATGCCTTATACAACTGAGTAGATTCATTCAAGTGCTTCGGGTGAAAGAACTGATCGCTGAAGATCCAAGGCGTCGTCTCCACCCCTTTCTGCACCTGAGCCAGAATCTGTCCGGTACCTGTTCCCAGCCCGCCGTCGCGAACAGTCAGTCCTCGGATGAGCTGGTACATGATGATGAACACTGGCATCTGGGCCACCATGGGCAAACAACCACCGAGCGGGTTGATGGAATTCTCCTTATAGAAGGCCATCAACTCAGCATTGAGTTTCTCTCGGTCGTTCTTGTACTTCTCTTGGATCCGTTTCATCTCTGGCTGCATTCGCTGCATTTGCAGCATCGACCGTGTGCTCTTCACGGTCAGTGGCGTGATGAGGGCCATGACCAAAACCGTGAGCGCCATGATGGAGAATCCGTAGCCGAACCAAGGGCGAATCCCCTCTGGTACGAGCACATAAAAAAAGTTTAGGATTGATGCAAGGGCATCAAAAAACTGTTCGAACATCAGCAGGCCTTCTGGCTGGGTGGCTGGGGGACAGGAGTTGAAGAGTGATTCTGACAGGTAGCGTTTGTAGAACTTGGAACGGGGTCATAACCCTGACCCCCCCAGGGCTGACAACGTAGTAACCGTCGAAGCCCCAGCACGGATCCTCGCACCGCACCAAATTGCTGCACTGCCTCGGCCGCATAGGTTGAGCAACTTGGGGTAAACCGACAGGGAGAGGGTCGGCCCTCTCGAGCCAGTTGATAGAAGCGAATCACTGCCAAACAAGCACGCGCTACATGAGAAGGTCTGATAGCTGACGCCTCAACCACTTCCGATTGCGTGCCTACTGTCATCGGTCCACTCGAATCATCTCTCAAAACGATCAGGTTCTGTACGGAAATCACTAATTCCGGTACTTGCTTGCCTACTGAGCGCTTCTTGCAAGTAACCGCTGAGTTCTTTCATTGAGCATCCGACAGCAGAGGGGTGAACAATGACCAAATAGGGAGCTGATTCAAACAAATTCGCCTGTTCCAACTGCACTGCAGCATGTCGAATCTGACGGCGGACACGGTTTCTAACCACCGCATTGCCAACTTTGCGGGAGATGGCAAACGCCAAAGCAGGCCGCGCTCTTCCAGTCGGGCTCGCTCTGACCACCGTAAGTGGCCCGCTACGGGACCGAACTGCGCCTCGGCCAAACTCCCGGAAGACTGCACGTTCGTGGATCCGGTCGATCAGGCAGACAGACGCTGACGGCCCTTGCGGCGCCTTGACTTAATGATGGCTCGACCAGCGCGGTCGGACATACGGTGGCGAAAACCATGCTTGCGGGCACGGCGTCGTTCGTTCGGCTGGTAGGTACGCTTCACAGAAACTCCAAATAACTACGAGCAGATTGCTCATCTGCTCCATGAACCTGATCAGTAGATGAGTCCACTAAACAGGCCGGCTGCCAGGGGCAAGCGTCGTCGGTTTACCGGACGCTAACGGCATTGGTTCGAAAGCCGAACGCGAATAGTTGCCCCGGAGAGACCCGGACTACAGAGGATAGATTGCTTAGCATGGCTCTGGCAACTATCTAATTCAATGCGACAGAAGTCACTACTCAATTTGATTGCACCTAGGCCAGTCACTATTCTTTGCAGGCTTTAGGGTAACGAAGTTATCCACAGTGTGTGGACGTAGTTGTGGACCAAATCACACCCAAGCAGACTTTTGGCTCGGTTCTAGACGAGTTTTATAGGCAGTAGCTTCGTAGCACTGAGTTTTTGTGCACCAACGCAGCACAACCCCCGAGGGAAGAAGGTCACATTGGGAGCAGAGGGAGCAAAGATCTGGGACTCCGCTGCACCCTTGCTCGCCCTTCAAGTTAGCGACAGCGTCTGGAGTTCCACTTTCCAGGATATGACTGGCATAGAGATCGTTGACGATATTCTGACAGTCTCAGTTCCGAGTCAATTGGTCCGCCAACGGATCGAACAGCGCTATGTCGAGCTGCTGCTCTCGGCCTTGACAGACGCAGGATATCCCGATCTCACCCTGGTTATCGAAGTCGAGATTGACACACTTCAGCCAGAGCCAGAGTCCGCCGAATCACAGAACGGATCTGTATCTAACGAAGCCGCCGGTGCGACAGCCGGGTCATCTTCAGGAACTCCTAGTCAAGCCAATGCTGCGCGCCGCTACACCTTTGATACCTTCGTCATTGGACAGTCCAACCGCTTCGCACACGCCGCAGCCCTATCAGTTGCCGAAACACCAGCGCGCAGCTACAACCCCTTGTTTGTCTACGGAGACGCTGGCCTCGGCAAAACGCATCTGCTGCAGTCCATTGCCAACTACGTCCGAGAGAACTACCCACAGTACAAAGTTCGCTATCTCTCCACAGAGACCTTGCTCAACGAGTTCGTTGACGCTATTCGCAAGAACTCCCAGCCTGAATTCAAGCGGAGATACCGAGAGATCGACGTTCTACTAGTAGACGACATTCAGTTTATGGAAGGAAAAGAACAGCTACAGGAAGAGTTCTTTCATACTTTCAACACCTTGCACGAGGCTCAACGACAGATCGTTTTGTCCTCGGATCGGCCACCAGATGCGATAGCAACCCTTGAAGATCGGCTGCGTAGTCGATTCAAAATGGGCCTTATCACCGATATTCAGCCACCCGACTTCGAGACCAGGCTGGCTATTCTGCTCAAAAAGGGTGAGCAGTCGAAC
The DNA here is from genome assembly GCA_001025035.1 of Actinobacteria bacterium IMCC26207. Lineage (GTDB taxonomy): Bacteria > Actinomycetota > Acidimicrobiia > Acidimicrobiales > Microtrichaceae > IMCC26207. The sequence continues at coordinate 198,005 of LCZK01000006.1, forward strand.
ACAAAGGTTCCCGCTGACGTACTTGAGTTCATTGCTACCAATATCACCTACAACATCCGTGAACTCGAAGGTGCACTCATCCGAGTCAGTGCTTACGCTGCGCTCAATAACGAGCAACTGACAGTGGAACTTGCTGAAATCATCCTTGCCGACTCCATAAGTGCCACGAAACCTCGGCAGATCACTGCGAGTTATATCAGCGAAAAAACAGCCGAAATGTTTGGTGTGGAAGTGGAACAGCTCCGCAGCAAGAGTCGAACCCGTGACTTAGTGCACGCCCGACAAGTTGGCATGTATGTCTGTCGAGAACTTACTGACCTCTCATATCCGCAAATCGGCAAGGAATTTGGTGGGCGTGATCACACCACAGTGATCCACGCTTACGACAAAATCTCTAACCTGATGCAAGAGCGCCGCAAGACCTATGACGACGTCACTCTCCTCATCCAACAGATCCTGGCTCGATGATGGCTACACACGTGGTCATACCTAGGCCGTTGGGAGAGGGATCGCGACCGCGATGGGAGAGGGATCGCGACCGCGATTCAGACTCTGAAACAACACTGCTCATACACAGACATCGATGAAATTTCAAAGCTGTCTGGTGGATTGCCAAATCGGGTTGTGGACAGCCCACCCATACAATCTCTGGCCTGCACTAGGTTTCCCACAATCCACAGGCCCAACTACTACTACCACTGGATGAATAACAAAAAGACGCCAGTAGTGGGGAAAGCGAGTAATCGTGAAATTTCGTTGTGAACAAGAAGAATTGTCAGAAGCGTTGGGGCTCGCTCAACGCGCAACATCACCACGGCCATCCAATCCGATTCTCGGGAATTTGCGCCTCCACTTGGTTGGAAACCAACTCACCGTTACAGGTGGCGACTTATCAATCACCATTACCAGTGTCATTACTGTTGGCGGAGAGACTGATGGAGTAGCCGTTCTGCCAGCGAAGTTGATCAACGACATTGTTCGTTCCTTCGAAAGTGGAGCCGTCGAGATCGACACCGAATTCGAAGACGGTCGGGCTCGCATCAGTTCTGGTCGCTCAAACTTTGAGTGCAATATGAGTCCAGCCGAGGAATACCCTTCGGCTGCTGATCTCGATGGTGAGCCCATCACACTGGGAGCAGGCGATTTAGCTGAAGGTCTTCGGCAAGTAGTCAAGGCAGCCTCAAATGACGAATCACGACCAATCCTGACGGGTGTATTGCTCACCACCGAGGGAACTGGCTTGAGAATGGTCTCGACTGATTCGTACCGACTCGTGGTGAGGGATCTTCCTGGCACGACTCAGTTACCAGTTGGCGAAAAAGTGATTGTGCCTTCTCGAGCACTCAATGAACTTTCTCGCTTTCTTACCGAGGAAGACGATGTGAAAGTCACCCTCGGCGATCGTGACATTTCGTTTGAAGTGGGATCCCTTCGACTCAGCACCAAGTTGATCGAAGGTGAGTTCCCGAATTATGAGAACCTGATCCCGGATTCGCAACCCAATCGACTACAAGTTGAGCGGCTAGCTCTCCTTGCAGCAGTCAAGAGAGTTCGGCTGATGGCACGCGATCCAAATACTCCAATTCGCCTAACCATGGCAGCGGATTCCTTGGAACTACGGGCCACCACGCCAGACGTTGGTGAGGCTTCAGAACAAATGGATGCGATCTATTCAGGTGAGGAACTTCAGGTTGCTTTCAATCCCGAGTACCTGATCGACGGCCTAGAGGTCACACCTGGCGATGAGATCTCTCTAGGCACCGTAGATGGACTCAAGCCGGCATTGTTACGTCCAGTTGATTCTGGGGGCTTCTTGTACTTGCTGATGCCAGTTCGAGTTACCTGAGCCTGATTTCGAGCAGGCAAGATGCACCTTCGCCATCTGTGGCTCAAGGATTACCGGTCATATGAATCAGTAGATTTGGAACTGACATCGGGAATCTGTGCGGTTCTGGGACCAAACGGTGTTGGTAAATCTAATTTGTTGGAAGCAGTCTCGTATCTGGCGCTGCTTGAGTCCTTTCGAGGGGCTCCTACCGACGCGATGATTCGCACTGGTGCATCCCAGGCCGTAGTGCGCGGAGAAGTCCTCGAAGCTCAGCGCGAACAACTGATCGAGGCTGAGTTGCTGCGGACTGGGCGAAACCGGGTTTTGGTTAATAAACAGCGAGTGATTCGAAGCAGCGATCTGAACACCGCACTACGAGTCAGCGTGTTCTCCCCTGACGACCTTGAGATGGTCAAGGGGGGACCGGCCGGCAGACGGAACTATCTCGATCAGCTCTTAGTGACCTTGGATCCGAAGCATCATGGGATCAGATCTGAGTTCGACAAGTCCCTGCGGCAGCGCAACGCCCTACTCAAACAAAGCAGAGGGCGTCTCGATGAGGCAGCTGAGTTCACCCTCGAGGTATGGGATACCAAACTCGTGGAGAGTGGCGAAAAGCTTGCCGACCTGCGGTCGGAACTAGTCGAACAACTCGCGCCACTCGTGCGGCATGCCTATACCGATGTAGCTTCCGATCGGGCAGCCACAGAGTTGCGTTACGAGGCGCCTTGGCGGCCAGGTGGTCTTGCGGCAGCACTACACGCAGTTCGAAGTGATGAGCTCCGGCGAGGGTTGACGCTTGTGGGACCGCATCGGGATGACCTATTTCTTGAACTCAATGCCATGCCGGCACGCACACACGCATCCCAAGGTGAACAACGATCAATTGCTCTGGCACTCCGGCTAGCCGCCCACCGACTTGTCCTAGAGGTGACCAAAACAGCACCGGTTCTCTTACTTGACGATGTGTTCTCTGAGCTCGATCCGTACAGGTCTGCTGCGTTGTTGCGGTCCCTTCCCGAGGGACAGACATTGTTGTCTACAGCTTCGGGGCTGCCACCTGAGGTCGTTGCGGCCCAAGAGATTCACATTGCTTCGAGTACCCGTCGTCTTCCAGAGATGTCTCCTGGCCACGAAGTAAGCGAGTAGCGGGCGCGAAGGAGTACGGTCGGGTATGTCTTGGGAACCACTTTCTTCGCCAGCGGATCACACGCATGGCATAGCCGAGACGATTGAAACGCTGCACCGCCGCCTTGGCCTGGCTTGTTCAGATGTCCTTGGCACGCTAGAAGATAATTGGGTTGGACTCCTGGGAGCTGAGCTAGCGAGCCACTGTGTTTTGGAGTCAGTGCGTAACCAGGTCTTGGTTATCTCAGTTGACGACCCGGCGATAGCTGACCATCTCAAATGGAGCAGAACCGAGTTGCTCGGAGCAGCAAATGCACTTTCTGGTGGTGAGAATTTCACTGATTTGAAGCTCAAGGTGCAGCGCTAAACCCGTTGCAAGGTCAACTTCCGTCAGACTGCAATAAAACCGGGGCGCGCGACCCCTTAAACGGTCCAATGTTGGCCCCGGCAGGTGGTATGATAATCATCCGACACTTTACAAGTTTCACCAGTTACTCCACAGGTTGTCCACAACCGGAAAATTGGTGAAATGAGCAGTGTCAGTATGCTACTTAGCTGCCCGGAGGCAAGGCTTGTCCCCAGAATCCAATGACTACGGTGCCGACGCGATTCAGGTACTCGAAGGTCTCGAAGCCGTTCGAAAACGACCTGGAATGTACATCGGGTCCACGGGGCCTGCTGGGCTCCACCATATGGTCTACGAGGTTGTAGATAACTCCGTCGATGAGGCCATGGCGGGTCATGCCAAGTCGATTCAGGTTCGGCTGCTACCTGACGGTGGTTGCGAGGTGCGAGACGATGGCCGGGGAATCCCCGTTGACCAATCAAATTCGGACCCTGAACTCAAAGCAGCAGAGGTTGTCCTGACCGTGTTGCACGCCGGCGGCAAGTTCGGCGGTAGCGGTTACAAAGTCTCTGGCGGGTTGCACGGCGTTGGAATCTCTGTGGTGAATGCTCTCTCCCGGCGAGTAGAAGTAGAGATCGATCGCGGCGGCACGACCTATCGAATGGTCTTCGTTGACGGCGGTAACCTGACAGAGCGGCTTGAGCCACTGAAGCCTTCTGAGCTGACCGAATCAGGGCAGCCGCGGACTGGAACAACGGTCCGTTTTTGGCCGGACCCCAAAATCTTTGTCGAGGGAATTGTTTTTCGCGCTGCCACGCTGACGGAACGTTTCCAAATGATGGCTTTCCTGAATGCTGGTCTAGAGATCAGCTTTGTTGATGAGCGGACAGAGCAGAACCCAGAGAAGCCCGAGCAGAACCCTGAGAAAATGGTGTACTGCTACGAGGGTGGTATCAAGGACTTTGTTCGCCACGTCAACGCGGCAAAGGAAGCGCTGTTCAGTGACGTGGGGTACTTGAAGCAGAGCGAAGAGACCGAGAACAGTTCCATGGAGTTCGAGGTGGCCTTTCAGTGGAACACCGGGTACAACTCTGATGGCCTGCACTCCTTTGCCAACGGGATTAGCACTATCGAAGGTGGAATGCACGAGGAGGGATTCAAGAAGTCCCTGACGAACACCATCAACAAATACGCACGTGATCATCAATTCCTGAAAGAAAAAGATATCAATCTGCAGGGTGAGGACATTCGCGAAGGACTGACCGCAATTATCTCGGTCAAGTTGACTGACCCGCAGTTCGAGGGGCAAACCAAAGCCAAACTGGGCAACGTTCCGATGCGCTCACTCGTAGAGAGAGCAACCAATGAAAAGCTGGCTGAATGGTTAGAGGAGCACCCATCCGAGGCGAAGAGGGTGTTGCAAAAAGCGGTTCAAGCTGGCCGGGCGCGTGAGGCTGCCCGAAATGCCCGTGATGCAACTCGTAGAAAGTCCGCACTCGATGGCGCTGGGCTACCAGGCAAGTTGGCTGATTGTGCCTCGAAAGACCCTCGAGAGTCCGAGTTGTACATCGTGGAAGGAAACTCCGCTGGCGGTTCAGCCAAGGACGCTCGCAACCCTGGAACGATGGCAATTCTGCCGATTCGCGGCAAGATCCTCAACGTCGAGCGCGCACGCCTAGACAAGATGCTCAAGAACACCGAGGTGCAAGCCTTGATCTCGGCTATCGGTGCAGGAGTAGGCGAGGAATACGACCTTGACAAGATCCGCTATCACAAGATCGTCCTGATGTGTGATGCGGACGTGGATGGTAGCCATATCCGGACGTTGCTCCTCACATTTTTCTTCCGGCAGATGCGGCCACTCATCGAAGGTGGGCACATCTTCATTGCCCAGCCTCCATTGTTCTCAACCGAGGTTGGGCGCAACAAGATCTATCTCAAGGACGATGCAGCAAAATCAGCGTTCATCGCTGAGCACCCAAATCACAAGAACGAGTTCCAGCGACTCAAGGGCCTCGGCGAGATGGATGCTGAGGAACTGTGGGCAACCACCATGGACCCAGCGCGGCGGACCCTGCTGCAGATTTCTGTAGAACAAGCAGTTATTGCAGATGAGGTTTTTTCGATTCTTATGGGCGACGACGTCGAGAGCCGGAAGCATTTCATTCAGACCAACGCCTCAGACGTGCGTTTCCTAGATATCTAACTCAACAACACCGGAGTTTGACTGCATGAGTGATGACACTGCGCCGGAGGAATCTGGCCAACAAAGTCCCGACACGCCCGTAGACGGAGCAGTGCCTGGAACAACATTTGGTCGGATCGAACCGATTGAGATTCAACAAGAGATGGAGCAGTCCTTCTTGGACTACGCCATGTCTGTCATTGTGGCTCGGGCGCTTCCCGACGCTCGAGACGGGCTCAAACCCGTACACCGGCGCATTCTGTGGGCCATGCACGAAGCGGGCCTGCGTCCCGACAGAAACCATCGCAAATGTGCCACGGTGGTTGGTGACGTACTTGGTAAATACCACCCCCATGGCGACCAGTCGGTCTATGACGCCTTAGTTCGTATGGGTCAGGACTTCTCGCTACGCCACCCGCTGATTGATCCTCACGGGAATTTCGGTTCACCCTCGGACCCGCCAGCGGCCTACCGTTACACCGAGTGCCGGCTCACTCCGCTCGCTATGCATATGTTGGCTGGGATTGACGAAGACACCGTCAACTTCTCACCGAACTTTGATGGTTCAACTGAGGAGCCAAAGGTTTTGCCTGGCAGGTTCCCGAACTTGTTGGTGAATGGCAGCCAAGGCATTGCAGTGGGAATGGCAACGAATATTCCGCCTCACAATCTCGGTGAAGTCATCGATGCAACACTGCACTTGATTGATAATCCCGAGGCAACTCCTGATGACCTGATGGAGTTTGTGAAGGGCCCCGACTTTCCTACGGGCGCACAGATTATGGGTCGCGCTGGTCTGATCTCGGCCATCCGTACAGGCCGTGGTTCCATAAAGATGCGTGCGAAAGCAGAGATTGAAGAGGGACCCAAAGGAGACCGCATTGTTGTCACCGAGATCCCCTATCAAACCTCTGTCGAAACCATCGAAGAGAAGATTGCAGAGCTCGCCAATGCCCGGGTGATCGAGGGAGTCAGGGAGATTCGTAACGAACGATCTCGAGGCGTGACCCGACTGGTCATTGAACTGAAGCGAGATACGCCCGCCAATGTGCTCCTCAATAACTTGTACAAGCACACACCGTTGCAGACCACTTTTGCAACCAATTTTGTGGCCCTGGTAGACGGCGTTCCACGAACGTTGAATCTTCGTGAAGCCCTTGTGCATTACATCGATCATCAAGTCGAGGTGATTACTCGCCGTACCCAGTTCCGCTTGGACAAAGCGCAACGTCGTGCACATATCGTTGAAGGATTCCTGAAGGCGCTTGATCTGATTGACGAGATCATCGCAAAGATTCGAGCCTCGGCAGATCGTGCTGCGGCGATCCTTGCCCTGCAAGGTGAGGGCTTTGAGTTTAGTGAGATTCAGGCCACGGAAATTGTCGATATGCGTCTGTCTACACTCACCAGGCTTGGCCGGGAACGCCTTGAAGAAGAGATGGCCACGCTTCGCGAGACCATTCAGTTTCTGCAAAACATTCTCGCCAATGACAGCGTTCTGCGACAGGTCATCAAAGACGAGATGACAGCAATTCGTGACGAGTTCGCAACACCACGTAAGACAACCCTTGAGCACGACGACGGTGACCTAGAGATCGAGGACCTCATCGACGATGAGGAAGTCGTTGTTGTGATGACAGCACGTGGCTATGTCAAGACTGTCGCTGCAGACACCTTCCGCACGCAGGCAAGAGGGGGCCGCGGCGTTGCAGGTGCTCGTCTCAAGGATGAGGATTACATCACTGATCTGATCTTTACTTCGGCGCATGCCTTCTTGTTGTTCTTCTCGAATAAAGGCAAGGTCTATCGCCTCAAGGCTCACCGGATCCCCATGCGTGACCGCACTGCTCAGGGCCTCGCAATCGTCAACCTGTTGCAACTGGATCAGGGTGAAAAGATCCAGACCATCATCGATACGCGTGACTACGAATCGCACCGCTATCTGATGTTTGTCACTCGCAATGGAATCGTGAAGAAGACGATGTTCAACGCTTATGACAGTTCACGTCAGGCCGGACTCATTGCGATCAACCTGCGAGAGGGTGATGAGCTAGTCCGGGTCATGCCGACTTCACCAGAGGATGAAATCATGGTGATTTCAGAATCCGGCCAAGGCATTCGTTTCTTGGAAAGCGATATCCGGCCCACTGGCAGAACAGCTAGCGGTGTGCGTGGCATGCGCTTAAAGGCCAACGATGCAGTTGTTGGGGCAGATTCAATCGCCGCACCCTCTGAGCTATCAGACCAAGTAGCGGACCACGAGGGTGCGGATAGCGAGGCCGCGGACAGCGAGGGTGCGGCCCCTGCCGAGACACTGCGTTTGCTGACCATCACCGACGGTGGCTACGGCAAGCGAACAGAACTAGAAGAGTTCTCGCGGCAGCGGCGCGGTGGCCAAGGTGTACGTGCCCACAAGATCCATGCTGCACGCGGTCGGGTCGTCACCGGGTTCTTGGTTGGCGAGGACGATCATCTGTTGATGATCAACGATGCCGGAGTCGTGATCCGAACCAAAGTTTCTACGATTTCCATTCAGGGGCGAACTGCTTCTGGGGTTCGAGTGATGAATCTTGACGGGGAGAGCAAAGTTGCCGCTGTAGCCCGAGTGCTGACTGGTCCAGATTCAGAAGACCCAGAAGATTCAGAAGAGCAAGTAGACCCGTCAGACTCTGAGACTGAAACAGGTCAGTGACCCAGACTGAACGTGGATCGGCTCTTCCTCTGATGCTGGTGATTTGTTGTCTGACCGCAGTCTGTCTGGTTGGACTTACGCACATCGGCGAGGCATCGGTCAGTCGTGCCCGCGCCGATGCCGTAGCGGATGTTGTTGCCCTTGCAGGAGTTGGTCATGGGCAACTGGGTGCTCGGCAAGTCGCCGAGGCATCCCAAGCCGCCTTGTTGAGATTTGATCAGACTGGACCCAGTGCTGTTCAGGTCACGGTTCAACTCGGTGGTGTGCGCTCAACTGCTGCTGCTGATGCTCTCGGAGACGAATTCCCTGATCAACTCGGCAACGCTAGTAATCCCGACTACCAGAACCAGCCTCGGTAGGATGAGAAGGTGAGCGATACTTCTCAGGCACAAAGACAACAAGCCCTAGCAACCGAACCTGAGGTAACGAACCGCCGGCTGGGCTATCGGCGTCAGCGATTCGAAGCACGCAAGGTTCGTCGCCTTGTGCGCCACGTCGACCCGTGGTCAATCCTCAAACTCTCGTTGCTGCTGGCTTTGTGCCTGTGGTTAATGCAGATGATTGCCGCGGTGATTTTATGGACGGTGGCAACTAACGCAGGGACAATCTCGAGCATCGAGAACTTCGTCAACTCATCGCTCTCCCTACAAGATTGGTCTTTAGATGGAGAATTCATCTTTCGGCAGTTCGGCCTGGTGAGCTTGTTAGGTTGCCTTGGCCTGGCCGCAGCAGTGGTGATTTCTACTCTGGTTTTTAATCTGATTAGCGACATCATCGGCGGCGTTTGGATCTCGGTCATCGAAGAGGAAACAGCTCGTCCGGTTCGCGAATCGAACCAGTAGTTGTACCTCCGCTAGTGTGACCGTCTCTGTGAGATTCGTTTCGGATCTGACAACGCAGAGGGGCTATAGCTCAGTTGGTTAGAGCGCACCCCTGATAAGGGTGAGGTCGCTGGTTCGACTCCAGCTAGCCCCACGCAGTTTGTAGTGATACTCCAAGGGAGGAAAATATGCGTGGTCTGCAACGGGCAGTGCTCGCACTGGGCTTGGGGCTGTTAGTCAGTCTGGTAGTTCGGTTCCTTGGAGGAGACGCAACTCCGCCCTCAACTGGTGGATGGCGTGAGCTTGAAGGTCCTGAGCTCAGATGAGCAACCAGCGAATTGCTGTGATTGGTGCGGGAATCTTAGGTGCACGAATTACTAGGGAGCTCCTCGGACCGCGTGCCTTTGGCCGGCCACAGGAGGTTGCTATCACCACGGTGAGTCGTCGACCTGAGCGATTGAGTGTGCTTCGTAACTCCTTTGGAACGGAGGTGAAGATGCTGAGCGATCAGAACGGTCAAGCTCAACTCGATGCCGATGTGACCACTGTGATTGTTGCCCGCGCTGCAGGTGAGCAGTTTGTTGTTGCACATGAGCAGCTTCTCGCTGGCCGTGATGTAGTTACCACTTCGGATGACCCAGTTGAGGTCCAAGAACTCTTAGAACTAGGACCACTGGCGGAATCACTCGGCCGCACCTTGGTGGTTGGTGCAGCATTCGCCCCAGGGTTGTCTTGTTTGTTGGCTAGTCATGCCTCGGGGTTGTTGGACCGTGTAGATGAAATTCACGTAGCTCGCCACGGTGCTGCTGGGCCTGGGTGTGCTGCGCAGCGCCTACGTGCTCTTCGCGGGACAGCCACAGACTGGCGTGACGGAGCCTGGGTCAAGCGGCCCGGATTTTCTGGCCGAGAGTTGTGCTGGTTTCCTGATCCGATTGGCGCCCGTGACTGTTATCGAGCTGCTCTTGCCGATCCCATGTTGTTAGTACCGGCCTTTGCAGGGGTGCAGCGAGTAACAGCACGTCTAGCTGCAACACGCAGAGATCGAGCGCTTGCTCCATTCCCGGTCTGGCTTCCAGCACCAGCTGAAGGCGGAATTGGTGCAGTCCGGGTCGAGCTTCGCGGGGAACGAGATGGCCAGCGCGAATGGGTGGTCTACGCAGTATTGGATCGACCAGCGGTTGCTGCTGCGGCGACTGCTGCAGTAACGGGGCTCTGGGTTGCGACTAGAACCGCTGCGCCCGGTGCAACGGGTCTTGCTGGCCTTGGCGCTACACAGGAGTTACTGGGCGAATTGGCTCTTCGAGGCGTACGAGCTGCCGTGTTTGAAGGCTCGGAGGGCTCTGAAGGCTCTGCTGGGCAAGAAAACCAACAAGAATCTGACGCAGAAGCTCAGGTTTTGGCCAAGAAGGTCGATACTTCTCACCAAGAGTGATATTTGCCGCCACTTTCCGTCTATTTCGGGTCGTGTCAGAAATTTGTTGGGAATTTCTTGGAAAATCGCTCAAGTTCCGCGCGCCTATCTGCCGATACCCCGAGTGTCGACGTTCGACACGGAGGAGATTGAGTCATGGGCGAAACAGTGACACTCAGTTCACAAGCAGGATCAACGGTACTGACACAGCAGCAGGTCACCGCACTTATCGAGGAGCACATGCCCTTGGTGAGTCATGTGGTGTTCCAAGTGGCAGTCAACTTTCCAAGGCACGTTGAGCGTGAGGAACTCGCTCGTGCAGGTGCTCTTGGTTTAGTTGAGGCAGCCAAACGTTTTGATGAATCTCGAGGAGTTCCCTTCAATCGCTTTGCTGCGCAGCGAATTCGTGGAGCGATCATCGATGCCGTTCGTGCGGCCGACTGGGCGCCGCGTTCAGTGCGGGCACTTGCTCGCAGTTTGGACCAGGCAGAACTTGATTTGGCTCACCGCCTTGGACGTGCGCCATCTCTTGCAGAGACTGCAAAGGAACTAGATATTTCTCGAGCTGAACTCGACCGCCTTCGGGATCGGATGTTCCGCTCGGTTGTTCTGGCGTTTGATTCCTTGCTGGGGTCCTCCGATGATGCCGAACTCACTCTGGTTGATGTGCTGGCCGATCGCACTGCAGTTGAGCCATCAGAAGAACTTGAGGCTCGGGAACTTCGGGCGTACCTGCGTGACGCAGTTCATCTGCTTCCTGAGCGTCACCGAATCGTGGTCGTCGGATACTTTATTGAAGAGCGCAGTTCCACTGAATTGGCCGCTTTGATTGGTGTAACTGAGTCCCGTGTCTCGCAGATGCGAACCGAAGCGCTGGCGATGTTGAAAGACGGCATTGAGGCCCAGTATTCGGAGCAAGACTCCGAAGCGACTGGCCTGGTTGCTCGTCGACGGGCTCAGTATGCGTCGTCAATTTCTTCTGCTTCAGGTTGCGGCGAGCGAATCTCGATGGTTTCTGAGGATGCCAATTTAATTCTGGCCTAGTTGTAATCGGGCTGGCTCAGGGCTGAAGCAGATCAACGATCTGCTCATGCAGGAGTCCGTTTGAAGCAATGGCCGAGTAGACACCCGTTGTGCTGGTGTCAGCGCTGCCATCCATGTTGAACGCTGTGGATCCATCTCGAGCAGTGAGTACCCCGCCGGCCTCGGGAATAATGACCGTCATCGGGGCGATATCCCACCAAGCCAGCACCGGGTCCATCATGGCTTCAATGCGCCCCGAGGCCACAAGTGCGTAGCCGTAGGCATCTCCCCAGGTGCGCAGACGGGGCCCAGCGGCAGTGACCCTGTCGAACATGTCTGCAGTCCACATGTGAAAGCCGGTGCAAGCGATGTAGCTGCCATCAAGTTCATCGCGGTCAGAGACTGAACAGGGCGTTCCATTGAAGAAACAGCCAAGGCCGCGTCCAGCGTAAATGGTTTCGCCAAGTGCTGGAAGATTGATAACGCCAATTGCTGGGCCGTGTTCGTCCTCGAGGTACAACAAATTTGAGTAGGTACCCACTCCGTGTGTAAAGGCCTTGGTCCCGTCGATTGGGTCGATCACCCAGCCACGTCCAGAACTGCCGACACGTGCTGCCTCTTCTTCTCCTTGGATCCCGTCGAGCGGAAAGGCATCCGAGATGAGTTCTCGCAGCAAACGCTCTGCAGCCCGATCCGCTTGGGTGACTGGGGTTCCATCTCCTTTGGCATCGATTGCAAGTTCGGGATGATTGAACCATTCCAGCGTGAGCGCACCTGCCTGCTGAGTCCATCCAACGGCGGTTTGAAGTAGTTCTGCATCAACAGCAGGCATAGTGGAACTCTCTCAGTAGGGGATCGCTTCGGTGGCTACATACCGTATCGGTCACGAACGGCTGCCGAGACTGCCATGATGCTAGGTACAAAGTGCGTTCCTGTGAGGTACGTGCAGCAGTCACCCCCGGAGAACTTGTGGACCTACGAACTATTCTTGAACTGTCTGACCATGGGCCCGACACCTTTGTTGGCATTGGGCCTCAGTACCCATGGGGTGGGCTGTACGGCGGACAGATTGTTGCTCAGGCACTGAGTGCCGCCACGCGAACTGTGGAGGACGAAGACCTTCACGTGCATTCGCTGCGCGCTTATTTTATTCGCAGAGGTGACCATAACGAACCAGTTCGGTACGAGGTGGATCGCATTCGCAATGGCCGCTCTTTTGCTACCCGGAGGGTTGTAGCCCGCCAGCCAGTGGGAGCAATTTTGAACCTCGAGGCAAGCTTTCAACGCCTCGAGGTTTCTGATGACATCGAGACTGTTTCTCTGCCTCCGGATATTCCGCTTCCCTCAGATCTTGAACAGGATTCCTGGAGTCCTGTCTTTGAACGAGCCTTTGTCCCCGCAGAAGCAATCACCGCTGGCGGCAGAGATGGGACCGGCCGGGCCGCAGCATGGCTCAGAGTTTCTCAAGAACTACCGGAAACAGGTCCGTTACATGCGGGCGGCTTGGCCTACCTGTCCGATGATCTGCCTACTGATGCCGTGGTTCGCGCTCATCCCGTCAGGCGTGAACCGGACGATGTCTTGCACAAGGTGCTCTTTACGGCCTCGCTTGATCACACCATCTGGTTTCACCGGCCTTTTCGGGCCGATCAGTGGCAACTCCACGACTTCACTTGTCATACCTTCGTTGGTGGCCGGGGTCTAGCGATTGGGCATGTGTTTGCGCTCGATGGAGCGCATCTCGCAACGATTGCCCAAGAAGTCCTATTGCGAGATACCCGCGAGCGGTCATAAACAGCGTTTATCACCGAGCGTTCTCGGCCTTCGCAAGGGTTTCGTTCACCTTTTGTACAACTTCGTTCACCAAACGTTTATCTTCTTGGTGGGTCGCGCGTCACCTTCGTGTTCCAGCATCTAGCACGTGGCGCTGACATCCCCCGACCTCCAGGCGCTCGAGGAACAAGTTCCTCGAGATATTGCGCGAACCGTGACCCGCGGCGACCGCATTTTTCGGACGTTATGTGCTAGCGCAGCAGCAGTCAGTCTGTTCATTATCGGTGGAACTGCACTGTTCTTGGCTATCAAGGCCGTACCTGCGCTGCAGAAGGCCGGGTTGCTCTCGTTCTTTACCACCAGCGTGTGGAACCCAACCGTGGGCGACTTCGGTGTGTTGGGATTGCTCATCGGAACCATCATCATTGCGACGGTTTCGCTCATCGTTGCCGTTCCCCTGGCAATTGGGCTGGCCTTATTCATTAACGAGTATTCCCCAGCGAGGATTCGCCGGGTCCTGACCTCTTCGGTTGACCTGCTCGCAGCAATGCCCAGCATCATCTTTGGTATGTGGGGGTTCTTTGCACTTCAGGCCCCACTCGTGGGCGTTGCTTCTTGGTTGAACCTGCATCTCAGTGCGATTCCCTTCTTCCGGTTATCCGAGCCGGATGCTCCGCTGCTTCGTTCGAGTTTTATCGTCGGTACCGTGGTTGCTTTGATGATCGTGCCGATCATCACCTCGGTTTCTCGTGACGTGATGGCGCAATGCCCCCGATCACAATGTGAAGCGGCATTGGCTCTGGGTGGGTCGCGCTGGGGAATGATCAAAGAAGTGTTGCTTCCCTTTGGGAAAGCCGGAATCACGGGTGCCGTCCTGCTTGGCTTTGGGCGGGCACTGGGAGAAACCATTGCCGTTGCACTCATCATTGCGTTCACCATTGAAGCGAACCCGTATGTGCTTGAACAGGGTGGCGGTTCTATTGCCTCACTCATTGCTATCAAGTTCCCCGAGGCACAGGACCTAGAGATCTCGGCTTTGATCGCTGCTGGCCTAGCGCTGTTTTCTATGACCTTGCTCGTCAACCTTGGCGCACGTGCGATTGTTCGCCGAACCCAGATTGCAGCTTGAGGTTGATGTTGACATGAGCCTTCTTGACGAACGACCTCTAGACGAAACCCCTGTGCCAGAAGCACCGGAGCAGGAGCCGATTGAGGAGCAGGTTCCGTTTCGGCCTCGTGCGCTAGTTCGCTCCGAACGGGTCGAACTGCTGCTAGCTGTTGCGAGCGGTGTGACTGGCAGCGCCGTGATGTGTCTGTTGTTTGACTGGACCCAACCGCTTACCTTTGCCATCTGGGCGCTGTTGTTGTTTCTGGGCTCTACCTATCTGCTTGCCCGAGACAGCCAGAGCCCGATCGTTGCCACTGACCGACTTATCACCACTCTGGTCTGGACAAGTGGTGGTATCGCAGTTTCGGTACTGCTCTGGATGCTCGGGTATGTGGTTGTCAAAGGAATCGCAGGGCTGAACTTTGAGTACTTGACCTCGGACTTGTCCAAGGTCGGGCCTCTGGACGATGGCGGCGGAGTGTTCCATGCAATAGTTGGAACGCTTGAGCAAATGCTGATCGCGTCAGTCTTGAGTATCCCGATTGCCATTCTGACTGCGGTCTATCTGCATGAGATTCGTGGCCGTCTGGCCGGAATTGTTCGCTTTGTCATTGATGCCATGAGTGGGCTTCCTTCCATCGTGGCCGGTTTGTTTATTTACACCGTCTGGGTTTTGCAGGGCCGGGGGCCCTCGGGTCTAGCTGCCGGTCTAGCACTAGCAATTCTGATGATCCCTACTGTTACCCGTACAGCAGAGGAGATGCTCAAGACGATTGACGATGGCTTGCGTGAATCAGCGCTCGCACTTGGAGCACCTCAGTGGCGCAGCGTTATGCAAGTAGTGCTGCCGACTGCTCGTTCGGGTCTGATCACGGCATCGATTCTGGGTGTTGCACGAGCAGTGGGCGAGACCGCCCCGGTGTTGCTGACGGCTTTTGGTAGTTCTTCAATCAACTGGAGCCCATTCAATGGTCCCCAGGCAGATCTGCCGTTGTACATCTATCAGTTGTTGCGGCAGCCCAACCCGGCGCAGATTGCTCGAGCTTGGTCAGGCGCTTTGGTTCTGGTGTTGCTCGTGCTCATTTTGTTCGTTCTGGCCCGCGTCATTGGTGAACGCGGAGCCAGAGTAAGAGGAGGGTCCCGATGACCACAGTTCAATCCCCACAAACAGCCGAGACCCCAGCGGCAAACCGTCAGGTGGTGAGC
Organism: Actinobacteria bacterium IMCC26207; assembly: GCA_001025035.1. Taxonomy (GTDB): domain Bacteria; phylum Actinomycetota; class Acidimicrobiia; order Acidimicrobiales; family Microtrichaceae; genus IMCC26207. The sequence goes on from LCZK01000006.1 coordinate 213,526, forward strand.
AGTGAAATCCTCCCAGAAGAGCTGCATCCATCTTCTCGGATCGACGCAACTGACGTCACGTGCTGGTTCGGCAAGCGCAAAGTTCTAGAGCGGTGCACGCTGTCAATGGAGCCAGGAGAGGTCACGGCTCTGATTGGGCCCTCAGGCTGTGGCAAGTCGACATTCCTGCGGTCTTTGAACCGCATGCATGAGCTCGTACCTGTTGCTGCCATTGCAGGCACCATTGAACTTGACGGGGTTGACATCTACTCCGAGGAGATGAGCCCGACCGAGGTTCGATCAAGAATCGGGATGGTGTTCCAGAAGCCAAACCCCTTCCCGGCAATGTCAATTGCTGACAATGTGCTGGCAGGTCTGAGCCTATCGGGGATGTCGAACGAGGACCCCAAGGCCCTTGTGGAACAGTGCCTGCGACGGGCGGGCTTGTGGGCAGAGGTGTCTGATCGCCTCAACGAAGGCGGCATGTCACTCTCGGGTGGTCAACAGCAGCGCCTGTGTATTGCGCGCGCACTTGCCGTGCACCCGGATGTGTTGTTGATGGATGAGCCCTGTTCGGCACTCGATCCCATCTCGACTCGGGTCATTGAACAGACGATTCGCGAGCTCTGCGAAGAGATCACCATTGTGATTGTGACGCACAACATGCAACAGGCTCAGCGAGTCAGCGATAAATGCGCCTTCTTTTTGGTGGAGTCAATTGGCGACCCTGGGCGCATTGTTGAGGCAGGACCCACGACTCAAGTCTTTGAGAATCCCTCGGATCCCCGCACTTACGATTATGTGACTGGGCAATTCGGATGAACCTCGTGCGTCGGCGGGCGCTTGTTCCTCCAAGTCTTCGGACTGCTTCAGCTGTCGCTCTCTCGGCGATCGTTGCCGTTTCGGTTTTGTGTACCGGCGTCGCGCATGCTGCTGGACCAACGGTGACGGGCACCGGGTCATCATTTGCTGCGCTCGAGATTGAGCAGTGGAAGAGCGATGTTGCCAACGAATATGACATCGCAATCAACTATCAGGCTGGCGGATCAACTCAGGGAAGGCTCAGCTACCTGAACGGGACGGTGGACTTTGGTGCTTCGGATATTGAATACCAGAGCGATGAACAGAATCTGATCAATGCCTCCTCCCGCAAGGACTTTGTTTACGTGCCCATTACGGCCGGCCCGGTGGCCTTGATGTTCAATCTAACTGGACCAGGCGGGCGAATCTCTAACCTGGACTTAACTCGCAGCGATGCCTGCAGAATCTTCACTGAGCCAGAAATCAAGTGGAATGATGCTTCCATTCAGGCTACGAATCCTGGAGTCGCTCTCCCTGACCGAAAGATCCGGCCAGTGGTGCGAAATGACGGCTCGGGCACAAGTTTTGTGTTCAGCGAATACTGCATCAACGTGGCGGGTGATGTCTGGAATGCATTCAAGACTTATGTCGCAAACAACGATCCTGATCAAAACTCGATCCCCCTTCGTGAGGGAAAACCAGTGTCGACTTGGCCGCAGGGAATTGGAAGCGCAACCGGTGCAACGGCCGCTACGGGAGTGGCCCAAACTGTTCAGTTGTCTCCGGACACAATTACCTACAACGACGCAGCCACGGCCATAACGACTTTCATTGATGGCGCACCCTCACCGGTAGCTAGCGTGGAGAACGCCGCCGGTGCGTATATAAAGCCAGTCCCAGCAGCAGCAACCATTGCGCTCGGCTATGCCGAGGCCAGAGCGAACGGAACATTTGCTTTGCGCTATGACGGGGCTGACCCTGGCGCTTACTTCCCGTCGACCTATTCCTATGTGATTGCCCAAACCAGTGGATTTGATCCGGCAAAGGGAAAGGTTTTGGGAACATTTCTGAACTATGCCGTTACCGCTGGCCAACGCAACGTTGAGGAACTGAGTTATTCCCGACTCTCAACGGTTCTCGTGAACCTGGCTCTGGACAAGGTGCAGCAAATTCCGGGTGCTCCGGCTCGCCCGACTGACCTGGCCGGGGCACCGCCGCCGCCGGACGTGCTCGCCGGAACAATTGCAGCGAAAGGTGCGGCAGGTGCGGCAGGTGCGGCCGGCGGAATTGCGGGTGCTGCAGGTGCGGCTGGTGGTGCAGCTGGTGGCGCAGCAGGAGCCGTACTCACCCCCGAGCAGGCAAAAGCTGCTGCTGCAGCGGCAGAAGTATTGGCAGCGCAGGCTCAGGCTGCGTCCGAGGCTGAAGCAGCTGATCAATCTGCTGCAGACGAGATCCTCGCAGTGCAAACAAACGGTCCTGGTGGCCGAGAAGTGATCTTTACTCTGCTTCAGGGAGCGCTGTTAGTAGGCCTTGGAGTGTTTCTGTCGAAGGGAGTGCGAACCTCATGGCAAAAAAAGTAGTAACCCGTAAGACGACCGCAACGAAGCAGGCAGGGCAGGCGATGAAGACGAATAAGAAAATAGGAGCTCGCAGCGGTCTTCTGTCTCGAGGCATTCTGTCGGCAGGAGCCGTGTTGCTTCTTGGCTGGGCTGTGGTTCCGTTTGTTGCTGGAGCACAAACTGATCCTGCTGAACCCGTTGAGCTGCGGATTGGAGTGACTCACGAATCCCTTGCACCGGCGGTTAGCTGGCTGGGTGCTGTAAAGAACATTCCTGGGTCCACTACAGCCCGCCAGATCTCTGGTGGTGACGCACAGTCTAAAGAGCGGATGATAACGGGCGGTGCCGATATTGCAGTGAGTGGCACTCCATTTACTGAAGCCGAACGAAAGGCTCTTGAAGCAACCGGGCGGTCTGTGATTGAGGCGCCGATTCAAGCAGTAGGTATGTCGTTTCTGGTTTCGGGGCCACGCCCAACGGGAATCGACCTGTGTCAATTTGTCGAGCAGAGTATCGAGGACGATCCGTTAAATGAACTGCCACCGGATTGTTTGAAGGTCCGCGATTTTGAGGGGCCGCTTCGACTGACCTCGGAAAATTTGGCTGATGTCTTTCTAGAGAGCCCAGTAAACAATTGGCAAGATCCCACGTTTTTATCTCTACTAGGCGAATTCCAGCCGGGTGGGCTCTCGATGGTTTCGCCGCTTCGTCCGGCCTCGGCAGTGCTCAGGAGCGATGCCGGTATGGCGAACCTTGCCCTCGGTACTTATCTCAGAACTACCCAACCAACCAAGTGGACAGACCGCTCAACAAGTCTGTTTCTCAATCCGGAGCCAGCACCAGACGCGACCTGGCCCTTTACTCGTGCACCTGCAAAGCAGGGTCTGCCGGACGCGGTGGGTGTGATTCGGCAATGGAAGACGGCTTCAGCAGCAGTAGATGTCCCCGCCGAAAGTGGTGCCATGACCATGACCACCCCACTCGCAGCAGCCCAAGCCATTCAAGCCGAGGCAGAAGAACCACCCTTTGACGCCACTGGTGAAGCGAATCTGAATACCGACTTGTATGTGGCACAGATGAAGAACGGTGCGGGTGAATGGCTATCACCTACCCCCGCCGCCATTTCAACTTCTTTGGCTGCAGGAGGCGGAGCGCCCCTGTTTGCAGCAACGCAAAACGTGCCCGGCGGGTGGCCATTGTCTTGGGCGAACTCAATCTATGCACCGGATTCAGGCCTGACTGGAGTAGAGGCCAACACCGTTGCAGCGATTATCCGTTGGCAGTCAACAGTGGGACGGCAACGTTCGGCTGAACTGAGCGATGGGCAGTTGCCCGATGTACTGGTCGCTCAAGCTTTAGCGGCAGCCGACAAAATTGTTAGCTCCAACTGTACTGCTGCAGGACTCAAGACAGTGCTCACAAGTGACGTCACGCGCTTTGCTCCTTCGGGCACGTTGGCGGACCTTGGCGAAACCCTCTGGTGTGATACGCCCTTGGATGGCAGTCCTGTTGTTGATGAAGGGCCTGCAGTGGACCCGTTTACGGGGGTAGTTGTACCTGTGGTTGCGGGAGTTTCGGCCTCGTCTGGATCAACTTCAGGGACCAACCGCCCCCTTTCGGCGAGTTCGGCAACTCCTTCATCAGCAAGCGCCACCGCTGGCAGCGCAGACTTCTCTACTGAAAGTGCAGACACTGCCACGGGTGGCATCGCTGCGACTCTGCCGCCGGTGAAGGTGGCTCGAATCATGCCGCTACCCCTACCGGGCTCAGACCCGCGGTTTGACCGGTTAGCAACTCTGGCGCTTGGTGGCCTGATGTTCTTGGGCGTTCGAGCGTTGATGAGACGATCGGGACTGATTTCTGCATGACTGACGTGATTGACCTGCGGCCAGATCCAGATGAAACGGAACCAAGTTCGGTTGATTTCGCGAACCTTGATTCCGATCAGACTGATGAGGTCGATCAGGCCGTTGACCCTGCCGCATCTCTGAAAAGGCGTCGGATCATTCTTGCAGTCATTGCCTCGTTAGTTGTCTTAGTTGCTGCCGATGCAGTCATTGGCGCAGCAGTGCATGCCGAGCACCAACGGCATCTAGCTGCAGAATTCGCGATCCCCACAGAGGAACTCGCAGTTGGCGATGCCGCATTTGTATTGCAGATACCGGCGCTGGGAATAAATGAGGTTGTTGTTGAGGGGGCCTCTGCGAGCGAATTGCGAGGTGGTCCAGGTCGTCGTTTGGATTCCGTACAGCCCGGTGATTCTGGCAACACAGTTATTCAGGGACATAAAACTCGTTTTGGTGGCCCGTTTGGGCAATTGAAAGACCTGAAGGGCGGGAACTCCATCTACCTTCGCAGTCGATCGGGCGAGGTCACCGTGTACAAGGTGACAAAGGTTCGCAAGGTTGGCAGTGATCAGGTCAAGTACTTGGAATTCGAAGGGCCAAATCGGCTGACCCTGGTTTCGAGTGCCGGCGGCCCGCTAGATGGCTCGCGAGTGGTGGTTACTGCCGCAGCCGACGACTTGTCGCTTACTAGCGAGAATGCTGGCGATACAGCAGGTAAGGACGGAGCAGCAGCGGAGGCCGCGCCTACTGCAAGTGCAGAGGATGAGGGCGCACCAATTCAGACCTATGACGTTCGTGGACTTGGCGGAGCGGTCCTGCTGCTCACTGGAATTGGGCTGATCGCCGTAGGGATCCTGGTGGGTTTTGACCTGAAGAAGAAGTACGGCTGGGGAGCTGTGCTGTTGGTGGCCGGTAGTTCAGTCGCTTTAGGAGTGATTGTCCTGCTATTCAACATCTCGATGGTGGTTCCGACTACCTACTAGCAGGATAAACAGTTAGATTTAAATCTATCTATTATTTACTTTGGGGACATCTTGAGTTTGATTCTTATTATGATTTCAGCGCGTCTTCGTGGGCAAGTGAACGACTGGGGAACAAGTAACAAACACTCGTGGGTAGGTCTTGATCTTGGGTATTTCTCCATGCATAGTCACTCTTGGCACTCTGCTGTGGAGAGTCAATTTGATTGAAAGGCGTACCGAGTGAAACCTCGCTTAATTGTCAAGTCACTAGCTGGATTGGCCCTTGTGCTTGGAGTTGCCTCGATGGCAGCCCCAGCCGGAGCTTCTACGGTGACCGTGACCCCCAACCCCGTTACTGTTACACCAAACCAGACAACGGCCAACGTGACCGCTAGCTGGACTGGATTGGCAGCAAATACGCTTGTATTCGTTGACATCTGCAAGAAGTCAATCGTCGACCCAACATTTGACGTCTCTGCTGACTGTGGCGCTTACTCAGGCATCACTCCCAACGGCAATGCCGCTGGAGCAAACAGCTCAGTACTCGAGGTCTTCCGTGGCCAAGATCCAGCTGGTGAAAACTGGGGATGCTTTGCAGCGGGCGACACTGCTCCTGCTGGAGTAACCAAGTACACCACCTGCTATGTGCGTGTTACTGACAACTCTGTCTTGAACAATGACAGCGATTCCGAGACAGCCTTCACCTTCTCCGTCTCAAGCGGTGACGTTCCAGAAGCACCTCTCACCATCTTGTTGCCAGTTCTTGGCACGCTCGCTGCCCTCGGTGGCTTCTTCCTCATCCGTCGTCAGACCGCCTCGGTCTGAGATTTCTTTAACAACTTCTAAGGAGAATTGATTATGAAACTGAAATCACTCATTGGGGCTGCTCTCGTAGCAGGAACCCTGTTATCCGGAACAGCAATGACTTCCATGGCCGGCGCCACCGCACCAGAGCCCTCGGGCTGGGATGACGTCAACGACCGTGTGGTCGGTACGGGTTCAGATACCACGTATCCCTTCATGCAGCGCGCCGAACTCCTGTTCAATCAGGCAACCGGATGTGACACCGACAACGCTTCACCAGCCGCTTCACCAGCTACGTACAACCTCGGTAAGTGCTTGACTGTTGGACAGAATGCCACGAACGTTCTGGGCAACTGGGATCACGACGTGTTCGCTAGCACCTACCCAACCGGGTCCTCTGCAGGCGTCACTGCGCTGAAGAACGGCCAAGTTGATTACGCACGATCCTCACGTGGACCAAAGTCCACGGGCGAGTCGGCACTGAACTTCTGGGCGTTCGGCAAAGACGGCCTGATTATGGTCACCTGGGGCAACCGTACTCCTGGCAACCTGACGAAAGCTGAGATTCAGGGAATATACAACTGCACCATTACTGACTGGTCATCAATTGCAGGCCAAGCTGCCGGCACCATTGAGCCAGTTGGAATGAATGCATCCTCCGGAACGAAGGCAACCTTCGACACCTACCTTGGTTTCGATGCCAACTCAGGTGCTTGCAAGAAGTCCCTGACCACTGGAGCGTACCCATTCGAAAATGACCTCAAGCCACTAGTGGCTGATACCGTCATCTCGCAAGATAATGGGATCTGGTGGATGAGCGCCGCTGCTTACAAGGCGTTCTCGTACCAGCGTCAGACAGCAGCAGCTTGGACCGTGGACGGCAAGTCGGCAACTGCGGGCACGATTGCTAACAACACCTACCCCATCACACGATTCATCTACCACGTGACCAAGAAGACTGATGCAACTGCAGCAGCTGCCTCGGCAGAGATCACGGGTGCTGACACTGGCCCAGGTGGAGCGGTTCGTGAACTCACTGAGTTCATGTGCAAGCCTTCAGCTTCACACACCAACAATGACTACTCCGGTAAGTCGAACTACATCGAGCTTGGCACTGCCTACACCCAAACCGGATTCATTCGGGTGCCTGCAGCTGAGCAGACAAACGGTATTTGCAAGTTGGTCCCAGGAGCCTGATTGGTTCTGGAATCTGTACGTGTAGAACGTCTGTCTGAGTTCTACAAGCTCGAGGGGCACGGCTTCGGCCGTGCCCCTCTTGGTCTTTCATGGAGGAGCGGAGCAATGCGATTGAGCAGAGTTAGGTTTGGGGTGCTGACCGGGTCCTTAGGGACGGTGGTCTTGCTGCTCGGTATGAGCAATGCCTCAGCAGAATCCTCTGTGAGTGTTGCTCCGGACCCGATTCCCGTCACAGCTGAGCAGTCAGCAGCACTTGTGCAGGTGAGTTGGTCCGGTCTTGAGCCAAGACAATTGGTGTTTGTTGATATTTGTAGGAAGTCCATCTCGGATAGCAGTTTCACGGTTGCCGAGGACTGCGGGGCATACTCGGGACTCACACCAAACGGTTCCGCCGCAGGAGAGGGGAGCGCTGAACTTGAGGTGTTCCGCGGCCAAGATCCCGCAGGCGAAGCCTGGGGTTGCTACGCCGAGGCCGATACGGCCCCGGCAGGGGTAATCAAGTACACCACTTGCTTTGTCCGGGTAACAGATACCACGGTGCTCAACGTGGACAGTGATTCGGAGACCCCGATTCGCTTTGAGGGCGCAGGCCGGGTTGACCCTGGGACATCAGCTACGACAGGTGCTGGCCCGCCGCCACCGCAGCTCCCAAGCTCTGGCTCATCGAGCAGTGCTCTCGCCGGCCCGAGCACCGTGGATGATGCAGAGGCACTTCAGTTTGCTGGATCAGACTCGGGTGCTGGTGTAGCTATTACTGGCTGAGGCTGAGATTCCGCTAAGTCCCAGCCAGCGCGGCGCTTGAGGTTCACCTCAAAGTCAGATTCCGGCAACGTGGAGTTCAGGCCTGCTGCGTACGTTTTGACCGTTGACTACCGACAGGCGAGGAGTCGAGAACGTGACTGCTGCAATGCACAAGAATGTTGAAGATCTAGAACAAGTTGAAGAGGTACCGCATGCTGCAGGGGGAGACAATCTTGTCGACCTGACCGACACAGCAAACGCGGAGCCAGAGACAGTTGTAACGGTGGTTGATGCGGATCAGCTAGCCCATACTGCTGCCGAGGTGGCTGCGATGGTGGCACGCCATCAGCAAGAACTTGCTGCTGTCATGGCCGAACTCACCACCTTGCAGCGAGTTCTGCGATCAGAGGTTCGTGAGGTTGTGTCGGAGTTGGATCGCATTGCCTCTGGAGTGACCACGAGCGCAGCGAGTGAGCTCGGGTCTGAAGCAGTGCAGGCTGAACCTGAAGGTGCAGTTCCACGCTCGCGTGGGCTGAGCCGCTTTCGCCGTCAGAGCTAAGTAAAGAGACCTAGATCAACCTGATGACTCTTACCCCCGCGTTGAGCGAATCCGAAGGCAAAGTCTCTGACCCTGTGTCTTTTGAACCCGGGTCTGTTGAAGCTGTTTCTGCAGACTCTGTTTCTTCGGCGCGGGCTGCCGCCGCAGCGTTATCGACCCTGCTCAGTGAACGCGAACGGCAGCTCTCTGCCTCGGTTGATTCACTTTTTGTTTCAGGACTTCGGGCTGACCGTACATTGAGCGAGATCTCAATAGTGCTTGGCGACCTAGCTGCCGCAGGCGGCTACACGGTCCCCGATGTACTCCGTGCACAAGAAGTGGTTGTTGACGCTCAGCATCCTGCAGTCATTGAGGCTGAGCAGATTCTTGCCGACCAGCGAGTCAAGCTGGGCCGCACTCGGCGCGCGGCGCCCGAGGTGGGCCGTATCGAGCGTCGCATCACCTTTGTCGGCTTTACTGCGCTGTTTATAGCAATTGGCTATATCTCTGCACGCGTCGGTGGAATGATCCCCGGGGACGCGCTGTCTCGAGTGGGTAGCGGTCAGTCGGTGTTCTTTAGCCGTGATCCGCATCTTGAGGCCCTTGGCTTTATTTGGGGTCCGTTCCCCACCATGTTCCAGTTGCCTTTTATTACCCTTCGGGCATTCTGGCTCCCCTTTACCAGCTCGGGTATGGCAGCGATTGTGGTGTCAGCGCTATTTATGGCGGGCACACTCAGTCAACTCTTGGCCTGGGGCGTTGAAACTGGCACGAAGCAGTGGTTCCGAATTGTGGCGGTCCTGCTCGTTGCAGCGCAGCCGCTGATCTGGACCCACGGCGGGAATGGCATGAGCGAAGCCTGCTGGCTGTTTTTCTTAGTCCTAGCTACTCGTCACCTAGCTCGTTGGATTGAAACCGATGACACGCGGTCTCTGGTTGTGGTCGGTTCAGCAATCGCTGCTGGATACCTGACCCGGTATGAAACAGCTGCAGTGTTCGCAGCAGTGTTGCCGGTGGTTGGTTTTGTTACCTGGAACCGCTCGGCCTCTCAGGGAGTAACTCCCCGTTCGGCTATGAATCGCCGTTGGGACACGGTGGTTGATCTGACGATTCTTGCCTTCCCAGTAGTAGTGACCATGGTGGCTTGGGCTGCTGCTTCTTGGGCAATCATTGGTGAGCCCTTCCCACAGTTCACCTCTGCCTACGGCAACAGTGCCCTTGTTGCACGATCAGCAGCATCGAATATTGAAATGATTGGAGATGCAGCCTCGGCTGGCAGGGCATGGTTCTTCATTCGTCAGATGTTGGTTGCCTCGCCGCTACTCGTTGTGCTGGCAGTCATGGCGCTGTGGGGATCGCGCAGAACCTGCCTGCGAGCAACGGTCGCACTTGCAGTACTCGGGTCACCGCTAGCTTTGCAGTTGCTCTTCGCAGCGAGAGGTTCAACCTTCCCATGGTTGCGCTACACCGTGATTGCAGTGGTGCTAGCTGCCGCACTGGCCATGGTCATTGCTTCGGAACCACCCAAGCGTTCGGCATGGGTCACGGGGTTTGCCCTCTTTGCCCTCGTGCCTGGAATCTTCTGGACCCTGCAAGTTGTCCAGACTGAGCAGTACGCCTCGTTCGATCAGACCGAGGCCATTGAGGCGCTATCGCTTGGAATCAACGGCGATTCGGTAGACCCGATGCGCTCAATGACCATCATGGGTCAGCAAGTGGCCGAAGACATTGACGCCCGTGTAGATGTGGAGCCTGGAACTGTCCTGATGGATCAGGCAGGAATTGGGGTTCTGCCCGCTGCACCAAGACCAAATGTGTATGTGGTGCCTTCGGACCGAGACTTTGGCCCTGCAGTTGCAGCCCCTGAAGACTTCGGGATTCGGTATTTGCTGCTGTTGGAGTCATCTGGGGCGGATCAACTCGTTTCACAGTTTCCTGATCTTTGGGAGGGCGGCGGAACTGGCTTTGCCAAGCAAGTAGCTGAATGGGGAGACGAGTCAGCACCAAAGACCCATTACCGGCTTTTTGAAGTCAATGACCCCGATCCAATCAATCGAGCACAACCAGACCCGGAGTTCGGAAGATGAAAGCCCTCCTAGCCAAGATTCCTCGCGACCGCAGCCTGCTGTTGCTGCTGGTGCCGCCCATTGCTGTGCTCGCCTTTATGGTGAACGCGCAGTCTCAGGCCAACTATGCGCTACCACCGCCCGTACCAGTGGGCGCACCAGCGGCAACCGTACCAAGCACCGTGCCCGACCTATCTGCTGATGCAACAGGGGCCGAGGTAGATCAAGCAGATGTTGAGGTAGCTGGAGCAAGCGTCAGTCGCACGGGAGCGAGTCGCGGCACGCCGACTGGCTCAACAGGAGGATCACGTTCGACTGGGTCGGCCTCTGGATCTGGCGGTGTCGTCACGGCGCAGGTGCAGGGAGAGTCCGCTGAGAACCCGGCTCCTACAACCACAGTTCCAGGAGATCAGACAGTGCCAGAAGATCAGACCGGGCCCCAGGCCGCAGTGAGCGAAAGCCCCTTGGCTTTGCTGCTTCCGCTCTCGGCTCTGTCGATGCTTGCAGTTGGCATGTTCTTTGTGCTGCGCCGGCGACAGAACCAGTCGGCTAGTCAGGCCAGCGAATAATGGTTTTCATCTGCAATCAAGCTAGAAAAGATCGAGTCCTGCCATGCTGCTAAATCCGCCACCGGCAGATCCAATTGAAAAGGCTGAGCAAGAACCCCGTTGGTCCGAAGATACCCGCAAGGTGGCAGGCCGCACGGCCATTGCGCTCTTCGCTGTGCTGCTGTGTTATCACACCTCACTGTGGACCCTGATGAGGGGTCTCACGGTAGATACTCCGCTGGCGTATCTGGGCCTAGTGCCGATCATTGCCGCTGTGCTGGGATACGCGCTGGCAAGGCCAAGCATCACCGAGCCGAATATTCATGATCGCCACATTGATCGCATTGTCGGCGTTCCGCTCGTGCTGGCTGCGTTTGCCTCTCTCGTGTTGTTGCCGGCACGTCTTTCGACGATGTACTGGCTGTACCGGATTGATTTGCTCACGATGCCGTTGTTTGTTGCGGGTGTTGTGGCCCTCGCCTTTGGGGTTCGGATGCTCTGGCGGACCAAAGCCGCGATCTTGTTTTTGTTCCTGGCCTGGCCGATACCTATTCGTGGACTTGTTACGTTGGGCCTTGAGCCGCTCACTGGCCTGACTGCTGCCGCAGTTCGTATGGTCGTGGGCGTGATACCCGTAGCCACGGTCATGGCAGGAGATGGCATTACGTTTCAGGTAGCACACGGCGGTGCGCAGGGCACCTTCCTGGTTCAAGTTGCATCGGCCTGTTCGGGTGCGAACGGCCTGTTGGGGTTCTTGTTAGTTGCATCGGCATTCACACTCGTTGCTCGGGGAACGAAGTCAGCAAAATTCAGTTGGCTAGCAGCTGGAACTGCGCTGGTGTGGGTATTCAACGTGATTCGTATTGTTGCGATCTTGGCAGTTGGCAAATTCTTCGGCGAAACTGCCTCGATAGACATATTGCACCCCGTTGCTGGACTGTTCACCTTCAATATTGCGGTGCTCATCATGGTGTTACAGGCCCACAGGTTTGGTCTGACTCTTCCTGTGTTCAGTGGGCCTTCGCGCACACGCGCTGTGCTTGCAGCAGTTCCGACTGCAGGACGTGCCATGTTGGGAATTGTGGTGCTAGCGCTGTTGGGGTCGGTGTTCAACCACAACCTCACTGCATATGACCCAATCTCGTCTTCGGTTGGTAACCCGCGGGTCGGGAAGTTCTCGCAGGTCTCGTTGCGACCAACTGGGTTCCGCGGCGAACGCGTCGGAACCTTTGAAAACGGCAAGCGGTTCTTTGGGGAGGATTCAAGCTGGGTCCGATATCAGTATGCGGCGCTCGGATCGAGTCAGTTGGGCAGCGATGTTCCTGTGCTGGCCGACGTGATCAACACTGGCAAGCTTCAAGCGTTTAGTGACTTTGGAATTGAGGCCTGTTACCGATTCCACGGGTATAGCACCGAGGGTGTGAAACGGGTCGACCTAGGCAATGGCGTGGTGGGAACAGTGTTGAACTGGGCCGATCCCGATGGCCTTGCTTGGACCACTGTGTACTGGCTGTGGGCAGTTCGTGAGGGCAGCGGCCTTCGCTACGAACGAGTGGTCTTGCTGCTCAATGACAGCAACGCTGCGCGAGTAGCTAGTCCACCGCTCGAGGATTCAATTGCCCGTCAGGTTGGGATTCGTGCCGATGAAGCAGTTCGTGGTGCGCAAAGTGGAGATGTAACTGCGCGACAGGATGAACTTCGAACCTTCCTTGTTCAGTTCGCACGCACAGTGATTCAGTCTTCGGCTGATCGGTCGGCGCAAATGCCTGAGCCAGTTGAGTTTGGCGGATGAAGATTCGTGAAATACCAGAGGAGCTAGCCGAAGAGGTACTTGCTGAGTCCTTAGGTTGGGTCGAGGCTAAAAACCCAGGAATGACCGCTGCCTCACAGGTCAACCGGGGTCAGAAAATTGGCTTGATCTGCATGGCAGTAGCTGTTGTGCTGTGCCTGATCCTGGCGCCACTTGGAACCCTCATTGTTCTGACCACTGCTGCCACTTTGGTGTATCTGATTACGTTGTGTCATCGGATTTATCTGGTTCGAATCGGCCTTGGGGATGACTCTTCGATTCAGGTTGCTGACGAGGATGCTCGGGCAGTTCCCGATGAAGAACTACCGATCTATACCCTTTTGGTACCCGCATACGGCGAACCGCAGGTGCTTCCCGACTTGGTAGCTGCTTTGAATCGAATTGAATACCCACGGGACCGTATTGACGTAAAACTTCTGCTCGAGGTGGGAGACGCTGAGACTATTGCAGCCGCTCGTGCTATCGAGACTGACCTTCCCATTGAGGTGTTGCTCCTGCCGGCAGGGGAGCCTCAGACAAAGCCCAGAGCGCTGAACTTTGGCTTGTACTTTGCACGCGGTTCTCTGGTGACTATCTACGATGCAGAGGATCATCCTGACCCACTACAACTGCGGCGGGCCGTGGTTGCATTCAGTCGCGGATCCGATGACGTGGGATGCCTGCAAGGCAAACTCTCGTTCTACGGAGGAACCACCAACCTGCTGACTCGCTGGTTCACGGCGGAGTATCTGACTTGGTTCAACTTGTACTTGCCGGGCCTCTCCGCGACGAAGTCCCCCATCCCTCTTGGTGGCACTTCAAATCACTTCCGGCGAGAGGCTCTTGAGGAGGTTGGTTGTTGGGACGCCTTCAACGTGACCGAGGATTGTGATCTGGGGATCCGCCTGCAACGAAAGGGCTGGCGGGTTGGGGTTCTGGATTCTTCGACGATGGAAGAGCCAAACGTTGATGTCGTCAACTGGGTCAAGCAACGCAGTCGTTGGTACAAAGGATATTTGCAGACCTGGTTGGTAGGCATGCGAGACCCCCGCGGCATGGTGCGTGACTTGGGTTGGGCTGGATTTGGGCACTTCTGCTTATTTGTGGGAAGCACGCCGGTTCTAGCGGTTTTGAATCTGTGGTTCTGGGCGATGACCCTGTTGTGGTTTGTGACCAAGGCCTCGTTCATTCAGGCGCTGTTCCCAGGAGCGCTCTACTACCTTGCGATCTTCTCGTGGTTCTTCGGCAACGTAGTGATTATCTACCTGTCTGTTCTGACCTTGCGTGCAGTCCGCCGGCCCGAGTTATTGGTCTCTGCACTGCTCTCGCCGTTGTACTGGGTACTCATGGCCGTTGCCGCTCTGCGCGCCATGATCCAACTCTTTACGGATCCCTCGCATTGGGAAAAGACCCAGCATGGTCTGACGCTGGATCACGGTGAAGGACGAGGCGATGCCGCTTGGGCCAAGCCACCGACTCGGGAGGCTCCTGACACACCTCAGGCAGAGGAAAAGTCACTCAATCAAAGTTGACTCATTAATACCTGAGCTACATACTAGAAGGATGAGTATCCCGACTGATCTGCGCTCGGCTCGCCATGCCGCACTCGGTGATCCTGTTCGCTTAGCCATTGTTGACGAACTGACTGTCTCTGACTGCTCCCCTGTAGAACTTCGCTCAGCGTTCGGCTTGCCCTCAAACTTGTTGGCCCATCACCTTGATGTCCTTGAACAGGTTGGTTTGATCTACCGGTCGACTTCGAGCGGGGATGCTCGACGACGCTATATCCACCTCAACTCAGGGGCACTCGGCGGCTTGGCTCCCACAAAGTGCGTACCCATTGGGCCGACGCTGTTCTTGTGCACCAGAAACTCTGCTCGAAGCCAACTAGCAGCCGCTCTCTGGGAAGACATCTCAGGTTGCGCAGCGGAATCTGCTGGAACTGAACCTGCTGAGCGAATTGATCGCCGAGCAGTAACTGCTGCAAAACGCAGGGGACTACAACTTGTGGGCAGCGCTCCCAAAGGACTTGGTCAGATCAACATGACTCCAACACTTGTCATCACCGTCTGTGATGTCGTTCATGAAGAATTGGCTCATGAAGAACTGGCTGATCAGGTGCAACCTCTGCGAGCCGGCAGTTGGTTGCATTGGTCGGTGCCCGATCCTGTGAAGCTCGGTACGGCAGGTGCCTTTGACTCCACTCTCGATGAGTTGACTCGACGGGTGTCGGCACTAGTTGAGTCTGGTGGTTCGGCCGCATGAGTACCGAGATGCCCCCAGATGATGCCCAGCTAGCAGTACTCCCCGAAACGGGCACCGGAACGCTTGGCCTTGACTTGGTTCGTCGGTTAGCGGCCGAAGCACTTGGCACAGCGCTGCTGATCATTGCAGTGATTGGCTCGGGCATCATGGCCACGAATCTGTCTAGCGATGTTGGTCTGCAGTTGTTAGAAAATGCTGCGGCAACCGGGGCAGCGCTGATTGGTCTGATCCTGATGTTCGGGGCCGTCTCGGGAGCGCATTTCAACCCGGTTGTGACCCTGACTGATCGTTTCTTGGGTTCCACCTCTACTAGCGACACCGTGTTGTATGTCATCGCACAGATCTTCGGCGGATGCTGCGGAGCAGTACTCGCGAATTTGATGTTTTCGCTGCCAGCAGTTGAGGTCTCGACACATGTGAGATCAGGCGGCGGTATCTGGCTTTCTGAGGTGATCGCTACGGTCGGGCTGCTGCTAGTGATTCAAGGCTGCGTGCGAACCGGACGTGCCTCGGTAGTGCCCTTTGCCGTTGGTGCGTGGATCGCTGGTGCGTACTGGTTCACCTCGTCCACGAGTTTTGCCAATCCCGCAGTAACGATCGCCCGCATGCTGTCCGACAGTTTTGCTGGTATCGCACCGTCCTCAGTGCCGATGTTCATTCTGATGCAACTCATTGGAACCGTGATTGCCTTCGGCCTGATTCGCTTGTTCTATCCCCATCCTGCTCCACCTGTCAAAGGATCTTCCGATGTCTGAAAAACTTCCCGAAGTCTTGTTTGTGTGCATCCATAACGCTGGCCGGTCACAGATGGCGGCTGCGTTTCTTGCACAGGTTGGTGGATCTGGAGTCGTGGTTCGCTCAGCGGGTACCGCTCCCGCCGAGTCCATCAATCCGGCAGTGATCGAAGCAATGGCCGAGCTTGATATCGACTTGCTGAGTTCGGGAGCGACTCCGAAACGACTTGAAGATGCTGCTGTAGAAGCTTCGGATGTGGTCATTACTATGGGGTGTGGGGATGAATGCCCCTTCTATCCGGGTACGCGCTACTTGGACTGGAAACTTGATGACCCTGCAGGCCAAGGCGTTGCGGCCGTTCGACCGATCCGCGATGAGATCCTGCGCCGGGTTCAAGAACTCTGGGCCGAACTGAGCGCTACGGCCTCGTAGCCTGGGCTCATCAGACACTCTCACTACTCACTACTCACTAGCTAACGGAGCAAAAATGTCACGAGTACAACTAGCCATCAACGTCACCGATATTGATTCTGCAGTCATTTTCTATTCCAAGTTGTTTGCAACCGAAGTGAATAAACGTAAGCCAGGTTATGCAAACTTCGAGATTGCCGAACCACCTCTCAAGCTGGTTCTGATTGAGGGCCCCGAAGGAGGCACGCTGAACCACCTTGGAGTTGAAACTGAAACCACAGCACAGGTGCAAGAAGCAGAAACCCGACTGTCGGAAACCGGCCTAGAAACCACTGGGGTTGACGACACCGTGTGCTGCTTTGCCGAAAAGACCGAGACCTGGGTGACCGATCCTGACGGCGCCAAGTGGGAGTGGTACGTCAAGACTGGCGACGCTGATCAGATGTCGCTTCACAATCGGGGAACTGAGAGTTCCGAGGGAACTGCCTGCTGCGGCTGAAAACGCCGGTTCGCTCGGCAGTCCCGGTGGTTTCTGGAGCCGTTGCTAGACAATACTGATGCTGCCCGCTCTCTTATAGAGCATGTGCAGAAAGTGATCTCACCGTGCAAACAATCGGTCATTACGTAGATGGTGCGCTCAGTCCAGGAACCTCTGGGTTGTCAGCACCAGTGTTTAATCCTGCCACTGGCGCTCAGCAGGCAGAGGTAGCACTTGGCTCGATAGCCGATGTGGACGCCGTGGTGGCTTCTGCTGTGACAGCGTTCGAGTCCTGGCGCAGTAGTTCGTTAAGCACTCGAGCAAGCATCATGTTCAAGTTTCGTGAACTCATGGACGCTTCGCGAAACGAACTGGCTCACCTAGTGAGCCTTGAACACGGCAAGGTTCCCTCTGACGCACTTGGCGAGATTGCTCGCGGCATGGAGAACGTTGAGTTTTCTTGTGGAATTCCGGCACTGCTGAAAGGCGAATACTCCGAGCAGGTCGCGGGTGGAGTCGATGTGTATTCATTGCGCCAACCCCTCGGCGTTGTGGCCGGCATCACGCCATTCAACTTTCCGGCCATGGTGCCCATGTGGATGTTTGCGAACGCCATCATGTGCGGAAACTGTTTCATTCTGAAGCCCTCCGAGAAGGACCCCTCTGCAGCGCTCTTTATGGCCAAACTCCTGAGCGAGGCTGGGCTACCGCCCGGCGTGTTCAACGTGCTGCAAGGAGACAAAGTTGCAGTAGATCGGCTGTTAGAGCATCCCCAAGTCAAGGCGCTGAGCTTTGTGGGCTCCACACCGATTGCTCGCTACGTGTACGAAACCGGATCAGCTCAGGGCAAGCGGGTACAGGCACTCGGCGGGGCAAAGAACCACATGCTCGTGTTGGCCGATGCAGATATCAACGCCGCAGCAGACGCTGCCGTCTCTGCTGCCTATGGGTCAGCCGGTGAGCGCTGCATGGCAATTTCGGTGGTCGTCGCAGTAGGCGCAGTCACTGATGAACTCATCCCTGCTCTTACAGAACGAATTGCCAAAATTGTCGTGGGTCCTGGCACTGACCCGAAAGCCGAGATGGGTCCGCTCATCACTCGACAGCACTGCGACAAGGTCACGAGCTATCTCGACGGTGCCGAGCAGGCCGGGGCAACCATTTTGGTCGATGGCCGAGACCTATCGATTCCAGGCGACGGGTACTTCCTTGGTGCTTCCCTGATCGACAATGTCACCCCAGAGATGCAGCTGTATCAGGACGAGATTTTTGGCCCGGTTCTAGCTCTCATGCGAGTCGACACCTATGAAGAGGGTTTGGCACTCATCAACAGCAACCCGTATGGCAACGGCACGGCGATATTTACTCGAGACGGTGGGGTTGCTCGTCGCTTCCAGTTCGAGGTTGAAGCCGGCATGGTCGGAATCAACGTTCCGATCCCGGTTCCTGTTGCTGCGTACTCGTTTGGTGGATGGAAGAGTTCGCTCTTTGGGGACCTGCATATGTACGGACCTGACGGGGTCAAGTTTTATACCCGCAATAAAGTAGTGACCTCTCGTTGGCCAGACCCGGCCACGAGCAGCGTCAACTTGGGCTTTCCTGTACATAAGTGAGCCCCGTCCATAAGTGAGCCCTGTCCATAAGTGAGCCCAGTCCACGAGTGAGCCCAGTCAACAAGTGAGAGAATCATGACCGCTACAGAATCTCAGTCGCCAGAAATCCAGCTCAGCCAGACCTATCTCGATGATCGAGCCCACGTGTTTCATTCTTGGTCAGCTCAGGCTGCGCTGAAGCCGATTGTGGTCACCGGAGGTGAGGGCGCATGGTTCTTTGACGAGACTGGCAAGAAGTATCTGGACTTCTCCTCGCAGTTAATCAACTTAAATCTGGGTCACCAGCACCCAAAGATGATTGCAGCAATCCAAGAGCAGGCGGCAAAGCTGGCGACCATTGCACCAGGAATGGCCACGGACGCCCGCTCCACTGCCGCACGGATGATTGCCGAGCGCACCCCGGGCGACTTAAACAAGATCTTCTTTACCAACGGTGGAGCAGAGGCCACCGAGAACGCCATGCGCATGGCGCGCCTTCACACGGGCCGGCACAAGGTGCTCTCGATGTATCGCAGCTATCACGGAGCAACTGGCGGCTCAATAGCTCTGACTGGAGACCCGCGCCGGTGGCCCTCCGAGCCCAGCGTCCCTCCGGGAATCATAAAATTCTTCGGTCCCTACCCATACCGATCGTCGTTCTGGTCTGATTCAGTCGAACAAGAGTCGGAGCGTGCCTTAGAGCACCTCCGTGAAGTGATCATGTTTGAAGGGCCAAACACGATTGCAGCGATCGTGTTGGAGCCAGTTGTTGGTACGAATGGAATTTTAGTTCCGCCACCGGGGTATTTGGCCGGGGTGCGAGAACTCTGCGATGCCAACGGAATTGTCATGGTCTGCGATGAGGTCATGTCCGGATTCGGCCGATGCGGAGAATGGTTTGCAGTTGATGCCTGGGAGGTCACTCCCGACCTGATTACCTTCGCGAAGGGAGTGAATTCTGGCTACGTGCCACTTGGTGGGGTAGCAATCAGCGATGAGATTGCTGCAACCTTCGACACTCGGGTCTATCCAGGGGGGCTCACCTATTCGGGTCATGTCCTAGCCTGCGCGACTGCCGTTGCCTCGATGAACATCTTCGAAGAAGAAAACATTCTTGAACGGTCTCGGCACCTTGGGAACGAGGTGTTTGGCCCGGGCCTTGCGGAACTCAAAGCGAAGCATCCAAGTGTGGGAGACGTTCGAGGGCTTGGCTGCTTCTGGGCGATTGAATTAGTGAAGAACCGAGAGACCAAAGAGATGTTTGTGCCCTTCAATGCCTCGGGAGCAGATGCTGCCCCGATGGTTGAGGTGGTGACAGCTTGCAAGGCAGCAGGGCTGTCTCCGTTTGCACATTTCAATCGCCTGCATGTCACCCCACCGCTGGTGATCTCTGATGAGGACGCTCGGCTCGGCCTCGAGATTATTGATCAGGCCTTGCTGTTAGCGGATCGCCACGTTCACTAGAGCAGAGTAGTCAGCGAACTAAGGCCAAATTTCAACCGGGGTACCAGCGGGTACGAGAGTTGCAAGCCTCAAGATGTCTTCATTGAACAGCCTTGGGCAGCCATTAGAAGCTGATCGACCAATAGAAGCGGGTTTGTTGGTTCCGTGGATTGCGAGCACAGGAGCTAGTGAGTCAGGAGCGCCCTCTGCATTTTCGCCGCCGAATGTATCCATAGCCTCGGAGTAGCCGTTCAGTGCCAGAGCGACTGGTCCGTAGCCTCCTGCAGGATTTGCCGAGGGCACGATGTCTGTCACATAGAAGCTTCCCGTTGGTGTGGGACTGCTCGGGCGACCAATGCTGATGGGAGCAGCAAAGAGTTCTTGGCCGGCCTCAATCACTCGCAGTGATCGATCAGAGAGAGAGATCACTACCTGCTTCTGAGTCGTGGATAGAACAAGTAAGTCACTTTTGATCCACCCAGTGGTTCCGTTGGGGCGCACTGGAAGTTCCACTTCGGTCCAACCACCCTGCCGGGCCACTACCCCAAAGAGCAGTGGTTGCGGAGGGGTATAGGAACTGGGGTTAGAAAAAATCCATCCTGTTGGTGTCACCCTTCGACCGGAGACGGCAATCTCGGCAGATGGAATCAGGACACGGTCTAGGTCTTGCCCGCTGCGAGGCGGGACTGGGTCAGCCGAGGTGATGACTGGAGTAAGAGATGTATTCCACCCAGCGGGTGGTTCTGACTGCACTTGCACCTGATTGAACTGGCTACGAACAGTTGCCACCTCGTGTGTTCCGGGAGGCAGGGTTTGGTACTCCACAACAATGCTCGTTGTTGTGCTGGGGACTGTTCTGGGGACTGTGCTCGTCGTGGTCTGAGCAGTATTAGCTGGGGGAGTCGAGGTAGTGCTTGGCGTGTTCTGCGCTGACCTGGTTGCTAGAACCAAGCCCGATATCACCGCAGCAGAGAGCAGTCCGCCGGTTACCCAGATGACTGCCCTTCTTCGCTGCGATGACTTGGTCATATCGAGAAGCGGTTATGCATCACTTGTATCGCAAGACCCCTCGGATGTTTTTACCGGCGAGCATGTCGGCGAACCCTTGATTGATGTCTTCGAGGGCGTATTCCTGGGTCACCATGCCTGCAAGATCGAGTTGGCCGTTGCGGTACAACTGCATCAGGCGGGGAATATCGGACTGCGGGTTAGCCGAACCAAAGATCGAGCCAACAAGCTGCTTTTCCATCAGCGTCAGATCGCAGAGCGAGATGTTGATCTGCCCTTCGGCCGCCGAGTGGATGTTGGTCACGACGACGCGTCCGCGCTTGGCACAGAGCGACATGATGGGAGCTATTTGCTCGCCATCTCCAACACCCATGCAGCAGATCACCTTCTCGCACATGCGACCCCAGGTGAGTTGTTGGATGAGTTCGTAGGATTCGCCGATGCTGCTCGCAGTATGGGTTGCTCCAAATTTGAGTGCTTGTTCACGCTTGAACTCAATTGGATCAATCGCAATGATGTAGCGAGCGCCAGCTAGGCGGGCGCCCTGCACGGCTGCGGCGCCGATTCCACCAATGCCTACTACTGCAACGGTGTCTCCTGGGCGGACCTCTGCGGCATACACCGAGGAGCCCCAACCGGTGGTCACACCACAGCCAACAAGGCAGGCCAATTCCAGAGGAATGTCGTCTTCAATCTTCACACACGACATCTCGTTCACGACCGTGTGCTTCGAGAACGTTCCCAAACAGACCATGGTCCACAGATCTGTCCCGTCCTCTGAGTGGTGCCGAGTGGTGCCATCAAGCTGCGCTCCGACAAGCAGGGCTGCTCCGTTGTCACACAGGTTCGAATGGCCGTCGGCGCAGGGCTGGCAGTGTCCGCATGCAGGCACAAAGCTAAAGACCACGTGATCCCCAGGTGCTACCCGAGTCACACCTTCTCCTACCTCCATCACAATCCCGGCACCTTCGTGGCCGCCAATGAGTGGGGTAACCCCTGGCAGGTCTCCAGTACGGCAGTGATCATCGGAATGACACATCCCAGAGGCAGTGAGCTCTACGAGTACTTCACCGGCCTTGGGTGGGTCCAAAGTGATGGTCTCAACACTCCAGGGCTTGCCTTGTTCCCAAAGAATTGCGGCTTGAGTCTGCATGGTGAATCTCCAATTGTAAGGGGGTGGGGGGTGGGTCAGAATGATTTGCCGACTGGAACAATCCCAAGATCATGATAGGTAAATACAGGAAGGTAGGGGACCGCTCGTTCAGCAAAGTACGCCGCAGCAATATCGCTGCGGTCAACCATGGTGACAGCAGCCACAACCTGAGCGCCGGTTTCGGAAACTTGTTCGAAGGCCTTTTGTATAGAGCCTCCAGTTGTGACGATGTCATCAACTAATACAACCCTGCTGCTGCTAGTCAGCTTGGCGCCTTCAACGAGTTGATTGGTGCCGCGGCCCTTGGCTTGTTTGCGCACCACAAACCATTCGCGATCATCTCCAAGGTGGGTGACTACCCCGTGCGCAAACTGATCGGCACCCAATGTCAGCCCGCCGATTGCATCAAACTCAATTCCAGCAAGGGCCAGTTCATCCACGATGACTTTGCAAGCCAGTTGTAGATCGGCACCGCGAGATAGCCCATATTTGGCGTCAATGAAGTCTCGGCTCATCTCGCCCGAGGACAGCTGACGGGGTTCTTCGAACTGCAGCAACGCTCGGTTCTTGATGATGCGAAGTAGCTCAGTTCGTTCTTGGCTGAACTCAGCAGAGCTCGCAGAAGGTGCAGTCATGACCCAGAACTTACTGTTCTGCGGGTACATCGGCGATATCGCAGCAGTATCGTTTGCTATGTCAGAGAACTCAGACCCTGCTAGCTCACAGTACGCCAGCCCACAGAATGCCAGCCCACCGGATGTCACCCCTCCGGATGCCAGCCCTCCGGATTCTGCTGCGAGCACCGTTCGTCGGGAGGCACATCTAGCCGACTACTCACGCGACAGCATCTATCAAGTTCTAGACGCGGGATATTTGGCTCACGTTGGGATCATCGCCGCTGACGGGCGGCCAACGGTGATTCCTACCTTGTTTGGTAGAGAGGGCGAGGTGTTGTATCTGCACGGGTCTGTGGCGAGTCGGCTGGTACGCACTTTGGCAGCAGGGGTGGATTGTTCGGTGGAAGTCACGCTCGTAGATGGCCTGGTGCTTGCGCGTTCAGCGTTCTTGCACTCCATGAATTACCGGTCAGTGGTGATCTTTGGACGAGCCCGGCGAGTAGAGGACTCAGAGCAACTTCATGCACTCAAGGTCATCAGTGACCACTTGCTACCTGGCCGGTGGGAGGAATCCCGTCAGCCGTCTGAGACTGAACTACGCCAGACCTGTGTGCTGGCTCTCAGCATGGAAGAAGCCTCGGCCAAAATTCGAACTGGGGGACCAACGGAGGAGGAGCCAGAGGATATTGCTCTTCCGATTTGGGCTGGGGAAGTTCCATTTGAGACCACCTGGGGTAGTCCGGTCCCGGCTGCCGACTTGGCGGAGGGTGTCGGCGAGTCTGCTGCAGTTCAAGCAGGTTTACGTCGACGCTGATACTGCGACCCTGTAGAGGGAACCACCTGAGTGACGCTCGCGTTTTCTAGGTCGAACAGCCACCGCTCACCAACGCGCCGCATCCGAGCGATTGGGCAGTCAGGCACCGCTCGATCAGTAATGACCACCGGCACCATGCCTAAGAAGCTGGCTTTGCGAGAGGCGGCAGCAATAAAGCCGACGTGGCCACCAATTGTTCCCGCTGGAGCTAGGACGACCTGTTGATGGTTAATCCAATCATCTAGCAACTCCGCATCTGCGGGTGACAAGGCCCATCTCAGAGATGGGTCACCAAGAATCACAATCACTGCGCCGGGTGCGGACCTTCGAAGGTCGCTGACGGCCGACTCGAGCTGGGCAAGTGACGGTGTGACGCGCCGCCAACCAGCCACGGTGTCGGCATCTACGATGACCACGCGAACTCCGGTCATCTTGTTTGACATCTGCACCAGAATAGAGCCCCCAGCGGGGTCTGAGTAACGCCTCGGGAGCGGGGCTAGCTGCTGTGGCCCTCGACACCGCGGATCGCTGCGGCGGCTTCTTCGCTGCTATCTGCTTCAGCCACGTGAATCCCCTCGGGTACCTCGACGTGCAACTCAGACAGTTGCTGAACCTGAACTACTCCCGACTGCAGCAGCAGGTCGGTGACATGGCCACCAATCTTTCGGTCTGCCGAGATGAAGTGAAGGTGAATGCCGGGAACTTCGAGGCCCTGAAGGGAAGACGGGAACCGAAAGCCAATGATGGTTCCCTGCACCTGTTCGGCCTGCCAATTGGTTTGTGTCGCGGTGACTGCAGACAGGGGTGGGTAGGGCCGATGTTGCCGCGGCACACTTCGCAAAGACACCCAGTCAAAAAATGCCTCAATTCGAAACGCCTGTACCAAACGATTATCGGAAATCTCATCGAACTGCTGTTGCAATGCTTCCCATGTGTGCGGGCTTGTTAGTTCGTAGCTTTGGTCCGGCTCAAAATGGCACATCACCGCAAACGGTGTCAGCGTTTCTGGGGGAATCTCGTGTACCGATCCATCGGCTCGGACCTGCAGGAACTCGCCGTCTAGACACAACATTTCACCATCAAGGTGTTGCACGGTGCCCAAGCCAAAGTTGCCGTGACGAGAGAGTTCACCAAAGCTCACGTCTCCCTCGTAGGCGCCGTGTAGCAGGGCATCAATTGACGAAGTTTGCTCAACTACTGAAGATAATCCAGCGGGTTCGGCAGAGAATTCCTCATGGTTGCTCCGTTGAACCGTGACAGAGGTTGCTACTGCAGAGACCAACTGCTGGTCCTCTGCTGAGAGCAGCCCGTGATGTGCAATTTCTCCGTATGCGGTCATGGTGCTGATTGAAGCACAGGTCAAACTGCGGCGCCCAGCATCCCCCTGAGTACCCCCTAGATTGGGTCTGATGTCTCAAGGCGCTCGGCTCCGCTCTCCGTTGTTCGTGGAGTGCATGATTTATCTGGCTATCTCTACCCCGCTGGGGCTCTTTGGCGCTGCCTGGCCGCAGCAACGAGAGCAGTTTGGGCAGTCCTCTGGCGCCCTCGGTCTGCTCATTTTGGCGTATGGGATTGGGCGTTTGAGTACTGCGGCTACAGCCCTGCCAATCTTGCGCAGAGTTCATATTCGTGTGGCGAACACAGCGTTATGCCTGATGTTTGTCATAGCTGATCTAGTTGCAGGCTTTGGCCGAAATTTTGTGATGCTGATTGTTTGCTTTGCAGTCATTGGCTTACTGACGGGAGCATTGGACTCGCTCGGGGCAAGGTTTCAAACATTGGTGCGCGATGTTGGTAGCGCCGGCCTGATGTTTGGGTGCTACGGCCTAGGTGCTGCTCTTGGTCCCGCCGTGTCTGCAATTTTTTCTTGGACTGCCGGGTTTGTTCTGGCGGCTCTTCTTGCCCTGTTAGCGGCTTTGCTCGCAGTGAGGCCGCAAGTTGAGTGGCCAGCCGGGCTGATGGAGCCGCGCCATAAACGCAAGGTCCCTGCCACCGAGACTCGGACTGTTCCTTTGGTGCTGTCATTGTTGGCTGTGGCAGGTTTCTGCGCACTCGAGGCAACGAGTGCCAACTGGTCAGCTACCTACCTTGAAGGTGCTCGTGGGGGCTCAGCAGTTGCAGCGAGTTTGGGTGTGAGCGGATTTTGGGCGGGGATTACTTTTGGCAGATTGTTTTTGGGAAGAGTTCCGTGGCCACCGAGCCAAATTCTGACAGTGGGTGGCCTGAGCGTTCTGGTGACTCTGGTCCTCATTGCACTGGCACCAACCCGCTTGGCCATGTTTAGCTTTGTCTTTTTGGGTCTAGCGCTGGCTGGGATCTTTCCTACGCTGTTGTCAACCACTGCCGATCGAGTGGGCCACGCCGCGGCCGGCAAAGTCTCCGGCTGGCAACTCCTCACGGCGAATTTGGCAGCGACTTGTGTCTCGGCCTTGATGGGGGTTCTGGTCGTTCGTTTCGGGCCACAGGTCATCATCTTTGTGCTCATAGGAGTGGCCCTGTGTGCACTGCCGGTGCTCATTCTCTGCACGCGTATTCATAGCCCGGATGAACCGCCTAACACAGCGCAGCGGGTCGTCAGACCCGAACATGCACCGTGACGCGGTACTTGCTGGCAGCTTCAAACGCATCTGCTTGCCAGGTAGAGAACTGCTCTACGAGATCCAGCCCAGCGGCGGTGCAGTCGGCGTCTTGTTGCTCAGCGCTGTAGTTGCGGCCGAGTTGGAAACCTGTGATCAGCAGTCCTCCCTCACCTAGGTGGCGGGCGCAGCCGGCAAACAATGCAGCAGTGGTTCCTGGGGGAGTAAAGAGCGGAACATTTCCTGCCATGAGTACGCAATCAAAGGTTGATTGCAAATCGCAGTCCACCATTGACTCCAAGTGCCATTCAATATCTGGGGCAAGCGCTTGTGCTGTGGCCAGCATGGATGAGTCCGGGTCAACACCCACCACAGTTACCCCTCGGGCGGCTAGTTCAATACCGACTCTGCCTGTGCCACACCCAGCATCAAGGAGGGTCCCTGGGCCGTAGCGCATGACAAAATCTGCCTCGCCATGCATGGACTTACCACTCGCTGCAAGAGCATCAAATCGTTGCTGATACTCCTGGCCGTCCCAGCTAGTACTCATGATCCGGTAGTACTCATGATCCGGTAGTACTCATGACTTGCCTCTCAGCGGCCATCAAGGGCCGAAATGACTGGCCCGAGACTGTCGATGGCATCCATATCAACCCCCACAGAAGTAATCCCAAAGCGTTCCCGACGGTAGAGCAAGTCCTCAACAATCTGTTCGCAGGTGCCCGCGAGCGCATGCGGAGTCTTCAGTGCCTCCTCTGCAGTCAGCCCAAAGCCAGCCGCAAGGGACTCGGCAACTGCATATCGTTCGTTGGTGACGATGACAATCTGGGTGCGGACTTGAATCTCAAGTTCAGCGAATCGCGGCCCGGCGGCCTGAGCAATCCATTCGAGTTTGCGATCCGTTGCGGCCTCGGTGGCGTCAGCCCCCACAGAAGAATCAATCACGCCTGCAGTCAATTTGGGGTTGAGACCAATGATGTTTGCGTAGCGTGCCGCAAGTTGCAGCACTCTCTTACCACCCCCACCGATGAATAACGGTGGGTGGGGCGTTTGTCGTGGTTTGGGGAGACCACTGAGGCCATCAATGCGATAGTGCTCGCCAAGGAAATTGCACGGACCTTCGCTGAACAGCCCAAGAATCACTTGAACAGCCTCTTCTAAGCGGTCGATTCGTTCGCCGGGAGAGTCCATTGGAATTCCTGCGCGCTCGTAGTCGGCCGACATCCAGCCCGCACCGATACCAAAGTCCAAGCGACCATCCGATAGCAGGTCCAAAGTTGCGGCCTCTTTGGCCAGCATTGCGGGGTGTCGGTAGTCGTTACAAAAAACGAGTGAGCCGATTCGGAGCCGACTTGTGGCAGTAGCTGCTGCCATCAGGGCTGGCACAGGTGCAAGTTGCTCATCAAGGTGATCGGATACGGTCAAGCGAACAAAGCCCAAGTCTTCTACCTTGCGAGCAAGCTCAGCCCAAGATTTGGAAGTGGCCGAACCCGGTGAGGAGCATTGCACTCCGAAGGTGATCGGGCGAGGGGCGCTCGGCTCAGAGGACACATCAGGACTCTAAGTTGTTCGACCTCTGTGAAGAAAGCTCGCTACGGTGGGTTGATCTCAGGCACAGGCTGAAGTAACAGGAAGGGCCGTCCGCAATGTCCAAGCACCACAAGAGCTCGAAGAAACAAAAAAAGCCGAGTAAATCTGCGAATCTCGTGCCCGACTCGGTCGGCCTGACACCGCAGGTGATCAACAAGAAGCAGTATGAGAAGGAACTCGAGAAACTGCAGGTTGAGCTCGTCAAATTGCAGGAATGGGTGCAAGCTAGCGGGCAGCGCGTTGTGGTGATTTTCGAGGGTAGAGACACTGCCGGCAAGGGCGGATCTATCCGGCGAATCGCAGAGGCCCTCAACCCCCGATATTGCCGGGTTGTGGCACTTGGAGTTCCCTCTGATCGCGAGCGCTCCCAGTGGTACTTCCAGAGGTATGTCAATCAATTGCCTTCTGCGGGCGAGATCCTGCTCTTTGACCGGAGTTGGTACAACCGGGCCGGAGTAGAGAAGGTCATGGGGTTTTGTAGTGAAGCTGAGTATGAGGAGTTTCTTTTTACTTGTCCGCAGATCGAACGGGCACTTGTGCGTTCGGGAATTCAGGTCATCAAGTATTGGCTGTCTATTAGTGATGAGGAACAAGAGCGCAGGTTCCGTGCTCGTATGACCGACCCGGTGAAGCAATGGAAGCTCAGCCCGATGGACTTAGAGGCTCGTGCTCACTGGGTGGACTACGCCGAGGCCAAAGACGAGATGCTGCTGCATACAGACATTGCCGAGGCACCTTGGTTTGTGGTGGATGCCGAGGACAAAAAGACAGCACGCCTCAACCTGATTTCTCATCTCTTGTCGCAGATCCCGTATGAGGATTTGCCCACGCAGGAATTCGTCTTGTCGGATCGACAAAAACGTGCCTATCAGCGCCCACCGATTGAGGATCAGAACTGGGTGCCCAAGCGATTTATCGTTGCCTGATTAGGGCCGAGCGAAATTGCGGTCGGGGTTCTTTGGCGGTGACAGAAAGCCCTCGCCTGGACGCCAACCGCTTGCGGTGAGGTCCTCAATCACGTGGGTCATGTTCAACATGTCTTCCTCGTAGCAGAACTTGCCGTCACCAGCGTAGACAAGCGTGGAGATTCCCGATTGTTCGTAGCGGCTGCCGTCTGCTCGTCGAGTGGGAAGCTGCTGCGTCCATTTGATGACCACGGTGTTGCCCGAGATTGCAGTGAACTCAATGGGGAACTCCCAGCCCTCTAAGCCACGCATGCTCTCATCGAAGAACTCAAGCAGGTTCGCTTTGCCTTGAAGACGGCCCCAAGCTGGGTCGATATAGACGGCGTCCTCTGTGAACATCTCCGCAAGGTCAGTCCAAGTTGCCTGACCGGCAGCGATTTGGTCTCGCAGCGCAACGTAGGCAGCGAGTGCAGCAGAAACCTCTTCAGCAGGGTATGTGGTCATTGACTCAGCTTGCCGCGTCTTGATCAAGGGCTTCAAGCGCTACCGAATACATATCTGACCTGATCTTGGCAATCGTAGGTCCGGCTTTTGCCGCTAGTGAGTTTGCTAATGCTAGAGCGGCTGTCAGTACCTCTGATTCGGGCAGTGCTTGATCAACGATTGCAGCAGCAGCTGCCTGTTCACCTGAGTAGCGTCGCCCCGTCACCATGGAC
Organism: Actinobacteria bacterium IMCC26207; assembly: GCA_001025035.1. Classification (GTDB taxonomy): domain Bacteria; phylum Actinomycetota; class Acidimicrobiia; order Acidimicrobiales; family Microtrichaceae; genus IMCC26207. Next base: position 242,660 of record LCZK01000006.1, read on the forward strand.
TCATGGGCAACTTGTTTGCTGAGCCGAGAGGTGATCAGTTCTCTCATCCCATGAGTGAATGGCAGTCCGAGGTCCACTTCAGGCAAGCAGAAATATCCGCGATCCGCTCGCATGATCCGAAAATCATGAGACAGCGCCAACATGGCACCACCTGCAAAGGCGTGGCCGTTGATGGCTGCCACGCTGACACAAGGTAGGCGCAGCAGACGAGCAAACACGGAGTGCACCTGGGCCACGTTGCTTGCTGCTTTGTCTTTGTTGGCCATCAACCAGTCCAGATCCAATCCATTAGAAAAGAATTTTCCGGTTCCCGTGGTGACGAGTGCAACAGGCTCAGGGTGAGCCCCCAGAGCGAGTTCCTCTACAGCGGACAAGGTTCGATCGATCTGTTCCAGAAGGCCTCCGCTGAAACGGTTTTCCTCGCTATCGAATTGAAGAAGGAAGACGGCATCGTGGCGAATGAGTTCAGACATGGTTCCTTCTAAGAATTGAGAGCAGAGAATTGAGCGCTGAGGACGAAACTTGGAGCGAAGAGCCCCGCTGATTCTGGCATGCTGGCGGGGATGGATGAACACAGCGGTGCCCTTGGCGAAGCAGTCCGCGTGGTTGTGGTGGGCGGCGGAGCCTCTGGGGTGCTTCTAGCTGCGCGCCTGCTCGACGCAAGCTTTGCCAAGGAAGTACACGTGAGCATCGTGGAACCGTCTGGTCGGCTAGCGGCGGGTGTGGCCTATGGGACAGATGACCCCGAGCACTTGCTTAATGTGCGGGCCTCTGGCATGAGTGCTGACCCCTCGCGCCCCAGTGACCTTGTTGACTGGATGGCTGCCCGCAGTCTCGGCGGCCCCGATACGTTTCTGCCGCGACGAGAATTTCGCGAGTACCTCCTGCAGCACCTTGAGCTAGCAGCCGCCCGCGCCCAACCGGGTAGTTTGGAAGTACTTCAAGACCAAGTGGTTGCTCTTGAACCCAGCAGTGGTCGGACTCACGTGAGGCTCAGTTCAGGCAAGAGTCTGACTGCAGACTTTGTTGTGCTGGCAATCGGAAATCCCGCTCCGGGTATTCCCGATTCGCTCAAGAGCTTGGCTAGTACACCAGGCTGGGTACCGGATCCCTGGGCACCAGAAGCACTGCAAGGCTTGCAGGGCAAACAGCGCATCGCGTTGGTCGGGACTGGACTCACCATGGCGGACGTGGCACTCACGCTGAGTCGTCAGAGCACCGTATCGAAGCAGCTCAAGCTGATAGCTCTGTCTCGTAATGGGTTGCTACCCAAAAGGCACCTCGTCAAGCAGCCTCAGCGCCCCATGCAAGTCATTGACCTGGCGCAGGATGCAAAGGATGTTCTTTCACTTCAGGCCAAGATTCACGCCCGGATTCAAGACCGGGTCGGTGCTGAGTACCCCGATGAGAACTGGCGCGAAGTTATCGATGCAATCCGGCCGTTCGCGAATGCTCTGTGGCGAAGATTCGACGATACACAGCAGAGCATTTTTCTGAGTCACGTCCTGCGAGATTGGGATGTGCATCGTCATCGAATGTCACCCCCTACTGCGGGCCGCCTTGCTGGGCTCATTTCTTCTGGCGTGATGACAACGCATGTCGGGCAGGTTCTGCAAGCTGCCAACTCGCCTGAGGGAGAGATCGACCTTGGTGTTGAAATGAATGGTAGCCCGCAGCAGCTGTACGTAGATGCAGTGGTGAACTGCACCGGCCCGGGTCGAAGTTGGCTCCCCCCTGCAAACCCGGTCGTGACAGACTTGATGAGCCGCGGACTTGCTCAGCCTGACCCGCATGGTCTGGGTCTCATGACGACGGCGCAGGGTTCTCTCTTAGGGCAAGACGGTTTGCCGGTAGATCATATTTTTGTGATGGGTCCACCTCGTCGGGGAACGCTTTTTGAAACAACGGCAATTCCCGAGTTGCGGAGCCAAGCACTCCATATCGCCGATCAGATCTTGCTGAGCTAACCCTGTTTGCTAACCCTGTTTGCTAACCCTGTGATCTAGCCGTGCTGCCAGATTCGCTGTTGCAGGGTTCGTTGACCAGCCAGGGCAAGGGCATCTATGGCCTCGATCTGCTCTGCGCTGAGGTGCCAGCCAAGCGCACCTGCGTTCTCGGTTGCTTGACCAGCGTTCTTTGCCCCCGGGATGGGCACAGCACCCTTCGAGATGATCCATTGCAGAGCAACTTGGCTTGGAGTTTTACCCCCGTGAGCAATTCCAATTTGGCGGAGATTCTCTACGATTAGGTCTATTCGCTCCATAGGATGTGCTGAAAAGGTGCGCTTGCCAGGAGGTGGATTCGCCGCGGAGTACTTTCCGGTCAGGCGACCTTGACCGATTGGCGAGTAAGCCAACGGCACCACCGCAAGGTCTCTGCAGGCCTGCAGCAGGCCAGAAGTCTCTGGCATGCGTCGCAACGGTGAGAATTCAATTTGATTCGAAGCTAATGACAATCCTCTAGCTGCGAGAGCCGCTTGGATCGAACTCATCTCCCGAATGGAATAATTCGAAACCCCCACAGCACGGATCAGCCCCTCGGCGTGAATGGTCGCGAGCGCATCAGCCATTGCGGCATGGGTTCGAAGGCTGATTGGTCCGTGAATCTGGTACAGGTCGATGCATTCAAGGCCGAGGCGTTCGAGTGAACCGAGTACTGCTGTGCGCATAGCCGTCCGTAAACGTGGCTTATGGGGAAGGGGCATGAATTTGGTGGCGATCAGTACCGAGGACTTGCGTTCTAGATCCGCTGCAAGCAGTTTGCCAATAATGCGCTCGCTCTCGCCCTTGCCGTACACCTCGGCAGTGTCAAAGAGCGTTACCCCAGCAGCCAGCGAAGCATCCCATGCCTGTTCGATCGAGGCCTCAGTAAGAGCCGAGTCGTACCCACCCATACCCCACGTGTCGCGATCTCCCCAAGCCCATGTCCCCACTCCTAGGGGAGCAACAGCAGAATTGCACCCGACAAAACTGATGGTCTTGGAACCTCGATCGGGTTGTGCTGCGGGATACATCTGCAGAACAGTAGAGGGGATTCAACTTTCTGTGCTGACTCTGTGCTGGCGCTGAGATGACTCAGGGCTTGCTCAGGGGGTGTGAGCGTCGAAGAAATCCAAGACTCGTTCAGTGGCAGAGATCTGCATATTGGTTGGCCCAGTAATAAATTCCACCAGAGTTGTAGCTCCAGCCCAGGTATGGCCTGCGCCGATCATGCGCCAATATTGCACCCTGTGGTTCTCGCTGCATCCCTGATAGGTATCAACGATTACGGAAGAGAACAACTGCTCCGAGACTGCCCTCGGGTCACAATCCGATCGTGCAGCGTTGGTCGCGACAACCTCGTCAACAGAGAGCCCCTCCGGAGGAGCAAATGCCACCTTGCTGCCTGAAAGGGGGGCAATTGGGTCTGCGCTGCCATGCAAAATCATGACGTCAGTCCCGGCTGACTCTGGGCAAAGGTCGGTCAGATTTGAGCCACCCGAAGCCGCTATTCCAGCCATGCGCCATGGCATCGTGCAAGAGAGCGCTTGTGCCATGGCGGCACCTGCAGAGAACCCGGCGGCAAATTCACGGTTGCGGTCAACGCACAGGGAATCCTCAACGGTGTCAAGGGCAGCGGACAGGTAGCCAAGATCGTCCACTCCATACTCAAGGCCGCCCGGTACTGCCCAGCGTGGACCAGGCTCGCTGCCGAGCGGAGTAATCACGATGTAGTTGCGAGCGGTGCCGGCAGCGGCAAGCTGAGAGTATTGATCCCACACTCGAGCGTTCAGCGTGAAGGGGTGCAGGCTCACCAGAACCGGTAGTGGCTCACTCCCGGCAGACCCCGCAGGCGTTGTAGCAGCGGCAGGGAGATCCAACAACGCATTACGGCTTCCGTGAGCAGTAGTGACCCTGAGAACCGATCGTCCAGTAGGGGGCCTAGGCGTGGCGGAACTGCACCCAGCAGAGGGCTCGATCGTCGAGTTGGCCACTTTGCCGCGTCCGATTGGCTGGGGTCGAACTGTTGGCCCGGGAGCAACCGGCGGCACACACGCAACAAGAAGCACGGTCGTTACAAGAGCCGCACATGCCGCAGCGGAAATTCTGTGAACTGATCTTTTTTGCTTTGCAGATAATCGCGTTGACATCGCTCAGTCCCGTCCTGAGAGTTGATGCCCGAAGTTTATAGGATTTTGCACCGTGCTGCTAGGCCGCGATTCGGTCAACCCACATGTTCAGATATCCGGTGTTCATTGCGCAGGTAGGAATGTGGCCATTGCAGTCCGTTGAGGACACAAGATCCAGCCAAGGGTTCGTGCCTGTAAGCCAGGTTGTGACAAAGAGGGTGAACGGTTGCGCCACTGGCACTAGAGGATCTTGGGTTCCATGAGCGATATAGCCGGGTGCATCTCCAGCATCAGCCAGGGTCACTGCAGAGCCTGCCTGAATGGCATCTGCGCTGGCATTGGGACCGAGCCACGCTCGCTGTTGGAGCTGTGCCACACCAGGAACGCGCATGTCGTAGATCCCCGAGATAGCAATCCACCCGTCAACAGGCGAACTGTTACCTCGTGGGCTGTTCGGATTATTTGCTCCCAGTCCAATGAGGGCTGCAAGGGTTCCACCTGCTGAGTGTCCGGCAACAATGACAGTCGCGGGGTTGATTCCGTAGTTCGGCCCGGATGATCGAGTCCAGTCAATGGCCGCTGACACATCTGCCACTGCAGCCGGGAACTGATTCTGGTTGCCAGAAGTCAGCCGGTAGTCAATATTTAGCACGGCAAAACCGCGATCAATCTGATCCATAATCGGTGTTGCGTAGGCCGCAATCTGCTGTCGAGAACCAGTATAAAAACCGCCTGCGTGAACCAGAACGATGACCCCTTTGTTTCCTCCGGCCTGTGGCAGATAGAGGTCTGCGATTAGGCCGGGGGAGTATTCAACCGTTCCAGCAGACACATAGGGCGCCGTTGCCGAACGGCTAGTTTGCCGGCCCGCAGTTGGTACCACGCAAGAACTCAAGATGCACGTGATGAGGGTCAAACTCAGTGCTGCTATGAGGTTGCGATGGCTTGGCGAGATCGGTAACACCCGTCCAGTGTGCCGCTAGACATGGGTAAAACCACCCAATCTGTCCTAGTTTGTGCACCAATGAACCCAAACACAGTACTGCTTGCGTTCACCATTGGGTTGAGCCCGCTTGCAGCGCTCGCTTCGTTGCTACTGCTGAGTTCTGAGCGAGGCACCAGAAAGGCAGCGGCTCTTGCCGTTGGTTGGGTCACAGCAGTGGCCGTGGTGGGGTTTGGAACCCTGTTTCTTGAGGGCCAAGTCGAGAGCGGCTCCGGCAGTGCATCAGCCACCATCACAGCGGTCATCGACATTCTGCTTGGCGTGATTGCAATTTTCGCAGCGATTCGCGTACGCCGGCAGGAACAACATGGTGGAAAGAAGACTCCAAAGTGGCTCAGTCGGCTTGACCAGATGTCGCCACTTCCAGCCCTGGTACTCGGTGCGTTCCTGCCTCCCTATGCACTCGCTGTAGCTGGTGCCAACAATATTTTGAAGGACTACAGCAGCCAGTCAGCGCAGTTCGGCGCAATGGTCATCTTCACCCTTATTGCTTCGCTTGATGTGCTGGTCCCGTTGCTCGTCGTACTCGGCAGCCGCCAGCCCGAGCCACTTCTTGCCAAGTGGCGGGCACTGCTGCTTGAACATTGGCCCAAAGTATTGCTCTGGTTGTTCCTGCTCATCGGGCTGTATCTCATTGCCAAGGGTGTGAATGCGCTGGTTTGAGCCATCGAATTCGCCATCCGATTAGACTTAGGATGTTCGGATTTTAGGGGGTCTGTTATGGCTGATGTAGCTGATGTGTCTGAGATAGCGACAACTCCAACAGGGGCCGGGCAACAACCCTCGATGGGGTTCTTGCTTGCCGGCTTATTGGCAGGCGCCGGAATTATCCATCTGGTCATGATCCCCTCACACATCGGGGAGTCCTGGGCCGAAGGAATCGCTTTCGCGGTGGTGGGCTGGGCTCAGATTGCTGCGGGCGTTGCGCTGCTTCTAGGTCGAGGGTCGCGCAGGCTCTACACAGCAGTGATTCTTGGAAGCGCAGGGGTTGTTGGGCTGTGGGTTGTGAGCCGAACAGTCGGGCTTCCCTTCGGTGCACATGCAGGAGTTGTTGAATCAGTTGGACTAGTAGATCAGATTTGTGCGGCTCTAGAACTGGGAGCGGTACTAGTTGCCGGAGCAATGTTGTTCGTTCCATCTCGCCTGCGCATCGGCATGCTCGGCGCCTCAGTTGCAGCCATTGCCGTGCTTGGACTTGCAACGGCGGCCATTGTCAGCCCCGATGCATCTTCTCATGGTGCTCACGCAGATGGCCCTGCTAATGGCACTGCTACTGGCACTGCTGCTGGGGCAACCACGGGCCATGCAGATCACTCCGCAGGATCAGGGCATGTCGCGCAGATGGCAGCGGTTGACCTTGCGCGCTGTGATTTAGGATTTAACCCTCAGTCCTACTGGGATGATGCGGCGAAAATGGGCGTCGATACCTATGGCGGCGGGACCATGCAGGTGACGAGCGCTCCAACCTTGAACGAGCTTGTTGCCGGAGGGGACCCTCTTGAAGGCCGGGGTTCCGAGGGCCTTGACAAGCTGACAGCCGCCACCTCGCAAAGTTCTGGTGGTGAAGGCGCGGCGGCGGGCTTGATTGTTTCCCTCTCGGATGCCACCGATGCCGACTACACGGCTTGGACGAGGTGGATGGGATCCATGGCTGCTTCAGGTACGGCTGGCGGTGGCCACGATCACGGAGCAACAGCCGCTGCAAGTTCTGCCGCCGCACCATCTGACAACGGTGGTCACGGTGGCCATGCTGGCCCTCAGCCTTGGACTGCCATGGTGGATCAGAAGCAGTGTGACACCTTGGACGCAGAGCTTTCATTAGCTCGCTCGACGGCCCTGAAGTACCCAACCGCTGCCGACGCAATGGCTGCAGGCTGGGAGCGAGTCACTTTTTATGTGCCTGGCATTGCGGCGCACTACATGAAGTACGGCATCGTTGATGGCAAATTCCAGATCGATCAGCCAGAGATGATTCTGTACGACGGCAACAGTCCCGAGGCACGAGTGGTTGGTCTGAGTTACTACATGATTCAGCCAGGCCAAGTCGAGCCCAGCCAAGGCTTTACGGGGGCGAACGATCACTCGCATCGGCATGTGGGTTTGTGTAACAAGGAGGGTGTTGGGGTCATCGGCGATTCAACGCTCACGGCTGAAGAGTGCACAGCAATCGGTGGCATCAAGAGCGATGGCTCAAAAGGTTGGATGAGCCATGCCTGGGTCGTTCCGGGGTGTGAGAGCCCTTGGGGAGTCTTCAGCGCTGCGAACCCATTGTTGGACTCTGAGTTAGCACAAGCGTCAACAACAAACGCAGGAGCATGTTCCGCTTCGGGGGTCAGAGACCGCTACGAATTGCGCTCTGGTCGGCCCCCGGTAGCGGGCCAAAATGGGGTAAATGAGTCTGCGGCAGGGGAGTAGTATCGAACGACGACTGCACTTCTTGGATCGCACCACCGGAGCCTGAATGAACGCACCAAGCCCCGAACCGATTGATCGGTCGGCGCCAATCTTTGTGGCCGGCCACCGAGGCCTAGTTGGCTCGGCGCTTGTCCGTCGACTTCAGGCTGACGGATTTAGTGACGTTCTGGTAGCAGGTCGGGAGGAACTTGACCTTCGGGATCAGTCGGCAGTGAACGAGTGGTTTCAGGCCAAACAACCTCAGTATGTGATTTTGGCAGCGGGGACAGTGGGCGGAATTATGGCGAACTCGACGAGGCCAGCTGAGTTTCTGTACGACAACTTGATGATCCACGCCACAGTGGTCGAATCAGCTCGGGCTGTCGGAGCAGAAAAACTCCTCTACTTGGGAAGTTCATGTATCTACCCTCGTCTCGCCAAGCAACCCATCACCGAAGACGAGTTGCTGACCGGCCCGCTTGAGCCCACCAATGAGGCGTATGCGATCGCAAAAATTGCTGGGATCAAGATGTGCGACACCTACCGAACCCAATACGGATGCAATTTTATCTCTGCGATGCCCACCAACCTGTACGGCATCAATGACAATTTCGATCCCGAATCGAGTCACGTATTGCCGGCAATGATTCAAAGGTTCCATCAAGCAAAACTGACAGGGGCCGAGTCCGTGGCCATCTGGGGTTCCGGAGCGCCTCTTCGTGAGTTTTTACATGTGGATGACCTAGCTGATGCGTGCATGTTCTTGCTGGATCACTTCAATGACCCCGGACCAATCAATGTCGGCGCCGGCAAAGAGATCTCGATCGGTGATCTTGCCCAAGTAATTGGGCAGATCGTCTACCCCGAAGCTCAGATCGCCTTTGACTCCTCCAAGCCAGACGGAACCCCTCGTAAACTGCTCGACTCAGGCCGGCTCGACGCGCTTGGCTGGCATGCCTCGATCCCACTCCACCAAGGAATTGAAGACACGTACTCTTGGTATCTGGAACAACTCAGCTGAGACCGGCCGAGGTCTTAGTCGGCTACGGGGCCGAGAGTCCTGAAATAGTCAATGGTCCGCTCAAGGCCTTCAGGCAAATCGACCGTTGGATTCCAGCCGAGTAGTTCCCGTGCCCTCGTAATATCTGGCCGTCTCCGAACAGGGTCATTCTGAGGTAGCGGCAGACTGACGATCCCGGCCGTTGACCCAGTCATCTCGGTAACAAGCTCAGCAAGGTGCAGCACCGTATGTTCAGTGGGATTGCCGATGTTGACCGGGGCTGTCACATCGCTCTTGAGGAGCAACAACAGTCCCTCGGCTTGGTCGTCCAGGTAGCAATAGCTGCGGGTCTGAGATCCGTCTCCAAAGACCGTGAGTGGTTTGTTCGCTAACGCTTGGGTAATAAAGTTCGGGACGACGCGGCCATCATCAGCGCGGTTTCTGGGCCCGTAGGTGTTGAAGATGCGGGCGATTCGAATGTCGAGATCTCGGTCACGACGGTAGGTATCAGTGGCCGCTTCGCCAAAGCGTTTACTTTCGTCGTAGCAGCTACGTTCGCCAAGTGGGTTGACGTTGCCCAAGTAGGATTCCGACTGCGGGTGAACCTCTGGTTCACCGTAGACCTCGCTACTTGATGCAAAGAGAAAAGTTGCCCCCGTACGATCCGCAAGGTCTAACGCATTGAGCGTGCCAGTCGATCCAACGCGAAGAATCTCAAGTGGCATGGTCCTAAAATGCAGCGGCGAGGCAGGGGATGCGAGATGTAGCACTGCATCGAGTTGCCCGGCGACTTCAATCCCATCGGAGATATCTGCCGAGATCAGCTCAAAGTTTGGGTGCGCTAAAGCAGCGCTCAGGTTGGCCGTCGCCCCGGTCAGAAAGTTGTCGATACCAATGACTGTGTCGCCCCGCGACAGCAACATATCTACGATCTGCGACCCCAACATCCCTGCGGCGCCGGTCACTACGATTCGCTGATTGGTGGAGTTTGTCATGAGACCCGACTGGTAGGTTGATTGAATTACCCCAAAGTATTTTCTGGGCTGCGGGGCAATCTCCCCCCTCCCCAGCCTACGGTAAGGCTCAACACCTCAACCCTGACTGACCAAACCAAACTGAACAAGCCCCCACAATTGCGGGGGCTTGCGGTGGTGCGCTCGGCGGGACTTGAACCCACAACCTTCTGATCCGTAGTCAGATGCTCTATCCAATTGAGCTACGAACGCTTGCAGTTGATGACTCTAGCAACTCGGATGAATTTGGTCGATATTCGACCAGAAACATCCGGGTTGGTCTGGCTCTGCCGCCGACCGAAGCTGGCGGCAGAGCCATGTGGCGGAGAGGGTGGGATTCGAACCCACGGTGAGGTTGCCCCCACACCTCCTTAGCAGGGAGGCCCGATCGACCGGACTCCGGCACCTCTCCAACGAGTTAGGTACTGTACCTGCTCTTCGCTAGTGGCCACCAGAGCTGACTTACAAGTTCACCTTGCGTGGGTGAGCGTCTCCCAAGAGAGTTGCATTGCCGTACCGTTGGGGCGAAGTCGTTTGACGAGTTTCTCGGTGTTCGGCATGGGGATCCCGAGCTGCACTGCGTAGTGCTCGTACGCGACTTCCCACCCGCCCTTGTAGGCTTCGCCTCCGAGGTTGAAGTTGGGGTTGACCCAACCTGTGGGCCGCCACGTTGAGGGCGGGGTCGTACCGAGTCGGGCTACCTCGTCGAGGTACTGGTTGGTGAATCCGGCGTTGAGTTCGTAGGAGGTACGGATGCGGGTGCTCTGCTCTGCGAACAGGTCGACTCCTTGTATGCCAGCGGATGCTGCGGCATTGCTCATGGACCCGAGACCCATGGTCATATGGCTCAAGTCGCGGCCGGTTTCCTCTTGGAGGCCGTCGATGTAGCTGGTTGGGCTGTACCAGTAGGACTTGATTTCGGCAGGCGTGTCGAACTGTGACGAGATAGTCGGGGCAACTGGTTGCACACCATCTGAGGTCATATAAATCGTTGATGTCACCTTGGCACGCCAGTATGCGACTCCGGCATTGAATGTCGCTCGGTCGTCATTGAAGATACCGATGCTGATCGTCGCGTCGGCGAAGGTCATCAACCAGTTCGACTGGCTTGTCCAGCCGGTGATGGTGAGCGGCAAGTACACGTTGTTGAGCATCTGTGAGAAGCGTGTGATGTCGGTGCTTGACCAGCCGGCGTTGCTGTATCTGATGATTTCCGCTGCACGAGTAATGAGTTCAGCAGTCCAGCCGGCCTGAAGTTTGCCATTGGCGTAGATCTGCTGGTTGAGGTTGGTGCGTGGCTGATCGAACAGGATCTCAGTGTTCGTCGCTGACCAGGCATTCATGATCTCAATGGCCTTGTTGGCGTGGGCGATGTTCCCGGTGAAGTACCACATGAGCGCGTGGGTGTACGCCGCCATGGCATCATCGGTTTGCTCCCGACATCCGGTCTCAGAGAGGCCTAATTCTGGATGAGCAAGGGCGTAGGCGGCCCCGGTTCCGGCCCAGCAGCGAACCTGAGCTACTGGCATTGGCGGGTAGCTTAGCGAGGAGAACCGGTATGAAGCCGGTCGCAAGACGGTTGCCGATGACCCTCCACTGCTCTGCATTTTGGTGAAAGCAGAGGCCCAAGGTTCTTGGTTCGCTGCGATCTTGGCCTTGACGAAATCGAGTTCTGATTGACTGACCAGCACCCCAGGATGTACGAACCCGCTGCCGGGTGGGACAGTCGTCGTGGTGGGTGGCACCGTCGTGGTGGTGGGTGGGACGGTGGTGGGTGGGACGGTGGTGGGTGGGACGGTGGTGGGTGGGACGGTGGTGGGTGGGACGGTGGTTGTTGTTGGTGGCGCTGTGGTCGTTGGAGGGACCGGGGCCGAGGTGGTGGTGGTTGTTGCGTTAGTGGTGGTTGTTGGGGGGACGGGGGTCGGGGTGGTGGTGGTGGGGGGGGGAGTAGTCGTTGAGGGTGGGACGTGTCTCTCATACACAGCTCAGAG
>LCZK01000007.1 GCA_001025035.1 Actinobacteria bacterium IMCC26207
AAGTCATCATGGCAATCAGCGCCATATCAGCAACACTGACCCCAACCGGAGACACCTCATGGGACCTCACCCTCCAAGGCGTTGACGACACCATGGCCAGAACCGGCCCCGCCGACTCAGCACGAGTTCAAACAACCACCTTCTTTGATGACCCCTCCAACCTCACCGTCCGACTCGGCACAGCAAACAGCGTCTTGTCAGGAGACGTAGCCGGCACCGGCCAATCAGACCTCATCATGGCTGTCAGCACACCCACACTCAACAAAGACAACACCGCAACACTCGAAGCCTCAAGCGTCCCCACCGGAGAAATCGGCCGAGCACTCGCCCGATCAGGCGGCATCACCATCACCGCAGAAGGCCAAACCACCAAAGAAATCAACACACTCCCCACCGCAAGCAGCGACACCATCACCGTCAACAACGCCACCCTCTACATCAGCGCAGGCGGCACCGAAGTCATCGACGACTGCGCAATCGTCCCCGACGCAAACTGCGAAAACGCAGACCTCTTCCAATCCAACCTCGTCGGAGCAAACCTCCAAGGAGCAAACCTCCAAGGCGCAAACCTCGCCATGTCAACACTACGCAACGCGAACTTCGACGAAGCCAACCTCGACACCGCACAACTCTTCAGATCCGACCTCACCAACAGCACCTGGATCGACGCCACACTCGACGAAGCAACACTTGAACAATCAACACTCGTCGACGCCAACCTCACCGGAGTCTCAGCCAAACGAGTCAACCTCTTCAGATCAGAACTCGGAGGCATCAACCTCAACGACTCCGACTTCACCGACTCCAACCTCGCCCAAACCATCGCACAAGGAGCAAAAATCAAAAACGCCGACTTCTCCCACGCAGACCTCACCGGCGCAGACCTCAGAAACACAGACCTCACCGGCACCGACCTCTCCTACGCAAACCTCGCAGGAGCAAACCTCACCGGAGTCAACCTCACCGACACCAACCTCACCGGCACCATCTTATGGCTCGCCGACATCAACGGAACCACCACCACCCGAACCATCTGGGCAAACACCACCTGCCCAGACGGCGCACAAACCCAACAAACCAACACAGGCACCCCCAAAAAACCAAACATCACACAAACCTGCACCCCCATCTACCTCCCCGCAACAGCAACCATCCAAACCGCAGGACCAAGAACCCCCACCAAAACACCCAACTAACAACAACCCCCAACAACAAAACAAACAACAAAACAAACCAACACGGAACTGTCCTGCGACACCCCAACCCGGGGCCACACGCAGGACAGAACCGCGCAACAACACAGCTCCCCCTAAGTTCCCCCTCAAGTTCCTGCTGGATTCTGCCGATAACTCAGTGGTAGCTTTGACTTTGTCCGGTTGGGGCAGGGCACGTGGGACTTGAACGGAGCGGGAATATGTTTGTTGGATTGCTTGGGATCCTTGTCATGTTGGGTGTTATCGCTGTTGTCGGTTCGATTTGCTGGATCGCCGTTATCACGGTGGTGCAGAAATCCACTTGGCTTCAAGACAGGTTCTTCCCCGAGTACAACACCGCTGGCCCCCGAGTCCTCACCGAGAAGCAGCAGCGTCGGGTGGACGCTGCCGAGGCCGCATACGTTCGGGCTAGCGACAAGTACGACCGAGTGATGGCTCAGGAACGTGCTGCCCGCTCAGCTAAGGTGTTAGCCAAGTAGCAGTTCTACCCTCTCGCAGGGTTCTGCGGGTGTAGTTCAATGGTAGAACATCAGCTTCCCAAGCTGAATACCGGAGTTCGATTCTCCGTACCCGCTCTCTACGCAAACCCCTACTTCGGTAGGGGTTTCGTCGTTTCCGGCCGCCCTCTCCGCCCACCGCGCCGGGCTGTCCTGGGGCGTGATCGGTGCCCAGCTCGGCATGACCCGCCAAGGAGCACGCCAGCGGTTCGAACGCCTCGTCGACCACTGATCCGAACCCCAAAGAACTGCGGTTCCCAAACGCGCTATCTAGCTAGGCTGCAGCTACAACCAGCGCTCCCAATGGGGCAAAAAGGGGAATTGAATGACTGAACCGCTTCGATACATGTTGAGCGATGATGAGGTGCCCACGACTTGGTACAACCTCGTTGCTGATCTTCCCGAGCCGCCTCCACCAGCGCTCCACCCGGGCACGCATCAGCCGGCTGGTCCAGATGACTTTGCCCCGCTGTTCCCAATGGACCTGATCATGCAAGAGGTCACCACGGACCGATACGTCGATATTCCCGGCGAGGTCATGGACATCTACAAGCTATGGAGGGCCACGCCGCTGCACCGAGCCCGACGCCTAGAGGCTGCGCTCGGAACCCCGGCCCGGATCTACTACAAGTACGAAGGCACCAGTCCGGCGGGGTCGCACAAACCCAATACTGCCATTCCGCAGGCCTACTACAACGCAAAGGCCGGGGTGAAGAAGCTCACCACCGAGACGGGCGCAGGCCAATGGGGCACGGCACTCGCTTTTGCCTGCCAGATGTTTGACCTTGAATGCGAGATCTGGCAAGTTCGAGCTAGCTACGACCAAAAGCCATACCGGCGGGCGATGATGCAGGTGTTTGGCGCTACTGTTCACCCCTCCCCCTCAGAAGTCACCGAGTACGGTCGCTCACTGTTGGCTCTCGACCCAGAGAACCCAGGGTCGCTCGGAATAGCTATCTCTGAAGCCGTCGAGGTAGCCGCTCAAGACCCAGAGATTCGCTATGCGCTCGGGTCGGTCCTGAATCACGTGCTGATGCATCAAACAGTGATCGGCGAAGAAGCTTTGCTGCAGATGGCGAAAGCGGGCGATACCCCAGATCTGATCATCGGTTGTACTGGCGGCGGATCGAACTTTGCTGGGCTGAGCTTTCCCTTCCTGCGAGAGAAGCTTGCAGGTCGGATCAATCCCACAATCCGAGCCGTTGAGCCGGCTGCCTGCCCTTCCCTGACGCGAGGCACCTACGCCTATGACTTCGGCGATACCGCAGGCATGACACCGCTCATGAAGATGCACACGCTTGGTCACGACTTCATTCCTGACCCCATTCATGCGGGTGGCTTGCGGTACCACGGTATGAGTCCGCTCATCAGCCATATCTATGAGCTCGGACTGATCGAGGCCGAGGCAATCGCTCAGACTGACTGCTTTGCTGCTGGAGTTCAGTTTGCTCGAACCGAGGGAATCGTGCCCGCTCCAGAGCCCACCCACGCTCTTGCAGCCACCATTGCTGAGGCTCTGCGATGCAAAGAGACGGGTGAGGAGAAGGTGATCCTGACAGCCCTCTGCGGTCACGGCATGTTGGACATGGCCGCCTACGACAAGTACTTCGAGGGTGGCATTGTCGACTACGACTACCCCGCCGACAAGGTTGCTGCAGCGCTTGCGAACCTTCCGAACATGTCTGACTGAACGCGAAAGAACCCCTGCAAACTGCAGGGGTTCTTTTGCGTTCGTAGTTTGCTAACGACCTAGATGTTGACCGGGCAACCAATCACGCCTGGCAAGACCAGTGCAAGGATTGGCCGGGCGAGGAAGCTACCGCCGGTGAGGTTCACCTTGGAGCAACCGCCACTTGGCTGCATGTAGAAGTCAGCTTCGAAGTAGACCGGGATTCCCAAGATGGAGAAGTAGAAGCCAGCTCGGGTTGCCTTCATTCCAACAGCCTGCGAGAGGTTGAGTCGGGCAGAAGCAATCTGGATTGAAGCAATCCGCAGCTTGCCGGATCCGTTCAGTGACCAGCTTGGATTGGTCAGTGAAGAGGTGAAGGATCCCTTGAAGGTGATGCCGAGCGGGAAGTTGATCAGCGAAACGGCACCAGAACCGGAGAGCGTTACTTGCTCTGGGCTTGCGATGATTGTTCCGTCGAAGTTGACAAGTCCCCAGGAGTCGAGCGAGAGGGATCCGCTGAGCTGACCGTTGAGGCTAATCAGCGATCCGTTCGGACCGAAGCTGGCGGCAAGCGAGCCGCTTAGGTCTGCACGATTTCCGATCTTGAGCCCGCCAGCAAAGGTCAGGTCGATCGGGCTTCCGTACGAGCTTCCGATGTGCAAGTTGGCACCAGTAAGGGTGACATCTCCTAGATCAACTGCTCCGTTGACCTGAGCGTCCAAGCTCACTGTCTCTGCACGGCCGTCTGTGATGACGACGACGCCCTGCAGTTGTGCTGCGAAGCCTGCGTCAACAAGGCTTGCATCAACGTTCAGGGTTGTGGTCGCTCCGTTGGTCTCGACCGTCGCCGTGCCGGTGGCCTTGAGCGTGCCGACCTTGAAGGTTCCGGTGACTACAGCGCTGAGCTGTCCGCCGACCACAGTGGTAGATACAGAACCAGCTACCGAGACCTGCTGACCATCTTGCAAGGTTCCCGAGAACTCGCCGGCACCTTCGAGCATGAGGAATGGGGTGTAGGCAGTGATGCCGTCCCAAACAATCGAACCGTTGAAGCGAACCGAGTTGGGCCCGTCAGCAACGTCGATGAGACCGACGAAGGTTGCTTTGTTGGCTGCAAGGGCCAGCGAGCCGTTGGCCTCGTTGATAACAAGGTCTCCCAAGACTCCGCTACCAGTGAAGGAGACGGTGGTCTCGGCCTTGTTGCCGTCTAGCTTGACTGTTCCCTGAAGGTCGATCTTTTTGCCACCGGCTTGGGTTCCTACCAAGTGAGCAGCAAGGTCGGCGTGAGCCGCAACCAAGGCTCCGGCCTTATCAAACTGAACGTCTACGATTCCGCTCGCAGTGCTCGGTCCGACCTTGACGCTTCCCTGCACGGTTGCAGAAACACCCGTTGCCGGTGAAGCGTTGAGGTTCAGACTGGCTCCGCTTACAGCGATGTCGCCGATCTTGACCGAGCTAGCTAGAGCAGTCAGTGACAGCGAAGGCACGCCGTTGATGGAACGCAATGTTCCGTTGAAGACAACTGGCGAGGTGCTGATGCCTGGAATGGTCAGGCCAGTGGAGGAAAGATTGACTGACCAGTTGTCGAGGTTTGCAAGGGTTCCGGTGAAGCCGATGGTCGAGGTAACACCTGACAAGCGAACGGCTACGTTTCCACGAACCGTAATTCCGTTGGCACCGATCTCGGCTGAGAGCGCCTTGACTACGAGGTTGTCCAGAACTGGCTGCTCGGCGGCGATTTCGTCACCAGTGACTGCTGCGATGGGCGCCGATGCGGCGTTGCCCTGCTCGGAGGGGACTTCCTTACCTTCGGCAAGAACCGCTCCGTCGACCTCAATGCTGGCGGCGGGGTTGGTACAGTCAGTTCCGGACACCGTGGTGGTATCCGCAAGTACGACTACCTCGTCCTTGACCAAGACGGCGCTATCAGCCGCTGGCGGGGCATCGGCCACCTTGTCCCAGAAGGTACAGAATTTCTCTACAGCTGTCGGTCCGCTTGGCGCTGCGGGGCTACAAGAGGCCGCAACTCCACCAAGAAGTGCCACGCTCAACAAGAGCGCCGAGAACTTTGTCTTCATATGAGTTCTTTTCATAACTTCCCCCTACGTCCCAAATGCTGTCAGCCACAGCAGTGCGGTGACAGTAACACGGGGAGCTGAGAATGTCATTACTGAAACGGATTCATTTTCTCTTTTCTTTCAAAGTCGCTCGGCAAACTGAAATGGGTTCATTGTTCATTGACAAAGCGCCTTTCTGTCTGTAGACATTAGGGACTGCCGGCGATGGCGATGGCGGTACTACCTAGGGGGAACCAGATGTCAGTGCGGAAGATTCTTATTCCAGTATTTGGGGCGCTGATTTTATTAGCAGTTGCCTGCGTTCCCACACCACCGGGACCGACTACGACAACCACAACACTTCCCGTTGGAAGGCCCACCGCAATTGCGAGTGCCACTCCCACCATCGGAGATGCACCGCTCGTCGTGAGCTTTGATTCCTCGGGCTCCCTGCCCGGCACAGGAACTGGCCTTACCTACTCATGGAACTTTGGCGACAGCTCCGCCTTGGAGACTGGGACTACGGCTACTCATACCTACGCAGCGGTTGGCACCTATACGGCTCGCCTTACCTTGACCAACTCGTTGGGTACCTCGACATCTTCGCCAATCACAATCACGGCCAACTTGGACCCCAACCCCAAGTACTACGTGCGTACCACGGGAAGCACGGGCTCGGCATGTGGTCCACTTGCTGACCCTTGCTCGACCATCACCGAAGCACAGACAAACGCTGTAGCTAACGGGATTCACTTGATTCGTGTTGCCGGCGGCAACTACTCCAACCCGATTGATTTGGCCTCGAACATGAGCATCACGGGTGGCTACAAGCAAGACTTCAGCAGCTTCGACGCAGCCGAAGTAACCACCTCGTTCGGAACCGGCACAGGCAATCCTGTAACGGTGAACGGTGTGAGCAACTCGAGTCTCATTGGTATGAGCCTTCAGGGAGTTACTCGCTCAAGCGGTAGCGCCACCGGCGTACTTGTTACTGGCGGTTCAACCGGAGTGGTCATTGGCAACAACGACAGCCCACGCACCGTGGTCGGCGGCGGAGTTGGACCAAACGCAACCGGCATTCTCATCACGGGTGGCTCTTCAGTCACCGTGGTCAACGCAACAGTGAACAGCGGAACCCCAACCGCTGCAGGAAGCAGCGCCTACGGCGTGCGTGCCCTGGGGCTCTCGGTTGTCAACGTCACTCTCTCTGAAGTCACTGCTCAGCCCGGCGTTGCCGGAGTGAGCGCTCCTGCTGGAGCTCCGGGCCAAGCAGCCTCTGGCTGTGGCGGCGGCGGTGGCGGTAATGCCAGCGGCCCATCCAGCCCAGGTGGTGGCGGCGGCGGCGGCGGTTGCTCCACCTATGGTGGCGGCAACGGCGGCACTGGCGGTAACTACAGCGGAGGCGGCGGTTCCGGCGGTAACGGTGCAGGCCCAGCAGCTGGCGGCGGCGGCGGCGGCGGTTGCGGCTCACTCTTTGGCTGCGGTAGCGGTGCTGGCGGCGGCGGCGCAGGTGGTGCCGGTGCAGCAGGTGCAGCAGGTGCAGCAGGCAACAACACCCCAAATGCAACCGATACTTGGTCACCCACGAACGGTTCAGCCGGTAGCAATGGCGCAGCCGGTAGCGGTGCTGGCGGCGGCGGCGGCGGCAAGTCCGCTAGTGCCTCCGGCGGCGGCGGTGGCGGCGGCGGCGCAGGCGGCAACGGTGGTGCTGCAGGCGCTACTGGTGGTACCTCAGGTGGCGGATCCTTCGGGATCTACGCCAACTCGGCCACAGTCAACGTTTCTTCCTCAATCGTGACCTCCTCTGCTGGTGGCATCGGCGGGTCCGGCTCAGCTGCTGGCCGCGGTGGTAACGGCGGCAACGGCAACAACGGCGGCGGCGACTCCTGCTGCTTAGCCGGTGGCGGCGGTGGCGGCGGTGGCGGCGGTGCAGGCGGCGGCGGCGGCGGCGCAGGCGGCGGCGCAGGTGGCGCATCGATTGCCATGTACCACAACGGTGTCGGCTCGCTCACGGTCACGGGTAGCAACTCGTTCCGCCCAGCAGTTCCAGCAGCGGGTGGCGCAGGTGGCGCATACGCAAGTGGTGCAACTGCAGGACTTGGTGGCTTCGGAAATGACTCCGGCGGCGACGGAGCAAGCTCCGGTCCCGGCCAGAACGGCCCCGCAGGAGCCAACGGTCCTTCCGGTCAGCTCTACCGAATCTGGAACAACGGAACCATCACCAACTAATTGGTTCCACTGAACTAGCAGTACAGACGAAGGGCAGGCCCACCAATCGGAGGGTCTGCCCTTCAGGCTTTTTAGCGAACAGCGCTTCTGGTCACAGCGCTTCTAGTAACAGCGCTTTCAAGGACGGCGCTCTCAATTACAGAGTCAAGTTCGGCTGCAACTTTGCTGACTGTCGGCTCCGACAAGAAATCGCGATGGGCGACACCGGGGCAATCAATCAGACGGAACTGCCATTGCGCAAGCGATCTGGGGTCTTCACCTGAAGAGGCGCGATCCTTCGCCGCAGCAGTAGCTGCCGCGATGACTGCGACTGAGAAGCTGATTTCGCTCGATCGGTAGGAGTTCACTGCTGCCTGATGCACTGTTTTTATGTGTTCAGTTCTCTGGGCTGATCCAGCCCGCTTCGGTGCTGGCAAACCACGCTGCAAAAGCCGACGGGTTCGCACAACAAATCGATAGCCACGACGTCGGATGAGTTCACGAAGCCCTACTTCGGCCAAAGTATCGAGCGCTGCGTCGCGTCCCTGACGGAACCGGAGTCTCGGGGCAACGGTCCAAGGAACCCTCCGGCTAAATGGTGAGGTGTCTAATAGGACCACCAGCGCAATCTCTCGACCAGCTCTCTGCAACTGCTGAGCTGCCTCGATGGCAGAGATTCCGCCATAGCTAAAGCCACCCAACAGAATCGGCCCGACTGGTTGAAACGCAGCTATCTCGGCAGCGAAATGTCGCCCCATCTCTTCAACCGTTCGATAGGGATCAGTTTCTCCGTCAACTCCCGGAGCCTGCATTCCGTACACCGGCCTATCGGGATCAAGCTGAGCTATGAGTTTTCGATAGCCGCGTAGGCCGCCGTTCCCGAGTGGACCCAAAAACAACGGCAGTTTGGAGCCAGCCGACCGCAGCGCATACATCCCAGCTGGCCGCGATTCAGGCCCGGCTTCCCCGGCTTCAGACTCATCTATGAATGCTGCAATCTGCCCAACCTGGGACTCCTCGAACATGGTGCTCAGTGGTATTTCGACTTGCAGTCGCTCGGCAATCAGATCGACAAGCTGTAGCGCACCAAGTGAATCGCCACCACAGTCAAAGAAGTCCGCTTGAGTAGAGAGAGGCGCAGTAACGCCAAGGAGCTCACCGAAAATATGTGCAATCTCTTGTTCAGTTGCGCTGAGCGCAGCAGAGTCAATCGCATGGCTCTCTTCAGACGCGGAGCCAGTACCGGGAGCGGGCAGCGCTGCACGGTCGATTTTGCCATTTGGTGAAAGAGGGAGTTGATCGAGCACTTCGATCAGGGCAGGAACCATATAAGGAGGCAAGTTCTGCGCTAGGGCAGCTCGAATTTGTTCCTCGTCAATCTCACATCCCTGACCTGCTACAAGGTACGCAACGAGTTTCGGTTCGCTAGTTCCGATCTGACTCACCACAGTTACGGCCTCGTTCACAGCTGACAGTTGTAGGAACTGAGCATCAATCTCACCAAGCTCAACCCTTAGGCCACGAAGCTTGACCTGATGATCGAGGCGCCCAAGAACTACGACTGATCCGTCTGCATGGGAGCGCGCCTGATCACCCGTGCGATACAAGTTGCCCTTTGGCTCTTCTGCAAAGGGGTCAGGAACAAATACCTCGGCCGTGAGTTCCGGTCGATGCAGGTACCCGGCAGCAACTCCATCACCGCCGATCCAGATTTCGCCGACTTGGCCAGCTTCCACGGGCTGCATCAGCTCATCAAGAAGATGCAGACGGGTGTTCCGGATCGGCTGGCCGATGGGAGGACTCGACGTCTCGGAGCGATCGATCAGACCGCCGGTACTAAAGGTGGTGGTTTCGGTTGGCCCGTACAGGTTCCAAACACGCAGGCTCTGGCTTCGCTGATAGAGCTGCTCAACCAACTCGCGATGCAAGATCTCGCCTGCCAAGGTCACCACTCGAACCGAGTCGGGTAGCGGGCGATGATGGATGAGTCGAGACATCACAGACGGAGAGGTATTTACTAGCGTGACCCCGAGCTCTGGGCCCACCTCTGCAAGGGTGAGTGCGTTGTGGACCACAACGAGTGTTCCGCCCCAGGCTAGGGATGCAAAGATCTCAAATATCGATAGATCCCAAGAGAGTGAAGTAGAGAACAGGATTCGAGATCGGTCCTCATCAGAGAACGCCTCCCGAGCCCAACGGGCCAGATTGACTGCGTTGCAGTGCCTGATCATCACACCTTTGGGCTGGCCAGTTGAACCCGAGGTGTAGAGGAGATAGGCCAGATCTTCTGGGTCGACGCTGTTCGGTTTGGCGGGTTGAGTCTGCGGTTGCAACAGGTCTTCTGGACTCAACAAGGTGAGCTTGGCTTCATCCAACAGGGCTTCAGTCAAGAGTCCTGATTCGAACAGTTCAGAATCGTAGAAATTAGCAAAGCTCTTGTCGCAGATAACTACTCGAGCGCTGCAATCAGTAGTCATGAAGCGCAGTCGTTCTTTGGGGTAAGCAGGGTCAAGCGGAACATAAGCGGCACCAGAGGCGAGCACGCCAAGTACCACTGCTAACAGTTCGGCGCTTCTGCCCATGCAGATTCCAACGAAGTCGCCGCGACCGACCCCATGTGCACACAACGAGGCCGCTACCTGCTCAGCCTGTTCCCGAAGTTCGCGGTAGGTGGTCTTCGAACCATCATCAATTGCTAGTGCATCTGGTGTTCGCTCGGCTTGGTCGAAAACCAAGCCATGCAATGTTGATGCGTTTTCCACCTCATCAGCCTAAGGGTGCCGAGAAAAAAGCGACCGTGACCAACTCTCTGCGCCAAAGCGCTGTCAAAGGCGCTCAGAATGTGATCCACTGTGGGGATGCAGGGATTTTTGATTTTCGCCGTATTTGGTGTCGTGCTCATTTTTGCCTTTTTTGCAGTCCTGGGTAAGCGCCGGGACTACGACGCAAACGAGACTGAGGCAGACAAACTCAGCGATGCCGACTTTCGGCGCATTGAGTTTGGCGAGGAAGACATCTAGGTCAGTCCTCACTGTTAGACGCGGGTTCTCACCGTTAGACCCAGTTCTCAGATCCTGATGCTGTTTAGTCTTTGACTTGAAGCTCGGTTCCCTCGGGAGCGTCTTTCGGAGACAGATAGCTCTCATAGCCATCTTCGCCCGCAACATAGGTCTGCAAGAACGCAATGGTGATGCCATTGGTAATCGCGTGAGCCTCGTCAATCGCGATGAGGTCCTTTGTGCAGCCCTCGAGCGCCATCTCATTGACTACGTCGATAAACACTTGTGGCAAATTCGGCAGCGTAGCCAAGGAATCTTGGTAGCGGCAGACATCCGTAAAGGACTGATGCCCTGCTTTGTCAATATCCATGCGAAGCAGCGGACGGCCCGAAATCAGATCCCATGGGCGAGTGGTGTCATTGACAATCGGGGTGGTTGTATCGAGCACACCAGATACCAGCAGGCTTGGAATATCAATCGCAGCAAGGGCCTCATCCGAGTTCAGTTCAGAGTACGGGGCCATCACCGCAATCGCCTTGACGCGTTCATCTGCGGGAACGCTGCCCAACTCGTTGCTATACCCTCCAGCCGTTCCGAGTGTGGTGAACCCACCAAACGAGTGGCCCGTTACGCCGATGCGCTCGGGGTCCATCGTCCCAGAGAGCGGGTCACCCGGAGTGGCAGAGATTCCGAGCATGGCGGTAATCAAATACTGAACATCTTGGACGCGGTTGAGCGCATTAACTGGCCTTGGCGTACTGGCACCTGTCACCGAGTCGAGAGCAGTGTTACCGGTGTGGTCCACTGCGACCACAACAAACCCGTGGCTTGCGAGCGCCTCGGTAAACCAAGAGGCTATGTAGCGCAGACCACCGCTCCCGTGGGAGTACACCACCATGGGGAATGGCCCCGCAGCACTAGCGGGTGCATCGGCTAGCGCTGTCAAAGATGCGAGCTCGATTCCCGGAATGAACTGGTAGATCGACAATGGCGCAGTCACGCCCTGCTCAACGGGATACCAGACATCTGCAGTGAGTGCTCTGCCACGAGCGGCATCGTTGATCTGTACGACTCGTCGGCCAACTTGGTACGGGCCCGGCTGATCAGGAGGAGACACTGCAACTGCTTTCTCGGTGGTGGAACTTCCGGACGAATCCTGAGCAGCGGTGTCAGTGCTGGAATTTGTGCAACCAGCGAAGAGCGCCGCAGCTAGACACGCAGAGAGAATGAGGGAGGAGATTCGAGACATGGTGGGTGATCGTAGCCGTGGTCAGCCAAAGAACTTCGCGGCACGCTCACCGATCAGGATCGCTGCTGCCGCCGGACCTCGGGACCACGGTCCGGGCAGGATTGAGGTATCAACCACGCTCAAGCCCGCCAAGCCGTGTACCTGGCACCGAGCGTCAACAACAGCAAATGGGTCGCTGGCAGGGCCCATCGGACAGGTCCCCATCAGGTGAAACGCCGTGCCGATTCGTTCTGCAATCCACGAATCGAGTTGCGTATTCGAGGCAAGCACAGTTGATTCCGGGCCAAAGAGTTGATCAACCATTGGGCGAAACTCAGGTGATTCAGCAAATTCTACCGCGATTCGGATTGCAGCTCGAAGCCGCTCCCGGTCAGATTCCTCTTGTAAGTAGTTGTAGCTACTCACCGGCTGATCCTGCGGATCAGGCGACTGCAGGTGCAGGCTGCCTCGACTCTGAGGAAGGGTCAGAGAAATACGAATACTCAACAGGTCATCCATCGGATCTAACCCGGTGACCTGGCCGTAGGGCCGGCGAGTAGGCATGAACTCCAGATCACCTCCAGCAGGTCCAAGGTGAAGGGCCATTTGCATAAAGCTTGACGAAGCAGGGAACGCAGTAACAGGCACTGGCCTGTACATCAGATCGAGGGTGGGGTGATTCGATGCTCGGTTACCTACTCCAGGAAGATCTGCATGTACCGAGATTCCCAGACGACGCGAGGCCTCCGCTGCTCCCACTCCCGATAGCAGCAGCAGTTTGGCCGAGCCCTGAGCACCTGCGCAGAGGACTACCTGCTCTGATCGAATAACCCGGCTCTTGCCTTCGTGGAGTACCTGCACTCCAACGGCGCGACCCTGTTCGATGACTACCCGCTGCACCGTGCTGTTCTTCCGAATTCTCAGATTGTTGCGGTCTAGGTTTGGCTGCAGATACGCAGCAGCAGCGTTCACTCGCACGCCGTCAACAATGTTGCATGGCACCGGGCCGATACCCGGCGGGCTGGAATTGTTCTTGTCTGGTTCCTCTTGGTACCCACTAGCCAAACAGGCTTGGGTAAACGCGGAACTCACCGGATGCATGGGCTGAACGTCGCGCTGAACAGGAAGAGGGCCTCTCTGGCCGTGGCCAGGTTGGCTGCCAAAATCAAGGTCCTGTTCAGACCGACAATATGCTTCGAGTACTTCTTGGGGTGACCACAACCCTTCGGAAGCAGCTGTCAGGCACTCGGCATCTTGTGGTCTGCCGCGAATGAAGTAGCCGCCATTCACTGCACTCGAACCGCCTAACCCGCGACCAGAGAACACCTCTGCTGGCCTACCTGCCATGAGTTCGACGGTGCCCCTGTCGGCAGTTTCAGAGTGGACTGATGCCTCAAGTGAAAACCCGTCAGCTACCCGATGAGCAGCCACCGAGGATGGAGCTCGATCAGGGCCGGCTTCTAGCAGTAACACGCTGCGGTCTGTCTGTTCAGTCAAGCGGCTCGCAAGCACCGAGCCAGCCGAACCCGCCCCAACAATGATGATCTCGTACTCGGCTGAATCTGTCACGGTTGAATCACTTAGGGCTGCCTCAACTACGCGGGAAGGGCCAACGCTAGGCGCTGGCCCTTCACTCGGCTTATTCAACCGCCACTTCGTGCAGCGGCGAGTCTTGCAGGGGCAGGCTCAGGCCTCGCCACCGTGCAAGGCTTCTTGCAATTCTGCTTCATCTGCCTCTGAGAGCGAGGTCTTGATGACGGTGCCACCAAACTTGGACAGACCAGCAGTGGCCTTGTCAGTGGTCATCTGCTCCACAATCAAGAACAGTGCCGAGGTACCCGGCTTGAGAGCGTCATGAATCTGATCCTGGAATCCCTTGTCGATTGAGGACTTGGTGATCTTGCCCATAATTGCCCCGAGGCCAGCACCGAATGCCATGCCGAACACGGGCACGAAGAACAAGATGCCAAAGAGTAGGCCCCAGAACATTCCCCAAGTCGCGCCGGCGCCAACGACATGCTGGTTGGTGATGGTGCGGTACTTACCGTCATCGGAACGGATAATCGCTGCTACTGCGTCGGGCTGAATGACAAGGTCGGCGGCAAGATGCTGCACCTCGTCCATTGCGGACATTGCAGTGGTGGTGTCTTCATAGGCAATTGCAATCAGGTCTGGCATTGAACAACTCTCCATCTCAGTGCGAACCATCGTCAGTCCGGCATAGGCAAGAGTAACGCGCTGAACAGCGGCCCGGCCCGGCGCGAAACTGAACTTTGAGTGAAGGCGCTCAGAAACTCCTGAGAACCGTCTGAGGTTTTTGCTCTGACGGAACCCGAGGCAGGTCCCATGTCAGTAGCTTGTACCCCTGTGAGAACCCTGCGTGGAGCAACTGTTGTGTTGGCACTAGTGACCTTGGCGAGTTCCTGCTCGCTTGGCAACTCTGCCGAGAGCACCTCGGCGAGTATGGACTCTGCTCAACGTACCGAAAGCTCAACGGCGCAGAAATCGCTCCCTCCTTCCTCCGAGCAACAACCGCTGACCTGGACCAACTGCGCAGATGATCTAGCCGCTGCTGCCGGCTTGGAATGCGCCACGCTGCAGGTACCCATCGATCCCGCTAGCCCCTCGGGGCCGACCACCGAACTCGCTCTCATCCGCCAACCCTCTACAGGATCGGCATCCGAGCGCATTGGATCACTTGTCATCAATCCTGGCGGCCCTGGTGGATCTGGCCTTGAGTTCCTCACCTCAGCCGCCGCTGCCTTCCCCTCTGAACTTACCGACGCATTCGACTTGGTCTCCTTTGATCCCCGTGGTGTCGCCGCAAGCTCACCTGTTGAGTGCCTTGATGACGCAGCAGCCGAGGAGCAGCTCGCTGGAGACCTTTCCCCGGATACTGCAGAGGAACTCAGCAAGGCCGTGGCTGACCAGAAGCAATTTCTGGCTAGTTGTCGAGCTAATTCTGCGGAGTTGCTCACCCACATGAGTACAGCCGATGTTGCCGCTGACTTGGATCAGATTCGAAGCGCCCTCGGAGACGAGAAGCTGACCTACTTAGGCTTCTCCTACGGAACTGCAATCGGAGCGGTCTATGCAACCCTCTACCCAGAAAACTCGCGAGCACTTGTTCTTGACGGGTCAGTGAGCCCCAAGTCAACCTCGGAGGAAGAAGCGCTCGCTCAGGCTCAGGGATTCGAAAACACCCTGGCGAACTTCGTCTCAGCATGTAATGCCGACAAAGGCTGTGCGCTCGGCCCTGACGCCGCAGCAAAAATTGCGGCAACCCGAAACGAACTGAACAAGAAGCCAGTACAGGTCGTTACTCCGAGCGGAACCCGCACGCTAGGGGTCGACCTTTTTGATATCGGCCTAGCGACCGCCTTGTATGACACGTCGCTTTGGGGAACTGCTGCGGAGGCAATTAGAGACATCAACTCTGGCGGCGGCCAACTCATTTTCTCGCTTGTTGACCGGCAGTTGGGCCGCCAGCCAGACGGAAGTTTCGACAACTCAAGTGCTGCGCAGTCGATGGTGAGTTGTGCCGACTCAACTGAGCGGCCGACTGCGGAACAAAGCCAGCAAGCCGCAGAGCGAATCCAAGCTGCTGCACCGACCTTTGGGCAAGCCCTTGGTTGGGCCACCCTGAGTTGCTTGGGTTGGCCCATGGCGGCGAACCCGCTTCCAGAGATCACTGGAAAGGGGTCACCAACCGTGCTCGTTGTTGGAACCATCGGCGACCCTGCAACCCCGTATGCCTGGGCGGAAGAAATGACTGCAGCGCTCGAATCTGCAGTGCTCCTCACCTACGAGGGAGACGGCCACACGGCGTTTCTTCGCGGTGGACCGTGCGTAGACAACGCAGTCGTGACCTATCTGATCGAGTTGACCGTTCCCAAGGTGGGAACCCGTTGTCCGAATAAGGAACAAAATCTGAGTTTTGGAGGGCTACGGGACGAGGTGGTCTCTCAGCTAGTTGAAGGGGGCCTCCCGAAGAAGTTGGCCGAATGTGTCATTGACGGCGTCATCAAAGAATCTGGCTCTGCCGAGTTCAACCGCATGGTGCTCGAAGAAGACGTCGAGAAGCTCTCTCAGCTCGTAACCGCCCAGACCTTGGGCTGCGCCAGCGCTGGGGACTAGCTCGTTCTAGTAGTTCAGACGGCCAGCTAGTTCAGCAGGCTGGCGAGACCCCAAATGCTTGCCACAGCGCCAATCGAAATCATAATGAGCGCTCGGCCGATAGGTGCCCGACTCGGGTCCTCTGAATCTGAACTTGGCGGACGAATGAGTGCGAACAAGTTGCCGGCCACCATGGCAGCACCAAAGGCCAGGACGATCCAAGGCAAAAAGTCATCGCCGAGGAGCAACAAGCCCTCTTCGGCAACTATCCCGCTAGCACTGATCCAACTAGCACTCGGCTGAATCTCTAGAAGCAACTGGATCCCCTATTCGCAGCTGCGAACAGCCTCTACAGAAATATTTAAAGAAATAGCTCAAGTTCTGCTCGGAACTGGCGATAACTAACTTACCGGTGGTTTCGCCTCCGCCGGTACACAGCAAAGGCACAAGGAGCGGGAGTCTGCAATCTCCCTCCCAAGCATCGCTAATCGTGCTTTCCCAAGCACATACCGCTGCCGTGGACCCCGCTCCGCCTTTGTGCTCTCAGCGCCGCACCAAGAACCCAAGCAACCAACAGCGGGGTGACAGACTCGGAGCCCTCGCCGTGTGAGAATAAGCCACCACGACTCGAGAGCAACTTGGCCATGAACTCCTCCAACCAAAACGTAAGAACTGCGGCGATGTGGCCGATTGGAGCTAGGTGGTGAACAGTCGCGCAGTCGCATTTGCACTTGGAGTACTTTCTGCCTGCCTAGGTGTGGCTGCGCTGTTCAGCGATATTGCTCTTGTGGGGTTCGCCGCTGGAATGGCAGGTGGCGCAGCAGGAGTCCTTGTCCTCACGCTGCGGGTGGATAACACCGAGGACAGTTCCGATGAGCGAGCCCTCTTCGAGGCTCAAATCGATGACCTGGCAAACGCCTTGGGTGCCAGCCAAGAAAAAGTAGAGACCGCAGCTCAGAGAATTGCTCAACTCGAATCAGATCTTGCTTCAGCAGTTGAATCTGCTACCGCATCAGAAGAAGAGGAACTCCCAGTGCTTGCGGGTGAGGATTCCTCGCTGCTCGTAGACGCAGAATCGCAACTCTTCTCAGAGGCCTATTTCATGGTGGCCTTGGAGGCTCGGATCGCTTCAGCTCGTCGCCATTTACGGCCAGTTGGAATAGCGCTGATTGACCTAGTCCAAGGCGATGCCGGTTCCGGAGTCCCAGTCGTTGCAGCCTCTGCTGCTGAGTCGATCCGCGAGACCATTCGAGATGCAGATACAGCTTGTCGTCTCGACGACGGAACCTTTGCGATCATTTTGGAAGACACTCCCGAAAATGGCGCCGTGTGGACAGTCGAAAGAGTGCGGCGCAACATTGTGGGGCGATTCGGAAGCCACATCATGTGGGCCGGAGTGGCCTGTTACCCAGCCCATGCCTTTACTGCAGAAGAACTCTTGGCTCAGTCCAGAACAGCGCTTCTTGCTGCCAAAGAATGGAAACAAGATCGCATCGAAGTCGCTCTGTCAGAGTGAGTTGCAGTCTCAGAGTGAGTCGCAGTCTCAGAGTGAGTCGCTCTGGCCTTCCCCTGCCTCGGCTCTAATCTGCGCCGCATCCTGATTTTGTGCACGGCCAGCCCAGCGCACAGCCCCCGGAGTGGCCGAGAGTTGAGCGATGAGTTGCGGCATCGGAACACCGTCGATGGTGATGATTGCATTGCGAGCCTGATACTGCGGGTCAGCGAAGATGTCAGCCATGTCGTAGACCGGTGCCGCTGCTGCATCTACGTGTTCAAACTCGGCCAGAGCTTGGGCCTGGGTTCGTTGCAGCATCCACTCAGCCATACGTGCATCGATGCGCTCACGGTGTGCAACTCGACCGTCAAAGCCAGCTAACTCCTCGTCTCCGTCCAAACCGATCAGTTCAAGAACCCGCTGCGCAACAGACTCTGCGCTCGAAGACACCGCTACCCATTTTCCGTCCGAGGTTTGATAGGTGTTGCGTGGCACCGTGTAGGGAATGCCAGCACCAAGACGTTCTTGGGTTTGGCCAAGCATTCCAAACAGCGGCACAAGTGGACCCATGATTTGCAACATCGATTCGATCAGGCTCACGTCAACAACCTGACCTTTACCAGAATGCACAGCAACCATCGTCGCGAAGGCAGCGACGATGGCAGCGAGTTCATCGGTGAGTGCAACCGGGGGAAGCAGTGGTTGGCCATCGGGCTCACCATTCAGGGCTGCGAAACCCGACAGAGCCTCAGCCTGCGTGGCAAAGCCCGGGCGGTCCTTATACGGGCCCGTCTGACCAAACCCGGTCACACGGGTGATGACTAGTCCAGGGTTTCGCTCATGCAAAATCTGCGGGGCCAGGCCTAATCGCTCGAGCGTGCCAGGGCGAAAATTCTCTACTAAGACATCAGCCGAATCACAAAGCTCCAGCATGACAGCAAGATCCTCAGGGTCCTTCAGGTCCAGCGTGATGGTGCGTTTGTTTCGGCCGACAATCTTCCAAAAGAGCGACTGCCCATCACGAGGGTCTTTCCACCCAAGGTCACGCGCAGTGTCGCCACCGGGACGTTCCACCTTGATGACATCAGCGCCAAAGTCCCCCAAATACCTCGCGCAGCCCGGCCCGGCGATAACGGTGGCAAGGTCGATAACTCGCAGATCGGCCAGCGGGCCCGGACTGAGCTGATCGGGCGGAGTACTCACAGGCTCATTCGTCACTGGGGCACGTCGATCATGAAGCAGCGATCGGTAACTCGCAGTCCAAATGCCTCGGCCATAAAAAGTCCGGCATACATCGAGCGGGTGGTATTGCTCCACTGCAGTGCTTCTGGAGTGGAGATCCGGCGGTGGACCTGCAAAATGCCACCGTCAAACACTCGGTACTCAGCCCAAGCACCCGGATACTCCTTGACTGATGCCAACTCGGCAAAGGGTCGGTTGCCAGTGCCAGGCAAGTGAAGGACGCGGTTGCGGTGGGTGTGCCCCGCGAAGTACCCGACCAAATTGGGCCTGCGAAGAAACACTTGTCGGAGTTCCTCGGTGGAGTCAGGAGACAGGCAGAAATAGCTCTGGGTGTCCTTCCCCTCCGGTCGGTGGGCGTGTTCCCAAACCGGATGATGCCCAAAGACCATCACCGGGCGGTCCGACCGCTGGCCAAGTTCGTCGAGCCAATCCAACCGCTCGGAATCGAGCGCGCCCCTAGGGTCTTGCTCAACTGAGGTATCGAGCAACGCAACGGTCACCCCAGGCAGCTCACGCTCTTGGAAGGGATCTTTGGCATAGGGCGCATTGTTATAGCTCTCGTGGTTACCGCGAACATGCATCATGGCTTCGCCGAATGCCCCTTCATAGACCTGCAGGAAGCGCCGGTATTCCTCCTCGGAACCCTGTGAGGTCAAGTCGCCCTTGACCACCACGAGTGCCGGGTTGATCGCCGCCATCTCAGATACTGCGCCGCGGTTCATGAGTTCGGGGTAGGGCTCTTCCCCCGGTTCCACTGAACAGGTGGCCCACTCGTCAACTCCGCCAATCTTTCCAGCCTCGAGCTCTCCAAAATGCAGATCATTTACTGAAGTAAACGTGGTGAGCAACTCCCCCGGCTGCGGCAGAGTTCGCAGGTCGTGGCCGTCGAAGCTGTACTCAGTATCGGCCTTGAGTTCAAGGTACTGCTTCACCAATGCGCCGTCATGAATGACGACTTCGTCATTAGCAACGGTGCTCAGTTCTGATGGCAGATCCTGATGCTGCGACATGTGCCAGCTTTAGCCGCCGGGGCGTGCACGACGGGCGGGCACGGGGCGCGACCACCAGCGACCCGAGAATCTCCAGCGAGAGACTGGCGTTACTTGATCGCCTTGGCCGGCACCTGAAGGCAGGCCAAGCTGCACAGCAGCAACGATCGCTGCTGCCTCTTCATCAGTTGGTTCAGGCGAAATATTGCCGATGCTTGTGCCCGACATCAGAGCGGCATGTTTCCGTGCTTGCGATGCGGAAGTTCTTCACGCTTTGACCGGAGAATCTCGAGTCCGGCGATCAGCTTGATGCGCGTCTCTGCGGGATCAATCACATCGTCCACGTAGCCCCTGTCGGTGGCCTCCCATGGGTTCAGGAATGTCTCCTCGTACTCCTCGATGAGTTCCGCTCGCAGGGCCTCGGGGTTGGCCGCCTCGGCCATTGCACGGCGATGCACAATCTCTACAGCACCCGAGGCTCCCATGACCGCCAACTCGGCAGAGGGCCAAGCAAAGGTCAGGTCCGAGCCAATCGACTTGGAGTCCATCACCACATAGGCGCCGCCGTAGGCCTTGCGAGTAATCACAGAAATGCGTGGAACAGTGGCCTCGCAATAGGCGTACAAAAGTTTGGCACCGTGACGAATAATTCCACCGTGCTCTTGGGCAACCCCCGGCAAGAATCCGGGAACATCTACAAAAGTCACTAGCGGAATATTGAACGCATCACAGGTGCGAACAAAGCGGGCAGCCTTTGATGAGGACTCGCTATCGAGCACCCCTGCATACATGGCTGGGTTATTTCCGACCACGCCAACGGTGTGGCCTCCGATGCGGGTAAAGCCGCAGATAATCGATCCGGCCCAGGCTGATGCGTACTCAAAGAACTCACCGTCATCGGCAACAATTCGCACCACGTCACGCATGTCATATGGCTGATTTGCCGAGGCTGGAATCAGGTCATAGAGCTCTTCGCAGCGGCGATCGGCCGGGTCCTCGGTTGCCTCGAACGGAGCCTCGTCGAGATTGTTCGAGGGCAGGAAGGACAACAGGTAGCGCACGTCGTCGAGTGCAGCGCGGTCATCTGCAGAGATGAACTGAGCCACTCCAGAAATCCCAGTGTGCACACGCGCACCACCAAGATCAAGCTGCGACACTTCCTCACCCGTAACCTGCTTGACCACATCTGGTCCGGTGATGAACATGTATGAGGTTTCATCAACCATGAACACAAAGTCAGTCATGACGGGGCTGTAGACCGAACCACCTGCGCATGGGCCCATAATGACCGAGATCTGTGGAGTGACCCCAGAAGCCTTGACGTTGCGATAAAAGATTCCGCCGTAGCTGGCTAGTGAGACTGCACCTTCTTGGATACGGGCGCCCGCTCCGTCATTCAGGCCAATCACTGGTGCCCCGACCTTGAGTGCCAAGTCCATCAGTTTGTGGATTTTTTCGGCGAACACTTCACCCAAAGCGCCACCAAATACCGTGAAGTCTTGGCTAAAGATGAACACCTTGCGGCCGTCCACCGTTCCCCAGCCAGTAATCACACCATCGCCGTAGGGGTGTTCCGCTAGGGCGTCGCCGGCACGGTGACGCGCAAGCATGTCTAACTCGTGAAACGAGCCCTCATCAAGCAGATACTCCACGCGCTCACGGGCCAGCATCTTGCCGCGATCATGCTGCCGTGCGACCGACCGCTCTGATCCGGGCTGCATTGCCAGCTCACGCCGCTTCTGCAGGTCTTCGACTCGCTCTCGAATGGGGTGTTCCATAACTCAGAAAGGTAGCTGCGCAAGGCCCTTGCTCCCAACCCAAGGCCATATGTCTTGTACGTTCGTCGTAATGACACGGCAAAATCCACCTCGGCTGTGCGTATATTGCGCATCGCACCTCGGTAGCGACCCAGCCTTGCAACAGAGCGCCCAAACGGTTGGAGACCTGCTCGTCGCTAAGGGTATCGACTTGGTGTTCGGTGGCGGCCAGGTCGGGCTGATGGGCGTAGTAGCCGATGCGGCGATGGCCGGTGGCCGCCATGTCATCGGCGTCATCCCGAGCAGCATGCTGGACCGAGAGATTGGTCATCAAGGAATCTCGGAACTGATGGTGGTCAAGGACATGGCAGCTCGGAAGAACGCCATGTTCCAAGCAGCCGACGCCTTTCTGACGCTGCCGGGCGGGATCGGCACGATGGAGGAAATGTTCGAGATGCTCAGTTGGGGCTACTTGCATCTTCACGACAAACCGATGGGCTTGCTCAACGTCAACGGCTACTACGACTCGCTCATTGAGTTCCTAGATGGCTCCGTGCAACTTGGCATGACCTCTGTGAGAGCTCGGGAGTTGCTGATCGTTGATTCTGACCCTGAGCGCCTTATTGACCTGCTCCTTCCCCAAGGGGTGTAGAACTGTTAGGTGCTGCTCCCCGTGCAGCCGCCGTTACGTCCCATGCTCGCAAAGGCATCAAAGGGACTGCCGGTCGGCGACTTCCTCTATGAACCCAAGTGGGATGGACTGCGTTGTTTGGTCTTTCGAGATGGAACCACCATTGAGTTGCTAGGCCGCAATGAGCAGTCACTCACCGAGTTCTTCCCCGATCTAGTCGCTTCTTTACTGGAGCAACTGCCACAAAAATGTGTACTCGACGGCGAACTTTTGGTCGCAGCAGATGGCCGATTGGATTTTGATCTGCTCAGTCAACGGCTTCAGTCGAACGCTGCGCAAGTTGAGCAGTTGGCTCAGTCTGCGCATGCGAGCTTGATGGTGTTTGACCTGCTCGCCTTGGCCGATCAGGACCTGCGAAGTGAACCCCTCGCAGACCGCAGAAAACTGTTGCTCGACTGCTGTGCAGACCTGCGCGCTCCCCTTCATCTCACTCCTGCAACGGTCGATGCAGTGATCGCCCAAGACTGGTATGACCGCTTTCGTGGGTCTGGATTTGATGGTGTCATGGCAAAGGCGCTCGAGGGCACGTACGTAGAAGACAAGCGCACCCAAATCAAGGTGAAGCACCACCAAACAGCAGATTGTGTCGTGGCTGGGTATCGCGTGCATCCCGAGGGTGGCGTGGCCTCACTGCTGCTCGGGCTGTATGAGGACAACCCCAGTGCTAGCAGCGCTCCCAACCTGCAGCCCGTGGGGTTATGTAGCGGATTCTCTGCATCACAGCGCCGCACGTTGGCAGCGGAACTGACCGAGTACGAAGAGGGAGGCCATGCGCTGCATCCATGGCCTGACTTAACCAAGGCTGTGTTGCACAGTGGTCCTCAAGAGATGGAAGGTCGCAACAAAATCTGGGCAGCAGCGATATCTGGTGAGTGGGTGCCGTTGCGCTGTGAGCTTGTGGTTGAACTCACCTACGAAAACTTCACCTCTGAGCGGTTCCGCCAAGCGGCACGGTTTGTGCGATGGCGACCCGATAAGTCACCCACCGAATGCAGATTCGATCAGGTAGATCACCCGGCGCCAGCGGAGTATCAGACTCTGTTTCCAGAAGCCTGATCACTAGCCGCGGTCGGCAAGAATTTTTTGAACCTTACGAGCAACGTCAGGGGCATCAAGTCGGTTGCACCAGGTTTCGAACTCTGATGTTGGGCCCGTCCATTCCCAGTCGCTTACCTGGCCCACATCAAGGTCAGTTACCAAGGTGGCCAGAACCTTAAACAAGAGGGCGTTGTCGTAGTCGGCGCTCAACGTAGCGGCCAACTTTGGAGCACCGCGAACTCCCGGGACATCCCACTGCCCGGCTGCATGCGGGATGTTTTCAAGATGGGTGTATGTGCGTAGCACTACGGCCGCCGTTTTGGCACCCCAGCCGGCAAGGCCGGGGAACCCGTCTGCCGTGTCGCCCACAAGGGCCAGCCAATCGGGGATTGATTCGGGCAAGACCCCGTATTTTTCTAACACCGCATCTGCGTCACGAAACTGCCCGGCCCGGCGGTCAAACTGAACGACCTTGCCTCCGACACACTGTGCAAGATCCTTATCCGGCGTGCAGATCACCACGCTTTCAACACTGTCATCGCCTGCAGCACACATGGCGGCTGCGCCAAGGGCATCATCTGCTTCGACCTCACTCATGGCCCATACGGTGAGCCCAAGAGCGGCGAGCGCCTCTTCAAGTAACGGAAATTGAAAGAGAAGAAGTGGGTCGACATCTTCACCGGTTTTGTAGCCGGGCCAAAGGTCATTGCGAAATGATCGAATGACTTGATCAGTGGCCACGCCAACGTGTGTTGCCCCCTCATCGAGCATTCCTACCAACGAACGGAGCACCCCGCGAACGGCCCCAATCTGTTCATCAGCGGCGTTTTTGTGGCCGCCTCCTGGCGAGTAGAAATAGCGAAACAGTTCGTATGTGCCATCAACAAGGTGGACCTGCATGCAAGAACTCTGCCACGAAAGGCAATCGCGCTGCGCAGGGCTGAACTGGGCACAAACTCAGGGCGCAAGATTTCGGCCCGAGGGTGTTTGCGCGACTACGACGCAGAGTTGGGCCTCAGTATGTACGGACCCACCCCAACAACTCACCGATACCGACTGGATTACACCGATCCGTTTAGCGCTACTCGATCGCGAGATTTCGCCCCCTCCGTCCAAGTAGCAGTAAGCCACGTTTGAATAAGTCGCCGAGATCTGCTCAGAGCAACTGCTACTCTCCGCAAATGACGGAGCAGACTCCAGCTGGTTGGCACATTGATCCGTTCGGTCGGTACGAACTGCGCTACTGGGACGGTACCCACTGGACTGAGCACGTCGTCAGCGACGGGAGTCAGGAAATCGATCAACCGGTCGACGCTCCTGAGGTCCCCAAAGCAACCGCAGCGCTCCCTGAGGCGGGTTGGTATCCCGACCCCACAAGCAAGGAGGGGCGCCGCTACTGGGATGGCACCCAGTGGACTGAGCATTTCGCCACAGTTGAGAGCGAGGAAATTGAGACCGGCACGGACCCAGCGACGGCTTTGCCCGTTGGCCGACCAAACAAGAAGGTCGCTCGGCAGGCGCGTAAGAGTGGCGCCACTGCTGACCAAAGCGGCGGAGGAACGCTCTTCACTGAGCAGGTGCTGGTCATAAACCAAAAGGCAAAGATGTTCGGTTCAACCTTGGGGTACGCCGTCTTCAGCCAGAATGGTCACCAGCTGGGCACCATCGAGAGGGTTCGGCGCGACCTCGGCACTAAATTCAGCGAGAGTCTGCGTGGTACTTCGGAGTCGAAGAGGACACACAGGTTCCGAGTCGTCGACATGAACGGACAAGTGCTACTCGAGATGACCCGACCCCGGATGGGGTGGATGGCAATGAAGGCCAAACTGGTCGTTGAGGGTCCCGGCGGTATTCCGATCGGTCAGATCGCGCATGAATCGTTCGGCCTAGGTGGCAGCGTCGCATCGGCTACTCAGGCTGGAGTCAACAGTGCATCCAGTCTTGTACGGGCCGGACTCGGGGGTCTCACTGGGTTGGTAGCAGGAAAGGCGCTCGGCGGCGTTCAAGACCGGCTGGATTCGGCCGTTGAAGGACTCGACAAGATCGGTCACGCCCGATTCGGTCTCGAGGCATACGGTCAACGGCTTGGCTCAATCCACGCCGAGGACACCACAAAGTGGGACTTCAACGTCAAGGACTCGACCGACACTGAAGTAGCTCGGATAACCAAAACCTGGGCGGGTTGGGCCAAAGAACGGTTTACCAAGGCCGACAACTACGTCGTGCAAATGCACCATCCACTGGATGAACCACTTCGCTCGCTCGTAATCGCAGCGGCGCTGGCCATCGACGTCGAACTGAAGCAGCAAGGCCAGCAGGTCACTGGATCCCAGTCATGGGGCAGAGGCCGATACAAGTAGCGTCACACATGAGGCGGGCAGCCGAGCGGGACCTCCACAGCGGATCCGGAAACGATCTACCTCTGTGCGGCGACAGAACCAAGACTGCTTAATTTGCTCGACGCCCGTCCTCGATAGGCACCGGAAAAGGTTCAAACTTGCCTCATATTTCGGCATAACAACACGATCCGTCAGGCAGGCGAAACTCAGCCCAATGATTCCCTGCGGCCGCTGTCAGGTGTGAGCCCATAATCCGATGGATCTCCCACTCCCCCGATTGTGAAACAGCACCCAAGGGAACGAGGGAGATTGCAGACCATGGCAACGCTCTTGCTACGCAATGCAGACACACCACGCGACAACGAAGTTTAGTTCGACGGCGATCTGAGTCAGTCTTCGTTGATTAAACCTTCGCCACCATTGACGGCGGTGCCAAGCTAGTCATTCATCAAACCGACGTGCCTGCTCAGTAATTGATCCCAGAGGTGGAACTCGAGTTGAAGAGCAGTGTCGACACGCTCGAAGCACTACTTAATCCCGAGGCTTCGAAGGCCTAACCCCCGTATGGCTCTGATCGAGCGATGCCATCAGGCCAGATGGTGTTCACCCATGTGGCTGTCTCCGCGTTCCTTATTCCCGACAGTCTTGCGTCTGTCAGATTCGCTTTGGTCAGATCCGCACGACTGAGATCGGCATTATCCAAATGGCTCCCCGTCAGGTCGGAATCGGTCAGATTCGCCCCACAGAAGCTTGCTTGCTTCAGTCTGGCGCCCGTTATGTCAGCGCCGCTCAGGTCGCAGTCACTTAGGGTCGCTTTCAGGAGACTGAAACCCTTGCAATATGCGCCACGCAAACTCGCTCCAGTCAGATTGCACTCCGTGAAGAGAGAGTCCTTCAGATACGCACCCGACAAATCCGCTCCGCTAAAATCGGAACCAGAAAGAACTGTGTAATACAAATTCACTCCCGACAGATCCGCACCCCTGAACTGCGAGAAGCGCAAGTCAGTCTGCGTCCCCACCTTGTTCAAAGCCCGAAGGTCAAGTCCGGAAAGAACTGCCTCAGTCATGTTCGCCAGAAAAAGTCGAGTCCCCGACAGGCTCGAACCACGCAGGTCAGCACCTGTCAGATTGGCACCGTAGAGATCGGCGCCGTTCAAGTTCGCACCCGACAAATTTGCACCCGACAAATTTGCACCCCAAAGCTGAGCGCCAACTAAACACGCACCACCAAGGTTGGCTTTTGCCAGATTCGCACCCCACAGGTGTGCGTGCGTCAGGTCGACTTCGCTCAGGTCGGCCGCCTGCAGGTCTGCGTTCACAAGGTTCGCCTCGTGCATGTCGGCTCCCACCAACCGGACACCAGCGAGTGCCGCCATCTGCAGACCACTCCCCGCCAGAGATACCCGGCTTAAGTCCACACCGGTAAGACTCCTTGCCCGCAACACTCGATCCAGATCACTTGTTGAGTCCATGTTTGCCCCTCCTGGCTTGTTGGTTATGACACTCCCTCGTTCTCTTGAAGCTATCTACCCCCGAGGCTGCGCCAAAAGCCCTGACGGCCTCTGCAACACCAAGAAACATTCGAGGAATGTCCTGCTCACCCCTTCCGTTGGAACAACAGCACCAATGTTCAGCGAGCGGGACATCAAAGTAGCGACAGTACGCTGCGCACCGGAGTTATCTGCCTCGGATTAGCAGTATCAGTGAAGCTCGAACAGCGACAATCAGATAACTCATGGCTCCAGGAGCTTCTCGATGCGATCTCGTAAATTTAGGCGACGTGTATCCCAGAAGTTCTCGAATCCGGCCAAATCGTGGGGCACACGTTTAACCTCTTGAGCTGTATAGCGCGCTCTGGCGGACCTCGACAGGGAACTGAGCCAATCTGCTGGCATCTTCGCATTCTTCCCGCCGCGATTGTCCTCCGCACTTAGGAGCTGGAGGTTTGGCAGCTTGTCCGCCATGTCCGTCAATCGACTCAGTTCAACTGCTGGAACACTAGCCAATTGCAACTGATGGCCGTTTACCTTACTG
Organism: Actinobacteria bacterium IMCC26207; assembly: GCA_001025035.1. Lineage (GTDB taxonomy): Bacteria > Actinomycetota > Acidimicrobiia > Acidimicrobiales > Microtrichaceae > IMCC26207. The sequence goes on from LCZK01000007.1 coordinate 27,576, forward strand.
ATGGGAAAAATGTGGTCTTTGTCTAATTTTGGGGTCCCAACGCGGTGGTGGACCATCTGGGGGAAGAGCAGTCGCAACAGGGTGATCGTTCGGCGGTCTGCGTAGCGAATCTCACAGAGCTCATCAAGGAGAGAGTCCGTGACAGCGATCGGTTTAGATATCCGAAGTGCCCTCTCGATTTCCTCCAGAGGAAAGCTGCTGGATCCGTTGGACTTAATCGCAGACCTTGTTGCGACGAGAACGGCATCGACGTCCCCTGTCCAGTACCGACGTTGGAGAAGCGATCTTGCGACGAACGCCCGTACCCGGTGCCGATCTTTTTCATGTGAATGCGCACTGACATACGAAGGCTTTAATCTTCGATGATAAACGTAATACGTAAGCGGAATGATCACGTTCTGCGCTGGGAGACTTCGTTCAGACAAGCCAAACGACGAGAGCAGCTTGGCCGCCAACTTCATACTCTCCGCAAATTCCGGCCAGATCTCCTCTAACTTCTGCGCCCGAGGTGCCTTCATAAAATCTTCGACATGAAACTTGGCGTTGCCACCCAGGACAACGAGTCCAGCCTTCACGATCCGGTCAGCGCTGAAACGGAAGGGTTCTGGAGTCTGCTTATTAATCTCCCTTCGCAACTTGTCTATCTCTTCCGCTGCGTCGAGGTATTTCCAGCGCGCAGTGGCCGTGCTGACCAGCAGGTCCACAAAAGTTAGCTTTGTTCCTCCCATGTTGGTTCGGGCAAAGATGTTGAGAACGCGGTCTAAGTCCCGACTGCTCTCGACTTGTAGGCGCAAAGTGGGAGCCTTTATGGCTAGGGCAAGAGTCTTAAGTACCCGGCGGCGTTTGGCGCTTGGCGTTAGTCCTGCGCGGCGAAGCGCCGTGTTCAACGATGGCGCGTCAACCGCAAGCCCTCGTACGTCTGAAACCTGAAACCAAGCTTCGTCGACACACCCTCCAGAGTGGCGAAACAAAAAACTGTATTGGTTGTCTTCCGATCCGGCTTCAGGAGTGTCGCTATCAAGGTCTAGGAACAAGAACCTCTGAGCCGTCGTCGCTTTCCCTCTATGACTGCCGCGAAGCCCGAGATTCAAGGCAGTCAGGCGTTGCTGCCCGTCAAGCACGGCGTATACCTGAGAGGCCTTTGGCGGCTTGACAGTTTTATGCTGCGTATTCGGTCCGTCGTAGTTAGTAATGAGTCGGCGAAAGCGGAGTTCAGGATGATCAGCGGGGCGAGTTCGCCACAGCAGCAAAGTTCCAATGGGATAGCCCCTCATTAGCGAATCAAAAAGCTTGTAGATCTGCGAAGGCTGCCAAACAAACTTGCGTTGAATCCCCGGTAGTAGCAGATGATCTGCTTTCACCTCGTCTACCGCACGATGAGCGGAAATCTTTTCGCTAAGCGTCGCACTCATGTTCTGGCTTCATCCAATCATGTTGAGGTCGATAAACCCGCTCCAATCCGGATCCTCAGGCTACTAGTTACTTGTCAGCGGAATGTGAAACAGAGAAGGACCCGACCGCCGTAGAGTTCCTCATGATCTGAAGGGAGGTTCGGGTGACCTCACATCTTCAGCCCCGAAGCTTGAGGTTTGGAACGCCCACGTTCAGTTCCACGGCGCCTACGGAGCTTCGAAAGTTCGACGGTAAGGGTGCGAGGCGCAGTGCATTACTTACCTGTGACCTGAGTATTCAGGGAGGGTGTAGTGCTGCAACATATTGAGGTCGCAGGTGTTCTAAAGCGGGTCGGCTATCACTGGGGATAAGTGGTGTTGAACCAGTAGGAATTAATGCGGCGAGCGCTGGCTCGGCTGAGGGTCACTCGGCCTTATGGCGACTCAAGAACACGGTCGGCGGGAAACGCGCCGAACTAATAGACCCGCCGAAAGACCCGCCGGTACTCCCTCGTGCTCCTGGCTCCTTTGGATCCCGCGGCTGAGGAGGTTGGCGAGACTAATCGGATTCGGTCATCCGAGAGAGGGGTTTCGTTTCAAGAAAGGGTCCTCTACTTCTTTGGTGAGCAAGATTGAGTTTCTCGGCGCTGCTAGCTTGGCGGAACTGCCGCGGCGAGAACTTGCTTAGGGGTGGAGCCAACCGGGGAGGAAGTTTGCCAAATCTTGTCGTCATTCAGTTGACCCCAGGTCTCATGACCGACAACCTTGAGCGGTCACTCGCCCAAGGCGGCAATCACCCTTGGGCGTTCAATAGTTTCCTGCAGGCGATGGCAGCAATCAAGAACGATGTGTACGTCGCTTTCGTGTATCCAACAAGACCAGATGGAAAGCCTGTCGGGCGTTCCGGTGCCTACCCGCCAGAAGCAGTGGTTCATCGGGTCGTCCTAGGCAGAGTTGCCGTGGCGCTTCACGAAACATCAACGCCGTTCTTTGAGGGGTTCCCATTTGAGTTCCGGTTTGAGTTAGAGGCCGACGAAACCTGCGACCCATCGCTTGACCTGACCGGAGTCAGCGAGTTCCTAAACGACCGGATCCATAGCCTTGGTATGGACTCGGTGAAGGTTGTCGATGTGCTGAGCAACGGTCGATCCTCGAAGGTCGGCTACTTCTTCGACGGCGAGGCACGCTTGACTCCGTGGATGAAGGAGAGTGGCTACATTACGTCTGATGGTGTCAAGCGGACGGGGCCTCCGCCGAAGTCAGGTCCGTCGACCTCAACGCCACCGCTGACCGCCAATACTCCACTCGCCGATGCTGCCAACGAGTTCGCCGATGCTGTCGCAGACTCCGGATTGGTATTCGCCGGCATCAACGAACAACTCCCCCGGGCATTTCTCGCCGGGGTTGTTGCTAAGCGATTCGTCCTACTCACCGGCCTTTCTGGTTCGGGCAAAACCCAAATCGCCCGTTCGCTGGGTCAGTGGCTGGGCTCCGACGGCGACGGCGCACGACACCTGGTCGTGCCTGTACGAGCTGACTGGACGACACCAGATCAACTACTCGGGTTCGAAGACGCTCTGTTGCCAATGCGTCACGGCAAGCGCGCTTGGTCGGTTCCACCAGCGCTCGAGTTCATGCTTCGCGCTCACCGCTCGCCCGATGACCTGTTCCTGCTCGTACTGGATGAGATGAATCTGGCTCACGTCGAGCGGTACTTCGCCGACGTGCTCTCGGGCATGGAATCGGGCGAGCCGATTCTGCCAAATCTCGATTACCTCGACGAGCATTGGTACCCGTCGGATGGTCAGCCGATGCTCGTCCCGCTACCGAGGAACCTTCTCGTAGTCGGCACGGTGAATGTCGACGAAACGACCTATCAGTTCTCCCCGAAAGTCTTGGACCGTTCATTCAGTTTTGAGTTCAGGGTTGATACTGAGGAACTCGACGGATCTCTCGGCCAGTTAACTGCGACCTCGTCAGGTGACGCGCATGCAGTTGCAGCTATAGCAAAAGTGGCAGTGGACGCCGACTGGCAACTCCAGAACCCGATGACCAATCAGGAGGCGCTCGAGGAACTACTGCTCGAACTGCATCGCCAACTGTCAGAAATCGGATTGGAGTTCGGACACAGAAGCTACCGCGAGGCTGTCCGGATGGCAGCCGTGTTAGACGGCTGCGGTGTCAGCGGCGAAGAGACCATCGTCGACATCGTGGTGATGACAAAGGTGCTGCCACGAATCCACGGATCGAGACGCCAACTTGAGCCTTTCCTGAAGTGGTTGCATGCGGCGGCCATCGGTTCCGAACCCGCTAAGCCGCTGTATCCGCTCGTGGCCCGCAAGACCCAGCGCATGCTTGCAAGCCTCGTAGCGAACCAGTACGCCGGCTTCGCCGAGTAGCTTCTGCGATGTCTCTTCCGATGGTTGTGGTTGGTAGCGACCTCGGATCACGACTGCTGTTGTACCCGATACGTGCGGGAGACAACTCTTCACATGTGTCCGAGGGCGGAACATACAAGTACCGGGTTGAGTTGCCCACTGAAGTGGTGAGGCTTGAGCCTTCTGAATGTTTCGAAGTCGACCCCGACAGCTATACGACGGGCCGGTTTCTTCCATCGAACCACGTTGGGACGATCAGCGTGGTGGCGACGGGTAAAGATGGTGTCGAAGTTACTTTCGACGTTGAGGTGCATTCTGCAAAGCTGGAGTACGAAACCGAGTACCGATGGCTGCTCGAACAGGTCGCCGACCACGCAGCGGAGGCAGTCCTGCAGGGGTTCGCTCCCTCATCCCGCCCCTTTACACCGAACCCGGAAGAGCCCGGTGAACTGGCGTACAGATCGCTCGCCTTCCTCGCTGCCCGTTTTCGAGACCCCGCCTTCCATGCTGCGATCGCTCAGGTACTCAGATCGCCTCACCGTCGATGGGACGCCATTCCTGAGGTACGCCCACTAGCAACCGGGCTCCGCTCCGGCCCGGGGGTGGCACGGGCCTTGGTGCGACCCGGTCGACGTTCAAGCCCGACCCCTACTGCACTTGCGCACCTTCCCATTTCGGTGCTTCCCCACCGCGTCGAGACCCTCCGCAACGAAGTCACTTATGACACCAACCCCAACCGCTTCGTACGGTTCGTTTTCCAGCATTGGCAGTCGCTCGCAACGAACCTTCGATACCAAATCCAAACGCGCAATACGGGCGCCGGGCCTCAAAGGCGCGGAATCGCCGAATCTGACTGGATTATCGAGCGATGCGAGGAGGTGCTCTCTTCGCCACAGTTCGCTGAGGTCGGTCAGATGCGAGTGTTCCCGCATGGCGATCCGGTCTTACTTGGTCAGGCTGGCTACCGTGAGATTCTGAGGACCTTCGCGTTGTCAGAGGCGAGCATGTCACTAGACGCGAACCTTGAAGACGACATGTTCTCTGCGACGCAGCGCAATATCGCCACGCTGTACGAGTACTGGACGTTCCTCATGCTCGTCGACTGCATCAGTGAACTCTGCGGCACTCAGCCCAAAGGAGTGCTCTTTTCACCGTCAGAGGCAGGACTCAGTCTGGTGCTTAAAGAAGGTTCTGCCTCGAAGATGTCCTGGACCCATGAGCGTGCAGGCCGTCAAATATCGATCGACCTCTGGTTTAACCAGACCTTCCCGCGACGAGAGTCGGACGGTGCAGAGATCGCGTCCTGGGCAAGTTCAATTCGACCCGATGCGTCTCTGCGGATCCGACCGGAAACTGGCCGTCCCACCGCCGCCGCAGACCCTCACTTGGATACATGGATCCATTTCGATGCGAAGTTTCGGATGGATGCACAAGGCTCGCAAATCGCTGAGGAGGACCCCAAAAGTACGGCGAAGCGGACCGACCTGTTAAAGATGCACGCCTACCGAGATCTCATCCGACGCAGTGCTGGTGCGTACGTGCTGTATCCCGGAGCTGGCGAGCCTCATCGCCAACAAGAATTTCACGAGGTGCTGCCCGGTATCGGTGCCTTCCCGTTACGACCAGGCCCTAACGGAGTAGTTCAAGGACGAAACGCTCTCCGAGATTTCCTTGACGAGACACTTGACCTGACATCAAACCAAGCTTCCATCAACGAACGGCGGCGGTTCTGGGAGCGCGAGCACACACGCGAGGACCCGCTCGATGGGACTCGCTCCGTGCGGGCTGTCGACTTCCTTGCTACTCCTCCAGCAGACGAGCAGGTGCTGATTGGCTACGTAAGACCGGCACAACTTGAGTGGGTCCTTCGGAATCGCCGGTATAACCTGCGCGCTGACCTGAGGCGCGGGTCGGTTAGCAGCACCGACGCGCTACTCGCTGCGCCCTTGGTGCTGTTGTGGTCTCGGCGCGAGGACGGTCAGCCCTATCTAGTTCAACTCTTCGAACGCACCGGCCCTTGGCAAATAGTTTCCGCCGCCGAACTGGCTGCTGAGGGCTACCCGACCGGGGGCCGAGCCTCGGTCTACCTTGTGTCAGCGATCAACCCTGTCACAGAGGTGGTCGAGTCGCTGGTACGACACGTGGACTCGCTGCCGCTTCCTGCGGATCATGCGCCTGCTTATTCGACATGGGCACAGGTGGCGAGCAGCCATTGAGTAGGCGTCTAGGGGTGCGAACAGCGTGCACCCGAGCCACACAACATTGTTTTCACAAGCATCAAGCTGAGTTACTTGTCATCCGAGGGGTCAAGTTCTCTGCAAGCTTCGACTAGTTCGTCTCGAGTGATATTCGATGGCAAGGTCCCAATCCCCGTCATTGAAGACCGCAAGCACTAGGACTTCACTCAGCACAGCGATTTGTCCGCTCCTGCTTGCATAGTCTCTCGGCAAAATGCGGTGCTCCCAGATCAGCCGCAGGTGTGCCCTCGGAACTCATTCGGACTCGTCGAAGAATTTCTTCCACTCCTCGCCGGAGACCTGCTGCCCTCTCACAATACGACTAACTAACTCGAGGGACCGATTAGCGCTCTCCGCCGCGGCTGCGCTCACCTCTCGAAGGGATCCGAGGGCCTTCAAAGTCTCATTCGCCGCCTTCTGAGCCTTCTCAACGTGATTGTCCATCTGCTTTACCCGCCCTAAGTCGCGAATAATCCGCTTGACTACCAGTTCGATCCGACGGTGTTCGATTGCGCCGTCCCCAAGGAGTGCGATTGAGCGCGCCAACGAGTAAGCGAGAAACAGGTTCGACCAGTCATCGCGTGACACATCGATGATGGCAACAAACGCCGGAATTTCAGGGTTGAACCTGAGCCCATATTCCTTGTCGTGTATCGCCTTTACCGTCGATGAAGAAGTGTTTTTGTCGAAGATGATGATTGAGACATCGGCCTGACGGTTCACGAGGGCAGTCAGGTTCTGCCCGTAAGCCGTTTTCTCAGCAGCGTGGGTCGCTTTGCCCGCACCGTCCAGAGTCGTCGGATCACCTACCAGTACTGAGGCATCCATCTTGGACTCAATTACGATTCGCCTGTCGTGTCCGACTAGGTCTACGACTAGGTCGCCTACTTTCCGGTCCTTCAGCTTGCCTCGGCTCTCCCCCGTCAGGGTGACCTCGTCCTGCCATTCCTGCTCGTCGATGAAGTCCTGCAACACGATGGCTGCATCGCGTTCCACTGCAGTCCCCTTGGTTGTGGCCTTCTCCTTGAGTGTCCTTGTCTTGTAGAGCACCTTTAACTCCTCAAGACGTCCCTCCACCTCGTCCTCCACCTTGCGGAAGAAGGCCGCAAGCCTCTCCTCTCGCCAGGCATAGGCGCCGACGACAAGGAACTTCTTGAAAGCATCCTCGTACTCGCTGGCCGGGATCTGGGAGAAGCACTCGTAAAGAAAGTCATCCTCAATCTCGTGAGAATCACCGAACAACACTCGATTAGGTTTCGTGCGCAATTCCACAAACGACTCAGCCATGGGTCCCTCCTCCAACTCGGCAGACGAAGAGTCGGCCACACCGGGCCTCCTTCTCCTGCATCTTGTCCCACAGTCTAAGCGCTGCACTAGACCAGATTTGCCGCCGATTAGCTGCGTTACTTGGCGAGGCTCGCACCTAGGCGGGCGACGCTGGCAGTGCCGCCGGAGCAGATGATGAGAGCACAGGCAATATCGCGAAGATCAGCATGACCCGTCAGCTAGAACCACACGACCGGAACCTCATGGAGAACCCAAACGCAGCAGGACGCCAACGACTCGCCACCGTTCAGTCGTAAACCGGGGGGAATCAAGCTCGAGGCCGGCGATACAACTCACGCCGAACCATTCCCCGAGGACGGCAACACTGCGGGCCACCGTGACCCGGAAATGGATTAACTCCAGCGACCCCAGCAGATCAACGGACTGTCGGGGCAGACCTCAACGATTGCGATCGCCTCGAAGTCGAAGTGACCATGCAGACTTTGAGATGATCAAACGGCAAGGCCGCAGTTACACCCACACCTCAGCCAGACGTGGACTTAGGGCCTAGATTCGTAGGGCGGTTTGCTGCGACTGTGGGCTCAGCCAGTCTTAGGCGTACTGCTCAGCCTGCACGGCGAATCCTCCATGTCGAGTAGGTCCCGAACTGAAAATCCTCCTCTTGGCGGGATGCGTGACACTGTGAAGAGTGTCGGTACGGTCAGGCTCATGACCACAAAAAGCGTTATTCCGCCCACTGTCCTTAGAGCTTTGACGAGTCGCCCAACCAAGCAACGCCACGTTGGCGCTAAGAAGATCTCACAGGTTGATCCGGCCATTCGGATTTCTGCTGCAGCAGACCCTGCGGTGTTAGTTGACGTTCATAGTGACCAGCGCCTGAGCTTGGCCCGCCTAGCGAAAGACACGGGTATGAGTCTGAGCAGCACCTGGGTGGTAACCGCTCTTGCGACTGGGTTCATTGAACTCGCACCGCAGGAGGTTGCGGACGAGCCGGCACCCGAAGTGGTCCCACACTGGAGCGACGTCGGTCGGAGATGGATCGAGGATTTCCCGCATCGCCTGCGACACGGACGTCCGACGCCTCGCTTTCACCGTCGCCATGGGGAAAGCGTCCCGCGAACTCCGACTCGCAGATCCGGGATGCGCGACCTGAATTGCCGGTTCACTAGCTTTCGCTCTCCTCGTTCGCGTTGGCCCCATCTGAGAGCCGCGCGTAGTAAGGGATGGCCTTCAGCCGGACCCAAGGCTTGTAGTGGATGTTCTGCAGCACGCATTCCAGTGGCGCAAGTCCGCGGATCAGGCTGCCGAGATGGTCTGCTTCCTGACCCGAGGTCTTGCCGACCAAGGTGCGCTGAATCTCCCGCACCTGCTCCGCCTTGGTCTGATTGAAGAAAACGCGCGTCGCGGTCGAGCCCGCGATCTGGTCGGGAAGATCACGCGGGAACTGCGTGGCGATGACTACCCCGAGACCGAAGGCGCGACCCTCGCGCATGAGCGGTTCGAGGAAGGGAGAGTTCACTAAGCGCCATGCCTCGTCGAGGACCAGGAGGCGCTCCATCCGGTGCGGGTGCTCGCGCCGGATGAGGAAGCTGTAGAGGGCCATGAGGAAGAACTCGGCGACCGCATTCTTGACCTGATCGCCCGGGAGTTGACTCAGCCGGATGACCGTCGGCGATGCGAGCAGGTCATTGAGGCTGTGCGCAGCGTCGCCTTCGCTGAACAACCCAAGATCGAAGACTGGCGAGAGACGGCCGAGGAGTGTGTTGGCTTTCTCGCGTACCAAGACATCGCGGATCGCCTCGAACGGCAGGTACTTCTGCTCGGGGGTCGGTACGAACGGCTTCGTCCCGATGCCATTGATCGCGTACGTCTCCTTCATCGCCTCACGAAGCTGGTAGGCCTGCTGGTCGCCGAGGTTGTAGATGCGCTGCAACATGCCCGCGAGTTCGTGCATGTGCGCGGTGGGGTTCGCTCGCCCACTCTGCGGGTCGATCGGCGGGACCATCGGGTTGAACGGGAGGCTCCCATAGCTGGCGTCGTGGACGGCAAAGCCCTCTGCGGCGGCGTAATCGGCCTTCGAGTAGTCGTCCTTGAAGTCGAGAATCAGGGCCGGGAGTTCTGGCATGAACTCGTGCAAGATCGCTTTGGTCGCCTGCGTCTTGCCGCTCCCGGTCTCACCGGAGATCGAGATGTGCGGATTGCTCAGCGCCTGGTCGGGGTTCTGCGGGTCGAACCACACCTCACGCTGCGCTCCATATGTTGCGGCCGCCATGCCGAGAAGCACACGAGGACGATTCTCGCCCGTTGGTGTGGTGTCGGTCGCCGCCGGCTTCGCTCCCGCGTGCGTCGGCGTTCCGGCATCAGGCGTCGCCGCCGCCGCCGCCGTTCCACCGCCGTCAGGTCCCGGCTCCTTCGGGTTATTCGATCCGCTTCCTCCGCTGGGCTCTTCACCGTCGGGCGGCTCAGGCGTCTCGGGGGCTTCCGGCGGCGTCAGCGCTTCCTCGAGTCCGGGAACGCCATCCTCGTTGAGATGGAGCAGCGACACAGCTATTGGAGGCTGGTCTCCATCCGCGGCGTGAACCTCACGCGAGACTTCGAGACTTGCGGCCGCGACACCGAGTTGCACATCGATCAGTGCACAACGGATGTCGACGTCAGCGCCCTCGTCGAACAGTTTGCGGGAACGCTCGGCCCAGCGCTTCTTCATCTCGCTGGAGTACGACGCCTTTGAGAGTTCACGGTAGAGGTGCTCGCGAATGATCTCGCGGCGCGATGGAGTCAGCAACAGGTCCGGTGTCGTCACGTCGAAGACGCGCCGCAGGATGCGGTAGGTCGATAGCAACTGGTTGATGGCGGGACCGGAGACTTCGCCACTGACAACGGCGTACTCGGCGGACACATCCTGGCGCGCCTTGACCTCCACGACGGTCACGGTGAAGCCGTCATCGCCACCGTCGATGACGAGAAGATCAGACCGAGAGTTGTCACGGTCCTCGTTGAGATGCAGCCACCGCCGTGCTTGTTCGTCGTCAAGGCTCAGGATGATGCGATCGACGCCAGGCGGCGTCGTCGCCTTGAGCGCCTGAACCGCGACCATCAGGCCGAGAACACCCTTGACTTGGGCGTGCACGATCTCGCCCGTCTTGGCCGACGGACGCAGCACCAATAGGCCGGTGTCGAGCAACTCACTCAGCGACGCAAGGAGCGTGTCGAGCATCTCGTCCTTCACGGCGGTGTTGAACTGCCGAACGACGTCGCGCAAGCTGCGACGGAAGGCATCCGGCGTGCGGGCAAAGGCCGCCACGTCGCGGGTGCCTTCGCGGTCGGTCAGGACACGAAGGCCACCGAGATCGAGATCGCGGTCGACATGACCGTCCACCACCACGTACCACGGCACATGCTGAGCACCGTCGCGGAACCGCTGCTGCAACTCCTCGTTCTGATGAATCGTCTGGTAGGAGACGATGCTCGAACCGACAGCAAGACGGGCGAACGAGCTGTAGTCAGCGAGGATTCCGCCCAACTCGGGCTCAAGATCAAGCGTGTCGTTGCTTATGTGGTACGCCAGGCGCCGCCGGTTGGCGAGCGGCTGAATCTTCTGAAGGAGACCGCCAGCACTCGCAGAGATGCGCTTAGTTTGGTCAAACACGACGTAGATGTGCGCCATGAGCCCATCCGGTGGCGCAAGGTCGAGCGGCCCGACTGCCAGCGTCTCGAACGTGAAGCGGCGGTCAAGGTGATCGCCGAAGCGCTGCTGAACGCGTCGCTCCTCGTCGGCAGAGAGATTCAATTCGGCACCGTTGGTGTGACCGCGCCGCAGAACGCTTATGTGAGCGCCACGCAAGCGCACGGGCGCCGTCTCGGCGAGATCACACGCCATTGAGAGGAACGCGCCGGCGTCGGGTGGATCGAGCAGCGCGACGCGTAGACCTTCGGCCGCCGCGGGGTGCATGGCGATGAATGCTTCCACGAGTCGCCGAATAGGGCGCACTCCGTCCTTGGGATCGCGTGCGGTCGCCCGCTCGCTGAAGTGGGGCAGTCCGCCGAACTTGCCGGAGAACGGCAGGCTCAGTGGAGCCGTCTCCCCGACTAGCCGCGGTACACCGAGCGAGGCGAGGAAGAGCGGTACTCCTCCGGTGTCAAACTCCGAGCGGACGAGAGCGCGATCGCGTTCGTCGAGGGTGTCGCGCTGTTCGGTGATGACGCGGGCGTACTCGACGTAATGCCAGAGCAAAAGCGGGTGCAGCGGCGTCATGAGAGCGATGAGAGCGTCATCGCTCTGCAGGAAGACCGTGTCGATGAGCATGATGAGTTCAGCAAGTGCCCGAGCGTCGTCGCCGTACCGCTGGTGCAGCGCGCTGTACGCCTGCGCCGTCTTAGCGATGAGAACCTGGTACGTCTCGACAACACGCCGGACGAGCGCGCCCGTGGCCGGTGCGGCCGTGACGGGCAGCGGCGCGATGCACAATTCCCGCACATGTGGGAGCAGTGCCTTGCGTGCCGCATCGAAGTCGTTGAACGCAGTGCGGGTCGCTTCGAACTCGGTCGAATCCGACGCAAACGCGTCGATGAGCTTGCGGATCTTGACTGCACCCCACGCGATCACGACCTCCGATGACTGCTGGAAGTTGCGCACCATCTCGACGATGTCGTCGCCATGGGCCGTGATGAGACCGCCGTACTTGCTCTCGTCGACGACACGGCCAACCAGGTTGAGGACGTCAGTCTTGATCTCCTCATCGATCTCGGTTCCGCTCGGCAGTGCGACCTTCACCGACAGCGGACGAACCGTGTCGCCGAGCTTGTCATTCTCGTCGAGGTCCTGGAGTTCGTTGCGCAGCGCCGTCATGGCGCCATCGAGCGCACTGGTGGACGTATCTCCACCACCACCGCCGTCGTCGCCACCCCCGTCGCCGTCAGCGTCGGCATCGCCGTTGCCCTCCGGGGGAGACGGCTGAAGCAGGACGTCAACAGCCAGCGCGGTCAAGTTCTTGGGCGGCGGTGGCTTGGCGTCCCCGCCGCCGCCATCACCGTCATCCTCGTCACCCTTCTTCTTGGACTTCGGCTTGGCGCTCTTCACCTTCAGCAACTGTCGGGCATCGGCAGCCGTGAGGCATAGCTGTCCGCCGCGGCGGTACTCCTGAAGATCGCGCAGGTGCTGGCGCAACTCGGCGCGGCGATCCACGTCGGATTCCTCAGCTAGCGCTTTGTCGACCTTGTTGCGATCCTCCTCACTGAAGTTGGCGAGGCGCTGCGCGAGCGTGCGGTTCTCATCGCGACGGGCTTGCAACTGCTTCTCAGCGGGACCGTCGAAGAAGGCTGCGTCAGGCAGGAGGCCGAGCCGATTGATCTGCACCGCAGACTGCGACTTGGCGTCCTCGGCGCTCAGCCCTTCGAGCGCGAGGTAGTAGTCCACGAGGTCGAAGAACGAGATCTGGTCGTCCTTACCGATAATCGTCCACCACCGCGGCAGAACGTCGTTGACCTCATCGAAGTGTGCGATGGCGCGGTCTACGAGCAAGCTGCGCAGATGCGCAGGCCCGATGAGCCGAAACTCCTCGAGCGAGGTGAGTTTGGCAGCGTCCGATTCGGTGATGACAACAACAAGTGCCTCGAGACCCACCTCATTGCGCCATCGCTCGGCATCCTCGACCTCAGTACTGAAGACCTCTGTCGGGATGCCGGCGGCGACCGCTGCCGGCGAGGCATCAGCGTTCAAATATGCGATACGGAGATCGACACCCTCGTCGCGCAACGCCTGCAAGCGCACGAAAACGGCGTCAGGGTCGAGGTAGATGTCACGCACGAGCACGCCGGGAATCCCCTGCGCCTCCCGGACAGCGCTGATGAGAAGTTCGGCCATGAGCGTCGCATCGGGGCGCGTCTTGTCGCTGCCCGATGATGAGCCCGTGGTGACAGCCTTAGCCGCCATCAGGCACCCCCGTTGTCGGTCGTGACCACCGTGCGGCCATCGGCATACGACTTCGCGAAACCGATCTCGACAAGGAGGTCCTTGAAGGCGAGAAGGTTTGCGCGGAGGTCGTTCTCGTTCACCGAGACAGTCCGCTGCATCAGGGCACCTCGTCGGAGGTCGTTGTTGCGGATGACGTCGAAGTCAACTCGTCGGCCGACGACAATGCCGAACGATTCCCGGATGCGGTCCAGGAAGTCGTCGAAGTCCATAGGGTCTCCGGGCCTCACCGTCGACGCGACGAGTACCTCAGCGAACTCGGCGTTGGCGCCATAACGCTTGTGCTCCTTGCCGCCGCGCCCGCGGTCGTCGTACGGCAAGAGGTATCCGCTGCGCCGCCCGAGCGCGAGCAGTGCGTGCCACGGGAAGCCCTTGACGGACTTCGGACCGACAAAGGAGTAGCCGGTCTTCCAGAACGCCTCGGCCAGTGCATCACCTGGGTCCATTCCGACGAGGTGGTCGGCGTACTCGGCGCGGATGCGGTCGTTGTCCGGTGTCTCTGGAAGCGAGTCGAGGTACTCCCCGACCTTCTCCTTACCCTTGACGGTCGAGACCTCGCGGACGTGCTCGCGAATGCGATACAGCGTCAGTTGCGCGATGGCCCGGAAGCCGCCCTGAAGCGACGCGGCAGAGGCCTCGCGCAGCGATCGCTTCCTGCCGTCAAAGAGGTCGAGCAGGATCGGCGGGCGGATGCCCTCGCCATCGGGGAGGACATCGCCGCATCGCCGGATCATGTGAACGTGGATGGCGAAGCATCCGAAGAGCATCATTCGCCGCAGTGCAGTGAGCTTTGCGCCGTAGTCGTCCTCGTACTCTGCGAGTTGATCGAACCGGGCTCGCAGCTCGCGCAGGGTCGGCGATGTGAGCAGGCCAGTTGCGTCCACCGCGAGAAGGGCCGCCACACGCTCGGACCGAATCAATGCGGCGCCAGTCAGAGTGGCGTTGCGCTCCTCGCCTAGGTCCAGCATCGGCCAGCCAATCATCGTCCACGGGTCGGCATCCTCACCGAGCAGTTCCCGAACGAGAGCAGCGCCAGGCGCGGGACGCATTCCCTCACCTGCGGTGAGAAGGGCGGCGAGCAGATCGCCCGAGCCGTTGTCGGAGATGTCACCGGTGATCATGCGCCGGTGCGAGAGCGTGAACGACGACGCCTGATTCGTCTCGAACACGGCACCGTCAGCGCCGAGCGTGTCCTTGGCGAGCGAGCGGAAGGCGGTGAGGTTCTCATCGCTCGGCTCGTTGCCGTACGCGTCCCGGAAGCGGTCCGGGTAGTCAGCCAGAATGGCGGAGTTGGGATTTCGCTCCTCCATGTAACCGGCCTTCTGCTTCTTGACGTACTGACGAAGCACGCGAGCGAGGGGAGTGTGGTCGGTGCTCGTGCCCACGAGGCGACGCGCCATGCCGTTGGCGACGTGCACCGGCTTCATGGACGAGTTGGTCGGCAGGAAGCCGAAGTCCTCATCGTAGATGCGCCGGAGCAGCGCATCTGGGCTCTCGAACTCTTCTTCGGCCGCGCTCACAGCTGGTACCTCGGGGGATCGCGGCGGACCTGCAATTTCGTCCGCAGATTGTTGTCGACGTTGCGGATCTCCAGATCCGACAAAGGTTTGGCCTCATGGAAGAGCCGGTGGAGTTCATCGACGAAGCGCGTCACCTTGCGGGCGACACTTCGCGACCAGGTCGAGCGGCCGAGCCCGACCGCCGACTCCCGCAGCGTCAGGTAGAGCTCGCGATCGATGAGAAGTCGGGTCTCGTGGCCGGTGTGCTCCGATGTCCGCAGTGCGAACTGCGTGACGCGGCGTAGGTCGTCGTCCAGCCACGCTGTCACCCACGGTGCATGCGATGGCCCTTCAACCTCCATGCCGTCAGCGGGTTCGTAGTACATGGCTACGAAGGCGGCTGGCGCCTGCACGTCGTATCGATGGCACTGCCAGAGCGTCAGACGGTTGTCGTCGTCCTTCTTAGAGTCGGGCTCGTAGAAGCGGTTCACAGCGAGCACCATGTCGCGCACGAGTTGTGCATCGCCCTGGAGGCCGTTCTCCAGCACGCGATCGAACTGCTCTTCGTCGCGCGGAAGGGCGCGCAGGAGTTCAGCACCCGCGACGTGCTCAAAGAAGAAGCGGCGCTTGGCCATCTTGAAGCAGCGATCGCGATCTTCCTCGGGACAACTCGCAGCTCCGACAGGCACGTCGTCGGGATCGAGCCAGTCGTTGCGGTCTGTCGTGCCACGCCACAGTTCTTCGTCGTACACGGGGTGTGTGACACGCGCAGGGTCGAACGCCCGCGACACCAGTTCGAACAACGGACCCTCGCCGCCCTCGAACGCGAGGTTGGCGTAGAGGTAGCGGTCGTCCTTCTGGCTGAGCAGGCGGCCCGTGGAGTCGGTGCCGCCGGTGATCAGGAACGCAATGTACCCCATCAACTGGCGCATCGTTGTGTGCTGCCCCCGCCGCGCTGCCTGTTCCAAGAGGTCGGCGAGGCGCTGCTGCACCCGCTCCGTGCGCAGCCGTGCCACGTTGGCAGTGGCGGGGTCGGGAGCATCGAGGTCTGAGACGAAGCGATCATCGGTCAAGCGGTCAACGGCTGCAATCGTCACGCGTGGTGCAAGGACATCGCGCAGATTGAGGTCGACGACCGATACGCGCCCGCGTTCGGTGTCGGGTGCGGAGCCGTAATACACGGCCTCCTGCACCTGGCGCACCGCTTCGTCAACGGGCTCGAAGCCCGCCTGACGTGCGACGTGACGCAGTTCGAAGAGTGGCCACTCGTTGATGGCGAGGACGAAGGCCCGCTTGTTGTTCTCGCACGATCTCCATGCTTCGAGAACCGTACTGTAGCTCTCCGCGTTGGCGTCGGTGATGACGACTGCGTTGAACTCACCTTCGAGGCGCTCGCGCAGCCGCTGGATGAGGAACGTCTTGCCGTCACCGGGGTTACCCGTGATGATGATCTGCCGGCCTTCGCCCGCAGCGCCGATAATGAAGTCGTCGAGGCCCATGTCGACGTGAATCCATTCCAACTCTTCAAGCGTGAGCTTGTCGGCGTAGCTGTTTCGGTTGCGGTAGAGCCGCTCGACGAAGCTGATCGGACCGGTGCTATTACTCACGCGCAGCGTCGTCTCAGCAATTAGTGCCGACTGGTCGTCGGCGAAGTGCGACGCGGCGTACGCCGACCCCGATAGGTCGCTGCTCACGCGGCTCAACAGTTGGTCATCGCGACGCACGGTGCGCAACTTGGTCAGGAAGTCGGTGCGGTCGAGTCGCGGGGCTAGCCATCGCTGCGCCCAATAGGCCGCGATGGCGGAGGTCGTCTTGTGGCCACCGGCCACGGGAAGGACGTACCTCGGCCGGCGGGTAAGGCCGAGCATCACGTCATCCACGTTGGTCACGAGCGGTACGGCGTAGAGCAGGCGAGGCGAATGATGCCGCAGGTACTCGTCGGGCGCGAGGCCGAGGGCGTCGAGACCGAGCCGCAGCGATCGCAGCTTCGGACTCATGCCCTCACCGAAGAGGTTGTTGACGAGGCGCCGCTTACCATTTGCAAGTCGTGCAGCTGCGGCGAGTGTTTCGGTCGTGTCGGACGCGAACTGCACCGTGCCGAAGCTGTCGGTTGACCCGACCCGCCGGTAGCGAATATCGGCTCCGGGAGCGGTGTCACCACCAACGATGTTGCCCGGGATGCGGACGCGGTTGTATTGCGCGCTTCCGAGGGCGTAGAGGCTAGACGTCGTCAGGACGGAGAGCGATGGCGTGCGAACGATAGGCCGCCCAGCCATGCCCGACGCGATCAGACTCACCTTGCCGTCGTAGCGCTTGCGCACATCGGCGACGACCTGGGGCGAGGCCATGAGCATGGCGACCAACTTGCCGCCGAGCAACTGCGAGTACGGGGCTACAGCGCCACATGTGATGATCTCCATCACGTTCTCTGCGATCGCCTGCTGCTTGATACGGCGCAGCACGATCTCAACGGCGCGGCGCCCGTCTTCGGTCCAGAGAAGTTCGCGGAGCGCCAGCGGGTCTTCGTCGATGCCGGCACGCTCAAACACGGCGATCGCACGGAGCGAGTCCGCGAGGTTTGCGGCACGCTTGCGCCGGTACAACTGCGTGCGAGCGACCTTGACCCACTCAACATCCTCGGCGTTGCCCGCCGCCACCTTGTTGTGAGCATCGCGAATCAACTCGTACTCGGCGGTGCGCTCGTCGCCAGCTTCGTGAAGGGCGACCTTGCGAGCGGCGTCCGCCTTGGCCTCGACCGTTTCGAGGTAACGAACCTTCTCGTCGGCGGAGAGCTTGCTCAGCGCGAAATCACGCGCAAACACCTTCGTCACCTGCTCGCGAGCGAAGGCAACGAGATGCCGGGCGATCTTGCGGTGCTCCGCAGGCGACGCCGAGTCGAGTCGCTTGCCAAGCGAGCGAACGGACCACCCCAACGCGTCATCCCGCTGGTTGAGCCCGAGGATGGCGTTGCCAAGAGCGGCGATGCCGATGATTGGTCGATTAGGACCCGCGTCATCGCGGATTAGGTAGTGCAGGTTCCGCCCCGGCGTGGACTGGTACGGAATCGACCACTGCAGGCGGGAGTAGCGCCAAATGTCCTGCAGCCGGATGCCGGTGGTGGCGTCCCGCGCTGTCGGGTCGACCAACTCGAGAACCGGCCGGATCGCACCACCGAGTTCGGCTCCCGCTGCCAGAGCATCCTCGATGCGCTGCGCTAGCTCGGGGCCATCGGCGAAGACCGCTGCGATCCCCTGTTGCTCCATCCTCTGGACAAACGCGGCCACTGACGGCGATAGCAGTTGATCTGCCATCGCGAACCGGAACGAGTTGCGGAGTTCAGTCTTCGCCTCTGATGGATCTTCGCCTGCTGCTCTCAGTGACGGAGGCAGGACGAATACGCCGTCGTCGTCGACCCCCGCCTCCCATCCCTGCAGGGTGAGGTCGCGCAGGACGCGCAAGCTTGCGAGATAGACGATTGTGGGGGCAAGGTCGTCTGATCCGACCCCGAGGTCCCGCAGTTGGGTGCGCCATGCCTCGGCCGTGTCAATGCACGACCGGATCAGGTGGACACGCTCCTCGAAGTTGCGATCAGCGAGGTGCTGCACCAGAGCGTGGAGGTCTTGGAGGTAGCCAAAGCTGAGGCGCGGTCTGAAGCGCCGGGGCTCCAGCCCCCGCTTCTCGGCCACGGCGGGCGCAACCCGGCGCTGGGCATCAGGGCTCAGGCCGCGGACGACGCTCACGAAGCCACGGCTCCCGCCCCGGGCGCCGACTGATAGCGACCGCCCTCGTGGACAAAGGCGACGAGGTCTGTGCGTAGGAACCGCCAGGCGCGGCCGACCTTGGTTCCGGGCAGGGCGCCGTCCCGAGCCAGGGTCAGGACGGTCTTCGTGCTCACGCGCAAGAGGTCAGCGGCCTCCTCAGCGGTCAACACCTCCGCATCTTCCGCCATCTTCTCGTAACCCCCTCCTTCGTTGTGCATGGAGATCTTAGCAGCGCCCCGCCGGCGGCGACGCCGATTAGCTGCGTTACTTGGGCAGGCTCACACCAAGGTGGGCGACGCGAACAGTGCTGCCGGAGCGGATGATGAGAATGCCGAATCATGTCCCCTCAAGTCACATTTGCCGGATTTGAACTGTTAGACCGGGGTGGAGTGTTGGCCTGTGTCGTCCACGTCGGCGGAGGTTGCGTGGGTTCGTGGGTTCGTGGGTTCGTGGGACTAACCTTGGGATGGTCTCGTCGACATCGGACTCAATCTCGATTGGGTTATAGCTGCGTCCGTCTCTGACAGCGACTCTCTGTAACCTAAGCAGCATGGAGTGGATTAAACCGAAATCTCAGAAGGTTGATTTCAAGGTCTTTGAACAGCAACTGCTTCCGGCTATGACTGCGGCGGCTGAAATCGGCAGTGTAGGTCTTGACTTTACGGGCGTTGAGTTCTTCGACATAACGGGAATAGTTCCTGTGATAGCGCTTTCCGACCGATTTGCTGCTGATGGGGTTCAGACTGATTTTCGGCTTCCCGAATTAGACATGCAGGTTTCTTATTGGGAAAGTTCCGGTTGGATTGCTGCTATTGAAGGAGTGCAACGAACAATCCCACACGCCCCGACCTACACACCTCTGAAGTGGTTTTCTTCCGGTGAAAGCTGTAACGCAGCTCTGGAGGAGGCGATGGACGTGCTTGCGCGAGTTTCTGAATTTCCCGAAGGGGTCCTGCGAGGAGTTAAGTGGGCACTGGATGAGATCACAGACAACGTCTTGGTGCACTCTGGTGGGGCTCGGGGTTGGGTGCAAGTTATTTCAAGGCCGAAAAGGGACGAAGTCCACCTAGCCATTGTCGACTGTGGGCACAGCATCGTAGAGACGATCAGGGAGGGTTATCCCGAGGTTGGCTCAGATAATGATGCCTTGAGGTTGGCCGTTCAGCGAGGGACGACGCGTGACAAGAAGGTGGGACAGGGAAATGGGCTAGCTGGCTCGTTGCGGATCGCAGCGGCCCTCAACGGTTACGTGACTATCATGTCGGGCAGTGCTTGCCTTCGACAGGCTCCAGGGCGCAGTCCAGAGGTTCATGAGTCGCCCCGGTTCCCGGGAACTTTTGTCACCCTCACACTCAGAACCGATGCCGAGATTGATGTGTCTGAGGCACTCTGGGGCGTGGAGGATGGAGATGCTTACGAACCATCTCGACCCTTTGAGTACAGCCATATCCAGCGTGATGGCATCGTGTTTCGCATTCTCGACGAGTCCTCAGGGTTCGGAAACAGGGCTTCTGGCGAAGCCCTGGTGAACAAGCTTCGAAATATTGCTAATGGGTCGCCAAACGAATCGGTCATTATCGATTTCGAGGGTGTTGACCTTGCTACAGCTTCTTTTTTGGATGAGTTTCTTGCGAAGCTGATCCGCCGCGAAGGTGTAACAGCATTCTTCTCCCGCTACTCCCTCCGAAACATGAATGAACTGGTTCGGAGAACCGCCGATCAAGTCATCGCTCAGCGGCTTATGACGGGAGAGTGAGCGAGGGGTTGTGAAGCGCTCGGGGTTTGGTTCATGGTCTGGCTAGACCAAGGCCTATTGGTTCTGGTTCCGGGTTGAAGCGTCATAGTTCGCTTCTTTCTCGGCTGGTTGGATCATCCCGATCATAGGAGTGTGGATCCAGTCGGTGCTTCAGTTGTGTGACGCATTGTCAGTTCGCGACCGTCATAGCTTGTGGTTTGCAATCTTGCGGGCGGTATTCGCGATCTGCTGCGCAGTGTTGAATACCTGGAGCACAGGGCAGCCAAAGAGGGGCAGGTGCGTATGAAGGAGAACCTGTGCAGCAATGAGAGCGTCGCTCTCGCCGCTCAGTGCGTGCATCACGAGTGATGGAACTGCGCGAGCTAGCCCCGCAACGGCTACTTGGCGGACATCTGGTGATCGGCTTTGTACGCACAGCAGAAGCGCAGCGATGACCTCTGGTTCGCCCGAGGAGACCCTCGATAGCCAGCAAGTAGCGGCGATGCGTTTCAGTGAGCACTTGGAATTCGTTGCTGCAATTACCGCTTCGATCGCCTCGGTATTCCCGAGCACAGCAGCGACTCCGAGCGCATCGACGGCCGCCCGGCGCACTAGTCGGTGCTCATCCTCTACGGCCGTGAGAACCCGAGGGTCGGTAGGCGCAATCTGGCCGAGCGCAGCGACAGCTTGTCGGCGAACATGCCAGTTGTCGTCTTGGGTTCCGTCTATCGCTGCGGCAATCTCTTCGGCGATTGTTGTCATGTCGTGAGCCTTTCTCTAGCGGAGGCACACGCCTCCACCTCCTACCGTCCGCTCCAGCCATCAACTGGCAACCCTTTGGGAGAGATTTCTTTTCACGCCATCTCAGCTCGGCGCGCTGCGCGGGTTTCGAAGCCCCGCCCGGACAGGTCCGAGCAATAGAACAGCACTGATGCCCCACCCGGCTGAATCAAATTGGTGACCTTCGTTCACAGTTCGTCTAAACTCACGAGACCATTAGATCTAGGCAGGGGGAACAATGGGGTTGATACGCAAGACCGCCTCGATGTCGACACTCGGAGTTGTGAAGTTCCGATCAGAAGCCGAGAAGCAGACGAAGTTGATGAAGAAGCAGGTCAACAAGCCGACTGCCGCAGCGCCTGTCGTCATCATTCAAAACGCTGCACCCGCCGCAGCGCCCAGCGCGCCGGCCGCAGGCGGCCTAGCGAATGCCACCACGGCAATCGCGACTGCCGTGACGGCAGCGGCCACGATTCACACTGCGCGCAAGGCAGGTCAGACGGCAGATAACACGTCGAGGCTCGCTGATGCGTTAGCGCCGCCTCCACCTCCAAACGCACCTGCCGTCGCTGCTGGTTGGTACCCAGATCCCCACGGAATCGCCGAGCAGCGGTACCACGACGGTTCCCAATGGACCGACCATGTTCACGGCGCCGCACAAGTGCTTCCACCACCGCTTCCTGTAGCCCCCGCACCTACGGTCGCGGCAGGTTGGTACCCAGACCCCCACGGAACCGCCGAGCAGCGCTACCACGACGGTTTTAAATGGACCGACCAAGTGCACGGCGCCGCACAAGTGCTTCCACCACCGCTTCCTGTAGCCCCGGCACCTACGGTCGCAGCAGGTTGGTACCCGGATCCCCACGGAACCGCCGAGCAGCGGTACCACGACGGTTCCCAATGGACGGAGCATCTCAACGGGGCTGCACCAGTGCTTCCGGCAGCCTCGGCACTTCCCGCGCTACCCGCTGCGCCGTTGCAGTAACGCCAAGTCAGTGCGCACGCGAGGGTTCAGATTGATACTCGGATTCATAGTGTGTAGTTCCCTTCCCTTGCTCCACAAGCTAGTACTCCAAGTCCTCTGGCTGCAGATTTAGCGAAGCCACCGGGCGCCGGCGCTGGTCACTCGCTTCAGCGCACCCCATCCCCAGCCGCATTGGCGCCGGTAAGCGACGGAATCCGTAGCTTACCGGCGCCAATGATTCAGGAGGTCGGGGGTCAAGTCCAGATTAAACAGGTCAGGCCGCCGCAGATATCTGGGCCAAGCTAGTCATATGGGTGTACTGATTCCTGAGGACTTTCCGTTCGAGTCACTGAAAGACGATGCTGAGCGGCAAGTGGTTCGCGTGCTACGCGATGGGCTGCGTGATGGATGGTTCATCATTCCGAATGTGGGCATGAGCACTCATCGTGACTTCCAAATCGACATCGTGTTGCTTCACCGCGAGCACGGGGTGCTCAACTTGGAAGTTAAGGGCCACCGGATCGAGGTGCGCGACGGTATTTGGTGTAGCGGTCGCCACCCCGGCAAGCCGCTGAAAAAGCAGCCCTATCAGCAGGCACAAAGCAACGCGTTTGAGCTGCGCGATTTTCTTCGCAGCGAATGCAATCTGCCCAATCTGCACGTTGAATACGGAGTTGCCTTTCCAAACACCACCTCCTTCGAGGGTCGCCTTCCGCCTGAGGTGAACAGGGCACAGCTACTCATAGCTTCAGACCTTGAGGACCCGCAGCACGCAGTGGATCTGCTCATGACTCACCGCTGGGGAAACCAACCCCTCTCGCAGGATGCGCTCGAGTCAATCGTCGACGTCTTAAGCCCCAATGCAACCTTCTCTTGGGATCCGCTAGCTCAGGCCAACTCCGCTCGCTCACGGCTCGATGACATTTGCCAGGAGCAGATCAAGGCTATGGCCGGCCTTGACGTGAACACTCGAGTGGCCGTCACCGGTGCTGCCGGCACCGGAAAGTCTCGGTTGGCCGCGAACTGGGCGCTGCGGGCGTTTCACCGTGAAGAACGCACGCTTGTCACCTGCTATAACGAACCTTTGGCGGCACAGTTGCGGCGGCGTTTGCCAGAGGACGACTCCTTACGCATCGGCGCCTTCCTGACCCTGGCGCTCAGTTTGGAGGGGATGGAGCCGCTAGTTCCACCAGCAGATGCGGGCGATGAGTGGTGGAACGTGCACGCAGTGGGTCACCTGCTTCGGTACTGGCACCAAGTCACCGAGCAGTTCGACACCATCATCATTGACGAGGCTCAAGACTTCTCGCCGGCATGGATTGCTGCACTGGAAATGCTCCTTGATCCCGAAGGCCCGCGGCGAGTTTTACTCCTAGCTGATGAGCAACAGATGTTGTACCAACGAGGGTTCACAACCCCGCTCGCAGCCGACGGTTGGACTCGCTGCGAACTGGTCGTGAACTGCAGAAACAGTTTCTCGATTGGCAACCTGATTCGCCGCCGACTCAATGGCGCACCAGCACCGCTCAACCGTCCCGAGGCAGCGGGTATCCGTTGGATTCAGGCCGATGACCTTGCGTCTGCGGTGGCCGCAGTGCAAGAACAGCTGCATCAACTCGTGACGGTCGAAGGGCGCGACCCGTCGACCATTCTGGTGGAAACCACTGACAGCACCACTCGTCACGCGCTACGCGCTCATAGCAATCTTGTCCCCTGGGAACAGGCTGCGACTACACCCGGCCAGGTGGTCTGTGAAAACGTGCACCGGGCGAAGGGCCTTGAGGTCGATACTGTGTTGTTTGTCTGCACTGATAGCCAAGTTGAGGACACGCTGTTGTATATCGGCTTGAGCCGGGCTGTGGTCGAACTTACCGTCATCGGCCCGAAAGCCTTGGCAGACCGACTTGGGCTCTAAGCAGTAACCAGCACGGAATGTCACATCCCAGGCCCTCCTGACTCATAGGGGGAGAGCGAGCAACGCTCACCCGTTCCTGAGGAGGGCACCCCATGAGTTCAACCCAATCGCTTCTTTCTGACGCGCCCCGACCCAGCACTCCAGCTTCTGGCGATGCTCTGGCCTGGCACCGTCGGCTGTGCTTTGTAGGTGACCGGCTACTCATCTCTGGAGACTTGTCGAGAGATTCCGATGAAGCTGCTGCGCAGGTTATTGAGTGGTCTGAGGCAGGGGTCTGCGGGGTCATCGACTGCCGCGGCGAGTATTCCGATGCAACCCTGGTAGCCGAGTTGGCCCCCCAGATTCGCTATACCCATATTGGTATTGACGATGACGGCGGCCCTCGGCCCGACACCTGGTTTGACTCCGGAGTAGATCGGGCACTCGACACACTTGCCCGCACTGAGGGGCGAGTGCTGGTGCACTGCCATATGGGGATCAATCGAGGCCCATCAATGGCATTTGCGATACTCCTCGCCCTTGGCTGGGAGTCCATTGCAGCCCTTGAAGCCATCCGGTCAGCTCGGCCTATTGCTGCGTTGATTTATGCAGGCGACGCCGTCGACTGGTGGGCACGCCGCTGCGGCAAGTCACCAAACCAAGTTGCCAGAGCACGGGCCAAAGTCACCCGTTGGCAAGAGGCCAATCAGATCGACATCTACGGCGTGATCAGCCGCATTCGCCTTGGTCCGAGTGAGGACGAGGGCTAACCCAGCTCGAAAACCTCATGACTACCGCACACAGGAGAAACCCAGATGACTGTCAGCATTTTCTATTCCCCCAGCTTCAACGATATTCCCGACTCTTTCGACACCTTTACTAAGGCCGACGAAGTCGCCAAGTTGATTCAGGGACTCAAC
Source organism: Actinobacteria bacterium IMCC26207 (assembly GCA_001025035.1). GTDB lineage: Bacteria > Actinomycetota > Acidimicrobiia > Acidimicrobiales > Microtrichaceae > IMCC26207. Next base: position 52,393 of record LCZK01000007.1, read on the forward strand.
AATTCAAGTCTCGCCCTGTGTGAACCCCGCACTGCAACTTCGGCAGAACTGCAGGGAGTCCACGACCAGGACTACCTTGATGCCCTACTCACGGGTCTACCACTCGATCTTGCTATCTCGAATGGCATCGGCTGGTACGAGGGGCTGCTTGCAGCAGTATCTGCCTCTACTGGTGGTCTTCGCGATGCTGCCCTAGAGGCACTCGCTAGTGGGGCCGACCCCGATGTGGCCACCTGCAATACCGGCTCGCTCTCTAGCGGTCTACATCACGCAAGGTACGAGCACGGCTCCGGGTATTGCACCATTAACGGTTTGGTAGTCGCAGCTCGTGCAGCTCTTGCTGCCGGTGCCAAGCGAGTGCTCATTCTTGATCTTGATGCGCACTGCGGGGGTGGAACTGCCGAGCTGATTGAGGGCCTTGACGGAGTCGAACAACTCGACATTTCTGTGAACAGTTTCGATTTCTACACCTCTCGAGAAGATGCCCACCTGACGGTTGTCAGCAACTCCTCGTCGTACCTCGACACGATTGCTGAGCAACTCGGAGCAATTCATCAGCCAGAGGGAATTGATCTGATTCTGTACAACGCCGGAATGGACCCACATGAACATGCCAGCGGGATGAGTGGCATCACCACAGACATGATGAGCCAGCGAGAGCAGATGGTTTTTGAGTTCGCTCGCCAACACGACATTCCGGTGGCCTTCACTCTGGCCGGGGGTTATACCGGCCATGGGCTGACACTCGAGGAAGTAGCTCAGCTACACATGCTCACCGTGCTGGCGGCCTGCGCACCCTTTGCACGAGTCAACTCATGACCCCAGCTGAGCTTGCTGACCCCAGCTGAGATTGCTGAGCAACTCGGCCAGGTGGGCGGGGTCACGGTCAGCGAAGCGGGGGCAGTCGATCCATCAGCTGCGTCAGCACATCCATCGCTGGCGCAGGGCGCCCGTACAAGTACCCCTGCGCGTACTTGCAGCCGAGCGATACCAGCACATCCTGCTCAAACTCCGTCTCGACTCCCTCAACCACCATGGTCAACTCGACCGCGCGCATCACGTGGAGCAAGCCTTGTAATACTCCGAGCGCACGCTGCCCGCCAGAAGTAAGCGCAGCAACAAAAGCTCGGTCGAGCTTCACGATGTCAATGGGCAGCTTCTGCAACTGCATCAGGCTTGAATAGCCCGTACCAAAGTCATCGAGGGCAATACGAATCCCAGCATCTCGCAATGATTCAAGGCCCTCTTCATGGCCTTGAAAGTCAACGAATGCATTCTCGGACAACTCGAGCACTACCTGCTCAGGACGAATTCCGGCCGTTCGAATCTGTTCAAGAACCTCACCTTTAAAGGTGGCATTTTGAAGTTCACGTTCCGTCACGTTCAAACTGATGTAGGGGCGGTCATCGCTGAAGCCTGCGTTCAAACTTGCCATCACTGCGAAGGCTTCACGTCTCATCCAAGAATCCAACTGACTGATCAAGCCGAGTTCCTGAAGGTTGTCGAGGAACTGACCTGGACTTAACAAACCAAGGGTTGGATGCTGCCAGCGAACTAGGCCCTCAAATCCCAAGGTATTCCCCGTAGAAAACTCAATGATCGGCTGAAGATAGAGCCGAAACTCGTCACGCTCAAAAGCTCGCCGCAACATGGTGTTCGTCTGAATGTGCTCTACCCGGTCAGCCTCGACCTCTCCGCTGTAGAGCACCGGACCACCAAGGCCTATCGCCTTTGATCGGTACATCGCAACGTCTGCATTTCGCAGGAGTTGCTCCGCTGTAGAAGTCTCATCAGATGAGACAGCAATGCCAATGCTCATATCGGTGAACGTCTCGATCCCCTCGAGCACAAGCGGTCGAGAGGAGAGTTCGCTCACTCGCAGTCCAAGAGCGAGTGCAACCTCGAGAGAATGTTCCGAGGTACATGCCAATACGAACTCGTCTCCACCAAACCGAGAGAGAATGACCTCTGCCGAGAGACCTGCAGGTGAACCCAAAAAGGCCTCCACCGCCGAGGTAAACCATGAGGCCAAGTTGACTAACAACAGATCTCCGGCCTTATGACCGAGCGAATCATTGACCAACTTGAACCGATCAAGGTCACAGAAAACCAAAGCAACCTCAAAGCCACCATTGGCACGAGATTTCAGAAGTTCACCCAACTGCTGTTCTAGGTGCGAGCGATTGAAGAGGCCAGTCAGCGGATCGTGCGTAGCCTCATGCGCGAGTTGCCGTCGAGCCCAACTATCGCTCACTGCAATCTTTGCCAATTCAGCGCTACGACGCCCAATGTTCTGCAAGGCATCTTCACTCAGGCTGGGGCTTGAGCCTGCGCCTCCGGCTTGGCCTACCGGTTGTTGGAAACACTCCACAATTCCGCTCCGATGCCACCGCTCAATCTCGAAGGGCCAGGACAACTCGACTCGTTCGGTGCCATCACCCTCCGAGGATCGGCTCTCAACCTCGTCGATCGCCACGCGGTACATGCGGCCGGCGGAATGAAGGGAAGCGACTTTCGAGATCTCGACAAGGACCTCGCCGAGTTGCGCACCAGAAATAATTGATTTCAGTAACCGACTCTCATCTTTTTCGAACTCCTTTATCCTGCGAAGTTCAATCAACGAATCGTCAAGTTCGGCCTGCTCATCAGCAAGAAGCTTGGTGGCCTGGCGATAGTTCGAGCGAATGGCTCTCCAGAGAGAGAAGAGGAGCAGTCCCAGGATGGAGAGCAAAGCGACTCCTATCAGCAATTGCTCTGTCGCAAGCGCTGCATTTGTCCGCGAGGCCGCCACCTCGTCGCCTTGCGAGGTGCTCTCTCGGGACTGAAGAACACCCTTGGCGCCCTCCTCTACTTCGAACATCGGCGCGTACATTTTCTTCGTCCAAATCACCTGATCGGCCGAAATGAGGAGTCCGCTCGGAGCTAGGGACAGAACCTGATCAAAGTGCGTTAACGGCTTTGATAACTGAGATTCAAATAACACACCGGCGAGGTTGCCGTCCCGATCACTTGTGTTGAGGCGTTGAGCCAGCAGAGCTCGCGCAATTTGCACTTCACGACGAGCTATTTTTCCGCTCAGCCATGCTCTCGCTTGCTGATTCATGGTCAGCGTGTCTCGCGCAGTAGCACCAGCAACTTGAATCGAAGAATCAGAGGAGTTGATTCTGGCTCTGACTGCTTTAGAGTCCTGATTGTCTTGCAGCGCAAGAAACAAAACCCCTGCGATCCCTGCAAGCAGGAACCCAGCAAGGACGACCTGCACGGGACCGAAAACCCGACCTAATTCCATTTTTCTTGGTGGAGTGCTGTTTGGCATAGAACTTACTGGGCGCTGATGGAACGCAAACTCCAGTTCCAAGCATCAAGGTTGGAGGCACCTGAAGCGCCAGTCGGAAAGATAATCCGGACAGGCCCGCCCTGGTCGTAGGGGATCGGCTTGCCGTCAAGCTCATAGGCCAACAAGGCTCCGCCGTTGACAAAGCTCTCGGCAGTGTTTGCATAGTCGTAGTCATTGAGCGCCACGGTGTTGATCTTCTGAGCACCCGTCAATCCAGAAGGCGTGAGCAGCGCTTCAAGGGGAATCGCAGTGAACGTCTGTGTCTTCTTCACAAACGGCTCCTGAATCGTCACCTGTTTTGGGCCGAATGCTGCGAGCTGATCCAAGGAGTACGTCTTATCTCCCGCCGGGCCAGTCACGGCAAGCACGGACTCTCCTGGAGCTGGCGGGTCGACCGCGATGGCTGCGCCGTACGGATTCTTTGTGGTCTCGGTGACCTTGGCAGTCGTGGATGAGGCGGAATCCTCGTTGCCGGAGGAGCTGCATGCACCTGCTAGGAGTGCCGCTCCTACCACGCAGGATGACGCCAGCGCTACCCGTAGTGACCAGCTTGCTGATGTTGCCTTCATGATATTCCTTCTTCCGAAACTGAGGTCACTAGATGTAGGTATGTGATGTGACTCTAGTCAGCACTCATAGCTAAGTCATTCCAGAGGCCTGAGAAGAGCGGATTTCGGGCCTAAACTTTAGCGAAGAAGTGCTTCCGAGGGCTGCTCGGGCAACTCATTCAGTGGTTGCGCTAGATCGGTCACTGTTGGCCCAAAGCGCTTTCCGAGTGGTGCAAGTGCTTCAAGATCAAAGCCATAGAGTTCGGCTGCGTTACCACCCAGAATCTTGCGCATCTCTGACTCGGGAGCGTCATGCAAGCGCTGCCGCAGCGCTTCTCGAGTGTGTGGCCATGTGCCCTCATTGTGCGGGTAATCGCTTCCCCACATGAATTTGTCCAGTCCAATAACGTGACGGGCAGCAACATCATCTGCAGCAGGCTGGCTTGCTCCTACCCAGCAGTTCTGTTCGAAATACTCCGTGGCAGACCGCGGGAGGACATGCTCCTCGGCGAAGCGAAGTTCACCAACTCGTCCCGTATCTCTGATCTGGCCCAAAATTCGATCCAATTGCTCGAGCATTGGAGGAAGCCACGCGCAGCCCATTTCGGTCATCACAAACTTCAACTTAGGGAACCGCTCAAACACGCCCGAGGTAAGCAACTGCACAAATGGCCGCTGCGAATAGAACGTCACCTCATTGATAAAGAGAAGAGCCGAGGCTGGATAGCGACCGTAGTCAGGCAAGCCCGTTCCGCCGTGGCTGTTGACCGGTACGCCGAGGTCCTCACAGACTGCCCAGAGCGGGTCATAAATCGGGTCATATAGCGGAGCTAGCCAATCGACATCAGGTGGCACCGAAGAAATCAGAATGCCACCGCGAAGGCCGTTTGCATGTATCCACTGAACGTCCTTGATGGCTTCATCAACATCATTCAGAAAGATCTGGCCAATCCCGGCTCGGCGCTCAGGGAACCTGGCACACCAATCCGCCATCCACCGGTTATGCGCCCGAATCCCAGCCAGTCGTTGCCGAAACTCCTCTGGACGTGGTGGACGAGCAAACAGAACAAAGCTCGGGAAGAACGGCGGAACCGTATTCGGGAACACGACCTCGGCCACGATGCCATCTGCCTCTAGGTCGCCGTTGCGGCGATCGTCATCCCAGTTGCGAAGTCGACCGCCATCCTGCAAATCCCGAAACGGGTTCTTGTACTTCTCTCGCCAAGCGTCAAACTCTGCGACATATGCGGGATCAAGATATTCGCGGTACATCTCATGGCTGCCCCCGGCATGACAATCTGCCGAAATGATGGTGTAGTGCTCTTGGGTTGCAGTACTCATGTTCCCTGGCTCCTTCGGGGGTTTGCAGTCGGAGTGATTTGCGCTCGGGCTGATCTGCGCTCAGTCAGATCAGGAGAGACAGACTAGAATCAGATTTCATTCTATGTCAGTTCCCGAGCAGGACACCCTCAGCGAAGCATCAGCCGCTCCGCAATCGCCGGACTCAATGACCGCTGCGCAATTGGTTCGTCGACAACGACTCGTGACCACCGTTATAGAGCTGATCTCTGCAGGCGACGCACTAGCTCCTGAAGACCTCCAGATGAAAGAAATAGCCGATCGTTCCGGTGTAGCACTCGGCACGGTGTACCGATATTTCTCATCCAAGGACCACCTGCTTGCCGCTGCATTGCTGCAGTGGGCCGGCGCCCTTGAGGACCGAGCAAGGCAGCGCGCAGCGACTGGGCTTGGGCCAGCTGACCGCCTATCAGCCGTGCTACACCAAGCCATTCGCGCCTACGCCAGGCAGCCGATGTTTGCTCGCGTCCTTGTCCTAGTCGCCAACTCTGCCGATCCCTATGCCAGCGAGTGTTACGCACAAATGGGAGCCGTTGTTTACCCTGCGCTTGGCCAAGCTCTGGGTCAGATCGACGCAGATACCCGAGGGCGAATTCTGGATGTGATCGGCGCCGTTTGGTATCACTGCATGGTGGAATGGGTCAACAATCGCATGACGCTGCAGCAACTCACCAAGATGCTTGATAGCTCGTGTGAGTTACTTCTCGGTTGAGTCTGTTCCGTAGGGGTCAGTGTTTGCCGGTGGAGTCGAACTACTGGACTTCAGCTTCTTGATCACCAGGATTGCAACACCCACCACAGTAAGAACAAGCAAGACTTTGAGGATCGGCCGAGAGTTCTTGGCAACGGCGCTTGCGACAAGATCAGCAGACTCTGCAGCACGCAGAGCAATCTGTGTGCGCTCCAATGCAGTCTCTATAGTCTCGAGCGTCTCGAGTGCTTTTGCTGACTGTTGTGCGACCTTAGACATGTAATCTCCTCTTGATTCCAAAGACTTCGCCACTGACCCTAGCGGTCGCTTACGGATTTACTCTTGAACAAGTTCAATGAGCGTTCCGAATGATCCCTTGGGATGCACGAACGCCACGGTGGTTCCGCGCGAGCCTGGCCGGGGGGCCTGATCGATTGCAGTGGCACCCGCTGCGACCATTGCGTCAAGGGCTTCTTGGCAATTCGCTACGCGGTATCCAATGTGATGCAGTCCCTCGCCACGCTTCTCGATCGACTTTGCAATCGGTGAGTCCGGCCGAGTCGCAGCAGTGAGTTGTATGTAGCTATCGGCAACCTTGATCAGGGCCTCATCAACGCCATCTGATTCCACAACTTCACGGTGAGTCACTGTGGCACCAAAGGCCTGCTGGTAGTACTCGATGGCGGCATCAAGGTCCTTGACTGCAATGGCCACATGGTCAATCTCGGTCAGCAAGCCAGATGTCGGTGTTGTCTCATTCATCATCTCTTCAGTCATGCTTTCTCTTAGAGCTCGCCGCGAGCATGGCGACGGAACAGCGTGATCTTGTCTTCACCGATGCGCTCACGCTTTTCTGGGTCAGAAATTCCCATGCCTTCTTCGGGAGCCAAGCACAACACCGCGATCTTTCCTTCTGCTTGATTATGGTGCACCTTCAGTGCTGCCTCACCCACCTGATCCAGCGTGAACACCTCGGACAGAACTGGTTGAATCGCACCCTTATCGATCAGGCGATTCATTTCCCAGGCCTCTTGGTAGTTCGCAAAGTGCGAAGAGATAATGCTCTTGAGCTTCATCCACAGGTGACGATTGTCGTACTCAATCATGTAGCCCGAAGTGGCGGCGCAGGTCACAATCTTGCCGCCGCGCTTGGCAATGAACACCGAGGCTCCCATGGTTGAACGACCCGGGTGCTCAAACACGATGTCCGGATCCTCACCAACAAGCTGACGCACCTTTTTGCCTAAGCGACGCCACTCTTTTTCGTCTTGGGTGTGCTCATCCGACCAGAACTTGTAGCCCTCCGCTTGTCGATCAATGACCGCTTCGCAACCCATGGCGTTCAGCAACTTGACCCGCTCAGGCGAGGAGACCACGCCGATTGGGGTGCCGCCGCCGTTCAACACCAACTGTGTGGCGTAGGCGCCAATGCCGCCAGTTGCGCCCCAAATAAAGACGTTGTCACCCTGCTTCATTCTGCCGGCATGATCGCCAACCAACATGCGATAACTCGTCGAGGCGCACAGGGCATTGACTGCCGACTCCTCCCAAGTCAGATGCGTGGGCTTGGGCATCAGCTGGTTGGCCTTGACTATTGCAAAGTCGGCCAGCCCGCCGTAGTTCGTCTCGAAACCCCAGATGCGCTGATTCGCAGCGAGCATCGAATCGTTATGTGCCGATGGATCTTGGTCATCGAGATAGTTGCAGTGAGCCGTGATGTGATCACCGGTGCTCCAGTTGCGCACTGCTGATCCAACCTTGAGTACCACCCCCGAGGCATCGGAACCCACGATGTGAAAGTCCTGTGCGTGGCGCTTCCCCCAAATGGATTCCTTGCCTAAACGATCCAAGAAACCAAAGGTCGACATGGGCTCAAAGATCGAGGTCCAGACCGTATTGAAATTGATGGAACTTGCCATCACGGCAATGACGGCCTCATCGGGGGCTATCTCCGGAAGCGGCAGGTCACCTACATGCAGGCTCTGGCGAGGGTCCTTGTCCCAAGACTCAACGCCCTCCCACATGCTCGACTCGGATCGCAGCACATGTGCAGCGCGAGTCGAGTCTGGAGTACCCAGGCTGGCGAGTTCCTCTGGAGGTGCGCCATTGGTGATTGCGTCAAGGACTTGTTGAGGATCAGTCATGGCTGCGAAAGCTAGTTGCTACCGGCCCGGCGCTCAACGCAGGCTCGTTAGCGCGTGGCCGCGTAGGCCTTTGCTTGCTTTCCAACCAGGCTGAGGATGTCACCCATCACTAAGTTCACGTCTTGCAGATGCAGGCCCCACTCGGGGGTCAGATCTCCGCCGATGTCATCAATTCTGGGCCCGTCTGGATCGCCGTTGATGGTTGCCTCTAGGTAGCTGAACCCGTCACGCTGCACGCACTCTCCGGTTACCAAGCCAGGGGTTTGCACAAAGGGTGTCGTGACTTGCCCGAATGCTGGATCCACCCAGCGGGATGAATCGCTACCCGCTGCGCTTGCATCGCTGGCATCCCCGGACAGGATTGAACTGCCGGTTGCTGCCTGAAAATATGAATCCAGGGGTGCCGGTCCGCCTGCGAGAGCTGCTGGGTTATTGCAGGCTGCGACCTGACCGGGTTGACCGCCTCGCACAGCACCAAAGTACGAACCTGCCACGGGTGGCGAGGTCGAACGGAACGTTGCCCAACTGACGACACAAGCGTTTTGTTCGGCCTTTCGGCACAACGGAAGATTTGCAAAATCTCCGCCGACATCGGCCCCGTCAGGCACGCTGACAGAACCTCCGGCTAGGTAGGCAGCAATCAGTCGATCACGAACATCCGGGTTTGGATCAATCTCTTCCTTCAGCAGTTCGATCAACATGAAGGTTCCCTGCGAATGACCGATCAGCACCACTCCGCGTCCCTGATTATCGGTCGCCATGTACTCCTTCCATGAGTCAAGTACGTCGTTGTAGCCAAGCTTTGGGTCTGCTGTAGAGGCAGACGCGCCGCCCATGCTGCTCACCAAACCTGCCAACGTGCGTTGCCTGTACACGGGTGCAAAAACCCGACACTCCTGGCCGAGCCTGGCCGCCTGATTGAGCGCGGCATAGCCCTCCTCCTGATCGCTCGCTATCAGGTCACTGGTCTCTGAAGGGTCCCGAGAAATCGTGGGGTACACATAGAAACAATCAATCGGCGCATCCGGGTTTGCGCTCCAGGGCTCAACCTTGGTGCTGCCGTCAGCTTCAATAACGGTTGCATCCAAATCACCATCACAGATGTCCTCCTTGTCGGGGCGGCACACCCAGTTGGCAGGGTCTGCATAGATGGCGCTTTGGTAGCCGGCGTAACGCTGCAGCGGGGCTTGGTCAGTTTTTGGCTTCGCCGTGGTGGAGGGCGAGCTGGCACTGTCGTTGCTGGTGTCGCTGCTGCTGCATGCGGCTGTGATCACAAGCGCAATTGCAACGAACGTGGCGGCTATGAGTTTGTTTTTGGTCTGGTTCTGGCGAGGCACGAGCCAAAGGTACTTGCACTCTCTCCTCACAGTTCGGCAACCCCAGTTGGGTGATCCCTTGCTGGCGCCTTAGACGCAACAGTTACCGGGCAGTAACATGCCGACATCTGTTCGTCGACCTTATTGGGTCACTAAGGAAGGTTCACCATGCCTGGTTCCATCATTATGTCCGGTGCACGCACTCCGATTGGCAAGCTGTCTGGCGCTCTCGCTGGTTTCAGCGGCACAGATCTTGGGGCGATCGCGATCAAAGAGGCGCTTGTTCGGGCTGGGGTCGATCCCGAGCAGGTCGACTATGTGTTCATGGGTCAGGTGCTACTCGCAGGCGCTGGTCAGATGACTGCACGCCAGGCTTCTACCAAAGCTGGCATTCCGTTATCGGTTCCTTCAACCACCATCAACAAGGTCTGCTTGTCGGGTATTAACTCGATCATGATGGCCGATTTGCTCATCCAGTCTGGCCAAGCAGACATCGTCGTAGCAGGCGGCATGGAGTCAATGACCAACGCCCCGTACCTGCTGCCTGGCGCACGAGCCGGCATGCGCCTCGGTGATGGCAAGGTCATTGATTCAATGATGCACGACGGCCTGTTCTGCGCCATCGACCAGATTGCTATGGGAGGCGGAACTGAGAAGTACGCAGCAACTGCTGGCCTGAGTCGCGAATCCCAAGATGCTCTGTCGGCCAACTCTCATGAGCGTGCCGCTCAGGCTCAGAAGAACGGTCTGTTTGATAACGAGATTGTGAACGTAGAGATTCCCCAGCGCAAGGGTGACCCGATCCTGTTCACACTTGACGAGGGTGTTCGCGGCGAAACCACTTTGGATTCGCTGTCGAAGTTGCGTCCCGCATTTGATAAAGCCGGCAACATTACTGCTGGCAACGCCTCACAAATCTCTGACGGTGGAGCTGCTGTGATCGTGGTCTCTCAGGCCGTGGCCGAGCGTCTCAGTGGCAATCCTCTTGGCGAGATCGTCTCGTACGGCCAAGTTGCCGGACCCGATGCTTCGCTGCTGACGCAGCCATCACGCGCGATTCTTCAGGCGCTTGAGCGTGCAGGCAAGTCGGTTAGCGATGTTGATTTGTTCGAGTTGAACGAGGCATTTGCGGCCGTGGGCGTTGCCTCCATGGCAGACCTTAGAGTCACCGACGAAATCGTCAACGTGAACGGTGGAGCGATTGCCCTTGGTCACCCAATCGGCATGTCAGGAACTCGCATCACGATGACAATCCTGAACGAGTTGGCCCGACGCGGTGGTGGACTTGGCGCAGCGGCGCTGTGCGGTGGCGGCGGCCAGGGCGACGCCTTGCTCGTCAAGACCGTCTAACCCCAGCACAACAAACGGGGACCCTCGCCCTCTTTACCCTCAACTCTGCGGCATTGGCGCCGGTAAGCTACGGAATCCGTCGCTTACCGGCGCCAATAGTTTTGCTTCCCCCAATTCACCTCTCATTTGGGGGACGCTCATGTCCTGGTTCACAGAGGGCGCTGTTATCGCTGCCCGTCAATATGGTTTTGTCACGCATGCCCAACTGATCGGCATTGGGGGCTCAAGTTCGCAGATTCTGCGTGCAGTCAGGTCAGCTCGCCTCGAAGGCCACGGTAAAGCCGTCTTCAGATACCCCGGCTCTGCGCTCGATTGGCAGGCCCGAGTCATGCTGGCAGTGATTGCGACTGGTCCGCTTGCGGTGGCGAGCTTTCGAACTGCCGCAGCACTGTGGAATTTTGATCACTACCGCCAGGGACCCATCGAAGTTCTGTGCCCCCGTTGGGCGCGATGCCACGAGCGGCCCGTGCTCATCCACGAGACACGGCAACTGCCGACTCGGGACTTGACGGTGCATCTCGGGATTCCGATCACTGCGCCCACTCGCACCCTGATCGACCTAGGCCGCTACCTACCGGCTAGGCGACTTGGTCAAATGATGGACGACGCTGTGCGCAGAAAGATGACTTCCTACGAGGAACTTCATTTGCGAGTTGCAGAACTAGCTCGGCCTGGGCGCACTGGAATCGGCCGGGCGCGCGTGGCGTTATCGACTCGAGGAGTGCATTCAGTGGTTCCTGATAGTTCGCTAGAAGTTCTGGCTTTACGCATCCTTGACGAGGCCGGGGTTCCCGAGCCTGTTGTGCACCATTCGATTCATGTTGAGGATCAGCTTTTTGTGGTGGACATCGCCTGGCCCGAGGCGCGTCTTGCATTGGAATGCGATGGGTTTCTCTATCACAGCGGCCCGGAGCAACTTCGCTCTGATCATCAGCGACAGAACCTGCTTGCGACTGCCGGATGGACCCTGTTGCGAACGGATTGGCACACGCTGCGAACTGACCCAACCCGCTTGATTGCCCAGATAATCACCGCTTTGACCTAAACCCCACCGCAGTTTGACCTAAACCCCGCCCTATTGGCGCCGGTAAGCGACGGATTCCGTAGCTTACCGGCGCCAATAATCTGAGCGACGGGCGGGCGGGTTAGGTGCGCTCTACTACTCGGCGGCCTTCTAGGGCGCGGCTGAGTGTCAGCTCGTCTGCGTACTCAAGGTCGCCGCCCACTGGTAGCCCGCTTGAGAGTCGCGAGACAGTCAACCCGGGGACGTCCAGCACTCGCGACAGGTACAGCGAGGTGGCCTCTCCCTCAAGATTCGGATTGGTACACAGAATCACCTCGGTGATGACCCCGTCACCGACGCGAGCAATCAACTCCCGAATTTTGAGCTGCTCAGGGCCAATCCCCTGCAGATGATCGATCGCCCCAAGCAGCACGTGGTAGCGACCCGAAAAATCTCTAGTGCGTTCGATCGCGACTACGTCTCGGGGCTCTTCCACTACACACAAGACGTGCTCGTCGCGCTTTGGATCAGAACAAATTCCGCACAGATCACCCTCGGCAATATTGAAACAGACTGAACAAAAGCCAATCCGCTCCTTCACTTGCACAATGGCCCTAGCCAGCCGGTTCGCCTCATCGGCATCGGCTTTGAGGATGTGAAAGGCAATTCGTTGTGCCGACTTCGGCCCGACCCCGGGGAGTCGACCAAGAGCGTCGATCAGGTCTTGGACTGCATCAGCGTAGGGACTTGCCATCTACACGCCACCAAACAAATCGCCAATATCGCCGAGCCCACCTAGCCCAGCCATCGGATCTACCTGCGCCTGAAGCTGCGCCACTTGATCATGCGCATCCTGCCAAGCCGCCGCGATGAGGTCCTCAAGCATGGAGGGATCTTCTGGGTCCACTGCACTGGGGTTGATGTGTAGGGCAACCAGATGGAGGTGGCCGTTCAGGGTGACCGACACAACTCCCCCGCCTGCGCTGCCGACGAGTTCAGTTGCTGCCAACTGTTGTTGCGCTTCAACCGCCTGTTGCTGGACGTTCTGAGCCATTTCCATCATGGAGCCGAAATCAAAACCGGCCATGCCAGATTCAGGGCCTTGCGCCACAACCTCAGGGCCTTGCGCCAAGACTTCGGGGGTAAGGGCAGAGTCTGCGCTCTCGGGATTGCTCATGTTTTCTCCTCGCTAACCTCTATCAATTTTGCACCTGGGAATGCTCGGGTCAGCCGATCGATTCCGGTCTCTGCGACGTCGTCTGCATTGTCGAGTTCGCTGATGTTGATGGCTCGAGGATCCTCAATCTCTGCCTCAATCTGCTCATCCGCCGTGGGTTCTGGGGATCCCGGCCGGCGGACAGTTCTGGGACCCTCATCGCTACCCGATGCCGAGCTGGGAGGGGCGCTCCCGCCGTACTTGGTGGAGTCGGCTTTGTCGATCAGGATCAGCGGAACTGGCGAGCCGAAATGGTTTGCGAGAGCGGCTTCAACATCGCCGCGCGAGCGCTCAGCCCTATCACGAGTGGGGGAATTCTCGAGAGCAAACACTGCGCCGTCATCAGTGACCGCCACAAAGTCACCAGTTGAAAAAATGGCTTTGGCCACACCACGCAACTGAGGCAGAACGGCTTCGGTGAAGCCGGCTCGCAACTCGTCAATGGTGAGCGCGCCGCCTGAAGGAACCGGAGCTGGGGCTGGAGCTGATGTTTGCTCTTCGGGCTGCTGGGGCGGAGCGGGCGCAGTGGGCGGAGCAGGTGCTGTGGGTGCAGTAGGCGGCGTCGGCGGAGTCGGTGCAGAAGTCGCAGCAGGCGGAATCGGTGCAGCAGGCAGAGTCGGTGCAGTCGGCGGAGTCGGTGCAGAAGTCGCTGTGGGCGGAGTCGGCGCTGCAGCGTGCGCGGCGGGCTGGCTTTGGGCTTTCGCTAACGCTGCGCGTGCCTCGGCTGCGCCACTTGCGCGACCCGGGCTAGCGCTAGTGCTTGAAGCGGGTGCAGGGCTCGCTGCTGCTGAGCTAGCAGTTGCTGGGCCCGGCGTTGCTGCTGCACCTTGCTCTAGGCGCTCAACTCGCTCAAGCAGGGATGCCAGCGAGACATCGGCACTGCTACACAGGCGCACAAGGGCGACCTCAAGCGGCACCCGTGGGTCTGCCGCATGACGCATATCCACCAATGCAGAACCCACAGCCTCCATGGCACGAGTCAGGAGCGGCGTCCCCAGCTTGGAAGCCCAATCCCCGAACTGCTCTGCATCATCGGCCATAAGGTGCGGAACCGCTACCCCTAGCGACAACAAAAATGTGTCTCGCAGAGAATCCAGAAATGCCTTGCCCAGCACGCGAGGATCATGGCCCTGAGCTAGCGCATCGGACACGGCCCCAATTGCCTGACCTGTGTCTCTTGAGAGCAGCGCCGAAAAGAGCTGCTCCACGGGCTCTGCACGGGTGACCACACCACCGGCGGCCACGACTTGGTCAAGAGCTGACAGCGTGTCACGAGCGGACCCACGTCCCTGACGTACCACCCAGGCGATTGACTCGTCATCTACATCAAGGTCGGCATCGGCATTGATCCACCGGACGTAGGTCTCGAGTTCAAGTGCAGAGAGCAGTTGGAACTCAAAGTGCTGGGTGCGGCTCTTAATCGTAGGAAGAACTTTTTGCGGATCAGTGGTGGCCAGGACGAACCGCACGTGAGAGGGGGGTTCTTCAAGAGTCTTCAGAAGCGCGTTCGAAGCACCGGGCGAGAGCATGTGCACCTCGTCCAAGATGTAGACCTTGGTGCGTCCCGGCGAACCAACAGCCGTCCGCTCAATCAGATCTCGAATCGCATCCACTCCGTTGTTGGACGCGGCATCAAGTTCGAACAAATCAAAGCTGCGGCCAGCCTCCATGTCTTGGCATGGGGTGCATTCACAACACGGCTCGCCTTGTTGCAAGTTGTCGCAGTTCAGGGCCTTGGCAAGAATTCTTGCAGTCGAGGTCTTGCCAGTGCCACGCGGCCCCGAGAACAAATAGGCGTGGCCTTCGGTGTGAGTGTTTACTGCGTTGCGCAACGCACCGACTACGTGTTCTTGCCCGCGGACCTCACTGAAACGACGAGGACGGTACCGGCGGTACAAGGACTGATAGGCCACGGGAGCATCCTAGTTGTGAGCGGAGACAGTGCTGGTTGTGAAATTCTCTTCGCCCGTGCCGGTCTTCTGCGCAGGTGTTCACGTGTTTTCAGGAGGCGGCCAGGCGATCTGCGGCACACCGCAGGTTCCGCTGAGAGCTGCTGCCTTCCGGCCCTGACCCGATTCACGGGCTCCGATTGCACAGGGCCCGACCGCCACCTGAAAACACGAGTGGACACTCAGACTATCCTCTCCTCTCGGAGACGTGCGAGAGCGGCCGAATCGGCACGCTTGGAAAGCGTGTGTGGGGCAACTCACCGTGGGTTCGAATCCCACCGTCTCCGCCACGGGAACTGCCCGCTCGGCATCAGCTCACACTGAAGTCGGGCGGGCAGGGACTGTTTTGTGGACCCGGTAGCGTTCACCCATGCGCTCTGCTCAGCCAGTCCTACCGGCCGACCCCAATCACGAGGAATGGATGGCACTCGCGCTTGAACAAGCGCGGGCAGCAATCGCCCATGAGGACGTTCCTATCGGTGCGGTGCTCGTGCAGTTGGGTGGCACACCTCAGAACCCTGGGCCGCCTTTGGTGATTGCAGCGCGTCACAACGAACGAGAGATCAACGCCGACCCGATCGCGCATGCAGAGATGCTCGTGATCCGAGATGCAGCAGAGGCGCTTGGACGCTGGAGGCTTGATGACTGCATCGTGGTGGTGACCCTGGAACCCTGCCCGATGTGCGCTGGTGCACTCTGGGCTAGTCGCATCAGCGGAGTTGTTTTTGGAGCAGAAGACCCCAAGGCAGGGGCCCTCGGATCGCTGTATCACCTTGGTCAAGACCCACGTTTAAACCATGAGTTTCCGGTCCGTGGACGAGTGCTCGAGGCGCCCTGCGCAGAGCTGCTGGTTTCCTTCTTCGCTACCCGGCGCTAGTCCCGCTAAGTTTGTGAGCGGAGAGTTGCCAGAGCGGACGAATGGGACGGTCTCGAAAACCGTTGAGGTGCAAGCCTCCGGGGGTTCGAATCCCCCACTCTCCGCCACCAGAATCCCCCGGTTCGCTGGGGGATTCTTCGCGTGCGAACCTGCAGGGTTCGGTCCTTCGCCCCGCGACCTGAATCATTGGCGCCGGTAAGCTACGGATACCGTCGCTTACCGGCGCCAATGCGTCAGCAGTTGCGGATACCGTCGCTTACCGGCGCCAATGCGGCAGCAGTTGCGGTGCAAGCGGCCGGGGGGATTCTTGGCTTTGGTTTGTATGAGCATGTGTTTCTGACAGGATGCTGCGATGACAGTTCCTGCAGTAGTTCATCTCAGTGCAGCACCCGGTGAAGATGGAGATGCTGGGATTCGCATCCTGCAACTCGACCGACCCGATCGACTCAATGCCATGAATACCCAGCTGATTGATGACCTCCATCAGGCGATTGCCTCGCTTCGCGATGATGCATCAGCACGAGTGGTGATTCTGACTGGATCGGGCAGAGGTTTTTGCGCCGGTCTCGACTTGATGGACCCTCCTCAACGCGCAGATGCCAAGGAGCGCGGGCGGGTACGAAGCAGCATGGATACCCAGCAGCGCATCGCGTCACTCGTGCCTGCTTTAGCGAACCTTCAGATCCCCGTGATCGCTGCCGTGAATGGAGCAGCATCTGGTGGAGGACTCGCACTTGCGCTAGCGAGTGACATTCGCATTGCCGCTGCCTCGGCGAAGTTCAACGTTGCGTTTGTTCGAGTTGGATTATCGGGATGCGATATTGGTGTGTCCTGGTTGCTGCCGCGGCTAATCGGTGCATCAGCGGCCTTTGAGTTGTTGCTCACGGGTCGCTTAGTCGGAGCCGAGGAGGCAGACAGGATTGGCCTAGTCACGAGAACCGTTGCCGACGAGGACCTGATGGAATCGGCACTCGAGACCGCAAGGTTGATCTGCGGAAACAGTCCAACAGGAATCTGGATGACTAAAGAAGTCATGTGGTCACAGCTCGAGGTCAACAGCCTTGAAGCAGGAATCGACTTAGAGAACCGAACCCAGATCATGTGTACCTTCACCTCTGACCTTGGCGAGGCAGTGACGGCCTTCGCAGAAAAGCGACCACCGAGATTCACTGGCAGGTAGACGAACGACCAGACTCGTTTCTGCTCTGGCGAGTGGTGAGTTGATTAGGCTGAAACGGTGGGACCACTAGAAGGCCTCCGAGTACTTGATCTCGGGACACGAATTGCCGCCCCGTTTTGCGCGGGCCTGCTCGGTGAACTCGGAGCGGAGGTCATCAAGATTGAGCAGCCAGGGTCTGGCGATTTCATGCGCGAGATTGGACCATTTATTGACACTGAAGATGGCCCGTACTCGTTG
Source organism: Actinobacteria bacterium IMCC26207 (assembly GCA_001025035.1). Taxonomy (GTDB): domain Bacteria; phylum Actinomycetota; class Acidimicrobiia; order Acidimicrobiales; family Microtrichaceae; genus IMCC26207. The sequence goes on from LCZK01000007.1 coordinate 69,600, forward strand.
TTCTGGTCCGTTGAGGGTCGTGGCAGAAAGTCAGTAACTCTGGACCTGCGCCAGCCTGAGGGACAGCAGTTGCTAGCCCAGCTAGCCGAGAAGTGCGATGTGCTCTGCGAGAACTTTCGCCCCGGCACTCTGGAGCGTTGGAATATCGCCCCAGCACAACTTTCGGATCGGCTGATCATGGTGCGAATCTCTGCATTTGGTCAGGACGGACCCTACGCACAACGGCCCGGGCTGGATCGCTTGGGGATTGGCTACGGCGGGCTCTTACACCTCACTGGCTACCCGGATCTTCCCCCTGTTCGCCCCGGGGTGACCTCAAGCGATTACCTGACAGGCATCTTCGCTGCTCAAGCTGCGACGGCTGCGCTCTACCGACGAGATGCCGGGCGCAGTGCAGAACACCGAGACCGTGGCGCAGTGATCGACGCCACCCTGTACGGCTCGGTGCTAAGAATTCTTGAGTGGACGATTGCGGGCTATGACCGCCTTGGCACAGTGAGAACTCGAGAGGGAAACCGCCTCGCTAACTCGGCGCCCATTGATAACTACCTGACTTCAGACGACAAGTTTGTATGCCTTGTGGCAGGTTCGGATGTGAACTTTGCTCGGCTGTGCAGAGCAATGGGTCGCACCGACTTGATTGAGGACCCTCGGTTCGCCCGCCTCGCTGATCGCGCCGAGCGCAGCGCTGAGATCAATGCAGTCGTAGCTGACTGGACCCGTAGTCTTCCTGCGGCCGAGGTGGAACGCCTAGCGATAGCTGCTGATGTGCCGGTGGCGACTGCGTACACCGCTGCAGACATCAGCAAGGACCCACATATGGCTGCACGAGGTGACCTGATATCGGTTGCGGATCCGGTCATTGGGGCTGTGAAACAGCAGAGTCCGGCAGTTCGCTTTGTTGGAGAGCAGCGAAACACACCATCGGGTGCTCCGAGGTTGGGAGAACACACTCGGGAAGTTCTCACAGAACTTGCTGGACTCGATTCGCTCGAACTTGATCGCCTTGAGCAGGCAGGCATTATCTAGCAACGAGCAACGGACTATGCCGTAGCAAGGAATGAGTCGGCGACTTTTTCTCGCCAGGTTCCGTGATACCCAAAGATCAGATCGTTTTGTTTGGCCCGGCGGTAGTGCAGGTGTGCATCACATTCCCAAGTGAACCCCACCCCGCCGTGAATCTGGATGGACTCACCAGTGACGGCAATTGCTGCTTCACCGGAATGCGACTTGGCCATGGCTGCGGCCTCGGCACGCCCCTCGGCCTCTGCATCGGATGCCCAAGCGGCGTAGTGGATTCCAACCCGGGACAGTTCAACACGTTGCAGCATCTCGGCGGCCTTGTGCTTGATTGCTTGGAAGGTGGCAATGGGTCGATCGAATTGCACACGGACTTTGGCGTATTCAACAGCCAAGTCTTGAGCGGCTTCCATAGTCCCGAGAAGTTCCGCACACAGAGCAACTGCTCCGTCTTCAACTACGCGACGCCAGATGTGGGTGTGGTCGCCCTCGGGGCCTACCCGCTGTGCCGGGGTTGAATCGAGATCGATTCGAGCCACTCTGCGGGTGACATCCCAGGTAGGAACTAGTTCGCCTCGTGGTGACTCAACAAGAAAGCTGCCGAGCCCCTCTTGGGTTCGCGCCGGAATCAGAACCCAGTCGGCCTCGTGACCATCAAGAACCACCGGTTTGGTTCCGAGGAGTACCCAGCGGCCAGAGCGGCGGATCGCCCGCGTGCGGATTCGATCAATCACGTCACCGTGGCCTTGTTCGTCAATGGCGACGGTTCCACGGGTGACACCTGCTGCGAGCGAGGAGAGTTGATCCGTGAGGCCCAAACCCCGAGCTGCCAGTGTGGCAAGTACGGCCGAGGAGAGGAAGGGGCCGGGCAATGGCAAGCGGCCCATTTCTTCGAGAAGCACGATCATGTCGACCATCCCCATCCCAAGGCCGCCCTGAGCTTCGGGGACCAGCAATGAAACCCAGCCGAGCTCGACCATCTGGTTCCAGACTTCATCGGTTACCCCCGCACGCGTCCCTTCTGCGGGGACTCCAGTGGCGAAATCGGCATCGGTCATGGAGCGCACATAAGTGGACGGGCACTCGCGTGCAAGAAAGCCTCGAACAGCTTTGCGCAGTTCATCCTGCTCTTCTGAAAAGGTAAATTCCATGCCTCGAATGCTAGCTGACATGGACGTCAGTTAGTATCGGTCTATGGACTTCTCGTATGCACCCGAGGACGAAGCGTTCCGCGAGGAACTCGAATCCTGGCTCGATGACAATCTTCCGAAGTTTCTCACTGAGTGGGGTGAGCAGGATCTCGGCGAGAGCGACCCAGCAGACGCGGAACTCAGCGAGGATGAGAATCAGGCAGGCCCAGGTAGCGCAGGAATTATGGGCGCTATGGAAAAGCGGCGCGCTTGGCAGAGACTGCTGAACACTGGGCGCTGGGCTGCGATCAACTGGCCCGAGGAGTGGGGTGGCCGTGATGCCACCATCACCCAGAACGTCATTTATTCCGAGACGATGGCTCGCTACCGCACCCCCGGCATCTACAACGCGAACGGTCTCTGGCAAATCGGACCAATGATTATTCGCTGGGGAACCGAGGAGCAGAAGCAGCAGTGGATTCCAAACATCCTCAACGCTGAGGACCACTGGTGCCAGGGTTTCTCCGAGCCAGAAGCTGGCTCGGATTTGGCGAATCTTCGCACGATGGCCGTCCGAGATGGCGAGGAGTATGTGCTCAACGGAACCAAGATTTGGACGAGCTCTGCTCACCTAGCTCGATGGGGATTGTTTCTAGTGCGAACTGACCCGAACTCAATTGCCGAGGGCCGCAAGCATGACGGCATCACCGCGATGATCCTTGATCTTGAGGTTCCTGGCATTGACATTCGACCCATCCGTGACATCACCGGCGAGGAGATGTTCTGTGAGATTTTCTTTGAGGACGCTCGGGTACCTTCAAGTTGCCTGTTGGGTGCCGAGGGTGAGGGTTGGGCTGTTGCCATGGGAACGCTCGGCTCTGAGCGCGTCGGAACTGCCGGGCTGGCCGTGGGGATGCGCCACGATCTTGATGCAATGGTGAGCCTGGCCCGATCGATTAACCCAGACGCGCTGACCGACCCAGAGATTCGCCAGCGGATCGCTCGGGCGCACACCGATATTGAGTACACCAAACTCCTGAACTACCGCGCGCTATCGAAGATTCTCCGCAATGAAAAGAACTGGCCGGAGGTTCCCATCGCAAAGCTGCAGTGGTCTCATCTAGCTCAGAGTTTGGCTGAACTGGCATGTGACTTATTGGGGCCCGAGGCAATGGTGGCCAAAGGTGGAATGGGCACCGTGGACGGCGGATCTTGGAACCGCCTCTATGTGTTCCAGCGCTATACCTCGATTGGCGCCGGCACTACCGAAGTCCAAAAGAACATCATTGCCGACAAGGCAATCAAGCTGCCCCGCAAGTAGTTCTAGACCCGCTCGATCACCGTGGCGTTTGCCATGCCGCCGCCCTCGCACATGACCTGTAGCCCAAATCGACCTTGCTCAGCCTCGAGCTGATTCAGCAATGTGGTCATGAGTCGCACTCCTCCTGCCCCAAGCGGATGCCCCAAAGCTATGGCGCCTCCTCGTGGGTTGAAGGCTGAGTAATCGCCATCAACCAAGAACTCCTGTGCCCACATCAACGCGATGGCAGCAAAGGCCTCGTTGCACTCAATGGCATCGAAGTCCGAGATGGACATACCCGATTTCATTAGAAGCTTTCGGGTTACGGGGTTGGGGGCAGACAGCACCAGCACCGCATCATCTCCACCGACTGCGAATTCTCGAATCACGGCCCGAATTGGCAGCCCAAGTCGTTCCGCCACGGAGCGCTCAGCAATGAGCATCGCAGCGGCACCATCCGAAGTCTGCGAGGCATTTCCGGCAGTGATATCGGGGGCGATGGAAGGATCCCACTTTGCAGCAGAGCCCAATCCGGCGAGGATTTCTAAGGTGGTCTCTGGCCGGATGCCCTGATCAATAGTCATGACCTCACCGGAGAGGTTCCCCTCTGAGTCTTTGATCGGAACCGGAAGAATCTCGGTAGTAAATGCTCCCGAGTCAGTGCTGGCCTGCGCCCGGCGATGGGACTCGACTGCTAGTGAATCCATTTGCTCGCGGGTGATTCCATGGCGATCAGCGAGCATCTGAGAAATCTGAAACTGCGTCATGAGCTGATTGTCGATGACGCTCAGGTAATCACCAGAGAACGGTCCCATTCCGCCAGAGGCGTTGCTCGCAAGCGGCGCTCGAGTCATGGACTCAACCCCGCAAGCAATGCTCAGGTCATAGGCACCAGCGAGCACGCCCTGGGCTGCAAAGTGCACGGCCTGCTGCGAGCTTCCGCATTGACGATCCACCGTTGTTGCAGCCACGTTCTGCGGCAGGCCCGCTCCAACCCAGGCATTTCGGGTGACGTTTGTGGACTGCTCCCCAACTTGAGTAACACAGCCACCAATCACGTCGTCGATCAGTTCCGGGTCTACCCCTGTTCGGTCGAGTAAGCCAAGCAGAGTGAATCCCAAAAGGTCTGCCGGGTGCCAGCCTGCGAGCTGACCCTTGCGCTTTCCGATCGGTGTGCGGATGGTGTCGACGATGACTGCTTCACGTGGTTGCATCAATTCACAGCCTACCTGACGCTCGTGTCAGGTAGAGTTCAGAATGTGACGACTCAAACTGACCTCACTGGCCGACCCACCGAACTGCGAGATATAGATCTAGATACGTTCTTTCATCCACAGCGGGTCGTTGTGATAGGTGCATCTGATAATCGCCGACCCAACGATGCAATGTGGCGCAAGATTGCGGCCTGGGGAAAACGATGCGGGGCAGAGGTCATCCCGGTCAATCCCAATCGGGACACCGTGGATGGCGTGACTTGTTATCACGACATCACCGAGGTTCCCGGAGAGATTGACCTCGCCGTCATTTTGGTTGGCGCGGCCGTAGACATGTTTGAGTCAGTACTTGCTAAGCAACCCAAGTTCGCCGTGATTTTTGCAGCAGGGTTTGCTGAACTCGGTGCTAAGGGCGAGGCGCTGCAGGACCGGCTCGAATCACTCATTCAAAACAGCAACACACATTTGCTCGGGCCAAACACAAACCTCAATGCCTTCGAAACCTTTCGTGATGACCTGCCAGGCCAGAGCATTGCGCTGATTACTCAGTCGGGGCATCAGGGACGACCAGTCTTTCAATCCCAGCAGCTCGGCATAGCACTGTCTCACTGGGCACCTGCTGGGAACGAGGCAGACCTCGAGTTCGCTGATTTCGTGCGCTACTTCGTTGACCTGCCAAGCACGGGAGCAGTAGCTGCCTATATCGAGGGCTTCAAAGATGGCCGCACCATGATGCTGGCGGCCGACCACGCAGCCAAGGCAGGGGTACCGCTGGTATGCGTCAAAGTCGGCCGCACAGAAGAAGGGCGGTCGATGGCCAAAAGCCATACCGGCCACCTGACCGGTTCTGACCGGGTGATCTCTGATGTGTTCAAGCAGTTCGGCGTCACACGAGTGGATGGCCTAGACGAACTGACCGAAGTGGCGGCCACGTTCTGTAGAACCGAGGCGCCTCGGCCTGGCCGAGCAGCAGAGCGGCGAGTCTGCATATATGCAATCTCGGGTGGAACGGGTGCGCATATGGCAGACCTTGTTGCGGCCGGAGACATGCAGATTCCTGATCTAACGAAGCGGACTCAGAAGGAACTACGCGAACACATTCCCGGCTACCTGCGAGTTTCGAATCCCGTGGATTCGGGCGGTCCGCCGAGTTCGGATAAACGCGGAATTCATATTCTGCGGGCGATTGTCAAGGATCCAAACATTGACATGGTGATCATTCCGATCACCGGCGCATTGGCAACAATCTCGGCACCCATGGCTAGAGACATTGTAAAAATCTCGGAAGAGACCAAGAAGCCAATCCTTGTTGTCTGGGGGTCACCCACCTGGGATGAGGTGTACGAGCAGATTCTGATTCCCTCTCAGGTCCCCGTATTTAGAACCTTTGCAAACTGTGTGCTCGCAGCTAGCGCCTACTTCTCGCATCACGAATTCTCTGAGCGGTACGAGAGCCCCATTCACCTTCTCGCCAAGAAGCCCTCGACAACGGCAGCCAAGGTCGCACCGCTGCTTGCCGGGTCTGGCGCACTTGGTGAACTTCAGTCCAAACAGATACTCGCTGCCTACGGCATCCCCGTCACTCGCGACTTCCTGTGCAGCAGCGCCGCAGAGGCCGCCAAGATTGCGAAAAAAGAGTTTGGCGGGGCCGCAGTCGTGATGAAGATCGCGTCGGCGGAGATTCTGCACAAGTCCGATCTAGACCTGGTTCGAGTTGGCGTGACTGGCCCAGCAGAAGTCCGCAAAACCTTTGATGACTTGATGGCCGTAGCTGCCCGCCGAGCCAAAGGCGCCCAGGTCGACGGAGTACTGCTGTGTGAAATGGCCGAACCTGGGATCGAATGCGTAGTCGGGGTCTCTCGAGATGAGCTCTTTGGTCCTGTAGTGATGTTTGGCCTAGGAGGAGTCTTCGTGGAGGTGTTTGGAGACGTGTCATTTAGGGTGCCGCCCTTTGATCGCGATGAGGCCGTTCGCATGATTGAACAAACCGTCGGCTCGGCGCTGCTTCATGGCCAACGAGGGTCCAAGCCAGTCAAGATCTCAGCTCTGGTCGATGTCCTCATGAAGGTACAAAAATTGGCGATGGATAACGCCTCCACTATCAGCGAACTCGACATCAATCCGCTTGTCGTGCGACCAAACGGAGTCGTGGCACTTGACGCCCTCATTGTTCGCGAGCCAATCACAGCCGAGTGAGGGATCAAACCGCAATTGTCGGGATCGGCACCACGGAATTCGCCAAGCAGATCGACCGTTCGGAACGGCGTCTGGCTTTGGAGGCAATTCAAGGTGCCTTAGCGGATGCCGGTATTGAGCCAAGCGAGGTTGATGGCCTCTCCTGTTACTCCATGGAGTCCACCGAAGAGATCGATATTGCTCGCAATCTCGGCCTCGGTGACCTGACTTGGTTTTCTAAGGTTGCCTATGGCGGCGGTGCCGGCTGCGGAGTTGTTGGTCAAGCGGCCCTCGCCGTGGCGAGCGGGCAATGCTCTGTTGCCATTGCATGGCGATCACGAAAACGAGGCGGCCGAGGAACTCGCCCTTGGGCGGGAGTCAGCCAACGCGTTCAGGGCGACCAGCAGCGATGGACACGCCCATACGGCATGCTGCGCCCAGTAGATGAGATTGCGATGCTGACCACCCGCTATCAGCACGAATTTGGTGCCACTCGTGAACACCTTGCAAATGTGGCACTGGCTGCGCGACGTCATGCGAACGCCAACCCAGCTGCAGTGATGTTCGATCGGCCGATGACCCGCGAGGACTACATGTCGGCTCGATGGGTGAGTGAGCCACTCTGCCTGTTCGATAACTGCCTCGAGACCGACGGTGCTTGTGCCGTTGTCATTACTAGCGCCGAGCGCGCCAGAGACTTGCGTCAGCCTGCAGCGCTGATTCACTCCTGGGCACAATCCCTACCTCAGCAACACCAGACCATGACCAATTTCTTCTGCGATGATCCACTGCGTGGGCCCTCTTGGTCCTGCGCCGAGAAACTCTGGTCGCTGGCCGAGGTCAAACCAGACGAGGTTGCGGTTGCGCAGTTGTACGACGCCTTCAGTCCTCTCGTCTTGCTCTCCCTTGAGGGCTATGGGTTCTGCGAGCGAGGTGAGGCGGGCCCCTTCACGCAAGACGGCGGAATTGAGATCGGCGGGCGGCTGCCGGTGAACACCTCTGGCGGGGGTATGTCAGAGGCGTACCTCCACGGGTTCAATCTGATTGTTGAAGCAGTCCGACAAGTTCGAGGAACCTCAAGCAATCAGGTACCCGACGCTGAGTTCTCGTTGGTGACCTCGGGAGATGGGGTTCCCACAGGAGCCCTGCTGCTCAGGAGCGACCGATGATTGAGGGGCTGCTCCTACCGGGCATGGACGAGGACTCTGAGCCATTCTTTGGCTTTACTGCAGTTCAGGAACTTCGTGTCCAGTGCTGCAGCGACTGCAGTGCTGCTCGCATGCCGCCCCGGCCTATGTGCCCCCACTGCGGATCGCTCGAATCAATCTGGGAACTGCTGTCTGGGAGCGGGACTATCTGGTCATTTTGCGTGCCACATGGGCCGCTGCTTCCTGCCTATTCGGCGCTCGCTCCCTACAATCTGGTGATTGTTGAAGTACTGGAGTACGCAGGAATTCGCTTCTGCGGCAACCTCGTGGCCTCACCGAACGGTGAAATCAACGAACTCGAACCAGCCGGAATTCGCATTGGCGAGTCAGTACGAGTGGTGTTTCCCGAAGCCGTGGAAGGGGTTGTACTTCCCCGGTGGCAACGACAAGAAGGCAGTGAGTTATGAAGATTGGCCTTGCGTTAGCGCGTACCAGACCCGAGTTGTTTGTCGAGGCGACTGTTGCAGCTGAAGCTGCAGGCTTTGAGTCAGTCTGGCTCTCAGACCATCTGGTATTTCCGACCAATATGGCAGGAGGACCACAGCACTTCCGAGGATCTTCCGATGAGCAGGGCTCCGAAGTGATTCCTGGGCCACCGCCAACTACCCCCATTTATGAGGTGGGAGCGATGCTCAGTTTTCTTGCCGCTAAGACGCAGACCATCAGGTTAGGAACCTTTGTGTACCTGTTGGGCATCCGCCACCCGTTTGTGGCTGCTCGGGCCGTGAGCACGGTCGACATCTTGTCTGGTGGCCGCCTCGAACTTGGGGTTGGGTCAGGGTGGCTTCGTTCCGAATGGGTAGCGGCTGGGCTGGAACCAAAGACTCGGGGCGCTCGACTCGAGGAGTCAATCGCCCTCTGTAGGCGCTTGTGGACCGAGGAAGCAGTGGAGCATGACGGCAGGTTCTGGCAGTTCGAGGAAGTGGCTTTCGAACCAAAGCCTGTTCAGCAAGCAGTTCCCATTTTGATCGGAGGCGAATCTGATGTTGCACTCGATCGCGCCGCTCGAATCGGAGATGGATGGATCGGCATGAACCACAGCCCAGCCACTGCTGCGAGTGCGATTGATCGCCTGAGATCCGCAGAAGCTCGAGTGGGCAGAGGGTCAACCCCGTGCACCGTGAGCATCGGCGGCTCTATCACCTCGGCGGAAGAGTTTCGGGAGTACGAGCAGGCCGGAGTAGACCGAGTGATCCTTGCGCCTTGGAACCGAGTACGAGACACGCTGTCAGCTATCGAACAATTCGGTGAGGATTTTCTACGGTAACTACTAGTCGCTGCGTGCCTAGCTCGCCGCTTTTGGTACTGCACGAGCCGCAAGATCAATGATGCGAACCGGTGTATCTGGCCGTATGAATTCCTTTCCGGAGGGGACGGGAGAGGTATCGACTCCAATGGCCTGCTTGCGCAGAGCGGAGACTGTTGACTCTTCGATTGGCAGATGAGCAAACGGGTCATAGTGAAAGAGCCGCATTGCATTCTGGTAGGTAATCGCCCGAATCTCGTCGTCTGGAATACCTGCGAGAGACTTTGCCAGCCGCTCCGGTGACTCCGGCCATGTGGAATCTGAATGCGGGTAGTCGCACTCCCATGTCATCTGCTCAATACCCACGTCATCTCGGTTCTTGAGACCCGAGGCATCATCGATGAAGCAGGTAATGAAGCGTTCGTGGAACAACTCTGAGGGCTTCATGGGAAGGTCTTGACCAGTCCAAGCCTGATGGTGCTCATAGACGTAGTCGACCCGCTCTAAGAAGTAGGGAATCCATCCGATTCCGCCCTCGGAGAGCGCAAAGCGAACTAGGGGAAACTCTGTCATGACTCGGGACCACAACAAGTCAGCCGCCGCCTGCACCAGGTTCATTGGCTGTAGCGAAATCATCACGTTGATCGGTGCCTCCACCGAAGTGATAGTGAGCTGTGAAGAGGAGCCGATGTGTAGGCAGACAACCGTGCCGGTGTCGCTTACTGCTTGCCAGAACGGATCCCAATGTTCGTTGTGAAAGCTGGGCCAACCGAGCTTTTCGGGATTCTCTGAAAACGTCACTGCTCGGCAGCCTTTTGCGGCCATGCGATGAACCTCTGCGGCCATCAACTGTGGATCCCAAACTGGCGGAAGTGCTAGCGGAATAAAGCGGCCCGGGTAACTCCCACACCACTCATCCACATGCCAATCGTTATATGCCTGAAGCATGGCCAGAGCGACCTGCTTGTCTTCGGTTCTCGCAAAGAGCTGCCCGCAGAATTGTGGAAACGAGGGGAAGCACATCGAGCCGAGTACGCCGTTGGCGTTCATATCTTGTACCCGGTCATGAATGTCGTAACAGCCGGTTCGCATCTCGGCGAATGTGGTGGGCTCGATCCCGTACTCCTCGTGCGGCTTGCCGGCCACGGCATTGAGACCAATGTTGGGAAGCTGCTGGCCCTCGTAGAGCCACACATCGCTTCCATCCTCGGCTACCACCACTCGAGGCGCAGCATCTTTGTACTTCGCAGGCAGATGGTTTTGGAACATGTCTGGCGGCTCGACCACATGGTCATCCACTGAGATCAGAATTAGGTCATCAGTATTCACGATTCGCTCACTTTCGACAGTCTCAGATCAGTCATTTTTTAGGAACGATGCAGCAGGTTCATGACCGTGGTTACGGCTACTTCCTCAGAAGAATCGGTATATGTAGTCTCGATGACCACAAACGTCATGGTTCGATCGCCTTTTTCTTTTTGATAGATATCGCGAACGATTCCCTCTTGGCGGAGTTTCTCGCCGACCACCACGGCCCGGTGATAGGTGAACTCCTGCTCACCGTGCAGGATCATTCCGCCAGTGGCCATCAAAGAGCCCATCACTTCAGCCATCGGGTTGCTTACTCCCCTCTCAATTTCTGGCTGCTCTTCTTCCCACTGGCCATAACTCTGGGCGGCCGAAAAGAAGTAGGTAGGCGGAGTCGGGATATTGGTAAAGCCATCAGATACTGCTAGGTCAAGGTTGCGATAGATCTTGGAGGAATCAAGTACCGCTGCCGCAAACGCTGTCACGGTTGCCCGTTCGATGGTGACCACTCCCGATGAGGTGGTCCGGCCGATGTACTGTGCGAAGTCGATCTCTGTCATGGCTTCTGACTCCCCCTGTTTGCAGCTTTGCTACGGTGTCGACCTAACTGACGTGAATGTCAGTTAGAGCCATTATCTAATCACATTGCCGGGATGTAGCGGCACCGAAAATACGAACCGCAGATCTGCTGCGAAAATCAGGGGGAATCACTATGGGCATCGTTTCAGGCAAGATCGCCATTGTTACTGGGGCTGGTCGAGGAGTTGGCCGGGGTGAGGCTATGGAACTTGCAGCTCAAGGAGCACGGGTTATCTGTAACGACCTTGGTTCGAGTTCGAAAGGTGAAGGAGCAGATGCGGCGCCCGTAGATACCACCGTGCAACTCATCAACGAACGCGGCGGTGAGGCAGTTGCCAACTATGAAGATGTCTCCTCTTGGGAAGGATCAGAGCGAATTGTTGCCCAAGCTATTGACACCTGGGGAGCGCTCGACATTCTGGTGAATAACGCAGGAATCTTGCGCGACCTCACCATTGTTCGCATGGGGGAAGAGGACTGGGACAAAGTCATTGCAGTACACCTCAAGGGCACGTTCAATATGACCCACCATGCCTGTGTCTATTGGTCGAATGAATCAAAGGCCGGACGCGTTCGCAAGGCATCAATTGTCAACACGGTTTCCTCGGCTGGGTTGCAGGGCAACCCAGGCCAAGCCAACTACGGCGCAGCCAAAGCGGGGATTGCTGCTCTGACGATAATTACTGCTCTGGAGGGCGAACGATACGGCGTTCGCGCCAACGCCATCGCCCCTGGTGGAGCTACTCGAATCGTCAACGATGCCATGCCGCAGATTCCCGTCCGCGAGGCAAATGAGGTTGCTGATGGTGAGTTCGAACGCCTCAATCCAGGCAACTCTGCACCCATGGCTGTCTGGTTGGCCTCGGAGGAGTCGCTCTTAATCTCTGGACAAGTGTTCCGTGCCGTTGGGGCAGACGTCACGCACTATCACGGCTGGTCACTCGGAGCGACTGCCTCGAACACCGTGAAGGGAGAGCCACAGAAATGGGACCCAGAGCGCATGAGCAGCGCTCTCTCGAAGGGCCTCTTTGGTCTGCGGCCAGGTGGATTGCAGATTCCGAGCAAGGCCTAACAAGGTGGCCTCACTTGAGTCTCAGGAGTTCGAGACCCTTCTGTACGAAGAGCAAGACGGTGTTGCCACGGTCACACTCAATCGCCCGGAAGTGGCGAACGCGTTCGATTCCCGGATGCAGCGCGAACTCCGGCATCTGTGGCGAACTCTTCGTCACCATGACGATGTTCGCTGCATCGTTCTGACTGCTGCCGGAGATCGAGCCTTCTGCACGGGAATCGACCGTACCGAACAGATGGGTAGCGAGTCCGAGCGAGACTCAGAAGTTCATACTGGCTCTCGAAGCACGCCGTTTCACTTTGATGACCCCGGGGAGTGGATCGGTCCAAAGGCCAATGATTTGTGGAAGCCAGTCATCGCTGCTGTCAATGGTATGGCCTGCGGAGGGGCATTTTATCTGCTCGGCGAAGTGGAGTTCATCATTGCGGCCGAAAACGCAACCTTCTTCGACCCACATGTGACCTATGGGATGTGTGCAACTTTCGAGCCGATTCAGATGCTGCAGAAAATGCCTTTCGGAGAAGTCATGAGGATGTCCCTGATGGGGAATCACGAGCGTCTCTCAGCTGAACGCGCCTATCAGATCGGTCTGGTTTCTGAGGTAGTTCCCGCTCAGGAGCTAGCAGCCGCAGCAGCGCACTGTGCCAAAGTCATTGCCTCGGCTCCGGCACTCGCTGTGCAGGGCACCATCCGTTCCATCTGGGCGGGCTTGGAACTCAGCCGAAGTCAAGCACTCGGTTCGGGCTACTCGTTCATTGGGCTGGGAACGAGTCAGGAATCAATCAAGGAAGGGCAAGAATTCTTTGCCTCTGGCCAACGCATCGAGTGGCGTTTGCGGTGATGAATTCGACGGTATCAGGCGGGAACTCCTGCAAAGAACCCGCGATGAATGACCGTGGCCGCTGTGTCGAGGACCAGATCGTCCGGACCCAAGTCTTGGTTGACGATCAGAGATGTAAACCGTTCCATCATCGAGACCAATGCAACCACCCTCAGCGGGCCGTCCTCGGGGTGCGAGCGAGACATGCGTTCCATCAACGCTTCTGCGATCGAGGCAAAAGAGTCCAACCCCAATTGGGTGAGCTCAGCGTTATTGAACTGGTTCTCAACCCAGGCTCGCACCACTACCCCATAGGAGCGATAGAGAGCCAAGAACTCAGTCAACCAGGCTCGCAAAGCCTCACGGCCAGAGGCATCAGCAGAGATCTCACCGAGGGCCTCGGTCATCGCCCCAAGTTCTTGGGCACACTCTCGCGCCAACTCAAGAATCAAGGCCTCTTTATTCGGGAAGTACAAATAGAAGCTGCCGTGCGAGACCTGCGCCACAGACACCACATCGTCTACTCGGGCAGCGTGATAGCCGCGTTCGGCCAGCACCTGTTTGCCTGCCTGGAGCAGTTTGGTGCGCGTGGCGGCGCCTTGTTGACGATGGACTGGTTGCTTGGTTGCCATAAGGAATTCCTGTGCTCGCCGACACGGTAAGACAAGCGGGTCGTGTGTTTGGCAAGCGTAGCTTCCAGATCGCCCCCTCTGGATGGGCCATGAGCTACGAGCAATTGAACCGATGGTCAGATGAGGTAGCTGTTGGGTTAGCGCAGCGCGGAGTGCGTGAGTCCTCGGTGGTTGCACTCGTACTTCCAACGTGTCCTGAGTACACGGTGTTGTACGCGGCCTGCGCGAAATTGGGGGCACTCACGGCAGGTGTGAATCACCGACTCACGCAGGTTGAGCGCGAGCGTGTGCTTGCAACAGTTCAGCCAGACCTCATCCTGAGCACTGCAGAACTGATGGAATCTAAGGAATCTACCGAACTGATCCGGCCCTCTACAGCCACGTCGCCAAGCCTTGCTAGCCCCGAGGCCGACCAGATTGAAGCCGAGGTCCTAGCCGAGCTTCGCGTTCCTGATGGATCGCCCGCATCGCTGACTGAGGACCTTGACCGGCCGATCTGCATCGTGTTCACCTCTGGTACCACGGGCACCCCCAAAGGGGCAGTTTTTGGGGGTCGCCAACTGCAGTTCATCTGCCATGTCGACACCCAACACATGTGGAACAGCCCTCAAGAACCAGCTGTTGATTCTTCCGCAGGAACCTCGCTCACACACCTCGGTCCGATGACCAAATTGCTGGGAAATCTGCACCGAGGGGGCACCAGCCATCTGATGAAAAAGTGGACAGCCCTTGGTGAGCTTGAAGCCACTGCGCAGTTCCGCATGCCAGTGATTGCGGGGATACCCACTCAGCTTGCCTTGATCCTGCATCACAAATCCTTTGATGAGTTCGACTTATCTTGCGTGCAGGCGGTGATTATCGGTGGTGGCCCCGCCACGCCGGCGCTCATTTCTGAAGCCAGAGAGCGCCTTGGTGTGCCTGTGGCAGTTCGTTACGCATGTACCGAAGCCGGAATTGGAGTGGGAACCTCCTTTCTGGACCCTCCCGAGGATGCTCTGCAGTCCGTAGGCCGCCCGCACTCCGGGGTGGAGCTCACGGTGAGATCCGAGGCCGGGGAACTGCTCGAACTTGGCGAGATCGGTGAGATCGCACTCAAATCGCCGGCCGTGACGTCTGGCTACTACAACGACCCGGTTGCCACCGCCGCCGCTTTTTGCAGCGATGGTGCTGTCCGCACCGGTGACTTGGGCCACCTTGACGAGTCTGGTCGGTTACACCTTGTTGGTCGCGCCAAAGAGATGTACGTCCGCGGCGGCTACAACGTGTACCCGATGGAAGTTGAGGCCGTGCTGTCTCAGCATGCCGATGTGGCCGAAGTGGTAATCGTGCCTCGGCTGGACCCGATTATGGGCGAGATTGGGGTTGCCGTGCTCGTGCCTCGTGACCCGCTAAATCCGCCCACGCTTGAAGCACTGAGGAGCTTTGCTGGCGAGCAGATCGCACCATTCAAGCTGCCTTCGGAGTTGCTGATCCGTGACTCGCTACCGCTCACGCCCATGGAAAAAATTGATAGAAAGGCAATCCGGGAGGAACTATGACGAAGAGACTGAGCGCCGACGACTTGCAGGGACCTCACCGAGCATTCGTGACTGCACCGTTTCGCGGGGCTGGCCTTGAGATGCTCCAGCAGGTGGCGGATGTAGTCCTCGACCCGTGGATCGAGCATGTCCCCCTGCGGATTTGGGATGGCGCCAAACTTGCCGAGCGGGTTCAGGACTGCTCGGCAAACATTCTGATTGTTGAGTCAGACTTTGTCATGGGCCCCGAGATCATGGAGGTCGGCCTGCAGATCATCGGATCATGCAGGGGTGATCCGAATAACGTTGACGTAGCCGCTGCGACTGAACACGGAATTCCCGTGCTCTTTGCACCGGGTCGTAATGCCGACGGGGTCGCCGAGATGACAATTGCGCTGTTGTTTGCCGTAAACCGTCATCTACTCGAGGCCGATGCCGATCTGCGCGCTGGGCAGGTCTTCAAAGGGGACAGGCTTCCCTATCAGCGGTTTCGGGCCTGGCAGCTTGCAGGCCAAACGGTTGGGATCATCGGCCTTGGGGCAGTCGGTCGAGCAGCATCCTGGCGCTTTGCCGGCCTCGGCATGAACGTCTTGTCATTCGACCCGTTCAACCCTGCGGCCACGCACACCAACCTTGAAGAGATGCTTCCTCACTGTCAGGTGGTCTCGATGCACGCTGCTCCCACGCCAGACACGCTCGCCATGATGGGTGCACAGCAGTTTGCTGCCATGCCCGAAGGTTCGGTCTATCTGAACTCGGCGCGCGCAGGTCTGCACGACCTGCAAGCGTTACTCGAGGCACTCGAGTCTCAGCACCTGTCCGGGGCTGGCCTCGATCATTTTGATGGCGAACAACTCCCACCCGGTCATGGGTTACTGGCTCGCACCGACGTCGTGCTCACTCCCCATATCGGCGGCGCAACCTATAACACCGAAGTAAACCATTCCATGATGATCGCTGCCGATGTGGCCGCGATCCTTGCAGGAGAAATGCCGCAACACTGTGTCAACCCGGAGGTTCTCTAGATGCGCACCCTTGACCAAGTGAAAGTAGCCGTGCTGGCTGCATCGAAAACTATGTATGCGCGCGGGTTAGTTGAGGGAACTGCCGGCAATGTGTCTGGCCGCGTCGGCCAGGACCGAGTTGTGGTGACGCCGTCTTCGGTTGGCTACGAGGAGATGACCTTGGACGACCTTGTCCTGGTAGACCTTGATGGAAATACCATCGAAGGCAGCAGGTCACCCACATCTGAAAAAGCACTGCATCTTGAGTGCTATCGCTCCTACCTAGAAGTGCGCGGCGTGGTTCACTGCCACGCAACCTATGCCTCAATGTTTGCTGCAGCGCACAAGCCTATTCCTGCCGGTATTGACGAGTTCGTGATCTACATCGGCGGCGATGTTCCCTGCGCTGAGTATCGGCAAAGCGGCTCGGATGAGTTGGCCACAGAACTCGCTCCACATCTACAGAATCGGTCAGCCGCTCTTATGGCAAATCACGGCATGGTGTGCGTTGGAAGCTCCGTAGAGGATGCGCTGAACTCGGCGTTGATCGTTGAGCACAATGCGGAAATCATGTGGGGAGCAGAGCTACTTGGTGGAGTGGTGGCGCTGCCCGAGAAAGCTGTCACGGACTTTCGCAATATCTACGATTATGTTCGCTCAGAAATCTGGGCCACCCGATAGGCAAAGGCAGTATCGCTCAGCGCAGGGCGCCTGGTTCCTCTAACCACAAGTTGAGCGCCTGGGCTCGAGCATTACGCAGGGTGAACACATGGCGGACTGCTTTTCGAACACGGTGTTGAACTCCTGCTGTGGTCACGACTTGCCGCAACAAATAATCAGCGGCATCTCCATGGTCAGCCTCGGCATAGGCATGCACCGCAAAATTTGGCACCTCGATCCCGTAGTGATCTCGGAGACCCTCGTACATAAGTGCCGCATAGCCCGTAGATGCAGCGAATCGCTCCCCCGCCCAACCAAAGGCTGCCAGACCTTCTTCGTAGCTACGGCGCATGTAATACATGGTTCCCAACACTGCACCTAGGGTTGCCGGCTCGGGAACGTAACTCAGTAAATCCTCGTCGCTGATACCCAGCATGCGGGCCCACTCCACCTTCATGGTGACGTGGTTTGCATCACCCGCATAGCCGGTCTCGTCGGCCAAGTTTTGAATCCAGTGAGCAAAGTGTTCGCTCTGTTCCAAGGTGAGTGCATCTGGGTCTGGAGCATTTGCCACGAGCGAGGCAAACTCCCCCGTGTAGGTCACCCCCAAGAAGTAATACTCCTTACAAAACCGGCGTAGGCACTCCTCAGAGAGCGTCCCGTCTGCCACATGCGACCAGAGTTGATTTCGGGTAACGCAGACGCTGCTCTGGATGCCATTGAGCTCGGCCATAAACCCATCCACCGGTAGCGTCTCACGCGTCAGGCCTACCCGAATGTCCTTGAACTCGCGGATCTCATCGGCCATCTCTCTACCATAGAAGATAACTGACGCGCGTGTCAGTTTTGCTATCAGGCGTTGCGAGCCAGCGCCGCAAATCCGCCAGCGCAGGCAGCAGTCAAAGCCTCAGCAGCAGCAGCATCGAGCAGGTTGAACCGAGTTGTAGGAAGGCCTCGAACCAAGTCTGCGGCGCGGCGATCGAAGCTGCTATCACGAGGCAACTCAAAGAAGTCGGCTGCTAAAGCGATGACCTCTTCGGGCTGAGCTACAAGGTCTTCAAAGGCCACTGTAAGCAGTGTTGAGTCAGACAGCGCCTGCGTGGCATCAAGGCCGCGTACCAGTTGCTCTGACCAGTACTGCCCAAACAGTTCCACCGGCGGTTCGGACTCGAGCCAAGCACGAATCAGTCGGTCTACTCCCTCAACCGAGTCATCCGCTGCGTCTACCCCATCGGGAATCTTCCCGTAGTACAGCTGCACAGCGAGGCGATAAAAGGGGTGTTCCCGCATACTGAGCGCAACCTCTCGACCATCTCGATACAAGTGCAATACCTTGGCCTCGGGAAACAGCCGTAGAAGGTCACTGAGGTAGTCAACGGAGGATCCAGAGCGCTCAATCCATACCGTGGCTTGCGCGTTCGTAGCCCAGAAGGCGAACAGCGCTCGATAATGATCAGCCAACGGTGCTGATGAGCGAGCCTGCAGCCAAGTCATGGATAGATCGAAGAGCGCATCGGGCTGCTCGCTCAGGGCAGGCAGGGTCGAGACCAAAATCCACGGCAGCGGGTCTGAGTGGCTGTATCGATCCTGTGGGCGAAACGGGTAGGTGACCTCTTCTGCTCGATACCCGCGGGACAACACGTCAGTCATGACTTGGTTTGGGGTTGCCAACAACGCTGCAACCTCGGCCCCCTCACGGGTGCCTTCGGCGAATCGTTGACCCCAATCAAGGCCAGTAAATACCTCATGAAGACTGACCACTTCACGGTGCTGAGCGAGCATGCGCGACAACAGCGTGGAGCCGCACCTTCCGGTTCCCACAACAAAGCGCGCAGGTTGCGCTGGCGCGGTCATCGACGAAGCCTGCGCTGCAAGTCAGCTCGACGCGATCGCAGGATTTCTGAACGTTGCTGTGGTGTCACTCTCGCGGTGCCTGCTGGAAGTTCCCGTTCCACTTGATCGAAAGGGACTCGCCGGTAACTCAGTTCCGGAAGTTGATCTGCCCTCAGGAATCGGACGGCGAGTGTGCCTTGTTCGTAGCCGGCAGGATCGAGCCAGTTCGCTACCCCGGGATCGCTCTGCGCAATGACAAACCTGACTATCCCGTCGGAATCTGCAACTGCCTGGGTGTGATTCAGCGACACTTGCTGCGATCCAACTGCTGCAGATTCCCAAAACCACGTGGCGAGTTGCACCGACCAGTACGAACAGGCTGGTGGCAACAACTCAAGGATCACTGCATCATCTGGCCCGCAGGCATAGCCACCCATGCCGTAGGCCTGACCAGTCAGACCAGTCGCGTTACTCGGCGGCAAGAAGGCCTGAATCGGCCCCGGCTTTGACTGAGCCAAAGCACGTCCCCACTCGGACCAGCAGCGTGCCCCATCGGTCAGCCACAGACCGAGCAGATCGAGACGCTGCCCGAACTCCCGCTGGTTAAGCGGGGGCGGCGGGAGCAATAGGTCCAACCGTTCAACACACAGCGAAGCAGGTGCTTCGCGTCCCCAGTCGCCAAAATATTGTCGAAGAAAAAGATGCGTGGCCTCGGGCTGAGTTTGAAGCCAATAGGACCAAGGTTCCGGTGCGTCCTCCTGAGTGGGCGGCTCTGGGCTGACCCAGATTTCAATGGATCCATCGGGGCCTTGATCCAGCTGAGGCCCCTGAACCGAGGACACGGACTTCCACTCGGTGGCTCGTCCGTCTGCAAAGTGTCCGGTGTTCAGCTGCAATTCGAATGTCAGAGCCGTACCTGGACTCCCCCAGATCCGGTAGCGGCCGGCCGGGTCAACTCCGCACAGCGCATAGTTGCAATCAGGATTATCTAGGCCCCAGGACATACGCGGATCGATACACGGAACGAACTCCGGATCGTATGGGTCCATGTATTCCACGCAGTCAAGGATCCCGGCTGCAAGAAAGCGCAGTGCATACCTGCTGCCCTCGGTTCGGTGCAGTTCGGAATCAGCCAAATCAGGGGAAAAGAGAACAGATCCCAATTCCCGAAGTTGCTCCAGAAACTCCGCCCAAGACTCTGCGCCGACTGGTTGAGGCATTGGCCTACTCGTCTCGAAACTGCGAGGGCCGACCCTCGCTAAAGGCTCGAGCTCCCTCGGCGGAATCAGACATACCCATGAGCTCAACTGCTTGTTCCATACCTCGGGCCAAGGATTCCGATGGCGCTGTCCAACTGCTACTAGTAACTAACTCTTTGAAATACCGAACCGCCCGTGGCGCCATCTGCGAAATTCTCTGCGCCATCTCGATTGAGGTAGCTCGCGCCATCCCATCGGTAACCACCGAAGTTATCCATCCCATCTCATAGAGTCGCTGCGCCGGAAGTCGAGCATCCCCCAAGAGCGCGAGTTCAAGAGCGTGGGCGGGCAGGAGTTGGCGAGCGAGTGCTCCAAGCCACTGTGCAGGCAGATTCCATTGAGCCTCGGGCAAGCCAAACACTGCGGATTCACCCGCCACCCGAAGGTCACATCCGCAGGCAATCATCATGCCCCCGCCCAAACAGAATCCCTCGATTGCTGCCAGAACTGGCTTGACTGAGACGCTCTCGGCCAATTCAGGGTAGGGCGGATCGTTGAAGCCTCCAGCGGCTACGGATTGGAGGTTTGCACCGGCACAGAACGCCCGCGTGCCGGTGGCGGTGAGCACTCCCGCTCGAAGTTCTGGGTTTTGATCAAGCTCGTTCCACGCTGCTCGGAGTGCTTTGAGGGTTGCCCCGTCATAGGTATTCAGACTCTCGGGGTCATCCAATGTAACGACTAGAACCGTCTGAATTTGTTCGACCAGCACCTCGGCAGCCAAGTTGCTTACACCCTGTCGAGCGACAACATCTTGATGGCGTTGCCGCGCAGAACCTTGTAAATAACCTCGTCAGAGAGCCCGATGACCATCTTCTCGACATACTCCTTGGTAAAGGGCCAGGAGGTATCGGTATGTGGGTAGTCAGTCTCAAAACAGATGTTGTTCTCACCCACGGCACTCAGGTTGACCAGGCCATGATGATCTGCGGTGAAGCAGCCAAAGATGCGATCCCAGTAGTAGTTCGATGGGGGCTCGGGGATGCGTTCTTTTGTATGCATCCAAGCATCGTGATGTTCCCAGACCGTGTCAGCACGCTCAAGGACATATGGGATCCATCCGATCTGGCCCTCTGAATAAGCAAGACGGAGTTCAGGGAACTCAATCAGCTTTCCCGAGAACAGCCAGTCCACCATCGAGGTGAACGCGTTGTTGAATGCCAGCGTTCCACCTACAGCGGGAGGAGAGTCTGGGGATGCCGCTGGGTTCGTTGAGGACGACCCGATATGCATGCAGATGGTGACGGCATGATCATTGCAAGCCGCAAAGAACGGATCCCAGTACCCGGTGTGAATGCTGGGAAGCTTGAGCTTGGTTGGGATCTCAGAAAAGCACACTGCATGCACTCCCCGATTGGCGTTACGAATTACCTCCTCCGCCGCAAGCTGTGGGTCCCACATCGGAATAATGCAGAGCGGAATGTTGACCCCATTCGAGGGCTCGCACCATTCCTCCACCATCCAGTCGTTGTAGGCACGCACGCAGGCCAAAGCCAAATCTTTGTCTTGCCCCTCCATAAATGTCTGCCCACAAAAACGCGGAAAGGTTGGGAACGGTAGCGAGCCGTCGACCCAATTAACCTCAAACTCTTTGACTCGCGCGTCTCGGTCATAACAACCCGGCCGCATCTCGTCATAGGTAAGCGGAACCATCTGCATCACCGTTCGATCGAACTTACTCAGGTCGCCGCCGGGAGTGGCTGAAAGCGGAATCGCAACGAAGCTCTTATGCACGTAGATGACCCGATCCTCGTATACCCAGTAGTCACCAGGTTGCCCATCTGGATCCATGGTGTTGTCATAACGAGCGCCCGCCTTGTGAACAAATGGCCCCCAGTTGGCTCGCTCAACTCGAGGGCCCTTCTCTCGATGTCTCTCGGGCAGCCAGGTCTGCCACACATGAGGTGGCTCTATGACATGGTCATCGACGCTGATGATCTTCGGTAACTCCATAGCAAGCTGCTCCACTCATTCGCGATTCCTCGGCTTGCCCAACAGGGTAGCCTTGTAACTGACGTCCATGTCAGTTAGATGGGGAGCCACTATGAACATCGATCCGAAAACGCTCGCAGCACCACGCGAACGCAAGGCTTCGACCATGGCCGTAGACCCCGTCACCTCTGAAGTGATTCGTGGCGAGATGGAAACAGTGTGTTTTGAGATGGCCGTGTTCGTTTCGCGCACGGCCACCACTCCGATTCTGAATCAATCGAATGAGCGCAATGCCACCATTCTGGATGCGAGCGGCAGGCTTGCTGCGTTGTCAGTGGGCATCCCACAATTCATGCTTACTTCTACTCTGCCCGTTCGTTTTGCCTTGGACTTTTTGGGTCCGGATGAATTTCGACCTGGGGATGTGTTCGTTTCGAACGATCCGTACCACGGTGGCGGTCACCTTCCTGACTACAACGTGTTCGCACCGATTTTCGCTACAGATAGCGACGGCAGTTCCAAAATGGTGCTTATCGCAAGCATTCAGTGTCATCACGGCGACACTGGCGGCGCAGTACCCGGCGGATACAACGTGACTGCGAACGACGTCTGGGGTGAGGGATCACGGTGGCCGGTAGTCAAGGTTGTTGATCAGGGAGTGGAGCGTCGCGACGTGCTCTACGCGATGGCGGTAAACAACCGTCTACCCGATCACGCTGGCGACCTTCGGGCACAGATCGGCGCAGCGCAGTTAGCAGTTCGGCGGCTTGAGGACATGATTTTGCGTCATAGCGCAGAGACCGTCGAGGCCTCGGTGGACTACATGATCGATTACGCCTCGCGACGCTTTCGAGAGGAAGTCTCAGCCTGGCCCGATGGCTCATATTCAGCGGAGTGCTTTGTGGATCACGATCCGCTCGGAAACCCAGACGTTCGATTGGCCTGCACGATCACGGTGGCAGGAGAGGACCTCTGTATTGACTTCACTGGGTCCGATACCCGACAGGAACTGCAGGCTTGGTCGACCTACGGGAACACTCGGGGCTACACCGTCGGCCAAATCGCAGCGATGATGGATCCAGACATACCTAAGAACGAAGGCTTCTTCGAGTCCATTGAACTCATCATTCCCGAGGGGTGCGTACTCAATCCGGTTGCGAATCGCCCAGTATCAGCCGGGACTCATCACCCAGGCGCGGAAGTGGGAGAGGTAATTGCACTTGCGCTTCAAGGGGTACTTCCTAAACGGGCTGTACCGCAGGTGTACAAAACGGGGATACCAACGGTCATCATGGGAACCGACCCGCACACGGGACTGCAATTCACTGACCACTCAGCCGAGGTGTATGCCGGTTGGTGCAACGCCGCATACGGGATGGATGCATGGGGTTGCCAAGCGGCTGCCTTCGGAAATTTATGGAAAGCCACTGCTGAGATCAACGAAAGCCTCTACCCACATATTCAATGGGCTCGCGATTACCGCACTGACTCTGGTGGCGCTGGCGAGTGGCGCGGGCTGTGCGGTAGCCATTACATCAAAGAGGTTCGAGTTGATGCGCGCGTCTACACCTATGTAGTTGGAATGAAATACCCCATGCCTGGAATTGCCGGTGGCCACAGCGGTGAGCCAAACAAGTTGGTGCTGCGAGACGGTGATGCAGATGAGGTAGTGGTTGCGCACACTGCTGATTGGATTCCGCTCCAGGCAGGCCAACGCATTCGCTATGACTACGGAGGTGGTGGCGGATGGGGTGATCCCCTCAATCGAGATCCTCAAGCTGTGCTTGATGATGTGCTCGACGAGTATGTCTCGCATGAAGCTGCCGAGAGCGAGTACGGGGTTGTGCTGACTGGATCACTCGATGATCTGAGCCTGGCGCTCGATCTTGCTCAAACCACAGCGCTGCGCACCGAACTCCGTGCCAAGCGTGCGGACAGTGCTCAGTCAGACAGTGCTCAGTCAGACAGTGCTCAGACAGACAGTGCTCAGATAGACGGTGCGCAGTGAGCGGGTACAGGGTAGGCATTGACGTAGGTGGCACGTTTACAGACCTGATCTGCGTCACCCCCGAGGGTCGCGTGTTGCTCGACAAGACCGCTACCACCCCAGAGGACCAATCCGTTGGAGTGATGAACGGGCTCGCACTTCTTGCGCAACGCGAAGGTCGAGAGGTCGACGAGTTCTGCTCCCTGATCGAGGTGCTGGTTCATGGGACCACCACCGCTGACAACACGATGATCGAGATGGATGGCGCCATCACCGGGATGCTCGTGACCGAAGGCCACCGCGACGAGATCGAGATGCGGCGGGTCCACAAGGAACAAATCTGGGACCCTTCCTATCCGGCTCCCGCGCCCATTGCGCGGCGGCGAGCTCGAATTCCAATTCCGCAACGCATGGACTACCTAGGGGAGGAACTTCTCGCACTTGATGAGGCCGCCGTGCGCTGCGGAGTTCAAAGACTCAAACAACTTGGAGTTGAGTCAATTGCGGTGGTCTTTCTCTTCTCTTTTGTTGACCCATCCCATGAACTTCGGGCGAGAGAGATCATCCTGGAGGAGTACCCCGAGGTGGCTCACATCTCGCTGTCTCATGAGGTCATGGCTCGCGGGCCTGAGTTCGAGCGCACCTCAACCACGCTGGTCAACGCCTATACCGCTCCGAGAATCACCATGTATGTGGAACAACTCGAACAAAAACTCCAGAGTGCCGGCTGCACAGCACCGCTGCTCCTGATGCAAGCAACGGGAGGCGTCATGCCTCCTTCGTATGTTTCGCATCGGGCAGTGACACTGCTTGGGTCCGGGCCCACCGGCGGCGTGATCGGAGCTGCTCGGGCTGCAGCCGAGGCAGGAGTCACTGAGTTTGTAGCAATCGATATGGGCGGCACCAGCTTTGATATTTGCCTAGTCCGAGACGGCCTGCCCGAGGTAAAGGCCGATTGGAACTGGCGTTACCGCTACTACATCGGCTTGCCAATGGTGGACATTCAATGCATCGGCGCTGGTGGCGGATCAATCGCCCGGGTGCGGCAGGGAACGCTTCTGGTAGGTCCGGAATCAGCCGGGGCACAGCCAGGACCAGCTTGTTACGGCCGGGGCGGGACACGTCCAACAGTCACCGACGCTGACGCCGTACTCGGGTACCTCCGGCCCACCGGATTTGCTGACGGTCGCATGGACCTCGACCTTGAGGCTGCCCGAGAGGCGATTCGCACTGAGGTTGCCGGGCCTCTCGGGGTTGATCTGATCGCTGCCGCTTGGGGGATCGAAAGAATCGTCAATGCAAATATGGCAGCTGCAACACGGAAGGTTCTCGCTGGCTACGGCGCGGATGCCCGAGAGCTGTCGCTGATTGCCTACGGCGGAAACGGTGCCGTGCATGCCTGGGCCATAGCCGAAGAACTCGGAGTCACTCGAGTCTTGATTCCGCGGGCGGCTCCGGTGTTCTCGGCACTTGGACTGCTCATTGCTGACTACCGAGTCGATCTGCAACTCGCGCATGTATCACCCATCAGACTTGTAGACCCAGCGCAGCTGCACCGAATGCTGACGGACCTCTCGGCAGAAGCAGTAGCTGAACTCAATCCTGCTCAACTCAATCCAGATCAGATCGAGATTCAACTGTTCGTGCAGATGGCCTACCCGGGCCAGAACTTTGACCTGAGCGTTCCTGTCCCGTCTGCGGGCGAAACCTCGGAGTTCCTTGTAGAACTCATCGAGCGGTTCCACGATCAGCATCTTGCAGAGCGCGGGTTTGCGTTCCGCGAGAACAGCCCACTGCTGCGTGGCGTGCGAGCACTCGTAACTGGTAGCACTCCTCACCCGCCGACCCTTGCGGAGTCGGCAGGCGTGAAAGATCTTGAGGGTGCTCGGACGGGTTATCGACCTGTCCACTTTGGTTCTGGATTTGTGGAGTCACCCACCTTCGACGGGGGGCTACTCGGCGCTGGGATCAGGGTTACGGGCCCAGCCTTGATTGAGGAGCGATTCACCGTGATTGTGATTCCACCTGGATGGACTGCTGAGCTGCTCGAGAGTTCCTCCTTTGAGTTGAGCAAGGACTGACTCATGCAAACTGGTCTTACCCCAACCCAAACGCTCAGTCTGATCGCGCTCATGAACAAGTTGGTTCCGGGTGATGACCTTTCTCCGGCCGCCGGGGATTCTGGCGGGGCCGAGTACGTGAACATGTTGCTCACCGCATTCGACTACGACCCTCCCCATATTTGGGCGGGGGGGCCGTTCTCTGGCCGGCACGGGGGCGCAGCAAGTTTCGAGAACTGGCTTGAGCTTGGGCCGTGGGAAATCCTCGCTTGGAAGTCCCGGATTGAGGATCTCAACAACCAGTACCACGCAGGCTTAGATTCGCTCGGCCCTGAGCTTGCTGAGATCTCTGATGAGTTCCGCGAACTGGTCTTCACCCATGCCTGCGAGGCCCTGTACGGGGACCCGGTCTATGGCGGTAATCGCGAGATGAGCGGATGGCTCGCAATCGACTACCGCGGAGACTCTCAGCCAAGTGGGTACTCCGACCAAGAGGTGAGTGCCCCATGATGCACGGTGCCGTAGATGGGGTCGACGCCGACGCGATCATTATCGGGTCTGGCCCTGGCGGGGCCGCTGTTGCGCACGCGCTCACACAAGCGGGTTGGTCAGTGATCTTGTTAGAAAAGGGGCAGAATCACCTGTTATCTCTGCAGGCTCCCTTTGCGCCACTCGGCCACTTCTCGAATGACGAGATCAAGTTCACGCAACGGCATTTTTTGGGGCCTGATCCGCTTCTCGAACCCAGGACATTCAGGCGCTCATCTGAAGACGGCGACCACCTCCTCACTGGAGAGGTCAACAACTTGCCCTCGACCCTGGGCGGAGGGGGCGTGCACGCTGATGGCAAGTTGTCAAGATTTAGAGAGATCGACTTCCAGCTTCGTAGCGAGCTAGGCCCGGTCGAGGGTGCCGACATCGCTGACTGGCCGCTGAGTTATGCAGATCTAGAGCCCTATTACGCCGAGGCTGAGAAGCTCGTCGGTGTTGCGGGCGAAGAGACGAACCCCTTCGCCGCATGGAGGTCTGGGCCGTTCCCCATGCCACCCGGGGCAGATATGTTCGGTGCACAAATGTCATCGGCCGCTGCTGAGCGCGCCGGGCTTCACCCGTACCGAGCACCAACAGGCGTGAACTCGGTTGAGTACCAAGGACGCCCCGCTTGCAACAACTGTGGATTCTGCGCCTTTTATGGTTGCCCGATTGAAGCCAAAGGCGACCCCGTGAGCATGCTGCGCGCGGCGCTAGCCACTGGCCGCTGTCAGATCATTCCTTTGGCCTACGCAACCGAGATCACCACTGATCCGGCGAAAAATAGGGCCACCGGTGTTCGGTACTTGGACTTGTCAGTCGCGCCCAACACCCAGGGAGAAGCACCGGTTCGGGAGCTTCGCGCACATCACCTGGTGCTAGCGGGTGGCGCATTCGAAACCCCGCGGCTACTTCTTCGGAATGAGCTCGGAAATTCCTCGGGTCGAGTTGGCCGACACCTGATGTTTCATTTTCAAACTCTGGTAGTTGGTGCATTTCGGGAGCGCCTCTGGGGTGCGAGCCGTGGGCGATCGGTTACGCATCTGCACGACGATCACATTGATGGAGACCAAGCTTCTCGTGCTGCAGCGCAAGCGGCTGGCCTGCCATGGATCCGGGGCGGGATTGTTGAACATGGCAGCTCAACAGGCCCCGTCAACGAAGCACTTCTACAAGGCGCTGGCGCTCATCATCCACTTGCCATGCGCAACTCGGAACTACGCGAACGCCTCTGGGTGTTCACGATGCAGGGAGAGGACCTGTCGCAGCAAACCAACCGCGTCGATCTTGATCCGACAGTCCGCGACGCATGGGGATTACCTGCCGGCCGCGTGACCTATCAGCCACATCAACACGAGCTCGTAACTTCGAATCATGTGGCACCCATTCTGGAAGGTGTTCTGCGTGATGCGGGGGCAGTCTGGACTGCAGCAAGCACCTCACCCCCCGTTGGCGACCATGCAGGAACATCCCCATTGGGACTTGCACCTGCGACTTACCACATCATGGGTACGGCAAAAATGGGCTTCGATCCACTCAACTCTGTTGTTGATCCGACCGGTCGACTCTGGGATCTTCCCAACGTGATCATCGCTGACAGTTCGGTGTTTCCGACCTCTGCGGGCTACGGACCAACCTTGACTCTGGTGGCACTGGCCACTCGGGCGGCACGGCTCCTGACCGGCAATCCGCTCGCACAATCACAACCCACCTAGGTCAAGAACGTGGCAGGCCCAGTATGCGGTCACCAATAATCGTTTTTTGAATCTCCGAGGTTCCGCCAGCAATCGAGGCCGCCATCGACCACAGGTACTGCCGCTGCCATGGACCGGCCAGCGGACTGGCATCAGCTAGAACATCAAGAGCAGCCGCAGACATCTGTTGAGTCATCTCGGTCCAAGCAAGCTTGATGTAACTCGATTCGGGCCCTGGCTCCTCTCCATGAGAGAGCCGAGTCAACGTGCGCCAATTGTGAAGCTTGAGCAACCGAAGTTGTATAAACGCAGTTGCTAACTGCTCACTGACCTCAGGGTCTTCCAGCGTTCCCGAGTCTGCGGCCAAACGGTATAACTCGTCCAAGAAAACCTCGTGCACTACCTGTTCTTTGAACGGAAAGTTCGTGCCACGCTCATGCGCAAGAGTCGTGTTCGCAACGGCCCAGCCGGCATCGAGCTCGCCAACTAGGTGATCAGCGGGCACGAATACCTGATCCAGAAAGACTTCGTTGAATTCGGCCTCCCCCGTGATCTGCACCAGCGGTCGGATTTCGATGCCTGGGGAGTCCATGTCAATGACGAGATAGGAAATCCCCCGATGCTTCGGAGCCTCTGCATTCGTCCGAGCCAAACAAATTCCCCAGCGTGCATATTGGGCATAGCTCGTCCAGACTTTTTGCCCCGTAACCAGCCAACCAGATCGCCCATCAGGCAAGGTTGTCGGCTCTGCGATAGTTCGAAGCGAAGCCAAATCGGAACCCGCATCAGGCTCACTAAACAACTGACACCAGATCTCGGAAGCATCCAAAATGCTGGGAAGCCACCGAGTTCGCTGCTCCTGCGTGCCATGAGCCAACAGGGTGGGACCAGCCAGGTTCAGACCCACGCGATTGACGAGTTGCGGAGCTCCGGAGCGGGCATATTCCATGTTGAACAGAGCCACTTGCACTGGTGTGGCATCGCGCCCGCCCACAGCCGTTGGCCAGGTGATCCCGACCCAATTTGTGGACGCCAATCTTGCCTGCCAGACGCGTCCCCACTCAATCTCGGCATCAAGGTCTGGAAATTTCGGGGGGAGTTGCACATTCGCGGCCAGAAACTCTCGGGCTTCAGAAGCAAAGGCAAGTTCAGACTCGGTAAATGACAGGTCCATTTTGTGTCCCTAGATGTCCCAAAATCTCAGGCGACCTGCCTGTTGTAACTCTGAGCGCAACTGTTGCTCATCGCTGCTGGTGAACTCGCGGTAGACAGCATCCCCGCGTTCACGCACCCAGAGTTGGTCGCTACCAATCTCGGACCTGCGGTACTTCTGCGTCGAGAGCTGGCGGGTGAGCACCTTGTTGGTGCCGGTGGTTGGCAAGCTTTGAGCCACCCTGACATAACGCGGTCGCCATTTGGTCATTACCTCGGCAGAAGCATCAAGCCAGCTCGCGAATTCCGAGGGGTCAAATGTGCGACCCGGGCGCATCACCACTGCTGCCATGACCTGGTCCCCGGCGTGAACATCAGGAACGCCATAAGCCACTGCCAGAACAAAATCGGGGTGAGTGGAAAGCGCCGATTCGATTGGGCCCGAGGGAAAATTCTCGCCATCTACACGGATCCAATCGGAGGTCCTGCCGGCAAAGTACAAGTAGCGATCTTGGTCGAGGTAGCCCAAGTCTCCTGACCAGTACCAGCCTTGGCGCGTAGCTGCAGCAGTGGCCTCTTGGTTGTTGTAGTAGCCCTCGAATGGCCCGGCACCGGCAGTGTTGACAATCTCGCCAATGCATTCGGCCGGATTGAGCAGAGACCCAGCGGCATCAAACTCCGCTGCCGCACAGGGCTCGCCTTGCTCAGAAATAATTGCAAGTGACTCGCCCGCAATTCCCATCGCTCCCTGACGTGGGTCTGCGTCACGGTTCACGGCAATGGCGCCTTCAGTAGATCCAAAGGCATCGATCACCTTGACCCCAAATCGCTCAGAGAACTGCTCAATGACCTGCGGCGATCCTTCGTTGCCGAAGGCAACACGCAAAGAATTGTTTGCGTCATCAGGCAACTCGGTAGTCGCAACAAGGTAGGACAGGGGCTTACCCGTGTAGTTGAAATACGTGGCTTGATACTGACGCACATCCTCTAGCCAATGAGAAGCTGAGAACTTGCGGCGAAGGCCCACCGCACAGCCAGCCACAAGCGAGGGCATCCAGCCGACCATGAGAGCATTGGAATGGAAGAGCGGCATACAGATGTACCCAACATCAGTTGGTCCTAGCTCGAGCAAGGAAGCCAACCGATTGCCCGTGGTGAGCAACCGTCTCTGCGAACAGATCACAGCCTTGGGCGCCGATGTCGTTCCCGAGGTGAAGATCAACGCCCAAGGCGTCTCTTCCGAAGGTTCAATCCCCGCGTCGCCAGAGGGGACCTGATTCAGCGCTGCGTCAATCTCTTCAGGCTGGCGCTCATCGATCTGAGCAGTAGCCCTCTCAGTCGAAAACCGATGCGAGATCAGCAGCTCGCACTCGTCAAGCTGTGCCGCAACTGCCTTGACTTCGGGCCAGTGCTCCGGCTCAGTAATCAGCAGATCAACATGGGTATGAACAAGGTCTCGAACCAGATGTTCTCCAACTCGGGTGTGATTCAGCCCCACGATCGTTGACCCGCTGAGCGCTGCACCACCAAGAGCAAAAAGGTAATCAGGTGTGTTGTCGAGCAGGAGCCCCACGTGTAGGGGCCGGTCATCGTTACCGTCAGATCGCGACTGCCGACGGCTCAAGAACAGCTGCGCCCAGCGCTGCGACTCGGCCACGTACTCACCGTGAGTCCAGGTCTGAGCTGCCCAGTGGATTGCTGGCCTGGCTGCGATGACAGGGTCAGAAGCGTTCGCCCTGAGCAGTTCAGCAGCATTGGGGGCTGGAAGATTTGCCTGGCCCGGAGCTGGAACTGTGATGCCCAGAGCTAGAGCTGTGACGATTGAGTCCTGCACGACATGCACTCTACTGACACCGGCGTCAGTGATGTATTGGGCATTGCGTCTTCATCATCTACTCTGCCGTCATGGCGACTAGTCCGAGTACCCCCACTCGCGCTCGCGGACGAGCGACGAAAGCAAAGCTGATGACCGCAGGGGTTGCAGTGTTTTCGGATAAGGGGTTTCGCGCGGCTCGCGTAGATGACATCGTCAAGCGGGCGCGGATTTCGCACGGGACCTTCTACTTGTACTTCAGTTCCAAAGATGACTTGTTTGAGCAACTCGTCGCTCAAGTGGCCGAAGAACTCAAATCGCTCACTGAGTCCCTACCAATAATCCGCCAGACCCAAGAAAGCCGAGATGGGCTCGAGCAGTGGTTGGTCTCCTTTATCGAGCTGTACTCAACGTACGGCCCCCTCATTCGCAGTTGGACCGAAGCTGAGCGTGGCGGGGTTTCCACACAAGAGGACGTACTTGGCACTGTGGCGGACGCGCTCGCCCTAAAAGTCAAGATTCGCAAGCGCAAAGACTTTGATCCGCGGATAGCCTCGCTGGCATTGCTTGCCATGGTGGAGCGTGTGAACTACTTCTCTGTCACGGGTCAAGTGGATGAAGAGGCCGAGAATCTTTCTCGCACCTTGGCAGACATCATGCTGGATGCATTTTTCGCATAGCAGATTTCGCAAACACACCCGCATGAGGCGCTAACTGACGCTAGTGTCATGTTTAGATATCTGATACCGGGGGGTTTCATGCGATCCAGAATTTTAGTCACCGCAGTTTTCGTTTCTCTGCTGGCTGCAGCCTGCAGTAATTCAACTTCGGAGGGGACGACAACCACTTCTGCTGCCAAAGGCGGGGATAGCTCCGCTACCCAAGTGGCAGTCACTGCTCCTGGGGTGACGGCGGACGAGATTCGGGTTGGGGGCGTCGCCTCGACGACCAATCCGCTCGGCGGAAAGTACGGCGAATCATTTGATGGCGTGAAAGCATATTTCGCCATGGTGAACTCGGAGGGCGGCATCTACGGCCGCGACCTCACCATGGCCTCAGAACGAGATGACCAACTCAGCAACAATGACGCCGAGGTACAAGGCCTACTCGAACAAGACAACGTCTTTGCTGCGCTTCCCATGACCACCTTGTTGTTCACCGGTTCTGACCGACTCGTTCAGTCCGGGATTCCTACCTTTGGCTGGACGATCAACCCTGAATGGCAAGGCACCACAGAGGTACCCAAGTTGAACCTTTTTGGCCAGGCAGGGTCATACCTCTGCCTCGGCTGCGAGCAACCACAGGTTGCCTACGTAGCCAAGATCTCTGGCAGTCACAAGATCGGCATACTGGCCTACAACGTTCCTCAGTCCTCCGAGTGTGCCGAGGGTTGGGAGAAAACCTTTGACATCTACGGCGAAGACGCCGACGCAGAAGTAGTCTTCTCGGACAAATCTCTGAGCTATGGGATTACAGATCTCTCCGTGCAAGTGTCAAAGATGAAAGATGCCGGGGTGGACATGGTGGTCACCTGCGTGGACACCAACGCAGTTGTCACACTGGGCAAGGAACTTAAAAAGCAAGCTGTTTCAGCGATTCAGTTTCTGCCCAACGGGTATGACCAAGCCTTCCTTGACGAGTTCGGTGACCTGTTCGAGGGTTCCTACGCCTGGACCTCTTTTGCTCCGATCGAAAGCAAACCACAGCCCAACGGCATGAAAAACTACCTGAAGTGGATGGAAGCCACGAACGGCCGAATCAGCGAAAACAGTCTGGTGGGTTGGCTCAACGCTGATCTATTCGTGACTGGCCTACGAAAGGCTGGACCAAATTTCGATCAGCAAAAAGTGGTGTCCTCGATCAACGAAATCACCGATTACACCGCTGACGGCCTGCTGAGTTCAATCGATTGGTCAAACGAGCACAACAAGCGCGGTGAAACCGCATGTGGAGCTGTTCTGATTGTGAAGGACTCAGAGTTCGTCCCCGTCACTATTGCAAAGGGCAAACCCTTCTCCTGCTTCGCTTTGAATACAGGCGTACTCACCCCCACGGCTCAGTAATCACTCGTGGTCGACCTGCTGGAGTACGCGGTCAGGGGCATCCCGACGGGGTGTGTGTTTGCCCTGCTTGCA
Source organism: Actinobacteria bacterium IMCC26207 (assembly GCA_001025035.1). GTDB lineage: Bacteria > Actinomycetota > Acidimicrobiia > Acidimicrobiales > Microtrichaceae > IMCC26207. The sequence continues at coordinate 102,878 of LCZK01000007.1, forward strand.
GTTGGCTTGGTGCTGACCTACAAAACCTCTGGAGTGTTCAACCTGGCCTTTGCTGCTCAGGCCTACACCAGTGCCGCAGTCTTTTATGTGCTCAGAAAAGAGCAGGAATGGCCGTTGTTCTGGTCAGCGTTCATAGCGATTGTGATTGTGGGGCCGGCGCTAGGGCTGCTCCTGGAGCGGGTGTTATTTCGACACCTACGAGGTGCGGGATCGCTAGCCAAAATGGTTACATCTTTGGGTCTGCTCATCGCCATCCCAGAGGTTGTCAAACTGTTCTTCGGGTCTGACGCCAAATCGAACCCTCCTCCCTTGTGGTACGTCCGCCGGACCGACGAATGGCTCTGGCCTCAAGGCAGCAAATTTGTCTTTGATGCAGGACAAGTCACAACCATCCTCTCTACGTTGGTTGTGGTTCTGGGCCTCACCGTCTTGTTCCGGTATACCAATCTGGGACTTCGGATGCGGGCGGTAGTGGAGAGCTCGCGACTTGCAGAACTCAACGGGGTGAACGCTGAGCGGGTCTCGATGGCCTCGTGGATGCTCTCATCCATGTTGGCGGGATTGGCCGGCGTGCTCGTCGCACCTCTCTTCGCTTCGCTCAATCCAATTGATCTGTTTACGCTCCTCGTAGCCGCCCTGGCTGCAACTGTGGTTGGTGGCCTGAGTAGCATTCCGCTGACCTTTATCGGTGCCATTGGCTTGGGGATGTTGCAGGCAGTTCTTGCAGGATCGCTGCCGACAAACAGTGTCCTAGCCACCGGCCTGCGGCCAGGATTGCCATTCCTGGTGCTGTTCGCGCTGCTCATCTTTCGGCCCGGGCTTCGTTCAAATTCTGAGATGGCTGACCCACTCGCGACCGTTGACCCTCCTCTACCCGTGCCCGTTGCAGTCAGTCGCCCGCGATGGATGAGCATCTCCTCTCGCACCGTCGGGGTTGTTGCCACGATGTTTGGATTGCTTGTCTCGTGGTTTGTGCTGGATGGGTTTTGGCTTGCAATCGTGATCTCTGGAGTGGTCCTGGGCGTGATCATGCTCTCCTTGACTGTGGTCACTGGGATCGGCGGGATGTTGTCCTTGGCTCAAGCTTCACTCGCAGCGATTGGCGCATTCACCACAGCGCAAGTCGTAACAGCCACCGGCCTTCCAGTGCTCGTGGCCATGCTGATCGGGGCCGCAGTGGCCGCAGCATGTGGGGCTCTGCTCGCAATTCCTGTGGTTCGCCTTGATGGGGTCTACTTAGCCTTAGGAACCCTTGCTTTCGCCCTGATGTTCGAGAGCATTCTGGTTCCACTGTCTTGGGTGAGCGGAGGCTCGGTTCCGCTGGCAGTTCCTCGGCCAGTGATCGGACCATGGGACCTAGCCGACGACCGATACTTTCTGCTGTTTGCGGCGCTCTGCCTGACCGTGATTGCACTAGCTGTTATTCGGGTGAGACAAGGCACAACCGGCAGATTCCTCCAAGCCATCCAAAGCTCCCCAACAGCCGCGAACTCAATCGGAATTAGCGGAGGCCGCTCCCGAATAATCGCCTTTACGCTCGCTGCCGGAATTGCCGGATTTGGAGGAGGCCTGCTCGCATCATTCGCGGGTCGCGCGAACTACCAGGCCAGCTTCCCGTATGTAGTCGGCCTTGTCTGGGTGGCCTTGGTCATCTCAGCCGGCGCACGAAGCATCCAAGCTGCCGTGTTCTCTGGGATCATGTTCTTCCTATTGCCAGCCACGCTGAACCGAGTCTTTTCTTGGCCAGAAAACTATCTGGAAGCCCACCAGCAGGCTCCAGAGTGGATGCAGAACCTCTTGGGTCTGGTTCAACCTAATTGGGCTGTACCGGTGTCGTTCATTCTGTTTGGGATTGGTGCGTTCACTTATGCCAAACACCCTGAGGGGATTATTGAGGCGCAGACAAACTCCTCGGTTACAGCAGTATTGCTTTGGACTGAGCGCCGGAAGGCAAAAGTCGACGCAACCAGCAGCATGGATACGCCACAGGTATCTGCCTGATGAGCCCGACAGCAGACTCGACCGAACAGCCGACCGAACAGCCGGCACCGCTTCTTCAGGCCTCCGGTATCAGCAAGCGATTTGCGGGGCTCATGGCACTTGCAGATGTCTCAATTCAGGTTGAGGCAGGCGAGACAGTGGCTGTGATCGGTCCGAATGGTGCAGGAAAGAGCACCCTGTTCAACTGCTTAAGCGGAGTACTGCGAGCAGACCGAGGGACGGTGACGTTCGATGGGCAGCGCCTCGAGTCCCTGAGCCCGACTCAACGTTCGCGTCTGGGAATCGCCCGAACCTTCCAGCGAATCGAACTGTTTGGTGGCATGACTGTTCGCGATCATCTGATGGTTGCTGACCGTGCTCGCTCAGGACGCGGTGGGTTGTGGTCTGATCTCTTTCGATCCTCCAAGCCGACGGAAGAGGAGCATGCACGTTGCCAAGCCGTGCTTGACCTGCTCGGCCTTGACGAGGTTCAGGACCGCTCGGCAGACTCACTCTCATTAGGCAAGGGCCGGCTCGTAGAGCTAGGACGCGCACTGATGTGCGAGCCAAAACTCTTGTTCCTTGATGAACCCTCCTCGGGACTCGACCGTAACGAAACCGAAGAGATGAGCCTGGCCCTAGAGACAGTGCAACGAGAACACGGCACAGCTGTAGTGCTCATTGAACACGACGTTCCAATGGTGCAGCGCCTTGCAACTCGCATCTATGTCCTCGACTACGGAAGCTTGATTGCAAGTGGCAACACCCAAGAGGTGCTCCAGGATGAGGTCGTTCGCGCTGCCTACCTTGGAGTAGCCACATGAGTGTTCCTGTGTTGAGCTGCGAGGATCTCGAGGCTGGCTACGGCCCGTTCCGCGCCCTATTTGGAATTTCCTTCGAGGTCGCTGAGGGAACTGCAACAGCCTTGATCGGCCCAAACGGTGCCGGCAAGTCAACGGTGGCACGAGTAGCGAGCGGACTCGTTGCTCCTTCTGCTGGTCGGGTGCTGGTCAAGGGCGTGGACATGACAGGAAAGGCACCCCACGAGTTCGCTGAGGCAGGGATCGCTCACGCCCCAGAAGGACGAGCCGTCTTTGCAAGCTTGACGGTAGAGGAAAATCTGGAGCTCGCGTTTCGAGAGTCGCTCGGCCGAAAAGGTGTGGCAGCTGCGCTTGACGAGGCCTACGAGATGTTTCCTCGCCTGAAGGAACGGCGCACGCAGCTCGCCGGCACTCTCTCGGGGGGCGAGCAACGAATTCTGACGCTGGCTCGAGTCATGATTCTGCGACCCGCCCTTCTGATTGCAGATGAGCTCTCATTGGGATTAGCCCCGATGATCACCACCGAGGTCTACCGAATTCTTGAAAAAATCAAGGCGGCTGGCTGCGCCCTTCTCATCGTGGAACAACACATGGATTACGCGCTGGCCTTAGCGGACGAGGTGCTGCTGTTACGTCAGGGAGAGGTCACTTTTCGGGGTCCACCTGGCGAGATGGACCGAAGGTCCGCCTCTCTTCTGTCTGAGTCGCTTTCTGAGTCGCTATCCGAGAACCCACCACAACAGGAGCAATCATCATGACCACCGAATCGGCGCCGCTGCCCGAGTCCATCCCAGCAGCCGTGTACCAATCCCAGCGAGTGGTCACCATCGAACAGCGACCACTAGCGGAGCCCAACCCCGCTCAAGTAGTCGTCGAGGTGAGTCACTGCGGAATCTGTGGCAGTGACCTTCACCTGATCGACGAGGGCTGGGGACAATCAGGAGACGTATTGGGCCATGAGTGGAGCGGAGTTGTTCGCTCAGTTGGTGACTCTGTGGTTGAGTTCCAACCTGGGGATCGAGTCATCGGCGCCGATTCACCAAGGTGCGGTGTGTGTGCCGCTTGCGTGGCTAAAAAGCCATCCCAGTGCGAGGATCGCGAGCCAACTACGGGCCATTTCGACGGTGCATTTGCTACCCATGTACTTGCTGATGCCAACACGTTGTTGCATATTCCAGATGAACTCGGACTTCGCGAGGCTGCTCTTGCCGAGCCATTAGCTGTGGCTCTGCACGCAATTACCCGGTCGGGGATTGAGCAGGGCAATAGCGCAATTGTCTTTGGTGCGGGGCCAATCGGCGCTCTCATTGCAGCAGTACTTATACGAGATGGCCACCAGGTGACTGTGGTGGAGCCAGCGGAGCAACGCCAAGAACTCGCCCGTGGCCTTGGTGCCGCTGCTGTGTTGCATCCTGAGGAACTGCCGAGCTTCGACATGGGCCAAGTAGATACGCTCGCAGAGGACGCCGTGCATGTGGTGTTCGAATGCTCGGGGCGGCGCGATGCGATGGAATCCGGGTTTCAGCAGTTGCGGCGGGGTGGAGTGCTTGTGCTCGTGGGTACAGGAATTGACCGGCCGCGGTTTGATCCAAATCGGATGATTCTCTTGGAACTCACCGTACGCGGCGCGTTCGTGTATGACGCCGACGGGTTTGATCGGGCCCTTGAGATGCTATCGAGCGGGACACTCCCCACAGATCTGCTCATCGATCAGGCTGAGTATGACCTCACGGGGATTGCAGAAGCCGTTGACAAACTCGTACGGGGCGAACATTCCGGAAAAGTAATGATCACACCAGGAGGAACAGACCATGACTGAGCAGATCCCCGACAGCCAGGCTTCAGCGCAGCAGCTGTTTCCGGCAGGAATCCCTCGACTGAACCACATCGGGTTATCGCTCCCCGCTGACGCTCTGAGCGCCGAGGGTCGAGCTGAAATTCTTGCTTTTTACGGCGAGTGTTTCGGCTGGACGGAGCTGCCTACTGAGACGCTTGATCGAACCCGAATGGTGCTTGCGGTCGGCCACTGGGATCAGTTTGTCTTTTTACACGCGGATGACGAGCCCATGAAATGCCCACGCCTTGATCACTTCGGTGTCTCGGTACAATCCCGAGCCGACCTTGACTCTGCTTGGTCTCGAGTCGCTAGTTGGGCCGAACGAGATAGTCGAGTCGATGTTATGGAACCGAATGTGGACGACTTCGAGGTGTTGAAGATTCACTCTTTCTACGTTCGATTCTTATTGCCAATGATGGTTGAAGTTCAATACTGGGAGTTTGCCTAACATGTCGAATCATCCGATCAGACACGGAGCCTTTGTCCCGCAAGGATGGAAGCTTGAGTACACCGGAATCGACCCTCGTCAGGCATGGGAGACCTCTGTCGCGTGGGCGCAGTATGCCGAAGAACTCGGATATGACCACCTGTGGGTCTACGACCACGTTGAGACGGTGCCACGACGCGAACGCACTCACTGTTTCGAGGCATTCACCATGTTGGCAGCGCTGTCACAGGTAACCGAGAAAGCCGAACTAGGCCAACTCGTCACCTGCGTGGGCTACCGAAATGTTGGACTCCTTGCCAAAGAGGCTGCTTGCGTTGACGTGATGTCGAATGGTCGGCTCATTCTTGGAATTGGCGCAGGCTGGTTTGACCGTGAATATCAGGCCTACGGATATGAGTACCCATCAAATCGGGACCGTCTAGCTCTGCTCAATGAAGCCCTCGAGGTCATTCCAAAGCTCTGGTCAGAAGAGACCGTCAGCTACGCCGGGCACTACCTTCAACTTGATGGCGCGTACTGCGAGCCCGCACCGCTGCGTTCGCCTCGGCCACCGATTCTTGTTGGAGGCGGCGGCGAAAAAGTAACGCTACGGATTGCAGCTCGGCATGCGGATATGACCAACTGGCAAGTGGGACTCGACTCATTCATACATAAGTCCAATCTGCTCGAGGGCTACTGCGAAGAGATTGGTCGAGACCCCAATTCGATCATTCGCACTCACGGGCCCGACTGTTTGATTGTCAACAATCAGAATGAGCTAGAGAAGTGGCTCGACACCAAAGATGGTGGGCATCTCTGGGCAGCCACAGACCATGAGGAGTACCTACGCGACAACTTTGTGGGCACCGTGGAGCAGGTTGCAGAGAAGGCCCAAGCATTTCTCGATGCTGGCTGCTCGGAATTCATTCTGTGGTTCCGGGATGCACCGTCATATGACTCAATGACTGCATGGCTACAAGAAGTTGTGCCATTACTTGACTGACGCCAATGTCAGTTAGAACCTGCGTCAGGTAGTGTTATGAGATGTCGCGCCGAGTAGCAATCGTGGGAGTCGCACTGTCCGATACCGGACGCGTGGACGAACTCACTCCATTTCATTTGCATGCCCAAGCTGTTCGCGGAGCAATTGCTGATGCTGGGCTCACCAAGGAGGATATTGACGGGTTCGCGTCACACGGAACTGGCACGCTGCCACCAATTGAGGTAGCTGAATACCTCGGGTTACGGCCGACCTGGTTCGACTCCACGGGCATTGGTGGCGGCACCTGGGAAGTCATGGCGGCCCATGCAGTCGATGCTATTAGTAACGGCCACGCCGACGTCATTGTGCTGTCCTATGGATCAACGACTCGCGCCGATCTTAAGAAAGGCCGCCGCACGGCAAACCTAAGCTTTGGCGCACGTGGACCAATTCAGTATGAGGTCCCCTACGGCCACACCCTGATTGCAAAGTACGGAATGGCAACGAACCGCCACCGCTACGAATACGGGACAACGATGGAGCAACTGGCCGAAATTGCGGTCTCACACCGCTATAACGCCAGCTTCAATCCTGACGCCTACTACCGCGAGCCAATCACCATCGCGGAAGTGCTCGATGGTCCAATGATTGCTGACCCCTTCACCAAACTGCAGTGCTGTATCCGATCTGACGGTGGTTGCGCGGTGGTGTTCGCGGCCGAGGATCGAGTGGTTGACTGCAAGACTGATCCAGTCTGGGTGCTCGGTTCAGGCCAGCATGCCTCACACAGTTCCATGTCGGAATGGGATGACTTCTGTGTTGGCCCAGCAGCCAAAGCGGGGGCCGACGCATTTGCTCGCGCAGGTGTCACTCCAGCGGATATCGACCTGTGCTGCATCTATGACGCATTCACCTTCATGGTGCTCGAAACGCTCGAAGATTTGGGATTCTGCGCCAAAGGCGAGGGCGGGTCATTCGTTGAAGATGGCAAGCTCCGTATTGGTGGTGCGTTGCCCACAAACCCCGACGGCGGCGGACTCTCTGCCTGTCATCCAGGGATGCGCGGACTGTTTCTAATCGTTGAGGCCACCCGGCAACTCCGTGGCGATTACGCCACTGCAGGAACTCCTGAGCGGCAAGTAGCTGAAGCCGAACTCGCCTGCGTCTCGGGTACCGGCGGCTGGTTCTGTGCCAACGGAACGATGATCCTGGGTTCTGCCTAAATCAGTTCAGGCTGAGGGCTGCTCTGGGGCAAACACAGCCATCGTGACTTCATCAGTGACGGCCTCGGTGCGAAAGCTCAACCGCATCCCGATCTTGAGCTGATCGGGTTCGCAGTCCACAACCCGCGTCATCATGCGAGGTCCTTCATCCAAGTCCACCATGGCTGCAATGTAGGGAACCTGTTCTCCGAACGGTGGCAGGTCATTTCGGAACACCACGGAGTGCGTGTACAACACCGCACCTCCGCTCGCCTCAACCCAACTCACATCCTCACTCCAACAAAAGGGGCAAAAGGGTCGTGGGTAGGAATGGTACTGAGAACAACTCGCGCACAACTTGAGCAGGAGTCGGCCTTCGCTAAGGGCAGTCCAGTACGGCTCGGACTCAGGTTCAATGGTGGGCAGGTCAAATCTTGGACCAGTAACTGACACAGACGTCAGATTACCATCACTGTCTGACAGGCGCAGCTCCCTTCCCACTGCGCTGCTCCCTTCCCACTGCCCTACTCACTTTGAGCGAGATTCCGTTTCCCCTGAGCTGTCAGAACTACACCGGAACCGACCATCTCCTCGGCCTCTAGGCGAGCCAAGAGTTCAGGATCTTCCACTCGCCCATAGGCTCGGCTAGCACCCTGTGGAAGATCAACTACGACAAGACCCCACTGTGCAGAACCATCCCGGCCATGCACCACGCTATAGGTGGCAATGGTGGCTGGGCCTGAGTAACTGTCCACGATGGGGAGCGCAGCCGGTGCAGGCAGCGGCTCTTTTGCGAGAGCAGGAGCAGCCACAGCGGATCGCCCGGCGGGTTCGGAGCAATACACGGCTGCGATGTGCTTGGTCATATGCATACCGACCCCAGACACCAACCCGAATGAGCCTGGGTCTGTGCGTAACACATCAACCATCGCAGCAATTGAGTGCGACAAGTAGTTGCTCGCAGGACCGCCTGCGTAGGGCAGGCCACCCGTCACGGTCAGCGAGCGATCTGCAAGGAGCGGATCAATCCCGAGGGCGTCAGCTGCAAAGTGAACCGAGGAAGCAAAGCAGGAGTAAAGATCACAATGGTCAACCTGTTCGATACTCACACCTGCTTGGTGAAGCGCAGAACCAAACGACTGTGTCATCGCCTCCGAACGAGACAGGTCCGGATGCTCGGCGAGATACACCGCATCAGTCGCGTAGCAGGAGCCACGCAGATACACGCGACGATCTTGAGGGACTCCTAGGCGATCGGCGGCTTCGTGGCTCGCAATGATCACAGCTGCAGACATATCCACATCCATAAATGCCACGGTGCGTTTTGTATAGGGGTAGCCCACCAGGCGATTCTCGGATGTGACGTCAACTAACTCAGCTGCAGTGCGGGCCTGTGGAAACCAAGCGTTCGGGTTGGTTGCTGCGATCTGAGTCATCGGTGCAAGGAGTTCACCGATCTGCCGGCGATACTGCTCTGGCTGCACACCGAGTCGAGCCCGCCTAGCAATATCTCGGGTGGCAAAGGTCAGCCAGGCTTGAAACACCTCATGGGCAATCTCGCTTTCGTGGAACGGTGCTTCGAAGGGAATCCCCAAGGGATTCGGATCTCTATGCGACCAGTTCGGACGTTCCCCCGCACGCTTCAGCCGACGCTTCGTATCCAAGGCTTCCGCCCCAACCACAGCTGCAACCTCGAGTTGTCCAGCCGAAATCTGTGCTGCAGCAGAAGAGAGCAGCTGTTGCGGAACCGTTCCCCCGATTCCTGAGTAAGCCAGCCGTTGCGGTGTTATCCCAAGCTCTGCTGCTAGCCGAGCAGCAGGCTCGTCATAGGGCCAAGACATGCAGTACACAACATCCAGACTCTGCACCGCAGCTAGTGGGTCAGCAGTTGCATTGGCGTCGGCTGCGGCCAAGCGCAGCACTTCGGCAGACATCAGGAGCGGCTCGGGCGACTGTTCCTCGCCGGACAGATGCCAGGTGCGCTGAGCCACACCGATAATGCACGGGGAGTGCGGATTGGTGCTCACCGAATCGAACCCATCGCTCGACCTGTGGGACTGATCACTCGCCCTTCCAATTGGGCTCGCGCTTCTCTTTGAAAGCCAGCGGTCCTTCTTTGGCATCTGCAGTAGAAAAGATTTTGGTGGAGAGTTCCTGTTCCACCCCGTAAGCCTCTGTAAGCGTGCCGTTCAGTCCTCGAATGACCGACTCTTTTGTGGCCTGAACTGCCAGTGGAGCATTCGCCAGAATACGTCGAGCCCACATGCCCGCCCGAGGCAGCAGATCAAGAGGAGAGACAATCTCATTCAGTAAGCCAAGTTCCAAGGCATGCTCCGCAGAAAATGCCTCAGCAGTCAGGAGGAACTCCATGGCCGCTGGAAAGTTCAATTGCCGTGGCAAACGCGCAGTAGTGCCACCGCCGGCAAAGAGACCCCGCTTTGGTTCCATCACCCCAAAAGTTGCGCCTGGAGTTGCTAGTCGAATATCAGTGCCACCGAGCATTTCCATGCCGCCGGCAACACACGGGCCATCAACGGCAGCAATAATCGGCTTATAGATTCTGGCGTTCCTCAGTACTGCTCGGGTCCCATCTTCAAGCTTGCATCCATCGATCTCGGTGACCTCGCCCTTGGCGATCTGCTCGGAGAGTGCCGTGACCTGCGGGATATACGTCTTGAGGTCTGCGCCCGACATGAAGTTTCCGGGCACCCCCGTGATAATCGCAACCCAAAGATCATCCTCGTAGCGAAACTCTCGCCAGGCGGCTGCTAAATCTCGGAAGTGAAACATGTCGAGTGAGTTTCGCGACTCGGGTCGGTCGATAGTGATGAGCATCGCGTGTTCAATTGCGGACCCGCCAAGCACTGGATTTCGTTCCACGTGAATTGTCATATTCAGTGCCTTTCCAAGAACCTGACGCTCGTGTCAGGTTTTCTGGCAGAATATCAGTGTGAACTGGTCTCCACCACCACGGTCAGCTTGGGTCGACAAACTCGTACAGGTTGGCCAATCCCTTGGCGATGATGGTGCATCGATGATCTCGTTGGACCCAGACGAGCTGCTTTTTGATGCTCAAGCAGCCACTGGTCTGCAGGATTTTGGGGATGACTGGTTTCAAGTTCCCTACCGATGGCTTCTAGAAGGAATGCAGAATGAGGCACAACTTCACTTACCAGGCAGGCTGAGGGCGCGAACTGAGATTGACCGCATTCTTGCCAACCGCCTCCGGCTTATTGAACTTTGGAGAGACTCACCCGCGCTTCTCACTGGGACGGTGGACAAACCGATTTTTGTGACCGGCCTTGGCAGGTCCGGCACCACCTTGTTGCATGAATTACTCGCGCTCGATGACGGCGTGCGGTCCCCGCAACTCTGGGAGTTGATGTACTCGGTGCCGCCACCCCAAGCGGACTCGTACGAGACCGACCCCCGTATTTCACGCGCTGATGATGAGATCACGGTGATGGATGAGATGGTCCCTGCGTTCACCTCGATGCACGAGAACCGAGGCTTCTTACCGACTGAATGCATCTTTGCTTTTGCGCATCAATTTTCTAGCGATATGTTCACTGGCCTCTACAACGTGCCGAGCTACATGATTTCAAGATCAGGGCTTGATCACGCTCCCGAGTATGCCTGGCACCGCAAGATGCTCACCACACTCAGTTCCGATTATCCGGGTAGGTGGGTGCTGAAAGCTCCTTCGCATTTGTCCTCGCTGCCCTTGCTATTCCAGGAGTATCCAGACGCTCGGGTGGTCATTACTCACCGCGATCCGCTTCGAGTTATTGGGTCACTCGCAGATCTGATGGCCACGCTTCATTGGATGCACTCAAATCACGTAGACCATGCTGGAATCGCAGAGTTGCTCGGATTCGGTCTCGGCTACCTGATGGATGAGGTCACTGCTATCCGAGACTCTGCCTCTCTGCCAGAAGACCAAATCTCTGACGTGATCTATCAGGACCTGATTGCTGACCCCATCTCGGTGATCACCGCTCTGTATTCGGAATGGGACCTCGAACTCACCGAGGGGTATCTCAATCGAGTTCGGAGCTATATCGCCGCCCGCCACACCGACAGGTCCAACGCTCACGAGTATCGATTCGAAGAAACAGGCCTTGACCTTGCCGAGAACCGGGAGCGCCTCGCCCCCTATCAAGAACGGTTCGGTGTTATCTCCGAGGTCTAGAGCTGAATGATTCGAGCAGTGGGATGGGGAGGATTCTCGGCAAGCACCCACCGCACAAGCATGTATCCCTCGGTTCGGCCGCCGGTATCAATCCAATTCGGCAGGCCAGGGTCCTCTGCAGCGATCACCATCCGCCATGAGCCGTCCTCGCTCCGCTGCGCGTTCTGATCATTCAGGCAAGTGGTTGAGTAGCGGGCGTCGTAGGACTCCATCCACGGATTGGTCACGGTGAGACCCCAATAGGTGAAGGGAAGTTCTGGCGCCACTACGGTCACCTCGAGCGCCTCACCTTGCGCCAAGCGGAACAGGCCGCCGTGATAGGTCATGTCTGCATCGGAGTGACTCTGCAGCTCGGAGTCTTGATCTTCGACATGTTCAGCTCCACTCTTACCGCCAAAATGATTCAGGTTTGCCTCGGCACCAGACCAGATCTCGGCGCAAGCATGACCAACAAAGGTCAGAAACATCGCGGCGAACTCAAGTTGCGGAGCGAACTCAGTTGCAGTGCATCGAGGAGGGGGCACCTCGCCCACCAGTTGAACTCTTAACTGCGAGGGTCGCTGAGTTTGCTTGTCATGAAAGGTCTCACGAATAGCGACTTGACCGCAGTCTGGCTCTAGTTGAATCCAGTTTCGAACCCCCTCGGGGCGCACAGCAGAGAGCCAGATATCAACCTCACCATCGCTGCCGAGTTCGAAGCTATCCAGATGCACCTGCGAGAGCGTGCCCGTTCGACCCCCCATCGGCCCCTTGCCAACCGGAGTGCCAAAGGTCAGGCCAACGTACGGGGCCTCTCCTCGTGTTCCCGTCAGGTGGTACGTCTGTGATGAATCCAGTGCGCAGAACCAATACGTCACATCAGGGTTATCAACCATCAACTTGCGAAACGGAGTCTGCGAGACGAAGAGCTCCGGGTGCAGCGGATCGTTCTTCTCGACAAACCACTCTTGTGCCAGCGAAGCCAACCGAGTTGCCCAGCGATACCCCTCTGCTAAGTCCTGTGCGGTGTGAGGAACCGGAGCCGCCAACATCCAATCCACTGCGGCCCGTTGGGCATCTAGCCAGCCTGCATAGGCAGCGGCCAATCGGTCACTGTCAGACAGTTCTGCAGTGTCATCGTTCATCTGTTCAACTTTCTGTTCCGTCAACTGAAGGTAAAATTCCGAGTGAGGCAACTGCCTCTAACTGCTCTAAGAACTCGGCCAGCGAGTTCTGCCGCATGCGCAGGTTCACATGAGTTGCGCCGAGTTCCTGCAGCGAGCGAAGTCGCTCCAAGCTGCCATCAGGATTACCAACTGGATCAAGATCCTCGGCGCCAAGTACCAGATCCAAGGGTCGATCCCGCCCATCTAGAGACTGCGAATTCCGAAGGTCGCCCAGCATGCTGGTCAGTTGCCGATCATCCAATCCAAACGGAACCCAGCCGCTGCCTAGTTCGCAAGCTCGTCGAAGCGATCGAGCAGTCCGGCCCCCGATCCAGATAGTCGGATCGGTACTCAGGGCGCAGGGGTCAACCACCAAACCCGAGAAGCGAAAGAACGCACCCTCATACTCTGGCTCGGGCTCTCCCCAAGTGGCACGGAGAGCCCTCAGAAAATCATCTGTTCGAGCGCCGCGATCAACAAACGGTACGTCGAGCAGTTCGAACTCCTCGTGCAGAGAGCCAACTCCGACGCCAAGAATCACACGACCACCCGAGAGCCGGTCAAGCGTGCCATACGTCTTGGCCACTTGCAGCGGATGGTGATACGCGCCAACCAAAACATGGGTCGCGAGAGCAATCCGAGAGGTTGCGGCCGCCATCCAGCTGAGCGTGACTGCGGGGTCGTAGTACCGCGTTCCTCTTGCTTGACCCGTAGCCGAGACTGCCTGAGAGGGAACGGCCACATGCTCGGAACACGTCAGGTGGTGAAACCCGAGTCGGTCGGCTGCCTGAGCTATTGCCCGCAGATCACTCGGGGTAGCGCTGACCTCCCAAGGTTGAGCAACCCGCGGGTTCATCGACAGCACGGGCGTCACGATGCCGAGTTTCAACGGTTGGCCCTGCCCTGTGTTATCCACCAGATTGCCCCCTTCTGATTGCTCACTGCAGTAGAACTAGGCGCCGCTGAGAGTAGGCAGCTCAAAAGGGAGAGTCACCAAGATTCATCATGATGGTCTTGGTCTCTAGGAACTCATCGATTCCTTCGTGGCCACCTTCGCGACCCATGCCCGAGGCTTTGAATCCGCCGAAGGGAGCGTTGGGTAGCACCGTGTAACCGTTCACTCCGAACGTGCCTGCGCGAATCGACCGCGCAACACGCATGGCTCGCGAGGCATCGGCAGTGTGGACCGATGCGCCGAGGCCATAATCGGTGTCGTTTGCTAACTCGATTGCATGGGCCTCGTCACGGAATGGGATGACTGCGAGCACAGGACCAAAGACTTCTTCGCGAGCGATGCGCATCTGATTCGTGACCCCAGCAAACAGCGTTGGGTTCACGAAGTTGCCAGACGCAAGCTCGCCACCTGGGCGGTCCCCGCCTGCGATCAGTTCGGCTCCCTCTTCTTGGGCCGAGGCAATCAGGCCCATCACCTTATTGAGTTGCCGCTCATTGATTAACGCTGATGACGTCGTAGCAGGGTCATACGGGTCACCAAAGGTTGTCATGGCAGCCATCGCTGCAGCGCGTTCAACAAGAGGATCATGAATGGACTCATGCACCAGAAGCCGCGTATGGCACACACATCCCTGACCAGAGAGCCCCATCGAGACCATCCCCATGGCCATTGCAGCAACTGCGTCAAGGTCAACGTCGGGAAACACAATGTTGGGGCTCTTGCCGCCAAGCTCCAAGCTGACCCGAGCAACGCGGTCAGCAGCGGCATGCAACATGCGAGAGCCAACAGCGCGAGACCCAGTGAACGAGATTTTGTCTACCCGAGGGTCAGTTATGAGCGCCTCACCGGTTGGCTCCGGTGGGCCAGTCACCAAGTTGAATACACCATCAGGGATACCCGCTTCGGCCAGAAGCCCGGCAAGGCGAATCGAGGTGAGCGAGGCCCACTCGGATGGTTTGAGTACCACGGTGCAGCCCGCAGCAAGTGCAGGTGCGACCTTTTGACCAAACAGCATCAGCGGGGCATTCCACGGAATGATCGCAGCTACGACCCCCACAGGCTCGCGCACTGTCATGGGGAACCAGTCGTTGTTCAGATACGAGGGCAGTGTCTCGCCGCTAATTCGATCCACCCATCCAGCTTGATAGTCGAAGATATCGGCCAAGATCTCACCCGAGAGTTGGTAGACCGCACCGAATGAGACCGGCACGCCATTGTCCATGGTCTGCAAATGAGCCAGATCTTCGGCTTGTTCGCCGATCAATTGCGAAACCCGCTGCAGGATTCGCTTCCGTTCGCGGGCGGCCATCCGCCCCCAAGGTCCCGAGTCGAATGCGGTTCGTGCCGCAGCCACTGCGGCGGCTACATCTTCGGCTTCGGCCACGGCGATGGTGGTGATCTCTTCATTGGTGGCAGGGTGGATATGAGTCCAGGTTTGACCACCCGAGGCCTGAACCCAGTTGCCATTAATAAAGAGTTGCCCGGGGCTAATGCCAAGGCGTTCACGCTGATTCAGAACAGAAACAGCCATGATTCCTAACTCGCCACTGCAACTGCGCTACCCGAGATTTTAATCTCGCCGTCTGCATTGCTGACCTGACAATCCAAATCGACAAGGCGCTCGCCGTTTTCTTCTCGACGAGCAGTGACAACAGTCCTTGTAGTCAACACCTCATCGGGCCAAGTTTGCTTGGTAAAGCGGACCTTGTAGGACTTGAGATTGCCCACTCCTACGTAGTTGGTCAACGCCGTTGCGAGCAGACCGGCCGTAAACATTCCGTGGCCAAACACACTTGGCATGCCCGCAGCTTGGGCGCTGACCTCATCGGAATGCATCGGGTTGAAATCGCCCGAGGCGCCCGCGTACATAACAAGGTCCATACGGGTCAGCTTGTGACTCAAGGCTGGGCCCTCATCACCTTCAGCAACCTGATCGAACTTCAGTCCTTCTTGTGCCATGCGAACCCCCAAGTAACAGTGTGTGCTTCTTCCAGCCAACTCGGCCAAAGTGTACCTGACACCAGCGTCAGTTTCTTGAGAGGTGGCCCATCACTCAGTCCGGCGCGAAAATCAGTTCGGCTAGGCGATCGTGATGCCAACTCGCGCTGCCAAGTAACTGCTCACTCGCCTGAGCGCGTCGCAGTCGAAGATGAAGGTCATGTTCCCAGGTGAACCCAATCCCGCCCAAGCTCTGTAAGCCATCCCGCGCCCACCTGCGTGCCGCGGTGCCGGCCGCCGCTTTGGCAACATGCACCGCTCGATCCTGCTCGGGGGCACCGGCGTCCAGACACATCGCCGCGTAGTACACCGCTGCGTCAGCACGCTCTAGTAAGAGAGCAGCATCGACCAGTTTCCACTGAAGTCCTTGGAACGAGCCTACGGGGCGATCAAACTGCACTCGCTCACGAACGTACTCAAGGGTGGTATCCATCAACCATCTGCCCACCCCAATGAGTTCAGCGGCCAGCGCCACCGTGCCGCGGTTCAACACAACAGCGAGTTGTTCTGCACCTATTTCGGTTGAATCCAAGCCAGCCGGAACAGCGAATTGAAACACCGGCCGGGACCGATCAAGTGTTGCCACTTCCTGAAGGTCCAACTCGGCTACTGCCACACAACTCACCTGATTACCAGCGCTCAGAATGGCGACCACATCCACTTCATTCGCGTGCGGCACAAAGCTGCGCATGGGATCGTTGTTGAGCACCCAGTACCCATCTCTTCCGCAGACTGCCACTGTTCCGGTGACCTCGCCCGCAGCCACCAAATCGGCGGAAGGATGCTCAATCGCTCGGAGCAGCGGCAGGAACAGTGAGGTATTCACCCAGGCAGGCCCTGGTGCCAGGACGCGACCGGCCTCTTCCATAAAGAGACACAGGTCGACGACTGCAGCGTCACCTAGTGCGGCCCAGTCGCGCAGGTGTCGGTCGAAGAAACTGCTTGCTGCCTCGGGCCCAGTGCTCGTCACATCATAAAAAGCGTCACGGACAAGCTCAGGCGGACATTCGTTGCCAAACATCGCACGGGCGGTCTCTCGAAGCAGCACTTGATCCTCGTTCAGCGTGAAGTCCACGACGACTCCTCGCTCATCTGGGGTTCTCTGAGTAGTGCGTCAACCACGAGGAAGTCCCAACACTCGAGTGGCAACGACATTGCGTTGAATCTCCGAGGTTCCCCCGCCGATGGTTCCAGCCAGCGAGATCTGCCAGGACTGCTGCCATCGGCCGCCCTCTTCAACAAACTCAGGATCGACAACGGCCGCATACGGCCCTTGAAGTTCCATGCCAAAGCCATAGATGCGTTGGCGAAGTTCAGAGGTTGCCAACTTCATGAATGAGTGCTCAGGGGCAGAGGACCCTTGTGCGAACGAGGCGAACCCTTTGTAGCCGAGTGCTCTGAGCGAATGCACCTCCTCATAGAGTTCAGCAAGCTTGCGGCGAACAACTCCGTCTTGTTCTAGGCCCTGTCGGCGAGCGATCTCGACGAGGCCCTCGAGTGCGCGCTGCGCGCTCGAAACACTTTCTACCCACAGAGCACCCCGCTCATGAGCAAGCGATCCCATCGTGATTCGCCAGCCCGAGTTGAGTTCACCTACCAAGTTCTCTTTCGGTACGACGACCTCGTTCAAGAACACTTCGGCAAACTCAATCGCACCAGTCAAATGACGCAGCGGTCGAACCTCTAGTCCAGGAGAATCCATATCAATGATGAGCACCGAGATTCCCTTGTGCTTGGCAACGCTGGTATCGGTGCGGACGTAGCAGAAGCATTTTTCGGCCACCATTGCGTAACTCGTCCAGACTTTCTGCCCCGTGACAATAAAGCTGTCACCGTCGGGAACCGCTCGAGTTTGCAGACTCGCTAAGTCAGACCCAGCATCTGGCTCACTCATCCCCACACACCAGACCGTGTCGCCGCGAATTGCCGAGGGAGCCATGCCCTTTTGCTGCTCGTTGCCGAACTCCAACAGGCTCGGACCAACGATGGCATAGCCACCGAAATGCACTGACCGTGACACTCCACGAGATGCAAGCTCTTCCAGAAAGATCAGTGTCTGTAGCGGTGTCGCATTGCGTCCACCGAGCTCTGGCGGGTAACTCGGCACCATCCATCCATGGTCAAACAACTTGGCTTGGAACTCGCTCGCCCATTTGGGGATCTCGGGTGACTCATCACCGATCCAGTCCCGTCCACCCTTGATCTCTTCGGGAACTTCCGCATCCAAAAATGCAAGCAACTCGGCACGGAATGCTTCTTCTTCTGCGCCCCAGGTCAGCTTCACGGACTCAACCCATGTCCATCTGCGGGTAACGCTCCCGATCGGCCGGCGGAGGCCCGAAGAAGAACGGGGGAACAGCTCCGTCGGCTGAACTCGGAAAGAGTTCCTCTCGGCGCGCTGCTACCGAGTCAAGGGTCCAGGTCTTGTCATCAGTGATCTCAACGAGCGGTCGCCAGCCTTCGAGCAACTGAATCTGACCGCCCTGCACTTTGATGACTTGTCCCGAAATTCCCTGGGCCAAATCCGAGGCTAACCAGCAGGTCACTGCAGCAACGTTGTCGGGACTAAAGCGATCAAACCCAGACTCGTCGGGCAACATGTAATCGCCAGCAATTGCTTCGGTCAGGCGAGTTCGAGCCACGGGTGCAATGGCATTGACCCGAACTCCCATGCGCTCGCATTCGCGAGCCATCACGATGGTGAGCGAGGCAATGGCAGCCTTGGCAGCGGCATAGTTGACCTGGCCGGCATTGCCATACAAACCAGATTCTGATGCCGTGTTGACGATTGCTGCTCCTACGGGCTCGCCCGTAGTTTTGCTGCGCTGTTTCCAATAGGCCGCCGCATGACGGGCCACGGAGAAGTGACCCTTCAGATGCACAGCCATCACTGAATCCCAGTCCTCCTCGGACATGTTGAAGCTCATCCGGTCACGAAGGATTCCCGCATTGTTGATCACCACATCAAGTCCACCGTAGGTCTGCACGGCTTGGTTGATCAGTAACTCAGCGCCATCCCAAGAAGAGATGTCATCAGTGTTTGCAACAGCGGTTCCGCCCGCTTCAAGAATCTCATTCACCACAACCTGGGCTGCCTCGCCGAGATCATTGACCACCACCGAAGCACCCTCGCTCGCAAGCAGGAGTGCTTCTTCTCTGCCGATTCCACGACCGGCACCAGTCACGATGGCTACTTTTCCTTCGAACACCGTGCCCATAGCTATCTGGATCTCCCCGTGTGCTTCCTGCGAAATGCCGCTACCTGACGTCTATGTCAGTGTGGGGACTGTAGCGGTTTCAGATTACTCACGTCATCGAAAGCCTCTTCCCGATAGCCTCGCTCGACGTGAACTCGGAACCGTTCAAGGGCACTATCGGCCGATACTTCTGGGAATCAACACCATCTTGGCCAGAGCCTGTTCGGCCCAACCCTGGTTCCCCGAACGTTCTCATTGTTCTGCTTGATGATGTTGGGTTTGCGCAGTTGGGTTGCTTTGGCTCCCAGATCGACACGCCCGTCATGGACGGCCTCGCTGCGAACGGTTTGCGGTACAGCAATTTTCATACAACGGGGCTGTGTTCACCCACTCGGTCTTGTGTGCTGACCGGAAGAAATCATCATTCAAATGGCATGGGTCGAATCACTGATCTGGCAACGGGGTTCCCCGGCTACTCAGGGCGCATTCCGCGCTCGAATGGCTTCTTGTCGCAGATTCTTGTGGAACGCGGGTACGCCACTTATGCGGTCGGTAAATGGCACCTCACTCCTGACGAAGATATGAACCTTGCAGCACCAAGAACCTCATGGCCACTCGGCCGCGGGTTCGAACGGTTCTACGGATTCCACGGTGGCGAAACTCACCAGTTCGCTCCGTGGTTGGTGCATGACAACCACTTTGTAGATCAGCCGCGCTCAATCAACGAGGGCTACCACCTGACCGAGGATCTGGTGGATCATGCAATCGAGGACGTATTCGACCTTCGAGCAATTGATGCGGATAAGCCCTTCTTTTTGTACCTCGCAACGGGGGCATGCCACTCCCCTCATCACGCCCCGCAGACCTGGTTAGATCACTACCGAGGGCGGTTCGATCACGGCTGGGATGTTGAACGCGAACAGACTGTGCAACGTCAACGAGACCTCGGCGTCATACCCGCTCATACGGAATTATCTCCGCGGCCCGACTGGGTACCCGCCTGGGACTCTCTCGGCAGCAGTGAGCAAAAGCTGTACGCCCGGTTTATGGAAGCCTTCGGCGCTTATCTGTCTCATACGGATGCACAGATTGGAAGGCTGCTAGAAGCTCTTGAGGAGACTGGGGATCTTGACAACACGTTGGTGCTGCTGCTGTCAGACAACGGGGCATCTTCTGAGGGTGGCCCGAATGGCTCAGTCAATGACGCTCGGCCGTGGAATCTAGTTGGGCGACCTCTTGATGAGGCCATCGAGCGGATCGATGAGATCGGTGGGCCGCGCCTGCATAACAACTATCCCTGGGGTTGGACCGTGGCGGGAAACACTCCGTTTCGGCGTTGGAAGCGCGAGGTGCACGAGGGTGGAGTTGCAGATCCGCTGATTGTTTCTTGGCCAGCAGGCATTACCTCGGTGGGCGAAGTGCGCACTCAATACACCCATGCCATCGATCTGGTTCCGACTTTGCTCGAACTGCTCGAGATGGACCCACCCGAGGAACTAGCCGGAGTAACACAAACTCCAATGGCAGGAACCAGCTTTGCTCACACGCTGAGCGATCCGGATGTTCCAAGCAATCGGCACACGCAGTACTTCGAGATGTTTGGCTGCCAAGCCCTCTATCACGACGGATGGAAGGCGGTTTCCTTTCACCCCATCCACACAGCCGAACCGGGTTTGGATCAGGTTGCTTGGGAGCTGTACGACCTGATCAACGACCCGGCTGAATGTAATGATTTGAGCGATCAAGACCCGGTCCGCTTGGCCAGCATGATCTCGAAATGGTGGGAGGAGGCCGAGAAGTATCAGGTGCTCCCGCTAGATAATCGACCGTTTTCTGAGTTCACCTTGGGGCGGCCGACCGGGGCAGCAGCAGACCGCAGCTTGGTCGTGTACCACCCGGGTGCGGGCATGGTTCCCGAGGAGGCAGTACCACCGCTCTTTAATCGATCACATGCGTTGCGCGCCGATGTAGAAATCCCTGACACGGGTTGTGAGGGCGTGTTGTTATCGCTGGGGAATCTACAAGGAGGGTTCAGTTTTTTTGTTCAGCAGAATCGCCTGGTGTACGTGCACAATCTGGTGGGCAAGCAGTGGGTGCGCATCGAGGCCGAAGAGGACCTAGCCGCCGGAGTGCAGTGCCTCGAAGCACGGTTCACGCGCACGGGAAACAACCAAGGACAGATGCAACTGCTCTCGGATGACCGCCTGCTCGGAGCGGGTCCGATTGAGCGCTTTACGCCTATGCGCTGGAACCTCACAGGAGCAGGGTTGCACTGCGGAGCCGATCCTGGGCTTCCCGTCTGTGATGACTACGAGTCTCCGTTTTCATTCACAGCCACGCTGCACCGAGTCACCCTTGAAGTTCTAGGTGAAGCAACGGTGGATCAAAAAGCCCAGGCCGACATTGCAGTGATACGGCAATAACTGCCTTGCCTGTCCGGCTTAGGAACTCAGCAGAAACGAGGCGGCTAGAGGCCCGCCGCCGGCAGCGGCAATGCCAACTTGTGGGGTTGAACCCGAGGGAAGGGTGCATTGACGTTCCCCTGCTTCACCCCAGAGTTGTAGGCAGGCCTCATGCAAGAACCCGAACCCATGAAGTCGACCAGCAGAGAGTTGACCGCCGTGAGTATTCAGAGCAACTCCTCCTTCTCTGCCAGCAGCTTCACGGGCAATCCGTTCGCCGCCATCAACAAAGGGACCACCCTCACCTTTGCCGCAGAAGCCGAGTGCTTCGAGCCAGCACAGAGCAATAAAACTGAATCCGTCATAGAGCTCTGCAATATCTACGTCTGCAGGCTTGAGGTCGGTGCGTTCCCACATCATCGAAGATGCGTCACGAAGTGCCATCGTGGTCAGGTCATCGAACTGATCCCAACTCGGCCGACCCCGCAGCGCAGTTCCCATGGCTTCGATTTTGATCGGCGCTTTGCGCAGGTCATCGGCAGAATCACTCCGTGACACGATGAAGGCGGTTGACCCATCAGCAGGCACGTCACAGTCGTATAAGCACAGCGGATCAGAGATCATTCGCACATCCAAATAATCCTGCACCGACATCGGCGTGCGATAAATGGCCTGTGGATTGATCTGCGCGTTTCGGCGGGAATTCACCGCAATCCAAGCCAGTTGTTCTCTGGTTGTTCCAAACTCGTGGAAGTGACGATTGGCCATCATGCCAATCCAATTTGCAGCCGAGGGCGCACCGAATGGCAAAGTCCACTGCATAAAGCTGTCGGCTCGATAGCCACCACCGCCACCGCCGCCACCCATCGTCACCGAGGACCGACTCCGATCCCCTTGGGCTGAAGCCTCCCAGACCGTTCGAAAACACAGAACATGTGAACACAGTCCGGTAGAAACCGCAGCCACAGCGTTCGCTACAGCACCGAGTTGCCCTGGCAGCTCAAGGCCGCCCGAGAACCAATTCAGCTCAAGTCGCAACGCGTCTTGCAATTCGGTGATGCCCACTCCCGAAAAACCGGGAGGAACATTCATGTTGCCCGGATAGGTAGCAAGACCATCGATTTGCGAGCGGTCGAGTCCTGCATCCTCAATCGCTCTGAGCGCAGCCTCAATGGTGAGGTCAAGCGGTTGCCGATAGATGCGGCGGCCCACCTGCGACTGGCCGATGCCAGAAATGACCGCCTGCCGTTCACCCATATGTGACCAAGTTCTTGCTGCGGGCGCTACTAGGGCGACAGGAGTTGAGTCACTCAAATCGGAAGTGGGATTGACTTCAAAAAAGGGGAGCCAGACGGCATCTTCGCCTTCGCCGTACTTCTCAAACACCACGTGGACTGCCTGGCCGATCGCTACCTCTTCAGGGTCTACACCAACCAGGTTGGTAGTCAGTCTCAGACCTGGCTGATCAGCTAATTCAACAATTGCCACCACGTAGGGAGGATCCAAATCTGGGTACCAGAGCTGCCGGTTGATCGTGAACGCATGCACGACTCCTTTGCCCGAGGAAACCTGAGGAGCAACTTCTGTGCTCAAACAAGCTGGGCAGATAGGCGCTGGAGGATGAATCCATTCGCCACAGGGTGCGCACTGCAAAAAGCACAGCTCATCACGCTCGCCCCCCGTCCAGAAATGCTGATTCTCTTCAGTCACTCTTGGCAGCACACGGAAGGGCTGAGGCGTGCTCATCTCACTCCTCGGTGAGCGCCTGCCGGCCCTCTTCGAACCCCTCTTGAGCAAAGGGCAACATCTCTCGAGCTGGGACTAGCCCAAAGCTCGGTTGAGTCAGAACCATCGTGCCAAGTACCTCTTGCCAACTCGCTCCGAACTCCGCCGCCAGCATCGCGTGACGGCGAACTGCCGGACCGTGGCGCAGAATCACCGTGCAGGTCAAGCGAATCAGTTCGTGAGTCTTGCGGTCGATCCCCGGCAGACTGTCTAGAGCCGAGAGATAGCCCGATAACCCCTCTGCAAGAACCGGGAAGGCTTCGTGCATCGAGGCGAGTTCGTCTCGAAACTCGCCCTGGTTGTCTGCTTGAGCGTTGGGTTGAGCAGCCATGACCTTCTCCATCTTGATCTTGATCTTGAACTTGAGTTTTTAGCATCAGTCGCGGGCCTGATCTTGACTGAGGCCCTTCGGCATCACCATCCCCACAGGCTGCAGGTGCTGTCCGAGCATCGTATCGAATTGCTCCACTACACCGGGCACGTCCCAGCCTCCGTCTCGATGCATCCATGCGATCTGCTTGGGGTGCTGAAAGATCGTGTAGCTAAAGTCAGTGCGACCAAAGATCTGGCCGTTCACATGTCCCGCCTGCTCCGAAGCCAGAAATGCAATCAGCGGAGCGTTGAGCGAAGGGTCCAAGCTTGCTGGCATCTCTGCGACAGCATCGGCATCTGAGAGGTCGGCAGTCATCCGAGTCACACCTGCGGGAGCGAGAGCATTAACGGTAATTCCAGACTTTGCTAGCTCGAGAGCCCAGACAAAAGTCATCCCCATAATTCCAGCCTTGGCTGCCCCGTAATTAGTCTGCCCAAAGTTGCCCCTCAGCCCGGCCGAGGAGGTGATGTTCAAGATGCGGCCGTAGCCCGCCTCTTTCATGATTGGAGCAGCGTGGCGGGTCAGGTTGAAGGTGCCCTTCAGATGCGTTCCTATCACGGCATCAAAATCCTCTTCTTGCATTTTGACCAATGTGCGATCCCGAACAATGCCGGCGTTATTGACCAAAATATCGATCTGCCCAAACTGCTCGACGGCCGTGGCAACGATGCGCCCAGCCGCATCAAAGTCCGCCACTGATTCATAGGCCGCCACAGCCCGGCCGCCTGCCGCTTCAATTTCGGCCACCACTTGCCCAGCCGGATCATCCTGGGTGGAGTCGCCGCGAAGCGTCACCCCAAGATCATTCACCACTACTGCAGCACCCTCACGCGCAAGAGCCAACGCGAACTCGCGGCCCAGACCCCGGCCCGAGCCAGTCACCACGGCTACCCGGTCCTGTAAAATCCCCATGCGTGCATCCTTCCCATCGGGCGTAAAGCCCCGTGGCCGCATCGTAGTCATCCGCAGCGAGCTAAACTGACGCAAGCGTCAGTTCTCTGACGTTTCACACTGACTGAGGGGGATTCTTGGCGCTCACCGAATTGATCGGCACTGATCTGGGCACTCAGACCATCCGCATAGAACAAGGCCCTGTTCGGGCTTTTGCTTCGGCGGTCAAAGATGACCCGGATCGATACACCGGTGACCAGGCAAGCACTCCACCAACTTGGCCATTTGTCATGAGCTACTGGGGCTCATCGGGTACTGGCGGCGCGGCCGGGTTGCCCATGAACAAGCTTCGCGGCCCGGGCCGCATCATTCTTCACGGCGAGCAAGAGTTTGAGTACAGCCGCTCACCACTCGTTGGAGAGACGCTCACTGGCACTGGCAGCATCTCGGATGTATACGAACGCGAAACAACTTCCGCAGTCATGGAGTTCTACGTGCGGGAGATGAACTGGCGCGATGAGTCTGGCAACGCCGTGGTTACCGAACGGTTCACGCTGATCGTTCGCCGCAAGAAAGAGTCAGGCTGAAAAGTGTCCGCCGCAGTAGGCCACGATCCCTACGAAGAGACCGAGGACCAACTCGCTCTGCGCGAGTTGGCGCGAGGGATAGCTAGCCGGGTGGTTGAGCCCAGCGCCGCCCAGGGCGATCAAACTGGGGAACCACCTCGCGTAGCCGCTCAGGCAATGGCTCAGGCGGATCTCTTGCGCGTCACCATCGGTGAAGAGTGGGGAGGGTTTGGCTACGGAGACGTTGAGGCCTCGATCGTGCTCGAAGAGATTGCTCGAGCGGATGTCTCAACTGCAATCTGGTGCCAGCTGACCTTCAACGGTCCGCCACGCGGTATTGAGCATCTCGGTCCAGCCGCAATGAAGCAGCGTTGGCTCCCTGCAGTAGCAGCCGGAGAGGCACTGCTTTCGATCGGTATTACCGAACCCGACGCTGGGTCGGCAGTGCAAGATATGCGCACCTCTCTCACCGACACGGGTAACGGGACTTACCTTCTGAACGGCTACAAGAATTACTCAACTCTGGGACATGCAGCTCAGGGAATATTGGTTTGGTGTCGTTGGCCGGGTGGTTCGGGAGCTCGCGGTATTGGTGCCGTCGTCATTGAGATGGACCGGCCGGGGGTGACACTCACGGGGGTGCATCACTCTATGGGAGTACACGCAGCGACCGAAGCCGAGATCGCGTTTGAAGATGTGCAGATCCGAGCCGATGACGTGCTGATTGCTGGCCAACCTGAAGACACCTCCGCATTCAAACTTCTCCTGTCGCACCTGAACCATGAACGCTGCGGAAATGCATCCATGTGTATCGGCGCGGCTCAAGGTTCCTTGGAATACGCCACCCGTTACCTCAATGAGCGCGTCATTGGTGGACGAGCCTTAGCTGATCTTCAGGGCCTGCAGTGGAAGCTCGCCGAGATGGCCCTTGAGCTTGACGGGGCGCGACTCCTACTGCGGCGCGCTGTTCACTTAGCCGGACCTAGCGGCACGCCACCGGCCATGGAAACAGCCATGGCAAAGACAGCAGCAAACAGGGCTGCAAAACACGTGTGCGATGAGGCCATTCAACTGCTCGGAGGCTACGGGTACAGTCAGGAATATCCCGTGGAACGCGTCTACCGAGACATCCGCGGGTTATGCATTGGAGCTGGCACCATCGAGGCACAGCTGAATTACATCGGCAGCAACGTCGCACGTGGTCGAACCTCAAATTCACCCGGCTGGATTCCCCAGAACTTCACATGAATCATGTAGGACTGGCCCCAACCTGGCAGCAGGTAGACCACTCCCCTTCTACGGCCTCGCTAACGAACCTCGCTCCGAGTGACACTCGGATTCAGCGGCTAGCCGGCGGGCTCAACAAACTCGGGGTGCGTCCCGGAGACCTCGTCTCCTGGCAGCTCGCCAATAGTGAGGAAGCCGCCCTGCTGCTCTGGGCCTGCTGGCAACTCGGTGCGACTGCAGTACCGCTACATCATCGAGCAACAGCTCAAGAGGTCGACGTCATGCTGGCAGCAATTCCAGATGCGTTCAGCATCACAGCCAGCGAAACACAGCACATCATTCGCACCGAATCAGCGTTACTCGAAGTGGTTCCACCTCCGTATGGTGTTGCTCTGATTCTGCATACTTCTGGGTCTTCGGGTGCCCCGAAAGCAGTCCTCCATACCCATGACTCACTCTGCTTCAAAGCGCAAAGCATGGCTCAAGTTCACGCTCTTGGCGCAGAGGATGTTGTGCTCATGCCTGCACCGATGGCTCACATCTCGGGAATCTTGAATGGCGTGACACTGCCAGCAGCAGCCGGGATGCGCAGCGTGCTGATGAATCATTGGGACCCAGAGCGAGCGCTCGACCTCATCGAGGCGGAGCGAGTCACCTTCATGGTCGGACCACCTACGTTCTTCCTGAGTATGGTCCAAACCTCCGGTTTCACCTCCAAGAAGGTACGAACGCTCCGCCTGATCTCGGCAGGTGGCACGGGTGTGAGTCCGGAGTTTTGCAAAGAGATCAGCCAGCGTTTTTCAGCAGTGGTCAAGCGAAGCTACGGCTCGACCGAAGCCCCAACTGTCACCACCTCTTGGGCGGGTGACTCCGGCGAGATGATGCATGCCACTGATGGTCGAGCAACACCAGGCACACAGCTCCGGCTGAGCGAGACGGGCGAACTTCAGCTGCGAGGACATGGACTCTTTGCGGGCTATACCGACGCAACGCTCACTGCTCAGAGCATCACCACTGATGACTGGTTCTGCACGGGAGACTTGGCGCAAATCACCGAGGGCAGGATCACCATTACGGGGCGTGTAGCTTCAGTGATTATTCGGGGCGGCGAGAACATCAGTCCCTCGCAGGTCGAGTCAGTGCTCACAGCTCATCCTGACGTGTTGCAGTCGGTGGTAATCGGCCTCGAGGATGCTCGACTCGGCCAGCGAGTCGCAGCGGCTGTCACCACGCGCAATGGCCTGCTGTTCAATCTCGAAGATTGCCAGCGGTGGTGCGCCGAGCAGGGACTCAGCCGCTACAAGTGGCCCGAGGCGATCTGCCAACTCGACAACATTCCCCTGCTGGAGTCTGGCAAGGCAGACCTTCTTGCTGTGGGCGCTCTCTTTGAGCATGGGTCCGGCGGCCGACCAACCACTGCTTAGGGACGCAGAAAGAAACCCTGCGGGTCCCACCCACGAAGGCGTTGCAGTTCCTCTGGCGTTGGAGGTTCTAGTTCAACGCAGTCATCAGCAACGACAAGGTCCCAGCCGAGCCGCTCACGAATCGTTGCCTCCATACCGGAAACGACTGCAATTAACTCGAAGAGCGTCTGGCTACTTTCTGCTTCCCCCTCCGCAGTTTCTCGCCTACGGAACACTCCTAATTCGGTCGCAATTCTGCTCACGCGATCCCCCGGCGAAGTTATATACGGCACCTGACTCACGGTTCGCTTTGCGCTCAGCGTGGTCACGATTACTACCTCGTCAGCAGTGGTGGCAACATCATTTCCTCCCCCGGATCCGACCAAAAATACCTTGCCCGGGATCACGGTGGAATTGATGTTCCCAGCAGCGTCAACCTGAGCTGCCCCCAGACATGCGATGCAACTCGTTGCGGGGCCAGGGATCATTGCCCCCAGCACCCAATCGCTGTCCGCCAGCATCGTCGCAGACGGAAACGCCCGGTGATTGAACACGAATGGGTCAGCCAGAGTTGGCTCATATCCCAACAGACCGAGCTCCGCAGTGAGCACAGTTGGGGCGCCGCGCTCACGGGCCTGTTCTGCGCCCAACCAGGTGGCAAGGTTGGCAACTCCCGCACCGGCGAGCACCGTATCTGCCTGCGTAGCCACGAGTCGATCAGCGAGTGTGCGCGCACCAAAGATCGCGGCGCGTTCCCAGTCATTTGCCGGGGCCTCAAGATTGGGGGGCATCGAAGCCGCCTCGGCCTTCCAGGAGTCACTCTGCGCTCGCTGGCGCAAACTCCTGATGCGTTCAGACCCAAGCAGATCAAGGTAGGCAGAATGGTCGGTGGGTTCGAGCACCCATTTGGTAATCCACTCATCAAACTCGGCGTCATCGAGCCGGCTGACCTCTCGAGCCTGCGACCAAAACTGCAGGTCTTCTCCATAGGGTTCGGCCGGGGTAAAGGTTCCGTACAGTCCGCCGGGGTGAGCACCCAGCGGGCACTCGGTCACCGCCAGAACCTGATGGGCCGGGATGCGAACCAGATGCGACCAGGGTCGGATGTCGTCCACAATTCTCTCTACCGTTGCAACCACGCCGCGCTTGGCAGCAAGGGCACCCCAGACGCCTTCCAGCATCGGAGGGTGAAAGGCAATGTTCCCGGCTGCGTCAGCAATCGCGCCATGCACTACTGCAATATCTGGCGCATAAGCCTGCAGCATCCCGACCTTCCCAAAGGGTGTTTCTACGGTGGCGTATCCCTGGTTTGTCTCCATCGAGGATCCTGCAAGTGAATGCGTTGTGATGGCTGGAAGGCCTCGGGCTGCGGCCTCCATTCGTTGCGCAAAACTCAGAAACGACCAGTGCTCAACTTGCACCTCACCAGAGAGATAGGCACTTGCAAAGCGTGGGTTCGGACTGAAGTTGGGAAACACATCGCCCGAGTAGCCCGTAACTACTTTGTTCACTAATCCACCTCGAAAGAACAAGGTTCCCAAGCTCGACAATGACAACATGACCAGCGTCCACTCGGGGTCCTGGCCCCACCATTTTCGAATCAATGCACGCGCAGCGGCAGACCAACGGGTATGCGAACACTGCAGGTGAACCTCGTCACCGGCCTGAACAAAGCCAATGGCCTCGTCCAAGCTGCAGACCTTGTTTGGCGTATTCAACTGCGACTCATCAAACCGTGACTCATCCATATCTAACTGACACTAACGTCAGCATGCATGAATGGCTACGAAGGCAACCGAACTCTGCGTGGGGGCCACATCGCCATAAGGAGCGAAGAACGCAGCTTGAGCTATGCCCAACTCCACGATCGAGCCTCTCGACTGGCTCAGGTACTCGCCGCCGAAGGTCTCAGCGAGGGCGACCGGCTCGCAATCATGATGCCAAACCTGGTGGAGTTTGTGGAGTGCCTTGCGAGCAGCGCCAAACTGGGCTGCGCAGCACTCTCGGTAAACTTTCACCTTGCTCCCGCCGAATTGGCCTACGTGCTGAATGACTCACAGGCCAGCATGCT
This sequence comes from Actinobacteria bacterium IMCC26207, assembly GCA_001025035.1. GTDB lineage: Bacteria > Actinomycetota > Acidimicrobiia > Acidimicrobiales > Microtrichaceae > IMCC26207. The sequence continues at coordinate 132,332 of LCZK01000007.1, forward strand.
GATTGCGCATGTCGATCTGAAAGACGTGGTAGCCGCAGCCGAGCCGGCCTGCCCGGTAATCTTCGTTGGCGATAGGACAGCCGATGGCTATGAAGCAAGATTGGCCGCTGTAAGCGCCGAGCCAGTTGAGTATCTCTGGCCCGCCCCTTGGCCTGTGATCTACACCTCGGGTACTACCGGCCGGCCCAAGGGAGTGGTTCATGGCGCGTTAGCGAGTGCCGAGGTGCTGGCCTATACACAAAACTCGTTGACGCAGATGTGGGGCTACACCGACCAAGATGTTCACCTTGTTGCCGGGCCCTTGTACCACGGCGGCCCGCAGGGCTACGCAAACCTGACGCTGTTTGCCGGCGGCACCGTGGTGCTCATGGGCAAATGGGATGCGCTGGATTTTTGTCGCCTCGTTGAGCAGTATCAAGTGACCACGACCTTCCTCACTCCCGCACACTTCATTCGACTGCTGGAGTTGCCGCCTCAAGACTTAGCTGAGTTTGACCTGACGAGTTTGCGTCACGTGTTACACGCCGGCGCACCCTGCCCGGTATCAGTCAAACTGCGCATGATTGACGCTCTACCCCAAGCAGAAATCTGGGAGTTCTACGGAATGAGCGAGGGCGGAGCAACCAGAGTCTCACCGGAACAGTTCAAGGAGCGCCCCGGCACGGTCGGGCCACCTTGGCCGGGAGTGGAACTACAGATTCTTGACCCAGAAACAAAGGAAGTGCTGCCAGCCGGGCAGACAGGTTTGGTCTATGTGAAACCCTCATTTGGGCGCTTTCACTATCACGAGGATGAAGCCAAAACCCACGAGGCTTGGATTGCAGACTCGTTCACTGTTGGCGACATCGGGCACTTGGATTCCGATGGCTGGCTCTACCTTACGGATCGTCACGTAGACCTTGTCATCAAGGGAGGTGTGAACATCTACCCGCGGCAAATCGAAGAGGTTCTGCATCAGCACCCCCAAGTGGTTGATTGCGCAGTGTTTGGAATTCCCGACGAACGCGATGGCGAACACCTGCACGCAGTTGTCGAGCTTCGGCCGGGCCAAAGCCAAGCCACACCGCAAGAGTTACAAGAGTTTTGCGCGTCTCACCTTGACCGCTGGTCATGTCCCGACCGCTTCGAAATTATTGATCAGCTTCCAAGAGACCCGAATGGCAAGGTGCTCAAGCGAGTGCTTCGTCAACAGGCCTGGTCTGAGGCTGGCAGGAATATCTGATGGCGAGCGCAGAGCCGCAAACGGATTCGATGATCAGCAGGAACGGCGATGGCCAAGCAGTTTTACTCGGCGGATTCTCGGAGCAGAGCCAACACAGCCACTTTCCGCGAGCATTGGTGTGTCCCTATACGGGTGCTAACGACGTTGTGGATCACGAGCTTCCGTCCACAGGGGTGCTGTGGGCCTGCACCGTCGTCAACTCTGCACCGCCGGGATACTTCGGCAAAGTCCCCTTCGGATTCGGTGTTGTACAACTCGATGACGGTCTACGAATCGTGACTCGAATTGCTGCAGACGACCCCGCAAGTCTGCAGATTGGTCAACCCATGGGGTTAATCATCGAGGACCTTCCCGCTGGCGCTGACCAAGATGCCGGCACCATGCAGATCTGGGCCTTCGCCCCTGCATCGGACGACACTGCATCGGACGACACTGCATCCGACGACACTGCATCAGGAGCTAGGTAACTCTATGAAGGCAGTAACTCTATGAAGGCAGTGACTACATGAAGGCAGTAGCTCTAGCAGGCGTGGGGATGTACCCCTTTGGCCGACACGGCGATCTCACTGCTACCGAGATGGGGGCTACCGCTTTGCAGGCAGCGCTATCCGAAGCGGGAGTGCACCGAGGAGAGTTTCAGGCAACCTTCTGCGCGACTGCGTATGGCGGGGTGGCTGCTGGGCATCGAGTCCTGAGCAGTCTGGCGCTCACGGGTGGTCCCATCATCGATGTTGAAGCAGGCTGCGCCTCGGGTGGCGCAGCGCTGGGGCTCGGGGCCGCTGCAATTCAGTCGGGTCAATATGACACCGTCTTGGTTCTTGGCATCGAGAAGATGCCCAAGGGAATGATCCGCTCCTCGTTCTTTCCTAGTTGGATGGAGACCGCGGGTCTTGCCGCAACTCCGGCATATTTTGCGCTTCGGGCTCAGCGCCTCATGATTGAACAAGGCATTACCTCTCATGACCTTGCCGACCTAGTCGTCAAGAACCGAGCCAATGGCGTTCTGAACTCAGATGCGATGTTTCGCTCGGCAGTTACCCGTGAGCAGGTCCTTGCTTCAAAGCTGGTGTGCGACCCGCTCCACCTGTGGATGCTGTGCTCACCGAACGAGGGGGCTGCAGCAGTGGTGTTGCAGCGCGCAGACCTAGCCCCGCCAGGGTCGGTTCGCCTGCTTGCTACCTCATTGCGAAGCCACCTCCCAGGCTCAGTGCTCGATGAATCAACCCCCTTAGCTGGACTCAGCGACAGCGAGATCACTCCCCCTTCTACCCTCGCAGCTGAGGATGCGTACGAGCGCGCTGGTCTCGGTCCTGCCGATCTTGATCTGGTCGAATGCCAAGACACTGACGCAGCACGGGAACTCTTGACCTGGCCCGAGCTTGGGCTCTGCCAGGCCGGTCAACAGGCGCAGATTTTAGCCGAGGGATCCTTTGCTCTTGGGGGGCGACTGCCCGTCAATTCCTCGGGCGGATTGCTCTCCAAAGGCGAACCCCTTGGAGCATCTGCCTTGGGCCAAATCGTTGAACTCGTGCATCAACTCCGCGGGGACGCTGGCCACCGCCAAGTCGAGGCTGCTCGCGTTGGCCTCGCTCACACGATCGGTCGCGGCGCCAACGCATCAGTGACCATTCTGCAGGCCTGAACCTGCCTGCAGTGAAGAGGCCACAAGAACTGACGCCAGCGTCAGATAAGATGGCGCAGTGAGCACACCTCGTGAATGTCACAGCGCAGTCCTATCGATCGGTGTCGCTGCACCCACACTTCGGCTGCATGTCGCACAGGTAGCGGCAGGATGGGGACGGGCCGGTGGCCGCGGTCAAGTAGCAGTCTGTGGCCCATCAGAGGATGCTCTGACGCTGGCTTGGCTAGCTGCTCGTCGCGCAATCACTGCTGCAGGCATTCTTCCCGAGGAGATCGGTGGTGTGTGGTGGGGCTGCACCCGACCACCCTTCGCAGAGGGGCCAAACTTAAGCTTCTTGAGCGCAGCCCTGAGGCTGCACCCACAGAGCGAGGCAGCTTTGCTGTCGGGTTCACCCCACGCGGGCATCGACGCCCTCCTAGCCGCCGCCGATGCGGTTATTTCTGGCCGTGTGAGCACTGCGCTTGTGGTCGCTTCAGATTCCCTGCTCCCCGCTCTTGGATCAGGGCTCGAGGCAGCGAGTGGTGCCGGTGCAGTGGCTGTTCTGCTTGCAGCCGAAGGCCCCGCCACGCTCGGTCAGGTCACCACCGAGTGGTCCCCCGTATTGGACCGCTACCGAGGAGATCTCGAGACTGAAACTCGAGAGGTCTACGACGGCCGACTGTTTCGCGAGCAAGTATTTCTACCTCTTTGTCAGACCGTTGGTTCCTCGCTCAGTGCAGACCCAAGCACTCGCTGGTCACTACCAGATCCAGATGGTCGCCTTGGCCGAACCCTTGGGGAACGATTGGGGTCAATCAAAGTCGTGTCGAGTGCAGCCAGATCCGAGCTCGGCGACACGGGCGCCGCTGCGCCGCTACTTGGCCTTGCTGCTGCTTTGGGTGAACCGGGCAACTTAATCGCACTTGGTTTCGGAGGCGGGCGCGCCACAGCACTGTCAATTCAGGTCTCCTCACCCGTCCCTGGATCATCGGTTGTGCAGCAACATCTGAGCGGTGGCCAAGAGGTGACCTACACCGAGGCGCTTCGCTGCCGGGGCCAACTCGTAGCCTCGGGTGAAACCGTAGAGATGGCAGTGCCTCCTGGGTCTGCAATGTTTGTTCGCGGATCACATGAGATGTTGGCGCTTCTTGGCGCACGTTGCTTGGCCTGCGCCACGGTCAACACCCCGCCCAATGTCCATCCAACTTGCATTGGCTGTGGGGCAATCGAGTTTGAAATCATTCCCCTTCCTCTGCATGGCACCGTACAAACCTTTGTGGTGAACCAAACCATGCCAGCACCGTTCGTCGCTCCGCTACCGCTCCTCGTCCTCGACTTAGAGGACGGCTCCCGAATCTCTTGTCAGGGTGCAAGCGACGGATCAGACCTGTATATCGGAGTTCCGGTAGAGCTGCAGTTGCGCCGCTACGCACTTGAGCGGGGCGTACCCATCTATGGCTACGCGGCTCTGGTAGCTACTGCGAGCGACAACTCAAGCGAGAGGCCATCAACATGAAGACCCCTGGGCCATGGAACAAAGTTGCCGTAGTCGGCGCTGGAATGATCCGCTTCGGCGAGTTGTTTGATCAGAGCTACGAGCAGATGGCCGCCGGTGCTTGGCGTGCTTGCCGAGAGTCGGTTGACTTGGGTCTCGACCCATCCCAGGTCGAGGCCATGTTTGTCGCCACCCAGCGAGGCACCCTGTGGGGTCAGGAGGGTATCGGTGGTAACACCGTGCCAAGCGCAATCGGACTCAGTGGGGTTCCCTGCACCCGGATCGAAAACGCTTGCCCCACAGGCTCAGATGCCTTCCGAGTGGGCGCTATGGCAGTGGCCTCTGGCGTGCATGACGTGGTACTCGTCATCGGCGTCGAGAAGATGCGAGATAAATCCGCCGAGGAGGGCTTGTTGGCTCGTGCCGCCGGTGGACACCCTATCTACACGCGCGGCGAATCTGCACCTGTGCTCTTTGCCCCATTCGCGACGCGACACATGCATGAGTACGGCACTACAAAAGAGATGCTCGCCTCGGTAGCAGTGAAGAATCACTACAACGGCGCACGTGATCCCTTTGCCCACTTCCAAAACGAGATCACCGTCGATCAGGTTCTGGCTGCTCCAGAAGTCTGCTCCCCGCTCGGGCTACTTGATTGCTGCCCACAAACTGACGGTGCCGCAGCAGTGTTGCTCGTTTCGGCTGAGCGCGCTCAAGAGTTCACCGATTCCCCCGTCTATGTAGCTGGGTTTGGCGTTGCGACTGATCACCCCTATTTACACGAGAAACAGGATTACTTGGGTCTGCTTGCGAGCCGCTTGGCCTCGGCTCGGGCATATGAGATGGCAGGCATCGTTCCCAAACAATTGGACTGCGCAGAGGTCCATGATTGCTTCACCATCACCGAGATTCTAGATATTGAAGACCTCGGATTCTGTGAAAAAGGAAGTGGTGGTGCCTTCTCGGCCGCCGGAGAAACTGCAATCGGAGGCTCGATGCCGGTCAACACCTCGGGCGGGTTGCTGGCCAAGGGCCATCCCATCGGGGCCACCGGAATTGCCCAAATCATTGAACTCTGGTGGCAGCTGCGTGAACAGGCGGGCCCTCGACAAGTAGCGCTCAAGAACGGCTACGCATTGCAACACAATGTGGGCGGCCGCGGCTCAGGCGTATCGGTTGTGAACATCCTGACAAGGAACGCGAAATGATCTCGGTGGAGCTCACCGCAGGCCTCTTGCGAATCACACTCGATCGACCCGAGGCACGTAACGCGCTCACAGTAGAGATGCGTGATCAGCTTGTGGCGGCGCTACACCGAGCGCGATCCGACGACATGGTCCGTTCAGTTCTCATCACCGGGAGCGGTGGTTCGTTCTGTTCCGGCATGGACTTGGGAGCCTCAACCGTTTCACAAGCAGGCCGACCGGGATTCGACCCACGAACCACATCTGAAGCGCTCCGTGTAGGGGTGCAAACAATCGTGCAGCAACTGTGGGAACTCGACAAACCAACCGTTGCCGCCGTTGACGGCTATGCAGTCGGCCCAGGTGCTCACATCGCACTGGCCTGTGACCTAGTGCTCGTTCAGCCCGGCAGCGCGTTTATGTGGACCTTTGCAAAGTGGGGATTAGTTGTCGATGCCGGCGGCGCCTACTTGCTCCCCAGATTGCTCGGCCCAGCACGAGCCAAGGAGCTTGTGCTGCTGGGCGGAAAGATCCTCGGGTCTCAAGCTGTTTCCGAGGGCCTAGCCATGAGGTGTTACGAGAACTCCGAACAACTCGCTGCTGAAGCCGAGCTACTCGCTGCGCAGTTGGCTAGTGGCCCTACCCGAAGCCTGGGTTTGTCGAAACAACTCCTCAATCGGAGTTTCGAGACCGATCTAGGCACGTTGCTCGAAACCGAAGGCCACTTCCAAGCATTGGCCACTGCCTCAAGCGATTTGGTTGAAGGAATGGCTGCATTCAGCGAGAAACGCGACCCAAAGTTCACCGGCCACTGACGCTTGTTCCTCTAGTTCAGTTAGCTAGGAATTGGTGCAGAACGAGACCAGCCCTCACCTAAGTGGGCCATGACCTCATCTAAGTCGATCCGATAAAAGCGAGCCGGTGAGTCAACGAAGATGCTGCGCTTTTGCTCACTACTTAGATCAGGACGATCACGAAGCAGTGCGATGGGGTCAGGCCACGCACCATCTTGATGAGGCCAGTCGCTTGCCCAGAGAAGATTCTCTGCGCCAATCAACGCAACGGTTGCCCCAAGACCTGAGTCCGCTGGTTCACCAGAGATCACGCACTGGGCCTTGAACTGTTCCACGGCTGATCGGACGGGCACGTCCACCACCAACGCCATCTTCTGATACGTCTCGTCAAGGCGTCCAAGCCAATGCGGCAGCCAACCGACATCGCCCTCAAAGAACCCAACCTCTAAATCGGGATGACGCTCAAGTACGCCACCATCGATCACGTACATGATCCCGATTTGTAGCTGGAACGGCACTCCCATTTGCCACTGTGCCCTGTTCTTGAGCAGCTTGTGGATCCGAAGCGAAGGTGAGCCGGGGTTTGATGCGTGTACCACCACCGGCACTCCAGCAGTTTCCATCATCGACCAAAAAGCATCGAGCTCTGCGCTTCCAAGTGTCTGGCCAGAAGGAGTCGGGATTGGTGACAGCATCACGGTGGTGGCCCCAGCAGCCAGAACGCGTTCTGCTTCGGCCAGGGCAAACTCCAGATCTGCAAGTGGGATGACACCAGCCCAGCGCAGCCGAATGGGATCTTCAGCACAGAACTCGCAGATCCAGTCGTTGTACGCCCGCGCATAGGCATTGCGAAAGTCCACCTCAGGGATGTCATCAAGTCCCAAAGTCATGGTCGGAAACAGCACGCTGACAGCAATGCCTTGTTCGTCCATCAACTCAATACGTCGCACTGGGTCATCCACCCCGCGGTCAACCTCGGTATCGAGATCAATATCTAGGCGACCTCCCTCGGCGAGTCCGCCCGGGGTACACAGGGTGCCAACTGTCCACTCCATGGTGGTGGGGTGTCCATAAAACAGAATCTGCTCGGTGCCATCTTCGGCTCGCTCGCGCCGCCAGGCCCGGTCGTGATACTGCTCCGGCAAACGCTCGATCCACATGTCAAAAGGCTCGAACACGTGACCGTCGGCGTCAATAATGGGCAGTCTCATGCTGTCTCCTGGATCATGCTGTCTCCTGGATCATGCTGTCTCCTGAATGGTGAGCGCGCCTTCTGGGCAGGTCGCAACGGCACGGCGGGCCGACTCACGCAATTCCTCTGGCGGTTCAGCGAGCAAGAGTTCGCAATGCCCTAGATCATCAGAGCCAAAAACCTTTGGAGCTAGGGAATAGCAACGACCGTGGCCCGTACACGCGTCAAGGTCCAAGAGAATCCTCATTCTGCTCACTGGGTCAGACTCCCGAATTCAACTTGAGCGGCATGAACTCGAGCGGCAGCTTTTCTACCTCTCGGATTCCTGGCGAATAGGCCAATTCGAACCCCTCGGTGATCCGATAGTCGGGGATTCGCCGGTGCCACTCCTCGAGCGCCACACGAAGCTCGAGCCGGGCTAGATGAGATCCCAAGCACCGATGTGGCCCACCACCAAAGGCGAGGTGTCGGTTGACTTCGCGGTCGATGCAGTACTCCTCAGCGGTTTCACCAAACTCACTTGGATCAGTGTCCGCAGCACCGAGCATCAACAGCACCGTGTCACCCGTATTCATCTTGACCCCATGCAACTCCGTCGGTTCTTTAATCACTCTCAGAATCTGCATGACGGGAGTATGAAAGCGCAGCAACTCCTCTACCGCTGCCGGGATTCGGCTTGGGTCCTGAACGAGCGCGGCACGGTACTCGGGGTTTTGAGCAAGGTAGGCAAGCGAACAGTCCAGCGTTGAGGTGACGGTGTCGAGTCCGCCCAGAATGAACAAGTAGCAGATGTCCAACATCTCATCGTTCGACATCTCTCTGCCATCTACCTCAGTACCAAAGAACCTGCTGAGCAGGTCCGTTCCAGGGTTTTCTGCCCGATCCTTCAGGACGTCAGCAAAGTAGCCATACAGGTCGGCGCCAGCTGCACGCCTGCGAGGGGTTGCTTCCTCTGGAGGTAACAGGCCCCCACCGGGTCGAATGATCTCATCTTTCCAATTGAGCAACAGGTCAAGATCATCAAGGGGAAGCCCCGTCATCTGCAGAAAAACCTTGCCTGGAAGTGGCACCGAAAATTGAGCGTGGGCATCCACCTGACCATCAGCTACAAACTGGTCGATGACCTCGTTGACCCGCAGCCGGATCTCGTCCTCGAGTGGTGCCATCTCGTGCGGACCCAGCGTTGGGTCAATCACTCGACGGTACTTTGCGTGTTCTGGGGGATCGATCTGCAGCGGGATAAGCGGGCGGTCTTGGCCAATGTCTACTGCAACAAGGTCCGAGCTAAATATCTCGGGATGCTTGAGCGCCCAACGAACATCCTCATAGCGACTGATGATGTAGACCCCAGCGCCCTGCATCCCTTCCATCGTGGCTACAGGACAGTGAGTTCGCAAAGCGGAATAAAAAGGAATTGGGTCAGCAGCCACGGATGGCGTGTACGGGTTGGCTTCTCCGGTGGATACGTTGACCTCTAGTGCCGAACTCATGTGCTGTGCCCCCTTGGCGTAAACCTGCACTGTATGACACGCGTGTCAGTTTATGTTGGGAGTTCGTCTCGCGGTAGACCTAAGAGCCGTTCCGCAATGACGTTTCGTTGGATTTCAGAGGTCCCCCCTGCAATCGATAAAGCACGATTCCCAAGGAATCCTCCGAACCAAACTGCACCTTCATTCTCGTCGATCACCGTGGTCGAACCCAGCAGATCCATGCCCACTTCCTGCACCCGCTGTTCGTGTTCAACGCCAAGAAGTTTACGAATGCTTGCCTCGGGACCCGGACCCACAGCTGCGGTTTCAAGTTCGGAACTCAGTGCCCGAAGGGTCGTTCGCAGACCCATAGCTGATAGCGCCTGAGCCGAAGCAAGTAACCCGCCCAGAACGTCTCCGACTCGGGCATCGAGAGCAGACTCTGCCCGATTTGCAAGATCCAGCACAGACTCAAGTCCAGGACCGAACGATGACCCCGATCCCATCGAGACGCGTTCGTTCTCGAGCGTGGTGCGAGCACAACTCCAACCCCCATTCACCTCGCCCACAACGCACTCCCCCGGCACAAGAACCGCATCTAGGAACACCTCGTTGAACATCGCAAACCCGGTGAGTTCACGGAGCGGGCGAATCTCGATGCCGGGAGTGCGCATGTCCACTAAGAAGCAAGTGATGCCCTCATGCTTCGGAGCAGTTGGATCCGTCCTCGCCAGACAGATCCCCCAGTCTGCTTCGGTGGCGAGCGTGGTCCAGACCTTTTGTCCCGTTAACGACCAGCCACCTTCCACCCGCTCAGCACGAGTTGCGACCGAGGCCAGATCCGAGCCTGCCCCGGGCTCAGAAAAGAGCTGACACCATCGCAAATCAAAGCGCAGAGATGCACGAATGAATCGCTCCTGCTGCTCGCTGGTTCCATGTGCAATCAAGGTGGGCACTACCCATCCAGCAATCTGGATATGCGGTCGCCGTATGCCTGCTTGGCGAAATTCCTCGTCAATAACAAGCTGTTCTAAGCCGCTCGCTGAACGACCCCAAGGCTGTGGCCAATGGGGAGCAATCCACCCTCCATCGGCGAGTTCTCGGTTCCAGTTTTCTCGATCAACCTGCTTAAGTTCCGAGATCATGCTGCGCACCTCTGGCCGGAACTCCTCGGCAGATGCGGGCAAATCAACGGTCATTGACCTGCGCACACCCGACTGCACCTGCTGCAGCACTCGCTGCCGCCATGGCACAGGGTCACCGTTCAGGTGCCGGGCCACTGTGGCGCGACGAAGGTATAGGTGAACATCGTGTTCCCAGGTGTACCCGATTCCACCCAAAATCTGGATGGCATCTTTAGCGCACTCAAATGCCGCCACTGCAGCTAAGGCTCCAGTTACTGCAGCCGCTAGTGGGAATTGCTCATCACGGGGATCGAGTTCGGCCGCATCCCAAGTCGCTGCCCGAGCTTGTTCTAGTCGGCAAAGTGAATCCGCACAGCGGTGTTTGACTGCTTGGAACTGTCCGATGGGCCGATCAAACTGAACGCGATTCTTTGCGTACTCAGCGGATGTACTGACGCACCAGGCTGCAACTCCAACGCACTCAGCGGCTTGTAGAACAGCGGCCAGATCGCGCACCTGATGAGTCTGAACTGGAACACGCCGCGCGGAGCTGACAGACAGATTCTCCGCTGTCAGAGACGCCAGCCTGCGCACTGGGTCGGCAGATCGAAGGGGGGTCACCTGCAACTCATCGCGATGCAGCAAATACCAGTCAAGAGTTGAGTCACCTTCTGTCGCTGCTGCGAACTCAACCGGCACCAGAAACCATTCAGCGAGTGCTCCACCATCAACTGGTCTCAACTCACCTGTGATCAGCACTGTTGCACCCGAGGTGACCCCGCAAAGCACACCTCCGCCTACTGCCACTGCCCCCGGCGACCCAGCAAGAATCGGTCCAAGGTGTTCGGGCGCATATGAACCCAGAAGCGTTGCGAGCAGAGCCGACCCTGGGAATGGGCCTGGTGCCACAGCCAAGCCCCACTCCTCGAGCACGGTAACAAGATCCGCAAGAGATCCTCCTTGGCCGCCATGTTCCTCAGAAACGCTTAATCCGACCCAGCCAAGGTCTACCAATTCTGGCCAGAAATCTGGCAGAGCCTCGGAATCTAATTCCAAAGATTGCCGCACCACCGAGATTGGCGAATTGGCCGCCAGCCATCTCCGCGCAACTCGTGCTAACTCCAAGCGATCTGGATTCAGCGTGGATGGTGCAGTTACTCCCGAAAGTGGTGCGCTCACGACTCCCTCGATTCTGGTTCAGGTTGGAATGGTGGACCGCTGAGTTCAACAAATCTTTCATAACGATTCAACGCCGCCTCAGACCAGGCCGAATCAGGCTCAATTCTTTTTCCGACCCGAGCCCAGCGACCAGCGCCAGATGCATCCGGCACCTCCCCAGCAGCGACGCGAGCGAGATAGGCGGATCCCAGAGCAGCCCCCTGAGGCACCGCAACACAGTCGGCGGGTAGACCCGTAACGTCCGCAATAGCCTGTACCCAGCGGCGGTCCTGCGAGCCGCCGCCCGTGACCACTAAGCGCCGAGCAACGGTTGGCCCTCCGCCTCCTTCGAGCAGCCCAGCAAGCTCAAGATGACGGCGTGTCACGAATCCAGCGGCCTCATAGACAGAGCGCCACATAGATGCGGGGCCGTGTGTGATGTCCAGATCATGAAGCTCAGCTCGCCGACTTGGATCATGCAAAGGAGTGCGCTCTCCGCGTATAAACGGTAACCAGACCGGCACAGAAGTTGGCTCGATTTCTGCGCTCGCCGGCTGCCCACTCAACGATCCTCCGGCCCAGTTCCTAAACAGTCCTCCGGCATTCGAGGGGCCACCTACCAGAACCATGCCAGGTGCAGTATGCGGAACGGTCCAGAGTCCAGCTATCTCGATCCATTCGGGGACTACTGCCCAGATAATCAGGGTGGCTCCGATGATGATCAGTACATCGCCCGGTTGGTCTGCACCTGCTACGAGTTGCTCGGCGAATGCATCAATGGTTCCCCCGCCAATCACTGCTCCACTCAGGTCCGGGCCGAGCTGATCCAGAGCCATGCCAGCCGGTTCGGCGCCGAATGAGATCCGAGGGAGCTGTGCTGCCGTCGCGCCTGCAGCCTCGAGTATCTCCTCATCCCATCCCGAAAAATCAAAGAGCGGGACCATGGTCATTGCCGTGACGGAGTCCACAACTCCTGTACCGCACAAGGCAGCATTCGCTACTGCCTGAGCTGGCCAGTAACCGGCCGCATCTGGGTAAAGCTTCGTGAGCAGCGACAACATGCGTGCCGACTCACCCGAGGTTGAGGGATCGGCACCTCGTACTCCGCCGACGGTTCGTTCATCGCCGTAGAGCAGGCCTTCACCGAGCGGAACCCCTGCCGAGTCCACAGCGCAAAGTGAGGGAACCATTGCTGCGACATTCACGCCAATCACACGGTGAGCAGTTGTGGCAGCTTCACGCGCGAGTGCTGTGGCAGCCTCGAGCACGGACTCTCGCCATACTCGCGCCGCATCATGTTCGACTCTGCCGCACTCGCTACTCCCACTCGTTGAGCGGTCGGCGTGTTCAATTCGCACTGAACCCAGCACGACCCCGTCCTCAGACGCGATCACGGCCTTGACGGAGGTGGTTCCGATATCGATTCCAATCGTTAGGTTCATTGGCTCGCCACCTCCTGAGGAACAACTCCTCGCAAAACCTGACACACACGTCAGTTTGGGAGCGTATCCTGTCAACGCAGACACCACATCCGTCATGGAGGAAAAGATGCCGTCCTACGGTCCCGAGGTCCTCGGACCCCCAACACGCTCACTTGACCAAGCCCACTGGGATCCAGAGATGCAAACGATGGACCCTGCAGAGCGCAAGGAACTTCAACTAGATCGTCTGCGCACCATGGTGGGAAAGGTGTTCGATTCCAATGTTGGATTGTTTCGCCGCAAGCTTGAGTCCGCTGGAGTTACGGGCCCTGGGGACATCAACAGTCTGGAAGATCTGAACTCCATTCCGACCACGCTGAAACAAGACCTTCGGGACTCCGAGGCCGATCATCCACCACTCGGCGACTATCGGTTCACCACAATCCACGACTGTGTGCGTATCGGGCAATCCACTGGCACAACCGGTACCCCGACCGTCACCATGCTGACCCGGCACGACCTGTGGGTCGAATACGAATCAGCTGCCAGAAACTGGTGGCGCAACGGATGGAGACCTGGGCAGATTGTGACCCACAGCCATCCCGCCTATCTGTACGGCGGTGGCCTGATGCTGTCGGGCACCCTTGAATACTTTGGCTTCCTGAACTTGTGGGTGGCCCCGCCCGACACTGATGAGTCAGCCGAACAAGGAATCCGTATGTGGCAGCGGATTCACCCCGACATCTCGATGGTCACGCTTTCCCAACACCGTTTTCAAGAAGTCGCGGCCAAGCTCGGCGTAGACCTCAAGGTGGATTGCGGTTTCCCTGACTTTCAGATGGGGGGCTTTGGTCGCGGACTCATGCCACTGATGACCGCTGGCTTTGAGTGCTACGGGTTTATCGGTGGGCCCAACAACGTCAGCGATGGGGCACATATCCATGAGGATTGGGCGATTGTGCAGGCCATTAATCCCGATACGGGCAAAGACGTGCCCGAAGGTCAGTGGGGCAACCTAGTAGTCACCACACTCGACCGAGATAACGGACTGCTTCGCTACGACCTCGAAGAGGCAGCAATGTTTGATAGTTCCCCATGCCCCACAGGTGAGACCACGAAGCGTGGATTCTGGGGTGGGCGCTTCAAGGACTTGCTCTCTTGTCAGGGGGTGCATTTTCAGGTGACCGACCTTGAACGGGTGCTGGCAACCGGAGTTCCCCAGCTTGTAGATCCCACGCTGGAGTTTGTGGTGGTGAACCCACAAGGAACTCAAGGACCGCTTCAGATCCGCATAGAAGTAGGGGTCTCTGGGGGAGACAAGGCGCAGATTAACGATCAGATCTGTTCTCTTGTTCGCAAAGAGCTACAGATGCAAGCCGAGGTATCGGTTCTCGATCGCGAGACCCTTCCAAGGTCGGGCTACAAGCTCAAGCGCGTGGTGGACGCCTAGTCACCACCTAGTCAGCACCGGCCAACTAGCAGGCTGGTACTTCAATCACCATGGCAGCACCCATGCCGCCACCTGCGCAGAGGGCAACGACACCGATGCCACCGCCACGGCGTCGAAGTTCGTACACCATGGTCACCACGAGCCGCGCTCCCGATGCTGCAACAGGGTGACCAAGTGCAATTGCACCGCCGTTCACGTTGACCTTTCCAGGGTCGAGGCCGAGAACTTCAATGGTGCCAACCGTCATCGCGGCGAAGGCCTCGTTTATCTCAATCAGGTCGACATCTTCGAGTGTGAGGCCCGCTCGCTTGAGCGCCCGGGGAATGGCAACCGTTGGAGCTAGGCCCGTTCGAGCTGGGTCAACACCTGCAGCGGCCCAGGACCGAATCCGAGCGAGCGGCTCGATTCCCTCTTGCTGTGCTTTTGCGGCCGAGGCCACAACTAGTGCTGCCGCCCCATCATTCAATGGTGAGGAGTTACCCGCCGTGACCACACCCTCAGGCCATCCCGACAACACACGAAGCGAGCCAAGTTTCTCGAGCGTGGAATTCGCTCGCGGGTGCTCATCGGTATCGATCAGCGAGACTGTCCCGCCGGGACCGGGAACGGACACGGGGACGATCTCCTGGACAAAGCGGCCCTCGGCCATCGCAGCTACTGCTTTACGATGGGAGTCCCAAGCCCACTGATCGACCTGCTCGCGAGTAATACCGAGTTCCCGAGCCGTGTTCTCGCCGACCGTGACCACCATGTTCATATTTGGTGCATCTGCGGTGTCTGGATGTGAGGGTGAAATGAACTGCTCAGGTGCGCCGTACGGGTAGGGCGCCTTGCGATAGGTCAGCGGGGACTGCGTCATGTTTTCAGCACCGCCAGCCACCACCACCTCATCCATCCCAGCGGCAATACTCGCCGCCGCAACAGAGACGGCAGACAGCCCAGAGGCACATTGCCGGTTCATCGATAGTCCGGGCGTATCTGCGGGCAGACCCGCCGCGATGGCTGCGTACCGAGCGATACATCCGCCGCCCTGCAGCACTTCTCCGAGGATCACATCGTCCACAAGCGCTGCGTCAATACCCGATCGGCGAATCGACTCGGTGACAACCAATGCAGCCAAGTCGCGCACGTCCACACTTGCCAAGGACCCCTTATATGAATCAGTAATCGGCGTGCGGCACGCGCTCAGGATTACTGGCATTGTCGGGGAAATATCGCCCGATTCAGTCTGATTCGCCATGTGTACATACCCCCGTTTTGATCAGCGCGTGATCCTACCTGACACACGCGTCAGCAGAGATGGCTACGATTCCTAGGTTGCCGGGGGGCAGCCGAATCAGGAGCGACGCGCATATGCAATCAGATCAACTTCTTCTCGGACGCTCAGTGCTCGTTACGGGCGCCGGGCGGGGCATTGGCCGAGAAGAGGCGCTGTGCCTCGCAGCCCTTGGCGCCAAGGTCATGGTGAATGACGTCGATCCTGAACTCTCTCAAGAGGTAGTCGAGGAAATCACCGCAGCAGGAGGGACCGCAACTTTGAACGCTGCCGATATTGCAACCTGGTCCGGAGCAGAACAGGCGGTAGCTGCAACCGTTCGTGAATTTGGGCAGCTCGACGTATTGGTCAACAACGCTGGAATCATTCGCGACACCATGAGTTTCTCCATGAACGAGGAACAGTGGGATGACGTGATCCGAGTGCACCTCAAAGGCCACGCTGCCTGCGCGCACTTTGCCGGGACCCACTGGCGCGACCGTTCCAAAGCTGGCGAATCTGGGGTCTCCGGTCGCATCATCAACACTGCTTCGGAGTCGGGGCTCTACGGACTTGCGGGGCAAATAAACTATGCCTCTGCAAAAGCTGGGATTGCGGCAATGACTGTTGTGCTTGCCCGAGAACTGCACAAATACGGAGTCACCGTTAACGCAATTGCTCCTCGTGCTCGCACTCGGATGACAGAGAGCGTCCTTGGTTCACTGCTACCCGAGGAGGGCGCCTTTGATGAGTGGGACCCAGCAAATATTGCACCGGTTGTCGCTTGGATTGCTGCCGAGCTGTCCGCTGGAATTACGGGGCAGGTCTTTGTGGTCAACGGAGACAAAGTGCATCTGATGTCTGGGTGGCATCGCATCGGTCGTATCGATAATTCGGGCCATCAGTGGACGGTGGATGAGTTACAAGCCAAGTCTGCCGAACTTTTTGGCGAGCATTCCACGGGGCGGCCCGCCATGGGATTTGGTGAATAGCCCAGCCATGGCACTTCTCATTGATCAGCTCAGTTATATGGCGAGCACCTACGGCGAAAAACAGGCGTATGTGGATCTCCGAACTGGAAACTCACTGAGTTTTCTTGAGTGGGAGGCAGAGTCCAACCGCTTAGCCCGGCAGTTAGTCAGCTCCGGAGTCGCCCCTGGGGATCGAGTTGCTTTGTATCTCGAGACCACTCAGGTCTTCGCGTGGATCATCGCCTATGCAGCAATTCACAAAGCCGCCGCTGTTGCCGTACCCACCAACACGCGGCTCTCAACACGAGAACTAGCAACGGTTCTCGGTCATGCCGAGCCAACGGCAGCTCTGACCTCATCCACCCTTCGGACTTCTCTTGATGCCGCTCAGACCGAGTCAATCCCCTCACTGCGAATCATCCTTGAAGCAACAGAGGGATCTTGGCCAGATGCAACAGCCGAGTCAGACGCAACGTTTCGGGTTCCTGTAACCGAGGACGACCTCGCTGACATCATGTACACCTCTGGCACTACGGGTATTCCCAAGGGGATCGCCGTGCGGCATCGCGATCTCCACATCATTGCGAACGGCACCCCCGAATGGAGTTCCAAGGCATGGCTTCACAGTTCACCGCTGTTCACCTTTGCTGGTCTGAGCTTCATCTATAACCCGATGAAGATGGGCATGTCCACGCTGTATCAGTCAAAATTTGATGCGGGGATCTGGCTCGAGACTGTGGAAGAGCACCGACCCACGATGGCCTTTTTAGTGCCGGCAACAGCACAGCTCTTAATGAGCCACCCTGGCATCGCTGCTGCCGATCTATCGAGTCTGCAGTTGGTGTCGATCGGCTCAGCACCACTACCTGCAGGCCTTCATCGCCGCCTTGCCCAGCTGCTGCCCGAAGCGGCGGTGACGAACAACTACTCAATGACCGAGTCGGGAACCTCCTTTACCTACCTGCCCAAAGAAGAGGTTGAACGAAGGCCCGGGTCGGTAGGAATACCCATGGGTACCAAGATCCGGATCGCCGATGAAGATGGTGCTGAAGTTACAGCCGGCCAGATCGGCGAGATTCTGATTGGAGTCGGCGACTCTCAGCGCGAGTACTTCAAAGACCCCGCAGCTTCTGCTGCTACGTGGAAGAACGGCTGGCTGCACAGTGGCGACCTTGGGCGACTTGATGAGGATGGGTATCTCTACATCGTTGGTCGGGCCAAAGAGGTCATCATTCGCGGTGGCAACAACGTCTATGCGACCGACGTTGAGACGGTTCTCTATGAACACGAAGATGTCGCCGAGGCCGCTGTGGCTGCTGTTGCGCACGAGGTGCTCGGTGAAGATATCGGCGCATGGGTGGTGCTTCGAGCGGGGGTAACTCCCGACTCTGAATCAATCATCACGTTCTGCAGCGAGCGACTCGCTGACTACAAAGTTCCACGCGTCATCACGTTCTTAGATGAGTTGCCACGCAACCCAACGGGCAAAGTCCTCAAACGCGAGTTACCAGCACCCCAAACCTGACCACAGCAAACCTGACCGGCAAACCAGACGAAGATTGCAGGATATTTCCATGAATCAAGAACGACTTCATAGCTTCACGTTGGCCGACACCTTCCGAGAGCATCGACGCAATTACCCCGATCGACTAGCCACGGTAGACATCGAGATGAGCTTGACCTGGCCACAGCTGGACGACCGAATCAACCAGCTAAGTTCGGCACTCACACAAGCCGGGGTGGGCCAGGGCGACGTCATTTTGTGGCTCGGCCAGAACAGCTTCCGAATTGTCGAGTGCCTCGGGGCCGCTGCAAAACTTGGAGCAGTCTGCTGTATCGCAAACTGGCGGCAATCCGCAGATGAGACAGCGTTTGTGTTGCAAGATTCTCAGCCATCAGTCGTGATCTGGCAAGAGGAAGAGGTGGGCGACACCATCAGAGGCGCTCGGGATTCTGCCAGTCTCGGATCTGCTATTTGGCTTCAACATGACGCTCAAGACACGGGAAGTGACTCCTCCGGCTCGCTCAGCTACGAGGCATTCTTAGCCTCAGGCGAGTTAGTGGATCCTCAGGATCGGCCTATCGCCGTCCAAGCAGGGGCCGAAGATCCAGTCCTCATGTTGTACACCGCAGCGTTTACCGGCACCCCGAATGGTGCGCTGCTCTCGCATAACGCCCTACTGATCCAGAGTCTGATGATGGCGAACTTGCAGCGGATCGATGCAAGCTACCGATACCTCAACTCCGGGCCGCTGTTTCATGTTGCAACCCTGATGACCACGCTGGCCACCCTGGTGATGGCCGGAACTAACTTGTTTCTTCCGCGAGTTGAGGCCGAGTCAGTGTGTCGCCTGATTCAAGACCAAGGTTGCACGGGTGCTTTCCTGATGGGTCCAACCATCGATCAGATCCTCGAGTTCAACGCAGCAGACCAAAACGGTGATTCCCCTTATGACCTCTCCACACTGCGAAGCTTTCGCGGTAAGCCAGAGTGGAATGCGATGATCACCGTGGATGATTCACCCTGGGCTGTGAAACCAGCCGGCTTTGGGCAGACCGAAGTCATGGGGATGCTCACGTTTAACGCTGTCGGTGGCGACTGCGTAGGGTCCGCAGGCCGCGCATCTCCCATGGTCAGGGTTCGCATCCTCGACCCGGATGGGCAAGAGGTTGCCAGTGGTGAGACGGGAGAAATCGTGGCCGCAGGGCCGCAGGTCATGTCGGCCTACTGCAATCACCCCGAAGAAACCCAGCGAAGGCAAGCAGGCGGTTGGCACCACACAAACGACCTTGGCAGAAGAGAACTCGACGGGTCGCTGAGTTTCGTGGGGCCGAAGGGTCGACTCATCAAGTCCGCAGCAGAGAATATTTATCCCGCCGAGGTTGAGGCTGCACTCAATTCCCAGGATGCGGTTCGCGAATCTGCAGTCATCGGCATCGCTGACCCAACTTGGGGACAGTCAGTCTGCGCAATCGTTGTGCTCAATGATGGTGCAGAGATCACCGAGGCTGAGCTGATCGAGTCAGTGAAGTCCCGCATTGCCTCGTACAAGAAACCCAAGAGCATTGTGTTTCGAACAGAACCGCTCCCCCGTCTGGGCTGGCCGATTGATTACGAGACACTCGATGCAGAGTACGGCGGCGGCGGATACCCGGGATCGGGCTGATTCAGTACAACAGCCCTTCGCAACAGGCCCGAGCAACAGCAGCTAGGCAGATGGTGCCTGTAGAAGCTGTGGTTCTTCACCTGTGAAGACAATCTCTCGAATGGCAAATCTCCAGACACCGTCGGCTTCCAGGATGAGTTCATCGTGATACCGGCCGGTGGTCGTAATGACCCCTTTACGGTTCACGAACAGAAAATCACTCCAGCACTGAGCAGAACTCGCATCCTCCGAGACCAAAATGAGCGGATTGATCACCACGTGCTTTCCACGCAGTTCCGGTGGTTGGCCAGCCTCAATGAACGCCTGCACTCGGTCCCTTCCGGAGTGGCTAGTGCCCATCACGTGTAGCTGTGTGCCAAGAGTGAAAAGCAACCCCCACTCCTCGAAGCGGCCATCGTCACAGAACATGCAGTAGCGAGCGAGAGTCTGCCGGATCGATTCTTCAGCCGTTGTCGATCTCACCACAGATGACTCGTGTTCGTTCATACAAGAACCGTAGCTGAACCCAAGAAACATGACACGAGTGTCAGCTAACATCACTCAAGTCGTCGCGGACCAGGGGGATCAAGATGGAGCGCGAGCAGTGGAGATGGCTTGACCTGGGCCGGCAAGGGCCTTATGAAAACGCAGCAACGATGCCCGTGCTCGTGCGCTCGGTCCTTGAACAGGGCCGGCCCATTCTGCAAACCAGCATCTGGGGCGAAACCCACCTGAACGTGGGTTGGTTCGATGACGTGGACTCAACCTTGGACCTGCAAAGGTGCGAAGAACTCGATATCGCGGTCATGCGCCGCTCCTTCTACGGCGGAGGAACTGCTTACTATCAGGCTGAGTGCTCCATGATGTGGGGGTTTCTGCTGCCCAAAGACATCCAGATTCTTGGTGTTAGTACCAACGATCTTGACGCGTTGCTTGCAAAGTTTCAGGTGCTGTTCTCTGACGCTCTGCGCCGAATTGGACTGAGCGAGGTTCAGTTTGAAGGGTCCTCTGATCTGCGATGGAACGGTCGCAAGCTCGGTGCCCTCACTGCCCAAGACGTTGTTGCTTGCGTCTCGATCGGTGGATTCTTAAACCTCGCTCCTCCAGACCTGACCACCTACTTGCAGGTAGTGCGAATCCCTGAAGACAAGTTCAAAGACAAGATCGTCAAGGACATGACCGAGTACGTCTGCACGGCCGAACAAGTTGTTGGTCACCCAGTCAGCTACGAGCACCTACGCGATGCAATCATCGAATCGATGGCTGCAGCCGGAGTCGACCTAGAACTCAGCGCCCTCTCCCCCGGCGAAGCCAAAGGGGTAGCAAAGGCTTCGGGCAGGGTCGGTTCACCTGAGTCCATTCGCCGTATCTCTTCGGATCAGTTTCTCTTGGATGCCCCCTCGGGTTCTTGCTGTGGTTTCGGCAACTTCAAGGGCCGCAAGCTCTGTCGTGCCGGAGTCGCCCTTGCCCCCGATGGGCGAGTTCTCGCAGCCATGATGGCTGGCGATATGCACGTGTCTCCACCTGATGTGATGGACCGTGTGGCTGCTGCGCTCCTAGGTGCCGACAGCAGCAACAGCGACGACCTACGCCAACGGATCAGCACCGTGTTTGAAGCAGAAGATGTGCATCAGGCCGACCAACTCATGGGCGTTACCACCGAAGACCTGCTGGCCGCCGTACTAGTAGCTGTGCAAGCAGCAGCCTCTATCCCAACTGACGCCACGAAGGACGAGAACCCAACATGAAAGCACTTCAATTCCTTGCCGATCCAGAGCCCTGGCCCTATCCCGTCGGCCCTGAGGACCCACTCCTCCTGCAGCACCTTGCGACCACCCCGATGGCCCTGCTCGATCTCCCTGATCCGACCTTGATCGATGACGACTGGCTCGTGTTACGCACGCGACTGACTGGAATCTGCGGATCTGACTCCAAACAAGTTCTGATGGATTTCGAAGATGCAGGCGACAACATGATGACGGCCTTCATCACCTTTCCTCAGGTTCTCGGCCACGAGGTCGTAGCCACTATCGAACAAATGGGTCCGGCAGTGGAAGGGTTTGAACCTGGGCAACGAGTGGTGCTGTATCCAAATATTGGGTGCCGGGCACGTGGGCTCAGCCCGCTGTGCCCCGCCTGCGAGCGCGGCGACTACTCAATCTGCCAACGCTTTTGGGAAGGTCGACTCTCGACTGGAATCCACACAGGGAACGCTGTTGAGGCAACTGGCGGGTTCGCGGAATTCCTCCCCGCTCACACCTCGATGTGCCTGCCAATTCCCGATCAGATTTCCGATGAGCTCGCCGTACTCGCGGACCCGTGGTCAGTTTCGTTTCATGCCATCACACGCAATCCGCCAGCACCCGGCAGCCGAGTGTTGGTCTACGGCTCGGGTGCCCTTGGCAGCACTGCTGCTGCCATCCTGACCCAGCTCTATGACTGCTCGGTGGCGGTGGTTGCCAAATGGGATGCTCAGCGAGACCTAGCAAGTAGTCGTGGTGCAACGGTGTTTCACTCCGACCCTACCGAGGCACTTATTGAGCAACTTGCCGAGTGGTCCGGCGGAATTCTCCGACACCCTTGGGAAGGCCTGCCGGTTTGTTTCCCGGGAGCAATCGATGTGGTCTACGACACCGTTGGCTCACCGACAACAGTAGAGGTGGCACTTCGGGTGCTCGCCGAGCGCGGCAGATTGGTGCAACTCGGGGTGAGCTCACCGGGCCGATTCGAGTGGACCCCTTGGTACTTCAAGGAGCTACAACTCATCGGTTCTAACGCGTTTGGAGTTGAAACCTTCGAGGGTCAGACAAAGCACGCGTATGAACACTTCTTTGATCTGATCCTCGCTGGCAGGCTCGACTTGTCTGGGCTGCTGACCCATCAGTTTCGACTAGAAGAGTGGCGAGAAGCGTTCACTGCCATTGTTCATCAGGGCGAAACCGGAGCGATCAAAGTGGCATTCGACTACCGCTAGATCACAGCCAAAGAGTGCCGCTCAGTCACAGAGGTCAGGTGCAGAGTGGTCAGGTGCAGAGTGGCCAGGTGCAGAGTGGTCAGGTGCAGAGTTGCCAGGTGCAGAGTTGCCAGGTGCACAGTGGCCGGGTGGTGAGGGTGGCACATCCAGAGCAGGGTTGCGATCAAAGAATCCGTACGGCATCAACATGAAACCGGTGTACTCGACTGGCATGACTGGCCAGTCCTCGGGTCGAGGAATGTGAGTGATACCGAACGTGTACCAGAGCACGATGTCGGTATCCACAATCTCTCGGTCGGCGGCGGTCCATTCCGGCAGCCCCGCCCCACCCTCATGCTGATTTGGGAACTCGCCCGCAGCGCGCAGTTCCTCAGAGTCAAACGGAGTCACCCAGAGATTGTGCTGAGCGAATCCGGCTCTTCTGGCAACCGAAGACTCCGGCCGAGCCATCAAGGTTGGGGTCGACATCGTGGGAACCAACTTGTATCCGACCGGCCGGTTGAGGCCGTTCAGCACACTCGGGTTCGTGACTCGCCAAGTACGGCTCGAGGCTGAGTCGGTCTGCCATTTCGCACCAGACTCACGCTCGAGCAACTGCGCTCGAGCAGCGAAGCCATTCCCCCACGGGTTATCGGGGCCGGCCGGCATGGTCTCGACATGGACTTCCTCAACTCGGTTCTCCTCTCCGTCAACATCGAAATCCAACCGAGCGCAGAACAGATGCTGATGCACAGGCGCGACCACACCCGATGCGATCCGTCCGGCGAACGGGTGAGGCTCAGAGTCAGGCAGCCCCTGACTCGACATAATGCCGGTCAGCTTGGCCTCCATCTGGATATTGCCGTCTAAGTAGAGATACCAGAAGAAGCCGTACTCGTAGTTTCCGACCGTTGCGATATGGCTAATCACCAAGCGTCGGCTGCGGCGAACCTCGTGTCTACCAGTCAGCAAATCAACGTGCTTCCAGCCAATTCCATAATCCTCTTCGTGCATACAGATCGCATTTGGCACCACCCAGGCGTCGCCTTGTTCGGTAGCCATCGTTGCATCCATGTAGTAGATCTCGCCCAAACAATCACAGCCCAGTGTGAGTGATTGCGTCATGCGGCCAAGGCCCCATTCGCCGGCATCAAATGCGTTCTTCCAACCCTGCACCGGACCGGGGTCACCGTAAGGAACCACCATCTCAGAGATCGAGGCGCGATGCAGGATCTTTCGAACCCGGCCGCTGTCGAAGTAACCGAGGTCATGCAAAACCAGACCTTCATACGGGTCCCACCCAATCCGCAGAGACCACTTCTGCCAAGAGACCAAGTTGTCTTCAACCGTGAAGCTCGCACCCTCTGGCTGCGTGATGGAGATTGGCAACAAGTCGGTCCGCAAGGGCCCAACATCATCGGGGCCGTAGCGTGCAGGAGTCTGCGGGACCGGGATTGGATCAACTCCGTCAAGCTGAGCGTGATCGATGACTTCGATTACTTCTCCAGTGCCAAGATCAACATGCACCAGCAGTCCCTCTACGGGACGCGCGTAGCCGTTGTCATCGGCAGTAAGTCGAACAAAGCTGATGCAGCGCGCGATTCGTCGACCTTCCTCGGCTGCAAACCCAAAGGCACCAGCCGGCCAAGGATCAATCTGCACATGCTCCAAGTCGAAGATCCCGCGACGAGCCATCGCTGCGATGTAATCCGGGTGTTCCTTGCAGGCCAACATGGCAATGAACGACTCGCCCATCAACAACGCCGGCCGCATGCCCTCAATGAGCTTGCGTTCCAGAACCCGCTCCTCAGAAATAGAGATGAGCAGCTCGATCATCGTCAGTTCAGCCCCCGGCAAGACCAGCATCTTGACTGTTCGCAAGACAGGGTCACCTTGGCTCCAAGCGGCCAGCGATTCCTTTGAAGGCTCCACCAGAATCACGTGGACTACTGCGGCCCCCTCACCTAGGTCTCCGGCCTGAATAGTTACCTGTTTCGCAATGAGCACCTCTTCGGCGCTCAGCATGGAAAGCGGATGTGCGGCGCTCACTTGTTAGCGCCGGGGCCAACGGGCGGTGTCATACCAAGGTCCGAAAGGCGCTGCAGCGTGTACTCGGCTGCTCCCTGGAGGAACCCTTCCGGGTCACCGGTCTTTACCGGCGGCAAGTCTGTAAACCAGTCAGGCACGAATGCCTCGACCATGTTGGACCCAAGCAGGTCGATCAACGGTTGAAGGATTGCAGACGCTGGTAGCGCCTCGATATCTGACAACGAAGAGTCGTTATCTGGATGGGCAAAAAGCTCGGTGTCGAGCACACCGGGTTGTAACACATGAACGCCAATTGGGGTTCCGGCTATTGAAAGGTCGACGCGTAGGCATTCCGCAAAAGCAGTAATGGCAGCCTTTGAGGATGCGTAGACAGCCTCGGATGGTGGACTGAGCCGAGCCGCCACGGAACCGACAAACACAATCTGGCCGTTGTTGTTTGCGAGTGAATCCAACAAGGCCAACGTCAGTCGAATCGGAGACTCAAGATTAATTCGCAACACATCCGAGATCTCATCTGGCCGGTGTTCCCAAGCCCACCTTCGTTTGGGAATACCGGCGTTGTTCACCAGCACATCAATTCCACCGAACTCCTGGGTCACCGACTCCGCGAACGAATCAAGCGCGTCCAAATCCGATAGGTCTACCGCCCATGCCCGGCTGTTCGGCGAGAACGAGGTGATGTCTGCAAGGACTTCTGCTAAGCGCTCCTCGCGTCGGCCACAAATCCCAACGATGGCTCCTCGAGCGGCAAGGCCACGGGCCATCTCGGCGCCCAGTCCAGCCGAGGAGCCTGTGATTAGAACGCGCTTGCCTACTGGATCAAACATGTGGGACCACCTTGTTGTAAGGAACCCTGTTGTGATCGCTCATAGGACACCGGCACCAGACTCGACTCGCGCTCGAATAATCTCGGCCACTCTGTCCCGGTGCCAGGCAGCAGATCCAAAGCTCACCCGATCAAGCTGTACCCGCTTGAGGTACAGATGCACATCACACTCCCAAGTGAAGCCCATCCCACCGTGAACCTGAAGGGCAGATTTCAGCACTCGGTCTGCGGCATCAGAACACCAAGACTTGGCTACCGAGGCTGCAAGGGCCGTCTCGGGATCTGCCACTTCGGCACACCATGCCGCCCACCAAGTCGAGGACCTCATGCCTTCTAGGTCAACCAACATGTCTGCGCAGCGATGCTTTACTGCCTGAAAACTGCCGATTGGTCGCCCGAACTGAACACGCTCCTTGGCATGTTCAACCGTGAGATCAAGGCAGCGAGAAGCCGCTCCTAGAAGCTCAGCCGAATAGGCAATTGCGCCGCGAGCGATGTAGCGATTGACAAGCTCGGGGCCACCGAGTTCTGTGGCCCAGGTGCCATCAAGGCTCAGCCGCGCAAGCTCTCGCGTCTGGTCCATCGCAGACTCTGCAGCAGGTCTTGACTGAGCGTCTTGCTCGATCAGAAAGAGTCTCTCTTGGCCATCACCATCGGCGGCTCGCACCACAACAACATCTGCTGATGAAGCGAAGGGAATTGGTTCGGTCTGGCCGCTCAGAATCCAGCCGGAGGAATCCTGTTTCGCAGCAAGGCAACCAAACCCAGCAGCAGCAATCATGTCGCCTGACACTAGGCCACCGATCAAAGCGGATCGATGCGTCTCTGTAATACCGCCCACCACCATGGATGTCTCAGTGGGTGACCCGCAACTCAGGACATCAAGAACTAGGAGCTGACCGAGGAGGGGTACCGGGGCCAAGTAGACCCCTAGTGCCTCTACAAGTACGGCTGCCTCAACCCAGCCCAAACCAACCCCACCCAACAGTTCTGACGTCGCAATCCCTGACCATCCCTGTTCCATCAGGCTTGCCCAGAGTTTGCGATCCCAGCCGCCGCCGTTATCGACCACAGCACGAACCCGGACTGAAGAGGACTGCTCACTTAGGATCTGGTTCGCAGCCTCACGCAGAACTCTCTGATCATCTGACAACTCGAAGTCCATTGGGACCAAGCGTAGTGGTCACAACCTGACACGTGCGTCAGTTTGGTGGCCTAGCATAAAGACCGGATGGACTTACACCCTCAGGAGCACCACGAATCCCTGCGCTCAGAGTGCCGCGCCTGGCTTCAAGAAAATCTTCCCTGGGAGTACGGCTCGGGCCTGCCACCGCGGTTCACTGATCTTGGCGAGGAAGTTCTCTTTGGACGTGAATGGCAGCAGCGACTCGCTGCTGGCAAGTGGGTGGGCCTTGCCTGGCCCGAGGAATTTGGTGGCCGCGCCGCCGGGCCTATGGCCAACTTTGTGGTCCAAGAAGAACTCGCCCGAGCGCGCGCCCCCGAATTGGTCGGCAGAATCGGAGTCAACCTCGTCGGGCCAACCTTGCTCGCTCACGGAACACCCGACCAACAGCAGCGGTGGCTGCCCAAGATCCTGAATGCCAGTGAGCTCTGGTGCCAACTCTTTAGCGAACCCGATGCAGGGTCCGATCTAGCCTCGTTATCTACTCGAGCCGAGCGTGATGAGTCGCTCGGCGGATGGCGTCTTTACGGCCAAAAAGTCTGGACCAGTTACGCTCAATTTGCTGATCGCGGCTTATGTCTGGCCCGAACCGACGCCACGGCAGCCAAGCATCACGGCATCTCGGCGTTTGCTGTAGACCTGCGCGCTGCTGGCATCGAGATTCGACCGCTCGTGCAGGCAACCGGCGAGGCTGAATTCAACGAGGTGTTCTTCGATGGCGCTTTCGTTGCTGATGATGCCCTGATCGGTCCTGTGGATGAGGGCTGGAGAATCTCTCAATCAACGTTGGGCCACGAGCGTGGAGTAAACCCACGCCAACTAGTGATTCACATCCAGCACCTTGAGGAGTTGCTCCTGTTGGCTCTCCGAAAGGATTCCTTCTCTGATCATCGCCTGCGGCAGAAACTGGCCGCTGCCTTTACTGAGGTCAAACTCTTTCAACTCCATAACTGGCGCTCACTCACCCGACTCGAATCCGGACGGCCGCCCGGCCCTGAAGGCTCAGCACTCAAGCTGTATTGGTCACAAATGTCTCAGCGTCTTCACGACACGGTGATGGAGGTGCTCGGCGAAGAATCCTCACTGTGGCGTGGCGCAACCGGGATTGAAGGCGACGGGGAATGGCAGCGTTCTTGGCTGTACTACCTGTCTTCTTCGATTTTTGCGGGCACCAACGAGATCCAGCGCACCATTATTGGTGAACGGGTACTGGGGTTACCACGAGAGCCTCGAGAGCCAACCGTGAGCCGAACAGGGAGCACCGCAGCATGAGCCAACCCTTCGACACGATTCTGTATAGCGCCGAGGGCCATGTAGCTACGGTCACCATGAACCGACCGGGCTCTGCGAACGCTCTGAACTCGAAGATGATCGACGAACTCGACGCGGCACTCGACCTTGTAGAGGATGATGACCAGGTTCGAGTGGTCGTGCTGCAGGGTGCAGGGAAACACTTCTCTGCAGGCCACGATATGAAGGAACTCCTCGCTGCAGAGGAGCATTGGGTGGCTATGCGCACCACCCCCGAAGGTAAGCGGCACCACGAGGAAGTCATGTACTGGGAGCGCTCACTTCGCTGGCGAAACCTGGCGAAACCGACCATCGCAGCCGTGCAGGGTGCATGCTCAGCGGCTGGTCTCATGCTTGCCTGCATGTGCGACCTGATCGTTGCTTCAGAGGATGCAACATTTTCTAATCCGGTTCTTCGAATGGGAGGCGTTGGCGTTGAACTTCTAGTCGAGCCGTGGGAACTCGGTGCCCGACGCGCAAAAGAGTTCCTTCTCTGCGCCCGAGTTTTGTCTGCCCAAGAAGCCGAGCGCGCCGGCATGATCAACCGTGTTGTTCCTCGCGCTCAACTAGAGCAGGCCGCGCAACAAATGGCGGCAGACGTAGCTCTCGTTCCACCAATGACTGCGCAGGCCGTGAAGAAATCGATTAACGCCCTCCTTGACCGTCAAGGCCAAACCGACTCCTGGGCCTACCACTTTGATCTCCATCAAGAGGTATCAAATTCCCCAACCGCACTCGCGATGATGGCTAAGAGAGCCCAAACTGGCATGGCTGGCATCAAGGCAGAGCAAGCGGGGACTCTCGACTAGGCACTGTCGCCTAGCCAGTGCTCTTACCTCGATCAGATCTGACCCTCAGGCAGGCAGGCCTTGGTTGCGAGAACGCATCACCCAAGCTGCAGCGATTGCCAACATGGTCAGTGCTGCAGCCGAGAGAACACCGAAGGGCAACTCGGGAACAACTGCGGGCGGAAGCACAGGGCATTTGTTTGCAGTTCCTTTGGTCGGGGACAGAGTGGTAACAAAGCTGCCCGTCCCGTTCGGGCATCGCCCGTAGGTGGTTGTGGCGTGAGTAGTCCAGGTGTAGGTGTCAAGAACCGTGGTTCCGTTGGCAGCAAACAGCCGGGCAGCGTCGGAGGATCCAAGGCCGAATTTAAAGGCAGCTTCGGTGATGGCGAGGTACGCACCAGGAGCTAAAATCGTTCCCGCTGGGATTGAGTACTTCGTATTTTTGTTGTCATTATCCAGCAATTTCAGACCAGAAATATCAACCGGAGTTGTTCCCTTGTTATACAGCTCAAGCCAATCTTCATTGACTGCCGGCCCGGAGACTAGCCATGTGCTTGTGGATTCGACCTCGTTGATTTTGATATCAGAAGTATCGGCCGAGGCGGTCCCGATATTGATCACTGACACCAAGCTCAGCAACAGCGCTAAAGCCGCCATACGCAACAGAACGGTGTTTACATTCCTCACTGCCATAGCAGCCTCCGAGTAGTCAGCGCACAGCAGCGCATAGTTACAATCCAGAAAATAGAGGGCGGAGTTTGCCGGAACCCGACCGCAACATGAACCGCTACTCAACTCCTGTTGAATTTGTGGAGGAGAGGGTGAAGCGACCTTGCCTGAGCATGCTGGCCAGCCCTCGGGGTGTCTGTGTAGGTAACTGCACAGACACCCCGAAGGGTCTGACCTAGCCCGCAGAGATCAGGCAGCTACAGCAGACTTGCGACGACGCAGCACCCAAAGGGCACCGAGCGCTAGCAAGGTAACGGCCGCCGCCGAAAGTGCGCCGAGCGGAAACTCTGGCACGACTGGCGTAGGCAGCACTGTGTTGCTGCACGGCACATTGCCAGAGCGCAATGAGTAGCCAGCAGTGTTTGCATCATCTGACCAGAATGCGGGCTTGCGATTGTTCACACACTCGGTGGCTGCAGCAATAGCAAAGCCCTCATTGTTGATATTTGGCATTGAGGCTGGACGCTCATACATGTTCGTGATCGTGAACTTTTTGGTCACGGCATCCACGTTGAATACTGCTGATCTTCCGGCGCATCCGTCGTCGCAGACAACCCACAGGTTGTTCAGGTCCTGATCAAACTCGGTTCCCATGACACCGACGAACCCGCTGGTGATTGTGGCGATCCGTGTAAACCCACCGCCGACGGTATCGAGCGCGTACACATAGAGTTTTCCGGTTGCTTCGACGCCTACAACAAACAGGCCTGCACCGTGATTGGCGTAGTTGGCAGGATTGTATGTGGAGCCTGTGGACTCATCGAGGAATCCTTGGGCGGTGAGGTAGGAGTCGGGGATCCAAGAGATGGTCTCGAGTCCGGTGTTGGCAGTGTTGACTGGCAGGTCTGCAGTCAGGTTCCACTCGTTGGTCGCAGTCAGTGTCGAGCCTGCTGCGGAAACGTCGTAGCGGAGGACGCTGTTACGGCTGACCGTGTTCGCTGAGTTGTTACGCTCGGCTGAAACGTACAGACCGTCTGTTGAGGCAGTTCCGCCCATGGTGACGCCTTCAGCATCAACATCGCCAGTTCCATCTGTGTAGCGAAGCAGCTTGCCGCTTCCCCAATCGTTTGTGGTGTCTGGAACCCAGTTGGCACCGTTGTAGACCATACGGAACATCGCACCCGGGCCATTTCTTGTTGCCCACAGCACACCAGGAGTGGCAGTCCCTGAGCCTTCATAGTCAAGGCCGCTCAGGTTGCTGCTAAAGGTGTTGGCGACATCAACTGTCTGCACTGCTGCATCACCTGGCCAGGTCAGACCTGGAACCAAAGTGGTAGTAGTCGAGGTTGTCGTTGTTGTTGCACTCGCTCCACAGTTGTTTGCAGCGGTCTTTGTAGAGGCAGCCGTTGTGGCGAAGCTTCCTGAACCATCGGGGCAGCGGCCATAGGTGGTGCTGGCGTGAGCAGTCCAAGAATAGCTATCAAGAAGCGTGGTTCCGTCGGTTGCAAACAACCGCGCAGAGTCAGCTGATCCAAGACCGAAGCCGAATGCTGCTTCTTCGATTGTGTAGAAAGCGCCTGCAGCCAGCGTGGTTGAAGCGGGGATTGAGTACTGCGTGTGGGTGTTGTCATTATCTAGGAACTTGAGCCCCGAGATATCAACCGGCGCAGAACCGCTGTTGTACAACTCCACCCAATCCCCTGGTGAGCCACCGTTGGATTCAACCTCGTTCACCTTGATGTCAGACACAGCAGCCGAGGCCACCGAAGTGTTGAACACAGTCAGAGTGGTAAGCAGCAGTGCGAGTGCTCCCACCTTCGGCGCATACCTTGCAATCTTCTTCATTTTCATAGCAGCTCCCCAATTCCCGTTCGCCCACAGCCGAGCGAAGTTGTTGCGAAACTAAACAACGCTGTTGGACGCCCCCTTGCCTTTAGGTGGACAGAAGCTCAACAGTGAGCCAACCCTTCCCTCTAGTCGCAGCCTCTAGACACAGCGCAGCTAGTAACGCAGACTGTTGGTTCAAGGTTGGAGAGCAACCCTGAGCAAAGAAGCGGCGCGGGAACGAGCTGTTCCGGGGATGGAGTGCACGTGGGGAACCTTCGAGGGCTCATGAAAACCAGGTTGGCGATAGCTGCCCTTGCAGTTTTCTCTGCTGTCGCATTGTTGAGTACGGCTTGCGTTGCTAGTGGCGCACCGCCTGCAGTAAGCAACCCTGGCGACTCAAGCGAACTGCTTTGGCTCAAGGCCGTTCGAGGCCAGCAGGCTGGTATCTACGACAGCGCTGGCCGACAAGTACTTCTTCGAGGTGCGAACTTCAACCACTTGGGTGACTATTTCTCTACTGATCCCAGCCTGCCGACCGTAGCTACCCTCGACGAGACTGACTGGGCCGATGCTGCGGCTCAGGGCATGAACGTTGTGCGACTCGTCACAACTTGGTCGGCTTGGGAACCGGTTCGTGACCAGATCGATCTGAACTATCTGGCACGGGTTCGCGCTGCTGTGACCGCCGCAAATGCCCACGGCATCTATGTGGTGATCGACATGCACCAAGACGCTTGGTCCAAATTTGTTTTCACTCCAGCCGAGGAAATCTGCCCTGCGGGAACCTCGCATCAGATTGGCTGGGATGGCGCTCCCTCTTGGGCAACCATGACTGACGGCTACCCCACCTGCACACCCGGCGGCCGAGAGAACAGCCCGGCTGTTCGAGCCGCATGGGAGAACTTTTATAAGAACGCTGGTGGCGTCCGCGATGAACTCGCACAACTCTGGGGATTCATCGCGACTCAGTTCGCAGAGGATGCCGGCGTAGCCGGCTTCGACCTACTGAATGAGCCCGGATACGGATTCGATCAGAGCATCACTCTGGTCGGCCTTGCACAGTTCTATGCCGCAGCAATCGCGCAGATTCGCTCTGCTGAATTGGCAGTCAATGCTTCCGGCGGCTCTGTTTCTGGCCGTTTAGCTAAAGGCCACATCGTGTTCTTTGAGCCAACCATCAACGGCCCATTCGTGGCTACCGAGTTCAGCGCCGACCCGAATCTGGTCTTCGCTCCTCACAATTACGGCGAGTCCATTATTGGCAACGGAGTAGCCGGGTTCCTCGACCTTCTCGCCGGAGCCCTGCAAACTCTGACCAAGGCCTACGGCACCACCACCTGGATCGGCGAGTACGGCACATTTAACAATGACCAAGCCGCAGGTACGGCCTACATGTCACGGTTCAACCGTATTGATGATCGCAACCCAGGCGGCGGCGGTGCGTGGTGGCAATGGGAACAGCAATGTGGCGACCCGCATAACGCCAACGGCGCCTATCCGCCAAGCGCCGAGTGGTTGGCTTCACAGCAGCAGAGTTGCACCGAAGCTCCGCGAATGAATACCCCCTGCACAGCCCGCTCCTACCCGAGAGCCATGCCCGGCCGCCTGACATCAGTAGTTGCCGAGCCCTGCGGTGGCGCAGTCACCGTAACGGGACGCACCTCAGCCCCAAGCACTGCAGTGCTGTGGTTCCAGTCGGAGTCTGCAGTTGCGCCAACAGTCACGGGCACCGGCATAGGTGGTTCGAATGCTGTGCAATCCCGAGGTGGTTGGCGAGTCACCGTCGAAGTCAGCGGCGACTACAAAATCAACCTTACCTAGCGAGCAACTCGTCGAATGGCCCGGTGACCTCATAGGTGATTCCGAGCGGAAATCCTAACGGGCCCACGCTTCCTCTTTGCGAGCTGAAATACAGCCGCTGACCATCGGGGCTGAAGCACGGCCCGGTGACTTCACTGCCATCCTGCCCGGGAAGCCGAATGACCGATACTGCAGTGTTGTCAGGTCGCAGCATGACAACTTCCATGTCGCCGCCATCCTCTGCGATGAGCAGCGATCCAGATCCCTGATCAAGCCAGAGGTTGTCAACGCCGGAAAGAATGCTTGACCCGCCACCTTGGTATCGGACATCAATCTGGCCGGTCGCAAGTTGCACTTCCCAGACCCGATTATCGCCTTTGGTAGTGAACCAAACGGTGTCTCCATTCGTGGCAATCCCCTCGCCACCATTGAACTCAATCGTTCCGGGAACCTGCTCTCTGCAAGGTTTCTGGAATACGTCGGGTCGGGGGTTCGGAACCCGCGCCCAAGTGATCCTGCCTCCGACTGTCGAAGCAGTCGCTACTTCAAGCACACCCGAGGAGAGGTCGCCCTCGAGCTTCGGCGTAAACCGGTAGAGCGCTCCGTCGGGGCGATCCTCGGTCATGTAGACACGCCCATCGGCGGCCACCGCTGCGGCCTCATGCTTGAACGCCCCCATCGACCAGCGGCGATGGGCTTGCTCTGCTCCAGTTGGATCGCACTCCCAAACTGAGCCACCCTCCCATTCCTCGCAACTCAGCCAGGTCCCCCAAGGCGTCGCTCCACCGGCGCAGTTGAGCGCAGTGTTCGCCAGAATCTGCTTCGCTCCCACGACTCTGCCATCCGGAGCGAACCGGATGGAGGTCACGCCTCCCGTTGCAGGAATCTCATGGTTTACGGTGAGATACCAACCGCCCGCTACTGCTGGGTCAACAAAGGTGGCTGCCCCATCGGGAAACACTCGGTACTTCAGGGCAGTTCCAGCGATGGTTTCGCCTCCGCGGGCAATCACGCGACTCGAAAAACCTGGAGGGAGCAGAACACCGTTGGCATCAGCGCCAACCTGAGGCTCGTTCGACGGAGTGCAAGCCTGAGTAAAGGCCGCCGCCACGGCAAGCGTGCCCGCTGCACCGGACCATTTCAGCACCGCACGGCGCGTCACGTGCCCCTGTGACGTGTTCCTGCTGACTTGGCCGAAATTCTGGTCCGCGCTCATCCCTTCAACGGTAGTGGCATCAGCAAACCCGACTTACCACAAAACCCCGCTTTGTCTTGCGCCTGACCCCCCATAGGGGGTCAGGCGCATAACGAAACAGGGTGGGTTAGGCGTTGAGCGCACCGGTAATGAGCAGCCCAGCGGTAATTCCGGCAATCACAATTCGGTACCAGCCAAATATGGCCAGACTGTGTTGCTGCAGATATGTGATCAACCACTTGATCGAGATCACCGCTGCAAGGAACGCGAAGACCAGACCAATCAACGGGTCGAGCAGGCCAAATTGGGTAAAGAGTTCCCCTCCGTCCTTCAGCACGGAGTAGCCACTTGCGGCTGACAGCGTGACAAACCCCAACAGAAAGCTGAACTCAACGGCGGCGCTCATGCTGACTCCCACGAGCAGGGCGCCAAGGATCGCTGCCAACGAACGACTTGTACCCGGCCACAGCGCAATGCACTGAACTAACCCAATGATGAAAGCTTGGCGAACAGTCATTTCCAAAAGGCGATCTCGCCCAGGCTCGGCGGGCTCACCTCGATGAGGAATCTTCCCCGCTCGCTCCAACCCCAAGATCAAGAGTCCACCCACAAACCACGCAAAGACGATGGTCCACGAGGAAAACAGGACCTCTTTAATTTTGTCGTCGAGCAGGAACCCCAAGACTGCTGCAGGAGCGAATGCCACGATCAGCAAGATCAGCAGGTGGCGACCCCCTGCGGACTTGCCGAACACACCCAAAATCATGTCTCGGAACCGCTTCCAGAACAGTCCCGCCACTGCCAAAATCGCACCGAACTGAATAGCGATCGCATACGTATCCGCAGCGCCCTGATCCGCCTTGGTTGTGCCGAGCCCTAACAGGTCCGAGGCCACGAGCAGGTGTCCCGTCGAGGAGATGGGCAAGTACTCGGTCACTCCTTCGATGATTCCCAGCAAGGCCGCTCGCCAAGCAGTCATGGCAGTTTCTGTCGTCGAGGCCACCTGCACAGTGAGCGCTGCTGCGGTTGCAGGCTGCAGGATTGCCAGCACTGCTAGAGCCCCAAGGGTCGCTGCGACGGCCTTGCGGCTGACCGCGGCCGTCTGGATTTTGTTCGTGTTCACCGTGGCAGGGTAACCGTTGCCGCTGATGGGAGGCGTGGACCTTCCGGGCGGCCTAGTTTGGTATCCACCTAGAAATTCTTTGTTGAGCTTTGGAGGACATGTGCACGCATTGATTACCACAGACGGATCAGAAGTCTCGATTGAGGCGGCGCAGAAAGCGGTCCGGTTGCTCAACCCGACAAAAATCACGTTGCTTACCGTTGCAGATACCAGCGTCGCGAATGACTCTGGCGCAGGTGGGTTCGAGGGAAATCTGCTGTCACCAACAGAGTCCCTCACTGCTCGAAACGCAATCCTTGATGAGGGCCGAGACGAATTGGCTGGCACCGTTGCATCCCTTGGAGTTGATCCCAGCATCGTGGAACACAAAGTTGTTGAGGGCTCGGCCGGAATCATGATCTGCCTGGTGGCCAAACAGACCAATCCAGATGTTGTAGTAGTCGGATCACACGGTCGAGGCTGGTTCAAGCGGGTGGTGATTGGCTCGGTAAGTGAATACGTGTCTCGGCATTGTGTGGCACCCGTTCTAGTCATTCGCCATGCGGATGCAGCCGAGGCGGCTGAGGATGTGCCCGAGGGCAAAACCCCAGACTCATCGGCCACGTGACCGAGCAGTCGAATCCCTCACTGTTTGAAACCTCACTGCAGGGTGGCGAGCATTCAGCGCAAGAATCCTTAGAGCCCACATGGTCGGTCTCTGAATTGCATGAGGCAATCAATGGCCTGTTGCAGCACACCTTCGGCTACGAGATGTGGGTGCAGGGAGAGATCCGCAATTACAAGGTCTCTGCCAAGAAGCATGTGTATTTCGATCTGATCGATAGCGACTCCAAAAATCCCACCTATCCCTCCATGTTGGCAATCACATTGTTTGCGCGCGAAGCCGCAGCGGTGAGCAGATTTCTAGAGATGCAGGGCGGTGCAATCGAACTTGCAGACGGCGTGCGCGTTCGCATTTCGGGCAAGTTGAATACCTACGAATCGCGCAGCTCCCTACAACTTCGCATGAGTGGGATTGACCCCACCTTTACGCTTGGTGTGCTCGATCAGGAACGTGATCGAGTGCTTGCGCTGCTCTCCGCCGAGGGTCTACTCAGGGCAAACGCGCTCCGTCCCCTGAGCCCCCTCCCCACCCGTGTCGCTCTCATCACAAGCCTAGGTAGCGCTGCGCATGCAGATGTTCTGGGCGAGTTCCAAAAATCTGGACTTGGGCTGCACATCTTTGAACTTGATGCACGGGTGCAAGGAGCCGAAGCAGAAGCTTCGATTCTGAGTGCTCTGCGTACGGCTCAAGAGCTACCGGTTGACGTGATCTTGCTTTGCCGCGGCGGAGGTGCGCGAACTGACCTTGCTGCATTCGATCTGGAATCGGTTGCACGCGCAATCGCAGAGTCAACCCTTGCAGTCTTTACGGGCATCGGTCATGAG
This sequence comes from Actinobacteria bacterium IMCC26207, assembly GCA_001025035.1. GTDB lineage: Bacteria > Actinomycetota > Acidimicrobiia > Acidimicrobiales > Microtrichaceae > IMCC26207. Next base: position 168,965 of record LCZK01000007.1, read on the forward strand.
ATCGATAGCACCGTGGCACAAGAGGTTGCGCATAGTGGCCACAAAACTCCGACGGCATGCGCAGCCGCTGTGGTGAATCAAGTCAATGCAGCGGCACAGATGATGGAGCGTTCTTGGCTGCAGGCCTGCGAGGTAGTTGCGAACCGTCTCGATCGCAGCGAACGGCAAATGATTGACTCAGGCGGTCGTGCTGGGCGCGCCGCCCTGCGACATCTTGATCGAGACCAGCAGAGGGTTTCGCACTTGTTGCACCGCACCAAAATTGCCGTGCCTCGCGTGACTTCAGATGCCGAGACGCGACTCACTGCTGCCTCAAGCAGGATTGGTCGAGCCGCTAGTCAGTGGGATGCGTTGACTCGCAACCGTCTTGACGCCCTCGCAGCACGCGCTCGTGTGCACGACCCCGCAACAGCGCTTGGCAGAGGCTGGTCCATCACCCGCACAGCATCAGGAACGGTGGTTCGCTCAGCCAGCGAACTTCATCAGGGCGAGCAGATCACCACCCAACTCGCAGATGGCAGCGTGCTCAGCACTATTGAAACCAGCACAGTTGAATCCAGCCCAGTCGAAACCAGCCCAGGCCAGTCCAGCCCGGGCCAACTTGAGGAGAAGTAGATGAGTACCGAAGCAGTTTCCCCGGAAGAGCTCGGTTTTAGCGCCGCGATGGCCGAGCTTGAACAGATCGTGGCATCCCTAGAATCGGATGGCCTAGATGTGGACGAACTTGCTGAACAGGTCAGTCGCGCTGCAGAGATTGTGGATTGGTGCCGCAGCAAGCTTGATGCCACTCGGTTTCAGGTTGAAAAAATTGTTGAACGCCTTGACGGCGCAACTGCCGAATCGGCAGACGAGTAATCAGCCCTAGAACCCTGCGTACTTCTTAGAGCCCTGCGTACTCTCTATAACCCTGCGTAAAACTGTAAAGCCTCGTCCACGGTGCCCTGCCCGACTCCCGGCTCGGCCGCAACTGCTGCAAGCCATTCCGGTCGCGCTACTGCGCACACCATGAGCGCCTTTTCCAACTTGCTGCTCTCAAGGACAAACCGAACATAGGTCTGCGCATAGTCGGGCGGCCGAACGTCTCGAGCCAACTCAAGAAGTGCAAACGGGTCGGGGGGGTTGCTGGCCCAGGGTGCCGGAAAGGGAACCGATGGAGACCCTGGATGAATCCCGCCACCCACTAAACCAGGCCCATCAGACATCACCACTCCCATCACTTGCTGGGGTCGCGCTGCGGCAATGAGCAGGCCGATATAGGCGCCGAGTCCGCGCCCCAAAATGGTGACCTCGCCGAGCTCTTCGAGCGATGCATCAACATCTCCGACCAAAATCTCAGAGGTGTAGCCACCTCCAACTGGAATGGTCGACTGTCCATGGCCTGTAAAATCAAGGCCATAAACGGGGCCGGGCCAGCGAACACTGGGGGGAACTTCATCGGGTGTTCGCTCGCCGAGTCCATGCAGGAGCAACAGTGGGCGATGGGTTGGATCGGACCCATTTGTGAGGTGATGGATCGCAAGGTCAATACGGTTGTGACGCACCCAGATCGTGTCTGAATCGGCAGGGCTCTCTGAATCGAGGGGGCTCATGAGAGGAACTCCAAAATCAGATCGGCCACTAGGCGCGGCTGCTCGATATGCACAAAATGCCCGACACCTTCTAGGCCTTCGAACTGCGCTCCGGGTGGCAAATAGGGCTCCACATCCGATGGTCGACTGCCCCAGCCCATGACTTCAATCTCCAAACCCATCACCCCAAGCATGGGTACGCCTAGCCCTGGCAGCCTCAGCATCGACCACTCCGGCCGCCACGGGCCGAACCCGCCCATACGCATGGTGGGGTCCAGCTTCCAACGCCAGCCGTCAACCTCTTGTCGCGCACCTACCTGCACCAAGTACTGCAACCACTCGGTAGTCAGGCGTGGGTTCATTCGACCTCGGCGCTCGGCCAGTTCCTGCACTGTTCCGGGCCTGCGCTGTTTATCACTGAGCGTTCGGCGATGAGCCAGCCACCGGTCCATCTCATCGCGTTGCATACGCGTTCGTTCCAGTTCTGACACGTCGGGCATGTTGTTGCCCGAGGGCAGACCATCAAGATTGACCAACGCAGACACCCGGTGCGGTGCAACGTTCGCTAGGTGCATCACCATGGAGCCGCCTTTTGAATGGCCAATAAACGGCAGCGGCTCATCGGGGAGGGTCGCAAGAACTGAAGCAGCATCTCGGATATCTGCCTCCCAGCTGTACAAGTGCGCCCAGGCCGATTCGCCGTGGCCGCGCTGATCCCAGCTGACTACCCGGTACCCGCCATCGGCCAACATCGGCGCAAACCTGTTGAGCGTCTCGGCAAAGTCAAAGCCGCCATGCGCCAGAAGCAGCGCTGGGGCCTGTTCATCGCCCCATTCGGCCACCGAGATCTTCACCCCGGCTGCGTCAACTACTCGCCTGCGATCTGGGCGCCGCACGCCTTCGGGCTGCGCGAGTAACTCGCTCGTCAGATCAGGAACCATTGAGCGATGTTAGGGCTGCGCGCTGCGATCTCTGAAGTTGTTGCGCAACGGCACAGTATTTGACCGACGATTAGTAGAGTGAAGAGCAGAGACTTCACATGGACGCCACTGACCTAGAGAGTTCACCCACTTCAGATGCCGAACGACTCCAAGTCGATCAGGCCGTGGCTGCATTGCGCGCGTTGCCGTTTGGTGGGATTGACGACGCAACCCGAAATTTTGCCCTACCCCCGTCGATTCGATCGGGCGTCTCCCCCGCAATTGCGACCCTGCGTTGGGGTGCTGTGGGGTTTGGAATCGTCTTCGCCGCTCCCGCCGCATTTCAGGGCTCCTATATTGCAGTGATCACAGTTGCTGTGTGCGTGTTCATCACCACCTGGCGAACAGTCATTCCAATCCGACTGGCATCCACGCGTTTTCAGGACCGATTTGTAGCTTTCGGAGACGTTGCAATCATCGGTCTGGCCGTTGGGTCGGGCGGCGGCCTAGAAAGTCCATTTATCTTTTCGCTGATGGCCGCCATGGTGGTCATGAGCTTCGGCTGGGGCTACCTAGCTGGAACGATCGCGTTAGTCACAGGCGCCGTGACCATGCTGATCGCGTTGCCGCTTGGGGCGAATACCTACAACCAACAAGCCGACACTCAGCGAGATTTTGGACTGACGCTGGTGATAATTCTGGGCGTTGCCGCAGCGAGTTTCGTGCGGGGTCGACTCTTAGATTCAGAGGTGCGGCGAGGCTCACTCGCTGGCCAGGTCGACTCGCTTAGCGATGCAAACGATCTGCTCGCCTTGGTCAACAACGTGGCGCGCACGCTGCCGACCTCGCTCAGCCTTCGTGAGGCCCTAGAGGCATCCCGCCTGCAACTTGGAACTGCCTTTGACACTCGCACAATCTGCCTGCTGGCCCTTGATGAACGCTCTGAGGAATGGGTACCAAAGTTGGCCGATGGTTGCGTGCTGAATCCGGCCTATAGAACTGCCGCCTTACCCGAGTCGCTTCGCCAAGCCTTGAATTCGACTGCACCTATCTTGGTCAATCCCGTAACAGGAAGCACTCCCGTAGATGGCGGTGGGTCGCTGTTTCTTTCCAGCAGCAGTCGGAGCGGGCTCTATATCCGCTTGCAAACTCGCGGCAATACCATTGGCTTGCTGGGCCTCGAACACGCCGAGAGCGATCACTTTCAGCCGCAGCACCTGAACCTGTTAACCGGCATGGCCGAGGTCCTCGCCCTCACCATTGACAACGCCCGATGGTTCGGACGGCTCCGAACTCTGGGAGCGGAAGAGGAACGCATCCGCTTAGCCCGAGACTTGCACGATCGACTCGGTCAATGGCTCACCTATATCTCGTTCGAACTCGAGCGAATCATGAGCAACGAGCCCGAGCAACTCGAGGAACTTACCCAGCTCTACAGCGATGTCCAAGCCGCCCTTGACGAACTCCGTGAGACGCTCCGCCAGTTGCGATCAGGTGTCAGCGAGGACCAGCCCCTGGCAGTGCTCGGACGCGATCTGGTGGCACGCTTCGCGGATCGGTCTGCAGTAACCGCCACCTTCACCGTGACTCGACCAGAGGAGCACCTGCCCGTTCCAGTCGAAAACGAAATTCTGCGAATTCTGCAAGAGGCACTCAACAACATCGCAAAGCACGCACTCGCTACGCATGTCAGCGTCGTCTGGGACGTAGACGGCGGGAACTTTCAACTCGTGGTAACAGACGATGGCCAAGGGTTCGAAATTGCCCGGGGGGTTCGTGATTCCTCCTATGGTTTGGTTGGGATGAGAGAACGAGCCGATGTCATCGGCGCCGACCTCACCATCGAGAGCACCCCCGGTTCTGGGACAGTGCTTCGAGTCTTTGCTGGCAAAACTTCGAGTAGCAATTCGGTACCGATCCTCAAACAGGGAGCAATGCGTTGAGAGTTCTATTAGCTGATGACCATCAGATTCTTCGAGACGGAATCCGTCGAGGACTCGAAAACGCCGGGGAAGAAGTCGTCGGCGAAGCCAGCAACGGTGAAGAGGCCGTGACGCTTGCACGAGAGACTCAACCCGACATTGTGTTGATGGATTTGTCCATGCCCGTACTTGACGGGGTGAGCGCAACCCGCAGAATCATTAGCGAGTTCCCAGATATCAAAGTCGTTGTGCTCACGATGCACGATGATCCCCCACTCACTCGGTCCGCCCTCGAGGCCGGAGCCTCTGCATACCTGACAAAGGGAACCTCATTTGCCGACGTGCTTGACACTCTGCGCCGGGTACTCGCTGGAGAAGAGGTACTGAGCCCGCAATTGGCGGCATCAATGTTGACGGTGGTCGAGGCAGAAGATCCCGGAGAAGAACTGCTGTCTTCTCGCCAAACCGAGATTCTGCAGATGATCGCAGATGGCCAGAGCACCAAACAGGTGGCGCGTGAGTTGGGAATCACCCAAAAAACTGTGCACAACCACCTCAATGCCATTTACCGCCGTTTGGATACGCAAAGCCTGACTCACGCTGTGTTGTCGGCAGTCCGACTGGGAATTATTGATCTGCGCCCGACAACTGAAGATAGCGAGGCTGTCTAAGAAAACTGCGCTCCGTGACAAAACCGGCCTTTAGGCCGCTGCTCAGCAGATCTGCCTACTCAGAGTGGCGGGCAGTCGCGGGTTTTGCCCATAGGAGAAGGATGGGAATTCTGTGAAGATACGTAGGAAGGAGGCGGCGAATGGCGAGTGTCAGTAACGCAATCACAACTCAACGAGCGCGTCTGGCCCGAGTTCTTCTCGCCGCCTCGGCATCAACCCTGATGACCTGCGTGGTGGCTTTGCCTATGGCGTATCAGGCACAGGCCGCTCGGGCCGATCAAACCCAAACCCGGCCTACATCGCCAAATACCAAGCCCAATACTACCCCAGGCAGCACAATCTCTACCCTGCCGCCGGCATCTGTGCTTGGCGCAACCACGATTGCCGAGCCACCTCCTACCACTGCATCTGGCCCGGCCGAATTCGCAGAAGCGCCGACAACAAGACCGCCTAGGCCCGCATCGCCAAGGGCTACCTCGCCCCCTAGATCACCGACTGGGACCGTTCCTGCCGATCCGCCAGTTACTTCACTCGAGGTTCCCAGCACAGATCCTCCACCCACGAGTTCGCCGACTAGCAGCGTGCCTGCGCCCACCACCACCGAGGTTCGCAGCACCCCCGGCGGGTTGCGGTGGTCCGAGTCAGATTCCCGCACCCCTTCTTTTGCCTTGCAAGACGCCCAGATCACCCAACGCGTATTTGTCTTTCTCGATTCAAGCGTGGGAGACGGCATCTCTCAGGTGGAGTTCTTCCTCGATGAGAGACTCACAGCTACAGAGCGCAGTTTCCCTTGGGAGCTCTTTGGTGGAACCTCGCTCGACCCAACGAGTCTGAGCACTGGGACCCACACCGTTCGGGCCGTGATCAGATTGACTGATGGGCGGACACTCGAACGGGAAGCAACGTTCTCGAAGCCGTAACGGTTCGAGCAGGGCTGCCCTCGCCGCTTGCGCCTACGATACGACACAGGTTGTTGAGCAGACAGAACGAGGGAATCCCCATGGCAGAGATCCGCGGCACCGTAGAACCAGGTTTTGAGCAGGTTCAAGAGGCCTTCGAAGAGAACTTTGATTCACACGGAGAAGTAGGAGCCGCTTTCAGTTTGTATGTTGACGGCAAGGCCGTGGTCAACCTGACAGGTGGTGTCACCACCGAAGGTACTGAGTACAACGCCAACACCTTGCAGATGGTGTTCTCCTCCACCAAAGGGGCAACTGCACTATGCGCGCACATCTTGGCTCAACGCGGATTGCTAGATTTTGATGCTCCTGTTGCGCAGTATTGGCCCGAGTTTGCAGCACAAGGCAAAGGCGATATTCCTGTCTCTTGGCTGCTGTGTCACAAGAGTGGCCTGATCGATACAAACAAGCGATTGAGTTTGGATGATGCGCTCGATTGGGACACGGTGGTGAGTGCACTGGCAGAAAGCACGCCCGTCTGGGAGCCAGGAACTCAACACGGGTACCACGCTGTTACCTACGGTTGGCTAGTTGGAGAGATCGTGCGCCGGGTATCGGGCATGAGTATCGGCGAGTTCTTTGCAACCGAGGTGGCCGGCCCGCTGGGTTTGGACTTCTGGATTGGACTACCCGAGCAACAACATGACCGAGTCTCTCGTCTGATCCCGATGGGAGTTCCCGAGGGAGTAGACCTTGAGGTCATCTCAGCCGCAGGTGCGAGCGCTGGTGTTGATGTAGCTACTGGGGAACCCGCGGAACCAGCTTCGATTGGTTTGGTGCAAATGCTCGACATGCTGCTCGGCCCCGACAACCTTGCAGGCAAGGCGCTCTCTGCACCAGGTGGTGCGTTCATGGACCAAGAGGCTTGGAATACCCCTGCATTGTGGTCGGCCATGATCCCGGCGGCGAACGGAGTCACGAACGCCAATTCACTGGCTCGTATGTATGCGGCTTGCGTAGGCGAGGTTGAAGGTGTGCGCCTGCTGTCTGAAGATGCGATGCACAAAGCAATCGAAGTGCAAACCGAGGGCGCCGACGCAGTGTTGATGTTTCCGATTCCCTTCGCCATGGGATTCATGCGCGGTTCAGACTTCTCGCCACTCTCCGGTGATCGCTCCTTCGGTCACTACGGGGCCGGTGGATCAGTCGGCTTTGCAGACCCGGATCGCAGAATGGCCTTTGGCTATGTGATGAACCAGATGCAGTTCGGCCTTGCCGGCGACCCACGCACAGCCTCGCTGATCAAGGCGGTCGAGGCATCGCTCAGCTGACCCCGCTGTACCCCAAGAGCAGGCTCAGTTTGAAGCCCACTTTGCGTTCTTGGCCCGTGGCGAGTCTCATGTCATGGTGAGTTCGCCCGAAGTCCCCAGTTCCCAAGCCCTCAGGCGACGCACATTTGCCATCATCTCGCACCCGGATGCTGGCAAGACCACCCTGACTGAAAAGCTGCTTTTGTATGGTGGCGCGCTCGGCCGTGAAGCCGGCGCTGTCAAGGCTAAGGGTGCCCGACGCTCAGCTACTAGCGACTGGATGGAGCTTGAGCAGCAGCGCGGAATCTCGATTACATCCACTGTTTTGCAGTTCCCTTATCGCGACTGCGTGGTCAACCTGCTTGACACCCCTGGTCACCGCGATTTCTCTGAGGATACGTACCGGGTACTCACTGCTTGTGATGCTGCTGTCATGGTGCTCGACGCTGCGAAAGGCATCGAAGCGCAGACTCAAAAACTGTTCGAAGTGTGCCGCAGCCGTGGCTTGCCCATCCTGACCTATGTCAATAAGTGGGACCGTCCAGGGTTGAGTCCGCTTGAACTCATCGACGACATCGAATCAAAGCTGGGGTTGATCTGCACGCCGATGACTTGGCCCGTGGGTATAGCCGGTGACTTTCGCGGCGTAGTCGACCGAAGCAGCGGAGATTTCATCCGGTTTACTCGAACCGCTCGGGGGTCAACCGAGGCTCCCGAAGAGATCGTTCCCGCCGACCGCGCCCTTGTTGAAGAAGGCGAATCGTGGACCGAGAGTCTGGATGAACTCGAACTGCTCTCGGGTGCCGAACACGACCGAGAGATGTTTCTTGAAGGTGAGACAACTCCGATGTTCTTCGGTTCGGCGCTCACCAACTTTGGGGTTCGGCTATTGCTCGACTCGGTCATCGACGAGGTGCCGAGCCCGTCGCCGCGGGCTGATACCTCGGGAGAGAAGCGCCCACTCGACTCGCCATTCTCTGGGTTCGTGTTCAAGGTTCAGGCAAATATGGATCGCTCACATCGTGACCGGATCGCATTCTTACGAGTGTGTTCGGGCCGCTTCGAACGCGGAATGGTAGTCATTCAAGATCGCAGCAGAAAGCCCTTTGCCACCAAGTACGCTCACTCGGTTTTTGGCCAGGAACGCGAGACCCTCGAAGAGGCCTTTCCGGGCGACGTAATCGGACTTGTGAACGCAAATGATGTGCGGGTCGGGGACACACTTTGGGCAGAGACCGCCGTGACGTTCCCAGAGATCCCGAGCTTTGCCCCAGAGTTCTTTGCCATTGCGCGCACCACCGATGTGAGTCGCACTAAGCAGTTCAGAAACGGCATCACCCAGCTAGACGAAGAGGGCGTCATTCAGGTGTTGCGTGACCCTGACTATGGCGACCAAGCACCCGTACTGGCAGCCGTTGGTGCGCTGCAGTTTGAGGTTGCAAAGCACCGGCTCGAGAATGAGTTTGGCGCTCCGGTTGAGTTCTCCATGACGAACTACAAAGTTGCCCGGCGTACCGACGCCGAATCCGCACCCACGCTTCGGGCCATGCAAGGCGTAGATGTTCTGGCTCGCAGCGACGGCACTTTGCTGGCTGTCTTTGAGTCCAGTTACTGGCTGGATCGCCTGATTGCCGAGCAGCCCGAGCTGACCTTGGATCGCCTCGTTGCAGAGGGCGAACTTCGCCAGTGATGCCAGCGAGGCCGGCACGGTGGCAGCAATTAGCCTCGAAAGCACCCCTGTCACATAAAAAATCAGCGAAGATAGGCAACGATGACTGAGCCTCGAACCCCTGGTGGCCCCGACGACGCTGACGGGACTGGTGAGTATGAGTTTCAGCGGAACCGCGATTTTGCGCCAAGCACAAAGCAGGTCGCTCAGCGGCGTCGACTGTTTGTGGCATGCGGTTTGGTTGCCGTATTTCTCATTGTCCTAGTTGTTGGCAGCATGCTCTCGGGAGGCAAGACCAAAGAGGATGCAACTCAGGGTGGCGCCACGAGCAGCAGTACTTCAACTGCGGAATCCAAAGACGCAAGCACGACAACCGAACTCAAGAAACCTGCGGTCAAAGACCCACTTCAGGTTCCTGTTCCTGCAGTAAAAGGGCAGCTCGTCAACCCAGCAAGCTCGGGTCACATGTGGTCGGCCGAGGTGCCGGGGCTGTTGACCTTCCGAGGCAACCCCACCCGCTCGTATTACGGCAGGGGCCCCGTACCAAAGGCCCCGAAAGTTGCTTGGTACTACCCCAAAGATGGCGGGATGTGCTCGAGTTCCTCGTCCAAGGGAGTCACCAAAACCTGGTGCGGAATGGGTTGGACTGGCCAGCCGGCAGTGTTCAATCGCGATGGTCGCTTGTGGGTGGTGTTCGGCGCGTATGACGGCGCTGTGCATTTCATGGATGGCAACACGGGCGAAGATATTCTTCCCCCGTTCAAGACTGGCGACATCATTAAGGGCTCCGTCACGGTGGATCCGAACGGCTATCCGATTGTCTATTCGGGCAGCCGTGACAGCTACTACCGGGCCCTCGCAATCGACCGACCGGGTGAGGCCGTTGAGCTTTGGAAACTGTCGGCCACCGCTGTATCTCCCACTTTATGGAATGACGACTGGGATGGTTCGGGTCTGATTCTTGATGACTACTTGCTCGAGGGCGGAGAGAACAGTCAGTTCCATATGGTGAAACTCAATCGGGCCTATGGAGCCGATGGCCTGGTAACTCTCGACCCAAAGCTGGTGTTCAATACGCCAAGCTGGGATCAGCAAGTCATCAGCGACCTTGCCGGAAACCGTGCAAAAGAGATGTCTATTGAGGATTCAGTCGCTGTATCTGGCAACACCGTGTACTACGCCAACTCTGGCGGACTGGTCTCGGGTTGGGATCTTGAGCCAGAAATAGCGGGGACCGGCGAGCCCAAGCAAACCTTCCGCTACTGGGTTGGTGATGACACCGACGCCAGCATTGCAATCGATGCCGAGGGGTTCTTATACGTGGCAGTTGAGTACGAACGAGGCAACTCGCGATCAGCCGAGGTGGGACAGTTGATGAAGCTTGACCCCAAGAAGCCGGATGATCCCCTTGTGTGGAAATATGACGACCGCGTAGCAGCAACAGCGGGATTTTGGACCACTCCTGCTCTTTACAAAGATGTCGTCATTGCGGCGACAAACGGCGGAAAGTTGCTGGCGCTTGACCGCGAAACCGGTGCCGAGCGATGGACCATCAAATTGCCGGGACCAACCTGGCAATCACCAGTGACGGTTGAGAACACGCTGGTCTACGGCGACTGCAACGGTGTGCTTCGCGGCTACGACGTTTCGGATACCAAAGTGGTGCCACCACAGCTTTGGGAACTCAAGCTGGGCGGGTGCATCGAGGCCACACCAGCTGTGTGGGAAGGCTCTATTTTTGTGGGTACTCGCGGCGGCAAGTTCTTTGCCCTGCGCGATGACGGGAAGCTCACCTCGCCAACAGAGAACCTTTCTGTGGGTGCCGGCGAGTAGCGGTGCTGTGCGTTAACCGGTTAGCTCATCGGCACTGTTGTGCTCGCGTTACCAGCCACGCCGCCAGCAGCGTCGCTAGTTGCGTCGCTAGTTGCGTCGCCAGAAGCGTCGCCAGTTGCGAGCGGAAGCCAGGTTGGTAGCCCAGCGGTCAGATTCTTACTACCCGGAGCGTCGGCCTGATTCCACCGCGTGGCCTCATACGCAACGCCCTGATAGCGAATTTGTGAGCCGGCCTCGTAGGCAATAGCGCCGCTCCAATCGGGAAGGCTCGCTCCGAGATCACTCTTCGACGCTGCAAGGTCAACAGACACGGGTTGCCACGGGGTTTCCCATGGTCGATCTGGACTCGGCGTGTCACCTTGGGTGTACCACTTTGCTTGGTATGCCATCCCCTGAAAAAGAACTCGCTTTCCCTTGGCATAGACCGAAGCCTTGTTCCAAGCGGGATACGTGCCGTTAGGAAGGTCTGGCTTAGGAGCAGGTCGATCGTTCGGCATGACAGGACCGAGGTAGCGCCAAGGTGAATCCCACAGGTTCTCGACGCGCTCATCGGGTCGATTCTCTTTGGTCCACCATTTCGCGACGTACACGTTTCCATGCCAAACAATCTTCTGACCCTCAACATAGATCCGACTGTCCTGCCATATCGGGTACGGACTCGTGAGCGCATCATCTACCAGCACTGGGCGTTCAGTAGTCGTGGTCACCTGCTCATTCTTGCCAATTGCCCGCCCAGTCAGGTTGTTCAGAATTCGAGAGAACTCAAGCGGTTCCTGCTCAACGCCACTGCAGGTGTTGCTCACAATAAGTTCGTCCATCTGAGACCCGCAGGGGCCATCTCGATTCGCCGACCACAGCGAGAGTCGGCCAAGGCCGTTCACCTTGGCAAAAGAGATCAGCGCCTGTGCGTCCGAAATGGTGAACTGATCAGGGATGGTGTCTTGCGTTCCCACCATTGGGGTTGCGCCGATTTTGCCCCAGAGATCGGCCGGTTGCAGCTTGTTGCCCGCCCGCTCATAGGCACCGTCTAGCTGTGTGAAGGTTGACTGCAGAGCTTCCTCGTTTGCTGCCGCCATCGACATTGATTCCGGACGGCCAGCCCCGTAGTCCATGGTCATTACATTTACGCCTGCAAGGTCGACTCCAGCAGCAAGCGTGGCCTCAACGGCCGCAAGGCCATCTGCGGTTAGTCCCTGCGGGGCAACCGGCAGTGTCAACCAGACAGCAAGCTCTCGGTTTGCCTTCGTTGCTTCATCCTGAAGGAGCTTCAGCGCTTCACCTCGGCGTTGATTCGCTGCAGTGTCAGCTAGCGCTTCGCCTTCAATATCAAAATCCACGGTTGCAAGCTCGTACCGATTAATCACCTCTCGGTAGGCCTCTGCAAGATCGGCGGGCGACTTACAACGAAGGGCTAGTTCTGAGTTGCTCAGACCACCAAATGACACAATCGCGTTTCCACCCGCTGCTCGTAGACGCGTAATTCTGCGATCAAGGTCGAACGAGGTAGCTGCGCCATCAAGGTCTACATAGGTACCCCAGGTTGGGGCACACCCCCCGTCTCGATCGGCAACGATAAAGCCAAGAACCACATCTTTTGAGCCACCTTCTACTGGGTTCTCAAAGGGAAAAGTCGGGACCAACGTAGCGTCCACATACGGGGCAAACCATGCTGTCGGATTGCCCTTCGCCGATTGATCTACAGCCCGGTTCACAAAGCTCACGGTTGCGAAGCTCACACCTGCCAGGAGCACAAGGGCCACTACCACCCGAAAAAAGGAGACGCGGCGGCGTGGGGTTTTCACAGCCTCGGCTGACTCAGGCTCGGCTGACTTGGGATCGGCTGACACAGCCTCGGTTGCTTCCGGATCACCTGACTCAGGCTCGGTTGCTTCGGGCTCGGTTGATTCCACTGCGCAACTCCACAATCTTTTTAGCTACTGCCTACTTCAGGCCCGATTCGTAAAATCTCTGATCAATAGTTGGACGACTACTTACAGAACCGTCTGAAGTTTGACACGTCTTCCATTATTACTAAGTAGGGATACAGAAGGGTCGCAGGGGACTCCATAGGTAAATATCTGCATTATCTTGCCAATTCATTGGTTCTCCCTTATAGATGCTTGAATGCGAAATTCCAGATTCTCCCCCCACTCTGATTCCGGGGATTCGGCGGAGATTGCACCAACAGAGCTCCCTCTCAGGGCACCAGGCAGGCGACAAATAGGTGCAGATAAGCGCACCGGGCCCATGCCGTCTGTGCCGGAACCACCTTCGCGCCGCGCAATCAGCGGTGCCAGGTTTGCCATTGCCATCACCCTTATTGCCTACGCCTCGTACCTAGTGGATCAGATCTACCGCGTAGTTCAAAACCCTTTGTCCATTCGCGTCGTCATCGATACAGCTACGTATGCACTCGTTGTGTCGCTGCTCACGGCCTCTGCACTGGCCTACTTGGTCACCAGACTCGGCTATCTCTACCGAATCCAAGAGCATCACCGCGTCCCACGAGCCAGCATTGATGATTATTTCACTGTGGCGATGCCCACGCTCACTGCCATCATCCCTTCGTATAAAGAAGACGCTCGCGTCGTGCGCCAGACCCTGCTGTCCACGGCTTTGCAGGAATACCCGTTTATGCGAATCGTCTTGCTGATTGACGATCCGCCGAACCCAACAAGTCCAGAAGAACAAGCGATCCTTGAAGCGGCACGCGGCTTGCCACTTGAGATCGAGGAACTCCTACGTCCCCTCCGCACCAAGTTTGAGCACGAGCTCGACGCGTTTGAACGACACGACTCCGCTGCCGATGTCGACAGTGAAGTTGACCCCATTCAGCAGATCACTCACCTTGCTGACCTTTATGCCGAAGCAAGCAACTGGTTCCATGAGCAAGCCCTAGCTAATCCAATCATCGACCACACTGACTTGTTCTTGTCCAACAGCGTGCTCGGTCGACTCGGGACGGAGATGGGCGAGGTAGCTACTGCGCTGAACACTGCTGCAGCTGCCGAGACGCAGCTCAGTCCGCGCCGCATGTTGCAGTTACATCGGCGGCTGGCCTGGATCTTTCGGGCGGAACTATCGAGCTTTGAGCGCAAGCAGTACTCCTCACTTTCGCATGAGGCCAACAAGGCCATGAACCTGAATAGCTACATCGGCTTGATGGGTCGGCGCTTCAAGACTCAAGAGATGGTCGGCGGTACCGTGCTGATCGAAGTTACCGGCGAGGCCGCAGATCTGGAGTTCCCTGACCCCGAATACGTTCTCACCTTGGATGCAGACTCCACCCTGCTGCCGGAGTACTGCCTGCGCCTTGTGTACTTGATGGAACAGCAGGAATTTTCTGATGTTGCTGTGTCTCAAACCCCGTATAGCGCCTATCCGGGTGCCAACAATCGAATCGAACGCATCAGCGGCGCAACAACTGACCTACAGCACATCGTGCATCAGGGTCTCACCCGAGACTCCGCCACGTTCTGGGTGGGGGCCAACGCAGTGCTCCGCAAACAGGCGCTTGATCAGATTTGTGAACTTGATTTCGAGAATGGACTCCCCATTCGACGATATGTGCAGGATCGCACTCCGATTGAAGATACGGAATCAACGATCGATATTTGCATCCAAGGCTGGAAGCTCTACAACTTTCCAGAGCGTTTGAGCTACAGCGCAACTCCCCCAGACTTCGGTTCGCTTTGTGTGCAACGTCAACGATGGGCAAACGGCGGGCTGCTGGTAGTGCCGAAATTCCGGGAACTGTTCAGGCTGCGAAAGTCTCAAATCGGTCTGCGCGCTGCTCGCGAGGGCTTCTTGCGTTTGAACTACTTGGCTTCCATCGCCTGGGCAAGCCTTGGGCTTATCTTGCTGCTCATCTACCCCTACAACAGCGAGCTTGTGAGCCCTGTAGCCATGCTTGCCGCCGTGCCGTACTTCGTTGCGCAGTCAACTGACCTGAGGAGATGCGGATACCGGCGAAGCGATGTGCTTCGGGTGTACGGCTTGAATTTCTTGCTACTAGCCGTCAACACGCTTGGAGTCCTCAAGTCACTGGAGCAGTCCATTGGCGGGCAGAAAATCGACTTTGCCCGTACCCCAAAGGTGCGCAACCGCACTGCTGCCCCACTCACCTTTGTGCTCGTTCCTTACATCATCGTGATCTGGTCCGGGTACACGCTGTGGCACGACATTCGGAACAATCATCTGAGCCACGCTGCGTTCGCTGCGATCAATATGACGTTGACGGCATATGCGCTGATCGCCTTCGTGGGGCTGCGCAATTCATTTTCAGATATTCGGGTGAGCCTTGCTGCGCACCTGTACAAGCCAGTGAAGAAGAACTCAGTAGTTGAAGAGCCTGACTGGGTCTCTGTGCTCTATTACGGCTCGGCTGAAACCTCACGCTCCTCAACTGTGGCCCCACGCGTTGCAGCGTTGGCACTTGTAGACCTTGACCCGGAACTCCTCGGCGACATCAGCGAAGATCCTCGAGCATCTCACGCAATTCACGCAGCGAACCCAGAGGCTCAGAGCTCGCTTGGAGAAGGTACCTCGGCGGATGCCTCATCTGTGAAGCCCCGGCTCAGTTTTCTGAGGGGATCTAGAAGTAATTCCGAGGGCCGCTCCTCGGACACGAACAGACTCGGATGGCTTTCTCGGACCCACAAAGACGAGACCCAAGCCGCCACAGGCGCAGAGGCTGCCGCGACTGCTGCACTCATCGCCCAGGTTGGGGAGTACGTCAAAGGCAGTGGCGGTGAGTTCACGGTGCGCTTTGAAGACGGCAAGGTAGAGATCACCGTGGGTAAGTCAGGGTCACTCGACCAAGAAGATCCAGCAGATGATGGCCTTGTCATTGACCTGAGTGACTCAGGATCTGCCGATCAAGATGTGAGCCCTTCACCCATCGCTGGCAACTAGCAGCCTGCAACAACCTGCAGCAACCTGCAAAGAGATTTTTGCCTATACCAATGGTGATAGTTCACTTCACAATAGAACTGATCAACCGACTTGGTGACAGAGGTTCCTTGAACGAGGAACTCAAGGCAATCTGCAACTACGCCAAGTCCAGGAAAGATATGAATCCAGAAGTCGATAGTCCTAAGTCACACAATCTCACCTCGAAGGCGGAGCGTTCAGCTTCGCCGGCCCGGCGCTTCGGGGCTGGTTTGCTAGCTGTAGCAATCGCTGCTGCAGGCTTTTTGGCACTTCCCCAGCAGGCTTCAGCGGCAACTCTTCGAACGGTGTCGACCTCGCTGAGCTGCACCACCACGAGTTTGACCCTAGGTGCAACTACTACCTGCTCAGGTGGGGTTACCGACACCGACACTGGCACAAAGAACGTTCCCGACGGCACGGCGGAAATCACTGTCGACTCAGGGAAGATCGCTGTGCTCACCGCCTGCACGCTGGCTTATGTCGCCACAGCGAACAAGTCCGAATGCTCGTTCAAGATCATCGTTCTCGCCATAGGGGACGGGACACCAAACTTGAAGCTTGCGTTTACGAGCACCGACAGCCATGCCAACTCGAACAAAACCCTAGGGCTGACTACGTCGGGTTCCACCTTCAAGCAGTACTCGGCACAAACGCTCACTTCCGGCAAACAAGGGGCCAGCCTGACGGTTTTCAGCGTGGGGTGCGCAAGTGCAAGCACTCGCTATATCGGGGCGTTCGTCTCGACCGTTGGCGACCCTGCGACCGCCGGACGGGTGAACACAAAGGTCTGGGAAACCAGCCCCGCAGCTGATGGTTCCTTCCAGTTTGATACAGCACTTGAGGCCGCCCACCCGACCGGAAGCTTCTATACCCGCTTCTATTGCGCCAACGCTTCGCCAAGTTCGTACTCCGCTGAATCCATACTGAGCACTTCCTCGCTCTATACCTACGTCGTATCTGCTGCGGCAGTTGCAGGTGCAGCCGCACGAACCGGGCCGGCGGCCGATACGAGGGGGCTAGCGGGCTTGTTCAGTTCTGACCCGGACGACACCTCGGGTATCGATAACGAATTCATTCCTGGCGCACAGATGATCACCCTGAAACAACGAGTCGACGCAGCGGCGCCAATCGTTTCAAGAGTCGACCGCTTGAGCCAAGCGTTCCTCGGCAAAATTCCACCCCGCTACTTTGTTGATCTGTGGGTCAAGAACCTTGCAGCAGGCAAGACCGACGCACAGTTGGTAGTCGCACTCGCCGCCACACCCGAGTACTTCTGGTCTTACGCACTACTCACCCCAACACAGTTCGTCGACCGCGCCTATTTCATGCTGCTCGGTCGGGTAGCCACAGCCGCTGAGCGCTCAACAATGGTCAACGCACTGACCACTGGCAAACAATCACCCCAAGCGGCACTCGGAGCGATTGCCTCTTCGCCCGAACACATCATGAAAACGGCGAACCGAAGCTATGTGACTGCCGCATATCAGGCACTCACTACCATCATGCCAACTCAGGCCTTGCTTGGTCAGTACACCAACGACCTCAATGATCGGGGATCAAAGGTGGCCATGCTTGAGAACCTTGCACTGAGCCGCTCAGCCTTCGAGAACTGGATCGCCGCCCTTGCGGCCAACCCAGCCAACGCCCGCTTTTGATCAGCAGTAGAGCAAGGCTGACGCCTGTCAGAAATCTCCGGTTTCTGGTACCCATGCATGACGCTGGTAGAGTGAAGCTTCTGGGGCTGTAGCTCAGTTGGCTAGAGCACTGCCTTTGCAAGGCAGGGGTCGTGGGTTCGATTCCCATCAGCTCCACATCAAGAAACCCCCGCTACGGCGGGGGTTTCGACGTTTTTGGACAGGTGTCCAGTTCTTTCTGGAAAGGCCCCGTCCCGCATTGGTCCCGTCTCAGGATGAGCTTCTACTCCCAAATTCGTTTGCAATGGGTGCCAGATTCTGATCTCACTCGAGGTGTTCTAGGGGCGTTGCTGTGGCTCTGTTATGCGAGGGACCCGCTATAGGGGGTCAGGCGCAAGACGAAACGAGTTGGATCGGGGTATTGATCGCGTGGTTAGCGTCGTAAAAACGTGGAAAGCCCCGACGTTGTGTCGGGGCCTTCGCTCAGTTACTAGGTATGCGGGTCAGCCTGCAGCTGTGGGTGGGCATTCGGTAGATTGCATAACACCATTCGGACACATCGTGTCCGACCACGTGACCCCGGTCAGGTTCGCCCCGGTTAGGTCGGCGTCGGCCAGGTTGGCGCCGACCAGGTTGGCGTTGGTCAGATTGGCGTCGGCCAGGTTGGCGCCGAACAGGTTGGCTTTGGTCAGGTTGGCGTCGGTCAGGTTGGCACCTGCCAGGTCGTCATTAGTCAGGTCGGCGTTGGTCAGGTTGGCGTTGGTCAGGTTGGCGTTGGTCAGGTTGGCGTTCTTCAGGAAGGCGCGGGTCAGGTTGGCACCGGTCAGGTCGGCGTCGGCCAGGTTGGCGCCGGTCAGGCTGGCGTTGGTCAGGTTGGCAGAAGATAGGTCGCAGCCGTGTAGGTCGACATCCGCCCCGCGTGCGGTGCAGTCTGCGGCAACATCCCCGGTGTCACCTGCAGCAGCCCTGTTCACTGTGGTCGTCGGGCTGCCTCCCGATTTTGTAGTCGTACTTGACGCGCTGTCGCTGCTGCTGCAAGCCCCGAGCAGACACACACACGCCGCAACTAGGACAACGAGAACCGAACCTTGTTTCCTCATCAGCATCCCCCTCAAGCTCAGATGGCAGAACCCCGCCACTCACACAGGATGGCAGTGTTCTCGAAGATTGTCGAGAAGGGGTTCCCTTTACGAAACGACAAGGTCGCTCACAGATCCAGTGCATGCAAACATGAATCCCACTGGGTTTGGTGGAGACTCGGTGGTTTGGTTTTCTGGTTAGCTCACTGACGCTGCTTGAGCGTAGTGGGCCTGCTCGAACTCGGCAGGTGGAATGTCGCCGAGTGCGCTGTGGAGGCGCTCGTTGTTGAACCAGTGCACCCATTGAAGGGTTGGCAGCTCGACCTGGTCGACGTCGCGCCATGGTCCTTGCCGGCGGATCAGTTCGGTCTTGTAGAGACCGGAGTAGTAAAGGTCCGGTAGGGGTGGAGGCAAGGTTTCGGAGAAGACTTCGGAGAGGTCGGGAACCTTACGTATCGCCTCGCAATCATGCGGCCGACGATTGACAGCGTGAGGAGGCGGGGATCGTCATCTGGGCAGGCCAGAAGTTGGTTGAACTTATAGACAATGCGCTATACCCTGAGGTCATGTCGATTTCTGGAGGTGCTGTAATCCGAGAGGCAAGACTCCGAACCGCTCTCTCACAGGCTGAGTTAGCCAGCAGGGCTCGGGTCTCGCAGCCGGTCATCAGTGCGTATGAGAACGGGCGACGCGAGCCGAGTCTGTCAATGCTGATCAAATTGGTAGAGGCTTCCGGGCATCAGCTGAGAGTCGAACTCTTTCCCGATCCGGTCACGTCGCGTGGCTTGCCGGATACGCTCATCGGTCAGAAACTGCTGCGTCACCGGCAGGCGATCACCGATGCGTCTGCAAGGCGGGGAGCTTCGAACGTTCGGGTATTTGGCAGCGTGGCTCGCGGCACCGACGCTGACACCAGCGACGTTGACCTACTCGTTGATCTTGAACCCCATGTGGGGCTCCTGGGATTGATCGGCTTGGAACGAGAGATCTCCGAGATCTTGGGTCGTGATGTTGACATTGTTCCTGCGGCGAATTTGAAGGCTGGTCTGAAATCACAGGCCTTGGACGATGCGATCCCGTTGTGAGGTCTGACGCACAGCGTCTCGACGACGTGTTGGCAGCCGCAGCAGCAATCACGTCGCACTTAGAGCGAGGCACCTTGTCAGACGGTCTCATTTTTGATGCGGTTCGGGTAAGGCTCATCGAGATCGGCGAAGCCATCAAGGGCATCGACCCAGAAGTTCTAGTGAGCGAACCAGATATTCCTTGGGTGGACGTGGCCCGCATGCGCGATCACCTAGCGCACCGCTACTTCGATACTGATCACGAGATCGTCACCGCGACTGTGCAGCGCGATCTACCTCCACTGATTGCAGCTGCGGAACGCCTCCGAGCAACTCCGAGCTTCGGGAGCTAGATCAAGTCTGGCTATTGGGTTGCAGAGCGGTCGGTGTTCGACCCGTGTGCAACCCAATAGCCAAGAACGCGAGCTCGCTCAGCCTGTTGACAGCCTCGCTCAGGGACGTTCAGGCCGTCGGTAGCGTCGTGCATGGACGTTGAGCCTTGTTCAGACTCGATCCGTCGCAGTCTGCGAGAGGCACTGCGAACCTGACCTAGCAGGGGTTTGGTTCGCCTTCTTTGACGGCTCCAAGGTTTGCGGAGCCTTCCGTGATGGGCGAACCGGGGGCTGGGGTTTGGCTCACAACGATCCAGTTCGAGTCGTTGATCTGCATACGTCCCTCTCCAGTCGCATCGAAGCTGTCGGAGTAGAAGACGCCATTTTCTTGGATCTTGTTCTGCGCCGCCTGAAGGTTCATGCAGACAACGTCTGGCATGATCGCTGTTGCGGCCGGTGCAGGTGCAGCTGTCGTGGCGGGTGCTGCGGTGGTGGGAGCAGCGGTTATTTCAGGCGCTGCTGTGGTGGGTGCAACCGTCGTAGGTGCAACCGTTGATTCGCTGGCGGAATCCGAGGAACTTCCACAAGCCGCCGCAACAAAGACAAGACTTCCGATCACAGCAATAGCTGCGCCTAAACGAAACTTCATATTGAACCCTCTCCCAGGTCGCTCGCACCGAACGGGCGAGTCGGGTGAACTTAGCACGCTGCGTTTCTTTGGCACGGTGAACTGAACCGTCACCAGACCGCGCCGGGCGTGGCGCTCATCGCGGATTAAGAGCTCTGCGTGCTTGGTTCGTGCCGGTTCAGCTAGCTGGATGTAAGTGAGCATCTCATCTGGCCTGCACCGGCTGCACTGCTCTGGTGCCTCTCGCTGAGGTGTTAGCCGCGGTGGCCGAACGTGCAGCGCTACTGCTCGAACCTGGGATTCGGACTCTCCCGATCGAGTAGCGCTTGGAGCTTGTCGAGGCTGCTCTGAAACGCAGGCTCCACCTCGAGGGTCAAGTACTGAGAGGGCACGTTGGTTTGATGCACTACTAGCTCGGTTCCGCCATCCACTGAAGTAAATGTTTGGGCTGAGACCATTCCCGATTCTGGCTCGGTGCCGACGAGTCGGATCGGGGCTTCCACCTCGATGAGCACGCCGATCGAGGTGGCCTCTTCGCCCGTGTCGTCAAACACCATCGTGCACTCAAAGCGGCCTCCTACGTGAGGCTCAATCACCACGGAATCAACGTCAATGGAGAGGCCTTCGGGTGCGAAGAACTCGGCGAGTTCTGCTGGTGTTGTGTAGGCCTGAAAGAGACGCTCGGGTTGGACCCCGGCGAAGAAGCGTGTGACTCGAATCTCGCCTCGATCATCTGCAGAATTGGAAATGTCAGCCACCCCTAAATATTAGAGCGTCGCCACGGAGGTTCAGTCATGAAGTTTGAGGACCCTCCCGAAATCATTGGCGCCGGTAACCTACGGAAACCGTCGCTTACCGGCGCCAACCTGACCGGCCCCGACCTCACCGGCGTGATCTGGTTGAACACGCCGTGTCCTAATGGTGTTGTGCAATTAACGGGATGCCCACCCACTCCCTAAAGGTTCCTCACCAATAAGTGCGAGCGCTGAGTCGGGTTTCAGAGTTGCGTGACTACCTGTCGGAGGTTCGGTTGAGCGCTGATTCGCTGCGCACTACTTTCAGGTTCGACGCTAAAAGTTCCCCCCGATTTTTGGACGCTAGGAGGGGTACCAAATGTCAAGCGATCTTAAAGGTGGGGGGTCCTAACGCTTTTGCAAGGCAGGGGTCGTGGGTTCGATTCCCATCAGCTCCACTTCAACGAAGATTGCGTTTGGAGCGGAAAATCGACACATACTGTCGATTTTCCGCTCCAGACGCGTCGGGCATGTGTTGGTTGACCTGGGCGGTAGGTTCTCGGGCATGTCAGAGACCGAGGATTACGTTGCCCTCACCCGCCTTCAGTCTGCCTACGCCGATGTGATCAGCCGTCGGGCATGGTCAGAACTCGACCCTCTGTTCATGCCCCAGGCCTTGGTACGCATCGACACCGTGACTCGAGAGGCCTTCGAACTAGTCGGCCCCGCTGCTCTGGGCGAGTTCATCAGCACAGCAGTGCAGCGATTTGAGTTCTTTGAGTTTGTCATCCTCAACTCGCGCTGCAGCCTGTATACCGATGGCCAGGCTGACAAAGCCGCTGCGCGCATCTTTATGTGTGAGGTTCGCCGCGATGTGGACACCGGCGACTGGTCCACTGCCTATGGCGTGTACCACGACCGCTACCAGCGGGTCGATGGAACCTGGTTGTTTGAACGGCGCGATTACCAATCACTCACCCGCACCGACGGACCGGTGTTTCCCTTTCCCCATCACCTCGGGATCGACTGAGCCTTCACTCATAACAGACAGCAGTGCTAGCTGTTCAATGGTGATATCGCCTACAAATAGAGACGTGAAAAGAAGGTGGACTGCTGCTTGGCTGGGGAATCTGGCTGTTTTGGCCTGTGCGGTGCTGGCCTGTGCTGTTGTTGCTGCGAGCTGCTCTGACCAAAACACTGTCTCGGCTGAGTCAAACCAGCCGCCAATTACTGATGCAAGCGGCCAACCCGTTGCAGCGGCGGGGGCGCCCGCAAAGAAGATCACCGTGGCTGGGGATTCCATCTCTGTGGGACTAGGGGCCTCTCTTCGAAAGGCCGTGAGCCCTGATGTCACCCTCAAGGTGATTGGCGAGGAAGGCACGGGGCTTGCCCGACCAGATGACTTCAACTGGCCGGAACGTCTTCGCACACTAGCCAGAGACTTTCCCCCAGAAGTGCTGCTGCTGTCGCTTTCTTCGAATGATGCCCAGGATCTGGCTGATGAGAACGGCAACCAAGTCGTTGCCTACTCACAGTCCGAGGCCTGGGACTTGGAGTACTCCAACCGCTTGGCCGAAAGCTTTGACGCATTCAAGGACTCGGGAACAACGGTGCTCTGGGTTGGTCACGTTCGTACCCAAAAAGACAAGGTGGGCCTAGCAAACCGTCACATTCAACAACTCGCTGCGCAAGTTGCTTCAACCCGACCGTGGGTTGTTGTTCAGGATTTGGCCACGCTGTTAGGTACTGGAGATCAAGTTGCCAAAGACTGCTTAGTTGCCGATGGCCTGCACCTAAAAACAGACTGCCTTGACCTAGCTGCTAGGGCACTGAGGGATTTGCCACCGATAGCGTGACCGGGGTTGCAGAGAACTCAAACTCTGCGCCAGTGCTAAAGCGGGTCAGCGCAACCTCATTAGATTCGGCGGCCGCAGTATCGCTCATCACGACTCGCCATGCTGCAATATCGTTCGGGTCTGGGGTGGTAGAGATACACCGAGCTCGGGGGTTCACGCCCTGAACAATTGCTTGTAACGCTTCATCGTGGCCATCTGCAAGCAGTGTGATCCAAGACTCTCGGCCCGACTCCTGAGTCGCAAGGCAGGGTCCGAGTCTCAGAAGCAACTCTTGACTATCCGATGCGGGATCCGGGTTATAGCTCACGCCAAAGTCAACGTAGGTTCTCGGCTGAAATGCTGGGTGTACCTCTAAGACCTGCGCAATCGCGTCGAGACCGGCCTCGCTTGCATCACTGCCCCTGTCAGCATCTCCGCCAATGAAAGCTCTGTGCAGCCGTTCGGCGGTCAGTCCAGCGCTGCCAATGAACTGCTTTGCACCAATGTTTGCTGCTGCCTCGGTTCCAAAGCGATCCTCAATGGCCATCAGCAGGGACATCACGAGGAGGTGAGACTGCACGCAGAACTCAGGTACCAAGGCGAGCAAGGTCGGCCGAGAGAACTGCTCCAACTGCAGGTCGGGGTCGAGCCGCTCGGAGTAGTCCACCCAGCCAGCGGACGAGTCAACGCTGCTCGAGGTGAGCTGTGGGATTGGGAGCGAAGCAGCGTTGGTTTCTCCGATGCGCTTGGCGAGTTCGGGGTATGGGAGCGGGTCGAACTGCTCGTTGATTTCTACTGTCCAGTGACAATGCGGGGACCGTCCCTCGGGTACGCGCGGCGGACGATGAATGGGGCGCACCTGCGCATAGGGGCTAGTTGCTGTCGCCGTGGCATCAAAGGTGGGGTCTTCGATTGCATGACACATGGTGGTGACATACTCGGCGCCCATTGGTTCAACGTCCATCAGCGCGCCGCAGTGATCAAGCCAGAACTCTCCGTGATTTGCGTCAATCACCGTGTAGCGAAAATCCATGAACTCAGGAGGAGCGCCAATATCAAACTGCATGCCCTTAAAAATTGTCTCTACGTCACCGTTACCGAAGCCCAAGAGTTGCTGCATGCGCTTGGTATAAACCGGGCTCGCACCCATCCACTCGGCAATCGCAATCTCGCCCATGACCTCTCGGTCATAGGCACTAATCACATGCGGCATTCCAGCCCGATCCATCAGTTGACCGGCTAGCAAAAACTCCCGGCCGAGAACAGCAAGCTCATCACGCGTGAACTCATCAAGACTCCGACTACCTCCGGGGCCAAACACAGTTAGCTCTGGCTCTTGCTCTGATCTGGACTCAGATTTGAGCCGTGCGGCGCCTCGAGTCCGAGCGCTGAGCGAAGGCCGGCTAAGCCAAGCTCAGCGAAGGGAACTTCACAGTTCAACTCCTCGCCCATTTGGATGGCCAGCGCCAAGTCTTTGGTGCCCAGCGTTGCGGTGTGGCCGAAGATGCTGCGGAGACCGTCCTCGGGGGCCATCTCGCCTGCCGAATCGCGAATCATGATTGCTCCGGCACCGCCAGTAATGGCGTCCGAGTGGCGTACCACTTCGCCCAACTTTGCGATGTCCAAGCCAGCGGCCTCAGCCAAACGCTGTGCTTCGCCAACTACTGCAAACCCGACAAACGAAATCAGGTTGCGGGCAATTTTGGTATGCGTACCTGCCCCCACCGGACCCATGTGCTGGGTCATAGTTCCAAGCAGGTCGAACACGGGCTGACACTTAGCCACGGCCTCATCCGAGCCGCCGACCATGAGAGCCAAGGTTCCGGCGTAAGCCCCCATTGCCCCGCCGCTCACCGGGGCGTCGATGAGTTCAACCTGCGAAGCCGCCGCTAACGCTGCTAACTCAATGGCAGATTCGGCGCTCACCGTTGAATGAACTGCAACCACCGTGCCCGGCAGCGCAGTTGCAAGAATCCCCTCGGGGCCCTCGAGCACGGCAAGGACCTGTTCGGCGTTTTGCACCATCACGCAGATGACCGAAGCCCGCTCGGCCACGGCGGCACCGTTGGCTACCGCAACAGCACCTTTTGCGACGAATGGCTCGGTGGCTTCTGGTCGCGCGTCGCAGACCACGAGGCCACCTGGCCAACCGCGCAGCCGGCGAGCCATCGGAGCACCGATGTTTCCTAGTCCAATGAATCCAACTGCTGATCGGTCTTGCATAACTACTCCTTAGAAATCCTCACCGCTAAATGCTGCGGGCGAACTACCCCTGAATAATTCTGAGCGCCCGAGTCGGGCAATACTTCACAGCTAGCTCAATTGCAGCGCGCTGGTCTTCACCCGGGGCGGAATCAATCAGTTCAACCTGGCGGTCATCGTTGACACGAAAGACCTCTGGCGCCTCTGATTCGCAGACTCCGTGGCCTTGGCAGAACTCCAGATTGATCTCCACCTGCAAGCCCGCTGGCTCCGCCATCACACACCCGCTTCTTGGGTCTCTCGAACCCGCCGGCGATATTTGACTGAACAGGGCTGAGCTAACTGCACCACCATTCGGGCATGGTCGTTGCGGTAACTCTCGGGCGGCTGACTCAGCTCGAAGGTCCAATCTTGCAACAACACCGAACAGATTGCTTTGAGCTGCATCATCGCAAAGTTCGCTCCGATGCAACGGTGCCGACCAGCGCCGAACGGAATCCAGCTCCAGGGGTTTTCGATGTCGTCGCGACGAGGTTCCATATAGCGATATGGGTCATACACATCAGGGTCTGCAAAGGCTTCGGGTAGGCGATTCGACACGCTGAGCGACACCCCAACCAGCTTGCCGGCATCGATGTTTACTCCCTCAACTTCGAACTCTTCGAGAGCGAGTCGCAGCAGCAGAATCAACGGTGGATGCAGCCGCAACGACTCCTTGAGGCAGGACTCCAGCAGCGGAATCTCTCGCAGCGCCTGATAGCTCACCTCCGATCCGTCAGCGAATAGTTCATCAAGTTCGGCGTTTACGGAGTTCATCAAATCTGGGTGGCGAAGCAGTTCAATCAACGTCCAGGACGCAGTGCCCGCCGTGGTGTGATGCCCCGCAAAGATCAGCGAGATGAACATGCCGGTCACTTCGTGTGCGCTGAAACGAAGTGCGCCGTCAGCGTTGCGAACCGACAACATCACATCGAGCAGATCCATATCTTCTTTGTCTGGAGTAGGCGCCGCTAGACGCTTGTCCATGATCTCTTCGATGAGCACGACAAGTCCGGCACGCGACGCGTCACGGGCGCGGAAACTCTCGATATCCATATAGGGGTCGACAAACGCGAGTGCATCAGTCCCCTGCTCAAGGCCGTGAAACAACTCAGCGAAACGCACATCGAGTTCCTCACGAAACTTCTGACCGATCAGACATGCCGTAGAGGTGTAAATGGTGAGCTCAGCAAAGAACTCGAGCAGGTTGATCTCACCCTCATCGTCCCAGTTGGCCACCATTCGCTCAACCTCGCTGGCGATCTTCTCTGCATGGCCCCGCATGAACTTGTCTCGTAGGGACTGATTCTTCAGCATCTCGCCGCGGCGCTCGGCCGATGCATCAAACACCACGCCCTCGCCAAAGATGGGCTTCATAAAGGGGTAGGCCGCCGCCTGATCGAGTTCGTCTTCCGATGCCCGAAAGAACACCGAGTTGGCCTCGGCACCACTCAGCAAAACCACGTGTTTGTCGGCTAGTCGGAACTCGCCGATATCTCCGCATTCGTCTCGTACTCGCTGCATCAGGCCGATTGGATCGCTGCGCAGCTCCTCAAGATGCCCGGTGTTGCCGTCATCACCCGAAACCTTTTTCGGAACCGAGCTTGTGTTCATCAATTACCCCCTTGAGTTGTTGAGACAGGCGCCTCAGGCTGCACTTCAAGCACTGCATATCGGGTGCCTTTCGGCACGCTCACCATGGCCAGAACAGCCGCAGCTAGGCCGTCCGGCAAGAGCGTGCCGTTGTGACGCATCAAACCCCAATGCGTCCACGACTCAATCAACTCATCGATCTTTGACGCGTCCCAGGTTGAGCCCTGCTCTGTAGAGGACGGTCCCGGACGCACGATGCCGACTCTCACGCCCGTACCCTCGGCCTCCATTGCCATGGCCATAGCAAAACCCTCGAGGCCCGACTTGGATGCCACATAGGCAGCCATATGGGTTCGAGGTGACAGCGCAACCTCTGAGGTAACAAATACAACATCCCCGCGTGATCGCTCAATCATCGGCGGAACCAAGTAATGAA
Source organism: Actinobacteria bacterium IMCC26207 (assembly GCA_001025035.1). Classification (GTDB taxonomy): domain Bacteria; phylum Actinomycetota; class Acidimicrobiia; order Acidimicrobiales; family Microtrichaceae; genus IMCC26207. The sequence goes on from LCZK01000007.1 coordinate 196,265, forward strand.
CCAGGGCCTGCGCGCCGAGCAGGTTGACCTGCAGCTGCCGAGCAAACTCATCGGGCCGAGCACCGACTGCCGTAATGGGCTGCACATCACCGGCGTTCGAAACCAGAATCTCGATGGGACCGAGCTTGGCGATGGCAACGTCGGCAAACGCAGCAATCGATTCGGTATCAGTCAAGTCCAGCGGCACGGCCAAAGCCTCGCCACCTTGTGCGCGAATCCCAGCAGCGATCTCTTCGCATCGATCGACGCGCCGAGCACCAAGTACTACGGGGTGACCAGCCGCGGCGAGTGCAACAGCGGTGGCTTGGCCGATTCCAGAGGAGGCTCCAGTTACTACTGCGGCTCGGCGTTCGGGGTGAGGGGCAAAACGAGGCATCAGTGCGCTCCAGTGGTTATCGGGGAAACAGGAAGTGGCTCGGGTCTTAGGCTGACAGTGCTGGGAAGTGACGCAAACCCACGAACGTTGACCGAGTGGACCCGCTTCGTTTCTGCTGGGTCGATCTCATAGCTCGAGACGGCAGAGACCAGTTCTTGAAGTGCAACTTGAGCCTCAAGCCGAGCCAATGACGCACCCAAACAGAAGTGTCGACCAAAGCCGAAGCTAGCAATCTGAGGTAACGGCTCCGGTCGGTCAAGGTCATAGGAGTCTGGATTGTTGAACACTCGTGAGTCACGATTCGCCGACCCAACTAACAAGACCACTCGATCGCCAGCGGGGATCACGCCGCCGTGCAACTCAATATCGCAGGTAGTTATTCGAGCCAAGAGTTGAGTGGAGGTGTCGTAGCGCAACGTCTCTTCAACCCAGGTTGGGATTTTGGATGGGTCGGCAAACACCTTGTTGCGCTGCTCAGGGTTACGCCATGCCCAATACCAGGCGTTGCCCAACAGCTTGGTCGTGGTCTCGTTGCCAGCCACCACCATTAAGAATAAGAACCCGATGATCTCGTCGTCGTTCAGGCGGTCACCGTCGATCTCGGCTGCAAGCAAGGCCGAGGTCAGGTCCTCGGTGGGGCGGGCACGGCGCTCAGCCAGCATCTCTGTGTAATAGACCACCAAGTCCATTGCGGCAGCAATCCCCTCTGGGGGAACGTCCTGCACCCCTTCTTCACGATGCACCAAGAGGTCCGACTTGATGCGCAGTTCGTCACGGTCCTCCACGGGAACACCGATGAGCTCAGAGATGACATCCATGGGAAGGCGCCCTGCAAAATCTTTGATGAAGTCAAAGGGCTCACCGTCTTGCAGGTTCGCCAGATACCCGCGAGCGATTTCTCTGATTCGCGGTTCAAGCTGGGCTACGCGCCGGGGGGTGAATCCGCGTGACACCAATGCGCGCATGCGGCCATGCATGGGCTGGTCCATGGCGAGAAATGACATGGTCTTATAGGCATGTGGCCCAGATGCCATGGGATCAAGCGAAACTCCGTGAGAGGAAGACAGGCGAGTGACATCGCGAAACCCGTCGATCACATCAGCGTGTCGAGAGAGAGCCCAGAACCCCATCTCGGCATTGTGATACAGCGGGGCCTCTTCACGAAGACGTTCATAGATGGGGTACGGGTCCTCGTGGAACTCATAGGCATAGGGATCGAACTCAATGGTCATTTTGTTACTCCGGGAACCACTAGTTGAACTGCGCGGGCAAGATGGAGCGGCAACTCGGAATAGGTCAGATGGCCAACTCCGGCATGCATCAGGGCACCCGAGATGACAAACTCCAAAGTTCCCAAGACATCGGGATCGGCTTGGTCGCCAAGGGCACTAGCCAACCGCCGGCGCATCTCTGCGCCGATCCGGTCTCGTAACAAAGCCACCTCAGCGTCGGTGGCAAGCATGGCCGCAGTGCAGGCAGAGGCGAGCTCTGGTTCGTCGGCTACAAGCAGTGACAGGTCGCTCATGGTTGCGCTGACCCGGTTCACCGCACTGCGGCGGCGGTCCACGGGTGTTTCCGGCAAGGCCCACAAGCGCCGCCAGAAAACCTCGGTCACGAGATGCTCCCGCGATGTGAAATAGGTATACGCCGTGGCCGGCGCTACCCCAGCTCGCCGCGCCACGTTTCGCACGGTCAGGTGCTCGTAACCACCGAAGCGCAACTCCTCGACTGCTGCACCTATCAGGCTCTCAACAGTTCGACTCTGCTTGGCTGACAGGCCGCTACGCGTTCGCTCGGGTGAGTCAAGTGACTGTGCCGCGGCCGTTGACGCGCCAACTTGGGTGCGCTCTCTCAACGGGGTAATCGCAGAACTGGACATGTGTCCAGAAACTAGTCCAGCAAGATTGGCAGCGTCCACCAACTTTGCAGATTGCTGTCTGCTCGCGTGCACAGATGCCCACAACGTGTCGCCAGCAATGCGATTGTGGACAAGACTGACTCACCGTGACTGCTGACTCAGGTGCCGCCGCTGAAACCCAGACTGCCAAGGTTCAGCCCGTGGCGAGTTGGGCTTCGACTCAGAGCGCAGCGCTCAAGCAGTTCCAGCCGACTCACCCAGTAGCCACCGGGATCTTGATTGGATTTGTGGGCCTAGTACTGACGCTCCTGCGGCGACCAACAGCTGTGACTACCCCGGGGCTGTATGCCGAAGATGGAGTTGTCTTCTTGCTTCAGAGCCTGAGTAGTGGCGCTGGTGCCATCATGGATCCCTATAACGGTTACATCCACCTGCTGCCCAGACTCGTTGCAGGCCTTGCCACGCTGTTGCCGTTGAGTTGGACCCCTGTGGTATTCACGTTGTGCTCAGCGCTCATTGCAGTATCGGCATGTTCACTGTTGTTGTCCACACGTTTCGCTGGGCTGATCCCGTCCTATGCACAGCGAGTGCTGCTCTTTGGGTTGCTGTTACTCATTCCTCGACTTACCGAGGTACACCTAGCTCTGAACAGCACGCTGTGGTGGTGCGGGGTTGCCCTGCTACTCACCTCGCTGGCCGGTGACCCAACAACGCGCCTCGGCAGCAGTGCTGAACTACTCGCTGTGCCGCTCTTAGTTCTCAGTGGACTAGCTGGTCTGGTGCTTGCCCCAGCGATGGCGTTTCGAGTTCTTCGGACGCGTTCAGTGCATTCAAAGATTCTTCTGGGAATTTGGTACGGCACTGCGCTGGTTCAACTGTGCGTGTACCTCACTCAAGACCGAAAAAACGGTTCGGTTCCGATCGGCACGCCCTTGATTCGAGCAGGTTTCGAGAAGGTGTTTGGCTCACTGCTACTCGGGGCCGGCTCAGTGGATAACCGTTGGAGTCAAGGGGTGCCTGCCCTAATCCTGATCATTGTGGTGCTGAGCGCTTCTGCATGGGCCGTCATTGTTTTTACCGGCCTGCGCTGGGAATTCTCGGCTGCAATCCTGTACACAGCAGCGGCCTCAGTGGCCGCCGGGTTCTTGGCCCTCGGCCCGTCAGCTGCCGCCCTCCCCGACCGCTATACGGTGCTGCCCATCGCAGCCGTCCTAATCGGGCTGGTTGCGGCACGACCAAAGCCCAAGGCATTGTCGATTCTTCGCGTTGCGCTTCTGATCCTGATTGTTGTGATGCGTTGCACTGACTTTGTTGTTCCTGCTCGGCCTGACACCCATTGGTCTCGTTCAGCCGCGTGTCTTGCTCTGCCGGCAAATACCTGTGTCATTCCGCTAAATCCGCAGGGTTGGACCCTGACATTGCCCGCTGGCATGCGATAGCGAGCGCTTCTAGGGTTGATCTGTACATGACCCCGAATGATTCCTCGAACCCAACTAACGCAGCCACCCCCGCTACTCGGGCAGACTCGCAAGCCCAGCAGTCCCAGCAAGCCCAGTGTTGTGAGCTTGGCTTCTATACCTTGGCCGGTCATTCCGGCACACCACGAGACTTGATTACTGAATGCCATGCTGCAGAGTCACTCGGCTTGGGCACGGCATTTATTTCCGAGCGATTTAATACCAAAGATGCGACTGCCCTGAGCGGCGCTGCGGGGGCAGTCAGCACCACCCTCGGCATCGCAACCGCCGCGACGAATCACAACACACGCCACCCGCTGGTCACTGCAACCTTTGCCATGACGATGCATCGTTTAACCGAGGGCCGCTTTGCGCTCGGACTTGGTCGGGGCTTTGATGCGCTGTTCGACATCATGGGCTTGCCGCATATCACCATGGCGCAGATGGCCGATGCCATCGACCTCTACCGCAGGCTGTGGCGCGGCGAGATGGTGTTTGGTCATGACGGCCCAGCCGGGAACTTTCCGATGCTCTGCCTTGACCCTTCCTTTGACGAGAAGATCCCGGTGATGCTGACTGCAATCGGGGAACGCACTTTGGAGTTTGCGGGCAGTCTGGCCGACGGCGTGATTTTGCATACCTTCTTTGCCGACGACGCGCTCGAACGCAGCGTTGCAGCAGTGCGGCGCGGCGCAGAACAAGCCGGCCGGGACCCCGGGAGTATTCGCATCTGGTCAGTCCTTGCAACTGTGGGAGATCATCTCGACGAAGAGCTTCGGCTCAAGAAACTCGTAGGTCGACTCGCTACCTACTTGCAGGGATATGGCGACTTGTTGGTCAGCGTCAACAACTGGGACCCACAGGTACTTGCCAGATTCAGAGCAGATGATGTGGTGGGTTCAATTGGCGGTGCGATTGATGCCATTGCCACCCTTGAGCAACTTGAACACATAGCCAAACTGTTCCCCGAGGAATGGCTGCAAGCCGCCGCAACTGGCACCGCCGATCAATGTGCGGCGAGGGTTCTGGCTCAGTTCGATCTGGGTGCTGACGGCGTCATTCTGCATGGCGCAACGCCGACTGAGCTAGCACCAGTAGTGAGCGCTTATCGCGGTCTCCGCCCGCCGAACCGCTTTGACACACAACTCGCTAATCCAGGTTGGGCGCAGACCTAAGCGAGCGTGTCGACGTTGGTTTCCTCGGAACCCAAGAGCTGCGTATTCACCAAGTCGGCATACAGCCCTTCAGCGCCGATCAATTCCTCATGGGTACCGCGCTGCACAATGTGGCCCTCGTCAACGACCAGGATCAAGTCAGCGTCTCGAACCGTCGCTAAGCGATGGGCAATGACGAGCGAGGTGCGACCAACCATGGCTCTGGCGAGTGCAGCTTGAACAGCAACTTCGGACTCGGAATCCAAATGTGCTGTGGCCTCATCGAGCACAACCACCGACGGGTCTTTCAGTAGCAACCGGGCAATCGCTAAGCGTTGCTTCTCTCCACCCGAGAGCCGATGCCCGCGGTCTCCAACTGTGGTCTCAAGTCCATCAGGTAATTGACCAACCAGATCCCAAATCTGCGCAGCTTTGAGTGACTCAATCAAGTCATCCTCGGTGGCGTCCGGGCGAGCAAATAACAAGTTGGAGCGAAGGGTGTCGTGGAACAGGTGTGCATCTTGTGAGACCACACCAACCCGCTCACGAACGGACTGAAGAGTTGCAGTTCGCACATCGATTCCCGAGAGGCGAACCGAGCCAGCGGTGGCCTCATACAAACGCGGAATCAGGCTAGCAATCGTTGTTTTGCCTGCGCCTGAAGGCCCAACAAGAGCGACCATCTGCCCGGGTTCAATCCGAAACGACAGGTCATGCAAGAGCATTTCGCCGGGCTCACTACTGAGTCGCCCAGAGTCCACCGACTCCAGCGAAGCAAGTGAAACCTCCGAGGCGGCCGGATAGCGGAACGAGACTGAATCAAACTCGACTGCAGTAGGACCAACTGGGAGTGGTTCGGCGTTTTCCTGCTCCACGATGCCCGGTGCCAGATCCAACACTTCAAACACACGCTCGAAACTCACCAGCGTGGTCATTACATCGACTTGCACGTTCGACAAAGAGGTAAGCGGGCCGTAGAGCCGGTTCAGGTACGCAGTCAGAGCAACCAGGGTTCCAATCTGCAATCCACCGCGGATCACCAGAACGCCACCCAAGCCATAGACCAACGCTGTTGCTAGACCAGCAACAATGGTCAACGCAGTGAGCACCACCATGGAGTACATCGAGGTTGTTACCCCAATATCTCTCACCCGGCCAGCGCGTTGCGCAAAGGTTGCTGACTCGTCTTTGGGACGGCCAAACAGCTTGACCAGAAGAGCACCCGACACATTGAACCGCTCGGTCATGGTTTGCCCCATAGCCGCATCAAGTTGGTAGCGCTCCCGAGTAATTGCAGACAGCTTTGGTCCGAGGCTTCGCGCTGGCAGCAAGAACAGCGGCAACAAAATCAGTGCAAGCAGCGTGATCTGCCAAGACAAAAACAACATGGCAACGAGCGTGGCAACCAGCGTGGCCAAGTTGCCCACCACGTTGGACAACGTAGAGGTAAACGCCTGCTGTGCACCGATGACGTCGCTGTTCAAGCGGGTGACAAGTGACCCAGTCTGAGTGCGTGTGAAGAAGGCCACTGGCTGAAGTTGCACGTGATCAAAGACTGCAGTTCGCAGATCGAAGATCAGGCCTTCACCGATGCGAGAGGAGAACCACCGTTGCACCAGCGAATTGGCCGCGCCCAGCACCGCGAGCAATGCCAGCACGCCGCCAAGCTCGATCACTAGGGCTGTGTTGCTGTCTTTGATGCCCACGTCGATGATCTCTCGATAGATCAACGGCGAGAGTGCACCAAGTACTGCCCCAATCAAAATCAGAATCACAAACAGAACAATTTTGACCCGGTACGGTCGCGCAAAACCTGCGATGCGACGCAGGGTACCTGGCGCAAGCTGATGCCGATTGACTGAGCGATCCTTGGAGAAGGACTGCAGATTGCCGTGACCGCCCGGGCCCATTGCCATTCCCATGAACTACTACTCCGATTCTCGTACTGATCTAGCGAACAAATTCTCTCTCATAAGCTGTGTCCCGCACTCAGCGGGCAGCTGAAGAGCGTCCTTGGCTGGCGCGCTGCGACCCTGAACCAGAGTTACCAGAACCAGAGTTGCCGGAGCCAGAGTTACCAGAACTGCCAGAACCAGAGCTGCGTGCGCCCTTACGAGGGCCGCCAGGACGACCACCCTTACGCTGGCCACCGGGACGACCGCCGCCATTACGACTGCCACCGTTACGGCTGCCTGGACGACCGCCGCCCGAATTGCTTCGCTCGGGGCGCGAGGGTGGCGCCACAAACGGCGGAGCCTCGGGAAGGCCAGCGGGGTTGGCATCAACAATTTCAAACTTGCGCTTGAGCGAACGCTGTTGCTGATTCATATCTCGACGCTGATCACGCCCTACGAAACTGATGACTGACCCAGCAGCACCGGCACGACCGGTGCGTCCAGAGCGATGCACATAATCCTTTGGGTCTTCAGAAGGATCAAAGTGAATCACGCATGCAACGCCATCAACGTGGATTCCGCGGGCTGCAACATCGGTTGCGACAATTGCTTGGGCCCGGCCTTGACGGAACTGCTCAAGTGCACGCTCACGCTGGCTTTGGCTGCGGTCACCGTGAATGGCAACGGCTCGTACGCCGCGCTGTTCCAGTTGCTTTGCAACCCGATCAGCGCCGCGCTTGGTGCGGCAAAACACCACAGTTGGGCCCGTTCGAGCAACGATTTGCGCAGTCATTTCTACGCGATCCGCTCGCTCCACTGCCCAGAACATGTGCTCTGCAGTGTCGCCTTCAGAGTCAGCTCCGGCCTCTTCGTGGCGCACTGGGTTGTTCATGTATCGCTTAATGATCACATCAACGTCGCCGTCGAGCGTCGCCGAGAACAACAAGGTTTGGCGGGGTGACGCGCAAGCATCAAGCAGGCGCTTGACCTCATGCAAGAACCCCATATCGGCCATGCGGTCTGCCTCGTCGAGGACAACAAGGTCAACCTCATTCAGGTGAACATGGCCCTGATTAATCAAGTCGGCCAAGCGACCTGGACAAGCAACTGCCACATCTACGCCGTTGCGCAGAGCACGGAGCTGATTGCCAAAACCAACCCCGCCGTAGAAGGCTTCGACTGTTTGTTCAGAGTCTCCGAGCTGCCGCAGCTCTTCGGTGATCTGCGCTGCAAGCTCGCGGGTTGGCGCAAGTACGAGTGCCCGAGGGTGATTCGGACGGGCGCGGCCGACTCGCAACATCAGCGGGATTCCAAAGGCAAGGGTCTTGCCCGAGCCAGTAGGGGCACGGCCGCAAACGTCGCGCCCTTCGAGTGCCGGCGGCAGCGTTGCTACCTGGATAGGGAACGGGGCCGTAATGCCTCGTTTGAATAAGCTCTTTGCAAGTCCGGCGGGAACGCCGATTGCCTCAAAGCCATTCTGTTCTGTTTCTTGGTCCTGCGCGTCAACAGACGCGGTGGGGATTGGGGAATTCATTACTACTCCAAATTTTTCGACGCCCCGGAATGGGGCCGCGCACAGGGAGTGCGCGATGGGGAAGCCGGATCGACGGGAAGAGGCGACACCGTCGGGGGGTGGACTGGCCGAGCGCCGGCACCGGACGCCCGAACCGCTCGAGAGGTGGAAGTCGTCTGACTTCAGTTTCTCTGAACGGTGGACCGTTTCAACGCTGCCTCTGAGCGCGTTATCGGCCAGTTGGTACCTTCGTACTGTACTCCACAGACCACTCAACACCAGAATGTGGAATAGCAAGCCCAGCCTGCGCTGGCCCTATTCTGTAGCAGTGAGTTCAGATCCGCCTGCGCAAAACCTCCCTTCTACCGTCGCAGGTCTTGTCGGGGCACCCGGACCGATCGCTCTGGAATTGTTCTATGACCTGATTTTTGTGGCCGCTGTGGTGGTGCTTTCTGATTCGTACTCTCACCATCCAACAGCGCAAAACTTGTTTTGGTTGATCTCGGTCTTTGCCCTGATCTGGTTGATCTGGATGCAAACCTCGCTCCTGTTCAACTTGGATCGAGAGCAGAACAACCTCATGCGTGCCCTGGTCCTCGGGCAGATGCTGCTCATCGTCTTACTCTCCATTTCTGCCGCGGATGACCTCGAGACTCACTCCAAGTTTGTTGGGCCTCTGCTGGGTCTCACCCTGCTTTTAGTTTCTGCAATGCTGGCAGTCTCTGCTCGGGGCAACCCGAAGATGGTCGGGTATACCCGGATTCGTATTCGCTACTTCGTAGTTGCCGGGGCCCTGATTGCATGCTCATCAAGGGTCGGCGAGAACGCCTTCCTGCTCCTTTGGCCTCTTGGATTCTTGATTGTGCTTGCACCCTCGCTTCGATCAGATCCGCTCGGTGGCCAAACCATAAAAACCCATCATCTTGTTGAGCGCTTCGGAGCCTTCACAGTCATCATGTTGGGAGAGACTTTCGTAAAGACTGCCCTGACTGCCACGGAATATGACATGAAGGGCCTGAGCGTTATCAGCCTGATTGCGAACTTTGTGATCGTGTTTGCAATCTGGTGGCTGTATTTCTCGAATGCTCCCTCGGTTGGTCCGACCGCAGGACGGGGCGGACACAACACGTGGATGCTGACCCACTTACCGTTACACCTATCGATTGTGGGTATTGCCGTTGGCGCAGCGCTCGCCACGAACAGTTTCGGAAAAGAAGTCCCGTCCTCGGCCGCTCTCTACTTATCGCTGCCTTTGTGTGGAGTGCTGCTGTCGATGGTGGTGCTTGAGCTTCTCTCGGGGCAGGCTCACTCAAAGCGAGTGGCTGGCATTTTCGCTGCAGCCTGCATCTGCGTTCCTGTTGCAACAATTGTCACCGTATCCATAAGTTCCAACGAGTTGCGTGGTCTGAGCGTGCTGCTAGCTGTACTCATGGTCTCTACGGTTATTGGCAGCAATTCCATTAGGCGAAAAGTGGCCAAACAACCGGAAGGAACGACAACCTGATGCTGAAGCGCAGAACTCCGGCACCTGCGGCGCTTGAGTTGCTGTACGACCTGTTTTTTGTTGCTGCAGTAGTCGTACTCTCGTTCGGCTATTCCCATGATCCAACCTTGGCGAACTTGGCTTGGATCGCAATGGTCTTCACGCTGATCTGGGCCGTCTGGGTAGCGACCACGCTTGTACTCAACTTGCTAGGACGAGACTCCGCAGTCATTCGAACCCTAGTCATCGGTCAGATTCTGCTGCTGATCGCTGCCGTATCAGCTGCGGATGGGATCTATGAGCACACCTTGGTGACTGGTCCCCTGTACTCCGCCACGCTGTTGTTGCTAGCGGGAATTCATTGGAAGGCTCAACAACTCAAGCCGGAACTCAGATCGTTTTCCATCATCAGGATTTGGGCCTGCATGGCAGCGGCTCTGGTCTTTGCGTTCTCACCCTGGTACCCCGACCCTGGCTATCTGCTGTTGTGGCTGCTCGGCCTGATCATTCTGATTTCACCAGGGTTTAAGACTCAGTCTTTGGAACCTTTTGGCCTTGACACAAAGAAGCTTGCCGAACGACTCGGCATCTTTACTGTCATCATGTTGGGGGAATCTTTTGTCAAGAGTTCTCTGACCGCTGCCGAGTCAGAGCTTGTTGGCCTAGAGATCGAATGTGTACTCGGAACCATCATGATTGTTCTGAGTATTTGGTGGCTGTACTTTGCCAACGTGCCTGCAGAAGGCGAGGTCACCGGCCGGACTGCGCACCGTTTTTGGACGATTGTGCATCTGCCGCTGCACATTGGGATTGCCGGGATTGCAGTTGGGGCCACCATGGCGATACTTCCCAACGCCAGCCATACGGATGAAGCCAACAGCACGTGGACGTTGGTTATCTCTGTCGGCCTTGTCTTCGTTTCATTTGCCGCAATCGAGTTTTTGGCGAATGACAGGGATTCACGTAGAGCAGGAACCCTGTTTCTTGGTGCCGCGATGCTGAGTGGTGTCTTCGGGATCTTCTCAGCGAGGCGGGACTACGTAGATAGTCAGATTGCGACTCTGGTCCTAGCGGGCCTCATGGTTCTGGTGGTTTGCTGCGAACATTTCCTGCGACAGCCAGAAGAGCAGCCAGAGGAACAGCCAGATCAAGAGCCCAGCCTCTCATGACACAGGCAGAGGCAGGGTCAGGGTCAGAGCCGAGCAGGCCGAGCGGCTCAATGCGTCAAAGCCGGCAGAAGCTCCGAGGGACCACGCTGTTGTCTGCACCCTTGTTTGTCCTCGGCATAATGGGATGCTCATTCGCTCTTGCCCTTGGCCTGTGGGCTGTATGGAACCAAGGGCAGCTCGGCCCGAGTTTCTGGTTGCCATTCCTGCTGAGCGCCGCACTTGGCCTAGGCGGTTTTCTCGCAGCTGGCGGGTGCTTCCTCCTCATCTCCGACACCGAGGTCTGCGACGTCGTGGGCTGGATCACCGTGCAACGGATCGAGCGCTCAGAGATTCAAACAGCACGAGTCCGTCCCGGGCCGTGGAGATGGTTCGAACTCGAACTACAAGATGGGTCTGTTCGTACCATGCTCGGAGCATCACCAACTCAATACCCTTCGAGGCTGCTCGCTGGCGCCGATGACCACGACATTGCCAACCTTGAGCTGATTCTGGGCGAGGAATAATTCCCGCTGGGATCCCGCACGATCTGCTTTCGTAACAATATTGGGCTTGACTCATAGGTGATGACCGCGCCGCAACCTCGCCGAAAGCCGAAAGTGGTCGTACCAACCACTGTGCAACTCGGTGTGTCTTCAAGGCGCATGCTGCTGAGAGGCACGATCGGCAGCTGTCCCGTTTGTGGAAATCGGCATATTTTCTCTCGCTGGTTTTCGATGGTGGAACGCTGCCCAAGCTGTTCGCTGCACTTTGAGCGAGTTGAGGGTCACTGGATTGGCGCAATTGGCGTCAACACCGTGGTCATCACTGCGGCAATGCTGCTCTTGCTGATGGCGGTGACCTTTGTGCTCTTTCCCGATCCCATTCCACAGGTGATGATTGCAGTTGAGTTAGCGATTGCTGGTTTTGGACCACTGCTCTTTTTCCCTGCTTCACGCACCCTCTGGTCTGCCATTGACCTGCTCATGCGCCCACTCAACTTTGGTGAAGTCGACCCAAGATTTGTGCTCGTTGATCCAGACCGTGATCGCGCCCCAAAACGTTCCTAGGCAGATTGACCCATCACAGGGCCTTGATGCAGGCCGTAGAGTTCCGTAGCCTTGAGACAACGCCGCGTAGAACTATCAGAACGGAAAGGGGTCCGATGCAGAGTTCACAAAAGATCCTGAGCCTGTTCGCTGTGCTCCTGACCGTTACCTTGGCGGCCTCGGCATGTTCGAAATCGGCAGACACCATGCAGGTCTCCGCTCAGGACGTTTCAGGCGATGCTGCGCTTCCAACCTCGACCATGTTGACAGCGGCCGCGGTTACCACCACTGCTGTGCCCGCCGCTTCAGGATCTGCGAGCAACGCCTCAACAGCTGCACTGGGTTCCGCCCAGGCAACCTTGGCAGCAATTCTTGGACAGATCTCCGCTAATCCGCAGATCCTCACAAACGTCTCCACACTTGACACTGCAGGTTTGGCGCAGCTCTTCAATGTTGACCTTGGCTCTTTGCAACAGCTCGGACTAACTGGTCCGCAGATTCAACAACTCGGTCAAGCCGCCCTCGCCAGTCCGGAATCGGTGCAAACTGCCATCTCAACCGGAACAATCGATCCTGCTGCGCTACTGGGATTGCTGCTGGGATCCGTTGATATCAACAGTTTGGCCACCGGGGCGGTGGGTGCCCTAGTCCAGGGGCTACTCGCGTCAATTGCCGATCTTCGCCTAGTCATCAGCCCTGAACTCACCGTTGACCTACAAGAACTGTTCGATCAAATTGACCCCAACGGGATTCCCATTCTTGCCAATCCAGACAACGCAGGAATTCTGGCGCTGCTGTTCAGCGCAGTGATCAACTCCAACCCGCTGCTAGCTCAGCAACTCCTTGATAATCCAAACCTCGACCCAGCACTCCGCCCCATTCTGGAACAACTTGCTGCGCTCGGAGAGTCGCTCGGATCAGCAGCGTCCGCAGCGCTGATAGATGCCATCAACAAGCTGTTCCCGGGCCTGCTTCCGGCACCATAGCTACCCGGATTGTACCGGCCGCCATAGTTATTGGCCGCCTGGCTTTACTTGGCGTACATCGCCTCTATCTGTGCTGCAAAGACCTCGTTGATGCCCCTTCGCTTGAGCTTTGAGGTGGGCGTGAGCAACTCGGAATCCGGCATCCATTCCTCGGTCAAGATGCAGACCTTCTTGACGGACTCGGCGCCGTTGTAGCCGGCCATCTCTTGTGCGACGTCGGCGTTAATTGCATCAACCACTGCTGGAAGTTGTGCGAACTCCTCAAGGGTGGTGAATTCAATGCCGTGGCGTGCAGCCCAACCAGGAGCAACTTCGCCGTCAATCACCACAAGTGCAGAAACAAACGGGCGGTTATCTCCAATGACTGCAGCTTGGCCAATGAGCGGCACCCGCTTGAGTGAGGCTTCAAGGTTGGCGGGCGACAAGTTTTTGCCACCAGCAGTGATGATGAGTTCCTTCTTGCGGTCAACGATTCGCAAGTAGCCGTCCTCGTCAATTTCACCGATGTCTCCGGAGTGCAACCAACCATCGTCGTCGATTGCTTCGGCTGTCTTTTCTGGGTCGTTCAAGTACCCCTGACACACGAGTCCACCGCGGCAGCAGACCTCACCATCGGGGAAGATGGCTAGTTCAACTCCGGGTAGTGCCTTGCCAACAGTGCCGGCCTTGACCTTGAAGCGCTCAAAGGTCATGGGTCCAGTGTTTTCGCTCATGCCGTACACCTCGGCAAGTGGCACACCGATGGTGCGGAACCAAGTAATGAGCTGCGCAGGGATCGGCGCAGCGCCCGTGACGGCAACCTCACACTCATCTAGGCCAACGAGTTGCCGGACAGTACTAAATGCCACGTCGTCCAAGAACTGATAGGTGGCAATCTCATCCTCGGTTGCAGTGCCCCAAGTAATTTTCTCTCGAAGTGGCTCTGCAGCAGCGACCGCTTCGTTAAATTTCTCGGCTTTCTCGGGGTCAGCAGAAAGCGCAGCAGTAACGCCTGCATAAAGTTTCTCCCACACACGTGGCACACCGAAGACAATATTGGGGTGAACTTCGCCTAGGAATGCAGTGAGGAGCGAGGTCTCGGGGCAGGTAGATACTTCGATGCCAGCGCCCAACAACATGTAATGCGAGACCATGCGCTCGGCGATGTGTGCCATTGGTAGATACGAGACGACCTTCTTGCCAACAAGGTCCTCACGAGTCCAGCCGTACACAGGCAGAAACGCTTCCATGGTCCACACCACGTTGTAGTTCGACAACATGACGCCCTTGGGCGGCCCGGTGGTACCAGAGGTGTAGATGATTGTGGCGAGATCTTCGGGGGAACCAATTTTTACAGCCTCAACAAGGTCCAGAGGCTCGGGGTCAGTCAGTGCGTTTGGTCCGACCACTCCAGTCGGAAGCTCAGATACAGGCAGCAGCACCACAATGCTTTGCAGAGCCGGAAGCGCATCTCGCACTTCAATAAACTTCGACAGAAATCCTTCGTTCTCGACGATTGCCACCTTGGCAGAGCAGTGGCCCGCAAGGTAAGCCACCTGATCGGAGGCCGAGGAGTTATAGATCGACACCGGCGTCGCTCCCAAGAAGAGCACGGCAAGATCCAGGTAGTGGAACTCTGCGATGTTGCGCATCATCAGCAGCACGCGATCCCCCGGCTCCACTCCGAGTGCCCGAAGGCCAGCAGCTGCTCGCGCTGCCCGGTCTGCCATCTGGCTGAAGGTCATGGAATCCCAGGTTTGCTCAGCAGTCATCCATCGCAAAGCCGTTCGGTCTCCGTGGGCTGCAAGGGTTCCGAGGAACTCGGTTGCCACGGTGCGGCCCGCAACCATCTCATTGATTTCTTCAAACGTAAGCGTGGTCATCTCTTCCCCTGCTGCAAGTAGTTGATCGGGCAATGCTTTATGTAGCGGCGCCTCGAGCGGCTCCGTGGACACAGGAACTGTACTGCTATGAACGATGTCACTGCACGACGCGCTTTGACCCCGGGCCGAGAAAGGATCAGACTCTTGACCGATCGGTCAAGTTGACTGATGTTGGGGACCAAGGAGCAGCTATGCCTGAGGCAGTCATCATCGATGTGGTTCGTACCGCTGGCGGAAAACGCAACGGCGCACTAGCTGGCTGGCACCCAGTTGACCTAGCAGCAGAGGCCCTCAAAGCCTTAGCCGAGCGAAACAGTCTTGATCCCGCGCTCATCGACGACGTGATCATGGGTTGCGTCATGCAGGCAGGCGCGCAAGCCCTCAACGTGGGTCGCAACGCCGTGCTCGCCGCTGGGTTCCCTGAGTCTGTCCCAGCTACCACTATCGATCGGCAGTGCGGATCCTCACAGCAGGCCTACCACTTTGCTGCCCAAGGAGTAATGGCCGGGGCATATGACGTGGTAATCGCTTCTGGAGTCGAGGTCATGAGCCTGGTCCCGATGGGCGGCTCGATTGGCAAGAACATCGGCTTTCCTTTTGGTGCAGCTTGGGACCGCTACAGCGAAGTCGAATTACTTGAAGGCAATAAGGGCCTAGTTGGTCAGGGGCTATCTGCCGAGATTATTGCGAATGAAGCAGGACTCAGCCGAGCAGATCTAGACGCCTTCGGCGCACGTTCGCAGCAACTCGCAGAGGCAGCTACAGAACAAGGACGATTCGATAACGAGATCATTCCTGTGGTTTCCAAAATCCGCGACAAAGAGACCGGCGCAGTCACGGTGCTCGACACCATGCACACCCGCGATGAGGGAATCCGTGCGGGCACTACTGCCGAGGGCCTAGCAAATCTCAAGCCCGCCTTTATGGAAGATGGCAAAGTCACTGCAGGCAACAGCTCGCAGATCTGTGACGGTGCTTCAGCGGCACTCATCATGAGCGCCGAGAAGGCAAAAGAGTTGGGCCTCACCCCTCGAGCCAAGTTCCGCAGCTTTGCGCTAGCTGGAGTCGACCCTGTTCGCATGCTGACGGGCCCAATGCCTGCCACGCAAAAGGCACTCGCCAAGGCTGGCCTGAGCATGGATCAGATTGACCATATTGAAATCAACGAGGCTTTCGCTTCAGTGGTGTTGGCATGGGAGAAAGAACTCAAGGCAGATATGAGCCGAGTGAACCCGAACGGTGGAGCTATTGCACTGGGTCACCCACTTGGCGCATCGGGTACCAAGTTGCTTGCCACGATGCTCAATGAATTGGAGCGCTCGGGCGGCCGAATCGGCCTGCAGACCATGTGCGAGGGTGGCGGACTCGCGAACGCGACCATCATCGAACTTCTGGGCTAATTATTGCTAGCGATCGCCTCCGGTACTCTTGTACCGGAGGCGCTTGTTATTTATGGACGAGATCGAAGAACAACCCACAGAGCCAGCAGGCAAGAGCCGCCCGTGGTGGATGCGTCTGAGCGTCTGGGCCGCTGTCATTGTCCTGAGCGCCATCATCATTCACTCTGTTTTTCATATTCCGAGCGGCACTGTGTTTGGCGCACTCATCTTGGGTGCGCTGATTCTACGAGTGGGCTTTTTCTTTCTTCAGCAGTTCGCAACGCCTCCGCCGGCCCCACCGGACCCAGGCACCCTGCGCAAAGTAAAGCTGATCTATCGATGCAGCGTTTGCGGCACTGAGGTGCGCATGACTGCTGCAAATGATGAAGACCCCGAGCCGCCGCGGCACTGCATGGACGATATGGAACTTGTTGCTCCAATCATGGAATAAGTCCCCTGGACTACCGCTGGCGCAGATCTTGGGTATCCACAGATCTTGAACTTGTCCACAGGCTGGGGATAAAGCTGGGTACTGTCACACATTTGGCACCTTCTAGCCGCCAGTTGTCCACCTAGTAGACATCTAGCGGTATTGGGATCTAGCGGTATTGGGTGGCCACCATGATGCCCGCCAGAATCGAGCCCAAGCCTGCTACCAAGTACCAACCGTTGCCTCCGGATTCAGTACCGGGTAGCACCTGCATGTAATTCAAGATAATCACTAACAGGCCCACTCCCCAAGCACCGAACATGGTGATTGGAACCCATTTGGGGCTTGGCCCATGGTGATGTTTCTTGACCGGCGGCGTATAGCGGGCCGTTGAAGATGCATCCTTTTTGGCTTTGGGTGGAGTCACCCGCTTACTCGTTGACGTCGGAGTCGAACTTGAGGACGAAGTAGTCGCTGCCTGATCGGCATCAACTTTGCGCTTTCCCGGAGTAGCCATCTCTGCAGAATAGACCGAACCCGTTCGGTAAGAACTCCTCTCTCGTTCTACTGTTGCAGTCTGATGCCCCGAATCCTGGTGATCGACAACTACGACTCCTTTGTGTACAACCTGGTTCAGTACTTGGGTGAGCTTGGCGCGGAGCCAATCGTGCACCGTGAAGACGCTCTGAGCCTGAGCGATGTTGAGGCAATCAACCCAGATGGAATCCTGATTAGTCCTGGGCCCGGTCACCCTTCACAGGCTGGACTCTCGAATGACCTCATTCGCGAGTGGGGCAGCCGACGGCCCGTCTTCGGGGTGTGCCTCGGTCTGCAATGCATTGGTGAAGTTTTTGGCGGCAACGTCATTCGAGCCCCACACGTTGTTCACGGAAAAACCTCTCTCATTACTCACGATGGCCGGGGCGTATTTGAAGACCTAGCCAACCCACTTGAAGCAACGCGGTATCACTCGTTGATTGTCGAGCGATCATCACTACCAGATGAGCTCGAAATCACAGCGCAAACAGAGGACGGTTTGATCATGGGGTTGCGCCATCGCGAGCTCATGGTCGAAGGGGTGCAGTTCCACCCCGAATCAGTATTGAGTAGCAGCGGTCACAAGTTGATCAGCAACTTTCTGAACAACTGCGCCACGCAGTCGGTGTTGCCAAGCAGCTAACCGCTTAAGCCGGTTTAGCCACGTGTGGTTGTTGTGGCCGGCTGACTCGTGGTGGTGGTACTTGCACCCGCGACGGTCGTGGTGGTTGTGGGCAACAAGATTCCAACGGTGATCTGAATGGGTGTGCCCGCGGCGCTAGGCGTGTTCGCAATGGGAGTCTGACTGATCACTAAGCCAACCCGCGGGTCTCCTGCAATAAGCGCAAGATTGGTGACCGCTGTAGTCATCCCTGCGGCCTTGGCCACCTTTGATGCTGAGGAACTGCGAAGACCCACCAAGTCGGGGATCACGGCCTGCTGTTCGGCAGAGGCCACCACTAGGTTGACTGGCTGATCCCGGGGCGCTTTTGCAGCAGGTGCTGGGTCTGAGGACAGCACCGTGCCAGGCGCCTGATCAGGAGAAAACTGCCTCGAGATCTCTCCTACGGTGAGTTCGGCCCGGGCGAGCTCAACGATGGCTTCGCCTACTGGACGGCCAACAATCTCTGGCACAGTCCGCGGTTCTGGCCCCTGCGAGACTCGTAGCTTCACGGTGGAACCAGGTGCGGCCCGCGTGCCACCTGCGGGAGCAGAACTAACGATCAGTCCCGGCACGACCTGCTCGTCAAAGACATCCTCGACTTCTCCGAGTAGGCCAATTGTCTTGAGAACTTTCAGAGCTTCTGGGCCCTTCATGCCAGCAAAATCGGGCAGGTCCACTCCAGCTAGCCCGTCACTGACTCTCAAAATAATTTGCTCACCAACTTCTAGTCGGCTGCCAGCAACTGGATCCTGACCAATGACGGTATCCGCTGGGATGACCTCGTTTGAGTTGTACTCAGCTTCGACGACTAGGCCCATGCGTTCGAGCTCGGCCTGAGCCTCGGCCAGACTGCGGCCTGCCATTCGCGGCACCGTAACTTGATCCACCTGAGCCGAAGATGAGCCGCTCTTGAGTGACGCGCTGAACGCAAAGATTGTCAGCATGAGCAAGATGACCACAGCCGCCAAGCCAACTGCGATAGCTACAGGATGCAGTGCAGTATCAATCTCCTCTAGATCACCAATCTCGGTAATCCGCTCTGTGCTGTCATCTTGGTCCTCCACGAGTTCTGCCATCTCAGCCACCCGCCTTGGTAGTCGGTGTGGATGCCTTAACAGTTGTAGTGGTTGAACTCCCAGTAGGTGAGGAAGATGGGGTTGTAGTTGTGGTCGCTGCTCGGCGCGGAGGAGGAACTCGCCCGACCACAATCGTGACTACTTGTCCGGGGCGATACGGGGTTCCTGCAACTGGGTTCTGGCCGAATACGTTGCCGACGCCTGGGTCGCCGGTCACGACGAGTTGTCCAGCAACATCTACCAAGAATCCTGCCGCTCTGAGCACCTCGGTTGCGGGGACTTGTTGGGTGTTGGTGACTTCGGGTACGGGAATGGGTGCTGGACCATTTGAAACGGTCAGTGCCACAGGAGTGTCTTTGGGGACCTTCGTTCCCTGAGCCGGTGCGGATGAGATCACTGCTCCAGCTACCACAGCCGGGTCATCAGCCTGCGTAACAGGCCCAAAGAGCAGCCCTGCCTTGCCTAAGCGATACGCAGCGCCTTCAACTGAGAGTCCCGTTAGGTCCGGCACTGGTCGACTGTCTGGCCCAGAAGAAACCTCGAGCCGAACGGACCCGGCCTGTGCAACTAGGACTTCCGGCTCCGGGGATTGCGCCACCACAATTCCGTTGGCCACAGTTTCATTTGAAACTTCAATGATCTCGATCGGCACACCCGGATCACCGAGCTCACGGGTTACCTCGGCAATTGGCCGACCAACCGCTGCTGGCATACGCGTGCGGTTCACTCCGCTGCTCACCACGAGTTCAATCTTGTCGCCCGAACGAGCCTTCGTACCGGCTGTTGGCTTTTGACCAATGATTGTTCCGCGCTGTGCAGTCAAGCTAAAGGCACTGCGGGTGACGGGCTTCAGACCAAGATTTTCTGCTTCGGCCTTGGCCCGAGGCAGCGGGCTTGAGGCAAAGTCCGGAACCGTCACCACCCTCCCGAGGCCGCGAATGGCATCGAGGGGATTCAGTGTGTCTGAAAAACCCAGCAGTAGAACTGCTGCAGCAACAATGAGGACGGCTCCCACTACTGGCAGCAACCCACGAACCTTGGTCATCTCAATCGCCTTGAGGCATCAAACTGTAGTTGTCGTGGCCACCAAGGTGGTGGTAGTCGTTGTTGTTGTTGTCGCTGCAGCAGCTACACCCACCGTGATGGTGACGGCTGAACCTTTGTCCTCCATCTTGCCGCCAACAGGGTCCTGCGAAATGACCCTGCCTGCGTTCGGATCTCCGGCAGGAACTGTCTGAGGAACAACCCGAACACTCAGCCCAGCAAACTTGATGGTGGTGGTTGCATCGGCTTCGCTTTGGCCGACCACAGTGGGCACCTTGGCTTGCTCCGGACCAGTTGAGACCACAATTTTAATGAGCGTGTTCGCAGCGACCGAAGCGCCTCCGCCAGGGTCGGTACTAATCACGCTGCCCGTGGGGACGGTTGCGCTAGTCGCCTGAGTGGGGTTCGCAAAGCGGAACCCTGCGGCTTGAATAGCAGCTTGGGCTTGGGCAAGCGGTTGGCCAACAACATCGGGCACGAGTTCCTCGCCCACGCCCTTCGAGACCATGAGTTCAACAACAGATCCGACTGCCACTGGAACGAGTGCCGCCGGGCTCTGGCTGATGACTGTTCCCGAGGCAATATCCGCGCTCTCTTGGGGAGTGATCTTGACGAGCAACCCCTTCGCAATGATTTGCTTCTCTGCCTCGGCTTGAGCCAAGCCAGTCACATCAGGAAGCTCAACAGTCTCGATGCCCGAAGACACCACCAATTTGACTGTGCTTCCCGACTTGATGGCCACGTCTTTGCCCGGATCCTGCGAAATCACGAGGTCTACAGCAATTGTCGCCGATGGCTCCGTGGTCACCTCAGGAACAAGGTCTGCGTCCTTCAATTGCGTCTCTGCTTCGGCTCGAGTCAGCCCGATCAGACTCGGAACGGCAACATCTGCCCCACCTGAACTATTGACAAACCAAAACAGCAAACCACCTAAGGCCAGCAAGAGCACGACCAGAATGCCAATAAACAGAGCCGTCTTTGGCTTCTCTTCTTCCTCTTCTTCTTCTTCAGGATCTATCGCTGGGACTGCAGCACCTACCGTGGTTGCTGGCTGCATTGTGGTTGCCATCGCGGCAGCAGCGCCACCAAGCGCAACGGCAGCAAGTGCAGCATCGCGCTCAGCCACGGTTTGTTCACCGCCCAAGAAGCGGCCAAGATCCATGCGCAGATCCTCTGCCGATGCGTAGCGATCATCGGGCTTCTTCTGAAGCAACTTCATGATGATTGCCTCAAGGCCAGGCGGCAGGGTGGGTATCAGCGTCGAGGGTGCAGCGGGCTGATCCTGAACGTGCTTATAGGCAATTGCCAACGGCGTGTCTCCGGCGAACGGCGGACGACCGGTGACCATCTCGTACAGAACGACGCCAAGGGAATACAAATCAGAACGAGGGTCAACCGAAAGGCCTTGGGCCTGCTCCGGAGAAAAATAGGTTGCGGTGCCCATCACAGAGCCAGCCTGAGTCAGGTCATCGTCGGGACTCGAAAGCGCTCGGGCAATTCCAAAATCGGTGACCTTTGCCTGACCTGATTTGGTCAGCAAAACGTTGCCGGGTTTGACATCTCTGTGCACGACCCCGCGTGAGTGCGCAAACCCCAACCCGCCAGCAACCTCAGAGGCAATCTCGGCCGCTCGGTTGGGATGCAGCGGACCATCTGCTCGCAACACCTGCGCAAGCGACGGACCATCTACGTACTCCATCACAATGAAGTACGTGCCGTCTTGTTCTCCCCAATCAAAAACCCCAACGATATTGGCGTTCGATAACCCAGCAGCAGCCTGGGCCTCTCGGCGGAACCGCTCAACGAATGAGGGGTCAACTGCAAACTCGGGAACAAGTTCTTTGACCGCCACGGGGCGATCCAAAGAGCGGTCTCGAGCCAGATACACCTGCGCCATGCCCCCTCGGGCTAGGCGACGATGAATCTCGTAGCGATCGTTTAAAACACGTGGTGGTTGATCAGACATGCGTCCTCCAGAGTAGGGCTCCGAGCGTTGCTACTGCGTCATACAAGCTCATCCGGGCATCAGGGCAGCCTCGAGCACTTGTTTGGCAATCGGCCCGGCAACTCGGCCACCCGTCGAGCCCGAGGCGCCATCGACTCCTTGCACCATCACTGCCACGGCAATAGTTGGGGCCTGACCTGTCGGACCAGCGAAAGCAATGATCCATGCATGCGACTGCGGCGGGTCAAGACCGAGCTGTGCTGTTCCAGTTTTGCCACCAACATCGAAGCCGGGAAGAGCCAGAATCGAGGCCGTGCCGTCGGTTACCACGCTGATCATCCCACGCCGCAGAATCTCGGCATTCTCGGGGCTCATCGAGTCGCGCCAGGGGCTATCCGCATAGCTGCCAACCACTGCACCGTCACGGGCGCGGATCTCGCTCATGACGTGCGGCACCATGATTCGCCCCTTGTTTGCCACGCCGGCGGCAACGAGCGCCATCTGCAGCGGTGTCGCCGCAACATCATTCTGGCCAATACCTGTTTGCGCCAACGCAGGCGTGTCTTCATAGACCGGCGCGGCTCCCTCGGGTGTGCTCACCACTGCACCAAAGTTGGTGGGATAGACAGAGGTGGCTGGTCGAGTCAGATCGATTGGCGGGGCATCATTAAATCCTGCCGCCTCGGCTGCAGCAATCATGGGGTCGGGCCCCAGAGTCTCGGCTGCCATCTGGGCAAATGAGGAGTTGCAAGATTTCTGCAGAATCACAAAGAGCGTGCCGCCACACAGGTTGCCATCAAAGTTTTTGATGGGGCGCGTTGTGAGTGGTGGGGTGTAGGACTGCACAACTGGGTAATCCGGTGTGGTCTCGGTGACCTTGTTGGAAGTCAGTCCAGCCGTGGCCGTCACAATCTTGAAGGTGGACCCGGGGAAATAACGTTCCTGATAAGCCCGAGAAAGAAGCGGCTTGGATGGTGCGGCATCGAGCAGCGTTTTGACGTCCACTGCCTCCTCGCCCTGATTAGCCGAAATCACATTCGGGTCATAGGTGGGATTGGAGTACATCGCAATGACGTCGCCCGTGCGGGGGTCGAGCGCTACCACCGAACCGTTATTCCCGCCCAGAGCGTCTCGAGCAGCGCGCTGCACCTGCCCGCGAAGGGTCAGCACAACATCACCTTCGCTGGACTGATCAGCAAAAAACCCAGACAGTTCATGCAGTTGCAGAGACGGTGTGCGGCCAGTCAGTTCTGCGTTGTACACGCGCTCTACGCCAGTGGATCCCAAGCGGAACGAGTAGTAGCCCGTGACGTGAGCAAACAGCTCGCCATCTGGGTAGACCCGCTGATAACGCAGCTCGGAGCGAACCACCTCCGAGGTTGCAGCAATCTCTCCTTCGGCAGTAACGATATCGCCGCGAGGTTTATTGAAGTCTCGAAGCTGCGCCCGGGTGTTTTCCGGGCGGTCGTTATACGCACCTGCCTGAAGCACTTGGATCTGGTTCAGCTTGAGGAACGCTGCGAGATAACACAGCATGATCACGATTCCCAGAATCTTGATTTGCCGATTCATCTGGCCACCAAAGGTTCAGGGATTTTGCGCGCAGTCTGATCCGATATGCGAATCAGTAGGGCCAACAAGATGTAGTTCGCAACCAAGGATGAACCGCCGTATGAGACGAACGGAAGCGTCACTCCGGTGAGCGGGAGCAAGCGGATGACTCCGGCAATAATGATGAACGCCTGAAAGGCAATCAGGGTGGTCAGGCCAACGGCGAGCAGCGAGCTGAATGGGTCCGAGGATCGTTGAGCCACACGAAGTCCGCTCCCGGCTAGCAACAAGAACGCACAGAGCACTGCAGTTACGCCGAGCAAGCCGAGTTCCTCGCCGATGACTGCAAAAATAAAGTCGGATTCATCGGCTGGGATGCGCCCCGCAATTCCTAGCCCCGGCCCCGTGCCAGTGGTGCCACCCCAGGCCAAGGCATAGGCACCTTGGATTACCTGAAACCCTTTTCCGGATGGGTCAGACCACGGGTTGATCCAGATGGTGACTCGAGTTTGTACGTGCGAGAACATTCGCCAAGCCGCATACGAACTGGCCGAGAACAGCACCACCCCTACAGCCAAATAGCTTCCTCGCCCGGTGGCCACCCAGAGCATCACAATAAAGAGAACAAAGAACAGAAGCGCCGAGCCAAGATCTTTTTCGAACACCATCACAATGAGCGAAAAACCCACGGCCACCAGGATGGGGGCGAAGTATTTAGGGTCGGGCGTATTGATTCGACCAATTCTGAACGTGGCCACCCCAAGTAGTTCGCGCCGATCTACCAGATAGCCGGCAAAGAATATGGCCAACGCAATCTTGGCAAGCTCTCCAGGCTGAAACCCGATTGGGCCGAGCGAAACCCAAATGCGTGACCCATTGATGCTTCGACCAATCCCAGGCAGCAACGGCATGATCAGTAAGAGCACGCCGATCAGGCCAAAGGTGTACCGGTATCGCTGCAGGAACCGAACATCTCGGACCACAATCAACGTTGCGATATAGCCAAAAATCCCTACTGCAGTCCACAATGCCTGCAACCCTGCAAGGTCTCCGTCGAGCCGCGCAATGAACACGTATCCCAACCCATTGAGCAATGCAGCGAGCGGCAGAAACAGTGGGTCCGAGGTTGGGGCAAATTTGCGGTTCGCAAGGTGCGCCAGAATCGGCAGCGCAACAATCACTCCCAGAAACGGAACTATGTCTGCTGGTAGCGAGGCGCTCTTGCCCAAGCTTGCCAATGCGTACGTCCCACAGATCACCAGCACGGCCAGAATGAGCAGACCAAGCTCGGTGGTTCGGCGGCGGCGACCCAACGCTTTGACTACCACCTGCTGATGAGTAGCGCTCTCCGTAATCGTCACGCCGGCGGGGCGGGCGCCGGTGCGGCAGCGGCAGCAGCGGCAGCAGCTGCAGGGTCAACCGGAGGGATGGCGGCAGGGTCAACCGGAGGGGCGATTGTCGTGGTGGTGGTCGTCGTCGTAGTCGTCGTGGTTGTCGTAGTTGTAGTGGTCATGGCCTTTAGGTTGGCCACGTAGGCAAGTGCATCCCGCTCGGAGCTGTACTGCACCCCGCGCAGCAGGCGAGTCTGCACCGAAGGCGGCAGCTTCGAGACTTGAATCTCGTTATGCACATCCTGCGTAACAGGATCAATCCACAGGAACTTTGTTGCACGGCCTTTGTAGACCACAACAATCTGCGTTCCGCTTCCCGCTTGTGGCTGCACCCCGACTGAATAGCCTTGGCGCTGATTCATCACGACAATCCCGATGGACAAAACAATGATCAACAACAGGACCAACAAAAACACCGGAGTACGCCAAGGGCTTCGGTGTGATCCCTCAACCGAGGCAGCATCTGCGGCGGCGACGGTCTTGGCTAGTTCGATTTCTGATTCATCGGCATCGGCATCGGCATCGGCATCGGGAGAAGGTTCGCCCTGCGGGTCAGGGGTTACCTCCGGTTGCGACGGCTGAACAGCGGTTCCGTCACCTTGGGTACTGTCGGCCTCTGGGTGGCCATCAGCTGAGTGACCAGCAGCTGGGTGACCAACAGCATGGCCAGACTCGCCTTCATCTAGTTCACCCTCTGCCTCGTCCTCGTCCTCGTCTTCGGCCTCATCATCGGCCGCTCGAGCCGGCGAAATCGGCACCAGCGGCACGGTGGCCGTATCGCTCAGCGGGTCGCGGAACGCGTCTTCCAAATCGACTGTCGGAGTGGCAATCCGTCGGCAGCGCTCCGCCAATGGTGCTGGCAGGTGGCCCGACTCAGTCACCTCGGCTACCACAACGGTGATGTTGTCTCGGCCACCCGAGGCATCCGCCTCGGCAGCTAGACGGCGAGCAAGAACCTCGGGTTCGTCTGGCTCGCTCAAGATTTCAGCGATGCGGTCCTCAGAAATTTCGTTGAATAGGCCATCGCTGCATAACAAGAAGCGGTCGCCGTCGCACGGGCTGAGTAGCCACGCATCAACAACAACGAGTGCCTCAACCCCAAGTGCGCGGGTTAGCACGTTTCGCTGCGGGTGTACCTCTGCCTCTTCTGGTGTGATCCGACCCTCGCGAACGAGTGACTCCACAAGTGAGTGATCCTCGGTCAGACGATGCAGTTCGCCAGCGGCAAACAAATAGACCCGACTGTCTCCCACGTTGAGCACGGCAAGATGCTCGCCATCTTCATCAACTAGGCCGACCACACACACAGTGGTTCCCATTCCCCGCAAGCTGGGATCCTCGGCCGCTCGACTGCTGATGCGGCGGTTTGCCTGATGCACAGCGCCCACGAGTTCTAACAGCGACCTGTGACCAGCCATCTGCGAGATGACCTCTACCGTTTCGGCCGAGGCAACTTCTCCAGCCTGATGACCGCCCATGCCATCGGCCACGGCCAACAAGTCAGCCGACACGAGCAGGCTGTCCTCATTGCCCGCTCGTACCTGACCAACCAAAGTGGCTGAGCCAGTGCGCAAACGAACAAGCGAGGGGCCCTCGCTCTGGGTGGAGTCAGTGCTCATCGGACAGTGCTCATCGGACAGTGCTCATCGGACTTCCAGTACTACGTTGCCCACTTGGATGCGGTCGCCAAGGCGAGCCGGCATCTGCCCCACGGCGCGACTTCCGTTTACCCACGTGCCATTCGTAGAGCCCAGGTCTTCAGCAAAGACAGACCCATCTCGAACAAAGATTCTGGAATGCACCTGTGAAACGTACTGCTCATCAAGGACAATCGAACACCCTGCTGCACGACCAAGAGTCAATTCTGGGCCGAGCGCATATTCGGCACCGGCTCGTGCTGCTGGTTCAACGAGAACTAATCGGGTCGGGACAACTGGCGCTTTGCGTCTATTCATCGCTGACTTGGCCGACTTAGATGCCTTAGCGGTGCTGGCTTTTGCAGTGCTGGCTTTTGCCTTTGCAGAGGACCCACCCTTTTTGGTGCTGACTCCTCCAGCAGCAACCGGGACGGGGGTTGTTGCGACGCGAGGAGGGTTGACTTCGGTCCAGACCGCACGCAATACGCGAAGAAAGAACAAGTACAGCAGCGCCAGCAGGCACAGTTTGAGGACGGTGAGCAACTGCTCGGACATGTTCCGCGAGCCTAGGACGCTTCGAAGTGCATCACCGTGTTGCCGAAGGTGACTTCATCACCGTCACGCAACTGCTGCTCGGCCACTCGCACTCCATTCACTTTGGTTCCGTTCGTAGAGCCAAGGTCTGCGACCACAAATCCGTCGCCCGAAGGCCGCACCTCGGCGTGATTTCGGCTGACATTCGGGTCGCCCAGAACAATGGTGCAATCGTTCTGCCGGCCTACCGAAACCACATATTCACCCAGAGGAACCCGGTCCCCGGTGGGCAACAGCAAGGACCCAGGTGGAAGGCCACCCTCACCCTCGGCGAAGCGGGCGTCCAAGGCGAGCACTCCGCTTCTGGCTGAGTCGTCTTGTTCAATCACAATCTCGATTGGGCCAACAAATCCATATCCCTCGTCACGCGCATGTTCGCGAGCCGCGTCGGCAAGCTCTCTGCGCAGGGTGCCAAGCAGGTCAGCCAACTGTTCAAAGTCAGAATCAGCTAGGCCGAAGCGAAACCAGTTGGGCACGATGGTTCGGCCACCGACCCCGACGGTTCGGCCGCCGTCCATCTCACGCACAAGCTTTCGGCCAAACTCAACCGGGCTCACCCCAGTGCGGAACAAGCGCGAGAAAGTTCCCTCAACTGCTCGCTCGAGTCGGCTCTCGAAGCCCTTGATACCCATTGCACAAGAGTAGCGAGGCCAGAGCGCCTCGTTGGGACTCCCTAACATGTGATGATCGATCGTTTCGGTCGGCGGTTAGGACGCATCGCTTGAATTGGCTTCACGAGGTCGCCAGCGGGGGCATCTTCACACCATTGAAGTGCCGGTAGAGGAGACTCCTCTTTACCGGCGTGGAGCAGCTCGTCGGTCAGGTGGTATGACTGCGGATCCATCCCGCGAGGCCGGTGATGTCAAGCTGCTTGGCAGCGACTGCCACCATCGTCGTTACTGCGTCATCGGTACCCGGCGCAATCCACTCAACGTTGTTGCGGCGGAGGAACACGACCGTCGCCACGAACGCACAGCGCTTGTTCCCGTCGGGCAGCCCGTGATTGTTGACAAGGTGCCAGCAGAGGACCGCCGCTTGGGTGATTAGGTCCGGGTAGAGGTCCTGCTCGCCGAACCCGGCGGCAGGAGCATGCAGCGCAGAGTCGATCAGGTTCAGGTTGGCGGTTCGTCGGATCGTCGCTGCATCCGCTCCTAGCACCTCGGCGGCCACATAGATCCACTGATCGAGCGTGACGTAGACGGTCCTACCGCGAGTCACGTCTCGGCGAGTCGGCCGAGGATCTCTCCATGCTCCGAGATCGTGGCGGTGACCGTCTCGGCGAACCCTACGTCGACCGGTGCCACCTGAGCGAGCGTCTCCGCCGCCAGTTCTTCGACGCTTACGCCTCGTGCTGCAGCTGCCGCTTCTAGGCGCCGCATGATGTCCGCGGGTAGATCGACAGTCAAAGGCATGTAATCAGTCTAGTGCTGCCGATGATCACACTGCAGAGGCGTGCCATCTGTTTCGAAGCAAACGCAGTCGCCCGCCCGTGAGCAGACCGCTGTGATCAAACTGCCATTCAGCCAGCGCGCCTCGTTGGGACTCGATAACTTTGCTGCGCTACTCTCTTGACTTCTTCACTCGCGCGAGTGGCGGAATTGGCAGACGCGCAGGATTCAGGTTCCTGTGTCCGTAAGGACGTGGGGGTTCAAGTCCCCCCTCGCGCACAATGTGTGATGTCGCGAGACATCGGCAAGGACCGAACCTGCAGGGTTCGGTCCTTCGCCCCCAACCTGACCCATTGGCGCCGGTAAGCTACGGAATCCGTCGCTTACCGGCGCCAATGCAGAAGCAGGTGGTTCGCTACGGACTTATGTTCTGTGTTCGTGACGGCACGATCAGGAAATTTCGGCATATTTTACGATCTTCAGGTACGATATGTTCTGTGTTCGTGACGGCACGATCAAGAAACAGCTTCTAACTGAGGAATCAAGAATGGACCAGGCCGAACTCACTGAGGAACTACTCCTTGCGCTCACCGAACTTGGGGTTCCAGTCCATGCCGAGGGCGAGGCACTGTTCGTAGACGGCGTGCGGATTGCACCCACCCTGGTCGCTCGCGCTCATCCCACTCCAGCTGACCTGACCCAAGTGCTGCACGAAAACCGCGGTCGCCTACCAGCCATGATCGTGTCCGATCGGGTGAGCGAAGCAGGTCGCGCCGTACTCCGTGACGCCGGCTGGGGATGGCTCGATCGACGAGGAGACCTGCGCCTGTGGGCTCCCGGAATTCGTATCGAGGCCACTGTGCCCGGGCAACACACGGTTCGTACCAAGCCGCTCAACATGTGGACTCCAGTCGGCCTCGAGATTGCACTAGCCGCCATGATCGATCCCGAGCAGGCCATTACTGCTCGCAAGCTCGCGCCAAAAATCGGTCGCAGCGCCGGAGCTATCCACGAGTTGCTAGGACGGTTCACCGAGCAGGGACTGATCGGAAAGAGCACTCACCGTCCGCTTATGCCGGATCTGTTCTGGGAGACTGCCGCTCACTGGCCAGAGGAAGGCTGGATACCTCTTGCCGCAAGTGCCGATCAGGTAGGAACACTGCTTGGATCCAACCAAGTAGTGCGAGTCGATGAACGCGCAGCCACCATGGGCGGCGCAAAGATCACTGCTGCAGGAAACCTTCCAGCTCGGATGTACCTGACCTCACCAACTGCCCTTCGTAGGGCGCGCAGTCTCGTGGACCGCGAGCAACCCACCCGATCTTGGGTGCGGCTTGCTCCAGTTACCTGGCTTCCAGACAACGAAAATTACCCGCCAACTGACACACAGCCTTGGCGAGTCGCACATCGCGTTCTCTGCGCACTCAGACTGGCGGCCGACCCTGCCCGAGGCCAAGAGATTGTTGAAGCCTGGGGCATCTTGAGCGAAGCTGGCCCAACGTGAGCGAACTCCGCCCGATTCTGCTGTCGGGCCGACCTGGCGGCACCACCCATAGAGAGGTGGAACTGCTCGCTTCGCTTCCGAGCGAGATGCGGCTGATCGGTGGCCTTGCAGTTATGTGCCGAGTTGGCGTGCCGCATCGAACCACCGTCGACCTTGACGTCATTACTCGCGGCCTCGAGGACCACCATGAGTCAATCAGTCGCTTAGCCCTCACCAGCACAGGTGGGGGTCAGTACTCATTCGAGGGTGGCCTAGATCTTGACGTGATCGAAGTGGCCTCAGAGTCCGCTGAGCAGGTACTTGAGTTGCTATCGGCGGGTGGCACTGCGTTGAGCGACCTAGAACTCGCCGTTGTGGCACACACCTGGGCGCATGATCACGCTCAGGCGCTTGACGTGGTTGCAGTGCAGGACCTCACCGGCGAACGCTTGGCCGAGGCCAATGGCAGGCTCGTTGCAACCACAGTCGGATTGATTGTCATGAAGGCCACCGCTGTTCCGCTAAGGGCCTCGTCCAAACCAGAGAAGCGTTCCTCTGATCTCTATGACATCGGCCGACTTCTGAGCGTGGGTCGCCCGAAGCTGGCCGAGATCTCGGATCTTCCAGCGGCACTTCGACAAGTCACCTCTGAACGCCTGCACACCTGGTTCGTTGATGACTCGGGCCGGGATCGCACCTACCGTGAGGTCCGGCGCTTTGATGAGCCACCGTTAGACCTAGATGAGGTAGCCGATGCTGTTGCGGAGTTGTTCAGCTCGAACGGAACCTCGGTCTCAGGCAAGTAGGCGAAACGGCGAGGCAGCTTCTAGGTCGAGTGCCAACTCCAACAACAATCGGTCGCTACCCACTGCACTCGTAAACATCACGCCGACTGGCAAGTTGGTGGAGTCATCATGGCCGAGTGGTAATGAGATTGATGGCTCGCCCGTTGCATTAGCAAGTGGCGTAAAGCCCACCCAATCCTCGACTTTTGGAAACAGTTCCTCGAAGGGCAGCTTCATAGACAGTTGCCCAATGCTCGGAGCTACGGAGTTTGCCACCGGGGACATCACGAGGTCGAAGGAGCGATACGTCTGATCCTGAATCTTGGTGGAAGCACGCAATCGGCGAATAGCCCCCGGGGAGCGTCGCCAGTTCCGTTTGAACATGCGAGCAAGACCAAGCGTCAGATCAGACAGCTGGGACTTATCAAAGGCCTTGCCATAGAGCTGTGGTCCCGCAATCGAAACAGCAAAAGCAAGAGCAGCCCAGTAGTGCTTAAAGTCGGCCTCAAACTCCTCAAGCCCCGGCAGGGTCACTGGTTCTACCGAATGACCCAGACTCTCAAGCAAAGCAGCCGCATTGGCTAGCGCTGTAGAAGTTGGCGCATCGATTGGTCGACCGTTTGGCGACTCTGCCACCAGCCCGATCCGAAGCTGGCGATCGGTCCCGTTTTGGATCAATCCAACGAGAGGCAATTTGGGGTTCGCATAGCGGCGCTCAGCCTCAAAAAGGTACATCGCAGTGTCTCGGACAGTCCGAGTGAGTAGACCTTCTCCCAAAATATCAACCGGCAAAAACTTTGCATCGGGGCTGCTCACTAGGCGACCCCGAGATGGCTTGAGTCCAACGAGGCCACAACAAGCTGCGGGCAAACGGATTGACCCACCGCCGTCGACCCCGTGCGCAACCGGCACGACACCCGAGGCGACTAGCGCTGCTGAGCCACTCGAGGACCCACCAGCGGTGTGATCCGGGTTCCAAGGGTTGCGCGTCGGCGCTGTGTCATCGGGAAACTCACCTGCAGGAATAAAGCCAAATTCGGGCAGTGAGCTCTTCCCCAAACAAACCAGCCCCATGTCCAGCATCTGCGCTACGACCGGAGCTGTGCGTCGAACCGGAGGTGCAGAGGCCAGCGCAGCCGAACCATGCCGAGTGGGTAACCCTTCAACATCTTCATTGTCTTTGATAAAGGTTGGCACCCCGCCAAAGGGTCCCTTCACACTGAGTTCAGCGCGCTGCAGGGCACGCTCGAAATCTCGTGTCACAATTGCAGCGAGCACAGGGTCAACAATCTCGGCACGCGCTATAGCAGCAGCGACTACCTCCGTAGCACTCAGATCACCATTGCGGATGGCCGTTGCAGTGGCAACGCCGTCGAGTCTGGATAGTTCGTCTTGAAACGCATGAACGGGCGCGTTAACCATCCAATTTGGTTCCGGGGAAGCCCTCTAGTTCGCGCCAACGCTCCAGGTAGCCGACGTAGTCAAGCAGACTGCCCGTGTAGGTAAGGTTTCGACGCGCTTTGGGGTTCTGGCCTTGCTCGCTGTTGTAATACCCAGGGGTACAACTGATCGAATAGCCAGCAATCTGCATGGCTACATTGAGCAAGGTTCGATGCCACTCCTCCTCTGCTTCTGGAAGGGCTTCAATACTGCTGATGCCATCCTCGGTGCATCGAGAGATCAACCAAGACACGTGGTTCGCTGACTCCGATAAGAAGTGCAAGAAGTTGGTACCGAATCCCGCTTGCACGATGCTGATCATGAGCATGTTTGGAAACTCAGCGGCCAAGACTCCGTGCAACGTGTGCGCTCCGTCATGCCAACGCTCACTCATGGCCACGCCATCGCGGCCCTTTGGGTCAAACCCCAATCGCTGATTCAGGTCGGTGGTCACCTCGAAACCGGATGCAAACACCAACACATCTATTGGGTACTCCACGCCATCTACCACGAGTCCCGTGGGCGTGACTGATTCAACTCCTTGGCCGTCCGTATCAACAAGATGGACATTGGGAAGATTGAAAGCAGGCAGATATTCGTCATGGAAGCAGACCCGCTTGCAATGCTTTCCGTACCAAGGTTTCAGCTTGTCCGCAGTTTCAGGGTCGTCTATCAGACGATCCACACGCTGACGAAACCCTTCCATGGTGTCAAAGTCTGATTGTTCCAAAGCCTGGGCCTGCTCGGGTGTAGGTGCC
Organism: Actinobacteria bacterium IMCC26207; assembly: GCA_001025035.1. Lineage (GTDB taxonomy): Bacteria > Actinomycetota > Acidimicrobiia > Acidimicrobiales > Microtrichaceae > IMCC26207. The sequence continues at coordinate 229,145 of LCZK01000007.1, forward strand.
ACGGACTGGGTGTCTTCCCACATGACCTCAGTCCACCCGTCGCCAACCAAGTTCTTCTCGGGCTTCTTGCCGGTCACAACCTGAGTGAAATTGCGGATGCGTTCGGCCTGCCATCCAGGCTGAAGGCTCGAGTACCAGTCCGAATCAGTCGGGCCGTTGTTGCGTTCGCCAACAGCTGACGGAGTGCGTTGAAACACAAAGACTTCTTTGGCCGCTTCGGCCAGTCGTGGAACCACCTGAACTGCTGTGGCACCCGTACCAATGATGCCAACCCGCTTATCTTTCAGCTTGTCCATGGTTTCAGTTGGACTACCACCAGTGAAGTCGTAGTCCCAGCGACTGGTGTGAAATGCCCGCCCAGCAAAGGTCTCGATGCCTGGGATCCCGGGGAGTTTTGCCTTGCTCAGGATGCCGCCCGCGGTGACAAGGAACCGTGACGAGATGTGATCACCGCGAGAGGTCACCACTTGCCATCGTGAGGTGGATTCATCCCAGTCTGCAGTGGATACTTCGGTCTGGAACAGTGCTCGCTGATACAAGTCGAACTGCTCGCCAATTCGTTGACAGTGAGCAAAGATCTCGGGGGCACCGGCGTACTTCATCGTTGGCATATACCCGGTCTCTTCCAGCAGAGGAAGGTAGGTATAGGACTCCACGTCGCACATGCATCCCGGGTAGCGATTCCAATACCAGGTGCCCCCAAAGTCGCCGGCCTTATCGATGATTCGAAAGTCAGTTATTCCGCGCTTGAGCAAATTGACAGCAGTGAGCATGCCCGCAAATCCTGCTCCGACAATGACAACTTCTGTCTGGATCGTTACTGACTCCCGGTTGAACTCAGGGTCTGCATACGGATCACGGTCATAGGCCGAGTAGTCCCCTTTCAGTTCAACGAACTGCTCCATGCCATCAGATCGCAGGCGCTTGGACCGTTCTTGTTCGTAGCGCTCTCGGGCCGCTGCAAGCGGGAGCGAGTTTCCGGCATCATTCTGAGGCATGGTTGGGCTTTCTCAGTTTTTCTGGGGCAGGGGGAATGGAGAAGGACAAGGCTAATCCTCGTAAAGATACGGCCTAGGAGGAGTTCAACAACAAATGGAGGCTGCTCTCGAAGGAATCACCTCCACAGATTGTTCTCAGTAGACTCATCTAGGTGAGCACCGGTGCGAAGCCCCTTCTAGATGCTGCGATCCGTTCTCTGGAACTCAACGGGTGGGATGCTTCCCAAATAAATGAGATTCTGCTGGACGCGAATGCATCGCGAAGCTCGCTCTATCACTTCTATGGAAGCCGCGAGGGTCTCCTTGCTGCCGCTACTGCAGAGCGTTATCGGCGACTGCTGCTGCAAGAAGACACTGCGTTAGTTACAGAAGCGAGTGACTGCGAGACCACAGAGGAGTTGCTGGCGTTTGTAACTCAGCAGCTCGTTCGAACCGTGACCGATCCCGAGAGCATCAAGGCGCGGCAATCACGAGTAGCGATTGGCGCAGACGCCCTGATTCATGAAGAGCTCCGTGAAGACGTCGCTCAGAAGCAACAACTATTTCTGGACGCTATTGCCGAGATTATTGTTGCTGGTCAGCAAAAGGGAATTATCCGGCCAGAACTCAATGCAATGGCCTATGCCGTTTGGATGCATGGAATGCTGCTCGGCCGAACCCTCACCGAGTCGGTATTCCAAGACACTGCTAGCTGGCTTGAAGTTGCAATCGAGGCGACGCTCGCACCGCTGCGACCGCGCTGAGAAACAGCAAAGCTCGGTGTGCTCTGCCATGCTCTGTAGATGATCTCTCCACTCCGCAAAGCCAGCCTGATGTTGTTTTCGTTGCTTTTTGTTTCACTTCTGGCTTCTTCATGCAGCACCAAAGACAGCACAGAGGCCAGCAACTCATCGGCTCCCGCTACATCAACTTCAACCGTGGTCACCTTTGGACCCACAGCGGAGACGGTAACTGTTGAGATGCCCTCGGTTGCCAAGACGCTCTACAAAGTCGGCCAAGACGAGGATGTGACCTATGGGGCTAATCAACTCGTTGGCTCAGCAACAGTTCTTGGGCAGCCTGCGACGGTAGAGATTCTGGGAAGCGTCAATTACCTCAACGGCTCTGGGCCGTTTACAGGATTTCTCACCGTTACCTGGGCTGATGCCTCTTCAATCGGTTTCAGCATTTTGGGAACTGCCACCCAAGGAACCGACGGGAGCAGCAAAATTGTTTCGTCTATGGACTACATCGGCGGGTCTGGCACCTACGTAGACACCCAAGTGCAGGGGAAGTTCACAGCGACCCGCTCAGCCGAGGTGGGCACACCAATCATGACTGAGCTGACGCTCGAAGTGCTCCAGTAATCCCGCTGACAACGGGCCTTTCTAGAAGGGAAGGTGCGTTGCTTGTAGGCCCATCAGTTCGTCAAAAATCTTTCTGCATGTTGCCTCGTCGGCGGGCGAATTCGGGTCCTGCCGCAATGCCTCGAACGCAAGTGCGGGGTCTCGCGTGAGAGCCGCGTCAACAATCAAGTTTTGCAGTTCAACCTGAGTCGAGATCCAGCCCGCTAGCGGTTCCCCAACCGGGGCCATCGTGTCGGGATGGATCCCCTTTCCATCGACAAGCGCACCGACCTCGACGATGGCACCCTCTGCAACGTCAGGCAGATAGCCCCTATTGGGAACATTCACCGCCAAGATCCGTGTTGGGTCGTCGGTCCACATTGCCGCCACGATGGGGATTACCTCTTCATGGGAATGTCCCATTGCTTGCAGCGGTAACGGAAGGCGGGTAGTCGCCACCCAGGCCGCGGCTTTTTCAGCACGCACAATGAGGGGTTCATGGAAATCCAACGGGGTAGGCATCCAGTCCGCTGCATCCACGGCAAAGGGAAGGTATTCACCAATGTGGCTATCTACAGAACAAGCAACCAGACCGTACTCACGAACCAGCTGCGTAACAAGCGGTATGTAATTGAATTCTACGAGTAGCGCCCCCGGAAGAACTCGATCAAGTTGCTGTGCGATGCGCTGCGTGCGCGGAGAAAAATCAAAGAACTGTCGCGAATAAAACTCGCGGATCTTGGGCATCAAGTCTTCGCCCGTGCGCTTATTTCGAAACTCGGTAAAGAAGGTGAAGTGGTTGATACCCGAGGCCTTAGCCTCAATATCTGAACGCCTGATTCGCAAGCGACGAGCAAGTCGACCAATCCCCATGGGCATCTCATGGCACATACCAACATTGCGAACCTTGGTTCCACGATTAATTGCCAAGGTCACACGACTCATTGGGTTGGACAGATTGATGAGGAAAGCCTCGGGGCAATGCTCCTCAATACTCCTGCAGATGCTGAGCGTGTTCGAGATACTTCGCAGCGAATGAAACACTGCCCCCGGGCCACCGTTCTCGCCGTTGATCTGCCGAGCGCCGTAGCGGTTCGGAACCTCAAAGTCCTGCCGCCAGTGCTCAAACCTTCCAAACTCGGCACTACTCAATACAAAGTCAGCCCCCTGCAGTGCTTCGGCCGGATCGGTTGAATAGTCAAGAACAACTGGAGCGCCCGCTGCCGCATTGAGTTTGCAGGCAAATCGGTAGGCCCGCTCAAGCCGTTCAGGGTTCACGTCATGAAGCATCAGGCGAGCCCCGTGCAACCGAGACGTGTGCACGACGTCGTTCACCATGGTTGGACCAAACGACATACCCCCCGCTCCAACCATCGTAATTTTCGGACCTTGCCGACTGCTTGAAGAGATAGCTGAGTCGCTCATCCGTGGCAGGCTAATCACTTAGGAGGAAGGATGGGCACTCGATGAGAAAGTGGACAGTGCTTGTCGTACTCGCAGCGATTCAGATGCTGTTGTCACTCGACACCATGCTCATGAGCGTTTCGATCTCGGCAATAACCGAAGACTTACAGACCAACATCACTGCAGTGCAAGCAGTCATCACCGTGTACGCGCTCCTCATCGCAGCCCTGCTCATCACCGCCGGCAAACTAGGGGACCACATAGGTCTGCGACGCGTACTAGCCATTGGACTTGGACTCCGAATTCTTGGTGGTTGTATCTCTGCGTTCGCCCCAACAATCCTTGTTTTCGCAGCCGGCGAGTCCCTTATCGAGGCGCTCGGCGCCGTACTCATCATCCCAGCTTCAGTGGCAATTCTGGCCACCACCTATGAAGGCCATGATCGCGCCAAGGCATTTGGGATGCTCTCTGCGAGTACGGCCATGGCAATCGCCCTCGGGCCGATTGTCGGTGGTTGGCTCACGACTGAGTTCTCTTGGAGGTACGCCTTTGCCGGAGAAGCAGTGCTCGCTGCGGCATTGCTCACCTGCGTTCGTTTTCTTCCCCACTCAGACGCACCGAACTCCGAGTCCGGCTTCGACTGGTTGGGAGTGCTGCTCAGTGCCACGGGGATGGCCCTTGTTGTTCTGGGCTTTCAGCGAGCATCGATCTGGGGCTGGATAGAAAACAAGGATTCGCCGATCACTCCTTTTGGTCTGGCACTCACTCCCTTTGTGGTCATCGGCGGAACAGTCTGCCTTGGCGTATTTTCCGTGACTCAGCATCGCCGAGCGCAGCGTGACCTGCCCGTGCTCATCGATCCACAGATGTTCACTCGGCGTTACCTTCGTTCAAGCCTGCTGTCGACAATGGCTACACAAACGGTCGCGGTGGGCCTTTTGTTCGCCATTCTGTTGTATCTGCAAACGGTGCTCGGCTACAGCGCTCTAGCTTCGGGTCTGGCCCTGTTGCCCATGGCTGTTTGTAGTTTTGCTGCTGCGCTGTTGTGGCCAGGGCTCTCTCGCATATTGTCGCCGCGCGCTATCTCTCTGATCGGTATGGGGTCGCTCGCTTCAGCAGCTGCAGTGCTCTATTGGTCTGTCTCTCCACGAGTATCAGGAGACCCGTTCCTGCTTGCTGCAGCACTTCTTGGACTGAGTCTCGGCTTGCTCACCTCGCAGCTCTCGGCAGTGTCTCAAGGAGCTGTATTAGAGGACGAGAGAAGTTCAGTCGGGGGAGTCCACTTCACTGCGCATAGTCTTGGAATTGCGCTCGGACCTGCCATCGTTGGGACTGTGGTGATCGCTGGGCTTGCTTCCGCGATGGGTGGACTCGTGCAGAGCGCTCCGACCCTCCGAGCCGAGACTCGAGAACTGGCAAGCCTAAAAATCGAGCGCAACCTGCCCTTTCTTTCCCAGAGCGAAGCAGCCATAGCGGTGAGCAATCTTGGGATTCCCAAACAAGACGCCGCCCAGGTGCTGGCTCTGTATCAGCGGGCAGAACTATTGGCCCTGGAAAACGGCGCGTTGGTTGCAGGGATGATCGCCTTGGCGGGGGCAGTGTTTGCTTTTGGTCTGCCAAAGAAACGACCGGAGCCCTAACAGCCATATTTAAGCCGCGGTCAGGGGCTAGCCAAACCTGACCGGAACAACTGTTGCTTCCCAAACTCGGCCGTCCTCCATCGAAGAGGTGCTGAAGACAATCGCACCGTCCGGAGTTGCTGATTTGGCAAACTCCAAGGTGCCCTCGAACGGTCCCATCTGGCCCATGGAGCCGCCTGTGACAAAGCCGGTGGCAAGCGGTGGTGCTTTGGCTTGGCTGCGAACAGCCACATCAACGGTCCCCTCAGAGGCAGTGCTACTTCCTTGAAGCGTCACTGGCGACTGCACCACCGAACCTGCTGCTGGGGCTGTGGGAGTGATCGCATCTGTTACTGCACCGAGCACCGACCACGAATCATCTCCATCGAGCTGACGAAGCAGCACGGTCGTGATGGGTCCCGTTTCAGTTGGGCGAATCGCAACTTCACCCGAGCGAGCATCACCTTGTTGAAATTCACCAACAAGTGGGTTGCTAAACCCAACAAACTCAATCGCGAAACCAGTGGCCGCCTCAACTGGGTCCGTATATGTCACGGAGCCATCGGCGGGAGGCCAGACCACGCCTTGAGATGGTCCTAAAACGGAATCCTGCTCACCACAGCTCGCCGCTGCAGTCAGAAGACTTGCTAGCAGGAGTGTGGTGAGCAGAACAGAGGTGAGCAGCGGCCTTGCGCTAGTCGTCAGAACCGGAGTTCTCGCGACCAGAGTTGGAGTCGCTATGGCCTGATGAGGCTCCGGAATCAGTTGAATCCTCTTGGCGGTCTTGGCTGCGGTCACGGTCACCTCCATGGTCGTCATTTGCATCATCAATAGTGGCAGATGGGGAACCCGAATCCGGGTCATCTGAGTCATGGCTGCTGTCGTCTGGCGCACCCATCTGCGGAACCGTGTTTGTTGGTCGTGCAGGATCCCCGGGCTCTGCTACCCCGGGCAAGTCGCCTCTGCCTTGATCAGGTGTTCCGTCGTCATCTAGATCAGGAGAAGTTGCCGGAGTGTCTAGGGGAGGCACAGGTGTTACTTCTGTTGTGGGGGTACTCGACGGCAACGCCGTGGTAGTGGTAGATGCAATCGTGCTCGTTGTGGTTGATGTAGCAGCGGCACTCCTAGCTGAGACACCTGCTTTTGCTCCGACTGCAGTAACGCCAAGAAGTAACACTCCTGTTGCAACCACCGCAGCGGTACCGCCAGCCCCAAGTCGTTTCATCACTCTGTTCAGTTTGTTCATGGCTAAATCTCCATTCGGTTGGAAACTGCTTCCGTTAAGCAAGTGAGTTAGACACGTCCAACGGACCACAAAGGTTTGGGTTTCAGAATCTTTTTATGAATCCACCCTCAGGCGTCCACTCTCTACTCGCGCCTTGATCGTTGAGTTGGATGACCCTGACCCGCCATCCTCTCGTTCAAAGCGAACTTCGATCTCGGTGGCCGAATCCTGCTCAATGCGCTCGAGTTGCCAACCGGTGTTTGGTGCAGTGGTCACAACTCGAATGCTCGAAGCCGTCCAAATGACTGTCGCAGTACCACCCTCCGCCGACAAAGTCGTGGTGCCTCCAACAGGCGCAACCGTCGGTGCGGGGGCTGGTGGCTGAGGGACAGTGTCGGGCACTGGCGGCACCTCTGATACCGGGGGCCCAAGATCGATGCTTGGTTCCCTTGAGGAAGAATTCCCGGAACCGGCGCCTCCAGATTGGTCGCCTGGAACAGTACTGACTGAAGATCCATCAGAACTCACTGCGATATCGGGGTTCTGTGGCAGAGAGGATTCTGTGATATCCGGGTTCTCTGGCAGAGAGGAAACTGGCAGCTCCGGGTTCAGTTCTTCTCTGGTCTCCTCGCGGCGCGAATCATCAGCAACGTTTACAACCTGTCGGCCAGCAGCACCAGAGAATGCTGAGGCTCCTACAACCACAACAAGCAGCACTGCTGCCACCGAAGCTGTTGCACTCGCTAGCTGCCGGTTGCGGCGAGCCCTAGTAAACCGAGGCTGCAACTGCTCCAAGTCGCTTTGAGCGCCATCTTGGGAAAACTCAGAGGATTGAAAGCGGTTTCGGAGTTCATCATCAAAGTGGTCTTCAAGATTCATGGTGCACCTTCTTGATAGGGGGCGTCTGGGTCATGTGGCTGCAGGATGTTTCGTAGTCGTGCCCGGGCCTGATGTAGGTGGTACTTCACTGCTCCGTCACTGAGCGATAGCGCTGCTGAAACCTCAATCACAGACATGTCATCTAGGTAGTGCAGCACCACAACGGCACGCTGTTGCTGACTGAGTTCTGCAACTGCAGCGGCCAACTCGCTGTCATGGAATTGCATCGAGTCGGAGATCTGCTGCGCCATTCGGCTGAGCGGTTCTGGTCGCATCCCGAGCCTGAGCACGGCTCGACGTCCGCGAACCCGCCGACGATGGACGTCGGTAGCGCGGTGAATTGCTACCCGTCGTACCCAACCGAGGGGATCATCTAATTGTCCGACCTTGCGCCACCTGACAAACGCTCGCTCAAACGCGTCGGCTACACAATCCGCAGCTACTTCGGGATCTCCGCAGATATACGAAACCGATCGCACAAGCCGGCCGTACCCAGCAAGAAACAGCGCGTCAAAGTCACTCGGTGTGACTCGCGCTTGAGCCTCGACTCCATCTGCTGACCATTCCAATACAGTCATTCAACACCTAGACACGACGCAGCGGCCTGAAAGGTTTGGGTCAGACTCAAAAAATCCGATGGGTGTTCCAGCCCAGCACCTGCCTGCGGTGGTCCAGTGCACCGAAGAGTCGGAACCTGAGGTACACGCTAGGTGGCATTCTCGTCAGCCCTTGTGGGGCTCATCCGAGCGGCAGCGTGGCTAGCTTGTACGGTAGTGGCCGGGGCTCACCGCCGTCTGTGAGCTCCACGGGGCGGGAGGAGAATCGTGGCCGACAGCCGTTCACCGAACAGCATCTCATTCCCTGCGGAGGTCGCACCGGCTGTCGAGAACTCCGAGAATCGGCCGCACACGGAACGAATCGTAGGAGTCACGGCGGCGATATTCGCTGGCGTTGCAACGCTCCTCGCTACGGCCCAGGGGGCGGGCCTTGGAGCAGATTCGGTGAACTACTTCTCGGCGGGCCTCAATCTTGCAGCGGGAAACGGCCTGCGAACCTTCAACGGTACCCAACTGACTATGTTCCCACCCGGGCTGCCAGCAATCATTGCCGCAGGTGACCTCATTGGTCTCAGTTCGCAGTCCTCAATCAGGATTCTGAACTCGCTGTCGATGACGGCGACCGTATGGCTCGGCTTTACTCTGTTGCGAAGGCATGTGCGGTCGCGCGGAGTCGTGATCCTCACCACAGTGCTGCTAGCGGTCAGCGTAACCTTGCTCGGACTCGCCAGCATGGCGCTGACTGAGTGCATATTTGTGCTCATCTGTCTAGCTCTGATCCTGGTGCTCGAGGAGCTCATCGCCGCAAGAGGCCGTCCTCTTGCCCTAGTTGCACCCGCCGCGCTGCTGGTCTGGGCTGGGATCATGTTTCGCTACGCCGGGATTGCGCTGATCCCAGCTGGCGCAATTGCGATTCTGTTTGGTCGCAGATCAAAGGGCTGGACCGGAGCCCTTCAGCTAACCCTGACGTTCTGCGTTCTATCCCTTGTCGCACCAGTGCTGTGGATGCTGCGGAACCACAGGGTCTCTGGTAACTACCTCGGCCGGCGTGCACCATCTCCAGATGGTCCAGTCATCACCTTGCAAAGGTTCGTCGCCACCCTTGGTCGCTGGGTGCTACCGAAGCCAACACCGATTCCATTGCAAGCAGCGGCCGGTGTGGCTCTTATCGGTATGTGCCTCCTTATCGCAGCCTGGGTTCTGCTGAGCCCACAGCGGAGGGCAAACTTACAATCGTTGCTCCCTGGGCGATACTCCCTCGCACCGTTGCTCTGCTTAGTCGCTGTCTACAGTTGCTATCTGGGGGCCGCACAGCTCAGCATCGCTTTCGATCCGATCGGATCGCGCCTGATGTCTCCGATCTACGTACCACTCGTCGTACTTCTGGCAACTGCCTTCGATCGCTTGACAGAGGTTCTCGGCGAAGATCACCGCCGACGAGTTCGAAGGATCGCAACTGTAGTTTTTGCTGTGTTCCTCGTCGGCCAAAGCGTGGTATTTCTGACAGACGCACGGCGATCTGGGAGCGAGGGTACCGAGTACGCTGCCACCTCTTGGAAATCCTCTGAGTTCATCGCAGCCGTGCGAGACCTCCCGGCCGACGCCGACCTCTACAGCAACGTGCCCGCAGGAATCTGGGCTGTTCTGCAGCGTGAACCCATCCGACGTTCACCCGAGAAATCTCAGCGGCGCGGTACCGCGAACATAGCGATCTCCAAGGAGTTCCTAACCCGCGTCCAGTGCAACTACACGTACTTGGCTTGGTCCCAGGATGCTGTGGGCGACTATCTCTACACCCCAGATGAACTCGGCCAATATGTCAATCTCGAAGTGATTAGTACCCCTGAGGGTGGCACGGTGTATCGCGTGCTCCCGCTTGTGTCAGTCGGCAATTCCGAGGTTACGTGCTAGCGGCAACGGTTCCTTTGTCGCTCTGGTCAACAGAAGCAGAATCTGCCGGAGTCTTGCGCAAGATCAACACGAGTCCCAGCGCCACACCTACGTCTATCCAGTTACTGAAGATGGGCCCGAACAGCAACGCCCATAGGGCGATCGAGCACGCGAACAGCACCGAAGTAGCGGCTTGGCGCGCAGCGATCTGGGAACTCAAGCTTCGTAGGATTGCGAAAATAACCACGGCTGCGAAAGCGAGTCCAGCGATTCCGCATGTCACCCAAAGGTCCGACACAATCGAGTGCAGCTCAAATCCGCCACCAAAGAGATAGTTCGTGGTGTAGCCACCGGCGTCGATGTTAATCGATGCCAGACCAGCCCGTCCGGCTTGAAGGTCCGACCATCCCGGTACCACCCCCGTGCCGAAACCCATGGGATTTTGCTTCATGAGTTCCCGAGTCGCAGCCCATTCAGGGCGACCCCCTGCTAGAAGCGAACCGCTCGACTGGATCTGCTCAATAGATCGCTCCTGCAGGGTAGTGCCGAATACTCCCCTCGTGAGCAGAGTCGAGATGCTCCAGTAGACAGCGGCGCAACTGCCCGCCAAGAGCACGACGGGGTACCAAGGGCTGGACTCCGTTCGCTCGCCGCGTGGGCGTATTTGCCAGAGAGTGGCCATGGCTGCGACGACACAGAAAGCAAAGAAGCTTCGGCCCTCGTTGATCACTCCGATTAGCCCCATGACCAAAACAACGGCTGCCGGGATCAATCGGCTGCGGAATCGTTCCACCAAGCCAAGCACTACGTATGTGAGCGGCTCAACCAGGTCGTACTTCCAGCTCATTTCAGTAAACAACACGGCGTGGGCTACTGCACCGATTCCAAGCAGCAGCACGACGCGATGCAACGGCACCAATCGGCGGGCCCACAGAAGTCCAATCATTGCGGCGAGGCCAGACAAGATGAGCGCCGACCACCGCAACTGAAGAGACCAATCTACCAGGTGATCTTTCGCGGAGACCATGCTCAGCAAGTACCCGGCAAGAAGCGCAATAGGGGCCAGAATCAGGATCAGCATGACTGACCGATAGGTTCGTATCGCAGGTAGCCAGACCGGTGTGAGAACTATCAGGGCGACAAACGCTGCGGAAAAGCCTTTGGCTACTGTGAGGTCAAGTCCAACCAGTACGACAATTGCCTGAACGAGTAACGCAACAAGACGCTCGTTGCGTTGCTCGTGACCTGCCGAGGCCAGGCCGGTGCCATAGCTGTAGGAAGGCCCGTTCACGCTGACTTCCCTCATACGGTGAGGATACACCCCGGATTCATATTTCCTATTGCAAGTAAACTGCCGAGTCACTACCATTGAGGAGTCACATAGCGGTTCTGATTTACTGGGGCGAGCAGGAACAGAACAGATTTTGGCTATCACTTCCGTGATTGGTTTTTATGATGATTCTTCTACGGAGCGTTCGAGGTACTAGGCCGACTCATCGGCCTGTTCGCCTCGCGCCCCTCTGCATGATGCTTCTTAGCTCCCTCATACTGGTTTCGTGTTCCCGAAGGGTCTCTGACAATTCAGCTGACTCAAGCGAGAGGAACATATCGCCAGCAGCTTCGACTGCTGGGATCGGCTCCGCGGCCCTTGCTAAGGAGGCTGCCGAGAGGCCAGCAGTCACCGCTGGCGAACCTGCAGATTCAGTCTCTGCACTTGCTCCGCCCAATGCCTTGGTTGCTGAACCCGTCGGCGTTGCTGAGACAGCCAGCTTTGGCGATGGAGTTACTGCGCGTCTCAGTTCGGTTCGCTCGCTCGAGGCCAAAGCGTCTCTGCCCGGCGAAACCAGCGGGCCAGCGGTTGCTCTCGATCTCAGCATCGCAAATGGCAGCCCTGCCACCATTGAGCTATCAAGCATCACCGTTGACCTTGTCGATAGCAGGGGAATGTCCTCAATCTTGATCCATTCCGAACCGCCCACAGAGCTCTCGGGAAGCCTGTCAGCGGGAGCCACAGCTGAAGGAACCTACGTGTATCGACTCGATCCCGAGATGCGGGATAACGCAAGTATTACCGTGAAATACTCATCCGTCACGCCTCTCGTGACCTTCCAGGGAAGCCTTCCTCATGCCTAACAAAGGCCGTCTTCAGAACCGATGCGCTCGGGCCGTCCACGCAATCCTGGTTTCAGCCTTGGTGCTTTCCTCTCTTGCCGTTCTCGGCGCTACTACTGCCGCGCCAGCGGCGGCAGATATCGGCGCTGAACTGGCAGAACCAAGCTTGGGTCACGTGACCTCAGATGCTCTCCCGACGGTGCAGATCAACGGTGTGGTCTGGGATCAAACCATCATCGGTAGCACCGTCTATGCCGTAGGCGAGTTCAGCAGTGCTCGTCCTGCGGGAGACCCAGCGGGGACCAACGAAACACCTCGGTCGAACATCTTGGCCTATGACCTCACTACTGGTGAGTTGATACATACCTTCGCTCCTTCCCTGAACGCAGAGGGCACAACCGTCACCGCATCCCCTGACGGATCACGCCTTTTTATCGGTGGATCCTTTACCCAAGTGAATGGAGTGAGCCAGTATCGAATTGCGGCGCTCAACCCCAATTCAGGGGAGCTCATCGCAGGGTTCAACGCCACTGTTGACTATCACGTGAACGATCTAGTCGCTACTGACTCCCAGCTCTTTGCAGCAGGTTCATTCAACTATGCAGGAGCCGGACTCACGGCAGCTCGATCACGATTAGCTGCATTTTCTGCATCAAATGGCGCACTCATCTCGGGTTGGGCCCCTGTCGCTGACAACTCAGTGATGGCATTGGTCATTGCTCCTGACGGGACCAAAATATTTGCTGGAGGCAGATTCACGACCATGAATGGTTCCGCTGCCAAAGGATTAGCTGCGATAGATATTCAAACTGGTGCTGTGACCCCTTGGGCAGCGAACACCGTGGTGAAGAACGGAGGAGCCTCTGCAGCAATACTTTCATTGTCCACAGATGGAACCTCCATCTTTGGCGGTGGCTACACGTATGGACGAGCCGACGGGAACCTTGAGGGGTCATTTTCGGCAAATCCGACTACCGGTGAAATGAACTGGGTTGCCGATTGTCATGGCGATATGTACGACACCGTGCCACTCAACGGTTACCTCTACACCGCAAGCCATGCTCATTACTGCGGCAACGTTAACGGATTCCCCCAGACAGACCCTTGGTCGATTAACCAGCGGCACCTCAATTCCTTCGAGACAACGGCCTCCTCCACCCTCAAACGGGAACCGTGGGGCTACTACAACTGGGAGGGAACCCCTGCGCCCAGGATGGCGGCCTGGTTCCCCGACTGGGAGGTCGGTACCTACACAGGTGTGAACCAGGCTGCATGGACAGTCGAAGGAACGGCCAACTACCTCGTTGCCGGCGGGGAGTTTCTGAGGGTCAACGGTCAGCCGCAAGAGGGTTTGGTCCGATTCGCCGTGCGGCCAATCGCCCCGGCAGCCGACGGACCCCGACTCGGGGGTAGCGAGTTCCTTCCGACAGTGCGTTCTGGCTCAGCAGGCAGAGTCCGGGTGTCCTTTCCGTCTAATTGGGATCGAGATTCAAAGCGATTGACTTACCGAATCATTCGCGACGACGCTAACGCCAACCCGATATTCGAAAAATCCAGCGAATCCGCCTTCTGGGATCGACCCATAATCGCGTTTACTGATTCTGGACTCGTTCCTGGTTCAACTCACACCTATAAGGTCCGTACCGAGGACCCAGATAACAACGTCACATGGAGCGACTCGGTTTCTGTCACCGTGGCAACAACAGGGTCAGCGAGTCCGTACGCCGACGCGGTGATGGCTGATGGGGCAAGGATGCACTGGCGCCTAGGCGAAACGGTCGGATCAAGCGCCTTAGCGAATGAACTCTCCCCAGAGACGCTGATCGCCACCGGACCCACGCTTGGCAGTGCTGGCGCGATGCTCAATGAGACCAACACCTCGGCCACATTTAGCAACAGTGCGAGTTCGCAGTTCTATGACCCCAATCGCTCAACTGCTCAGGACCCGCTCAGCATTGAGGCCTGGGTCAAAACAAGCACCAAATCTGGAGGCCGAATCATGGGATTCGGCGACAAGGCAACTGGGACCTCATCCAAATTCGACCGCTTGCTGTATATGGCGAACGATGGCCGGGTGATCTTCGGTGTAAACCAGACGAACTCGGGCGCAGGTCCACAAGCTTCCTCAACGAAACAAACAGTGCAGAGTGTTTCGGGGCTCAACAACAATCAGTGGCACCACGTCGTCGGCACGCTCGGTGAGGATGGGATGCATCTCTTCGTGGACGGGGTACGCGTGGGCTCACTAGGAGATGTCCGTCGCGGGCAGGCTTTTTACGGTTACTGGCGAATCGGGGCCGACACTCTTAACGGCTGGCCTAGCCGCCCAAATCGTGACTACTTCACCGGGCAGATCGATGAGCCTGCGGTGTACCACAAAGTTCTGACTCCGGCCTCGGTGGCAGCTCACTACAAGGCCAGCGGGAGAACTCCCGCTGTTGCCCCTATTCCAGCAGACAGCTACGGGGCAGCCACTCAGGCCGCTGACCCCTACCTGTACTACCGACTAGCCGATACCTCGGGAACAGATGCAGTTGACTCGGGCATTCGAGCAAACACTGGTGACTACGTTGGATCCGCAACGAGAAACGTAGCAGGAGTAATTTCTGGGAATGCGGCGGTTCAGTTCCGTGGAGCCGGCTTTATTGCCAGTCGAACCGCCATCTACAACCCGACCAATTACTCAGCGGAGATCTGGTTTAACACCACCACTGCTCTTGGCGGAAAACTCATTGGATTCGGGAACGCTCGCACCGATAACTCAACCACCTATGACCGCCATATCTACATGCAGGATGACGGCAAGGTTGTCTTTGGCGTGAAGACGGGAGCAGCCAACTCGGTGGTCAGCGCACAGTCATATAACAATGGCCTCTGGCATCATGCGGTAGCCACCCAGGGTCCCGATGGGATGAACTTGTATGTGGACGGTCAGCGGGTAGGTAGCAATCCTCAGAAGCTTGCAACTCCCTTTACTGGCTACTGGCGTATTGGTGGAGATGCGACCGGAGGTGCGTCAACAAACAGCAACTTTGTGGGAAATCTTGACGAGGCTGCGGTCTACAACGCAGTTCTTAGCCCCAGTGACGTACTCGCTAACTACTCTCGCGGGGGTGGCCTACTAGCCAATACCGGACCGACTGCTGCGTTCACCGCTTCGACCTCATTTGACGATCTCGTAGCAGACGCATCCGCATCCACTGATTTGGATGGGTCGATCCTCAGCTACGAATGGGATTTCGGAGATAGCAGCACCGGAACCGGTGTCACCGCGACTCACCGCTACGCAACCGCCGGCGCCTACACAGTGACGCTCAAAGTAACTGACGATGACGGTGCCACAAACCAAACCACCCGGCAGATCACAACCGTCCTAAATCAGCGACCAACAGCATATTTTCTTCGGAGTTCCACCTCCTTAGTCACCACCACGAACGCCCTAGCCTCAACCGACTCAGATGGCTCCATCGTGAACTACGCCTGGGAGTTCGGAGATGGCAGCACCGGGACCGGTGTCACCGCGACTCACGCCTATGCAACCGCCGGCACCTACACCATCACCCTCACCGTCACCGATGATCATGGTGCTACCGGAGTACTCAGTCGCCTCGTGACGGTCGCGGGAGCTGCTGTGTATGCGTCGGATGCGTTTGAGCGGACACTCGTGAACAGTTTCGGTACTGCAGACACCGGCGGAACATGGACCAATACCGGAACCGCAGCCTGGTACTCCGTCAACAACGGCACAGGAAAACACCTCTTGAACGCCGCAGGCAGAACCACCGCTAGCTACCTCAACTCCGTCAGCGCAACCGACGTCAGCGCAAGCGTCGACCTCTCCTTCGACAAAGCACCAACCGGCGGAGGCTTCTACAGCTCACTAGCAGTAAGGAGAATCGGAACCTCGGAATACAGAGTTCGCGCCAAAGCACTCCCAACCTCAACCTCCCTCACCCTGTCGCGCATCGTCAGCGGAACCGAAACAACCATTTCCGCAATCACTCTCCCCGGACTCATCTACACACCCGGCGACACCTGGCGCATCAAACTCGAAGCCACCGGAACCGGAACCACTACCCTCACCGCAAAACTTTGGAACATCACCCAACCAGAACCACTCACCGCTCAACTCACCTCCACCGATACCACCCCAAGCCTCCAAAGCCCGGGAGGAATCGGGGTCATCAACTACCTCGCAGGATCAGTAACCAACGTCCCCATCACCGTCACCTACAACAACCTTCTGGCAAAATCCCCAACGGGATCGGTTGATCAGCCAAATGTTCCTCCCGTTGCGGCCTTCACGAGTTCTGCCACCTATCTCAACGCCTCTCTCAACGCCAGCAGTTCAACCGACTCAGATGGCTCCATCGTGAACTACGCCTGGGAGTTCGGAGATGGCAGCACCGGGACCGGTGTCACCGCGACTCACGCCTATGCAACCCCCGGCACCTACACCATCACCCTCACCGTCACCGATGACGACGATGCGTGGACCCAAACCTCAAAGGTCCTCACGGTTTTAGCTGAGCCACCGCCAAATGTTCCGCCCGTTGCGGCATTCACGAGTTCTGCCACCTATCTCAACGCCTCTCTCAACGCCAGCAGTTCAACCGACTCCGATGGCTCCATCGTGAACTACGCCTGGGAGTTCGGAGATGGCAGCACCGGGACCGGTGTCACCGCGACTCACGCCTATGCAACCCCCGGCACCTACACCATCACCCTCACCGTCACCGATGATCGCTTAGGGACTCATCAGGCTTCTCAACAACTGGTGGTAGCCAGCCCACCAGCACCCGTCGCGTCGGATGCGTTTGAGCGGACACTCGTGAACAGTTTCGGCACTGCCGACACCGGCGGAACATGGACCAATACCGGAACCGCAGCCTGGTACTCCGTCAACAACGGCACAGGAAAACACCTCTTGAACGCCGCAGGCAGAACCACCGCTAGCTACCTCAACTCCGTCAGCGCAACCGACGTCAGCGCAAGCGTCGACCTCTCCTTCGACAAAGCACCAACCGGCGGAGGCTTCTACAGCTCACTAGCAGTAAGGAGAATCGGAACCTCGGAATACAGAGTTCGCGCCAAAGCACTCCCAACCTCAACCTCCCTCACCCTGTCGCGCATCGTCAGCGGAACCGAAACAACCATTTCCGCAATCACTCTCCCCGGACTCATCTACACACCCGGCGACACCTGGCGCATCAAACTCGAAGCCACCGGAACCGGAACCACTACCCTCACCGCAAAACTTTGGAACATCACCCAACCAGAACCACTCACCGCTCAACTCACCTCCACCGATACCACCCCAAGCCTCCAAAGCCCGGGAGGAATCGGGGTCATCAACTACCTCGCAGGATCAGTAACCAACGTCCCCATCACCGTCACCTACAACAACCTTCTGGTGGTTCCCAAGAATTAGAGTGTCATCAACGGGCTCGCTCAGCGAGTTCACCAGATCGAGACACGCACTCCGCCCGGTTCGTGAAACTCACCGCTGAACGTTCGTGGCCTTAAGGGAGCAGTCGTCTCGTGGAGTTGGATTCCCCTGAAATGCCAAAGAATCAAGCGGTTGGGTTTCTTTTGGTCGTTCACCCTGGTGCGGAGTTGTACGGATCAGACCGAGTCATGCTTGAGTCAGTCAGCGCCCTCATTCAGCGCGGTTGGTCGGTGACGGTTGCATTGCCGAATACTGGCCCGTTGTTTGATGCCGTCAAGCAAGCCGGGGCTTGTGTTCTTACGTGCCCAACTCCAGTGGTCAGGAAGTCAGTTCTCCAACCCAAGGGCTTCGCATCCTTTCTCGGCACACTCTTTCGAAGTCTGCTGCCTAGCCTCCGCGTTCTGCGATCCACACGAGCCGATGTTGTCTACGTCTCAACCGTGACCGTCCCGCTTTGGATACTCCTCTCGCGCATCTGTCGGGTCCCGGTGGTCTGTCATGTTCACGAGGCAGAGAACAGTGCTCGAACCTTGCAGAAGAGAGCTCTGAACACCCCGCTGTTGTTGTGCTCCTCTGTCGTAGCCAATAGTGAGTTCAGCCTGAATCTCGTTTGCGAGTCATTCCCCAAACTTGCGTCTCGGTCTCGGGTCATTCTCAATCCGATTTCTGGGCCGAGCTCGATTAAACCAGCACGAGAGATGCTGACGGATCCCATTCGGCTGCTGTACCTAGGCCGGCTCTCCCCGCGAAAGGGACCACAGTTCATTCTCTCGGCAATGGCTCAACTCCGCGACCTTGGGATGATGACTCAACTGCACCTTGTGGGCTCAGCCTTCAAGGGGTACGAGTGGTTCGAGGAGGAACTCAGAGCGCAGGTTAACGATCTTCATCTTGACAGTAACGTTGAATTCCTCGGGTTCCAGCGAGATGTCTGGGCGGAGATCGCCTTGTGCGATCTAGTCGTAGTTCCCTCGGTAGACGCTGAGCCCTTTGGCAATGTTGCTGTGGAAGCGGTACTTGGGGCTCGCGCAGTAGTGGCTTCGGAATCGGGAGGCCTCATCGAAGCCGTCCGAGGCTTTCCATCAGCTCAGAGTGTTCGGCCTGGAAATTCCACTGCGATCGCAGCAGCAATCAAGAAGATTGCCGAAGACTGGAACACCTACCGAGCGGAGGCAGAGTTTGATGCGCTGCTAGCAAAGCAGCGCCACGACCCAGAACTCTATGGTGACCGTATCTTCCTCGCAGTCCAAACAGCGTCACGGGCACATGGTCGGCAATGACCCCAGGCACTGAGATGGCTCCACCATATGAACTTGGCGCGCTGCAGGTCCTCATTGTCGTCCTGACCTACAAGCGACCCCAAGACCTGCCAGAGGCGTTGAGTACATTGCTCGACCAATCGCAGGCTGTTCCATGGAAGACCTCGGTTCTGGTGATTGATAACGATCCTGCTGCCAGCGCCATGAAGTCTGCGGCAGATTTTGTGAGTAACCCCGTCCGGTTCGTGCACGAACCAATCCCCGGAATTGCCGCTGCTCGCAATCGGGCATTGGCGGAGGGCCAACAAGCAAACCTGCTCATCTTCGTTGATGACGACGAACGACCGAGCGCCCACTGGCTTCAGACGCTGGTCGATACCTGGATCAGGACTCAACCGGCGGCTGTGGTCGGGCCCGTGGTCTCGACTTTTGCAGAGGATCCTGACCCGTGGATCACTGCTGGAGAATTCTTCACAAGGCGACGGATGCCTACTGGCACCCAGATTGAAGTTGCCGCAACGAACAACCTGCTTCTCGACCTTCGACAGATCAATGACTGGGGACTTCGTTTTGACCTTCGATTCGGCGCGAGCGGTGGATCTGACACGCTCTTTACCCGACAGATCCGTCAACTTGGCGGAACGATGATCTGGTGCGATGAAGCTGTCGTGATTGATGTGGTGCCTCTGTCACGAATGACGCGTGCATGGGTTCTGCAGCGAGCACTCCGCACGGGCAACTCCTCAAGCCGCGCTGCAATCGCCCTTCGCGGCCAACTCGGTGAGCGCCTTGCGGAGCGCGTTCGCCTGACAGGTTGGGGAACTCTGCGCCTAGTTTCTGGCACGGCCCGAATGCTGCTCGGCTATCTGACGGGATCACTCCAGCATCAGGCCAAAGGGGCACGCACCCTTGCTCGCGGAGTCGGCATGACGGGCGGTGCATGGGGCTACACATACCTTGAGTATCGACGGCCGAAGCAGCAGCCATGAGCGAGAACCGACTCGGAATCATTCTCGTCAACTTTGGGTCCCACGACCTGTTGCGGAAGAACTTGGCGGTACTCGACATTCAACAGATCGACGCACTGGTTGTGGTGGTAGACAACTTTTCTGGCCACCAAGAACGCGCACAGATTCAGTCTCTTTCCCAGTCGCAAAATTGGGAACTGCTCACCCCATCGAAGAATCTTGGGTTTGGCGCCGGCATGAACCTTGGGGTTGAACACGCAATCACTCTGGGATGCACAAGTTTCGTTCTCCTCAACCCGGATGTATCGATCACGGTAAGCGCACTCTCTAAGCTCCACGAGGTCGGGCGCCACTGCGAGTTCACGCTGCTGTCGCCGCGTATCAATCGACCTGATGGATCCGTCTGGTTTGCCGGGGGGCAACTCAACTTAAGCACTGGCCGCACGAGTTCTCAGTTCGCTGCTAAGCAACGAGGACTAGAGCGATGGATAACCGGTGCATGTCTGTTTGTTGATCTTCAGACCTGGGTCAAGCTGAAAGGATTCGACCTTCGATACTTTCTTTACTGGGAAGACGTTGACCTGAGCCAGCGCTGCTTGCATCTCGGCGGGGACTTACAAGTCGTGCACGAGGTGACCGTGACGCACACCGTTGGCGCAACTCAGGGTACCCAGGGCAAGTCGCCTACGTACAACTACTACATGTGCCGAAACCGCCTGCTGTTCGCCAGTTTGAACCGGCCGAGTTCGGATGCGTGGCAGTGGCTCCTCCACACACCTGCAGCGACCGCGCGAGTTGCCTTTCGAGATGGAAAACTCCAAGCACTGACGCACCCACGGCGCACCTCTGCTGCCGTGGGCGGAGCTTTCGTCGGATCCTGGATGCTGATCAGGTCCGTTCTCTTAGCAAAGAGGCGCTCCGAGAAAACCCCCAACCACTAGCCGGACCCTCCCGTGGCTAACCAGTGGTCTGCCTCAATTCGCTGATCTGTGGTTGGCAAATCCTTCAAAGAACCCTCCCGCAGTGCCGCCCGGTCGAGCGCCATAGCGATGGCATCGGCAACCGCTTCTGCGGAAGAGTCCGGCGGAAGTACCTCATGCCCGTGGGCTGCGAGCCAAGATGCCAGACCAGTTTCTGAGTTAGTCACGACTTCACACCCGTGACTGAGCGCTTCAAGTATCGGCAGGCCGAGTTGTTCTTTTTGGGGCAACAAAACGAGAACCGAGTTTTCTCGGAGTGCCCGGTGAATCTGCTCCCGGGGTGGATCCAAAAGCACGCAGACCTGGCCATGAGCCACTGCCCATGA
Organism: Actinobacteria bacterium IMCC26207; assembly: GCA_001025035.1. Classification (GTDB taxonomy): domain Bacteria; phylum Actinomycetota; class Acidimicrobiia; order Acidimicrobiales; family Microtrichaceae; genus IMCC26207. Next base: position 250,136 of record LCZK01000007.1, read on the forward strand.
TTCCACCTGAGGTTGCAGAGACCCTGCTCCGATCAAGGTAAAGCACGTTTCAGGTCGAATCCCTTGCAGGGTCTGCCACGCGTCCAGAGTCGGCAAAATACCCTTCCGATTGACGAATGCACCCAGAAAAAGGACACCATCGCTATCTCGCTTCGAGTGGGCGTCACTGAGACAAGCGCAGCGTGAAGGAAGAGCCTCAAAGAGCCGGGAGCGGGAGTTGAGACACGCTTTTCCGACATAGGACTCGTAGAGATGTTGCGAACCCCTGCTACCAAAGGCCAGTCGATCGGAGCCCCTCACCAGCAGTTGCAGCATGATCCAAGCGAGCAACCGAGCAGAACGTTCACTGAGTCCCCAACGTTGCTGAGCGATAGTCGCAGGGTCAAAATTCTCGATGCAGTAAGAGACAACGGTTGACCTCTTCCTCGTCAGGAATCCACGAATGCGCAGGATCAGCAGCACCGGAATGAGCAGCTTCCATTGAGCCACGAGCGCCGGTTCATTTACCTCGATACGTTCAAAGTGCCGCTTAGTTAGTCCCAACAGAATTTCCCGCAAACTCATCTGGACGGGCGGGCTCTCGAGATCAATGAGCGACTCATCGAAGTCAGGTCGAGTATCTAGGTACCACATGAGCGATGGATCCATCTGACTGAGGCGCTCAAGTTGGGCCGTCCGCAAACTGCCGTAGATCCTGAGGGTTCTCTCTTCAGCGATGGACATCTCAGACTGGCATTTTCTGTAGGTTGCGCCGCACATAGAAGAAGTTCGCACACACTTGGAAGAAGAAGACCCCAATGGTAGAGCCAATGATTGGTCCGACTGCGCCCAACTTCTTCGCCAACACGATCGATATCCCAAGGTTTATCGGAAGCATGCAGAGGACCATGAAAGCCTGATACCTCAACCCGGGTGCATCTGTCATAAACATACCCAGTGGGTACTTCGCTGCCTGACACACCATGAAGACCGAGAATGCAATGAGCAACCCTCGAGATATCTTGATCTCGCCATCAGATGCAACGGTTGCTAACCAAGGCGAGATAACTGAAATGAACAAGCAAACTGCTGCGGCCGCGCCGGCAAAGCCCAGCGAGAGCGGCATTGGCGAATTTCGCCGAGAGGTACCCTCCGCTCGGGCTCGCGCAAATATCGGCCACAGTGCTACACCAGCGGCAGTCACAACCTGCCAAACGGGTAAGTACATCTGAGAGGCCAGGTTGTATTCGGCCAGATTGCTGGTCGTCGACACGTGACTCAGAATCAGTCGATCACTCTGCATTGCAATCGGTAACGCAATCATCTGTATCAACATCGGCCACGCCACATTCAGCACCTGGCCACCACTGACAGATCGGACTCGGGGGACGTCACGAAGTGCCGATCCGATTGTCGGGTGAATCATGCGCGCTGCAACGAACGTCGCTGCGATGGACAGCGAAAAAACAACAAGGTAGGGAATGACTGGTAGGTACGATCCGCTACCCCAATCAAAGTGGATGATACAGAGCAGCGCTACCAACACCACGGGTGTCTGCAACCCAAAGAGAGCAACAGTCAGATGATTTTTGCCAAGGCCCGTTAACACTCGTTGGCCGAACGCGATCGGCATCGTGACTGCAATAAGTCCAAGAACTGCTGCAGCTGCAACAGGGCCCGTACCGGGGATCAAGCTCCCCCCCATCAGGGTTGGCCACAGACCTGTGGCCGTGATCACGATGTCGACGAGGAGGAGGACCGTTCCAGCGCACAGCAGCACTCTGATACTTGTAATCAGGACCCGCCGAACGTGATCATCCTCCGCCGGGTGCTTGGATGCACCTACGGCGTTCATGATTGCGGCGGACATTCCTAAATCTCCAAAGGGAAGCATCGCCCCGATGGCCACGAGCAGACCGTATTGAGCGTACGTATCCTGCCCAAAATGCACGATGATGAGCCGCGTACACAGCACGCCGAGAACAGCGCTGAACGGCAACACGAGCACTCGAGTACCGCCGCTTTTCAGCACACTCAGAACTGTCGTCTTGTTTACAGGGTCAGGCGCTCGTAGATCTCCTTGATTCACCAAAGCGGAGAGATTCGAAGGAGGAGTTTGGGCACTCATAGGATGGCGATTCCGGGGCTGATCCGAGAATCTGAAGTTTGAACCCAGCTATCAGTGTGGACCACCAAATGCGCAGTCCACTGAACTCTTCCCATTCATCAACGATACTCTCTGACCATTCATGTCTTATGCAAAATCTGTTCATGGTTCTCAACAACACAACGATGACAGCCACGAGATTGCTCAAGAAACGCTGATCGTTCTGGAGTCGTTCAGACCTCCAGGTGTTCGCACGAATCCGTATCTCATTCGGCTCTTCGATTCACTCCCCCCACAGATTCATCCCCGCCACTTTTCTTGGCGATGTGCCTTATTTGAGCCGTTCGATGTGTTCCACCTGCACTGGCCAGAACACCTTGTGCGAGGGAGTTCACCGCTTCGTACGGTTTTTCGGTGCTGCGCGTTTTTTCTACTCCTCCTCCGGATCCGACTCTCTCGCGCAGCCTTAGTCAGAACGCTGCATAACCAGATTCCTCACGAACCAGGAAACCTGATTCAAACCTGGCTTATAGAGCTGAGCAGTCGGTGGACAACGCTATGGATCACGCTCAACGATTTTGATGTCCCGCCGACTTCTGCAGCCCAAATTCATGCTCCACTTGGTCACTACTGCGCAGATGGGCACCCAATCAGTCAGGAGCATCGAACTGCCGGCAGGTTGATTCATTTCGGGCATGTGCGGCGATACAAAGGAATTGATTCATTGCTTACGGCGTTCGCCGAGACAACAAGTTCAGACCTCAGTTTGCACATCCTTGGTGAGACTCAAGATCAGGGTCTTCTAAAGGAAATTCAGCTTGCTGAGCGAAATGATCCTCGTGTCGCCTGGAACAACTGCTTCGTGACCCAAGAACAACTCATAGCCGAGGTACTCGCCGCAGAATTAGCAGTTCTACCGTTTAACGAAGTAACGAACTCAAGTTCTGTGATCTTCGCGTTGTCTTTCGAAAGGCCCGTGCTCATCCCGGCGGGCAGACTGGCTCAGGAACTTGCTAACGAGGTCGGACCTAGATGGGTGCACACCTACGAGCCTCCCCTGTTGGGGTCAGCCATCGAGTCCACTCTGGAACTCCTCATGGAGACATGGCCAGAGCAGTCGCCGAATCTCGCATCACGTGAATGGAAACGAATCGGTCGACTTCATGCTGAAGCGTTCTTCCAGGCCCATCGGTTGGCGCGGCGAACTCGTTGATGCCGCAAATGAAAGTGTTCCCCTAGAATGACCCACTCAGAAGGAGACGTTATGGATCTGGGCCAATACCTATCTATTGTCAGGAAATTCTGGTTAGTCATCTTGGTTTCAACCTGCATTGGTCTGCTCGCTGGGTTCTACGTGGTGAGCACGGCCGAGGTCGCCTATAGGGGATCGGTGACGTTCTTTGTCAGAACCTCGGCAGGTTCAACGGCGAACAATCAGTTTGCTGCTGATCAGTTCGCTCAGCGGCGCGTGAACTCATACGTTGCCTTATTAACCACTGACCGGCTCTCAAATATGATCCTCAAGAACACGAATGTGCAACTCAGCGCAAAGCAGATCTCGGGGATGATTTCCGCAACTGGTGACATCAATACTGTGCTTCTAACCGCCACCGTCAACACCGATTCGAAACAGATGGCCGAAGTCCTCACATCTGCCCTTGCAACTCAATTTGTCGAACTCGTTAGCTCGGTCGAGAACGAGGGGGGAGATGGCGCCGTTGTCAACCTTGAGGTTGTCTCTGGGCCGAGTGTGACCAAGGTGGTCGACAAAAGCGCTCCAGTTCTTGCTATGACAGGTTTACTGGGACTCGCAGTTGGAGTTGTCATTGCCCTGATTCTCGAGTTGCGTGATACTTCGATTCAGCGCGAATCGGAACTCTACGAACTCAAAGCCAGCCCCGTGCTTGGGAGGATTCCTAGTTTTCTCGGAACTGATCAGAGATCTCTCGTGATGCGAACGAGTCCTAACAGCCACGCAGCAGAGGCCATCCGAGAATTGCGAACGAACCTACAATTCATGAGCGTTGAGCGACCGCTGAGAGTCATCGCTGTCACCTCTTCACTTGCCGGAGAAGGAAAGTCCACTCTGTCCGCAAATCTGGCAATTGCGATGGCCGCTTTGCAAAACCGGGTACTGCTCATCGAGGCAGACTTTCGCCGACCAAGAATGGGTGATTTCTTTGACACAGGGGGTTCGATGGGTCTCTCAGACGTCCTCGCGAGCCAATCAAGTCTGGAGACGAGTTTGCAACTCGTAGGGATTGACGGGCTCATGGTTCTTCCCTGTGGCCGACTCCCACCCAACCCATCCGAACTCCTTGGCAGCGACAAGTTGACAGAAGTGCTTCTTGAATGCTCGGCGATTTTTGATCTCGTGATTATCGACACTCCCCCTCTGATTGCTGTCACTGATGGGGCAATCGTCGCAGGTGTGTCAGACGGGGTACTGCTCGTAGTCGAACATGGCCGAACAACACGACACCAGGTGGAATCCTCGGTCCGAGCGCTGCAAGCTGTGAGCGCTCGCCTTATCGGGAGCGTGTTAAACAAAACTCCAGAGAAGAGCCGTTCCGGATATGAGGTCTACGAGAAGTCCCCCGCAACGGAGGTTGACACGACCAGAGAACCTTTGCGTGAACCCAACCAGTAGTCCTCAGCGAAGATCTCGGCGAGCTAGTACCTGCTCATCTCGCGAAACCACTTCACCAAGGCCAACGCTAGAAAAATCAAGCTTGCTGCCATGAGCGCTGAGTACATCCAGAAAAAGCCGCTCTGCCAGAACAGCGCTACGAACACGAGACACAGCAATCCATAATCAGTTGGCATGACTGCGAGGGAGTACAGCCGAGAGGATTTGCCCTCGCCTTGCAGCAACATTTCAGTCGTGTGCCGCTGAGCCCGGCGAATCTGATCGTTCAGAATGATTACAAAAAAGGTCACTGCCGAGACTGCCGTAAAGACAAGGGGCACCAGAAGTCGAAGGTCGGTAGTGGCCGAGAATCGGTACCAGTTGATCAGTACTGCTAGGTGCAACGTAACGATCTTGATGGCATCGACCACGTGATCGAGCCATTCACCGGAAACGCTCCCGCCGCCTTGAAGTCGCGCAAGCTGTCCATCTGCTGCATCAAGTGCGTAGCCCACAACTAGGAGGAGGCACACGAGCACCGAACTCGCCGGAGTTGGATCCATTGCTGCGATCATCACAATCGCAGTGAATGAACACAGACCGCTGAGCGCGGTCACCTGATTAGGGGTACGTCTCAGGACATAGGCAACGGCTGCGAAAAATCTGCCGAGACGCCTGTTCACTAAAAGGGAATACGCTGGCGCTCCCTTCGAAGTCTTCTGCTTACCCTTCAGTTCAATCAGTGCTTCAGAAAAACTCAACCGCTGCACGCTTTGGTCACTCATCCTCCAACATCCCCATTGTGCGCCCGAGTCACCAGTTGATTCGATCCCAGTTTCCACTCAGGTGAATTCAGACGCCGGCCTGAGACCTCACCGCGTCGAGACCAGCCGCCCGCTAGTGCGTAACTTAGTTGCTCATACCGATGAGCCACATCCTCCCATTGGTACTTCTCGGCGGTTCTTCTCTGTAGAGACTCCCCGTACTCATCGGCTTGCTGGGGAGTACGCTCGGCCTGTTCGATCAAGGCAGCTACCTCTGCGGGGTCACGAAACAGCCATGCATCAGAACCAATGACCTCCTGATTAAACACCACGCCAAGCGCTCCCACTGCGGTCCCAGCTCCCATTGCCCGCAAGAGTGACGGGTTTGTTCCCCCTACCGAATGACCGTGCAGATAGAGCCTCGCATGGCAATAGAGCTGATCGAGAAGATTCTGATCCCAGACCGAACCTATCAATCGGACTCGAGAATCTCTGGCGGCCAGCCTGCGGATTTCAGCGGTGTAGCCATCGCTATATGGCGCTGCTCCCACCACAACGATCGGCATCTTGGCCGAACTGCGCAGATAGCCACGAAGGATCAGGTCGACATTATTTTCCGGCTCGAACCGAGCGACCAACAGGTGAAATTCCTTCGACTCAAGCTGCAGGTCCTGCAGCCGATCGGAGAGAAGGTCGCTGAGCTGGGGGGCTCCGTATGGGATGAACTCGGTCTGAGCGCCGAATTCATCTCGGTAATAGTCCCCAATCCCCCGAGCATCGGCGATGAGCGCGTCGGCCCAGCGAACAGCGAGCGACTCCGCAGAGCGGTAGAAGCGCTCCCCTGGTCCAGTCCACTTCGATCTGCGCCACTCCAAACCATCAACGTGAACTGCAACTGGTAGTCGTCGAGCATGGAGCAACGGCAGATACACCGCGTTTGCCGAATTAAACATGATGATGACGTCTTGGCCCTTGCTACCCATCGCGTGCAAAGAGGACAATGCGGAATTTGTCAGCGTCTCAACTGACTTAAAACGAAGTGCTGGCAAGGTGACAAGCCTCATTCCGAGGAATTGCTTTGGGTTCTCTGGGCCGTCCTGAGGCTGGCGGCAGTAGACCGTTACCGAGTGACCGCGGCGCGCGAGTCGCTGACCGATCTCTTCTATCGCCGTCTCAAAGCCCCCATACCGCGCAGGCACACCGCGAGTGCCAAGCAGGGCAATGCGCAGCCGCCGAGTAGACGTGGTTGTTTTCACAACAACAGTCTAGTTATGGCCCACTCGCCCCCCAATGGGATAGAGCTAACTCCGAGTGGCTGGCGCTAGCCTCTCATGATGTTACGAACCTTCGTCCACCCGACAGACCAGGCCAAACAACGGTTTCGGTTCGCATGAAATCACGAAAGGTTGGGTACGCACCGGGGGTATATGACTTATTTCATGTCGGTCATCTCAACATTCTTCGCGAGTCGCGGCATTTTTGCGATTTCCTGATTGCAGGGGTTGTCTCCGATGAGCTAACGGAGCTAGCGAAGGGCAGGCCCCCAGTGGTACCGCTCAGTGAGCGCCTCGCCATTGTTCAGTCGATTCGATTCGTCGACTTAGCAGTCGTGGAAGATCTCGGCTCCAAGCTTGAGATGTGGGAAGGCCTTCGCTTTGACGTAATCATCAAGGGTGACGACTGGAAAGACACGGAGAAGGGCAGAAATATGGAAAGGTCTTTTGCTCCGTTGGGAGTTGAAGTGGCATACCTGCCCTATACCAAACGGACCTCCTCCTCAATGCTGCGGCGTTTGCTCGACCGCGAATTAGACGACTACTAGACGATCCCTTCGCAGACTCGCCACTTGTTATACGGCTGAGTCGCGGAACTAGCTGCGCGTTTAGGTCCGACAAAAATTGTAAATTCAAGTACACCCTTCCTCCTGTCGATCATTCGTGCGTACCCCTGATCAGATGACGCCGAAGATGTCCGCGGCGAATTCGATCGGCCCAGTCGTCGAAGGAGTTTCAGATGGGAAACCGCCGTATACAGATCGTGTCAGCCCTAATCGCTGCGCTAGTCATTGCCGCCGGATGTGAGGTTCCACCTCCGAGCACGGTGACTACAACCCCACCAACAGATGTTCAGCTTGAGGCAGCACGGACTGCCGGCCGACCTTGGGTTCGACCGACTATATCGACCGCACCACCAACCACAGTCCCACCAACAACAACGACAACCACAACCACAACCACAGTCCCACCAACAACAACTACGGCACCCACAACAACCACTACCTCGACCACGGTCCCACCAACAACCACCACTATCGCACCCACAACCACTACCTCGACCACGGTCCCACCAACGACCACGGTGCCACCAACAACAACCACCGTCCCACCCACCACCGTCCCACCCACCACCGTCCCACCCACCACCTGTCCCCTATACACATCCCCGAGCCCCCCAGACAGGCAGAAAACTCGTATGCCGTCTTCCGCTTGAAAAAAAAAAAAACAAAGCAACTAAGTAAAGCGCAACACAATAAGAACGCACATCTCTCAATATACGTACCACCGAAAGAAAACAGTAACAACGAAAGCAATGACACCAGCAGTACGCGACGAG
>LCZK01000008.1 GCA_001025035.1 Actinobacteria bacterium IMCC26207
ACGCCACCGGCTCGGGCCAGTGCGTCCATCCGCAACGCGTCGGAACCACCCTCGGCCAGCAGTCGCTCGGCGGCGTCCAGCAGTAGCTGCCGTCGCTGCGCCGGGGGCGTGCGTGGTGCTCTGGCGCGGCCGACTTGCCCGGTGTCCGCCATTTTCTGCGTCGCCTGCTTCATCCCAGTCATCGTACCTACATCTCGTAGGTAGTCAAGGAAAGGGGATGAGTCCGGGATCGAGGGCGCCCCGGGCATCCACCATGCCGCCACCGCAAGACGCGAGCATCAGTGGAGGGTTTGACCAGCGAGGAGGCGAGAAAGCCGGTTTTAGGCCTCAGTCATCTCACCTTGCTGCCGAACTCAGGGCCGCCTCAGGCAGCGGGTGCCTGCAACGGCGCAGGCTGGCACTGGTCCTCAAGCTCAACAACTTGAATCTGCTCTCGGTTTTCCCACGTGATCTGATTCGTCGGGTCCTTACGCAGTTTGTACTCCCGAAACTCCATGTCAGCAGCGTCAAAGGTGAGGTAGCGACCGATCAGCGAATCACCAAAGCCGATAATCAACTTGATGGTCTCTACTGCTTGGATGCTGCCAATAATGCCAGGAAGGACCCCGAGCACGCCTGCCTCCGAGCAACTCGGGGCCATTTCTGGTGGTGGGGGCTCGGGCAACATATCGCGGTAAGTCGGCCCGTTCTTGGGATCAAATACCGTCACCTGACCCTCAAAGCGGAAGATCGATCCGTGCACCACAGGAATGCCAAGTTTCACCGAGGCGTCATTGAGCATGTAGCGCACAGGGAAGTTGTCAGCCCCGTCTACGACGATGTCGTACTGCGAGATGATGCGTTCCATATTCGAAGCATCAAGGCGAATATCGTGCGTAATCACGTCGATGTCAGGGTTGAGCAAGGTGAGCGTCTTTTTTGCCGAATCAACCTTTCGCTCACCGATGCGATCGGTGTTGTGCAAAATCTGACGCTGCAGATTCGACTCATCCACCACGTCCATATCGACAATCCCGATGGTCCCTACGCCGGCAGCAGCTAGGTACAACGCGGCCGGAGAACCCAAGCCGCCAGCACCGAGCAACAACACGCGAGCCCCAAGCAGTTTCAACTGCCCCTCATCGCCCACCTCTGGCAAGAGCAAATGGCGGCTATAGCGATTTCGCTGGTCAGGAGTGAGCACCTCGGGTCGCTTCCAATCGCGGCCCTCGTCTTTCCATTTGTTGAATCCGCCGATCATGGACACCACGTCGGTGTAGCCCAGTTCGCCCAACGTCTTTGCAGCAAAAGCCGACCGCACTCCCCCGGCGCACATGACAATGACGGGCGCAGCCTTGTCATTCAGGCGACCCTCGACCTGAGCTTCAAGGTGTCCACGAGGGATGAATACCGATCCGGGCACGGCACCTTGTTCAAACTCATCGGCCTCTCGCACATCCAGCAAGGCTGCACCAGCGGCAAGCTGGGCCTCCGCGGTAGCTGTATCTACCTCTTGGATCCCAGACTTTGTGTTGTTCAGGAGTTCTCGGAAATTACTCATATCTGCATCTGCTCACTTCAGAGTTCGGGGGTCTGCTATTCGTATGAACTCTTAAACCCTACCAAACTGGTCAAGATTCCGACAGGCCGGAGAAAATCTCGGGTAATAACTCGCTCAGAGAGCCCCGAAGCACCAGAGCCGACTCATCAAACTCGGTCCTCTCGGCATTCACAATCAGCACAGGTGTCCCCTCACCAAGTGCAATCGGGACCATTTCGGCCACGGGGTACACCGCGAGTGTGCTTCCCAAGCAGACCAACAAGTCACAACTCGCAGCAGCATCAAATGCGGCCTGCACACAGGCTGGGTCAAGGCTCTGACCGAAGAACACCGTTGCCGATTTGAGTATCCCGCCGCACTCGCTGCATGCCGGATCAGCCTCGCCTGCACGAACTCGATCAAGGGTTTCGCTCATCGGCCCACGCCAGGTGCAAGAGGTACACACTGCTTCTCGGGTGTTGCCATGAGCCTCGGTGAGAAGCTCAGGGCTTGTTCCCGCTGCAAGGTGAAGTCCGTCAATATTCTGCGTGACTAATCGCTGCAACTTGCCAGAATGTTCCAATGCCACCAACGCGCTATGGCCTGCATTCGGCTGTGCAACGAGGACTGGATTCGACAATCGAAACTGCCAAGCTCGAACCCGTAACTCTGGGTCTGACAGGTAGAAGTCGATACTTGAGTACTTCTCTGCGTCTGGGTCCCGAGTCCACAAGCCTTTTGGTCCACGAAAATCTGGGATACCTGAATCAGTAGAAATTCCAGCGCCCGTCAGGACAGCAATTCCTTGGGCTCCTTGCACCAAGCTGCGAGCCTGGTCAATCCCCGCTGAGGTCATGGCAGGTCAGGACTCCACGCTGACGCCACGCCAGAATGCAACATGATTTGTAAGTTCCTGAGCGGCCTCTTTTGGCTCGCGGTAGTACCAGGCAGCATCTGGATTTTTCTGGCCGTCTACGAGCAGCGTGAAATAGTTAGCTGTGCCTTTCCAGCTGCAAACAGTGGTTTTACTGCTGGCTTCGAGGAACTCTGCGTTGACCGATTCCATGGGGAAATAATGATTTCCCTCAACGACAACCGTCTCGTTGCTCTCTGCAATCACGGTGTTATTCCATACTGCGCGTGCCATCTGCGTTCCTCTCAGGACCTGTCATCTACCCCAACACCCTAGAGTTTCAACGTGTTCCGACAAATCGGATTCGACGCTACGGCTATGTGTGGGCAAGATATGGGAATGGAGAGTTCAACTCGGCCCTGGGGTTCGTATCTGGTGCTCAGCGATGAGGACGACCACAAGGTCAAGCGCATCACTGTCGACCCTCAGAAGCGACTCAGTTACCAACGTCATTTTCGACGTTCTGAGCACTGGTTTTTTGTCTCGGGTGAAGGCAAGTTTGTGCTCGACGATGTTGAGATTCTGGTGAGCAGCGGGGCTGCGGTTGATATTCCAGTTGGCAGCGCTCATCGCATCGAGAACCTGAGCGAGACAGAGCCACTGGTCTTTATCGAGATTCAACACGGCACGTACTTTGGTGAGGACGACATCATCCGTTTGGATGATGACTTCGGTAGGGCGAGTGATCAAAGCGAGCCTGTACCGGGCACTGCTCCCCGCTGACAACCATCGCCGCAATCCATATGGTGCAAGGGTCCAGCCCTCGACCATTGGAGCAACATGGCGAATCGACTCTCAGCTCAGATTCATCCTCTCTCATCGCTCATCAGCATGTCCGGATTGATTGCAGTCCTCTTCGTTGCAACGGCCTGCATCAGTTCCGATAGAACTCATCGGCAGCGGTTACCAAATTGGGACGCTCAACATGGACCGTCCACCGTTTTCCGAGGGCACGCCATAGTGCGTCGCCCGGTCCTGCGACTCGCAGCGTTCAGGCCTGTTCCTTGGCAGCCCACATCTGAAGACACAGGGGGCGCGTCTGGCCCCGACCGTGGAACCTGCGAGGCCACCAAATCCTGCTCCCCAATCCCCAAGTAGGGCTGTCTTTCAGCAGTGCCCTGTACCCACCGCACCCCCTCCCCTACCCCAACCCCGCCGCACTGGTAATCCGACAGGCCTCGGCCGCCCAAAACATTGGAGAAAGCATGTCCATTCTTGATCAACAAGCAGATGCACCTCACACCGAGCCTGAGCACGAGGCCCCGCCGAGCAGTCTGATTATTCGCCCTTGGTGGGACCCAGACCTTGCTGTAGCCGGATTTGATCCTCGCAGCGCCTACGTCGAGCGCTACTGGCTAGGCGTGCTTGGCCCATCAGTTGTATTCCTCCTTCGCCGCCTCAGCCGCGGGCTTGAAGAACACCCATCAGGGTTTCAAATTACTTTGGCCGACACATCGCGGGCCATTGGCCTTGGCGGCGGACTGGGGCGGCAAGCTCCCATCAATAGGACCATCGATCGAGCATGCATGTTCAACACCATGCGCCGAGGATCACCTACCGAACTTCAGGTTCGCGCTCATCTGCCACAGCTGAATCAGCGGCAACTTGCTCGCTTGCCGCTCGCTGTGCGGAGTGCTCATGAGCGCTGGCTGAGCGAACAACAAGCAGCCGGAGTGCGTCACCTAGAACCGATCAGGCTGCCGAGCTCGGCCGCTACCGGAAATCCATCGCCACCCCCGCGGGCAGCATAAAACTCTCAGCTCTCCTCGGTAGAGTCCCAGGTCTCGAGCAACTCCAACAGGGTTCGCACAGCGAACCCAGTACCACCCTTGGGGTATTCGCCATCTGGCGCATCGAGGAATGCAGGCCCAGCCATGTCTAAGTGCACCCACGGTATTCCCGGCTCCACGAACTCCTGCAAAAAGAGCCCAGCTACAGAAGCGCCGCCCAAGCGACCGTTTCCGATGTTTCTCAAGTCGGCTACCTGTGAGTCCAGACCCTTGCGATAATCCGCTGGAAGAGGCAGCTGCCAGACTCGCTCCCCGGAGCGAGCTGCTGCTTGCTTGACCTTGTCGGAAAACTTCTCGTCGTTGCCCATCAAGCCAGCAATGCTGTTTCCGAGCGCCACCATGCACGCACCGGTCAGGGTTGCAAGATCGACAATCGCGTCCGGTTCTTCCTCGGAGGCAAGCACGAGTGCTTCAGCTAGAACCAAACGGCCCTCAGAATCGGTGTTGAGCACCTCGACCGTGGTGCCATTACGAGCGGTGTAAACATCGCCGGGTCGCTGCGCATTACCGCCTGTCATGTTGTCGGTCATGGGAGTAAACGAGACCACACGAACCGCTACGTCGAGCTCAGGCAAAGCCGTCATGGTTGAGATCACGGCCGCAGCGCCGGCCATATCGCATTTCATAGTCATCATTGAGTCCGCTGGTTTCAGCGAGAGTCCGCCTGAATCGAAGGTGATTCCCTTGCCGACGAGCGCAACCGTAGGGAATTCCCCGCCTTCTTCCTGCATCAGATCTGCCCGCGGCTCGTAGGTGAGCTTTAATAAACGAGGCGGCTCCTCAGAACCAAGATTCACTGCAATGATGCCGCCAAGCCGCTCGGCAGCGATTTCTTTCTCGGTCAGAATCTCTACCGTCAGTCCTGCTGCGGTTGCTCGCTCCGCGGCCCGATCAGCAAACACCGTCGGCGTCAGCGTGCCACCCGGCTCGTTGACCAAATCTCGGGCAAACCAAACAGCATGTGCCGTTACGCGTCCTCGTTCGGCAGCGATCCGTGCAGCAGTAATCTGATCACCAACGGCAATAGTGGCTGAGTCGGTGCGGGTCCGCTCGGCAGCTTTCGGCTTGTGCGTATCAAAGCTATACGCCCCAAGAATGAGGCCCTCGGTCACGGCTCGCACGCCTTCGTCAAAATCAAGACTCGGCAGAAGCTCCGCAGCGGGAAACTCAAAGGCGATTTTCCTATGCGAGTTGACCGCTCGGGCAAACAGCGCTGCGGCGGTCCGCAACTGCACCGAACCGGCAGTCTCTGAGGGGCCGAGTCCCAGAATCACCCGAGTTAACTCGCCGTCATTCAGGACCAAGCTCTGACCCGCTGCGCCAGTAAAGCCGGCTCGCGTCATCGCCGCTTTTCGAACTCCAACGACTTTGCTGAGACGATCAGAACACGCTGTTACGGCCAATGCAGTTGCACTGCCTGGGATGGTCTTTGCAATTTTGACAGCTACGGGATCAGACACGTTTGGTCTCCTCTACAGGCGGTTCGGAATTTAGGGCTGTTGAGATTTAGGGATGTTGCGATTCAGGGCTGCGAGCCATCAGGGAGTCTCCCTCTTGCCAGCGGGCAAGTGTCCATAACAGGTCAGAGAGTCGATTCAGGTACTCAAGCGCATGCGAGCCTTCGCAAGCCGCAGCCAAACTCTGTCGCTCAGCGCGACGCACGACAGTTCTCGCAACATCAAGAAACGCCGCAACGCGATCCTCGCCAGGCACCACAAACTCTGTTGGCATCTCGAATCGGCTGGCATAGGAATCGATCAAGTCCTCGAGTCGCTTGACCATCTGTTCGGTCACTAGGGAGACACCGGCAGTGAGCTTGTCGCGGTTTTGTTCATCAGTGGCAAGATCCGCCATCAGGACCCATAAGTCGCGTTCAATAGAGACGAGCAGTTGGTCCAACTCTCCACCGGCACGACAATGCGCCCTGGCTAGCCCAATAGATGACTGCGCTTCGTCGACATCGCCGTAGGCAGTAGGACCCGGGGCGTCTTTACGGACACGGCCGCCGTAGAGCAGGCCCGTAGTTCCGTCGTCACCTTGTCTTGTGTAGATCTTCATGGCTAACAATCCTCCGTAAGAACTCCCACCTTACCGAAGGGATTGCCCTTGGCCGCCGCCCTATGAGGCACATTGGCAATGTCAGAAGTAATCTGATCTGCATCATGGCTTTTTCGTATCTTGAAGCAGTTCAGAACCGAGTCCTTGTCTTTGATGGCGCAGCAGGCACCTGGCTGCAATTGCAGGATCTGCAACCTGATGACTACGGCTCCGAAGAACTTGACGGCTGCCCGGAAATTTTGAATGAAACTCGTCCGGCACTGATCCGCCAGTTGCACACCGAGTACCTCGACGCGGGCGCAGACATCATCGAGACCAACACCTTTGGCGGAATGCGCGCCACGCTCAACGAGTACGGCCTCGGGGATCGCACCGAAGAACTCAATGAGATGGCAGCAGGTATTGCCCGACAGGCCGCCGATGATTATTCGACCCCCGAGAAGCCTCGATTTGTAGCTGGCTCGATTGGGCCAGGTACCCGCTTTGCCTCACTCGGTCACGTTCGCTACGAGGAATTACGAGATCAGGTTGCAGAGCAATCCAGGGGACTCATCCGAGGAGGGGTTGACCTCCTTCTGCTCGAAACCCAGTTTGACCTTCTGGGAATCAAGGCAGGCATGAACGGCTGCCGGGATGCCATGCGAGAGGTAGGCCGAGAAGTTCCTATTCAGGTGCAGGTCACGATTGAGTTGACGGGTCGGATGTTGCCGGGAACCGAAATCGGTGCAGCCTTAGTTGCCCTTGACGCCATGAAGCCCGATGTCATTGGCCTGAATTGCGCCACGGGGCCCGAAGAGATGAGCGAGCACATTCGCCACCTCTCGCAGCATTCGCGCATTCCCATCTCTGTGCTACCAAATGCCGGCCTGCCTTCGGTTGTAGACGGACACATGCATTACGACTTGTCTGCAGAGCAGTTCGTTGAGTTCCATAAACGCTTCGTCACCGAATTCGGTGTCACCATCGTGGGCGGTTGCTGCGGCACCACACCGGAGTACATTCGCCAACTCGCCGAAGCAGTCAAAGACCTTCAACCCATGCAGCGGACGCCGGTTTTTGAACATGGAGTTGCCTCAATTTATTCCCCCGTCACACTTGGGAGCGAGGATGACTCAGCTACCAATCTGCTGCTCATCGGTGAACGAACCAACGCGAACGGATCGAAAAAATTCAAAGAAGCAATGCTCGATTCGGACTGGGACACCTGCGTGGCGATGGCCAAAGAGCAGGTCAAAGAGGGCTCACACATCATTGATGTGTGCGTGGATTATGTGGGCCGTGACGGTGCAGGCGATATGGACGAGATTGCGCAGCGTTTTGCAACGCAAGCCTCGGTTCCACTGGTGCTCGATTCAACAGAGCCAGAGGTACTCGAGGCCGGCCTGCGCTGGCTCGGAGGCCGCGCCATACTCAACTCTGCAAACCTTGAAGATTCCGACACAGAAGGGTCTCGCGCCGACAGAGTCTTTAAGTTGGCTCAGGAGTTCGGAGCGGCTGTGATCTGCCTGCTCATTGATGAGGAAGGCCAAGCCCGAGATGTTGAATGGAAAATGCGCGTCGCACACCGAATCCATGACTTGGCTGTTGGACGCTACGGACTTGAACCGCAGGATCTGATCTTTGATGCGCTCACGTTCCCGCTGTCTACTGGAGATGACGCCCTGCGGCGAGATGCCATTGCGACGATTGAGGCGATTCGCAGGATCAAGGCAGAGCTTCCAGGCGTGACAACCACGCTTGGCCTGTCCAACGTGAGTTTCGGCCTCAAGCCTGCTGCCCGCCACGTGCTGAACAGCGTGTTTCTAGCCGAGTGCACCAAAGCTGGACTGGACTCGGCCATTGTCCATGCCGCCAAAATTTTGCCACTGAGCCGCATCCCTCAAGAACAACGTGATGTGTGTCTCGACCTGATCTGGGATCGCCGCGGGACTGAGGGTCTGCTTGCTGACGGCGACGAGAAATACGACCCCCTCATGAAGCTGCTCGAGATCTTTGCTGACGTGCAAACCACTGCTGTGGTTGTTGAGGACCGCACTGATTGGACAATCGACCACCGCCTCTCGCAGCGGATCATTGACGGCGACAGGGACGGACTGATTCCAGATCTCGAAACTGCACTGGCCGAGGAGTACACCCCACTAGCAATCATCAACGACGTGCTTCTCGCCGGCATGAAGGTGGTGGGTGAACTCTTCGCCTCGGGCGAAATGCAGCTGCCCTTCGTGCTGCAATCAGCGGAAACCATGAAGTCCGCTGTTGCGTTCCTAGAGCCCATGATGGAACGGGCCGAAGGCGAGACGGGCAAGGGCCGGATCGTGTTGGCCACTGTCAAAGGTGACGTGCACGACATCGGCAAGAACCTCGTTGACATCATCCTGACGAACAACGGTTACGAGGTGCACAACCTTGGCATCAAGATCTCGATTACCGAGATGATCGATAAGGCCCTTGAAATCAAGGCCGACGCAATTGGCATGTCCGGGCTACTCGTGAAGTCCACGCTCATTATGCGAGACAATCTGAACGAGTTGAATAGCCGCGGCCTGCAAAATATACCGGTGCTACTCGGCGGCGCAGCATTGACTCGAACATATGTGGAACGAGATCTTCGAGAGGTCTACGAGGGTCGACTCTTTTACGGCAAGGATGCCTTTGAGGGCCTGCGCGTCATGGACCGTCTTGGAGAGATCCGCGTTGGCAAGCTTGATGTAGATGACGGCATGGTTCCCACAGAGAAAGAACTTCACCGGCACCGAGTCGCAGACGAGGCAGGCGAAGCTGTAGAGATTCCAGAGCGATCCCCCGAAGCAACGATGGACAACGAGATTTTTGTTCCGCCCTTCTTAGGCTCGAAAGTCATCAAAGGCATCTCACTTGATGACATCGCGGCCTATATCAATGAGACGGCGCTGTTTCGCAATCAGTGGCAATTTCGGCCGGAAAAGCTCGCCGACGGCAGCAAAGAAACAGACGAGCAGTTCAAGGATCGCATCCGGCCGACCCTTCGAGAGCAATTCGCAGAGGCCAAAGAACAGGGCCTGCTGATTCCTCAAGTCGTCTATGGGTTCTATGCCGTGAACGCCGATGGTAATGACCTTGTGGTCTGGTCAGATGAGACTCGCAGCGAGGAACTCATGCGATTCAACTATCCACGGCAGTCGGTTGAACCGTTCTTGTGTATTTCGGATTTCTTTAGACCAATCGATTCGGGTGAGGCCGACTACGCGGCATTCCACATCGTGACGATGGGTGCAGCGATTTCGGAACGAGCAGCCGAACTGTTTGCCGAGGACCGATATCAGGAGTACCTGCTGCTGCACGGACTCGGTGTTGAGATGGCCGAGGCACTCGCTGAATTTTGGCATTGGAGGATTCGTGAGGAATGGGGTTTTGCTGATCAAGACCCCGAACCCATTGTTGGTAGTCCAACTCCAACTGCTCTAGCGGGTCTGTTCCGTCAGAAGTATCGTAGCGGCCGCTACTCCTGGGGGTATCCGGCGTGTCCGGACCTTGAAGACAACGAGAAGGTTGCTCGACTGTTGGACTCAAGCCGTATTGGTGTTGAGTGCACCGAGGAAACAAGCTTTCAGTATCAGCCAGAGCAGACCACCTCTGCGCTGATCTGTCATCACCCACGCGCCAAATACTTCGTTGCCAAGTAGCCTAAGCAATTCATGCACATTCTTGTCACCGGCTGCGCTGGCTTTATTGGAAGCCATACCACCGAGCGCCTCTTACGCGACGGCCATCAAGTCCGAGGGGTGGACTGCTTCACGGATAACTACGACCCAGCCCTGAAGCGCTCTCATCTGCTCGGCATAGCGGGGCATCCACAGTTTGAGCTGATTGAGTCGGACTTGGTGACCGCTGACCCACATGCCTTGCTCAGCGGGATCGACGCAGTGCTGCACCTCGCTGGCCAACCTGGAGTTCGAGACTCTTGGGCGAGTGGATTCGAGATCTATGTGCAGCGCAATATCACTGCCACGCAGCGACTACTCGAAGCAGCAAAGTCAACCAACATCTCTAGGTTCGCCGCTGCGTCTAGCTCATCGGTCTACGGAAATGCCGAGACGTACCCAACCACTGAACTCGCTCTGCCTCAACCCGTTAGCCCGTATGGGGTAACCAAGCTGGCCTCTGAGCATCTGTGCACCCTGTACGCAAAGAACTTTGGTGTGCCTACAGTCTCGCTGCGTTACTTCACCGTCTACGGGCCCCGTCAGCGGCCCGATATGGCGCTGCGACGCATGATTGACCTATCGCTTGCCGGCAAAGCGTTCCCTCTCTTTGGTGACGGCAGCGTGAGTCGAAGCTTTACCTATATCAATGACGTAGTCGAAGCCAATCTTGCAGCCCTTCTGTCGGACGCACCGAGCGGCAGCGTCTGCAACATAGCGAATGAGTCCACGGCTTCGATGACAGAACTCATCGAATTGGTGAGCAACGCCTTGGGACAGCCTGTCCGGCTTGATCTCTTGCCGGCAGCCGCAGGAGATGCAGAGCGAACAGGCGGATCCTCGAACCTTGCGCAGGAGTTGCTCGGTTGGTCGCCATCAACCACGCTCGAGCAGGGCGTAGCTGAGATGGTTGCTTGGTGTCGCCAGGAACAGGCTCGAGCGCAGAACTGATTAAAGCAGGGCTGATCAAACCAGGGCTGATCAGAACTGGCAGTTCAACTCGCCGGTCACTTCACCAAGTCACGCCGAAAGAGACCAAGGGCACCCACAAGGTCAGGGCTGGTGGTTGCGTCGTCGTAAATACTTCCACCAATGGAGCCTGAGTCAACCATGGCTGCGTTCATCCAGAACAAGTCCGGCCCTGACAGCTTGGCTGCTTCACCGCCGATTGGGTGGACGGGAAGATTCGCGTTACCAGTAGCTCGGCGCAACCGCACCACGCTCTCGTAGACATATCGATATGGGTCGAACCACCCCGATTGAGGCGTGCGGTATGACCAGTAGGCCATGGGCATCCAGGCATCAAAGAGCGGGGCGAGTTCTGTGTAGGGAAAGTTTGGCCACCAAGAACGGTTGAGTTCCTCCCAGATGACGGCACTCACCGGGATAGCAGCCATCGGTAGTTGCGGGAACACGCCCCGCAGGAAAGCGGACTCGGTAATGAGATTTTGGGATCTTGCTGCAACATCTGCATTGGCTGTGGACTCAATATCTATGCCGAGCCCATCAAATCCAAATCTGGCAATCTCGACGAAGCGCTCGAGGTCGTAGCCAACGTCGTTGAACTCGGGTAGGTACCAACCCACCACACGAATTCCAAGGCTATGAGCTCGATCCACAATCTGCCGGAGCAACGCACGATCGAGAAGTGGCTCGTTAGGTAGTCGATAGGTTGCGGTTTGAATGTAGAGAGTTTGCACACCCGCAGCAGCGAGTCGGTCAACATCTGCAATTCCATGAGGTGGTCGGGCAGCGGGATTGCGAGAACTCACAAAACTTGGGGACCAGTCATAGACATCCCACCAAGTCCCGAGACCCTTGAACACGATGGCGCGAACCGGGTCAGGGCTCGGCGGCCCGGCCGGCGGCGGAGCGGGGTCGCAAGCGGCGAGAAACACCGCTGCCACTGCCAGCAGCGCCAACAAAGCAAAGCGGGACCGGCGAAACCAAACCGGGGAAGACTTACTTGGCTCTGGGCGCATTGTCCTATGTTAACCATGTAGCTCTCAAGAGGTCCAGAGTCTGTGTCCCCTTCGGGTGCCAGGCACTGCCTTATACCGAGAGTCGGCAATAGCCATAAGTTAGGCAAACAGTCAAAACCGCAGGAGAAGCAGGCATGGATCAGGCATCAAGTGAGCAGAGCAGTTCTACTGGACAAGAGATCACCGAGGCCCAAGCCCGTGCAGCAAGGCGTACACGCGGCATTGAGCGCATGTCTGAGATCTATAACTTTGAGGTGGGCGACGGTCCAGGCGACTTTTATGGCTACACGCTTGAGCACTTGTTCGGCGATATCTGGGAGCGCCCCGGCCTGTCGCTTCGAGATCGGCGCCTGTTGCTCATCGGCCTCATGGTGGCCGACGGACTGTCAGACACGCTTCAGGTGCAGCTCGACTCCTGCCTAGACAAGGGCGACCTGAGTGCAGATGACCTTGAAGAGATTGTGGTCTTTCTGAGCCACTATGCCGGCTGGCCCAAGGGTGCGGGACTCAACAATCAGGTCTCCACCGCAATCGGCCGCCACAACAAGAAGTTGGCCAAACAGGCCGAAGAAAGTTAACTCCACCCCAAAGCAATGGACTCGAGTTGTTAGGCCATTGAGAGGATGGCTCGAGCTACCAAGTCGGTGCCAAATGCGGTCAGGATGGCTAGGTACAACAATCCCGTAGCTGCCATCACCGCCGAGTAGTAGCGCTCCTTGAGCGCAAGCCGGGTGACTACGACCAGCCCAATTGTGGTGACCACGCAAGCCACCCAGAACCAGCCCAGCATTCCGTTGTACCCGTCGTCGATACTGCCGTCGAAAGCCGAGAACATGCCGGGCGCAATGAGCAGCAGAATCACTTCGATCGGCCAGATGAAGCCCAAATATTTGACCAGCTCAAGCAGCGGAGCTCGCGGTAGACCAGGTTGAGTGAGATACCAGTGACCCAACAACATGGCATCAGAGACGCACCCCAAAAAGGCTGCACCCACCACCATGCGAGCAACCGACAGCCAAACTGGGCTGCCCGCGGCTACCCCGCCAGCTACTACACCCACGAGTCCGATCGCCGGAGCGATGAGGTCGAGAGCTGGGGGAAACTCCTTTTGATTGCTGTCAAACTTCTGCTCGGCGCGCTCGATGCCTGTCATCTGAGCTACCCGGGCGGAACGTTGCTCCACTAGGTCCCTCTGTCCAGATACCCCTGCGGATCTGCGGAACCAAGAAACTGCGCCCACTGCGCAGCAAGCCAGAACCACGCCTGCCGAGGAGGCCTCTCGCAGTGGTACTGATCCGTAACGCAGACCCACCCACAGCGCAAGAGCCGCAATAACTCCGAACGTGCCTCGCAAGAGCCAGCCGTAGCCGATCGAGACCACTCGTCGGCGTGTCGTGACCCAGAGAAACGCCAACCCGCCTGTGGCCCACTGCAGAAGGAAGGTAGCGATTTCTAGCGATATCACAGCATTCCTAGGTTAGGCCCTGCAGACTGCCGCTCCCAGTTCAGATCAGGCCGAGACTGCGATAGATCGCATCTACCAAATTGACCCTGCGGAATGACAACGCAGTATCGGCATCAAGGCCAGCGTTGAACAGGACCCCAAGCACAAGATCGTGATCTGGGTCGGCCATAGCAAAGCTGGTGCCTCCTTGGCCTGCATGTCCGAAGGCCCGAGCGCTAGGAGCGTCACCAAAGAAGTGTGAAGACAGCGGAGTCATAAAGCCCAGACCAAACCCAGCCTCGCGGTCGAGCGTCACGTCATAGCTAATCGGCAATCTCGCTGTGATCGCATTGCTCACTAACTCAGCTGGCAGAACACGATCAGCTCCGCTCAAATCGCCGAGCAGTCCCTCATAAAATGCAGCCATTGCGCTCATGGTTCCATAGGCACCAAACGCAGGATTCCACTCAGCAGCAGTCTCTGGCCCCACCTCGGCTAACAGGGGAACGGGCCGGTCCATGGTTAGGTCCAGCGTGGCCGAGATGCGCGAAGAGTAACGGTCGTATTGCTCTGGACTGATGCGCAAAATCAGGTCCTCAGCATCGACTTGGTAGGGGTCGAGAACGGCTGAGCGCACGTATGCATCAAAGGGTTGCGCCGCGAGTTCCTCGATCACACGACCCAGCAGGAACCAGCCGCCAAATTCCGAGTAAGCCGAATCTGAGCCAAATCTCCAGCCTGCAGGTGGCTCGGACGCGTAGACCCAGCCTTCGCGACTTCGTTCGGGCAGAATCCTGGCAAGGATGGTATTCACCACATGCAGCCCAGCAGTGTGGCCGAGTACCTGCTCAATGGTTCGATCAGCAATCCACCGAGTTTCCAAGCCGTCGATCACGTCACCTAAGCGGTCACCAAGGCTGAGTTCCTCTTCGGCAATAAGTCGAAGCACCGCAACAGCTACGAGAGGCTTTGCCGTGCAGTACAGCGCTGAGAGAGTCGAGGTCTCATACGGGGCATGCAGATGCGTCTGCCCCGCCGCCATGTCCAACACAGTTGTTCCAGCGCGTGTTACTACGATCTGGGCGCCTGTATGAAAGAACCCTTCCTGAGCTTCACGCCCAATGCGGTCAACAAGTTCTTCGAAGGGTTCAGTTACAAGCACGCTGCGAACCTACCCGCTCGGCAGGTCGACTGAGGCCATGTCTCAGTTCTTGGCAGCTTGTTCCGCTAGCAGTGAGCGAGCAACTGCAGAAATCTGAATCTCGTCGGTGCCGGCATAGATCTGCAGCACCTTGGCATCACGAGCAAGCTGTTCCACCTCGTACTCAGCCATGTAGCCGTTTCCACCAAAGAGCTGCACGGCCTCTAGTGCCACCTCGGTTGCAGCCTGGGCTGCATACAACTTGGCAGCCGATGCCTCGGCGTAGCTCATCGCTACCCCTGCAGCAGACATCTCGATGTAGCGAAACACCAGATTCTGCAGATTCAACCGCGCTACTTCCATCTTGGCAAGTTTCAGTTGGATCAACTGGAACTGTCCGATGACTTGGCCGAACTGTTCGCGTTGATTCGCATACGACAAGCTCAGTTCCAAGCAACGGTCGACAATGCCGAGCGCCATTGCCGCCACGCCTGCTCGTTCCATCGAGAATGTTGCCTTCGATGCTTCCTTGCCACGTTTGCCCTCATAGGACTCCAGTGACTCGCCCAGCAGGCGGTCGAATCCAACGCGCACATCACTCAAGAAAAGCTGTCCCGTTGGTGAGGAATGGATTCCCATCTTGCGCAACGGCTTTGACTGCTCCAGCCCAGGCATTCCTGAATCAAGAACAAACTGAACGATCTTGCGCTCAGCAGGCGGGTTGCCCTCATCTAGCTTGCAGATAAACACGATCGTGTCGGCATGCGGGCCGTTCGTAATAAAGGTCTTTGAGCCATTGAGCACGAACTCCTCGCCATCGAGGCGAGCAGTAGAGATCATCGAGCCGAATGCATCTGACCCAGAACCGGGCTCGGTAATGGCCCAAGCTCCAACCTTGTCCATGGTGAGTAGGTCTAAGGCCCAGCGCTCTTTCTGCGCCGTGGTTCCCTTGCCCATGACTGCCGCTGCGGTGAGCCCCATCGACACGCCCATGGCAGTCACCATTCCGGGACACACGCGGCAAAGCTCAATGATGGGAATCATGGTGAAGGCAATGCTGTTCGGGTCTCGCGGACCATCAGTGCTTCGTTCAATGGTCTCGCCTTCGGCTGCAGCTTTTTCAGCAGCAATCCGCTTGGCAAACGATGAGCGCTGCATATCGCTCATTCCAAAAGTCTTGAACAACTTTCGCAGCAAGTCGTAAGGAGGCATGTCACCGAATTCGAGTTCCTCCCGGTGTGGGCGAATCTCTTTGTCCACAAAGTCTCGAACTGCTTGTTGAACCATCTGTTGTTCTTCGGACCACTCGTACATCAGTGCACTCCCTAAGTCTTCTTGACCGATCGGTCAAGTTTAGGCCGAGAGAGCGAAAAGAACGAGTCGTTCAATCATGGAATGAGTCACGCTGGGGAATCCAGGGAGCGACTTCGCCCCACCATCCAAGTTCTGCCGGCATCTGGGGCAGGCCTCGGTAGATGTCTACATAGGCAGGCTCTTGTAGGAGTCCGTGCAACAACAAGAGCAAGGTCCATCTGGCATCCACGGTGCCGCCTTCTTCGATGCCTTCTAGGGCAGTGACCTCGCCGGATCGCATGCGTAGATAGTTGCGCCAGGTCATTGACACATGCATTTCAGGTGCACCAAAGGCGGGTGCATCGGGCTGCAAATCTGCCCAGTCGTTCACGACCTCGCAAATATCTCGGCTGCCGTTGCGGTACTGAACTTCGAGAGCAAGTGGACCAACAGGGCTCCCCGTGAGTTCAAACTTTAATCTTGCTGTCGCATCTGGAATGACCGGGAGTTCTGTCCAGCGCTCGCTGCTCGTATCGTCAAGTGGGGGAAGCACAAATAAGTCCGGTCCAACTCGCACCTGCACAGCCTCAACCTGGTCAGGGCCCGCAAGCTCACTAGCAAAGGCATCGAACGGTTCGCCCAAGCGGACCAAGGCCCACGGACCGGGTGCCGAATCCTCAGTCCAAGACTGCAACAACCCACGGTCAAATACCTGATGGTGATAGATCCGAGTCCCGTCGGTAGCCACTGCCTCGTGGTAGACCGTGCCAGTTGCGTACTCGGGGCGCGGGTTTTCCATCTGCCCACCAGCCTGCTGACGAGTAGTCTGCTGCCCACCTTTGGCCACAATTCCCATTAGTGCTGTCCCCCGGTACTGATTGCCCTCATTAGTGCTCGTCCCTCATTAGTGCTTGTCCACCGCTACGGATTGCACTGACGCAGCAGTCTGCTCGGCTGCCGCAGCGCTGCTTTTGGCGTGGTAGCTCGACCGGGTGAATGGGCTCGACTCAACATGGGTAATGCCAAAGCCCTCACCGATCAGTTTGAACTCATCAAATTCCGCTGGTGTCCACCAACGAGCCACCGGCAGGTGATGCGAAGTCGGCCTCAGGTATTGTCCGATCGTGACAATGCTTACCCCAACTGCAGCAAGGTCAGCCAAGGTTGAGGCGACCTCATCTGCATCTTCGCCCATTCCCAGAACTAAGCCCGATTTTGTTTGCAAACCCGCAGCCACCGATCGCGACAACACAGCGAGCGAGCGAGCATACGAGGCCGATGGACGCACTGCCCGCTGCAGCCGAGCAACGGTTTCTATGTTGTGATTCAACACATTTGGGGCAGCATCAAAGATCAACTGAAGCGAAGCCGGGTCACCTTTGCAGTCAGAAATCAGCGCCTCGATCTGCGTGGCCGGGCGAGTCTGACGAATCGCTGCAATCGTGTCCGCCACATGTTGCGCGCCGCCATCGGCAAGGTCATCACGGGCAACCATGGTGATGACGGCAAACTCCAAGCCCATGCGATCAACAGCCTGAGCGACACGCTCTGGCTCATGAGCGTCTAAGGCTTCTGGGTGCCGCGTATCTACCAAACAAAACCCACAAGCTCGCGTGCAGCGCTCGCCGCAAACCATAAAGGTGGCGGTTCCCTCTGCCCAACACTCGGTCAGGTTCGGGCAGCCCGCTTCCTCGCAGACTGTGACCAAATCAAGATCCCGAATGGTCTGCTTTACCTTCAGCACCTCGCTGCCAAGTTTGAGTTTGGCCCGCATCCAGTCTGGCTTGCGATCACCAAGAGCGATCCCCTCCATAACGCCAGCTTCTGCGAGTCGGCCTAGCAGTCTGACCGAGGTGCCCTCTGCTGGCTGAGCTTGGGCTGGCTGACCCTCTACTGACTGACCCTGCCCCGACTGACTCTGGGCGCTTGGGCGCAGTCGGTTCGATCCATCGGTAAGTTGCCCTGGTCCGGCACCTCTACTAAAGGGCGCTAGATCTGTATCGGTCTGCCGCCACACCACATCGGAGCGCTCATTCCACTCGGGTTGCCAGTGTTGTTCGAACCGTGCCACAAATGCGTCAACAGCTTCACGCATGTTGACCTCCTGGCCCTCGTTGGCCAGAGATGTCACGCCAAAATCAGCAATTCCACAGGGAACGATATGGGCGAAGTACTCCATGTCAGGAGAGACATTCAGAGCAATTCCATGCAGGGATCTGCCGTGTTCGATCCGCACACCGATGGCTGCAATTTTGCGTGCACGGTCAGTGTTCGGTTCAATCCAAACTCCCGGACAACCATCATGTCGACCTGCGCCCACTAGGCCAAGGTCTGCAATGGTCAGGATCAGGACCTGTTCGAGCGTGGCAATGTACGCCTGAGTGTCTGCCAACGTTCCAATCAGTTGCGGGTCGGAGTGACCCGGCCGCCACCCCTTGGGCGGCAGTTGAAGAATTGGGTAGGCAACAAGTTGACCGGGACCGTGATACGTGACATCTCCGCCCCGATCGGATGCTACAAGTTCAGCCCGAACAGCAAGTGGGTCGACGAGGACATGATCAGGGTTGGCGTTGCGCCCCAATGTAAAGGTGTGTGGGTGCTCAAGCAGCAGCAGCCGATCAACGCCAGTTTCGGTGAGCTCTGCGTGCAAGCCCCTCTGAAGCGCCCATGCATCTTGATAGGGCACCGTGCCCAGCCAACGCGTGCGCAGTCCCCCACCAAGGCCACGCAGCGCTTCCGGCGCACTGGAGTAAGAGAGCATCGTCATACCCTGTCAGATTCAGAGAGGCTCACAGCCGCGGGCTTCAGATCTCCGCTGCCCAGTCTCGAGTTTGAATGATCTCTTTAACCCGGTGCATGAATGCTGCCGCATAGGCGCCATCAAAAGCTCGATGGTCCCAGGACAAGGTCAAGTTGCCCACCGAGTGAATCGCAATGCTCTCAACTCCAAAAGCATCAACAGCAACCACCGGCTGACGAGAAACCCCGTCAGTAGAAAGAATCGCAACCTGCGGCTGATTGATAATGGGGACGACAATCAGGGTTCCGTAGCTGCCCGAATTCGACAGCGTAAACGTGCCACCAGAGATGTCATCCGGACCGAGCTGTCGGTTTCTGGCACGAGCAGCCAGGTCATGAATATCACTCGCAATGGCTCGGAGCCGCTTATCGTGTGCGTCACGAACCACTGGTGCGATCAGGCCTTCGAACCCAAGGTCGACTGCGATGGAAAGGTGTACCGCGTCATGCAAGATGACGGCCCCATCACCCATCGAAGCGTTCATATGAGGGAACTCGTGCAGAGCGTCGACCACTGCCCGAGAAATAAACGGCAGATAGGTCAGGGAGTACCCCTCGTCGGATTTGAACTGATCACGATGGGCTTGTCTGACACGCTCAACTCCCTCGTAATCCACCTGGACAATGGTGACCGCATGCGGGGCCGAGGCCCTTGAGGTCAGCATCGCTTGGCCAGTGATGCGTCGGATCTTATTGAGCTCTTCTACGCGTTCTCCGGTGCCTGGCACCATCGGGGCAACGGCAGTACGCGGCGTAGCGGGTGCGGCGGCGGGTGCAGCAGCGGGTGACGGAGCTTGCGCAGCCGGAGCAGCAGGAGCCGGAGCTTGCGCAGCCGGAGCGCTACCGGCCCGGGAATCAACAACTGCGAGTACATCCTCTCGGGTGATGCGTCCGCCCACGCCCGTTCCAACAATGGTGGTCGGATCGAGCTGGTGCTCCTCGATCAGGCGTCGAACCAGCGGTGAGAGCAACGCCCCCGCAGCCATCGGCTGGGCCGGGGCCGGAGCTGCGGGCGCAGGAGCTACCGGAGCCTCGACTACCGGTGCAACAACTGGGGCCGGTGCAGCAACCGGCGCAGGTGCGGGTGCTGGAGCAGGTGCAGGAGCGGCCACAGGTGCCGGCGCAGGTGCGGGTACTGGAGCAGGTGCAGGTGCAACGGGTGCGGGAGCCTCAGGTGCAGGTGCAGGTGCAGCGGGTGCTTCTGCTGCCGGAGAAGCCTGTTCGGAGCCCCCTCCCACCACGGCAAGCACAGTCCCCACGTCTACCGTGTCGCCCTCGGGAACACGAATCTCGGTGAGCACTCCAGCGGAAGGTGCAGGAACCTCGGTATCGACCTTGTCGGTTGAAACCTCAAAGAGCGGCTCATCCTCCTCAATCGACTCGCCGACTTGTTTGAACCATCGGGTAATGGTGCCTTCGGTGACTGATTCACCTAGCTGTGGCATCAAGATCTCGGGCATAAGAGGATGTTCCCTTCACTGTCTGATTCACCGTTGAATCCGGCAGATCAGGATCAGTTTACTTGTGTTGAACTTGTCTCGTTACTCAGTCAAATTTCGGGTAGATCAGCAGCTCGCAGACCCTTTGCAACCCGAGCATTCTTGGCCGCCAACTAACTCGTTTGGGCTATCCGTGAAGCGATCTGCCGGTCAGCGCCAACATGGACTCTCCAAAGAGCTCGGTCAAAGATGGATGCGGCTGAATCAGCTCAGCGACCTCATCAACAGTGGCCTGCCAGTTGACTGCTAGGTAGCCACCCGACAACTGCTCAGTTACCCACGGGCCAACCATGTGAACACCCAAGACAGTGCCGGCAGTTCCATCAGCGCGCTGTTCTGCGATGATCTTGACGAGACCATCGGTCTCTCCCAAGATCTGAGCGCGGCTGTTTCCGGCGAAGCGGTGCTTCGACACCACGACCTCATATCCAGCCGCCTTTGCCGTTGCCTCTGAGTGGCCAGCAAAGGCAACCTCGGGATGGCAATAAATCGCCCAAGGAACCTTTCCGTAGTCGATTGGCGTCGGAGACTCACCAAGAATGTCTTTGATTGCAAGGATGCCCTCGGCAAAGGCCACATGCGCCAACTGCGGACTAGCAATGGCATCCCCAATTGCCCAGACCGAGGGCTCGGCAGTACGGCAGAGCGAATCGACTTCTAGGTGTCCACGATCAGAAACTTGAACCAGTGTTCCAGCGTCGAGAAGACCCCCGGAATACGGCACACGACCAACAGAGACCACCACTACATCAGTATCGATTGTTTCGCCGTCACCAAACTGCACTGTTGTTCCACCAACTGGGTTTGGCGTGTGCCCCGTCACGGCGACCCCTGCGCGAACAGTTATGCCCTTCTTCTTAAATGACTGCAGCACGACGCGAGTGACATCGTCATCGCATCCGGGAAGCACCTTGGGCAGGGCCTCGAGGATTGTCACGCTGCTGCCCAAGTCGGCCAAGGTCGACGCAAATTCACAACCGATCGCGCCTCCGCCAATGACCACCGCGCGTCGGGGGATCTGGCTGAGATGAAAGAACTCATCAGAGGTAACGACGATGGTTCCGTCGGGCTCAAAGCCCGGAATGACGCGAGGCACAGACCCGGGTGCCAGGATGACCGCATCGCCAGAAATGTCCGCCTGTTCGCCATCAAGACCCACAATGTGGACCTGCTTGTCGGGGCCAAGAGAACCCAGACCATTGAACATCGTGACCTTGCGATTCTTCAGCAGCATGACCACACCGCCAGCAAGTTTGTTGATCACTTCTTGCTTGCGTGCCAGCGTGATGCTCCAGTCCACCGTCTTGGGCTCAACAATGACTCCGAACTCAGCTGCATGCTTGACGGTTCGGACGATTGAGGCCGTTTCAAGAAGCTCTTTTGCTGGGATACAGCCTCTGTGCAAACAGGTGCCACCAATTTTGTCCATCTCGACGAGTGCAACATTGAGACCAGCCGAGGCCCCATAAAGGGCTGCGCCGTATCCGCCCGGCCCACCACCAATAACGACAACATCAAAATGTTGGCCTGAGGGTGCCGCTCCGTTACTGGTACCCGCTAGCAAGGGATCGGCTGTAGCAGTAGTCGCTGCTTGCGCATTGGTGTCATCCACGACCAACAGACTACTCAGATGAGCTGCGCTGCTTGCACAGCAAAGGCAACCAAAATTGCCATCCCACAGATCAAAGCAAGAACAATCAGCATTCGGGTGCTCACCTGCCCCAAGTTAGGACCTTTTGACTGCATCGATACCACCGGGTCAAAGCGAGCGCAGCCATCCTGACTAATGTCAGGGTCTGACATGTGGCGCTCTGTCAGAGTGAGTGCGCCTGGAACAACACTAGAGCCGCAACAATCGAGCGCTACTGCGCCAGAACTGGAGAACCACGTGCGCGATGCACTAGGTGAAGTGCAATCAGTACTAGTACTCGGAGGCGGGTCAGACATTGGCCAAGCTGTCTGCCTGCGCCTCATACAAGGCCGCTGCAGAACCGTGATTCTGGCCGGACGCCCTGAAGATGGCATGGACGCTGTGGCTCAGGTGCTGCTCGCCGGAGGAGCAGACAAGGTAGAGATTGTTCACTGGGATTGCACTGACGTTGACAGTCACCCAAAGGTCATTGGTGATGTGTTCGACGAGTTCGGCGATATCGATCTGGTGTACGCACCCGCCGGAATTTTGGGCAGCCAAGAAGCGTTCGAGGCTGACCCAGCCTTTGCTGCTGCGGCCGTGCAGATCAACTTTGCAGGGTTGGTCTCGGCCAGCTTGGTAGTAGCAGAACGATTCAAGGCCCAAGGTCATGGCGTGTTGGTCCTGATGTCCTCCGTTGCTGGCCTCAGAGCCCGCAAAGACAACTTTGTGTATGGATCAACCAAAGCCGGCTTGGATGCATTTGCTCAGGGTCTTGGGGACAGCTTGGTTGGAACGGGCATCAAGGTCATCGTGGTGCGCCCTGGTTTTGTGCATACCAAGATGACCGCCGGCATGAAGGCCGCACCATTCTCGACCACTCCAGAAAATGTTGCAGAGCTGCTCAGCTCTGCACTTGCAAATGGCCACGAGGTGGTCTGGGCACCTCCAATCCTGAAGTACCCGTTCTTCATTTTCCGCCTCCTGCCACGCGCAGTGTGGCGCAAGGTCAGTGAGCGCGGCTAGCTCAGATCAGTCTGCTGGTACCTGCGCTGCTACTGGCCTCGCGAGCGCGCAGGCTGTTAGCAGTGCTAACCAAGTATGCGTACCGGCACCTTCCGTCGGCGAAAGAGGAAATGACTCATGAAGATTGCTCTCACTGGTGCTAGCGGCCTAATCGGCACGCAACTCATGGACGCGCTGCTGCGTGATGGCCACGAACTGACTCAGTTCAGCCGTCCGAATTCTGCCCCAGCAGCGAGCAAGGCTTCGGGCGTAGACGCAGGTGCTGCCGCTTCGGCGGTTCGTCGGGCCTCTTGGGACCCATCAAGGAAACTCATTGACGCCAGCGCACTCAAGGGTATCGATGCAGTCATTCATCTAGCGGGAGTGGGCATTGCCGATAGCCGTTGGACTGCCCAACAGAAGGATCGCATTCTGACCTCTCGCACGCTGGGAACCAGCCTGCTGGCAACCGCCCTTGCCGCCATGGACCAACCACCCGCAGTGCTGCTCTCTGGGTCGGCCATTGGCTATTACGGCGAGCATGGAGATGAGGTTCTTGATGAGAGCGGAACGCCTGGTTCGGATTTCACTGCCCGTGTCTGTATCGATTGGGAGGCTGCAGCCCAGCCGGCAGTAGACGCCGGCATACGAGTTGCCCTCTTACGCACAGGAATTGTTCAATCCACCGAAGGTGGAGCGCTTGCGAAACAACTGCCCTTCTTTAAATTGGGACTGGGCGGCAAGGTCGGTTCTGGCAAGCAGTACATCAGTTGGATCTCAATCGAAGACGAGGTTCGTGCAATCCAATTTCTTCTGACTCACGAGCTTGCCGGAGCAGTCAACCTGACTGCGCCAGAGCCAGTCACCAACGCCGAGTACACCAAGATTCTGGGTGGCGTACTTCACAGGCCGACGACCATCTTGCCCATTACTGGCCCGCGATTGTTGTTTGGCAAGGAACTGGCCGACTCTCTGCTTCTGACGAGTTCACGGGTAGTGCCTGCCGCGCTTCTTGAAGCAGGGTTCACCTTTAGCTATCCAGAGCTCGAACCCGCGCTTGCTGCTTTGCTCGCCTAGCGTGGTGAATGATTAATTCGACTGCGCACCTCAGCGTAAGAGAAACAAAGATGGGAACAGATCTTGAGTGCAAACAACAAGCAAGTCTCCGCGACTCGTGTCATTGCAGCGGACGCGCAGCGTATTTTTGATGTAGTAGCGGACCCGACACTGCATCACGTCATCGACGGTTCTGGCAGCGTTCAAGGTGCTCAGGGAGAACCTCGCAAGCTGGCACTCGGCGACAAGTTCTCGACCAATATGCGTATCGTTGTGCCCTATCGGATCAGCAACAAGGTGGTGGAATACGCCGAAGGGCGACTCATTGCTTGGGCTCATGCTGGCGGGTGGCGATGGCGCTACGAGCTTGAACCAATCACCGAAGGTGCCGACGCTGGCTCCACTTTGGTGACTGAGACCTTCGATTGGTCTACTTCAAAGTTCGGAGCGTATGTAGAGATCACAAAATCTCCGACCAAGAACTTGAAGTCCATGGAGTCAACCCTGGCGCGCCTAGATGCCTTCGTTGAAAACACCTCTTCACCCCTCTAAGAATCCACGCTCCAGACTGGTACCTAGGTTGACTGAACTATCGAGACGCAAAGTTGCTGCTTTTGACTTTGATGGAACTCTGTCGAAGAGCGACACGCTCATTCCCTTTCTACTGAGAGTTACAGGGCGCTCACGCTTTGCTCAGATTGCAGCAGAGGTTGGGGTTTCGGGGCTTCGAAGAAACGTTGATCTTCGCGATCGGGACGCCATTAAGGCCGAGATGATTCATCGCTCAATGTGCGGTCGGCGCGAGCAAGATTTGCAGCACCTAGGCAATCTGTATGCCCGTGACTTGCTCGTCAACGAGTTGAATCCAACGGTGCTGCAACGACTTGAGCAGCACCGTGACGCTGGCCATGAGTTGCTCTTCGTCTCGGCTTCTCTGACCTATTACCTAGAACCACTCGCTCAGGAACTGGGAGTGACTGCAGTGATCGCCGTAGAACCAAGCGTGGAGTACGGCCTACTGACAGGGCAGATGGAGTTTCCGAACGTGCGCGCTGAGCAGAAGGCTCTGCGGCTGCGTACATGGCTTGGACAGCCGGCACTAGGTCCGATGAAAAACCTTGAACTTTGGTCCTATGGAAACTCCAGCGGCGACCACGCACTGCTCGCCATGGCCGATCACGCTTACTGGTTAGGCAAATCTTCAAAAACGCCAAGCGGAGCCAGCGTGATGATTCCCTCAGCAGCACCCTTTGATACTGCAGAACAGTGACCCGCCACACAGCGACAGGTCAGCGGATCACTTCGGCTGCATCCTCGTGCCAGTGTCGATACGTACTGATTCACCGTTGATGTACCCGTTCGTGATCAGTTCAATGGCAAGCGAGGCGTACTCGGATGCGAACCCAAGGCGCTTGGGGAAGAGAGTGTCCTTCATGAGGTGATCTTTCATCTCTTGATTGCCACCATAAATCGGTGTGTCAAAGAAACCAGGAATGATGGTGTTGCAGCGGATTCCGGCCGGTGCCAAGTCTCGTGCGATAACCAAGGTCATTCCGACGATGCCGGCCTTTGAAGCAGCGTAAGCAACCTGACCAACTTGGCCTTCGACTGCAGCAACAGATGCAGTGTTGATGATTGCGCCACGTGCGTTGTCCTGATCTGGCTCATTCAATGACATTGCGGATGCGGCTAGGCGAGTCACGTTGAATGTTCCCACCAAGTTGATGTCGATGACCTTGCGGAAAAGCTCTAGGTTATGAGCTGATTCGTAGCTGCCGTCACGGCCGATCGTGCGGGAAGCCCAACCGATGCCTGCGGAGTTGATCACAGCCCGTAGCGGACCGAGTTCTTTTGCGGCCTCTACGGCAGCAATGACTTGCTCCTCGTCGGTCACGTCGGCTGCAGCAAAGATGCCACCGACCTCTTTGGCGAGGGCATCGCCCTTTTCTGCTTGGCGGTCAAGGTCAAGGATGACGACCTTGACGCCCTTCGCTGCGAGTGCGCGAACCGAGGCTTCGCCAAGTCCAGAGGCTCCACCTGTGACTATTGCTGATGCATTCTGAAGTTCTAACATTTTGGAGACTCTATTGACCGAACGGTCAAGCAAGCCAACCGAAACCATAAGAAATCTCGAATTTCGTTCACAATTCTTTAGTGACCGCGTTCCTCTGCCGAGAATCAAGCTGAATGACCACTCAGCCCACCGAGCAACTAAAGGAAGCAGACGTGAATACTGCCGCGGCCACCGCTACCGACTCCCCGACTATTCAAGGCCCACCGGGGTTGTTCACTTACCCGGACCCAACCGCTGGACCGTATGCCGCGCTTGGCCTGACCAGATTGGCCACCTGGAAAGAAATCACTACTGCTCATCGCATTCTGCTCTCGGAACTTCATCCAGACCGCCATGTTGAGGCCGATCAGGAACTCCGCGATCTTGCCGAACGGCGAGTCCGCGACGTCAATGAGGCATTCGCCACGATTCGTCGGCAGCGCTCTGGCAAGAACCGATAGACCAAACCTGTTGATCCGCTAACGCAGAAGCTGCAGTTCTATTTGCCAGACCTCATCACCTAAGGCCTGAGCAAATTTGTTGAGTTGCAACTCGGCTTCGCCGTTCACTCCATCGGTCACGACGATGGCGCCAAGCGACACAGACCTGAGCCAGCCATCCCTGCGTCCTAGCGCTGCTCGCTTTGCCGTGGCATCGGCTGGCAACTTTTTCTCTAGAGTCACCGTGCTCCTGGCCCCTGCGCAAGCTGTATCGAACACGGCGCGAGTATGTGCTGACCACGACGATGCCGGATCTGGGTACGGCAACACGACCACATACGGAATGCCCGCGTCGCTTGCAGCCGCAGCAGCGAGCTGTTCGGCACCCGGGCGCAACCCAGTGAGGACAACAAGGTCAGAGCGAAGCTCGGCCTGAGCAGTCAACACCTCAGCTAGATGCCGGCGTAGCTTTTTCCCCGTCTCGGACTCAGCAAGATCAGCCGAGCGGATTCCGACCACCGCATAGGGTGAACCCTGAGGAATCCGCCCATCGCGAAGCGCCGGTCGATCGGCCCCGAGGTCGACCACCGCGGACCGTAATGAGGCCGAGCGCGGGCTCGGCGAATCAGGAGGGCCCATCTGATCCTCGGTAGGTGGTACCTCGCCACTCATGTTCTGCGTGGAGAGCGCTACAGCAACTGCAAGTCGATCCACCACATCGTTCATGGGGTCACCACTGTGGCCCTTGACCCAGTCGAACGTGGTCTGGCTGCCGAGGGCAAGCTCAATAAACGGTTCCCATAAGTCACGATTTGCAACGGGTTCCTTCTTCGAGTTCTTCCACCCACGCTTTTGCCATCCACGCCACCACTCATCACGAAAGCAATTCACCACATACGTGGAATCACTCACGATATGGACTGGGCCCTCAATTGTTTGCACTGCTTGGAAGGCCGCCAGAATTTCCATCCGCTGGTTTGTGGTTGACGGCTCATAGCCAGAGGCCCAGGCACCGCCGGGAATTGCCCAAGCCCAGCCGCCGGGGCCCGGATTTCCGCGGCACGCGCCATCGGTATATGCAACAGTTGCCCCATTCGGGGCGGCGAAAGGTTCGGGTCGAGACACTGATCGCACGCTAGCCCCACAAGGCCGTCAGCAAATGATCATGACTGTGCCGCTCCTGCGCTTACCCTTCATCAGACCACTGCAACTCGGAGAGCTTCATGAACATCGATGGCTTCGCTCATCAACTTCCCGACACCGATCCACAAGAGACTGAGGAATGGCTTGAGTCTCTGACTGCCGTGGTCGAGACCCATGGCCACTCTCGAGCCCGCTATTTAATGGCAAGGCTACGTGAGCGCTCTATGGAACTCGCCGTTGACACTTCAGCGAGCGTCTCAACCCCGTATATCAACACCATCCCCAAGGCTGACGAACCTTGGTTCCCCGGAGATATCCACATCGAGCGCCACATCCGGGCGTATATCCGCTGGAATGCCGCTGTCATGGTGGTACGTGCGAATCTGCATGCTGACGGGATCGGGGGCCACCTCTCTACTTTTGCTAGTTCCGCTGCCCTGTACGAAGTTGGGTTTAATCACTTCTTCAAGGGCAAGCAGGGAGGCCACCCCGGAGACCATGTGTACTTCCAAGGACATGGCTCCCCGGGGATCTATGCCCGAGCGTTCCTTGAGTACCGACTCGACGAGGGAGACCTTGATCGATTCCGACGCGAAGTCACTGTGGCGGACTCGCCGCCCTCGCAAACCGGTCACGGTTTATCTTCTTACCCGCACCCTCGCCTGATGCCCGAGTTCTGGGAATACCCAACTGTGTCGATGGGATTGGGTCCGATCCTGTCGATCTATCAGGCCCGCTTTAACAAGTACCTACAGAACCGCCGCATTGACGATGCCTTGAGTAGCCGAGTCTGGGGGTTCGTCGGTGACGGTGAGATTGACGAGCCCGAAACCCTTGGCGCAATCTCGCTTGCAGCGCGCGAGAAGCTCGACAATTTGACCTGGGTCGTGAACTGCAACCTGCAACGCCTAGACGGACCCGTTCGTGGCAACGGAAAGGTCATTCAAGAACTCGAAGCCATCTTCCGGGGCAACGGTTGGAACGTTATCAAAGTGATCTGGGGCGGAGGCTGGGACGAACTCCTCGAGAAGGACGTAGACGGTGTCCTGCTCAACAAAATGAACTCAACGATCGATGGTGAGTTCCAGCAGTACGCGATTGAATCTGGAAGCTTTATCCGGGAGCACTTTTTCGGCCCCGACCCTAGGTTGCGCGCCATGGTCGAACATCTCTCCGATTCGGAACTTCAGAACCTGCCGCGAGGCGGTCACGATTATCAGAAGCTCTACGCCGCCTATGCCGCAGCTGTAGAAACTACGGGTACACCCACGGTGATTTTGGCCAAAACAATTAAGGGCTGGACTCTGGGCAACGGGTTCGAGGGCCGAAACTCCACACATCAGATCAAGAAGATGAGCCCCAAGCAGCTCATCGAGCTACGGGACCGCTTACACCTTCAAGATGTCCTACCTGACTCAGCATTTGAGGGTGGCCTGCCGCCATACATTCGCCCCGCACCTGACTCAGAAATCGCTAGGTACCTACTTGGCCGAAGAACCGCTCTAGACGGCCCTTTGCCTTCGCGAGTAGTTGAAAACCGTCGCCCACTTGTCCTTCCGAATGACTCGGTGTTCACCGAGTTTCTGCAGGGTTCCGGCACGCAGGCAGTTTCCACCACCGTGGCATTTACTCGCCTGCTACGAAACTTGTGCCGCGACCCACAAGTTGGCAGCAGAATCGTCCCGATCATTCCTGATGAGGCCCGAACCTTTGGTATGGACGCGATGTTCAAAGAGCTGGGCATCTACTCGGCCCTTGGTCAGAACTACGAGCCTGTAGACCACGATCTGCTTCTGTCCTACAAGGAATCAACCGACGGGCAGATCCTTGAAGAAGGGATCACCGAGGCAGGTGGCCTAGCCGACTGGACAGCAGCAGCTACGAGCTACGCGCACCGCGGCGTGGCGATGATTCCCTTCTTCACCTTCTACTCAATGTTTGGATTCCAGAGGGTCGGCGATTTGATCTGGGCTGCTGCGGATGCACGGGCACGCGGATTCTTGATGGGGGCTACGGCCGGCCGTACGACCCTCCAAGGCGAAGGCTTGCAACACAACGACGGTCAAAGCTTGGTGTTGTCAAGCGTCGTCCCCGTATGCCGCTCCTACGATCCAACCTTTGCTTTTGAAACGGCGCTGATTGTTCGAGATGGAATCCACCGCATGTACCCCGGCGGGGATGCCACTGCTGGCGCGGACATTTTTTATTACATCACCTTGTATAACGAGAATTATCAGATGCCGGCGATGCCCGCTGACGAAGCAGGGCACAGCGTTGCCGAGGGCGTCGTCAAGGGCCTCTATAGGTCAGATCTTGGCCCATCAAACGCTGGCCCACGCGCAACAATCCTGTTCTCGGGTGCCGCCCATACCGAGGCACTTAAGGCTCAGGCTGAACTCACAGAGCACTACGGGGTGAGCGCCGAATTGTGGTCTGCCACGAGCTACCAACAGCTACGGGTCGAGGCACTTGAAGTCGACCGCTGGAACTCGTTACATCCCGAAGAGCAGCCTCGAGTTCCATGGGTGACAAGTCAGCTAGAACGCTCCCAAGGTCCGATCGTTGCAGTCACTGACTTTATGCGGATGGTGCCCGATCAAGTCTCGCGCTGGTCACCACGCGCGTGGCATTCGCTCGGCACCGATGGGTTTGGACGCTCAGATACTCGCGAGACTCTTCGCCACTATTTCGAGACTGATGCGCCCCATATTGTGCTGGCCGTCCTCAACCAACTTGTGGCCGACGGCACCTTGGTACCCGCTGCCATTTCGGACGCAATTAGCCGCTACAACTTAGCCACAGAAGGCCAAGTTCCCTGGCACGGCTAGCCGAGAACCCACACTGTTGTGCGCTGATCCCCTGAAATCCCCTGTTGGGTGAGTTGGGTGGGGCTGCTGCGGGACAACTACCTTTCTGCATCATGAACCGTGAATTGATTCGTCACGCCGAGGACGCACTTCTAGAACAGCGCCGACTGCTCAGCGCAGATGAGTTAGCGGCTCTTGCAGCACTCGCTCCTGAGCACACGCCGGAACTCACAGCGCTGGCACATCAGGTGCGCTTGGCCTGGTGCGGTCCAGAAGTTGAAGTTGAAGGAATCCTCTCAGCCAAGACTGGCGGTTGCCCCGAGGATTGCCACTTCTGTTCGCAATCCTCCGCCTTTGATACACCAGTAAAGGCAACGCCATTCCTTGACACCGAAGAAGTGATTGCTGCAGCCAAAGAGACTGCGGCGCTTGGAGCCTCTGAGTTCTGCATCGTGCTGGCGATCAAGGGTCCAGATGAGCGCACCCTGAATCGCATCTTGGAACTTATTCCTATGGTCCAAAAAGAAACTGGGCTCAACGTGGCAATCTCGGCTGGGATCTTGTCTCGAGAGCAGGCGGAACGTCTCTCAGCCGGTGGCGTTCACCGCTATAACCACAACTTAGAAACTGCCCGCTCGTTCTTCCCGTCAGTGGCAACCACACACACATGGGAGGAGCGTTGGGATACTTGCCAACTCGTCAAGGAATACAACATGGAGTTGTGTTGCGGAGCGCTACTCGGCATGGGCGAAACAGATGCTCAGCGCCTTGAGTTGCTCGGCCAACTCGTTGAACTCAATCCCACCGAGGTACCGCTTAACTTTTTGAATCCACGGCCGGGAACACCGCTTCAGATTCGCAAACCTATGGGCGCCATGGAAGCTCTTCGCTGGATTGCGCTCTTTAGAATTGCGCTTCCATCGGTCATTCTTCGCTATGCCGGTGGTCGAGAAATCACGCTGCGAGAACTCCAAGTGATGGGTATGACCTCTGGGATTAACGCTCTGATTGTGGGTAACTATCTCACGACTTTGGGGCGCTCCCCAGAAGAAGACTTGCAGATGCTCCAAGACCTTCAGATGCCGATTGGCGCACTTACCGGCGTGCTGTGAGTAGTCAAGCAGGCAACAGCGAAGCTGCTCGGCAATGCGAGTTCTGTAGTGGCTGCGGCGAGCGCCGAACTGCATGCTCAGGATGTCTGCCGGCTCTTGACCCACCTCGGTATTGCAGCACCTGCGGTACCTGGCTCTCGGTGCGGGTCAGCACCGGCGGATGGGTATCTCGATGCAAGACCTGCGACTCCACAAACAGTTCAGCGGCCTGAACTGAGCGGCACATAACGTCCCTGGATCTCAGCCGGGGGGATCTATCTGAGTTTCCCCAGCACTCTCTGCTGCTTCAACCTCTGCTGATTCAACCTCGGCTGCTTCAAGCTCGGCTGCTTCAAGCTCGGCTGCTTCAAGCTCGGCACTCTCAAGCTCTGCCTCGGTGGGCTGGGCAAGCACTGCGATCTGTTGCCGTGACAGCCACCCGAGCAAGACCGCAACCGCTCGCGGATCATGGCGCAGTTCGTGACCAGCACCGTTGATCAAACGAAACTCCGCATCGCCATGAGCTCGCGCTAGGGCTCGTCCGTCGTTGAGCGGGGTCAGGTCGTCGCTGTCGCCGTGAACCACGAGAAGTGGCCTCGGGGCCAATCGCTCTGCAGCTTCAACAGGGTGAACTGACTTAAACCCAGCTACCCATTCGTCGAAAGACGGAGGGAACTCCGGATCTTTGATTACCTGCACGTCACGGGCGTGGCGCAAAAGCCGTCGCGGGTTGCGCGCCCAGTCCTCAAAGTCTGTAGGGGTTGCGAGCGCTGCTACTCCCATGACGGAGGGGTTGCGCGCCCCCTCGCAGACTGCGAGCGAACCGCCAGTTCCGAAGCCTGCAATCCAGACCCCCTGAACGCCCAAGCGGTTGAGTTCAGCAACGCCTGCTGCAACATCGTCAAGCCATCCGAGCATCGAGTAGTTGCCCTCCGCAGCACCGCAACCGCGAAAGTTCATGGCAAGCACAACCCACCCCAACTCAACTGCGATTCGATCGGCTAGTTCCGGGAACGAGACCCCCGACTGAGGGGACTCGCGACCTCGCACTGGGAAGCCATGGCAGAGCAATAAGCCTGGAGCGCTATGCGGTCCCTCTGGTGGCTCGGCAAGGTGGCCCCTGAGTTGAAGCTCTCCAGATGGGAACCGATAATCCATGATCGCAGGAGCCGAGTCGGTCCCCTCTGGCTGACTCTCTGGCATCAGTACCCACCCCTCGTCATAGCGGATCAGCTTTCGTGGAGTGCCCGCTGTTTACTAAAGAGGTGGTAGCCGCGATTTCGGGCCTCGGGAAGTGTGTCTGGGCCAAAGCACACATACGTCTCGGCCAACATGAGTTCCTCTATCAGCGCTTCGTCTTCGCCCTCAAGGGCATCCACGTCGTAGACCACCTGTGTGCGCTTATCGCCCACAAACTGATTATGTTCAAACTTCACTGGACGTTCCATCTCGTACTCCTGAACTTGTACTCGTAGTTGTCATCGTAAGGGGAATCAGCACAAGCGCGCTAAGCGCCATCACTCAAGCCGACGGATCCTGCGGAAGATCCACCATTGGGCCGAAGGCACCAATCGCCCGGTAATACTCGGATTCGGCATCAAGTATCTGCAGAACCTGCTCATCGTTGAGTTGCAGGTCTGACTCACTCACCTTGCCAAGCACATAGGCAATGGGCTCATCCTCCGGCACGACCACCAAGGCAGAACCCATGTCATCTGCTGTTGCGAGTGAAGCCACGCCCTTATCTGCGAGGTAGTCGCAATGAAATAGCAACACTGCACGAACCTCTTCAAAGCTGACTACAGATGTGAGGTCTTCCGGAAGCCGATCAGCAACAAATTCCACCGCCTCTTCAATGTCATACACACTGCGTCGAGGTCGTCGCGCAAGTGAGCCGGTCACCATTCCAATCGACACTGTGGCGATGAAGAAGGTGCACAAAATTCCCAGAGCGATCCAAAACCACATGGGTCACACAGTACTGCCGCGCTAGCAAAACCTAGGCAGCGGCTCAGGGCACAGGTCTTCTATGTCCGCCAACTGAACACCCGCTACAAAAATGAGACCCGCTGCAGAAGCTCAACATAGGCAATCAGCGGTTCCACTCGCAGACCCTCAAGTTTGCCGCCGTCATCCCATCGCCGAAGTCGGACTGCGTTTGTGCTTGCTGGGTTTCGTTCAAAGACGCGAAGTTCGGTCACGCTCATCGGTCCACCTTGCAGCTCTAGGCTGCGCACCGACCCATCTGAGAGTCCCTGAATGTAGTCAGCTTGCATGGCGCACAAATAGCGCTTCGCTCGGACATGGAGTGCAATCGGACCCGTCACGGAGGGGGGAAACAGCCCTGCTAGATAGCGAGCGCCTACGGCCTCGTGGGTGAGATCCTGAGCAGGGACGGCGGACTCCCCCTCTGCTCGGCCGGCCTGAATTGCTAGGAGATGTCCAACGTCGTGCAGCAATGCCGCTACTACAAGCTCATCCGAGGCTTCCTCGTGTACGGCCAAGGCTGCAGTCTGCAAAGCGTGATCAATCTGGGCTAGCTCTTCGTCATAGTGCAGCTTCCCAAATTCCTCGTACAAAGCAAGGACAGAATCAATGCTTGCAGCGCTCTCTGGACGAGGCAGTTCCGAAGGGTGTTGGTACTGCGCGTTCACCCGACAGACCGGCCTTGGAAGTCTCCGATTAGTGAGACTCGAACCCGTCCCTCGGCTGCTTCTCCGGCTGCAAATTCTGCAACCTTGCGCTCGTAGTACTCGTCTCTCAGGTCACCTTCAACTAAAGCGTTGTACGTCGGGTACAAAGCTCGACGCGGCAGTCTGGAGTTATTCGCCCCACTGCGATGCGGGGTACGCGAGTGGAACCACAGCGTTTGACCCGCTTGGACTGGGACTAGATCCCACTGCAG
Organism: Actinobacteria bacterium IMCC26207; assembly: GCA_001025035.1. Lineage (GTDB taxonomy): Bacteria > Actinomycetota > Acidimicrobiia > Acidimicrobiales > Microtrichaceae > IMCC26207. The sequence goes on from LCZK01000008.1 coordinate 34,249, forward strand.
AGAGTCCACGATCTCTTGTGTAATGCAACCAGAATCATCTGTTGCAAGGAGCATCTGATGCTGAGCCGAGGCAACTTCTAAACATCCGTTCTCTGGCGTTGAATCATCGATTGCGACCATGCACGAGACGTGTGAGTCAATGAACGGGTAGGCCGGCGCATCTTGATGAGGGGCGTACCCCGCACCGCCTGGAAGTTTGTAATTGACCTTCTCTTTGTACAGCACGGCTTGCGAGCCGAGGAGCCCCGAGGCAACCTCGATCAGTGCACCAGTAGTGATCAATTCGCGCAGCCCCGAATGAAACGGGATCAGATTTTCGCTGCGGCAAAGTTTGGGACCCTCATCAGTGAGTTCATAATGATGCATCCAGCCATCACCCTGTTCGGGCCACTCAGCGATCTCATCCATCCAGGATCGCAATTCTTCAACGCCTGCCGCATCAAGCGTGTCGGTCAGCAACCAACCCGTGCGATTGAAATGCTCAATGTCTGCAGGGCTCACAGCGGTGCTGATTACCGAGGGGTTCGGGCCGGTTCTGTTCGAGTCGTTCACTATCCCAATGGTACGCGCAGAGCGCTTCACCCGCTAAGGGAACCGGCACACGCTCTTCACAATGGGGCGGAGCCAGCCTAGAAGTGCAAACCTAAAGAGATGAAACATCCTTCATGGACGGTGGACGATATGGGCGATCAGCGCAACATCATTGTGTTGGTTACGGGGGCAAACAGCGGTTTGGGACTTGCTTCGGCTCGGGCGTTTGCAGGATCGGGAGCACAGGTACTGCTGGCCTGTCGCAATCTTGAGCGCGGCAACGCTGCTCTTGATGAAGTCACTGCTGCCTCCACCGGCGCAGCCCCTCAACTGATTGAGCTTGATCTGGCAGATTTTGAATCAGTAGAGCGGGCTAGTCAGCAGGTCGCCGAATCGGTGGGGCATCTTGATGTGCTGCTGAACAACGCAGGCGTGATGGCACTACCTCTGCGCAGAACTGCTCAAGGCCACGAGATGCAGTTCGGCACCAACCACCTAGGACACTTCGCCCTTACTGCGCGTTTGTTACCACTTCTGCTCGCATCGCAGAAGGCAAGAGTGGTGACGACTTCCTCGGGCGCACACCGGATCGGAAAGATGCGCTGGCAGGATCTTGACTGGCAGAAGGATTACCAAAAGTGGCCCGCCTACGGTCAGTCAAAGTTGGCCAACTTGATGTTCAGCTTTGAACTCGAGCGGCAGGCTGTTGCGGCGAAAACCACTCTCAGTTCGATGGCGGCACACCCGGGATACGCATCTACGCACCTGCAAGCGGCTGGGCCTGAGTTGGCCGGACAAGCACTCATGGGGCGAGTGATGGCTGCGGGCAACAAAGTATTTGCACAATCTGCAGCCCAAGGGGCGCTTCCTCAACTTTTTGCAGCAACGAGCCCTGAAGCGGTCGGCGGTTGCTACTACGGGCCCAGCGGCCTTGGCGAGATGCGGGGCAACCCCCAGCTTGTACAAGCAACTTCTTCAGCACTCAAGACTGAGGAGTGGGCAAAATTATGGTCAGCCTCCGAGGAACTCACCGGGTTGAGCTTCAACTGGCCGAAGTAGGTTTATGGCCTTCGCCCAGTACCCGCCGAACTACTGCTTGCATGCAAGGGTCTCAGTGAGCCGAAACAGTTCTCACTACACGAACTTCTCACCCCAACAGCTTCTCACCCAAATAACTTCTCACCCAAATAACTTCTCACCCAAATAACTTCTCACCCCACTAGCTTCTCACCCCACTAGCAAGGAGTCCCTGCGATATGACCACGACCGATGAGTCCAGCCAGCCGAATCCCAGCGTTAACTCGGCGCCGCAAAACCAGAGTTCCACTCAAGGCGCACCACCAGAACTTGGCATGGTCGGTCTGGGCCGAATGGGGGCGAATCTGGTGCGCAGACTCGTGAGTGGCGGTGGAAGGTCTGTTGTTTTCGACACGGATCCAGCCGTTGCGGCTGCACTGGCTGAGGAACTTGGCTCGGGTGTGCGCGCAGCCTCAACGCTGGCCGAACTCGTTGCAGCGCTCCCCACCCCCAGAGCAATCTGGGTCATGGTTCCTGCCTCAGTTGCCGGCGCCGTGGTATCTGAAATTGCCGATCTGATCGACCCAGGCGACGTGATTATCGACGGGGGCAACACCGACTGGCGCGAGGACGGTCCTCGGGGTGCTGCGTTAGCTGAGCGCAACATCTCGCTTCTTGATGTCGGCACGAGTGGTGGCGTCTGGGGCTTGGAGCGCGGCTACTGCATGATGGTCGGCGGTGCCGAGGAAGCAGTGCTGCAACTCCGGCCCGTGTTTGACATCTTGTCCCCTCCGGCTGATTCAGTGGAACGCACACCGGGCCGCGATGGTGACCTCACCCAGGCAGAGCAAGGCTGGCTGCACTGCGGCCCAACCGGATCCGGGCACTTTGTCAAGATGGTGCATAACGGCATTGAGTACGGCTTGATGGGTGCCTACGCAGAGGGTCTGAATCTGCTCGGCCACACTGCCCCGTATGGGTTCGATGTTGACATTCCCGCTGTTACTGAACTCTGGCGGCGAGGCAGCGTTGTTGGGTCTTGGTTGCTCGACCTGACTGCAGCAGCCTTTGTTGCAGACCCCACCCTTGATGGGTTTACCGGCGTTGTAAGCGATAGTGGCGAAGGCCGCTGGTCACTTGAAGCCGCTGTGGACCTTGGGGTTCCAGCACCGGTACTCGCCAGCGCGCTGTTCTCGCGCTTCTCCTCTCGCGGCGAAGAAACTATGGCCAACAAAGTTCTGTCAGCCATGCGGAACGAATTTGGCGGCCATGTTGAGAGCTCCGCACCGTGAGGGACAAGACTCCACATCAGGTCGATTCAGCCAACACCGGTGATGCCCTAGTCCTGTTCGGGATCACCGGAGATTTGGGGTTCAAAAAACTCCTACCAGCGCTGTATCACCTAGCCGCTACCGGCCAACTCGAGGTGCCAGTTATTGGGGTTGCTTCCTCTGAGTGGACCGTGGAAGACCTCAAAGCTCGCCTGCGCTCAGCGCTAGATGCACAACATGTTGTGCCAGATGTCGAGGTGCTCAACGACCTTGAGTCTCGTTTGTCATATGTGCAAGGTGACTACGCAAACCCCGCAACCTTTGTTTCACTCAATGAAGCCCTCGATGGATCCAAGCTGCCCGTGGTGTACCTGGCTATTCCCCCTGTGCTCTTCCCTGAAGTCATTGAGGGCTTAGCTTCAGTGGGCCTGAACGATCGAGCAAGGGTCGTTCTTGAAAAGCCTTTTGGTAGGGACCTGACCTCGGCACAAGAACTCAATGCAACTGTTCTCTCTGCCTTCCCCGATGAGCGGGTCTTTCGGATTGATCATTTCTTAGGCAAAGAACCAGTGCTCAACCTTTTGGTCTTCCGGTTTGCCAACACAGTGCTCGAGCCACTCTGGAACCGTCATCAGATCTCTAAAGTTGAAATCACGATGGCCGAGAGTTTTGGGGTTGAAGGGAGAGGCGGCTTTTATGATCGAGTGGGAACGCTTCGCGATGTTGTTCAGAATCACCTGCTACAGATTTTGACCCTGCTCGCCATGGAACCTCCTAGTTCGGAATCACCCGAGGCTCTTCGCGATGAGAAGATCAAAGTGCTTCGCGCTATCGAGACTGTCGATGTGTCAACGGTGGTCCGCGGCCAGTACGAGGGCTACCTAGATGAGGATGGTGTCGCTGAAGGTTCAGACACTGAGACATTTGTGGCCATGCGTTTCTTCATTAACAACTGGCGTTGGGCGGGTGTGCCTTGGTACGTGCGCTCCGGCAAGGCCATGGCCGCAACATTTACCGAAGCAGTGATTGAGTTTGAGTCGGCGCCCCAACCCCTCTTCGTTGACCCGGCCCACCCACCCGAGCCAAACCGGTTGCGTTTCCGCTTGAACCCAGATGACGAGATAACGCTAGAAGTTCAAGCCAAGCGGCCTGGAGAGGAATTGCTCAGCCAGACGGTCGATCTTGATGTGGATCACTTCTCGGCTGCGGATCGAATTCCCGAGGCCTATGAGCGCCTGCTTCGTGATGTCATCGAAGGCGACCAGACACATTTTGGGCGAGAGGATTCAGTGGAAGAGTCTTGGAGGATTGTGCAACCTCTCCTAGAGAACCCCCCGCCTGTTGTGCCCTATGCGCGGGGTAGTTGGGGACCCGAACTCAGCCCCGAGGAAGACCCTTTCCCATGGATCGACTGCGGGCCAGATGGGCGAACGGTCAGCCGGCAATCCAAACAATGACAACAGCAGAACGACATGAACTGCGTGTGCTTCCCACTGCTGCCGAAGCTGCAACAGAGGCCGCCAGAATCATCTGCGAGTTGCTAGCCGCTGCCCTCATTTCTGCACGAGAGGAGAACCCAGCTTCGGGGGCGCAGGCAAGCCGAGCCTCGGTGGCTTTCAGCGGTGGCTCCTCACCAAAATTGATGTTCGCTGAGCTGCTCGCGGTTCAAGATCAACCTGACTGGTCTCGAATAGATCTCTTCCAAGTAGACGAACGAGTAGCACCCGATGGCGACCCGAGCCGCAACCTTGTTGACCTGCAGCATGAACTCCTCGACCACCTCAACCCGCAAGCGTTACTGCATCAGATTCCCGTTGAAGCTGGAGCAGCCCAGGCTGCAGTGAAGTACGCAGACTCCATCAGCCGAGTTCTTGGCAGTAGTGCTCAATTAGATGTTGTGCACCTTGGCTTGGGGAACGACGGTCACTGCGCGTCACTTGTCCCGGGTGACCAAGCCTTGCTTGTAGTGGATTCAGATACCTCAGCAACAGCGAAGTATCAGGGCCTCGAGCGAGTCACCATGACCTACCCGATGTTGAATCGGGCACGCTGCGTTGTTTGGCTTGTTACTGGGGAGTCAAAGCGACCTGCGCTCGCAGCTCTACTCAGGGACGACCCCGCGATTCCGGCCGCTCATGTGCAGTGCAATCGTTCGATCATTGTTGCTGACCAATCAGCCGTCAGCAGCGCTGACCGATGAGTACTCAGCCGCGCTGACCGATGAGCACTCAGCAGCGCTGACCGATGAGTAGAGCGTGTGGGTGCACGTAGTGGCGGTCAAGTGCACGAGTGGTGACATCGAGTCCAGCTTCTTGCATCACGGTTCGGATTGCATCGAGTGGAACAAGTTCAACTGTTTCGCCCTCGGTCACGCGAGTGAGTTTGGTAGAGATCAGTTCCTGGGTTGAACACCAAGCAGACTTAGCGCGCAGAGTTGTGTCCATCTCTTTGATCAGCAGCGTTCCCCCGGGTTGAACAACCCGAGCGGCGGCGGCGGTTAAGTCCAGCGCTGCGGCAATTCCCAACAAATACAACACGTCGATAATCACAACGGCCCCGTAGGTTTGCTCCACTGGTGGCCTCCAGTCGGATTCGACCTGAACAAATTCAAGTCGATCCTGCCCTAACCCCGCTGCCTGAGCGGCACGGCGTGCCTCGACAAGTTTTGCTCCGTCGATATCGGTGCCAATGACTCGGCGGTCTTCGCTACCCAAAGCGGCTGTCAGTGAGAACAGGCCGTGTCCGCAGCCGATCTCGAGTACCTCGCCCGAGGATGGCAGTTCTTGTTGCACTGTTTCCATTGGAATCGAAGCCCATCGAACCATTGTGTGCGCCCGGGTTGACCAGGGCTCCGCTTCGTAGGCAGCAATAATCCCCGGCGGCCGATGCCAGCGACTGCCGCCGCTCGCCGTGTTCGCTTCTGATGGCGTATCGGGTGTGGGTTGAGGTCCTGCTCCTCGGCCCGTCATCGGAGATCACCGAAGGTGCCGAGTTGTAATCCTGCAGAGGCGATTCGCTCGCTCACGGTCTTGCTGCGCAAGCCCGCTGCCTCTTCTGCCCAATGGTATGACCAGTCATAGCGGGCGCGATCGGGGTCGTGCACTGCACCCGGATGACAGCCAATCTCCACAGACTGACTACTGCTAGAAATCGAGTCAATCAGTTTGAGTAGCTCTGGTTCAGTCAAGGAACCCGAATGTGAAAACCCAGCGAAGCTCTGCGTGGTCAGCAGCCCAGCCCGCTTGGCGCGGGCAGCGGCGAGCTTGCCAAGGATCGACATGGGCCCCAGCCCACTCGACCTAGTTGTTCGTACAGCTTTGACTCCAGCCACTGCTGCAAGTCGCTGGATAACTGGCCAAAGAGTTGGCCACTCATGAAGGTGTTGATGCGAGTCGATGTGAGTCAACGCAACACCTTCTGCCTGCACGGCGCGTATCTGAGCTGTGAGTTCACGTTCAACGTCTTCTGAGTTGATCCGCCCCTTGGCGGCAGAAGCGGCGAACTGTTTCCAGGAGATGGGGAACCTGCCGTGGTCATCTACCAAGCTGGGGACCTCGGCAGCTGTCAACACAGGAGGGTCCTCACCTACAAGTGCAAGGTGCACTCCCACTCCGAGCTTGGGGTAGCCCTCGAGCAGTCCAACTGTGGTTGCAAATGCAGGTGCGGGAACCAGCACGCTCGTTGAGGTCAGGACTCCGTGTTCATGACATTCAAGAATCGCTCGAGAGGTCGCCTCGGTAAGGCCGTAGTCGTCGGCATTAATAATCAGAAGAGTCATGACACCATGCTCAGTTGACCGGATTGGTCGGAGTTTTGGTGCTTTTTCGGAGCTCAGCTCCAAGGGAGAACATTTCTCGAAGCATCTTAAGAATCACCGCTGGAGAAGAGAGCGTTGAAACACCGCGAGTGCGGGGGAAGTAGTCGACCCCAAATTGGATGATCTCTGCCCCTTCGTTGCGTGCCCGAGCCAAGAGCTCGGCATCAATGAACGAGCCTTCGCTCTTGAGCTGCACCGAGTCAATGACCCAGCGCTTAGCCAGCTTGAAGGCAAAGTTCACATCGCGGATCCGCAGCCCCAACAATGCATTCACCAGTGTGTTGTATAGATAGCTATAGAAGAAGCGCAGCGGTCCTTCACCTTTGCGTTGCAGACGGTATGCAGCAACCACGTCGGCGCTGTACAGGTCCAGCAGATGGATCGCCTGTCGAATCTCTGCAGGATCGAAAGGAAGATCAGCGTCGGTATAGAGAATCAGATCCCCGCTAGCCGCGGCTAGTCCAGTGCGGATTGACCCTCCGAGCTTGCGGTTGGTCACATGGTGGCGAACCTGGATGCGTGCGTCAGCCGCTGAGTACTCATCAGCCAGTTCGCCGCAACCGTCAGTGGATGCATCATCAACAAAGAGAAGTTCCCAGTTTCCAACTGCACCCTGCTCGACGAGTGAATCTAATTCCTTCGACATGGCCTCGATTGTCCGCGGCAGCATCTCGAGCTCATTCCACATGGGTATGACTACCGTGATCAAGCGCTCCGAGATAGCAACCTCGGAGTTTGGATCGGTTTCAGAACCCAGTTCAGGCGACATAGACACCACGAGCGTACGAGTAAGAGAGAAAGAGGGCCAGCGCAGCGCTTGATATCCAGATGCTGCAACGGAGTGCCAGCGGCTTTTTTGAGAGCCAGTCACCAATCACAGCGAGCACTGGAAAGGCTGCAAGCACGTACCTTCCCAAGCCGTAAAAGTCTTTGCTCGACACTGCTGGAATTCCAATCAGCATGAGGCAGTACAAGCCGTAGCCCCAGCCAAATTTTTGAATGACCTTGGGTATGAGCAGGAGTGCGCCAATCGCTAGCGCCCCGTGGAGCAACATTGCGTACACGCCTTGTGTCAACCCGCCGTTGCGCAAGTTTTCATAAATCGCAACCTTGAACCAAGTATGTGGGCCCGGCTTGTGATCCCAACCTGGGACTCCTTCTGCATCAATAAATGCGAGCGGGGTTCCTTGGGTGCGTGCGAGAAAGGCTAGGTACAAAGCGGGACCCATGAGGGCCAGAAAAACCCCAGCGTCTCGGAAGCGAACATGTCTCAGGGTCATCCTGCGAGGAACACGCAGCCAGACCAACGGCCGACGCCACAGCGGATCGCTCTGCAAACCAGATCGGGGCAGCAGCGGTTTGAAGCAGTCTCGCCGCTCCAACATCAACAAGATCAGCCCACAGGCAACAGCAATTCCCATTGGCCGACCTGCAGCGGCAACAGCCCCCACTATGCCCGCTAGCACGGGGCGGTCGCTCTCAAGCAAGAGAAAAGCTCCGAGTACGCAAGCTGCAAAGAATGCGTCGCCATAGACAGACCAGTGCAGGTACCAGGCGAATGGAAAGACCAAGATCGTTACCACCGCAGAGATTGCTGCGAGTCGGGTCAGGTGCTGTTCGCACCACTTGGCGAGCAACAAAATTGCTGCGAACCCGCTGATCCAGGTGATGATCAGCCCAGCGTCATATTCATCGTGAGTGAGCAACGAGACTGCCCGAATTGCCATCGGGTAGGAGGGCCAGAAGGCGATTGAACGAAACTGTCCCGTTCCCCAGTCATAACCGTCGCGGGCTATATGGAAATACCAGTTGCCATCCCAGCGCACCCAAGGCCCAAACCACCCGCCTCCGGGTTCGAACTCTTGGCGACCGGGAAACATCTCGTGGGCTTCCGCAAAGCGGCCGAGCACCAAGAGCACTCCGGAAACCAGCAGGAATCCAACGACTGCCACCTGCATCGGTGTAACGCTGGTCCCCTTTGGGTGAGCCACAACCCTTAAATCTACTCTCGCGCCCCCCAACCCAACGGTTCTGTTATGCGACGACCATCTGAACAAGCCCCCTCCCCAGAGGGTCTGACGCATGACAGAACGGGCTTTTGGGAAGGGCAGTCAGGACGGAAAGTTAGGACGCATCGTTGGGTTGCACTGCGTGCCTGACTATAAAAACTCTCTCAGGAGAAGTAAGAATGAGGTAGTGACGCCTCCTTCTATCGCCACCGAAACTACAAGCCCCGCCCCGCTGGCATTCGTCGCCGCGCTCACGGATGCTCGACTCAAGGCTTTCCTGACCTCTGAGCAGCGGCGCTGGGAAGCATTCGACGCCGACCTTGGACCGGCTCTGGGCGAGCTTGACCGCTTCTGTGGCGAAGGCGGAAAGCGAGTTCGCCCCGCATTTGCCTACTGGACCTTCCTAGGTGCTGGTGGGGACCCCGACAACCCTTGGATCATCGACCTGTGCGCCGGGCTTGAACTCCTACATGCCTTTGCCCTGCTGCATGACGACGTCATGGACGGCTCGGATATGCGCCGTCACCACCAGACGGTTCATATTGGCGCAGCGGAACAACATCGCAACTCTCACTGGAGGGGCGAAGCTCGGCGCTTCGGAGAGGGAGTTGCAATCCTGCTCGGAGACCTCGCCCTTACCTATGCGGATCAGCTCATGAGCCCATTAGATTTTGATACGCGTACGATCTACAGCGAACTCAAAACCGAGCTGATGGTTGGCCAATATCTTGACTTAGTGAGCGCTGCACGAGGAGATACCGATGCCGATCGCGGCCGGCGAATCGTGTTGTACAAGTCCGCCAAGTACACCGTGGAACGACCAATGCATATGGGTGCCGCTTTGGCAGGACGAGCCGGCGAGATGACCGAGCCGCTGTCACGTGTGGGACTACCTCTCGGCGAGGCATTCCAGCTTCGTGACGACTTGCTCGGCGTGTTTGGCAGCGAACTCACCGTCGGTAAGCCAGTCGGGGACGACCTGCGAGAAGGCAAGGCCACTCTGCTGCTGACGCTTACGACTGAACTTGCAAATCCCGCTCAACAAACCGAGCTTGCCAAAGTTGGCTCACAGCTCAGCCAAGAGTCAGTGGATCGACTCTGCGAGATCATCACCGAGACGGGCGCTCGTTCGCAGGTTGAACAGCGCATTGAGAATCTGACCATCGAGGCACTAGCCGCACTCGATTCCATGCAGCTCACCGAGACGGCTCGGGCCGCACTGATCGAACTAGCGGCTTATGTCGGAATGAGGGATGTGTGAAAGTAGCCATTGTTGGTGCTGGCTTAGGTGGACTTGCAGCAGCTTGTCACCTTGCAGGTAATGGCCACGATGTGACCGTGGTGGAGCGTGACCCTGCCCCTGGCGGGAGGGCGGGCCGATGGGAATCCAACGGCTACAGCTTCGACACCGGGCCGACAGTATTTACCATGGTGGAGTTTCTCGAGAGAACCTTCAATGCGGCTGGCGCCTCGGTAGAGGATCACGTCACCTTTGATCGCCTCGACCCTGGATACCGCGCCTGTTACGCAGACGGCTCCGAATTGTTTGTTCGCGCTGGCCGTGAGGCCATGACCGAAGAGATCCGCACAGTCTGTGGGGCACATGACGCCGCAGCCTTCGGACCCTTTTGCGATTGGCTGACGGAACTCAACCGTGTTGAGGTTCCTAACTTTATTGATCGCAACTTCAACACCCCTTTCGACCTTGCCTCATCGCCGAAGGCGGGCATCGAACTGTTGCGCCTTGGCGGGTTTGGCAAGCTCGAAGCCAAAGTCAAAACCTTCTTTGACGACTACCGGCTGCATCGCCTGTTCTCCTTCCAAGCGCTCTATGCAGGCCTCTCCCCCTTTGACGCACTCGCTTTGTACGGCGTGATCACCTACATGGACACAGTCGCAGGAGTCTGGGCGCCACGCGGTGGAATCCATGCAGTCGCAACCGGTCTGGCCGAAGCCGCAGAAAAGGCGGGGGCACAGTTCCACTATGGGGATCCAGTGATTCGCATTGAGCGCCGTCCCGGCAGCGGCGAGGTGAGCGGAGTTCGCACAGCAGGCGGGCAACGATTCGAGGCCGATGTGGTGGTGGCGAATCCCGATGTTCCAGCGGTGTACCGAGAGCTTCTTTCGGCCACACCCCCTTGGCGTGCACGCACCGGCACCTACTCCCCCTCCTGCTTGTTATGGCTGGTTGGCGTAAAGGGAGACATGCCTGAGCGGGCAGTGCACCACAACATTCACTTCAGTAAAGAGTGGACAGTGTCATTCGATGAGTTGCTCAAAAAGGGCACGATGATGACCGACCCATCGATCCTTGTATCAGCACCTTCTGTGACTGACCCGAGCTGCGCACCCGCCGGTAGCAACACGCTCTATGTCTTGGAGCCAGTGCCAAATCTCGATGGCAAAGTTGACTGGTCTACTGAGCGCGTGCCAGCCCGTGATCGCCTAGCTGCACGAGTTGCGGCGCTGGGGTATCCAGAGGTCATTGAGTGCGAGCAACTCATTGACCCGCTTGATTGGGATGCACTCGGCATGGAACGCGGGACTCCGTTTGCAATGGCGCATAAGTTCGCAAGGACTGGCCCCTTCCGTGCACCCAATATTGATCGCAAGATTCCCGGTCTGGTTCTTGTCGGATCTGGAACTGTCCCCGGCGTTGGCGTACCAATGGTTCTGGTCTCTGGTCGTCTTGCAGCCGAGCGCGCCGAGGCCATGGCTGGTGCTGGAAGCCGAGGCAAAGCGGGCCGATCCGGGTCTGCAAGCAGGTGACCACACTCGAGGCGAGCTACGCCGAGTGCAAGCGACTCAACCGCAAGTCGGGAACCACTTACTACTGGGCAACTCAGGTTCTGCCCGCCGTCAAACGTCATCATGTGCACGCGCTCTATGGGTTCTGCCGCTATGCCGATGACATCGTGGACGATATGGGCCCGGCAAGCCCCGAGCAGAGAGCTGACGCTCTGGCCGCCTTCGGGGACAGCTTTTTTGCTGATCTAGATCGAGGTGAGTCTGATGACTTGGTCCTCAAGGCCGTGGTGCATACCGTCAAGGCCTTCTCCATTGACCCAGAGCTTTTCCACCGCTTCTTGAACTCCATGACCATGGATCTGAGCGTGGATTCCTACGCCACTTGGGATGACCTCTGCGATTACATGGACGGCTCTGCCTGCGTGATCGGCGAGATGATGCTGCCCATTTTGGAGCCGGCTAGCCCAGCGGCGATTCCGCACGCTCGAGACTTGGGCCTGGCATTCCAACTGACGAATTTTCTGCGTGACGTGGGTGAAGATCTTGATCGCGGTCGGGTGTACATCCCTCAGGAAGACCTAGAGAAATTCGGCGCCGACCCACACCTGCGAAGGGTTACCCCGGAATGGCGAAATCTGATGCAGTTCGAGATTGAGCGCTCCAGAGAGCTCTACCTCTCTGCAGACCTTGGCGTAGCCGAACTGTACGGTTCCTCTGCTCGCTCAATTCGCGCTGCGCGAATTCTGTACTCAGAAATTCTGGATCACATCGAGGCGAACGAGTACGACGTGTTCAGTCAACGTGCTCGTGTGCCACTCATGCGCAAAGTAGCGGTAGCTACCGAGATGATTGTTCCTCTCGGACAGTTCTGGAATGCCCACGCTCCCGCAGCGCTTCGTCGGCACTGAGTTAGCGCTTCGCTGCCTCAGCGGCGAAACATCTGGCTGCTGAAGCTAACTGGCCGCCTGGGCTAACTTGCCGTTTGGGCTAACTGGCTGTTTGAGCCGCTGCTGTTGGAGCGGCTGATGCAACGCGAATCGGGTCACGAGTCGTGCTCGCTGCACGCTCTCGAAGTGCAGCTGGAATCACCGGCGCCAACATGCCGTATGGCGCAGCGTTATAGAGGTGATGAATCCGGTGTGCCTCGCGAAGCGGCTCTAAGAACGCAACACGCTCGGGCAACACAGAAAGACGACGATGGATATAAAAGTCGTGAATCACCAAATAGGACATTCCGTAAGCAGTGATTCCGGCACCGATTGCAATCAGAATGCTCAGCTGTGGTTGAAGCGCCCCGATAGCCATGATGGCAATCGTGGACCCCGCAAAGATAACCGGGAAAAAATCGTTCGCTTCCCAGCCCGTGCTACCGGGGCGGTGATGGCTGCGATGCAAAAAATGTCCAAACCCATGAAAGACCACGCGATGAGTTAGTGCAGTGACTGGCTCCATCACCAAAAAAGCAGCTACCGCCGCCAAGACCACAACAAGCACATTCATCTATGCCTCACTTTCACTGACAGCCTCGCTGTCGGGTACCACGTTCTTGTTATTTAGTTCTACCGACTGAGTGGCTCTTCGGCCAAGTTGATCCCAGACCACCATCGTGAGGGTCACGAGCGCAAAGCCAAACCCAAAGTCCTCAAGAGGAGAATGAAAGAACACTCGGATGCCAGAGAACACATCGCTGTTGTAGTTCACGATGGGCGAAGAGGCCTTGGTCAACCAACCATCAACTAGCACCTGAAAGAACCCAACAATTGCCATTGCAATCCAGTAGCTGCCTGTGCGAAAGATTCCCGTTCGAGCAATGAGCAACTCGTAGAGCACCACGAGCACCATGGCAAGAAGCGTGAGAAACGTGTACGCACCCATCATCGACCTCTCAATTTGCGAACTGTTTCAAGGGTCAGCAGCCCGCAGATTGGAATCACTAAGAAGAAGGTAAGTTCTTCAATGGGTAAGGCACCCGGCAGTTCCCAACCTGTCACAAACTCTGGGGTGTAGCTCCAATGATCCCAAGCAATAGCAAACACATCCCACACAGCGAAGACGCAGACCGGAACAATCATGGTCAGCATCAGTCGACGAGGTTGCCGATAGACCCTTGCGCCAAGGACGAGTTCCAAGGGCAAAGTGCCCAGAATGCAGAGCCCCATCAAAATGAGGTATTGGTACCTGTCCACCCCCCAATTGTAGATGCCACGCAGGTCGTAGTGTTGGTCGACGATCAGGGAATTCCCACCGGAACGATGGATAAGTTGGCCGCACATTCTGGGGCTGGAGCGCTCCACAGCGCCTTTTCGGTTTTCCTGTACGACACGGCGGGCCGGGTACTGCTTCAACGGCGAGCTGCGCAGAAGCACCATTTCAGAAACAAGTGGTCAAACACCTGTTGTAGCCACCCGCTACCTGGGGAAACGGTGACTGCTGCAGCATCACGTCGGCTCCTGCAAGAGGTCGGAATCACTGCCTCTGCCGAGGTTGTTGGCAGCTTTACGTATCGCGCGCCGGACCTTGACAGCGGCCTGATTGAGGTGGAGTTCGATTACGTTCTGATTGGCCAATATGAAGGTGACGTCTCGCCCAATCCGGATGAAGTCTCGGAGGTGCAGTGGGTGAACTTTCAAGGGCTGAGAGAACAGATTGCGCTAGACCCCGAGGCGTACACCCCATGGCTCACGCTCGCACTCGACGTGATCGAACAGCAAACTCCCACGCCGATCTGACAGAATCTCCGGATCTAGCCTGCAACATCAGTGCATCGTTGACATAGCGACACAGCCGATGGCTTTTAGGATCAGGTGATCAAATCGGAGGAACGAGCAATGCTTCTACAGGACCCAATTCGCCCGGTCACGCAGGCCGAGGTTGAAACCTTCTGGCAGGACGGCGTCGTTCTGCTTCGGGGAATTTTGGATACGGACTGGCTCGACGCTCTGGCTGGTCCTCTTGAGCAAACAATCTCTCAGGGCGAGTCCGTCAACTTGGGGATTATGGCTCCGGATTCAGGTTCGGTCTCTGGCTCGGATTCGAACCCGGATGCACCTGCGTTTTCTGCTGGCACGGATCACTGGCGACATGACCCAACCTTTCTTGCTTTCGCTACTGCTTCTCCCCTCGCTCCCATCGCTGCAACCCTGTTGAATTCCGAGCAGATCTGGTTATGGGAAGACAGCGTGCTGGTGAAAGAGGCGGGCTCTCCATTCGTCACCAAGTTCCATACTGATGCGAGCTACTTCAACCTCAAGGGTAATCAGGTGTGCACCATGTGGATTCCACTTGATGCCGCAACCCCCTCGAGCGGAGTAGTGAGTTGGGTGCGCGGTTCGCATCGTGATCCGGTGGAGTATCGGCCAAATATGTTCGTGACCGACGAGCCCATTCCCGGCACGAAAGGTGAGTCGATTCCCGATGTGCTCGGGACGCCAGAACTCTCTTCGCGCTTGATTAGCTTTGACCTTGAGCCGGGTGACCTGACTGTGCACCATGCGCGCACCTTGCATGGATCTCCGGCGAATACCTCAGAGGTTCGTCGCCGCGCAGTCTCTATGCGCTACTTCGGAGATGATGCTCGCTACCGCCGCAAGCCCGGGCTGATGGTGCGCCCTGCTATGACCGCTCTCTCCGACGGTGACCCCCTTGGTCCACCTGATTGTCCCCTGGCTTGGCCGAGGTAGCCCTGCAGGCTGCAGCTGAGGGAATTGCAGGGAAGCGCCTGTTCATCGTTGGTCGCTCGCTGGTGGAAGCTAACTTGTTGGGACTGATACTTGACTATGTAGACGAGGAATAATCATGGCGACATCTCGACGACAGTTCATCACGGGAACAGCAGGCATTGGGCTTGGCGCCGTTGCAGTTGCCGCTGTGGCAGCCTGCACCAAAGAAGACACCGCTGCACCGGCAACTTCGACCTCTGCCCCGCCAACTACCAAGCCACCCAAGCTGATCACCGCAGCCGAGACCCAGGCCGAGTTCGAGGGCTACTTGCAACAAAAGGGCCTGACCGAAGCTCCTACTCAGCCACTGATCTCTGGCATCGAATTCAACGGCGGCCTTCGCTACGACGACGACCCATCAACACTGACCAACGCCAACTATGTGAAGCAGATCGCTGCTCGCCCCGAGGATGTTGAGAAGAAGGACAATCCGGGAACGCTTCCTGTCTTCACAGTCATGGGCGTATCAACCACCACCCCAGAACAAGCTGTAGTTGCCACAGACCTAGTCATGACATACCTCACTGGAACCGTCGGCCTAGACATGGATCGACTTCGCGTAACTACCACTGATCGCTCTGCGCAGTTTTTCCCGCAACTCGACAAGTATGGAATCAGCACCGAGCAAATCACTCTTCGCCCTTGGGACGAGGCAGTCAAGGATGGCTCAGGCTCCGGATTCTTCGCCCCAGCGGGACACCCCGGAAATCCAGCAGTTCCAAGTTTCTCGATTGAATACATGCTCTCTTCTGGCGTCAGGCTTGAGCTCGCCGAGATCACCTACGGGGACGGAACCGTTCCCACAGCGGGTGGCATCGGCGTGGAGCGAGTCTCGATGGCACGCAACGATCTAGTTACCAGTTGGGGTGATTCACTCCCAGCGTTCAAGACAGCCGTTGAGGACTCGGTCACAGCAACTGGCGCAGCACGCCCAGCCGGGTACTACACGATCCTCGAACAAAAGCAGCCCTGACCGCTCCACCCTTGGGGCTTACGCGTCTGGAGCGGTTTTTCGACAGTATGTGTCGAAAAACCGCTCCAGACGCTCAGGTCACGCAGTTCAGAACGACGCTACTACCCGCGTTGCCTTCAGAATCGGTGGCCGTCGCTATGAGTGAGAACGTTTGCGATGGGTCATTGGGGCTGACGGTCGGGAACGTTGCTTTCCATGAACTGCTACTCCCAAACATTGAGGTTGAGCCTGAGCGACCAAACGTGCTCGTCCAGCTGAGGGTGACAGTCACCACGGTGGCAGCGCTTGTCACTCTGGCCACATAGACCTGATTACTACAACCAGTCAGAGCCCCAGAAAGCGTGACTTGGGGTGGCAGCACTGGCGGTGAAGTTGTCGGAGCTGCAGTAGTCGGAACTGCAGTTGCAGGAGGTGCAGTAGTCGGAACTGCGGTAACTGGAGGTGCAGTAACTGCTGAGGTCACCGTTGATGTGGTCGACTCGAGAATACTCACACCTCCCGCATCCAACATCGATGTTGTTGTCTGCACAGAACCCAACGAGGTATCCACCCTCGGCCAGAACAACACAAACCCAGATCCGTCCGCATCTGGATCCCTCAAGTCGCTCGAAGCGCCCTCTGAACGAACAGCCGTGTCTGGTGGATCCAACAACACCGAACCACCTAGAACCAGCAACAACACAACAAGCACCGCGAGCCCCACAACGAGCGCCCGGCGTCGAGCAGCACCATCCGCTGGCGGGAAACCATCCCCCCGCCATGGCCGCCCACCCGCATGTGAACCACCCGCACCCGCTGCGGCACTGGCAAGGACACGCTTGCGAACCGAAATCGGAACCCCCAGCAACGGCGACGCACCCGCAACACCAGACAGTACAAACGCAGGCACCTTCTTTCGCGACTGTTCACACACCTCACAAGAATCAACATGGCGATTCACCCGCTTACGCCACAGAACCGAAAACTCGCCATCCCAACTAGCCAAGACAGCAGCGAGTTCCTCGCAATCAGCTTGACCCCTACTGGCAATCAGCAAGGCCCCCAATGACTGGCCCACACGCTCCTTCATCCGGAACGTCGCTAGGTGAGCCTTGCTTGGCGACACACCTAGTGCGCTTGCTAGGTCAGCGCCATCAATTCCCTGCAACACCAGTTCCAGCACCAGGCGATCACTGCTCTCTAACCCGGCCGAGGCCTGAGCAATTAGCTGTGCCAGCTCGGCCTGTTCCGCCGAGGCCTCAACTGATACCTCAACGATCGTCGACGAGGCATCAGCTGTGCGTAACGCTTCAAAGTCAGACATCTCAGATACCTCCTCACTCGCAACGGTGCGAGAGCCACGCCGGGTTTTCAAATACACCTGCCGGCGAGCAATAGCGAACAACCAAGGCTTCAAACGAGACGGATCACGAAGCTGACCCATGCGCTCAACCGCAACCAGAAACACATCACCGCACACATCCTCAGCCGCAGAACGATCAGCCAACATATGCGCACACATCGTGTACACCCGACTTGCGTAACGGTCATAGATCTCTGCCAGAGCCTGCTGATCACCCGCACAAAAACGGCGCACTAATTCGGCGTCCTCAGCCGCAGCCTTCGTTGTACTCGCTTCTTGCTCAGCAGTCATCTCACAAACTCCCTGCGCCCAACGCTAGACCAACGGCGCTTTTCCCGAACGCGCCTGCAGCGGTTTTTCGACAGTATGTGTCGAAAAACCGCTCAGGACGCAAGACTCGGTTCAGGCAGCCCGACGGCTACGAACCAGCCTGGCTACAACAAGCGCCGCAGCGCCAGCAAGCAACACACCGATACCTAAGAACAACAGCGTGGAGCTACTGCCTGTGAAGGCAAGGACACCAGCCGGCGTTGACTTCGAATCGGTCGCAGGAGGCGAATTTTGAGCCGTCTTATGCACTACCTCTTCGGAAGGAACATTGCTGCCAGTTGTAGATTCTGGAACGGTCGTCGAGGTCGTCGAGTTCGGCACCGTGGTTGTGGTGGTCTCCTCGGGGCAGGGCTGATAGAGCGGTAGCGCTGGGTCATTGCCGCAACCTGGTGAGCCTGTTGTGCTGGCATCCCTAGGCGGGTAGACCGGGTTCGGCGTATCGCCAGCAACGCGGACAAGCGGTGCGATGGGATCTGGGGCCTCTTCAGCTAGATGAAGGCAGCCATCACAGCCTTCGGCGTCACCCGCAGCAGGGTCATCTCCATCGTCATCCACGATGGCAACGGCAGGGGGGACCGTGGTTGTTGTGACCGTGGGCGTGGGCAAGTGTGGAAACGCTGGAAGTACGTAAACCGGGTCGAGAGTAAAGACGACTCCTGGCGGCACAGTTGGTGCAGGTTCTGCCGAGGCTGAAGCTGCGAATGGTCCAGCACCAAGGACCACAACTGCAGCAGTCGCTGCTAGGGCCGTCAGAGTGGCACAGCTTTGGTGGAATCGATTGCGAGAGATTTTCATGTTCATAGCTCCTTGTGTCTGAGGAGGGGTTGTTCCCTCGTTCAGATGTCCAGAGCCAGGAGCGCTCAGAATCTTTCAGTTTTTTAGAAAAGATTTTGCAGAAAGTTTCAGTCTTCACTTGACAGAGTGCTTTACATACCTACATTATGTATATAACCTGATGCAGCAGTTCACTAGTCCCGGTTGGCTTGTTCTGCTGCTAACACCAAACCCAACAACACATATGGAGTGATCATGAAACACACCGTTCGAGTTCTGCTGCTTCTGGCAGTAACAACACTTGGGTTGTCGGCCCTCAGCGGATCAGCCTCCGCTACGACCTCGACGCCAAGGGCCATTGTGCCAAGTACTACCTGCTCAGGCAGTTTGGTGAGCATCGTGCTCAACGGACCAGGGGGCAGCAGCACCGCACCAACAGGATCGACAGTCGAAGTCCGGGGAAGGATCATCATGGCACCCGGTGCTGATCTTGGTCTGGGTGTAGATGAGTCAATCAGCAACGTCATCGATTCAATCACCGCATCCCTAAATGGCGGCGCCGGGGTTGATGCCGAGGGCGAGGGCGGGTCGATCAGGGCCAGCCTGTCACCAATACAAACGGGAGAAAACACAATCACGGTGAAAGTCGACATCGACACAGGAGACGACGAAGAGGAACTTACCTGCAAGTTCAAGGTGACTGGGGTGAGTGAGACTCCCACGACAACGCTTGTTCCCGTTGATGATGCCGCCACTGCCCCCACTGCAGACGTTTCCACTACAACCGTTCCGACCGCTACAACAGTTCCGGCTGCTGGCGCAGTTCCGACCGCTGCGGCCTCGGTGCAAGGTGCCTCTGCAACTTCCTCTGCCGCAACTCCTGCTGCGAGTCCGCAGAGCGAACTCGCATTCACCGGAAAGAGTTCCGTACCTCTCGGGCTACTCGGCTTAGCACTCGCACTACTCGGCGCTGGACTCCTGATGATCGAGCGTAAGCAACGAGTGAAGCAAGCGGCCTAGATAGCTAGCGAGGCGCGTCCGGAGCGGTTTTTCGACAGTATGTGTCGAAAAACCGCTCCAAACGCAGGCGGGTCAGGCAACCCGACGGCTACGAACCAGCCTGGCTACAACAAGCACTGCAGCGCCCGCTAGCAGCACACCAACACCCAAGAACAACAAGGTGGAACTGCTACCCGTGAACGCAAGCACACCAGTCTTTTCTACAGTCTTTTCGACACTCTTGTCTTCAACGCTTACAGCTGGCACCGTGCTAGTGGTCGTTGATCCTGGAACAGTGGTTGTAGTTGTCGAGTCAGGCACCGTGGTTGTGGTGGTCTCCTCGGGGCAGGGCTGATAGACCGCTAGTGCTGGGTCGTTGCCGCACCCCGGTGAGCCTTGTGTGCCTGTTGGTCCTGGCACGGTCGTAGTGGTGGTCTCCTCGGGGCACGGTATCTCTTGTTGAAGATCGACATTGTCGCAAGGCCCTGGTTGCCATTCGGGGCGTTCCGTGGGCCCGCTACAGAACTTCTCACCGCAAGGAACCCCACCCTCATCAGGAACCCCACCCTCATCAGGAACCCCGCCGTAGGGGGACGGTTCTGCTTCCGAACCAGCGTCACCTCCGTCCGAGTCGACATCTCGGGGGTCGGGGCCGATAGTGCGTGGAGTCGCGCCTGGTGTGCCTGATCGACCGGTACCCGCTGCTGCGATGGTGGTTGTCGTGACAGTCGCTCGAGGAATAATCGGAGCAACGAAGTTCTCAGGAAGGTAGTAGTCATCTCGGGGCGAGCCAGGGTTAGGCGCCGCCGAGGCGGAAGATACAAACGGGCCGACGCAGAGAACTGCCACTGCTGCGACCGAGGCACAAGCAGTAACCGTCCGGAGAACTTTCCGTGAGGTTCCAACAGAGATTTTCATGTTCATAGCTCCTTGCTCTGAAGAGGGGTTGTTCCCTCGCTCAGATGTCCAGAGATAGGAGCGCTCAGAATCTTTCAGTTTTTAGAAAAAGATTTTCAGCGGACTTTGCAGGGCGGGCAGCCTTCACAGCAGCCTCTCCTACCCCGAGCAGTTCAGTGCCGTTCATCGAGTGCAGTTCAGCGCGTGCAGTTGAGCACTGCGCTGCTACCGGTGTTACCGGCGAGGTCTGTGGCTACAGCCACAAATCCGAAGCTGGTTGCAGTGGGCTGGGTCGAAGGATTGAATGATGCAACCCAGGTACTCCCAGCTCCTGACATGGGTACTGACCCCGAGGTTGCAACGTCACTAGTCCAATTGAGACTCACCGATGCAACCCCGACTGCGGAACTCACCGTTGCTGTATATGGCGTGTCGCAACCGCTAGTGAACCCACTGAGTGAAACCTGGGGTGGCAGCGCTGGCGGTGCAGTGGTCGGAGCTGCTGTAGGCGGCACTGCGGTAGGCGGCACTGCTGTTGCAGGCGGTGCTGTTGCAGGCGGTGCGGTAATCGGAGGTGCAGTGACTGCTGAGGCAACCGTTGATGTGGTCGACTCGGGAATACTCACACCTCCCGCATCCAACATCGATGTTGTTGTCTGCACAGAACCCAACGAGGTATCGACACGAGGCCAGAACAACACAAACCCAGACTCGTCCGCATCTGGATCCCTCAATTCGCTCGAAGCACCCTCTGAACGAACAGCCGTGTCACCTGAATCCAACAACACCGAACCACCAAGAACCAACAACAACACAACAAGCACCGCGAGCCCCACAACGAGCGCCCGGCGTCGAGCAGCACCATCCGCTGGCGGGAAACCATCCCCACGCCATGGCCGCCCACCCACTGTGTTCCCAGCACTTGCAGTAGCACCCACTCCAGCACTTGCAAGAACACGTTTGCGAACCGAAATCGGAACCCCCAGCAACGGCGACGCACCCGCAACACCAGACAACACAAACGCAGGCACCTTCTTGCGCGAACGCTCACACACCTCACAAGAATCAACATGGCGATTCACCCGCTTACGCCACAACACAGAAAACTCACCATCCCAACTAGCCAACACAGCAGCGAGTTCCGGGCAATCCGCTTGACCCCGACTAGCAATGAGCAACGCCCCCAACGACTGGCCCACACGCTCCTTCATCCGGTGTGAGGCCTGGTGTGCGTTATTCGCCGAAACTCCCAGAGTGCTTGCCAAGTCAGCGCCATCAATTCCCTGCAACACCAGTTCCAGCACCAGGCGGTCACTGCTCTCCAACCCAGCGGCAGCTTGAGCAATCAACTGCGCCAACTCAGCCTGCTCCGCCGAGGCCTCAACCATCGTCGAAGAGGAATCAGCTGTGCGTAACGCTTCAGAATCAGACATCTCAGATACCTCCTCTACAAGAACTGATCGAGACTCACGGCGGGTTTTCAAATACACCTGCCGGCGAGCAATAGCGAACAACCAAGGCTTCAAACGAGACGGATCACGAAGCTGTCCAAGGCGCTCAACCGCAACAAGAAACACATCACCGCACACATCCTCAGCCGCTGAACGATCAGCCAACATATGCGCACACATCGTGTACACCCGACTTGCGTAACGGTCATAGATCTCTGCCAGAGCCTGCTGATCACCCGCACAAAAACGGCGCACTAACTCGGCGTCCTCAGCCGAACCCACCGTTGTGCTTGTTACTTGCTCAGCAGCCATCTCACAAACTCCCTATAACCAACGCTAGACCAGCTTTCCAAAGACCCCGAGCGAGTTCGGACGAGAACTTCGTGTCACGTTGCGAGCTACTTCATAGCTCGAAATCCCAAGATGACGGTCATGGTCGCAACTAGGCCGGCTGTTCGTGAACTGATCCAGCGATACAGCTCCACGGCGATGCTGTCACTCATTGAATAGCTTGGGGGTGTATGGGAAAGATTCATGTTCTTAGCTCCTTAGTAATGACGAGGGCTTGTGCCTTCGTTCAAGTGTCCAGAGCACCGAACCCACAGAACCTGACAACTTTTCGAACAAATCTCCTGGACTTATTCGGGGCCGATCAGCCCCCGGACGCGGCTGTGGCCCAGGCTCGACATCTGGTGTCGAGCCCGGGCCACTGGCTTGTAGGCGCCGGGTTGAAGCCGCCGTGTTGAAGGCTCCGGGTTGCAGGCGCCAGCCTTCGGTTCCCGCTCAAGGAGAAGCGCTGTTAGGCCGTCCGAGGTTTCCGAACCAGCTTGGCTGCTACAAGTGCAACAGCACCGAGCAGCAACACTGCGAGACCTACGACCAACAGCGTGGAGTTGCTGCCAGTGAAGGCCAACACACCGGATTTCTCAGCAGTGTCATCCTTCACCTGCGGCGAGACCGTTGTAGTGGTCTGAGGCACCGAGGTGGTGGTAGTGGTGGTTGGGCATGGCGGGTAGTCGGCTCCGACAACTGGCCCACACGGAACCGTAGTAGGAACCGTTTCGGGGACGGTCGTGGTAGGGCCAGCAAGCGGGTTGGGGTCAGTTTGACCCTTAAGCGCCGCTGGAGTCGGGATTGAACTGGGGTCGGCGTGTGTGGGGTCTGGAACCGCTGCAGGTGTCGGGGCCGAGCTGGGGTCAGCAGGTGCAGGGTTTGGAACCGCTGCAGGTGTGGGAATTGAGGACGGATCAGCAACCTGTGGCAGTGGGATGCGAGCAAGGGTCCGGCTCGAGTATGTGGGGGCCTGGTCCATGTTGATCACCGGATCGGCCTCAGGTGCCTGATTCATGTTGATCACCGGATCAGGGTCAGTGAATGGATCTGCTGACGCAACTGCTGCAAGCGGTCCAAAGCTCAACGCTCCGAGGCAAAGAACTGCTGCTGTTGCAACGAGGCCTCGATTGATGGAATGAAGTGAAAGATTCATGTTCGTAGCTCCTTGGTAATGACGAGGGCTTGTGCCTTCGTTCAAGTGTCCAGAGCACCGAACTCAGAAAACCTGACAACTTTTCGAACAAGATTTCATCTCTTCAGATTCCTGGTGGCAGCGGACAGCTATGAGCGCTGCGCTGTTCCCGAACGCGTCTGGAGCGGTTTTTCGACAGTATGTGTCGAAAAACCGCTGCAGACGCGACTCAACCTTCCCCTCATGATCGATCAACGCCGGGGATAGGTATTGATTGCGGGGAACTGCCCTTCCGTAGTCAGTACAAGGTCCCGACCGTTCTGCTGAAACGCAGCGGCCTCGCCCTGAGACTCAGGTTGAATCTGAACCGAACAGGGCGGTGCAGTAAATGCGCCCGAGATGCTGTTGACCTCGCCTCAATTCCCCTCTAGCGAGAGGGCCTCTGGCAGCGGGTAAACGATGGAGGCTTTCAGGGTCCAAGGCCAGAAAATCTGCATGCCCAACGTCAATTCGTTCAGAAATCGTTGGGATGGGTGGGTCTAGGTACTCAAGAACTTGCCGGGACAAACCACCGCTTCTTGGTACCCGGTGGAGGACCCCTCTTGACATTTCAGAAAAGTGACCACGCTAGGACTGTTAAAGCCCATCAACCTATGGGGCTGCCATGTCGCAACTATGTTTGAATATAAGGGGAGGGGATGAGGCATGCAGAAACGTTCGATTAGCGGTGCGCAATGACTCCTGTTCAGGAAAACTTGGATGAGGGCGAGCTGACCACCAGATCACGCCAACCGATGGCCTACCTGTGGCCGGCACTTGCGCTGCTGGTACCAACCGCCTGCTACCTGAACTCCAACGGGAATGGTTTTCTCTATTTCCTAACAGGGGCTCTCCTGATGGTTCTCGCCATCGCTGGACAGGGCCGAATGAATTGGGAACGATCTCTGGAGAACAGGACTCCGTTCGGGCGAGAAGCCTGGCTCCCCTTAAGCTACCTAGTGCTAGGGGCTCTGCTTGGCGTCTTCACGTCAAGAATGATCGCAGATGCTTTCTTCGGAAAGATCGGCATCATTTTATTCATTCTGGCGTTCTCCCTAGCGTCTGAGGGAATCAGCCGGTCCGGCCTATTTACTTACCTCGCGTACCGAATCTCAGAGAACGCTAACGGATCTACACCTCGCCTCATTCTTTACCTTTTCCTCTTAGCCTCGTTCCTCACCGCTGTGACATCGAACGACATTGTGGTATTAGCGCTCACACCCATCGTTATGTCTGTTTGTGCACAAGCAAAAATAAAGAATCCAATCCTTATTCTTCTCTCCACATTTGTAGCAGCAAACACATTCTCGATGCTTCTGCTGATTGGTTCACCCACAAATATCATCATTTCAGAAGCTATAGGGCTCAATGCTTTCACCTATTCCTTACTCATGATTGCTCCGGCACTACTTGCATTCCTTCTCACTTTCATCGTCATTTCAAAGGTCCTTGACCAGACCGAGAAGCGAGCGAATCTGACGCCAGTTGAAAGCGAAGACGTTTCCCTCAGAGAGAAATTCGGACTGATCCTACAAAGACGGGCAGTCCCAAGCAGTTGGACCATTCAGAAAACCTACGACATTCCTCGCTTCTCAACGTCTGAATCGATTACGCGGGAGATGAAGGAATGGGTCTGGCTCTTTGCATTGTCGGTCCTCGCTCTGTCAATTGTCTCCTTCAGAGAGGCGAGTTTAATCTGGTGCGCGACACCAATAGCGGTCGCCGCACTTGTCCTGAGTTCACGGCACCGGCGCAGGGAGGATGGCGACGAGACTCAACCCCTCACCGTGACACAGGAAATCCGAGCTGCTGGTGACATGCTTCGGGAAGTTCCCTGGGGGCTTCTATTTTTCGGAATTACCTTCTTCGTCGTTGCATCAGCCTTCGCCTCAACGGAATACTTTCAGACTGAAATCATTCATGCGGTGGGGAGTCTCATCTCCCACGGAGGGCCGTTCTCCATCGCGGCGGCCATAGTAGGTACGGCGACCGTTGTGAGCCTCTTCAATGACCTGCCAGCAGCAGCGTTATGTGGAGAGACTCTCCAGCAGCTCGATTTTGTGAACCCATTCAACAGAGCGATGGCCACGGCGGGGATCTTGGTGGGTCTCAATATCGGGACCTACCTGTTCCCAACCGGAGCTCTTGCAGGACTCCTCTGGTTTCGGGTCATGCGGAAAGAGAGAGACAAGCTTGGGTCTGAAACTGACTCGGAATTTCTTCTTAATATACCGGCTAGATCTGACCTGATTCGATTTGGGTTTCTGGTCTTCATACCGGTCACCATCATCCTGAGTCTCTGTCTATTTGGAATAGTCGGAGCATTCTCATTCCTGCTCAGCAGTTGGACGGAACACTCACTGTTACTAACTTCGCCTCTTAGTGCATGTATTTCACTGATTGGGCTTCTGATGTGCATCCTCACGGTTCGAGGATTCAGTACGGAACTCAAGAAGCGTGATATTTTCCTAAAACACTTTACACAGCTACTAACATTTCTAGACCGATCATATGAATGGTCAATGAAACACAGGGTCGCTTATATTCTTGCAATCTCGGGTGCCTTATTGGCGACTTCAGCCGTAATTTTATACTGGGTAGAGCGAGCACACAGCATTCTCTACACGCCCAATGAACAGACCTACTCATCCCCAAAACAGTTCGTTACTTGGCTAAGCACGATTTCTACGAGTGGATTTGATGACACATTTTTTCCTAACTCACTAGCCGGAGCCATGTTCGTAGGTCTTCTTCCGGTTGTAGGCGTGGCGCTTATCATCCAGTTGGTTAGAACTCCGGGCGGTGTCTATAGGGAAAAGTTGAGATCCAGAATTGCTAAGGGTGATGCTCTTTCCCATCGGACATTTATTATTGGAAACTACCTCAGGGACAGGCAACTTATTGGCCTAATACATGATAGTTCAGACCGATTTATCGTCCTGCTCGATAGGTCGTCCGGCCACATCAAGATGCCGGACAAGGAAGACGACACGGCAGATCGCCTTCACATCGTTGAAGGTAGGAACCTCCAAGCCGAGGAGATCGTGGCAAATTTCTCCCTTCTTGCGACAAGTGAGATCTTGATCCTCGCTGATCCATCCGAGGATGCCGATCTGGAGAACCTTCTACTGCTCAAGGCGCTCAGCAATTCGATTCAGGCACAGCACCCGCAAATTCAGCGAATTCCGAATGTTCTCATCGAATGGTCTCGCCCTGAGATGGAAGAGAACCTTTCGGAATATCTAGATCCGCTAGTCATGGAGCGTCTGGGGAGCATTAGCGCTGCTGGGTCAGTTGGCGAGTGGGCTGCCGCTGAGATGGTCTCTCAGAGTGTCCTGACGGAGCGGCTCTGCGGAATCGGACCCCTGACGGGAGATCCGGTGCCCGAACATTCAGCCTGGATTGACAGCAGAAGTTTCGCTGAGCGGGGATTCCGTTCGATTCCCCTTTCTGGGAAGCTAGCTGTGGGTTCTGGATCCCTGCTGAGTTCCGAACCAAAGTCCGCCCGGGAAAAGAAGGTGAAGTGGATTGCTGCGGCCTCTTCGGCAGCAGAAGTCAACCCATTCCTAGTGGTGGGACTCGGCCTTGAAATCGGGGGCACCGAAGTGGGACTTGGTTGCTCTGACCCTGGCTTTCTCAAGCGCTCAGCCTCGGCAAATTCACTTCTGGTTCTTGAGCAGCGCGAGTCAGCGCCCGCCCTAGCCGCAGAGACTGCTTCCCTAGGAGCCATACGAGTACATGTCGTCGGATATACCCAGACGGCCCGCGCTGCCATTGCGGCGCTGCGGAAACTTGAAGCTTCGGGGGTGACGCCCCAGATTGAAATCATTGCTCACGACACCAGAACGCCACGTCCCGAACCACAAGTTGCAGATCGAGTCCGTTTCGCCTTGCATGATGGCGAGAGTGAAATGGCAAGGGCTCTGACCAGTGCGTTCTCTCCGACCCAGGGCGAGTTGGACCTCCGCCCAGGTGACCGCCTCTTCATCTTCTCACCCGATGGCGAAGTACGACAGGCTGGGTTGTACAGCGCCAAGTTCGCCGGAAAGGTTCTGGAGGGATTGCGATCTAACGAGGGGTCAATAAGCGGTGCCGACCCGACCAATCACGCCTGCACCTCAAGCGAGATCCTGATCGCGGTCGAGTCAGCAGACCCATCGACGCGCTTCATGCTGGAACACCTACAGGTGGACAAGATTCTCGACACGGGCAATATCCGTGCGTCTTGGCTAGCGAGGTGGACAGACATCTACTTCAAGGTGCCGTTGGAACGAGCCAAGGATCTCGGCATCGTTGCGCCCAGTCAGAACTCGGCGTCAGATTTCCGCGATTCGATTGCCTATTCAAATCGTTTTCAATTCTTCTCAATTGTTCCGGCTAGTGAGCCCATTAGCGGAGTAGGTGTCACCGCCAGCAGAAAGTTTAGCGAAGTCGTCATATCGGTTCGCGAGAACTCGAGTCAATCGCAACAACTACTTGGGATTGTGAGCCACAACCCGTCGAGTGGCACTCCGAGCGACGGGCATACGGCTCGAGTTGTCTGCGATCCCGACTATGTCATCACCGACACAGACCGGTTGCTGCTAACCAGCATTCTCTAGCTTCACAGCTTGGCCTATCAAGACCGAAGTGCCAGATCCGCGCTCCTCGGCGACGGGGCGATTCCAGTTGCAGGGCAACTGACGATTCAAGAACACCTGCTCGGATCTCCAGAGCTTGCCCCAGACCAGTCTTCGCTCGTTTGCAGCGCTAAATCAACCCATACTGTCGGTTGCGCTGCAAACACTCGAGTCAGCTGGCGACATAGGTGTTGATTGCGGGGAACTGCCCTTCCGTAGTCA
Organism: Actinobacteria bacterium IMCC26207; assembly: GCA_001025035.1. Taxonomy (GTDB): domain Bacteria; phylum Actinomycetota; class Acidimicrobiia; order Acidimicrobiales; family Microtrichaceae; genus IMCC26207. The sequence continues at coordinate 62,472 of LCZK01000008.1, forward strand.
GTACAAGGTCCCGACCGTTCTGCTGAAACGCAGCGGCCTCGCCCTGAGACTCAGGTTGAATCTGAACCGAACAGGGCGGAGCGGTAAATGCGTCCGAGATGCTCTCACCCGTCAAGCGTGGCCAGAGATACACGCGGTTATAGGTGCGAAGCATGATGTTGGCGCCGTCGGGCGAGATATCACCGCCGGTGACCGATCGGTCGAACCCCATTGGCAGTTCAAGGGAGGCCACCTCACGAAGAGTCTGGGGCGATCCAGAGGCGGCCTGAGCAGCGGGAAGCTGGTACACAATGCTGTTGGCCTCGCCGCTCTTGGTCACCACATAGATGTCGGCTGATAGTGGGTCAACGAGAAGCGCCTCTGCGTCCCAAGCCAAGCCATCGGGATACATAACGTCAATCCGCTCAGCGGGTACGGAACCCCGAATGCCAGTTGCACCCGGCAAGATCCCCGGCTCGACTGCACGATAGATCGACAGGTTGGAGCGGCCCTTATTGCCACCAATATCTCCGAGGTACAGGTAGCTGGTTCCTGACTCCGGTCCAGGGCCAACGGCGATGTCCTCCCAATCTCGTGCCTGCGCTCCGTCAATTTGGAATCTTCCGATCGCAGCGCCGGAAAGATCGGTCGCGAACACTCTGGCGCTATCGCCCGAATCGTTGTGAACCCAATAAATGCCCGGGTTGGTTCGCGATGCTGCAATGCCGGAGGCCTCGGTGATGGCTGGGTCCTGCAGAGTGCCGGTCTGAACTGCTGCACCGAACAGTGGGCAGGTCCGCAGCGTGGAGCTCGGCGCTGTAGTGGTGGTTCTCAGACTGCTTACCGTGGTGGGCGAGATCGTTGGCGGGGCCGAACTCGTACTTGAGCTTGCCTGATTCGAGGTATTGGCAGAATTCGACTGCTGGCAACCGACTAAAGCCACTAGTCCAAGAAGTCCTAGGGCCGCTGCAGATTTCAAGAAGGCAACTCGCGGCAGCACGCTGTCAGTGTAGGGACACCGTGCCTGCGAATGTTTGGCTAGCTACGCCAGATCTTCCTGAGGTCTTGGGCATGCAACCGATGACCAGGTCATCGCCCTCAAAGAGCAGGTTCGTTCCGTTGACTCGCGGTGAACCATCTGCGTGCAGCGTGGCGAGCACATGGTGTTCAGAAGCTATTCGATCCTCAACCCAGAGATGGCCCGGCTGATGACTAGTTGCTGGATCTGCTCAGTGCCCTCGAAGATGTCGAAGATCTTTGCATCACGGTGCCAGCGCTCCACGGGGTACTCACGGGTGTAGCCGTAACCGCCGAGAATCTGAATGGCGCGCTCGGTTACCCACACGGCTGTGCGGCCGGCCATGAGCTTCGACATTGAGCCTTCTGCGTTAACAAATCCTCCGCCGTTACCCGACAACCAAGCTGCGCGATAGACCATCAGTCGAGCGGCCTCAATCTGCGTGGCCATATCGGCCAGCATGAACGCAATCGACTGATTCATGATGATGGGCTTGCCGAATGCTGTGCGCTCTTGGGCGTACTGCAGTGCGTACTCGTACGCTGCACGTGCAACGCCAACTGCCTGAGCACCAACGGCTGGGCGTGTGGCCTCGAAGGTTGCCATGGCGGGCTGCTTGCCCGAACGGATCGAAGGATTCTTCAGCGCCTCATGTGCCCGAGCGATTTTTTCATCCAGCTTCTCTTTACCGCCGAGCAGATTCGCTCCAGGAATCTTCACGTCATCAAGCACAACCTCAGAGGTGTGCGAGGCGCGAATACCGTGCTTCTTGTACTTCTGCCCCATGGACAATCCGGGAGTACCGGGTCCAACGATGAAGCTGGCCTGACCGCGGCCTTTGAGCGCAGGGTCAACTGTTGCGACCACCACGTGCACATCGGCAATTCCGCCGTTCGTGATCCATGCTTTGGTTCCGTTGAGAGTCCATTCGTCTTTGGCCTCGTCGTATACGGCACGGGTCCGAAGCGAAGAAACATCTGAGCCGGCGTCGGGCTCAGAAACACAGAAGGCTCCGAGCGCAATCTTCTCGGGGGTGCCGTAGCACTGCGGCACCCACTCGAGTGTTTGCTCCATCGTGCCGTTACCGGCGATTCCTGCAGCAGCCAAACTCGACCCAAATATTGCAAGCCCAATCCCAGCGTCTCCCCAGAACAGTTCCTCTAGTGCAACTGGCATGGTCAGCCCAGTTGGGTCACCCAGCATTGCCTGAGAGATAAATTCAAAGCCGTACAAGCCAATGTCGGCAGCCTGCTGAACGATTGGCCACGGGAACTCTTCACGCTCGTCCCACTCTTCGGCTGCGGGCCGCACCACGTTCTCGGCGAAGTCATGGACCCACTTCTGGATCTGCAGTTGGTCCTCATTCAGGGTCATCGAGAATTCACTCATGCGCTGCGTTCCTTTCGCTACATACTCGGGTGCTGTTCGGTGGTGTCAGGTTCAGTTCGTGAGATCTACCCACTCGGAACTTACTGTTCCGTATGTTACCCGTGGGTAACCTACCACTTTGGGAAGAACTTCCAAACCGTACGGATCAAACCGCCCAACTACAACCACAACTTGGGCAACTGGGTTGAATTGCTCACATCTGACCGATTGCGTCCGATTGAGACAGCAGGAGGCATAATGCTCGCCGAGCAGAACACCGGAAACGCAGTACATCAACTCCGAATCTTGTCGGGCTTGAACCAGCGTGAGGCCGCGCGCCGTATTGGCATTTCTCGCTCCACGTTGCGCTCCTGGGAGGCTCATCGCACAACCCCGGACTCCTCGCAATTAGTCTCAGCAGTTGCGGCTCTCGGTCAAGACCTTGACGACGTGATGGTGCCTCGAACCGACTTGATCGATCCCGAGCACCTAGGCCTGCTCACAGTTGGCACGGAGCAGATTGTGGTTGCGGATCACCTTGGCGCAGACACAACTCCCCATGAGTTCAACATCTCACTGATCGGCGCCTACCTCGGCGCAGTTCGTAGGCAGCGAGGTCTGACTGCTGATGCCCCGGTTCAGCTTCGATCCAACGACCTCTCGGCTCTTGCAGTCGTGCTCGACCTGAATGATGACGAGCTGGAGCATCTTTTGGCCGTTGAGTTTGATCTGAGCAGTGAATCCGCACGCCAAGTAGTGAGAGGACTGCTAGCAGCCGGTCTGGTTGCTCTGGCTGCGAGCGGCGCTCTTCAGAGCCCTTGGCTGGCTCAGCCTGGACTCGCAACGCAAAACCCGAACCATCAGCGCCCAAATTTCTGGGCTGGCGATCTTGGGCCGACGCTGCGAGGACCGGCGTTCTGGATGGGTCGTGGTGCGCCTTCGGAACTTGCGGTGTGGAAGGCAGCCTCCACTCAAGAGACTGGCCGAGCCGAGGAGTTCATTGAGCTCGACCCTGAGGACGCCATAGAAGTTGACCTCGAAACTGGCGCGACCTTTGCAGAGGCAAAAGTATCAACCTCAAGCGAACTCGCCGGATCAAACCTCTCCTGAATTCCTGCTCAAGCTTCTCGGCTCAGTGTCGATACGGCTGATGTCGAAACCGGGCCAGATAGGTCCGCCGTCGACATCGGAGCATGAGACCAAACAGATGCAAGTTGCGGTTGCGCAACACGATTCAGATTCTTACTAGCGCGGCAGTCTTGGTGACCTTGGGTGCGGCTTGCACACCCATTGCCGTCCCCGCACTGACTCAAGTTGCAAACCAGAGCGCCATCTCCTCGCAGGCTGTGGCGGCTCCTCGGCTCGCTACCACGACAACCACTGTGAAACCACGAGTTGTCACTACCACCACGGTCAAGCCCACCACCACCACCGTCAAACCCACGACTACGACGGTCAAACCCACAACCACGACGGTCAAACCCACAACCACGACGGTCAAACCCACAACCACGACGGTCACGACCACGACCATCAAGCCGGCCACGACTTGGCCTGTGTCGCTCACGGCTTTGTTCCATGATTCTCAGACCACGGCGACGCTCGGCGGTTGTCGTGTCTTCCCGGCAGACCATTACATGAATGCCACAAATGTGAATTCCTTACCTGTCCGGGCAGAATCCGCTGCCTGGCTCGACAGCATCGGCGGTGCTTCCACCAATCTGGTAGCACCCAGTTCGAACGTCTGGCAAGGCTCTCGTCCCGGCACTCCCATGAACATTGTGGACTCCCGATCGACTGGCTTTAAGCCCGTCACCTTTGGCCACGATTGGTCGGCAAAGTCCTACCTCGGCCCCTATCCGCTACCAGCCTCACCCGCTTTGCAAGGTGCACCAAACCTATCTGGAGCTTGGGACAAGCGACTCATGGTGGTGGACTCCGCCGAGTGCATGGCCTACGAGCTGATCCAGTACACACAGGTCTGGAACGGCACCTCCTTTAACCGCAATGCACTAGCCGGAGCTCGCTACCCACTGAACTCCAACGACATGCCGCTCGGCACAACCAACGCACCAAATACTCCCATGATCGGGCAGTACGTCCTGAACTCCGAAGTGAACTCAGGGACCATTCCACACGTCATGGCCTTCTGCTCTCAGAACACTCGCATTAGTACCAGCTCACTGTGGCCAGCGCGAAAGAGCGACGGCTTGAACACTGCGGCCGACGCCATGCCGATGGGAACATGGATCCGCCTTGGTAGCAACATCGACCCCAGTTCGTTCACAGGTGGCACCCGGGTGATTGTTGAAGCACTGCAAACAAGAGGCGCAATCCTGACCGATAGTTGTGCCCATCAGTTCAGCCTTCTCGCAGAGAACAGCGCTGATTGGAACAACGCCGATATGGCGCAACTCACCCGCCTCACACCTGCCGACTTTCAGGTGGTCGACTCCGCAGTCATGAAGGTGTCCGACTCAAGCTATGCCGTCCGGTAATCCAGGGCGCAGGTTTGGCGTGGGTAGAAGCTAAGCAGCGCCTGAATCAGGCGGGGCCGGGCTAGGCCTGCCGGACTTGAGTTCCGGTTGGCGAATCCTCTGCCACCCAGCCAGCTGCATGAATCTCATCTCGCAATGAATCAGCTTGGGCCCACTCTTTTGCTGCCCGGGCCTGATCTCGCTGAGAAGCCAAGGCCAAAATCTCGGCAGGAGCCTGCTGGGCCTGACCGAACACTTCCAATCCGACGGCGCCAAGGATCTGACGCCAGGCTGCTACGAGCGGGCCGGCACTCCCCTGCTCATCTCGTGTATCAAGGGCCCGGTTGATCTCTGTGACAAGTCCAAAGATCTGCGCATAGGTAGCAGGAGTATCTAGGTCATTGTCCATCTGCTGTTGAAAGGCTGCGATCGCAGCAGGTTCCGGTTCAGCCGGCGCAACCTCGGCCACTCGACGAGCAAGCGAATCCAAGCGATGAAGGGCATTCTCCGCCGCAGTAATAGTCGAGTCCGTGACCTCAACAGGTGAGCGGTAGTGCGAACCGAGAACTACCAGCCGATACGCCCGCGGATCATGTGATGCAATTAAGTCCACCAAAGTCGTGAAGTTGTTGAGCGACTTTGACATCTTCTCGCCGCCGACCTCGACAAATCCGTTATGCATCCAGTGCCCAGCAAAGGGCCGTCCAATCGCCACCGCTTGAGCGCGTTCATTCTCATGGTGAGGAAACGCTAGGTCCATGCCGCCGCCATGAAGATCGAATCCATCGCCCAGCAGATCCAGACTCATCACAACGCACTCGGTATGCCATCCCGGCCGGCCCGGTCCCCAAGGCGATGGCCATGCAGGCTCATTCGGCTTGGCAAACTTCCAGAGCACAAAATCAGCTGGGTGGTGCTTGTTCCCTTCTCCCAGGATGACGCGATCACCGCCGCCGATCAGCATCTCATCTAGTGATTGTCGAGCCAGTAGGCCATAGCCGGGAACCCGGTCCACCGATAGGTAGACCCCATCGGGAGTCACGTAAGCAGCATCTTGTTCAATCAGGTCGGCAATGAGTTGCACCATCTGCTCGACGTACTGCGTGGCATGGGGATCATGGTCGGGCCGAAGCACTCCTAGCGCATCCATTGCCGAGTACCAGACCTGTTCGTACTCTTGGGCAACCTCGGTCCAGTCTCGCCCTTCTTGCGCCGCACGCTGCAAGATCTTGTCGTCAATGTCAGTGATATTCGACACGTAGCTGACCTTGTTTCCTGACCAGATCAGATAGCGGCGGAGAATATCGAACACCAGCGAAAAGCGGCCGTGACCCAAGTGCGGTGGCCCGTACACAGTCGGACCACAGACATACATCGAGACTTTTCCGGCTTCACGCGTTTCTAGGGGGGTCACCGTCGAAAGCGCGGTGTCGTATAACCGGATCATGAGGGGACATCTTACTGTCCTGCAATGAACCGCCTCCCCGCTCCGTCTCCTCCTTCGAGGGGTGGGGTTTTTCTTCCCGCTCCGTAGGCTGAGTCCTGTGAACACGACCACAGAGGTTTCGCTCCGACGCAACGATGCTGTTCGACTCTCGGTCAGCATTACGGTGCCACTACTGCTCGCAATTCTGCTGCTAGCAGCCATCGGAACTAGCGGCCTCGTTACGGCCCTCCTCCTATGCGCAGGCATTGCTGCTTCGATCGCAACCACCTACCTGTTTGTGCTGCAGCCACTGATTGCGACTCGAGCAACTGCTACTTCCAAACTCGCGAAAGCAGAACAAGAACTCCTCGAAGAACGCCTAGACCAAGAGTTTCGCGAGCGGCTAGAACGAGCCCTCCTAGTAGCCGAAGCAGAACCAGCAGCGCTACGAACCGGATTGCGTGCCGTGGCAGAGATCATGGGACATGCCGAAGTATCGCTGTTGCTCAGCGTTCCTGATGAGCCTCGCGTGGGCTGGCAGATCCGCTTGCAGGGTGGATCGCTCGAACAAGCAGTGCCCCTAGCTCACACCCCCTCTTGTACAGCCCTGTCCAGCGCTTCCATTGCTGTTTCAGCAAGCTCGGCGGCACTCGATGCTTGCGCCCACTTGCATGACCCCCTCGGCGAAACCGCATCAGTCTGCATTCCCCTGCGACTGGGTGATCGCACGCTTGGTTCTGTTTGCATCACCAGCGCTCCGGGCGAAATCCCTCCCACAGCAGCTATTAGCCGAGCATCTTGGGCCGTGGAAAGAACTGGGGTTCGCGTCGCCGAGCAGCGCCTGCAGCGCGGCCCATCCGGTGCAGGTCAGATCGACCCGATCACAGCGCTTCCCGGAGCGCAAGCTTTGCGGCATCAGCTGCGGGATTTGGTTCGCACGCTCTCACCGTTTTGCGTAGGAATCATCCAAATTGATGAGTTCGCACTACTTGGTTCGCAACACAGCGCCGCGGAATCTGATGATGCGCTACGTCTGCTCGCAGACGTTCTGTGCACAACGCTTCGCCCCGAAGACCTGATCTGCCGGCTTGATGGGCCACGCTTTGCCATTGTGCTTGCTGATTGCTCGGCAAGCCAAGCCACGGCTGCATTGGAACGGGCTCGGGAATCTCTGGCCTTACTCTTGGTCTCTCAGGAGAATCTGCCCTTTACCTGCTCTGCGGGGCTTGTCGAGTCGCACTGCGCCACCTCGCTGGACCAGATTGTGCAACTCGCTGAGCAAGCCTGTTCTCAAGCGCATGCACATGGCGGCAATCGCGTCGTGCTCGCTACTGAACCAAGCACACAGCCCAGCCCCGATCAGCGCAGCTAGCCGATCAGGTCGATGGGTTCACGGCCATCCATGATGCGCTGCACCCGATCCAGCGCACCCCAGGCAACCTCTGGCTGAGGCAAAACCCAGAACCTATTTTCGACAACAGCCTGGACCAGCGCCTCGGCCACAGTGTCAGCATCTGCACCTGCATCGTTACCCGCGCGGACAGCCTGTGCCACAAGAAGTGCCTCGCCAAGTAGGTTCTCGGTTTCGATTCCTGCAGCTGCACGAGAATTAGCAGCCATCGGGGTACGAATATTTCCAGGACAGATAACAGAGCTATGCACAGCCGGGGCAACCCGGTTCAGCTCATGATGCAGAGATTCCATCAATCCCACCACAGCGTGCTTACTCGCGACATATGGCGAGAGTGCCGGCGTGGCTACTAAACCCGCACCCGAAGATGTCGCTACGACATGGCCGAACCCCTGCTCGATCATGACCGGGACTGCCGCCCGAATCCCATGAAGGACTCCCCAGAAGTTCACCTGCATCTGCAACTCCCATTGTTCCAAGGGAATCTCCCAACACAGTCCGGGTAGGTACACGCCGGCGTTCAAGACACTCAGCTTGAGTTCCCCCATGGCAGTTGCCGCACTCACTAACTGCTCATGGTGAGCAGCCGTACCGACATCGCCCACCACGAGTTCAACAACGGTGTCCTCGGGCAGACTCTCAACTATGTGCTCGAGCATCACAGCGTCTCGATCAGCGAGCACGAGCGACATGCCCTCGGCTGCAAGGCGCCGAGCGATAGCCGAACCTATGCCGCCGCCGGCCCCGGTCAGGATTGCTACTGCAGAATTCAGTTCCATGACTTCGGACCGTAGCGGGCGTGGCCGGTAGGTTGTGTGAGGTATGCCAAGCACATCACCCACTCCCCGACCTACTCGTAGTGTTCCCCCCAAGCCATCACTTGATGGCCTCGAGGCGCAATGGAGCGCTCACTGGGAGGAGCAAGGCACCTACAGATTTGACCGTTCCGCTAGTCGCGCAGAAGTGTTTTCGATTGACACTCCCCCGCCAACGGTCTCTGGATCGCTCCATGTTGGGCACGTTTTTAGCTACACGCACACCGATATCATCGCCCGTTATCAGCGCATGGCCGGTCGTGAGGTCTTCTACCCAATGGGCTGGGATGACAACGGACTTCCCACCGAACGACGGGTCGAAAATTACTTTGGCGTGCTCTGCGAGCCGAGCCTGCCATACGACCCGGACTTCACTCCGCCAGAAACTGCTGCATCCGAGCGCAGAGACTTTATTCCCACATCTCGCCAGAATTTCATTGAGCTCTGCGAACAACTCCTCGTCATTGACGAGGCCGCATTCGAAACGCTGTTTCGCCAGCTTGGATTATCGGTTGACTGGTCGATGACCTACTCCACCATTAGTACTACTTCCCGCAGGGCTTCACAGAGGGCATTCCTTCGGAATCTTGCGCGGGGTGAGGCCTACTCCATGGAAGCTCCCTCGCTTTGGGATGTCACTTTTCAAACAGCCGTCGCACAGGCTGAACTCGAAGATCGCGAGCGGCCAGGCGCGTATCACCAACTGGCATTTCACCCATCGGGTACAGCCTTAGGTGCGCCCGATGTGCTCATCGACACCACTCGACCCGAGCTTGTGGTCAGTTGCGTTGCGCTCGTCGCTCATCCAAGCGATGAGCGTTACCAGTCCCTGTTTGGGTCCACTGTCACCACTCCTGTTTTTGGGGTCGAGGTTCCGGTGCTTGCTCATGAGTTGGCAGAGCCAGACAAGGGAACTGGCGTGGCAATGATCTGCACCTTTGGCGACACCACTGACGTGACCTGGTGGCGGGAACTCAACCTGCCCGCTCGAGCCGTGATTGGCAGAGATGGCCGCTTTGCCGCCGAGGCGCCGGTCTGGCTGACAACGGACTCGGGCCGTGAGGCCTACTCCCGTATCGCCCGCAAAGCTGCTGGCGGTGCACGCGAACAGATGGTTCAGATGTTGCGCGACTCGGGAGAACTTCTTGGCGAGATTCGGCCGATCCAACACCCGGTGAAGTTCTACGAAAAAGGCGATAAGCCTCTGGAAATTGTGACCTCAAGGCAGTGGTACATCCGCAACGGCGGCCGCTCAGATGAACTCAAAGCTGAACTGCTCTCTGTAGGAAACGACTTAGCTTGGCATCCGGATTACATGCGGCACCGCTACGAGAATTGGGTGGGCGGCCTGAACGGCGACTGGCTCGTCTCTCGGCAGCGCTACTTCGGTGTGCCCTTCCCACTTTGGTATCACCTTGATGCTGAGGCGCAGCCAATGTATGACAACCCGATAACTGCCGATGAGGACGCTCTGCCGGTTGACCCTCAGTCACAGTGCCCGCCCGGATTTACCGAGGAGCAGCGTGGTGCTGCAGGCGGATTTATTGGTGACCCAGACGTAATGGATACCTGGGCCACATCCTCGTTGACTCCTCAGATCAGCTGTCAGTGGGAGGAGGATTCCGACCTATTCGCAGCAACCTTCCCCATGGACATGCGTCCGCAGGGCCACGACATCATTCGCACATGGCTGTTCTCTACGGTGCTTCGCAGCGAGTACGAACACAACTCCCTGCCATGGTCGAACGTAGCGCTTTCGGGCTGGATCCTTGACCCGGACCGCAAGAAAATGTCCAAGTCGAAAGGAAACGTAGTCGTACCTACTCACCTACTCGAGGCGCATGGGGCTGACGGCGTACGGTACTGGTCTGGTTCCGCCCGGCCGGGAACTGACACCACCTTTGACGAGGCACAGATGAAGGTTGGTCGGCGCCTCTCCATCAAGTTGCTCAACGCTTCGAAGTTCGCACTCTCCTTTGGTGAAGGTAGCGAGACAGGTGACAGCAATGAGTCGGAGACACAGGCGACCCAGACTCGGGCCCAGACCTCGGCGATTACTGAACCACTCGACTTAGCAATGGTTGCGACTCTTGCAAAGCTTGTTGCCGATGCAACTGCTGCGTTTGAATCCTTCGACTATGCGCGGGCTTTAGAACGCACCGAACAATTCTTCTGGCCCTTCTGCGATGACTACCTCGAACTTGTCAAGGGCCGCGCCTATGGCACCGAAGGCCAAGAGCCCAGTGCAGCAACTCAGTCTGCTCGAGCCTCGCTCGCACTAGCGCTCTCAACTCTGCATCGACTCTTTGCGCCGTTCCTTCCCTTTACCACCGAGGAAGTCTGGTCCTGGTGGATGGAAGGATCAGTGCATCGGGCAACTTGGCCAGACGCAGCTGAGTTGCAAAAGATTGCAGCCGACGGCAACCCCGCTGCACTCGAAATTGCAGCCCAGGTTCTCTCGGAACTGCGCGGCGCAAAGTCGGCCGCCAAGGTCCGAATGGGTTCGCCAATTCAGCAGGCAACTATTTCTGACACCTCGGAGCGCCTTGCTCTGTTTGCAACAGTGGCAGTTGACGTAGCTGACGCCGGCAAGGTTGAAGAGTTGCTCACCGCGACTGCAGACACCTTATTGGTGGAGACAAAAATTGAGCCTCCAACGGCGTAGTTGCCAGCCGGCTATTGGTCAGAAATCGATATGTCTTTCAGCCGACCTTGCTTGCGGTCAACCATCTCTACGAGCACTCGATAAAAGTACGCAGGGTCGTCAACATCTTCAATCGAACGAAACCCTGACCCATCGTTTGCTGACTCAATACAAATAGTTGCAGTTCGCGCCCACCACTGCAGCAGCGACTCGCTCCGCGTAATATCCGTGATTTTTTTCCAGGGGATGAACTCGGCTCGACGGTTCAATACGCCGCTTACGCGCAGCACGCGCAGGTCAGTCACGACATAGCGAGTGAACCAAGCTTGCAGTGCCCGAATGGCTACAAAAGCTGCGAAGCCCAAGCACGCAAGCAGCGCCAGGGAGGTGAGGAGTGCTTGGCCGATCAGCGCTACAAGCAGCACTGCTAAGAGAACGACACAGAACAACAAGAGTTGGTTCATCAGGAACCCGCGAACTGAGCGTGTCTCTTCAAGGACCACTCGCTCACCGGGCACGAGGTACGCATCCACGATGGTGTCAGGATGCCAGCCGCGAGAAGCTCGCTGCGTGGACTGACCAGCGCCAGGACGCGAGGTCCTACCGCTGGGCCGCAAGGGACGCGACCCGGGTCGGTGACCCGTGTGGGTCATCGACCCAGATTGCCCAAGAACTCGGCCAACTTGCTCACAACTTCTTGAGCAAACGTGCCAGCGTTGCCCAGCACTGACCCAAAGTCTTGGGCTGCTGTAGCTGGACTTCGCCACATTGCCAACACCATAAACCCACCTGCAAGTAGCAAGATCGGCATTATCAATTTGCTCATTTGGACTCCTCCACATTCCCGCTAGCCGAGGCTAACGACACTTGTGCAGAGGCTGGCCTAACCCCGAACGCGCAAACCAAACGAGGAACTCCGTCCGCAGAGCCAACGTATCAGTGCACCCCCGTCGCAGGGTGGACCCTTAGCGATCAGGGTTCTCAGAGGATGGAGCAGTAGCTGGAGCGGGAGCGGGAGCCGGAGTCGGTCCTGGTTCGGCAAGCGACTGACCCATCAGCGTCATTTGCGTAATCGAGGTTTGCATGATTCCAGCGGCCTCAAATGCGGCCAGAACGCGCTTGCGGTATTCACGCTCGACTGCAAACTGGCTCGAGGGTGCGGTGTCCTGATGCACGCGCAAGGTCACCCCCGTCGGGTCCATGGAATACACCCCCAGCACATTGGGCGGGTCATCGGAGAGGTGTGGCGCCCATTCAGGATCCTCTCTCATGTCGAGGCCCACCTGCTCAAGCAGGCGACATGCCAAATCCACATCCGTTTGAGGAGTGACCACAACGTCGATAACAGCACGAGACCAGTTCTGGGTTTTGTTGCCGACCCGAACCACCTCGCCGTTATCAACGTGCCAAACAATCCCGTTGATATCGCGAAGGCGAGTGGACCTGAGCGTGATTCGCTCAACCACTCCCACGGCGGGCGCTCCTGCATCGATGGTGTCTCCCACGCCGTAGCGATCCTCAACAACGATGAACCAACCAGCCAACAAGTCTCTGACTAGGTTCTGCGCTCCAAAGCCAAGAGCAATTCCAATCACCCCAGCGCTTGCGAACAGAGCAGCCAAACTCACCCCGAGTTCGCTCAAAATGGCAGCGGCAGCACCGAGTACCACCACCGAGGTTGCAATGCTTCGAGCAACCGTAGAGATGGCCTCGCCACGCGCTGCTGCTCGGCCCGAGGATTCCTCACGGCGAAATCGGTTTGGCATTACTTCGCCGATCTGGTCGGCCTTGACCATCATGCGATCACCGCTGCGCTGGATCAACCGGCGAAGAATGCGGTTGGCAACCCAAGCCACCAGAACGATCAGTGCAAGTGTCAATGGTTTCTCGGACAGCCATCCACCAACGGCGGCGACCCGCTCGTTTCCGGTTGCCTCAAGCAACGGAACACACGCCCAGCCTCTGCCATCGCAGTATGCAGTGGGGTCACTCACAAGGATTCACCCGCAAGGCGCCGATCGAATTTCATCACCATGTGCTCATGACTCATTGCCCAAAGCGTAGCCAGTAGCGATGCAGCAGAGATCTTCTCTTGCAGCATCCACTGATTGCGGATCACCGCCCCCTAACATTGCCACTCTGAGTGACATTTCTGGTCACAGGAATACCCAAGGATTCGCCTCGTGAGAAAAAAATCGCGTCTTCGTGCTGCACAACTAGAGAAGTTCGCCGCGCAGGAACTTGAGGCTCGCTCCGCAGCCATGCAGGCTGCGGCGGCCGACGCGGCCGCACGCGTCCTGGAACAGACGGAGGCACTCGAACGAACCCGTGAGTCCTATGACTCCGCACTTGCGGCCTCGGGGGTCGTTCTCTTCCAGCAGGTTGAACCAGGCTGCGACGGCTTTCATTTGTCTCGCTCAATGCGGCAGGTATTTGGTTGGGACCCAGAGGTGTTTGCCAACCCCGGCATGCTTCGCGGCATGGTGCACCCCGATGACCTCGAGGCTTTTGGCGCGCTGGTTCCGCTTGCAGTGAACCCTCTCCTCCCTACGAGCCAGGCTCAAGACAACTCTGTCATTGACCTAACGGTCGGCTCGAAGGCACAAACAAGCAACGCCGAGAGCTCACCCTTTGGGGATACAAACCCGATCGACGCGACCTCTCGTCCGGCCACCCACAACAGCACCGAGGCCTCGGTTCGATTCCGTTCGGCACATGGTTCTTGGAGCCGAGTTCTCGTCAGAATCTCAAACCCAAAGGGTGACGCGGCTGCCAGTTCGGCTGGCAGTTCGACTGGCAGTTCGACTGGCAGCTGCTTGCAAGGCTCGCTCGTAGATGTCACCCATGGGGAGTCCGACCGCACAGCACTCAGCCGATTTGCCGAGCTTGTCAAGAACGATCCCGCCGGTTGTCTGGTTCTTGAGTTCATCGACCCAGCGGACCCGACTTCGCTCACCATTCGAGCGGCAAATCCTTCAGCTCAACGCATGCTCGACATTGAGCCTGCATCAGTGGATGGAACCACCATCGATATGGTGTTCGCAGAACCCTCTGCGCAGCTCATTCGTTCTGCGCTGTTCAACGTGTACCACACCGGCGCATCTATGACTGCTGAGCGCCTCAGCTTCTCAGAGGTGCCGGGTACCTTCTTGGACCTGCGAGTTGATCGGCTAAGCGACGGCAGCATTGGCATGACTATTGAGGATGTCACCGGAACGGTTGCTGTCGAGGATCGGCTTCGCCGGCAGGCCTCTCACGATGCCCTCACGGGTCTTCCAAATCGCACCCTGCTCGAGGAGCGACTCGCGGCGGCTAGCGATTCCGCAATCGCTTCAGCCCCTGTTGCGCTGATTCTGATCGACGTAGACAAGTTGCGAGAACTCAACGAATCCTTCGGGCTGAATTTTGGTGATCAGTTGCTCGTCGACCTAGGACGCAGATTGGTGCAGGAAGTCCGGGGAGCAGCGATTGTCTCTCGACTCGGTGGCGGGCAGTTTGCTGTGCTCACATTGCCATGCTCAACCGAGGCTGAGGCACTCGAACGCGCAGCAGCGGCGAGCAATTCCTTGGCTCGCCCCTTTGATATTTCGGGTCACATGATTCACTGCGAGGCAAGCGTGGGTGTAGCCCTTGCTCCGGGCGACGCAGACGACTGGCGCATGATGCTGCGCAACGCCAGCTTGGCATTGCAAGAACACAAGAAGCGCTCCTTGGATCAGCAAAATTCGGCTGGCTATTGCGTGTTCCGCAGAACTGCTGAGCCAAGTTCCATCCGCCGACTCGCGCTGCTCAGCGAACTCCGACAGGGCCTTGCAAACAATGCGTTGGAGCTTCGCTATGTGCCTCAGATCGACCTTCACAGTGGTCGAGTCAGCAAGGTTGAAGCGGTCCTGCATTGGGAGCGACCCGAAGACTCCACCAAGTTGCCTGCCGATTTCTTAGAAATGGCCGAACAGTCAGGCCTGATTCAACCATTGACACGTTGGATACTCGCAGAAGCAGCTCGAGCTTCAACCACGCTGCTAGGTCGCTCTGGTCCTGCCATTTCTAGGCCTACAAGCCCGTTGATCATCACCACGAACCTGTCATTCAGAAACCTGTTCGACCCCGATCTGTTTAGTTTTGTGCAGATGCTGATTCGCTCAGGCGAGCTCCTGCCCAACCTGGTCGAGATTGAGGTCAGCGAAACCGAACTGATGGATAACCCAACTCGGTCCCAAGAGGTTCTGCTGCAGCTCTCTGAGCTTGGCCTGAGGTTTGTGGTGGACGACTTCGGCACGGGCTACACCTCGCTTGCAACAATGCAGCACCTTCCCGTGGTGGGCCTCAAGATTGACCGCAGCTACGTAAGCACCATCTCGAGCGTTCCGGCCGATGCTGCCATCGTGCGATCAACCATTGATCTGTCTCACGAATTGGGTTTGAGTGTGTGCGCAGACGGTGTTGGCGATCCCGCAACGCTGGCGCGCCTAGCCGAGTTCGGCTGCGATACTGCTCAAGGCGCCCACCTGTCCGGACCAGTCACGATGGATGCGCTACCCACGCGAATCGCAGAACTAGAAGGTGCCGTTCGTGGTTGGATCGGCACCTCTGATACCGCTCACGTCTAGATTGGCCGGTCCGGGTCGACCTTGCCTTCACCGACATCCCCGGTCACTTTGACCACACCGTCCTTGGGACAGTGGAAGCCGTCTACATCGTCCCCTTCGCCACCGAGCTTGGGGTACAGGCGAGTGAACTTCCCGCCTTTGACCACGAGCAACATATTGCAGGAACTTGCAACGGCCTCTGAACTCTCCGAGGGATTCTGGGGTGAGTGCAGCCCGCCACCTGTCCACTCCTCCACTGCTGCTGCCTGTTCCAGAATGCAGGTGCGGTCAAGGAGGCCCTTGTTCTTTGCACCGCATTCATTTGCCGCAGTAGCAAAAAGTAGCCAAGCCGAGAGACTCTGAATTCCCAGAGCACCCATCTCTCCTCCCGGCTGATAGGTCTTGTTGATGTCGATATATTGCTGAATTGCCGGCCACTTCTCGGCCTCTTCGAGTGAATGCAGACCCATTCGCACTACGGCACCCTCGGCAGCGGGGCCCGCTCCGTCAGGCAGTTTTTGGTCATACATATTTGTCTCGAGTAGCGGCATGCCCTTCCATCCCTGCTCGCGAGCCTTCAGTAAGAAGCTATTGAGATTGTCTACCTCTCCCACAAAGCTCAGCGCTTCTGCGCCAGTTCCGATCATGCGCTGCGCATAGGGCGTCCAGTCCGTCACCCCGGCCGGTGGATAGACGACCTCACCGAGGTTATTCATGCCTGGTACTGAGGCCGCAGCATCGGCGTACTTGATCTTGACTACCTCGAGCGAGGGAAGTTGCCCCCAGGCCACTGCCCATTTAGCTGCCTCATCTGGGAAGAGCTTCGTAAAGTCCTGGTACCAGGTGTTCGCAACAGTGCCTCCTGGGTTGGGCACCGGCTGAACTTGGCCGTTTGAATCCGCTTTCTCTACTGAGACTGCAAAACCGGGAATGTCGATCATTCCGCACTCATGAAAGTCACTGCCGGCCTTGCCAGAAAATTCCAGGGCGTCTTGCACTAACCCGCCGCCAACCATGGCAAACACATCTGCACAGGCTTTGGTCATTGCTGTCTCAACGTTGAAAACTCCGGCGTCAAGGTCCACAATCTCGATCGGTAATCCGCCTATTCCACCGAGCTCGTTGCACCAACCGGCAAAGGCCACAGAGGAGTCGTACAGGACTTTGTTGAGACCAGGTCGGATCTCGGCCGAGCGGTCATTTGCAACACCGAGGTACAACTTGTCGGTACCGAGGCCGGCCTCGGACGGGTTCACGCTGAACTCACCTGGCCCGCAGATATCGCCCTTCAAGTCGCCAAAACTCGCGTTGCTAGCTGTGCCCCCAGCATCACCAGAAGTAGTGGTTGAACTTTCGCTCTCTGGATCCTTCCCAGAACTACTGTCCTGAGCACCACAAGCCACTGCTAGGAGTGCGGTGGCCAGAACGAGAACCAACAGTGCACGCTTCACACTCACCCCCAGAGTCCGCGCTCCGTCAAGTGAAACGCATCTGTGACTTTAGCCACACTTCAACAAGAAAGTTCTGCAGCAGCCCACTTGTAGTCGGGCTTTCCATTTGGCCCGCGGTGCACCTGATCTACAACCATGACTCGTTTTGGACACTTGTAGCCCGCAAGACGCGATTTGGTGAACTCAATCAACTCTTGGGGGCTTGGCAATGCTGAGCCCGCTCCCACTTCACGCAGCGAGACCACTGCATTGACCGACTGCCCCCACTTCTCGTCAGGCAATCCGAGGACATTCGCGTCCAGAACGGCTGGATGCAGCTTGAGCGCCTCTTCCACTTCTTCGGGGTAGACCTTTTCTCCAGCAGTGTTGATACATGCTGAGCCTCGGCCGAGAAGTTGGATAGTCCCGTCAGACTCGACTGTTGCAAAATCTCCTGGCACTGACCAGATCTGACCGTTCAGATTTCGGAAGGTTGCAGCAGTCTTCACTGGGTCGCGGAAGTATCCGATGGGGATCGGGCCACCTACAGCAAGCAAGCCACGTTGGCCCGAACCGGGCACGACATCTTGGCCGTCATCGTCAATCACGCGAGCATGTTCGCCGAGCGTAAAGCGCGCTGTCTGTGCCGGCTGATTTCGTTTCGCCACCGAGTTAGCAAAGCCCACGCCCTCAGATGATCCAAGGGTGTCGGCCAGCGTCGCCCCACACCATTCAAGAATCTGGTCCTTGGTTTGCTGGGACCACATCACTCCAGAGGAGAGAATGACTTTGAGAGAAGAGATGTCATAGGGCGTTCCAGCGGCTTGGGCTTTCTCGAGGGCAGCCAAAATGGGCTTCGCGAAAGCATCTCCAACAATTGTGAGTTGAGTCACAGCGTTGTTCTGCACGGCCTCACATAGTTCATCACCGTTGAATGAATGCGAGTCCAAGGTGACTACACAACCGCCAACGGAGAGCACTGCAATAGAGGCAATTGCCGAGGTGCCGTGCATCAGTGGAGCGGCCGGCAAAAAGCGCACCGCTTTTGATCGTTCATGAAAGCGCCGCACGCCAACCGCCACCTGCTCTGCAGTCTCTGGGATTGGGCAGTCGACAAGAGCAAAGGTGGTCTTGGCGGTTCCCAACAGACTGCGGTGTGGCCACATGACGCCCTTTGGGTTTCCTGTTGTGCCGCCGGTGTACAGCAGCCACAGGTCATCACCACTGCGTGAAATCGCAGGCATCGGGGCAGTCTGCCCAATGACTTTTTCGTAGTCACTCGCCCACTCAGGAACGCGATGTTCTTCGGTGGCTCCCACGCAGACAAAAGTTGTCAGTAACGGCAGGCTTGCCCGCACTGCATTCAGTCGGTCCGAGAACTCCGCTGCAAACACAACCGCTTCTGCCTGGGAATTATCGAACAGGTACTGCAATTCGTCTTCCAGGTAGCGGTAGTTCACGTTCAGCGTGGCGGCACGCAACTTAAAGGCGCCAAACGTGGACTCAATGTACTCCGGCCCGTTGTACATATAGAGCGCCAGATTCGACCCCGGGCCAAGACCTGAACCCACTAGGTGAGCAGCTAGGCGAGCAGCACGGTCCTCGAACTCGGCCCAGGTTCGAGTCAGGTCGGTGTGGATAAGTGCGGGCGCAGATGGGACTGCAGCGGCCACTGCCTCCCATACCGTTGCCAAGTTCATTCCATCAGAATCCGGTTGGAGTTCCTGCATTGCGCTGCTACCTCACTGTTTGATCTGCCGGGTGGAACTGCACGTTTGAATTGCAATGTTCTACACCCCTGAGGACACTACGGTTTCAGGTCACTGCGCCGCACTCTCGGTCGGCATAACAAACTAGGGAATCATCATGGCTGCTCTTCGGGTTCAATCGGCATCAGAGGCCGCTGCGTTCTTAACTCCAACTGACGATCTAGCAGTGGGACTCGGACCTGCGCACCCGAATGCGTTCCTGCATGCGCTCGGCGAGCGAACAGATTGGGTCGACCTACAAGTCTCTGGAGCGCTTCTGACTGACTTGTACGCCGTGTTCATGCAACCCAGTGTCCACTTCCGTAGCGGATTCTTTGGCCCTGCCGAGCGTATGTTGCGCGATGCAGGAGCAGACATCCAGTATGTGCCTGCCGACTTTCGCAGGTTCGGCCCCATCCTTGAATCGCTCAAGCCACGGGTGCTAGCAACTGCTGCCTCGGCGCCTGACGCAGACGGATACTGCAGTTTCTCGCTCCATGCAGGAGCAACGATTGATGCCTTTCATCAGGCAGGAGCTGACCCGGATCGCCTCTTGATCGTGGAGCACTCTCCGCACTATCCACGAACCTTTGGGATCATGCCAGATCACCCCCACCGGCTACACCTTGACGAGATCGACGTGATCTTCGAGAGCCAAGCTGCTCCGGTTGACCTAGCCGAGCCACCTTCGGATGAAATTGACCTTGCGATTGCCACCCACGCTGGCAGATACATCCACGATGGAGCCACGCTGCAAACTGGGATTGGCGCCATCCCCTCGCTGATCGCATCGCAGCTATGCGATGCACCCGGTGGAGGGTACGGGGTGCATTCAGAGATGTTCACCACTGGACTTATGCGCCTGCATCAGGCTGGCAAAGTCTCGAACCTGAACAAGGGAGAATTTGAGGGATTCTCGGTCACCACCTTCGCTGCTGGTACTCCAGAGTTGTATACCTGGCTCGATGGCAATGAAGAGGTTCGCTTTCTTCCTGTTGCGATCGTGAACTCCACAGACGTCATCTCCAATAACGCCAACTTTATTTCGATCAACGGCGCAACAGCAGTGGACTTGCTCGGCCAAGTTGCTGCCGACACCATCAATGGCCGGCAGTACTCCGGGACGGGTGGCCATGAAGATTTTCTTGCGGGTGCAGGATTGCAAAACGATGACCGCTCCCTGTTGTGCTTGCGTTCCTCAACCATGATCGACGGGGTTCGCATCTCTAGAATTCTGAGCACTGCAGGTCCCCACATGACGGTGACTACCCCTCGACACCAAGTCGACACAGTCATCACCGAGTTCGGTGCAGCAGAACTCAAAGGCCGCACCGTGCATGAGCGTGCCGTGGCACTCGCAGAGATTGCCCACCCAGATTTCCACGAGGAACTTCTCGTGGCGGCAGCACAACTCCGCTAGCCGGGCAGTTGGGCTAGCCGGGCAGCTGGGCCCAAGCCGCGCGGAGGTTTCGCACCAAGAGTTCCTGCTCCTCCGTGGACGGATCAAAGTAGCGGCACCAGACTGAAACCCGATACTTACCTGCGCCCAATCGGTATGTGCTCAGCGTGTCTGGTCCACAAGACGCAGTCCCCAAGCCGCGCTGAGCAGCATCAAGGTATACATAAGTGTCCCGGCCGGGCCCAGCGGATAGGTCACTGGAATGCAACCCTGCCCACAGTTCGGCATCGTTGTGATGCCTCGCAGCAAACCCCGGCCACTGCAAACTGCGCGAACCCGGAATGCGGTTCGGTTCCGCCACCATCAGCAGCCCGCTTAGCGGTAGTCCCGCTGTGGTCGAACTTGTGGATTCCTGGGACAGAGAGACCCACCGCAGTCCCCCACGATGACCGTGCTCCTGCGGGACTGCATAGTCCTCGTATTGCTCAGTGACCGTTGACTTCCAATGCCCAACTCCAACGGCGGCTGAACGATCGGAATAGTTCTCACCCGGTCCGTTTCCAACCCACTGCAGGCTCTCCCAAGACGTAGCCGGCCAGGCTTGTGCCGATGCGTTTAACGAGGCCGAAGGTGTTGCTGGCAGCACGAGTTCAACACCTACACGAAGTGGGTCACGCAGACCCTCCGGAAGCCTGAACTCGACAGACAGCTGTGTCCAACCATCGCTGCGGACTCTGGCCTGGCGTTTGATCTTGACTGCCTCGGCAACACCTGGGGCAATGAGGTCTCCGGAGGTGGTCAATATTGTGTCGGTACCCACCTGACGAGTCCGTTCGGCGTCGGGTTTCCAGACACACTTGTCAACTCCTTGTACCTCTACCCACCGATGTAGGCCTCCAACAAGGCCACGCATCCAACCCTGCTTCAGACCATCGTTATCTGTCAGCGCCCGAAAGATCGTTGGCTTCCACTCGAGGTGAGCAATCGGCCTGGGACTGAGTTCCGCCGGTACCTGCTCAGCTGCATCCAGCTTGGATCGACGGCTCCTCCTTGGTCGCTCAGCAACAAGTTGCGGCTGTGCGCTCGGCAAGAACTTGGGATGCGAATCCGCTGTCAATACGAGTTGGTCTCGGCCAACCTCATGTCCAGCCGCCGCCCAAGAAGTTCTACCCACTTGGGTCCAAATCACGTTCAGATGCAGTTCGGTACCGAGAGGAAGTTTTGCAGTAACCGCCGGCAGCACAGCAACGCGGACCAGGGCAGAACCCCGAGGCAAAATCCTCGGCAGTTCCAAAACTCCAGAGTCGATAACTTCGCCATCGGCCAACAACTGCCATCGCGCCCGAAGATTCTCAAGACCAGAAAACCAACGACAGTTCGTGACCTGAACGCGCAAGGACCCATACGGCGAACGAGCCCAGATGGCTTTGGCGGGCCGGCCAACATGTCGCACCTCGGCTAGAGCCGGGTGAGCCTGTCGGTCAGCAGAAACCAAGCCATCGCAGATGAAGTTGTTATCAGTGGGCTGATCGCCAAAGTCTCCGCCGTACCCCCAGCTGACTGAACCATCGGGTCCTCGCAGCGCTACCCCAGCGCTGTCGGTTCTGCGCAGGCCATGATCAAGCCATTCCCAAATAAACCCACCCTGCAAACCGTGAGTGGACTCAAACGCATTCCAGTAATCAGCTAGGGATCCGTTGGAGTTGCCCATTGCGTGGGAGTACTCACACAAAATCAGTGGTCGCCGAGAATCACTGCCCGAGGCTGCCCAAGCCAGAATCTCGTCAATGGATGAGTACATAGGACAGACAATGTCTGTGGCCGGTGCCTGTGCAAGAAGGTCGTGCATCAACTGCCCCTCGTACTGCACCGGGCGCGTCGGGTCACACCTGCGCAGCCATGCCGCTGCAGCCTCGTGCACTGCACCGTCACCTGCCTCGTTTCCGAGTGACCAGATGATGATGCTTGCGTGGTGGGCATCGCGCTGAGCCATACGCTGCACTCGTTGCAGAATCGAGGCAGTGAACTGGGGGTCGTGGCACAAGGATCGCTGCCGACCGTGTGACTCAACATTGGCCTCATCAACTAGGTACAGCCCGAGTTCGTCACAGAGCTCTGCAAGATGTACGTCATGCGGGTAGTGCGCAGCGCGTACGGCATTCAGGTTGTGCGCCTTCATCATCTGAAGGTCCTGACGAGTCCGCTCTGCCGGAACGGCCCGCCCACGATCAGGGTCATGCTCGTGGAGGTTGACCCCGTGCAGCAGCACGGGCTGGCCGTTGATCAGTAATTCATTCTCGGCGATTTCCACCGACCGGAACCCGACCTTGGACTCATGCACCTGCACCACTTCTCCGGAAGGGTTCCGCAGCACGACAAGGCTTCGGTAGAGCTGAGGGGACTCATGTGACCAAGCCCGAACCTTCGGCACCTCTAGCTCGCAACGCACAACCCCAGGCTCTACAAACATCGCGCCGATAAGTTGCGATGCTTCGGTGGAGCCATCCCAGACTGGCACTGCTTGCGGCTTAGTTGTTGCCCTGCTCCGCCCTGACTGCCCGAGGTCTTCAACGCTTAGTTCAAGCGTCCACCCGGGCTCTCGAAGGGCTGGCCCAGCAAGAAGGACTTCGGCCTGCAGAGTTCCGGTTCGCTGCTGCTTGGCGGCGAACTCTGCAGTTGTAGCCGCTCCCCCCTTGACGCGCTTCAACGCCGGGGGCAACAGACCTGGCAGAAGCTTGACCTGTTGCAGATAGCTAACCGGTGTTGAGTAGAGACGGACTGATCGTTGAATGCCGCCGTGCCACCACTGGTCCTGATCCTCAAGCCAGGTCTGCGCTGACCACTTCGTCACCACCAAGGCCAGTTGAACACTGCGGCCAGCGCGCAGGAATCTCGTCAGATCAAACTCGCTGGGCAGCCGACTATCAGTGCCACCGCCCACAAACTCTCCGTTGACAAAGACTTGCAAAACCGATTCCGCGGCCCCGACTTGTAACACGAAACGGCGGCCCTGCCAGTCTTTCGGAACACTCAACTTGCGCCGATACACCCCAGTCGGGTTGCTCGCTGGCACAGCCGGCGGGTCTGTATCGAAGGCCATGATGACGTTGGTGTAGTGAGGCGATTCGAACGCGTTGAGACCGTCACCGATTGCCGAATTAACACCCTGGAGCGTCCACGCACCTGGGACCCGAATCGAGTTCCAGTCACTCGCAGATACTGGCCCGGTGAGCAACTCTGCAGTTACCTGCTCTGGGCTGCTGAGCAACTGAAACTTCCAGGTGCCATCCAGACTGATCTGCCAAGGATCTGCCAACTCGACCTGATCCAAGCTGTCGCAGAATCGACCCGAACTGCGCATTGGCAGCCGGTTGACCGAGGTGACTTGCGGATCGTAAATCAGCGCCCGCATATCAGCTACCACTACCTGAATCAGGCAGTCGTTGCACGAAGCACCTTGAGTGCTTCATCGGCATGGATATCCATATTCAACTCAGATCCAATGGCCGCCAGAATTTGGCTGTCAGCCCCGATCACAAAGGTGGCGCGCTTGTTCGGGATTGGCGCTGGCCGCTTCACACCAAACCCAGCAGCTACTGCGCGGTCGGGGTCAGATAAGAGGGGGTACCCAAGGGTGTGCTTGGAATCAAACGCCGCTTGTTTGTCGACGGTATCGGCCGAGATCCCGACGCGCTGTGCCTGCAAGTCGGCAAATTCCCCGGCAAGATCACGAAAATGACATGACTCTTTCGTACATCCTGTTGTCATTGCCTTTGGATAAAAGAACAACACAACGGGGCCGCTCTTGAGCAGGTCAGAAAGGGTCACCTTCTCACCCTTTTGATTCAGCAACGAAAAATCTGGTGCAGTATCGCCGGTTTTCAACATGCAATCTCCTCAGTCAGTAGTTAGTAGATCAGGTTTGGCTCATCAGCAGGGATTCGCGAAGGGTACTGATGACATCAGCTTCTAGGCCCTGCTCAATCATGTACTGCTCTGCGCCACCAAACTCGGCATCAAGCCAACCAAGTGTGCGCAACATCGTCTCGGGGCGCGCTGACCAAACCCCCAACTCAAGGTCTCGATCAGTGGTCTCGCCTCCGGGCAAGCTAAATGACCAGAGCCATTGCACTTGCACTGCTGTTGCTGCGCTCGACTTGGCATAGTCGCTAGCTATTTCCTGGTCGTCAACACCAAGAATCGACAGGAGAAGCGCAGTCAGCAGCCCCGTGCGGTCCTTGCCAATTGCACAGTGATAGGCCACAGCACCGTTGGGAGAGGTGTTCGATTCATCGAGAACCTGAGCGATGGAGTTCACAGCCCCCAGGAATCTCGGTCCGAATGAAGTGAAAATCTCGCAGTATCGCAGGAACAACAGGTCAGCGAACTCAGACTCTTCTTCGCTATGCCAAGCAAAGGCAGGGTCAATCACGGGGTGATGCTCTACCTCGATTCCATCGACTTGTATCTCACCGGACTTCTCTCGTTCCAAGTCATCGCGCAGGTCCAGGACGCGCACAATGCCGAACTCTCTTAAGCCTGGCCCTGACAGTTGAACGCGCTGCAACGCGTCGGCGCGCAACAGCTTGTGGGGAGCGATTTTCCGCCCGTTCCTTGTGGGCAAGCCACCAAGGTCACGGGTGTTAAAGATGCCGTCCCTACAAAGGTCGGCTCGTAGCTGAGGTGAGGGCATGGGGCTACTAGGCCAGCGACACCACAAGGCCGAGGCCCTCTGTGGTGACTCGAAGATCGTCGATCAGAACGGGGATGGTATCGCTGCTGTCTGGAATGACTGGCAACTCAATTCGCGCCGGAAAACGAACTCGCATGGGCGTGAGTGAAACAAGTTCCCCAAGCTTTCGTGAAAGCTGATTAAAGATCGAGGGAACGGCCGAGGGCAGTTCAAGCCAAGCGGCCTGCACGGACAACTCAAGGCGACCCCGTAGCAGGCGGGTTCTCACCTCAGTTCGAAACGCAGACCGCAAATCTGGGAACGAATCTGGCAGCAAACGAGTATTCCGAATCCGGCCTCCCACTTGTTGCTCCCCTAGTTCGAACTCAAGCTCGAACGGAAGGGGCAAGTCTCCAGCGGCTCGCAGAATCATCATCTGCGTCAGAGCATCAACGGCCGAACTAGCCAATCCAAGGCCGACTCGCTTGCCTGCGATTGGAACCGGCAAAGCCTGCCCAACAACGCTCTCCGTTGCGGGCAATCCAATTGACAACAACCCAGAGGACACACTGATCTGGGCCTCGCCCTGAGCAACGCCAATCTGACCAAGAATCCGGCCAACGCTCTCATCAAGTTCTGTACCGACCACTCCCACATGTTGGCCCAACGTGTCGAAAAGTCCGTCTCCCAACGAGCCAAACAACATAGAGAACATTCCAAGCGCACCTGCCCAGCTAGCAGGATCAACACCTTCAGGAACAGGCGCATCGGGGTTCGTTTGCAGCGAGATCAACTCGGCCGTCTCGAGGTTGAGTCCAATCGCTACGGTGGAGTTGGCTTGTAGTTCAATGCGTGGCTGTACGAGCGCTTCTACTCGCACAGGAATGGGTGCAGGGGCGACGGGCATTCCGCCTAACGAAGGGGAAGGAACGCCAACTTCGACATCGGCAACATCGCCGTCGAAATCTTCTGCACGAGTTGAAACATCACCGTCGGCAAAAACAATGACTCTGACCCTGCCCGCATCCTCGGCGCGTAGATCAAACTCTGCTCCAGTAATCGTGAGCGCTAGCCGAACAGCTATATCACCCATTCCTGGCAAAGCTATTGCCGTCTCGAGCGGCTCGAGCTTGATTCCGGCTCCGACCACGAAGAGCACCAAGTCATTCATCATCTCTTGTGTGACCGATGCACAGACTGCTGAGCGATTCGAGCGGGGCGTCTGATTGGCCGAGCCAGATTCTTTGGAGCCCGTCTTTGGCTTGGAAGGAGCCTTGGGATCGGACGCAGCCTTTGGCTTGGAAGCAGCCTTTGGCTTGGAAGCAGCCTTTGGCTTGGAAGCAGCCTTTGGCTTGGATACAGCCTTCTTTGGGCTAGCTGTCACTGGTGCTGGTCCTTTACCGTTGAACTCTTCTGCTGTAGCGAACTCTTCTGCCATGAGGTCATGGTTTAGCCCATGATGAGCCACGAAGGCATTCTGGGTTAGGCATACTTTGTCTGTGCCTGCCGATGATGGGAGCCAAATCCCAACCCCCGAAGTCAGCCCTGAGCAAAAATCACCTTCCCATCCGGTTCAGGATCTGGGCCATGAGTTGCTCGATGCAGCCATAGAAGCCGAGTATCAAACTGGAGTTCACGAGGAATCAGAAGAGCAAGCGCGCCGGCACGTCGCGATTCGGGTAGCCAGGATGATCGGGGGGTTTGTTGTCATTGGTATTGGCATTGCGGCCCTTCCTCTGCCAGGACCGGGCTGGCTGCTGATCATTATCGGGTTGTCACTACTGCCATTCGCTTGGGCTGAGCGAACCATTCGAGTCATCCGTCGCAGAATCCCAGGGATTCCAGAGGATGGAAAAATCTCGCCGATAGCTTGGGTCATCATGGGCGGTTTGCTACTGACCACCACTGTGGTGAGCCTGCTCTTCGGGGCCGACATCACCAACTGGGTAGTCGGCCTCTGGGACAGATAGGGCCCTGCGGAACTAGCTTGAGGCAATGGCCGCATTTCCACCTGCACAGATGATCAAGCTCTCGGGTCAGATGCAGCCCCCGGGAACTGCGCATGCTGAAGTATCCCTATCGGTGCACCACCTCCCCGCCGCAGCGCAGGAGCAAGCGACCCGTAGTGCAGCCACAGACTCTCCACCTCCCGCGGTTGTGTTCTGCCATGGGTTTCCCGACCTTGGTTACTCCTGGCGTCACCAACTCGGCCCCATTTCCCAAGCAGGGTTCCGCGTTATCGCTCCAGATCAGAGAGGCTACGGAGGCTCCTCTGCTCCCGAACAGATCGAGGCTTACGGGTTGGGTCAACTCTGCGGAGATCTGGCCGAACTCCTGGACGTACTCGAGATAGAGCGGGCAGTTTTTGTCGGTCACGATTGGGGCGGGTTTGTGGCCTGGGGCATGCCCGTGCTGTTCCCCGAACGGTGTGCTGGAGTCATCGGGGTCTGTACCCCTTACACACCGTTCCCATCTCTTGAGTTTCTGCAGATGATGTTCGGAGAGGATCCCGAACAGATGTACATGATGTGGTTTCAAGAGCCTGGGGTTGCTGAATCCGTTCTGGACTCACGAGCAAGATTGATGTTCGAAAAACTCTCGGTGCAAGGAATCGACCCCGCGGTCCTGGCGGAACTCGGGGTGGCCCGCGAAAGCGGGTTTAACTTCAATCCGTTCATCGACCTTGAAGGCCTGCCCACTGTTGCCCCCTCGGTGCTCACCGAAGAGGACCTTGAGTTCTACGCATCCACCTTTGAACGGACTGGCTTTCGTGGACCGGTGAACTGGTATCGAAATATCGCTGCAAACGGTCTGAACTTCCCAGCAGTTGGAACACAAGCCTTAGAACTCCCCACTCTGATGCTCTGCGCTGAATGGGACCCGGCCCTGCCGCCGGAATTGGCCTCGGGCATGCCCGCCCTGTGCTCAGACCTAGAGATGCATACCATCCCCAAGGCCGGTCATTGGGTACATGAGGAGTACCCCGATCAGGTCAATAGCCTGATGATTGATTGGCTCACTCGCCGCTTTCTTGCATCGAATAAATCCTGACAGCAAGAGCTCGGATCCTCAGCGGAGACTGCCAGAAGCAACGGCTCGCGCTAACAGCGCTCGTAACTCTTTGGCTCGCCCTTCCCATGTAAAGCCAGCGCTCACAAACTCCGCAGCGGCTGCACCCATCTCTTCTCGCGCGGCCTCGTCGTTCAGGAGTCGGATGAGTGCCTCGGAGATTTCCGAAACCTCGCTCCCGTCGACAAGCAGTCCAGTCAAGTTTGCTCTCAGTGCATCCGGAACACCCCCGATGTCCCCGGCTACGACGGGCACTCCAACGGCTTGGGCTTGGATAAAGACAATGCCGAATGCTTCGACCTCGAGGCCACGTTTACGCTCCCGGCAGGGCATCGCAAACACGTCTCCCGCGGCGTAGTAGGCAGGTAGTTCTTCCTCTGAGGCTGGCCCAGCAAACACCACGTACTGCTCAACTCCGCGCTCCACTGCGAGAGTGCGGAGCGCTTCCTCATAGGGACCGCCACCGACGATTAACAAACGTGCCTCTGGAACCTGTTGCCGCACGAAACTCAAGGCCGCTATTAGGCGATCCTGCCCCTTGCGTTCCACAAGGCGAGAGATGCAGACCACTACTGGAGCATCAGCTAACCCGTGCCGCAGGCGAATTGCAGTTGCGTCCACTCCCGGATGAAACACACTGGGATCTACCGCCGGTGACAGCACTGCAAACTCTGGGCCCGACCCAAAAGCCGCCCGCAGAGAGCCATCACACCAATGAGAAACAAAGGTGATAGCTGCTGCAGAGCGACCGATTTTGCGGAGCAGATGCGCTCCACCGGGGGCCCGAACTGCAGACACCTCGAGTCCGTGCGTAAACGCAATGTAGGGCCGCCCCGTTTTTTTGCGGATTCGTGGACCCATCAATCCAAGTGGAAACGCAGCGCCAAAGATCACTACCTCGGCCCGGGAGTGCTCAATCAACCGCAGGACATGACGAAGCACCCGAGGAGTCGGCAGCAGCACTGAAGAGCGATCCCGTATGACTTGGAAAGGTGCAGCCTCATCCCAGAGCGCGTCTCCTTGAAATGCTGAGGCATAGACCGTGACCTCATCCCCAGCGGCAACCATGCCGCGACACAACTGATCTACATAGTTTTGAATCCCACCAAGACGCGGTGGCAGGTCATTCGTGACAACAAGGACGCGCATTTACGTCTCAGCTGGCTCAATGTGTGCCGAGCCAATCTCGGGGTCACCTACTAGGCACAAACCTGCGAACTGCAATTTATGCGGTGTGAATTCCTGCATCAGGTCGAGACATATTGGTGCAGGCCCAGACCGTGAGGCCTCGTCGCTTCGCCGGCCGAGCTCAATGACTTCGCTCAACAACGAGCGAGACTCATCGTTCAGCAACGACAAGTCATCAGAGACCAGAACCATTCCCCCACTCGCACCGACTGCTAGCGCCCAAGCTCGCACTTGTTCGGGAGTGAGTTCGGTATCCGAGGTTCGAAGCATCACGCAATCTGGGTCATTCAGCCAGAGGCGACGATGCTGATGAGAGCGGGTAAGCGTGTTGCGCCAAGCGTTCTTGGTAGATGGGATGGTCTGCTCATAGCCCCGGTAGGGCCAGAGTTCAGGCTTCGGCGCCCAGAACGGTGCCACGTCAGAACCGATCCTCATTCCATCCACTACGCCGATGCATGCGCCGAGTGGAGCACCACAGCCGAGGATGAACGTGTCCTCACCCGCGCCACGGCGAATCGCATCAAAGCCTGCGCGTATTCGCTGTGCAGGCGTCATACTGCGGTCCGCCCAGATGCCATCAAAACCCGGGGAGTACGTAAAGTCCAACTTCAGGTACGTAAAGCCCAAGCGAACGAGTTCGCGGGCTAGCGACTCTAAGTGTTCAAGTACCTCTGGATTGGTCACATCAAGCGTGTGCACAAATCCACCCCAATGCGGACCGAACATACCAATCAGAGGTTCACCCTCTGCGTCCTTTGCAATCCAGTCAGGGTGTTCCTGCGCCAGCGCCGAATTGAGCGAGACGCCAAAGGGGGCGATCCACAGTCCTGGCCGAAACCCTGCAGCTGAAATGGAGTCGGCAACCCCAGCTAACCCTGAGGGGAATTTCTCATTCGTGACGAGCCAATCCCCCACTTCAGATTGAAAGCCGTCGTCGAGTTGCACCACATCAAAGGGCCAGTCAGCACACAGCGCCAGGTTCTTATGCAGGTCCAACTCCGTGACCTGATCGAAGTAGTGATACCAAGAGCACCAGCCCACCTGAAACTCACCTTGGGTGCGGGCCTGTGAGTGCTCGCCGGCTTCGGTAGCCCAAGCATCTAGGCCTGCAGCGGGGTCGCTCACGTGGCGAATCACAACATCGTGAAGAGGCCTGGTCTCTTGCGGGGCAAGTTCCGCCGAGCCCAAAAACGCCTCGATCGCTACTTCGAATCCCGCGCCAACCTGATTCAGTCGGATGGTCCCATCATGAAGATGCCCACCTAAGAATCCGATCAGAACTGCGTCCTGAGCGTCACTGAGCACCGTGACCATCTCAGAGCGGAGTTGCTCAGGAAGTGTGCGCCTCTGATCAGCATGCTGGGTCATGGTGACCATCTCGACGTTGCTGACAGTGGACGGGTCAACCTCCACTCCTGGCCGAGCCAAATTGCTCTGACTCCAAGACTGATACCCATGCCGAAACATGGCGAGCTCACCGTCGATCTGTGTCAGGGAATAAACAGCAGAGACTGATCGCACCTCTACGGCCCAGTCGCTGCGGTTGGTGACCGACCACGTGAATCCCTCAGAGCTGTGCTCCATTGAGACCTCAAGTCGAGCGCCCTCAGCGGCTGAGATCACCTGATGATGCTGGGTCACATGCATCCATGGACGATAGCCCTCAGCAGGCTGTCCAGTCTGCGCTACCTGTGAAGCCTTGATCAGCCCACAAGTCGAAAGAGTTCGGGTGCAACAGGACAATCAGTCGCAGTCAGGCTGTCGGACACCGTGCCCACTCCGGCCACTCCAGCACAATGTGTCACGAGTTCATGGGGCACGACCTCTGCGGTAGCGCTCAGTGGTTCCACCGAACTGGACCAGCGCGTTAGCAGCGCGTCAAACATGCTCGCCGGCATCAGTCTTCCCACGCCTGCCAGAGCCCAGACCTCGATGCCTAGCTGCTGGGCAACTGCAGCCGCTGCGAGGGAACCTGCCGGGGCAAGCAGCGAATCGGGCCCAAGTCCGAAACAGTCCAGCAGAACTAAGTCCGCCACAGCCACCGCAGAGGCGGCATTGCGTGCGGACACCGCTGTTGCGAACACGTCCATCCGTTGTAGTTGGCGCACAGCCTCATCGGCCTCGCCATCAACATCAACTATCAGCACCTCTAGATCACCCCGGCGCCGCAGGGCGCCAACGGCTTGCTCGGGCCACCCAACGATGACTACAGACGCATCAGGCGGGAGCGCCTCAGCGAGCAACTTGGCAGTTGGATCAGACTCAATTTCGGCCACAGCGGCGCGAGCCTCACGCATTGGGTCGGGCGCACAGAGCATCCGAGCGCACAGCCACCACAGCGGCGTGCACGTCAGGTGTCGGTCAATGATTCGCCTGCAAGCAGCCACCATGCCAGCGGGATCATCTCGAAAGGCCGAGAGAGCAAGCGCCGACTCCTGTACCAGGACATCAGGCGGGGCGCCCTGAGAGCGGGCAACAAAGCGGAGGCGCTCAATAGGGTGCACGATTCGCAGTGTAGATCCGGATCTCTCGTAGATGGCATGCAGGAGCAGGCGGATTCGCAGATCACAGGGCACGGCCGAGGGTGATTTTTTCTTGGCACGCCCTTCGAATCTCGTAACTGAGGCTCACCCGCGCTACCTTTCAGGACCGTGACCACGGTGCCCCCAGACCTAACCCTTCATCCACATGGCGGCGAGCCGCTCAGCATGGCCGATCAGGTGACCATGTTTCATCTGGTGCTCGTCGTGCTCGACCCCTACACGATCGAGAGCTCAGTCCTGCTGAAGACCGCCGGGCGCATCCTTGAAGAGTTCGCCGGAGCAGACTGCCGTGCCGGTTGGCTGATCACTGCTGACGAAGCCGATACCTCGGCATTTCTTGGTCCTTGGGAGCAGAAGTTCCTGACCTTCTGTGACCCAGAGCGTAAAGCTGTTCAAGGGCTTGGCCTAGAGTCCCTTCCAGCACTCATTCACATTGGCGGGGACCTGACCATCATCGGCAAAGCCGAGGGCTGGGAACCGACCGATTGGCGTGTCATCACCAACAATCTTGCCAAGATGATGTCCTGGAGTAAGCCTTCGTTCCCCAAGTCCGGTGACCCGGCACCCTTCGACGGCTCCCCCGCAACTGGGCGAGACACTGAAGCAGTTACTCCTCAGGCATAGGGCATCTGTGGTGCAGCGGCCCGTTGGTCCTGTGCTTGCTCGGTATCAAGTTGCCTAGCTATCGGGCCGTCCAACCGCCGTCAACAGCCAGGATCTGACCAGTCACGTAGCTCGATGCTTCGCTCGCCAGAAACAACAGTGCCCCATCTAGTTCCTCTGGTCTTCCCGCGCGACCCATTGGCGTAGTGCGCTCGACGAATTGCGCCCCGTTGGGATCATCAAACATCTCTGCTTGGGTCATCTCGGAGGGAAACCACCCAGGGGCAATAGCGTTTACTCGTACACCTTTACGACCCCACTCGCAGCCAAGCTGACGGGTCATGTTCACTAACGCGCCCTTGGAGGAGCAATAGCTCACGTCCTTCATTGGTGTGGCAGCAACGAGGCCCAAGATCGAGGCCATGTTGATGATGCTGCCAGTTCCGGCCTGCAACATCTGCGCACCTGCAAGTTGGCTTAAGTGGAAGGGGGCAACCAGATTTATCTCCAGCGAACGTCCAAACTGTTCCAAGGTTTCATCTTGAGCAGCTACGGGCTGGCTCATGCCGGCATTGTTCACTAACACTCCAATGCTTCCCGAGACCTCTACTGCAGTCTGAATGAGGCGTTCACGGTCTACTGCTAGGGACAGATCGCCTGGACAAACCAAGGCGCGGTCTCCGAGTTCTTGTTTCAGTTGATCAAGTCGATCAGCCCGGCGAGCACTGATGACCACTGTCGCTCCAGCAGCATGCAGCACCTGTGCGGATCTCCGGCCAAGGCCGGAAGATGCCCCAGTAACAACAGCAGTGACGCCATCAAGACGAAACATCTCGGCAAGTTCTCTTGCAATTTCTGCGGGGGACATGTCAGGAACCGTAATCAGTTCCGGACTACTTGACCACCACTACTTGACCACCACTACCTGAGTGCCAATTTGAGCCCACTCATACAGCAGTGACGCATTCCAGTTGGACTGCCGCACGCAACCGTGTGAGCGGTAGCTTCCCAACTCATCCTCGCTTTGTAGGGGCTGTCCCCTGCGATTGACGGGGATCGAATGAAACCCAATTGCTGCGTCGCTGCCTTGGGCAAAGCGAACCATCCACTGCATGCTTGCCCCGCCGCCTACAGATGTGGTGTAGCGACTCTTTGAAAACACGCTATACGTGCCTTCACCTGGGGTCTTGTATCTGCCAGAGACAAGGTAGGTATGAACCACTGACCCATCTTCCTCGACCCACCACACGCGCTGCTGTTCCATGGAATACACCACGCGTCTGCCAGACCCGGAGTTAAACGGCAGACCTCGCATATCTGGTGCTGGCGCAGGGGGAACGGGCGGAGGAACCTCGACCACGGGCACGGTTGGCACCGGCGGAACTTCTTGCGCACCAATGGCCGTGGCGCTGAACAGCGACAGCGCAATGGCAATCACACACAAGGCCACCGCTCGGATAGCGAGCTTCATCTGAGTCATAGAGACCCCCTTCTGTGTCTGAGTGTAGAACCCCTGTGAGTGCCGTGCCCGTTTGCGCACCACCCAGCGGGCACAGTTAGGACTTCACGAGTCGCTTGATTGCCTCAGTAGCCTCTTGCAACTTCTCTTCAGCATCGGCACCGCGATGGCTAATCGCATCGGCTACGCAGTGGCGAAGATGGTCCTCGAGCAATGCCAGAGCAACCCCTTGAAGTGCGCGAGTGGCCGCAGAAATCTGGGTCAGGACATCAATGCAGTAGGAGTCATCTTCGACCATCCGCTCGATTCCGCGAACTTGGCCCTCCACTCTGCGAAGGCGTTTTAGATAGGCGTCTTTATTCTCGTCGTAGCCATGCATCAGAACATGTTAACAAAAATCTATACATACCCTTATGGGGTATGCATGCACGGGCAAGATCAGAGCTCCGGGAGTTCATCTAGGGGGAATCCATCTGCTCGAAGGGCGTGGGTTCGAACCCAAGTATGCAGCGCAATCCCAGAGGCCACGCCGGCGTTGATAGAGCGGGTCGAGCCGAACATCCTGATCGAGCAGACCTGAGTACAAGCAGCCTTTGCGGCCTCGGATAATCCCGGCCCTTCTTGGCCAAAGATCAACACGCAAGAACGCGGCAGTTCAACAGTCTCTAGCGGCACGGACCCCTCAAGGTTGTCGATCCCAATCACACTCAACTTCTCGTTCGCCGCCCACTCAAGTAAGTCGTCAATGCTCGGGTGGTAATACACATGCTGATAGCGATCCGTCATCATGGCACCGCGTCGGTTCCACCTACGTCGCCCAACAATGTGAACAGCGGCTGCACCAAATGCGTTGGCATTGCGCACCACGGTGCCAATATTGAAGTCGTGTTCCCAGTTCTCTACAGCTAAGTGAACAGTGAATCTTCGGCCATCAAGATCATCTCGAATGGCTTGCATCTTCCAGTAGCGATAGCGGTCGATCACATTTCGACGATCGCCCTCGGCCAACAATTCCGGGTCAAAGTGCTCGCCGATCGGCCATGGCAGATCATGTGGACCAACACCCACAGGATTGGGGTGAACAGCCTCGTTCACTGACTCGTTGAGTTCCCTTTGGCCGGGGTCTTGCTGCCCCGCGTTGTCTGTCACTCCACGGCACCGTACCGTCATGAGATGACTAGCGCTGATTCCGAACCTTCTTTCCCTCTTGAGCCTGCCCCCAGGATTGTGCTTCTCGTAGCTCATGGCAGCCGCAATCCACTCGCTGCCGTAGAGCATGCGCAGCTGTGCGAGAAGGTCCAAGCCCAATCAAATGCGGCTCAGCCACAACAAAGCGCTGGGCTTGAGCCACAGCTCATTCAAGTTCGACCTGCCTACCTAGAACTTGCAGAACCATCAATCGCAGATGCAATCGCCACCGCTGTGTCTCAGGGCGCTTTGCGAATCAGATTGCTCCCACATTTCTTGAACTCAGGGAATCACGTGACGCTAGACCTACCAGAGGCCGTAGCTGAAGCCGAACTAAAACACCCGGGAGTGAGCATCGAACTTGTCGAGCATCTAGGTGCAGATGCCGGACTCGTAGCGTTACTCACCACCCGGGTGCTAGCCGACTAGTTCTGAGATCTCAGTGCTTTTTAGATTCCAGTGCTTGTTAGATACCAGTGCTTCTTAGATACCAGTGCTTGTTAGATACCGATGCGCTGGGCAAGCAGTTCGCGATGGTAGGTGGGGTCACCGAACAGCAACTCTGAGCTCTTTGCACGCTTGAAGTACAAGTGCGCTGGGTGTTCCCAGGTGAAGCCGATACCACCATGAATCTGAATGTTCTCAGCCGCAGCGTGGAAGTAAGCCTCTGAGCAGTAGGCCTTCGCTAGAGATGCAACAGAGGGCAGTTCCTCGTTGAGTTCAGATGCACACCATCCGGCGTAATACGCGGCCGATTTTGCAGACTCAACCTCGAGCAGCATGTCAGCGCACTTGTGCTTAATAGCTTGGAAGGAGCCAATTGGCCGGCCAAACTGCACGCGATCCTTTGCGTACTGCACAGCCATTTCAAGCACTTCTTGACCACCGCCGACCTGCTCGGCGGCAAGCGCCACCACAGCCAAGTCCAACACCGTAGAGATGGTGTCCCATCCGGTTCCGTCGGTTCCGATCAAGGTTGCTGGCACACCTGCGTACTCCAAACGAGCCTGCTTGCGAGTCTGGTCCATTGTGGACAGCGCCGTGCGGGTAAGCCCCGCAGCATCGCCGTCTACAGCAAACAGGCTGACGCCGGCTTCGGTCCGGGCTGCAGTAATGATCAGGTTGGCGATGTGGCCATCAAGGACATACAACTTGGTTCCATCAATGGTCCAAGAGTCTCCTGATTTGGTTGCCGTTGCGGTAATTGCAGATTCATCCCAGCGACCGTTCGGCTCGGTGTAAGCCAAAGTTGCGATGGTTTCACCAGAGGCAATACCGGGAAGGTAGGCGGCCTTGGCTGCCTCGTCACCTGAGTGCAACAGCGTCTGGCTGCCGAGTACCACCGTTGAGAAGTATGGGGCGCAAATCAGTCGACGGCCCATCTCTTCAAGCACGACGATCAGTTCAACAAAGCTATAGCCAGATCCGCCGAACTCTTCAGGAATCACAAGTCCCTGAAGGCCCATCTGCTCTGCCATCTGAGTCCAAACAGCGGTGTCGTAGCCGGCCTCGGTATCCATGAGTTCGCGCACAGCGGCCTCATCTGATTTGGCGTTAAGGAAGTCTTTGACCACCTTACGAAGTTCTTCTTGCTCTTCACTGAAGGCGAAATTCACGTTGATCTCCTGAGCTAGATGGCAGACGGTTGCCTAATAGTGATGATTTTTACATCAGGCTGCATCAGAATGCAGATCGCCATGCGTACACAAGTGTACGCACAGTGATCTGCAGACGGGAACTCCAGAGGGCAACTTCGGCAACCTTCAGATGATTGCGGCCCTAGTCGGGCCTCAGGCTGTGGGTAGCACTCCTAGGTTGTCGGCGGTGAGGGTAACGGGAATCGCTGTTGCAGAGGCCGAAACGTAGAACCACAATCCGACGGATCCTGGGACCTGCAAGGTTGCAGTGGTGTCCGAACCCTGAAGCAGCCAAGCTGCAGGTTCAGTGGATCCCAGTTTCCAGACCTTTGCCGACAGCTCAGTACTGCCCACTCCCGTTGCTTTGAATCGCACCCGGAGGACATCGTTTGGCGCATAGGTGACTCCGGGGACTGTCGCCGATTGAATGACCGTCTCGACATTATTGAGGGTTCGGGTGATCTGCGCGGTCACAGCACCCGTGGCAGAGAGTTTCAGTTTGGCTCGATAGTCATTTGTTGAATTCACCCGTCGGCCGATTAGTGCGAGCATCGCGCCGCCGCCCGTTGGGCTCTTATCCATCGACACATCTGCGGTCATGTCGCTCGAGGTCTGCAGGATCGAATTCAAGCTAGCTGACCGTGAAGTTCCAGCCGCTGCCGACATCTTTCCAGCTGACCCTGCCACCGAGAAGTTGGTCGCTCCACCAACAACAGTCCATAGGCCACCTAGATCGGCTGTACCCCAGCCCGAGACCACGGATCGAGAGAAGGTGTCCGCTGCGAGAGGAATGACCGCGGGAGTGGTCACCGTTACCGAAGAGGTCACGCTTGAGGTTGATCCATCATCATCGGTGACCGTGAGCTTCACGGAGTAGACGCCCGCTGCGGCGTACGTACGAGTCGCCGTCGCTCCTGCCCCCGTGGTGCCGTCCCCAAAGTCCCATGCCCACGAGACCACCGTTCCATCTGTATCAGTAGAACTTGACCCGTTGAACGAAGCAGTGAGGTTTTCTGCTGAGGATGTAAACGCAGCGGTAGGGGGTTGGTTTGCGGGAGGCACCGTCTCGCCAGCTGCAGCCCAGTGATTGAGCACGTCTGTAGACGTGAGGACAGAATCGTAGATTGCCGCCTCATCAAGGCTGCCGCGGAAGTCCTTCGATGACGCACCATCCCAAATGTTGTCGCTTCCGAGGCGCCAGTATCCGGCATAGTCCTGACCGAACGGCGATGATCCGCTGGCCACCAGTTGGCCATCTACATACATCTTCTGAGCGCCAGGCACTTGGGTGATGACTAGGTGATGCCAAGCTCCGTCGTTGTAACTCAACGGGGAGTCGAATGTCTCAACGTTGCCGGTATACACGCCGTACCTCAACTGCCCGGAATCAAGCATGTAGGCATGCCTGTCGTACCCGGAACTCGACTCGTCCTGAGAGTTTCCGAATCCGATGAGTCGACCACCAGAGGAAGTAGTCGTAGAGAACCAAACTTCCAAGCTAAATATCTGTGGGTTCTGGACCAACGCACTCCCCACCGCTCGTGCAGACCCGCTTTGCAGTTCTATTGCAGAATCAGCTGGGCCGGCTGGCGACCCAGTTGCGCCAAGGGTCACTCCAGCGGAATAGGTAGCCCCAGGCTCAGCGGTCATTCGGTTCTGAGCCACGCTTCCCGCTGACTCCCCAAGTCGGAGATAAGTGGTTGGATGAGAGTCCCAGACCGCCGCCCCATAGGGATCGCTCGGTCGTACCGGAGGGTTCGCCCAAGTCTGCGGGCGGCCGCTTGCCAAGTAATGTGCCCGGACTTGATCAAGGGTCAATTGAGTCGGGTAAATGGCCGTCTCGTCAATCTGACCAGCAAAGGCGAGCGAGCTAGGTTGCCGAGGCCAACCGTTCAGATTGTCTCCACCTAGTCTCCAAAAACCCGCATATGACTGTGCAGAAGTAGTGCTTGAGTCCGAGTCCACCAAGCGGCCATCTACAAACAACTTCAGGCCAGCAACTCCGACTGATCCGACCAAGTGGTGCCAGTTGCCGTCGTTGAGCGCCGTACTGCTCTTGACCGTTCGCGTATCCCCCGGGTACACCCCAAAACTCACGGTCCCATCGTCGCTCATGTACATGTGACGGTCATAGGCAGAGCTGACTCCGGTTGAGGAGTCACCGAAGCCAAGAATCTTTCCGCCGGTCGCAGTGGTTGTCTTGATCCACGTCTCAACGCTCAGCTGCGCTGGCGCTAGAACTGCCGAACCGGTTGTGGTTGCGGGAACGT
This sequence comes from Actinobacteria bacterium IMCC26207, assembly GCA_001025035.1. GTDB lineage: Bacteria > Actinomycetota > Acidimicrobiia > Acidimicrobiales > Microtrichaceae > IMCC26207. The sequence continues at coordinate 101,405 of LCZK01000008.1, forward strand.
CTCCGGTTCCTGGGAACGTGGTTGCCGCATCCGCCTCGTTGAGCAGAGAACCCGCTGTTCCTCTCGTCGCTGCGGGATCGATTTTCAAGTCTGCGGACCCAATGCGGTCGTAGGCAGTCGTCCCGCTACTTTCGCCGAGGCGCCAAAAGGTGTCAGGGCTATCAGATTGGACCGCCGTTCGATACGCAGTCATTGTCGAACCGGAACCGAGGGGCACAATGGCTGTGGCTGCGGTTGTAGTGCAAGTGTTTCCCTTGGGGTCCGTAATACGAATCTGATACCGCTGCGTAGAACCAGGCGCTGCAGTGGTATCAGTGAAACTCACATTCGGCCGGGCCCACCAGGTGGCATCAACGCTTAGAGTTTTCATCACTACAGCAGATGCCGTGGAGGCACCACGAAGAAACTCGTAGGTGAGGGTTTTGTCATCACGATCCCAGGAACCTCGAGCAGAGACACGCAGAGTGCCAGCATCAATTCCTACAATCACGGGAGTGGACTCTGCGCAGGCCTGCGGACCGGAGCGGTTGGGTGCAATTTCTCGCACCGCAAACCGAGCGAGTCCGGACTGTGCGACGTTGTTCACCTTTGGAAACTCGCCGCCCATCACTACATATTTGCTATTACCTTCAATTGTCCATGCTGCCTGCGATTGCCCGGTATATGTTCCTGCGCTCAGGGTTGGGATCCAGTGAAGGAACTCTGGTTTCGGTTGACCCTCGAAGGCACCAGGCCCATTCGTGGCCCCGCCTGCTGCGGGCGCTGTCGACCAAGCATTTGCATACTGCAAGGTCCACGGTTGGGTTTGGATATTACCACCCGAGTTTGCGCAGTCATGTGTGTGGCTGACGTCGTACACAACCTCGCCGACTACAGCGGCGTCGTAATGATCGCCACGGCAACCGGTCACCCACTGGATGCTTCCCGTAGCAACATCTGCAGAGAACGTTCCCTCAAAGTTGCCCGTATCAAGTCCGTTCACCAAGTAGGTCATGCCGGTGCCGAACACGCTCTGACCGTTCGTCGTCAAGCTCCAGATTGCAGCGTCTGCCCCCCAGTTCACAATTTTTTGATTAGCGAGCCAGGGCAAGGACTGTCCTGAGGTTGCATCAAGAGCACCCATGCCTTTCGTGTCGACTCCATTCAGCAGATCAAAGAATCCGCCCACAACGATTTTGTTTGAACCAGCGGGAGCAACGATGGCCATAACATTTCGATTGGCTGTGGGGGCCCAAGAAGTGAGCGCTCCGGTGATTTGATCAACTGCAGCCAGCCTAGTTCGAGACTTGGTTGCCACAACGGTGAAGTTGCCAGCTAGGTATACCGAAGATCCCGAAACAACTAAGTCATTGACCTTCGAGTTCGCGTTCGGATCGAAGCTCGTAACGACTGCACCCGTTGAAGCAGTAAAGGCTGCCACGCGGTTGCGTGTCACACCGCTTGCAGAGGTGAAGTCACCACCCACATAGATTCGCGAGCCATCAGCCGAGGCGGTGATAGCACGACCTTGAGCATTCAACGTGGGCGCCCAACTGCTGACTAACACACCCGTCGTGATGTTGTACGCAAGTAGATTCCCCCTTGCCGTTTCACTCGTCCCTGCAGCTGCGCCCGCAGGCCGCGCTGAGGTGAACTTGCCGGTCACGTAGACGATGTCACCAACGATGACTTGATCCCACACAACTCCGTTGACTTGAACAGTCGGGAGAATATCTGCCGAAACCGTCGATGGCAGCACTGCGGGGACCGCCACCTCTGCAGCAGCCCTCGGAGCACCAACAGCAACGGAAACACATGTCAGGCCCAAAAGGGCTACGGCTGCCAATACAGCCGAGCGACCTCTTGAGCCAGTAGACCCAACGCGACCAAAACTCATGATTTCTCCCAACACGGCTAAACAACAACGTCTCGACGCGGAGTGCGACCAACCCGCCTCTTGGTCCTCGCCAGACCAAGCTCCCCTAGTTTGTCTAGCAACTAAAAGTACTTGAATCAAGAAGTTTTCAGGAATCCACAAAAACCCGACAGACATCAGCTTGGTCCGAAGCCAACCACTACCTCGGTTTGTGGCCGCAACTAGGCGGCCAGCCCTACTTCAGTTCGAACTGCAGGGCGTTCGGAGAGAACCCCGCTTGAACGTTCAACAAAAGCGATGGGGATCGTTCCTCGTTTAAACGGAACACGTAGACCCCGGTTCTTGATGCACCAGATTCGAGCGCTCCCTCGAGTGCGGCTGCTTGCTCAGATTCGATCGGCAAGGCGGGCAAACCCTGGGAATCGCTCGCCGTTACCGAAAGCTGACTGAGGTCTACATCGACTCCGGACTCATTGCTGACTTCCATCGTTACTGCAATTGCCGGCCCCGAGGATTCTCCAGGGGCGCGAGCCTGAACATTGACGGCCCGGTAGTCGTTGACAACAGCGGAAACCCCGCTGCCAAATTCTGCAGGCACCCCGGCTTTGACTGCCGCAAGGGTGTTGACTCCAGCTAGGGGCTCCTCCTTGCCAACCGATCCACCGACCGAGGCCGAGGAAGAAGGGGCTTCACCTGCTGACTGTTCCGTCTGCGGAACGAGCGAGGAGGAGGAAGAGACGGGGTCTGGCTGAGATGCGCCTGTCGAATCCGACTGAGAATTCCGAGCGCTTTGGTCATCCTCGCTGCAGGCGAACAATCCGAGCAGCCCCAGTAGGAGAAAGATCACGGCCAGCAGATTGAGGAGGCCCCAGGTTGGCCTCTCGCTCCTCCTGCGAATCACCAGTTCTTGAAAAAACCTTTCGGAATGCACGTCGCTCCCGCTAAGAAAAGTTGATGAGTCTGTGACTGCACAGGCAGCATCTTGCAAGCTACCAGCCGGAGCCAGCGAAGGGAGCGGCTCAGGATCTAGCTTTACTCCCACCCTAAGGTCGCACTCAGCACGAGTAATCTGATCGGATGGACCGCATTGGCATTCGACAGCTGCGTTCCGAAGTGGCAGCTCAGGTCAGGAGAGCTAGTGCCGGCGAACGAATCGTCATCACAGTCGATGGCCGCCCGGTTGCCCAACTCGGCCCTCTCGAGCCCACGGACGCGAAACTAACCCTCGAGGATCTAGCAGCTCGAGGTCAGCTGCTCTTGGCGAGACGCTCCGATCGCCCGCCACCAGAATTCTCGATGCCGCTGTGGGCCGGCACGCGTATCGATCAACTCGTGCGTGAGGTGCGAGGAAGGTGACCCTCTTTTTAGATACCACAGCGCTTCTCGCCCGCTATCTCGAGGGCCCAGCCCAAGAGACAGCTTTGGTCGCTATGAGTGCTGACCATGACTGGTGCGCGAGTTCGTTGGCACTGTCCGAGGCGCTCATGTTGGTCGACCGACTGGGGGATGACCCGCAGCGGACCGACGAGTTGCGGCGTGCGCTGCGAGATGATTGGGAGCGCATCCATACCATTCCTGTTGACCAACGCTGTTTAGACCGCGCCGCCGAACTTGGTCGCACGCAGCCAGTCCGAACGGTGGATGCTATTCACTTAGCAGCTGCAGATCGTCTGCCGAAGCCGCTGACGTACCTGACCTTTGACCCAGGACAAATACCCGTGGCACTGGCCTTGGGGTTTGATGTCCACAGCACAAATAGTGGTAGCGACACAGCTTGATAGTGAAACAAACGGGGCAGTCCAGATTTTCGGCGCGAGAATGAATTCATGACCCAAGACGCCAGCACTCTTCATCATGCCGACACAGACCTAGAGGTGCACAAGCTGGTTGTCGGGCCGATGGATAACAACGTGTTTGTCTTGCGCTGCAAACACACCGGCGACTCGGTCCTTATCGATGCAGCCAATGAGCATGAGCAACTGTTGGAGCTAGCTCAGCGCCTTGGCGTCCGACGCGTGCTCGAGACGCACGGCCATTGGGATCACATCCAAGCGGTACCGCAGATGCGTGACGCGGGATACTCCGTCGGAGTGACCGCTGCTGACGCCGCAATGTTGGACAGCTATGACGAGATCATCGAAGACGATGCGGTGATAGCTGTAGGTCGGCTTCGCCTCCGCACGATTTTCACGCCGGGCCACACACCAGGTTCGATCTGCTTTCAGGTTGAAGATAAGCCGCTGCTCTTTAGTGGCGACACCTTGTTTCCTGGCGGACCCGGGAATACTTCATTTGAGGGAGGCGACTTTGAGAAGATTATTTCCTCTCTCGATCGCCGACTCTTTGCGGGCCTCGAGGCCCAGACAATCGTGCTGCCCGGCCACGGCTCAGATACCACGATCGGCGCCGAATCCCCGCACTTACAAGAGTGGGTCGACCGGGGCTGGTAATCGGCGTGACGAGCCCGTTTATCGGCCAAGGCCCGAACTTAAGAGCCCATCCCTTGCAAGCTGTCTGCGAGCTAAGTACCAGCTAAGCGCCCTCCCTCAGACTGCTATCGCGCCGAGCGAGTGCTCGGCCGACTACCAACAAGCGAGGGAAGAATGAAGACGGAACAAACCTCTGAGCAGGTCTCAATAGCTGGGTCGGCCCGACGCGCCGGTGCAGTGTTCGTAGCGATTATTGCGTGCACTGGAGCTTGGATGGTCGCTGGCGCTGGCACGGCTAGCGCTCAGCCAGACTGCGAGGCTGGTTCCTCGGGAAGCTGCTTCTGCGTCTCAATAGACCGTTTCACAACTGCCGACAAATGCCCCGAGTCTCAAGGAAGCCCCAGCACAACTTCGACCACAACGGTCCCTGCAACAGCGCCAGAGACGACGGTGCCGGCAACGACTACGACCTCAGTTGCTGTACCCAGCACGACGCCATCTACAACGACGCCATCTACAACGTTGCCCGCAACGGCAGTACTTGGTGCAACTGCTCAACAGCCAATCGTCGCGGCTGCATCACCGATTGAGTTCACTGGTTAGTCCTTCTGACCGCCAGAAGGTGGAGGCTTGCTGCTTCGCACTGCTAGTGGACCGCTAGGTGCGGAGCGGCAAGACCCTCCCCCTTTAAGTACCCTCTCGCTTCCCAAGGACCCCCTATTTCCCCTACACGCGTAGGAGAAATAGACTGGAGCAATGAGCGCAGAGTCCTCCCCCCTCTTTCAGATCACTGACCTTCGGGTCGCACCCACTGCTCAGCCCACCACAGAGATCCTCAAAGGGCTCTCGCTGAGCGTTGGCCGAGGTGAAGTCCATGCGCTGATGGGTCCAAACGGGTCAGGTAAGTCAACCTTGGCCAGCACCCTCATGGGATCACCGGAATACACCACAGTCTCGGGAACCGTCTTGTATAAGGGCGAGGACATCACCGAGTGGGGAGCCGACATGCGCGGCAAGTCCGGCATGTTTCTAGCTTTCCAATACCCACAAGAGATCGCCGGCGTCTCGGTCCGGCAGTTCCTGCGCCAAGCGCTCTCAGAACGTAAGGGCATCGACTTGTCGGTGCTAGAGATTCGCTTAGCAATAATGGAGTGGATGGAACGCCTCGACATGGACCCTGCCTTTGCGGACAGGTTCCTCAACGAGGGCTTTTCAGGTGGCGAGAAGAAGCGCAACGAGATCCTGCAGATGGCAATCCTCGAACCGGAACTCGCCATTTTGGACGAAACCGATTCCGGCCTAGATATTGACGCTCTACGCGTGGTTGCGAGCGGGGTGAATGCTGTGCGAGCTGACCGACCCGAAATCGGCGTTCTCGTCATTACGCATTATCAGCGTCTCTTGGACTACTTGACCCCAGACTTTGTACACATCATCGTTGACGGGCAGATTGTGGATTCTGGTGGTCCAGACTTGGCAAAGCGGCTCGAGGCTGAAGGGTTTGAGGCATGGCGATAGATCAGTCCGAGGTTGAACAGCATGCGCCGGGGGAATTCGACGTTCTGCGCATCAAGAGCGACTTTCCGATCTTGTCTCGCACAGTGCACGACAAGCCACTTGTGTTCTTGGACTCAGCAGCCTCCTCCCAAAAGCCGCGCTCCGTGCTGCAGTCCATGGACACCTACTACGAGACCATCAACGCAAATGTGCATCGTGCGGCGTACACCTTGGCCGAGGAAGCCACCAACGCAATGGAAGCCGCTCGTTCGAAGGTCGCAGCGTTCATCGGTGCTACCGACGCCAACGAGGTGGTATTCACCAAGAACGCAACGGAATCCATCAACCTGATCGCCCGGTCTTGGGGTGTTGCAAATCTTGAACCCGGGGACGCCATCCTGCTGACCCATCTTGAGCACCACGCCAATATCGTTCCCTGGCAACAACTCGCAGCAGAGCGCGAGTTAGAGATCCGTTGGATTCCGCTGACTCAGGATTCTCAACTCGACCTGAGCAACCTGGATTCTCTGTTGGACGGAGTCAAGATTGTCGCTCTGACATCAATGTCAAATGTTGTGGGAACCATTACCCCGGTGCGAGCCATTGCAGACGCAGCCCATGCAGCCGGTGCAGTTGTTGCCGTGGACGGGTGCCAATCGGTGCCTCACCTGCCCACCGATGTGCACCAACTTGGCGCCGACTTCCTCTCCTTCTCGGGGCACAAAATGCTCGGGCCTACGGGCATCGGCGTGCTCTGGGCGCGCAAGGAGCTCCTAGAAGCCATGCCACCGTTCCTCGGCGGCGGAGGGATGATTCTTGATGTGCGCCTAGATGGGTTTGTGGCAGCCGAAGCACCGCATAAGTTCGAAGCGGGTACTCCCCCAATCGCAGAGATCATTGGTCTCGGAGCCGCGATTGACTATCTGAATAACCTTGGCATGGAAGCAGTCCGCCAACACGAGATGGCACTGACCGCCTTTGCCCTCGAGCACTTGTCCAACCGATTCGGAGATCGAATCTCTATATACGGCCCCCAATCTGCCGAGCTGCGCGGTGGGGCAATGAGCTTTGCCTTCGACGAGATTCACCCTCACGACCTCTCACAAGTACTCGACCAGCACGGAGTGTGTGTTCGGCCAGGACACCACTGTGCCAAACCGCTGATGCGCCTTTTAGGCGTGGGCGCAACTGCACGAGCAAGTTGGTACGTCTACAACGACGAGGCTGACATCACCGCACTCGGCGATGCCCTCGAGGCTGCAGGCGAGTTCTTTAGCTTCTAGTCACTACTCTTTCCCTAGCATTAGCTCTACCGTTACCTCTACCCACCGAAACTCACTACACGGAGATCACCGCATGTCGGGCCTTGAAGACCTCTATAGAGAGATCATCCTTGATCACTATCGCAGCCCACGTAATCGCGGGGAGCTCGACTCGCCCCCTGCCGTTCGGGTCGAGGGATTCAATCCGCTGTGCGGCGATGAGATTGTGGTCTACATAGATGTCGATGACTCAGCCAACGGCGATGCCGCAGTTGTAACGGACATCCGCATTGGTGGACAAGGGTGCTCCATTTCTCAGTCCTCAGCATCGATGATGTCCGCCGCCGTCAAAGGCCGCAGCATCGGCGAAATCCGAGATCTGACCAAGTCCTTCAAGTCGATGATGTCGATTCACGAAGAGGGTCTCGATGCTGATTCCGACGCAGACCCTCAAGAAGATTCGGCCGGGGCGGAATTGAAGCTCGGCGACCTTGAAGCGTTACGCGGTGTCGTGAAGTTTCCAGTGCGCATTAAGTGCGCCACCCTCGGCTGGAACACACTGCAGCAAGGCATCGACGAAGCCCTCAGTTCATAACCGCGAGAATTCGGTCAGTCCGAGCGGCGATTAGCCCCCGGATTAGAGCCTCAGCCTGCGGGAATATTCCACCGGAAGGTTGCAACCACCGGGGTGTGATCGCTCAGTGCTTCACCTGTTGAGGCAGTAAAGCGTTCTGCCGGGAACTCAATTCCTGTCGCGGAGAGCAGCACACTGTTGTTGCTGCGATACGCAAACTTATCAATGCTGCCGGGCGTGCCGCAGGCAAGTTCAGCGCATACGTCGGTCAATCCAGTTGAGGTCAAGAACTGCTCCCAGATCACGCGATCAACCTCACCCGTATTTGATTCCGGGTATCCCTCGTCTATGTGAAGGTTCGTATCTCCACCAAGAATGATTGCCCGATCATCTCCTCGGGACTGAATAAAGAGAGAGAGTTGTTCAAAGTCCTTCACCTGAAGTGCCTGATCAAGATCGCCACTTCCCGCCTCGGCGTGCAAGCTATACACGTCCACTTCGCGACCATCGCCCAGAGTCATAGTCACTACTCGGAAGCCCTTCATGGCTAAGCAGTCGCCGGCACCTGTGAACGCATCGCCGTAACACCCAATCCACGCACCATGCGCTTCAGCAGTTAGGGGGAATCGCGATATGGCTCCGATACCGTCTCCAACAAGTAAAGGTCGGGCCGCAGGGTTGATTCCTACTGCTGCAGGTCCGGGGTGACGGTCAGTGCGGTAGGGGTGCGTGGCTTGGGCCCGTAGGCGAGTGTGGTAGTTCGTGAAATCCAGAATCCCTGCTGCCGGTTGCCACCAATCAAAATCCTCTTGTGTGAGCACAACGTCATACTCGTTCAGTAAGGGACTAATCATGGGAAGGTGTGTCTTTGGATTCTCTTTCGAGACCTCTTGAGGTAGGCCCGCCACGTTGTAACTCAAAACGCTGAACTCTGCGGGTGGTGCCGGAAGCGGAAACAGTGTGGTGGGTGGGCTTCCGGGGTCAGAGGGTGGTGCCGTGCAGGCCAAGAGCCCCAAGGTGAGTAGTACTGCGCCGAACATCGACGCGGCAGCAACTGCTGTTCCTTTACCGCTTCGGCTCTGGTGAACCTGATGCACCCTAGGAAAACCTGAACTCAACATGAACTACAGGTTACACAGAAGCATCAAAGAGGGCCCTAAAAAGCCACTAGCAACGGGGTTCATGCATACTTATAGAGACCTTCTCCACTAGAGGCTCAGGATTGCCAAGAACGCCAAGGACCATGAACCCTCCCCCAGCTATGCCAGATCAGTTTGGAATATTCCTGCCCGATCAACACGATCAGGCAGAGGAGTTTTTTCGCGCCTATGGATTTGCTGCACTTCGCGGGGTGTTTTCAGAGGCCGAACTTGTGGCCATGGAGCAAGAATGCGTAGCTGCGCAAGAGGAACTCACTGCGGGAAGGCTGCACGAACGCCATGGAACAGAAATCCTCATTGAGGGCGATGCCGGCGACAAGGCAAACCAGTTTGCAAATTACGTCACCTATATGACTGAGTTGTCCCCGGCAGTCACTGCTGGCGTGCATCACCGAGACGTTCTTGATCTGATGAGCAGGTTGCTGCATGAGGACTACTGGCTCCTTCACGAGCAGCGATTCGGCGTTGTCTATCAAGATGCCCGCCCGGGCCCTGAGTCGAGCTACACGCGAATCGGTTGGCATAGCGACTGGCAAAGTGGACCACATTTGGACATCTGGCCCGCAGTGGCTTTCACCTTCCACCTAGACGCGACGAGCCCCGCTAACGGATTCTTGAGGGTGGTGCCCGGAAGTCATCATTGGAATACGCCAGCACCGTTCGTCAACATCAACGACTCCCCCGTACCTGCCGGTTCAGCAGAAGCTGCCGGCCATACGAGTCAGCCCCCGCCCTCTGAGATGCCGCTCCGATTTGAGAAAGTCCCAGGCGAGATTGCCCTGTATTGCGATCGCGGAGACATCTTGTTTCACGATGCCTACCTATGGCATTCGGCTGCTCGTGGAACCGATGACGAGACCAGGCGGCGACATATTCGCGGAAGCTTCCACAGCGGAACCGAGCAACTCAATAACGAACACCTAGCTGACTTCGTGAAGAACGCCGCCCGCTAACACTCCCTAACGGAGGTTTTGAGCCCTAGCATTTTGCCTGGAGCGCTAGGTAGTCAATTCGGCAAGAGCCTCGGTTAGGCCTGCATAGGTTGAGTCCTCGGCCAGAATTCGCTCGAGGTCCTTACGCGCCAGCGAGCGTTTTCCTTCTCGCTCATAACAACGCGCACGTTCAAGCCAGGCACGGTGCCGAATGAGAGGAGTTCGCTGCTTTGTTTTCAGCGCCTCCTGGAATGCCGCACGGGCCGCGTCGTAGTAAGCAAGTTCGCGCAAGGCAACCCCTCGAAACACACACAACAACGCAGTCAGGTCGTCCTGGTTTGTGATCTCATCGGTGAGTTCAACCACATCGGACCACCGGGCGAGTTCGGCGTAGAGCTCTGCTAACGAGATTGCGCTCGCTGCAGTTGGCTCAAGTTGTTCCACAATCTCGACTGCCTCAACCCTGCGGTTCTGAAGTTGCAGTAACTCCGCTAGAGCAAGTCCAACGGTGTTTCGGCTGAGTGAAAGCGGTGCACTCACACCGGGGGCAAGAACCAAGTCGAAACTCACCGAGACGTATTTTTGGATAAAGGGGTCAGTAGCTGGGTCTTGGCCAGATGACCACACCAGCATCAGCATGTCGCTCGCTGCTTGAACCTGCTCGGCTTGCATTCGCAGCAGCCCTGCAAGACTTGCCGCAGCAACTACATAGCGTTCTTGGCTGCGCGCAATCTTTTCGATGCGATCCACATCGCTTGCAGACATTGCCGCATACAGGTCCTTTTCTACGCGGGGCGCAAACCATCCTGGCTTCTTTCGACGCGGCACAGGTTGAGCCTGCGCTGGAGTCGAAGCAGGTCGCGGCCCAGTTGATCTAGACCCAGTTGATCGAGGCGGAGTTGACCTAGACGAAGCTGACTTTTCGCCATCGAGTCGCTCAACATGGGACAACCCTGTTCCTGGTATCGAGACAGTTCGCTGCAGGGTGCCATCTGCTCGCTGGGTGACACGAAACCCCTTTACTCCAGCTGAGATTCCCAAACCGCTTGGGGACATATTCAGCCGAACTCCAGGCATCAGTTGAATCGATTTCCTCATACGAAATCCCATATGGTCCCCTTCCGTGGCACCCTCACAGCCTCACAGCTTGACACTTTGGCAGTTTGCTAGCCGGCCTAGATAGCTACCTTGCTACTTAAGCAGCTAGCTCTGACATTCTTCGCGCCAGTTGCACGTCAAGCTCAGTCAGGCCGCCGGCATCATGGGTGGTGAGTTCCACTACCACTGTCGAGTAGACATTCGACCATTCCGGGTGATGGTCCAGTTTCTCTGCCACGGTGGCGCTTGCTGCCATAAAGCCAAAAGCCGCGCTGAAGTCGGCAAAATGGAACTCACGACGAAGCTTCCCAGCCTCTACCTGCCAACCTGCGAGCCCTTCTAGAGCCGCTGTAAGTTCATCGTCAGTCAAGAGATCCGGTCGAGCCATAGCTTCAGCCTAGATTGCTCAGCTAGCCGTGACCGACTGAGCTAGACCGAGCTACAAAAGGCCATCCGAGAAGAACGGGTCATCGACTACTGGACGCGCCGCTGCAGTTGGAGCAGCTTGCTCCTCCTCTTCGACCCAAGCCGCATATCCAGTCTCTTCCAGACGAGTCGCTATTTCAGGACCGCCGGACTCAAGAATCTGACCATTGGCAAAGATATGGACAACGTCAGGATGCAACTCTTCTAGCAAGCGGTTGTAGTGGGTAATGGCAAGCACGCCAAGTCGCTCCCCGCCACTGAATCCCTCGGTGGTAGCGAGTTCGATTCGCCTTGAAACGGCACGCAAGGCATCCACATCTAGCCCAGAATCCAACTCATCCAGGATGGCGATCTTTGGCCCCAACACGGCCATCTGCACGGTCTCGTTTCGCTTCTTCTCGCCTCCAGAGAGGTCGACATTGAGCGGGCGATCGAGGAACTCACGCTCAAATCCGATCAGATCCGCTTCCGTGGCCATGAGTGATGGCACCAACTGTCGATCGCGACTAGATGCCGCGTAAGCCTCGGCTAGTACGTCCTTGACGCTGATGCCGGGAACTTCGACTGGGTACTGCATCGCAAGATAGAGCCCCGCCTGCGCTCGTTCCCATGTGGCCATTGCCAACAGGTCAACCCCGTCCAGAGTGACAGATCCGCCGGTCACTACATAACCAGGCTTGCCCATCAACACGTTCGAGAGTGTTGATTTCCCTGAGCCGTTTGGACCCATCACAGCGTGGACTTCTCCTGAGCGAACCGTAAGGGTCACGCCCTTCAGGATCTCCTTGCCGTCAACTGTCGCCCGAAGGTCGCTAATCACCAACTCACTCATGACAGTTCCACCATGACTTCACCCTCCACAATCGCGGTTGCATAGCTCGGCACGGCCCGCACTGCGGGAAGTGAGAGCGGTTGTCCCGTTCGTAAATCAAATGCGCTGCCGTGCTTCGGGCATTCAATCGCGCAGTCCTCAACTTCGCCTTCGCTCAGCGACACATCTGCATGACTGCAACGGTCGCCAATCGCGAAGACCTCTGAGTCAAGGCGAACCACACACAGGCGGTGGCCTTCAACATCAATGCGCAAGGCTTCCCCATCGGTGAGGTCTGCCAGGGAGCAGATTCTGACTGCAGGATTGCTCATGCCGACTCATTCGAAGCCTCGGCAAGCAGTGCCGAATCGCTTGTAAGCAATGCGCCCACATGGGAATCAAGAATCTTGTTGACCCTGTCACGTGCTGCAGAAGCCAAAGCGGGAACAGCAAAATGATCGAGGACCTCGTCGAAGAAGCCTGCAACTATGAGTCGCTCTGCCACCAACGAGGGCACACCGCGACTTTCAACATAAAAGCGCTGTTCTTCATCGACTGGACCAACAGTTGATGCATGGGAGCAATGCACATCGTTGTTTTCAATCTCTAGATTGGGAACCGACTCAGCCCAAGCTGTGTCAGAGAGTTTCAGGTTGCGATTTGTTTGGTAGGCATTTGACCCACGTGCGTCAGGCTTGATTCGAATCAAGCCCGTGTAGACCGAGTGCGAATTGTCCGCAACGGCGCCCTTGAACAACAGCTTTGAAGTGGTGTCGGCAGCTTGATGTTCTTGAAAAGTTCGCAAGTCAAGCATCTGATGATCGTCCCCGAAATACGCGCTCGACAAGTTGCCGCTTGCTCCTCGCCCAACGAGTCGACAGTCCATGCGAAGGCGTGCGTAGCTGCCACCGATGGCAGCCAATGCCGCATCGAGGGTTGCGGCCTGGCCTACTTCGGCAAGAAAGGTGCCGACCTGCCAGACCTGAGGTCCAACGTCTTGAAGAGCGCTATGGCTGACGCGTGCAGCGCTGCCCACCACCACTTCGGTCACTGGAGCAACAACTGCTGGCACATCAGCAGAGAGCGATGCCTCGATAAACGAGAACTGGCTGTTCTCTCCCCCTCGGACCGAGAGCCGAGGAAAGGTAATTGAGTCAGCCACGTCAACGTAGAACACCACCGCAAGGGGAAGGTCAATCACGAGGTTGCGTGGCACATCAAGGACAACTGGGTCAGCCCCGAACGCATCGTTATACGCCCCAAAGAGATCTGGAGCTTCGTGCATCACTGCGCCGAGCGCTGAAGCCGCACCCTCTGCCGTTGCCTCCTCAGGCACGGCACCGAATACCACACCCTGCTGACGCAGTTCATCACTGAGCTGTGTTGAAATAATTCGGCCGTTGTAGACCAGGACCGATCCGCCAAGCGGACCCAGTTCCTGCATGAAATCAGAAACAGCAAGCGGGATCTCGTCAGTTGTACGAGCTGCGTCGGCGTCTCGAGCCGGGATCATCGCAAACTTCTCAAGGTCTAAGTCGCCAATTCGGCTATATCGCCATTCCTCTGAATCAGTGCTCGGAAACGCCATCTGCGCAGCATCCTCTGCTGCAGCATGTCGTCGTTCTCTCAACCACGCAGGTCCGTCCAAGGAATCGGCAACTGCGCTACTGAAACTGTCTGTACTCAAGTCTGTGCTCACGTTGCTACTCACGTTGTTCAGGGGGCGAAACGGCTGAGCAGCAATTTACACTATCCGCGTAGGAGAATTACAGGCGGCGTACGCCTCCTTAGGCAACTCCGCCGGCTCGACCTCAGCCTTTCTGCCTTTCTGCAAGGGTATTTGCGGCCTAGTCCTTACCCTTCTTAAAGAACTTCTTGATCCCGCCGAAACCCCGAGAACCCTTTGACTTCGCCTCCACCTCGGCATCCACCTCGGCCCGAGTCGAATCCACCACAGAGTTGATGATGTCCTCGGCCTCGTCGAGTAGTGCTGCGATCGATGGGTCCTCGCCGATTCCTTCTGGCTCGGGGGGAGGCGGTGGAGTGACCAACGAGCCGTGGGACCAGTTCACGTCAGCCAAGCGAGGCTGATACGCCGAACAAGGATCTGGGCACCGCCAAGGCGCCTCTGGAGCTAAGTCCAGATCGCACTTTCTAACGGCATCCCCATTGGGATAGGTGCGGCTTTCAAAGAACTTGCAACCCTCGCGCATCGGCATGTTTACAGTTTGGCAGATAGGCAGCGCAGGTAGATTTACCTAGGGTTTTGTTGCACTCTGAGGCTTAATCCACGGCCGAGATCTGCCGATACTGCCTCCATGACGATTGCTCATCCAGACCTCCAAACATCGGTAGCACGAGCACGTCTCGATTCCGAAGGCCATGTGATCTCGGCCAACCAATCCTTCGCAGCGATGTTCAATTCTGACGTCGATGGGGTCCTCGGGACTCACGTGATCACGCTCTGCGCCCCACAGGACTCAGCAGCGGTTCTCTCTGGCTTTGTTCGCGTAGTCGGCAAAGCGGCAGAGTCAGCGTCAATAGATCTTGATCCCAAGCTCGCTCGAGGTGACCAACCAAAGCTGCGGCTTGATTTTACGTTGGTTCACTCCATCATTCCCGGGGTTGCAGACACCATTGAGTGCACTGCAAGCGATGGCCGGGAACAGACCCGTGCGGAACGCCGAAGACGACACAGCCTGATGCAACAGACTCGACAGGAGACCCAGGACATCGAGTCTGGTCTGCCGACACGGCGGGGCTGCGAGGTACTCCTCGGATCGGCAGTTCGACACTCGGCTAGCACCGGTTCCCCCGTCTCTCTTCTGCGCTGCGACATTGACGGCATCAGCGAGATTGCGGAGACGCACGGATCAGCCGCGGGCCATGAAGCGATCAACACGTATCTTGATCGATTCGCTCAGCGACTCCGCAACAGCGACAGCATTTGCCTAGCTAGCGGCGACACCTTTTTAGTGGTCGCCGAGGATCTCGGCGATGAACAAGACGCTGCGGGCGTTGCCTACCGCTTGTTGTCTGCCGCGGTGGAACCTGTGCAGGTGGCGGGTGAGGACAGAACCTTTCCCATGACGATTGGCATTGCAGTTGGAGACGGAACAGTGACGCCCGCGCAAATGTTTGAGGCGGCGCCACTCGCCTTGGAGCGGGCGCGAGTTGACGGTGTCGGCGGATTCCGAATCATCGACCTGCGCCAGTCACTGGCCACCTGACCCAAAGCCAGAGCGGCCGGCAAACTCCTCTAGCCGACCGAACCTTCCATTTGGAGTTCGATCAGACGGGACCACTCCACTGCGTACTCCATGGGCAAAGTCCTAGTGACAGGTTCGATAAACCCGTTTACTACCATCGACATGGCTTGCTCTTCTGATAGGCCACGGCTCATCAGGTAGAAGAGTTGCTCGTCAGCCACCTTCGACACGGTGGCCTCGTGGCCAATGATCGCGTCCTGGGCGCCAATCTCCATATACGGGTAGGTATCGCTAACCGACTCCTCATCAAGGATGAGCGCGTCACACTGCACATGTGACTTGCAGCCGTATGCGCCTTCTTCGACGCGAACCAAGCCCCGGTAAGAGGTTTGCCCGCCGTCCTTCGAGATGGACTTGGACACAATCTTCGAGGTGGTCTCTGGCGCAGCGTGCACCATCTTCGCCCCAGCATCTTGATGCTGACCAGCACCGGCGTAGGCAACAGAGAGCACTTCACCCGATGCCTTCGGGCCAACCATGACCACTCCGGGGTACTTCATGGTCAGGCGTGAACCGATGTTGCCATCGATCCATTCCATATGCCCTTCGGCCTCGACCACGGCGCGCTTGGTCACAAGGTTGAAGACGTTGTTCGACCAGTTCTGAATGGTTGTGTAGGTCACGCGAGCACTTGGCTTCACAATGATTTCAACCACTGCAGAGTGCAGGGAATCAGAGGTGTACGTAGGTGCAGAACACCCTTCGATGTAGTGAACCTTCGAGCCCTCATCAGCGATAATGAGGGTGCGTTCGAACTGGCCCATGTTCTCTGCGTTGATTCTGAAGTAGGCCTGCAGGGGCATCTCAACCTCAACACCTGGCGGAACGTAAATGAACGAACCACCCGACCAGACTGCCGAGTTGAGTGCCGAGAACTTGTTGTCATTACGCGGAATGACTGTTCCGAAATACTGCTTCACAATCTCTGGATACTCGCGAAGCGCAGTATCCATATCGCAAAAGATCACACCCTGCTGTTCGAGGTCTTCACGGTTGCGGTGAAACACCACCTCTGACTCGTACTGGGCAGTAACTCCGGCCAAGTACTTTCGCTCAGCCTCTGGGATGCCCAACTTCTCGTACGTGTTCTTGATGGCATCGGGAAGGTCGTCCCAATCACTGACCTGCTCGCTCGTGGGCTTGATGTAGTAGTAGATGTCGTCGAAGTAGATCTCTGACATGTCACCACCCCAAGATGGCATCGGGCGCTTCAAGAAATACTTGTAGGCCTTGAGGCGAAACTGCAGCATCCAATCCGGCTCGCCCTTCATCCAAGACATTTCACGGATGATGTCTTCGTTCAAGCCACGCTTTGGCTTGAAGACATAATCTTCGGCGTCGCTCCATCCGAGCGAGTACTTCGAAAGGTCAAGATCTATTGACATACAGGGCCTCCAACGGGCGGGGGATAATTTCTCCTACGTGGATAGTAACAACTCCAGCCACTGATTGACACGGCGGATCCCGTGAATATCGTCTCATGGCCCCAAAGGCCCCAAATACGCCAAGGTTAAGTAGCCCCAACTCCAGGTAGCACCAACTCTAAGTTTTAGATTGACCTAGGTTCTGCGTATCTACTGAGCCGAAGCGGGCATAACGACCCCGATCAATCCCGTCATTGCGAGCCACCTGCTGCCTCGCACGAACCAAAGGATCTCCTATGCCTGACCCCAGCCTTCTTGACCCGGCGCTCAAAGCCCTACTCGACAGCATGGCCGAGTCGGGCGCTGCCCCAGTCGAATCGCTTTCCGTGCAAGAAGCTCGCGAGTTCAACGAGATGTTCACTGCCTTAGGCGGGGAGGCTGAAGATGTCTCGGCTGTAGAAGATCTACAGATCGAAGGAGTCCCCTGTCGGCTGTACCGACCCCTGGGTTCCTCCCCCGAGCAACCAAGCGAGCTACTGCCAGTTTTGGTTTGGTTTCATGGAGGAGGTTGGGTTCTCGGGACTCTCGACTCCACAGATTTAACTGCTCGCAGCCTTGCAAACCGCTCGCAGCATCTGGTTGTGGTTGTGGACTACCGCCTTGCACCCGAGAGCCAATTCCCAGCAGCCGTTGATGATTGTTGGTCCGTAACCTCCTGGCTTGCCAATGGTGGTGCCGAGACACTCGGAGGCAACGCTGCACAAGTGTCAGTTGGTGGCGATTCAGCGGGTGGCAACTTGGCTGCAGTAGTGAGCATTCTGAGTCGTGACGCAGCCCTTGCACTACGTCGACAAATTCTTGTGTACCCGGTCACTGATGTTGCCAACGAGTCTGCTTCCTATGTCGAAAACGGAACGGGCCACCTCTTGACTACAGACACCATGCGTTGGTTTATTCAGAGCTACACCTCTCCTGATCAGCGATCAGACTGGCGCGCTTCGCCACTGCTTGCCGAGAACCTGTCAGGTGTTGCACCGGCCTACGTACTCACGGCGGGGTTCGATCCGCTACGAGATGAGGGCCGGGCCTACGCAGACCGACTCCTCGATGCTGGGGTCTCGGTGACTCAGCAGGAGTTTCCAACTGCCATTCATGCCTTCTTAAACCTCGGCGGAGTTACGCCTCTCGCCGCCGAGGCCATCGATGCAATCGCGGCTGCCCTGCAGACCGCCTAGCGCCTTGTCACGCTCTTAAGTCACAAAAACAGTGAGTTACTCGTAGATCCACTTATGAAACCATGGGTCCGAAGTTTCAATCTGGAAGTTCTGGACCAGGGTCACAAACTCGGCAATCTGTTCGGCCTGCTCAGGCACGTCGGCAAGGTTGTTCAGCTCAAGGGGGTCGGCTTCTAGGTCATAGAGTTCGAACCGCGGACGATGTAGATAGGTGTCCACCTCTCGTAGACCAAGCGTGCCGGTCTCTCGAAGAGTGGCCTGCCAACTCGCTGACATGTGAATGTCTGAGGCTGTGGGAAAGTCAAGCTTCCATGCGATGTTGTAAATGAACTTCCAGCGATGGGTTCGAACAACTCGCATCGGGTAGTAGTTGGTGACCTGATGAAAGCAGTGTGAGGCAAACACATGATCTCTACCTGGGGATTCTGGATGCTCCAGTAACGGCCGCAGGCTTTCTCCGAACATCGCTGCGCCAAGTTCGCCAGCCCCCGCAAGGTCGAGCACTGTCGGCGCGAGATCGGCCCAACTCACCAGGGCCTCGCAGCTCACACCCGAACTCCGCCCCGAGCTGTTCGACTCAGGACTGTCCGACACAGGGCTGCTCGACTCAGGGCTGCTGCCGGCACTGCTAGTTGGTGAATCGCTTCTGTCAGCAGCTGGGATTGTGCTGACAATCAAGGGAAGTTGCATGCCGGGGTCATACAGAGTCGTCTTAGCAACAGGGAATGCTCCCCCGTTATCTGAGAGATACAAGATGACCGTGTCTCTGTCCGACCCAGCGCTCGCAATCAAGTCGATCAGTCGGCCCACGCCACGATCGAGTCGAGCGATTGACTGGTAGTACTCGGCAATCTCGGCACGCACCTCGGGAAGGTCTGCTAGCCACGGAGGAACAATCACCTCTTCGGGATCAAAGGGTGTTTCCTCATCTCCGGGAAATGGCGTCCGGGGATTGCCAAAGTCATCGGGCCGAAGCGGGTGGTCCGCACGCTCCCAGTTTCTATGCGGGTCATGCGAACACCAATAGAGAAAGTACGGGGATTCACCTTGAACAAACTCTTCACAACGCCCAGCAAGCCAAAGGTCATCTCGCTGCCGCAAAATGTCTTCATCTGTACCCCACTCAGGCGGGTCGAAGTCGAATGGAAACAGCGCCTCAGGCTGATAGTGCTTTTTCCCCATCCGGCCCGTCCGATAACCAGCCTGCTTCATCAGCTTCGGCAATGTCGTGACGTGGCTCGACATAGAGAAATTGTGCGGGTCATGAATCAGACCGAACGTCCTATTGGTGTGGTTGTGCAATCCGCTCAGGATGACCGAGCGGCTCGCTGAACACGAGGCCGTAGTGCAGAAAGCGTTGTCAAAGCGCACGCCTGAGGCAGCGAGAGAATCAATGTTCGGCGTGGACACAACTGGGTTTCCGTAGCATCCGACTGCTTCGCGGCCGTGATCATCTGCCACGATCATCACAATGTTGGGCTGCTTCGAACTAACTGCTTCGGTCATGGGGTCACTCTAGGTGCTGACGCTCGAACAGAGCCGAGACAGAATAGGGATGACTCCACTGCCAACAGAACCGCCACTTTTGCCAGCCGCTTCAGAGTGTTGCCGGCAGCCGTGTTCGGGTCTGTTCTAACCTAATTAGGTGAGCCCTCGATTGGATCAGACGGATCAGCAACTCCCCCGTGATTCCAACAAGTTCCCCGGCTCCTCCGACCCGGCCGCAGACGCCGAAATTCTGCCCGACTCGACTACTCAGCCTGTCTGGCGAACCCCGCTGATCGCTGGTGTTGCAGCAGCATGTGGATGTGTAGCTATTGCTGTGGTCAACCCAACAGATACGGGTGTTCCCATCTGCTGGTCGCGAGCAGTCTTTGGCATTGATTGCCCACTCTGCGGCGGACTGCGGGCCACGAACTCACTCATGAGGGGCAGATTCCTCGAAGCTGCTGATCACAACGTGTTGGTTGCCATCGCCTTGCCGATTGTGGCTGTCATCTGGGTGATCTGGGTGGCGATGGCGATCGCTGGCAGACCATTTCGAATCCCAAGGCCGCCAACCTGGCTGATCGCAGTGCTGGCAGTCCTCGTGGCTTCATTTACCGTGCTGCGAAATACCGGAGGACCTGCTTGGGTGGACTGGCTCGCCTCGGGCACCTACCGCTAAATCTGTCGCTATTGAGCCTGAAACACCTAGACCGATCGCTATTGGCGCCGGTTAGCTACGGTTTCCGTCGCTTACCGGCGCCAATAATGTTGTTGGCTCGGGGACTGTCGGCTCGGGGACCGTGGGTACTGGGGACTGGGACTCGGGGATGGTGGGTGCTGCGGCCGGGGCCTCGGGCGCGCTTGCTGCGGGGACGGTTGACTCAGGGACGGTTGACTCAGGGATGGTTGCAATGTTGGTTCCGGTTCCGGTGATCGAAGCTGACACTTGAACGCTCTCCACGGGGAACACCATGATTCCCTCACCCGAAACCGTGGTCTGATCGCCGACTTGCACGGCTTGGCCCAACACAGCTGACCATTTCACTAACCCGGTAGCAGCATCTTCAACTCCCACGATGCTCAGGGCTGCCCCACCCGTCATGACCAACATGCCAACGGCAACTCGTCCAGAATGCCCATCGGCATAGGTCACTGAAGACAGTGCGACCTGGGCGCGACCCTCAGTATTGGAGTACTCAAAGAACGAGTCACTCGTCAGGCATCCACCCTCAACCGCCCAAGATCCTCCGGGAAGCGAAGCGGCAGCCACGGCGGTGCTCACGCTTCCAACACAAGTCTGAGCAGAGGCAACTGGAGCGAAGACAAGAGAGCCCAAGACAAGAACCATCGCAGCAATAATCGCTCCTACAGATACAAGCGGAATGGCTCTCGTTCTGCTGGCTCGGTCGGTCACTGCTGCTGTCTCGCTTTCAAGAAAATGCCTAAGTAGCGCAAGGTGATTCTATTCTGCCCGAGCAAAAACCGGTCGGGAAGAGAAGAACTACCCACTCAGCCCTAGATGGCCCGCCACCTGTGAGTTCTGCCAGCACCTCGGCACTGTCTAGAACCTGTTCAGGTGGTTCAATCCAAGCGACGAAGGCGCTTGCGATAACGCTCGGCCCGCTTCACATAGGACTCAATCCCTAGATCAAAGTGTCCGGGAAACACAGCGTTTTCTTTGACCACAGCAGGCACGCCCAAAGCCATGGCCAGAGCCGGCACAACCTGATTGTTGCGAACAAATGCTCCGCCGCCGACCACAGCCTCAACGCCGATTTTAGCGTTGTGCAGCACAATCGAACCAGAGCCGATCAGCGCCTTGTCCTCGACAATGCAGCCCTCGAGATGCGCCAAGTGGCCGATGGTGACCTCGTTGCCGACGGTTGTGGGAAACACCGCCGTTGTGTGCAGGACTGCCCCGTCCTGAACTGAACAACGCTCGCCGATAAAAATAAACCCGTCATCGCCGCGTAAGACAGCAGCGGGCCAGACCGAGGTATACGCGCCAATTACAACGCTCCCAATGACGACGGCATCTGGGTGTATGTAGGCCTCTGGGTGGATTTCGGGTACTTGGTCGCCGAGCGCATAAATAGCCATGGATGCCGAAGCTAGATCAGATCTGTTGAAAGTGGATCATGGCGTCCGTACCCGCCGCGAAAGAACAGCAGCGGCCCAACATCTGCTCGGTGCACATCTAGGTACTGAACCCGGCCCAGCACAATCACATGATCGCCGGCATCGACAACTGAGTGGAGCGTGCAATCCATGTGAGCCACTCCCCCAACAATGAGTGGTGACCCGGTTACAGGCGCAGGCACCCAGGTGTCTCCTGCGAACTTGTCTTCTACCTTCGAGGCAAAGCGGCCAGAAGTGTCTTGTTGCTCCTCGGATAGGACCGTGACCCCAAACGCACCGGTGTCCTCGATGCGTGCCCATGAGGAAGAGGTCTTCGCAACGCAGAATCCAATAAGTGGCGGATCAAGCGAAACCGAGAAGAAAGTCCCGATAGCAAGTCCAATCGGTGCTGTGCCTTCAAGCGCAGCTACCACAGTCACCCCGGTGGGGTAATGCCCCATCACAGAGCGGAACAACGCTGGGTCTATCTCGACCTCGGCTTGACTACTTGAGATGTTGCCGTCCTCAGACATCTTTGCCTTCCCGATCTGTGCCGTGTTTGGCTTGGCAAGATTACCTGAGTGGGTCGGACTCGAAGGACAGGGTGAGACCTTCAGATGCCGCGAGAATCTCTTGAAGTCCAGAGCCGGCTTTGTGTTGGCGCGCCTGCATAAGCATCTCATCGACACGATCGTCATCGTGAGAAGGATCATGATGAAACAGCGCCAGGCGATTCACACCAGATTGTCCCGCCACTTCGACTGCATAGTCAGAGGTGCAGTGCCCCCAGTCGGAACGTAGGAGATATTCCTCGGGGTCATACTGCGCATCGTGAATGAGTAGGTCAGCGTCGGCACAGAGTGCCCGCACCTCTGCGGATACCTCAGTGGCTTCGGGGCCCGGTTGCTGATGATCGCTGATATACACAATCACGACGCCTTGGCTTTCGATGCGGTAGCCAACCGTTGGGCCACGGTGCGGAATCGGAGCAGCCGTCACGGTTGCATCACCCACCTGAAACACATCGTTTTCAACTTCAAAAAAGTTGAACTCGCCAGCGAGTTCCTCAATACCGACTGGGAAATACGGCGGCTGAATAAACGCCTTGACGGCCTCGGTCAGGGTGCAGTCCTCTTGACGCGGCCCATACACATTGAGTTGCGCACCCTCGCACAACATCGGGCTAAAAAACGGAACCCCCTGCACATGATCCCAATGCAGATGACTCACTAATGCTGTGCCTCGAAATGGCTGATCACAGGGAACCGTCATGCCAAAAAACCGCAACCCGGTTCCAAGGTCCAACACGATGGGGTCCTGCCCCGGCGATTCAATGACCACGCAGGAGGTGTTGCCTCCGTAGCGCCTATTCGCGTCACTCGAACATGGGGTCGAACCGCGCACACCGTAAAACGTTACGTTCAACACCGAGCTAGCACCCACGGCTCAAAATGTAGTGACCCATAACGCTCCTGAAGCAGTTCAACAAGCAACCTGAGAAGTGGATGACCCCATACGAGAGGTACCCAAACGCAGACATCCAAACCAGATAGCAGACAGTAGGTGAACAAGTAGTACAAGCACACCTATATGTGACTGAAGTCTCTAGTGGTCGTTCCTGAAGGCACCAAGAAACCTCGCCCAGTTACTAAGGTCTCCCCATGACGCCTCCCACCGACTCAGTTGAGCCTCTTGCAAGCGCTGCCGCACAGGAGACTGCGAAAATGCTTGGCTTGGAATTCGCATCCGTGAAGTTGCCCGAGAATGGCCTCGAGGTTGCGTACCTTGCTGCAGGCTCAGGCCCACTCGCACTCTGCCTGCACGGGTACCCGGACTCGGCGTGGACTTGGCGCTACCTTTTGCCAGCCCTAGCAGCAGCGGGGTACCGAGCTGTCGCGCCGTTTAGCCGCGGCTACGCACCAACCACCTTGGCTGCCGATGACAACTATCAGTCCGGAGTGTTGGGTGTAGACGCCAACTGTTTGCACCGTGCACTCGGTGCAGACAGCAGCGCAGTTGTCATCGGCCACGACTGGGGTGCAATGGGCGCATACTCAGCCGCCACACTCGAACCTGAACTCTGGCGTCGAGTAGTCACCGCAGCAGTTCCCCCAGGACCTGTCATGGCTCAAGCATTCTTCACCTACGACCAGCTTCGCCTGAGCTGGTACATGTTCTTCCAGCTCAATCCCCTGTCCGACATGATGATTCCAATGAATGAGTTCGAGTTCATCACTCGCTTATGGCAGGACTGGTCTCCCGGCTACGACTGCGCAGAGGACGTCGCCTACTTCGCATCCTGCATGCCAACTCCGGAACACGTCGCGGCAGCACTTGGCTACTACCGCCAGACCCTGCAATCAGAGCTTCAGGACCCGGCCCTAGCTCAGGCTCAGGCTGCAGTTTTTGAACTCCCCCCGCAACCGCTGCTCTACCTGCATGGGCAGACCGATGGGTGCATGGCACCCGCCCTTGCCGGTACCACAGGCGATTACCTCAACGTAGAGGGCAGCCGGGCAGTGATGATTGAAAATGCGGGGCATTTTCTTCAACTTGAACAGCCAGCCGAAGTGAACGCAGAGATTCTGGCTTTCCTCGCGAAGTAAGCCAGAATCAGGTTGGGTGGCCGCCCGCCAGAATCTGAGCAATTCCAGAGCTGAAGGCGCCAACATCTTTAGGCGTGGTGTCATAGCTACAGACCCACCGCACCAGGTCCTGCTCTTGATCCCACACATAAAACGGAGACCACGCAATGATTGGCTCAAGGGACCACGCTGGCAAGGTCGCAAACACTGAATTGACCTGCGGTGAGCGATGCAGTTCAACTCCTGGAATATCAGCAACCTGTTGAGCAAGCAGTTCTGCCATTGCATTCGCATGACCAGCGTTACGCAACCACAAGTTGCCGTCTAGCAGGGCAGAGAACTGGGCCGCGATGTAGCGCATCTTTGACGGCAGTTGTGCGGCCTGCTTTCGGACGAACCGAGCATGCTCCGCCAACTCGGGCTGCAAAAAAACCACAGACTCTCCAAACATCATGCCGTTCTTCGTACCGCCAAACGTAACGACATCCACCCCTGTCTCGACCAGCATCGTTGCAGCTGTGCATCCGGCAGCTGCGACTGCATTGGCAATTCTCGCTCCGTCTAGGTGCAACAGCAGACCGGCTCCGTGGCAGGTATCTGCAAGCTCACCAATCTCTTCTGCCGAATACAAGGTGCCCAGTTCGGTGGACTGAGTGATCGAGACCACCCTCGGCTGAACATGGTGCTCATCACCAAGGCCATGCAACTGCCCGTGAATCTGCTCTGGCATGAGCTTGCCGTCTTCAGATGGCAGGTCAATCAGCTTGCAGCCAAGAAAGCGTTCAGCAGCACCGCATTCGTCTACGGCAATATGGGCTGATTCGGTGCAGATCACTGCCTGCCAAGGCCGCAACAAGCACTGCAGTCCCACCAGGTTTGCTCCGGTTCCACCAAAGGTGAATGCAATCTCAACGCGCTGTTCGAAGAGATCTTCGAACAGTTCTTGCGCTTGGCGAGTCCACGGATCTTGTCCGTAGGCCAGTGCATGGCCGGCATTTGCGCTCTGTAAGGCCTCCATCACTTGGGGGTGAACCCCAGAAGCATTGTCGCTCGCAAATAATCTCTCGGGCGGGGAAGGAACCGCACCCGGTGCAGTTTCGGAAAAGTCATCAGGCATAGGAGAGACCGTAGCCAACCTTCGAAACTTTGCAGCCGGGTGACCCACCTGCTGACTGCAATGTAGAAGAATGACCAGCAATGAAGACCGCTGAACAGACCCAAAAATGGGTAACCCGAGCGATCATTGCTGTCTCGATTTTGACCCTCCTAGGCCTTGGATTGCTCTGGCCGCGGGGGGAAGCGCCCGACCTTGGTAATCAGCCCTCTGAGTTTGTTGATGCAACAGTCACCAAGGCTGTTCGCACCACCTGCGATGCAATTGAAGCCAACGCCTTAGCCGGATGCCAAGAGGTCTCGGTCGAAATCACCTCAGGGAAGAATGCTGGTGACACCGGCGTGTTTCTGATTCGAGATACCGACTTTCGAATCCCGCAGATGAAGGGTGGCGAGCAGGTCGTGCTGCTCGACGTTGCTACAAGTCCGGTGCCCTACCGCTACTCGTTCTCAGACTTCCAGCGCAGCACCCCCATGTGGTGGCTGCTCTTGCTCTTTGTCGCAGCCGTGATCTTTGTCGGAAGATGGCAAGGGGTACGCGCTCTGATCGGCCTGGCCGCAAGCGGGCTGATTCTGGTGGCCTTCATCGTGCCCTCGCTACTTCGCAACGAATCAGCCGTCCTAGTGGCCCTGGTCGGAACCGTCGCCATTGCCTACGTTGCGCTGTACTTAGCCCATGGAGTGAACACTGCAACGACGGTTGCGCTCGCAGGCACGCTGTTGAGTTTGGTTCTGATCGTCGGCCTTGCCCTTGTCGCAGCTGAGCTCTGCAATTTGTCTGGCCTAGCTAGTGAGGATGCGCAAGTACTCCGCGTGACTGCTTCTGCACTTGACCTTCGTGGCCTGTTAGTTGCGGGCATTGTGGTTGGCGCTCTTGGGGTGCTCGACGATGTCACGGTGACTCAGGTGTCGACTGTGTCTGCGCTACGAAGAGCCAATCCGAAGATGAGCAGAGTTGTGCTGTACCGAGAAGCCATAACTGTGGGACGCGATCACGTGGCGTCGACAGTCAACACGCTGGTGCTTGCATATGCAGGTGCTGCGCTTCCCCTGGTGCTGCTCTTTAGCCAAGGCAACAAGTCCATTGGCCGCATTCTGAGTAGCGAGATTGTGGCTATGGAGATAGTGCGGATGTTGGTGGGATCAATCGGATTGGTCATCTCGGTTCCGATTACCACGGCTTTGGCCGCTGCAGTGCTGACTGGACGGGAACAAATCCACGCAGGACATAACCACGGCGGGCCGGACCCAACGCCAACAGAGAGCCCCGCAAACTGGGATGATTTCGGTCCGCAGGATCACGCAATCTGAGGAGTCAACGCTCAAACATTGCGTTGGCCAGCAATCGTTAGGCCAGCATCGTTGCGATAAGCGCAAAGTGACATGAGCCTGCAGCGATCGTCATGGAGTGCCAGACCTCGTGATAGCCAAACTTGTCAGGGCTCGGGTCTGGTCGATGCTTGCCAAGAACCACTGCACCCAAGGTGTACAGCAGTCCGCCCGCTGCTAGCAGCAGTAACTGCACCCAGCTCAGATTCATGATCAGCACGGGCAAAGTAAGAACCGCTGCCCAGCCCATCACGATGTAGAGCCAAGACCCACTCGGGCCGTTATCAAGTCCCAGCCGAATCATCTTCATCGTGATACCGGCAAGCGCAGCCGTCCAGATCAGGACCAGCATGGGAATTCCCCAAATCTTCGGCAAAATCAGCAGACAAATCGGGGTGTAGGTCCCTGCTATCAACACGTAAATCATGGAGTGGTCAGCCCGACGAAACCACAGCACTGAGGTAGCCGAGCGGGCAAGCCTGTGATAGCTGGCACTGGTTGCGTAGAGGCCAGCAAGACTGGCCCAGTACACCAGCACGGCGACTCGTGCCGCAGTGGTTTGCGCCAGGCTCAAGAGGTAGAGGCCTGCCGGAATCACGGCCAGAAAAGCTGCCGCATGCAGCCATCCTCGCCAGAGTGGCCGGTGGCCGTATGCGTCAACTTTCCCCGTGGCGCTCTCTGCGTCCGCACCGCCCGCCAATACCTGCGGATCCGAACTGTCTGGTTCTGCAGGCTCACCCTCCACTACCCCCATGCCCGTCATGGTTTCAGGGTATCGGGAACCTAGACGCGAAACTGCCCGCCTACTGATACAAGATCAAGTAGGCGGGCAGATTCAATTGGCTTCAAACTCAGGAAAGAATCTTGGCCTTCTGAGCATCAAACTCAGCATCGGTGAGCTTGCCACTGTCATGAAGTGCAGCAAGCTTGGTCAGCTGCTCAGCTGACGACTCACTAGAGCCTGCAGTCTCTTTGACATATGCGGAGAACTGATCCTGTGATGCCTTGGCTGCAGCAACTTGGTGCTCCTGCATTTTGTGACCACGAGCGAGCAGGTAGACCAGAACGCCAAGGAACGGAACGATGACAATGAAAAGGAGCCAAAGAGCCTTTGCAAAGCCACCCATGTCGTGGCTGCGGAATACATCAACGAGCACCGTGATGGCAATCCAGATCCAAAGGAAGAACAGGAAGAACCACATCATGGTGATAACAATCTGTAACAGCGGGTAATCGTATGCGAGCAAGACAGCCTCCAAAATTTGTTCTCGGCACGTGCCGAGAAGAGTCGTTGCCCCACTTAGTCCGCAGTGCAACTGCAACAACATAGTGCAGAACGGATTTCTATTGGCGGACCGCCCCTAGAGTTGTGATGGAGCTCCAGTCCCGAACGACTGAAGCTCCTCCCTCAGCAACCCGTGAGACGATGACCAAACCCTGCTGCAGTCCCTCATCCAATGACCGCTCCGCCTCGGAACCGGGCGCGCCTGTTGGTTCGAACCAGGGCGTAGAACAAGAAAGATCTCCTGAGCGGCCGTTGCCAACTAGTTCTGGACCTTCTGCGAAACAAACCTTTGTTTCGATACCTGCCGGCAGCTTCTTTATGGGTTCTGAGGAATCGGCCTACCCAGCAGATGGGGAGGGTCCCGTCAGAGAGATTTCACTCAATGCTTTCGAGATCTCCCCAACTGTTGTAACTAACGCAGAGTTTGCCGAATTTGTTGCCGCTACTGCTTGGCTCACTGAGTCCGAGCGCGAGGACTCCTCGTTCGTGTTTGGGGGACTCTTACCAGATGACTTTCCACCCACGCAGGGGGTCGCCTCTGCGCCCTGGTGGAGACTTGTGCTGGGGGCCAACTGGCGACACCCAGAGGGGCCACAATCCACGATTGAGGACCGACAGGACCACCCGGTGGTGCATGTCACATGGGAAGACGCGAGGGCCTACTGCGAGTGGGTCGGGGCGCGACTGCCAACCGAGGCCGAATGGGAGTGCGCCGCTCGAGGCGGATTAGAGCAGATGCGCTACCCCTGGGGTGATGAGCGGGAACCCGACGGCGAGCATCGCATGAACGTCTTCCAAGGGGAGTTCCCAGGCCACAACACTTCGGCTGACGGCTTTGCTGGAACTGCGCCCGCCGACGCCTTCGGCCCGAACGGGTACGGCCTCTTGAACACCTGCGGAAACGTCTGGGAGTGGTGCGCTGATTTCTTTGATCACCGGTTTCATCTCACTGCGCCTCCGGAGAACCCTTCTGGGCCTCCCACGGGCACTCATCGAGTCATGCGTGGCGGTTCCTATCTCTGTCACGAGTCCTATTGCTGGCGGTACCGGGTCTCTGCTCGAAGTGCGAACACCCCGCAGAGCAGCGCCGGCAACATGGGGTTTCGTGTTGTTCGTGACATCAATCTTTAGAACTGCAGAAGTTCCGCAGTAGCTCGGCATGAGTCCTAACATCTCGGATATGGGAATCTTGAACCGCTCAAAAAATGCAACGCACAAGTTTCAGATGCACGAAAGACTCATGAGCTTTGGTGACGATTCTTGGATTGAGAATGAAGCCGGAGACAAGGTCTACAAATCGGACGGCAAGGCTATGCGCATGCGCAAAACCTTCATCTTGGAAGATGCTTCCGGAAAAAATATGGCCGAGATTAAAGAGCGGGTATTGAGCGTCCGGGACAAGATGTCTCTCAAGCTGCCCGACGGGCGCTCCGCAACAGTGCACAAGAAGCTCATCGGAATTCGCGATCGCTACAAGATCGAAATGGATGGAGGAGACGATCTTCATGCCCACGGGAATATCGCCGATCATGAGTACGAGATCGAGCGCGATGGCGACACCATCGCAACGGTCTCGAAGAAGTGGTTCCGCGTACGCGATACCTACGGCATAGAAATCCTTGACGGCGAAGACGATGTCCTTCTCTTGGCTGTCACGATCTGCATTGACGCCCTCTCGGACGAGTAAGCATTATCGCGAGGCCAAGAGGAACCCTCATCTGCAGCGCTTAGCGGAGAACAGGAGTTGTCGAGCGCAGCACGAGCACTGAATCCAGAACCCCGAGCGCAAGCTCGGTGGACTTCGGTGGGTTGATAACCACTTCACCAGTGCCCCCAAGCCGATAGCCCAGAGCAGTCTGATTCTGCAGCGAGGCAGCAGCTACGACGTGCGCAAACGTCTGCAGCGCCTCGGCCCCATAGGCAATGGCGGGTCGCAGTTCAGTTACACACCCCGACGGATCGAATAAGTCTCGAAATACCAAATCAAGTTCTTGACGCTCAGATAGCTGTGCAATCAGCAAACTCGTCAACTCCACACTAACGATGAAGTCATCGGCCCCAGTAGCCACGGCCAGTGGCGTATGTCGCTGCTCAAGCAATTCAGCAACAATCCTCACGTCGCCTAATTCATGGTTGTCGACAAGCTGGTTAAATGCCATCAGTGTCAGCAAGGTGCGAGCATCGGCATCATCGCTAGAGATTCGATCTCGATAGCCAAGGACAATGACCTCGTCGAAATGGCGTCGGACTGCATAGGCCGTCACCTCCTCGGGTCCGCCACGAAATGCAGCGACTTCTATCTGTACATTGTTCACCGAGATCGATGGCTCGATCTGCTCAACCTCGACCTGATCTGGGTCCGCGATAATTTCAATGACAGTTTCTGGGCTGAGGAACTCGTCTAGCTCTGCAAGTACTCGCGGGCCTAACACGCTCCAACCAACAACCAGAATTCTGGTTGGCCCGGCCGTTTCTGGAAGTGTCAGAACTGCTGGAACATCAGGAGCGGCCCGGAATCCGCCGCACAGGAACGTGGAGTCATCCGATGCAATGCCGATGAGTTCGTCTTGCTCATGCAAAACGGTCTCGGGGGCCGGATTTAGCTCCACGACTCCGTCCTGGGTAAGGCGTCCCATGATTGCACTGTCTTCAAATGCGAGTTGCGCCTCGGCAAAGGTGCGCCCAGCGACCTCGGGGAATCGGCTGAAGTAGACCTCATCACCATCGAAGTCCAACAGTTCACGAAACACCGTACTCAGTCCGCGTTGGCGACAGGCCTGAGCAGTCAATTCGGCCACGATCTGATCAGAGTTGACCGTGACCACTCGGGAGCCAAATAGGGAGCGGATTGATGTTTCCGTTGACTCCGAATTCGTCTCCACAACCAGGTGAGCGTTCTCGAAAGCAGGATCGATGGATCGCACCGCAAGCAACGTCTTGATCACCGTCGAATCGTTCTCGTCCACCACGATGATTGACCTGGCACCGCTGACGTTCACCAGATCAAGATCGGCGGGGAGATCAGTGTGACCTCGGCGACAGACAAGTCGAGTTGTTAAGAAATCCGGCACGTGATCGCGCAACTCCTCTTCCATCACGGACTTCTCTTCGTTTGCAAGTACGACCACTACCCCGCGTCGAAGGCTCTCATTGGCTAAGACCAGTTCGCTGACGATTACTGGCACACGACTTGACCACCCCAGAATCAGAGTGTGGTTCGTCTCCAACACCGTGCTGCGACCCTTGCGAAGTCCATCAACACGCTGATCCACAGAGTTGGCGATGAGTCCGATCAGGCTGCCAGCCAGAAAAATTCCAGCAAAAGTGATTGCCAAACCCAGCATTCGGGTTGGCCAACTGCTGTCTCCGGCAAATGTTCCGGCATCAACAACGCGGAGCATGGCCTGCCAGAACGCTTCACCGAAACCCAGGCGAGCCCCCCCATTCACTCCGACCAAACCCAAAAAGGTCATCAGTAGCGCAGCCAGCAGAATCACTAACAGAGTCAGCAGACCTAGCCAACCAATGACCACTGATGGGCCCCGGGAAAGACCGGTATCGAACATGTAACGAAGCCGCGCTCCGATGCCTGCCGGCTGAGTCGATCCGCTAGTTGCCGAGGCTGCAGCGCCGGTCGTTGAGGCAGCCGAACTTGTGGCTCGGGTGGCACTTTGCTCGCCGCGGCCACGCCGGTTCACTGCTTTACCCTGCCGGCGCGGAGGCCTAGCAGGTGGGTTCGACACTGGCTTTGCGGCAGCTGGCTGTGACTGCTCTGACGGATTCACATAACTCCTTGGGGATGGGAGCACTAGGTGGTGCGCTCTGAACCCGCACCCGTCACATTACCGGCCTGCACCACCCAAACCTCTCTAGCAGTGCTCTGGCTAGAGACCAGCGTGATGCGGCGCGCTAGTCGGAATCAACAGGTCTGAGCGCTGCGGGCCTCGCTACTGCTGAGCCATCCAGTTGCCGTGAAAGCCAAATGGCACTCTGCGCGGCAGGTGAACTCGCCCAACCTCGGTCATCTCTTGGGCGTCAAGAATGACGAGTGCCGACTCCGTTGAGTTCTGATCACTGACAATGTTCAGCAACCAGCCCGCATCCTCTTCGGTCCGGTCAGGGTCGGGAGCAAACACGGCCTCCCCACAGACTGAGTGATCGCCGTAGATGTGTGTAACCGAGGTCCCCTCTTGTAGGTCGTGGCGCGTCACACCATCAAAGACAACCTCGTCTTCCTGCCAGCTACGAGTGTGACCCAAGTACCCATACCTAGACTTCAGCCCCGCAAATGCATCATTGATTCGTGGGAAGTCGGCGGGTCGATCATCCAACCTCTCTTCAGAGACCGTTCCAGCTAGCGGGTTGATGCGCCAACGATGCAATGACGGCCTCACGGTGTCGCCAACGATGTCATCACCAAAGCTGACATTGAGACGATCCGACCGGCATCCCTCAACAACAACGGTGTCTCCATCGTCATAGGCGTTCAGGAAGTGGAAGACAAAAAACGGGTCGACCTCAATCCAGCGCACACCAAGCTCGAGTGCTTGGCGGTCCAGAACCCCAATTCGAGCCCCGTTTTCTGGCGCCCACTCAATCGCAGCCCCGCCGGCCAACATCGCATCAAGATCAAAGACCGCAGGCAGATCAAAGAAGACGACGTGGCGGCGGGAAACTGCAAAGTCATGCATCATGACGGGATTCGGCAGGTTGATCTCAATGCTGTTTATGAGCGTTCCCGAAGCATCGGCTTGATGGAAACGCAGATAAGGCGGAAAGGGGCTGTAGCCAAAGAACAACAACTCTCCAGTTTCTGGGTCTTCTTTGGGGTGAGCAGTCATCGGGCCGATCAGAGCGCCAGCAAAATCCCACTCGCCAAGAGTGGCTAACTCGTTATTCATCTCGATTGGCTTGCCTGCTTCCATGAGCGCAAGCAGTCGGCCCCCGTGCTTGACGATGTTGGTATTGGCCGTGTTCTTCATCATGCCGGCCTCGGCAAGAAGCTCCTCGGGCGGCATCCGAAACTCCGATAGGCCTCCAAAAAGCGCCTCGCCTTCTCGCCGCTCAATCAACAACCCCTTCGACTCGACATACCGGTTGTGATAACTCGCTCGGCCTTCACCTAGGCGAACAGCGTGAAGCATTCCGTCGCCATCGAAGACGTGATAGCGGGTCAGCGGGTCGAACTGCGGGTTCGGCCCGTTGCGAATGTACATTCCATCTAATGCCAAGGGAATCCTGCCCGTGACCCGAAGGCCTTCGACATCAAGTTCATCCCTCACAGGCTCGTACTGACCGATCAAGAACGGGTTTGCACTAGCTAGCGATTCGAGTGACATAGGGGTCAATGTATCCCTCGAGCCGCGATCTGTAAACGGTGTTTACCTCTCGGGCAGATCCCCCGGCCAGCTATTGAGCTAGCGGATGGACTTGTCCGGCAAGAACAGTGTTAATCACCGAGTCCATCAGTTCCACCGAGGCTTCCTCGTCAGCTGCGAACCCCAGCAGCAATACCTCTGCCACTCCGTGGATTGCCGCCCACATCGTCATGCTGGCTACACCCGGGTCCGTCACAGCTAGTTGACCAGCCGCAATTGCCTCAGAGGTAGCGGCCGACGCCGCATCAAAGGCTCGAGTTGCCGCTGGAAACGCGTCAACCCCAGGAACGGGCGTTGGAGGGTAACGAAACATCAGATGAAATAGCGCCGGTGAGGACAGCGCGTGCAACACATAAGCCCGGCTCAACGCTCGGATTCGCTCGAGAGGGTCTGCTTGATCAATGGCGTCGAAACGTTGAACGAGTTGCTCAAAGTGCTCGGTTGCAACAGCTTCGAGCAGGTCATCTTTGTCTTTGACATAGGCATACAGCGCTGGAGCAGTGACTCCGAGTTGCCGAGCAAGACCGCGCAGCGAGAGCTGTCCAACGCCTTCAGACTCCAACTGCTGTCGAGCAGTTTCAATCAAAAGTTCCCGAGTGAGGGGTGCACGCATACCCACAGCTTGCCTCATCAGAGCAAACTGATTCGCAAGATCAGTTGCAACTAATCCCGATTGCGGGTAAACACCGTTTACCCATCCCATCTGGAGCTCATGTGCCACTGCCCCGATCAATCTTTAGCCAGTCCACGCCGCAAGACCATGACTTGACGCTCCTGAGCGGAATCTGGCCCCAGGATCTAACTGGCGAGCTCCTTCTGAGCGCGCCGCACCCGAGCACATTCGACAACCCTCATCCGTTCTTTGGCGATGGCATGACCTACCGTCTCTCGCTCGAGGCTGGAACGCACGGAGCGCCTCAGGACTCGTTTGCTTGGCGGCAGCGGATCATTGATTCCCCCTCGGCTCGCCTACGGACCCTGCGGCCTGACGTCTTCTCTGCGACTCATATGGGAGTGCAGTCTCCATTCGGTATGAGCAACGCTGCCAACACTGCGCCTTTACCTTGGGGGGATCGCCTCTTTACGACTTGGGACGTTGGGCGACCAGTCGAGATTGACCCTCTCACGCTGGGCTTTCTTGGCGAGGTTGGCCATCGCTCCGAATGGAAAGACTTCGAGATTTTTGACCAGCCGATCCTGCCGCTCGTCATGAGCACGGCACACCCCGTGATCGACCCCGACCGAGATGTTCTCTGGACCGTGAATATCTTCTGGGGAGAACTCCACGTGGTGCGCTGGGATGGAGTGAATCCGCTCCAGATGTGGCCGATTACTGGCGGGCTCATCCCTCAGTCAGTTCACACCATTACCCAGACTCGCGACTGGCTCATCATTGGCGATTGCGCATTCAAGGTGGAACCCCAGGTGCTCACTGGAGGCGACCGCTTGGAGCCAGCAAATGCCTCCGGCCCGGTGTACCTAATTCGTAAAGACGCTCTAGAAGCCGTTCCCCCGGGTACTCCAGTTGCGGCAAACGTGTTTGAGATTGCCCCCGAAATCAACCACTACTACGCCATGTACGAGGATGCAGATGGCATTCAAGTCCTGTTTGAACACACGCAGAATGCAGACTTGGCAATGACTCAGGGCGCCGGCGATATTGACGCTCTCGGCCGACCTGTCGACCCTGCCCTGTGCGGCCTTTTTGGATTTCCCATGAGCCCAGATCGCAATACTCTCATTGAGTTCAATCCAGAGACCGGCAAGGTGCACGAGCGCGCCGAGCAGCGTGACCCCTCGCTGCTGTGGAGTAGGCAACTGAACGCCATCGATTGGTCTACCGAAGGGCGCTCCAAACCAACAATGCACCACCAGGTTCATTTTGGATGGCGCCCCGAGGCCGTCACGCAAAAGATGCTCGCTTTGTATGCAGACCGCATCGACCGTTCCGAATGGCCGGTGGATGAGACACCTCCACTGTTGACAACAACCTCGGTGCCGGACCTGCAACTCCAGACGCACCACGAGTTTGCAATGGACGATATGCCAACCTCTCCGATATTTGTCCCTCGTGACCCAGGCTCGGTGC
This sequence comes from Actinobacteria bacterium IMCC26207, assembly GCA_001025035.1. Classification (GTDB taxonomy): domain Bacteria; phylum Actinomycetota; class Acidimicrobiia; order Acidimicrobiales; family Microtrichaceae; genus IMCC26207. The sequence continues at coordinate 136,702 of LCZK01000008.1, forward strand.
CGGGAAGTAGCCGATACGCCGGATCAGATCCCGGCGGACATGATGGCTATGTGGTCGTTCCCGTCGTGAACGATAAGGGGTTTCGGGTCGAAGTATTCGATGCAGCTTCGGTTGGATCAGGGCCACTTGCAACACTCTCCGGGACGACGGCGGCCGGATCTGCGGTAGCAGTTCCATTCGTCTTGCATTCGGCTTGGATGCCCAGAGTTATTGCATCGCAGGATCTACCGCGGCTCAAGTTTTCAGCCGAGCTTGACCGGATTGACCAGCTCCCGGAGGACCTAGCAGCAGCGGCAAGGCAAGTGGCTCGAGACCTAGACGAAGGCATTCCAATGGATGCCCCGGCAATGAGCTAAATCTCTGCGCTCGCTCGGCCAGACGAGCGCTCTCATTCCGGGCAGCGCGCTCTACTACATAGGCTCGCTTGACCAAAGCAGCGGTCTCGACCACACCGGAGCGCTTGACTACACCGGCGCGCTCCACCAAACCAGAGCGCTTAGAGCTTTGTGGTTAATGGGTTGTGAGTGTCACTCGCAAGCAGTACGTTAGAACGTGTGTTCGATCCCCGGTCCCCAGGGTGAACACCTGACTAACCAAGTAGCACTCACTTGGTCCGCCTGACAGATCTTTCTGCCAGGCAACGGGCTTGGGTGTTGTAGCTGTGACTTTTTGCGGTATAGGCCGCTCAGGGGACCCTATGTGTACTGACCCAATCAAAGACTCGGATTCAACTCCGAAACCTGAAACAGCGCCGGCAAGCACCTCCGCTGATGCTGCTCATGCTCGTACTGCCGCTGGTGCTGGTGGTGCCGCTGCTGGTGCCGCCGGGTCTGGTGTTTCCCCTGATGCTGGCTCTGCGGGTACGGCTAGTTCTGCGGGTACTGGTGCGGGTACGGCCGGTGCGGGTAGTCGGTCTGGTTTTGGTTTGGGTGTGGAGTTGGGTGTTGTTGCGGAGCAGGGTGCGGGTGGTTTGGTTGCGTTAGCGAATCTTGTGGCCGGTATGAGTGCGCGTGGTTCTGGCGGTTCGGGCGGGTCTGGGTCTTCTGGGTCTGGTTGTGGTGGTGGTGTGGGTGTTGTGTCTGACGAGGTGCTTGTCGGGTTGTCTGATGTGTTGGAATCAGCCCAACGTGCGTTGGATTCAGCACGGTTAACAGTCGTGGGTGAACTCGACGCCCGGAACGTCTCGTTACGCACCAAAGGCCTTGTCATGAACGCCTGGTTAGGCCACGAATACCTCCTCGCGCGCCCTGTTGCATCCCGGATGGTCTCCACTGCCCGCAAACTACGCTCCGTGCTACCTCAAGTTGCTGAAGCGTTACGTAACGGGCTCATCACCGCCGATCACGCTGCACTTTTGTCCAAGCTGTGTGTCACACGGGTTGAACCCATCATGGTTGCGTTACAAACAGAGTTCATCAGCCTCACAACAGGTGTCCGGTTTGAACAATGGGCAAACGAAATCCGCGCACTCATCGATCTTGCTGACCCAGACGGGGCACACCTACCAAACCCTGACCACAACCGGATCAACATGAGCGACGGCCTCTCAGGCGAACTCCACCTCGACGGCGATTTCGTAGCCGACACAGCAGCAACAATCCGAGCAGCACTCCTCACCGAAACCGACCGCCGTGTTACACATCACCGCAAACTCAAAACAGCTAACCCCGATCACATCATCCCGGGGAGACCACAACTCCTAGCTGAAGCACTCACCGAACTCATCCGCAGAGCTATCAGCACCCAACCAGGAACCACCAACAACCCGGCAACTGACATCACCCTTGTCATCGAAGCCTCAGACCCCGTCCACGCCACCACACCAGACGGTGTCCGCCTCCAAGACGGCACCACCCGACTCCTCAACTGCGACCCCAAAATCCAAGCACTCATCATCAACAGCCTCGGCATCCCACTCGACCTCGGAACCGCTGTTCGATACGCAACACCCAACCAACGCAAAGCCATAGCCATCAGAGACCAAGGATGCGTCGTCCCCGGATGCGACGCACCACACAACTGGGTCGACCTACACCACGTCAAAGAAGCCCAAGACGGCGGTCCAACAGATCTCAACAATCTGGTCTCCTTATGCAAACCACACCACGCACTACTCCACACCAACGGCTGGACCATCACCGAAAACCCCAACAAACCCGGCCGCTACATCATCACCACACCAACCGGCACCCAACTCAACACCCAACACAACGGCAAACCCAGCCCATAACAGAAACACGCTGAAGCTCGCCCGATCGTGCCACTCGACCAGCCAGCGGCGCAGCGGCGACAGTTGCTCTAGCCTCTCCGCGGCCCTACCCCCACCGGCGAAAACCCGAGCCTCAGCATGCAGGGCAGCGCCCCAGCAGACCAGAGCGTGCCGGTCACTGAGTCCCGTCAGCCAGTCGGGTCACTCCCCGAAATAACCTGCCTCAACAAGGTCAGGGTCCGCAGACAACTCTGCAGAAGAACCCGACAGGGTGGCTTTGCCGCGCCTCAGTAGGTATGCCCGGTCAGAAACTGCGAGCGCCAAGTGCACGTGCTGCTCGACTATTAACACACCGGCACCTGTTGTCTGAGCAAAGGTCCGAAGCACTGGCAGCAATTGCTCAACCAGAATCGGAGCAAGTCCCAGACTCAGCTCATCTACCATCAGCAACTTCGGCTGACTCATCAATCCCCTGCCAATCGCCAACATCTGTTGCTGACCCCCAGACAACAGCCCCGCTGGCTGATCAAGCAACCCAGTGAGTGCCGGGAAATAGCCCAAGACCTGATCCAAGATCTCTGAACTATCAAGTTGGTGCTCACCTTGGTTCGTATCGTCCTCGACTTGGGAGGGCGCCTGCTTTCTTCCCAGTGACCCATGCTTGCGGTCTGACTTCCTCTTGAGTCCAAGCCGCAGATTTTCTTGAACAGTCAGATCAAAAAAGAGAGCCCTATCTTCTGGCACATGAGCGATTCCCGATCTGGCTCGGTCTAGGACTTGCTGCGATCTTGCGGAGTGATTGCCCCCGCCAATGGGCATCCTGCGAGAGGCCTCAAGGTCTCTACCCTGCAATTCAATAGATCCTCCCAAGAGCGGAATAAGCCCCGAGATTGTCAGCAGAGTGGTGGTCTTTCCAACCCCGTTAGCCCCGAGCAGCGCAACAACCTCACCGGCACCAACGGTCAGATCAAGTCCGTTCACAACAGCTAGCCCGTCGTGGCCCGCAACAACTCCAGTACAGCGCAGGATGGGATCCTCCGTTGGGCTCACCTGAGGCACACTCATGATTCTGATCCCGCACCAGGAGCAGGCTCGTCGACCCCAGAACTGCCATGGCCCAGATAGGCGGAAATGACGAGTGGATCAGATCGAATCTGTTCGGGAGTACCACTTGCGATGATCGAACCAAAGTCCAAGACATGAACCTGATCGCAAACCCCTAGGACCAAACTCATATCGTGATCCACTAACAAGACGCTCACACCGCGATCTGGCAGCGACCGCAGCAACTTGCTGAGTTCCGCCGTCTCAGATGGATTCAGGCCTGCTGCTGGCTCGTCAAGAAGCAGCAACTTCGGCTTACCAACAAGCGCCCGCCCTACCGCTACTAAGTGCCGCTGCCCATTCGAGAGGTGTTCCGGTCGATCCTCAGCAAACCTATCTAACCCGAGCAGCTCAAGAACTTCCTCGACTGCGGCATCAACCTTGCGCTTTGGCCAGAGCGCATCGGTCAGGGTAGAGATCCATGTGGGTGTGGCAGCGGCAACTCTCAAGTTGTCTCGCACCGTCAGGTCATCAAAAAGCTCGAGGGACTGAAAAGTACGGGCAAACCCCAGGCGAACTCGACTCTGAGGTGACAGACGGTCAATCGATCGGCCCAAAAAGCTGATGTAACTAAAGGACGGGTTACGAGCGCTCGGAGTGGTGAACCCACTCAGTGCATCAATACATGTGGTCTTGCCCGCACCGTTAGGACCAATCAGTCCAACGATTTGACCATCGGCCACGTCAAAGCTGACCGAACTCAGCGCCAACACGCCGCCGTAGCGAACACTCAGATCCCGGACCTGCAAAACCACTTCACTCATGGTGAGGCTCTCCTTCACCAGGTCCAGCGCCAGCACCAAGTCCGGCACCCGCAGCGGCACCCACACCCGTCCCGCCACCGGCACCCGCGCCCGCGCCCGCGCCCGCTAACAAAGTCTGCTGTGGTGGCTGCGCACCAATTCCCAGAGACCTTTGCAAGTGCTGAGCCCCTTGACGAACAGCCCCAGTGATGCCGTCTGGTGCAAAAATTGCCATGACAATCAGGCCGAGCCCGCTGATAGCAAACACATAGGTTCCGGCCTTGCCATCAGTACCACCATTTGCCAACAGGGTGAACAGCCCCGCCTGAGCCAACAGCCCCGCGATGAGCGCCCCGCCGATGCTTGCGATACCGCCGAGATAGGTAAGCGCTAGCGCTACTAGCGCTCCGATCACCATGAATGAGTTTGTAGACAGCGTCGAAGTGGAATAGGCCAAAAGAACACCGGCAAGCCCTGCGATACAGGAGGAAACCGCAAAGGCGCCAATCTTGGATCTGGCCACATTGATTCCAGCGGCAGCAGCAGCTCGCTCGTTGGATCGAACTGCTAGCCAACGCAGACCGGTGCGATTTCGGCGCAGGTTTGCCACCATCAGGCAACTCACGGTGAGCACACCCAGAACAAGGAACCCGAAGATCGGTCGGAAGTTGTCAGCGCCACGAGCAGAGATACCGAAGTCCACACCGAACAGCACAGGCCTCGGCGCAGACCTACCCGCGACACCCCCCGAGAACCCCTTGCTTGACAGAACCAACTGCTCAAGTGCGACCGCCATTGCAAGCGTTGCAATCGCCAGGCTCATCCCCCTGACTCGCGCCGCAGGTAGGGCCACAACAACTCCCACTGCGGTGGCCACGAGCGTTGCAACTAGCGCTGCAACCGGGAACGGCAATCCGTCGTTCGCCACGTTGATCACCGTGAAGCCAGCAACACCAGCAAATGCCAGTTGAGCAAGCGAGATTTGCCCCACATAGCCAGTGATAACGACTATCGACAGCGCCAATAACGCGCTCACCATGGTGACAATCAGCGCCTGTCGGTACGCCGCATCAAACCCCAAAAGCGCGACCGACGTAGCTCCGACAAGAAGGATTGTCCAAAGGGTCACATGTCGTGGCGTGGGCGAGGACGGCAGTCGCTTATCGACAAGATAGGCCCGATCAGGAAGCGCGTCACCGCGCCAGACCAGTGCGATCAAAACCAGAATGACCGGGACAGCTTGTTGCAGACCTGTGCGAGGCACCCACTCTGGAATCCATGAGGTACTCGGTCGCACCGTGTAGCCCAAAATGAGCGACTGCAGCATCCCGATTCCAAGACCGGCGCATGTTGCAATCGCGAACGAACTCAGCCCACCTAGCAAAGCCGCTGCTAGCGCGGGCAGTACCAACAGACTCGTGGTGATCGGATCGAGCCCCGAGATCGGCTCAATCAGGATGACGGCAATTCCGGCGATCACGGTCGCAATCATGGAGTTGATCAGGCCAATTCGATCGGGCGAGATTCCAACCAGCATGGCCCCCTTCTGACTACCTGCTGCTGCCCTGGTTTGCAGACCAAACTTTGTGTATCTGAAGAGCGCTGTCAGCGCCACCGTGGCCAGCACCACGAACACGACCAAGAGCAGGCGGTTCGCAGTAACCGCAGTGCCCAAAAACCGGACAGGTCGTTCAGGCAGGACGCCCATTCGCACGACGGTCGCTGCGCTGCCTGTCGGAAAGTTCAGGCGCACAACCTCTTGCAAGTACAACATCAATCCAAGCGAGGCAACCACACTTGCGAGCGCCGGTGCTCGACGTAGAGGCCGAAATACCAACCAGTAGGTTGCTGCACCCAGAACAGCCGAGAGCAACACAGCCATGAGCAACGCCGTAAACAAAGTAGGCGTCGCGAGCAGGTGAATTCTTGAGGGGATGAAAATCACTGGCAGGATCAAATCGCCGTTATCACGGAACTGGAAATAGGCGAAGGCGACGTACATTCCCATCGCCCCGAATGCGAAGTTGATCACTCCTGTTGCACGGTTCGTGAGAACCAACCCGAGTGCAAGCGCGGCAACTACTGCACCTCCACCAAGTCCGGCCAGGATGAATCCCGAATACTCGCCAATCACGTTGGTGGCTCAGCCCATCCCATAGATCTTGCCGACATCAACCCAGTCGCCGATCTGGTTCAGTTGCCGGTCAGTCATCAGACCCAGCATCTGTTGCGGCGCACACACCGCCGGCAGGCCCTTGAACTGTTTCCCGTTGCAGGTGTAGGGGTGCCCCATGAAGCTTGAAGCATCGACTTTGCCACGCAGTGCACTTGTCACCGTGTCCGCCGTGATCCCATCTGCGCCGAGCTCACTCAACACCACATACAGGTTCATAAAGGCCCGAAACGAAACCGTTGCTGCACCAATTGCGTCCAAACCATTGCCATATTCGGCAATGACAGCGTTATACAAGTTGGTGTCTGGGTCGGGATTGGTACGACTGATTGGACCTTCGACATTGAAGATTGCACCTTCGGAATCTTCGGTCGGCACCCCCTCAATAATTTTGGGCGCAGCGCAGGCACCGGTATAGAACGCCTGGGCTTTCAAACCCACAGTGGCAAGCCCCTCAAAGGCAGCCGTGCACCCTGTGTCAGCAGTGAGCAACATGATGGCATCCGGGTTTCCCGCTGCCGCAACTTGGATTGCAGAGCCCAAGTCGGTCTCTAGAATTGGGTACGGCACCATCTGCACGTTTTCAACCCCCAGCTTCTCGAGGGTCTGTTTGCCGTAGTTGGCACCATCGGCCACCGAGCCGAAGTCTCCGTACAGGATTGCCACCGATTTTGCTTTCAACTCAGTAGCGGCATAGTCGGCAAAGGCAACCATTGCTCCCCAGGAGCCGCCGCTGAACTGAAACGAGTTCGAAGCAGTCATCGACTGAGTGCTCACTGGAATTCCGCCGATAAAGGGGATTTCATTCTCTGCTAGCAGGTCGATTCCATTGCCGAACACGTCGATACCGCCTAGAACTGCCGGCACACCTTCAGCTACAAATTGCTGTGCGCAACTTGTAGACCCCTCTGCCGAGAACTTGGTGTTACACACTTCGAGTTCAACTGGTCGGCCATCGACCCCACCAAGTTGATTGTTCACAAAGTCAATGGCCGCCTGAACGCCCTGACTTAATTCTGGAAACGATCCAACTGGCGTGTTCTCTTGGTTGATCATGCCCAAGACCAAGGGCTTGCCAGTGGCTTTGGTGACCTGAGTCGGCACCTGAGCAGAAATCGAAGACGCTTCAGCACAATCGATGAGGTCTGGAGTGCCACACAGGTCGGTCAGCACTGCTGTGGTTTCTGACTTCTCGCCACCGTTGCTGACGCTGCTGCGATCCTCGCTACATCCAGCAAGAGCCACTAGGCATGTGCAGGCTAGAGCTGCGACTGCAACACGGAAAAGACTGCTCGAACTTGGCATTGTCCCCCTTTTTCAGCCCCAAATAAACACCGTTTACCGAGAAAGGAAAGTTAGCCCGAATGGATTATTCGTACAACCCTCTTGAGAGAGTTCTTTGACCCTTAGGCCAGTTCTTGAACTGAATCCTTCTCTCCATTAGGGCGCTGCTCATCATCAGGAGTCTCGGCTTCATCCTCGTCCTCGTCCTCAACCTCCGAGGCATCAGCAGCCGGCTCGACGAGTTCAGTCTTCGAAGATGCACTGTTGGCTAGCAACTGCGCCAAGGCAAGTGGAATCAGCGTGAGTACTGCTATGAGCAACACCACCTTGCCAGTAGGGCGACTCCAAGTCACCAGAACACCAATTGCGATCACCAAGATGACTGCCCGAACTGCCGAGAGGTGGGCTGCGACCCACTTGGGAACGGGACCAAGATCAACATTGTTTCCAATGCCTTCTCCGCCTCGTCCAAGCACTCGGTCCCAGAGGCTCCGAATCCACACGGCAACACCCGAGGGTCCAGCTATCCAAGCGGCAATCACCATCACGGCACCGAGCGCAAACAGAACTCTGAAGGCCTGCAAGACAAATCGCGTAAGTGTGTCGAAGATCGATGTTGCTGCTGCGGTATTTACGCCCTTCGGAAGGTTCGCAATGTAGCCAGAGCGAGCAAACGAGAGTGCCAACAGCGTGATCGTCATGGAGACCACGATCCCTATACCAACACGAAGCACTCCCTTGCGTCGCTTCGGTGCGGCAAAGATTGCTCCGATGAAGCATCCAAAGGCCAAGAGCACCATGACCCAAGTGAGCGTGTTGAGCCACTTAATCAAGCTCTGCAGCGATGCCAGTTGCGGTGAGTCAATAAGGGTGAACTTAATGTCGATTTTGTCAGCTGGGATTTTCGAGGAGAGATCCAGACCAAACTTTTTGTCGATTCCATCAAGAACTTGCTGAACGATCGGCTCGAGCGAGAGCACGACCTTGCCGTTTTCGGCGTCGAGCACTTTGCCTTTCTTGCCTGTGAGCAGAGCCACAAGAGCTTCGTGTCCGTCCTTGTTGGCAGTAATCCAAATGGTGTCGAACTGCTTGGAATTGAGTGCCTTTGAGGTGACGGTCCCGATCAGACCGTCTGCCCCAGAGGCTATAGGCGCGGCCAAAATCTTGAGATTGTCGGGGAGCTTTTCTTCAACCACGGATTTTACGTCAAGCTTATCTTCAATGGCGGTACTAATCCGAGTAGTCAAGGCATCAATAACTGCCGGGTCATTCGACAGTGGTGCAACAGTTTCCAAGTAGCGGTCAGTATTGAGTACCTGATTGCGGGTCCAGACGGTCAGCGCAGCCAGCGGCAGCAAGATTGCCCCTAAGACCACGAGCGAGACGGACAGCACTGCACGACTACGAAGAGATTTCTTCGCAGATGATGCGGCACTCGCCACCTCTATCTGATTGTGCAGACGAGCGTTTTCTGCCCGTAACCGGTCGACCTCTTGTTCTGCGGTCTCAGCACTCGGGGTGCCCTCAGCCTCGACTGGAACTGAAGCTTTGCTGCCCATGTCCTCTGTATTGGTTGAGTCCTCAGAGCTTGCAGTCTTGTCGTCTTCGGTCACGGATGACTCTCCCTAATCGTTTGCAGTTCAACCTCGTTCAGACGAGGTTCGCACCTGTAGTCAAGCCCAGATTCAACCGCCCGTGCGGCGTTTTAGCGAATCGCCTTTACGCAACCTCGGTCATAGCTGCAGCAAACTGAGCGTTGTACAGCCTTGCGTAGGCACCTTGTGCGAGGAGTAATTGCTCGTGACTCCCCTGTTCAACGATTCGGCCGGCTTCCATAACCAATATGGTGTTGGCCTCACGAATCGTTGAGAGTCGGTGTGCAATAACAAAGCTCGTGCGATTCGACCGCAGAGCAGCCATTGCACTCTGAATCAAAACCTCTGTGCGCGTGTCAACCGAACTTGTGGCCTCATCGAGAATCAGGATGGCCGGATCGGCAAGGAATGCGCGAGCGATCGTCATCAACTGCTTCTCACCAGCGCTAATGCGGCCACCCTCGTCATCGACAACGGTGTCATACCCATCGGGCAGAGAGCGCACAAAGCGGTCAACGTATGTAGCTCGTGCTGCCTCAACGATCTGCTCCGCAGAAGCCTCGAGATTGCCGTAGGCGATGTTTTCACGAATACTCCCGCCGAACATCCAGGTGTCTTGCAGCACCATGCCGATGTTGGAGCGCAACTCAGAGCGCCGCATCTGCGAGATATCGCGACCATCAAGTCGGATCACGCCTTCGTTCAACTCATAGAACCGCATAATCAGGTTGACCAAAGTGGTCTTGCCTGCACCAGTCGGACCAACAATCGCAATCGTCTGCCCAGGCTCGGCCACAAGAGAGAGGTTCTGAATCAGAGGGCTCTCGACGCGGTACGAGAAGCTGACATTGTCGAATTCCACTCGCCCCGCAACGGCAGATACTCCTGACTGCGCCGGTGCTGGCAGTTCGAGCCCAGTCTGAACAGCCTCGGGTTCTTGTTCGGGTGCATCTAGTAACTGGAATACTCGCTCGGCAGAAGCAACTCCAGATTGAAATACATTGGCCATTGATGCCAATTGCGTGAGCGGTTGAGTGAACTGCCGTGAATACTGAATAAACGCCTGGATCCCGCCGATTGTCATTGCGCCAGAGGTGACTTGTAGGCCGCCAACTACTGCGATCACAACGTAATTGAGGTTGCCAAAAAACATCATCGCTGGCTGGATAGTTCCCGAGATGAATTGAGCACCGAAGCTTGCCTTGAACAGTTGCTCGTTCTTCTCACTGAAGGACTCTTCAACGTCTTGAGTGCGGCCAAAGACTTTGACCAGCGCGTGCCCCGTGAAGGCTTCTTCTACTTGAGCGTTCAGCGAGCCTGTATGGGTCCATTGCGCAACGAATCGGGACTTAGATTTTCCGGCAATGAGTTTGACCGTATAGAGCGAAACAGGAACGGTAATCAGTGCCACCATCGCTAGGAGCGGCGAAATCGTGAACATCATGATCATCACGCCAAAAATGGTGAGCACCGAGGTCAGCATCTGACTCAGCGTCTGCTGCAGGCTCTGTGCCACATTGTCGATGTCGTTCGTGACGCGGCTGAGCAAATCACCTCTCGGCTGACTATCTACATAACCCAAAGGCAGGCGGTGGAGCTTGTCTTCGACTTCACTGCGCATTCGTTGCATCGTGCGCTGGACTACTCCGGCCAAGACGTAGGCCTGCCCATAGGCCATCAGCCCCGAAGCGATGTAGAGCATCAGGACAAAGGCGAGCAGGCGGTGCAGTTTGAGGTAATCAATCCCATCAGGTCCCATCATCCCGTCGACGATGATGTTGGTTGCGCCGCCAAGCAGCTTTGGCCCAATCACAGAGAGCGTCACGCTGCCAACTGCGAGCAGCAGCACCAGCATCATTCCGCTTCGCTGAGGCTTTAGCTGTGAAAGCAGCCGACTTGTGGAGTTTTTGAAATTCTTTGGCTTCTCTGCAGGCATGCCTGCACTCGCCCAGCGGTTACTAACTGATCGGTTATCAGTGACTGGTGGGCGGATGGATTCGAGTGCATCCTCTGTGGGCACCTCTTGCTCAACTTGCTTGATGACCTTGTCAGCAAGTTCAGCGCCAGCAAGTTCAGCGCCACCAAGTTCAGAGCCGTCCTCGGTCATGCTGCATCCTCATCGGTCATCTGCGAGGCAAGTATCTGAACATAGGTAGGGCAGTCCGACAGGAGCTGCTCGTGCGTGCCGAGACCCACCTGACGGCCGTCCTCTAGGACCAGAATCTGATCGGCCGTCGCAATCGAAGACACCCGCTGCGCAACCACGATCATGACGGAATCGCGGGTGACGGGGACGAGTGCAGTTCGGAGCTTGGCGTCGGTTGCTAGGTCTAATGCCGAGAAGGAATCATCGAAGAGGAACACACGAGGCTTTCGGATTAACGCTCGAGCGATCGCTAACCGCTGACGCTGCCCGCCCGAGACGTTCGTGCCACCTTGGGTGATCGCTGAATCCAAGCCATCAGGCATCTGCTCAACAAAGGAACGGGCCTGAGCTGTCTCGAGTGCCAGCCACAAATCTGCATCGGTTGCATCAGGGTCGGCATGTCGCAGGTTGCTCGCAACAGTTCCAGAAAAGAGATAGGGCCTCTGCGGCACAAGTCCGACCTGAGACCAAAGCAACTCCAGGTCTAGATCCACAACATCAACTCCACCCATACGGACGGAGCCCTCGGTGGCATCAAATAGCCTTGGGATCAGATTCATGAGCGTGGTTTTGCCCGAACCAGTACTGCCAATAATGGCCATGGTGCTCCCCGCCGCAGCCGAGAAAGAAATATCGGTCAGAACCGGCAATTCCGCCCCGGGGTAAGAGAACCCCACGTTGCTGAACTGCAAGGCGGCCTGTGCCGGCAGGCTCCTGATCGGCGTAACCGGCGCAACGACAGTGGAATCAGTCATGAGCACCTCTTGGATTCGATCGGCGCAGACGGCCGCCCTCGGTGCCATAACTGCAACAAATGTGGCCATCATGACCGACATAAGGATCTGTACTAGGTAACTCAAAAATGCAATCAGCGCGCCGATCTGCATCTGGTTAGCGCCGATGCGATCTGCGCCCAACCAGATGGCTGCCACGCTCGAGATGTTCAGGACTAACAACACTGAAGGAAACATGAACGCCATAAGTCGACCAGCGCGAAGCGATGTGACCGTAAGGTCTTGGTTTGCCTGGCCGAAACGCTCGGCCTCATATGGTTCACGCACAAATGCACGAACCACGCGCATGCCCGTGATCTGCTCACGCAGCACTTGGTTCACTCGATCAATGCGCACCTGCATAACTGAGAACTGCGGCACAAGTCGCACCACCACTAGGCCTACGCTGATAACCAATGCTGGGATACTCACCAACAACAGCAGTGACAGCGGACCATCTTCTCGCACCGCCATAATCGTTCCGCCAACGATGGTGATTGGTGCCGTCACGAGCAGGGTGCAGGACATCAGCACCAGCATCTGTACCTGCTGAACATCGTTGGTAATGCGCGTAATCAATGAGGGCGCGCCAAATCCTGCGACCTCTTGAGTGGAAAATCCCATGACCTGATGAAACAGCCCTTTTCGAACGTCGCGCCCAAACCCCATCGCTGCCGAGGAGGCGTAGTAAATCGCACCGATTGCAAAGGCAACCTGAACGCAGGTCAGCAACAACATGAGTCCGCCAACCTTCAAGATGTACTCAGTGTCTCCGGTCAGAATGCCGTTATCGATAATTTTTGCATTCAAAGCCGGAAGCAACAGAGCCGCTGCAGTTTGCACGGACTGCAGGATCACCACTGCCAACAACGGGCGTTTGTATCGAACAAGAAATGTTCGGAGCAGAGAAATCAACATGCAGCGGGAGTATCTTCTCTCTGGTATTCCTCAAGCAACTCAGTCTCCTGATTATTTTTGGGGAACTTGAAGTAGACCAAGATAAACCCCAAAACGATGGCAACGCTGCCAGCCAAATAGGCCCAGTCTTGACCTTGGATAAACGAGGTTTTTGCAGCGGAAGTAATCTGTGAGGCGTATTGGGGATATTGCGCCGCCACCGACTCTGCACTCGCAAAGGACTTTTCCAATTCCGACTGAACTTGGTCGCTAATCTGCTGCTGGCTCGATGCTTCTGCGGCTGTGATGTCGGCGGCAAACGCAGATGCATATCCGATCGTGAGCAGTGCCCCGAGGATTGACTGCATGATTGCGCCACCTAGGTCGCGCTGCAGATCCGCCGTACCCGATGCCATGCCGGCGCGATCTACGGGCACTGAACCCGTCAGCGAATGAGACGCAGGGGTTCCTGCGAGACCCACCCCAACACCCACAAGGGCGTATGCCAATCCGACTTCCCAAAAGGCGCTTCCCTCATTCCAGAGAAACAGCATGGTTAAGAAGCTCAGCAAGCAGAACGCGTAGCCCAGAAGAAGGGTAAATCGCGACCCGTGACGATCGATGAGTTTTGCCGATCGTGGTGCAACGATGACCATCGCAATTGCTGCAGGCAAGATGGATGCGCCAGAGGCCAGAGTTGAGTAACCAAGAACGTTCTGCAAGAACTGCTGTCCGATAAACATTGCCCCCATCAGAGAACCGAACACAACAATTCCGGCCACCGCTGCAACCCAAAATATTTGGCGTCCAGCTATGTGGAGATCGAACAGCGGCACCTTGGCACGGCGCTGGCGGATCACGAATCCGACTGCAGCGGCAACAGCCAAGACTGCGAGTCCGGCAGCTAGGGCAGCTGCGTTCGGTACGGCAGCAAAGTTGATTGCTAGGACTAAGGCACCCACCATGATAATGGAGAGCATGCCGCCCAAGTTGTCCACCGGGTCAGAGTCTTCATTCACGTGGGCCGGAACAAACTTGAAGGCCAGGCCCAGCGCCACAACTGCAAGTGGCAGAGTCACCAAGAAGACTGAACCCCAGTAGAAGTACTGCAGCAAGAATCCGGCGATCAGCGGCCCAAGTGCCGAGAGGGCGCCACCTACACCAGACCACAAAGCAATCGACTTGGTCCGCGCTGGACCCGACCACAGCGCAGTGATCAGGGCGAGCGTGGTCGGAAAGGCCATGCCCGCCGAAAGTCCCCCTACTAACCGAGCGAGGAACAACACTTGAATTGTTGGCGCAAGGGCTGCAAGCAAACAAGCCGGAATCGACAGACCGATCCCCAACATGAGCATCAGTTTTCGGCCGTAACGATCCCCCAGGGCACCGAGGTAAATCACCGAGGCCGCAAGGCCGAGCGAATACCCGATTGCCACCAGATTGAGTTGCGTCTGAGAGGCATTAAAGGCCTTGCCGATATCAGGCAAAGCCACATTTGCAACGGCAAGGTTCAAGTTGGCGACAGCTGCCACCAAAATCAGCGAAATAAGGACCCATTTGGCTGCTTCGGGAGCAGTTGAAGCCTCGGCATCGGTGCCGCCTGGGGGTGTGGTCATCGCGCTATCCATCTTCGTGCTCAATTCTCTGCGGAGCTAAGGGGCGATCCGAAAGCAGGAGTCTAACGAAGTCGTCTGGGGGCATGGGCCGTGCAAGGAGGTATCCCTGCACATAGTCAACTCGTAAGTCCATCACGATCTCGAGTTCGGCCTGCGTCTCAACACCTTCTGCCACGCTCCGGCACCCCAGCGCGTGGGTCATCTCGAGTGCCGTTCGCAGAATGATGTAGTCGGCCGAGTCACGTTGTTCAGTGAGGAATGACCGGTCGATCTTGAGCGTATCCAAGGGCAGGTCTCGTACTTCATTAAACGAGGCATAACCCGAGCCGAAATCATCAACAGCTAACCACAGGCCCTTTTCACGAAATTGCCTCAAGGCCTCGGCCGCCCGCTCGCGAATCACAGGAAGGACAAGTTCAGGCACCTCAACCAAAAAGGCCACAGGGTCAACCTGATGCCGCTCAAGCAGAGAAAAGATCCATTCGGCAAGATCCGGTCGAGCAAGCGTTGTATCTGACAAATTCACGCCAATGACTGGCAGACCACGTGGGCATCTGCCGACTAGCGATCCGAGCAGTTCTATGACGGGTTCAACCACAGCAGCATCGACAGCGCTTGACAGCCCGGCGCTGACCGCCACCTCGATCCACGCGGCGGCAGGGACCAATCTGCCATTGTCATCCCTCAGTCGGGCCAAGGCCTCGGCTCCGCTGATCATGCCCGTGTAAGGGTCAACCACTGGTTGCAGTGCGTACTCGATTCGGCCAGCACTTAGCGCAGCGCGCAACACGCCTTCGAGACGCTTCTGTTCACTGCGAACAGCCCGCAGACTCGCATCGCAGTGGAGAATCTGGTCGCGTCCTGTGCCCTTTGCCAACCGCAGCACTGCGTTGGCCTCGTCAAGGAGCACTCCTACAGTCTGACCCGCCTGTGGATCGAACACTGCAACACCCACGCTGGCAGTCACTAGAACATGCAAGGTTGCGAGCGCCGTGCGCTGAACCGAAGCCCTGAATCCAGCGGCCAACCGATCGAACTCAGCTCGGTCATTGCACTGAACTGCGAGTGCAAACTCATCCCCACCGATTCTTCCTAGGTGAATGCTGGTAGTTCCACCTGCGCTCAGGGATGCTTCAGTGTTGGTGCCGAGTTGAGCAGTGTTGGTGCCGAGTTGAGCAAGGTCGGCGCTGAGCTCGGCAAGGAAGCGGTCCGCTTCACCATGACCATGGCGTTCATTGATGGACTTGAACCGATCGATATCGCAAAAGAGCACCCCGAACAATGTGTTCCCGCTCGACTGCGCACCCGGCTGCTCGCCCGACTGCTGAACGGTGGCTTTCAGCAGGGACTCTGCTGCTTGGATGAAGGTTGATCGTTTGAGCAAGCCGGTCAGGTCATCGCGGGTGGAACGCAGGTAGAGCTCCTGTTGCATCTGATGCATTTCGGTTACGTCCCGGAGCAACATGATGATCCCTGGCGTCCCATCCTCTCGATACTTGACGCGACGGCCATCAAAGGAGATCACTCGAGACACGCCGTCTCTGCCAACGATTGTGGCCACCTGCGAGGAGACTCCAGCATCCTCGAGATAGCGAAGGGCAGGATGCAAGTTCGCATCCACGCAGTCCTCAGGGTGGCACTGCACTTGCACTCTGAGGTCTTGAATTCGCCCAAAGAGTTCCTCCCCCTCATAGCCATGTTGCATCGATGCAGCAGCATTGGATTCATGAATCTCGCCGTGAGGATCACAGCGCAGGATGCCGATTCCGATGTCATCGGCAACCTGACGAACACCAAGTCCAAGTTGCCGGCGCGCCACCAGCAAAAAGTGGGTGCCATCTGGGCGGCTCAGCCTCCGGCCGACTATCTCGACCACAACCGCTTGCCCGCTCCTGTGTAGCAGTCGAAGCTCGGGGCGATAGGTCTCTTGGCCATCAGCAAAGCGCTTCATGTTTGCCATGACACGGTCGCGATCATCAAGGTGAATCAACTCCAGCGCAGGTCGTCCAAGCAGTTCCTCTGCTGCTATGCCCAAGAATGACTCTGAGTCTCCGCCCACCCCCTCAATTCTGAACTCTGGATCAACGCAGACCACCAGGTCGGGGGAATTCAAGATCACTTCGGCTGGCTCAATGGCGCTCCCGGGGAGAACCTTCCACTCTCCGGGTTGCTTAGGAGTTTGCATCAGGTTCGCTGCTCTGGATTGCCTCGCTGACCGAGTTAAAGAAGGAACCCTCGCCCGCAGCTTCGGAAATGCCGTAGCGGTCCATCTCGGCTCGGACGCTTGGCTGAACATCAGCAAAGACCAATCTCACCTCACGCTGCTCAAGTGTGGAGCGCAACTCTTTCAGGGTCTTCCAACCTGAGTAGTCAACATCGCCAATTCCACTGGCATCCAGACAAATGCAATTGACATCGGGGGTTCCAGCCAGTTCAAGCACCTGCGTGGAGAAGCCATTTGCGTTCGCATAAAACAAGTCTGCGGCAAAGCGAAGCACAATCAGCCCGGGAGCGGCGAGGGTGTGTTCAGACACGGGGCTTGCGTGGAGGTTGCCCTCTTTGCCGATACTCATCAATGACATGTTCGGCCGATAGCCGCGGCGCACATAATCCAAGATCGACAACACAATGGCCAAGATGACGCCCTGCTCAACGCCCACAACCACGACCACTGCCGCAGTCACAGCAGCAATGGTGAACTCATCTTTGCGGACCTTCCAGATGCCGCGCATTCCCGCCACGTCAACTAACTCCACGCCAATCAGAAACACCACCGAGGCCAGCACGGCATTGGGCAGGTATTGCAGCGGACCCGTCAAGAAGAGCAGCACGATGAGCACCACAAAGGCTGTACTTAGCTGAGATATTTGGCTTCGACCCCCGGCCCCGTCCACCATCTGGGTCTTGGTAGGACTGCCGTTGACCACGAAGGCTCCGGAAAGACCAGCAGCAAGGTTTGCCACGCCGAGGCCAACCAAGTCTTCATTCTCCGAGAACTCCTCCTCGTACTTGGCTGCATAGGCACGAGAGGTTGCGGCGCTCTGAGCCAACACGACTAGCACGATTGCTCCAACCGTGGCTGTGAGCGGCGCTAGATCAGACCAACTCACGTCGGGCATGCCGAATGAGGGCAAGCCGCCAGGAACTTTTCCAATCGTGCTTACTCCGTCAGCGGACAGGTCACGGTTCCAACTCACCAAAATGGCGCCCACAATCGCAATCAGCGCACCTGGAATCCGCTTATTGATCTTGGCGCTGCCAAGGATGACCACCAGAACCGTTGCAGAAACTGCCAGCGTTGCCATATTGGTTTGCCCCAAGTTTGCCAACGTGCCCAATAGCTTGTGGATCGAGCCACCCGTGCCACTCGGTACGCCAAACATTGCACCTACCTGGCCCATAGCCACTTGGATTCCCACGCCGGTCAGAAAGCCAATCAGCACACTCCGACTCAGAAAATCAGCCAGAAACCCAAGCCGGATCAGTCGGGCGACGATCAACACAACCCCGGTCATAAGCGCCGCAAGCCCCGCCAACGCGACGTACTGCGGAGATCCGACGGAAGCTAAGCCAACGAGTCCGGCTGCGAGAATGACGGCAGTGGCGGAATCGGCACCGACTACAAGATGCCGAGATGAGCCCAAGATTGCGAAGACCGCAATCGGAATCAGGATTGTGTAGAGCCCCGTAATCACGGGCATGCCGGCGATTTTTGCGTATCCCATCACCTCTGGAATACCAAGTGCTGCAAGCGTCACTCCGGCTAACAAGTCAGTTGGCATCTGCTTGCGATTGAGCGGCAGAATGCCGTTCAAAAACGGCAACGAGCGCTTGCGCCCTCCTTCAACAGTTGCCATCGCAAGAAACTACCCGTTACGCGAGGACCATGAACGTGTTCCGAGGGCATAGATTAGTAGTCAGAAAAACTCTCGTGTCAGGACGGTCGAAGCAATGTCCAACTTATGGGGTCAGTTCAGCCAATTGTCGCCGATCGAACAGCAGCGGTTACCAGTTATCGTGCGCGGCGAGGGTTGCTACGTCTTTGACCAGTCCGGCAAGCGCTATCTAGACGGTCTATCTGGATTGTTTACCGTTCAGGTGGGACACGGCCGCAAGGAACTAGCAGAGGCTGCCGCCAAGCAGGCAGAGAAACTTGCTTACTTTCCGATTTGGTCTTACGGAACAGAACCAGCCCTTGAACTGGCCGCAGAATTAGCATCCTTATCCTCAGGCGACCTGAACCGTGTCTTCTTTACAACTGGTGGCGGTGAGGCGGTCGAGTCAGCATGGAAACTTGCACGGCAGTACTTTGCTCAGATTGGCCAACCTTCACGCAAAAAAATAATCTCACGCTATCTCTCCTATCACGGGACCACGATGGGTGCGTTGTCAATCAGCGGTCTGCCGGCCATCAAAAACGTGTTCGAACCACTTGTCCCTGGCGCTGTCAAGGTTCGCAACACAAACAGCTTCCGCGACCCGGATGCAGCTGACATGGAGGCGTTCGCCCTGCGTTGCGCTGATGACATCGCGACGAGAATCGAGATGGAAGGGCCATCCACAGTCGCTGCAGTGATCCTGGAGCCCGTGCAGAACACCGGTGGCGCACTCGTTCCGCCGCCCGGATATTTTGCACGGGTCAGGGAAATTTGTGATCACTACGGGGTGCTGCTCATTTCGGATGAGGTGATCTGCGCTTTTGGCCGCCTCGGCCACTGGTTTGGGTCGCAGCGTTACGAGTACCAGCCCGACATCATCACCTTTGCCAAAGGCGTGACCTCGGGCTACTCCCCACTTGGAGGGATGATGATCAGCGAGGCCCTGGCCGAGCCATTCTTGGGCGAGGACGATATGTTCCTGCACGGCCTCACCTTTGCCGGCCACCCAGTTTCTTGTGCTGTTGCGCTCGCCAATATCGACATCATGAAGCGCGAGAACCTGCTGCAGAACGTGTTGGAAAACGAGTCGGGTCTGACTGCTCACCTAAGGCGCCTTGAAGATCTTCCTATCGTCGGAGATGTTCGAGGTGAGGGCTACTTACAAGTAGTCGAACTGGTGCGAGACCCAGTTACCCTCGAGACGTTCTCCCCAGAGGAATGCAAGTGGCTCCTCAAGGGTCTGATCTCGAATCGCCTGTTTGAAGAAGGCCTGATGTGTAGAACCGATGACCGTGCCGAACCTCTCATCGTCTTGTCACCGCCACTGATTGCCGGCGAACGCGAATTCGCTCTCATCGAGTCCGTGCTCCGCACAGTGCTCACCGAAGCTTGGGATGCCCTGCAATCAAGGTCTGCCTAAGTCTGCCCAAGCCAGACTCATGTAACAGAAGCGCTAGGAGTCTTCCTGCTCCGGCACAGCATCAAGCGCTTGGTCATGGGGCGGGTCGTACTGGTGGATCAACTTTTTGAGTTGCGCCTCGATGCCGTCAAGACGGCCATGCAGGCCCTCAAGATCACTCGTAGGCAGAATGGTTCCTACAGCTACCGCTTCGGGCTCAAGGGTCTCAGAACGTGATCCCTTGGTTCGATCGTCCACTTGTTGGCTGAAACTCCACGAAACCTGTGCAGTAATAACAGCAAGAGTCAGAATGCCAATGCACATGACGCATGCTGCGGCTATCTGACCCGCCGCAGTTACCGGATAGAGGTCCCCGTAGCCGACCGTGGTGACCGTGACAATTGCCCACCAAGCAGCGTCACCAAGGCTAGTGATATTCGCTCCGGCGGAATCTCGCTCATAGAAGTAGACGAGGAGCGCGCCATTGACGAGGAGTACAAAGTCCGCGGCAAGAAACTTGGCTAAGTGCCCTCGACGAAAGAGCGAGGTGACAAGTCGAATGCTGAACAGGACTCGTATCGGGGGAAAGCCGATTGCAAGCAATCCAATGGGGTGTGCCCAGACATACGTCCAAGGCTGCGGGGCCAAACGAGCCCGACGGAACATATCCACTGCGAACACGAATGAGACTGCCAGCTTGGTCAGAATCGAAACCATCAACGCCGTCGTGCTCGATCCGAAGCTGCTGAATGGAATCAAGACAATCCACAGGGTGAGCAACGCTACAAAATCAAGTTTTGATTCAGTGCGAAGTATGTAGGCCTCGAGTTCGGGCGAGGTGTTTTGCGCTATCGGGAGGTGCTGTTTACTCACCCGTCTATGTTCCTTCGCCAGCGGACTGCTGAGGTGGACCCTGAACCAGCAACTCCGCTACTCACAAACTCCGCTAATCACCAACTCAGAGATAGCTGTGTCGCTGTAGCCACCGAAGAGCGACCCAACCCCAAATCGGCGGCAAGTAGAACGTGACAAGACGAAACAGCAGCGCTGTGGCCGAGGCGGTGGTGGTATCGATTCCAGCAGCAATCAAGCCAGTCATCAGGGCCGCTTCCATAACGCCGATTCCTCCAGGAACGGGCATCAGGCCACCAAAGAGCGCTGCTGAAACGTAAATCACTAACAAGGTGGCCAAGTTGAGGCTTCCGCCAAAGGCCCGGAGACAAATTCCGAGTGTGAGCGCAAACAGAATTTGGTTTCCAAGGTTGCCACCAAAAATCTGTAGCAAGTTCGACAGGGAACGCAGCGAGCGAAACGTCTGCTTGGCCTCGCTCAGCATTGGCCGTACTCGGTTCAAAAATCGGTTTCGGGTTGCCGGAAGCGCCGCAGCGACCAAGGCCAGAAGGAAGATCACTGCTGCTGCCACAATGAGGAGCAGTGTTAAGTCATCAGAGCCACCTGCAGTTGGGTCCTTCCATGTCAGGTCTACTCGCCCGAGCCCAAAAACCAAGGTGAGCAGGAGCAACGAGATTTGCACCAGAAATCCACTGAAACCATCGATGGCAGCGATGGACACTGCAGAGGCCGCCGGGATGCCCTGTCGTTGAAAGAAACGGATGTCGAGCGCAAGACGGCCCGCAGTTGACGGCACCGCAAGTGCCATAAATCCAATCGATAGCTGCAAGAGCGCAACCGGACCGTAGGCAATAGGTCGCGGGCAAGCACCTCGCGTGGCCACGGCCTGAGTAAAGAATGGGGTCTGACCAACAACGAGTGCTGCTAGGGCGACTGTCACGGAAGCAGACCCCAGCGCTGCTACAAGGTCGGGAATACTGACCGCACCCAGCGTCACGATGAGCGCTCCGGCCACGAGCAGCAACAGGGCCAGCATGACAAGTGATTGCAAAGAAACTCTTCTGAGTTGAGCTATCTCGGGAACTTCAACCCCTTCAACAGCAGCTAGGGCCGAGCGCACGGCCTCGATTCCAAGGCCCGAGGATTTAAGGTCCTCTCGCAATGGCTTGCCTAACGCTGATGGCTGCAGATAGGCCAGCAGATCTTGCACATCTTGGGAATCGAGTTGCTCTGCCGCAATGACCGTTGCGCGTTCAATGCCGACAAGAATCGCTGTGACCACCATGGTCTGGGCTAGGTCTGTCAGTTGCTGATCACGCGAGGCAGTGCTCGTGACGGTGGACAAGTCAGTCAGCAGGAATTCTTGGTCAACTAGAGCAAAGCTGTCGAGATCGAGAGCACCGTGTACTAGATCGATCTGATGCAGTGAGCGCACAATCTGCCAGATTTTTTCAACCGCAACGTTTGGCCCCGGCTCGAGCGGTATGCCCCGCTGCGCGACCGCGAGAAGCGCGTCACCTGAGTCAGTCATTCCTGCTACCAAAACCTGCGGAACCGCAATACCGCGACTGGCCGCCAGCATGGTGACAAATCCCTCATGCTCAACTTGCTGCTCGCGAGTCATAGCCGGACGGGTAGCACCGCGATACCAGATTGCCCGCCACAGGCGGCTGAGCAGTTGTGTGTCGCGTGCATCTCGCCCATAGACCTTGATATGAACTGCTCCCCTAGTTGGGCTCATTGCGTCTGCCACAAAGACTCCACTGCTCTGCCTCGGTGCCTCAACTAGGTGATCCACTGGCAAGCCAAGCTGCGCCAACGCAACTCCCACCCCGGTCAGGTTTGGACCACCCATGGAAGAACCAAGTCCAAGGTGCACTGCTGCCGCAGCAGCAACTCCAAGGAGCAGGCTGAGCAATGCACCAAATGGTGTTGAGGACTCGAGCAAGACAACACAGAGCATCGCTGCAAGCACTACCCATCGCCCGAAATGTCGAAATGGCAAGGACAGGTGCGGCGAGGCTGCAGAGGAAACGGCAACGGCGCAAGCCAGAGAGATCAAAGGAACTGAGCCGGCTGATCCGCCCGAAGCAGCCTGCGAGAATGACGGCCACACACCGTTAATTTGACGGGAAAAGGCCAAGGCCACCCCAACTGCAACAACAAGCGCTGCAGCAATATCGACCAGCACCTCTACCCGCAAACGCACCGTCGATGACACCAGGATTACGACTACCCACAGCAGCAGGCAGGCAACACCGAGGCGCCACAGGACATCTAAGAAGCTCGGAATCGCTCCAATCAGGTTGACCAGAGCTTGTTCAAAACCGGATGTAGGTACCGAGAGCCCTGCGAACAACCCTGCTAGCAGCAAGGTGACTAGCAAGGTCAGCAGGTCCGAGACTG
Organism: Actinobacteria bacterium IMCC26207; assembly: GCA_001025035.1. Taxonomy (GTDB): domain Bacteria; phylum Actinomycetota; class Acidimicrobiia; order Acidimicrobiales; family Microtrichaceae; genus IMCC26207. The sequence continues at coordinate 159,777 of LCZK01000008.1, forward strand.
AGCGTTTTCTTTTGCCATTGCTGAGCGCAGCAAAAAACGGGAGTCCGTCAGCCAGTGGCCTCCAGATAGGTTGTGAAACCTGCTCAGACATTGTGTCTATTCAACAGCAGTGCCGCGTCATCCTCGGGTAATGCTCACCTTCTGCGTACCCGCTGGCCAATCAAAGCGAACTCGACGCTTTGGTTGTGCGCTCGGAGCGCTCAAGTCCGGCGTGCTCGCATTGACTGTTCGGTACTCAACGCTGGCATGCGATGGAGTGCAGTTCACCAGTCCGAAACCGCGGCGGCGAAAGTCTGCATAACGAAATCCCGGTCGCAGCGTGCGAACGGCAGCTTCGGCAGCCTGAGCGAAATCTCCCGCATAGTCAAGACCCTTTGAACTGATGGAACCACACACAAATTCCTGAGCCACCACCGGACTAAATGGCTCATCAAAATCTCTCAAAACCTGCGACTGCCAAAAGGCATGAATATCACCCGTCAGGAAACCAAGGTTCGAGATTCCTTCGGCTGCTACTCGCTGCGTCAGTTGGTCGCGTTCCCAGGAATAGCCGCTCCAGTCATCAAAACTGGCATAGACACCGGCGTGCTTGGGAAGGTCTGGCCGGAGCGCACGAAGTGCAGGCTCGTCAAGGTCAAGAATGCGAATGGGACTAATCATCACCTGATTGGCCACAAGCTTCCAGGTAACTGCGTCGGCCTGCGCTTGGCTAAAGCCGTCAAGGAGCCAGTCGCGCTGCTTGGTCCCAAGGATGCTGCGCCCGACATCATGAACTTGGCTGAGCGGCAGGCTTGCTGTGCTGCCGACAAGCAGCCGCTCACCATTGGGGCCCGTGATATGCGGGTCGCGATACTGGCGAGTATCAAGCAACGATAAGTCCAAGAGGTTCCCCCACCTGGCGCGGCGGTAGATCTGATCGGCGTTAATTGGCCATACCGGCTGATACTCAAACCAAGCTTGATAAGCAGCCGCTGCACGCTCTGGAAAGTTCAGAAGACTCATGCGGTCGTAGTCGTTCATGAACTCGTGGTCATCCCAAACAGGTGCAAAAGGGTGCGCCGCGTGGGCAGCGCGCAGTTCTGGGTCTGACTTGTACATCTTGTACTTCGCTCGGTAGGAGGGCAGGTCCGTGGCCTCCACGCTCCCGTCGGCGCGCACATCCAACGCATCTGCGCTCCCTGCGTACTCGTAGATGTAGTCGCCAAGGAACACAACCGCATCTAGGTCCTCGGCTGCAATTGCGCGCCACGCTGGGTAATACCCAACGGAGTAATTCTGACAACTCGCCACAGCAAGCCTTACCGAAGCGGGAGTTGAGCCCGGAGCAGGAAGCGTCTTGGTTCGGCCGATCGGACTACTCAGTCCGTCCACCGTGAAGCGGTACCACAGGGTCTGACCCGCAGGAAGATTGTCTGCGAGGACTTTGATGCATCCATCGTTTTGTGCCGAGCCGGTACCTGTTCCTGACTGAACGATCTGCGCGAACCCAGGGTCTGATGCCACCTGCCAAGCAACCTGGACGGGGCCGGCAAGCGCCGCTGGTGCAAAGCGAGTCCACAACACAACCGCAGTGTCACTGTGAACGCCCGAGGCAATACCGCAGCTAAATGGACCCAAATCCATCGGTTCAGGAGGTGGGAGCATCGCCGTACCCGGCGCACACCCGATCAGGCTTGCTGCTGCCGCCCCACTCAGGCCGACTAGGCCACCTCGCAAAAGTCCCCGCCGATCCATTTCAGCCTTTCCGCATACCCAGCCCGATGGTGATATCAGCTAGTCACAGCATGCTGATCTAGCGATTGTTTGAGAGTAAACCACTAGGCGAGAAAAGGAAACGCCCCTCTCCCTGCTTTATTGGGGCTGCTTTATTGGGGCTGCACCGTTGGGGCGTGAGCTAGCCGAAGCGCTTCGGTGGCGGGCATAGCGCGAGCGAACAAGTACCCCTGAGCAAGGTCATAACCAAGAGCTAGCAGGGCATCCGCTTGGACTTGAGTCTCGACTCCCTCTGCAACCGAGGTAATTCCTAGGGTTTGGGCAACTTGAAGCGCAGCTGCGGCAACGCTTCGACTCGAGGTGGTTGCGGTGAGTCCATCAACAAAGATTCGGTCCACCTTCAAGACGTCAACTGGAAACCTGAGAAGGTGCGCCAGCGAGGAGTAACCCGTTCCAAAATCATCGACGGCTAACGAGACTCCAAGGTCATGCACCTCGGTCAATCTGCGTACTGCCACATCAGGATCGACGGTGAGCGCACCCTCGGTCAGTTCAATCGTGAGCCAAGAGGGATCAATCCCGGTCTCTGCTAGCACCGAGGCGATACGAGTGCTCAGGTCTTGAGCCGCGAGTTCCTGCGTCGACAGATTGACCGACACCCAAGCAGGTTCTCGATCAAGTCGGTGCTCATTAAACTCGGCAATAAATCGGCAGGATTTTCGCAGCATCTCATGATCGATTTGTGAAATTAATCCTGTCTGCTCAGCCACCTCGATGAACTCCGCAGCGGACCGATTCCGACCGGAGCGATCGCGCCAGCGAGCTAACGCCTCAAACCCGGCCACCTCGTGGCCATCGAGGTGCACCACGGGTTGAAAGGCAGCTTCAATCTCATTTCGATCGATAGCAACCCGAATCTCGTTTTCGAGTTCATGTCGGTTGCGAATAGCCTCTTGAAGGTCCTGATCGAAGCTTCGAGCCCGGCCGCGACCCTGACGTTTTGCCTCGTACATTGCAACGTCTGCATTGCGAATGAGTTGATCAGAATCTCGGGCTGACCCGGCATGACTAGCGGCAATACCGACGCTCCCACCGATGAACCAGCGCAGATCCCCAATGACAAAAACGGCCGAGAGCACATCAAGAATTCTCTGAGCCGCCTGCTCTGCGAGTACTTCCGGATTCAAGTCCGACTCGGCCTGACCCATGCCGCAGAGGGCGACAAACTCATCTCCCGAAAGGCGAAACACTTCTCCAGTTGGCTGCACTGCTGTGCAGATTCTTGCTGCGGCAATCTTCAAGATGGTGTCCCCAGCGGCATGCCCCGCAGTGTCATTCACCACCTTGAAGTGATCAAGATCAATGAACAGCAGCGCCAAGGAATCAGCGGGTGGGATGCTCGCCAACCGATCGAGTAGTGCGTTGCGATTGGGAAGCCCGGTCAGTGGATCTTCCAGGGCCAAACGAGAGAGTTCTCCTTGGGCCTTCTCGGCGGCACGTCGAGCTAACTGCTCGGCCGACATAATTCTTGCCACCCTCACCATGAGCACGAGAGCAACTGCCACTGCCGAGGCAGCAAACACTCTTGGGTCTACCCCACCTAGGAACGTGATTGAGATGACTGCTGTAATTGAGGGAATAACTACTGCCGCACCGAGTAGCACAAACCTGCTGGTACCGGTTTCAGCCGCGGGTTGCTCATCTGCAATCAGTGGGGCCGTACCGTTGAGCGCCGTGACACCCAGCAAGGTATACGCAACAGCAAAACCAAGGTCGGTCACTGCCAGGAGGGTGCCCCCTTCCGTGCCGTGAAGCACGACTGCATAGAGCATGTCAGAGACCAAAAAAATGAACAGGTATCCAAAGAGCCCCCAGAGCGCCGGGCTGCGCCGGGTCGTTCCGAACATCAACCCTGCGAGGGTCCCGAGAAGCAACAAATCCATGAGTGGGTAGGCCACCAGCAGCAATTGCTGGCTCAGGCTTCCTGCCTCTGCAAGCCCACCCGGCGCCACCACCACTGCCTGCCAAGCAAACAATGCCAGCCCAGCGACAACAGCTACACCATCGAGAGCGTGCTCAGAGCCGTTGTGCGGGTCTCTAGCTCGTATCAGCACCGCCAGAGCGACAAGAAGCACGGGGTAGCTCAACAGGTAGACCAGATCGATGGCCGAACCCGACGGGGTGAGCTCAAAGACTTCGGAAGCAACCCAAGCAATATCTGCGATCAGATTGCACGCAGCAGAAAGGGCAATGAGCCTCCAGACCAGCACTGCCTTACCTGTGGACCTGCGGGAGGTCCGCACGCACATCGCTGTGGCAGCGAAGGAGAGCAGCAGGAATGGCAGGTCAGCAGAGTCGAAGACCCAAATTCCGGTCGGACCAAAGAGCACTTGGCTGGCTGTGACGACAATCGCAAATCCAGCGATCAGACCGAATATGAGGTTCGACGACCTTGACGGACTGTGCACAAGTCAAGGATATAGCCACTACCTCGCCGAGGGAGGAAAGAATGCAGCCCAAGGAAAATCAGTTTGCCAGAACAGCTACCTCGGGCTTGATCGCTGCAGTGGATGAACCAGTTGCAAAGAGAATTTTCTCCTGTGACAGCAATCGAATCCAGAATTGATACGAGTGACCGACCAGTAGTGCAGTGATGAGTGTTCCAATCCCGGCTTTTGACCCCAGCATCAAGCCGCCGAGCAACAAGGTGGCCTCCATGGCTAGGCGAACATGGCCGAGCGGAGCGTTCGTCTTTCGCGATAGTCCGCGCATCAGGCCATCCATCCCGCCTACCCCAAAGTTAGCCTGGGTAATAAATGCCCCTCCCAGCATCATCACCACAGTCCCGAAAGTACATGCGGCGATTTGCAGCGCCAGCCCATGCACAGTCGGGATGAGCGGCAGCGCTAGATCAATGATGATGCCACCCAGAATCGGGGCAAGCAGGGTGCCGATTCCAACACCACCTCGGACAACCGCGCTCATCGCTACGAGCACGAGCCCGATGATCATGGCTGCGGTTCCTGCAGAGAGACCTAAGTTCCCCTCAAGGGCAACCTGAACCAGAAAAAGTGGTCCCAGTCCGATATCTGCACGAACCGTCAAGCAGTACGCGGTGCAAGAGATGATGAGGCCGAGCAGAAAGACTCCAGCCCGCGAGAAAACTTGGTTCATAAAAATATCCAGTGGGGAGTTGCCAGAGGGTGAATCAGGCAGAAACGGGGGCGGGAAAATGCAGAGAAAAGATGCTGCAAACTTGACCTTTTGGCCGGGTCCGCAGATATTTCGATTTCGGAAATTAGCAGCCCTTCAGAGCTGCGTCAGGCGAATACTGCGTGACTTTTGTCATTAAAAAGCGCCCGTTTTGCTTGTGTTCATTTGAATTTCAGTCAATACTCTCTCGGCGGGTCCAATGGGGCTCGCATTGGCGAAATGGGAGCGTTCATGATGCAGACAAGCACTGTGCGGGTACGAGGCGTTTTGGGGGCAACTCTTGCTGCCGGAACCTTGTTACTTGGAGCCTGCGTAGCTCCACCGAAGCCACCGACTACGACAACAACCACAACCGTTGCTCCAACCACAACGGTTGCGCCGACAACAACCGTGGCTCCGACCACAACCGTGGCTCCAACCACAACCACGACGACCGTGGCGCCAACCACAACGACGACCACGACGACGACGACGACTACCACCACCACCACGATTGCGCCCACCACAACCACCACGACTACTGCTCCTCCAGCAGCAGTGCGCACAGCTGTGGCAATGACTTGTCAGGGCACTGCTATTGGACAGTCCAGCACGAGCGGCCTGAATAGCGGGGTAACCACACTGGTTCCGGGTTCAGTAACGCCAGGAGGTGCCTTTGCAATGAAGCTCACTGCTGACCCCGTGGTTGTTCCAACCACTGGTGGCGGCTACAACATCAGCTACCTCAAGTCACTGACAGTGAAGTTTGCGATTCCTGCAGGCTCCACGTTTGTGTCTGCTTCGCAATCAGGCGGGAGCAACTTGGGTTCTGGCGCAGTCACCGTTTCTGCCTCTGGCAGCATCGTGACCTTGTCGGTACCTGGCAACTTGGCAGGCGGCACAACTGCAATCCTGCCCGAGGTGACCATCAATCTGCAGGCCACCGGAGCTTCTGGAACCGCACTGAATGCGCAGCTCTTCGGATCGAGCTACTCCAGCTTCAGCATTGGCTTTACTGCTCGTGTGACCGGAATCCCGCTCTTCGGCAGCACTGATGCAGTCACCAAGTGCTACGCACCCACCAACCCGATTCTGGGAACCACGGTTATCTCCTAAGACCACAACAATCGGTCGGTGAGCCGATTGCAGATCAAAACCAAGAACTCCCCTGGCCAGTGGCCAGGGGAGTTCTTATGTCTACGCTCTGTTCGCTCAGTTCTCCGAAGCGCGCTCCGAATAAGTCCAAGCGCTCAGAAAGCTATTCGGACTGCGCTGCTGCCCGGTCCTTGGCTACTTCATCTAGTGACTCGTACTCTGCGCCAGTGTCGGCCCAGTCCTCGAACTGAGTCACGCCAAGCGTGTCGAACCGCTTACGGAGCCAACCATCGTTGGCATCAAGCAAGCCCAGCTTTTTGCAGTTCGGAACAATCTTAGAGAACAACAGTTGCTGGAACGGGTCCTGGTTCTTCAGTTCCGGGTCATCTTGCTTAAACAGCGAGATTGCCTCCCGAACAGGAATGCCAAGGTTCTCCCATACCTCTTGTTGCAAGAAGCGGTCTCTCATTCGGACTGCAGCCTCGAAGGCGAACTCTTGACGTTCCAACAATTCAGCAGAGTTCAACTCGGTGTAGTACTCCTGCAGACTCAAGACTCCGAAGGCAACGTGGCGAGCCTCGTCGCTCATGACGTACCGAAGCAGTTGCTTGAGCAGCGGGTCTGGGGTGACCTGATATGCCAGCCCAAATGCGGCAAGGGCTAGGCCCTCAATCATGATCTGCATGCCTAGGTACGTCATGTCCCAGCGGCTATCGCTGATGATGTCGTCGAGCAATGCCCGCAGGTGATGGTTGACGGGGTAATGACCTGAGCACTTTGTGTCTAAGTACTTGGCAAAGACTTCGACGTGTCGGGCTTCATCCATGACTTGGGTTGAGGCGTAGTACTTGGCATCAATCCAAGGAACAGTCTCGACAATCTTGGCCGTGCAGACCAGCGCGCCCTGCTCGCCGTGCATGAACTGACTCAGGCTCCAGTTTTGGGATTCAACGGCAAGTTTGATCCACTCTTCGTCACCCCAGCTAGCAAACGAGGTTCGACTCAGGTCGATTCCCAGTTCTGCAATGAGCGCTGTGTTCATCGTCATCGGAGACTCTCGAGCGATTCGCTCTTGGTCTACTTCAATTGACCAATCCAAGTCAGTCTCGCCATTCCACATGGAATGCTTGGCCTTTTCATAGAGCTTGTTCAGGCCGGGGCGCTCACCCTTTTCGTAGTTCCATGTGAAGATCGCGTCAGCGTTATCGGTGACGGCGTGAATCGACTCGGAAATGTCGGTATTGGTCAACGCCAGGATTGCGTCAAGGTCATTGACCTCGTCGCGATCAAGGATCTCGGCATCAGTGCGACTCATAAGGTTCCCCCTGCTGAAGTAGTTACACTCAGAAACTACTGCGCGGAACAGGCAAAACCCATAGCGCGGACTGCAATGAATCCAAAACAAGGATCGAGATGGTCTTTTTACCTGTTGACGAATGTCACATGAGTGCCCAACGTAGAGGGCATGAGGAGAGAGGTTGCGATTGGGGTACCGAGCTTGGCGCTCGCGACAGCCGGCGGGCTGTGGGTTCAGGCATTGCACTCAGCGAATGCTTCCCTACCCCGATTTGCGGATCTTTGTGCAAGCGGAAACTACGGCAATCCCGCCGGGGAACCCGTTCGCATCACCATCCTGGGAGATAGTTCCTTGACCGGCCCGGGGCTTGGTGATGGGTCCGAGATTTGGATTGCGCAACTCGTTGACCGGTTGCCTTGGAACGTTGAGCTCTGCAGCCATGCCAAAGGTGGGTCGCGAGTGCGAGATGTCCTGCTGCACCAAGCAGCTCATGCAGCACTGACGAAGCCCGACCTGTTTGTTCTTGCAGTCGGCTCCAACGATGCCCTACACGCAACCTCGACTCGGCAGTTCCGAAGGGACCTTCAAGTACTACTCAATCGACTCAGCCACGTAGCGCCCGTTCTCAGCTTGGGGGTCGGCGACTTGTCAGTCATTCCACGCCTACCAAAAGGTTTGCGGACTCTGGTTTCACATCGCAGTGCAACCCTGGATCAGATTCACACCCAGGTTGCTGATCGGGTCACTCGAGTGACTCGAGTTCCGGTTCGAGAACTCTCAGATTCCATTTTCAGGTCGTGCACCACGGACCTTTTTGCAGAGGATCGCTTTCACCCAAACCGTCAAGGCCACACAGCCTGGGCGGACTTGTTTGAACCCTTCTTGCGAACTGCTCTTCAGCCAACAGGGTTTCAAGGTGCGAGCAGCGCAGCGTTACCTGCACTATCTGTTAGAGCGGCACTATCAGTTACAGCGTAAAGCTCAAATTGCTAGCTAGCTGCAGTGCAAGTTCTTGATCTCCAGCTAGTAGGACCTGCTCTGCGATGACCTCGCTTGGTTCACAGCGGCCGCCGGTGAGTCGAAAGAACACCATGACGGGCATCGACACTTCAACCGAGGCTGCGGCTGACAGGTTGTCCACCACACGGGCACGGTCGGTCACTTCAACGAGGTAGGTGCGCTGCACCTCGCCAGTCAGATCGATGCGGATTCTTGACCCTTCTGGCAAACCCGCTTTACGCCCGACTATGTACCCCAAGGATGGTTCGATCTCTAACAGTGCTGAACCTATAGCCGCTGGGTCTGCTCGATCCTCAAGGCCGAGCGCCTGACGAATATCGTGTTCGTGCATAAAGGTGTCGTAGTGGCGAATACGCATAAAGCGGCCGTAGGTCTCATCGGCACTCACAGGAGTCCACGAGGGGGCATCGAACTGTTCTTGAGTCATGGCCTGCAGCGCAGCGAGTCGCTCAGTCGTGACATCAAGAAATATCTGTAGAACCTCGGCGCCAGAGAGCGACCGCATGTCTTCTACCCAAACCTCGCCCATGCGGGCAACGTCATTCTTTAGGTGGGTCAGATGCGTTACATCTACCTCTGGGGCGCGTACCCCGTTCAGCATGAGTTCGATACCCGCTATGTGACTCAACTGATCCTTGACAGTCCACCCGGGAAGGCAACTTTGCATCATGAACTCGGATTCCTGCAGCGTGGAACACATCTCGGCCACTGCGGCCCACTCTTCGGCGAGCAACGGAACAATTGTTTCTTTAGCAACGATGGTGGGCATCAGGGCGTGTCCTTTTGAATGGAGACCCAATCACGAGCCTCAAAGTAGGGAGTGAACTGCTCAGAGATTGCTTCAATATCAGCTGGCCGCTTTGGCCGTTGCAGTTCGTACAAGTGCGGAAACTTCAGCCAAGCCGTCACGGCATGCCAGAGCTCAACTGCGGCTTGGCCTCTAGGAGGGTCGATCAGAACAGGCCCAAAAAGCGCCTGCGGGCCGCTTGACAGATGGTCGAAAACCAAGGTCGGCACTCCCCATCCACCAAGGTCGAGGACCTGCTGATGCTCGGCTGCAACCTCTTCAGTCGTAGTTGGGTCCTCAATGGCTTGGCGCACCATCGCTGGATCAAGGCCCAGTTCAACAAGGAGTTCCTCCGCAACTTCTAAGCGATGGGGCTTGCGGCCCTCCACATGCAGCGCCGTACCCGCAAGCAGATACCACTGATCGAGCAGGCTCATATCGATTCTTCGGAGGAACGCCCCGATTCGCATCATGGACCACCCATAGGACCACTCGCGCTCCCATGGGTGCTTCTTACCCTCGACTCGATTTACCTCTTCAAGACTAAAGAACCGCCAGTCCACCCGAAGTCCGAGTTGATCTCGCACCTCTCTCATCCATAGCGAGGTTTGAAATGCATACGGGCACATCAGGTCGAAATGAAAGGCAACAGCGTTCGGGGTTGTGATCTCGCTAGTGGTATCCACCGAGGCCTGCCCCGGGTGCATTGGACTCATAGCTGCTGACTCACAGATCTTCGCTGTCCGACAACAAGGCATCTGCATACGAGGCGCCAATGTTGTTGATGAGCGGTCGCACAATCATCGTGTAGGTATCAGACATTGCCGTCTCACGGTGCTCGGCCTGAACGGCAAGCCTTTCTGGGTCAGTGACAACGGCCATAAACGCAGCCCTGCTCGGGAATGCATTAAATCGAACCTGGTCCCATTGCCTGCCATCACCAATGATGGTGCCCTCAACGTTGAACCATCCTGCGATTTGAACTCCGTTAGCAACACCAATTTTGACTGCATGGTCCTGATAGGCAGTCATATGTTCGATGCTTTGCTGCAGGTCAGACTCAGCACGGTCAAAAGCAATGACGTGTACCACCATGACTGCTGGGTCATCTGCCGTGGACGGGTGCGGCACCTGTGCAACTTCGGGCAGATCCTCTGGGGCAGCCGGGTGGGCAAATGGTTGGCAGCCCATAATGATTGTTGCCTCCATACCTGCATCTTTGTGATGGTGCTGATCCTTGAACTCTTTGCGTTCTTGCATGTCCATAAAAGAACGCCGGGTTGGGTATTTCACAACGGCTACGCGATCCCAGGGTGGAAGATCGCCGAGTAATTGGGTTTCGACATCTCCAAAAAACACCACCTCAGCCCCAACCGCTGCAAGCGACTCAATTGGAGCGTAAACATCGTCAGCTTCACGGCCGCTCAACGTAGAGTCCCTGCCATCGGAGTACTGGGCGGTGTCGCGGTATCGCATCAGGTTGACCATCCACACAGGGCCGTCTTCTTCTTCGGAGGTAGTCGCAAGGCGCAGTCCGTAGTCGAAGTCGATCTGCCCGTAACGAACGGAGAGGTCCGTTACCGAATTTTCAACCTGAGATTTCTCAGTCATCTTCATCTCGATTTATGTCGCTTGGAGGATTGCAATCAGGGCCTACTAACAAGTAGCACTGATACTGCGCCAACTTAGACCCTGCCGCTGCCGCATCGCTACTGCCAATACATTCTCTGGCACAACTTCTGCCACAATTGAGACATGACCAAACTTGGACTTCAGATCCCGAACTTCAACTTTCCCGGTGGCAGCCCCGAGAAGATTTTTCCAACAGTTGTTGCTGCTGCTCAGGTTGCCGAAACATCTGGATTCGACACCGTGTTGGTCATGGACCATTTCTACCAGTTACCTGGTCTGGGAGAACCCGATGACTTCATGCTCGAGGCGTACACCCTCTTGGGCGCTCTCGCAGCGGTGACGTCTTCGGTTCGACTCGGAGCCCTTGTGACTGGCAACACCTATCGCAACCCGGCAATCCTGGCCAAGGCAGTGACCACACTCGACATTGTCTCGGGGGGTCGGGCACAGCTGGGAATCGGATGTGGCTGGTTTGAACTCGAACATGATTCCTTTGGCATTGAATTCGGCACCTTCACGGATCGGTTCGAGATGCTTGAAGAGGCTCTACAGGTCATCTTGCCGATGCTTCGAGATGAGCGGCCCTCGATCGATGGCAAGCACTACAAAATCACGCAGGCAATCAATCAGCCAGCACCGCTGTCTTCCATTCCCGTGATGATCGGTGGCAGCGGTGAAAAGAAAACTCTGCGGATGGTCGCGCAATACGCCACCCTAGGAAACCTCACCTGCGAACCGGGAGAGGTTCAGCGCAAGGTCGAGGCCCTTGCCGGGCATTGCGAGCGCCTCGGCAGAGACCGTGCAGAGATTCAACTCTCATGGAATCGCGTGGCCTGCATTGCTCCCACCACAGCCGAGGCAGAGGCCGAGCGAGATCTCTACTTGGCCTCCCGGGGAATGGATTGGAACAATCTCCCCGAGGAAATTCAAGAAGTGATTGAAGGAATGATCGTCGTTGGAGATCCGGATACGGTCGGTCAGAAGTTCGCCGAGTGGAAGGCACTTGGAGTTGACGGCTTTACGGTGTCCCTACCGGCAAACCTTCACCTTCCGGAGAGAGTCGCCCTGTTAGGACAGACTCTGAGTACAATTTGAGAAAGTGTGAACTTCTCGTGAACACTTCAATTGGGGCTAATTGGGGCTAATTGACAAATCTTCAGTCAGTTAGTCGAATACTTTTTAGGACAGTGACCCGAGGTACTGGCGTTAATGAACGAACCTAGTGAGAAATCCGATATCGGTACTGTTCACCCCGCTTTGTTCGTTGCGTCCGTTGACGGCAGAACAGCCCGAAAGAACACCAATCGGGATGCCGTTGTTGAAGCCGCACTGCAGCTCTTTGAGGCTGGCACCAAAAACCCCAAGATGGAGGAGATTGCTGCATTAGCTGGCGTTTCGGTTCGTTCTGCTTATCGCTACTTCTCCAACGTCGAGGAAATTACCGAGGCAGCGGCCGTAGCGAACTTGGCTCGCTATGGCGCGTTGTTTGAGGTCGAAAACTTGGGAGTTGGCACCCTTGATGAGCGAATTCGGAATATCGTGTCGAGCCGAATGCGGCTCTTCGATGAGGCTCACTCAATGATCTTGGCCGTCATGGCTCATATCTACGAGGACAATTTCATCGGCAATATGCTGGCGTGGCGTCTTCAGCATATGTACCTGCAGAACCTAGAGATGTTCTCCACTGAGCTCAGTCGACTGCCAGCCCTAGAAAGTCAGCAGGTCGCAGCGGCACTTGATGGGATCTTGAGTTTTGATAACGCTGAGTCCATGCGTCGGCGGCTGGGGTTCACCTCGGGCGCTGTTGCAGACGCCATGATCTACGCCTTCCACAGGCTCTTGGATCCTGCGTAATCGCAGAATGGTCTGAGCTAACTGCCAAGCTGACGAAGTAACTAGCTAAGCCCAACCACCGGCGTAGCTGACGAATTGTCCGGTTGTAAACCCGCTGGTTCCATCAAGAAATGCCATGGCAAACGAAGCAAATTCTTCCATGGTGCCGAGTCGCTTCATAGGGACCTGTGCTTCTACCAGCGCTCGCACCTCAGGGTCATCGGAACCCACTGCCTGATGGAACTCGGGAAAGTCCATAAAGTTGGTTCCAAGTGCATTGACCTGAACTCCGGTTGCGGCAATCTCTTGGGCCAAGTTCTTTGCCATCATCGTGGCCCCAGCACGAACTGAGGAGTACAACGCAGCGCCCTTCGTAGGTCGAGCGCCCGCAGCACTCGTAATCATCACGATCTGACCAGCGCCCTGCGCAATCATCGGCTCAGCCACGGCCTTGAGGAAACGATACGGGGCTTCGACGCAGCCTTGAAGCAACTTCTGCAAATCCTCGATTGAGGAATCCATGAACTTGCCGGGAATGATCCTTCCAGTAAAGGCCGCCGCTGCGTCGATTCGCCCGAAGCGATCAATGCCCGCTGCCACCAGAGTTTCGGCAGCTCCGGCGTGAGCCAGATTCGCAACCCCAGCCACGGCTTCGACCTTTGCACCCAAGTCGGCCAGCTCAGCGACTAACTCACTCGATGGATTGCCGAGCACTAGGTCGTGGCCACGGCCTGCGAACTCGCGGGCCAATGCGGGGCCAACATACCCACCGGCCTCATTTACGAGTGCGACTCTGCGCTGCGTGGTCATCGCTCAACTCTTTCGGATCTGGTTGTTGAAGTATTCATGCTGAGCAGTCGCATCATTTCTCTTGCGACCATCGGTCCGGCATTTTGGTTTTGTCCAGTTACTAGGTTGCCGTCCACCACCCAGTGGTTGGCAAACGGATCGCGGAAGCGGGTTGAAGACTCAAAAAGGGCACCCCTTTTTCGAAGCTCAGTCTCGGGGTGCTGCGGTGTTGATTCAATTCCTAACTCACGCACCTGCTTATCGGTTACCGCGCTGACGCGCCGACCTTCCACAAGCGGTCGGCCATCCGGGGTACTTGCGTTACACAGTCCGAGCGGTCCGTGACAGACACCACCGAGAACGAGCCCTGCGGCGGCGGCCTCTGAGACCTTCTCAGCGAGATCTGCAGATTCGCCGAAATCAAAAGCCGCGCCCCACCCGCCCGCTAGAAAGACCAGGTCATACTCGCTCATATCTAAGGTTCCGATGGGCAGCGAGTCGGCCACCTTGGAACGCAATTCTTGATCTGCCAAAAAGCGATCATCTGCAGCACACCGCAGAACGGGAACTAGCGACTGAGGATCAACCGGGATGATTCCGCCTAGCGGACTAGCAAGATCCACCTGCATGCCTGCATCAAGAAACGCATAGTAAGGCGCCGTCATCTCTGAGGAATACACGCCCGTTGCCTTGCCGATATCTAGCGTTGCATGGTTCGTACATACCACTAGCGCCCGCAGACCTTTCAGGTCACCGGTAAAGGGAGTTGGGTCATCTGGGTGCATGCCAATCTTGTGAATGGCGCTTCGGATCAAGCGTGCTGGAAGCGGCGGCTTCTTCATTTCGGGGCCAGAATTCGGGTGCCGCTCGGCATACATCCAAGGGTTGTTCCGCTCAGGTACACAGCGAGCCCGTTCCTCATTTAGTCGGGCACAGAGATGTTCCCGAAGGAGTGCTAGATCTGCATCGCCCCATCGGTTCAGTGCCTCAATCGGGTCAGCATCAAGGTTGTACAACTCCCACTGATCGGCAAGTGGATCGGTTCGATAGGTAGGCCCGCCGGGACCGCTTGCCGAGAGTTGCCTCACCCCGGGAGTCGTCCACGTAGTCGGGTCATCGAAGGAGCGGACCAGTTTCCAAATCTGCCCGGCACCGCCGCTGCACTCCTGCTCAGTCACCGTCGTCACGATGCCCTCAAAGTTTGCTCCCACATAGGCAGGCACTGAAATTGCGAGCGGGCCACGGGCAGACTCTTCAATCCCAAACCTGCGCGCAAAACCCGAGGCGCTGCTGTCTCCTTCGAGCACATTGTCTCGAGTCATGAGATAGACCGCATGTGAAGGCGCTGATCCTGTGCTGGCCGAATCTGGGCTGGCCGAATCTGTGCTGGCTGATTCTGGGCTGCTGCTGAGCAACGGCGTCAGATCTCGGCCTGGCAGCGGGTGAACTTCAGTAAAGCTCAGAGCGAGTTCAGCGGAGATCTTTGCTTGGTCAATTCCCACTACCGCAAGCAAGGTTGGAATCAGGTCCACATGCGAAGTTGGTGTGTCAGAAATTCTGGCTGCACTCGTTGCCTCTGCGCCCGTTCGGACGATCGTAAAGGGGACCCGCGTTCCCTCCTCGTACAGATTGAACCACTTCTGATGAAGACCGCCGTGAGCGCCAAGTAGCTCACCATGATCAGAGCTGCGCACAAGCACAGCGTTCTCGGAACCGCCCTCGGTCACGGCCTTGCGAACACGGTCAATCGGCCCATCACCCTCTGCGTGAAGGCGGTAATACAGGTCGCGGTACTGCTGTGCGTTACTCCTATAGATCCGTTCCACTGCAGCCGGTGGGCCATACGCCGAGTAGTAGGCCTCGCGATACGCAATCTGCGCCGCCGGTTTGGAGTGCAAATCTTCTGCAGCAGTTGGGGCTTCGGGGATATGTGGTGGGTCCATTGGGGACTCGCTCAGTGGCGAGGACCGAACCCATGCTGGAAACAAGACAATGTCGTGAGGGTTGACAAAGCTCGCTACCAACAAGAAGGGCCGCAGCGCATCAAGATCTCCTGCCCTACGGCGCTGATAGCGATTCTCTAGCCAGGCAACCACCCGCTCAGCAATCAGAGGGTCACGAACCAAACCACAATTCGCGTGGTCTGCACCATGTGGTTCGGGGCCAACCCAACCAGAGAACCCAAACTTGTCAAGCTGGTCAGCATCTATGTACGCACGCACCGCTGCAGGAAGAATCTCACCCTCTTTGGTGTTCGTGGCTACAGCTTTGCCTGTAAGAGGATCCATTAGGTCCTCATGGGAGATGTGCCATTTACCGTCGTAGTGAGTGTCGTAGCCGGCGGCGCGGAACCAATGACCCAAGGTAGGAACCTCGCCCGGTTTCAACCAGCGCATTCTTGAATCACCAGCCAGCTTTGCCAGGCCATCCGTTTGCGTGACTCCATGCACATCTGGGTACTGCCCAGTAAAAAGCGTCGGCCTGCTCGGCACGCATGCCAGCGAACCGGTGTAGTGGCGATCAAAGCTCACTCCATTGTCATCAAACCATTCGCGGCCAGTGAGTGTGTTTCGCCGCCACTGCTTGACTTGCCCTGTCTCGTATGGAGGGATTGCGCGTTCCTCATCGGTCAGAATGATCACAACATCGGGTGTGTTCGCAGGGCTCATGATTTGGGAGTTCCTTTCGCTGTGCTCATGACAATGGCATCTAGGCCGACGAGCATTCGTTGGGAGGCCCGACCCAAGATCAGACCCAGAATTCGGGCCGCAATCTTGCCCCGAGGAGACGGTCCGGGGTCGATTGAGGTGGTGAGCGACACCCCTGTTGCTCCCCCTACGCTTTCGAGTCGCCAATGATTGGAAACCGATTTCACCAGTGGCGGCAACCCTTGAATTGAGTATTCAAGTTCCTGTTCAGGTTCCCAGACTGTGACTGTCTCGATCAGCGCTAGGCGGCCGGCCTGAATGCGCCGTGCTGCACCAATACCAGAGGCTTCTGAAGTGATAAGGGCCGAGTGATCAACACCCTTGGCCCAGGTACTAATTGAATCGAATTGCGCAAGCTGCTCCCAGACCTGCGCAGGAGGAGCAGCAATCTGGCAGGTCTTGATGATCTCTGTCATGGTGCCGTTCTAATCATGTATCACTGCAAGTGCAAACAGCGCTGGGCTGACGCACTTGAATCGGGTGACCTGCCGGGGCGTCATGCGATCAGGT
Organism: Actinobacteria bacterium IMCC26207; assembly: GCA_001025035.1. Taxonomy (GTDB): domain Bacteria; phylum Actinomycetota; class Acidimicrobiia; order Acidimicrobiales; family Microtrichaceae; genus IMCC26207. The sequence continues at coordinate 176,353 of LCZK01000008.1, forward strand.
TCGAGGCTGGTACGAAATCTGCATCTCCTTGATTCCGTTGATCAGATTGGAGTGCAACCTGCGGGGCGGTGCCTGCAGTTCTATGTCTCCCCATGATGCAATGAGTTCCTCGAAGAGCACGCGAAGCTGCAAGCGTGCCAGATTGGCACCCAAGCAGAAATGCTCCCCCACCCCAAAGGAAAGCTGTCGATTCGGGCTGCGGGTGATATCGAAGCGGTGCCGGTCTGGAAACACCGCCGGATCGCGGTTTGCACCCGCATAGAACATGATCACCTTGTCGCCCTGAGCGATCTGCTGGCCGCCGACCTTCACATCACAGGTCGCAGTTCGACGGAAGTGGTGGATCGGTGGTTGCCACCGCAGGATTTCTTCCACCGCACCCGGAATGAGCGACGGGTCTTTGCGCAGAAGTTCAAATTGTTCTGGGTGCTCGAGCAGAGCAAGCAGCCCGTGCGAGGTGGCAGTTCGAGTGGTCTCGTTCCCCGCCACGATCAGGAAGACAAAGAACAGAGTGAACTCCAGATCATCAAGATGGCGACCGTTCACCTCGGCAGAGAGCAGGTCCCCAGTGAGATTGTCCTCTGGGTTCAACCGTGCACGCTGTGCCATCTCGGAGGCGTAGGCAAAGATTTCTGTAACGGCTTCCATGGCTGTCTCTGGGGTTGGTGCAACCTCTGGGTCTTGGTCATCGATGAGCGAGTGGCTCAACTCGTACAGTCGGTGACGATCAGCAACCGGCACCCCGACAAGCTCGCTAATCGACCACATGGGAATGATGGCGGCAACGTCGGCCACGAAGTCACAGGAGTCTTGCTGCGCAAGCTGTGAGAACACAGCGCGAGTCTCGGCACGCATTGTGGGTTCGATCGTACTAATTCGCTTCGGAGTGAACGCTCGAGACACCACATCACGAAAGTTGCGATGCTCAGGGGGGTCCATCCCGATGATGACCATTCGAAGCTGATCAAGCTCATCCGGTGACGGGTCCAGTCGAAGAGGGCCACCTACCCAACTCGAGAAGTTGCTCGGGTCAATCGACACAGCCCGGACATCCTCGTGTCGGGTGATTGCCCAGAACCCAGGGCCGTCTGATTCCTCCTGAAAGTAGAGTCCCTCAGTGTTGCGGACCTCGTCGAGCCAAGTATGTGGCGTAGCGGCCTCCCAAACAGAGGCGTCCGTTAGGTCAATAGGGGTTGAACTCATCTCAGGCCTCTTCTAGTGCGGGGTCAGACTCCACGTACTTGCGGAACTTACGCAGCATGTGGGCATTCATGGGCCGCATCGCAAGTTGAATCAGTGGAGTCATGCGCTTTGAGCCGCCGCTAAAAGTCATGGCCATGGTCCACTCCACTCGGGATCGGCCATTGCCAAGATCAGTCACGATGTAGTCCTCAGCAAATGCCTCTGGCCCACCCTTGATGGTCTGATTGAAGCGAAACGCCATGCGCGAGCCTGGCTCCCATGCAATAAATTCCTCCCAGCCAGTCATTCCGCCGCGCATGTGCACTGTGCGGGTAGAGCCAACTTGCAACGGGAACGGCGAGGTCCACTCGACCCCCGTGATCGGCATCGCCCAGCGGGTCCACGACACTGCGTCAAGGAAGATCTCAAAGATCCTGTCTGGCGAAGCTGCAATCTCTTGAGATGCAACCACCTTGCAGGGGGCTGTCTGGAAATACTCGAGGCCCACACGCTCGCACTCAAGTCTGTCGGCTTCCAGTTTGGGTTCGGATTCCTGATGATCCTGCTGCTTGGCCATTTCTCCCCTTTGCACGAACTTTCACTCTCGAGAGATGACCCGCAGAAAGTGGGCCAAGGCTAGGCGAAGCCGCACTCCTCGCACCGAAGTAACTGCCACATCGGACAGCACTGTGGTGCGGAGCTGCTCAATCAGGGTTTCGAAGTGGTCGGAACTGTCCGCGCTCTGTCGAAGGCTGATACCGCTAGGTCTTCGATCCCATCGGTAGCGCCCGAGCCTCGGAAAGAAGGCCGCCTACGACAATCAGGTCACCTTCGACGTGCTTGACTGGCAGCCGATACCGATGGAATCGAGATGATCGCTGGCTCGCCCATGCCAACCATCAAAGAAGCTTCGTTCAGCCTGAACTGGGCAGCGGTCCTTCGCTTCCCGAGTATGGAAGTCGCCGAGGCTTGGTACCACTCGGCGGAATACCAGCCCTACCTGGACCTTCGCATCAACGAACTCACGGACTACGGAACCATGATTTTCCTCGAAGGTAGTTGATCCGCTCATCGCTGGACCGTCTCCGCCGTGCAAATGGCCCCCTCGCCGTGCGAGTAGTTCGCGACTAAATCGCGACTATTTCCACCACGGCAGCACTGCGGCAGCACTGCGGCAGCACTGCGGCAGCACTGCCAATAAGGAAGCGTTGCTTCTGATCTAGCGCTTGAGCGCACGGATCGCCGCCTTCTTCCTCCTGCCTTCGGTGACCGGTACGGCGGAAAGACGATTGCCGTCTCGCTTAGAGCGTTTAGGGTAAGTGCGACTCTAATAGGCGGAGCTCATGCAGAATCTCGTTGGCTGGCTGAACTTGACTGCGGTGCAACTCTGGGGCGTCGACGTGTCCTGGGCCGAAGTGCTAGGCGATGTCACGGGGTTGGCATCAGTCTGGTGGGCCGCACGAGAGCGTATCTGGACGTGGCCCGTGGGCATAGTTAACTCGGCGTTGTTCCTGGTGCTGTTCGTCGACGCGAAGTTGTATGCCAACGGCTTCCTCCAGGTGGTGTTCATCGTGCTCGGGTTCTACGGGTGGTGGACGTGGGTCGGTCGCCACGGACCCCAGCACACGTTGACTGTCATCCGTCGGACGCACAGACGAGAGTGGATCGGTCTGATTGCTGTGGGGATGCCAGCGTTGGCCGCATGGACGGCATGGTTGATGTTCCGAACCGATTCGCCGGCACCGTTCTGGGACTCGCTCACGCTCGTGCTCAGTGTTCTGGCCATCTACGCCCAGGCGAAGAAGCTGCTTGAGTCGTGGTGGATCTGGATCACAGTCGACCTCATCAGCGTGCCCCTCTACCTGAGCCGAGGTCTGTACCCTACGGCCGGGCTATACGTCGTCTTCGGCGGGCTCTGCATCATGGGGCTCCGTGACTGGACCGCGACGATGAGGTCAGATCAAGCGGACGACGTGGTTGGAGCCACGGCATGATCGTCACCGGCCACGCCCTGATCATCGGGAAGTTCCACCCACCGCACAACGGCCATGAATTCCTCGTCCGAACCGCAGCATCGGCATCCGAGCAGGTGAGCGTTCTCGTCCTCGCTCACCCTGACGAGACGATCCCACTCACCGATCGGGTGGCGTGGATGCGTGAGATGCTGACGGACCTTTCCAACGTCACAGTTGTCGGAGGCATCGATCCGCATCCGATCGACTACGAGAATCCGGCAGTGTGGGACCAACATGAGAGGGAGTTCCGCGCCACGCTAGCCACGGTGACCAACCGTCCGGTCACAGCGGTGTTCACCTCGGAGTCATACGGCAAGGAACTGGCAGGGCGGTTTGAGGCGCGCCACGTGTCAGTCGACCCGGGCCGGTTGCTGGTACCCATCAGTTCCACGGCCGTGCGCAACGATCCGGTCGGGACCTGGGAACAACTGCCCCGCCCGGTTCAGGCTGGGCTCTGCCAGCGAGTGGTCGTGTTGGGGGCCGAATCGACCGGGACCACGACGATTTCAAGAATGTTGACGGAGTCGCTCCGGGCTCGCGGGGGCGCGCATGGTCTCACCCGATGGGTCCCCGAGGTTGGCCGGATGGTGAGCGTCACCAAGCTGGCCGGCGCCCGGGCGCAGGCTGCTCTGCGCGACGAGCCGGCACCGACGATGGAAGACTTGGCCTGGCCGAGCGCCGAGTTCGAGGCGATTGCGGCCGAGCAGAACCGCATCGAGGACCAGCTCGGCCGGGAAGGGGGACCGATCCTTGTGTGCGACACCGATGCGTTCGCAACCGGCATCTGGCATGAACGTTACGTGGGCCGACGGTCTGCTGAGGTCGAGGCGCTCGCCCGACGCCATCCCCTCTACCTCCTCACCCACCACGACGGTGTTCCCTTCCAGCAGGACGGCCTTCGCGACGGAGAGCACATCCGCACCTGGATGACCGAACGCTTCGAGGACGAGCTCATCGACTCGGGTCGCCACTTCATCACTCTCACCGGCTCGATCAGCGAGCGGCTCGATCAAGGGCTGAATGCGATCAACCAACTCATCGCCAACGGTTGGGAGATCTCGGGGCCCGGGGCATGACGCCAGGGTCGTAGCCGATACTCACCACCAATGTCGCAGTTGCCGTCGATCTCGTCATCCTCACCATCCGCGAGGACCAGCTGAACATCTTGCTGGTGAAGCGTTCTCTGGCTCCGTTCCGTAATCGTTGGGCGCTGCCCGGTGGCTTCGTGCTCCACGGCGAGGCGATTGGCGACGCCGCCGAACGTGAGTTCTTCGAGGAGACCGGATTGCGCCGCCCGACCCTGGCCTTCAACCACGACCAAATCCTGAACGACGGCCTCGATCGCGCCCGGGCCAAGCTCGAGTACACGACACTGACCACGTCCTTCCTGCCGCCGAAATTCACGATCGCAGATCTGAGATCGGTCTACGAAACGATCTGGAATGTGCCACTCGACCCAGCCAACTTCCGGCGCAAGGTCCGTTAGTCCAACCAATTCGTCCGACCCGCAACAGGCACGCCCGGCCGTGACCGTCGCGGCCGGTCTGCCAGCCTCTACCGACATGGCAACGCCACCCTCCTCCAGCGCCCATTGTTCCGGCCACCATCGGCGACGTGATCTGTCTGATCGCGAGAGTAAACGTCCGCCGTAGCGGTGAAACGTTGAAACGTTGAAACGTTGAAACGTTGAAACGTTGCAATCACCGGGTACCCGGGGCGGGACTCGAACCCGCACGGAGGTTTCCCTCCCGAGGGGTTTAGCCACAACAGACTCGCGTGACCAGGTCCCTACAGAGCCCCAGAGTGCAGTGTTTCAGGGGTCACGAAACGGTGGCGGCCACCGCTCGGGCCACCGTGACGCAACGCGTCGCGCGCTCGACGGCCTTCCGGGCTACTCCGACGGCGACGTCATCCGGTTCGTACTCGGTTGTCGTCTTCAGTGGGAGCAAACGGCGCAGTTCCCTTTCGACCTTCACTCCGTCGGGTCCGGCCTCGCGGAGCAGAGCGAGGACCTGGTCGTGGTCTTCACCGGCGGCGCGCTGGCCGAGTCGGGCTCCGCACACAGCGTCGGCAGCATTGATACCAGCGTGGATCGACAGGCTGGTTGCTGCGATGAACCGGCCTGCGTCTAGTTCGTCGGTTGCGGCGTCGGCGTACTCCTGTGCCTTTGCGGCATAAGCACGAACTCGTGGCCCTGAGACGGGCTTGGTGCGGACAGGTCTAGGCATGAACTGGTTCCACGAGTTCGTCGATCGTGAGGCCATAGACGGTGACGCCGTCCCGGACAATGTCGCGCCACAGTGTTGCGTTGCCATCGAGTCGCGCTCGTACCTCGTGATGACTCACTTCGATAACCTCGACGCGATTGCCAGTGATGGCTCGGGCTTCGCTGCGCCAGCGTTCGACCTCGGCCGCCCAGGCATCGTCGTCCTCGGCGGTTTCATCGGGTCGAACTACTACGGCGTCTAGGTCGCTTTGTGAGTCCGCCTCGCCTCGGGCCAACGACCCGAATACGATGATGCTGACCGGAGGGACCGAGAGTGAATTGGCGGCGAACCCAATTCGGTGCATTGCAGTGTCGCGTGAGCGAGCGAGGTCGAGGATTGCCTGTGCGGCGACGTTCTCGTGGTTCAGCCGGAACTGGGAGGAGGGTGGTACCTCATGCCGTTCGACGAGACCGAGTTCAACAAGGTCGGGCATGACCCGTGAAGCCTGAGCCACGCTTACTCCCGCCAGGCGCGCCAGAGTTCTGAGGTTGAGGTCAGCTGTGGTCTCGGCAAGGACGGCGAGCACTCGACCTTGGACACCCGGGATCACTGCCCGCACGGGGTGAACGAAGTCCATGACATCAACTCTATCCGATATCGGTCAAAAAACGAACGATTGTTACATAAATGAGTTGTATGCGGAGGAGTATCGCTATCCGTTGGTCGGTGAGGAAGCGAGTTGTATTTGATCGGTTGGCGGGCGACACTTAGTGAGTTCAGACGTACTCGGGCCGAGGACCGAAAGGTCGACTAGGCCTCAGCCGTCGGGACATTCGCTTTTCAGGAAAGCGAGCCCAGCGCCTTCTCGACGTGCCCGGGGCGGGACTCGAACCCGCACGGAGGTTTCCCTCCCGAGGGGTTTAAGCCCTCTGCGTCTGCCATTCCGCCACCCGGGCCAGCCGGACACCTCGCCCGGATTTCCCATGTTACGGCCAGTGGGGCACGGTGAGAGAACTACAGGGTGGCAGTCACAGAATTTGCGATGTTATGCCACTCGCTCATTGAGCTCTTCTGGTACCGGACGCCGCCGACTGCGCTGACTAGGCAGCCGCCGTTGCGGAAGAGGTACCGGCCGAACTGCCTGTGCCGGTATCACCCGAACAGCCGCTCTAGTCGGAAACTCAAGTGCTGACCATGCAGCGCGGCGAAACTGCTCGGCCTGCTCGCCTACAAGAGAATTCGCAACAACAACACCTTCGATCACGTCTCCTTGCACTGCTGCAAATGGACGATCTCCTCGCCGAATGGCAATCATGACCGAGCCGTTTGCTCTGCGCTGAATGGAACGATCTAGTCCAGGCAGCCGAGGTGGTGACCGGAACACGGGGGGTGTCAAGCCTTGGGTCTTCGCCAACCCAACAATGCGCCGGACGCAGTCAGAAAAATCGGCTACTGAAGTAACTGACCTAGCCGCACTCTGTGTGCCCGCTGCATCTGACTGCGGCACTGACCGCAGGCCGCTTGCCGTACCCGATGGGCTGCCTACAACTGCTGCAGCAGGAGTATCTGCTGGAGCAGGGGTATCGGTAGGGGAAGCACAAGGTGCAGTCGAAGTCATAGAAGCATTGTTCCCGAAGGGTGTGACACTCAGCGTTTGGACTGCAGGAGCAGGGTCCGAGGCGGATTGTGTAGTTTTGCAGCTATCTATCGCTGCGGTTTCCGGCGACAACGTCAGGTGCATATGTCAACGATCAAAGTTCACTGGTTTCTGCCCACCGGAGGCGACAGCCGGGACATACTGCCCACCGGCCCTCAGGCACACCGGCGCGGACCGACCCATGACTACCTCAGCCAAGTGGCTCAGGCCTGCGATGACATGGGCTTTGAGGGGGTTCTGACTCCCTGCGGGACTGGATGCGAGGATGCTTGGATCAGCACGGCCTCGCTGATTCCGCAGACCAAACGGCTGAAGTTCTTAGTCGCGTTCCGGCCCGGGCTACTGAGCCCCACTCTGGCGGCACAGATGGCCTCGACCTATCAGCGGATGTCCAACGGTCGCATGCTCATCAATATCGTGATCGGCGCTGAAGATGCCGAACTGGCCCGATTCGGAGATTTTGCGGCCAAAGACGTTCGCTATCAGCGAGCAGCTGAGTTCCTGCAGATCCTGGAGGGGGCATGGGGTGATGAACCCTTTGATTTTGATGGAGATCACTACAAGGTCGAAAAGGCCAGCACCCGCACTCCCCCGACAGTTCGGCCGCTCATATATTTTGGTGGGGCATCCCCCGCAGCCGAAGAGGTTGCCGCACGCCATGTGGACGTTTATTTGGCATGGGGAGAAACCCCCGACATGGTGAGCGAACGTCTTGACCGCATGCGCGCCAAAGCTGCCGCTAGTGGCCGGCCAGCAGACCGTCCACTGCGGTTTGGGATTCGCTTTCACGTCATCTCTCGAGACACCTCCGAGCAAGCTTGGGCAGAGGCTGGGCGCTTACTGTCAGGGATCGACCCTGCAGCAGTTGCAGCGGCTCGCGCTGACTTTGCAACAACTCGATCAGAGGGTCAGCGGCGCATGGCGGAACTGAGCGCAAGCGCAACCCAAGGGGACGCTCTACCTGATGACCCTCGCGGCTTAGAGATCTACCCAAATATCTGGTCGGGTGTCGGCCTTGTCCGAGGCGGAGCAGGAACCGCATTGGTTGGCAGCCACGCCGAGGTTGCTGATCGCATCGAGGAGTATCAGGCCCTTGGGTTCGAAGAGTTCATCCTGTCCGGCTACCCGCATCTAGAAGAGGCCTACGCAACCGGAGAGGGACTCATGGTCGAACTACGAGAGCGCAAGCTGCTTGCCCCCCTTGACGCAGTTGGTGCTGACCCAACTTTCTCATTCCGATGATGCGCATCGGCCTCTTACTCTGCGATCACATTGATCCGCTCATTGCGGAAGGAATCGGGGACTACACCGAGCTGTATCCTGCAGTTTTTTCACCCGTTGGAATCGACCTGCGAATCTATGAGGCCGCTGCAGGGGAATTTCCCGACAGCACATCTGAATGCGAGGGCTGGATTCTCTCTGGCTCGCGGAAATCCACCTATGAGGACCTCCCCTGGATCAGCGATCTCTCGGAGTTCATCCTGAGCGCAGAGAAGGACCGAGCACCCCAGATGGGAATCTGCTTTGGGCACCAACTCATTGCCAGCACGCTGGGAGGCGAGGTAGCCAAATCCTCGGCTGGGTGGGGAGTTGGGGTGAAGACCTTTGACGTGGTTGCCACGGCCCCTTGGATGCAAGCTGAACCGGAAATCACCGAGTTCCGCATGTTGATGACCCACCAAGATCAAGTACTTCGGTTACCACCCGGCGCCGAACTCCTCGCCACCTCGCACTACTGCCCAGTTGCCGCCTATCGCATAGCCGATCACGTGTTTTGCGTTCAAGGTCACCCCGAGTTTGTTCCTGAGCTCAGCGAGAGATTGATCACCGCACGCCGGAGTATTCTCGGTGACGAACTCGCTGATGCGGCACTGCGCAGCTTGCAGGATCTGCCCCAGCACCCTCTGAACCATCGACTTGTAGCCGAGTGGACAGCGCGTTTCTTCCAACGCTGATTCACACCTGTCGCTACCATGGTCAAACACGGTGCACTTCGGTGCGGTCTGGACTGACCTGCCCTAATCAGGCTCTGCCTGCTGGGTCCGTGTTGTCTTGTGTCTGATGTGTCCCTGATGTCTGGAGGATTTCATGCCACCGCTCATTGTTGGAGTACCAACCGAGATCAAGGACAACGAAAATCGAGTGGCAATTACTCCCGACGGTGTTCGCGAACTTGAGCAGCACGGGGTTCAAGTTCTGGTGCAATCAGGTGCTGGAATTCGGTCCTCTATTACGGACGAGGAGTATGCGTCCGCCGGGGCAGAAATCCTTTCCGATGTCGAAGAGCTTTGGGCGCGTTCGGGGATCATCTGCAAGGTCAAAGAACCACAGGCTTCTGAATACCAGTATTTCCGCCCCGGCCTCGTTCTGTTCACCTACTTGCACCTTGCGGCCTACCCACATGTGGCGGCTGCGCTACTTGAGCATCAGGTCACCGGGATTGCTTACGAGACTGTGCAAGCCGCTGACGGCTCGCTACCGCTGCTAGCCCCCATGTCAGAAGTAGCAGGGCGCATGGCAACACAGATCGGCGCACATCTACTTGAGCGAGCACACGGCGGCCGTGGAGTGCTGCTTGGTGGTGCCCCCGGCGTGCGCCCCGGCAGGGTGGTTGTGCTCGGTGCGGGCAACGTGGGCTGGAACGCCGCGTGGATTGCTGCGGGTATGGAGGCCGAGGTGCTGTTGCTCGACAAGAATCTGGATCGATTGCGATGGGTCGATCAGATTCACCGCGGACGCATCATGACCTTGGCATCGAATCGAGGTGCGGTTGAACGCGCAGTTGCCGGAGCGGACTTGGTCATCGGAGCTGTTCTTGTTGCTGGGGGCCGGGCACCCACGGTGGTAACCGAGGACATGGTGATCGGCATGAAGGAACGGTCCGTCATTGTGGACGTTGCGATCGATCAAGGTGGTTGTGTAGAAACCATCCACGAAACAACTCACTCCGATCCCACCTATGTGGTGCACGAGGTTGTGCACTACGCAGTTGGAAATATTCCCGGAGCCGTGCCGCACACTTCGACCTATGCCCTCACGAACGCAACGCTGCCGTACTTGTTGCAACTAGCGCTTGGGGGCGAACAAGCAGAGCTGAGCGAGCCTGCTGTAGCAGGTGGACTCAACACCTTTGCCGGGCGTATCACCCACCAAGCCGTGGCCGAAGCTCTAGATCTCTAACCTCGTTCTGTTATGCGCCTGACCCGCTATGGGGGGTCAGGCGCAAGACAGAGCATGGCAATGGGACTACTTGAGCTTGTAGCTGATCGGAAGATGCTTGACCCCGCTCACGAAGTGGGTCGGGGTATAGACCGCTGGACCAGCGAGCTCGACCGAGGCAGTCCGGTCAAGGAACTTTCCGAGCAACGTGCGCACTTCGCGCCGGGCTACCTGAGCGCCCAGGCAGAAGTGCATGCCCAATCCGAACGACAGCAACTTGTCACTATCAGGCCGGAAAATATCAAAGTTCATAGGGTCAATGAACACATCCTCATCTCGATTCGCAGAGGGATACGAAGTCAGCACGACATCACCCTTCGGGATCAGCACTCCCCCAAGCTCAACGTCCTCTTGTACCCAACGGAAGAAGCTTCGAACTGGACTCGTCCATCGAATGATCTCTTCGGTGGCCTGCCCCAGTAACGCTGGGTCCTTACGCAGTGCCTGTAGCTGATCGGGGTGAGCGAGCAACTGCTCTAGGCCTCCGCTCAACGAAAACGATGTGGTGTCATGGCCGGCAGTTGCGACGATGATGTAATACCAAAGCAACTCAGCCTCGCCAAGTGGTGCCCCGTCTACTTCTCCGTTGGCGAGCACCGTGGCTAGGTCATCAGTGGGGTGTGCTCGACGCTCTGCGGTCAGCGCCTCGAAGTAATCCTTGAACTTGGCAATTGTCGAACCAACAAGCTCAAGTGGATCAGTGAAGTCGCCCAAGTATTCCGGATCGGCAGAACCAAAAAGCCCTTGTGTGAGTTCCATCATGAAATGTTCGTCACTGCGCGGAACACCAAAGATCGTCATGATGACTCGGATCGTGAACGGGACGGCAAGGTCCTGAGCAAAATCGCACTCCCCGCCCATGTCAGCGAGCTTCTCGACATACTCATCGGCAATCTGTTCAATCGCCGCCTGCAAGTTTTTGACTGCAGCAGGCTTAAACCAATCGTTCGTGACCTTGCGATACTTGTCATGCTCGGACCCGTGCAGATGCACCAACGTCCGTGGCTGTTCCAGACCGAGCATGTCGAGCATCTCGTAGGTGATATTTGGGCTCGGTGCCGACTGCTCTGTGTTGAAAAACACGTCACTTCGCCGTGAGACCTCAAAGACATCCTCATGGCGAGTGACTGCCCAAAAGGGAGTCCATCCCTCGGCTTCGACTCTCAAGATTGGCGCATCTCGGCGCAGTTCGCGAGCAATCTCATGCCAGTTTTCCATATCCCCAAATGACTCGGGGTGAATGAAGATCATCCCACGAGAATCGCTACCGGGAGACAGAATCGGTTCAGGCATGGGACACCTTTAGGTCGGCTTCTAGGTGTGCTTCACCGCATGGCACAGCACTAACGAGTGGAAGAGTATCCCCCACCGGACGCGCAGCACGCACCACGAGCATGGCTATGAGGGGCTCAAGCGGCTGCAGCATCGCGAGCAGCATCAGCGTCGGCCATGACGTGAAATCTGCCAGTCAGAATGAACAACACCGTGACCATCAACAGCAAAGTCCCCGCAGCAATAGTCACCGGCTGAATTCCATAGATGTCAGACAACTTTCCCCAGAGAAAGATTCCAATCGGAAGAGCACCCGTCAGGCACATCAGGTAAATCGCAATGACCGTTCCGCGAAGGTCGTCGCGCACAACAAGTTGGATGCTGGTGTTGATCGTGGATGCAATGGCTAGGTACGCGCCGCCGAAGCACAACAATGCCAACACCACTGTGAGATACGTGGGCGCCAAGCCGGTTGCCACTACGGAGAGCCCGTACAGGACCATTGCTCCACTCAGCAGTCTGGACCGCGGAATCCGTGGCGCAATCGATAACAGTGCCGGCGTAAAGATCACCGACCCAATACCAGCGGCCCCAAAAAGAATCCCGAGACGTAGCCCCGACACCTGCAACACCTTCTCGCCGTAGACCACAAGGTAGCTAAAGAGTGGGCTACCGAGTCCGGCAACTGCAGCTATTGCCATACAGCAGGCACGAATCGGCGGAGAGGCCAGCACGTAGCGGCCGGCGGAGCGAATCCCGGCTACGGCTCCTCCAGAAACGTTTCGACGAACACCATCGCTGCTGACCCGCAAGCCCAGCAGAACAACAATCACGATGGCGAAGGAAGCGGCGTTCAAGGCGAAGGCCCATGAGACTCCGATTCCCGACACGATGATGCCTGTCAGGAGCGGCCCGAGTGCTCGAGCTGCATTGAACTGGGCACTGTTCAATGTGACTGCGTTGAGCAACAAATCCCGACTCACTAATTCGGCTACGAACGACTGCCAGACCGGCGTATTCAGCCCTGCTGCTAGGCCCGAAACGAATGCGAGTCCTGCTAGCCAGGCAGTGGTCACAACTCCCGTATACACCATCACAAAAAGTGCGGTGGCGCAGGCAGCCTGCGCTGCTTGGGTACTGATTAACAGAGTCCTTCGAGGGAACCGGTCGGCCAGACTTCCACCGACTAAGCCCATCACCATGAACGGCAAGTATTGAAAGAACCCGGTTACACCAATTGCTCCAGCCGATCCCGTCAGAGAAAAGGCCACAAAGGGGATTGCTGCTCCCTGCATCCAACTGCCCGTATTCGACACCAGCGCTGCAAGCCAAAACCTGCGAAAATCCCGCTGCCGGAGGGCATCAAGTGCCCGTGGTTTAGGGCGCTCAGTGCTCGGAGTCACTTCTGGCTGATTAGGCATCGGAGCAGTCATCGTGGTGGACGCCACATCCTAATGATGCGCTTCTCGGAGATGATCCACGCCCTTAGGATACTGGCCGGGACCTAGTTCCTCGTAGCGCCTATCATGCACCCATGGAACAGGACGACTCCGAATCGAAACAGTCGCCGAGTAACCAAACTCCCGCAACGCCCAGAACGCCGGCCCCAACTCCGGCCATCCGCCTGGACCCAGCCGAATTACTGAATCAAGAGATCACGCTCGAAGAGATGCTCAGTCAGGCCGGTTCCGGCGCAGGCCATGGAGAGCTTGTTCAACTACCCCAAGAAGAACCCCGCAACCCTGATGCGCTTGATGATCGCAGGCGTTCTGATGTCAATGAATGGGGCCGCTCGGAACATATGCGAGAGATCGCTCGGCGTGTCTATGACCCTATTTACAAGCACTGGTTCCGCGTTGAGTGGGAAGGCCTAGAAAAGATTCCAGAAGGTGGCGCCCTACTCGTAGCGAATCACGCTGCCGCTATTCCGTCTGATGCGCCCGTGATCATGCACGGAATCGAGACGGAACTGAATCGCCCGGTGTACGGATTGGCCGACAACTTCTTTCGAACAATCCCCGTGGTTGGAACCATCTGGAATCGCCTCGGCGGCCTGCCGGCACATCCAGACAACGCGTACCGACTCCTGCGAGAACAAGACCAACTTGTGCTTGTGTTTCCTGAGGGAACAAAGGGCCCATCCAAGACCTACAGCGAACGCTACCAACTTCGCAGATTTGGTCGCGGAGGATTTGTCGAGATCGCCATGAGGGCAGGGGTGCCTGTAGTCCCGATTGCAGTAGTCGGGGCTGAGGAATCAATGCCTACCTTATTTAGAGTCCCCTCGATCGCTCGTGCTCTTGGAGTGCCCTACCTGCCTGTCACTGCAAACATGCTGGTGGCTGGTCCGCTTGGATTGGTTTCGTATTTTCCATCCAAGTTCAAACTCAAGGTGCTCGACCCTGTGCACTTTGATGTTCCTGCTGATCGAGACCGATACTCACGCTCTCGCGTCATGGACGAGTCAGAAGCGATTCGCGATCGAATCCAAGCAGCGCTGTACACCATGTTGCGCGAACGCAGAAGCGTGTGGTTCGGCTGATGCCCGATCAGCCACCTTCCCCAACCCGGCTCACCCGCAGGGCGTCCGACGCGCTCGAGATAGACCCGGATGGCCCAAGGCGACGCGTTCTCGTGACTGGTCTGGGTACCTTCTGGGGAGGACGAGTAGCTCAGGCCCTAGAGGCAAACCCAGCTGTCGAGGTGATCGTCGGACTCGACACCACCGAGCCAACAGTTGAACTCGAACGAACTGAATACGTTCGCGTAGATGCCAACTACTCGATTCTCTCTCGAATTGTGCGAGCAACACGGGTGGACACGATTATTCACACGTTCTTGGTGATGGACCCTACGCAGATGTCGCAGCGTGCCATGCACGAGATCAACGTAATCGGAACCATGAATCTTTTTGCCGCTGCATCCGCTGCATCCTCGACTGTTCGCAGCGTGATCGTAAAGTCCTCGACGGTGGTGTACGGATGTGCCCCCGAAGACCCCGTCTGGTTCACAGAGTCCACCGCAAGATCCCGGCCTGCTCGCGAACCAATTGAGCGGAGTCTTGAAGCTGTCGAAGGCTACGTACGCGACTTCGCAGAAGACAACCCACATGTCAACGTGGCGTTACTTCGCTTCTCCAACGTCATTGGCGCAGAGCTCGAGACTCCGCTCACTCGACTCCTACAACTTCCTGTGGTCCCGTCAATATTCGGCTTTGACCCCAGGTTTCAATTTGTACACGAGGACGACGTCATCAAGTCACTACTGTTCGCGTTCAATAACGACCTGCCTGGAGTATTCAACGTGGCTGGTGACGGGCTCCTGCCTTGGTCGGAGGTGGCAGCGCTCTGCGGTAAACGCACAGTCGCCCTTCCTCCTGTTGCTACTGGGTTTCTGACCTCACCCCTGCGGCAACTTGGCGTTCTGGACCTTCCCGAGGAGTATGAAGGCCTTCTGAAATATGGCCGCGGAGTCGATAACCATCGGCTCAAAAATTTTGGCTTCCGCTATGAACACACATCAACTGAAGCTGTCGAGGCTTTCATTCGTGCAGTCCGGCTTCGCAAAGTAGTTGGTGAAAACGAACCCTCTTATCGCTACGAACGCGATGTTGAACAGTTCTTCCGCCACTCGCCTGCTGTGCGTAAGGATCGCCGTCAGGCTTGAGCCTGTTCAACCCAAGCAGTTACCTTCGATGCCAACTCAGCTTCGATACGTGACCATTCGTACTGCCGCCTAAAAAGCTCTGCCCCTGCTTGGCTCAGGCGTTGACGCAAGTCGCCCTCGGACAGCAGTGAGATGCAGGCCGTAGCAAACTCAGCTGCGCTATCGGCAACAAGGGCATCGATGTTGTGTTGAACAGCAATCCCCTCGGACCCAATGCTGGTGGTGACGAGCGGAATGCAATGAGCTAGAGCCTCCAGTACCTTCAGACGGGTTCCAGCACCGACGCGAATGGGCACGATCGAGATATCTGCTGAGTCAAGTTCCGGTGCAAGGTCATCAACGAGCCCGAGCAGATCCACCCCGGGTTGAGAACCAACCCAAGAAACCCGCTCAGGGTTGCGACCAACAATTCTCAGGCGCGCAGCGGGCACCTTCGCCAAAATCTGCGGCATGACTTCCCGAACAAACCACTCCACGGCATCACTGTTTGGCTCGTAGTCCAATGCTCCAACGAAGAGCATGGTTGGTGTGGCATTCTGCAACGCCATGCGATCAGTACGGATCTGTTCTGGCGCCTGAGCGCCGTTGCCCACCACGAAAGCATTCGGGCATCCAGACCGCTCAACATCCAACTCGCTGCACACCCCCACTGCCGCGACCTGCGCTGCACAGTTACGCTGCATCGCATCCCATCGGCGCTCATCAATAAGGTCAAACGCCCTTGATACAGCCCAGCGCGAGAGCGCTCTGACGCGATCAATCGGACCGCTACCCGGCGCAAACCTTGGCGGATTTCTGCGGCGTAACTTGAGCGAAAGATTCTCTAGGTCATTGAAGTCGACTACCTCAACTGGCCCTGTGCGGCCATTCGAGCGAGTAGCTGTGCGGGAATTCTTCATGGCCTCATGAACTGGCCACCAGGTATCGAGGAGCGAGTAAAAGACAAGGTCGATATCGGGGCCGGACTCAAGGCGGCGGAGTACCGCTTCGGTAAGTTCGGAGGTATCCATAGCCATAAGTCTTCGTGGCGGGCCGCCCCTGACCCAAGGCCACAGCCAGTCACGCATCGGCGTTACGGGCCCAGGGGTAAGAGTAGAGACCTTCCCAAGCCCAGTCACTGCGGGGGGTTCAACTCGTTCAGACCCAATTGAATGGCGATCGACTGAGATCAACTCAACCTCACCAGCCTGGCCAAGAGCAGAAATCATGTGGCTCAATCGCTGCCTGTACCCATCCACGGGCGGCCACGGGTACATTTGCGCAACCATCAAAATTCTCACGGCGAGGCACCTTATCTGTTGAGGAGCCCTCGTACCGGGGACCACGTCATCCGGAGAAGACCATGCCCAGAATTACCGTCGAGAAAATTGGACGCGTTGCGGTCCTCACACTGAACGACCCTGAGCGGCGCAATGCCCTGAGCCTGGACCTAAACCAGGAACTCAACTCTGCTTTGGATACGCTCGAAGAGGATTCCGAGACGGGCGCAGTTGTGCTCACTGGTGCCGGCAAAGCCTTCTGCGCAGGGGCGGATCTGAGCCAACTTGGGGCCTCACGCCGAGAGGGACTTCTGAACATCTACGAAGGCTTTCTCAGGGTGGCTCGCTCCCCACTCCCCACAGTCGCCGCCGTAAACGGTGCAGCCGTCGGGGCTGGAATGAACCTAGCGCTGGCCTGTGACCTTCGAATCGCTGGTGCTTCCGCCCGTTTCGATACCCGCTTCTTAGACCTTGGTATTCACCCCGGGGGTGGTCACACCTGGATGTTTCGCTCTATCGCTGGCCAACAGGCGACTATGGCAGCGGTGCTCTTTTCGCAGGTGCTTGATGCGGCTGAAGCAGAGCGAGTTGGCTTGGTCTGGAAAGCGGTTGCGGATGATCTGTTACTCGACAGCGCAGTGGCTTGCGCAGCACGAGCGGCGGAAGCTCCGAGCGAATTGACCCGCAGAGTCAAGCGGACCATCCAAGACATGGGGTCGATTCACAGCCATGAAGAAGCTGTACAACGAGAGCTAGAGGATCAGGTCTGGTCAATGGATCAGCCCGCCTTTGCCGAGAGTCTGCTTGAGCTACAACAACGCATCAGCAGCAAGGGAACAGGCCAGTAGCGACTGCGCTCCTTGCGGCAGTCGGCAGTCGGCAGCAAAAGAGCTTTGCCTACCAGACCCACTCCGTGAGCAATTGATCGCGGCGGGCTTGCCATTCCTCGGAGGTGATCGCATAGCGAATGTGGTCCTCCCAAGTGCCGTTGATCTCTAAATAGCGCTCGGCCACCCCCTCGTCTCGAAGCGAAAGTTTGGTCACAACACTTCGACTCGCTGTGTTGCGAGGGATGATCGAGATCTGAACACGATGCAGCATGAGTTGCTCGAACGAGAACTGCAACAGTGCGACGAGCGCCTCGGGCATATAGCCGTTCCCAGCAATCTTCTCGTCAATCCAATATCCGATATAGCCACTTTGGTGCGCACCGCGCTGAATGGAATTGATGTTGATCTCACCGCCAAACTTGCCATCAACAAAAATCCCAAAACCAAAGCCAGTTCCCAACTGAATCTCACGCATTCGGACTGAGCAACGACCAGAAAAAGCCTGACGGTCCTCAACCGTGTCCGGCTGGCCCTGTAGTCGCTGAGGTTCCCACTTGGTGAGCCAATCCGTGCAACGCCTGCGCACCTCTCGCCAATCGTCGAAATCGTGCAAGTTGAGTGGACGCAGCAGTACTCGCCGACCATGCACCATCATTGGTGTACTCATCGATTCAGGGCTTTGCTTGCGGCGGAGCACATGGAGAATCCTAGCCAGCAAGACCCAATGCAGTATCTCACTTCACTGCCCTGCTGTGCATTAGGTAGCCATTCGGCCTGCGACATACTCATGCGATCTGAGACAGGATGAGGCCGTCGAGGATGTCTGCCTCAGAGACAATGCATTCCTCAAAGCCAAAGTAACGAAAGATCTCGACAAGCACACAACAACCACCAACAATGACATCGGCGCGCTGAGCTTCTAGGCCGGGATTGTGCAGTCGATCCGCCACTGCTTCGGTGGCAAGGGTCCGAAAAACATCCTCGGCGGCCTCTTTCGACAGAACAAACCCATGAATAGCTTCTGGGTTGTACTCCAACAGACCTAGTTCAACAGCTGCCACATTCGTCACGGTGCCAGCTAAGCCAATGAATCTGGCCGCAGTAGCTGCCCCAGGCACTTCCCGAGACACGTCATCTAGGTGCTGCTCAATCACGCTGATGCAGTTGGAAAGCTCCTCGGCCAAGGGTGGATCATGAAGTAGGAACTTCTCAGTCATCCGCACGCAGCCAACATCGATAGACACGGACTCCTCGACTTCGCTTCGTCCCAGCGCAAACTCTGTTGAGCCACCGCCGATGTCCACCACAAGAGTCAGAATCTCTTTGTCATCCAAGGCAGATGTCGCACCCAAAAAGCTGAGCTGCGCCTCTTCTTGTCCCGTCAGGATCTCCGGTGCTTGGCCCAAGATCTGCTCGGCGGCAAGCAAGAAATCTTGGCTGTTCGCGGCATCTCGCGCAGCCGAAGTCGCTGCGATACGGAGGCCAACCACGCCGGCTGAATCCATAACCTGTCGGTACTCGCGCAGCACCTCGAGTGTTCGCTCAATCGCCGCAGGGTCAAGTCGACCCGTGCGGTCCACTCCTGCTCCTAGGCGCGTCACGCGCATCAATCGCTCTTCGACAATGTGGCCGTCCGAAATCAAGAGACGAGTGGAGTTCGTTCCACAATCAATGGCCGCGAACTTGGGTGTGCTCACTCGTTTTCTCCGTTTTCCTTCGGGCTGGGTTTTTTGGGGCTAGCTGTGCTCTGAACTGCGCCGACAACCTGCTGCGGCGTACGCGTCGAGTCCAACTCAAGTTGCTCAGCCACCCACGCACCAACCGGGTCCTCGCCACCGACAAGAAACCAGGCGTAATGCGTATGAAGGCACTTGACTCCCCTGCGGGTTCCTCCCACTCCACCAAATGGTCGAGGACCCATCCAAGACTCTGGAATCAGGGCATCTCGCTCTGCTGCGTACGTTGCATGCGCCGCTGCTAAGACACTGGCATCCACTGCCTCTTCGGCATGTCGGACCCCACCTGTTGCCTCAAGCTGACCGATGCGTCGATTGAGTTTCTTGTCGACAAGCCAGTAGCGAGTGGGCATCGGGGTGCCATCTTCGAGTAGCGGAAGGTTGCCGATCACCATGGGGGTGCCATCTTCGGAGCGCAGCAGGACCTCGAAGCTTCCCTTTGGGGTTCTGCCAAGCAACTCAGTCACTGCCGCTATGTCGGTTGGGTCTTGAACTCCAAAACCTAAGGCTGAAAAATCCGGGGCTGCAAGACCGGAGTGACCACACGCCGCGTCCGCTGCTGTTGCATCAACCATTGCGACACCGTAGCGGGGTGATCTGCCGGAACCGAACTCAGGACCGAAACTGAACGAAGCGAACAATCAAGGAGTGAGCGTTGCTTGTTCAAGAGGCTCCTGAACTAGCCCAAAGGGCCATGCCCGAGGGAGCACCAACCCGGCGCTAGCCGGGGGAAGAATCGAATAGGACTCCTCCCCTTCAAGCACCAGGCCATAGTCCCTTCTCGCGATCCGCTGAATCTCGGAAGGGTCATCAAGGCGGTCTCGGCGCAAGATGAGTTCCTGGTTCTGTTGCTCTAGGTCGGTCAGCTCCGCACGATGTGCAGAGATCTCATGTCGTTGCGCCATATACCCGCGAGCCGGAACCAACAAGAGTGCAACTGCCGCTGCGATCACAAAGGTAAGTATCCCGAGCCTCTGCAAGAGCACGGCGCGCGGTACAGCAGTCTTTGACTGCCTGCGCGAGCGCGAGCTTTTGGCTCCCGTCCTCTGGGATGCCGTTCTCTTGGCTCCCGTCCTCTGGGATGCTGCTCTTTTGGCTGCAGGGCGCTTGGCACCGGTTCGGGAAGATTCTGAGCTCACCTCAAGCTGCTCCCCCGATTGGGGCAAGTGCTTGCGCACCGCGGAACACTGCAGATTCATCAAGATATTCTTCGATACGAAGGAGCTGGTTGTATTTTGCAACCCGGTCCGACCGTGCAGGCGCGCCAGTCTTGATCTGCCCGCAATTTGTGGCCACGGCTAGATCAGCAATCGTGACATCCTCGGTCTCGCCAGAGCGATGAGACATCACCGAGGTGTAGCCGTGTCGCGTTGCTAGCTCCATAGCCTCGAGCGTTTCGGTGAGCGTTCCGATCTGATTGACCTTGATCAGGATTGAGTTGGCGATTCCCTCGTTGATACCCCGACCCAACCGCTCGCTATTCGTAACAAAGAGGTCGTCGCCAACAAGTTGGATTCGAGTTCCGAGTTTCAGCGTCAGGTCTGCCCAACCTTGCCAGTCCTCTTCGTCCATACCGTCTTCGATTGAGACAATCGGATAGCGGTCGCACAGGTCGACCAAGTAATCAGCAAACTCAGCTGAACTGAGCGAACGGCCTTCGCCTGCGAGGTGATACTGCCCGTCTGAGTAGAACTCGCTGCTCGCTGCATCAATCGCAATCCCGATTTCTTCGCCGGGGATACGACCGCTTCGCTCGATTGCTTCAACAAGCAACACCACAGCTTCTTCGTTTGACCCAAGATTTGGTGCGAAGCCACCCTCATCACCAATCGATGTAGATAGCCCGCGCTCATGCACAACTTGTTTAAGCGTGTGATAGGCCTCTACTCCCCAACGAAGCGCCTCAGAAAATGATGCAGCGCCAACTGGCATCAACATGAACTCCTGCACATCGACGTTGTTATCTGCGTGTTCGCCACCATTGATCACGTTCATCATCGGCACTGGAAGCACGCAAGAGTTCGGGCCACCGAGATAGCGAAACAGTGGCATGCCTACCTCTTCGGCTACGGCCTTTGCTGCGGCCAACGAGACTCCAAGGATTGCATTTGCTCCCAAGCGAGATTTGTTCTCGGTGCCATCAAGCTGACACAGCCTGTGGTCCAAGCCGCGCTGATCCGCTGCATCGAATCCCAACATCGCATCGGTGATTTCGCCGTTCACAAAACTGACGGCGTTACTGACGCCTTTGCCAAGGAATCTCTGCGGATCTCCGTCACGCAGTTCGGCTGCTTCGAACGCACCAGTAGAGGCTCCAGAAGGAACCGCTGCTCGACCCACGGCCCCTGAGTCGAGTTGAACTTCGACCTCAACTGTTGGGTTACCTCGAGAATCCAGAATCTCCCGGCCGATGATGTCTTCGATAGTGCTCACGATGCTCCCAATATGTGGCCGAAGCCTTTGATCTGCGCTGTTCTTAGCGTTCAGTGTGTCCGAGTCTAAAGTCTCGGCACCGGGTAGCTGAACAGCCTATCTTCCAAGCAGAACCCGCTCAGGGATTACAGGTTGGAACGAATGAGTTCGGCGAATGCTGCGGCACCATCGGGCCGCAGATGGGTGCCATCGTTGGCAAACCACTCCGGGTGTTGGCTCGCTAGCCCAAACCAGTCGACTAACACAGCATTCGGGTGACGATCCGCTGCCGCAGCAAGGCGCTGATTAACCAGTTCCTGCCAAGGCCTACCTACCTTGGCATTGACCAGCACCACCTTGCGGTCCCCGGCAATCTTGAATAACTGATCCATATCTTCATCGCTGAAGGTGCCGTTCGTGCCTGCGTGAACTACCAATGTGCTTGGGATGAGGCCTTCTCGTTCATACCATCCCACCACGCCAAGAACATCGTTGAACTGTCGGCCAACCTTGGCATCAATTCGTACTCCCGGAATTGCAGCACTGACTGCCGGGGATGCTCCAAGGAGGACCGAATCTCCCACGGCTACCACGTTGGCAAATGCGGCTGGGTCCGCAGCAGGTTCAGTGGCTGGCGGTGGGGCGACTCCCGTTGGATTTAGGGGCAACGTCGTAGTTGTCGGAGCGCTTGCACTTGCGGGTGCGCCCGGAATAGTCGAAGCAGTTGGGATCGTAGACGGACCTGCTGAGGCCGCTGCAGTTTCGCTCCCGCCTGTTTGACTGCTGGGCCGGGTGGCGTCCGCTACGGGTGAGCCAGGGTCATTCAGTGCTGGTGCAGCGAGCGCCGCAAGCTCAAGCTCATCACGCTGATTGCTCGAACTGGCTGCACGCAAACCAACAGTGATCATCACTAACAACAACAAGAACGTGGTTCCAATAGTCATACCTCGACGCAGCAACCTTGTTCGCTGGGGACCTGAACTGCTCTTGAGGTCACGCCACCAGTGATTCAAAACACCGTTGCGAACTGGTACTTCTACGAATCGGTAAGAAAGCTCTGCAGCACCAAAGGTGAGCACCATCCGAAGCACAAACACCCGAAAACCTGTAAATGGCAGATCTAGTTCTGGCCGGGTGACTACAAAGATCGGCCAATGCCACAGGTAGATGGCATACGAACGTAACCCAATCCATACCAAGGGTGGCCAAGCCAAGAACTTCGAGAGTTTGGCTGCAGGATGCACGAGCACTGCAATGACCACAATGCACGCAATATCGAGCGCCAGAAACCCGCCGCGATAGATAAACGGATCGAACTCATTGACCCGAAGGAGGAACCAACCGATAACCACTAACCCGAGCACACCGGCAGTATCGAGCACGCGTGCAGCGCTGCGAGCAGCCGGAGTTCGCGAGCGCCACGGAGCCCAACTCAACGCGAGTACAGCGCCAACGAGTAGCCCTGCTATCCGGGTGTCTGTGCCGTAGTAGACGCGAGACGGGTCGGTATAGGGCTCGAACAACAGCGCCATTTCAATCGTTGAGGCCAGGGCCAGGATGATGATTCCTAGGCGAGCTTTGCCCTTGCCAAACTTGAGCAGAACTAGAGCAAAAATTGGAGGAAACAGCAGGTAGAACTGTTCCTCAACTGCAAGTGACCACAGGTGTCGCAGCATGGGTGGACGACCGGCTTGGGCAAAGTATGACTCGTTGAGGTAGATATCCCACCAGTTGCTCACATAGGCCAACGCAGCGAGTACGTCGCCACCCATCCGGCCTGCTGCATCGGTGTACACCAGAATCGCAGCCGCCGAGACCACGGCTAACAGCAGGTACAGGGCAGGCAACAGGCGGCGCGCTCGGCGAATCCAGAACTGCTTCAGATCGATCTGGCCCTTGGTCATTCGCTCTTCTGTGAGCAACGTGGTGATCAAGAAGCCGCTGATCACAAAGAAGACCTCTACCCCCAAAAATCCTCCGGGGATCAGAACAAAGTCAGCATGATAAAAAACCACTGCTAGAACAGAAATTGCACGCAGACCATCAAGTGCCGGCTGATAGCCGAGCTTCTGAACTCCCTGAGTGGGCGCGGGTCTCTGAATAGTGGAAGTCACCGTCCGTTATTCTTGCGCATTGGCACTAGCTTCTCGTGCCATTGCGGGGAGTTCCGGTGAATCCCGTCAGCCAGGCAGGGTCAGGCCCGCTCACGCATGCGAACCTCAAATGAACTGACTGCTCGAGCAAAAATATTTGCCTCGATGACAGGTTCCGAGATTATTTCGGGAACTTCAAACCGGCGGGTGAGTTCCCTGAAGAGAATCTGCAGTTCAAGGCGTGCAAGGTTGGCACCCAAACAGAAGTGCGTGCCGTGGCCAAAAGCCAAATGCGGATTCGTGGCTCTGCTGACATCAAAGCGGAACGGGTCTGCAAAAACGAGTTCGTCTCTGTTCGCTGAGGGGTAGAGCAGAATCAGCCGGTCGTCTTGAGCGACCGGATGGCCACCGACGGTTGTGTCTTCAACAGCAGTCCGAAAGAAATTGTTGAGTGGTGTCACCCAGCGGATGAGTTCTTCAACTGCCCCGGGGATGAGTTCCGGTGATTCAGCTAGAAGGTCCCACTGATCTGGATGATCAGAAAAAACCCGCAATCCATGTGCGATCACGGTGCGAGTTGTTTCGGCACCACCTGCAATAAACAGCCCGGTCTCGTGCAGCATTCGTTGGTCTGAGTATCCGGACTTTCCTGCAATATCTGCATTCGCCCAGACTGAGATCAGGTCATCAGCGGGGCACCCAATGCGCTGAGGAACGAGCTCCTCAAGCAGCTCCACAAATTCAGCTATCGCAGTTCCTAAGCCAATGAGGGCATCCATGTCATGCGAAGCCGCATCAAAGCGCATGATTGCCTCGGACCAGTTCTTTACATCTCGCCAGCGCTCCTCGGGAAAGCCCAACAGCATGGCAATCAGGCGACTCGGAAGAGGTGCCGCTAAGGCGTCGATGATTTCAACGTCACCTTCAGCAGCGACTGCGTCTAACAACTCGTCGATTCTTAACCGCAGCCAGGGCTCATGCTCGCGAGTCGCTCTTGGTGTGAATCGATTCGCAACTAGGCGCCGCTGTTGCTGATGGCCTGGGTCGTCCATCGAGATGATATTGATCTCCTCCGGGGCCCACCAGGAGCGGTAGCCACGTCCAGAGATAAACACAGCGCTGTTGCGCTCAACCTCGGCAAGATCTGCATGTCGGGTCACCGCCCAGAGCGAGTTCTTGTGGTCGCGATACAGGGGCTCGTTGGCACGCATCCAGCTGAAAGCCGGGTGCGGATCGGCTCGATAGAACTCCGCATCGAGCAAATCGATCTCTGGTCGGCTTTCCCCACCGGGCAGTGCTGTTGGATTCAGAGTCACAGCTGACAGTGTGACACAGCCCACAGAATTCAAACCCCGTTTTGTCCCGCGCCTAACCTCCGCTCTGTAATGCGAGGGACCCTCCATAGGGGGTCAGGCGCATGACAAAGCGAGTTGGTTAGCCGGCTTCGGAGTGGGTGACTGCGGGCTCACCCATCCACTCACGCAGGGTGTTCTTCAGTTTGGTCTGCTGAATAAAAATATCGTGTTCGGGCTTTACCCCGCCCTTTGCCTGTGGGGCTTTCCAATAGAAGCTCAACCACTCCTGAACCCCAGATTGCCCAGCGCGATGGGCTAGGTCCAAAAAGAGTGCCAAGTCGAGCACCAAAGGGGCGGCCAAGATGGAATCACGGCACATGAAATCGACTTTGATCTGCATGGGGTATCCCATCCATCCAAAGATGTCGATGGCATCCCAGCCCTCTTTGTTGTCTCCACGCGGCGGGTAGTAATTGATGCGCACCACGTGAGCGATGTCTCCGTACAACTCTGGGTACACCTCGGGTTGAAGAATGGTGTCGAGCACGCCGAGTTTGGAGACTTCCTTGGTCTTGAAGTTCTCTGGGTCATCAAGAACCTCACCGTCGCGATTTCCCAGAATGTTGGTTGAGTACCATCCACGAAGCCCCAGCATGCGGGCCTTAAACCCAGGAGCCAGAATGGTCTTCATCAAGGTCTGCCCGGTTTTGAAGTCCTTGCCGGTGATGGGCACACCGCGGGTGGCTGCGAGTTGCTCCATACAGGGCAGATCGATACTCAGGTTCGGCGCCCCGTTTGCAAAAGGCACTCCACTCGAGAGTGCCGCATAGACATACATCTGGCTCGGAGAAATGTTCTCGTCGTCGGCACGCAGGCCCGCCTCGAAAGCTTCCACGCTCTGATGCGTAGCCGTTGGTTCCTGGTAGGCCTCGGTTGATCCGCACCAGACCATGACAAGTCGATCACAACCGTTTTCGATCCGGAAGTTCTCGATATCGGCGATGAGTTGCTGGGTGAGATCCCATTTGGAATCCCCCGTTTTGACTCGTTTCCCATCAAGGTTGCGCACCCACCGCTGATCAAACACCGCCGGCATCGCCACCACTCCCTCGAGTTCTGCCGACAGAGGAGCTAGGTCCCGCTCATCGAGAACCCCACAGGTGCGAGCGGCTTCTAATGCGTTCGGTGAGATCGGATCCCACCCACCAAAAACAATGTCATCGAGGCCCGCAAGCGGAACAAAGTCCTTCATCATGGGATTACGACCCTCTTCACGCTCGCCAAGGCGAATATGCGCCATCTGGGTAAGCGATCCAATTGGTTCGGCCAAGCCCTTACGAGTGGCAAGCACGCCGGCGTAGAGCGTTGTGGCCACGGCACCCATTCCGGGAGTCAGGATTCCGAGGCGGCCAGTGGCGGGGGCAATCTGTAGCGGTTCAGGCATGACCGCACACTGTACGCGGCAAATCGACTCGACCCCATGTTGAGCTGCCGGCACGGCATGACTACCTAAGCGAATTAGGGATTCTCTGAACCTGCTCGCTCGACACTACGAAGCTGTTCGATGCGCTGATCAGTAGCCTGTCGAAGGGCTTCCTCGGGGTCAAGACCCCGCTCCTGCGCCCGGTCAACCAGCTCAAGTAAAGCGGCTCCCAGCTCAGAGAAATCCAGCTCAGCGAAATCCAGCTCTGAGAAATCAAGCTCAGCGAAATCCAGCTCAGCAGAGTCCCTCGGAGCGACATAGCCCTCAATGGCAGTTGCGCGTTTTGCAACCTTGAGCGCACGGGCAAGGGCCGGAAGCCCAACGGGAATCTGATCAAGGGCAGAGTCTCGGCTCTGTTCTTGCACCTTGGTGGCTTCCCACAGCGCCACTACTTGCGCAACGTCGGCTGATCCAAGCTGGGCTCCGAGCGCCTGCTCAAGAGCTTGGTGGCGTGCCAACAGCTTGTCGTAAATAGCCCCAGCAACATCTGCCAGAGTGAACCAGCCTGCCTCGGAAGCAATCGCAGAATGAAACACCACCTGATACAACAAGTCGCCAAGTTCGGAGCAGAGTTCCGTAGCACCCGACCCAGACTCGGAATCGTAGGAGTCGATTGCCTCAAAAACCTCATAGGTCTCTTCTAAGAGATAACGCTTGAGCGAATCATGCGTCTGCTCGGCCTTCCACGGATCCTCTGAGCGCAACCGCCCCAGGAGTTCCTGCAATTTGACGAACTCGGCAGCAACCGGGGCAGCAAACTCGGGGATCCAGATTGAAGTCAGGTGATCTGGGATGACCTCGCGGTCGAGATCCGACCAATCAACAGAAAAAATCTTCTCATCGGGCAGGCCAAGACGCTGCAAGACCACCACCGGGCTACTCGGCGGGTCATCAAGAGACAATTTGATGTCAGACAGCGTGAACGAGTTATCGCATTGCCCAACGAGCAACGGGCCTCGCTGACCTGCTGCCTCAACTGCAAAGCGATGGCCATCAATGAGGCGCACTCCAAGCTCAACAGGGTCAACTCCGAGACGTGCCCACGTGAGGTCTAGAAAGGACAGCGCTGGGTGAATGACAACTTCAACTCTCGGGTCACTCAACAACAACTCCACGGTGTGCTCGGCAACCACGGGCGAGCCTGGCACTGCGTAGAGCACCTCTCCCACGGCACCGATCTGCACTGCAAGATCGTGTTCCTCGCATGCAGCGCTGACCAGAGCCTCGCAGATGGACTGATACACCTGCGGCATGGATGAAGCAGACTCGTACAGGCGGTCGAACCACTGAGCATGCGGCATAACCTGCGCCGCGGGGTGTCTCTCAGTGCGCAGAAACTGCCGAGGGATAGTTGCGATGAGCTGCATCGCTCCGGCCGTCACTAGGTCAGGCCCCGCAGGGCCAAGACCAATGACGTGGACTCGCGGCAAACTCACGGGGTATTCGTTGCCGAAATCACCCCTGGATCAAGGAGTCCACCCCCGGGGAGTTCCGGAGCGGGGGGCGGCAGAACTGCTGCCTGACCGTTGGGCGCAGTGCCAACTTCGGAGCCGTAGCGAGGATTGATCTGAGCAGTCGCAACCACCAATTGCACCCACAGGTCCGGGCCCTGTGAGATGAGCTTCAACAGACCTGGCACTGCTTCTTCAAACGGTACGACTTTCCGCTCGTCTACGCGAATGAGATACGTAATCGGATTGCCTTGGCTGTCGGTCGCTGTAAGTGGAGCAGTAGTCACTCCTAATTCTGCGCCGAGAACGGCTTGTTGAATCAGACCTGAGAGCAACGCTGTTGGAATGCAGTCTCTTGAAGTTGCCACAATATTTGCTTCCGGAAATACTCCAGGAAGCTCTTCGAGTAGGGCACCAGACTCGAGTTGTTTGAGCACTGCAACCTGTACCGAGGGATCTACTGACGCTACAGTCATGCAAGTCAGTTCTCTGGCGATGGGTAGTCGGTCGTAGAGCAGACGAAGATCTTCGGTGCTTGATTCCTGGATGGACTGAAACCGCTCTCCAAGAAGTGTCTGTGCAGCAAGAAACTTGACGAGTACTGCTCGGGCCGTAGCCGAGATCTGAGTCGGCGCCCCTTGCTGGCCGAGTTGAGCATCGATCTGCTGATTTGCCTGATCCTCAGCCTGAGCCGAGAGCGGAATGCCAAACCGCTCCAACTCACTTGCCCATGCAGTTGCTTGCACGGCGAGGAGCAGCGCTGCTCGTGCCTGCTCCCCGGGAAGCACACTGTCGTTTGCAGCGGAGCCACCTGGTGCACCGAACACCTCGTCCCGAGCAAGAGCATTCACGGTTTCTATCGAGACCGTTTTGCCATCAACTTTCGCCGCTGTGGTGTCTGAAGTGACCCCACATGAAGCAATTACTGCCAAGATGGGCAGAGCAATAAGAGACAAGAATGGTGTACGGACCCGAGACATAATCCGAATGCTATGCCGACTGACCGGGTGAGGCAGAACCAGAGCCCACAAGTCCCTCAGCAGAGGGTACGAGTTCGCCCAGAGCAGCTATCAAATCCTCTGCAATCCCAGCGCCACCGCGGACCGGCAGTCGAAGCTCCTGCTCTTGGTCGCGATACACCGCACCTTTGTAGAGACGAGCCAATCGCATCTGTTTGGATTGGGGCAGGCGGATAGGAGATACGTGCGCAACCAGCCCCGGCCCGGCCATGGTTGAGTTCTTCAAGACGGTAACGCTGGTCACCCCTGTGCGCACACACTCTGCACGAACTCGCGCTACCTGAAGGAGCGCCGCCGCAGGCGGAGGAACTGGGCCAAAGCGATCCACCCACTCCAGGGCGATATCGTCCACATCGCCCGAGGTCTGCACTGCTGCTAGGCGGCGATAGGCATCTAGGCGCACGTCCTCCCGCTCGACATAATCCGGTGGCAGAAAGGCCGGAGCAGGCAACTCCAACACAATCTCTTCTGGTACGACGGCGACCTCTCCGTTGAGTTCGGCAATAGCTTCATTCACCATCTGCACGTAGAGGTCGTACCCCACTGAAGCCACATGACCAGACTGACCAGTACCTAACAGATTGCCGGCGCCGCGGATCTCTAGATCTCGCATGGCAATGCGAAAACCCGATCCCAACTCGGTGGCCTCTCCGATGGTCTTCAGTCGTTCATAGGCCTCTTCGGAGAGCTGCTTATCTGGAGGGAAAAACAAATAGGCATACGCCCGTTGACCTGCACGACCAACGCGCCCACGCAGCTGATGCAACTGCCCAAGGCCCAGCAGATCGGCACGTTCCACAACTAGCGTGTTGACAGTCGGCATGTCGATGCCCGACTCGATAATGGTGGTGCAAACCAGCACGTCATACTCGCCCTGCCAGAAATCCACCACAACCTTCTCGAGGCTGCCCTCGTCCATCTGACCGTGCGCCACAGCAACACGAGCCTCGGGAACGAGTTCACGAATACGCGTGGCCTGCTGCTCGATATCTCTCACCCGGTTGTGTACGTAGAACACCTGGCCCTCGCGCAGCAGTTCTCTGCGTATCGATTCGGTGACTGCGCGCTCATCGAACTCGCCCACGTAGGTCAGGATTGGCTGACGCGCCGCTGGGGGTGTGTTGAGCAGCGACAAGTCCCTGATTCCCGTCAGGCTCATCTCGAGCGTTCTTGGAATCGGTGTTGCAGTGAGCGTCAGCACATCGACTGCAGCCTTGAACTGTTTGATGGACTCTTTGTGCGAAACCCCGAAACGTTGTTCCTCGTCTACGACAAGCAAACCGAGTTTCTTAAAGATGATGTCTCCAGAGAGCAGTCGGTGTGTTCCGATGACAATGTCAACCTCACCTGTGCCCAACCGCTTGACTACTGATCGGGTCTGGGCAGGAGTTAAGAAGCGTGAGAGCGACTCGACTTGGACAGGAAACCCGGCAAACCGGTCACTGAAGGTCTGATAATGCTGCTGAGCAAGCAGAGTGGTAGGTACCAGAATCGCTACCTGAAACCCGTCCTGTACTGCCTTGAAGGCCGCTCGCAGCGCAATCTCAGTCTTTCCAAACCCAACGTCCCCGCATACCAGGCGATCCATGGGAACCGTGGACTCCATGTCTTCTTTGACTGAAGCAATAGCTGTGATCTGGTCCGGTGTCTCTTGGAATGGGAAGGCAAGTTCCATCTCTTGTTGCCAAGGTGTATCAACTCCGAATGCGTGGCCAGCAGTGGATACGCGGGTTTGATACAGCACCACGAGTTCTTGCGCGATCTCTGCGACTGCGGAGCGAACTTTTGACTTGGAGCGAGAAAAATCAGACCCACCCATCTTGTTGAGCCGAGGGGTCTCGCCACCCGAGTACAGCCGAATGGAATCAATCTGATCGGATGGAACGTAGAGCTTGTCGCCACCGCGATATTCCAACAGCAAGTAGTCGCGTTCCGCTCCGCCCATTGAACGAGTCACCATGCCATCAAAGCGGCCGACCCCGTGCACGTGGTGCACCACATGGTCGCCAACCTTGAGATCCTCAAAGAACCTCTGAGCCTCACGCCGGGGGGCTTTGGCAGCACGGTGGGTCCGACGACGACCTGTCAGGTCTGCCTCGGCGAGTAAGGCAAGTTTTACTGCTGGCAGAATGCAACCCCGCTCAAGGGGCGCGTGAACAATCGATCCGCCTGCAGACCGCAGATCAGCCGGGTTGGGCGCAGTTCCATCATCAGAAATGCGGATCGGGAATGACAACCCGTGCTGGCTCAGCAGTTTTTCGATCCTGCTTGCTGATCCCTCACCATCGGCACAAACAACCACCGCGTAGCCCTCGGCGATGAGTTGTCGCAACTGATGCAGGAGTGCATCGGCCTCGCCGACAGCAGGTGGCCAAGCAAGAGCCGTGACGGCCGGCGAGTCCGGAGAGTCCGGCACAGCAGCGATTGACCAAACGGGTGCTTTGGTGTGCTGCAGAAGTCGGTTGAACTCAACATGCATCTGAGGAAACGGATCGCTCCCCTGCCCATCCGCATCTAGCTTGAGTCCCCAGGTTCGAGATAGCGACTGCCCAAGGTCTCGTTCTTCGGCTGCAATATCGGCCGCACGGTCACGAAGTCGGCGGGGGTCAGCTAACAGGATTAGTCCGTCATCTGGCACGAGGTCGAACAAAACATGTTCGCTGTCTGCGAGCCAGGCCATCCAAGCCTCCATCCCCTCGAAGACTTCTCCATCTGCTAACCGTTGCCACTGCTCACGACCCCAAGGTTGCGAGGCCAGCAATTGCTCGGCACGCTCGCAGACCTCTTCCGATGGCAGTAGCTCGCGCGCCGGAAACACCGATAATTCCTCAAGATCGATCGTGGAGCGCTGATCAGCTACCGAAAATTCGGTCAGGCGCTCGACCTCATCTCCCCAAAGATCAATTCGAACGGGAACGTCAGCCGTAGCTGGAAACACATCGATGATGGATCCGCGAACTGCAATTTCACCGCGATGTTCCACTTGGTATTCCCGGCGATACCCACTCAGCACAAGCTGTTCAATCAACTGCAGAGAATCAACCTGGTCACGAAGGGCCACTCGTATGGGCTCGACATCTTCTACATGCGGGCCGAGTCGTTGCACTAGCGCTCGAGCGGGAGCCACAATCACCGAGAGGGAAGGGTCAGCTGTCCTCAATCGCCACATTGTTCGCAGTCGCAGCCCCATAGTCTCAATCGAGGGACTGACACGCTCGAAGGGCAACGTCTCCCATGCGGGAAAGAGTTCAACTGCGTTCGCTGGAAGAAAATTTTGCAGGTCTGCCGATAGCCGCTCGGCATCGGCAGCAGTAGGAACGGCTACCACCATGGGGCTTCGACGAGAAGCCGCAAGCAGCCCTGCCAGGGTCACCGCCCGTGCCGGCTCGGGCACCACGAGAACTGTGGATGCTCGACCGAGAGCAGCGAGCACTCCGGGTTCCTCGCGCAGCATCGCATTGAGTCCGGCCAGAACTGCGGTCGGTTGAGTCACCATCTGAAGCTACCTTGCTCAGCTACTGGCATTGAACTGTTGCATCGCTGCGTCCATACCCTGATCCAAGATCATGACCACTGCATCCGCAGCCTGCTCACAGGCCAATCCGAGTTCTTCGCGCTGAGCCTTTGGAACCTTGGACAGCACCCAGTCAGCTCCCTGCTCGGCACCTCCCGGCGGCCGGCCTACACCAATGCGGATTCTTGCGTAGTCCTGGGTGTGCAGGTGAGCGGTGATTGACCTGAGCCCGTTGTGGCCTGCCAACCCTCCGCCCTGTTTGAGCTTCACCCGAGCGGCGGAAAGATCGAGTTCATCATGCAAGATGACCAGAGAGGACCAATCCTCAATTCCGTACCTTCGCACAAGTGCGGACACGCATTGACCGGATTCGTTCATCCACGTAGTCGGAACTGCAACCACCACTCGGTGGCCGCCAATGCGATACTCACCAACGTGGGCCTTGAGACGCTTCTCTAGGCGAAGCGGGTCCACCTGCCGTTCAGACAAAATCACAGCTGCGTCGGCACCCACATTGTGGCGGGTATGTTCATAACGGTCGCCTGGGTTACCTAAGCCAACCACGAGGAGATCACAGGGGGATCCCATGTGGACTGAGCGCTACAACTCACTCAGTCGTAGCTGCGGCAGCATCTGCATCAGCAGCGGCTTCATCCGCAGGCTTGGCCACTACTGCTGCACGAGTCAGCTCTGCGGTGACCACGGCCTGCTGTGGCTTTGACAAGCAGACGCTTCCCTCGGGAAGCACGAGGTCTTTCACGAGCAGTGAGCGGTCGAGCTGCATGAGGGAGATATCGACCTCGATTGAGTTCGGGATTGCGTCTGGTCTGACTCGCACTTTGAGCTTGTTCAAGCGCTGCTCGGTCATGCCGCCGTTCACGGTGACCTGCTTCGCTTCGCCCACCAAGATAATCGGAACTTCGAGCTCCACTGGCTTCGTTGGATCGATGCGCATGAAGTCAATATGGGTGACATCACGACGAACTGGGTGACGCTGAATCTCTCGAACGAGCACCTGATCTGCGGCTTCGCCGTCTACAGCAAGAAACACCAGAGCATTGCTGCCTGCATCCGTGGTCATGGCACGGCGAAGGTCACTTCGCAGAACGGAGATTGGTACGGAAGGCTTTCCGGCACCGTAAACGACTCCTGGGATGGAATTCTCTAGACGGGCGCGGCGTGAGGCGGGTGTGCCAGTTAGGCGGCCTGTTGCGGCGGTGAGGGTTACCTCGGACATGGAATGACTCCTGAGACTGCTGATGCGGGGTGATCGCACGAAAACTTCCGTGCGGAACGGGGGAAAGTGTAGTTCTTGATGCCTAAGCATTGCCAGACAGCGGCCAGAAGCCTCCTGTGGCCCAACCGCTCAGAGCAGGGCTCTGGCCTAGTTAGCTCTGATTTTGGCCGTCGAAAATCTCTGACACAGAGGTGTCCTCAAAGACTGCGTCGATTGCGTCAGCGATAATCCCAGCTGCCGAAAGAACCTCAATCTTGTCGATGCACTTTTCTGGAGGCAAGGGAAGCGTGTTCGTAATGACAACCTTCTCGATCACTGAGTTCTTCAGACGGTCGATCGCTGGACCCGAGAACACCCCGTGAGTTGCAGCGCAGTACACAGCCGTGGCACCTCGTTCAACGAGTTGCTCTGCAGCAGCGCAAATCGTGCCGGCCGTATCGATCATGTCGTCAATGAGAACACAGGTGCGCCCGGCAACCTCGCCGACAACCTCTTTGGCCTCGACGGTGTTCTTGGCGCCACGGACCCGACGCTTGTGCACAATGGCCAAATCGGCATGCAGTTGATTGGCGTAACGCTCTGCGACCTTGACTCGCCCGGCATCGGGAGAAACCACGACAAGGTCCTCTGGAAGATTGTTGGCCATCCAGTCAACGAGCACGGGCATTGCTGTCAGGTGATCAACGGGGCCATCGAAAAAGCCTTGGATCTGCCCCGAGTGCAAGTCGACGCTGATGATGCGTTTGGCGCCGGCAACTTCGAACATGTTTGCGAGCAGCTTGGCTGTGATTGGCTCGCGTCCCTCGGCTTTTCGATCTTGGCGGCCGTACCCGTAAAAGGGCGCAACCACGGTGATGCGCTTAGCAGAAGCCCTCTTCGCTGCATCGACCATGATCAGATGCTCCATCAAAGCGTCGTTCACAGACATCTCGGATGTGGAGCAGTGGCTCTGAAAGATGAACAAGTCCGCACCGCGGATTGACTCACCGTACTTGCAGTGAATTTCGCCATTGGCGAACTCTGCAATCGGCAACGGTGCCAGGCCCAAGCTCAGTCGCTCTGCAACCTCTTGAGCCAACTCCTGATTCACCCGACCCGCAACGATCGTCAACCGCTTTTTTGTTACTAGTTCCATGGTGAGCCTCCCCGTGCCATGGAGCGCCAGAAGTAGCCAACATACGCCGGCCCGAAAGGCACTCTCAGAGTTCTAATCCTGCAGTGTAGAACGGTCCAGTCACCGTGTCTGACGCAACAACATCTGCTGGGCCAAGTGAGGCATACGGACCGACCACACATCGATCTCCAATGCGCGCACTGACAGCCGTCGAAGCCTGCACCACGCAACCATCCCCAACCACGGTGTCCACTAAGCGGGAATTCGGGCCAATCTCGCTACCGCTACCAATGACCGTGCTGCCTTGCAAAATCACACCCGGAAACAAGGTGACGTCGGTCCCGACCTGCACGGTGGTGTCTACATAGACCGCAGTCGGGTCGACCATTGTGACCCCCGAGCGCAGCAATCCTTCGTTGGTACGTCTCCTGAGTTCGGCCTCGGCTGCAGCAAGTTGAACTCTGTCATTAATTCCCTGCACCTCGGCAGCATCGTCAACCAGAACAGCTTCAACACGGTGGCCGGCAGAATTCAGAACATCTACAACATCGGTCAGGTAGTACTCGCCTTGGCTGTTGTCTGGCTCAATGCGCCGCAGCGCCGGTGCTAGCAGGCTTCGCCGAAACACATAGATCGAGGTATTGACCTCTCGAACCAGAAGTTCCTGTTCAGTCGCATCTCGTTGTTCAACAATGCGTTCGACTCGATCATCCTTGCCGCGCAGAACACGTCCGTATCCGGTCGGGTCCTCAAGCACCGCCGAGAGCATGGTCGCAGCAGCGCCTGTGCTGCGATGCTGTTCAACAAGGTGTGCAATGGTGCCGGGCCGCAACAAGGGTGCATCACCGGGGAGCACCAAAACGTCTTCTTCCTCTGAGTCGTCCTCGAGTCCCACGAGGCCCACCTGAGTGGCGTCTCCGGTGCCTCGTTGAACCTGTTGCTCAACAAACTCCACGGCAAAGTCTTGTGCATGTTCCTGCACCTTCTTGGTGACCCAGTCGCCCTTGTGTCCCACCACGATGACTGCGACTTTGGGTTTGGCTTCTACGAGTGAGTCCAACACGTACATCAGCATGGGGCGACCACAGAGCCGGTGAAGCGGCTTGGGCCGCTCGGAGCGCATGCGACTGCCCTCACCAGCGGCAAGAAGGATCGCCGAGAGTGGCGGGATCTGGGGTGAGGAACTCATGACTGCCAACTCATTGCTCGCGGGGCAGGACTCGAACCTGCACTCTCCTGATCCAAAGTCAGGCGTTCTGCCAATTGAACTACCCGCGACTGCTTGTCGATACGGTACCGCGTCAAGGGCGGAACCGTCAGGTTGGCGGAGGAATCATAAACAAATTGTGTGAACGGTGCCTGCTTGGATCGAGCGGAACAATCTGATCTTGTTGCGCCACGCTGACGGTGTAGCCCAATGATTCAAACAATTCACAGGAGAACCTTCGATTCTCTGGCTCAACGAGTTCGGCATAGACCAGGGGTTGACAACTCCGCAGAAGCCCTAAGCCTCCGGCAAAGACGAACTGCTCAAATCCCTCAACATCAATCTTGATTCCGTCAACCTGAACGCCCTGGAGTTCTACAAGATCATCGAGACGTTCTTGGGGAACCGTATAACGGTGCCCTACGACCTCTTGGCCGGGTTGGACGACATGGCTCAGGCCCTGCATGCGAACGTGCTGCTGTTCTGGCATCACCATCTCAAGCTGTCCAGAGCTTTCGCCCAGTGCCATATGGTGCAAGGTCACGTTTTCTAGTTTGAAGTGCGCCACGAGTCGCGTGAGCGCCCGAAAATTCTCGGGGATTGGCTCAAACGCATGAACATGCCCAGACCGAACGCGTTTCGCAATCAGCACCGTCATGATTCCAATATTTGCCCCAATATCTAACACGGTCGACTGCTCGCTCATACGGCTGATGAGTTGCAGAACATCGCGTTCGTTGGGATCCCATCGCAGTGTCTTTGTCTTGAACCACGCGAACAAGAACAGGTAGCGCTCAAAGCCAAAGATTCGCTGCAGCAGACTCTGAACTAGGCGTTTCATGACAGGATCCTTTTCGAATTTGCTGCTTGCGGTGCTACCGGTGGAGCGAGAAGGAGAGGCAGAGGCGGAGCGAGAGCCTGAGGATAATTCATTCGGGAACATTGCGAGCGAAAGCCGAAATCAGGCTGTCCCCGACTGCTTGCCAGCTATAACGGCTCTGCACCAACTGCCTGCCAGCTGTAGAGATGCGGTCATACAGTTCTGGCGATGTCAGGAGCTGCAT
Organism: Actinobacteria bacterium IMCC26207; assembly: GCA_001025035.1. Lineage (GTDB taxonomy): Bacteria > Actinomycetota > Acidimicrobiia > Acidimicrobiales > Microtrichaceae > IMCC26207. The sequence goes on from LCZK01000008.1 coordinate 213,285, forward strand.
TGTCTGATCGGCGAACTCCTGAGCAGTAGACGCAATCAAGATTTCTTCGCCGGGGATTGCTCCAATTGCAGAATTCACGAGTTCAGTGGTCACGCAGGGAACCCCCATAGACATGGCTTCCAAAATCTTGTTTTGTAGTCCCGCACCAATCACGAGCGGCACCACCATGATTCTTCCCCGCTCGTAAGCGGACCGGATGTCATCTAGCCATCCGCTCACCTCAATGCCTATGCCTTGAAGTTGTTGCACTGACTTGGTAGGACGCGCGCCCGCAATCAGTAGATCTGTCTGCGGCCGTGCACGCCGAACCAGTGGGAGGATCTCAGAAACCAGAGTGGTCACCGCATTCACATTTGGCGGGTAGCCCATGTTTCCGACAAAGAGAAGGTCTCGCTGATCTGTAGGCATGTTCCGAGAAGAAAAGAATTCGGTATCTACCCCATTGCGCACAATCTGGACCTGTTCCGAGCCTGGGAAGCCCAGCAAATCACGATCCTGCTCCGAGATAATCACCTGGGAATCAAACCAGCCAAATGCTTGCTCCTCATAGCGAGCAATCCTTCGCGCTTCAAAGGCAAAAACCCACCGAAGCCACGGTGGGGATTGGTCTGCCCGGCGCTGCATAGAGGCACTGAACGCGTCCTGGTAGTCAAGAGTTCTAGGAACCTGGCTTCCGCGGCCGAATGTGGCAGTGCGGATCAACTGGCAAAAGATGTGATCAGGCTTCTCCTCTGCGATGATCCGGTCGATTTTTCTTGCTGCTGTGGCAGAGGAGAAATACCCCACCTGCAGCGGCCGACCCCGCAGGACTGCTAGCAGGGTGGACCAGACTGTGGTCAGGCGAGACCTAGAAATCACGTGGATATTGCTACAACAATCAGTAGCGACTTTCTGCAGGGCATCCGGGTCGACTGCACCCTCAGACAGGGCCACAAGGGTCACCTCATGCTGCAGGGAGAGTTGCCGAATCTGGTGATACGCGCGCAGCTTGTCGCCGCGTTCAAGCGGATAGGGAAAGCGCGAGGTAATGACGAGCAGCTTCAAACAGCGAGAACTCTAGCCATGAGTCGGGTTGAAAGCAGTTGACCCCCCGAATCGGGTGGCTCAAACCGGATCTGGGCTTGCTAGCGACGCTTGCCCAGCAGGGTGGGAATGGTGCGCAGACCAATCACCAGATCACGCCAGAGTGACCAGTTCTCGATGTACCGGTTATCAAGGCGAACTCGGGTCTCGATGCTGGTATCGCCCCAGTATCCGTTGACCTGAGCCCAACCAGTGATGCCAACGGGCACACGGTGACGGTACTGATAGCTATCGATCTCTGAACTGAACTGCTCGACAAAGTGCGGACGCTCAGGGCGAGGCCCAACTAGTGACATCTCGCCGCGCAAGACGTTGATGAGTTGAGGAAGCTCATCTAGGTGGCTTGGCCGCAAGAAGCGTCCAACCTTGGTGACCCGGTCATCTTCCTCGACGGACCACTGAGTCGAGGACTCATCGTTCACCCTCATCGAACGGAACTTCAGGATTTCGAAGGGGCGGCCACCCACTCCGATTCGCACCTGACGGAAGAACACAGGGCCGCGGCTCGTGAGTTTGACTGCTAGGGCGCAGCCAACCAGCAGGGGCAGAGTAAGCAAGAACAGTGCCGAAGCAGCGACGAGATCAAAGGCTCGCTTCGCTGGCCACATGTTGCAGGACATTCCTGGTCGACGAACTGGAACGAGCGGCAGACCCGAGACTTCGTATCCGACATCGCCAGCCGAGAGTCCAAGTTCAAAGAGGCGAGGTACTGCGTAGAACTGCACCATGCGGTCTTGGCAGCGGCGGATGATGCTCACGAGCTCTTCCTCGCCGGCGGAACCAAAGGCAAGCACCACGTGGCGAATGCCGGTTTGCTCAAGGATCTCGGGCAGGTTCTCTGGGCGACCAAGAATGGGCAGCGGTAGTTCCTCTTGGAAGCGGTCCACAAAGCCACAGGGCACGAGACCGAACGAGGGTGTGTCGAGCAGGGCCTGAGCTACGTCCAAGCCGATAGGACCAACCCCGATGATCAGCGCGTCCTCGAGGTCATACCCTTTGGATCGAGCAGATGCCACAAGCCGGAAGCTCACCAAGCGTCCGAGCAGTACAAGCGGGACTGTCGCAAGCACGATCTGTGCAATCACGAAGACATCAATGGACTCGCTCGCTATTCCGAACCGTCCCAGATTCACAATCGACACGATGATGAGCGTGACCACTGGCGCAAGCCCGAGGCGAGCAACTACCGAAGCTAGGCCTTCGCTCGGAGCGACAGCGTGGCGGCCCCGGCGAGCAGTTGGCCACAACAATGCAGTTCCAACTGCGGCGAACAACACAACGATCTTCATGGAGATCTGATTATTCAGAAAGAGGTAGCCAAGCGTCAGAGGCAGAAGGAGGGCAACAAAGTCGAACAGGTGACCAAGGAGCATCAGCGTGCGTCCAACAGCTCGGCGCTGCTGTAGTGGCAGAATGGTAACGGAGTCAGAAACTGAACCTGCAGTGGCGGTCTCAACCCCATCTCGCAAATCAATGACTTGCGAATCAGAAGCTTGAGTGACTGCGGCGGCATCTTTGGCTGCACCACCTTGGAAGCGCAGAACTCGCCGCTTTGTGGAGACCTCACTCGCTTCAGAGTATTTCAGCATATTGCCCCCGTTACTATTTCACCGGTAGCCCAGCATCCGGTGTCCGCTTTTTATTCCGCCCGAAACATTCACTGAATGTTTCGCACCCCTCTAGTAAAGGTGTGACTTAGTCCATCGTCAAGCCGCTTTTTGCGAAATCCCGGGAAACAGCTAGGCAATATCACCCGAATTCAACGGTTTGCAGCATCTTGAGAGGGTTTTCACGCTGTTATGCGCAGTTCGGCAACAGTTCTGTGCGATTCAGGTGGCGATCTTCACGTTCCTCAGACACACTCCACGGGTGACCATTCCGCCGACTCCGACTCCTCCACTGACTCGTTCACCGCTTCGCTTGGAGATTCGATACCAACTAGGAGCGCTCGAATCTGCTTGGGATGCGCTCGTTGATCAACAAAAGTTGAGCTCACCGTTCCTGTCGAGCTGGTGGCTCAACAATGCCGCAGAGGGGACCCCAGCTTTGCTCTGCTGTTTTGCCGGGTCTGAACTTGTTGGTGGCGCTGCGTTTCAAATCGACGCGGTCGGCCCAAGAGCGCTCGCTGTGGAACGGGTGCGCTGCGTAGGCCAAGGGACATTGGCGCCTGACCACATCGACCTGATTGCTCTACCTGAGCACGCAGCAGAAGTGCTGGCCCTGGTGCTGCGCTGGCTGAAGCGGTCGGGCTCGCGAGTGGTTGACTTGGATGGCCTTGCAGCAACAGGGGCATTGGCGCAGTCGTTGCGCTCGCATGAGATTGAGCGCATGGCGGCGCCTTGGACCAAGCTGCCCGCCGATAGCGCTGACTACTTAGCAGCCCGCGCAGGCCAGGTGCGCAGCACGATTTCACGCACCCGAAAGCGCTTCGTACGAGAAGGGGTTCATCTTCGGCGAGTACCCACCGACGACATGCCCTCGGCTTTGAACCGCTTGGCTGAACTCCACGACAGTCGATGGTCCGAGGAGTCCTCGTTCCTCGATGGATGGAAGCGCTTTCGCGCAGCAGCCCTAGCTGGTGCGGCAAGTGAATCGGTCATCATCCACGAACTCGTCTCTGCCGAGGGTGATGTGATTGCCACTGAGCTTGATCTGCGCTGCGGGAATTCTCTGGCGTTTTATCAGGCAGGTCGGCGAACCGAACGCGAGTGGCGCGGTAGCGGATCTGTGCTGAGGGCAGATATTTTGCAGTGGGCTTGCTCAGAGGGTTTTGCCGAGTATGACTTGCTCCGAGGAGACGAGTCCTACAAAGCCGACTGGTCTGACACGCAGCGACAAGTCGTGCGCTGTCGAATGGGTGTCGGGCCCAGAGGGGTCGCCCTTGTTCAAGCCGCTAGGGCACAGCAAGGACTCAGGTTAGGAGCCACCCGCTGTGAAGCCATGGCGAAAAAACTGATTAGCCGCGGACCTTTGAAATCACGTCACGAAGCTCATAGCGAGCAGAGCGGCTGAGCCCAATTCCAATCAGACCGCCAACTGCTCCTGCCAGCAGAATGAGCAGCATCGACACGAATCCGGCCTGAGTTGCTAGGCGAACTGGCAATGCGCAGGCAAGGACACAGAGGGCCACGATGACGCCCGGGATGAGCGCCTTGACAACCGTGAGAGCGTTTGCGTCAACAATGCGATTCACTACGAGTTGGCGAATGATCGTGAACACCACTGCAGTCACCAAGTGGACGGTTGCAACCCAGACAATTCCATAGGGAGCAACAATCCACATGGCGCCAAGCATGAGCGGGACCATGACGGAGTTGATTCGCACCATCACACCTGGTCGACCAATAGCGAACAGGAGATCCCCTGTTGCATATCCCAGCCCGACTACGCAGCCGGTTACCGAAAGAATCTGCATGGTCTGAACCGAGACTGCCGAGTCACTTCCGTACATCAACAAGATGCCATCACGAGCCAAGAGCGCTAGTCCGATTCCGACAGGAATAGAGAACAGGGCTACTAGGCGAAGCGCCTTGTAGAGCGCGTCTCGCATTGCCACTTTGCCTTCAGCGCGAATGCGCGAGTACATCGGAAACAGCACGGCCGACATCGCATTGAGCTGTGCCCCCAGAATGAACTCGGGAAGTCGAAAGGCTTGGTAATACATGGGGTACTGATCTGGGCGGCGGTTTCCAACGACGATGTAGTCGCCGTTCAGGGCGAGTACTCCGAGCAGGCGAGTTCCAGCCATGCGCCAGGCATACGCGAACAACTCCTTCACGATCACCAGATTCCAGCGAAGCTTTGGCCGGAACTGCACGACTAGCCAGGTCAGCACAAACCAGACTGAGTAAGCAGCAATCATGCCGAGGATGACCGACCATGCACCCTTGCCCGCTGCAACAAGACCCAGCGTGACTCCCACGCGGGTCAAGTCGCGGGAGACCTCAACGCCTGCACGGGCTTTGAAGTTCATGCTCCTCATGAACAGCGACCATGGGATGGTGGTCAGTCCTGACAGGATGACTACGACAGTGAGAGCTCGAAAGATATCTGTGTAGCCATCAAGGTGGTAATAGGCAGTAATCAGCGGAGCCACAAAAAAGGAAAAGACCGCTAGAACTGCAGTGACACCTAGGTTCGCAGTAAATGCAACTTGTACCCGCTCGCTGATGCCCGTCTCCTGTTCATAAACAAGAGCCGCACCCATTCCCAGATCCAGAGCGTTATCGAAGTAGAACGTCACCACCATCAGGGTGACCATGACCGCATAGTCGGCCGTGCTGAGCGTTCGAGCCAGTACCGCCGCTAGGAGTAACGCCGACATGTATCGGGTGAATACCCCAACGTTGGCCCAGAGAAATCCGCGGGAAGCAGTTGTCCCGATTGATTCCGGGTTCGGTCCGGCATCTTGAGTCTCTTGATCACCGAGGGCAGCGCCTTCGGCATCAACGAGTCCAGATGCAGCAAACTCGCCAATGAGGTCCGGCCGCGAAGCCTCCTCACTCGCGTCCTCCGGCCGCAGCCCCCCAGAATCATCCTCAGTCATCACAGATCACGCCGTAGCCAGGTGCTCACTGACGCAGCACGATGATGCCTGAAGCTCCGGAACTGAACGAGCGAAGGGTGTCCCCTGCTGCCTGTGCATCAGTCAAGGTCGTGACGCCCTCGGTCACGACCATCAACGTGGCATCGGCAAGCGAGAGTACCTGCGCAGTAGGAACCGGACCAGGAATAGTCGGACCGTTCACGATCACCACGTACCGGCCTGCAAGTGCCTCAAGCACCCGATGGAAACTCGACCGCATCTTGAGCACATTCCGACTGGTGTCCACCCCGACCCCCAGGAACCTGACCATGCCATCTGGAGGTCGCATGGGTTCGACAACTGCAGGCACCCGAAGTTGCGATAATGGAGCAAGTGATGCCTCGGCATCGAGTTGGCCGGCCAGACACTCAGCAAGACCAGCACTGTCTGTTGCACCCAGCATCGAGGTGAGAATGCCATTGTCCAAGTCGGCATCAATGAGCGCCACTGGCTGACCAAAGCTACGAGCAACCATGCAGGCCAGAGCGAGAGCGATCTCAGCCCGATTCACGCCTTCATCTGAACCGACGAGCACCAGGCGATGCACCGGCTCGTTCAAACTCAGTCGCTCTATTGCCGACACCACACCGGCAATGGTGTCTTGAGGGTTTGCACCTCGTGCACTCAGCGGAGCCACCTTTGCCAAGATCGGCAAATCGATGGCATCAGTCACGTCCTGAGATGACTCAACAACTGGCTGTCGAAGATTGCGTATGACAAAGAATAAGAACGGAACAAGGCCACCCAATAACAACCCAAAGAGAATGGCGAACCAAAGCGGGAAGGTCGAGGTCGACTGAAGTGGTCGAGCGAAAACTTCCTGAAAAATCGGACCAGTGATTCGACTCTCTACAGGCAGGTCCTGTTGCGCACTTTCGAACACACCTGACAGGGCCGGAATCACTTGAGCGCTGACCTGCTCAGACACAGATTTGTCTGGGTTCGACACCACGACATCCATGAATGCCGACTCAGGCTTGCGACTTGCGCTGATCATCGCTGAGATCTGGTCAATGGACTGGGGTAGGTCCCCGCGGCGCTTCACCTCGGCCGCTAAGCCCTTCGATGTCAGCAGGCTCTCTAGGGCTCGCGTCAACACCTCGTTGTCATTGGGGTTCGCACCTGACAGGACCAGAATCGAGCGTGAGGTCTCGAAGATCGGCGGATTGGTCAGAGCAAGAGCTGCAGCAATTGCTGCCGTCACGAGCATGGAGGCCACAACAATCAACGTCTGGACTTTGGTAAGCCGAATCGATCGACGCGTCTCGGCCACAGGGGTCGGGGCTTCTCGTTGGTCGAGAGCCACAGAAGTTGTACGCATCGGCATCATCTGAGCGAAGGTCTCCTAGAGCAGTCCATGGAATAGCAAGTATCTCGCAGCTTGACCCAAAGCATACGGACTACTGCTTGGATTGCGGCACCAACGCTTAAAACAGTCAGTTGCTGAGCATTCTCGGCAGGTTCTAGGCGGGGCTAGTCCTGCCGAAGTTTGTCGAAGGCGTGACCGCTTTTGAATGCTGAACAGCGCAGCAGAGTGTGCCAGTGAGGAACCGTCACGGAAGGACGTTTTGAGTCCGAGGGCTGACTGCACCTAGAGTCAACAGCGCCATGGGCTCACTTATCAAAAAGCGCCGCAAGCGCATGCGAAAGAAAAAACACAAAAAGCTTCTGAGGCGCACGCGTCATCAGCGTCGAGCTCGCGGCAAGTAACTCCTTGTCGGCTGCAGTTCTACTGCGGAGCCAACGTGTGAGCGATGACAAGGCCGGGGCCCTCATAGGGTCCTTCAACAAACCATGTCGAACCGCTGCCAGCTAATCGGGGTTGTTGTCCTGTAGCTGAACCAAGGAAATCTCGATGTTCTGCTAGTGCCGGATAGGCATGTAGTGCGGCAGGCTCGAGGTCATTTCCGTTCTCTCCAACTGGTCCCCCGAGGGAATCCCAGGCTTGGTAGACAACTGGTGTTGAGCAGTGCATGGCAGGCGTGTACAGCGTGAAGGTTTGGTCCACATGTTCGAGCGGGGACAGGACTTCTCCTATTCCGCTGACTTCTGCGCGGCCACCAGCAACGCAGAATGCAACATCGGCGCCGATGGCTGCGGCCACCTGTGGGTTGCGCTGATTTGCCCACCGCAAAATCGCCGCGGCATCGGAACTTCCGCCGCCTAGGCCTGCTCCGGCCGGGATCCGCTTGGTGAGCACGACACCGGCTTGGCAGTTGACTGCTCTGAGTGCCTGTTGCACAAGGTCGTCTTGCTCTCCCTGCGTGCTCTTGTCTTGATTGATGACTACAAACTCGGATCCCTCGGGGTCGAGGCTCAGAGAATCGAAAATATCCAGACTCACCATCTCGGCATGGATCAGGTGATACCCGTCATCACGGAGACCAGTTACTCGCAACGAGAGCGTGAGCTTTGCTGGGGCCTCTAGTTGAATCCTCACGCTGCAAGGTTAGAGCAGAGCCTCGGGAGCAACTTCTACGGGGTTGGCGTTCACGGCTTCAGTCAGGCGCGCCCAGGCAACAACATCGAGTTCTTCTGGACGCGAGGTACTCGCAATCCCAGCGGCCTCAAAGGCAGCGGCTGATACTGCCTTGCCCAGAGTTGAGCGAAGCATCTTGCGTCGCTGGCTATAGGCCCGGGCCACTAGTGCCATGAGTTGCGATTCTGTCACCAGCGAAGAGGGCGGTTCACGGCGGGTGATCCCAACTAGCGCCGAGGTGACCCGGGGTCGGGGAATAAACACTTCAGGTGGCACAGTCGCAAGTAGTTCTGCTCGAGCAAACCAAGCCAATCGAATCGAAGGAATGCCAATTGTTCGCCCACCCGGGCCGGCAACTAGGCGATCGGCCACTTCGGATTGAACCATCACCACCATGCGCTGAACCATCGGTGCGTCTGCGAGCACGCCCATAATCAACGCAACGGCAGTGTTGTAGGGAAGGTTCGCAACGAGCGTCCACTGGAATTCCTCAGTGTCTCCAGAGTCTCCAGTGTCTCCAGTGTCTCCAGTGTCTCCAGTGTCCTCGCGATCCGCCACTGCTTGGTCGGATGAGGGATCTACCGAAGCCAAGAGTTCGGGCCAGTTCACGGTCAGGGCATCCGCCTGCACGACCTGTACTTCTTTTGCGCCATACAAATTCAATACATCGCTCAGCACTGGCAGCAGGGTTTCGTCTTTTTCTACTGCGAGCACATGCGCTCCCGTATCGGCAAGTGCCAAGGTGAGCGAACCCAACCCAGGGCCGATCTCGACCACACGGTCTCCCGGCCCGACTTGAGCAAGCCGCGCAATCTTCATCACCGTATTGGGATCAGCAACAAAGTTTTGCCCCAAGGCTTTGCGCGCCGTCAAACCGTAGCGTTCTAGCAACTCAGTTATTTCACCAGCACCGAGCATTGCCGGTTAATTCCCTGTAACTGAAGAATTCGAGCGGCCAACACTGCTCGTTGTAGAACTTTTCTTGGTGGTGGTGGTCGTCGGGGGCAAGGTAGTCACGGTGACTGCCGGAGCGCGATCTGAATATCGGCTTGACCCTTTGGGGTACCAATCCGGCAAGAGCTTGATTGATGTAGTTGTGGTGGACTGTTCCGGAACCGAAGCCTTGCTTGTGGAACTGCTCGTAGAACTGTTCTCAGTGGCTGTTTGAGCTTGATCTTTTGGTTTGGACTCGGGGTCACTGCGAACTGCCCCAACTGCAAGCAAGACCACGGCAACCAGAGTCAATCCCAAGGCCAGAATCATTCGAGGTGGAAACCGATTCACGGTGCATCAAGGCCATAGAACTGCAGAGCGGTCGCTGTGGTCTCGTTGGCAACTATCGAGAGTCCAACCTCGTGCAGACGAGCAATCTCTGCGCCAATCAGACCAACCATGGCAGGGGTATTCGGCTTACCGCGATGCGGCACGGGTGTGAGGAACGGCGAATCGGTCTCTACCATGAGTGCACTCAAGGGAGTGCTGCTCACTGCAGAACGAACGTCATCGGCACTGGGAAAGGTCACGATCCCGCTGATGGAGAGCAGCGCTCCACGCTCAATACAGCCAGCAGCCTCATCTACTCCACCTGTAAAGCAATGAAACACCGTGCGAGTTGGAATCGACTCGGCATCAAGGATCTCAAAGGTCTCTTCCCATGCATTGCGCGTATGAATCACCAGCGGCAGGTCATACTCATGCGCCAAGGCGATCTGCTGAGCGAATACCTTGCGCTGAATCTGTCGCGGCGCATGGTCGTAGTGATAATCCAGACCACATTCACCAATGGCGACCATCTTGGGATTCCCTGCGTTGGCCTTGACGACCTCAAGCACTGCGTCGAGACCTTCAGCAGCATCGTGTGGATGGAGACCAACTGTGGCCCAAACCTGCTCGTACTGTGCTGCAAGTGCCACACAGGAAGCCGAACTCACGGCATCGGTCCCGACGGTAATCATCTGAGTGACCCCAGCCTCGGAAGAGGCTTCAAGAACTGAACCTAGGCTCGAGTCATCTTCAAGGTGGCAGTGGTTATCAATCCACTGCAAGCTCGGCGTTAGAGACATGATTGGAACTGCCCTAGTTGTTGATACACACGATTCCCTCAGCTCCAGCAGAAAACAGCTGCACTGTACCCGCTGCATCCTCGGCATCTTGAGTTCGGGTGATTCCCTCGGTGACTGCCAAGACCGAGGCATCGCTCCATTCCATGAGAGCGCTCACTGCGGTGTCACCAAGGGTTGGCGGCGCGAGCACCACAACAACTACCTCGGGGCTGATCTGATCTAGCCACGCCCCATCGATGACCTTCTGCTTGCGAGCCGAACGCGACCCGGCTGGGATAAAGCGCAACTGATCTACATCTGCTCCAAGGAGTTGGCGAGCTTCTCTCGGGAGGCGACGAGCCGAGACGGGGCGCATGACTCCTTGCACTGTCAGATTGCCTTCGTTTCCGCTCAGCAATTCGGCTTCTAGGTCAGCCACACCTTTGGATCCGCGCCGCGCCAATCTTGCACTGAGCGCCGGATCAGCGAGCTGCGCATCTACTAGGACCACTCTGCGCCCATCAGCGACACAGGCTGCGGCTAGACCAGTCGCCAATCTGCGTACCTCAACCCCATCTCTTGGAGCAGCGACCACAATCCGACTCGGGAACTCTCCAGATGTGCCGGCGTCTACCGCCGAGGTAATGATCTGTTCGAGTTGTTTCGGGGTGGACCTTGTCTTCTTGCGGGTTCCACCGCTGACGTGGGTCCATTTGCGCAGACCCGTGAACTCATAGACGTCATCTCGAGGGTCGACCCTTGGGAACCGACTCCCAGCCATAACCAACCCCGTTGCGAGCAGCCCTGCAGATGCGATCGAGACCAGCACAATCCAAAATACAGAAGACTGCTCTTGGCCTAGGACTGCATCCTGATAGGCGCGAATGTAGAACGCACCCGAGTAGTACCGAGCCTCACCCGGGATCGTTGGGCGCAACTCGTCTGCAACCTGCGCCTCTGCGGCAGTGCGACTGTTTTCGAAAATATTGTCCATTGCTGCAACCAGATACGGCTGCACGGCCAGCACATTGGCTTGGCTGGTATCGCTGTATTGCAACTGGACTAACAAGCCCAACTTGGGGCGGGTGGCTGACATCCGATCGCTGATTTCCCGAACAGATAGGTCAACCCCGGACAGAGTTTTGAGTTCCTGGGCGTACGCAAGAGAAACCACCGTGGTCAACACGCCCTGCAGTCGCTCACGGTCAATCAAGACATACTCACTCGGCACGGAGCGGTCGAGGCGTGGCGGGATCACTGCAGCAGTTACGGTGTAGTGAACGGGAAGCATGCTCGCAACCACCCCGCCAAAAATGCCGCCAATCAGAGCCGCAGCAACAATCTGCCGGCGTGCCCGTGTAGAAAACCGCAAGTCCCACCTTGCGAGCGGAACCTCGTCCTCATCAAGCGGCGAGGACTGTTGGAATGAGCCTTGACCAACGTACGGGTCGAGTTCACTTCCGGGCACGAGCCGCTCAGTCTGCCAGCGGTCAACCTCTCCAGACAGGGTTTGCTCATCAGCTGCAGAGTCAACCCATGTGTCAGTCCACGTACCAGGCCGCGACGCAGGCGAACTCTTCGAGTAAGCCTCGGGCGAGATTCTCTCAAGTTCGTGACCAACCTGGGGTTCCTCTGCTTGCCCAACTCCAGACATGCCTTTCCATCGAGACCTCCAAGAAGGAACCTGCAAACCAGCAGCGAGCCCAATGACTGCCCAAGCCAACTTGTTATTCAGGAGCGGCAAGAACATGGAACTTGAAAGCACCGGCAGCAGCATCACAAACAACGTGATGGAAATCTCCTTCATCTGTAACCACCGCGGCCGTAACAGATTCAGCATCGTCATCAAGAAGATTGAGACAAACATCAAGAGCCCAATGAAACCGAGGTCTCCCGTGACGTCCATCCACGTGTTATGAGAAGACACGTCGTCTCGGTCCTCATTGAGTTGCTGGCTACCTGGGGTCACAAGCAAGTTCGGCGAGATCAGAAGCCGCAGTTGACCAAACCCGTAGCCAGTCACCGGCTGCTCCTGAATCAACGCGCTTGTCACCGTCCAAAAGTCCAAGCGTCCGGCACCGCGATCAGAGAATCCGCGCTCCAAATTATTTGGATTGGCAATGAACCCAACCCCAAAGGCCATGACTGCAAGCAATAAAGCGCCGATAGCCACCCGGGACCGACGACCAGCGCTCAGTCCGGGCCGAGTCACCATGGTTCCAAACAGGGCAATCGCTGCACCGATTAGCCCCGAACGGCTGCCCGCCCCGGCTGCACCAGCCAATACTGCAAACAGCGTAAAGGTGTACCACCACTTGATCTTCACGGTGGCGGCGTGTCTGCGGTAATAGACCGTGAGCGGGATCATTGAGGCCATCAACAATCCAAAGAAGTTGGGATCCTTTCCGAATCCAACAGAGCGCGTTCCCAAAAACAAGGCCAGGATTCCTAGCGAGGCGCCAAATAGTCCGCCGATCCAGTAGGCCCGAAGAAATTTGTGCAGCGCTCGGTGACTGTCCACCATGAGCGCAGTAATGCAAAAAAACACCACGCCGAGCATGAACTGCCCCATGGTGTTCAGAAACGAAAGTGCCTCAGCAGACCAAAGCCCACTAGCAGCAGCCCAGGTCAGCAACACGAACACCGGCGCCCAGGTCCGCAAGGGAAGTGCGGGCGGACGCCAACGTTGAACTACCAGTTTGTAAATCATGAGCAGGCCGGCCACGAGGGCAACAGCACGCCCCATTCGAATCGGTCCTGCTCCAAGGCCATCAAAGTGGATCAGGAAAGCAACTGCTTCATAAAAGAACAGTCCTCGTTGCCAGACCCAGATGGACAGGCCGACTGTAAGTGCGATCACCACCAGAACCAGCACACCCCACTTATTGAAGATCGCAAAGATCAGTAGCGGGATTGCGGCGATCGCAAGGCCAATGGCCGCAGCGGTGCTCCAAGGTGGTCGCTGCCGCGGCGCTTGGGTCGTGGTCGGCTGATCGATGGTTTGCAACCGGTTCCCCCAAGTTCGGGCCGCCACGCGTTGCGGCCGAGTGCCTCTAGCGTATCGGCAGTCACTGCGGACCCGACATCAGTGATCGCTAAGGACTGACACACACCTGCGGTGCAGTGCAGTGAAGTGCGGAGCAGTCTTACTCGGGAAGCTGTCCCACCATGATCAGCTTGTTGGTCATGCCGATTGCTCGCATCGCTAGGTCAACTGGCTTATACAACGCTGGTCCGAGCTTGCCGGCACCCGTGCCAGTAGCGGCCCAGTGCTCCATGACGTTGGCCATCTTGGCAGTCGGTGAGCGCATGCCTTGCTGATCAACCACATTCAGCCCGCAGCGCGCCATGAGGGTGCTCAGGCCACGGCCCGAGAAATACACCTGATGGTCCGCGTAGTACAACATGTCGCTCCAACGGATCGGCTCGGCGATCTTGCGCACTGCAATCACAAACGGTCGAGCCGGGAACTGAACGTCGGGGGTCTCCATAACCACCAGACCACCAGGGCGAAGGTAACGCACGGAGCGCTGCAACAGACCACGGGGGTCATGGACATGCTCAATCACGTCCCACAGAGTGAGCAGGTCAACTGAGCCATCTGGAATCTCAGCGGGCAGATCATCAACGTGATAAGCCGTCAGGCCCCGCCCTTGCGCAGTTTCAACTGCGCCCGCATCGACATCGGCACCGACTGCTCGCATGCCGCGACGAGATGCCCAGTCGATAAAGTTCCCAATGCCACATCCAATGTCGAGCACTGACTCAAGTCGGCCATGTTCAGTCTCGACTCCGCTCAAAATCTGCTCATAGCGGTCCTCGTAATTTGCCTGCACGAGGTCAGTTGCGTAGAGCTCAAACTTGTAGCCATCCCAATAGGTGCTCGCCACAGGGTCACGATCGGGGCTCTGCACAAGGTATTCCGTTGCGCAGAGTCTGCAGCGGAACAGATCAAAACTCTCGATTCGGTAGCTGCGATCGCGGCCAGGTCCGCCACATGCCGGACATTGCTCTTGTTCAGTTGACCGATGCCCCACCGAGTCCTCCTTGAACTGACTGAAGGCGTCAGCATACATCTCTTAGTCCAATACCCCCTTGCGGCCGACTTGCCCTGCTGTTGTGCTCCGCGCCAACTGCCGCTGTCAGCCTCTGACATGATTTGGCAACACTTCTGGAGATGACCTGTGGCGCTAACAACAATTGGATTCGATGCTGATGACACGCTCTGGCATAGCGAGAGCCATTTTTTGCTCACAACGGAACGCTTCTGTGAACTCCTGGCTCCTTGGACCCAGTCCTCTCGCCTGCAGAATCCAAGCAGTGCTAAATCCTCGCAGCGGGATCTCATTGAGACGCAACTGATCAACATTGAACGGCGCAATCTGCGACTGCTTGGCTACGGAGCAAAAGCGTTCACCTTGTCCATGATCGAAACAGCAATCGAGGTATCAGCGGGTGAGATCCCGGCCTCGGCCATAGCGGAGATTCTTGAGTGGGGCCACGAACTACTCAATCACCCGGTGGAACTACTCGACGGGGTAACTGACACCCTTGATGCGCTTGCTGGGTCCTATGAACTCCTCCTCATCACCAAGGGTGACCTGCTTCATCAGGAGTCCAAGATTGCGAAATCAGGAATCGCCCCGGTCTTTTCCGGTATCGAAATTCTGAGCAACAAGACTGCTGCCTCCTACGAGCGAGTTTTGCAGCAGCGCTCGGTGCCTGCCAAGGAGTTCCTCATGGTTGGCAACTCAGTTCGTTCCGATGTGCTGCCGGTGCTCGAGCTCGGAGCACAAGCCGTGCATGTTCCCTATCACGTCACTTGGGCGCTCGAGGAGCACGACTCAACCGATCTGCATGCCGAGCAATTCCACAGCTGTCGCCACATCAGCGAACTGCCTGAACTACTGAGCCGCCTTAACTGAGCAGCAGCCTGAACTGAGCCGCAGCCTGAGCTGAGCCGCCTGAACTACGGGGCAAGAACCGTTTTGGCTAACTCGCTCAGGTTGGCTACTGGCCGAGCACCAAGGTGCGAGATCACCTCTGCGGCCGCCACCGATCCCAAGGCACCGCAAGTAGCTAGATCAAGGCCCTGGCTCACGCCGTACAAAAAGCCAGCTGCATACAAGTCCCCCGCACCAGTGGTGTCTACAAGGTCATCAACTGGTGCTGCAGCTACTTCGAGAACATGATCTTGATGAACCACAACTGAGCCCTTTTCCGAGCGAGTCACTGCGGCAGTCACGTTCAGTTGTTTAACTTGCGCTATTGCTTCATCAAATGAATCTGTCTGGAACAACGAGCAGATCTCTGCCTCGTTGGCAAACACTAAGTCAGAGTGATTCTGCAGCAGGTCGACGAAGGCCTCCCGGTGACGCTCCACGCAAAAACTGTCTGACAGCGTCACAGCCACCAGGCGTCCGGCGTCATGTGCACAGGCCGCTGCGGCACGAAAGGCCTCCTGCGCTTCTGGCGGGTCAAACAGATAGCCCTCAAGGTACAAAATCTTCGAGGCTGCAATCGCCACAAGGTCGATGTCCTCTGGGGAGAGATACACCGATGCGCCAAGGAAGGTGTTCATCGTTCGCTGTGCATCAGGCGTAATCAGAATCAAACAGCATCCCGTTGATGGACCCGTAGCTGCTGAGTCGATCTGATAGGTCACTCCGGTTGCGCGAATGTCATGAGCGAATACTGCGCCAAGTTGGTCATCGCGCACCTTGCCGATGTACTGCGCAGTTGCACCTAGGGCGGCTACCCCGACGATTGTGTTTGCTGCGGAGCCTCCCGAGATCTCGATGCCGGCACCCATTTGCGCATAGAGCGCTGTTGCGCGTTCCTCGTCAATCAGGGTCATGGAGCCCTTCGGCACACCCGCCGCCTGAACGAACTCGTCGGACTCTTGGCTGAGAACGTCTACGAGTGCGTTGCCAATGCCACACACGTCATTGACAAAGTCGGAGGAGCCGTTGAGCTGTAGGTACAAAGCCGGTTGGTCAGAAGTCACTGGTTCAATCACGGCAGCAACTTACCCAGTTTGCAGACCTCGGGCCATTGGGCTCTCGCTAGGGGGATTCCGACAGTGTGAGCAGCCGCTTGACGCGGTTCGGGGCAACGCCACATTTCTGAGCGACCGAAAGAGCAGCATCCCTGCGAGTTACACCTGTCGCAAGAACCGATCGCAGCTCAGCCAGGATGATCTCGTCGGTAGCCTCGGGTAGCGGCGCCGAGCCGTCAACCACCAAGACATATTCGCCTCGCGGCGCAACCTCTTGGCAACGCTCAATGGCCTGCCCCAAAGTTGCGCGCCAAGTCTCTTCGTGCAGCTTGGTGAGTTCTCGACACAGTGCCACCTGACGATCTTCGCCGAGCACCTGCGATAGGTCCGTCAAGGTGCGCTCAAGTCGATGTGGCGCTTCGTACAACACGATGGTGCGTGACTCCCCTTGCAGTTCCGCCAGCCGAGAGACTCGATCGGGCCCCTTTCGGGGCAAGAAGCCCTCAAATACGAATCTGCCAGAGTGGGTTAATAGCCCACTGCCCACCAATGCAACGGCTGCTGCAAACGGGCCAGGAATCACCTCGATTTGCAACCCTGCCTCGGCCACGAGTGCTGCAACTCTTGCGCCGGGGTCGCTCAGACCGGGCATGCCGGCGTCGCTTGCAACGGCTACAACTTCTCCGCTCGAAATCCGGGCGAGTATTTCGGGGCCAAGCTCGAACTCGGTGTGCTCATCAAGTCGCAACAGGCGCGGGGCTCGTACCCCAAGGTGGGCGAGCAGCTTGCCGGTTCGGCGCGTGTCCTCACACGCCACGACATCGGCGGCAGCAAAAGCCTGCGCTACCCGCTCCGAAAGATCACCGAGATTGCCAATTGGTGTCCCGACGAGTACCAAACGCGGGCTTCCAGTTCCCATTACCTGACTTCCAATCGGTCGCCAGGCACAACCCCCCAGAGACGAAATGCTCCAGCAGGCGCCTCAATAGCTGATTTTGCAGCAAGCACCGGCAGCGTGACCCGGTTGGGTGCGACAGTAAGCACGCGCAATACGGTTCCTTCGGCATTACAAAAAGCAACATCAATTGCAAACTTCATGCCCACCGTATGAAGCGACTTTGCTTTCAATACGAACACACCTTCAAGATCACTTCTGCCCAAAAGCCCGCGCCGACGCTCGGCCCGAGTCTGTGCAACCTCGGCACTAGCTAGCACCTGCCCCTCTCGGGTTAGCCAGGCCATGGCCCCGAGTTGCGCAGACTGCGCAAAAATGTTGGCCTGCTACACATTGAATCGAAAATCCATCACGTCGCCATCGGCCACGACATATTCCTTGCCCTCGATGCGGGCTTTACCAACCTCACGCGCCTTTGCCCAAGAACCCAACTCCAGCAGTTCATCCCAGTGGATGGTTTCTGCACGAATAAACCCACGCTCAAAGTCGGTGTGGATGACGCCAGCGCATTGCGGTGCTTTGGATCCGGTTCGGAACGTCCAAGCTCGAGTCTCTTTCTCGCCGGTGGTAAAAAAGGTTCTCAGGCCAAGCATCTGATACGCGGCGTGTAAGAACGCGGGCAGTGCGCCTTCGCCCAAGCCAAGAGCCTCGAGCATCTCGGCGCGTGACTCTTCATCGAGCATGGCCGCCTCGGCCTCGAGTTGGATACACAGGCCAATGACTTGGTCGCCTGCGCCAAGGCCAAACGCTTCACGTACTGGAGCTAACAGCGGCTCCGGGTCAGCGAGTTGTTCCTCATCAAGATTGACTAGGGCCATTGCCGGCTTGGCCGTGAGCAAGAAGAACGGTTTCAGTAAATGCCGTTGCGCCTCATCAAGCTGAGAGCGATAGATGGGGGTTCCTGCTTGGAGCAATTCAAGGGCTGCTTCCATTGCAGCCACCTCATCGGCGAGCGTTTTGTCTGCCCGAGCTGCCTTGCGCCTTTTGTCCGCCTGCTTCTCAAGGGTCTCAAAATCGGAGTACACCAACTCGACCTCGAGGGTATTGAGTTGGTCGACTGGATCCGAGGATCCGTCTACGTCAGTGTCGATGAAGGCGCGCAGAATAAAGACAATCGCGTCAACTTCTCGGATGTGAGCCAAGAAGCGATTGCCAAGGCCCTCGCCCTGAGCGGCACCCTCAACAAGTCCCGCAATATCCACAAACTGCACGCTGGCGGGAACAATGGATTTGGTCTGACTCATGATTGCCAAACGTTGCAACCGATCATCGGGAACCTTCGCTACGCCAACGTTTGGGTCAACCGTGGCAAAGGCATACGGGGCGGCTAGAGCACCCCCACCGGCAAGCGCGTTATATAGCGATGACTTCCCTGCATTGGGTAAGCCGACAAATCCAAATCGTTCCACGTGAAGTTCCTGAAAGTGAGGTGCTGAACAGGTTCGCACAGCATGGTCACACGGTACTTGGTTCAGCGCTCCTGCCCCATCTGAGCCTGTTAAGCGCTAGGTCGCTGTGCCTCGTCTGGAGTCCGAGGGGTGACCTCCACTAACATGGTGAGCATGTCACAACGCACGCAGAAGAAAAAAGCAAACGTGCGGCGTAAGAAGGCCAATCATGGCCGTAAGCCAAACGCCGGTCGCAACTCCTAATTCACTTTCCGATTCTGGTCTGCGCTTCTCTTGGCACCTGCCGACGGGAGCGCAGTTCAAGTTGTAGGCGAAGTTCCCCGTCTTCATCCCCGGGCCAACCGCTGCGCTCGTTCAATCGCGCCGTCAATCAAGCGGAGGTCGCGATAGATCCTCTGGGACTGCATAGATCAGCGGGATGCTCACAATCGTGGCCAAGCCTTTCACCACGATGTTCGCCCAGATGATCGACACTGCTACTGACCAGGGAAGCGTGCCACCAAAGGCGATGAGCACAAACACGATTGAGTCAATCGGGATTGCGATCGCGTTCGAGGTCAGCACTCTGCCCCACTGCACCCGATGGCCGAATCGCATGACGAAGCGGTGGTACACCTCGGTGTCCGCGAACTCTGCGATCACTTGTGCCACTACTGAGGCGAGCACGATTCTGGTCACGGGATTGAGTACTGGACCAAACCACTCTTGTGCCGGCCCTGTCACCTCGGAGTCAGCCGGCAAGATTGCTGCAAGGTACAACCCCAGCGCTAACACAATGTTGAAAGCAGCGGCACTCAAAATGATGACCCGAGCAGCCCATCGTCCACCGACCTTGTGGACAAGGTCTCGAAGCGTGAACGTGAGCGGGTAGGTCAGGGTTCCGGCGTCAATCGAGAAGCTTGCCCAGTCCGGACCTATTCGAAGAATCCTGACGGACATGACGTTCGCCATCAGTGAACAGGCCACGTAACCGGCGGCTGCTATCAGCAGCCAAGTGAGTGCACGACGATTGAGATCTACCTCATTTGTCGCCGTGTCGGTCAGGGTCACGGTGGCCACGGTACCGTTCCGCCATGCCAGCCGACACTTTTGATCCCCTAGAGAAGCCCGCTGTTGCCCGACCCCTTCAGCTTGAACTGCTCAGGCTCGGAGATAGTGCTGCCGCTTGGAGCGCTGCGGGCTTCTTCGTCTCGGCAGAGGCCACTGTCACACTTGGCCAGACAATCATTCAGTGCACTGGCCAAGGCGAACCCTTTCAGGGCTGGCGGATTCGGGGCAGGCAGCTTCAGGGGCTCGGTAGCGGCAGGTCGATTCCAGAGCACCCTTCTATCGATGGCCTAAGACTGCTGCCTGCTAGCGACCAAGGTCATTCGCTCAACTCGGTTGCATCGCAGCCTCACCCCAACGGCATCACATCTATTGACCACATCGTGGTCAGTACGGGTGACTCCGAGCGCAGTATCGCCGCCTTTGAGTCGGCAGGGTTTGAGGTTCGCGGTAGTCGAAGCACTTCGAGTTATGGGTCGCCGATGCGCCAAACATTCTTTTGGGCAGGCGATGTAATTGTCGAACTCATGGGTCCCGATCTTGGCGAGGCCACCAGCGAATCCCCTGCGCAGATCTTTGGCTTGGCGCTCGTCGCTGCCGATCTTGATAGCACCGCAGCGGCACTTGGTGAACTACTCGGTACACCCAAAGCTGCAGTGCAGACCGGACGCCAGATTGCCAGATTGCGGACGAACTCGGTTGGGATCGGGTTGCCCATTGCAGTGATGAGCCCGCATCTGTCGAGTTAAGCCACAGGTCCGGTCTTCATTATTTTTGCCCGAGTTCAGTTCGCCGAGGTGTTGATCAACTTACCCACCGGTAACATGGCGGGATGTACGACTACCGCGCCCCAATTAAGGATGCCCTCTTCGCTCTGCGCCACATCGGCCAGATTGAACAGCTCTCGAAAAGCACGCTCTACGCTCAGGCCGACCTCGACACCGTTGCCTCGGTACTCGAGGAACAAGGCCGATTTATGCAAGAGGTTTTTGGCCCGCTGAATGCCTCGGGCGATCGTGAGGGTTTGGTCTGGTCACCCGAGGGTGTGCAAACCCCAACCGGATTCAAAGAGGCGTATGCAAAATTTGTCGAAGCCGGGTGGCAAGGCCTGAACGCCGAGGTTGACTTTGGTGGGGCTGGATTCCCAGAAGCTGTTCAAGCCTGTGCGCTTGAGTTCGAGACTGCATCCAACGGTGCGCTCACCATGTGTCCGGGGCTCACCACCGGAGCAATCGAGTGCCTGCAGGAATGGGGCACCGAGGAGCAAAAAGAGCTCTACCTGCGCAAACTGGTGACCGGTCAATGGACTGGAACCATGAACTTGACGGAGCCACAGGCTGGGTCCGACGTTGGACTCTGCACCACGAAAGCACTGCCTCAAGAAGACGGCACCTACAAAATCTCGGGTATCAAGATCTACATCTCGTTCGGCGAGCACGACATGTCCGAAAACATCATCCACTTGGTTCTGGCCCGGCTACCCGATGCGCCCGCTGGAACCCGCGGTATCTCGCTGTTTATTGTGCCTAAATTCTTGCTCACCCCCGAGGGTGAACCCGGTGAGCGCAATGATCTTCGCTGCGTGTCGATTGAACACAAGATGGGCATCCACGCCTCGCCCACCTGCGTCATGAGTTTTGGTGATGAAGGTGGCGCCACTGGCTACTTGGTTGGAGAAGAGAACCAGGGCTTGCGCGCAATGTTCACCATGATGAACTCCGCCCGCATAGCCGTTGGAATTCAGGGCGTGGCACTCGGAGATGCTGCGTTCCAAAAGGCCCTTGCCTACTCTCAAGAGCGCAAGCAAGGTCGTAAAATCGGTGGCGAGTCCAAAGAGGCAGCCACGATCATCGAGCACCCTGATGTGCGTCGAATGCTGCTCTTCATGAAGAGCCATATTGAGGCCATGCGTGCCCTCATTGTCTACAACGCTGCTGCGATTGACTTCTCACGGGCACTCGAGGGCGAAGAGGCCGAACTCCAAGATGACCTCGCAGAGTTGCTCACACCTGTAACCAAGGCTTGGTGTACCGATATAGGCATGGAGGTCACCTCTACTGCGATTCAGGTATTTGGAGGCATGGGATATATCGAGGAGTCTGGCGTTGCTCAGCACTATCGCGATATGCGGATCGCACCAATCTACGAAGGCACCAATGGGATCCAAGCAATGGACCTTGTTGGACGCAAACTCGGCCTAAGAATGGGCGCAGTCGTCAACGGCCATCTTCAGAACATGCGCGATACGGATGTGCAGCTAGAGGCCGCTGGTAAAGAGTTCGAATCCATGCGCACCGCTCTGGCTGAGTCAGTAGAGGCCTTGACGGGCGTCACCGACTGGATCATGACGAATGGTCTAGCGGATCCTGTTCAGGCACTCGCCGGAGCTACACCGTATTTGCGGATCTTTGGAACCGTGACAGGGGGCTGGTTACTGACCAAGCAAGCACTTGCTGCACAAGCCGAACTTGATGCCGGCTCTGCAGATACCGAATACCTTGCTGCAAAGATCACCACGGCAAGATTCTTTGCCGAGCAGATCCTGCCGCAGGCTGGCGGTCTTGTGCCTGCTGTGCAAGCAGGATCCTCGGCCCTCTATGAGGTAGACGGCTCATCTTTGGCCTCAATCTAGGCTCGCGAAGCCAGTACCCTCTCAGCAGTGAGGGAAAGCGAGTCCACAAAACCGCGATCAATTTCGCAGGTGACAAGTGATCTCGAGATCAGTAGGCCCGAACTAGCAGCGCTACTCGGCGTGATCCTGAGCTTCTCAGTGGCGGTGATACACGCGCTTACTCAGCGGTGGTTCCCCGCCTCTGACGAGGCACTGATGGAACTTCTCGTCCGAGGAATGCCTTCGGATGTGCCGCTTGTTGGGGTGTACTCCCGAATGGGATGGCATCACGCCGGCCCCGCTCAACTGATGCTTCTAGCACTGCCCTATCGCCTCTTGGGTTCATTTTCTTCGGTGCTCTCGGCCGTTATGCTGCTCGTACACCTTGGAGCGATCACCCTGGTGTGGCTAGCAGTCCGACGAATAGACCGACTCACGGCGCTGATGCTCGTGGTAGGAATGCAGCTTGCGGCCTTGTCGGTAGCCGCAACAGATCTGCGCATGATCTGGAATCCCTATGTTGCGATTCTGGGTCTCGGCGCACTAGTCGTGGTTGCCTGGAGCGCAGCCGAACGTCAGCCAATCGGGGCGGTGGCGCTGCTCCCACTTGGATCCCTCTTGGTGCAGAGCCATCTTGCGGCCGCACCAGTTGCCGCTGCGGTAACGATTGCGGCAGGTGCCACCCTGTTCCTCCGCTTTCGGCCCAGCCCCGAAGAAGCAGATTCTCCTACCCCTCACATCCCACTGAAGGCCTGGGGTGTGGGGATAGGTGTGACTGTTGCGCTCTGGATACCACCGCTGGTCGACCAAGTCAGTGGCTCGGGAAACCTCGGCAAAATCTTCGCAAACCAGGGCAACCAAGGCCCCAAAGTTGGCACCATCGGATCTGCCCAAGCACTCTTCGATAGCTTCAGCCTCCCGGCACCCTGGATGCATCCGCTTCTCGGAGTGCAGGGCTTGGCTGCTCAACACCTTCGGATTCCATTCCTGCTTCTACTCCCAATCGCAGGACTCCTCGTAGCAATGAGGAGGCGCGATGCGCCGATGTTGCGCGGAATAGGCATCTCGCTTGCTGCGATTCTGGGCGCGGGCCTGGCCTCGGCGATCATGCAGTGGCCGCTGTATGAGTATCTCATAATCGGCCAGCGGGGCCTCGCTGCGGTGACGGTTGCGTTAGCACTCGGGACGATTTTTCGGGGACTCCCCGCCGGAGCAAATCGCTCAGTGATTCTTGGTGTCACCGCTGCTGTATCACTCTGCCTCAGCAGCATCTTGGTGGTCAGTCAACTCAATTCTTCGGTTCCAACGCCTGCCTACCAATCCTCACTGCATGACTTCAGCAATGCGGTGATCACCGACTTGGCAGCAGATTCAGCCTCTCTCGGTCGGCCTACCCAAGTCGAGGTCAGCTCGCAGGTTGGGATTGAGACGATGGCAGCGTACCCAGGCCTGCTGCTGCAACTAGACCGAGCAGGGATGACCACCGTGGACGGTGGCTCGTGGATGATGCCGGAGGGACCCCGGGCGAACCCGAAGGTTGACGTGCAGTATGCCGTTGTAACCCCTGAAGTAGCTCAGGCTCTGAACGTTTTGGGATGGCGAACAATTGCAACGCATCGTCTCACGATGCCGAGCCAACGGGGCAACGGCGATCAAAGCCAAGCCGAGGGAACGGCCTTGGCGGTCATTGCTCATACTCCAGAACAGTCGCAAGGGAACTAGTGAGTGTTCAACAGTCTCGACTGTCAGCAGGCCCGGCTGCTCGCGGTAGCCTGAACAACACATGTTGGACCACGTATTTACTGATGCGATTGGCGCTCTACGCGATGCCATGGAGAACGCACTTCTCGAGCGGCAGGCCTTTGAGGAACGATTTCACACTGACGTGCTCCTTGGTGATCTGACTTGGGAGACGAGCTATGGAGTACCCGGTGAAGGCCTACCGCCGCGGGTTCGCGCTGACCTCACCTTGGAGTGGCCAACCTGGTCTCAAACCGCCTACCGCTCTTGGTACATAGAGGAAGAACTTCCCGAGGCACCCACCATTGACATCGAGGTTGTGCTGCGTATTCAGCGGCTCACCGATGCACCAGACCCACGCCGGGTGCTTGATGTCCTGCCTACTGAAAGCCCGATGATTGGCTCTGAGCGGCTCACACGATCAGGCCCAACTGTTGAGGCCGTCTCGAACGAAGACCTAACCGAAACTGAACACGCAATCGAGGTGAGCTACGAAGGTAGCTACGAACTCGACGAAGCCACGCTGGCCGATGGCTCGATCCTTGATGACCACTTCAGCGCTATGGGCGGCTGGATTGCTTCGACATTGGTGCGCCTTGGCGACCTGAACTTTGAGTTCCTGCCCCCGCTCGAGAAGGACGAAGCCTGAGCAGTAGGGCAGCGATCAGAGCGTGACTGCAGCCGCTAAGTCACCTTTGAAACTCGACTGATCGAATCTCGACCAAGCTGCAGAGCAGCTCTGTAAATCTTTGAGGGCTTCAAGGCGGAGTTGTTCTGAGATTGCCCCTGCTAGCAGCGCTGTGCGGCCACCCGCCTGAACTCCCGCCAACTCAATTAACTGGATCTGCACTGCGTGGTCTTGTTGCCGGCCAAGAACATTCTGAAGTTTCCGCAGACGAGAAATCAGGTCGGACACGGCGGGTTCGTTCAGCAGCGGCGCGTAGGCAACGAGCCCATACCGCAAGGCTTTGGCGCGCTTGCGAAGCCGGTGCCAATCGCTGACCTCGTTTGATTTCTTCGCACCGCGGCCAGCTGATCGAACCTTTCCGAACTGCATCAGGATGGTTGCCTTGGCAACCACCACGGACGGTCGAAGGGCATCCTTGCCGGGGTCATCCCCACCGAGGCGGTGCACCGATCCCAGCACGTACCACAAGCGCAGCATCGCCTGATACTTGGCAGCTTCTCCCCCCTCGGGGTCGATGCGAGCAGCCAAATCTGCAAACGCACCGGACCGGTTGCGTAGCAGAGCAGCTCGCAGTTCCTGCGACTCAGAGGATTGCTTCCCATCTTCAACCCCACCGCCAACGACAACGCCAAGTCCAACCGCCCGATAGAGCTTGGGCAAGTCCTCGAGCAGAACGTCAAGATCTCGTACCCGAGAGGTCAGTCTTCCGAACTCTGCGAGTTGCGAGAGTAATTCCTTGCGTTGCGCACTCGGAAACACAGATCTGCCCGAACTCAGCAGCGATCGGGCCCGTCGTAGAGACACTCGGTAGTCATGTAGTTGCTCAGGGTCAAGGTCGTTCAGCACACTGAATTCAAAGCTGCGGAACTGCTGCAGATTGCCTGCTAGCAAGAGAGCCAGAACCCTGGCAGCAGGCTGCTGACGATCCTCGACTCCCAACGACCAACGGACACCTTGTCCCAACAACGCTTCCGCTGCCGGACCGAGGCCAAAAACTGGATCGCTCAACTCAGGTTCTAGCGGAACGTCCATCTAGAGAGTCTCGCAGTTAGCGGCAAGGGCTGCTAGCAAATCAGCGACAAGCGCTGCTAGCAAATCAGGTGAGAGTGGCCGCTGGCACCGCATCAGCCTCATCATCACCGAATGAAGTTGCTTGCTTCTTGGAGTAGATGATGCTGGCAACCACGATGACCACAGCAACTGCAGCAATCAAGAAGCGAGCGTTGTTATTCTCCATGGCAATAATCGCCGGGAGGATGAGCAGTGCGACCAGGTTCATCACCTTGATGAGCGGGTTGATAGCCGGGCCGGCGGTGTCTTTGAACGGATCACCAACCGTGTCGCCAATGACTACTGCAGTGTGGACATCTGAACCCTTGCCACCAAGGTTGCCCTCTTCGATGTACTTCTTGCCGTTATCCCAGGCACCACCAGCGTTGGACAAGAAGTTCGCCATGAGTGCACCAACAACGATGGTTGCAGCTAGGTAACCACCAAGCGCAAAGGCACCAAGCCCGAAGCCGATTGCCACGGGCATCAGCACCGCAAGCAACGCCGGGGTCGTGAGTTCACGAAGCGCAGCACTGGTGCAGATGTCAATCACAGGGCCGTAATCAGGCTTTTCGGTGTAGTCCATAATTCCGGGCTTCTCACGGAACTGCCTGCGCACTTCCTGCACCACGGTTCCAGCCGTGCGGCTCACTGCCAAGATGGCCAGCGAGGAGAACATGAATACAACGGTTCCGCCCACAAGAGCGCCAGCAAAGACCTTGGGGTCTGCAATGTTAATTGCCACTGCATTGAAAGCGGCTTCAACGTTTTCGGCTCGCAGAACTGCACCAATCTTGGTATCGGCCGAAGCCGCGATGGTCTCACGGAATGAGGCAAAGAGTGCCACAGCCGCAATCACTGCGGACCCGATGGCGAAGCCCTTCGTGACAGCCTTTGTGGTGTTACCCACGGTGTCGAGGCCATCAAGGATGGTCTCGGTCTCGCCGTGGAACTCGCCTGCCATCTCTGCGATGCCCTGAGCGTTATCAGCAATGGGGCCGAAGGTGTCTTCTGCCACCACGATTGCCGTTGTGGCCAACATGCCAATGCCAGTGAGTGCAACGAGGTAGAAGGCAAACAGTGTGCTTCCTCCACCAAGTCCAAGTGCAACCAGAATCGCTGCGGCAATTGCCACTACTGCCCACACTGCAGATTCCATACCACTCGAGATACCAGACAGCACCACCGTTGCTGGTCCCGTGCGGCCAGATTCGGCGATGTCACGAACAGGCTTGAACTGACTCGAGGTGTAGTACTGCGTAATGCGACTCGCAACCTGACCGAGCACCACACCACCGAGGATTGCGAGGAACATCCGAAGCCCAACATTGTCTACCGAGGAACCTCGTGGGTCACCCACATAGAGGAATGCCAGAGCGGCCGCACCAACGAGCGATAGCACCGAGGCCACATTCAGGCCGCGGTTGATTGGCTTGAGGGCATCTGTCTCGCCCTCGCGTGCCTTGACCATGAAGATCGAGATGAGAGAAGCCAAGAGTCCAACTGCCATCATGGCCAGGGGAAAGATCAGCCCCTTTGCAGCGTTGTTACCGTTGATGCCAATGGCCCTGAATGCCGTGACACCCAGAATGATGTTTGCAACGAGTACTACGCCGAAGGACTCAAAGAGGTCCGAAGCCATGCCGGCGCAGTCGCCCACGTTGTCGCCCACGTTGTCAGCAATAGTTGCTGGGTTACGAGGGTCATCCTCGGGGATTCCAGCTTCGATCTTTCCAACCAAGTCAGCACCCACATCGGCAGCCTTCGTAAAGATGCCGCCTCCGACACGAAGGAACAGCGCCAGAAGCGAACCGCCGAATCCAAAGCCAATCAAGATTGACGAAGCCGTGTTCTGAAAGATCATGACGATCAGCGTTGCGCCTAGCAGGCCAAGTCCAGCAGTAAACAGCCCGACTGTTCCACCGGCACGGAAGGCCACCTGCAGGGCGTCATCCATGCGACCCGTCTTTGCAGCTGCTGCCGTACGCACATTGGCGCGGGTGGCCAGCCACATCCCCAAGAAGCCAATAAACCCGGATGCCAGCGCACCGGTAAGGAATGCCAGCGTGCGGAACAGTCCGGCGTTGATTCGATCAAGGCCCTCATCGGTTGATTCATTGATGATCTCGGTAGAGGTCACAAAGATCACCACGGCCAGCGGCACCACCATCAACAGAATCGTTTTGAACTGCCGCTTGATGTAGGCCATCGCGCCCTCTTGGATGGCCTCGCCGATCTCGCCCATCTTCTCGGTGCCAGGGTCCTTGGCCAGCACGCTACGCATCATGAACCAGCCTGCGATGAGGGCGATGAATGATACGACCACGCAGAAAATCAGCAAGTACCACTCTTGGTTGCCGAGTGTGAACACCTGAAAGGTGCCTTCTGTCCTCATGGCGAGAACTTGCGGAAGTGTCGATTGAAGCGGCATGAAAAGAACCCCCAAGGGTCAAAGAACGGATGATCACAGCTGAGCAGAAAGAGGTTTCTACTCAGAAACTCGTAGAAGTCCACCGGAGAATGAACTCCGCGTCAAAACAAGGACTTGGAGATACTAGAAGCAGTTGCGGCGTGGAGCGACTTCTTAGACCTCAACAGAGGATTTGCTCTTGCGCTTTGATCGAACGACCTCGATCAGAATTGGCAGAATCGAGACGCCAACAACCATCAACAACGCTATTTCTATGTTATTGGCGACAAGTGGAATGTTGCCTAAGAAGAACCCAAGCAAGGTCACTCCGACACCCCACAACAGACCGCCAATCAGGTTGTACCGAAGAAACACCCGGTACTCCATCTTGCCGGCACCAGCGACGATCGGACAGAAGGTGCGGATCACCGGCACGAAGCGTGCCAGCACAATCGCTCTGGGTCCGTGAGCATCGAAGAAGTTCTGAGCTTTCTCAAGATGCTCATGCTTAAAGAATCGTGAGTCGGGCCGCTTAAAGAGAGCAGGCCCTGTCCTGTTGCCGAAGGCGTACCCAACCTGGTCTCCTGCAACAGCGGCTATGAACACACCAATCAGGACCACCCAGATATTGAGGTGAATCGCATCCGCCCCCGCCTGCTGTACCAGCGTGCCAGCAGAAGCCATGCCCGCAATAAACAACAGGGAATCTCCGGGTAAGAAGAAGCCGATCAACAGCCCTGATTCGGCAAAGATGATCCCAAACAGCAGAATGTACCCGCCACTTCGAAGGAGCTTTTCTGGGTCGAGCGCTTCAAGGAGCGCAGTCACAACGGCCAAGGTGTTCACGACTTGTGAGGATACAACCTTGCCTAGGGCTTGGCTGTAGCCCCCTCGGCAACAAGTTTGGCCGAGGCCTGCGAAATAAGCACTCGCGCCTCTGCAACTAGGGCTGCATAGCCAGCTAGGTCCGAAGCCTTGAGTCGCTCGTCTGCTTCAGTGAACTTCTGATCAGCCTGCGCAATCAGTTCGGTCGCAGTGCGTTCCTCGCCGGAAGGAACCGTGGTGCTACTACTTCCAGGATCGGAGTTCGTCGATGGAACCGTTACCGATGGAATAACAGCAGCCCCGTCAGGCTTCGAATCCACAAGATCCGCTAGCGCCTGCTCAACGCTGTCTCCAAAGCCCACCGCATCACCAGAGACCATCACGACCTTCTTGACGGTGAACCTGGTGCTGTCTTCTTGTGCCACGTAAATCGGTCTCATATAGACCAGCGAGTCACCCTGCGGCAGGATCAAAATGTTGCCGTAACGCATGGTTGAACCAATCTGACCAGTCAGGGTTTGGTACTCAGTCACGGGTCCGTACGTCACCATCTTGCGATTTGCCTGAACTGGCCCATCAACGCTGTTGTTGCGCTCGGTCTTGCCATCAGCAGAGGCAACCATCACGATTTCTTCAAGCTTGCCGTAGTTATCAGGATCATTTCGAGCGATCATCACCGAGGTGAGGTTTCGGCCCGTTCCGTCTCCCGAAGAGAGCACAAACGGGCGGGTCAGCACGAACTGAGCAGTCTCAGCTGAGCCGATTTTGAGCTCCTGGTAATAGGGATCAATCGCTGTTTGAGCCTCGGCAGAGGCACCCGAACTGGTATCTGCCTGCACTGCTCCAGCACCGCGATCAGAGGGCTGCTGTGCCACCACCCATCGGTCACTGTTGTTAAAGAACGTCGACGGGTCCGTCTGGTGATAGCGACCCCAAGCAACCGTCTGAGTCTTAAACATGAACTCCGGATAGCGGAAGTGCTGCTTGACTGAGTCGGGAATTTTCGAGGTAAACAGGCCTGGGAAGGCCTTCGCATAGGCCTGAATAATGGGATCCGTCTGGCCTCCGTACAACTCATCAGTCAGGTAGAGCGTTACGGAACCGTCGTAGGAATCAACAAGTGCCTTGGCCGAATTGCGGATGTAGTTGAACGTGCCAGAGGTGCCTGCTGAAACCTCGGCGGCATTGACACTTTGAGCGTAGGGATAATGGCTCGTCGTCGTGTAGGCATCGACGATGTACTGCACACGTCCATCTCGCAGAATCGGATACGGGTCTTGGTCGAGCTCCAAGAACGGCGCAATCTCTCGCACCCGGTCTACGACGTCGCGGTTGTACACAATCTTTGAAGAGTCCGTCACACTGTCAGAAATCAGCGGTTCGATCTCTCCAAAACGAAGGGCAAAAGCGGCTTTACGAATGGTGGAATCAACTGGCACGCCATCTTTTCCGCTGTACTCCGTAGTGACGTTGTCCGAACTCAGCTCGGTCTGCTTGGTACCGGTGATGGCATAGCCAGACATCCCCTCACCCACATAGATTTCTGGTTGATCCAACTCTGGAGCATCGGTTGACTCGGGCGGAATTCCCTGGACTAAGAACACGGGCTCGCCGCGATCGTTGGCCTCGTTCGCTGGTGCAAGGGCAGCGGCATAGCCGTGCGTAAACACCAGATGCAGCTTCTCCCAAGTCGGGTTCGTTACGCCGTCTAGGTTCAACTCTCTCGACGTGATGACCACCGGAGTGCGCTTGCCAGCTATGTCATAGCGATCAACGTCAACATCTAAGAAGCGGTAGTACTCGCGCTCCACCTGCAAGTCTTGAATCGTGGGGAGAACAATCGTCGGATCCAAGAGGCGAGCATTCGCCATGTTGGTCTGCTCGGATTTTGCAGCCTCTGCAGTCAACTTCGGCTCGTAGTTGAAATCCACCTTGCCGACAGTGCCCAAGTCGAGCGCTGTTCGTGTTGCGCTGATATTGCGCTCGATATAGGGCTTCTCTTTTGCAAGTTCTGCAGGTTCCACCTGAAAACGCTGGACAAATGCGGGATAGACACCACCGGCAATAATTGCAATCAATGCCCAGAGACCCAAAATGATTGCGGGTAGGGCCCACCCCTTCCGCCTGATGTTGACCAGCAACATCAATCCAGCAAAAATCGAGATCAGAATCATCAATTGGATGGCGGGAAGACCGGCTGAAATATCGGAGTAGCCGGCACCATCGAAGGATGACCCAGATGAAGTCAGTAGTTCAAAGCGTTGCAACCAATAATCCAGCGCCTTCGTGAACGCAGCAAGGGCGAGCAGCACAGAGAGCTGAGCCTTGGCCGGCTGCGTCACTCGTTCGCCCATGGGGTGAACTCGAATGGCCCCGTTTAGGTAGTGGACAACTGCAACCACCACTGCAGTGACAATGAGGAACCCAAACATCCAGTCCACGACCGATGACAGAAACGGCAGCTTGAACACGTAGAAACCAATATCGACACCAAATTCTGGGTCGTTCTGCGGGAATGATCCGCCAAACCTGAACAGCAGCCACTCCTGCCATTGCGCAGAGGCTCCGAATCCCGGAATCACGGCAATAAAGAATGCCACCACCAGCCACAACACGCGTTGGCGTCCAGCCACAAGCTCGCGATACCGAACGAGTAACTCGTCCTCGGGGCCAGGGATTGCCTGATACTTCGGAGCCAACCGATCCGCAAGCATCAAGTTGCCCCAGAGCAACACAAAAAAGACCAAGGTGGTGGCCGCACCTAAGGTGACTTTGGCTGAGAGCAGTCGCCTCCAGACACTGGACAAGTCAAGTTGATCAAACCACAGGAAGTCAGTCCAAAAAGTTGCGATAGCGCGCATGGACAGCGCCAAAATAACAACAAGGACAAGCGAGACTGCCAGCAGGGTCCGTCCTCGATTAGATCTTCCCCGTTGTTTGGTTTGTCCTAGATCGCCGCTCGGCTGATCAGGCATGTCACTCGGAATGCGCACCGTTACAATCTACAGATGCGCCGGCAGAAGGATGCATCGGCAGCCGGGGTGTGCAGGCGGGGTGATATCGCCAGTCGGGAACGGGTCTCCACATGCAATCGCCCCCTCAAGTGCGTTGTCCTCTCCGTCAGCACAAGGCAATCCCCCGTGGTCCACTGCCCAACACCACTGAGTTCCTGGCCCCGCAGCCAATCGCTCGCCCTGGGCAAAACCAGCAGTTGCAAGATCTCCAGCAAGCTCATTGAGCGAGCCTGACCGCCAATCTCGATAGGTGGCTCGAATGCGCTCAGCTCGCTCACTGTTCTCAAGGCCCTGCTCGTCACCGTCTCTAAAGTTGCGCTCCAGATGAGCCCGATGAGTCTCTAAGAACTGCTCCAGGTTTGATCGAAGGCACTCCTCAATTTGATCATCCTCGCTAAAGAGGGAATCAGCAGAGACACCCGAAACTGTCGCCCAGAATTCTGATCCAGCTGCAACAGCTTGAGTGAAGTCGTCAATCAGAGAATCAGCGAACTTGGTGAGCACACGTTCTGGAGTATCCAGCACCTTCGCAAAATCTGGGCGCGAGGTCTTGATCCGCCGCAGGTAATCCAGAGCATCATTTTGTTCATCAGAGGCAAGGCGGCGAAGGGCCTTTGAGAGCTGCTTCTCGACGGGCGAGAGCAACCTGTCTCGCTCGTCCATAGACGCATCACGCTGAACCTCTGGCTGATCCTCAATCAGGCCCTGCGAGCGAATTCGTGCGAACAGGTCATGCACGGTAGCTCCGCTGTCGGCAGCTTCATCTGCGAGGGGCGCTTCTTCCGCGACAGGTGCGTCCTCGCTCGAAGGATCCTCTACGAGCTCAAGTGTTTCGACAACCTCAAGCGTCTCTACTGTCTCCACAACCTCAAGCGTCTCAATTGTTTCAACTGTCTCCACAACCTCAAGCGTCTCAATTGTTTCAAGCGTCTCCACAACCTCAAGCGTCTCCACAACCTGGAGTGTTTCAACCGTCTCGACCACTACGAGCGTGTCAATTGTCTCGACCGTCTCGACCGTCTCGACCGTCTCAACCGTCTCAACCGTCTCCACAACCTGAAGAGACTCAACCAGGCTCAGAGACGGCTCCGGGTTGAACTCTGGCTGTTCTACCGGGCTCGGCTGCAACTCTGCGAGGACATCCTCTATATCGTCCTCAACCTGATTTGCTGCATCGAGTCCGGCTGCTTGCACCTCAGCCTCGGAGTCTTCGAGGCCTTCGATCGTGCTTGCGACGTCTGTGACTGCGGCACGGAGTAACTCCACAATCCGATCACGACCACCTCGAGAGGCCTCAATCTGACGTCGAGCAGTGGTGCGCCGGGCAGCAAGGTCTTCAAACATGCGCTCCTTGATTGCCTTGGCTTCGGCAACCATGGCACGACCCTCCTCGCGAGCCTGCTCCTTACTCGCAGCAGCAGCCTCTTCTGCAGCTGCGCGAATATCACTCGCCTCAGAATTCGCTGCAGCAACCTCCGCAAGAGACGCGACCCGAACGGCATCGGCGGCTAACTCCGCCTCGTTGGTCCTCAGCTCAAGGATCGACTCAGCCTGTTCAATCAATTCGTCATGTCGTTGCAACGCAGCAGCACTCAAGGCGTCTGCAGCCGCTGTTGACTCGGCGCTCATGCGTTCAGCTTCAGTTGCTGCTTCCAACCGAAGGCGGTTTGCTTCATTACGTTGTTCCGTTGACTCGCTGATCAGTAGCTCGGCTGCTGCCGTGGAAGAGGCTTCGGTCTCTCGTAGCAGTCGTTCAGCTTGTTCTTCTGCCTTGGTTCGAATTGCCGTCGCGGCCTCTTTTGCAGCGGTAACGATCTTGGCAGTCTCCTCACCGAGCACCGAAACCATTCGCGCCTCGTCAAGGTTCTGGGACTCAACGACTTGCTCTTCTAGCGCTGTCACCTTCTGACGAAGCTGACGGTCTCGTAGTTCCCAAATTCGCAGCGCATCGGCTGCCCTTCCGAGGGTTGCTTGCACCGAAACGGGGTCGAGACCTTTTCGAACTTTCTCGAAGTGAGTGCCTGCCAAAACCGCTGGATCAATCTCGGGCGGGTCGGGCAACGTGTCAGTCATGGGTGCAATGCTAGAAGTCAGAGGGCCGCGTGTGGCGGAACCTAACAAAGCTCACCCCGGCAACTGAATCCCCTTGGGTGAAAGAGCCTGAACTGCCTGATCCAGATTCTCTACAGGGCGGAGTTCAACTTGCTTTCCAGCCAAGGCTCGCATTTCCTTTTGCTCCTCTGCCGGGGTCGCTGCAGGATAGATAAACATCTTCACGCCGGCCCGTTTCACCGCAGAGACCTTCTGAAGAATTCCCCCAATCGGCCCGACAGTTCCATCATCGAGAATCTCTCCAGTCACAGCGACGGTTCGACCCCTAGTCAGGGATCCAGGCGTCAGGCGATCCAAAATCGCCAAGGTCCAAGCGAGTCCCGCCGAGGGTCCAGACACCGTGCCAGAGTCAACGGTGACGTTCACATCCGAGTCAATCGAAGGTGCATCCGGTTCCGCCTCGATACCCAAGATCGGGCGCCCAGCCTCATCGCCTGCAGCGCCCAAGGTGACGTCGAGTTCCTGACGAACTTGCTGGCCATCTGGCGACGGCCTGCGGACGACCACCTGAACTTGGTCTCCGGGAGCACGATCGGCAAGTTCCGGAGCGATATCGGAGGGCAGTGCAATTTCTGCGCCATCTACTGCAACGATGACATCTCCTGGCAACAACACACCCGCTGATGGCGCATCTGCCTGAACTGCAAGCACTCGGGTGCCATCCGCGTCGTAGCTTGCCTCGATACCGAGGTACTCCAAGGCCACGCGGGTCGCAGTGAGCTTCGACAGGTCCATCCGCACTTGATTCTGTTCCTGACTGGCCTTGCGATCACCGTCCGGGTACATCTCGTCACGAGTTCGGATCTCGACTGCGTCATCAAGCCAGCCCCGCAGCATCAGCGCAGGCGTTGCCTGATCGACAAAGACTGTGGTGAACAAAATGTCACCCTTATTCTCAAAGCTCTTGGCGCCCGAGATATCAATACGTTGCTCTGCGGGTCGAACTGACCCTGGTTGCACCAGATAGAACGGAAGACGAATCAAGAACATCGCAGCAACGAGTGCTGCACCGAAAGCTCCAAACAGGCCAAGCGCCACCCAGCGCGTTCTAGGTTGAGTGCCTTTTTGAAGTTCCGTGGTGGACTCATTCTCGAGATCTGCGTCCAGAGTTGACTGAGTAGACGCACTGCCAAGGTCAGTTGCGCAATCCACGCTCGAACTAAGTGTCGAGGAACCTTGCTCGGTTGGTAGTGTCTCGTCTGTCATGTTCACGCTGTTCGTTGGAATCCTGATAGTGGTGCTGAGCGCTCTTGGCTTTGGATATGCCCTATTTGGACGTCGTCCGGTCCCTCAGCCTGCCACGGGATTGGCCCTCGGAGTTGCGTCAGATGAGTTTACTGAGGCAATCCCCAGCAGGTTCGGTTCGTCCTTACAAGATGACAGTGACGCATTTGATTCCGAAGAGTTACCTTTCCGTGGGCGCAGGGCAAAAGATGTCACCATCACCCCGGCCGTTCGCGCAAGATCAACCTTGCTCCTGGCGCTGACCGTGGTTGGTATCGCCGCAATCATTGGCGTCGTGCTGAGCGTGGTGCTCGTTGGCGTTGTCTTCCTCGTCACCTAGTCACCCAGTCGTCCCAGACGCGCAAGTGCCCGGGAAAATCCCGGGCACAGCGAACATAAGACTTGAGATCGTCACGAGTAGCTAGGCCACTCGGCTTCTCCGCTATTTACCGACCAAACAATCCACGGCGGGTGGGCTGGCTCTCTTCAGCCGGCTGATCCGCTGGCGGAACTGGTGCGGGAGCCGGTGCAGCCGCTGGGGCAGGGGCAGGAGCTGGTGCAGGCGCAGGTGCTGGTGCTGGTGCTGGCGCAGAGGGTGAAGCAAACGGACTAAACGCCGGGTCTGGAGTTGGCGCAGGGGCCGGAGCAGGTGCGGGTGCGGGCGCTGGAGCAGCGACTGGAGCAGGTGCCGGAGCGGGTGCTGGCGCTGGTGCTGGTGCCGGAGCAGGTGCAGCCGCCGGTGCCGGTGCCGGTGCTGGGGCAGAACCAGTGGTCAAAGCCTGCAGCTTGACCTTGTAGTACGGCTTGAGTTCAAACTTGACCTCGTTCAGTTCAAAGATGCGGACACTGTCCACCCCTTGATCATTTCGGATCTTTTCAACGAAGCTCACGGCCTCGTCGATTGACTCGAACTGGTTGTAGCCAGGATCGCCGTCTGGATTTTGAAAGATAACCATATGCTGCGACACGAACCGCTCCTCTTGATAGGTATGCGACTTACAGTGTAGGGGTCTCGGAGGTTGTTTGGGGCGCCTAAACACCAAAATTCCGAGGCCAGTTCAGTTTTAGTCACCCATCGAAACCAAAGGGATCGCAACCACATGGCACCGAACCCCGACCCGGCATCTCGCCGCCGCAATGTCGTAAGCGCAGGCCACCTCGGCCAACTCTCGGTGGCCCAAGCAGGATTAACAGACACCGATGCAGAGGTTCGCGCTTCCGCTCTCGCTGCGAAGCAGCGGATGGGCATGCTCAGCCATGAAGAACTCATTGCTGGCCTAACCGATCCAGCAGCACTAACTCGTAGGCGGGCCGCACTGATTGCTGCTGAATCTGACTCGGCCCAAAGCGAACTTCGACAGCTCCTCAGTGATTCAGATGATTCGGTTGTAGAGGTCGCCGCCTTTGCCTGCGGTGAACGAACCGACGCAGACCTTGAGACTGTGCAAGTTCTCTGCCAACTAGCGGGCGCCCATGAAGACGCACTGTGTCGTGAAGCTGCAGTTGCTGCCTTAGGGTCAATTGGCAACCCAGACGGACTGCCCGCCGTCATTGCGGGATGTTCTGATCGGGCCACGGTGCGCAGGCGAGCAGTCCTTGCACTCGCTGCTTTCGACGGCCCAGAGGTAACGGCCATGCTCAGAAAACTGACCCAAGACCGAGACTTGCAGGTGAGCCAGGCAGCAGAAGAGCTGCTCGCCATCGAACTCGGCGAGCAGCTCTAAAGCTACAAATCAGTTAGCTATACCGATGCCGAATTACTGACCGGCGAAGCTAGCCGATCAGAGCGCAGATCTGTTCCGTTTCAAGAGAGAAAGACAGACTCTCGAGTGCAAGGACTTCGCCAAAGCGCACCCCTACCTCTTGCACTTCAAGTAATGACATTTCCCTCCATTCATTGCATCTCGACCGGGCGACTTATCGACGTGCGCCCATAAACATGTCACGCAACTCCTCGTAGGATTCAACGACGCGCCCCGCCCCTAGCACCACCGACTCGAGTGGCTGTCGAACCAACTGCACCGGAACCTCGCTCTCGTTAGCGATACGCAGGTCGAGGCCCTTCAGGAGCGATCCGCCGCCTACCAAGTGAATGCCATGCTCAATAAGGTCTTGGGCTAGTTCAGGTGGTGCCTCGGAGAGGCAAGCGAGCACAGAGTCAACCATGGCATTCACCGGGTCAGAAATCGCGACTCGAACTTCGGCTGCAGACAAGATGATGGTGCGAGGAAGCCCCGACATCAGCTCTCTGCCACGCACCTCGGCCCTACCCTCTTCGGGAGTTGGGTGAGCCGATCCGATCAGAATCTTTATCTCTTCGGCAGTCTGTTCACCGATAGCAATCCCATATTCGCGGCGAATATACGTGATGATTGAGGCATCAATATCAAAGGAACCGATTCGCACTGCTTGCAGCGCAACCACTCCCCCCAAAGAGATCAGAGCTGTCTCTGATGTGCCGCCGCCGATGTCGACCACCATGTTTGCCATTGGCTCATTGATCGGCAAGCCCGCCCCAATCGCTGCCGCCATTGGCTGCTCAATCAACTGCGCCTCTGTTGCGCCAGCCTTTCGAGCTGCTTCTGTTACGGCACGTTTCTCTACCGCAGTAATTGCCGAGGGTACGCAAATCACCACTCGGGGGCGATTGAATCGGTTGACTCCGACCCGCTTGAGGAGCAGCCGAATCATTTCTTGAGTGACCTCAAAATCGGTGATGGCACCTTTGCGCAGTGGCCGCACAGCCACGATGTAGCTAGGTGTGCGTCCGATCATCTTCCACGCATCTCGTCCCATGGCGAGGACTTCATTGGTCCGGCTGTTGAGCGCGATAACGGAAGGCTCGTTCAAGACGATGCCCTCTCCTCTGGCGTAAACCAACGTGTTGGCAGTACCCAGATCGATCGCTAGGTCGCGTGCCAGATCAACTTCCCCGGTTCGGACTCGAGGTGCCCTGATCCGATGAAGCAGCCGAAGAGCGGCCCGTTTCGGACTCAGGCGGAGCCAGGGCCTGCATCTTGTCTTGAAACTGATCTACCGAAGACCCAGGAGAAATTGGATCCCTGTTTTTTGCCCACAGCAGCAGCATGCCTACACAGCTGAGTGCAACAACGAGGACCAAGTACACAACATTGTTCACAGCAGGTGCCCTGGACTCACAGAAAAGAGAAACAGGTTGACCTGCATGGGGTTCTTCATAAGTTTGTTCAACATCTGACCGCTCAACACTGTCTTCATCCTAGGAAAGATCCTATTCATGGTCCCACATCGTCGAGGTAATCAGTAGGTGAGCTAGAGATTTTTTACTCCTCGCAACTATCACGTTGATGCTAGGCCGCGACCTAGTTACGAGAACACCTCACTAACCTTCGCTCGATGACCGAGATCGAACCAGAAGAACTCGGCCCCGAGATCAGGCAGCACCAAATGGCCGAGCGAGCCTGGCAACACCCAAGCGAGGTGGGGCTTGAATCTCGCTGCCGGGTTGACCAGCGGCGCGCCGTATGGATTGCAGGGTCAGTGTTGCTCGCGGTTGTGGCCCTTCTGGGAACGGGATTCGCACTAGGCGCAACTCGACCAATGGAGATGTCTCAGCAGCGGCAACTTTCCACCCAACAGGCCTCACAAATGTCAGCAGACCTTGCGGTGAACCAACGAGCCTCGCTGCAGTCGGAGTACGTAGCCAAGGTCACCATCGTCAGCGTGGCGGAATCTACGGTGGCAACGGCGCTTCGTTTCGACCCTCAAGGCCATCTACTTCTGCCAGCACATCTGCTCTCGCCTGAGGATGAAGTCTGGGCGGCTTGCGCCGACGGCAGCCAAGAAAAGTTCGAGATCATCGCTACAGATCCCGCGTCCGACCTGGCCGTTCTGCGCCCCATTGAGCCAAGTGCGGGAACCTCTGGAACGGCTATGACCACAGCAGAGTTACCGAAAACATCACAGCAGGTCACTGTGTTCTACGCCGACCCGATTCTTGGGGTCACGGCCCGTGTCGGACACCTAGCTGCTGGAGATTCGGCACCAGCTGCAGGCCCAGAGATGTTGTCGGGAGGACTTGTTTTCAGCCCCGATGGAGCGTTCATGGGAATCACGACTCTCACTGAATCACGCCCAACTGGTTCTGCGACCACTGGGGCGGTTGAGATACTTGTTGCAGGCACAGCTCTGGACGTAGCTGACCGACTTCTTAGGACCTGAGCCTCATTGGTGTCAGCGGACACCTAGCATGAGGGAGTGAGTTTTTCTGACCCCTTCGGTTCCGATCCCTCTGGGGATGACAACCCGTTCGAATCCATGAACTTTTTCCTTCAGGATTTGTCGAAAATGTTTGCCGGTAGGCCCGCAGGTAGTTGGGACACTGCCCTTCAGCTCGCTGGCGCAATCGCCACCGAAGGTCAGCCAGAACCAAACGTTGACCCAGCTGATCGTCTAGCAATCGAGCAACTCGCTCGAGTTGCCGAACTTCACGTGGGCGAGGTGACAGGTAGATCAGTTGAGGAACCCGTCCGCATTGAAGCGCTCAACCGCACGCAGTGGGCAAAGCGATTCCTGGATGAAGAGCGACCGCTACTCGAAGAACTGTCCGGCTCTATTGGTGCGGCTTTGCAATCCCAACTTGGTGACCTTGGATCCGAGGACTTCACCGAGATTGACTTGCAGCAGCCCACACTTCCTGGGATGCCGCCAGAGGCGCTCATCAAACAACTGATGGGCATGATGGGGCCGATGCTGCTTGGAATGATGGCGGGAAGCACAGCCGGCCACCTTGCGACCCGCGCACTCGGCCATTACGAGTTACCGCTCCCCCGGCCTGCACATGAACCCCTCACCCTTGTGCTTCGCAACGTAGACGAGTTCGCCGATGATTGGACCTTGCCGCGAGAGGCGATTCGTCTATGGGTCTGCCTGTCAGACGTTGCGCATCAACATGTTCTGAATCTTGACCACGTTCGGGCTCACCTCGATGGTCTTTTGGGAGAATACGTCTCGGCTTTTAGCCAAGATCCCGCAGGGATTGAACGCCGCATGAGAGGCCTTGGAATCGACGAGGATCTAGGCGGATCAGAGCCCGAGCTCGAAGCGCTTCAGCGGCTTGCCGGCGACCCCGACGTACTCCTGAGCGCAATGCAGTCAGAGGCGCAGTTGCTCCTCATGCCAAGAATCGCGGCAGTGGTTGCCACCGTTGAGGGCTACGTGGATTGGGTGCTCGATACCCTGGGGGGTCGCCTCATCCCTGAATACGAC
The DNA here is from genome assembly GCA_001025035.1 of Actinobacteria bacterium IMCC26207. GTDB lineage: Bacteria > Actinomycetota > Acidimicrobiia > Acidimicrobiales > Microtrichaceae > IMCC26207. The sequence goes on from LCZK01000008.1 coordinate 253,804, forward strand.
CGCGTAACAGAGGCACTGCGCCGGCGCCGTGCCGAGGCAGGCCCGGCAAGCCGATTTGTTGAGCGACTCTTTGGCCTCGAGCTCTCTCAGAGCACCTTCGACCGAGGCTCTCAGTTTGTGGATGGCATCGTGGAGCGAAGCGGAACACAGGCACTGAGTCAACTGTGGACGGATGAGGCGCACTTGCCGACGCCAGCGGAACTCGACGCTCCAGGGCTTTGGTTAGCTCGAGTCGGGATCGAGTCCCATGACCTCGACTTGGATGACCTTCCCGAATTTGAGATTCCTGACTTTCCAGATATGGATAGCTGAGCAGCCCAGCTGGCCCTAAGTCGGATTCTTTGGTTTTCGAGCCTGGCGAACGGTCGTCGTTATCCCCTTGGCAGTAGGCAGTCGCGGTGGCACTCTCCCCTTGCGCATTGCACTCAAAGAAGAGGAAAAGAACGCAGCCGACCCGGCGGCAACAACCATGACGATGGCCCCGCCAAGGCGAGTGGGCATAGCTATGAGAACAGGAACTGCCGCACCGAGCACCCAAATCACTTGGAAGCGAGACTCAAACCTGGCAAAAGAGCGGCCTCGATTTGCATCGGGTGCGTCTCGCTGCACAACTGCATCAAAGGCTTGCTTGCCAGAGGCCGCCGCCATGGCCACAGATCCGGCAAGCAATGCTTGACCCACAAGGCCAGGAAAAATGAACCCTGCAACTCCGCCGCAAACGGCAAGGCCGAGCGCCCCTAACAGCAAGAGTTCCTCGCGAAGATGCCGGCGGATAATGGGAGCTACGGCCGCACCGAGCAACCCTCCAATCCCCGTTAGCGCAATGATCACGCCAAAGTGCCAAACCGGCGGGACTCCAGGTGCACTCACTGCCGATGTTTCCAGTGTGCCGTCCGGATTCTGCAGGAGGTGCCCCGTGGCCATTCCTAGACCTGTTTCCGAGGATGCTCCCCGCAGTGCAAAGGCCAAGAGGAACGTTACAAACCCAACAACCCAACGCAGTGTCCCCATTGCAGATGCAGCCGACAAAACTCCTGCGCTACGAAGCTCTGCTTTTTCTTGCTCATCCTCTTCCTCGGCAGCGACCACCGTCACCGGGACACGCAGCGAGGCGAACGAGGCCGCCAGAAATACCAGTGCACTCAGGCCTGCCACTGCACCCGGGCCTCCAACCCACAACACCAGCGCGCCGGGGATGCCCGCACCGAATGCGGCCAACCCAGCTAGTAGTTGCAACTTGGAATTTGCCTCGACGAGTTCTGCATCGCTGTGCACAACAGTGGGCACAATTGCGGCCTTCGCCACTGAGTAGGACTTTGCAAAAACCAACATAAAGAAGGCTTCAGGGAACAGCAGCAGACTGTTCGAACCGGCGCTAAAAATCATGGCGCACGCAACGACTGCTCTCCCTACTGTGGACCCAACCAACATCCATCGGCGTCCACCTTTGGCACGATCCATGGCAGGCCCGATGAGTGGCCCCACAATGGCAAACGGCGCCATTGTGAACAGCAGATAGAGCGCGATTCTCCACCGGGCACCCGAGGGATCAACAGAGAAGAAGAGCGAGCCAGCTAGAACGAGGGCAACGAGTGCGTCTCCGCCGGTTGCGAGTACATGAGTGAGAGCCAGACCACTAAAGGGGATCGACGGGTCCACTCCAAACCGAGAGCGTGATCTCGAGGTTGAAGCCGGCTCGGTCATGGCCACCATGGTAGAAGCAGAGCCCGAGGGCTCGCTACGGGATACTCAGCGATTATTTGCGTACTTGTAACCCAACCCACGAATGGTAACGATCCGGGTGGGGCGTGCTGGGTCATCTTCAATTTTGGAACGCACTCGCTTGACGTGCACATCCAGAGTCTTGGTATCGCCCACGTAGTCGCTTCCCCAGACTCGATCAATCAAGGTTGACCTTGGCAAGACTCGACCTGCGTTCTCCATGAGCAGAGACAGCAACTCAAACTCTTTGAGCGGCAGGTTGACCACTTCGCCACGCACGCGCACCTCATGGCTATCAGTATCGAGCTCAACTCCATCTAGGGCGAGAACCTCGCGACTGTCACCCTCAACGCCTGCTGCATCGGATCCGGTCGCTGCACCATGGCGCCGCAACACTGCGCGCATCCGGGCAACTAATTCTCGCAATCGGTACGGCTTCGTGACGTAGTCATCGGCGCCCACCTCGAGCCCTACCACTGTGTCAATCTCAGCTCCCTTTGCAGTCACCATGATGATGGGCGTATCGCTACTGCGGCGAATCTCTCGGCATACATCGAGTCCAGAAATGTTTGGCAGCATGACGTCAAGCAGCACGAGGTCGGGCTTGACTAAGGCGAAGCGCTCAAGGGCCTCGGCCCCATCTCTAGCCACCTCCACGATGAACCCCTCGCGCCCCAACCCAACAGTCAGTGCGTCCACGAAAGCCTCCTCGTCCTCTACGAGCAACACTGTGATGGGCGCAGACCCCGCAGCCGAAGAAGTGGGATTGTTGGCACGAGTCGTTGTGTTCATGAGTTCTCCTGTAGGGGTTGAATTGCTGCAAGTGAGAGCGTGAAAGTGGTTCCCACGCCTTCGATGGAGTCCACTGAGACATTGCCTTGATGATTACTCACCACATGTCGAACAATGGCTAGTCCCAGACCTGTTCCGCCAGTAGCTCGAGACCGGGCACGATCAACCCGGTAAAAGCGCTCAAAAACGCGATCAAGATCTTTTCTAGGGATGCCAATTCCGGCATCCGCCACAGAGAGTCTGACTCTGTCGCCGGTTGACAATCCGGAGGGACCAAGGCCAAGAGGCAGTTCTTGGGGATCGCTCTCGGCCGACTCAACAACGGCGGTCACTAAAATTTCTGACCCTTCGGGGGAATACTTGACAGCGTTGTCCAACAAGTTGAACACGGCCGATACAAGCTGCCGCCGATCGCCAAGTACCTGAATCTGTGGCGAGAGATCAACGACCACCTCAATCCCCGAATGCCCCGCCGCAGCAGCAATACGAGCCGTAGCTTCACTCACCACTGACTGCACCGAGATCTGGTCGAACTCGGTTTCATCCCCAAACTCAATTCGGCTGAGTTCTAAGAGGTCGTCAATTGTGTGGGCCGCCCGATCGGCCTCCACGATCATTCTTTCGGCAAGGCGGGCAACAACTTCACTCTCGGGTTCATCACGAATCGTCTCTGCCAATAAGCCGAGAGCACCGATCGGAGTTTTCAGTTCGTGACTGATGTTGGCAACAAAGTCACGACGGACGGTTTCTGTTCGACGTCGCAGCGAGTGATCCTCGACGATGGCCAAAGCACCCAATCCAGCACCATCAGTAAATGGCTGTGCAGACACGACAAACGATTGCGCCGGTGGTCCGAAGAGTTCCACCTCGCGTCGAACCGAGCGACCCGTTAGCGCTTTAATCATGAGTTCCTCGACGGCGGCCTCGACCAGAACAAGACCGTCGCGAGCCTCGATATAGCGCAGCGCTGACTGATTGCGAAAGAGTTCCGCTCCCGTGTCATCGCACAAGATGACTCCCTGTTCGATGTGCTCAATCGCGTCACGTAGGCGCTCAAGAAGGTCAGACGCTGAAGAACCTGATTCCTGCGCTACGGCTCGTCCAGCGCCTGTCATTATGTCGGCGTCTTCAGTCCCAGAACCTTGCGGATCATCGGACTCAGACTGAGATGCACTACCCGCAGAGCTCAGAGTGTTCTTTGACCCTGCCGGCTGCTTCTTGGGTGCTGATCTTGCAGCGAAATAACCCAGTGCGGCAGCAGCAAAAAGGCCCGCAATCACAATTATCAGCGAAGAGGCCTGCACTACTGCTGCCCCACCTGGGTCATGTCGCGAGCTCCGCAGCAGTCAAGAAATCCACAAGCCCGGTCGGCTCGCTCCCTCGGATGCCCGTCAGCGCCGTGACTACAGGATGGCCCTGAGCAACGAGTGCTGTATCTGAGTCTGATGGAAGCGAGGCAGTGGTTGGGACGAACCCAAATTCGACACGTTCCTCGGTGCGCAGAAGAAACTCGGTACGGATCGCCCCAAGCGGAGCGAGTTGGCCCCACTTCACCTCTTTCAGGTCAGTGCCTTGCACGTCTGGAACGCTCAGGTTGATACTGCTCAGAGTTCCGCTCGCAACAATCCACGCCGCGACTTCAGCTGCGAGTTCTGCTGCAACATCAAAATGCTGAATTGAGGGCTCGCTACCCGCAATACTGACGGCCACCCCTGGTAAGCCCAAATTTGCAGCAGTCAGCACAGCACCAACGGTGCCTGAATGCAGAGTGACTCTGCCCGTGTTGAGACCAGGGTTCACGCCCGAGGCAACTACATCTGGAGGCGGACCAAATGCGCCAAGATGTGCCGCAAACACGCACAACGCCGGGGTTGCATCCAACTCATACGACTCCACCGAGTCAAGGCCCTCAAGTGGCATCGACCGATACCGCAGGAAGGATCCCTCACCAAGATTTCCGATGGCTGCCCCACAACCGCTGCGATCGCCTTCTGGCGCCAGAGCAATCACATCATGGCCAGCGGCACTCAAGGCCGAAGCAAGTGCATGCAGACCAGGCGCGTGGAGGCCATCGTCATTGGTCACAAGAACCCTCATCGGTGGACCCTCATGCGCCGTCGGGAACCTCGCCCGAACCCTCCTCGTGCGGTGAGTCCAAGCGGGCTGCTTCTCCTGCTTCGTCATTCTGAGCTCTGCTGTTGCCAGCTTCGACACCGGCCTCAGCCTCGGCTTCACGCAGTCTCTGCCGAGCAGCGCCGCTCTTCTCTGGAAGCCATCCAGTCACCATGTACATGACGCGCTCGCCAATGTTCACTGCGTGATCACCGACGCGCTCGTAGTAGCGGCCGATCATGGCCATCTGAACAGCACCCTGCAGATTCAGATTCATCTCGGAGTGCGAGCGGAAGATCGCTTGCACATACGCAACCTGCAGTTCGTCGAGTCGGTCATCAATGTCGTCAAGTGCCGAGGCAAGCGAGGTGTCAGCATCAACATAGGAGTCAATCGCTGCACGAATCAGGAACGTTGCCTCCACTCCCATCTGCTCAATCAAGCCGCGAATCTGAGGTCCAAACTCGACATCGTAAATACGCCGTGAGGCTTTGCACACGTTCACGATCAGGTCAGCGGATCGCTCGAGTTCGCTGATGAGTCGCAAACTCGTGAGGATGAAACGAAGCTCCCCTGCAATAGGAGATTGCAGTGCGAGCAAGCGATAGCAGCGCTCTTCAAGGCCCAAGCAGAAGTCATCAATGACATCATCACCGTCGATGAGGACCTGCGCTGCATGCAAGTCGCGATCAAGCAGCGCTGCAGTCCCGCGGCCAATCGTCTCGGAGACCATTGCGCCCAGACGAATCAGATCGGAGCGCACCTCTTCGAGTTCGCCGTGATAATGGATTCGGGTTTCGTTCATCTGAGTCCCCCAACTGAGTGAATGGTCATCCGAATTTACCAGTGATGTAATGCTCAGTTCGCTCGTCGCTTGGGTTCGCAAAGATCGTTTCGGTACGGTCGAACTCGACGAGCAGGCCTGTGCGCACATCACTCTCGGGGTTCACTTCAGTAGAAAAGAACGCCGTTGCATCGCTCACTCGTGCAGCCTGTTGCATGTTGTGAGTGACGATCACAATCGTGAAATCTGTCTTGATCTCTCTCATCAAGTCTTCGATCCGAGCAGTGGCAATCGGGTCCAGAGCAGAACAGGGCTCGTCCATCAGGATCACTTCTGGTTTCACAGCAATTGCTCGCGCAATGCACAGGCGCTGTTGCTGACCACCCGACATCCCAAGTGCCGAGGCCTTGAGCCGGTCCTTGACCTCATCCCACAGGGCCGCCCGTTTGAGTGAGCTCTCAACAATCTCGTCAAGCTCTGCCTTCTTCTTGATCCCACCAATTCTGGGGCCATAGGCCACGTTCTCGTAGATGGACTTTGGGAATGGGTTCGGCTTCTGAAAGACCATCCCGATGCGACGACGAACCTCTACTGCGTTGACCTTCTCTCCGTACAGATCAACCCCGTGGTATTGAATCTTTCCCTCAACTCGGGCCCCGTCGATCAGGTCATTCATGCGGTTAAAGCAGCGAAGGACGGTTGTCTTGCCACAACCAGATGGCCCAATGAATGCGGTGATCTCATGCTTGCGCACCTTCATGTCTACGTCTCGCACAGCACGGTACTTTCCGTAGTAGACGCTGAGCTTGTCCACGTTGAACACCACCGAGCCAAGCTCGGCCGGTCCTTCTTGGCTAGCCGATGAATCAGAAGGATCACCTTGAGTGGAGATCTCGGCACCGCTGTCCGCAGCATCCGTTGACTCGGTGTTCGCAGCCTCGCCGCCGATCACGGGCGGCGCCACAGGGGCCGAAGTAGAGGCACTCGCCAAGTTCGGCTCTTGCTCGCTGTCTGCCTGCATCGTGTTCTCCAGAGAGGTCATGTGTTTCCGATGGTCAATCTGCTGCTGATAGCTCGAGCAGTAAGGGTGAGTACCAAAACAATGCCCACCAGGGTCACTGCAGCACCCCAAGCGAGTTGGGTCGCAATGCTGCCCCCATTGGTGAGTTGTGAGTAGATCTGCGCCGAGAGGGTGGTGTTCTGCCCGCGCATCGAGAAGTTCGTGGTGGTCACATAGCCAATGGTGAACACCACGGGTGCTGTCTCGCCGGCTGCTCGAGCAACTGCTAGTAGGCAACCAGAAGTTATTCCGGCACTGGCTGCTGGCAGCACCACTTTGAGCGTGGTCTTCCATGTCCGGGTTCCAAGCGCAGCAGAAGCTTCACGAAGGGCATTGGGCACGAGTTTCAGCATCTCTTCGGTAGAACGCACCACGATCGGCAACATCAAACATGCCAAGGCCAAAGAGGCAGCAAAGGCCGACTTGCCTTTCGTTCCAAAATTCAACACCCAGATGGTGTAGATAAACACACCCATGACTACCGAGGGAACCCCCACCATGACGTCGGTCATAAAGCGAATGAACCGAGCTAAGCGGCCAGTCTTGCCATACTCATGCAGATAGACAGCCCCCAGGATTCCCAGTGGAATGGCCATGACTGACGCACCAAAGACTGTCAGGAAGGTACCCACAATGGCGGGCTGCATACCCTCAACTACAGAGGTGGAGGATTCGCCCGACTTACATTCGGCAGCGTCACCAAACCCGAGGCCACACAAGTCTTCGTTGCCAGCTAGGTCTTCCCTGCCAACATCGCCTGGAATGGGCTGGGTCCACCAGTCAACCGTGAGGACAACGCCTAGCCCCTGAGACAGCACGCTGGCTCCCATGGCAAACAGAGGAATCGCTGCAAGGAGGAACGCCCCGACCATTGCAACCGAAGCGGCAGCGTTTCGAAACCTGCGCTTCTTGGACATATTGGCCGAGGTCAGGCTCTGAAACACCTGCTCGGTGGACTCGGAACTTGTGTTGCTCATGCCGTCCCCTTTATCCGCCGGTCAATCACGAGCACCATCCGTCGAGCCGACACATTCACCACAATGGTGATCACAAACAGGCAGACACCGAGTCCGATCAAAGCCGATCGGTACAGGCCTCCTGCCTCTGACAAGCTGCGGAAAATCTGAGCGGGCATCGTCTCTCCACGCCCAAAAAGATTGGCCGAAATCTGCGGTGAAGCTCCGATCAGCAGCGCAACGGCAACCGTCTCTCCCATTGCGCGGCCGAGACCCAGCATCACTGCTCCTGTCAGGCCGCCCGTGGAATGCGGAATGACCACACCTTTGATCATTTCCCATCGAGTCGCCCCAAGTGCAAGCGACCCAGACTTGTCATTTTCTGGCACCGTTAAGAACACCTCTCGGGTAACTGCCGTGATGATGGGGATAATCATGAGTGCAAGAACCAAACCTGCGCTCATAAAGCTCGACCCAGACCCGGGGGCAAAGATCACATTCAGGACCGGGATCGAGGAAACGGCATCGGCTATTGAGTTGAACACCGACTGAAAGATCGGAATGAGCTGATAAAAGCCCCACAACCCGAATACCACTGAGGGCACAGCGGCAAGCAGGTCAATCACTAGTGTGATGCTGCTGCGAACACGCCGATGCGCTAGTTCTGTCACGAACAGCGCAATGCCAATGCTGAGCGGCACCGCAAAGAACACCGCTATAAGCGAGACCAAGACGGTGCCGTATACCAAGGGGAGAATGCCGTAGATCCCCTCAGACGGGATCCACTCAAGTCCAAAGAAGTACGAGGTACCGAGTTCAGAAAACGCTGGCCAAGCCTGCTTGGTAGTGGTCACTGCGATCAGCAGCAAGATCACCAGAACTGCCACTCCAGATAGCAGCGTTACCCTTCGGAAAATTCCGTCGGCAACTGCTCCAGAGCCTTGCTCTGTCAGCGGGTTAGGAGAGGTCTCCTCGCTCTCGGCGGGTGGCCTTTCAAGCTGGGTAGTCATAATTAATCAATGCACACATACATGCCCTCTGAACTCATCGGATAAAGAGACTGGGGCCGGACCGCAAGCGATCCGACCCCAGTGAGATCAACTAGCGATTTTGTCAATCTGAGCAATCGCCTTTTCGGCGAGTGAACTCGGAAGCGCAACGTAACCAGTCTCGGATGCTTGGGCCTGGCCCGTGGTCAACACGTACTGCAAGTAGGTCTTGATCGTGGTGGCCTTGGCAGCATCGGCTTGCTTGTCGAGTACCAACAAGAAGGTTGGCGCTGTGATCGGGTAATCCTTGGCACCGGAACCATTCAGCGGGTTGTAGGTCAGGTTTGCCTCGATGGTTGCGTCCTCGAGTGCAGCCTGCACGCCCTCAACCGAGGGAGCGATGTAGTTCCCAGAGGAGTTTTGAATGCTGGCAAGGCTCAGACCGGCTTTACCGGCATCTGCGAGGTCAACATATCCAATGGCTCCAGAGGTCTGCTTGATCAACTCTGCAACTCCGGAGTTCTTCTCTGCTCCCTGAGTGGATTCTGGCCAGTTGACCTCGTCACCACTTCCCAGAGTCCAGACGCTGGGCGATGCCGCTGTCAGGTACTTCGTAAAGTTGTTGGTAGTACCCGAGCCATCTGAGCGATGCACGACGGTGATTGCGGTCGCAGGCAATTCTGCGTCTGGGTTGTCTGCAGCAATCTTGGGGTCGTTCCAAGTGGTGATCTCTGCCTGGAAGATTCCTGCAATCACGTCGGGGCTAAGTTGAAGTTCGGTCACACCGTCCAGATTGAACGAGACCGTGATCGGTGCTGCAACAGTTGGGAAGTACAACACAGTGCTCGGGAAGACTTCGCCATCCTTAGGCAGCGAATCACTACCAGCGAAATCAACGGTTCCAGCAGAGAGCTGCGAGCGTCCATCAGAGGAGCCGCTCTTGGCATAGGTCACGCGCTCGGTTCCAGCTACGCCGTTAAAGTCTGTGTTGACAGCTTGGTAGAAGGAGTCAGGAAAGCTTGCTCCTCCACCGGAAACCGATGCAGTAAGGGCCTTGATGGAGGCATCGGTAGGGGCTTCGCCTGCTGCAGCGACCGTGGTTGTTGACTTGTCAGTAGTTGATTCGGTTGATTCGCTATCGGATTTGCTGCAACCGGCGGCAAACAAGGCGAGAACAGCAATCAATGCGATGCTGGCACCGAGTTGAGTGCTGCGGGACTTTCTAGGCGTGAAATTCATTCTGTTTCTCCTAGGGGCGGGAGTGACGGGAAATCTATTTCGAAGGCCATCTGGACCTACAAGCCCCAAAGCTAGGAAGTTGCGCTGTACTGGGGTAGCGATTTGGATGAACAGAAGGTGAACCCCTACCAAATTTATAAAATCCCAAGTTTGAAATGTATTGAAATAAGTTGAGAACTTCTAAATATCTCGTTCATATATTGACAGCGAGTGAACAACTTCAAGGTCAGAGGAAAACGCGCAGATCCTCGATAGCTCCTCAAAGGCAACCCAAGAAATCCGATCAACCTCTTCGTTCGGTTCAAATCCATGGTCCTTCAGGACCGTCATCGCCCACCAGCGAACAGTCTTTTCCTCACCCTTTGGAGTCAGGTACTGCACGGTGCGGAGTTCCTCTCCAAGTTCGCACTCCAGCCCCGTTTCTTCTCGCACTTCCCGCAGGGCAGTCTGTTCGCTCGACTCTCGCTTCTTCGCCTTGCCCTTCGGCAGGCTCCAATCCTGATACCGAGGCCGGTGCACTAGTGCGAACTCCATATCGGAAAATCTGCTTTGTGGGCCAAGCTCGCTTTGCGGCTGCCCCGAAGATCGCAGCCTCCAGACGACCCCTCCAGCGGCTCGAATCTGTCGGGCCTTCGACTCAGTCACTCAGTTCCACCTGAACCACATCAGCGAATACCGATCGAGGCTCGCTCCATGGCAAGTCGCTGCAGTTCAAGGTGTGTCTCAAGGGTTCGCTGACCATCGACTCGAGCCCAGTCGTGATTTTTCAACTCCCATGCAAGGGTGTCATCAAGCAAACTCACTTGCAGGACATCGTCGATTCGCTTCGCCAGTACTGGGTTGTCAATCGGCACCATCGCCTCTACCCGTCGATCCAGGTTTCTGGGCATCAAGTCGGCCGAGCCAATGAAGTGAAGCGGCAGGTCGGGACCGCCACCATTGCCAAACCGATAGATTCGCGAATGCTCCAAGTAACGCCCAACGATGCTGCGCACCGTGATGTTTTCGGACAACCCAGGAACCTGCGGACGCAGGCAGCAGATGCCCCGAACGATGAGTTCAATGCGAACTCCATCCGCCGAAGCGGCATACAGCTCCTCAATGAGTTCAGGGTCAGCCAAACTGTTCATCTTCATCACGATGTGACCGGAACCCGCGGGGGCGGTTCGCTCGTTGCGGATGAGTTCGAGTAGCCCCGAGCGGAGCGAATGGGGCGCTACGAGCAGACGCTGATACTCCACGTTGCGTGCATAACCAGTGAGATAGTTGAAGAGTTGGCTGAGATCTGCACCAGTTTGATCGTCAGCGGTCAACAGCCCGATGTCTTCGTACGTGCGAGCGGTCTTTGAGTTGTAGTTGCCCGTTCCGATGTGGCAGTAGCGCCTCACGCCTTCACCCTCTTGGCGAACCACCAAACAGGTCTTGGTATGGGTCTTGAGCCCTACTAGCCCGTACACAACGTGAACACCTGCCTGCTCAAGGCGCCGAGCCCACTCGATGTTTCGCTCCTCATCGAATCTGGCTTTGAGTTCGACCAAAGCAGCGACTTGCTTGCCCTGTTCAGCAGCACGAATCAGTGATGCCAGAATCGGGCTGTCTCCCGAGGTGCGGTAGAGGGTGAGCTTGATGGTCAGCACCTTGGGGTCAATCGAGGCCTGATGAATGAACTCCTCGACCGAAGAAACAAAGCTGTCATAGGGATGGTGCAACAGCACGTCGCCCTCGGCAATTACTGCAAAAATGTCGGGAGCTTCATCTTCTGTTTCGGAGCTCAGGCGGGCCTGCGTGAGCGGGGCGAAATCCTCGTATTTAAGATCATCTCGGTCAAGGTTGCAGACGGTGAACAATCCACCCAGATCGATGGGCGCAGCATGCGCAAAGACGTCATCGTCATCCAGCTCAAGTTCTTCGCGAATCAATTCAAGTGACTCAGAGGAGATGTCCTCTTCCACTTCGAGACGAACTGCCTTGCCGAATCTGCGGCGGCGCAGTTCCATCTCGATTGCCGCCAGCAAGTCGTCGGCCTCTTCGTCTTCTACGGTCAGGTCGGCATTGCGAGTCACGCGAAACGTGACGCAGTCCTCGACCTCCATCCCCGGGAACAGGTCCTCCATATGAGCAGCGATGACCTGCTCAAGAGCAACGAACCGCTGCCCATCGGGAAGCACCATAAATCTGGGCAACAACGGCGGCACCTTGACCCGAGCAAAGCGGCGCTCGCCGCGTTCCGGGTCGCGCACAATGACACCCAAGTTGAGAGAGAGGGTGGAGATATACGGGAACGGGTGACCGGGATCAACTGCAAGGGGCGTGAGCACCGGGAAGATTCTCCGGTGGAACTCCTCGGTCAACCATTTACGATCATCCTCTGCAAGCTGCGACCAAGTCGAAAATGTGATCCCTGCATCGGCTAAGCCCTTGCTAACGGGCCCAAGAAAAGCCTCATCGGCTCGCACTGTGAGTTCCCGAGCCATCTTCAGAATGAGCTCAAGTTGTTGGCTAGCTGTGCGGCCGTCAATGCTTCGCTTACGGACTCCTGCAGCAATTCGATCTTTCAGGCCAGCAACGCGGACTTGGAAGAACTCGTCCAAGTTGCGACTGAAAATGGCCAGAAATTTGGCCCGCTCCAGCAACGGAGTTGCGGGGTTTTCTGCTAGCGCCAGAACACGTGCGTTGAAGTCCAGCCAGGACAACTCACGGTTCAGATAATGGTCTTCGGGTGACTCAGCGGTTTGCGTACTCGTCATCACCAAGGTCCCATTCCAACGCGATGAGCTCTCGCTCAGCATCGCGGTTCACCCGCTCTTTATTTCGGCGGAACTGCGGATCATGTGGCGGAAGCAGCATCAACCGGGCATTCACCCGGGTGCGAAAGCCGCTGACAAGTTGCTGATCGCCAGATTCAGACCGGATATCCCAATGCGGAGCTACAGCTCCCAAGTACACGATGGTGACATGTGCCTTAGGGGGTTCTACTGGGGCATCCGGATCGATCTCTGGCTGGTTATACATAGACGGGGATCTTACCTGCTGTGCCTCGACATGCAGGATTCGGTGCACCCGCGACGCGGGCGCACCGAAGGATTACTTCGATCCGAGGGTTGCGGTGACGTCGAGCTTCTCGCCTGATCGCTCAAGAGTCACCTTGATCTGGTCACCGGCCTTCTTTGCCTTGACGGCCTGCCCGACATCTGAGGCCGTACGAATTCTGCGACCATCCACTGCAACGATCACGTCTCCGGCCTGCATGCCAGCATCATCTGCGCCACTCCCTGGCGAGACCTTCTGCACGAAGGCACCCGAGGTTGCAGTAATGGAGAACCGGTCGACCACAGCAGTATCGACTCCGGCCACGTCGAGCGTCTCTACTCCGAGCACCGGGCGATTGCTCTCGACCTCTCGGCCAGAACTGACATCGTCGATGATGCTCTTGATTGAGTCGATTGACAGCGAGAATCCAATGTTTTGCGCATCTGCAAGAATCGCGGTGTTAATGCCAACCACTTGGCCTTGGCTGTTGATAAGCGGTCCACCCGAATTTCCGGGGTTGATTGCCGCATCAGTCTGAATCAGGTCAGTCAGCGTCTCACCAGAGGGTGAGTCCAGCGAGCGACCAAGCGCAGACACAATTCCTGTGGTCACGCTTGGCTCTTCACCCAAGTTCAGGGCGTTCCCGATTGCAACGACGTCATCGCCAACCTGAAGGTCACTTGAATTGCCTAGGTCGGCCGCCTTCACCGGATCTCCAAGGCCCTCTGCTTTGATCAGGGCAACGTCGTTTTCTGGGACGGCGCCAATGAGCCGAGCCTCGACAGTGCGGCCGTCGGAGAAGTCAATCTCTATCGAGGTTGCACCTTCCACTACATGGGCATTCGTCAGGACTAATCCATCCTCACTGATCACAACACCAGAACCCGCTGCCTCACCTTGTCGAGTGCCCGTGTGAATGGCAACCACAGAAGGGCTCACCTTGGTCAGGAGCGAACGCACATCCAAGCTGCCACCAGGCATGGTTGCGGATGGCCGAGCGTTCTCCGAGGTTGCCACCGGCTTAGCAGCGTTGGTGTTTGAACCGCCGTTATTCCAAAGGGCAGCTCCAACAACCCCGCCGGCCACGATTGCTCCGACTAAGCCGCCAATAAGTGCAGAGCGCACCCCGCTGGGCTGACGAGCACCCGAAGAAGCCTTTCGCTTGACCGAGGGTGCTGGCTGCGGCGCCGAAGGTGCAGTACCGCCAAGTCCGGTAGCTGCTGCTCCCTGTGCTGACTGAGCAGCAGGAATTGACCACCCCGTATATGCCGGAGGCAGAGGAGCAACCGGAGCAGCCATCCCTTGGGGGGCCGTTGGTGGGCCAGCTACGGGACCTGCGAGTGGCGGCGCACTTGGCGGGCCAGCCTGCGGTGGCCGGGTTGGGGCTGCGGGCGCCGCTGGGGGCGTCCAAGCAGGATTGATATTTGAGTTGTTGGGGGTGTTCTCCTGATCCATGACTGCGAGTATGCGTCATCTCAAGCCAAATGCCGAGCGCGAGTTGCTCAGATCAAAGAGAGTTCTCAGAGGCCCATGAGCTTGGTCTCAGCCAGAGCCTCTGTATTCACCATGCCAACGCCGATTTGAGGTAACCGCAAATCGCCGAGGTAACTCCCAATTGGCCTAGATGAGAGCATTGCCAATGGCCGTGATGACCGCTGCTCTGTGTTCCCTCTCAGTACTTCGAAATATTCGGGAACACTTTTGATGCGAACAGGGTCAGAATCAATATATGAAGGCTTCACCGCTAGATACCCAATGGATGGCATCGGGCAATTGTGCCGAACAGCCCCCCAGCCAGTTCTTTCCCTCCGACGGAGTTGGCGTGGATGCTGCTCGACGCATCTGCGTGGACTGCCCCGTCAAGTCTGAGTGCCTCGAGTATGCACTCGACCATCGGATCGATCACGGCGTCTGGGGAGGCACCTCGGAGCGAGAGCGTCGTCGCATCCACAAAGCCCGTTCAGGCCGAAGGGTCATTCCCGTTAGCGCAGGCTAACAACCCGCGGGGTCTTGAGCTTGTTACAAGAGCTCCCCTGATATACCGAATCCCCTGCAGGACTAGTTGTCCGAGGGGGTTTCTTTGGCAGCGGGAGTACCCGAGGAAGCTGGCGGCGTGGTCGAAGCAGACGGGGTCTCTTCATCCTCTTTGCCTTCGGCTAGGCCCTTCTTAAATTCCTTCTGGGCCGAACCAAGATTCTTGGCGAGCTTCGGAAGCTGCGATCCTCCGAAGAGCACCAGAGCGACTACTGCGACGATGAGCCATTCGTTTCCACCAAACATCCTCCTAGGCTACCCCTTCAGGCAGAAAATGGGGCATCACAACAAGAAGCGCTCAATCCCGGCATCATCTTGGATGTGACTGACGAGTCAGAAACCAGAACAGAGCTTCGCAAAAGGCTGCGAGAGTTACGAAGGCATCTGCCTGCAGAGCATCGAACCAATGCCGAATATGCCGCTGCTCGGCACTTAGAAAAGTTCCTCGGATCTCAGCCTCCGGGCTTGCTCGGCACCTATATGCCAACCGATGGTGAACTCGACATCAACCAAACGGTGGACAACCTTCGCGACCTGGGCTGGCGCATTTTCTTGCCTGTGCTGCAGGCCGATCTGCAGATGGAGTTTGCCGAATGGGTGGCCACCGAGACCCTTCAGCCAAACAAATTCGGGATTTTGGAACCAGCCGCACCCGCTGAGTTGTTATCTGCTAGCTGCCTGGATGTTGTACTCGTCCCTTGCGTGGGTCTAGACGAATCAGGAAATCGACTGGGGTTCGGCGCCGGCTACTACGACCGGTCCTTCTCGGGGCAGGTTGCTGGCACGGAGCGAGGAACCAGGCTTGTAGGTTGCGCGTTTGACCTGCAGCTAGTGCAAGGACTCGTAGCGGAGCCCTGGGATGTTCCCATGCAGTACACACTCACCGAGTCAAAGCTGCGCCCTGTGTCTGCCCCAGCTCCTGAATGAAGCAGGACCTGATTCAAGCAGTGCCTGACTTACGCGGTGCTTGATTTACGCGGTGCTTGATTTACGCGGGGCTCGACCTACGCGGTGCGTGGCTGCTGCTGTTGCGTTGCTCGAGCTAGCGCACGCTGACGTCGGATGCGCCGCCGCTCACGCTCGCTCAGGCCACCCCAAATGCCAAACTTTTCGCCGTTGGCCAAGGCGTATTCCAAGCAGTCCTCACGAACCACGCAACCCTGACAAACACCCTTTGCCTCTTTGGTAGACGCTCCGCGTTCCGGAAAGAACAAATCGGGGTCAACTCCGAGACAGTTTGAGAACATTT
Organism: Actinobacteria bacterium IMCC26207; assembly: GCA_001025035.1. Taxonomy (GTDB): domain Bacteria; phylum Actinomycetota; class Acidimicrobiia; order Acidimicrobiales; family Microtrichaceae; genus IMCC26207. The sequence continues at coordinate 269,771 of LCZK01000008.1, forward strand.
GCCAACTCTCGGCGCCTGTTGCCTCTTCTGGAAATGCCATTTCATCCTCCAAGCCGATCCTCATATGACGATTCCCCAGATCTCTTGGTGGGCTGACCCGTCGCCCAACAAGGTGTCATACGTCTCACGGCAGTGTAATTACGTCGGTGTAAGTAGGTAATAGTACCTGTTTCTCGTGAAAACACAAGAAGTTTTTCTGCACCGCGCGAGACGGGAGAATCACTCAGAGTGACCTACCGGGCAAACCGGTTCTAGCGACGAGCGGTTAGCAACTTGCGTCGATGCTCCAAGAAGTCCACCAACACATAGTCCCCAAGGGTCTGTGGCGTCGTAAAGAATGCACGACCTCCGTTGAGCTTGGTCATCTGTTCAATGAAATGCTGCAAGCTGCGGTCTGGGTCAAGCATGAATGTATTGATCAGAATCCGGTCCTTGGTGCACCGGGCTACCTCGAGCAGGGTGGCGTCAACGGTGGCTTTGACCGGCGGATAGTGGAACTCTGGCTCGCCGTATGAGTTGATATGTGCGGTGGGTTCGCCATCGGTGATCATGATGATCTGTTTGGTACCGCTCTGGCGCGACAGCAGTTGCCGGGCCAGTTGGAACCCGTGCTGCATATTTGTGCCATAGACAAAGTCCCAAGAAACCTCGGGGAGCTGCTCGGCAGTCAGCACTCGTGCAACCTCTGAGAAGCCGACGATTCCTAGATAATCACGCGGGTACTGCATGGTGATGAGCGCATGAAGAGCCATCGCAACTTTTTTTGCTGGCAAAAAGTTTTCTCTCATGGGCATCGAGAGCGACAGGTCGAGCATCAACACGGTGGAGGAACGCACGCTCTGCTCGGTCTCTTCGACCTCAAAATCCTCGGGACTCAGATGAACCGGCACGCCCTCGCCTCGAAGGATTGCGTTGCGGATCGTCTTCTCGATCTGCAGATTGAACGGGTCGCCCCACTGGTATTGGCGGGTCTGAAAGTTGCGCTCGTGACCAATACCGCTGTTATCAATCTCGTGTTGGCCGAGCTGATCCCTGTCAAGCTTCTTGAATAACTCAGCGAGAGCGTTCTGGCCGAGTTTGCGCATTCCCTTTGGAGTGAGTTCAGCACGGCCCTCTTTGTGCTCAATGAGTCCCGCCTCGGTGAGCTGACGAGTAATTTCAGCCATCCGGGAAATGCTCTCGGCGGACTCCTCACCGAGCAGGTCGCGAACCCGTTCAATGTCTGCCGAGGCCAGAGCACCAGGGTTAGAAGCACCGCGCATGAGCTGCTCAAGTTGGTCAAGGTCACCGAGCTCACGCATAAGTTCGCCAGCCGAACCCATATCTAGTGGCTGCGAACCCTCAAACTCGTAACTGGATTCCCAACCGGCATCAGGAAAAGCCTGCTGAAGGTTTTGGCTGAGCTGTTCAACCTGCCAGCGCAAGTCCATGTCCTGCATCAACTGATCGCTGAGTTGTTGCATCTGCGCGCGCTGCTCAGGAGTCATGGAGTTGAGCATCGCCTGAGCTGCTGCCATACGCCTGGCCATGGCCTCGAGCAGTTCATCTAGCGTCTGCGGATTCTCGGGAAAGAGGTCTCCAAACTCCTGCATAAAACCGTCAAAGTCGGGCTCTTCCCCGCGCTCGCGCTGCTCTAGCATTTCATTCAGCGCCGCCATCATGTCTTTGGTGCGGGCTAAGTCTTCTGGAGTCATCTCGTTGACTGCGCTGGACAACTGATTGACATAATTCTGCATGAGCTGCTCACGCAGTTTTTCGGCCAACTCGTTGAAGCGTTGCTCGGCCTCGGCCGAGGTGAACTCGTACTGACTCAGGGCCTGCATCTGCCCCGCAAGGTCGGGTGGCAACATGTCAAGGTCCATGTTCTTGCCCAAGGTTGACTCACTAGTTAGCTCTTTGCGCCGCTCGTCATTGGAAGCATTTGCCTGATCAAGTTGCCGCTGTAGCTCGGCGCGCTCCTGCTTGACAACCTCTCGAAGTTCCTCTGCGATCTCGCTAAAGACTCCCCCGAGATCATAATTCTCAACAGCATCCTCACGGCGTTGACGAATTTTTTCGAGCATCTCTCGAATGCCCTCGATGTGCTCTCCGTTGCGGTCCTCAAACCCCTGCTGCAACATGCGACGAAGTGCTGCGTTGATGTCTCCGTGGTAGAGGAGATCATCAGTGAGCTGCTCCATGACATCGAACGCGTCCACCTCGAATCCCTGCTGTGTTCCATCCCATGGGGAATAACGAAAGCGAGGTCTGGGCATAGGTTGAGGGTACTCCCCTGAGTTGCTGTAGACCCGGCAGCTAGCTGCGTGCCCGGTACTGCGCTCGGCCGCCTACGGCGTCTTTATTGAGCCGCTTAGCCAAGTGCAAGCCTTCAAGAATCAATTCAACTGCCGAAGCAATCGCGGCCGGGCTGGGGGTTTCTCCCGCCAGTTCAGCTACGGGTGCCTGCAAAGAAGGCAAATGCTTAAGCAGTTCTACGTACTTGGCAGAAGCAACATCCTCGCCGGTGTCCACTGGCCCACGCTCCTCAAGGCTTGAAATCACCGCCGTCAGATTCTCTGGGGAGACACGCTCACGAAACACCGTCAAGATTGCTGCGCGAATCAGGTGGTCAAGGATCTGGCCCTCTCGGCCCTCCTCGATGGTCTCAATCTCGATCTTGCCCGCAGTAGCAGCAGGCAGGGCCTCAAGATCACAAATACGTGGCACGACTTCGTCTTCGCCAGCAATGAGTGCACGCCGGGCGGCATTCGCAACCATGACCTCGTAGTTCGACACCGACAGACGTACCGAAACTCCTGAGCGCTGAGAAATGTGTGGGCTCTGCCTGGCTTGTTGCGACAAGGTGGCCACGATGTCGGTCATGAATTCCGGAACCTCTACGCCGATGCCCTCGGCAGAGAATGGCGAGGCCTCTTGCAAGATGATGGCAACCTCTGTCTCGACATCGAGTGGGTAATGAGTGCGGACTTGAGAACCGAAACGGTCCTTGAGTGGGGTGATCAGCCGACCACGGTTGGTGTAGTCCTCGGGGTTTGCCGAAGCCACCAGCATGACGTCTAGCGGCAGGCGAATCTTGTAACCGCGAATTTGAATGTCTCGCTCTTCGAGCACGTTGAGCAGGCCAACCTGAATTCGCTCGGATAGGTCGGGCAACTCATTGATGGCAAAGATGCCGCGATTGGTTCGCGGAACTAGGCCGTAATGCAGGGTGAGTTCATCGGACAAGTAACGGCCTTCGGCGACTTTGATGGGATCAACCTCGCCGATCAAATCTGCAATTGCAGTGTCGGGTGTCGCTAGTTTCTCGCCAAAGCGGAAAGAGCGGTGGACCCAAGAAATGGGCGTATTTTCGCCATGTTCGGCCAGAAGCGACCTGGCGTGGAACGAGACCGGAGCATACGGATCGTCGTTGATTTCCGATCCCTCGACGATTGGAAGCCACTCGTCAAGCAACTCGATAAGTGACCGAATAATGCGAGTCTTGGCTTGGCCGCGCTCGCCAAGGAAGATCACGTCATGGCCGGCAAGCAGAGCATTTTCTACTTGCGGGAACACGGTGTCTTGATAACCAAGAATCTCGGCGAACAACGGCTCACCGCTTCGGATCCGAGCAACTGCGTTGCGTCGCAACTCAGACTTGACCGACTCGGACTGCCACCCAGACTCACGCAGCTCGCCAAGGGTAGAAATCTTTGGCGGTGCGGTAGCGGTAGCCGGGAGAATCTGTGAGGCATCTGCTGAGGAGGAAGTTTGTGGCATCCGCGCAGGCTACCCGTCTCCTACCCGCTACTCACTCGCGGCTAAACCGGACCGCTCAAACACAAGCACCAGCCAGCCCTCCTCCTGTTCAACCTGGTTCAGTTTGAACTCCAAGAAAACCTGCTCCACGCGCTCCTGCTGATGTTCCAACACCCCACTCACCATGATCAATCCTCCAGGGGCCACGCTGTTAGCTAGCTGTGCTCCACTCTCTTCGATGATCGGCAGCAACAAGTTTGCCAGTACAAGATCGAACTCGGTCCCGTCACCGACAAAGCCCTGAGCGGGCAACGTCTGGATCTTTTCTGAGACACCATTGAGTGCGGCCACTAGTTCGGTGACTCGAATTGCCTCAGGGTCACTGTCCACGGCGAGCACTGAGTCCGCTCCGACTAGAACACTCGCCACGCTCAAAACCCCGGTGCCACAGCCCACGTCTAGGACACGCGCATTCTCAAGATCTAGCTGCGCGATCTGCCCAACGCAGAGTCGCGTTGTTGCATGACTTCCAGAACCAAATGCTGAGCCTGGTTCCAGAACAATCTCAAGCAGTGACCCGTCATCTACCTGTTGTTGTTGTTGCGCATCGTTACTGACCCATTCGGGCCGCAGCAGAATTCGGTTGCCACACACCCAAACCTGAGCGTGCTTGCGCCACTCATTACTGAGTTCAAAATCGGCTTCGATGGGATCAATTCCAACTACTAAGGAACCGGCCTCTAGGCCTCGAATCCCCGAGGGTGTCAGATCTCCGATCAACCTGACAAACCCTTCGCTGTCTGCGAGCTCGACCACAGCCGTGGCTCCGAATAACCAAAAACGATCAGCCATGGCTTCAGCTTCGGCCGCTAGTAGCCGGACTGTCACGGTGAATCGAGGTTCAAAAATTCCTGGAACATAGAACACGCCGATGAGGGTAATGCGGGGCTGTGAACCGAAGGAATCTTGCGCCGGTTAGTCGCGAGAGCCCAGACGCACTAGTTTCGGAAGTACTGAGCACTGCGTTCGGAGCGTGCTGGTCTGGCCAGGAGATATGCATGACCCAAGCAACGGAGAGTCGTCCGGGAGCTGACGCCCCGGAAGTGAACGGCCCCCCCAAACAATCCAGGTTCTGGATTGTGGAGTTTTATTCATCAGCCATTGGAAAAAAATGGGTGATGGCTCTCACGGGCATTGGCCTGATGGGCTTTGTGCTTGTTCACATGGTGGGCAACCTCAAGATGTTCCTCGGCCGCACCGAGTTTGACCATTACGCCGAGAGCCTGCGGACGCTGTTATATCCGATCTTTCCGCACGGAGTGGTGCTGTGGATCTTCCGCATTGGCCTCATTGTCATGTTCGGGTTGCACATCAGTTCTGCATACACGCTGACCCGAATGAACAATCGGGCAAGGCCGATCAAGTATCAGTCGCCACGTGATTATGTGGCGGTCACCTTTGCTTCACGCACTATGCGCTGGACGGGCATCATCATTGGCCTGTACTTGATCTTCCATCTTGCGGATCTGACTTGGGGGTTTGCCAACCCCGACTACGTGCGTGGAGCTGCCTACGACAACTTGGTAGCCAGCTTTGAGCGTTGGCCAATCGCCATCATTTATATTCTGGCCAATATTGCATTGGGCATTCACTTGTTCCATGGAGGTTGGTCCATCTTCCAGAGCACGGGCATGAACAACCCTCGTTACAACAGCGCTCGCCGAGGGTTTGCGGCGGGGTTTGCCATTCTGGTTGCAGGGATCAACTGCCTGTTCCCTATTGCAGTTCTTGCTGGCGTGGTGCACTGAAATCGTGACTCCTACTTCGCCAACTCAAGCCCAAATGCCCGTTACTACTGCAGGAGGTTCACCCTCGTGGCACTGACCCTCGATTCCAAAACACCTGAAGGCCCTCTGGCTGACAAGTGGGATAAGCACAAGTTCGACCTAAAGCTCGTGGCTCCGCACAATCGCCGCAAGTTTGAGGTAATCGTGGTCGGCTCTGGCCTAGCGGGTGCTGCAGCTGCAGCCTCTTTGGGTGAGGCCGGATACAACGTGAGCGTGTTCACCTATCACGACTCACCGCGACGAGCGCACTCAATTGCTGCCCAAGGCGGTATCAACGGAGCAAAGAACTACAAGAACGACGGCGACAGCATTCAGCGGTTGTTCTACGACACCATCAAGGGTGGCGACTACCGCTCGCGTGAGTCAAACGTGTATCGCTTGGCCCAAAGCTCGGTCAACATCATCGATCAAGCAACGGCACAGGGTGTGCCGTTTGCCCGCGAGTATGGCGGGCTCTTGGACAACCGCTCCTTTGGCGGGGCCCAGGTTTCTCGTACCTTTTATGCCCGGGGTCAAACAGGGCAGCAGTTACTACTTGGTGCGTATCAGGCGCTAGCGCGGCAGATTCAGTTGGGCACCGTCACCCTGTATAACCGCATGGACATGCAAGACGTCGTGGTGCACGACGGCCGGGCAGTCGGCATCACTGCACGCGATTTGCTTACTGGCGAGATCAGCGCCCATTCGGCACATGCCGTCCTGCTGGCAACTGGCGGTTACGGCAACGTGTACTTCCTGTCGACCAACGCCAAGGCATGCAACGTGACCGCCACCTGGCGTGCGCACAAGAGGGGCGCGGCCTTCGCTAATCCTTGCTTTACGCAGATTCACCCCACCTGCATCCCGCCAGCTGATGAGTTCCAGTCCAAGCTCACGCTGATGTCTGAGTCTCTGCGAAATGACGGGCGCATCTGGGTGCCTTCGGCACTAGAAGAAACTCGTGCGCCGGGCGATATTCAAGATGCTGACCGCGACTATTTCTTGGAGCGCAAGTATCCGGCCTTTGGCAACTTGGTTCCTCGTGACGTTGCTTCACGCAACGCAAAGATTGTGGTGGACGAAGGCCGCGGCGTGGGATCGCTCAAGAACGGCGTGTACTTGGACTTCGCTGATTCCATTGGACGCCTTGGCAAGGAAACCATCAAGGCCCGCTACGGCAACCTGTTTGATATGTATGAGCGCATCACGGGCGAAGACCCATACAGCGTTCCGATGCGCATCTACCCCGCAACCCACTACACCATGGGCGGACTCTGGGTTGATTACAACCTTCAGACCACTGTGCCCGGGCTGTTTGCACTTGGCGAGGCCAACTTCAGTGACCATGGCGCAAACCGTTTGGGTGCTTCTGCGCTCATGCAGGGCTTGGCTGATGGCTACTTTGTTGCGCCAAGCACGGTGGCTGGGTACTTGTCGGGACTACTCGGCGATGCTCCGGTCGAGACCTCGCATGAAGCATTTACCAGTTCTCTTGCTTCGACACAAGACATGGTTGATCAACTCATGGCTATCAAAGGCACCAAGACTCCTGATCACTTCCATCGCGAGCTCGGAAAATTGGTTTGGGATTATTGCGGCATGAGTCGTAACCGGGCTGGCCTTGAGACTGCATTGAGCGAGATTCCAGCACTACGCGACGAGTTCTGGAAAGAGGTCAAGGTGCTGGGCTCTGGTAACGGGTTTAATCAGTCTCTCGAGAAGGCCTTGCGAGTTGCTGACTTCATGGAGATGGCTGAGCTCAAAGTGAGTGACGCTCTACATCGCGAAGAGTCCTGCGGAGGGCACTTCCGTGAAGAGCATCAGACCCCCGAAGGCGAGGCTCTTCGCGATGACGAGGACTTCGCCTATGTGGCAGCTTGGGAATACGGCGGCCCCGATATTCACAAGGACGCAATCCTGAATAAAGAACCGCTGATCTTTGACAACGTCAAGTTGTCTCAGCGCAGCTACAAGTAAACGGCACTAGCAGTAGTCGGCCCGGATAAGGGAAGAAGAATAATTGTGAGCACCACCTTGAATCTGAAGCTCAAAGTCTGGCGGCAGGAATCTGCCAATGACGTTGGCGCATTTGAGTACTACGACGTGGCAGTCGCCGACGACGCCTCCTTTTTGGAGATGTTGGATTACGTCAACGAAGGCCTGATCTTGGATGATCGCGAGCCGATTGCATTTGATCATGACTGCCGCGAAGGCATCTGTGGCAGTTGCAGTTTGATGATCGACGGCCAAGCGCACGGACCGCAGAAGGGCACGGCAACTTGCCAGCTCTTTATGCGCAAGTTCTCTGATGGCGATGAGATCGTCGTGGAGCCATGGCGTGCCGCCGGCTTCCCGCTCGTCAAGGATCTTGCAGTGAACCGGGCAGCGTTTGACCGAATCATCGAGGCGGGTGGCTACATCTCGGTCAACACTGGTGCAGCCCCAGATGCCAACATCACCCTGGTACCCAAAGAGGCCGCAGACGCTGCCATGGATGCCGCAGCCTGTATTGGTTGTGGCGCTTGCGTGGCAGCCTGTCCGAACTCTGCTGGCAACTTGTTTACAGCGGCAAAACTTCAACACCTCAATCTGCTGCCACAGGGCCAGCCTGAGCGGCTTGCCCGCACCGAGGCAATGGTTGACAAGATGGAAGAATTCTTTGGCTCTTGCACCAACCATGGCGAGTGCCAAGAGGCTTGCCCGAAAGAAATCTCGGTGGACTTCATTGCAATGATGAACCGCGATTATCTCAAGGCCAAGCTGGCGAACCGCAAGCGGTCGGGGCAGAAAAAGTTCGGCTGAGCCCAGTCCCGTTGGTTTTGTTAGGGACGTATAACCTCTAGAAGGTGACCTTTCAGGACCCCCAGATTGACGGTCCCCAGGTTCTTATTCCCGGGTCTGAATTTTTACTCTCTGGCCTTGGGCGCATCCTGTTTCTGATCGGCCTGGTTACCCTTGCGGTGCTGCTTCTACTGGCGTTCCGCCGAAAGAAACTGGGGCGCAAGGTGCCTCTAGTTCTGGCATCTACTCTGCTGCTGATTGGCCTTGTTCTGGCTGTCATATACAGACCTCCACCGTTTTTCGTTCCCGAGTTTCCGGCGCTTCCCCGCCTACTTCCAGCAGAGTCGCTGTTTTACCGTCCGATTACTGACCTGCCAGTTGCTGCTCAGAGCGACCAATGGATTGCCTCACAGCAGGGCTTGGAATTGAGTGCCGGGTTCCGCGGCACGGTGACCGATGGGGTTGCTTTTGGCTTGCCATTTAATCTGGTGGACGCTCAGACTGCAGTGAAGTCAGTGGAACTCACTCAGTACCCTGCTGCCTCGTTTGCTGGGCCGTACCCGATTACAGACCCTGCCTATATCGAGGGTATGCCCACCTATCATTTTGATCAGCACTACCTAGCGGTTGACCTGCAGAAGCGCCAAGCTTGGGAACTCATCGCTATTCGTTCTTGGTTTGGACACTGGCAGGCTGGTGCAGGAGCAACCTGGAGCATGAACTCGTTGGAATATCCGACAGGGTCCACCATTGCGGCTCGGATGCCCCTACTGCCCGGCACGATTACCTTTGCAGAGGTTGAAGTAGGGCAGATCGAGCATGCGATTTTGGGTTCCACTGCCATCTCAGCTCCCGGCAAATTTCTCTGGCCTGCCCGAGGCGGTGACGGAGTTTCTGCCGATCCGAATGCACCACCGATGGGAGCTTGGTTGCGCCTCAAGGCTGATGCTGACCTGAGCGGGCTCGGCCCCCAAGCCAAGATCGTTGCGCTAGCTTCACAAAAATATGGCGTAATCCTGTCTGACACTGGCCCGGGGTTCAAGCTTCGAGGCACGGTGGATGGGCGTTGGAACGATACCGACTTAGCTACGTTGGGACAGCTCACGGCAAATGATTTCGAGGTAGTCGACCTGTCCTCGGTCATAGTCTCCAAGGATTCCCTGGCTATCAAACAGCCCTAAGGTCCGCACCCGCCTTGAGCAGCTCTTAGGGTTGTCTCGGAGGAGTCTCAGGAATGTCTTAACTAGTTCTGTTAGCTGGGTACGTTCTGGGCAAGACTGACGGACATGAACACGCTGAAGAGGGTTTCTAGCGGGAGTCTGGCTTTGGCTTTGGCTGGGGTGATGATGCTTTCCTTGCTACCGGGGTGCAGCGCCAACCCACAAGAGGTAAGTGCGCAGATGACCTCGGGTATGCGTCCCGAACCTTCACTGAGCGACGAGCTTGGGGGTTCAGGGGATCTTGGCGACCCAGGCGCGGGCGATCTGGGTGATCTGGGTGATCTGGGTAACCAGTTGCAGGATTTCGCAGCGGGGCTTGGCGATCTGAGTAACTGTGCAAGCTTGGGCCTTGCCTACAGCCAACTGATTGCCGTCGCCTATACCTCTGATAACGCCGATGCAGAGATCGATCAGGTACTTGGCGAATTGCAGTCCAAAGCGCCAGAGGATCTACAAGATGAGCTCGAGCTGGTGGCTCAGACGTTGAAAGATGCCGCTGGCGGGGACTTCCTGGAATCCACGAATGCTCTCAGTGACCCCGAGTTCATGAAGGCAAACGAGGCCGTCGTCACTTGGATCAGCACCGAGTGCGGCGGCTGAGCGAGTTCAGTGGAATGGGCCCGGCACAACGTCAACGGCTGAGACGACCTTGTTATAGAACGACAAACTTGTTATAAAACCGCGTTTTGACGAAATGCGGTCTGCAGTCCGAGTGCCCGTTTCTTTGACTCTTCTCTCTCAGTGCGTTAAAAATAAGTTTCAATAGGCGACTGGGGAGTGGAATGAAGATAACAATCAGAAGGTTTATTACTGGCGTTTTTGTTGCCGCATCCGCGATGATCGGGTTGGGCGCAGTCCAAGCACCAGTAGTTGGTGCTTCGAGTTCAGCTGCAATTGTTGCAAGCTACGTAACCCCTGGAGCGTTCTGCAGGGGCGAACTGGCTGGAACGAAAGACAAATCAGTGAACGGTGTTGTGCTGACTTGTACGACTTCGAAGACCGATAGTCGCCTTAGGTGGCGACAGGTAGTCAAATAAGACTTCGGGCTGTCGTTTGACCAAGCCGGCAAGGACTTAGGGCTTGGGCGGTTGGTTCCATTCAATCCATCCACCGCCGGTTCGTCCATCTGCATGGGTCACCTTTGCCATCGCCCGAGGAAAGCGCGCCTCTCGGCCATCCGGATGCACCAGAAGCACAGGTGAAAATGCGATTGGCTCAAACTGAACATCGAACTGCCCAAAGCGTGTTCGAGTGCCCGTTGGCATTCCCTCTCGGCCCTCTTCGATCTCAATCTGCACCTGATCGCTCTCGGCGAACTCATCTGACCCAGCCGCAAGCTCGTAGCCCACACCCCACTCACTGTTGGGGGAAAACCCGCCTGCGCTATGCCAACGCTCGCCATCTTCTAGGCGGCCAGCAGTCCAGCTCCAAGGCATAGCCCACCAGTCACGAGCAGCGCCCCACGAGTGATCACGCTGACCCCACCCATCAAACTCGATGCGCTCATCGCCAACAAGTATCTGCCCTTGCACTCGGCAGGGAATCTCATACCTCGGAGTGACCGGCGGCCACTGATAGGCGCCCCGATCCGTGATGAAGTCCAGCTCAAACCCGAAGGGAACAACCTCACCACGAGGATCGTGATACACCTCTGCGGGGTCGTCCAAAGACAAGCCAAAGGCTTCAAGATTGATCGACATGTGCTCATTTGGCACCTCGATCACATGATCAGCCCAGAGCCCCTCGTGTCGCAGTTCAAGCGAACTCGCAGACTTGGGCATGGCAACCTCATGCTCGATTACCGTTACGAGGGGACGGTCAGGGCCAACCAAGCAAGCCCAGTACCAGACTCGGTTCAAGTTGGGGTAAAAGCCGATTCGAGCGTACCCACCCAAGGTCAAATCATCATTGAACCAGTCCATGTAATAGGACTCATTCCACAATTCCGTGGAGTCAGGAAGATGGCGCTGTTCATCACGAGGATCAGGAGTGCTCATCTCCAGAGTTTGTCAGGTGTCGCTTCCAAACGCTGCCCCGACCGACCCCGCTGCCCTGACCTAATCGGCAGCCTGCATAGGGAGCAACTGCGTTCGGGTAACTAGGATGTCTACGTGGCGCAGTACTTGAGCGAAGAATGGTTAGACCAAGCAGCGACGGCCCTAGCGGCCGATCCGGCAATAGCAGCAGCTACTGCCGAATCTGAGCTGATCATCTTGTACGAGGTGACGGGTTCACCCACAGGAAAAACCACCTACAGCATCCAAATGGATCACGGCCAGACCTCACTTCGGATTGGGCCTGCAAAGGACGCTCAGGTGAGCTTTGGAATGGACTACGACACGGCGGCTGCCATTGCTCAGGGTGAGCTTTCGGCTCAAGCCGCCTTTATGCAGGGTCGCCTGAAGTTGGGTGGCGATGTCTCTGTATTGATCCGCCAACATGCATGCATTGACGGGTTGTCGGACGCGCTTGCTCCGCTTCGCGACGCCACCACCTACTAGTTCGCTCCCGAGTTCAAGAGGGCTATTCAGCAGCTCGTCACCGAAGAGCAGTTCCAGAGATCACCGCTTGCAGACTCTGCAACGAGACGGGGTCCCTGAAGTAGGAGCCGTGATTTCTGAGGGGATTACCGAAACCCCCCTCGCCATCAACAAGGTTCGTTGCACCGAAATTAGGATCAGCCACATCCCAACCGAGCATCGAGTGCCCCAGAACCCCGGTTGCAATCGGGTCAACTCCCTCCTCCATGCTGAACACCGTGGAGTCTGATCCGGCACCGCCATGCAGGTGTAGCTGGGAAACATTTGACCGCAGCGAACCAGGGCTTCCAGCCAGAACTAGCCGATCAGCATCTAGGCCCGCTCCCGTGCCGGCAGCAACCGATGCCAAGTAGGCGCCGAGACTGTGACCGATCACCGTGATGTCCTGTGCACCCGAGCGGCGAAGAGAGGCAACAAAACTCTGCAAGGCCACGGCCCCCGCTAGGGCAGAACTCTGCGAGAACACCCCGGCGTTGAAGCCGGCCTGAAGCAGGTTGTTCGGTGGGTTATAGCCAAGCCATTGAATAGCTGCAGTGTCGGAATGACCCCGCTGCAGCCTTGCGGCGGGCAGATTCCTTGGGTCCGCAAAATCATTCGGATCAGTAGACACGCCTGGAACAAGGACCGTCACATGTCGGGCCTGGTCGAGTTGCCCAAAGACCTCGGCAACATGGCCACCTTCGGTGGTATCAAAGAACAGAAACTGCCGCTGCTCACCTGCCAAAGATTCCAACCAGCCCACCTTCTGATCGATCACTTGCAGCGGGTCAAAAGGTAAGAACCTGATCCCAGAAAGCAAACCCCCAACTAGTGACATGCTCAGCCACTCGGCCCGTTGAGCGCGCAGCAACTGCAACTCTGTGGCAATGGCCTGGCGATGAGCCTGATAGAGATTCTGCAAACCACCTTGCCCGGCTGCGTGCGCGACCGCCTGCGCGACCGCCTGTGGGACCGCCTGCGCGACCGCCTGTGCGGCCGCCTGCGAGGCTGTCTGTGCGGCCCCTCTCGAAGTGGTCGCTCCGCTCGCGGTCGACTGCAATTCGCTGCTGCTCGCTAAGCGTTGCTGCTGAGCTTGTCCTCGTATCTGCTCGGCGCCAGATCTGAGCGCTGCTGCTACTTGCCGGAGGGATAGCTCATAGGACCGCCGCCACTCGCAGCGGAAGGTGACCGCCGCAGAGCCAGTCCAGCGGGTATCACGGACCTCCCCTGCGAGCACCCTGCTCACGCGATCCAAGCGGGCAGCTACTGCCACCAGATTTGCCGAATAGTGCTCCAACTCTTCTGGGTCTGCTCCAAGAACCTGTTGGGGAGCGCTGCTCGACACAGCCCCAACCTAGGAATCAAGGCGCGACAGATCAATGGGGAACGCTCCCCCCTGCGCAGCCCCCTAGATCAGGCCCTAGACCAGGCCCTAGATCAGGCCAAGCTCTCGAACTGCGTCGCGTTCCTCAATCAATTCTCCTACCGAGGCATCGATGCGTCCGCGAGAGAACTCGTCAATCTCTAGGCCCTGCACAATTTCGTACTTCCCGTCCTTGCAGATGCACGGGAAGGAACTCATGAGCCCCTCGGGCACCCCATAGGAGCCGTCAGAAGGAACAGCCATCGAGACCCAATCGCCCTCGGGAGTTCCAAGATGCCAGTCGTGAATGTGCTCGATTGCAGCATTCGCTGCTGATGCTGCCGAGGAGAAGCCGCGAGCCTCAATCACTGCTGCGCCGCGCTTAGCGACTGTGGGAATGAACTCGCTCTCGACCCAAGCCTGATCATTGACCATCTCCGCTGCCTGACGCCCTGCAACCTCTGCGTGGAACAGGTCGGGGTACTGAGTAGTGGAATGATTTCCCCAGATGGTCATGCGGCGGATATCGGTAACGGGTGCATGCACCTTTGCCGAGAGTTGTGCGATGGCACGGTTGTGGTCGAGCCGGGTCATTGCTGTGAATCGTCCGGGCTCAAGGCCAGCGGCATTACTCAGAGCAATCAGCGAGTTGGTATTGGCCGGGTTTCCGACAACGAGAACCTTGACGTCCTTCAAAGCCGACCGCCCAAGCGCTGCGCCCTGAGGCTTGAAGATGCCACCATTTGCAGTGAGCAAGTCCGAGCGCTCCATTCCAGCCTTTCGAGGCATGGCTCCTACGAGCAGTGCGGCGCCGACATCGCCAAATGCAACATCGGGGTCATCCGTTTGAACAATCTCTTCAAGCAATGGGAACGCACAATCCTCAAGCTCCATGGCAACACCCTTGAGTGCCCCAAGCGCCGGAGTGATCTCTAGCATCTGCAGAATTACCGGCTGATCTTCGCCCAACATTGCGCCGCTAGCGATACGAAAAAGCAGTGAGTAACCGATCTGTCCGGCTGCGCCGGTAACGGCTACACGGATTGGAGTCTTTGCCACGGTGGTTCCTTGCGGGTAGGTGGTCGAAACAAGATCGACCGATTCGAGGGACTGCGCGTTCGCGACAACTGAGCGAAGGCGTAGCTGAGGCTAGCGACCCGAGCGCATCGAAAGGAAACGCAGCCTGAAAAACCCACAAGAATCCAGCGGTTTTGGCTTGCTCAGGCAGCTCGGGTGTTGCCAATCCAAGACTCGTAGAGCTTTCCGTAGACGCCGCCAACTGCGACAAGTTCTTGATGGGTGCCGATCTGCACGATCCGCCCGTCATCAACCACGATCACCAAATCCGCAGCCTCGGCAGTGGACAGGCGGTGCGCAATACTCACAGTGGTTCGGCCTTCGGACAGTTTGGCCAAGGCGTGCGAAAGTGCTCGCTCAGTCTCTGGGTCAACCGCCGATGTGGCTTCATCCAAAATGAGCAGCCCCGGGTCTGCAAGCTGGGCGCGGGCGAGTGCTACAAGCTGGCGCTCACCCACAGACAGAGCGTCACCGCGCTCCCCCACCTCGGTAGCTAAGCCCTCTGGCATGCTGTTGATCCACCAGTCCAGGTCGAGCGAGGCGAACGCCCGTTTGACATCTTCATCAGTTGCCTCTGGCCGACCGAATCGCACATTTTCTAAAATCGTGGTTTCGAACAAGAAGCCGTCTTGGGCAACTAATCGCACTGCGCGAGCTCTGGAGTCGTGCGAGACCTCTCGCAGATCAATTCCGTCAAGCAGGATGTGCCCGTCTGTTGGATCAGCAAGTCGAGCAAGAAGCTTGGCGAACGAGGTTTTGCCCGAACCTGTCTCTCCTACGATGGCAGCGTTGACTCCCGCTGATAGCTGCAAATCGATTCCGTGCAGAACCGGATGACCCGGCTCGTATTCAAACTTCACGCCAACGGCAGACACAGATAGAGCACCAGCGGGCAACTCAATACCGGGGACCGGCTCTACAACATCGATGGGCTCATCAAGCAGGTTCAAGACTTTGCGCCATCCAGCAAGCGCCGTTTGGGTTTGATCAAGCACCTCGCCAATTTCTGCCACAGGCTGCACAACCATATTGGCAAGAAACACCACTGCAATCAGCGTGCCGGCCTGCAAGCCCCAACCTGGGCCCCACCACACGCCAACGCCCACAATTGCGGCCAGCGTCAGGCCGCTAAAGATGTCCGAAATTGGGAACATAATCGCAAAGAAGAAGCGTGCTTTGAGCTGCGCTCGGTACTGCCGGTCAATCGCTCCATGCAGACGCTTACGAGCCGCTGGTGCATCTGCATAGGCCCGGATCACGCGAATTCCCATGACCGTCTCAGAAATCTCGGTAAGTGTGTCCGAGACTCGAGAACGCAGCGCGTCATAGGACTGCAGTTGGCGTCGCTGCACTGTCTTGAGGATGGGGATAATCGGAATCAGCACCAGAACCGTGAGAATTGCCAGTTGCCAGCTGTAGAGCGCAATCACCCCGACGGCCACAACGATGATGGTGAGGTTCACAATCCAAGACACAGCACCCCAGGATGCAAACTGCGCAAGCGTTTCTATGTCGGAGGTCACTCTGGCAACCATGATTCCGCGACGTGACTCATTGTGATTGGCAACGCTCAGCTTGTGCACATGAGAAAACGCACGGGTTCGCAAGCCGAAAATCACATTCTCGGCCGTGACCATCAGGCGCATATACGTGAACCTGTTGAGCACCGCGAACGCCACCATTGCTAGAGCGGCAATTGCGCACGTGGTGAGCACAAAGCTCCAGTTGAGGTCTCCATCGTTGATTCCCTTATCAAGAATCTGCTGAATCGCGATCGGGATAATCATCCGTCCAACGGCCATGACCAGAGCCATACCGATCGACACACCCAAACCAACTTTGAGTTCCGGTGTCGCGGCGATTCCTGCCTTGAGCACCTCGAGGGCTTTTACCTCGGCCGGGTCGAGTTCATCGCCTGGCAAATTACTCACGACGTTCATTCGGTCACCTCATCCGGAGCAACGGGGTGGACCGGGTCGACCGGGTGCAGCACTGCTTCGCCCCAGGTTGCGTCGACTTCCAGATCTGCATCTTCTGCAAAGTGCCCGTCATGATCTTGAAGTTCTTCAGACTCGTAAGCAGTTACCAGCGCTGCATACTCCGGGTCGGCCAAGAGTTCCTGGTGTGTTCCTTCGCCTCGAATCCTTCCGTCCTCAAGGTGAACAATTTTGTCAGCCAGCAAAATGGTGGAGAGGCGATGCGCCACAATCAGCATCGTCGTGTCGCTATTGCGAAGCCCAGCCAAGATCTGGGCCTCGATCACCGGATCAACCGCCGAGGTTGCATCGTCGAGCAGGAGCACCCGCGGTTCGCCAGCCAAGGCTCGCGCCAGAGCTACCCGCTGACGCTGGCCGCCAGAAAGAGTCACTCCACGCTCACCAAGAATCGTCTCTTGAGCCTTCGGGAGCTTGGCCACGAACTTGCCTGCGCGAGAACGATCGAGCGCATCATCGAGCTGTTCTTGAGTCAACTCCCGGCCCATTGAGACGTTGTCAGAAATGCTCGAGGCAAACAAGAAACTCTCTTGAAATGCAACCGAGACTGCTGACCGCAGCTCATCAGGGTTGAGCTCCGCGATAGGAACACCCCCGAGCAGTATCTGCCCGGAGCTGGGTTCATCGAGACGCATCATGAGATTTGTCAGTGTTGACCTGCCCGAGCCAGTTGAACCAACTAGCGCCACGGTTTGACCGGCCGGCGCAGTAAATGTCACACCGGACAACACGGACGTCTCGCCGTACTCAAACGAGACCGCACTCATCTCTACAGCTAGCGGACCATCGGGCAATGCAGATGTACTTAGCTCGTCGGTGCTGCCGGCGGCACTCACCTGTGCCTGCGCCGCAGCGTCAACTGGCTCATCAAGCAGTGCGTCCACACGCTCAATCGAAACCACCGAGCGCGGCATGGACTCAAACATGAATCCGACTATTCGCATGGGGAAGGCCAACCAGCCAAACAGCGCAACCGCCTGAACGAGTTGCCCCACGGTGGCCTCGTCGTGATCAACCTGCCAAGCCCCCACCAGCAACAGCGCAATGATTCCTAGGTTAGGCAGAAGATCAATAAGCGGCTGAAAGACCGAGGTCATGTTCGCCACAACGAGCCGATCAGTGCGTAGTTGGTTCGCAGCTGCCTGAAAGCGCAGGTCCTCATCGCCTTCACGGCCGAGAGTCTTGACAACTAACGCTCCGTCAAAACTCTCGTGCGCAATCGACGAGACCTGACCCAATCGGGCCTGCACCTGCGCCGCTGGCTCGTTCACCTTGTTGGTGTAGTAGCGGCTCAGAAACGCTAACGCAGGAAACAGCACTAGGGCAACGAGTGCAAACGACGGGTCAGCAGTAAACAAACTCACCAACGAGAACGCTGCAAGTGCAATCACACCCACAGAGAACGGCAGAGGCATCAGGAGTTGCGTTCCTGTGGTGATATCTACGTCGGCGTTGGCAAGCAGTTCGCCCGTAGGGTGACGGCGATATGCAGACATTGGCATGACGAGCAGACGGTCAGTCACCTCGGCTCGCAACGTGGCCTGTGCACGGGTTTCGGTCAGAGACCCAAACCAACGGCGGATTACAACCGACAGGCCTCGCAGAAAAGCGATGATAAACAGCGCTGCAACGGCCATCCAGACAGTCGAGGCCGAGACCCCGCCCTCGAAGGCAGGCTCAATGACCTCGTCAGTAATGTGACCCAAAATATAGGTAGCAGCAACGACTAACAGGGCCCAACTCACGCCACCCAAGAGGGACATAAAGAACGAGGATGGGTGCATCCGCACAAATCTTGCGATGAGCGCCAAACCTTGACGAGTAGGCGATGCAGCCTTCTCGTCAAGGTTTGAGTCAGTCACTTGTGGAATCTCGTCCTCGGGGGGCGCCTCAGAAGAGTGAGAGAGTGCTGTCACCCGGGGAGCTGCAACGACTTCGTCTCGAGGAACTCCTCAAGGCCCCAGCGGCCGCGCTCACGGGTATTGCCCGACTGCTTGTAGCCACCAAATGGTGCCACGGCATTAAAGCCGCCGCTATTGACGTCTACAGAGCCAGTACGCATGCGCCGAGCGAATGCAATGGCTCGCTCGTCGCTGCCAGACTGCACGGCGCCGTGCAATCCGTAGATGGTTCCGTTTGCAATCGCTGCGGCATTGTCTTCGTCGGTGTAGGTCAAGATGGACAACACGGGACCAAAGATCTCTTCTTGGGCGATTGCCATATCTGGGGTGACGTCAACAAAGACTGTTGGGTTGACGTAGAAGCCCTTCTCGAATCCTTCGGGCTGCCCTGGGCCGCCGAGTGCGAGGGTCGCTCCTTCGTCGATGCCCTTTTGGATGTACGCGTTCACGCGATCCTGATGCGCCTTTGATGACATTGGCCCAAGGGCATGAAAAATATCTGGCTCATCTGCCTTGGGGTCAACCAGTTTCATGAGTGCTGCCTCTGCAAGAAGTGCATCTATGAACTCATCCTTGCGGGACTCGGGCACAAGAACCCGAGTGAGTGCCGAACAGGTCTGACCACTATTGAGGAAAGCCGCAAACAGTGCGCCCATTGCAACTGTTGCTGGGTCTGCATCGTCAAGGATCACGTTGGCTGACTTACCACCGAGTTCTAGACCAACGCGCTTGACTGTGGCGGCACCAGCCTTGACCACTTCGGCGCCCGAGCGACCCGAACCTGTAAAAGAGACCATGTCGACATCGGGGTGCGAGGAGATTGCTGCGCCCACCTCTGGTCCGGAACCGACCACCATGTTGAACACGCCTGCGGGCAGGCCGGACTCGGCGATGACTTCGGCCAGAATGTAGGCATTGAGAGGAGTGATCTCGGATGGCTTCAGCACAATGGTGCAACCCGCTGCGAGCGCTGGTGCCACCTTGCAGATGATGAGGTAGAGCGGGTAGTTCCAAGGTGTAATTGCACCGACCACGCCGATTGGCTCAGAGATCACCAGAGAGTTTCCGACTGTTTCTTCCCACTCGTAGGCCTCAATCAGGGCCGCAAAGCTCTCCCACTCTCCAAGCGACAGCCCAGCCTGCACCATTTGGGCAAACGCCTTTGGCGAGCCAACTTCGGCAGAGATGGTGTCTGCAATCTCTTCGAACCGAACAGCAAGTCCGGTGCCAATATCTCGCAAGTATTTGGCACGAATATCAATCGGGGTAGCGGCCCAAGAATCAAACGCTGCCCTAGCGGCGGCTACCGCTTTATCGACATCGGCAGCAGTTCCCATCGGCACCTGCGCAATGATCTCTTCAGTAGCTGAATCAATGACATTTTCGGTAGCGGTTCCGGTTGAAGGAACCCATTCTCCGTTGATATAGAGCTTGTCGTGAACCTTCATCTGTCCCCCTGAGGTACGTGTGCGATTGCGGCGAGAAGTGCACTTGACCGTCTAGTCAAGTCCCCAGATGTTACCGCGGCCCAAAGGGTGCCGCATCGCGGAGGTAGGTGACATCAGTCGGACTAGGGCTTGCCCGCGGGACCAAGCCCCCAATATTCCTAAGGGGTTGTCGGCGACAGGGGGCTAGCCTTATGAGGTGGAGGACGATCCGGCATGGCACAGTCCCTCCGGGGAAGATGACCCTTTCGAAAGTTGGGTTCTCGACGATTCCTTTGTGCAATCCGCCGAGGTAGTCGAGCCGACTTCAGCCGACCGGGAGCGCCTCGCAAGGCAAGCCAATTTGCAGCGAATGCTGGCCGATCAATCTGCCGCTCAAGAGAATCAGTTCAACGCCAATCGACGCTTTGCCCCAGGCGAAGATGATTTGAGTTGGGCAACCGGCGACGACGAGTTTGCTGCGCCTCGCAGAAAGCGCACCTGGCTCAAACTCAGCGCAGCACTCGTGATCCTGTCGGTGGTAGCGGTGTACGTGCTCGCTCAGTTCATCCCGCTATCGGTATCAGTGCTGGGCCTCAACGGCGCACCCGATCCTCCTTCTGGCGGCGAGGTTCCCGGAGACATGACGTTTTCAGATTCGCGAGTGAATCCTGCGCCGCAGACTGCACCGAGTTCAGATGCCGGACTGTTGCGCCCTGACGGCTGGCCCTCTGCATCAGCTGAGCAGCAGAGCACTCCACTGGGGTTTCCTGGCGAGGTGCCCGATGGCGGAGGCACCCACGGGTTCATTCAGATGCAGCCCGATGGCGTCACCCCAGTCGCCTATGACCCGTGCCGACCAATCCACTACGTCACTCGCCCAGACGGTGCACCGGACGGCGCCGATCAACTCATCACCGAAGCTGTGGCCAGTGTTTCGCAGGCCACCGGCTTGGTCTTTATCAACGACGGTGCAACGGATGAGGCGCCGAGCGAACAGCGGGATTCGTTTCTGCCCGAGCGCTACGGGGATCGCTGGGCACCCGTCCTGATTGCCTGGTCAAACCCCACCGAGTCGCCCGACTTGGGAGGTGATGGTTCTGGAGACTCTGCGGGCAGCACGCTCGAGATTCTTGGCTACGCCGGTAGCAGCAGCGCAGGCTACGCAGAGGATTCCGACCCTGGCGCCGCGGACAGCAGCGGGCAGCAAATCTTCGTGAGCGGCGGGCTCACACTTGACGGGCCTGACTTTGCCGAACTCTTGTCTGAGCGTGGCGGTTATGCCGAGGCTCGGGCCACGGTGATGCACGAGCTCGGCCACCTTGTCGGCCTTGACCACGTCTCGGATGACTCGCAATTGATGTCACCCACCTTGAGCGGAGATCTGACTGACTATGCAAGCGGTGACCTTGAGGGCCTTGCAGTTCTCGGTCAAGGGCAGTGTCTGCCCGATATCTAGTCGGACCGACTTCTTTCGGAGCACTTGTCTGCAACATGTATGCTTTGAGGCAGTCAGTACTTGGCTGCAGTGCACGGCGCTCAGTCATCGAACAGAACAGGTGCCCGCATGGCCAAGATCAAGGTGCAGAACCCAGTCGTAGAACTCGACGGAGACGAGATGACTCGAATCATCTGGGACTTCATCAAGCAGCAACTCATCCTTCCGTACCTTGATATTGAGTTGAAGTACTTCGACCTTTCGATTGAGTCCCGCGATGCAACCGAGGATCAGATCACCATTGATGCCGCCAACGCCATCAAAGAACACGGCGTGGGCGTGAAGTGCGCAACCATCACGCCAGACGAGGCGCGGGTCGAAGAGTTCGGCCTGAAGAAGATGTGGCGCTCCCCCAATGGCACCATCCGCAACATTTTGGGCGGCGTGGTTTTTCGTGAACCCATCATCTGCTCGAACATTCCCCGGTTGGTTCCAGGGTGGACCAAGCCAATCGTGATTGGCCGCCACGCCCACGGCGATCAGTACCGTGCGACTGACTTCAAAGCCCCCAAGGCTGGAACCGTCACCATTACGTACACCCCCAAAGACGGCACCGAACCCATCGAATATGAGATCGTCGAGATCCCCGAGGGCGGCGGCGTGGTCATGGGTATGTACAACTTTGATGAGTCGATTCGTGACTTCGCTCGAGCCTCATTCCGCTACGGACTGCAGCGTAACTACCCCGTGTACTTGTCAACCAAGAACACCATCCTCAAGGCCTACGACGGCCAATTCAAAGACCTGTTCCAAGAAGTCTTTGACGCTGAGTTCGCCGCCGACTTTGCCGCCGCTGGACTCACCTATGAGCACCGCTTGATCGACGACATGGTGGCCGCCGCCATGAAGTGGGAAGGCGGCTACGTCTGGGCGTGCAAGAACTACGACGGCGACGTGCAGTCAGACATCGTGGCTCAGGGCTTTGGCTCGCTCGGCCTGATGAGTTCCGTGCTGATGACTCCCGACGGGCAAACAGTCGAGGCCGAAGCAGCTCACGGCACCGTGACCCGTCACTACCGCGAGCACCAAAAGGGCAACCCCACCTCTACCAATCCGATTGCGTCGATCTTTGCGTGGACTCGCGGCTTGGCACATCGCGGCAAGCTCGACAACACACCCGAGGTCACCGCCTTTGCCAACACACTTGAAGAAGTGTGCATCCAAACAGTAGAAGCCGGGCAGATGACCAAGGACCTAGCGCTGCTCGTAGGCCCAGATCAAGCTTGGCTGACCACCCAAGAGTTCCTCGCTGTGCTCGACGAGAATCTACAAACAGCAATGGCAGCTCAGGCCTAACCCACCTGTTCCTCTTGTCCCATTCCTCTCCGCAATGCGGAAAGCCCCGAGGTTGTGTCGGGGCCTTCGCTCAGTTGTTTGGTGTGCGGGTCAGCCCGCTGCTGTGCGTGGGCACTCCGTGGATTGCCAAACACCATTCGGACATATCGTGCTCGACCAGATCACACCGGTCAGATCGGCGTCCGTCAGGTCGGCACCGGTCAGGTTGACCCGCATTAGGTCGGCGTCCGTCAGGTTGGCGCCGACCAGGCTGGCGTCGCTCAGGTTGGCAGGGTAGGTCTGGCCGCTCAGGTTGGCCCCGCTCAGGTTGGCCCCGTCCAATGTGGCGCCGGTCAGGATGGCGTCATAGAGGGTGGCTTCGCTGAGGTTGGCGTTGGTAAGGGTGGCGTCGTCCAGGGTGGCGCTGGACAGGTTGGCTTGGGTCAGGTTGGCTTCAGTCAGGTTGAGGCCAGTCAGGTCTACGCCGCTCAGGTTGGCGCCATGCAGATTAGCGAAGGTCAGGTTTGCGCTGCCATTGTCGTCTATCAGGAACGTGTTGGTCAGGGTGGCGCCGGCCAGGTTGGCGCCGACCAGGTTGGCGTTGCGCAGGTCGGCGTTGTAGATAGTGGAGTTCATAAGGTTAGCGCTGGTCAGGTTGGCGGTGCGCAGGTTGGCGTGGGTCAAGTCTGCGCCGAACAGGACGGCGCCGGTCAGGTCGGAATTGCCTAGGTCGGCGTCGCTCAGATTAACGCGGGGTCCGACTAGGTAGCCGTTGATAATTTTATAGCCGGTAGCTAAGGACTCTGGTGTCCCGGTTAATTTACCCGAACGGACGCCGCTCAGGTTGGTTCCGGATAGGTTGGCGGCGGACAGGGTAGCGCCGGTCAGATTGACGCCGGTCAGGTCGACGTCGGTCAGGTCGGCGTGGACTAGGTCGGCGTCGCTCAGATTAACGCCGGGTCCGACTAGGTAGCCCTGGATGTTTTTATAGCCGGTAGGCAACGACGCTGGCGTCCCAAAAATTTGACCCGAACGGACGCCGTTTCCGACGAAGGTGGGATAGACGACGCCGCTCATTTTGGCCCCGCTCAGGTTGGCCCTTTCAAGGGTGGCGCCGTACAGATTGACGTCGCTCAGGGTTGCGTCGCTCAGGTTGGCGCCGGACAGGTTTGCACCGGACAGGTTTGCCTTTGTCAGGTCGGCGCCGGTCAGATCGCATCCGTGTAGGTCAGCGTGCTCACCGCGTGCGCTGCAGTCTGCCGCAACAGGTGTTGTCTCAGCCGCCGCCTCACGGATGACTGAGGTCCTAGGATTGCCCTCGGGGTCTGTGGCGGAGTTCGCTGCGTTCTCGCCGCTGCTGCAAGCCCCGAGCAGGCACACACATCCTGCAATCAAAACATAAATAAACGAACCTCTTTTTCGCATTCGTTTCCTCCTTCTGTAAGGGCCGCACAACAACGACTTGTTCAGGGTAACAGGCTAAAAGTGGATAAATTATCCAGAAATTTTTCGACGCATAAATAGATACGCCGACCTCGCTGGTCTCAAGAGTGGGGGAATTTAAAACGGACATCCTCGAGCGGTTCAGGCGTCCTACAAAGAAGATAAAGAAAAGGTTAGCGGTTTGCCACGAGTTCGATGGTGGCCTCTAGGCATCGGGGGTCCACGGTGCCAGGCACCAGAATGAACTCGTCCACGCCCGCTGACTCGGCATCGTCAAGCGCCAGCAACAGCCGGTCTGGGTTCCACACGGGTGCGTCGTCAGACATTGCCTGCGCAAATTCTCGACCAAATATTTCTAGGTAGTCATAGGTGAACCCGCCCAAAGTGGCTTGTGAATCCTCGACACCAAGGGAGTAGAAGCAACCGCTCACAATGTGCGGAGCATCGCTTCTGCCCTCTGTCAACCAAGCCTGCTTAGCTGCTGCTGCGGCCACGGCCATGCCCTCGGCATTTGCATCGATAGAGAAGCCAGAAATCCCGTCAGCCCACTTGGCTGCACGTGCCAAAGCCTTCGGCCCCATGGCTCCAGCTAACAGCGGCGGGCCACCCGCTTGCACCACCGGCGGACCGAGTGGGTCGGCACCCTCGAATGCTGGCTCGCCAGCCCAGAGCGAGCGTAACTGCGCCACACCGTCGTCCAAGCGTTGATGGCGGCGCTCCATGCTTGCGCCAGCAGCCAAATAATCATGCTCACGACCGCCAATCCCCACGCCAACGGTGAGACGACCATCGCAGAGCACATCAAGGGTTGCGATCTGCTTGGCGATCACCGGGATCGGGTGCGTGGGCAGCACAATCAGGTTGACAAAGACGCGCACGTTCTCAGTCAGTGCCGCTGCCGCTGCGTTGGTCACCAACATCTCTTGGTTATGAAAGGTGATGCGCTCGCCGCAAGAGATCGAGGAGAACGGACCGGAGTCAATTCCCCGGCACCAGTCAAGGGTGGTGGCTCGGGTATACCCGCGGGCCATAGTTGGGAGCGCAACGCCGATCTGCATGCTGCAAGATTAGAGCGCTCTCTCTGCACCGACCTAACAGTGGCTCGGCCCCGCTAGGGCGAGCAGTTTCCGTTTCGGCCGCATACGGTCCACTCGAGCACCACGGGAACTGCTGTTGGCGCATCGCGATTGAGTGCCACCACGGCAGAGAGTTTGGCCTCACCGCCAACCGAAGCAGTAACTCGCACCTTGCGGATATTGGTCTCTGGTGCTGTACAGCACACCACATCTGCTGTTGCCGTTGGCGCCATCAAGCTGCCCAAACTGTTGAGCTGAAGCTCGCCGCCGAACAGCGATGCCCCGGATGCCTGCCCATTCCAGTGCAGATCAAGGGCAACATTTTTGAGATAGGCGGAACCAAAGAAATTGGCCGAGGCCGGCCCGCCCGTAGTGCCGCCAGAGACAACGCCAGCCGAATCAACCGTCAACTCGGATCGAAGCACTGGCCCAGAGTACGAGTCAGAGGTTGCCACAAGGCCAACATACTGAATGCCCACTGGTTGAAAGTAGGTGCACTGATAGTTCGGAGGCCCAGACGGAATCGCACAATCCAGTCGATAGGCGACTTTCAAAGAGGCTCCAAATAGCACCGAGGCAACCTTCTGCGCAGAGGTGAGTTGCACGCCACCACAGGAGCTTTCCCCTTCGCTAATGAGCGGGAAATAGTTATCGCCGGATTGATTTGCAACTCCTGTAAAGCTCCGGGTGCAAACCGTTCGATCTGCTGGATTAACTGCATCGTTCAGGGTGAGCATGAGCTCAGTCTGGCCAGGCAGCGTCGACAGGTTTATCCCCTGCGCCTGGGTGCCGGACTGCTTGATCACCACCCCCAAGGACTCCAACTGCGAGTCAGACACAGACACGCTCCCGCCAGAGATTCCACCAACAAAGTCTCCGAAATTATCCATCTGGAAGGATCGCGTAAATGACTGTTCTGGCCGGCCGGCGCAAACCGGGTTGGGCATACACAGCGTGGAAAGCCTGGTTGTCTCTGTGTCGTTCACCCTTGCATTCTGAACAGTCACCCAGTCGCCAGCAGGCGTAGCGGCAACCGCTGCAGCGGACCCCACCCATGGGTTTGCAACAACTTGCACGCTCCAAATACTGAGTGCCTGCGCCTGGGCTGCAGACAGAGTTGCCGCTGAACAGATGTTGAGCGGACAGACTCGTGCGTACTTGTATGCATAACTGACCTGAACTTGAGCAGCATCTAACTGCTCGCCCGTGGTGATGAGCGCCTTGCATGACCCAGCGAGCAGTTCATAGGTTGCGATTCGACTCTTATCAGGTGCTCCAGCGGCGGCTGGGACTGAGCAGGTTCTGCCGTCAGCCAGAGTCACCGATAATGCAGCGGTGCGAGATTGCACCCCAGTGACATTGTTATTGGTCTCGTTTCCAGTGACGTTGAGTGAAGCCGAGCCGATGTCTCCGCTCATCTGACTCGACAAGGTCACTGTGAACTTCTTGGTCGAGGTGCAGGTGGTTCCCTGCGGGTACCCAGCCGCGAAGGAACAGGTGAACGAGGCGGCTGCGGCTGGCACAGCGCTCGGACCAGCCAGCAGGTTCTGTGGATTGGCAAAATCCCCGGCAGGAGAAGTGGCGCTCACCGAAGTCACCTTGGTAGGCACTGTTGTTTGCTGCAGAAGCGCAGGATAGGGAGCAGCAGTCGCTCCGGACCCGGACTGGTACGGGCACACGGCGAGTCGGCCGGCAAGGTGACGGAACTCGGTGCGAGCAGACAAAATAATGCTCGCTCCAGGAATAGACGGGTCGCAGGCCTGGGGGAAATTCGCAGCCGTTGCGCCAGCCCCTGCGGGCTGCCAGCCGTTGGCCTTGCCGAACACAAAGGTCGAACTGGGGTTGTCAAAAATTAGAGCATGCTGATTGGTCTCCGGTGCACCAGCAATCACAGTATTGGCGTCAAACCAGTAGCGCCCGTAAGGGAAGTAAAAGGTCTTGTTCCTGCATGCCGCAGGACCCCTGCCAAACCATTTGTTGAGCGTCGCAACAGCCTTCTGGTCGTACTTGCCGGGAGCGAACGTTATGACCGCAGTTGCGGGGCAACCCGCAAGAGCGGACAGGTCTGGCGAACTCGGAACGGACTCGTCGATTGCATAGTCCTGAGTTACCGACACGGGAACAAGGACAGGGTCTCCACAGTTTGCTCCAGCACTGGCACGCACCGTGGTTGCAGCAACCGCCGCCACGCCGTCTAGCGCTCCGCAACTACCACCTGGGCCACCAACGGCTCCGATTCCCTCGGCCCCTTGGACATAGGTCCCGCGCACATCTAGTGCTGGTGTGCCATCAGGGTCGTTTCGCAGAGGTGCCGCACCACCTTTTGAGCTGACACTTCCGTTGAATTGCAAAGCCTGCCCACCAAGATGCACCAAGGTTGGCTGTGCAGTGTTGACAGAAGGCTGCAACGAAGCCCAAGGCCAAGACTTCCAGGGATAGGACCCTGTGTACTCGCTGCCCGAAAACTTGATGTCACCGGCAGACTCACCAAGCTCATCTGCAGCGCTACTACAGGTGACCGTCGCAATATCGTTGCGACCCGAGGACTCGAAAGGTAGCGAGAGCCCACCGTCTGCAACCGACGGCACACCCGGCAAGCAAGCATTAACTGGATTGGTTTGATTCAGTCGCAGCTGATTGATTGCTGCTGTTACTGCGCCGTCGGCAGCGCGGGCTTGGCGAGCAGCCTCTTCTTGGTTTTCGGTGATCTTGATGGTGGTCAACATCATGGCAAGCAGAGCGGCTATGACAACTGAGGTGAGCGCAATCGAGGCCAGCACAGCGAGCAGGACAAACCCATGCTGCTCCCGCTTGTCGGGGCGGCCACAAGAACTTGAATGGGACTGATCTACAGCAGCAGCCATCAGGGGCCCACCAGAGGAATTGCAATCCACTCAGACCAACTCACGGTTCCGTTTGCATCGGTCCCGACTCGGGCCCGAGAGGTAGCGAAGCGTGAACAAGGGTTAGCTGGAATCGCCTTTGAGGGCACAGGACTTACAGCCACTTGCTGATTGACGAGTTGCTCAAAACAGTCGGTATCGGTGCGCCACTCGAAGTCTGCCAAATACCTGCGGGCGCCTGGCACTGCACTCCATACCAGCCGGACCCCATCGGCCACCGAAGGCGCCGGCGCCGGCGCCGCTCCACCCACGTTGATCACACGAGCGCTGGTTGCCGTGCGAGCATCGCTAGTTGTCACTGTGACGCGCACGTTGTACTGACCATCGTTGGGGTAGTCATAGCTAGGAGCGACACCAGTCCCCTGACTGCCATCGCCAAACTCCCATAGGTACGAGGCGGTGTTTCCTGCGCCGATGCCCGTGGTGGCAGAGGCATTGAAGCTCTGCCCTGTGGCAACTGCGCCTGCAGCATTCGTGAACGAAACAGACAATGCCGAGGGGTCAGATGGGTTCACTGTTGTGGTCGTGCTGCCACCGGGGCCAACCGTTGTCGTTGGTGCAGCGGGATTCGTAATCTGGAAGCTCGCATAGGTCGAGTCTTGCGCACCTTGGGAATCAGTCACGATCAGCGTCACGCTTGCCGTTCCAAAGACTCCAGCCGGCGGAGTTACTGAGGTAACAGAGCCACTTGTGGTGATCTGTGTGCCTAGAGCAACTCCGTCCGGCGAGGGATACTCGACAATCCAGTCATACGCAGCAATATCCCCATCTGGATCAACTGAGCCAGATCCGTTCAGGGTGAACAAGGTGCCGCTTGAACCAAACAACGGCGACACGGCGGCTACTGCAGTTGGGGCTTGGTTGGTCGTTGAGATCTGCTGATACGTGCGATTGGTGTTGCCAAGATCATCAGTCACCGTGAGGATCACGCTGTAGAAACCTGCTTGGGAAAAGGTCGCCGAGGTTGTCTCTGCTGTGCTGCTCGTCACGCTGACAGCGCTCGGACCATTGAACTCCCACTGATACTGCGCAGTTCGACCAACTCCCACACTCGACCTAGCAGCCGATAGCCCAACCACTAGCGGCACTCCCCGCTGCGAAGTGATCTGAATGACAGCCGTTGGTATTGCGACACCAGACAAGTCAGTGGGAAGGGCACCTTCATCGACTCGGCGCGTAGCGCGCACCGTCACGGTGCGATTCGTACTGCGTGGAGTCACCGAAATTTCCATCTGACGGCAAGGTTCGTCACCCAGGTCAGAGGTACAGGTAGACACAGTCGAACCGGGCCGAATATCTGGGTACACCTGAATCGCGTCGATCAACTGATTCGTTGCTGCATTACAGGTCCGCCGCCACAGGCTTTGCTGCAGTGGGTCGTCAGCGGCAGGCGCAGCGCTATACACAACCTTGAATACATCGGTACCACCGGCAATCATCGCCACTTCAAGTTCGCCACCACTGCCGGCGTTCTGGGCTGCGGGTATGGCGCTGGGGCCACAATCATTTGCCCAACTCGGTGGGGTGCCATTCCCAAACACGGTGGCTTTGCCGGCAACGGCTACATCTTTAGGGAAGTACGCCCCGAGCAAACCGGCAGAGGCAGTGCGCAAAATGCCGTCTTGAATCACTGGCTGCTGCTGGATTGCCAGCCCCGTCCATGCCATGAGTGGCACAAAAATAACTCCAGACAGCGCTATCACAAGTAGGAGTTCAATCAGCGTGTACCCGGACTGAGAACGAGGCCGGGAGTGGCCACGGCGAGTCACTGCGATACCAGCTTTCCGATGACCACTTGGGCAGTGCCAGAACGGCCCTGCCAGTCGACTTGCACGGTGAGGCGCTGAGTTCCCTGATCGCCAGCGTTCGGACACGAGTCGGCGAACTTCGCCTGTTGTGAATCCCAGTATTCAACCCGGGTGATGCCACTGGTCATTGACCCTTGAGGAGGAGTCCACTTTGACGGCCAAGCATCATATGCAGCCTGATAGGTAGCCGGAGTTGCGACCGCGGAGTTCGAGGTACAGGTTTCATACGCACCAGCCTTGAGGCTCTCCGTGAAGCTGCCGAGAGCGAGTTGGATCTGCTGGCGTTCCGAGGTAGAGGTCGAGGTACCGATCAGCGTCAGCATGCCCGCAGCAAGACCAAGGATCACCACCCCAACTAGAACAACGCTAATAAGCACTTCAATCAAGCTGGCACCTTGTTGCGAGCCATGGCTGCGGGCTCTGTTGCGGCTGCAGGCGCTGCGGGCGCTGCGGGCGCTGCGGGCACTGTAAACGAGAGGCGTTCGGAACAGTCCGAGGTCCATGAGAGAGGATCGGGCTGCACTTCGATTGCTCACATGTACCCCCTCTCGGTGAATCTGCTCGCCCGAAGTGGGCACTTGATTCTTGTTGCCCACAAACTCAGGGTCAACGAGCGCAGCGATGCTTCCTGAGAGACAACTCTGAACCACGAAACTCTACCGGACTAGGACGGGCGCTCTATAAGACAAACTGGATAAGGCAAACAGGGGGAACTACCCCGGTTTGGTCTCATGCGAGGCGAGAACTTGCCCGACAAATTCCAACTCTTGTTGGGTTTCGGGATTGATTCCGTCGCTCGCCGTCCCCATCTCGGCTGAAGCCGCCGCGCTCGGAGGTGCCTGATACTTCTGTCGGTCCAAAATCTGACCAACTTGGGCTAGCCGATCGTCCTCGATCACCACTGCTAAAGCACCGCCATAAGCGGTCAGGGTTTCTCCCGACCCTCGGGGGTACCCGGCTGATGTTCCGATACGTTCAATGCGCGCCTCTGCGGCTGCATCCCAGCGTCTGCGAACCGCTGCGCGCCTGCGCCGAGTCGTACGAGCGCGCTCAGCCTGTCGGCGAACCCACCGCCCCACTGGCCCTGCGGCCAACACCACAACGCCAAGGGCCAGAAGCAAACCGCCTGTCACCTCTCGCCAGTCTCGAGCGTTGGCCCCCGGGGTTGCTTCTTGGGTTCCGGCAAGGGGTACGTCTGCTGTTGGGTCGAATGCCACCCAGCCCGTACTCGGAAACCAAACCTCGGCCCATGCATGAGCATCACGCTCTCGCACGACAAACCGCCCGGTGGTTGCATCCCACTCCCCCGGCGCAAAACCAGTTGCCAAGCGTGCTGGCACTCCAACTGCTCGGGCCATCACGACTAACGAACTAGCAATCTGTTCGCACCAGCCCTCCTGGGAAACAAACAAGAAGTCGTCGACTACGTCAGTTCCCTTTGGAGCGAGCGGAGCTTCAAGTGAGTACTCAGTGTTGGCATCCATCCAACCCTCAAGTGCTTGGACTCGTTCAAAGTCGCTCTCAGAACTAGCCGTTACGCTCTCGGCGAGTTGCCGAACTCGAGCGGTGGTTGTCGGAGGTTGAGCGAACTGTGCAAGAACTGCTGCCGCCACGCTGTCTCCGCTTCGGGCTGCTTGGGCGGCCGAGGGGGTAGAGCGAAGCGCCGCAGCATCAGTTGCAATCTGACGGCTCGTCACCGAATAGGTGGTTCCTTTGCCGAGCGGAGCGCCTGGCGACCAGAGCGTGCCATCAGAACGCTGGGCGATCTCTTCGGCGGTATCTACCTGAACCGCGCTGGCTGCCGAAGGAACTGCTGTGACAAAGCCAACCTCAAGGCGGAACTGCTGGACGGTCGACTCACCGTCTTTAGCCGCAAGGTCTTCCGGGGACGCAACAACCCGGCCGCCTTCTACGAGTCGTCCCGAGCGTGCCTCTGCGCGGGTCCAAGTAGAGCCATCCCATTTGTCAAAAGTTTCGGCGCGCCAGAATGCCGTGATAGGTGAGCGGACCGACATCACAATCTGCTCGGTAAGCCGTGGTCGTGTGGTCATATCGAGTGAATCGCGAGCGACTAACGCATTATCCGCTCTGTTATCCCCCTGATTAATGAGTTCTCCGGCCGATGGTCCTACGGGAAACACATTCGAGACCCGCGGACCTAGTAGCAGTGCACCGGCAAGGATGAGTGAGGCAGCGGCAACGATGAGCGCAGCGGGCACCTGACCGCGCGGTGTTACAGGCTTCGACCCCGAATGAATTGCAGCTGCAGTGGCTGAGTCAGCTCCAGAGAATTGACCTGGCCTCAGAACGGTTGCGGCATCTACCCCTGGGATGGTTCGACTCGAAGGCGCAAGCACCAAGCTCGCAGCAAGCGCTACCAGCCAGAGCAGTGCGTGCCAGGAACCTTGCAGGCCGTCGAGTGGTCCGAGTTCTCCGAATCTGGCCAGCAGCAGGCCGCTGACTAAGGCCAAGCCCCGAACAATCCAGCGCAATGGCACCGACCGCAGGCCAAACATGGCAAGAACTGCACAGAGCAACGCTGCCTGCACTGCAACATTGCTGCCCCCGGACGAGGTTGTTCCGCTGGGGAGTGAGGCCAACGCTGCCCACAACATGACTCCTACCAGAGCGGTGAGCAGCCAGATCCGCTGAGCCGACACACTAAGGCGATCGGGCGAAACCTTGCCGAGCAGCGCTTCTTTGGCAGATTTGCCTGATGCGGCGGCTGGGCCCGCCTCGGCGGGAGCGGCCGCTGGGTCAGCCGCGGTCGGTGAGGCGGCTGGGTCAGCCGCTGCCGGTGAGTCTGGGCTCGAACTCGGTGAGTTCATACTGGCAACTCATCCCAGTCTTGTTCTAGCGGGGGCGTGACCATAAGGATCGGCCATCCATCGGGTGCCTGAGCAGGAACGCCAGAAGTTGCAAGGGCAAGCCTGCGGCGCAGCTGCAATAACCCGGCCACTTCGTGGCACACGGGCCCATCGGCCTGGGCTGTGCACAGCATGACTCTGGCACCTTGAGCGAATGCACTCTCGGCCAAGCCCGCTGCCTGACTGGCAGCTTCCTCTACTGCTGACTGATCTACTGCTGCCTGATCTGCTGCTGACTGATCTGCTGCTGCCTGATCAGAAGCTGATAAGTCCAACACGATTGCGACCCCTGTGGCTACTGGGGGCTCGAGTTCTCTCACCACGAGCGAACCCAGCCGCGCAGTACTGGGCCAGTGGACTAGGTGCTGCGGGTCTCCGCTGACGTAGGGGCGAACCGATCGAACCGACTCGCCCGAGAGTGCCTGCCCACGCGGCAAGCTGATCGATTGTGTACCCAGAAGCTGCCCCGTGAGCGCCGTCCGGGCATGAGTCTCTGGCCCCACTAGCAGTGGGCGGGGCAGGGCCAACGTGCGTGTGCGAACAGCCAAGGCAATGCCAAATGGCGCATCGCTACCTAGGTCAACGCGGATGCTGTTATACGCCCCACGAACGCTGACATCTAGGGGAATTCGCACCTCCCCCGGTGAGACTAAATCGGCCAGCAACAGCGGAGATCCGGAACACCTCAGGGTAAGGCCAGAGGCTCGCCCGGTCAGTTTCACCTGCACCGAACTGAGTTGACCCACAACTATGTCAGTCGGAGCGCTAAGGATTTCGATTCCCACCAACCGAACGGTCATGAGCGGCCAGAGGACACCAAATACTGCGACTGCTGCAAGGCCCGCCCACACAAGTGCAGCAGCCGAGGGGTCAGCAACAGCAAACCCAATCAAAAACGTAGTGATCAGCACTGCTACGAGCAGCAGACCAAAAATAGTGGGCCGGAACGTAGTTTTTTCACGCTGAGATCTGACGCCGCCAGCCATCAGGTTGCCTTGTCAGACTCGCGGCACGCGAACTTGAGTGAGTATCAAGTCCAAGACTTCTGCTGCTGCCAGCGTGTCTACCCTGTCTGCCACCTTGACCCGGTGAGCAAAGGCTGCGACAAAGACCGCCTGAGCGTCATCTGGGGTGACGTAGTCCCGGCCTGCAACGGCCGCGTGCCCTTGGGCTAGACGTAGCAAATTGGTTGAGGCTCTAGGTGAGACACCTTGGCTCAGCCGAGCCTCGGTGCGTGTGGCTTCGGCTAGGTCCAAGATGTACTCGACCACGGCATCGTTGCAATACAGCGCTGCAGTGGCGGTTATAGCTTCGGCCACCTCTTGAGGATGCGTAACGGGTTGAATCTTCCCCAATAGGTCTGCTCCGCCTGCGCCAGTCACAATCTCACGTTCGGCTTGGCGGTCAGGAAGGCCCAGAGAGAGCACTAGTGAGAATCGGTCGAGTTGGCTTTCGGGCAAGGGAAAGGTTCCCACTTGGCCGAACGGGTTCTGTGTAGCGATACAAAAAAATGGCGCTGGAAGTGGCCATGTGGTGCCATCAATGGTGACCTGATACTCCTCCATGGGTTGCAGCAATGACGACTGCGTGCGTGGCGAAGCCCGGTTGATTTCGTCTACCAACAACACGTTGGCAAACACCGGCCCAGCCCGGAACTCCCACTCACCTGTGTCCGGGC
This sequence comes from Actinobacteria bacterium IMCC26207, assembly GCA_001025035.1. Classification (GTDB taxonomy): domain Bacteria; phylum Actinomycetota; class Acidimicrobiia; order Acidimicrobiales; family Microtrichaceae; genus IMCC26207. The sequence continues at coordinate 304,162 of LCZK01000008.1, forward strand.
GAAACACCGAGGTTCCAGTCAGGTCTGTTGGCAGCAGGTCGGGGGTGCACTGCACCCGGCCGAACTGACCGCCGATGGAAGCAGCCAGACTTTTTGCCAAGAGCGTCTTCCCGGTTCCGGGCAGGTCCTCTACTAGCAAGTGTCCACCGGCCAAAAGTGTGGACAGAGCCAAATCAATAGCCTGGGCTTTGCCGCGAACAGTTGTGGCCACGGCAGTGCGAATCTCGGCTGCAACCTGTTGGGGCGAAGTCATGGCGAGTTAGAGCGGCCGAGTGCTAGATGGTCGTGATCCCGCAGAGGATCCAATCGGCGGCGGAACCCAGCCAGGGGTGATGTTGGTCAGTGCGCCCCAGCTTCCCGTCACTGGGGCCGGGCCTGAAAAGACAATGTTCTCTTGGCGAATTCGTTCGCCTCGCATGCCCGCGTTTTCTGTGTAGGCCTTCGCAATAGCCAACAGGATCATTCCAATAATGACTGCGAGCAGTGCGCCGCCAACGACAAGCACGACTGCAAGGGGGAGTTCACGCAGGCCTGCAGGTAGGGCCTCTTCAAACCATGTAGACACGCTTGACAGCATTGCGCCCCTTATTACGGCGATACCAATAGATCTCATTATTCACCAATCAGACCCCTCAAAACTGCTGAGCAGCCCGGAGGGACTAGAGAGAATATATACCGAAGGGCTCAAGAATTTTTGGTGCCATCAGGATGCAGAAGATGGCGCCCGCAAAAAAAGCCGGACCGAAGGGGACTTTTGCCTTGCGGCCGCGTGCGCCGAGGGCAACGATGCCAACTACTAGCCCCACGACCGAAGAGACCACTAGGCATACCAGCGCCAAAAACAGCCCCGCTAGCGGCTCGCTTCCGGCATAAAAGCCAAGTGTCCAGCCCAGCAGCACGGCTAGGCGAACGTCGCCAAAGCCCATAGCAGCCGGCAGCGCGAACCAGATCAGGAACAGTGGGCCAGCCAGCGTGACGAGCCCAATAAGCGCTGTGAGTAGCCAGATCCAGTTGCCCAACAAGCCCGCAGCCAGCAACGTGAGCACTACTGCCACAGCAAATGCAGGCCACACAATGCGGGTGGGCACCATCAAGGTTCGCAGGTCTATTGCCGAAATGGTCACACCAACGGGGATTAGCCACAGCACCGGCAGAAGCTGCCAACCCCACCCGATTGACCAGATGGTCAGCAGAAACAGCGCCGGACAGACAAGTTCAACAATGGGGTGAAACGCTGGGATCCGCTCTCCGCAGCCCCGGCACTTTCCACGCAGGGCAAGCCAGGACAACACCGGAATGTTGTCGTAAAAGTGCACCGGCTCACCGCAGTCGGAGCAGCGGCTATTTCCGCCAAAAACTTGCCCCCAAGGGCGCGTGTCCCACAGCTCGCCGTATTCATTTGGCTCATCGAGCGCTAGGGGCAGCCGGTCAATAATCACACAGCAAAACGAGCCCAAGGCCAAGAACAACAGCGCGCCAAAAACCAGTAGAACAATCTCGGTAGGACTCACTGCTCTACTTTGATTCGTTTCCCTGTGGCACCGGTGGCGCTCAGACCGGCGATCTCTTCTGGGTGCACCGAGGCCAACACGGCCTCTTCATAGGTGATGACGCCGGCTTGTACGAGTTGGCCGAGCGACTGCTCCATCACCATCATGCCTTCGCGTTGGCCGGTGGCGATCAGGTTGCGCAACTGCCGAACCTTGCCTTCTCGAATCAGGTTCGACACAGCCGAGGTTCCCATGAGTACTTCATAGGCAGCTACTCGCCCACCGCCAATTTTTGGAACCAGGCGCTGAGAGACCACTGCTGCAAGTGCCATAGAGAACTGCGTTCGGGCCTGATCCTGCTGATCGGCAGGGAACACGTCAATGATGCGGTCAACGGTTTGGGCTGCATCGTTGGTGTGCAAGGTGGCAAACACCAAGTGGCCCGTCTCGGCCAAGGTCAAGGTCAGTGAAATGGTCTCGATGTCTCGCATCTCTCCCACGAGCACAACATCAGGGTCTTCTCGCAGAGCAGACTTGAGCGCCTCGGAGAATGAGGTGCAGTCCGAGCCAACCTCACGCTGGTTGACAAGTGCCTGAGCGGGTGGATGGATGTACTCGATGGGGTCTTCAATGGTCAGGATGTGAACGGCTCGATTTTGGTTGATCCAACCAATCATCGAGGCCAGGGTGGTTGACTTGCCCGAGCCGGTAGGCCCTGTCATGAGCACCAAACCGTGAGGCAGGGTCAGCAAGCTCGACAGGCTCTCTGGCAGGCCGATTTTCTCTGGGGTTGGAATCTCGGTTGGGATGAGGCGCAGCGCTAGCGCTGGTCGATCAAGCTGAAAGAATGCGTTCGCCCTAAAGCGGGCAACCTCTGACCAAGTAAAGGCAAAATCTAGCTGGCGCTCTGCAAGGTACTGCTCCTGGCTCTCTTCATCGAGCAGGCCAGTCAGTACTGCGTCCATAAACTCGGTAGTAATCACTTCGGCCTCGGGCACTGCCCAAAGGCGGCCATCGATGCGAACCCGTGGCGTGGTGCCAGCAGCTAGATGCAAGTCGGTTGCCTGGGTATCCCACAGGTAGCGAAGCAGTTGATCGAGCGGGCTGGTATCGACTTGAGCCACGGTGGCCTCTTCCTGAGGAGCTGATGGGTGAACGGACTGGTGAACTGACTGGGTAAACAGGGTAACTGTGCGCTGTGTAAAACGAATGTGGGCGGGACCGGAGACCGGTCCCGCCCAAGAATTCGGATTCAGTTAGATCAAAGTGATTACAGGCCGCAGTCTGCTGGTGAAAGACCGGCGTAAGAACCGGTTGACGGTGGTGCTGCTGGCGCTCCCACAACCCCAACAACCGTGTAAGTAAAGTTGTTCGTGGGGTTCGTTTTGAGGTACTTAGTCGTACCTGTATTCAGAATAGCCAGACCCTCAACCAACGTGGGATATGAATTGCTAGACGAATCAGCCTTGAAGGCTTCAAGTGCGGTCCCAATAGTTTTGGCTTCGGTCTTGCATGCATTCTTCTTGGCACCGGCTGTAACGCCGCCTACTGCGAACACGACGACTCCGGCCAGTACGCCAAGGATGGCGATTACTACCAAAAGTTCGATAAGTGTGAAGCCGCTTTGGCCCTTGCTGCGCATACGCCTTGTTTCAATTGCGTTCATAAATTTCCCTCCAAAGGATTAGTGAGACTCGCCGTTTGACGAGAGAGTGTTGCAAGTAATGAAGAGGATCTAGATCTTGACTGTGTACCCCACCGTCAACGCTGCATCTAGAAGAACCCCCGTCGAGAGACTACATCTATGTCTGAACCAGTTTCAATCAGAAATCCGGTATTGGGTAGAATTACCCCTGCGGTCCAGGTGCCTGCGAATCACGCGTAAATGTTGCAGGGATCGTTAGCTGCGTCGGCTCCGTACTTCCAAGTTCCGCTCTTCAGAATCTTCCAGTCGATCACTGACACCTTTGAACCGGTGGTCACGGCGTTGCCTTGCTTATCGGCAATCAGCACCTTGGCATCCAAGCGTGGCAAGAGCTCGTCGTCCGTAGGGTCAGTATTGCCCTTCTCATCTAGGACGCAGGCCACGATTCGAGCCGACCTGAAGGGGAATCGAGTGGCTCCCGAGGATGCCAGCGCGTCTGGTTGCTGAGTCACCGTTGGGTTGGTGGGCCAGGTCCCGGTAGTCCAACTTCCCAATGCAGAAGCAACTAGCCCGGGCCGGCAGAATTCGGCCACCGTCGGACTGCACTTGTCAGAGGTCACTGAGCCACCATTGAAGATTGCAAACCCGGTTGGCCCGGCAGCAATCGGCTTACCCGGGTCATCGGGCGGATCAACTGCGTTGTTCCAGTTCCAGATCACGCGAACATCTTGGTTGGGCACCGACACCGACCCGAATACGGTAAACGAGGCATCACCGTTGCGTGGCGAAGGTATTCCAGCTGTGGGGTTTGAATAGGTCTTGTTCTCAGTCAGTGGATTCCAAGTGACCGTAAACGGGTCTTTGGGACGCGGATAACCGACCGTGTTGCCAAGTGAGTCTGTATCTCCGGCGGTGGCCTGGAGCGTGGCGTAGTCCATCCCGAAGGTACGCGTGGTTCCCGTGTTTTGCATCAAGACCAGGGCTTGCAGCGATGTGAACACATTGTTGCTGGCAGCAAGGCAAGGGTTACACGGTGAATCTTGGTGACTAACGAGTTCGCCGATCTCCATTGCGTTTACAAATGCGCCAGATGCACCTATACGGCAGGTAGTTCCACTAGTCGGATTGAGCGTAAATGAGGTTTCCACGTCGTCTGCAAACGAAGAGAACGGAACACTGACGGTGCACTGCAAGCCCGAATGGGTCAGCAGAGTGAAGTCAACCTTGTCGTTTGCATTGGCTGTGGCCGGCTTCTTTATTTTTGCAGTGAGAGTCAAGCTTCGCACCGGCAAAAACCCATCAAGCAGGTTCGGATCCTTCAGCCGATATTGCAGTTTCCCGACACTAGTGCCGGTAGAAATTGCAGAACTGGTGAGCGTTGCGTACTGAGGAACTGCTTCTTTGGCGCCAAGGCTTGGATTGGTGAAGTTAGCGTTCAGACCACTCGGCTCATTTGTCGGGGTATCAAAGCTTGGTGTCCACCCGAGGCGAACTGCCACTGCGTCAACGCTGTATGAAACCCCAACCGGGCGATCGTCACATGCGTATGAACGACCAAAGAGGCGGAAGAAGCTGACAGCTGGTGGGCAGAGTTGTGCAAAGAACTGATCAAAACTGATATCTGGGTTGGTAAAGAGGTTGCGCCAGAACAGGGCAAAGTTCACAACCCCACGAACAAAGGTTGATGCAATGGTATTGGTCAACTTCGGCGGGTTGAGACCCACAGTCACGTCGATTGTTGCGTTCCGGAGGTCTTCTCGGCCTACACCATTGGCCGCTGTCATGACGGTGTCGCAATCACCATCAATCCCATCAGAGGTTCCGGCTACTGGGTCATCGAGCAGGTTGTAACTAGTGGTTGCGTAGTTATCAGTCAGGCGAGATGCCAACGCGTTGTTAGCAGTGCCAAAGCGCATATTGCAGGTCTTGCCATCGCTTAGTGCAAGCGCAAACTTGGTATACGCCAAGTTGTTGGCAGGGTTATTGGCAAAATCTGCATCGGCGGTCAGGTCGATCCAAGCAGAACCCAATAAACCTGGCCCAGGATCAGCACCGTCGAGGGCGCGAATTCCCATACCTGCCAAGCGGAAGGTCTTTTCAAACAAGCAGGTCCCGCTGTCCCAACAGGCAGCAGAAACATCTTGAGTCACCTTGAGGCTGTTCCGGTCGGCCAAACGAGGCGCATCGGAAACTCCAGCAAAGGCCGGTGCCGTGGTTACCGAAGACCAAGTATCGGGCAAAAGACGCGCACCGAGCGAGGTTGCCGGGCGCTGCCAGATTGCGGTGGTCTGCGTGGGTACCGGATCAGTCGCCACCTGCTGTTTAAGAATTGGCCCACAGATAGCCACCCTGCCAGCAGAGTGATTCAGCCCGGTTCGAGCAGAAAGCGTGATGCTGACACCCGAGCTGCCGTCGGGACTTGAAGGTGACGGTGCAGTGCGAACGCAGGCTTTATTTGGGAACTCAGAGTTCATGGGTCGTGCCCCAGCCCAGTTTCGCTTCCCAAACACCCAGTTGTTTTCGTAGCTGCCAAAGACTAAGGAGTGCTTCTTTGGGTCAGTCTCTGGCAACGATGGGTCGTCTACGTCAAACCAGTAGTCGCCGCCCTCAAAGTAGAAGGTGCGATTGGGGCAACCCCCACCAAACCACTGATTCAGAATCTTGGTTGCCTTGGAGTCATAGCTTCCCGCTGGAATCGAGATGATTCCTGATCCGATATTGAAGCGCTCGCAATCGGTATTGAGTACGTCGTACAGCCCGCTGTTGTCTTGGCGGAACTTGCCGTTGAACCCATCCCAGTCTTGATACTTCGAGGACTGCACCCGAGCGTTGTTCCAGTCGCCGCTCGGACTTGGCATGCCGCCAGCACCCATCACGCTCAACTCGGGGTTGCCACAAATCAGGGAATTGTCTGGAGCTGAATAGATGGAGTTTGCTTGCACGTCGGCTCGCAAAGCGTTGAGAGAGTCACTCGGCTCTGCAATACCGCAGCCTTTGGTGCCGGTCTCCGGGTCGAACATGCCTGGGCCGCCCTGCGCGGCAAAGCCGTCGACTAATAGTGCGGGGCCGGTGCGGCCGGCCTCGGTCACTGCAGCAATCTGGTTCTTTACCTCAACTCCGCCGGTCACTTTGAGCGGTGTTGCGCCGGTATAGACAAGTTGGCCCTTAGTTGAGTCAACCTCTGCCTGACTGAACCCCTGCATGGCACCACCAAAAGGGAACTGGGTCTTCCAGAGCCTTGCTTTATCTCCGGTTGCACTAAGCGGGTCAGAAGCCGGGTTGGGATCGCCCTTGTACTCATCTCCAACAAGTCGCAGGGCCACGCCGCCATCATCTTGCGGTACGCCAGCAATTTGATTGCCCAGCGAGTCGTACTGCGACAATCCATCGTTATAGCAATAGATTCTGACCGGGGTGCCCTCTATATTAACCAAGTTATAGACAGGGTCACAGGCAGCGTTGGCAAGCCTAGGGTTAACGACTGGGTCCCTAGCCTTGTCGTAGCCTGCGTCACCAAACACCTTGGGTAGCTGCTCGTTCGACTTCTTGGTTGGGTCATAGCCGACATCGCCAGAGGTTTTATATTGCGGCAGATCACTAGCTGCGATCGAGGCAGAGTTGCGGATCTGATTGATCGCAACGTCAACTGCGCCCTCGGCAGCGCGGTTCTGCTTCTCTCGTGTTCGGCCGGATTCTTCTATGGACATGGTCGACAAGGTGACCGCCAGCAGAGAAGAGATGATGATGATGCACAGCAGCATTCCTGCTAGAGCAGTTATCAGCACATAGCCCTCTTGTGAGCCGCTTGGCCGGCGGTGAATCATCATGTGTTGAATGAACTTGGACCGCAGTGAACGCTTCATGAGTCCCTTCCCGCGTGTTGGTGAAGGCGCACTGTGGATGATTGCCCATCACGGCCAACAACTGTGATGTTCATATCGCACATCTCATAGGGCGGCAGGGGAAGTGCCTTTGGAAAAGCTGCCTGCAGATTGCAGGTGGAGGGAATCGTGAACGACTGCACAGCCTCGACAATGACTACCTGCGAGCCACCAGGGTCGGTCACTTTACTTCCGGTGCCCCAGTAGTCGAGCCCACCGATGATGTCGGGGTTATGGAAACACTCTCGGCGCAGAATATCGATGCCGCCCGTGGTGGTATTTGGGCGCGTGTTGTACACGATTCGCTTGGAATTAGAACCCGAGGTTTGGATGGCAATGAGAGGCCCCGTCACTGGGTTTCCGGTATAGGGAACCGAGGTCATGTTGCCCTGGTTGCACTCCACACCCGCAGCGTTGGCCTGGACCACACCGATCTTGATGACCTTGGCTGCGGCCCAGTCTTTTTCCATCGTGGTGCGAAACAGCCTGAGCTGCTTGGATGCGTTGGCCGACTTAATCGTTGGTGCTTGCCGCTGGATGATTAGCGTGACCAATCCAAACATGGGCAGCAGCACGATGGTCCCAACCGTCAGGGCAACCAGCAACTCAATGATGGTGAGTCCAGATTGACCACGCCTACGCAAAGATCTTGGAGTGCTCATGCTGGTGGACACCCCGCTGGCTGATCCACACGGCAGGACTTTCGTTTGACTATTTGCCCCGTGCGAGAGACTCCGCCAAAGGTAATTTTGTAACTCACACGCTGCACTCCGGAGTCAGGACTGACGCACTTGTAGAACGAAGCACCCCGATCTTCGAAGGCCCCTGTGGTGGTATTCCAGGACTCCAAGCCAGTGAGCTCTGTCACCATCGAGGCACCGTCGGTGTACGGAAGCCTCCACTTAGTGGGTTCAGCACCACCGCCGGTGATGAACGCTTCTGCATTCGACTGGTAGATCGAGGCGGTTTGAGTACTCGCGCTGCAGTTTTCGTATGGCACCTGAGTCTGCAGAATCTCGCCATAGGTCATCAGGCCAGTGTCGATTGACTGCAGGTTTTTATTGGTCGTAGTCACCTTGATCACCGTGAACAATGCTCCAGCAAGAATCAAGAAGATGCTCCCCACTAACAGCATGGCAATGATGGCTTCTACCAAGGATTGGCCGGATTGGCCGCGTCGAAAACGAGCGCTGCTAGCGCAAACGCAAGGCGCAGCACCCGGTCGGTCCACCTTGTTACACATCGACCTGGTTATAGATGCCGTACATGGCACTCACCATGGCCAAGGCCACGAACCCAACTACGCAACCAATAAAGACAATCATCAGCGGCTCAAAAACCGCAGTCATCTTGTCTACTGCGTAGTCCAGTTCTTCTTCATAGAAACTTGCCGCATTTTCGAGTTGCTCTGACAGCTCGCCAGAACGCTCGCCAACCCGGATCATCTGCACAACCGTTGAGGGGAACAGGTTGGTCTGTGCAAGCGGCTCCGCAAACCCGCGACCCTCGAGCACACCTTCCATGGCTACCGACAGACGCTCTTTGTATACCAAGTTATTGGAGCAATCAATCGAGGTTGGCAGGGCCTCTGGCAGTGGTACGCCAGCATCGAGCAACACAGCCAGCACTCGTGTAAATCGCTCAGTGGCCGAGTAGGTAACCACAGTCGAGATCAACGGGGTCTTGAGCTGCAGGGCATGCATATTGCGCCGGCCATTATTGGTGCGCACATAGAAAGTCAGCCCAACGCTGCCGAATACAAGCACCAGGCCAGTAATCAAGCCCGCAGGGGATTGAACGAAATCCGCCACTGCCATCAGCATGCGGGTTGGCAGCGGAAGCTCTGCGTCGAACCCGTCGAAGAATTCAGCAAACCGCGGTATAGCGAACACCACAATGATTAAGCAGACCACCATCGAGATTGCCAGAAGAATCATCGGGTAAATCAGCGCCTTGCGCACTGCTCGAGAGAGTTCAATATCACGACGGATGTATTTATGCAGCTGATCAAAAGCGTCATCCATGCGGCCAGTCAGTTCGGCCGAACCCAACAGCGCCATGAAGTACGGGGGGAACACATCGGAGTGCATGCTGAGCGCTTCGGTAATCGACCGCCCTGCTGTCACTCGTTCAAGCACATCGCTCAGGATGGCCTTAAACCGCTTGTTCTTGGCATCGATGCGCAAGTTGTCGATGGATTCGGTTACTGGAATACCAGCTCGCAAGAAGGTTGCCATCTGCCGAGAGAAGTGCATGATGTCGACGAGCGGCACCTTCTCTTTGGTGATGTCAATTTGTAGGCCTTTGCGCTCAGAGATCTTTGTGACGCGCATGCCCTTAACGGCGAGCTCGTTTCGAGCCGCCATCACCGAGGCTGCTTGGATCTCTCCCTTAACAGATTGCCCCTCTAGGTTTTCTGCCTGATAGCGATACTTCGACAGGGTTGCAGTCATCAGTTTGCCTCCGCGTTGATTGGCTCAGATCCTGGGATTGACGACACAGTGCCCTGAGATGTTGCCTCGTACAGTGAAGAGGCTCCATTGCCATTGCTGCCGTTGCCATTGCTGCCGTTGCCAACAAGTTCGGCTGCACCCGGCTCGATAGCTCCCGGTGCCTGCGGAAGTGCACGCTTGCCGGCGGGTAGCTCTTTTTGTTCCTCGTCGGCTGAGTTCGCCCCTGGGGCATACACACTGCGGAGCACATCCTCGACTGTGGTCATACCGTCCACCACCAAGCCAAAGGCTTGTTCTTGCATGGTTCGCATGCCCTCTTCTACGGCAATGGCCCGCAGCTCATGATGTGTCGCTCTTGCAACGATCATCTCTCGAATCAAGTCCGTAACACTCAGCAACTCGTACACGCCAACACGGCCTCGGTAGCCGGTGTTGTTGCACATGTTGCAGCCAACACCCTTGAGCCAAGCGCTTGGCTGTGCGTCGACCTGCTCGGCCAGAATCCGAACCTCTGCCGGGGTGGGCTGATACGGCGCACGGCAGTTACTGCAGATTCTGCGGAGCAGACGCTGACCGACCACACCGCTGAGTGCCGAGGCCACCAAGAACGGCTCGATTCCCATATCAGTAAAGCGGTGAATAGCAGCAACTGAATCAACAGCGTGCAACGAGGAGAGCACAAAGTGGCCAGTTAGCGAGGCCTGCATTGCGATTCGAGCAGTCTCTTCGTCTCGGATCTCGCCAACCAGAATGATGTCGGGATCCTGGCGCAGAATGCTTCGGAGTCCATCGGCAAAGGTCATGCCCGTAGCGCTGACTGACATCTGGCTGATGCCCTCGAACTGGTACTCAACGGGGTCTTCGATGGTGACCACGTTGCGAGTGGGGTCATTGATCTCGGTCAGGGTGGCGTACAAGGTGGTGGTCTTGCCGGAACCTGTTGGGCCGGTGCACAGCAGCATGCCAAGGGGCGCCTTAACGATCTTCATGTAGGGCGCCTCGACGAGAGGGTGCATGCCCAAATCCTTCAGGCTGATCAGCGACTTCGTCTTATCAAGCAGGCGAAGCACAACCTTCTCGCCGTGAACGGTAGAGACAGTGGATGTGCGAATATCGATCGGCCGGCCATCGACAGTGACCGCGAACTGCCCGTCCTGAGCACGGCGGCGCTCCACGATGTTCAACTCTGCCATCACCTTGATACGACTCACGATGGCAGATGACATTCGCGCCGGAAGGCTGAGAGCCTCTGACATTGCACCGTCTACGCGGTAGCGCACACGGACGTTTTTCTCACCAGGCTCAATATGGATATCTGAGGCTCGGCTGCGCACGCCCTGAGTGATGATTCGATTGACCACCTGCACGATTGGTGCGTTCTCGTCGGCCGTAAAGCTCTCTTCATCGGCCACTCGAACAGCATCAGAGTCGCTCAGCTCGAATGCTTGAATATGCACCTGAGCTTGGCTAAGCAGATTGAACGAGTTCTCTAAGAGTCGCTCAATCTCGCTGCGGGTTCCCATGGTCAAGCCAATGCGCTTGCACTTATGGGTCAGCGCTTCGATGGCCTCTGTATCGAGCGGGTCAGCGATGGCAAGAAAGACACGCCCCTCTTCTTCACGAAGCGGAATCACGGTGTGCTTATTGGCGAGTTCCTCGCCCACCAACTCGAGTGCACGCGCCGTGGGCACTGCATCTCGAAGGTCTGCAAGCGGAATACCAAACTGCTGAGCTAGCGCTGCTGCTAGAGCAGTTTCGTCAATCGAACCGAGTTCCAGAAGAATCTGGCCGATGCGGGTTGCCCCTTCGCCCTGCGGGTGGCGCTGCTGCTGCTTGAGCGCATCGATCAACTCACCCGGGTCGATCGAGCCGAGTTCGAGCATGACCTCGCCCAGCTTCGGGCGATTTGAGCCAACCCACGTGTCAATCTCTTGGTTCAGGACAGCAATGTCCGCGCTGTCGAAATCTACTGATCGACGGCGCCGAAGAACCCCAGAACCTTCAGTTTTCGCTTTCCGAAAAACTGCCACTTTTTAGGATCTCCCCAATGCACCATCTACGGCATAGCTCGTCAACATGACTTCACCCTGACTGGCCAAAACTGAATCCGTTTCACCCACAACAAGTCTGAGTGACGCCGGACACCAATGTCAACGTGTTCAGTGTAGCCATTCTACCTAGTGCGCTGCTTGCGGGCCGAATAGCGTTCAGGGTTGTAGAGAGGGCAGGACCAGCGCCGGGACGCCTGCGGTGGCTAGGGAATGAGCTGAATTCAGAGCAAATTGAGCTGATCCACCAAGCGAAGAACAATCTCAGACTTGTTCAGCCCATATAAGTGCAGCCCTGGCGCACCGCCATTGAGCAGTTCCTGGGACAGTTCCAAGGCCGCTTCGACTGCAATTGCTTGGGCCTCATCGGCTGAGCCCGCCCCCTCGACTCTGACGGCCAGATCCTCGGGAACCGTTGCTCCCGACATCTTTGCCATCCGGCGCACGCCTTCAGGATTCGTCAAGGGCATGATTCCCGGCAGAATCGGCGTATCGCAGCCCAGAGCGCTCAGCTCGTCGACCATCCGGAAGTAGTCCGGCGCCGAAAAGAAGAACTGCGTAATCCCAAAATCGGCTACCGACAGTTTTTGGGCCAAATGCAGACGATCACCCTTGGTGTCCTGCGAGCGAGGGTGTAGCTCGGGGTGCGCTGCAACCGAGACCGAGAAATGATCCCCCCGAGCGCGGACCAATTCCACCAGCTCGAGCGCATAGGTAAAGTCGCCATCGGCCGGACTGCCGTCTGCCGGAGGATCACCCGCTAACGCCAAAATGTTGTGCACCCCGGCGCGGTCGTAGTCATCGAGCAGGGCTTCGAGCTCGGGCTTGGTGTGGCCAATGCAGGTCAAGTGAGCCATGGCCGGGTAGGACTCATGTTCGTTGATGTCCACCACAAGGTCACGAGTTCGATCACGGGTAGAGCCGCCGGCACCGTAGGTGACTGACACAAAGCTGAGCGGAACAGCCCGAAGGTCTTCAATGGTCTGCTGCAGGTTGGCATCACCGACGGGAGTTTTGGGCGGAAAGAACTCAACGCTCAGCGTGGGGCCAGAGGCCTGGGTGAGTATGTCGGCAATACGCGGCATGGATTTAGGATACTTGGGCCTAGCCGAACTGCAGTGTTCGTCCCGCGTCGCTGACCAGCAAACCGAGCGGGCCGCCCCGGGCCCGGCGCGCTGGTTTAGGTCCAAACCGGATGGAATTGGTCGACTATCGACCAGAAACATCCGAGTTCCCCGAGCAAAGCGGGCCCGGCGCGCTGGTTTAGGTCCAACCCGGATGAAATTGGTCGACTATCGACCACAAACATCCGGGTTGCCCGAGCGAAGCGGGCCGAGCGCGCTAGTTGCTCCGGGCCCAGCGGGTTGCTCGTGCTTTAGCTGGCTGAAGCCAACTCGGCAGCTTCGAGAGTGTTGAGTAGCAAGAACGCACGCGTTAGCGGTCCAACTCCGCCGATCCTCGGGGAAATCCAGCCAGCAACCTCGGCCACGTCATCGGCCACGTCGCTGACAACCTTGCCATCCACAAAGCTGACTCCAGCCGCGATTACTGCAGCACCCGGTCGCACCATATCGGCAGTAATCAAACCTGGAGAGCCTGCAGCGGCCACGATGATGTCCGCCGTGCGGGTGTAGGCGCCGATGTCCTCGACTCCGGTATGTACCACGGTGACAGCTGCGTTTGCCGTGGGCCGCTTAAGGGTCAACAGGTTTGCTAGCGGCCTCCCGATCGTCAGCCCACGCCCGACGATCACCACATGCTTTCCCGCCACCGGAACCTTGTACTCGCTGAGCATGAAGAGAATGCCCCGAGGAGTACATGCAAGTGGCGCCTTCTCCCCCATGACCAACAGGCCAAGGTTGACTGGATGCAGTCCATCAGCGTCTTTTGCGGGGTTAACTCGCAAGAGCGCAGCGCCGTAATCCAAGCCTGCTGGGAAGGGGTACTGAACAATGAATGCATCCACTGCAGGGTTTTCGTTCATTGCCTCGATTGCATCCTCGACCTGAGTTTGCGTTGAATCCGAAGGCAGCCGCAGGTCAAACGACGCAAAACCAAGATCGGCGCAATCATGGTGCTTCATGCCGACGTACTTGGCGCTAGGCCCATCCTCGCCAACCAGAATCGTTCCAAGGCCAGGAGTGATTCCACGATCGGCTAGCAATTCGACACGATCACGCATGTCCTCTTTGATCACTGTGGCTAGGGCTTCACCGTCGAATGAAATTGCAGTCATGGGTGAGGATGCTAGATCCAAGGCGAAGCCAAGACTGTGCTCAGCAGCGGACCGCTACTGCGATGTCCATGTGGGAGAACTCCCTGCGGGTCCATTACGGTGAGGGCATGAAGCCGTCTCACCCTGATCAGCGACGAACCTCTTGGACCTTGGTTGTTGGGGTTGCCGTGATTGCGTTGACTCTCGGAACCGCCGGATGCGCAAGTTCCTCGAAGAACAAACTGCTCATCGCCGAGGCCACCGGAAGTACCAGTTCTGGTGTTCAGGTGTGGGCCGCAGCTCCTGGGGACACCCTTGACGACTCCAATCTGGTTATAGAGGGGGCTGCAAGTCCCGCCCAGATTGCAACTCGACTTGAAGACGGCACCACCTGGGTAAACGGGCTCGGCAGGGATTGGAACAACACCGCTCTGCTGGCATTTGGTGGGACCTCTACACTCGACCCGAGCAGCCAGCAGCCCGGAAGTCAGATCACCAACCTGACAACAGCCAAGCCCGGCGAGAAGCCAAACTCACTCGTCGAATCAGCACAGCTGCAAGCCACCGTGATTCGCCGAGGCGTGTATGTCCGCACCGCTGATGGATGCGTACTCGTCACCTCGCCGACCAAGGCCGAGGATCTTGGGTTTGGCTCCTGCGCAATCAGCACCGACGAACGTTGGGTGATCTCTTGGGGCGCAGACCCAACCACCCGCGATGCCTCGAGTACGGGCGCCACGGCACCCAGCGACACCTCGCTCACCATTCGCGATCTGCGTCACAAGAGCGATACTCCCGTCACCGGAATCGGAACAGTTCGTGATGCAGTTGCGCTCAGTAACGGTGCGCTCGTCATGGCATCCGTGCAGGTTGGCGAAGAGGTTCAGGGCGTGCTGCTCGACGCAACCAACGGCTCCGAGGTTGGTCGCACAGAGAAGTTCAAAGCCCTAGAAATCAGCCCCGCTGCGAACAACGCAAAGGGGTTTGTGTTCATGACCAACAAGGGCGAAGGAAGCGCCCTGTGGTACATGGACGCAGACGCCTCCGTGCAACCGATTGACGAGGGGTTCTACCTAGCCCCCGTGAACAACGGCAGCGAGGTGACGTACCTGAGCTTTCAGGAAGATCTTGCAAAGAGCACTGTTCGCTCTTGGTCACCAGGAGATTCCGAGCCCGAGACATTGCTGACCGGCCAAGTCGGAGCAGGCATAGTGCACGACAAATTGCTTGTCTTGCGAGAGGTAGATGCAACTGGCAGAACAGGCGCCCAGTTGGAATTTTGGCGCATGGCCAGTGGCGAGGAGTTCACCAAGGTGCTCAGCATTCCAGCACCGAGCGATGCACAGCCGTTAGTCGAAGGTGGTGCTGCGGTGGTGGTTGATCGGGCGTGGGTTCGCAACAACCTTGCGTATCTGCAACTGAGCACGGGCACGTCCTCTTCGTTTGTCAGAATCGATATGACCGGAGATCGAAGCGATGCCCCAATCCAGAACCTTGCTGGCTTGCGCCTTGACTCGCTTGATGCCGATGGCACGGCGCTGCTGACGGTGAAAGAGGCAGACAGTCCCGCCGACTCGATTGTCGTGATTGGCCCGCATGACGAGGAACCCGTCAAGCGAGCGAGCTTTAGTCAAACTGCTTCAAACCTGATCCACGAGGGCGTTATCTATGTGACCGAAGTGACCGGCGATACAACTGGCAACACCGAGGAAGCACCTGAGTTGTCGGTGGTCTCGTTCCGCTCAAGCGGAAAACTCGACCAGAAGTTGTTGTGGAAGGACCGCCAGATTGCGGGCGCAACTTGGCCTGAGCAAAACGGTGCGACTGCAGCGCAGTTCATTACCGTTGGGGCTCTCATCAAGTCTCAGCAAGACGCTCAGCAGGCACAGCAGAGCGGTCCTTCAGGCGGGCAGGCTGGGCAAGCAGCCGGCTAATAACTGGCTAGGCAAGCGCCGGCTCTGCAAGCGCCGGCTGGTGCGGATGATTCAGCCGACCGGCAGTTAGAGCACCATCGAGGGCCAACGACCAGACCAAGGCTGAGCGAGTTCGATCTGTGAAGCCAGTCGAATAAGCGTGGCCTCCTGCCAGGGCGAAGCCACGAACTGCACGCCTACGGGTAGCCCAGAATCCGAGGTATGCAAGGGCAACGACAACGCTGGCTGACCGGTCACGTTGAAGATGGCCGTGTACGCAGCCATCGGCATTGCGTTGAACAGCGCCATGCTTGGATCTTCCTCGGTCCCCTCCCAGATCGACCCAACGAGTGGTGGTTCCACTGCCATCGTTGGTGTGACCAGCACATCAAAATCGCGGCCGAACTGAGCAGTCATGACGCGAGAGGCCTGCTGCAACATCAGGGTTGCCTCTGTAAAGGCAATCGATGAGGTACTCAGTGCTTTGGTCAGATTGGCCAGGTTGTGCGGCTCGATCCGCTCTGGATCCAGTCCGGGGATTCCGGCAGTGATCGTCGACCACACCGTCAGGAACCCTTCTGCAAACATCGAGGCCTGCGGCCACTGCGGGCTGGACTCTGTGACTTCGTGGCCAAGGTCAGCTAGCAAGTCAGCAGCGTGACTCACTGCCTCGGCACAGGCGGGGTCCACGGGTACCCCTAAGGGGTTGGATACCGCTACCCGGATGCGCAACTTGCCGGGATCCGCTCCCACCTCTTGAGCGAATGGACGCTCCGGTGCAGGTGCAAGGTTCCAAGCACCGGCATCACGTTCTGCCAGGACATCAAGTGCAGCAGCAGTATCGGCGACATTGCGGGTGACTACTCCAGAAGTTGATGCCGCCGTCATCTTTTCGGCAGATCCCGTGACGCGATTTCGGCTGGGCTTGAGCCCGACCAAGCCATTGCAAGAGGCCGGGATTCGTATTGACCCACCCCCATCGGAGGCATGAGCAATCGGTGCCATCCCAGCAGCGACAACCGCTCCTGCACCTCCCGAAGAGCCGCCCGGGGTATGGGTTGGATTCCACGGATTGCGAGTTGCGCCGAACCGCTGAGACTCAGTCATGGGGATGGTTCCAAACTCGGGAGTGGTGGTCTTGCCCATCAGGACAAATCCAGCTTCTCGCAACCGCTGCACCTGCGGACAATCAGACTCGGCGGGTGTGTTGGGAACGCCGAGCGACCCGTGACTGGTCGGCCAGCCCTGAACGTCGTTGAGGTCCTTGATGGGAATCGGAACACCAATGAACGGGGGCAAATCCTGTGTCTCTGCTCTGGCAACAAGATCTGCTGCAGCTCGGGCATCGGCAAGCGCAGTCTCATCGTCTCTGAGCGCAAACGCGTTCAGGGTGGGATCAAAGGTGTCTGCTTGCGCTAGGTAATGCTCGAGCACTTCAACCGGACTGATCTGCTTGGAACGAATCGCAGCGGCAACATCAAGAGCGGAATCGAATCTTGTCATGGGGTTTGAATTTACTTCGGCGCTGGCACATCGTGTCGGGAGAATCCAAAATCTCTGCTGCACGGTCGCGTGCGCGGCCGCTGAATGAAAGAATGGAGGCCCATGAGGACACCGAACGATCCCCTGAATCTGCCCCGTGGCTTTCGAGCACACGTGGCCAACATTGGAATCAAGGATGCGACCCCCGATTTTGTGGTGATCGCATCCGAGGTTCCCTGCCAGTCGGTTGCGATGTTTACTCGTTCACTATTTGCTGGCCCAAGCGTGTTGGTCTCTCGGCGCAACGCAGCCGGGAACCACCTGCAGGCAGTCGTCGTCGTGTCAAAGAATGCGAATGTGGCCACGGGTGCCGAGGGGCTAGCAAACGCAGAGGAACTGGGCCGAGGAGTTGCAGTTGCTGCAGGCTGCGATGAGTCAGAGGTGCTGGTCACCTCTACCGGGGTGATCGGCAGGCAGTACCCGATGGAGCGAATTTCTGCTCACCTGAGCAAGCTCGCAACTGCCGCAGAACAGGTGCCGGTCGATACGGCATCTGGGTCGGCAGCCTCGAGCGCCTTTGACACAACAGATGCAGTAGTCATTGCGAGCGCCATGATGACCACCGATACTCATCCAAAAACGGCGTCTGCAACCTTGCCCACTGTTCGAGCGGACGGCACCGCTGGCACGGCAACCGTGGTTGGCATGGCCAAGGGTGTGGGAATGATCGAGCCAGATATGGCAACCATGTTGAGCTTTGTCCTGACTGATGCAGAGCTTCCTGTTGAAACCTTGGACCGAGTCTTTCGACAGGCTGTGGATCGGAGCTTGAATAGCCTGAGTGTTGATACTGATACGTCCACCTCGGATACGGCAGCGCTGCTGGCGAACGGCCTTGCCGGAACGCCAGACGAGCACGAGTTCGCAGCAGCAATCAATCAGGTTTGCACCGACCTCACGCGGCAACTAGCTCGAGATGGAGAGGGTGCCACCACGTTGTTGGTGGTGGAGGTGCAACAGGCTCGAGACGCAGCCCAAGCCAAGCGAGTTGCAAAGTCGATTCTGAATTCACCACTCGTCAAGACTGCAGTACACGGCGCTGACCCCAACTGGGGCCGCGTTGCCATGGCAATTGGGAAGTGCTCCGAGGATGTCGATATTGACCAAGCACAGGTAGTCATTCGCTTTGGAGAATCCGAGGTGTACCCCCGACAGATCGGCCAGACGGAACTGACTGAACTTGAGCAGTATCTAGCGGGCGATGAGGTGCTGATCTCGGTTGATCTAGGCGTTGAAAGCTCTGCCAAGGGTGCAGCCTGGACGGTCTACGGCTGCGACCTATCAGATGGGTATGTGCGCATCAACGCCGACTACACCACCTAAGTACACGGCCTGATGACGCGGCCTGATGACAGAACCTGACTAGATCAGTTGATGGCGTCAGGTGATGGTGCCTTCGGCCTGCATTCGTTCAACCTGCTCTGCCGATACGCCCCAACCCTGCAGCAACAACGCTGGGTCAACGCCCTCGAATGATGGCTGCGGAACGCTCGCAGGAGTGCGGCCAAACCGCGGGGCTGGCCCAGGTTGGGCAACGCCATCAACTACCGGGAACGCCGCACGTGCAATCGCATGCGGATGCAATGGCGCCTCACCCATGTTCAAAACCGGAGCGACACAGGCATCCTGATCACCAAAAACCTCTACCCATTCATCGCGAGTTTTAGTGCGGATCACTCGCGTGAACTCTTCTCTCAATACCGGCCAACCATCCTGATCGTTTTGATCAGGCAACTCCGAACGCTCAGCCAAGCCAAGGCCAATCAGTAGCTCGGCATAGAACTGCGGCTCCAAGGCACCCACAGCTAGCCAAGCACCATCGGCGCATTCATAGACATCGTAAAAAGGCGCACCGGAATCCAACAGATTGGTTCCGCGATCAGCGGACCAGAACCCCCAGTCCCAGGCACCAAAGAGCGGTGCCATGAGCAGCGCAGCACCGTCAACCATTGCGGCGTCCACCACCTGCCCAAGGCCGGAAGTGGCCCGTTCAACCAACGCCGCCATGATTCCAAATGCCAGCAGCATTCCGCCGCCACCAAAATCTGCAACCAGATTGAGTGGTGGAGTTGGGGGCTGATCTTTTCGACCAATGTGCGCAAGCGCACCCGAGATAGCTAGGTAGGTCAGGTCATGCCCAGCCCGTGCCGACAGCGGCCCCTCTTGACCCCAACCAGTCATGCGGCCGTAGACCAGCTTGGGGTTCACTTGGCTCAGGGCATCAGGCCCAAGGCCAAGGCGTTCTGCCACACCCGGGCGAAACCCTTCGATCAGGACATCGGCTTGGCCTGCCAACTCCAGAACAAACTCGACGCCAAGTGGCGACCGCAGGTCAACAGCCACACCCGATCGGTTGCGGTTGAGGACATCCCAAGCGTTGGCGCTTCCCTTCGAGCCTGGCTCAGGTGATGGCGTACCAGGCTTGGGGCGATCAATGCGCAGTACATCAGCACCCAAGTCGGCTAGCAACATTGCGCAAAAAGGAGCGGGGCCGAGCCCTGCGAGTTCGATCACTCGTACACCGGCTAATGGTCCAGACATCTGCGATTCCTAGGGTTGCTATAACGGTTCTTGATTGACCGAGTTCATGTCCCTAACCCGACATGCACCAACAGGCACAGTACGCGACTCGGGGCCCGCACAAGTGCAGACCCCGAGTACCGAATTGTTTGAGCTATCCCCCGGCCAAGCCGACCGGCGGAGCTGAGTTCATGGCTTTAGTCGGCGTCAATAATCGTCCAAGTGAGCGAGTAGGGCCGGAGCAGATTAGGGAAGGCCCCTAGCTTGAACCAGTTAGCGGTAGCGGTTGCCGAGGTTGCAGTGGCTCCACGACTGATAGTTCCAAATACTGGCGTGGTTTGTGCAACACCGGCACCAGCGTCAATCACCGAAATCTGACCAAACCAGAGCGGAAGAATCCATGCACGATTGATCGACACAGCTACTCGCGCCGTCCCACCCGCTGTTCCAGGAATGTCAAGCAA
Organism: Actinobacteria bacterium IMCC26207; assembly: GCA_001025035.1. Taxonomy (GTDB): domain Bacteria; phylum Actinomycetota; class Acidimicrobiia; order Acidimicrobiales; family Microtrichaceae; genus IMCC26207. The sequence continues at coordinate 324,333 of LCZK01000008.1, forward strand.
GCCAGTGACCGACTTGATACCGGAAGAGTCGCGAACAACATCTAGGTCGCCCGCTCCGCTGCCAGAGTCGGTGTAGTTGATTGCTCCACTGAAGGCCACCGAGACGGAGTCCGCTGTAGCCGGAAGCGTGGTGGTGGTCGTCGTCGTAGTCGGCGCAATCGTGGTTGTCGTCGTGGTCGGCGCAATCGTGGTTGTCGTCGTGGTCGGCGCAATCGTGGTTGTCGTCGTGGTCGGCGCAATCGTGGTTGTCGTCGTAGTCGGCGCAATCGTGGTTGTCGTCGTGGTCGGCGCAATCGTGGTTGTCGTCGTGGTCGGAGCAACCGTGGTCGTCGTAGTCGATGTTGTAGTGGTGGTGGTGGTTGGCGGCAACTCGTAGGTGAACTCGTCGCCTGCAGTGATTGCCGAGATGCCACCAGCAGTAGTCACCGTTAGGTCGACCTTGCCGTACCCGGTTAGAGGAGACGACGGAGAGATTGCTGTCATCTCTGTGGAAGACACCACCTCGAACGAGGTTGCAGCAGCCGCACCGAACTTGACCGAGGTTGCATCCGTCAGGCTCGTGCCGGTGATCGTGACTTGAGTGCCACCAGAAATCAGACCCTTCGTCGGGGAGATCGAGGTGATGACTGGCAACGAGATGTAATCAAACTGATCCCCAGTGTTGGTAGCAGAGACTCCACCAGGTGTGGTCACTGTGATCTCTACACACATCGGTGCTCCCGCTGGAGAGACTGCCGAAATCTGTGTCGAAGACACCACCGTGAACGAGGCTGCAGGAGCAGAACCGAAGTTCACCGCCGTAGCGCCATTCAGATTGGTTCCGTTAATGATCACGGTGGTTCCACCAGCCACTGGCCCAGAAGCCGGGGACACAGAGGAAACCGTCGGAGACGGGATTGGCGGCACCGTGGTGGTCGTTGTGGTGGTCGTCGTGGTCGGCGCGACAGTGGTGGTCGTCGTAGTCGGAGCAACCGTGGTTGTCGTCGTTGTCGGAGCCACCGTGGTTGTCGTCGTAGTCGGCGCAATCGTGGTTGTCGTCGTGGTCGGCGCAATCGTGGTTGTCGTCGTGGTCGGCGCAATCGTGGTTGTCGTCGTGGTCGGCGCAATCGTGGTTGTCGTCGTGGTCGGCGCAATCGTGGTTGTCGTCGTGGTCGGCGCAATTGTGGTTGTCGTCGTAGTCGGCGCAATTGTCGTTGTCGTTGTCGAGGTAGTGGTCGTTGTAGTTGGCGGCAACTCATAGGTGAACTCGTCACCAGCTGAGAGTGCAGAGATGCCACCTGCAGTAGTCACCGTTAGGTCGACCTTGCCGGCCGAAGCTGCCGGTGAGATTGCTGTTATCTCTGTGGAAGACACGACCTCGAACGAGGTTGCAGCAGCCGCACCGAACTTGACCGAAGTAGCAGCAGTCAGGCTCGTACCGGTGATCGTGACCTGGGTACCACCAGAAATCAGACCCTTGGTCGGGGAGATCGAGGTGATGACTGGCAACGAGATGTAATCAAACTGATCGCCAGCGTTCGTCGCCGAAACCCCACCAGGTGTAGTGACTGTGATCTCTACACACATCGGTGCTCCGGCTGGAGAGACTGCCGAAATCTGTGTCGAGGACAACACCGTGAATGAGGCTGCTGGGTTAGAACCGAAGTTCACCGCCGTAGCGCCATTCAGATTGGTTCCGCTAATGATCACGGTGGTTCCACCAGCCACTGGCCCAGAGGCCGGGGACACAGAGGAAACCGTCGGAGCCGGGATTGGCGGCAGCGTCGTGGTCGTAGTGGTAGTCGTAGTTGTCGGAGCAACCGTGGTCGTCGTGGTTGTCGGAGCAACCGTCGTTGTCGTGGTCGGCGCAATCGTGGTTGTCGTCGTGGTCGGCGCAATCGTGGTGGTCGTCGTAGTTGGTGCAACCGTCGTTGTCGTGGTCGGCGCAATCGTGGTGGTCGTCGTTGGAGCAACCGTGGTGGTCGTCGTTGGAGCAACCGTGGTCGTCGTCGTAGTCGGAGCAACCGTGGTTGTAGTAGTCGGAGCAACCGTGGTCGTCGTAGTCGGAGCAACCGTGGTCGTCGTAGTCGGCGCAATCGTGGTGGTGGTCGTCGATGTTGTCGTGGTCGTCGTTGCAGCTGGTGATACGAACACCGTTGTGGTCGCGGTCGATACGTCACCATCACCGTCGGTGACAGTCAGCGAGACCGGGTATGAACCAACTGTCGTATACAGAGCGCTCGCATCTGCCGTTGTTGCAGTCTGACCATTGCCAAAGTTCCAGGCATAAGTTGCTGGCCCCTTGGCAACAACCGAGGTGCCAGCAGAGAAGTCGACCGTAAATGGCAGACGTCCACCGGTACCGCTCGAGGTGATCTTCGCCTCAACGCCCTTGGTCAATACAGGAGCTGTCTTGCCGGCAAGCACTGCAGCGTTTGAACCTGCAGGAGATGGCAGCACCAACGTCTGATTGAGCAGCCCACTCACATCGGTATACGGGAAAGCCTGCACCAAGCAACCGCTCGCCCCTGGCACTGCAAAGTTGTTATTAATGAGAATTGCGTTACCCGTGAGCGGGTTGTACTTCGATCCAGTCAAGGCAGCGTTGTTTCCAACAGCCTCCATCCGCTCCGAAGTGAAGGCCACCGAGATTGGGGCTGCAGTAGTTCCAATCGCGCAAGTGGACTGCAAGATGTTGCCCCACAAGTTTCCGCTGACCTTTGCACGCAACTTGACGTTGAGGGTCATCACGCCAGTGAGAGGGTCGATGCTTCCTGTTGCTGCAGCAGTGGGAAGAATTTCAACCTTGACCAGAGCTCTGGTCTGACTCGTTGGGTTCTCGGGGGTGATCCACGAGGGTGGGAAGATCACGCCAGTAGTTGGCACGTTGACGGTTCCATTTGCAGCAATGGTTCCAGTAATAGAGACGTTGATCTTTGGCTGGAATCCAGGAGCGGCTTCATTGTCGTCAAGGTCTTTTGTTTGGCCGGCAACTGTTCCAGCCACGCACTGCGGGTCAAGTGCATCAATGCCATCGGATGGGAACGGGACCCCGCTCAGTGAAACTTGGTAGTCGTTATCAATTAGGTCGGAGCACTGCGGCAAGGGCTGCGGGGTCAGGTCGAGGTTGTACGCCCCGATCAAAATGTTGCCGCCCGTGGAGGCCAAGCTAAACGCCCCCGGGTTAAAAACCTTCTGAGCGCCAACAGTCGATGGAAGCAGCACAGCGGCCAATCCAAGTGCTCCAACTACTGCTACCGCAACACGCCAATTTCGCCTCATCGGTGATACCCCCCAGATACATCTGAACGCTGCAGCGAACAGATTGCGTAGGGATATCCTTTGTCATTCCTGAGGGATCGTCAAGTAGTGAATTTTACCTAGTGAGAAAAATTCGCCATATCTCACTTTTAGTGAAATCAGCGACACTTAGGGCGGTTCCCGTTCTGGGCGCTGCCCAAGTGGATTAGACCCGTGTTTGAGGTGTCATCTTCTCGGTCAACTCAGGATCATCGATCATCACTGACTGCAAGATGGCATCTACCTTCTCGACAAGATCATCCTCGAGGGTCACTGCTAGGGCACCGACGCTGTCTTCAAGTTGCTCCGGGCGCGTTGCACCCACGATTGCAGATGCGACGTTCTGGTTTCGCAGAATCCAGGCCAACGCAAGTTGTGCCATGGAGCTGCCGGCTTCGGCTGCGAGTGGTTTGAGTAGCTGCACCTGAGTCAGCACATCATCCTCAAGGAATCGCGCTACGAAGTTGGCTCCGCCCTTCTCGTCTGTTGCGCGCGAGCCCTCCGGAACGGGAGCACCCGGCAAGTACTTCCCGGTCAGCACTCCCTGCGCTAGCGGAGACCAAACGATCTGCGAGACGCCAAGCTGCTCGCAAGCAGGCACGACTTGGCCTTCGATGACCCGCCAGAGCATCGAGTACTGCGGCTGATTCGATACGAGTTGGATGCGCAACTCACGCGCCAATTCCACGCCCATGCGGATCTGCTCGGCGCTCCATTCGGAGACTCCGATGTACAGCACCTTGCCGGCGTGAACAAGGTCGGCAAAAGTCTCCATGGTCTCTTCTATTGGAGTCTCGTGATCAAACCGGTGAGCTTGATACAGGTCTACATAGTCAGTTCCAAGGCGACGAAGAGAAGCATGGATCGACTCGGTGATGTGCTTGCGGGAGAGGCCCCTGTCATTCGGACCAGTGCCAGTTGGGAAATACACCTTGGTAAAAATCTCGATGGATTCGCGACGGGTGCCGGCCAAGGCTCGGCCCAGAATCGCCTCAGCTCGAGTCCCTGCGTAGACATCGGCGGTATCAAAGGTCGTGATCCCAAGATCGAGCGCAGCTTGCACGCATGCAACTGCCGCAGGATCATCTACTTGTGAACCGTGAGTGACCCAGTTGCCATATGAGATTGCGCTGACTTTGAGTCCTGAGTTGCCAAGAAATCTAAATTCCATGCGGTCAACATAGTGGGCTAATGCACCATGCTCGACGCGCTTAGCACTGGGTTGTCGGCCCGAGCTTGTCAGCTACCGGCAGTCAGGTACCGGCAGCCGCTGCGAGCACCTCGACACGCAACTCAGTGAGCCCGGCGGTCACCTCGGCCTCATCGACTCGAGTTGCAACGCCATCACGTAGGACTTCTTGGCCGGCAACCCAAACATGGCGCACATCATCTCGACCAGCCGCGTAAACAAGCGCAGAGTTTGGGTCATAGACAGGTTGAGTGTGCACCCGGCTGAGGTCAACGCACATGAAGTCAGCCTGCTTGCCCACCTCGAGAGATCCGATTGACTCGCTCAGCCCAAGTGCTGTTGCGCCTCCGAGCGTGGCTGCACGAACTACCTGCGCGGCTGGAAGCACCGTGGCGTCGCCAGTTACTCCCTTGTGAATCAGCCCAGTCAGACGCATTACGGCAAACAAGTCCAGGTCGTTCGAGCTAGCGGGCCCGTCGGTTCCCAAACCAACAGTCACTCCAGCTGCAAGCATCTCTGGCACGCGTGCGAATCCAGATGCCAATTTTAGATTTGAGCCTGGGCAATGCGCGACTGATGTTTGCGTTGCAGCAACTCGGGCGAGTTCATCATCGCTGAGATGCACTGCATGAGCTAGGACCGTTCGATGACCGAGCAGGCCAAGATGATCCAGCAGCTCGACTGGACGCCGGCCATGCTGGGCCAGAACCGAGTCCAGTTCACCTTGGCTCTCGGCTGCATGAATGTGAATGGTTGCGTCATGGCGCTGAGCAAGCTCTGCAATGAGTTGCAGGTCGTCGGGGCTGACCAGATAGGTGGAGTGAGGCGCTACCACTGGCCGCCATCCGGGTCGTGCAGGGTTGGAGGCCAACCATTGCTCGGTCCACTCCATCTGAGCTGACCCGCCCCTCCCCTCTGGTCCAACAGAACCCAAAAAGGTGGTTCCCGTCATGACTCGCATGCCGACACGGTCACAAGCCGCAACAACAACATCAGGGAAGTAGTACATGTCTAAGGCCGTAGTGACACCTGCGTGCACGCTCTCTAACGCCGCAGCCGCAGTTGCTACCGAAACGGATTGCTCACGCAGAACCGCCGCCTCTGCTGGCATGACTAGATCAAGGAACTGCTGCAAGTTGCGGTCGTCCGCAAGTCCACGAAACATCGTCATGCCGAGGTGCGTGTGAGCGTTCACCATCCCTGGCATGAGCACGGACTGGGCAAAGTGTTGGTGGGCGGCACCCGGATGAGCACGCAACAAATCAACCAAGGGCCCAACAGCAATAATTACTCCCGCTTGCACTGCGATTGCCGACTCGGTGAGCACTGTGTCGTTTTGGTCCACAGTCAGAATCCACTCTGCGCTAAAAATCTCCACCGGCGAGTTCAGAGCTGATTCGCTACCACTTGTTTCAGGGTGAACGTGTGAAGTCATAACCCGAAGGTACCGCGGGAAGGCAGATTCCCGTTCCGGCCGGAGAATGGCCTGCCGAGAATACGTGCACGCGATCGAGTCACCTAGAGCGTCGGCGATACTCTTCGGGGCGCCGATTGATTCCGTCCACCACGCAGCACCTTGTCTGGAGAACCATGTCTACTGAGAACGCAGGAACACCCGCTCGACTTGAGGAGCTTGTGGAACTCACCGAAAAGTTTTGGTCCGATCTGTTCCGTCGAGACTTTGATGCAGTGGGAGCTTGGTTTAGCGCTGATGGCAATTATCGCGACATTCCAGCTCCCGAGGAAGGTGCCTTTGGCCCGGCCGAAGTTGCTGCCCGTCTGCGTCTAGGAATTGAACCGTTGGCAAATTACGAACACGTTCCAGGGTGGAACATCGTTGCTCAACGGGACACAACTATGACCGAGCACACCGAGCGCTGGACTTGGTCCACAGGCGAGACGGTGGAGTTACCTTTTGTCTCGGTGATTGTGTTCAACGAAGAAAACCTGATTACGCGCTGGTGGGATTACTGGGACTTGGGAACGCTGATGAATGCCGCGCCCGCTGCTTGGGTCGAGCACATCATGGTGGGCTACAAGTAGTCGACCCGTCAGGTGCAAGCCAGTGACGCTTCGCAACTACCTGGCGTCTGCGCTGGCTTTTCTTAGTTCCTCAGTCAGTGCGCTTCCAGCTAGGTAGGGCTGACCTGCCACCAAGCTGGGCGTGTGGATAGCGCTCAAGGACTTATCGAACAGTGCCTGGTCAGGGCGAGGGGGTGAAGCCTGCCCGGGCACTGCTCGAGATTCTCTGGATGATTCCTCGGGACCAAAGCCCTGAGGAATCAACAGTTCACGCAATCGGCGGCGTGCCCGATGGAGTCGACTCATGACCGTTCCGAGCGGAACCTCAATGAGTTCGGCAGCCTCTTGATACGTCAGGCCATCGATATCTACTAGCTGGACAACTTGTCGAAAGTTGAAAGGCAGGGTGACCACTGCCTGAGCGATAGCGCCTCCGAGTTCGTGATACTCGGCGCGCAACTCAACAGCGTCAGCGGAGGATGCCGGTACCAGATCGTCCGGGATCTCTGGGTCGGTCAGCAGTTGAGGCCGGCGGCGGCGGTGGCGGTTGCGCTCGGTGTTTCGAACAATGGTGAGCACCCATGCCCGCGGGTACCGCCCATCAAAGGTGCGAATTGCCTTGTAGGCGCGCAGCAGACTCTCTTGCACCAAGTCCTCGGCATCGGCCCGGTTGTGTGTCAAGGACAGCGCAACTCGGTACATGATGTCGGATTCGGGAAGAATCAACTGCTCAAATATCTCATCAGCTGTCTCGGCGGGAATGCTCGTGGCAGTCAGGCCAGAGGCAACTCCGCTGACCATGAGCGCTGCCAAATCTGGATGAATGCTCCCGGTTTGCTCGTCGTGTGCAGTGCGCTCTTCATGTGCAGTGCGCTCGTCGTGTGCAGCGGGCAGCGAGCCTGCGTTGTCGAGCACAGCACTAGTCGAGGCTGAAGTGAAAGAAGGATCGGAATACATGCTCATGGCAATCCAATCTTGAGCCCATCGTGGAGCGGGGCGGAAGCTAAGGGGGGAGAGCTTGCTTTGCTAACCAGAGACCTTACCGGGGATCCTCAGTGACTTCAGTTTAGTTTAGTAATAATTATTTTCAATTGCCTTTTGAGTGCCAAACACAAGGGACCTAGGAGTTGCAATCCGTAGCCTCACGCTCTCTAGTACCTTCAAGTCCTCTAGTACGTTCAAGCCCTCTAGTTCGTTCAAGCCAGTTCTTTACCCCTCATCAATCCCAGCAGAAGGAAATCCTTGTGAATCACTACGAACAGCTCTACATCGGCGGCGAATGGGTCAACCCAGCGGGGAGTGACCGTTTCCAAGTCATTAATCCGGCCACGGAAGAGCTGATTGGGTCAACTCCCGAAGGGTCTGTTGGCGACATCGATCGAGCGGTTGTTGCCGCAAGGGCTGCCCTGGACACAGGCGACTGGGCGGGAATGCCAGCGGCCGAGCGGGCCGACATCATGGGCCGCCTACTTGCCCTTCTTGGCGAGAAGGCCGATGACCTAGCCAACTTGATTACTGCCGAGGTGGGTTGCCCACTTCTGTTTGCTCATTTCGGCCAAGTCGGTGCAGCAAACATGGTGCTCGACTACTTCACCAACCTGACCCGCGAGTACGAGTTCGAAGAGGTTCGCCAGGACATGCTCGGTCCTGCCCTTGTTCGCAAAGAACCAATCGGAGTGGTCGGCGGGATCATCCCGTGGAACGTTCCCCTCTTCATCACCATGTTAAAGCTCGGCCCAACCTTGGCCTCGGGATCGACCATGGTGCTCAAGCCCGCACCCGAGACTCCGCTCTCCTCGTTCGTGCTTGCCGAGCTCGCACATGAGGCAGGCCTGCCCGCGGGCGTGCTCAACATCGTTCCCGCTGGGCGTGAGGTTGGAGAACACCTCGTCACGCATCCCGATGTTGACAAGATTTCCTTCACGGGATCCACAGTCGCGGGTCGCAAGATTGGCGCCCTCTGCGGTGAGCGACTGCGGCCCTGCACTCTGGAGTTGGGTGGCAAGTCGGCCGCAATTATTTTGGATGACGTTGACCTTGACTCAATCATTCCGGAACTGATCTCTTCGGCCACGATGAACAACGGGCAGGCCTGCGTAGGCCAGACCCGAATCCTTGCCTCGAAGAATCGCTATAGCGAAGTTGTTGAGGCAGTAACCGAAGCCATGGCTGCGCTCGTTCCAGGAGACCCGTCCGGCAACTTTGATGTCACGCTTGGACCACTCATTGCTGAGCGGCAGCGAGACCGAGTCGAGGGCTACATCGCAGCCGGCATTGCCGAAGGCGCGAGAGTCACTACAGGTGGCGGCCGACCAGCAGGCCTAGACAAGGGTTGGTTCGTCGAAGCCACGCTCTTTGCAGATGTTGACAACAGCATGAAGATCGCCCAGGAAGAAATCTTTGGGCCAGTCGTTGTCGCAATCCCCTACGAGGACGAAGCCGATGCCGTCCGAATTGCGAACGACAGCGCATACGGCCTATCCGGAACAGTGTGGACTAGCGATGTCGACAACGGGATTGACGTAGCTCGAGGCGTGCGTACTGGCAACTACACCGTGAACGGGTTCGGCATGGCCTGGGGCGCTCCGTTCGGCGGCTTCAAGCAATCAGGTGTGGGACGCGAGCTTGGCCCAGAAGGCCTCGGCGAGTTCTTGGCCTCAAAGACCATCAACCTGCCAGCAGGTACGGAGCCAACACTCAAGTACTGATCAAGCTCATAGGGCGGGTCGAGTCTGCAGTACGGGCAAGCCAGCAGTACGGGGCAAGCCAGGTGTCGTGGTCGGGCCCGCAGTACTGATCAATCTCAAAAAAGGGCATTGGGTTGCAGAGTGAGCGCAATGTGCTCCCCCTGCAACCCAATAGCATTTTTGGAGCCCGCAGAACTGGGCCACCAGACTTAAGGCCAGTAGATCTAGGCGACTGTCGTGTTGGTAACCAGCCCGGTTGCACCGGGGTTACCACCTGAGCCAGCTGAGCCACCAGATCCGCCAACGCCGCCGCTATAGCTCGGCGAACCACTCGGGGTGCTTGAGCCATCACGTGACAAGCCAATTGCCGCGCCACCGCCACCGCCGCCACCAGCACCCGAAGCGCCGCCTGTGCCACCCGTTCCACCATTTCCACCGCCGCCTCCGCGATCAAAGGCCACACCGCCAGAGCCACCCGAACCGCCAGGCTGACCCGCAGCTCCGCTACCTCCGGTGCCGCCGGCTCCACCCGTGCCTAGCTGAATCTGAATTGCGATCAGCGTCGGAGATGCGTTCTGCAAGCGCAGGCCGATTGACTGTGCTCCTGCACCGCCACCAGCACCGCCCGCGGTTGCACGTGTTCCGCCACCGCCACCGCCACCGCCACCAGCGCCGGCATCATCAATGTTGCAATCATTTGCTCCGCCACCGCCACCAGCGCCACCGCCGGCTCCGTTCGCCCCGAGCAGACCAGTTGCACCGTTCGCTCCTGCTGACCCGCCAGACCCAGCGCCGCCCGCTGTGCCGTTTGCGCCAGAGGACCCGCTACCTCCACGCAAGGTCGGACCAGTTCCGCCCAGCGTGCAAATTCCTACAAGGCCGTCGGTTGCTGCGCTACCTGCAGCACCTCCGCCGCCACCACCAACGCCACCACCGGAACCGCCGGAGTTGCCGGTCTGCGCGTCGCAGTTACTGCAGAGACCAGTCCAACCGCAAGACCCGTCAACAACGCCACCTTTGCCACCTGAACCGCCAGAATTGGCTCCCCCACCGCCAGCGCCGCCGCCGCCAGCCGACGACGTATTGCATGCTCCACCAGGTTCAAATCCGTCACCGCCATTACTGCCAGTACCTGCTGTGCCGGACCACCCCGAACTGCCAGCAGCACCAGCGCTACCCGCTCCCGCTACACCTCCGGCAATGTTAAGGGAGTCCAGAACAAGGGCATTTGTGGAGTTGCGAACAAACACGCCGTAGCTGCTGCTGCCTGCGCTTGCGGTGGTTCCCACAATGCTCAGGTCTGCCACTCGGGTTGCTGTTGAAATTCCATCCGCAATCACACCCACCGGGCCGTTGACCGTTGCGTCGAACGCTGCCGTGACGGTGGCAATACTTGGCGAGGTTGCCAGCACTCCTCGCTGAAAGTTCTGGCCGTACCCACCGCGCACCTCTAAGCCTGCTTGCACGGTGAACTTGCTGTACGAACCACCGGCAACGAACACGCTGCTCTTTGACTCGGCCACTGCGCGGGACTGACCCTGGGTAATCGAAGCGCAGGGTTCAAGAATCGTTCCGCAAGTTGAGGTGTTTGCTCCGGTCGAGGAGTTCACGAACACCGCCGCGGACTCGGTCCCGTCGATTCCATCGCAGTTGCTATCGATGTTGTCCCCAGCCGGGTCAGCGGCTCCAGGAAAGATTGCGCCGTCAGCGTCGTTGCAATCCGAGGGAACAAACACTCCATCGCCATCACCATCTCCGTTCACCGTGATGGTGAGAGAGTCAGTGTCAGTTGCTCCCTTGTTGTCTGTCACCGTTAGGACTGCCGTAAAGGCGCCGGCTGTCGGGTAATTACCAGTGGATGTCACGCCGCTGCCGTTGGTGCCATTTCCAAAGCTCCAGGAGTAGCTCACAATTGAGCCGTCGGAGTCGACTGAACCAGAGCCGTCGAACGCAGCGCTCAAGGGCGCATTGCCAGAAAGTGGACTAGCCGTTGCAACCGCAATGGGCGCCAAGTTGGCAGTTCCACCGCCGCCTGGAGCTGGTGCACACGAGACTGCGAAGAGCAGTAGTGCAGCGGACACAACAGGCAGAACTCGGTAAGCGTTCTTCATGGCACTCCCCTTGATTTGGTCCGCACAGCAAGCGGACATCCTCAGTCTTGGCCGGATTAGCTCAGTGGTCAACAGAATTGAGAAAAACAGTTCGCAGTGTTGAGCGACTGGCTGAGCGACTGCTTGAGCAAACAGTTGCACTACAACGCTTATGCCGGTGCTTGAACCGTCACCTCTGACAGCGTCACAAAACCGTTATTGAACGCCGTGATGTCATCTGCAGGGTCTTGCAGGGTTGAGGTGCAGTCCTGATCGGCAATTGCCCCCTCGCCCGAGGCTGACATCGGAACCTCTACCTGAGCGCGAAGTGAACCCGTAGTGCAGACCGGCACGTTCAGATTTTGAAGGACCAACTCCTTGCCCGTCAGTTTGCCCTCGAGCAAATCTTGGCGGTGTGCCTGAACCCACGTGACGACATAGCTTGCAGCAAGGTCGTAATCAACCGCATCGGAGATGGCCGTGCTCGAGGCCAACGCCGGAATGTTCTTGGCGGCTGCCGCCCGAGCAGCGCCGATCGTTCCGGAAAGCGTGTTGCCCACGGAGCCCAGGTTCTGGCCAGCGTTGACTCCCGTGACCACCAAGGCGGGTAGTTCTCCTATACCGCCATCTAGCGCCCAGTTCACAGCATCTGCTGGGTAGCCCTGCACGGAAGTCGCTGGATAACCGCTCGCTGTTGTGACCTCGCTCACCTGCAACTCGCCCTCCGAGGTTTTGCCGGCAGTACCACTTTGATTCTCAGCCGGGGCAGCCACAACCACCTCTGTGTCTGGCAGCGCTGCTAGTGCACGGACCACGGCATCGATTCCAGGTGCCGCATACCCATCATCGTTGGATACCAAAATGCGCAGAGTCTGCGACTCGGCTGCAACAGCAGAGGTACTGGACTGAGCAGATTTCTCTGTGGAGGAAGTCGAGGATTCTGCCCCCTCGCCACTGCTACAAGAACTTAAGAGGCCACCGGCTAGTGCAAGCGCCAGCAGCCCTGCAGACGCCGATCGAGCAACACGGCGACGGGGTCGGCTCGTTGGAGAAACTCGACTCTTCATTCCAGCAAACATGAACGCTTCTTTCCGTGTGGGTGTCAACGATTGTTTGGACACCGAGTCGAACTGGACCCAGTGGGACACTGGCTACATGTCGAGGCTATGAGATCAGGAGGGCTGCCTTGGCATTATTCGACGGGAACTTCTGAGCCTGGCGCAGTAGCTTGTCAAGGCATCGTCCACCCGTGAGTACCCGTAGGAGCATCCATGAGTTCAGTCAGAACACCCAGCTTGGCTTGGCGTTTGTTTGTCGTTGTAGGGGTGGGCACCTCGGTTGCGCTCACAGTGAGCGACCCAGCTTGGGAAAAGTGGAAGTCCGTAGCAGGTGAGAAACTCCCCCGACAGGCCGTTCGATCGGTGCTTGTCGGGACGGCCGCAATCCATAGCGCCGAGGCAGCCTCTTCCTACGTATCCGCCCGGCGCGGCAACCTAGAACAACCTGGCCGCTGGGCACTAGCTACGTTCCTCTGGGGATTCCCAGTTATGCGAAGGCTACGCAAAGCGGCAGCCTGAGGCGCAGTGCTCTCCGGCTCGGCGCATGCCGTCCGGCTAGAAGTAACGCGCTCTTAGAAATGCCAGGGGAAGGGCGACCAATCAGGCTCGCGCTTTTCCAAGAATGAGTCTCTGCCCTCTGCGGCTTCATCAGTCATATAGGCCAGGCGCGTGGTCTCGCCTGCAAAGATCTGCTGCCCCACTAGGCCGTCGTCAATCATGTTGAAGGAGTATTTCAACATGCGTTGTGCAGTCGGGCTTTTTGCGTTGACCTTCTTGGCCCAGTCCAGCGCCACCCGTTCAAGATCAGCGTGATCGACAACTGCGTTCACCATGCCCATGCGATGAGCATCCTCGGCCGAGTACTCATCTCCTAAGAAGAAGATTTCGCGAGCGAACTTCTGCCCAACTTGTCGCGCCAAGTATGCAGATCCAAAGCCTCCGTCAAAGCTGGCCACATCGGCATCGGTTTGTTTAAAGCGCGCGTGTTCTCGGCTAGCAATCGTCAGGTCGCAGACCACATGCAAACTGTGGCCCCCTCCAGCAGCCCAACCGGGAACCACGCAGATCACTACCTTGGGCATAAAGCGGATGAGTCGCTGAACCTCGAGGATATGCAGCCGACCGCTGCGCGCTGGATCGATGCTCGCGGCAGTCTCTCCAACTTGGCCGGCCTCGCCATCTGCCACGGTGTAGCGGTATCCATCTTTGCCACGGATTCGCTGGTCTCCACCCGAACAAAACGCCCAACCAGCGTCTTTGGGGGATGGACCATTGCCGGTCAACAACACACACCCGACATCAGATGACATGCGAGCGTGATCGAGCACTCGATACAACTCATCCACCGTCGCTGGACGAAAGGCATTGCGGATCTCTGGACGGTTAAACGCAATACGAACCGTGCCTGATTCTTTAGCTCGGTGATACGTGATGTCCTGGAGTTCAAATCCGGGTACGGAGTCCCAGGCTTGCGGGTCAAAAATCTCGGAGACGAATTCAGCCATAGCTCAGGAGTGTAGGACTGAGCATCACAGGCTGAGCCACCACACGATCGGTAGCCCTTACTGAGCTAGCTCTGGGCTTGCCGCCTTCTGGTGAGCTGGTCAGATCGCGTGGATCTGATCGATGACCTCTTCAAGCAGTCCATCCGCCAATCCATAGGGGGTATAGATCGCAACTCGCCCGGTGTGCGCTGCATATCGGCGCGCAATCTGAGCAGCAACCTCTTGCGGGGTACCACGCACGGCGATCGCATTGAGCAACTCATCATCGATCAACTCGGCTAGGTCCTCCCAGCGACCTTCACGAGTCAAGCTGCGCGCGAGTGGCTGAATATGACCCTTACCCTCAATCTCAAAAACCGGCTTATAAGCAGGTGTCGAGGCGTAAAAACCCAGCAAAGCGCGACATCCTGCATCTGCAGCATCCTGCTCCTCTGGGGTACGACCCACGCACACAATGAGTTCGGGCAAAATTTCGAACTCTTCAGCAGTCCCGACTGCAGCATCTCTGCGGCCAAGGCCGCTCTGCACTGCAGGGAGCGTCCGCTCCGTAAAGAACTGTTCCGATGTGACCGGCATGACGGCAAGACCGTCAGCAACCTCGGCGGCCATCGCACACATTCTTGGTCCTAGGCCACCCACTACAACCAAGGGAGGTCCAAACTCGCTGGGCTGCGGCGAAAAGATAGGAGTCATCAAGGTGTGGGTCCGATACTGACCGTGGTAGTCAAGCGGAACACCGTCCTGCCAGGACGCAAATACTGCACGCAGTGCGCCCACGGTGTCTCGCATTCGCTCAACCGGGTGGTCGAACTCTTCGCCGAATCTTCGCTCGATATGCGTGCGAATCTGTGTTCCGAGGCCAAGAGTGAATCGGTGCTGCGAGAGTTGCTGCAGGTCCCAAGCGGAGTGGGCCATATGCACCGCGTTTCGCGGAAACGCGATGGCGACGTTACTCATGAGCGATAAATCTGATGCGGCTGCGGCAACGGCAAGCGGCAAGAAAACGTCGTGAGGGCCCTCAAACGTGAACGCGCCGTCTACGCCGGCTGCTTGGAGGCGCTGGGCCTCGGCCCCAGCATCCGTGAGACCGTAAATGGGTGCAAGAACTTTCACGTGACCTGCCTTCAGACCAGAGCGCACATGTGCGCTGAGCGCTTGAACCTAGCTCTGCGGACCACCTGGGCCGAACTGAGCAAATGCAATCTCGATGTCAGCGGTGAAGTGCAGGTGCCGCGAGAGGTCGTACTCGGTCAGCAGTTCTTGCACCTCGGGCGACACCTCAGTGAGAACAAAGTGCACGCCTTGCGAGCTCACATCAAGACAGAGATCCTCCAAAACTCCTGATGCAGTGAAGTCAATATCGTCAACCGCTCGGCAATCCACAACAAACAACGTCACCGGGGTCATCGCCTGCTTGAGTAGCTCTCGCACCCTCTCTGCAAACCAGTCGGCATTTTCAAAGAGAATTGGGCCGCCGAACCGATAGACAATCGCCCCGTCTACATGGGTTACTCCCAGCCGCGCTGCCACGATTGGATCAATCTGATCCTCATCAAGGAGTACTTGGTCCACTGGGTGGTACTGACGCCGGAGCCGGTCGACGAGCGAGACAGTCACCGCAACAAACACACCTATCTGCACGCCGATAAAACCCACTGCAATCAGAGCCACCATAGCTACGGTGAACTCGCTTCTTCGTTGTCTATAAATCTGTTTCAACTCCTCGGTGCGAATGAGACCCAAGCCGACAGCAAAGACAATCCCTGCAAGCACACCTTCGGGGATGTAATCAAAGAGCCCCGTGAATCCAATCAACACCACCGCGATGGTGGCAGCCATGACCAGATTCACCACCGGAGTGCTGCCGCCGACTCCATCTGCTGCTGCCGAGCGAGGTGGGCTGCCATTCACGGCAAAACCACCGGTGACTGCGCTGGCAGCATTGGCTAGCGAGAAGCCCAGCAGATCAAGGTTTTCATCATGTTCTTCTTGGTGTTGTCGAGCGTAGAACTTTGCCACGGGAGCGCTCTGAGCCAGGATCACGAGCGAGATCGCAAGCGCTGCAGGAACTAGCAACGTGAACTCTCCCAGCGAAACTAACGGCAGACTAAATCCTGGTAGGCCCGCAGGAACTGCGCCCACTACCTCGATGCCGTGAGCCTCTGCTCCAATCAGCGTGGTCACACCCGTGGCTACTGTCAACGAGATCAGCGCAGCAGGTGCGCGTGGCACAAACGTTGACAGCCCAAGCATTAAGACCACAGCCAGAATTGATACTGCTGCTGTCCACAAGTTGGTCTCGTAGAGGTGCGTGAAGGTTGCGTACAGCCGGTGCGACATCGACCCAGAGGTCGAATAACCAAGCATGACAGAGGCCTTTGTGATCATGAGCGAGATGCCGATGCCTCCAAGCATTCCCACCAGAACTGGCCGTGAAATTAGGTTCGCCAAAAACCCCAGACGGGCAATCGACATCACGAGCAGAACCACAGCGGTCAGCAGTCCCAGCGCTCCAATCGCAGCGACATGATTTGAGTCCCCCTGAATGGCAATTGCCGAAGCTCCCGCAGCGACCATGGCCGCTGTTGCTGAGTCCGCACCCACAACCAGGCGTCGAGTTGACCCGATAAAGGCAAAAACAATTGCAGGGAGCACTGCGCAGTACAGCCCTGTCTCTGGCGGTAGCCCCACGATCACTGCGTAACCCAGCGACTCAGGAATCGCTATTGCGGCCACCGTCAGACCTGCAAGCACGTCGAATCGAAGCCAGCTCTTTTGGTAGCTGCGCAGCCAGTACTGCGCCCAGAAGCTGCCAAGAGTTCCCCGAACTCTGTCGATGCGCACGCCTGATTCTGTCAGGTAGGGCCAGCTGGTGGGTCGTTCTGAGCAATCTCACCCAATGGGATGAGAGGCCCTTGATCGCCGCGCCGCCTACAGTGACACTTGCTGGGTAAGGCGATCCGGGGAGTTCCGTGTATTTTTCTAACAAACAAGTCCAAGAGTTCACGCATGCGTCTCCGGTGCGAGAGAAAACTCGGTATTGGCGAAACCGCCTACCGCTGCTAGGAATCCTTCTCGCCGTTGGGGGCATCAGCGCCGCATGTACGCCCATGGTTGGCCCCGTTACCACGACTAGCACCACGATTCTCTCAACTACACCCGAGCAGCCAAACATCTTGACTTTTGCCACCTCTGGAAACATTGGAAGCAGCCCGGCCTTGGTGACTTTTTCTTGGACTGCGAGCGACGCCAACGGCGATCCGTTGACATGCAAGATTGATGGCAACGGTGACGGTACTGACGATGTGACCATCCGCAACTGCGAGTTTGGAGGCAGTCGAAATGTTTCTGTCGTGCTGGATGATCCAGCAGTTGCGCAGACCTTCACAGCCCGATTGATCGTCGAGGATGCGAACACCCCCGCTGTGGTTCGAACCATCAATTTTGATCTGCAGCCCGGGCCGGCAGAACCGTTCAACATCACGCTTCGTGGGGCCAGCTCACTACCCACTGCTGCCCTTCCTGCTTTCAATGGCGCAGCAGCTAGGTGGGAACAGATTCTGACCGCCGGCGTAGAGGACTTTGGCGAGGTGCCAACGAGTTGTATTCCTGAAGGCACCGAACCCATTGCTTCGGTGGACGACATTGTCATTGATGTCTCGGTCGTGCCGATCGACGGGGTGAACGGAATCCTCGGCCAAGCGGGACCCACCTGCGTGAGTTTGTCCACCGAACTGGGATTGCACGGCACTATCCAGTTTGACTCCGCAGACGTCACAGCGCTGCTTGCCAACGGCACCTTTTCTGCTGTGGTACTGCATGAGATGGCTCACGTCTTGGGGTTTGGAACCTTGTGGAATACCACTTCCATTGGAGGAACACGCAACGTCACCCAAGGACAGGGAACTGGTAATCCACGATTCACTGGTGTGCGAGCCGTAGCGGAATGGTCGCGGCTAGGAGGCCTGAGTGGCGTCCCTCTTGAGAACACAGGCGGAGCCGGGACAGTCGGGTCGCACTGGAAGGAATCCACATTCGGGATTGAGCTCATGACTGGCTACATCAGCCCGAGCACCAACCCACTGAGCAGGCTCAGCATTGCGCAGTTTGCCGACCTCGGTTACAACGTGGACATCTCCAAGGCCGATTCATACACTGTGCCGGGCTTTGGACTCCTCCGATCGGCTCTGCAGCAGGACGCACCCATCGAGGGAATCATGCTCGCTCCCCCGATCAACACCACTCCCTGATTTACGAAAGCCCTGATTTACGAAAGCCCTGATTTACGCAAGCCCTGATTTACGCAAGCCCCTATCTGCACAGGACCTGACCTGCACAAGCCCTAGCTCTCGCAATTCAGCTTGGCTAAGAAATCAGCTTGGGTTCTTGCCAGCTGTGAGTAACTCTTGGAACCAGCGACCCGAGCCTTTTACGACTCGAGTTTGGGTGGGGTAGTCCACGTAGATAAGCCCGAATCTGGGGCCGTACCCATCGGCCCACTCAAAGTTGTCCATCAATGACCAGGCAAAGTATCCGTCCACTGGAGCACCATGGCGTTTGGCCCGCAGTACCTGCTCAAGATGGTGTTGATAGAAAAGAATCCGCCTCGGGTCATCAACGCTGAGCTTGTCAGCAAGGTCAAACGGATTACCGATCAGTTGGTCGGGGAAAGCGGCGCCATTCTCTGTGACAACGAGTCGGTCGAATCTGCCATAGGCGTGCATAGCCATAATCACGTTATGAAGCCCCGTCGGATTGACTTCCCAACCAGTTGCAGTGATCTCGTAGTTGCGAAAATCGCGACCAAAGATTGGCAGAGTCCAGAGACCTGGAATCGGGGCAAGTAACGCCTTGAACCGGGTGTAGTACTGCACTCCAAGGAAATCCCAGTCCACTTGGATTGCATCCTCATCGCCGGGCCGCTGGTACTTCTCGACTGGTGCCAAAAACTTGCAGTCTTCGGTGGGGTAACCGAGTCCAAGATTCGGTTCGATATAGGTGCGATTAATGAATGCATCTGCGGAGCGCACGGCTCGCTGATGCGCTGCCGTCGTCCCCGTGGGCACGATGTCTGCAAGGTACTGGCAAGTTCCGACGACTGGGTTGCTCACCCGCTCTCGAAGCACACGAGCACCCTCGGCTTGGCAGAGGTTCACATGGTGCATTGCGGCCAAAAACTTGTGCTTGCTGCGAATACCAGGAGCGTGCTCCCCGAGCAGGTGACCGACGAGTACAAAGCTAAGTGGCTCGTTGAAGACCATCCAGTTCTTCACACGATCGCCGAGCGCATCGGCGACAACGGCAACGTACTCACTAAACCAGGCCACGACATCGCGGTTGGCCCAGCCTCCCTGATCTTGCAGGGCCTGTGGAAGATCCCAGTGGTACAGAGTCACCCAGGGTTCAAGACCAAGTTCTAGGCAGGTGTCAACCACCCGAGAGTAAAAATCAAGGCCGGCCTGATTGATTTGACCTGTGCCATTTGGAAGCACTCGCGGCCAAGAAATCGAGAACCTTTTCGCTCCAAATCCCAACTCTGCTGCTAGCGCAAGGTCAGATGGGTAACGCTCGTAAAACTCACAGGCTTGGTCGCCAGTTGATCGGTCGCGGATGCGCTCGCGTAGCCCTCCAAACCCTCGGTTATGCGTAAAGGTGTCCCATATGGATGGGCCCTTTCCATCGGTAGATGCAGCGCCTTCAATCTGATAGCTCGCTGTGGCGACACCCCAGGTGAACTCCGACCCAAAATCGGCAGCAGTGAACTGAGGGCTCGCAGCAGTGGGGACAGCAGTTGGGTTCACAGCAGTTGGGGCCTCAGAAGTTGGAACAGTTGAGTGCAGATCAGCAGAATTCATCTCCCATCGTTTACACCGAATCTCTGCACGGTGTCGGAGTAAGGGATTGAAGATTTGCTGCGCTGCAGAAGCCCGGTGCCAGACGCCACTACAGAATCATTGCGCCCTGTGCTTATTTTTTCACTAGTTTGGTAGCCAGATCAGGCAACAACCCAGCGTTGTCGCAGCAATAAGAATCCAACAGAAGAGGGAACCCCGTGGGTACGAACGTCGAACAAGAGATCAGTGCATTCGTCAAAGAAGGCCTAGAAGAAATCCGCCGTCTTGTTGGATCAGTCGAGACCGAAGTACGCCGAGCAGTGGAACAGATCGAGGCCGCAGTTCGGGATTTGGCTCAGCGAGCCCCAGCTGCTGCTACACCCGTCACCAACGCCGCAAGTACCGCTGCAGACTCCGTTTCGGCTGCTGCAAGCACTGCAGTTTCTGCCGCATCTACCGCAGCCTCTGCTGTTGTAGACACTGCCAAAAAGGCCGCCCCGCGCAAGAAGGCTCCAGCCGCCAAGGCACCAGCCACCAAGAAGCCAGCGGCAAAGAAAGCTGCTGCTACAAAAAAGCCGGGGGCAAAGAAGGCAGGAGCAAAGAAGGCAGCCTCGAAGAAGAAGGCTCCGGCCAAAAAGAAGTCTGCTCCAAAGAAGACCGCTTCAGGTCAAACAGTTCCTGAGCAGACAACCCCAGCGCAATCACCCACAGAAGACTGAGCCCACAGAAAACTGAGGCCACCCGGGCTGCAGTCCCTGCGGCCCCTGCTGATTCCCTCGGGTTCAGGTGTGCGCGGGTTCAGGTGCGCGTGAGTTCGGCAGCAAGGTGAGATGACTGAGGCCTGAAATGTCACTCCTCCCCGTGGCCTTGAGGGCATGGGTGGGGAAGGGTCGGGGCGGCCTCGTCGTCTGAGCCGAGCCCGGTGCGTGGGATCAGCGCCTCGGATGCGAGGCGAGGAAGGAC
>LCZK01000009.1 GCA_001025035.1 Actinobacteria bacterium IMCC26207
CTGAACAAACGCAGCTATCGCTGAGATTGGCGGTCGATCTCCGCCCCGAAAAAAGATGCTGCAGCCTTCAAAATCTCGTTCGCACGTTTCGTTTCCCGCAACTCTTTTCGCAAAGAACGAACCTCGGCTTCCAACTCGCTAACCGTGACCGCCTTACGCGATGACACCTCAGTTGTCGGTGTTGCTTGTTTGCACCACCCATACAACGTCGCGAACCTCACATTCACCAAAGGGGCCACGCGCAAACACACCGCTTTCAACGACTCCTCCGGTGTCCTCGTATCAAACACCATCCGCACAGACGACTCATGAAGCTCTGCTGGATAACGGGCTTGGGTCTTATTCATCAACATCCTCCTCAGGACAAGTATTTACCATGCACCAAACCCCAAGCGATTCACTTGTGCGCTGATGGTCGACCACACCGCCCGCTGCTGGGGCCAGAACACCTACGGCCAGCTCGGCAACAACACCAACACCGACTCCAAGGTGCCGGTCACGGTCCTCGACCCCGCCGACACCACCACCGCACTCGGCGGGATTGCGAGCATCGCCGCCGGCGGCTACCACACGTGTGCGCTGATGGTCGACCACACCGCCCGCTGCTGGGGCCAGAACACCTACGGCCAGCTCGGCAACAACGCCAACACCGACTCCAAGGTGCCGGTCACGGTCCTCGACCCCGCCGACACCACCACCGCACTCGGCGGGATCGCCAGCATCGCCGCCGGCGGCTACCACACGTGTGCGCTGATGGTCGACCACACCGCCCGCTGCTGGGGCCAGAACACCTACGGCCAGCTCGGCAACAACGCCAACACCGACGCATCGGTGCCGGTCACGGTCAGCGACTGGGGATAACCCACCCGGGCACACCCACCAAGCACTCGACGGCCCCGGGGGAACCCGGGGCTGACCAGCGTCCAAGACCTGACAAGCCCGACACACCGGTGTGCAACATTGTGTGCAAACTTTCGGGTTTTCGTGTGAAGACCCCACGAAACCACTCTTCAGAAGAGCTCAGATCCCACCCCTAGCAAGCATCTCGAATTACGGGGAAACCCCCACACCTCAGATAATAGGACTGTATCCTGACAAGGTTGACGCCTGGCGCTGCCGCCGGTTGCCATTGGGCGAATCGGAGCGTCCCAGTCAGGGGTTGTTGGCCCAAGTGACCGATCGCCGATTCGAGCGCTTCGACGAGACCGAGGCCGAGGACGAGGGCAATCTGCGAACCGGCTTCGTCGCGGTCATGCGCCACCGCTACAGCAATGCCGGTCGCCGCGAGCGTGCGAAGGCTGGCTAGAACGGTGACCTCAGGAGTCGATCTTGGCATGCTCTCTGAATCATTGGCGCCGGTAAGCTACGGATTCCGTCGGTTACCGGCGCCAATGCGGAATTGGTGCCGCGGGCAGGTTCTTGAAACTTTCTACCGCTTGATAGGCGTTGTGGTACCTTTCGCAGGTCAACTAACAGGGGGAAACTGATGACTACTCGAACTGCTCCAAAACGTGTCCTGGCGGCGATATTTATTATCGGCGCATTAGGAATGACCGCCGCTGCTTGCGCTCCGGCACCGACGGTGCCCTACTACGGCATCAGCTTTAGAGCTCCGGCCAACGCTTATGTGAACCGCACCTTCACACCGGCCCCAACAGCAACTTCGGGGCTGCCGGTGACATTGACCCTTGACGCAACGAGCACGGCCTGCACGTTGATCGGCGGAGTTGTTACATTCCAGGCCGTTGGCCCTTGCGTTATCAATGCCAACCAGCCAGGCAACGAGACTTTCGCTGCTGCACGCCAGGTACAGCGCACCATCACCGTACGCGAGTGCCCTCCTCTTCGATCAGGCCTCTGGACAGGTCCCAGCGGAACGAGCGCAAATGTGATCTTCTCTGGCACAACCTTTAACGGGACAGTCAACCTGACTTCGCTGGGATTTGGAGTGCAGTCCTTCGTGGGGAGCGTGGCCTGCGAGGTAGTCAGCGGTTCGTTCAACGGCACACCGCTTACTGGCATCCTGTCATTCGACGGGCGGATCCTATCGAGCAACTACAGCGGGATCTCGATCGTCCTCAACGCACCTGCGTAACGGAAGTCGATCTTTAAAGAGGACCGGCTGGCACCTTGGGTGTCAGCCGGTCTTTCTTTTTGTCTACATTCGGTATTGATCGGATCTCATTGAACAGATCGGAACAGATCCCTAGCCATGGAGCGGGGCATTCAACGAATACCGATGGCCGCTCAGGGTGCTGCAGTTATCCACCCTGCTCGGAGCGAGACTTCCTCGGCTGCTTCACGCATCGCTGGTTCGTGCGCCCAGTAGTCGTAATCGACGTGGCGTCTTGAACACCAAGCAAACTGTCGGAACTCGCTGCAGTTGTCAATGAGCTGAAAGATGCTGAGCGGCCAGACCCCAGAACAGGTGCCGTCGAACTCGCCACACCAACTCACAGTTCGACTCACGAGCCCCGCCGGAACGTAAGGAACCCTCGGGCCCAAAAGTCCGTGACCGGAAGGAACCTGCACTCGTTCTGCTCGCGCCCAAGGCCCCCGGGTGAATCTAGGATCGCCAAACAACTGAAGCGTATCGATCCGCCCTTGGGTCGCCTCCGAAACCTGACGAAGGCCCAGAGCGATTGAGTCAGCACCCATTGAGGTGCCTACTACCGCCAACCTGCTGTTGGGGCAGGTTGCTGCGATCTGCTCAAGTACCGAAACTGCTTCTGCTGCGCCAACTCGGCGTGACTCGTTATAGCCACCCAGGATCGCATAATCCTCGGGGCTGGCCGCTCTTGTGTCCACGCCAACCACCTGGTCAAAACCGAATGCCGGGTAGCCGCCAGGGTCGAGCACAGCGTCACCGTTGAGATCGCCAAGTTCCAAGATACGAAGGCTGTGACCCGGCGCAACGCTAGCCAATTGCTTGCGGAAGTTCCGGTTGATTGAGGCTGCCTCCCAGCTTGCAACGTCTTGTGAGCTTCCACGTGCTGTGACGAGTACAACATCGGCACATGGCGCTGCTGGCACCGCGAATGGACCGCTAGGGGCTACCGGGGTGCAGGCTGTTGCGGCAGCGGCCATCACGACGGCAACCGCCATGAGGGCCTTCGCCGGGCGAAGGATTCCGCCCTGCTCGCGTTTCCGATTCAGTCCCGCTAAATCCCGCCGCATAAGGTGATCGCCCATCTATAAAGAAGTCTTCGGAGAGTACCGAACGAATCAATGAGGGTCAACCATTGGCTTGACTAGCAATGCTGCTTTAGGGACGTTGCTGAGGAGACAGCGCCCGATCCATCAGGCCGTTCCCCACCACCGGTTGACCATGGCCTGGAAGCAGGTGACCAACAGGCAGCATTCGTAACTGCTCCTCTGTGAGCGCTGCCGATTCAGGGTCGCATACCTCGGGCGTAAACCAGGCCCTGCCTTTTCGAGACAGCACTGCGTCGCCCGAGAGCAGCACCCCCGTTGTTGGGTTCCAGAGCGCCAAAGAATCGTCAGTATGACCGGGCACTTGAATCACCTGCCAAGCAGGCGCGCCGGGAACTTCATCGCCGTGAGCGAGCCAGTGATCTGCACCGTTTGGGAACCGTGCCGTTCCCCCACCCACCCCAGTATGGCGACCCGTTCGGGCGATCTCGAACACCGAACCAAAGTCCCAGGGCTGCTCCCGCAGAATCGACCGAACTTTGGCAATCTCGGGTAGTCCCGGGCCGCGTGGAGTCTCGCCTGCGAGGTAGTCCCGAATCCGCCGAGGCAGACAAACCTGTGCCCCGAACGCATGTAGATCGGGCAGGCCACCCACATGGTCAACATGACCGTGCGTGGCGACCACCACCGGCTTTGGCCCACCTGCCGCCTCAATCATCGCAATCGCAGCAGCAGTCGTGGAGGGCAGACCCGGATCAACGATGAGCGCCCTGCCATCTCCCCCGTCATGCACTAGGTAACAGTTAAAAATCCATCGCGACAGGACGGTGACGCCTACCTCAGCTAATTCCGTGACACGTACTGACATCAACTCAGTCTTCCACGCATGGTCTCCCCGCCTCGCGTCTGGAGCGGTTTTTCGACACATACTGTCGATTTTGCGCTCCAGACCGGATTGAACTGGCCGCGACCCAACTAGGTTGGCTGGCAATGGCCAGTCGGAAGACGATCTCTCACAAGCGATTGATCCGATTGGCGGCCGTGGCAGTTGTAGCTGCGCTGCTGCTCGGCGTTGTCACCTTCGAACTCTCGAAGCGCAATTCAAACCATCGAGTGACTGTTCACGCCCTCTGGTATGGCACATCTTCAGAGGGCAAAGTAGTCAGCGGCGTTACCCCAGTTGAGATCACTGCAGTTGCAGACGACCCAGACAGTCCTCTTGCGGTGGACCTTCGCGGCCTTCAAGCCGAGGGGGCCGGACCGATGTGGACTGCAGCTACCTCGGTGGCAGCCGTTCAGGCTGTCCTTGAGTCGGGCGTAGATCCACGTATCGGGCAACTGCAGTACTCCCTCAACGAAGAGATCGATGGACCATCGGCTGGCGCCCTCATGACCGTTGGGTCGCTTGCAGCAATCGCCGGCGTTGCAATCTCGGAGTCGATCACGATGACAGGCACGGTGTTACCCGATGGTTCAGTCGGGGCTGTGGCTGGCATCCCAGCCAAAATCAGAGCTGCAGCAGAAGCGGGGTTCACTCAGGTCTTGATTCCGATTGGCTCCGAGGTATCAGTGGACCCGAGCACCAAACTCGCAGTGGACACCATCGACCAAGGAAAGTCGCTCGGCGTCACGGTTACGCCTGTAAGGAGTATCCCCGAGGCCTACTCCATCCTGACAGGGACGGCCCTAGAGAAGTCAGTAGCCGCTCCTCGACCGATCGACTCAGGGATTCTGCAACTCCTGAGGACCCGCAGCGAAGGGCTCATCCTCTCGGCTCAAGCAGTCCAGGATTCTCTGCAGCCGGAATTGGGTTCTGAGTCGTCGGGGTCTGAGTCCGACACGACCACATCGGCGACGGCATCCGAGCCAGACGCACTTGCCGAGTCCCCCTCGGTTGCCGAGTCCCCTTCGGTTGCAGAGCCACCCGCACTTGCAGAATCCCCTTCGGTTGGAGAGTTAATTGATGCTGCGGAAACGGCACTTGCTCAGAAGGATCCGGTCCTAGCTTTTGCCGCCGCTGCCGAGGCTTCGTTAGCAGCACGCCGACAGACAGTCTCAGCCACTTTCGCAGCCCAGAGCGACACGCCACTCGTTGAACTCACCGCTCAGGTTGCGCTCGAGGCAGAGGAATCCCGAGTCCTGATCAACGCCGAGATTCGCCGCACAGCAGAATTTCCGGTGACCAAGATTGCGCAGCTCCCAGCCCTTGGCGCCACATTGGCCTGGGGAGATTTTGCACTGTCCTCAATCAACGTTGTTCAGGATCGCCTCAAGGCCGTGGACACGTTCGCTGAACTTGTAGAGATTGCGCAGTTTCTTGAGGTGGCTCAATTTGAAGCAGAGACTTACATGACAGCCGATGCCGAGGCATTGCAGTACTTGGGCATACGGCCAATGTCAGATACGAAGGCCACCGTCGGCCTACTCAATGCCTATGTAGACCTTCTCAACTACGCCGCCACCTCGAACCGCATCTACGCCGAAAGTCTGGGTCTCGACAACAGCAGCAGTCCCTATCTAACAGATCTCATCAGCGAATCAGCTAGCCAAGCAACGATCGACGCTCCGGAAACCTTCAAGCTCCGAGGGCCGACTGCTCAGGTTTCGCGTCGCCTAGGAGTAGCCATGCTGAGCTTTGTCGAGACCACACAATTGGTCAACAACCTGACTGCTCAAGCATCCGCTGCTGGGGATGACCCGCCGAACCTGCTGCCCATCAAGGATCCAGAACAGGTGCAATCCGAGGCAGAGGCCGCAAATCAAATCGCCAAGGGTCAGGTTCGCAAAATTCACGCAGCGAGCCTAGACCCCTCTGCGATTCAGTGGCACAGCCAATGGGGCGCCGACCTTGCATTTGGTCGCTTACCGCAGACAAGTGATGAGCAGAAGCTGCACGGGGTGGTCTTCCAATGGTTCGCAGTGCTGCAGAGTCGACTGCTCGTCGCACTCGATGGTCTCGAGGTAAAGAATTGATCGCTGAACGGAGACACAGATGACAGACCATGGCCTTCAAGGCGAGCAGCTAGAAATTTTCACCGCCCGCCGGGAAGCAATCGCCGCTCAGCACCTCAAGACATCTGGTTCACGCCCAGCTACGAGCGCTCGCGGCGTTCATCACGTAGCGCTGATCTCCTCCGATGTGGAACAGACCGTCAGATTTTATGATGGCCTCTTGGGGTTCCCCCTTGTCGAAATGTTCGAGAACCGTGACTACCTCGGGTCAACTCACTTCTTCTTCGACATCGGCCTTGGCAATAACCTGGCGTTTTTTGACCTTCCTGGAGTTGATCTCGGCCCGTATGCAGAGGTGCTCGGCGGTCTGCATCACATCGCCATCTCGATGGAGCCTGCTCAGTGGGAGGCTGCCCGAGATCGACTCGACAAAGCCGGAGTGAACTACGACCACCAGTCGGGAACATCGCTTTACTTTCTGGGGCCCGACGGCGAACGCCTCGAACTGATCAGCGATCCGCTTGGCTGGATGTACGGAAACTCGATCGGCTGACCCGGCCATGTGCGCGTCTGGAGCGGTTTTTCGACACATACTGTCGATTTTCCGCTGCAGACGCGATGAGCAGGAGCCGTGCGATAGTGAGGACCACCTAGAAGCTTGACGAACCATCAGAAGGACACCATGACTTATCGCGTCATCCAATGGAGTACCGGCAACGTAGGCCACCACGCCACTCGCCTGATTGCGAATCACCCTGAGCTCGAGCTCGTAGGACTCTGGGTCCACAGCCCAGACAAGGTCGGTAAGGATGCCGGTGAGCTTGTGGGAATCGAGCCGCTCGGCGTCGCAGCCACCAACGACATTGACGAGCTGCTCAGTCTGGGTGCCGACTGCGTCTGTTACACCGCAACTGCGGATTTGCGACCCACCGAGGCAATCGATGACATGGCACGTATTTTGGCCAGTGGCACGAACGTGGTGAGTTCCTCGGTGGTTCCGTTGATCTACCCTGGCCACCTTGCTCTCGACATGCGTCGCCCGCTTGAGGATGCCTGCATCGAGGGCGGTACCTCCTGCTTCACCTCTGGCATTGACCCTGGGTTTGCCAACGACCTCTTGCCCCTTGTGCTCACCGGAACCTGCGAATACGTAAACACCGTGCGAGTCATGGAGATCGTCAACTACGACACTTACGCTCAGCCCGAGGTGCTCTTTGGCACGATGGGTTTTGGACGATCCCTCGAGGACACTCCGCTGCTACTCACACCAGGTGTGCTGAGTTTTGCCTGGGGTGGTGTGGTCAAAGCCATTGCAGCAGGTTTGGGCGTTGAAGTCACCGAACTGCGAGAGGTGCATGAACGAGTCCCCGCAACAGAACGCCTCGACCTTGGCTTTGGAGTCATTGAGGTTGGTACCACTGCAGGTATTCGCTTTGAGGTGCAAGGAATCGTCAACGGTGAAGCGAAGATCATCTTGGAACATGTCACCCGACTCCACGACGACATCGCACCTGACTGGCCACAGCCTGCCGGGCTTTCCGGGTATCGCGTCATTGTGACTGGTAACCCCAACTACACCTTGGACTTGCAGATGATGGGCGACGACGGAGATCACAACACTGCTGGACTCGTCGGAACTGCCGGACGAATCGTCAACTCTATTCCTGCCGTCTGTGCAGCCAGACCCGGTTTGCTCTCGGTACTCGACCTACCGCTGGTCTCAGGTCAAGGCACCATGCGCCCTTAAACGCATACGCCCTTAAACGCATACGCCCTTACATGCATGCGCTCTTGGAGTCCTCTGTGGACTCCCCTTGCTACAGATTGAGCACTGCAGATCGGAGAACCTTGTCAGTCAGTGCTACCCATTGCTTCTGGTCAGCCAGTGTGCCGGCGAGAAGGTCCATGTTGACCGAGCCTGTTGACCATGAGTCAAACATGGCCATGAGGGCTTGAGGATCAACCTTCGGATCGATCAGGCCTCGCTGTTGGACCATTTGTATGCTCTTTGCTCCGCGATCGATGTGAAGCATATTCTCCTCGGCCAAGGCAGCGGCCAGGTGAGGCCTGCGCCGAGCTGAACCCAGCACTTCAAGGCGCATCCAACGTGCCGCAAGGCCGCTCACATTCCCATCGGACCCACAGAACAGGACTATCGCCGCTAGGACCTCATCGACCGTGTTCGCCGACTCAAGCGAGGATCTAAACACAGTGAGTTCCCCGCTTAAACACTCTCGATACTGCTCGACTCGAGCAGCTTTAATTAATCCGTCTCGACTATTAAAGTGCGAATAAATTGTGCCAACAGAGACTCCAGCAATGCGAGCTACGTCCAGCACCCGGAGATCGGCTTCCCCGTGGAGGTTCAGGATTGCAATGCCTGCCAAGAGGACGTTATGGGCGGAATCTGAATTATTTGGTTCTGGAACTTCATTCTCCACGAAACAATAGTTGCAGAAAAAGCGGTGCTTGACATATTAAAAACTTTTTACTTCATTGTCTGCTGCAAATATATTGCGACTAATGCGGTATGAACAGCTGAGGTTTAAGCCTGACATGCGTACATGCGCGAATTTGAAATGGCCGCATTCGTTTTGCCTTCTACACAACCGCCGTCTTACCGTCTCGGAATGGTTTGGATCTTTTTTGTCGTCATCGCCCTTGTGCTCATCGGCGTCTTTCTGGTGCGGCCACGCGTCAGCAAGCACTACAAGGGCGACTTTCAGGGCATCAAGGTAGAAAACATTCTTGCACCCATCATCACTCTGACTGTCTTCCTCGGTGCGATTGTCATCGCTCAGTCAACCCAGACATTCCAGCGCGCAAACCAACAGTCAAACGTCGAGGCTGGAGCAGTGGAGCAGATGTACAAGAACGCCGCGATCCTCCCCGATGGTCGAGGGGAACCGCTTCAGGCAGCATCAGTGTGTTACGCCCGAGCAGTTGTGGCCTTCGATTGGCCAGCAATGCGTTCCTTGAAGAGCGCCCCGCAGGTTGACGCTTGGGAGCAAACCTTTGACGCTGAAATTCCAAAGATCTTTGATGGTCCCTCGCCGGTAGTCGGGCAGTTGGTAGGCCTCAACCGTCTGCAGACCGAGGCGAGAAACTCCCGCAACTACGACGCTGCGCCGCACCTGCCACTGCTCACCCTGATTTTGATGATCGGCGCTGTTCTCTGCGTGGTCCTAGCGGTCAGTTCCTTCGCTGTACCGGATATGAGCAGGCGAATCCTCATTCCTCTAGCAATGATTTTTGCCCTGCTACTCGGTAGCACTGTGTTTTTGGTTGAGCAACTCGAAGAACCGTTTACGGGAATTTTACGAGTCAACTCTGAGTCAATGGCGAAAACTGCAACAAAAATTGGACTGGCCTACGAAGCCGATTACCCAGGTGAAACTCTTCCGTGTGACTCTCGAGGTGCCCCAAAAAGCTAGACAGCCTGCCTGGCCAAGGCCCTGCGAAGGGCCCTGCCAAGGCCCTGCGAAGGGCACTGCGAACAGCACCACCCCAGCATCACGCATACTTAGTATTCGCAGTGGCCATCTGCGAACTGTCTGCGCACACCAAGTCCGTGCGCACTATCTGAAATGGAGTCTCAGATGTCCCCCACAAGTCCCAGCAGCATCACCGGCAAAACAGCGCTCGTTACGGGCGGCGGTAGCGGTATCGGCTTCGGTGCCGCCACTCGTATGGTCGAAGATGGAGCACATGTCACCATCTGCGGTCGCAACGAAGAGCGCCTGATCGCCGCAGTTGAGACTCTGACCCCCCTAGTGGGACCGGGTGGCTCTATCCGCCATATTGCGGCAGATATAACTGTTGACGAGCAGATTGCCGCAGCTGTGGCCTTCGCGGCCGAACCTACCGGCGGCCTAGCAATTCTGTTTGCGAACGCAGGCGGGTCAATGCACATGGGGCCATTTGCAGATGCCGACGCAGACGCCTTGCGCGCCACCGTTGATGTCAACCTGGTCGGCACCATGCTGTCAATCAAATGCGCCGTTCCAGCAATGCGAGCCAACGGCGGTGGATCAATCATCGGAATGTCTTCGGGGGCGGGAGCGTTCCCGCACCGATTCTTGTGGGCCTACGGCGCATCAAAGGCCGGAATCGACATGCTCTGCAAGAGCGCAGCGGATGAACTTGGCGTAGACGGAATCAGGGTCAATAGCGTGCAACCCGGCATCGTTGACGATGAACTCATGGAGTTCATAACTGCCGGCGGCGCACTCTTGGACAACTACATCGCCAACATGCCAATCGCTCGAGTGGGCACAGTCGAAGACATTGCCGAGGCCGTCCGCTTTTTAGCTGGACCCGAATCCTCCTGGATCACCGGGGTCAATCTGCCGATTGACGGCGGGCATCACCTGCGTGCCGGCGCAAACTACGAACTGCTCTTCGGCTAGGCCCGCCCGCCGCCCCGCCCACTGCCCCACCAATTACCCGACCCACTGCCCCACCCGATAACTCGACAGCTCACTGCTGAGTTATCGGGCAGTCAGTGTGGCGCTGGGGTCTGCAGATCTCGAACTACCTCGGCAAAGTTCTCGGGGTCGGGAGCGCGGTTATTAACCAAACTCACAGAGTCCGAGATTCCAGCCAATCGGGAACGGAGCTTGTCTGCTATCTCAGATGGCTCCCCGACTACGGCGATGGCCTCGAGTAGTTCGTCATCAATCAGCGCGCCCATCTCGCTCCACTTATCTTCCCTCGCTAGCTGCTTCAGGTGAGGGTGGAGGTCCCCATAGCCATGCAACTCAAACACTGACTGGTACGCAGGAGTCGTGCCATAAAAAGCTAGCTGGGTGCGAACGGCCTCCCTACTCCGGCTGAGCTGCTCTTCGGTGCGGCCCGTCACAATAATGGTCACGCAAATGACCTCGACCGAGTTCTGATCGCGCCCCGCAGCGGCTGCTCCGGCGGCAAGCGCCGGCAAGGTCAACTCCAGTAGCGACTTGCGGGAGTTCACTGGGTGTACCAAAAACCCATCAGCTACTTCACCTGCAACCTGAGTCATTTTTGGCCCGAATCCACCCAACAAAATCGGAGGAGCCCCAAAGGGGTTTGGCCCCGGGTTGAAAGCGGGGACCATTCGAGTGTGAGTGTAAAACTGCCCCTGGAAATTCAGAGGTACACCGTTTTGCCAGGTATCCCAGATAGAGCGAATGGCCAGCACCATCTCACGCATTCGCGCTGCTGGGTGAGACCAGGGCATCGAGAACCGCTGCTCGATATGTGGCTGGATTTGTGAACCCAACCCCAACTCAAACCTTCCACCAGAAACGGTCTGGAGATCCCAAGCAGCATTGGCAAGGGTCATGGGGGTTCGAGCAAATGCGATAGCTACTGCAGTTCCGAGTTTCAACGTGGAGGTGTGCTCTGCAGCAACAGCAAGTGGAATAAACGGGTCGTGCTTAGCCTCAAATGAAAAAGCCCGGTCGTAGCGAAGTTGCTCGAGCTGTTTGTAGATGGTTCTCGCCTGAGTCAGGTCCTCAGTTGGGACCGTCATGGAAACGTGCATCCCCTAACGACAGCGGCTGCGCCAGAAGAAGTCAATCTCTGCTCGCGCTGCTCGGCTCACAGTGAGGATGTTTCCCGAAGGCGAATCGCAGTGAGTCAGACCTAGAATCAGTGAAATGGCAACCCGCACAGCGCGCAAGGCCGGCTCAAAAGCCAAGCCAGCGCACACATCCACACTGATCCTGCTTGTCCGTCACGGGCAGACTTCAACGACTGGGGCAGTGCTGCCAGGTAGGGCAAAGGGACTCGATCTTGCAGAGACTGGCCGGGCACAAGCTCAAGCGGCAGCAGATCGCATTGGCAAACTCAACAAGATTGACGCCGTGTATGCATCCCCGCTTGAGCGCACCCAACAGACTGCAGCGCCCATTGGCCGGGCCACAAATCAGCGCGTTCGAAGTGCCAAAGGCCTGCTCGAATGTGAGTTTGGCGAATGGACGGGCGCAAAACTGTCTGACCTTCGCAAACTTCCTGAGTGGTCACAGGTACAGAACAACCCTTCCGGGTTTCGATTCCCCGGTGGTGAATCCTTTACCGAGATGCAGACTCGTATCTGGAATGAACTCCAACGCCTCGTGGCTGCTCACCCCGGTGGAAAGGTGGTCGCTGTCTCACACGCCGACCCCATCAAGGCTGCGGTTGCGATGGCGACCGGAGTGCATCTTGACCTGTTTCAGCGAATCGTCATTTCCCCCTGCTCGATCACTCCCCTGCTCTTCACTCCGTCGGGACCAGTGGTGCTTGCAGTCAACAGCACGGGTGATGACCTGAGCACGCTCGCCCCGTCGTAAACTGACAACTAAATGAGCGACATGAATTCTCCGTTCGAGTTTGAACAACTAGATGCATTTATTCCTGGTGCCCTTGGCGAACCAGGGAATCGAGTGTTCTACCTTCAGGCTCGACATGGCGAGCAGGTGGTCTCG
Organism: Actinobacteria bacterium IMCC26207; assembly: GCA_001025035.1. Taxonomy (GTDB): domain Bacteria; phylum Actinomycetota; class Acidimicrobiia; order Acidimicrobiales; family Microtrichaceae; genus IMCC26207. The sequence goes on from LCZK01000009.1 coordinate 12,555, forward strand.
TTCCGACTCGAGAAGGAACAGGTCGGCATGCTCGGACGCTACTTGGGTCAGCTTGCGTCAAACATGGGGTCACCAGACCCGGAGCGAGATATTGCTGGACTCATTGAACCAGTTCTACCCGAATGGGTTGTCGGAACCATCTCTGTGGGTGTTGATGAAGAGAGCGGCATCATTCAGGTGACTGCCGAGGAACTCATTCCCGAGGAAATTGAGTTTGAGGTGGACGATGATTTCACCGAGGCGGACATCGAAGAACTGCTCGAGGCTGAAGATGCATCTATGGGCGAACAGGCCAAGTTCACGCTGCGAATAGCTCAGGCTGCGGCTTTCGCTGAAGCGGCCGAGGAACTCCTCTCGTCTGGGCGCCCTCCGTGCCGACTCTGCGGCCGGCCGATCGGTATCGAAGGACATAACTGTCCTCGCTGGAACTAAGCAGGACGTGTGCCGGACCCAAGCGGAGAATCGAATCACGCGCCGTATGAGGTAGATGAGCCTGAGGTAGACGAGCCTGAGTTCGACGACTACGAGGACGACGAGGACGAGGAGGGGCAATCAATCGAGTTTGAATACTCGGCCACGATCACCCCAGGCGCTACCGAAATGGCAGAGTTGCTTGAGCGTGGAAGCATCGAGATTCTTGGGCTCATGCCGTGGTCGAGTAACGGGACCTATCTGGTGCAAGTGACGCGGGGCTCAGACTACGCACCTGCGATCTATAAACCGGAACGAGGCGAGCGGCCTCTGTGGGATTTTCCCGGAGCCTTGTGGAAGCGCGAGGTCGCCACCTATGAACTCTCTCATTGGCTGGGCTTCGGCTCCGTCCCAACCACGGTGACTCGCCAAGCTGCTCCGATGGGACCAGGCTCGCTGCAGGCATTCGTTCCAGCGCTGTTCTCAGAGCATTACTTCACGCTTCGAGATCGAACAGATCTCACTGATCAGTTCAAGACGCTCTGCGTACTTGACTTGATTGCTAATTCGGCCGACCGCAAAGGCGGTCACTGCCTGATTGATTCAGATAACCAGATCTGGGCAATCGACAACGGCCTGAGCTTCCACGAGGAACCAAAGCTTCGAACCGTCATCTGGGACTTTGCAGGCGACCCTCTGCCGAGCAGCGCGGCGCACGCTCTGCTGAGCCTGCTGGAGACCGGACTGAGTCCTCAACTCAAAGTCCTGCTCACTCCAACTGAACAAGAAGCCACCCTGCGCCGTGCTCAACGAGTGCTGGCACAGGGACACTTCCCACATGATATGACGGGCCGTAGCTACCCCTGGCCCTTGGTCTAGATCTAGCTACAGCAGCGATCTGCGCGCAAAAAGCGTTCAGCCCCCGACCTATGTCAGGGGCTGAGCGAGGTTCTGTAGACAGCGAAACTAGCTGCGGGCCTGAAGTGCCTCGATCAACTTGGGAAGCACCTTGTGCACGTCACCCACAATGCCCAGATCTGACACTGCAAAGATTGGAGCCTCGGCATCTTTGTTGATTGCGATGATGTTCTTCGAACCCTTCATCCCGACCAGGTGCTGTGTTGCGCCCGAAATACCAGCGGCAATGTACAGAGTTGGCTTGACGACCTTGCCAGTCTGGCCGACTTGATAGGAGTACGGAACCCAGCCTGCGTCGACAATTGCTCGGGAAGCTCCCGGAGCCGCCTGCAGAAGCTTGGCCAGATCTTCAACGAGCTGGTAGTTATCTTTCTCGCCCAGTCCACGTCCGCCCGAGACCACAACCGCTGCCTCATCAAGGCTGGGACCAGTTTTCTCCTCTACGAAACGGCTCGTGACTACGGCAGCACCAGTGGCACCAAGATCAGGAACGCTGAGTTCTTCAACGCTTGCTGCGGCACCACCGGACTCTTCGGCTGCGAATGACTTCGGCCGCACCAAGAAGATTCCGACCTTGTCGGTAGTGAACTTGGTGATCACATCAGTGACACCGCCAAAGATTGGCTCGACACCAGCAAGGCGGCCATCGCGCTCCACAAGGTCAACAACGTTGGTAATTACTGATGCGTCAATCTTGACTGACAAGCGCCCAGCAACATCGCGTCCTGTGTAACTCGTTGCCATGAGCACGGCATCTGGACCATTGCCAGCGGCAATTGCTGCTGCGATTGCTCCTGCTAACGGCGCTCCGAGAAGCTTGCCCTCGGTGCCACCCACGGCATGCACCTTGGTTGCTCCGTGAGCTCCTACCTCTGCAGCAATCTCTGCTCCGGAAGCGGTCACAACCTCAACCGTGTCGGCCAGTTCGCGAGCTTTTGCAAGAATTTCTAGAGTGGTGGTTGCGACCTTGCCATCAGTGGCTTCGGCTAGCACCCAGATCTTTGAAACAGTCATGTTGTTCTCCTTCGTTCTCGGGGTGTGACTCAGATGACTTTGAGTTCGGCAAGCAGGTCGACAATCTTCTGGAATCCCTCACCGTCGTCTTCGATGATTGTTCCTCCAGCGCGTGCCTCGGCCTGAGAGATTTCTACAATTTCTTGTCCGCCTCCAGCCCAGCCAACGCTGCCTGGGTCGATACCCAAATCTGCAACAGTGACCTGATCTACTGGCTTGGACTTGGCGGCCATGATCCCCTTGAAGGAGGGGTAACGGGGCTCGACCACGCCGGCGGTTACCGAGACGACTGCAGGCAAGGGACTCTCGACCTCGTCATAGCCAGCCTCGGTCTGACGCTGCACCTTGAGCGTGCTGCCCTCGATGGTGATCTCTTTGGCAAAGGTGATTGAAGGCAATTGCAGCAGTTCTGCAATCTGCTCAGGAACCACTCCGGTATAGCCGTCTGATGACTCAGTTGCGGTGAGGATCAAGTCGGCTTCGCCAGCGCGCTGAATTGCTTTGGCGAGCACCTTCGAGGTTCCGAGTGCATCGGAGCCTGCAAGCGCAGGATCACTGACGAGCACTGCTTTGGCTGCACCCATGGCAAGCGCCGTGCGCAAGCCAGATACTTCGCCATTTGGTGCCATCGACACCAAGGTGACTTCGCCGCCGCCAGCAGTATCGACAAGCTGCAAAGCCATCTCGACTCCGTAGCTGTCGGACTCATCGAGAATGAGCTTGCCGTCACGCTTGAGGGTATTGGTCTGGGGATCCAACGCTCCCGGATCAGCCGGGTCGGGGATCTGCTTTACACAAACAACTACGTTCATAAGTAACAGCATGCCTTGACTCCGCAGTTTCTGACAAAACCAGCAGCAGGAATTCGGACTCAGCCACCAAGTTGGCCATTCACTAGCTCGCAGAATGACAGACTGATAGGGATGCATATCACCTTGGTGGTCAACCCCATTGCTACCAACGTGAGCCCGGCAAGAATCCGCATTGTTCAAGAATTGCTGCAGGCTCGCCACGAGGTTTCGGTTCAGGTGACACGCCATCGGGACCATGCAACGGAACTCGCTACCGAAGCAGTCGCTGCAGGAACTGATTGCGTTGCAGTCCTCGGCGGAGACGGAACGCTCAACGAGGTCATCAATGCTCTGGCCGGAACGGACTGTGCCGTAGCCGTCCTACCCGGAGGCTCAACCAATGTTTTCGCTCGAACCTTGGGATTACCCGATGACCTGCGGCGAGCGGCACGCGCCACCTCGGACGCTCTTGCGAGCGGGTGGGTCCATCGCATTGGTTTGGGTGCAGTAAACGGTCGCTACTTCACGTTTCATACTGGAGTCGGCTTTGATGCCGCCGTGGTCAGTCGCGTTGAGTTGCATAGCAAGCTGAAGCACCGAATCGGCCATGCACTTTTCTTGTATTGCGGACTACGCGAGTTCTCGCTGTTTGATCGAACACACCCGCAGTACCTTCTGCAGGTCTCACCAGAGTCCAGCAGCACAGGCGCCCGCACGGGTGACGCTGATAGCAACCCCACGGATCCGGTTCCGGGTTTCTTCGCCATTGTGCAAAACACTGACCCGTACACATTCTTGAGGCACCGACCATTCACTGTGGCCCCCGCTGCCACGCTGGATCGCGGCCTAACCGTAACGAGCATTGGCGACATGTCAGTCAGGGCGTTTTTGCCGCCCATTCTGGGGGCGCTTGCAAACCGCAAGGGAGTTCGAACGAACCGATCGGTTCGCCGCTGGGAGGATCTCGAACAGTTGAGTATCACCAAAGCCCCTGGCTCAGTCCTTCAGTACCAAGTCGATGGCGACTACCTGGGCGAGGCGGAATCATTGCAATTTTCACACCACCCCAACATCGTGAGCATTGTGCTGCCGATCGTTCCGCGCTGAGCCGTACCGACCGCCTGACTGACCAAGCAACTGCCTAGCTTGGCTACAACCCGAGGGCTGCGCGAGCTTGGGCCGGTTCGTTCGTGATGATGCTGCTCACTCCAAGGCGAGCGAGTTCTCTGATCCGATCAGGATCATCAACAGTCCAGGCATTGACCTGCAGTCCGAGTTCGGTGCATCGATTCATGAGTGCCTGGTCAATCAGGGGTTCCCAAGGGTTGACCGCAACGTCTCCTGCCGTAGCGGAGCGATCAAGTTGCAACGGGTCACGGTCCAAATCAGCGAACAACCAAGCTGTGTGCAGAGGTGGCAGCAAGTCCCGCACCTGCTGAAGCGATGGCCAATCAAAGCTAGAGACCAGAATCGGCTGCCCCTCACTCAGTGATTGCGGACGACTCGACACAACCCTCGCCATCAGATCTCCGACCCGCTGGCCCTCAAAGGAAAAGTCCTCTGGCACTTCGGAGCCGCCAAAGTCGCCTGGCGAATTTTTGATCTCGATGTTGACACCCATACCTGCACAAGCCTGCAGTGACTGTTCCAGGGTCGGTACTTCCTTGGGACGATCACTAGCCAAAGTTGCCCACACCACTCGACCATCGGCGTAAGTAGCGTCATGGTGCACAACGAGTTCGCCTTGACTCGTTACGCGTATGTCGAGTTCAACCCAATCAGCACCTTGCTCTCGCGCTCCGTGGAAGGCTTCGAGGGTATTTCCAAGGTAGGCAGCAGAGGCCCCTCTGTGGGCACAGATCAAAGGTCGGTGTGTGTTGGACATGTTCTCGAAACTTTTCCTTTACTCGCGTTGAATCTGGCAGTAGTTTTACTTTGTTCACGGATTCACAAGTTCCTAGCGAACAGCCTCCCCCAGAAATTGTGTAGGCCAACGCAGGAAACCTGAGCCTCTGTGTCCCCCAGTATTGACGAATTACTAGAACTCGGACGCGGTTCCTAGCGCGTCCCCCTGTGTACGGAGGAATCGTGGCACTGACCTCGAGTAGAAGCCTAGATATTGCAACCGACGACTGGCGAGTCAACTCGTCATGCCGTGACACCGACCCAGATCTTTTCTTCCCGGTCGGTACCACCGGACCTGCGTTGGACCAGATCGCATCAGCCAAGGCAGTCTGTGACTCCTGTCACGCCAAGGCCGAATGCTTGGAATTCGCCCTCACAACCAACCAAGATTCTGGCGTTTGGGGCGGGACCTCTGAAGAAGAGCGTCGCAAGCTTCGTCGGGCATGGGTGGCACAACAGCGCCGCGCCGCACTCGCTTCCTAAGCAGAGAGCCAGAAGAGATCCTCATTGCGAGGACGCTGTAGATCATTCACTCGGCCTCCCGTTGGGGAGGCTGAGTCGCGATTGGGCCCCGGACGACTGGAACCGTGAGCGAAACGCGTGTCCCGCTTCTTCTCAAGTGACCCGTTGCCGTTCGAGTTTCACCTGCGGCAGCTTGTTCATCTGCAGGAGCGAAGCTGATCTTGCCCTCGAGTTCAGAAACCAAACCCGTAACAATCGATAGCCCCAAACTCGGCCTTCGCTCAGGGTCAGCCTCGCCGCTCATACCAACCCCGTCGTCGATGACATCAACGCGAAGAACGCCAGCGCCCTGAAGCATCTCGATGCGCACCTTCGGTAGTTCCTCTGACATGAGCAAGCCAGGCGGGTAGGCGTGGTCCACGATGTTCTGCAGTAATTCGGTCAGCACAACTGCTAGCGATGTAGCAGTTGGGGAAGGCAGATTCCCGGACTCGCCGATCATCTCAAAGCTGAGAGGGCGATCCGGCGAGGTCAACCCTTCTTCTACCATTCGCACAAGCGGGCGAAGGATCTCAGAGAAGTTGACCTCATCACCATCCTCTCGCGACAAGATCTCATGCACGAGAGCAATCGAGCGAATTCTTCGGACTGACTCCTCGATAGCTGCCTTGGCAGAAGGCTCAGTCAAGCGGCGGCCCTGAAGCCGCAACAATGAGGAGATTGTCTGCAGGTTGTTCTTGACCCGATGATGGATTTCCCTGATGGTGGCATCTTTTGAAATCAGCAATCGATCTCGCATCTTCAGCTCAGATATATCTCGCAGAAGAACCAAGCCGCCGTCCACACGTCCAGCATGCAGCAGCGGAATACACCAGATCACCACGCAGACCTCGTTGCGCTCCACCTCTTCTGCTGCAGGTCGGGCAGTAAAGAACGCCCGATAGGTGGTGTCGGTCTCTACGCCAAGTTCAGTCAGGCTTGCTCCTTGGATGCGGCCCGAGATTCGCAGCCTCCGCAACGCAGAGATGGCATTCGGAGAGGTGAACGCGACCTTGCCGAGTTGGTCCAGCAGAATGACCCCGTCCCCCACTCGTGGCCCCCCAGCTGCCAAAACTTCCTCATCTTCAAAAGGAAATTGCCCAGCAGACACCATCTTTGCCAGACGCCCAAAGGCCTCGAGGTACACCTCCTCTAAAACGCCAGGTTGACGAGTGGTCGAGAGCGCAGACTCACTCGCAACAACGGCGACGACTTGGTCATGGAAGCGCACTGGAATTGCAGTGACTCGGATTCGTTCGCCAAGCCAGACTGAGTCAATAACCGTGTCAACAATCTCTCCGCTACTAGCAGCGGTCGCCACGGCAGGGCGCTGCGCGGCGCTCATCGTGCGGCCAACTACGTCATCAAGAAACAGCGTCGGTCCCGTATTCGGGCGCATCTGATTGACAACGAGAAATCGTTTCTCTTCGGCTTCGCTCTGAACGGGAAGGGGCACATAGAGCAGGAGGTCCGAGAAGGAAAGGTCAGACAACATCCCCCAGCCGGCCACAAGCCGGTGAAGGTGGCGTGATGCCTCGATTTCTACGGGGGGCACAATCAACCCGACGTGTTCGGCCGTAAAGTCCCCATCGTCTAGATCATCGATCACATCGGGAGCGTCGTAATCCGGGTGCCCATAGGTTGGCTCTGGGTATCGGGTGGCGGAGTTATCGAATTCCCCAGTACTCATGTCCAGATCTTCTCCCCGAGCCGAAGCAACGCTGCGAGCGAATGGATGTCTTCTTCAAAGTAGGGAATCGACAGTGTCCGCTCTGCGCTTCCCGAAAGGGCAGCACGCTGATCAGACTCTCGCCTTGCAACAACTTGATAGTTCATGAAGCTACTGCCGATCTCGGAGAGCATATTCCCTAGGTGACTCTCGCTCAGCTCTGGGAACTCGGCATGCAGTTCGGCTGCAATCTGCGCCGGCTCGGAACTGAGCGATCGCGCCGATTGCGCACCCGAACGACTGAGAAAATAAGCGGGAAGCACCTTGTTCAAAATCAGGGCTCCAACCTGATACTTCCGCTCAGCAAGCACCTGCAGGAAGAACTCCGCCTCTTGAGCCGGCGAAGACTCCAGTGTCGAGACCACTAGAAACGATGTTTGCGGAGTGCCGAGAAGTGCAGTTACTGCTTGAGCGCGGTCGACGAACCCTGCGTACATGGACTGAAACAGAATGAAGAATTCGGCAATATCTTCCAAGAACTGCGTGCCCAGGATTCGGTCAGCAACGAGGTAGAACGGCTTGGACGCAAACCCCACCATGCGAGATTGATAGGGCGCAATGAGCCAACGCAGCAGCTTGGAGGAGAAGAAATCGGCCATCCGCTCGGGGGCGTCGAGAAAGTCGATCGCGTTGCGCGTCGGTGGAGTGTCCACCACGATCAAGTCGTACTTTCCTGAGGTGTGAATCTGGTACAAGCGCTCCATGGCCACGTAGTCATGACTCTGAATGAACTTGCCAGTGATATTGCGATACAGCGGGTTCGCCAGAATGGCATCGCGAGTCGATACATCTGGGGCGTGGGCCTGAATCAAGTCATCCCAGGATTGCTTCGTATCGAGCATGGCAACCCACAGCTCACCTTGTGGGCTAGCGCCTGCGTCTACGAAGGCAGATACCGGAACCTGGGTCTCAACATTTCCGAACTGCTCAAGGCCGAGCGCGCTTGCCAACCGGCGTGCAGGGTCGATGGTCAGCACAAGCACTTTGATACCCAAGTTCGCAGCAGCGGTTGCGCCTAGCGCTGCAGCAATTGTGGTCTTGCCCACTCCTCCGGATCCCGTAGAGATGATGATCTCCTTGGATGCACAGAGTTGCTCAAGCGAATCGCCAGAGTTCGCCTGCGAAGCGCCAGGGTCTGCCTGTGATGCTGCATCCGGGCGAGTCATGAGAAGCCCAGTTCTTCACCGAGCGCATCAGCTAGTTGGCCAGTAGCGCGCACCCCGTGCGAACGATTGAATAGATACGGCAGGTACATCACCGGCAGGTCCTTAGGCAGCGAGTCACGTAAGCGCGTCAGGTGCTGTACCCGAGCCCTGCGCAGGTTGACTGCAAGTTCTGCGCCTGCGAGCACATCTGCCACTCCCTCTCCAACGCTGTTGACTAGTGCTTCTAGGGTGGCATCTGTGTTCAGCTGATCAAAGAGTTCCTGATCGCCTCTCGCAAACAACTCCGGCAGGACTCGATTGACCACGACCGAGGCAATTGAAATGTCAGTTTCCTGGCCCAGACGCTCCACTAGTTCGAGTGTCTCGGTGACGGGCATCTCTTCGGGAGCAGTGACGACCACCACACCTGTGGTGTCAGCGTCGGTGAGGATGTCGATCATCCAATCGGTTTGGTTTCTCACTAACCCAACTTTGACCAGATCGTTAATCGCCACTGGTGAGGCAAGTTGCCCAACCACATGCCCGGTAGCGGCTGCGTCAACAACAACAAGGTCGTAATGCTGCTCGCGAACCTCATAGGTGAGCTTGCCAACGGTCAAGATTTCCTTTACGCCGGGCGCAGCATTAGCCAAGAAATCAAACGTCCTTGCCAGTGGGCCGATCCTGGTGAGCAGCGGGAGCTTGAGGTTGAGTCGCAAGTACTCATTGAGGCTCGCCTCGGTGTCCATGGACATGGCGCTCAAGTTCTCTCGAACCTCGGTTGGATCAAACTTGAGCGGCCCGATCCCAAAGAACTGAGCTAGGTCACCTTTTGCATCCACCTCGCAGACAAGTGTCCGAAGGCCGCTTCTAGCTGCCAAAATACCCAAAGCAGAAGCCACCGAGGTCTTTCCGACCCCGCCTTTGCCAGTGACGAAGAGAAGTTTGTGATTCAGTAAGCCCCGTGATGGGCTCACTTCAGCTCGAGAATCCCATCGGCCGAGCCTCTTCGGCCGTGCCGAGTTCCACATAGGTAATCTTCGATGATGGCACTGCCACCTCTCGGCCTTTGCGGTCAGTCAGCCAGAGCACCTTGGTGTCTGATCCAAGTACGTCATCGACGCGGCTCTTGATCTCTGCGCGATCCACATCCTCTGGGAGTTGCATTTCAATCTCACGGGGCGAGTAGGTCACGCCGATGCGCACGTCCACTGGTGTCTCTCCTGCATAATTCTGTTTCCCCGAAATGAGGAACCTTCTGAATCATAACGGTACTCCGCCAGCAGGATTCGTTCAGCACGTTGCGGGCCCACTCTGCCAACAGGCCGAGCGGCTAGGGGACGTTCAAGATGCAGGTCTGAGTCACTTGGGTGGTAACTCCTTGAACAGCAGTAACAGTTGGCCGATCGCAGTCCTCGTAGACCATTGCTCCGGGAACTGTTATGACCCAGGTCCCCGCAGGAACCTCGACCAACAGTTTGCCCTTTGAGTCTGTTGTACCACTCGCCACGACTTGGCCTCTGTTGCCCACTTCAATTGCACGCGAGGAGCCGGTCGGTGTTCTGCAGAACGGAACCCCGGGCTGAACCCTGCCGCCACAGATAATCTGCAGGGTCGTAATCTGAAGGCGAGTTACAGCGGCAGGTGCCGGCACGGCGGTGCACCCTGAAGCAGCAACCAAACAGGAAACGACGAGAGCTGTAACTGCGAGTGTGCGGCCTGCGAACATCCCCGGGACCCTAGATGCTGAGGGCCCTTGCACGCATGAGTTTTGTTTGTAGTCACCCTCAGAATTGGGTGCTGGATGCCTGCAACCATACGGCCGCGAGCCTTGCCTAGTATCAGCAGATCGTTCAGCGGGAGCCTGAACAACCATGAAGCGAGTCCAATATGAAGCGAGTTGACGCATGAAACCAAGTTTGAAGTACGGATTGATTGCCATTGTCCTCATTGGCCTGCTCGGCTCTGCCGCAGCTTTCTTCTTTTTGAAGGACAACTCCCCCGAAGCTGTCAGTTTGGATGCTGCTAGCGACTCAGTTGCTGGCTCGGACACGTCTGAGACCTCATCTGACTCAGCTCAAGAGGTCGAAATCGCCGGCAAGTGGGCAGTAGACAGCGATGCCGGAGAGTTCACCTTTGATTCTGCGACGGGCAGCTTTGCCGGGTTCCGAATCACCGAAGAACTCGCGCAGATCGGTACAACCGAGGCAGTCGGCCGAACCGGCGATGTAGAGGGCACCATGACGATCGATGGCAACACCGTGACTGAAGCAACCTTCACCATTGACATGACCACGCTGAGCTCAAACGATTCACGTCGAAATGGAAAAATCCAGAGCGCGCTGCAGACGGATCAGTTCCCAACGGCCTCATTCACGTTGACCGAACCAATCGACCTTGGCCCGGATGCAACCGCCGGCGGCGATCTGACAGTCAATGCAGTCGGAAATATGACGATTCATGGTCAGACTCAGCCGGTGACGCTGCCGTTGCAGGCAAAGCTCGTTGGGTCCACCATCATCGTCGTAGGGTCACTCGATGTGACCTTCGCTGACTACGGGGTAGAAGTTCCCACTGCACCAATCGTGATATCGGTGCAAGACCATGGGCCGATCGAATTTCAACTTCTTTTTGCCCGGGCCTAACTAGGCTCAGAGAATTTTGAGTTCGGGGTTATAGCGACGCGTCGGCGCAAGTTCAACATCTACGCGCTCGGCAATCGCAGCAAAGGCCTGAGCGGCTTCCGATTCCGGGTCAACAGCCATGATCGGATGACCGTCGTCTCCGCCTTCTCGCAACTTCGGCACGAGTGGAATCTTTCCGAGCAGCGGAACATCGATTCGCTCGGCAAGGGCCTGTCCACCACCGGATCCGAAAATCTCGTAGCGGGTCCCGTCATCGCCGGTGAACCACGACATGTTCTCGATCACACCTTTGGTTTCCAGGCGGACTTTGTCGGCCATGAAGGCCGCGCGCTGGGCCACCTTCTGTGCTGCCGGCTGAGGAGTGGTTACTACGTAGAGCTCTGCGCGTGGCAGGAACTGTGCCAAGGAAATCGAGATATCGCCGGTACCGGGGGGAAGGTCAACTACCAGATAGTCCGGCTCGTCCCAGTACACGTCGGTCAGAAACTGCTCAAGTGCCTTATGCAACATTGGGCCTCGCCAGATCACTGGCTGATCCTCTTCCACGAAGAACCCCATCGAAATGCAGTTCACCCCATAGGCCTCGGGAGGAATGATCATCTGATCGATCAGCACGGGTGGTCGATCCACCCCAAGCATGCGTGGAATGGAGAAGCCCCAGACGTCTGCGTCCACGATCGAGACACGCTTGCCTCGCTGAGCAAGCGCAATTGCCAAGTTGGTCGTAACAGAAGACTTGCCAACCCCGCCCTTACCCGAGGCAATCAGCAAGACACGGGTCTTTGAATTTGGATCGGCGAAGGGAATCGCACGACCTTCGGCATGCCCATGCGCTGGCTGAGACCCTGCAGTAGAAGCGGGATCACCGTGGAGTTGGGTTCGGAGTTCTTCACGCTCCGCATCGTTCATGGATGTGAACTCCAAGTTGACGCGATCAACTCCTGGCAGAGCCGTCACGGCATCGGACACTCTGGACTGAATCTCTGCCTTGAGCGGGCAACCCGGGATGGTCAGGGCGATCAAGATGTTCACCTCTGGCAGGTGAAGCTCTACTGAGCGAACCATTTTAAGATCGACGATGGACCGATGAAGCTCGGGGTCCTGCACGGGTCGAAGAGCATCAATGACGGCATCTTCGGAGACTGCAGGCTGGTTTTCTGTCATTTTTGGGGTCCTCTTCGGGAAGTATCTGACGGCCTCCACTCTGCCGCAGACTCTGATCCTTCCAAGCTCACCCCTGTTCGGCAACTCCGCCGAGGGCCGATGCAGCCAAGGGACAGTACAGTGGAGGAGTGGATCAGCTGAGCCCGACCGAGTTTGCTTCGGTCGTTACTGCAATTACCTCGGCCTTTGGGGACCCAACTCGCCGAGAGATCTACTTGTTCGCGCATAGCACCCCGATTGGTGTGACAGCATCTGAAGTGGCCGAGCAGTTCGACCTTCACGCAAATGTCGCTCGGCATCACCTCGACAAACTCTCAGCCGGCGGCTACCTCGAGATCTCGACAGAGCGACCGACCGGTGGAGCGGGCGGTGCGGGACGACCCTCGAAGCGCTACCGGGCCTGCGACGAAAACATGACCCTCAATGTCTCAGTCCGACAGGACGATGTTTTGGTCAAGTTGCTCGGGCGTGCGCTCGGTGAGCTCGGCCCCGACCGAGCTTCGGCCCTTGCAGAAGAAGTGGGGATTGAGTTTGGCCAGGAAATGGCAGAAGCAATGGGAGAACAAAGCACGCGTTCGTTCCGCGCTGCTTTGCATTCGGTTGCCGATGCGCTTTCTGCACACGGGTTTGCTGCCCACGCAGAGAAGGAGGGCAACTCCCTGCGACTCGTCACCGAGCATTGCCCCTTCGGGGAGGCAGTTGTTGAACACCCTGTGATCTGCGCAGTTGACCGGGGCATGGTCAAAGGCATGCTCGGAACGCTCTACGGCGAGACTCGAGTCGACCTCACCTCTGCTGCTGCAGGTAGTGAAGACCACTGCATTACAGCCTTCGGTAACGAACCCTAAGCCCCGTCTGCGACTCCTGCCCAGTGCGCTCCTACCTTGATCACGCGTCAACCTCGCCCACGCGGGCAAGCGCCATTAATGCAATGACTGAATGGTTTGCCGGCATGGGTGGCGACCCATCAAGAATCTACGCAGAGGGCATGCAGTCCAGAGTCGAACTTGAAGTGGCCCGAGAACAGGTCGCAGAGTTCTTAGGTGCTCGCCCACGAGAGGTGATTTTTACCTCGGGGGCCACCGAGTCAATCGCCGCTGCAAGCTTTGGTGCCGTGCAACGAGCAGTGTCCCGAACGGGCTCTCCCGATTCCCATGTTGTGTATTCGGCAGTCGAACATTCAGCGGTTCGGGAATGGGCGCAGCGCAACGAACACACCCAAGTTGGGGTTGACCCGCTCGGCCGTGTCGACCCGGCAGAACTGCTCGGGGCGATCACAGCAAAAACCTCCCTTGTGCACCTGCAGTGGGGTAACCACGAGGTGGGAACGCTGCAGCCAGTCAGCGCTGTTGCCGAAGGTTGCGGTGACCTCGACCTACTCCTTCACGTTGACGCTGCTCAGGCAGTTGGCCGCGTCAAATTGGACTTTGCAAATTTTGGGGCTGATTTGATGTCCGTGTCTGCACACAAGTTCGGTGGTCCACCTGGGGTAGGCGCTTTGTTGATCAGAAAAGGTCTTCGAATCGAGCCGTTACTTGTCGGCGGAGAACAAGAGCGAGCACGGCGAGGAGGAATGGAGAATCTGCCTGCCGTTTTGGGATTTGCTGCAGCCGCTCAAGAATGCAGCAGGACTCTCGCACAGGAGTCGGAGCTAAGCAGGGCACAAACCGAACGCATCATTCAGTGGGCCGCACAGTTCCCCGGCGTCGAGGTGCTCGGAGACCCAGTAGGCCGACTCCCCCATATTGTTTGTCTCAGGCTTGAGGGTCTGGAACCCCAGCCAGTGCTGCTAGGTCTTGACCAAGCAGGAATTGCTGTGCATTCCGGTAATTCCTGCAGCAGCGAGTCGCTAGAACCAAGCCCGATCCTGCAGGCCATGGGTGTGGATGCTGCGCATTCCTTGCGAATCTCGGTGGGGTGGAACACGCTCTCGAGCGATATCGATCATCTGCTCGTCACGCTGGCGCAAGTCATTGCTGACCTGCGCCAGCTTCGATAACTCTGACGAACTCGCTACGCTGCTGGCTGTGCCCGATAACCAAATCCTGCCGACTGCGGTGATCTTTGATCTCGACGGTGTGATTCGAGATTGGAATGAGGTTGAGATCTCGCGGGTGGAGGTTGCTTACGGTTTGGAACCCGGAACAATTCTGGGTGTCGGTTTCGGCACCGACCTCGGTCTGGCAGCTACAACAGGCAAGTTGGATTACCGAAGCTGGATGGATGCTATTCGGTCACAGATAACTGCAACTCATGGCCCTGAGGCGGCCGGAGCACTCGATGCATGGGAGGCCAACGTTGGACTCATCAACACAGAGATGCTTCAGGTCCTTCGCTCGGTTCGCAGCCAAGCAACAGTTGCGTTGCTCTCGAATGGCACGACACGCCTACGAAGGGACTTGGCTGTTCTGGATCTCACTGACGAGTTCGACGCAATTTTCAATACGGCTGAGATTGGCATTGCCAAGCCGGACCCAGCCGTGTTTCACCATGTGCTGAACGAACTTGAATCCACTGCCGCAGAGACACTGTTTATCGACGACCTTGCCCTGAATGTGCAAGGTGCGCGCTCAATCGGAATCACAGCGCATCAACACCTTGATGCCTCTTCCACGGTTGAATTTCTCTGCGCCAACGGCTTTGCGATGAGAGGGATCTCAACCCCATGACCGGCTTTTTACAGTGACGGGATTTGTGCAGTGACGGTGTACCTAGTTCGCCATGCGTCTGCAGGCCATCGGGATCAGTTCGATGCCCATGACCAGGACCGCCCCTTAGACCCGGCAGGGCAGGCTCAGGCCGAGAAGCTCTCTGACTGGCTGCGCCATGCCCCGATTAGCCGCATTCTGTGCAGCCCATTTCCGCGATGTGTGCAAACAGTCGAGCCGCTTGCCCTAGCGCTCGGCCTAGATATCGAACTTCAGGATGCTCTGGCAGAGTCTTCAGACATTGATAAGAGTTGGAAGCTACTGACGAAAGCGGCTGCGACTACCACGGTGATGTGTAGTCACGGAGACGTCATTCCTGACCTGATCCGCAGGGCACAGCTGAGGGGCTTGCACATTCCGGGAAAGTCCGGTTGTGCCAAGGGCTCCGTCTGGACGCTTGACCACTGGGACGGAAAGCGGTTTGCAACCGGCGTCTACACGCCAATCACCTCATGACCCTGATGACCTGATGACCCAGGCCGATTGAATTAGGGCTACTATATGTGGCAGTTGTTGGGGGTCTTGTGGGAGCTGGACCTTTCTTGATTGGGAGGCAGTTGCCATGCGCAAAATCAGTGCAATCATTTCGTTCAGCCTGCTAGCGGCGCTACTCGCTGCAGCATGCACGCCAGGCGGCCCTGCTCCGCTTCAGTGGAAGGTCTCGCCACAGTCGATCACGGTGAATAACACCGAGGATTACGACCCGGGCGATGAGCCCTATGTCATGCAGCTTGGGTTCCGCTCCAAGATCGGCGTGCCGGACTCCTCGGTAGTCACCTTCGCCTCGCAGTGCACTTCGAACAAGCTCCCCGCAAATGACGCCGGCGCAAACGGAGTGACTCTGCAGATCCCAGCAGGCTCGGCAGACATCTTGCTTCCAAACGTTCAGAACCTTGATGTTGGCGATCTTGCTCAGAACAACGCACCGTTTGAAATTATCGGCAGCATGACCTTCGTGGCCGAAAGCGATCGCGCAATCTTCTTCTCTAGCTGCGCCGTAAGTGACGCTCTCCGCAGCTTGTTGGTTCCGGTCCTACAGGATGCGCTCAATCTGCTCATCGCTGCATCCCCAGTTCCGCCCACTCAGGAACAACTGATTGCGCTCATCGTTGACAACATCAGCAACTTTGTTAACGGCCTTGGCAGCATCATTGCCTCGTTCATTGAAGGCCTCGGAAACCCCGATGACATCATCGGGGTGGCCGTTCAGATTCACCTTCCGACTGCTGGTGCACTCACCGACTTGATTCGCACTGGTCTTGCTATCGGAGGCATCTTCTCGCCGGGCTTGGAGCAGGGGTTCATTCCGCTCGATGGCTTGCCGAGTACCTTCCAGATCAAGCTCGGGTCGCTCACCCCGTCGACAAGTACGTTCCACTTTGCTAGCCCAGCAGCGGACTACACCTACGTCAGCAAGATCGCACTCGGCTAACTCTGCGGGGTTCGCTCTTCCATGCCCCAAGGTGACTGGTAGTCCCCTGCGAGCAGTTCTAGGAACGGAGCAGGGTTCAGCGCCTCTGGACCGAGCACGCCAGCACCCGACCAGACTCCGGAATCAATAAGTTCACAGGCCAGTACTGGCCCTACGGCTGTTTGCCAGACCACGGCTTGCACCCCGTCACGGCCCATGGTCTCTTCGTTATCAACCACGTGATAGAGGTACACCTCTCGTGGCGCAGGCGCTTCACCTGCGGCGGCCTTGCCGAGACCTGTCACCCAGGTGCCCGCACAAGTCTTCCCTTCGATTCGGTCACCTAGGCGGGCCGGGTCGGGCAGACATGCTGCGACCACATCGCGCGGAGACACTTTGGCGCCTCGAACGGTCACGGGTTCAGTTCCATCAAGGCCGAGTTTGTGCAGGGTCTCTAACACGGCAATGAACTCGTCGCCGAGGCCGTACTTGAACGTCACCCGGTTGCAATCAATCCAGCGCGGAACAAGTAGTACCTCTTCGTGTTCAACATTGACGCACTCAACATCTCCGATCCCCTCTGGGAATCTGAAGATCTCGGGCTGGGAAAAGGGAGGAGTCGTGAACCAGCCACGGTCACGTTCCCAGATCACTGGCGGGTTCAGGCACTCCTCAATCACAGTCCAAATAGAGAATGTGGGAGCAAAGTCATAGCCACGAACAGTCATGTTGGCGCCATCTCTAATACCGACCTCATGAATTTCCGAGAACAATTCATCGGAAGCATGCTTGGCAAATACGTCGGCAATGCCGGGCTCGATTCCCATACCGCAGAGCGCTAGCAGGCCGCGCTCCTGCCACTGCGAGGACTGCTCGAACTGCAGGTCTCCTAGCTTGACCCCGCAGAGCTCTGTTGGCCGTTCGGGGTGAACCGAAGAGATCGACATGGCCATGTCCATGTAATGGATTCCAGCCTCAAACGCTCCGTTGAAAATTCCCATGACAAATCTGGGGTCAGCAGCATTCATCACGAGTTCTGCCCGACATGCAATGGCGGCCGCAGAAACCGCAGCCGAGGAAGATGCGTCAAGCTCGCAAGCGGTGAACCTACTGTCGCGTGCGGCAACCCGTTGGGCCTTGGCTAGGTCAATGTCCGCAACCATGATGGACTCAATGAACGGACGCTTTGAAGCAATCGCGCAGAATGCTTCGCCAACGCCACCAGCACCAACTAGAAGGATTCTCATCGCCACACAGTAGCTAGGCTCACCCGCCGTTGGGGTTCGGAATCCTTGGATCGCTAGCTCTGCTGCTCGTGGTTGGGCTGCTCGTGGTTGGGCTGTTCGTGGTCGTAGTACTGCTGCTGGGGTTGGGACTCGTAGTTGTAGTTGCTGCTCGCTCTGCAGCAGCGATGGATTCTGACAGGGTCTCGGGGCCGCCGATCAAGAAAGATATCTTCGGCCGAGGCAGCGCCTGCAACCCCGCTAGGTCAGTCTGCGCATCGGTGAATCTGGAATCTGCAACCGCCAGGGATGCCCGCAGCAATAGGGCATCGCCGAACTCTGGAGCAATCTGGAGTGCTGTTTGGAGCAACGCGTTCGCAGCGGGAAGGTCCGCCACTTCGGGGCCGACCTTGCTCAACGCGAGCGAAACAAGAGCATCAACATTCTGCGGGTTTTTCACTAGCTCAGCCTGAAGGCAGGTTCCGAGAGTGTCGAGGAATTGCTGATTGAACTGCTCCCCCTGTTGCTGTGTTTCGGCGGCTTGCTGCCAACACCCGCGAGTCCCCGAATCGAGCAGACCAAAGAAGATTTTCCTCTCTAGGCCCTGGGACTGCAACACCTGCACGGCGGCCGCCGGTGGCGAACTCGCGTAGAAGGTCTCTAGTTCCTGTGCAGCAGTTTGATAATCCTGGGCAGTGGCGGCGACACTGGCGCGGAATACGCGTACATCTGCGTAGCTCGGATCGAGTGCGACGACCTTGTCAAAGTTTGCCTGCCCTTTGGCAGGCTGATCTGAACGCACGTAGGCCCAGCCTTGATACGTCAGGGCCTCTAGGTTCTCGGGGGCTTGAGCCAGAATCTCGTCGTAGCAGTCGATTCCGTCGGCGGGCTTTTGGAAAGATGTGGTCTGACAGGTAGCGAGCTGTTGTCGAAGCGAGCCAGTGTCACCCGTTATTGCGTTGTCACCACGTTGGCCCGAGCCACGCGCAACGAGCACTCCAGCCAGAGCAGCGAATCCGAGTACCCCAAGTACCACCGCAGCAGTTCGCCAGCGCGAGCCGCCCCGGCGGTCCGGTGGCGGACTCTGCACAACCTTCACCTTGGTAGAGCTTGGGTCGAGCTTGCGCAGTACCTGCGCAGCGCGCAAGGTGTACTCCTCCTTCAGCGTCTGGTAATCCTGCTCATCCATGTCCCCCGCCGAGAACTCGCTCTCGAGGTCTTCTAGCGAACCCAGCAGGTGCTCACGCTCCTCCTCGAGCACTGCCCGCTGCTCAGGGGTCATCTGTTGTATCCGTGCTCGTGACCGAGGTTTCGCTGTGACGGGCCTCGAGCGCGACCTCCACAAGAGCTTCATCCTCGGGGCTTGGCTGCTGCACCGGGCCACGTGAACGCCGAACCCGCAGACTCTCTGCCAACAACAATGCTGCGCCAGCGATAGCAATGACCGGAATCACCCAGACAAGTGATCCAACTCCAGTGGAGGGCGGGGTGAGCAAGACGCCCTCATAGCGATCGGCAAAGAAATTGAGGATCTCGTCGTTTGTTCGGCCCTGGTTCATTTGGGACGCAATCTCAGAACGAAACTGAATTGCAATCGGTGCCGCCGAGCCAGCGACTGACTCTCCGACGCACTGCACACACTTGATCTGCGCGGCGATTGCAAACAGTCGGTCATCGCTGTTGCCTTCTGTGGGAGAGGTTCCCGCAGCGCTGACGAGCAGCACCACCAAGATGACTCCCATCAGTGACCACCACCACCACTTTTGCCGCTGGGTGTGCCGCTTGTTCATGACGCACCTGCTGTGGACTCTGCAACGTAACGCTGTAGCGCATCTGCGGTGATCCCGCCCTCGAACTTGGCCACCACAGTGCCTGCGGGATCAATCAGGAATGACTCCGGCAAGCCCTTCACGCCGTAATCAAGCGCTACGGCGCCAGTGTCTTGAGTGAGCACCGGCCAGTCGCCACCATTGTCTGCAAAGAACTTCTCGACGTTGGCCGAGGAATCATCAAAGGCCACGCTCACCACTCGAAGACCGGTGCTCGTGGTGGACTCATTGAGTTTGATCAACTCGGGGTGCTCCGCCACACAGGGCGGGCACCAGGTAGCAAAGAAATTCACGAGCACCCACTGCCCGCGGGCAGAGTCAAGATTGAACGGCTCCCCAGTTAGCGTGGTCCCAGCAAGCTCTGGCGCAAGATTGCCGAGCAATGGACTAGTCACCTTGGACTCGCCTCCCTTGGGACTGACCAAGAACAGCACTACCAAGGCCAGGACCGCGACTCCTACGATGCCCGCAATGATTGGCGCCCTGCGCGGAGTGTCGGCGCTCATGCCGAGACCTGTTCGATCGGCGCTGCAGCAGAGACTGCGTCAAGAGGATTTCGGCGGCGACCCGGGAAGAGCGAGAGCACAGTCCCGATCACCATGATGAGTCCACCGATCCAGAGCCAAGTGACCATTGGCTGAACAATCACGCGAAGCCCTAGCGAGGGATCCGACTCTGACGGAGCAGTGGTGATCGACATCATGATGTCGTCCCGCAGGCTGGCCTTGACTGAGGGCGTGGGGATGGTCTGGCCGGATTGGCGATAACGATTCAGCTTGGGCTCATAGACCTGTTCGCCGTCAACCTTTATTCTGGCCAAGAGTTCGACTCGGTTTGGCTGATCAACCGTGCGTGAACTCAGGAATTGCAACGTGTGACCTGCCACCCTTGCGGTTTCGCCTTCTTTGAGGGTGAACTCACCTTGGCTCATAAAGCTCATAGACGCTGCGAGCGCTACCCCAATAACAATGACCCCAAGGTGAACCACCATGCCACCGTTCGTGCGACCTACAAATCCTCGCCACCCGAGTCGCTTCGTTGCCAACGCAATCTGTCGCAGGGCAGATCCAGCAGCAAACCCTCCTAGGCCAAACGCAAGCAGTGGAGCTACCCCGGTTGCGCCGAGCAGCACTGCTAGCAACACCGCTGCTAGCCCAGTCCAAGCAGGCCACCACAACCGCTCGCGTAGCAACTCGCCCGAAGCTTTACGCCAAGGCAACACGGGCGCAATGGCCATCAGGAGCAGCAGAGTCAACCCAAGTGGCATCGTCATTCGGCTGAAATACGGTGGTCCGACTGACAAGGTGTCGCCCGTGGTTGCCTCAATCACGAGCGGAAACACTGTGCCGAGCAGCACCACAAATGCTAAGGCCGCGAACACCACGTTGTTTGCTAGGAATGCACCCTCTCGAGATAGCGGTGAATCAATGTGACCAACTGAGCGCAGTTGGTCTCCTCGCAGCCCGATGAGCCCAACAGAGACTGCTACTACGAGCGCGAAGAAGCCCAGAAGGATCGGCCCGACCGAACCGGCAGAGAACGCGTGAACCGAGGCAACTACCCCCGACCGGGTCAGGAACGTGCCAAGGATGGTCAGCGAGAAGGTTGCGCAGAGCAGGGACAGATTCCACACACGCAACATGCCGCGACGCTCCTGCACCATGACCGAATGCAGATAGGCCGTACCCGTTAGCCAAGGCAGCAGGGAGGCATTCTCGACGGGATCCCATCCCCAGTAACCGCCCCAACCGAGCACCTCATATGACCACCAAGCGCCCAAGATGATGCCTGCGGTTAAGAACCCCCAGGCAAACAATGTCCAGCGGCGAGTCTCGACTAGCCAGCCTTCACCGACTCTGCCAGTAACGAGTGCTGCGATCGCAAATGCAAAGGGAACGGTAAAGCCCACATACCCCAGGTAGAGCATCGGGGGATGAAATGCCATCAGGATGTGATTCTGCAGCAGCGGGTTTGGCCCAGGCCCATCAAAGCCAGGAATTGGAATGTTTCCCCGAAATGGATTTGCCGCAGTCAGCATCAGGCCAAAGAAAAACACGCACACCGAGAACATCGTGATCAGCGCCCAGGCCACAAGCGAATCATCGAGTCGCTTGCGGAACTTATGCGCCACGACGACCAGATAGCCAGCGAGTATGAGTCCCCACAACAGAATCGAACCCTCTAGCGCCGACCACATCGAGGCCACGTTGAACAGCGCCGGTGTTGTAGAGGATCCATGTTCTGCTACGTACTTGAGGGTGTAGTCACGTTGAATGAAGGCCCGCTCCATGGCGGCAACTGCCATGGTCGCTCCAAGCAACACCACAAATGAATATGCACGACCCATGCGCATCAATTCAGGCCGAGAACGCTTGAGCCCGGTGAGAATCACCGAGATAGCTAAGAGTGAGCCGCCTAGAGCAAGAATCAGCCCAGTCAGGCCAAGGGCTCGGTTCACCCGCTCGCCCCGGAGCGTGCATCAGCATCTGCTTGAGCCTTGTTCACACGGTCAGCGTTCTTCTCGTCATAGGTGCTGTCGTGACGAATCAGGATTTGATCGCTATGAAACTCATCCCCGACAAACTGGCCCTCAAGAATGACTGGAATCTTGGCGTCGAACAGTTCCGGAGGGGCGCCGCTGTTGACCACGTTCAGGCGCTGGTCCCCATACGCAATCACAAAGCTGACGGCGCCATCGGACTTCTCGATAGTTCCGTCGACCACGTTGCCCTGCATTCGAAAACGCTGATCCCCAAGGTCTTGGCGCTGCGCCACGGCTTCATCCACGTTGTAATAAAAAAGTGCCGCGTTATTGAGCCCTTTGAAGAGCACTAGGCCCAGCGCTGCTATGAGTACAACAACTGCTCCCACTGCTACATAGGAACGCATGCTTTTCGAGCCTGAGGCGGAGGTAGAGGGTGCGCGTCGAGGCGTGATGTCAAGAGCCGGCGTTGCAGCGTCTGCGGATTCCTCATCGTCGAGCAGCGATGGGTCTGGAGCGGATGGATCTACATCCATCGACGCTGCTCCGGCGGCACAATCTTGGAGAGGCGACGACCACGCAGGATCACCGATGCACCATAAGCCCCAACAGCGCCGAAGGTGACGAGCCAAGCCCCAACGATGCAAAGTGTTTCGGTCATGTTGCTGCTGCTCATGCGTCTTCTCCTGTAGCTGGGCTACTTTCGAGCCGGCGTTCCTCTAGGGCCTGATCTAGCCCAAGATCGCTGGCTCGCTCCGCAAGGAATCCGGCCCGGAACCGATGAATCAGAAGCCATACGCATACCAGCAGCCCAGCAATCAGAGCCGAGTACATCGCAAAGAGTTGGGTACCACCCATCTCTGGGTCGATTGTTCCCAATACGGTTTTGCCTTGGTGTAAGCCTCTCCACCAATCCACTGCTTTGTGGACAATGGGAACGTTGACAATGGCCACGATGCCAATAATCGCGCAGCGAGTTGCTCGCGTTCTCGGATCGGCAGGTATCGCCCGAACGGCCAAATAGCCGATGTACATAATCAGTAGTACGGCCGAAGTGGTCAGACGCGGCTCCCAGCGCCAGAACACCCCCCAAGTGACCTTGCCCCACAGGGCACCGTCCACAATGGTCACGGCAAAGAACAAGACTCCAATCTCTGCACCCGATGAGCCCAGCAGATCCCAGAACTCTGTTCGCTTCCAGAGGTACATGCCCGAAGAGACTGCAGTGATAATGAACGCCATGTAGGCAGCCATCACCGTGGGCACATGCATATAGATAATCCTGATGGTGTTTCCGAGCTGTGCGTCAGGCGGACTAATGAATAGTCCGTAGGCCACCGCAACAATCAAGAACACAAGCGCAAAGCCGCCGAGCACTTTGGTTCCTCGAGAACCGGTTCCTGTTGGAGCAGGTGACTCGGTGGAAGCGGACTGAATTTTTGTTGTCGTCATGCATCCTCCAGAAGGGGACGAAATAAGAATGAACCAAGGGTGAGGTACACCAGAGCAAAGATTCCGAGCAAGGCAGCCCATGGCCAACCAGATATAGCTTCGCGCTCCAGACTGACTTCGGAGCCGCGCGTTGCGGCAATCAGGACCGGTGCAAGCAACGGAAGTAGGAGTAACGGAAGCAAAGTCTCTCGGCTTCGGAGCCGAGCGGCAAGTGCGCCATAGACAGCACCTGCTCCGGCAATACCCAATGTCGCCAGAAAAGCAATGACGAACAGCAAGGGAATCCCTAAAAATTTGGTGTCGTAGAGAACCGCAACGCCAAGAACGAGCACTGCTTCGAGCAACAGCAATTCGATGGTCAAAGCTGTGACTTTTCCCAGATAGATCCCCGCTGGCGACATTCCGGACAGGCGGAGAGCCTCCAAGATTCCATCCTCGGCCTCGAGGGCAAAGCTTCGTTGCAACGTGAGCACCGCCGAGAACAGCACCGTCACCCAAAAAAGCCCTGGAGTGGCAAGCTTCAGTATTCCTCGGTCGGGATCAAGTGCGAAGGCGAATAGCAGCAGTACCAAAATGGCAAAAGGTAAGACTTGGCCGATACCAATCTTGGCCCGTCGCTCTAACAACAGGTCTTTACGCGCTACTAACAACGCATCACTCAGGACGCCGCCGGACTGGCTCATAAGTCAGCTCGGGTTTCAGAACTTGGTGGGGTCTCAGCAAGGATGACTCCCCCGCTGATCGTGACCGAGCGGTGCGCAACATGCTCTGCCCTGTCGAGTTCATGAGAGGCAAACAGCACGGTGGCACCGCTAGTAGCTGCCTCCGACATGAGACCGTCAACAAGGTCACGACCTGCACTGTCAAGGCCTGCATGTGGCTCATCGAGCAACCAGAGCTCTGGTCTGCGACAGATCATTGCCGCAAACGAGACTCTGCGGCGTTGCCCTGCAGATAGGGCGTGGACAGGAAGCTCAAACAAACGTGAAGCAACCCCGAGGCGATCAAGGGCCGCTCGCCCGTCAGCCACGGTTGCAGCAGCGGCACGAGACCAGAAATCAAGGTTTTCGACCACAGACAGGTCTTGATACAAAAACGAGTCATGCCCCAACAGCCCGACACGGCGACGAACGGCACGGCGGTTCGTGGTGAGGTCCTCGCCAAGAACTACAGCCTCACCGGTACTGAGTCCGATCAGTCCAGCACAAACCCCCAGCAGCGTGGTCTTTCCGGCGCCATTCGGCCCACGGAGCAAAAGGATCTCTCCGGCGTGCACGTCAAGATCCACTCCAGCGAGAGCAGGAAATCGGCCGATAAGTGCGACGGCGGAACGGAGGTGGACAATGGCCGACACAGCATTTATAAGCTAGTTCTTCTTGGGTCGACCGGGCCAAGCACAGGCTTTACCCCGCACTCCCGGTAGCTTGGAAGGATGTTCGGAAAGATTCTTGGGGTCATAGGAAAGGCGCTCATTGTTGCGGGTCTCTTGGTCCTCGGATTCGTGGGCTATCAGCTCTGGGGAACTGCCTTCTCGCAGTCGAATGCACAAGCCGAACTCACCCGAACGCTAGCTAACGAGTCCGACGTAAAGACCACAGCAGGCCCAGTTGTGATTCAGCAGCTTGCCGACGAACTAGCCAGCGTGAACGCTGCTACCGCGCCTGCAACAGCACCTCCGCCGGAGGGCGAGCCAGTAGGTGTGATCACGATTGCAAAGATTGGCCTGCAGCGCGTGATAGTGGAAGGCGTTGCAAAACCTGATCTCAAGAAGGGACCCGGTCATTACCCAGGAACTCCGCTACCAGGTCAGGCCGGCAACTCGGCGATTGCAGGTCATCGCACCACCTATGGAGCCCCCTTCAATCGCATTGACGAACTCGTTGTGGGAGATGAGATCCAAGTAGCTACGCCTCAGGGCGAGTTCACCTATGTCGTTATTCCTGCCCCCGGCCAACCCACGCAGGCCTGGTACACAGTCAGCCCGGCGCAGGTTGAAGTTCTTGCCAACATGGGTGATAACCGCATCACGCTGACTGCATGTCACCCGAAGTACTCGGCAAAGCAGCGAATCATTGTGCACGGTGTACTCAAGACTCCCCCAGCGGCCGCTGCGGTTGTAGTGGCCCCACCCAGCGAAACAGCCGCCCCGGCGACAGCCTCTGCTCAATTTGATGAGGGCCAAGCAGGAGACTCAAAGGCCCTGCAAACTGCATTGTTCTTTGGCGCAGCAGCGGCCGCTGTTGCCCTGCTTGCTTGGATACTCGGTAAGTTCGTGCGCCGCTGGCCAATTTATGTGCTGGCCACCCCTGTGATTCTGGTCCTGATCTGGTACGCATACGTCTACACAGACCGCTATCTGCCATCGCTATGAGGCGTCCTTCGGGGGGTTTCGGCCAGCGCTCTCATAAGCCGCAGCGGCCGGCCAGTGCGGTAGCAGCGGTAGCAGCGGTGACAGTGGTAGCAGCTGCGCTGCTGCTCGTTGCATGTGGCGGATCGAGCAACAAAGACGATGATTCATCTAAGGCCAGTGCAACCTCTCTTGAGGCCAGCCCTCAGACGGTGACCACTGCTACTCCGGGGCCGCCACCGGGAGCGACGCTTGAAGGCTTTCGGGACGTAGAAGTTGGGGACTGCTTTGAAGAGATCACCGACTCTCCTGCAGAGGATTCTGCCGTGTGGCTCGTTGATTGTGCTGACCCTCACGACTACGAGGCCTACTGGATTACTGATTACTTGGGTCCCGGTGCCGGTCGGGGAACCTCGTACCCCGGGACGGCCACGGTGCAGAATTTCTCGGAGCAGTCCTGCTTCGATCAATTTGAGACCTTTGTGGGCGTCAGATGGACTCTGTCGGAGCTCGACATTCGTGCTTGGTGGCCATCAGAAGAATCTTGGGCTCGTGCGGACCGCAAAGTGATCTGCACGGTGTACTCAGAAAGCGGCGAGCAACTCTCTGGAACACAGCGCGGGAGCGCCCAGTAACACAGCGCGGAAGCGCCCAGTGAGTGAGCGGGAGCGCCCAGTAAGTGAGCGGGAGCGCCGAGTAAGTCAGCGGCCTTTGAACTCGGGCTTGCGCCGCGCCCCGAAGGCGGATCGCCCCTCGACGAGGTCATCTGAAGCCCAAGCCGCATGAAACGCTGCCAGGTACTCGCCATCTGAGTCGGTGCCTAATGCAGGCCGCTCAAGCAGGTCCAGTCCGAGCTTTGATCCAGCTAGAGCAAGGGGTGCTAGCTGTGCGATCTGCCCTGCAAGGTTCGCGGCCGAGGCCAGCACCGCTTCCCCGGGTGACTGCGCAGACTCAGCCTGGAACGTATCGTCGACAAGATCTTGAATCAGGCCAACTTGGTAGGCCCGTTGAGCCGTAATGGGCTGAGCAGTCAGCATCATCCAGCGAGCGGTTGAATGCCCAGCAATGGCTACGAGGCGCTGCACGGTCCAGTGGTCAACCATCAGGCCCAGCTTTGCAACTGGCACTGCAAACATGGCCTCGGGAGTAGCGATGCGCAGATCGCAAGAGAGCGCCAGTTGCATCCCGAGCCCCATGCATGCCCCAGAAATCGCAGCGATGGTCGGAATCTCAAGGCCCGCAAGGTCATCAAGCATGAGCCGCAGCGCTCGTGTGAACTCCAGATCCTCAAGCTCTTTCAAATCAGCCCCGCTGCAGAACTGGTCTTCGGATCCTGTAAGGATCAGCACACGCACAAGACCCTGCTCATGATCAGCTCTGGCCCGAATGACTGCCTGATGCAGTTGATCGAGTGCCTCGTGGTTGAGCGCGTTGCGTCGCTCAGGTCGAGAGATTGTGATGCGAGCAACGCGTTGCTCGCAGAGATAACTCAAGCTCACCCAGGCGCTCCCGGCTGAAAGATCATTGCCCACAGGGCAATAATCAACAGAAGGTGCATCACGCCGGTCAGGGCTTGGGCTGATTTTGCTCCGGCCTTCTGAGCGCGAATCAGAAAGAACATGACGACTGCCATGATGAGCCACAGAGCGAATGCAATCGAGATCCAAGTCTCTTTGAACACATCAGCTGGAATCAGGCGAAGGGAGTAGGCGTTCAGGATTCCAGTAATCAACAAGACCAGCAGGGCCGGGGCCTGGATATACATGGCCACCTTGGCAAACCCTGTGTTTGCGCCATCTGCGGAGCGAGCCACCATGGGTGCGGCAAAGAAGGCACCAAAGGCGATAATCGCAGAGAGCACATGAAGGAGTAGCCAGAAATTTGCCATGGCAAGTGTTTAGCGCATTCGCGCCACTGGGCGAGCGATTCATTCATAGCTAGGAATCGAGTTCTAGAACCGCAGCCAGAACTACTGCTCAACTAGCCTTGAGTCGTGGCACTTCTTCCCACACTTCTGGCAATCGGCATCGGGGTTGGCCTCGGGTTGTATTGGGGCGGAAGCCTCGAGAACATGATGACCTGGCGTCCCCTTTACTGGCAGGCCCTTCTTGGCGGCATTGGTGTATCGCTGCTACTTGACCTCTTCGGCATCGGGGGCTTCTTTGGTGCGCTGCTACTGATTCTTGCTACCGCTGCGATTCTGGGGTTTGCCATCGTCAATCTGCGCACTGGTGGCATGGTGCTCGTCGTTGCCGGGCTCGGACTAAATCTTTTTGTCACGCTGATCAATTGGGCCACTCCGGTGAGTGGATCTGCACTGGTTTCCGCAGGAATCCTGACGAGTAAACAACTGCCAAAGGTCACGCTGACCGGCGGCCGAGAGCTAGCCGATGGCGCTCTGTTTGGGTTTCTTGGTGACGTCATTCCCTTGCCCTGGGGCCATGTGATCTCCATCGGTGACCTGCTCATTTTGGTAGGCATCACGTTGGTAACAGCAAGCGTGCTGCGTCAGTATCAGGTGGGCGGAGGTAGCCCCCGTTCGGGCATGCGTAACGCTCCGAACGATTACCGCAGCGCGCTAGATGCTCTTGGGCGAGGTCCCGCACCGAGGCGTGGACCGGGACTGCATCCTTCTCGGCGGGTGGTACCTCCCGAGTCCAAGCTGGTGAAGCGACCGGGTTCAGATCCCCGCTGACAAATCTGCTCTGAGGATGTTCTCTGATGAGGACCGGAACACTCCGGCACTCAACAGGAGGATACCCACATGGCACAACTCGGACTCGACCCAGAGCAGATGACAGCGTTGCAGAAGTCTCTGCAGCGTGAGGCCAGCACCATTAGAACCTTGGCCCGGCAGCTGGACGGACAGCTGAAGGCCGCGTGGTGGAAAGGAACCGACTCAGATCGGTTTCGCTCCGAGTGGGACGGCACCCACAAATCCCAACTCGAACGTGTTTCAACGGCGCTAGAAGAAGCTGCCAAAAAAGTTGCTGCCAACGTGGCCCAGCAAACCCAAGCCAGTCAGGGATGAGTTCTGCCGGTGCCGTTGTTCAGCTCCCCCTTCGCATGGATGACGGCACGGGCACCTTCTTCGACTTGATGATTGAGCTAGCTCCCGATGCGCACATCGGTGAGCTAGCCGATCATCTCGCCGAACGCTTCGGTGCAGCAGCGGGACAAACAATCTCGACGGGCGCTCTCTCCGAACATCGCAGTGGTTCAAAGTTTGTTCGGTCAGACCTGATTTCAACTAGCGGACCGCGAGCTGGCGACACGATTCACCTGACCCCGCAGGTGGGAGTTGGAAACCACGAGACAACGAGCGCAAGTGGGAGTCCAGAAGATTGCGCAGTTGCAACTCCGGACCCAACAAAGCTTGCGCCGGTCTACCTTCGGAGTCCAAGCGGCAGCGCTGAAGTCAACATGCAGCTCAGCTACGGCTTGAACCAAGTTCAGGGCGCCACCATCGAGGTGGCCGAGCGAGTCGAGATCCGCGCAACTGGCGCAGCAACTCCTGCCGTCAACGGTGCGCAGATCTTAGGAAGCTCGCGGCTGAGTTCCGGAGACCTCCTCAACATCAAGGGGCAGCTCAGCCTGCTCCAGATCACTGATCACCTTCGACCACCTCTGCTTCCTGGGCCCACTGAAAAGCACAAGATCACCAGCTCGGCCCGCATCTTGGAGCCTGCACACACGGTGAGCCTTCCAACTCCTCCAGCGCAGCAGCGCCTTCCCGGCTTTCCCGTGTTGTCGGCGATGGTTCCGCTGTTGATGGGAGCCGCTCTGTGGATGGCAACGAAGTCGTTGGCTTCTGCGCTGTTCGTACTGTTCAGTTTTGTGTTTGTCCTTGCCTCAGGCCTTGAGGCGCGCCGCGAATCACGCGCCGATCAAAAGTTTCGCGTGGCCGAGTTTCGGTCCGATCTCGCCGAGGCCGACAACAGGATCTCACAGCTCCACCAGCAGGAGTCTGCTCGACTTGATCAGCAGATTCCCCCCTCGCACTCCTTGGGAAAGATCCTCAGCGAGCGCTCGGATCAGCTCTGGACTCGCAGCTTCAACGCTGCTCAGTCCCTGCCGCTTCGGGTTCGGCTCGGGACAGCTCAGAGCACGCCTCAAGTGAAGCTTCAAATACCCACACAAGGCAGACGAGATCTGCGCGAAGAGCTCTTGCTAACGGCAAAGCAGTACTCGCTAGCCAAACTCCCCAGCATTATTGACCTTGATCAGACAGGCGGGATCGGGATCGTCGGTCGCGATGAGCTCGCAACAGCCCTTGCACGGAGTTTGCTGCTGCAGTTGGCAGTGGCACTTCCCCCGGAGGAGCTAGAGATTTGTGTTCTTGCTCAGCAGGACCGACTTGATATCTGGAGGTGGTGCGCTTGGCTACCTCACTGTCGCGTTCAGGGTGGAAGTGCGAGAACCCTCTTAGTGATCGACGGGACTGATGATGACCTAGTCCGAGCGGCCATTGAGCATCACGGTAGGGCCACTACTCGGGTGCTCTGGCTGAGTGCACGCAGAGCGGGACTTCCGCCAGAGTTGCAGGCCATCGTCGAACTGGGCCAGCAACATCGGCTGATTCTTCATTCGGTTCCTCGCGATGACCCCGTTTTAGAAGACTCCGAGGAGCACCGAGTGCTGAACTTATCCCTTGAGGATCTCACCGAGGATGAGGCAGTTCCACTCGCTCGAAGCTTGGCACCTTTGCAGGCCGAGCAGTCCTCTGTAGTCCTGAGCAGCAGCTCCGGCTCTGAAGGCGAGTCACCACTCCCCCAGCGCCTGCCCACCTCTCATTTGCCAGCTCAAGTGAACTTGCACGAGGTGCTCGCCAATCAAGAGATGCTGCTCGATCCCCGGGCGGTCATCGCCCAATGGGCGCTCTCTGCCGACTCATCGAGTCTGGCCGCACCGCTCGGGAAGGTAGCGAATGGGGTCCTTCACCTTGACCTGCGCAGCGACGGCCCGCACGCACTTATTGCTGGTACCACTGGCTCGGGCAAGAGCGAACTTCTGCGCAGTTTGGTCGCCTCGATGGCGCTGCATCACAGCCCAAAACGACTCAGCTTCTTGTTAGTTGACTACAAGGGTGGCGCAGCATTTCGCACCCTCACCTCGCTCCCGCACACGGTAGGCCTCATTACGGACCTGTCCCCACAACTCGCCAAGCGGGCGCTTGTGTCGCTGCGAGCAGAGCTGCACTACAGAGAAGCACAGTTAGCTCGATTAGGAATCTCTGAGATAACTGAAACCCCCAAGAACTGCTCTGCTGAAGTTCCGCCCGCACTCATCGTGGTCGTGGACGAGTTCGCAACCTTGGCCCGCGAACTCCCCGAGTTTGTTGACGGTCTGGTGGACCTCTCGCAACGTGGACGCAGCCTCGGTATGCACCTAGTGCTTGCAACTCAGCGCCCAGCGGGGGTCGTCACTGACGCGATTCGAGCAAATACGGGTTTGCGGATTGCTCTGCGAGTTGCAGATGAGGAGGACAGCCGCGATGTGGTTGAAATCGCCGAGGCTGCGCTGCTCCCCCGTGAGGTTCCGGGCAGGGCAATCCTGCGCAGCGGACCCGGACAATGTGCCGCAGTGCAGTTGGCATACAGCGGTTCCTCTGGCTCACCTGCCTCTCGCGTACAGTCCCGGCCGCTCGGTGACCCCCCGCCTCGCAACCCGTTCGCTAGTGCAGTTGCGTCACCAACGGAATTGGATTTAGCCGTGAGTTCCGCCATCAGTGCGGCTGCCGCCGAGCAACTTGGGCGCCCACGGCCCCCTTGGCTTGAGGCGTTACCTGAGCATCTCAAGCTGTCCCAAGTGCAGAGCAGCGGAGACGCACTCGCAATTGGGTGGACTGATCGCCCCGATCAGCAGCGTCGTGAACTGCTCGAGGTGAATCTGTTTCGAGATGGCGGCCTGCTCCTGCTCGGAGCGAGTGGATCTGGTCGAAGTACGGCACTGCAGGCTGGCGCCATGGCTGCAATTACTCAGTTCCAGGGGCGCGTGCAGATTTACGGAATAGATGCTGGAACAGCGCTCGGAGCACTGCAGGCGTTTTCACAAGTGGGAGCAATCATCTCGGTCGAGGACTCAGAACGGGTCCTTCGACTACTGCGTCGCTTTGCGGGCGAACTTCAGACACGATCCCAGCCCAGCGGCATGAACTCATGCCGCAGTCCGCACTTGCTGCTGATCGATGGCTTCGGTGCCTTCGAGGAGTTGTATGAGCGAATCAATCGGGGCGAGGCCATGGAACTGCTGCTCCGAATCGCTCGAGATGGACGCTCCCTTGGTCTGCACGTTCTGCTTGCGGCCAACCGTCGAGCCGATGTGCCACCCAGGCTTGCGGCCCTGCTCGGCTGTCAAATATTCCTGCGGAGTCCAACAGAAGATGATGCTCTTATGTTGGGCCTTGAACCCGAGTCCGCAGCCAAGGAGACTCCACCGGGCCGTGGCTGGCTGCAAGGCCACCAAGTTCAAGTGGCTCAACCTGATGACCTGAGTCAGCAAGCGGCGCTCAGGCACCTCGGCACTGCGGAAGAAATCGCCGCCCTGCCTCGGCGACTCAGATTTTCACAACTGCCATCTCTACGAGGCACCCAGGTAACCGCAGGCCAAGTCGGTCAGGGAGGCCAAGGAGATCAGCTAGATCAAGGGTCAGGAGGCGACAGCGCCTCGCCCCCTTGGAACTTGCTTCCCTGCGGACTCGAGGCGGAACAGATGGATCTAGCAATTCTTGACCTCACACATCATCACGCTCTCGTTGCGGGTCCACCCCGAAGCGGCAAGTCCTCGACCCTCAACACCTTGGCCCTCGCACTGCATTCCAATTGCAATCCCAATCCCAATCCAGCAAGCCAAGCCAGCCCAGCCAGTTTTTTGCTAGCAGCACATGTGAGTACCGCACATGACTCAACACAATGGTCCGCGGCCCTCCTAGAACCGCCCTGCGCAGCAGATGCCAGCAGCTTTCTTCGGGCAACTGAAAGTTCAATCCGGTCTGGAACTCCGACTCTGATTGCAGTAGATGACGTGTGCTCCTTGTTGGAATTGCCAGATGGAGATCAGATCGAAACCGAGTTGGCCGAGCTAGTGAAGCTGGGCCGAACCCATCCGGTCAGGCTGGTGCTCAGTGGAGATGTCGATAGTTTGTTGCGGTCCTACAGCGATCTCATCGCTCAGCTTCGCTCCTCAAGGACCGGCATTTTGTTGGGAGTCGATCCAGATCATCACGGGGCGCTGCTGCACTGCTCTCTAGAAGTTCGATCGGAACTCCTGCCCTGCACTGGTCGAGGATGGCTGGTCTCGCCAACTGCAGCCACTGCAGTTCAGATTGCCCACCCGTAAGCTAGGCAGCAGGGTGCTGCCGATCGATTAAGTGCAAGTCGTTCACGCTGACGAGTTCAACCTGAAGAGCGTGGTCCATCAGGTGCACACGCCGGTCCATCGCGTTGGCACCGAGTCCGCCATGCACGTTAGGTATGCCTGCACGATGCAATTTCTCGCAGAGGTGATCGAGTTTTCGATTGAATTTGGTGAGTGACCAGCCAAGTCGCGCAGCACCCTGACGGTTTGATGGAGGCTGAGTTTGCTCCGTTTGAGGATTCAGCAAGCGCTGTTCGCACATGGCGAGCAACAACAAGCGCTGGTCCTCGTTCAAGTCAACGCGACCCCAATCCATTGTTTGAGTACCAAGTGCTCCAGCCTGGCCGAGCAGGTCGGTATCCCACTCGAACCCCTCAAGTGCCCCAGAGAGTTCATAGCGGGTTGGGCCGGATACGAACCCGCAGGTGAACTCACCTTGCAGAAGTGCCGCAGTTGACTGGGGGCCAACGAGCGCCGAACTCAGGCCAGCCAACTCTCTGATGGTAAAGGTGATACCGCGGCTGTGATTCTCTATGCACCAGTGATTGCCGCGCTGCACAAAGCGACCTACGACTCGGTGCATGTAGGGGTTCTCGTCAATGACTAGGTCTGCCGCTCGACCAAAGCTGAGCGATTCGCCGGGACTCAGTGTGTGGTCCTCCCCACAAAACTCCAGATACAACTTGCCTGCCGCGTATGGGTCTGCTGCTTGCGGGGCTGCTGAGTTCTGGGCTGCTGAGTTCTGGGCTGCTGAGTTCTGGGCTGCTGAGTTCTGGGCTGTCTGCTTACGGGACTGTCTTGTCATGCCGAGCAGTATAGATACTTTCAGTACATCTCATTACTTTTTAGACACTTTAGGAGTCCAGTAACTGGGCCAGACGACAACTCCAGACAGCTACAAGGACTGCCTACGCCTTCGGAGCGTCCATGCACGCTGCCAATGTGGTCCAGGACTGAGGTACAGCGCCGCCAGCAGTAGCAGTATCGGCATCCCAATATTCAGCCCACCCCGATCGCAGTGCACCAGTTCGGCTGCACTCTGCTAGCAGCGCGGCCTCGGCGAACTTCCCGACACGCTGCAAGCCCAGCCACAACAAGTAGTTCAACTGCGGCCAACTTGGCCCACGCCAATAGGTGGTGGGTAGGTACGTCGGTTCATCAATGTGAACCTGCCGGGCACCATATGGTCCGGCGAAAGCCTGCTCATCCATAAGTTCTCTGGCGGCCAAATCAGCCACTCCGCCAGCAGCCACATCAGCCACTCCGCCACCAGAGTTGCCCCTTTGTATCGGCAGGGTCAGCAGCGGTAGTAGTGCTTCGACTGTGCGCACTCGACCAGAACCATTCGCCGTTGGTCCGTCGTCAACCCAGGTGCGAAGGCCCGGCTCCCAACGCAACGCCAATGCATCCGAGACATCGGCAGCGTGGTCGCGGAGCGATTGGTCCCCCGTCACACCTGCAAGCTCATGTGCGCAAAACGCTGTTATCGCACTGAACGCGACCGACCCCACAGCAAACTGATCGTTCCAAATTGGCGCTCCCCCAGCCTTGCGCTCAATCCCCTGCAGCAATTCCCCTTTTCGGCGAAACCAGACTTCCTCATCAAATTCACTCTGGCCCAGAACCAGGTCATCCCACCGAGGGCTGTGATCACATCCCGATTCCCAAGGGTGAACAATTTCGATCAGACCAGCGGGACTTCTACGGCGCGATTCGAATAAAAAGTTGAGCCCAGCCGTGGCTCGATCAACAAGATCGGCCGGTAGAGAAATCCCAAGGCGAACGAGTTCGGCAATTGCTAGGCCATAGATGGGCGGTTGTGTAATCGATGATGTGTCCGGGCGACCCCAGAATGCTTCATGATCTTGCGAACCATCTAGGTACAGAACATGTGGAACGAACCCGTCCGCGTCCTGAGCGGATAGCGCTGTGGTGAGTTCCGTGACTGCGCGCTCTGCGTCACCAAGGTGAGCCCAAACAATGGCATGAAAACTCGAGTCCCAAAGCCAGAGCCACGGATAGGTCTTGCTGTTCGGGCAGGTAAAGCCGGGCTCGCGCCACTGAGCAGCGAGCACCTCGTATGCCTGTTCCGAAATCATCCGCGAATCCCTAACTGCATCTCTGTGACCCTAACCTGTGGCGCTCATGGCAAAACGTGCAGCATTCCTGTCGTTTCGATTCGGCCTGACCGACGGAGTCTCGGTAGTTGCGCGCACTTGGATGGATGCATTCGAGGAGTTTGGCTATGAGGTCATTACAGTCGCGGGTGATGCCAACGCTGACAGAACAGTGTCCGGACTCGAGCTCTCCGACGCAGCTGAGAAGGCTCCCGAGACCGTTCCAGAGAATTCCCCTATCAGCGTTGATGACACTGCGCTCACCGAGAGGCTGACCGACGCCCTTGCGGATGCTGACCTTGTGGTAGTCGAGAATCTGCTGACGATTCCCATGAATCTGACAGCCTCTCGCGCAGCTGCAAGAGTCCTTGCCGGCAGACCAGCACTGCTGCACCACCACGACCCCCCTTGGCATCGCGAGCGATTTGCACACGTCACTGAATTGCCGGCGACCGACCCCTCTTGGCGTCATGTTGCAATCAATCGAATCCTGCGAGACGAGCTTGGGGATCGCGGAATTGCAGCAGCAATTATCTATAACGGGTTTCCTACACCTGTCCGTCGGAGTCGCAGGGAGACCGAGCAATTGCGACGCGATGTGCGGAGGTCAGTCGGGATTGGATCAGAGGAACTCGTTGTTGCTCATCCAGTGCGGGCCATTCAGCGCAAAAACATTCCTGCTGCGATCCGCCTAGCTGAAGCAGTTGGAGCCACCTATTGGCTGCTGGGTCCAGCTGAAGAAGGCTACGGCGAGGAACTGCAACGGCTCTTCAGCGAAGCAGCCTGCAAGGTGGTTCATCACGAATGGACTGACGTTGAAGGTATCTACGCTGCAGCGGATCACATTGCCTTTCCGTCTACTTGGGAAGGGTTTGGAAATCCACCTATCGAGGCCGCGCTCTACCGGAAAACGGTGAGCGTGGGTGACTACCCCGTCGGCAAGGAACTTCGAGCCTTTGGTTTTGATTGGTTCGATCCCACTGACAGCCACGGCATCGCAGCAGCGCTCGCAGAACCTGACGCACCTAGCGTTACTGCACTGCTCGACAATAACGAGCGTGTTGCTAGCGAAAACTTCTCCCTGGGGAGAATGCGCAATTCGCTCCATCAACTCCTCGATAATGCAGGTTGGCTTCCATGAGCGACCCGGTACTCGCTCGACGCGACCGCATTCGTAAGCTCTGCGAGCTCGGATCCAAGATCGGGTACTCGTGTTTTGGTGTAGCGATGCTGCTCTTTGTTGTCGCCTTTATTGCCGACTTCCCATCGTGGATCGTGACGGTCATTATCGCCGCAATGGTTCTGGGATCAGTCACTTTGCTACCAGCGATTGTGTTCGGATACGGGGTTAAGGCTGCAGACGCAGAGGATCGCGGCGAGAAGTTCGGTTACTGAACACCCGCACTAGACCTGCGAGACCGAGGCCACCTTCCAGACTGCTTCGACTTCGTATTCACAGCCTTCAATGACCCCACATGTGATCTGTGGAATATGCCGCTCCACCTGAACCTCTACCTGCAATGACAGCGCTGGGCCATCCGCCGGAGTTCCCGTGATCACCAAGGTTGTTGCCAGAGAGTGACGATCAAACGCAACCACTTCTACTGTTCGAGATGTTTCGGCCCAAGCCCAACCGGCATGCAAAAGCGCAGCGCGATCAGCAACCTGCGCTGGGCCAGCAGAGAGTGATGCCACACCGCGGCAGTGCTCGCCCACGGTGGTCAGATCTTGTGGCGAACCTGGGGATGTTCGAGCGGAGCGGTTCAAGATCTGGGCAGTAGTGCTGTCGTCCAAATAGGCCCACGCGTATCCATCTGGAAAGGTCAGCGCAGTGGGCGCAAAGCGGTGTCCTCCGGTATGCGAGGCCCGCCACACTCTGACCTTTCCCAGCGCATCGTCAAGCTGGGAGGAGATTGTGGAATACAGAGCCATGCCCGCCTGACCGCAGCAGACATCACGTTTGCCGTGTGTGCAGATCAGCAGGTCAATCACATCTGCCTCAACCATCACCTGGTACTGCGCAAAGGCTGCAATTGCAGGTTCGTCTGCATTCAGCAATGCCCGAGCTAACGGCACAACCTGTGCTGAATCAATCAGCCATTCGCGCCGATCAAAGGGGACCGCTGTTTCGACCTGAAAGACCTGAGGTGCAGACGCAGCAATGGAGGGGTCAGAGGGGATGGACTGCTTCTCAAAGGCCAAGACGCGCACAGCTTTTGGATCAGCACCGTTTGAACCAGCACCGTTTGGACCAGCACCGGCCATGCCCGCTGAGGCTGCGACAAGTCCTTGTGGGCGCCATCTGCGACCATCAGGGCCTGTCAGGCTGGCAAAGGGTTTCCTATTGGCACGATGCTCGGCAGTCTGCAAGCTTTCGGCAGCGTCATGCTCGCTCAGCGCGAAGAACGTGTCGTGTAGCGAGATATCTCGCTCCCAGGGCAGCGGAACCTCAATGCAGAGAAAAGCATCGTAGGCACCAGCAGAGCCGATCGGGTCTGCAAGAAAACTTTGGCGAAACGGGGAGCAACGCTCAGAGGTAATCGCTAACTCGACCAAAGGCTGCATGACACTGCACTCTAGGTCTGACTCAGAGCCTCTGACCGCTCGCGCAACAGAAGCCCAAGCGTCCACGCGCGAGTAACCTTGTGCAACTTGCTATGAGACTTCCTGCTGCCGAACGCCGAGAACAACTTCTCCACACTGCAGTGTCGGTGTTTGCCGAACATGGGTATCACGCCACATCCATGAACGAGGTGGCAGAGGCCGCTGGAGTTACCAAGCCAGTTCTCTACCAGCACTTTGCATCCAAGCGCGAGTTGTTTATTGAGTTGCTGACTGAGATCGGCGCGGAGTTGCAAGAGACCATCTCAAAAGCGACCGCCGAGGCCGCCGGGCCGCGACAGCAGATTGAGAATGGGTTCAGGGCTTATTTTGGATATGCAAGCGAGCACACCGATTCGTTCAAGGTGCTCTTTGGTGCAGGGGCCCGGAGGGACCCCGAGTTTGCCTCCTTCGCGCTAGGGGTAGAAACCTCCATTGCCGAAAGCATCGCCGATTTGATCATGGTCGAGGGTGAGCCTGTGACGCATCGCTACTTACTAGCTCACAGCATCGTGGGCATGACCGAAGCCGCTACTCGCTACTGGCTATCGCATCAGCGCGAACCCGGGGTAGACCTACTAGCCGAGCAACTCTCTCAGCTGGCCTGGTCTGGCATGCGTGGCATTCGCAGCCCTTCTTGAACCAACCCAGCCAGAACCACAGATAGCCACAACAACAGATAGGCAATACGAACATGACCAAAGAATCCCCCCAAGGCCAACGAGAGGGAGACGGCTCAGACTGGTACGAGGTTGTTGTTGAGATCCCGAAAGGGTCGCGCAACAAGTACGAGATCGACCACGACCACGGCGAGGCTTGGCTGGATCGCCACCTCTTCTCAACCACTGTGTACCCCACTGAGTATGGGTTCTTCCCAAACACCTTGGCTGAGGATGGCGACCCGCTAGATGCACTCGTACTCCTCGAAGAGGCGACCTTTCCTGGGTGCCATATTCGCGCCCGGCCTATTGCGGTGCTCGAGATGACCGACGAGGCCGGCAGAGACCTGAAGGTGCTCTGCGTTCCTTCCGGTGACCCAAGGTGGGATTATTTGCAGGACGTAGGCGATGTTCCTAAGCATCAGCTCGCAGAGATTCAGCAGTTCTTTAAGGTCTACAAAGACCTCGAACCGGGCAAGGCAAGTGTTGTTGGCGAATGGAGTAATCGTGCCGCAGCAATTTCTGCGATTGCTGCAGACCGCGCCAGGTTCGTGTAGGTCATTCTTGCAACTTGAAACTATCCCAAGAATTTTCTCAGGTTTGGGCTAGCTTCTGTTTGTTAACACGACTGAAAGGGAACTCATTATGTTGTCTCTGCTAGCTCAGAATTCAAGCTCAGGTGGCGCCCTCGGCGGCGGCATCGCCTTTGTGTTGTTTATCGTGGGCATCGGCCTCACCGTCTTGATCTTGGCCTCCATGTGGAAGATCTTCGCCAAGATGACCCAGCCCGGATGGTACGGAATCATTCCCATTTTCAACTACTGCGTGATTGCTAAGAAATCTGGCAAAGACTGGTGGTGGGGACTCCTGACCGTGGTTCCCTGTATTCAAATTATTTTCCAAATCATATTGTTGAACCAGCTTTCAAAGCTGTTTGGTAAGGGAGTCGGCTACACCCTCGGACTTATCTTCTTGCCATTCATCTTTCTGCCAATTCTCGCCTTTGGGTCCGCCGAGTATCAGGGTCCAGACGGCAAAGCCTTCTGAACCGAACAGGTTTCTGAACGAAATGAACTGAGTTACTCAGGGTTACGCGGTACCTCGATATTCATCTGGGTACCGCGAACCCTGACCTCTCGATGTGACAGTGCTTCAAAGGCAGCTTGATCCTGATTAGTCAGGTCTCTCCCCGACAAGCTTCGAGGCCAGCGCTTGTCATAGAGAACTGCTGCGAGTTCAACGCTGTACAAGTACAGCGTGCCTAGCAGATAGCTCCAAGACAACAACCCGAGCACCAGCACGAACACCCCATAGGTGTCGCTTGACTGGGTCACGATTCGAGTCACGTAGTAGCCGCCCAGTGACTGCAAGGCCCACCAGCCCAGCCCCGTGGCGAGAGCTCCAGGGAGTTGGTTACGAAGCGGGATTTTTCTTGCGCATAACACCGCATGAAGTCCCAGATAGCCAACGGCACCTGCCAGCACGGCCAAGGCAGCGGAGAGCACCCAGCGCAGGGCAGCCGAGGCTTCGCCAGCGAGCAACCAGCGCCCAGCACCCGTGAGTACTGCGCAGACAAGGATCAGCAGCGCACCTGGTAGGTCCCGCAACCTGCGCAGCAACCACGGCGGGCGATCAAATTGGGGTACTTCCCACATGGTGTTGAGCGACTCCTGCAACATGTCGAGTAGACCAAGGCCCGCCCATATCGAGAC
Organism: Actinobacteria bacterium IMCC26207; assembly: GCA_001025035.1. Lineage (GTDB taxonomy): Bacteria > Actinomycetota > Acidimicrobiia > Acidimicrobiales > Microtrichaceae > IMCC26207. Next base: position 52,675 of record LCZK01000009.1, read on the forward strand.
CAGAATCGATGCAATCAGCACAAAAGCGCTGCCTCCGATCGAACCAGTTTCTTTAGAAATCTCGGTGCCAATCACTGGCACATTCCCGAGAACCGAATCAATCAACTTGTTCTGCAGGTCCTCATTGTTGCGCAGGATCAACCCGAGCGCATTTACAAAAGCCAGCATCAGAGGGAACAGTGAGAAGAACCCCTTATATGCAAGCAGCATTGCTAACTGCCCGCCCTTATCGTCACCAAACTTCTTTGCCACGCCGAAGGTGATAGCGAGTACTGGCACACCTCGATGCCACGCATCAACGCGATCAATGGTTCGGTTCAGCAGATTCTGCTCAGGCTGCTCAGACTCTTGAGACTGCTCCCGAGTTGAGTCCTCACTGACCTGTTCCTGTGCCACCACCTTCACAGGGTAGGCGTCAGTGCTGTGGATGCACCCAAATCTGAGCTTCGCCATACTGAGCACAGGCCAAAGCGCCCGACCTACTGACCCGAGCACTAGCTTATGAAGGTGGGAACCCTCCAGAAGCAGCGCGCAAAAACCAGCGCCACAACGACTCTGCTCTTAGGAGCCATCGCTCTCTGCCTGCTTGGACTGCTCGTAGTCGGCGTCCTGTTCCTAGTCAACCCCTTCGGGAATGAAACGGTGGATCGTTCTGGCCCGACGGTGCTGGAACGAATCCGAAAGCTCGAAGAGTTCACCGCTGCCGAGGGCACGTTCACTCAAGATGTCGACCTTGAGACAGACGCAAAATACTTGCCGGGCTTTCTGAAGGGCGAACGAGTCACGGCCCTCGTGACCGGGACGGTGAGAGCCACGGTTAATTTTTCTGAACTCGATGAGGGCGCAATTCAGGTAGACGAGTCCACCAATACCATCCGCCTGACCCTGCCCGAACCCGCGCTGAGCGATGCTGATATCGATGAATCCTCCGCTCGGATTGTGTCGAGAAACCGCGGCATTGTTGACCGCTTTGACGACTTCTTCTCTGCCAACCCCACCGATGATGCTCCTCTGTATCAGGCTGCCGAAAAAAAGGTAGAGGCGGCTGCCAAAACTTCTGACCTAGTGGAACAAGGGCGGCAAAACACCGAGGACTGGCTCACCACGTTTCTGCAAGCTGCCGGATTTGAAAACGTAGAAATCACTTGGAAGAAATCCCCCGCCTAGTCTGGCGAGGCTACAAAGTCCTGCAACGCAGGCACCAATATCGGAGGGCAAGTGAGCAACGCAGTGCAAACAAGCTGGGCGGCACAGGTTCACGGCGCGGCCAAGATCTATGGCAGCGGCGAGAACGAGGTGCGTGCGTTAGATCACGTGACTGTTGGATTCGAAAAAGGTGCGTTCACTGCAATCATGGGCCCCTCCGGTTCGGGCAAGTCAACCCTGATGCAGTGCGCCGCAGGACTGGATCGACTCACCGCAGGAACTGCATTCATCGGCGATGTCGACATCACCAAGTTGGGCGAGAAGGCGCTGACCTTGCTGCGTCGCGACAAAGTGGGGTTCATCTTTCAGCAGTTCAACTTGTTGCCCACCTTGACTGCTGAAGAGAACATCACCTTTCCCCTCGACCTTGCGGGCCGCAAGCCAGATCCTGCTTGGATGACCCATGTCGTCAACACCGTGGGCCTGTCTGATCGCCTGCATCACAAGCCCTCAGAACTTTCTGGAGGGCAACAACAGCGAGTTGCCGTGGCCCGAGCCCTTGTAGAGCGACCAGAAATTATCTTCGCCGATGAGCCCACAGGAAACCTGGACTCCACTTCCTCGGCAGAGATCCTGTCGTTTATGGAGGGTGCGGTGAAGGAGTTCGGCCAAACAGTTGTGATGGTGACTCACGATCCAGTTGCCGCATCTCATGCAAGCCGGGTGTTGTTCCTAGCCGACGGACGTATCGTTGATGAGCTCATGGCCCCCACACGGGATTCTGTTCTTGACCGTATGCGCAATCTTGGCGACTGAGCGGACTGACCCATGTTTAGCTACGCCCTCAAGAGCCTTCGGGCAAATATCACTCGACTCGTTGCCACTGCCCTTGCAGTAATCCTTGGTATTGGATTCCTAGCCTCTGGATTAATGCTCACCGATGCCATGCGATCAGGCCTGACTGGCGATGTTGAGGAGCAGTACCAAAATGTTGACTTTGCCATTATTGCAACGGCGAGCAGCGAGCAGAGCAGCGGGATGGACTTTCAGCTCACTGTTCCCGAATCGGTGCTTGCAACAGCACGAGCTACCCCCGGGGTAGAGGCCGCTGCCGGAGAAATCCAAGCTGACGCCCGCGTGTTGCGCCCAGATGGCACGACGGCGAATCTGCGTTCTCAAGGACGATCCTGGATTGCAGACTCAGAACTCAACCCGCTGAGTTTGGATGAGGGCTCTGCGCCCAAAGGGTCAGCCCAAGTAGTACTTGACCGAAAGCTTGCCAGCGAGGCTGGCGCTTCGGTGGGCGACACAGTCTCGGTGCAAACGCCTGCAGGAACCAAGCAGTTCAAAGTCTCTGGGATCTCCTCCTTTGGCCGCCAGGACGCACTCGACGACGGTGGAACAATCTCATTTTCTGAAGAGACTGCAGTACAGGTTCTCAACGCAGGAACGCCTGGGTTTAGCGATGTCCTCTTGCGCACTTCAGGTGACCCAGCAACTGTTCAAGCTGCACTAGAAGAGGCGCTGCCGACCTCTGTAGCTATCCAAACCGGGGAGCAGTTTGTATCGGATGCAGCAGAGTCCGCCTCGGCATTTATCAGTCTTCTTCGGCCAGTGCTGCAGGGGTTTGCGTATCTGTCGATGTTTGTTGCCGCCTTCGTCATTTTCAACACCTTCTCGGTAGTCGTAACCCAACGCTTTCGCGAACTTGCACTCATCCGCGCCGTTGGCGGAACACCCGCTCAGGTTCGCAGGTCGCTCATCTTTGAGGGGATGGCGATCGGCGTGGTGGCCAGCGCTCTCGGCATTGTGGTGGGAGCCGGTTTAGCTATTGGCCTGCAGGCTTTGTTGCGACAGTTCGATTTAGAAATCCCGGGTGCAGGAGTCAAAATCTCTACCTACACGGTGGTGCTCTGCATGCTGATTGGTGTTGTCGTCACAACCCTGTCTGTCATCGTCCCAGCGTTTCGAGCAGGACGAACCAAACCTGTTGAGGCCATGCGCTCCTCTGCTGTTGATACCTCTGGATCATCTGCAGTTCGGGCAGTGTTTGGAGCAATCTTTCTGCTCGGAGCTATTGCGCTACTACTAGCTAATCGCTTTGTAGGAGTGCAGTGGTTCTATCTGACCTTTGGAGCACTCTTTTTGTTTATTGGGCTGTTCATTGGCGGTCCGCTGCTGGCTCGATTGTTTGCAATTCTTGTCCGTCCGATCATGGCCCTATTCGGCATGACTGGCCGTCTGGCTGCTGATAACGCCGTGCGAAACCCAAAGCGCACAGCCACCACTGCCAACGCATTAGTCATCGGACTCTTTCTAGTTACGCTCGTCACAGTCTCTGGCGAGGCAATGAAAACCTCGCTCGTAGATCAGCTCAGTAGCGCATCCTCACCGGACTTCATCGTGAGTTCACAAGGCGCAATAGACCCCAAGCTTGTGTCGAGCATCGACAAGACACCTGGGGTCACCAACACGGCTGCAATCAAAAGTTCGGTGGCTGTTGAGTCAACTGGTCAAGCCACGTTCGTTTCTGCAGCGAGTCTCGATGAGCTCACCAAATCTGCCGGCTTGAAGGTCACATCGGGCTCTTCAGATGCTGTTGCGAGTGGGGCCGGAATCGCCGTCCCTGACTTTTCGAACTTCGGCGGAGGGGCGCTCTCTAGCCCAGGAGCTATCGGAGCGGGCCTCGGAGATGTCGTCATACTTCGAACGCTGGATGGCCAAGAACTGAGCCTGCCAATCGTTGCTGTCTACGAGGGCAGCTTGGAAAGTTTCGTCGGGAACATCATGAACCCAGAGACGTTCAAATCTGTGGTCGGCGAGAAGCCAGTGTCTCAGGTGTTTGTTCGGGTTGAACCGGGTCAAGCAGATGCCGTGGGCCAAGACTTAGAGAAGGTCCTGCAGGGTTACACCGGAGTCGAGGTGCAACCCGGAAACTTTATTGGTCAGATTGTGGGCACCGTCTTTGATTTTCTGATCGCCGCGGTGAACGCCCTGCTTGCCATGAGCGTGATCGTCGCGCTGGTCGGGATTGTCAATACCATGACGCTGTCGATCTTTGAACGCCGCCGGGAGCTGGGCATGGTGCGAGCACTCGGCATGACCCGCCAACAAGTCGGACGTATGGTCCGCTTTGAAGCCGTGCTGATTGGTTTGCTCGGCACACTTGTCGGGATGGGTGCTGGCATTTTGTTGAGCTGGGTAGTGATTTCGAGCATTGCGGACGGAGCGATTGACCTGTCCTTCAACTGGGCACGCGTTGGCTTGATCTTCTTGGTGGGCATTCTTGTGGGCGTGGTTGCGTCCATCCTCCCTGCTCGCAGAGCCACTCGTTTGAACATGCTCGATGCAATGAGCGAAGCCTGACCCCCTAGGGGTTCGGAGTTGTTCCAGAAATAACCCAGTTGCTGGCGCCGTCACGTTCTAAGAGACCATCGCTTACTAACGAGTCTGCAACGGCTCGAGCGCGAGCTTGTGCATCAGCTTGACCTTCTAGTCCAGCAGCAGCACTCAGCCCCTCAGGCGAAACTGCCCCCTGTTGCGCAGCACGCAGAAGTCGGCCCCGCGCTTGGCGAGCCGAGCCCTCAAACTTGGCTTGCCTGGTCGAAACTGCTGCCGAGCCCGCAGCCGGGTCGGGTGCAGGCCAAGAAGCCCGCGCCCAAGCGCATGTGCGCCTGACTGGGCATCCTGTGCAGACCGGAGCTTGCGGCCGACAGCGCAGCGCTCCGATATCTAACAAAGCTTGGTTCCATGCCCAACTTTGTCCGCTAGGTAGCCATGCATCGGCCTGAGCCTGTGCCTCTGCCCGGCCAAGTGGTCGGCCTGCACGGCGCGCCAGAATCCGACCCAGATTGGTGTCGACAATTGCGGCATCTTCTTCAAAGGCAAAGGCCAAAACTGCTCTCGCCGTATACGGTCCGACGCCCGGAAGTGTGAGCAGATCTTCGAGTCGATTCGGAATGACTCCGCCGTTTGACTCCACCTGAATCGCTGTCAACTGCAGGTTGCGCGCACGACGAGGGTAACCAAGACCAGCCCATTCTTCTAGCAACTCCGATAGCGGTGCCTCTGCACATGCAGCAGTGGTTGGAAACCGCTTGAGAAACGCCACCCACCTGTGCTCTGCCCGCGCCACCTGGGTTTGTTGCAACATCACTTCTGCCACGAGCACTGACCAGGGGTCTCGAGTGCGTCGCCAAGGCAGGTCACGAAGACCTGACTCTGCGGAGAGCAACACTCGCCGCTGTTCGCCTGTCAGCCCGGCATCCACCCTCGGCACGGCATCCACCCTCAGACAGCTCGCCAGTAGCGCAGCACCGTGTGCTGCGGGCGCTCAAGCGAACCCGAGGAATCAGCCTGAGCAGTCAAGAGTTCTTTGGCTTCAGCTAGCACGCCAGTTTGTAGCTCTGGGGCCATGACTGCAGCATGTAGATCTGCCCGCAGCCGATCCAGCTCATGGCCAACCGAGCTAGGAACCGAGTTCGGAAAGAGCTCCACTGTGGGTTCGGCGAAACACGCAGAGACCTGTTGTGCTTCTAGCCCTTGTGACCTGCTGCCCGCGCTAGGCGTCAAGGCTGCAAGATTCTGCACCCAAGGAACGCTGCCATCGATCAAGTTGATCACCTGAGCCAAGGCTGCCCCACAGCGAAGCACCCGACGGATTTCCGCAAGAGCACTCTCGGTGAGAGCCAGCTCAAACCCACCGCTGATACAGAGAAGCTCAATTCCACCGCTCCGTATGGGCAGCGCAGACAAAGCCGCAGAAGCGACTCGAACCTGAGGCAACGAACGTTTCAGTTCCAACGCAACTGCCTGTTGGTAGGCCAAAGCCCAACAGCTCAGTCCAGCACGGGCCAGTTGGCCCACAAGAATTCCGGACCCAGATTCAAGAGAAAGTACTTGGCTGGATTGTGAGTCGGCGCCCAAGCGAACAAGTTCCTTGAGGCGTCCGATGGCGGCCCGAGCGAAGGTCGGTCGAAGGCGAGTCGAGGTTCCTGCTGCAGACGAGAACCCGCCTTCAGCCGCCCCCACTCCACTCACATTCAGTCCTCCCAGATACCGTCGCCATAGGGGCGCTTGCGAACAGGCGCTGCCTCGGCTTTCCAGACCATGACCTTACGACGGAAATAACAAACCTCAACTCCGTGCTGATTAAAGCCCTTTGTCTCGACTGTGACAATGCCCCGATCCCCCTTTGAGGATTCGCGAGTTTCGAGCACGTGCGTCTCGGCGTAGATGGTGTCACCGTGAAAGGTGGGGTTCTTGTGTTTGAGTGTCTCAACCTCGAGATTTGCAATTGCAGCGCCCGAAACGTCGGGCACACTCATGCCCAGAATGAGCGAGTACACCAGGTTTCCGACCACGACGTTCTTGCCATGCACCGTCTCGTTCTCGGCAAACCAAGCATTGGTATGCAGCGGGTGATGGTTCATGGTAATCATGCAAAACAAGTGATCGTCAGCCTCGGTAATGGTCTTACCGGGCCAATGCCGATAGATGTCACCTGGCAAAAAATCCTCTAAGTATCTTCCGAAGGGGCGGTCGTAGATGGTCATCTGATCCTCCATGTGATCTTGCCTGCACTCTGTGTGCGCATCTTGGAAAGGTACTGCGAAGTGCCACAGCCTGCCGAATTACCATCCAAGGCGGGAATGCAACGGCCGCACGCTTAAAGACTCTTCAACTGGCCACTACTATCTGAGGAAGGGGCTTATTTAGAATAGATTTCACGATCGTCGTCAGGACTAGAGATGAACCTCAGTAGCTCTGAAATAGGAATAGCCCCTCAGCTTGATGGGACTGAGCTTCAGGATCTGGCATGGCGGGACCACCTGACAGGACTTCCAAACCGCGCAAAGTTCAACCACGAGTTCGAAGCCGCTTGTGCACTCGCTGCACAGACAGCAGACCCCGCCGGCGCCTTAATCCTCTTCGACCTCAACAAATTCAAAGAGGTCAACGACTCCCTTGGACATGAGACTGGCGACCTCCTGCTCCAGGGCGTTGCACACAGACTGAGGACTGCGCTCGCGGATTGCGACCTGTTCGCACGATTTGGAGGCGATGAGTTTGCCGTTCTCATCACAGGTGAAAATGCTGCTGGACGTGCCGACCTGGTGGCAGAGAAGATCTTTGACCTGCTCACTCAGCCATTCGAGATCGAGAATTATCGGCTTGTCATTAACGTAAGTGTGGGAATCGCACTCTGCCCGCGTGATGCCACGGACGCTCGCGGCCTAAAGACTCATGCAGACGAGGCCATGTACGCCGCAAAGGCCCAAGGTGGAGGAATTGTGCGAGATTGCACAGCGACCGGCTTGTCGCTGACAACAAAAGCGCAGCTCCTGAGCGAACTCCCATCGGCAGTTGTGACCGAATCACTGCTCGTGCACTACCAGCCCAAACTCGACTTAAGAACCTCAAGGATTACGGGAGTGGAGGCACTCGTTCGCTGGGGTCATCCCGAGCTCGGCATGCTCCACCCAAAGGATTTCATACAACTTGCCGAGGTATGTGGCGTGGTTGACCAACTGACCAGAACCGTCACAGAACGGTCGCTGTTAGATGTCAGTGCTTTTGACTCCCGACCGGACCTCAGCGTGACGATCAACTTGTCGAACCGACTCATCCAGGACCGAGATTTTTCGGCTTGGGTGGCGAGGCTACTTGCGGAGACGGGCTTCACCCCGCAGCTACTGAGGTTTGAACTAAACGAGCGCCACCTCACTCACAGCCAGGATCGAACTCAGAAGGTACTTCAGGAACTCCACGACCTAGGGATCGGAATCGGCGTTGACAATTTTGGCATTGGCTGCGCGTCGCTCGACTTTGTCTACCAGTTGCCGATCGACGAGCTCAGTATGCAGACTGAATTTGTTTCGGCGATCGACAACGGAGACGAGACCCTCGCGAAGGCGCTCATCGATCTGGGACACACCCTTGGGGTCAAGGTCTCTGCCAAGGGAGTCGAATCCGCAGAGACCCTCGAGACCCTGCGCTCGCTGGGTTGCGATAGCGCTCAGGGTTTCTGCATCTCCCCTCCCCTGCCTACCGAGGGACTTGCGCAGTACCTGCTTGGTTGAATTCATTACTGCTCGGTAACATGAACTCATGAACGAGACGATTGACCTGACCTCTGCTTCTGCGGTTCTAGATATTGCACAGAAAGTGCTTGATGCTGGCATCGGTAGACTTGCCGCAGACGGCATCGACGAGAACCAGGTCTTGGCCTATGACATTGCACATGCTGCAGCGGCTGTGATGTCTGCTCGCGGCCTGTTGTCATACGGTGCGCTTGGGGAGACCGAGGCCCGTGTCTGCTGCGCCTTTGCGGCAGACGTGCTCGCAGATCTTGCAGGCAAAGTATTCGGCCGCGAGTCGGAGTGGAACGTTGCTGATGACGCCCTCGACGGTGTCCGACACTTCGTTTCTGAGTACCGATCGCCAGAGTTTCTGGCAGCGCTAGCCGACACTGATGGTCCACGGCACCTGTCTGGTGACTTCGAGATGGTTCAAGACACGTTCCGGCGATACGCCGAAGAGAAACTCGCCCCAATCGCCGAGCACATCCACCGGGACAATTCCGATATACCCGAAGAAATCATCAGCAGTCTGGCTGAGATGGGCGCTTTCGGGCTCTCTATCTCACAGGAGTACGGCGGGTTCGCATCAGGTGACGAGTCCGACTACATCGGCATGGTGGTTTCTACTGAGGAACTCTCTCGAGGCTCCTTAGGTGCAGGTGGTTCGCTAGTAACTCGGCCCGAAATCTTGGCTCGCGCGCTAGAGGCAGGTGGCACCGAAGCTCAGAAGCTGCACTGGCTGCCGCTCTTGGCTAACGCCGATGTCATGAATGCAGTTGCAGTCACAGAGCCCGACTTCGGGTCGGATGTGGCAGGAGTAAAAACCACAGCCACCAAGGTTGACGGTGGCTACCTAATCAATGGCGTCAAGACCTGGTGCACATTTGGTGCCCGAGCCGATGTGCTGATGGTGCTTGCTCGCACCGACCCCGACCGGTCCATTGGTCACCGTGGACTGTCCATGTTCATCCTGCCCAAAGAACGCGGCGATGCCCATGGCTTTGAACTCACATCCGAAAGTGACCATGGCACCGGAAAAATGGAAGGTCGCCCAATCGACACCATCGGATACCGCGGCATGCACTCCTACGAGATTGCCATCGAGAACTGGTTTGTTCCCCAGGAGAATCTGATCGGCGAAGAGAGTGGCATCGGCAAGGGTTTTTATTACCAGATGGCAGGGTTTGAGAACGGGCGGCTGCAGACTGCCGCTCGGGCCCTCGGCGTGATGCAATCCGCACTCGAAGAGGCCCGGCAGTATTCTCTTGATCGTTCAGTGTTTGGTGAGCCAATTCACAACTACCAACTCATTCAAGCCAAGCTCGGCCGCATGGCCATCACCATTCAGGGTGCTCGACAGTTTGCCTATGAGGTTGCTCGCATGATGGCAAAGGGCGAGGGCGCACTCGAGGCTTCGATGATTAAGGCCTACGTGTGCAAGGCCGCTGAGTGGGTGACGCGAGAAGCAATGCAGATTCATGGCGGCATGGGTTACGCCGAGGAATACACAGTCAGCCGACTCTTTGTGGACGCGAGGGTGCTCTCAATCTTTGAAGGCGCAGACGAGACCCTGTGCCTCAAGGTCATAGCGAAGCAACTCGTAGCCCGTCACGCCGAGACTCACGCCAGGTAAGCCGGTCTGTGGGTGGGGGTCTCCTCCTGCACCACTCGCAACAACTGCTGACCTTGGGTCTAAAACTTGATCATTACGTGTTTGAGTTCGGTGTAGTGCTCAAGGGCGTATACCGACATATCTTTTCCGTACCCTGACTGCTTAAAGCCGCCATGAGGCATTTCGGAAACGATCGGGATGTGATCGTTTACCCAGACAGTGCCGAATTGCAGGCGCTTGGACATCCGCATAGCCCGGCCAACATCGCTAGTCCACACAGAAGCAGCCAGACCAAAGTCCACGTCATTCGCCCATGCCAGGGCCTGAGCTTCGTCGCTAAACCGCTGCAGGCTCACCACAGGACCAAAGACTTCTCGCTGCACAATCTCGGCATCTTGTGCTGGGTTCACGAGCACGGTTGGCTCGTAGAAAAACCCTGCACCTGCCCGGACAGATCCCCCGGTGGTGAGTTCGGCCCCAGCAGCTACTGCCCGATCCACCATGCCCGCCACACGAGACTGTTGCTCTGCAGAGATCACGGGCCCAACGGCAACATCCGGGTCGAATGGGTCGCCCACCTTGAGCGCTGCAACAGCAGCAGTCAGGCGTTCTGCTAGGTCATCAAACACTGCAGGGCCGGCAATCACTCGACAAGGAGCAGTGCAGTCTTGGCCTGAGTTGTAGTAACTGGCCTCGGCAAGGGTCGAAACCACTGCCTCGATATCTGCATCGTCAAAGACAATCACCGGAGCCTTACCGCCGAGCTCAAGATGTACTCGCTTGAGATTGTCAGATGCAGATTTTGCAATGAGTTTGCCAGTGCCGACATCTCCGGTGACCGAAACCATGGCTACATCTGGGTGCGCCACGAGCGCCGCCCCCGTTGTCTCACCTTGACCAAGAACCAAGTTGAACACGCCAGGAGGAAAGATCTCGGCGGCAAGTTCGGCCAGACGAATAGCACTCAGAGGAGTGAGTTCCGAAGGCTTCAGCACGACTGTATTGCCAGTTGCGAGTGCAGGACCGATCTTCCAAGTTGCCATATTGAGCGGGTAGTTCCACGGCGCAATCGACGCGATAACTCCGAGTGGGTCGCGCCTCAAAAATGAGGTGTGATCAGCCATGTACTCCCCTGCTGCACGGCCATCAAGGAACCGTGCAGCTGCAGCGAAGAACCGAAAGTTGTCCACTGTGAGGTCGAACTCAAAGTCGATAATCGATAGCGGCTTGCCAACATTGAGAGCCTCGATCTGCTTGAGCCTGTCAAGGTCACCTTCAATCGCATCGGCAAGGGCCGAGAGCATCTCGAAGCGCTCACGCGGTGTGGTCTCGGACCAAGTTGTGAATGCCTCGGTGGCTGCGACGACGGCTTCATCAACATCAGCGGCATCAGAACTAGCAACCTGAGCAATCACGCCACCTGTGGCCGGGTCGAGCACCTGATCTGTCAAGCCGGAACGAGCAGGCCTGAACTCACCATTGATGAAGTTCATGCCATTACTCAAGTCAACGCTGTTGGGTGTATCCATATGCAGGCTCCTTAGCTGAATCTGTAGATCTTTTCACGCCGTTGAGTCACCACCAACCGCGGCGTTTCATGACATAAAGCGACCCAATTATTGTTATGAGGTTCAGGCCGATCCCAAGGATCAGGAATGCCATTGACGAATTCACGCTTCGTACCAAGAAGGCAAAGTTCATTCCAAAGAAGCCGGTAATAAACATGAGTGGCAAGAACACTGTGGACACGGTTGCCAGCTTCTTCATAATGTCGTTCTGGCGATAGTTCACTTGGTTCATGTAGATATCCATCACTGCAGAGAGACGATCACGTTCGCTCTCAACTTGATCACCCACATGGGCAAGATCAACTGCAAGGTCGCGTAAATGGCGCCGTGCATCCTCAGAGACATCCGCAAGGGCATCGATGATGACAAACCTTCCGGCTCCCACTAAGTCTCGAGCGGGGTCAACTGCTCGGCGGAACGTGTTCACCCTCTTGCGAAGGTCCAGTAGCTTTTCGATCTGACTGGTGCTCGGGTCATCGTGAAGGATGCTGGTCTCGAGCTCTGTGAGTTCCTCATCAACGGTGTCGAGCGCATCTGCGAACGTGCCCACCAAAACTGACAGGATTCGAGAGAGTATCGCCGGCACCGTAGTAGTGGGAGTCATCATTTTGTCGGCTCTGTCGTGAAGAAGCTCCACCGGAGGACAAGGCCCATTGCGGACAGTCACGACGCGGTGCTGCATCACGTAGACGTGCACCTCCATCATGGTGCGGGCATCTGCAGCTACCCCATAGGCAACTAGCAGCAAATAGCTGTCGTACTCAGAGAGTCGAGTGCGCTGATTAAAGTCCGCTGAATCAGAGAGCATCTCGTCATCAATCCCAAACAGTTTGACCATGCGCTCTAAGTCACCTTGGTCCGGTGTCGCGCAGTCCAACCACATGAGTTGGTTGGAATCCATCGCAGCTCTGATCTCGACCCAAGTGGGATGTTCCGTGTGGGTTCCATTCACAAGCAGCGAGGCATGCTCGAGCACCAAGTCCTCGACAATCTCCGGCTTCTCATTGATGGTCACAGCCTCACAGCCTAGGTTCTCGCCCCGCAGACATGCCTGCAATCTTCTGGGGCTGACTACTGCGTATTCAATGCCTGAATAGCTACATCAATAGCTAGGGCGCGTCGGGCGTTATCGACATGCAGGTTTTCGATCATTTTTCCATCCACAGTCACGACCCCAAGTCCCGCTGCGACTCCTGCCTCGAATGCCTCGATCACCCTGCGCGAGTACTCAATCTCTTCTTCAGTGGGAGCAAATGCTGCGTTCGCTGGCTCCACCTGAGTGGGGTGCACGAGCGTCTTGCCATCAAAGCCCATCTGCGCGGCCTGCTCTGCCTCAAGGGCAAACCCCTCTGGGTTACGAACCTCGTTGTACACCCCGTCCAGAATCACCTTGTCCGCGTAGCGAGCAGCGTTGACGGCACGAGCTAGGCCCCAAAGTAACGGCTGCCGCCCGGGTACCAAAGCGGCGCGCAACTCTTTGGCAAGATCGTTCGTGCCCATGATGAGCACGGTCAGACGCTCCGAACAGGATGCAATCTCAACGGCGTTCTCGATAGCTGCTGGAGTCTCGAGCATGGCCCAGATGGTGGTGTGGCTGGGTGCGCCAGCTGCTTCCATCAAGGATTCGACGGCAGCAACATCTGCTGCGCTATTGATCTTGGGTACCACGATGCCCGAGGGTGCAGCGGCACAGGCAGAGCGAACGTCAGCCTCGTGCCACTCGGTATCAATGGAGTTCACACGAATGGTCAATTCACGCTGGCCGTACTCTCCGCTCGTAACAGCGGCAGCCACCTTCTCCCTGGCCACGGCTTTCATATCAGGCGCTACCGAATCCTCGGTATCAAAGATGATCGCGTCCGTGGGAAGGGTCTTGGCTTTCTCTAAGGCTTTGTCATTCGCACCTGGCATGTAGAGGACGCTTCGGCGTGGACGGAACTCACTCATGGTATTTCTCGTTTCGTGTAGCAGTTCAGGACAGGTCAGGGCGGGTCAGGACAGGAATCCTAGGCAGAGAACTAGAAGCCGTAACTTGCTGCTAGTTCGGGGTCGCGCTCGGAGAGTTGCCGGGCCAGTTCAACCACAACATGGCACTGCTTGACCGAGGCATCGTCCTCCATCTTTCCGTTCAGCATGATGGCCCCGGTGCCGTCACCCATGGCTTCGATTACCTCGCGGGCATGATCAACCTCGGAAGGTTCTGGCGAGAAGACCTTCTTCGCAATTGCAATCTGTACTGGGTGCAGCGACCACGCTCCCACGCAGCCCAGCAAATAGGCGTTGCGGAATTGATCCTCGCATGCGAGCACGTCTTTGATGTCACCAAAGGGCCCGTAGTAGGGAAGGATCCCATTCGCTGCGCAGGCATCAACCATGCGCGCAATGGTGTAGTGCCACAGATCCTGCTGATACGTGGTGCGAGGTGCATCATCAGCATGCGGGTCTTCTCGCACCAAATAACCTGGGTGACCGCCACCAACTCTGGTGGTTTTCATTCGACGATTCGCAGCCAAATCCGCTGGCCCAAGTGATAGGCCCTGCATTCGGGGGGAAGCGGCGCAGATCTCTTCGACGTTGGCAACTCCACGCGCTGTCTCCAAAATTGCATGGACCATCAGCGGCTTCTTCAGGCCGGCCTTAGCTTCGAGCTGTGCCAACAGGCGATCCACATAATGGATGTCTTCGGGCCCTTCGACTTTGGGAATCATGATGACGTCAAGCTTGTCCCCCACTTCACCAACAAGTACCTCAAGGTCATCAAGTGCCCATGGCGAGTCCAGGCTGTTCACTCTGGTCCAGAGCTGGGTATCCCCCATTGGAACAGTTTTTGCTACACGAACGAGTCCCTCTCGGGCTGCCTCTTTGGCGTCCATCGGGATTGCATCTTCCAAGTTGCCCAAAAGGACATCCACGGTCGGTGCAATCTCTGGCAGCTTCGCCGTGACCTTTTCTAGGTGAGGCGGAAAGAAATGAATCATGCGAGAGGGCCGAAAAGGGATCTCTCTGAGTGGCTCGGGGGCACCAGCGGCCAGCGGCTTGAAGAAGTCTTTGGGATTACGCATGGGTATCTCCTAGGAAGCGAATAGCCAACGTGGCCAAGCAGGACAGTCTGACGTTACGGACCGAAAGCTAGGGTGAGCAATTCGCTGGCTTCCAAGAGACTGTAAGGGTTTAGCTATCGAATCCGAGCCCAAGGGCATCCAAGGTTCGCAGCCAAGCACCCCGCCGGCCTTGATGGGCATCGGCTCGGGCAATTGCCCGGCGCGTGTACTGGATCCCAGCAGTGCGAATTGGCTCCGGCGGAAACGGCAACATCTTCTTGCGCACTAGGTCAAGCTGCAGCAGTTCTGATTGCGGTTGATACAGCAAGTCAAGACATACACGAGCACCAAACCTGGTAGCGCCTACCCCCAGACCGGTATAGCCAGCGGCATAGGCAACTCGGCCATCTAGGGCAGTACCAAAGCCCACCGAAAACCTTGTCGAGGTGTCAATCACTCCCCCCCAACGATGGCTGAACTGCAAACCCTCTAGCTGTGGAAACGTCCGAAAGAACTGTTCGGCCAGCAGTTGATGCGACTCAGGGCGTTGATCAAGCTTCGGATGCACTTTGCCCCAGTTGTAGAACACTGCGTCATAGCCGCCCCACAGAATTCGGTTGTCTTGGGTAAGGCGGTAGTAATGGAATTGATTGGATGAATCAGCTAGGCCTTGGCGGCCCTTCCACCCAACCGAGTCCAACTGCTGGGAACTCAACGGTTCGGTAGCAAGGACGTAGTCGTACACCGGCACCACACGTCGATTGATGGCACGTAACGGGCTTGGGAACGCCCCCGTGCCGAGCACCACGGCATTCGCCCGAATTTCTCCACCAGGACTGCCCGGGCTCTGAGTGCGCAGCAAAACTCCTGCTCCACTGCGCAACATGGTCACCATGGTGGTGTTGTCGAAGATGCGCACCCCCAGTCGCCGGCAGGCAGCGGCAAGTCCCCAAGCGAGGCGAGCCGGATCCACGAGGCCCTCACCAGAGTCAACTTGGGCCGCAGCAAGATAAGTCGGAGAGTGGACCTGAGCTCGAGCTTGTTCAGCCTCAAGAAATTCAGCATGCTCGCCATACTCTTTGAGTAAGTCAACAAACTCAGCAACCCCACTCACTTGCCATTCGGCATCGGCCACAATCAGGTTGCCAGTCATCTCGAGAGCAGCGTCAATCTGGTGGGTCTGCAGACTGGCTACGAGGCCATCAAAATTCTCTTGACCGAGCCGAACGAGTTCCCTGACCTGTTTTGGAAACCTGGCAACCCCATTGGCTAGCCCATGAGTCAACGTGGCCGATAGAAACCCGCCGTTCCTCGAGGAAGCCTGCTCGCCGATTCTTCCGGAATCGATCAGGATGACTTCTAGGGACGGGTCCCGCTCTTTTGCCTGCAGTGCCGCCCAAAGTCCGGTGAACCCACCACCGACCACTGCAAGATCTGCCTGAACAGTGCCCTCGAGAGACTCATTTTCTGGTGGTCGGTCTGAACTATCGAGCCACAGGACTGATCCCTGCGAGTGCTGCAATGCTTTCCGAGCGTGTTCCTTCTCAATGTCCATCAGTTCCTACAGCCTAAACTCATCTCATGCGTGCTGTGATGTGTCGAGAGCTAGGCGAGCCCGAATCCCTTGTTGTAGAACAGATCCCAACGGCGTCATGTTCGCCCAATCAAGTCAGGGTACATATCTGGGCTAGCGGGCTGAATTATGTGGATGCACTATTTGTGCAGGGCAAATACCAGATTCGGCCTCAGTTGCCGTTCATCCCGGGGTCTGAGATTGCTGGCGAGATCACCGAAATCGGTGAGCAGGTTCAAGGCTTCAACGTCGGCGACCGGGTCTTTGCATCCATTGGACTCGGCGGATTTGCCGACGAGGCAGTTCTGAGCCCTTCTCAGATCGTTCCCATTCCTGACCGCCTGAGCTATGCCCAAGCCGCGACGATGACACAGAGCTACGCAACGGCCTGGTACTCACTCACTCAACGGACTCAGCTTGCGCCAGAAGAATGGGTGGTAGTGCTTGGCGCCGCAGGCGGAGTCGGTCTGGCAATGATTGACGTTGCGAGGGCTCATGGAGCCAAGGTCATCGCCGTGGCATCGACAAGTGAGAAGCTTCGACTCTGTATTGAGCGTGGGGCGCACGGGGTGATTGATTCCTCGACTGAGGACCTGAAGACTCGGGTTCGAGAGTTGACCGGCGGCGGGGCTGACATCGTGGTTGACCCAGTGGGCGGCCCACTTGCAGAGTCTGCATTGCGGTCCCTAGGAAACAATGGCCGATACCTGGTGATCGGGTTTGCCTCGGGTGTCATTCCATCGCTTCCCGCAAATCAAATTCTGCTCCGCAACCGTCAGGTCATTGGCGTTGACTGGGGCGCCTGGGCAATGGAAACCCCTGCAGACAACGCCACGCTTCTTGGAGAGGTCATAGCGGCAATAGAAGAAGGTGCGATTACCCCGGTCGAGCCACAGTCCTATGCGCTGGCCGAGGCAGGCACTGCCCTTCGAGATCTGCTTGATCGCCGACTCGTGGGCAAGGCCTGCCTGAGTTCTTAGCCAAAAACAGCCCCACTTCTTAGCCAAAAACAGCCTGAGCAGTTTGCCTTATGAGGCTGCCTGCTGAGACCCAAGAGCCGTTACAAGAGTCCCAAACTGATCAATCGGAACTTCGCCAGAGGCACGCTGGGTGACTTTGCCTGCGGAGTCCATCATGACGAAGTAGGGAAACCCGGGCAGACCATATGCCTGAGCGGCAGTACCAGCGGGATCATCCAGCATCACCTTGGGAGTAAAGCCCTCTTTGATCACCCATTTTGAGGGTGGATAATTTGCTTGATCTCGCTTCACCGAGGTGCTGACAGCATAGAAGTCAACGTTTTTTGGCAAATTACCCTCGTCGATCCACTTCTGAATGAGCGGGACCTCTGCCTGGCAATGCGGGCACCAGTGCGCAACGAAGATCACTACCTTGGCTCGACCATCAGCAGGATCGATCTTGACAGGACTGCCATCGAAACTAAATCCCTCAAGCACTGGCGGCGTTTGCCCAACGGCAGGGTCCTCGGCTGGCGGAGCCACCATAGAACTGGTTTGGGGGTAAGCGGCTAACGGTTCGCCGATTACGGTGACCGAGGCTTGTTCCTGCTTTGCGTTCTGTGCGGCCTGCGCACCGGTGTCGTTCGAGATAGCTGCAGTGTCTGCGTTGTTCTCGCTACGCGTAACGAAGAATGCTATGGCGCCAAGAACGAGCACCACAGCAACGGTGGCGCCCACAATAATCAGGCCAGTTTTTGGCCGGTTGCCCGTGGTTCGATTTGTAAGATTTGAGTAGGGGTCTGCACCCTCATGCTTCTGTTCGTTCATGCGTCCTCATTTTCGCTTGTGGGTTCAGCGCTATCAGGCGCTGGCTGGTTTTGGGCAGGTTGTTCGACGTTGCATGCCAGCAATGCCAGCACGGCTATGAGAGCAAACCCGATTCCGGCCATCGCAGGAATCGAGAGGAAGTGGAATTTCCAGACCCAGACAGTTGAGCACGGAACGTCTCCGGTGCAGGAGAACGTAACAGTGGAGGGGAATCGTTCCACCAGATAATGATAAATCGAGATGCCAATACCAATGAGTACGAGCGGCACCGAATACCACTTGACCAGCACATCACGCCTGAGCGCCGCGATCCCCAAAATGATCACCTGGGGGTACATAACTATGCGCTGAAACCAGCACAGTTCGCAGGGCGGGAACTTGGCTACTTCGGAGAGATACAAGCTTCCTACTGTGCAGGTCAGTGCCACGAAAAATGCTAGGGGCAATGCGACCTGGCCGATTCCCATCCGCAGTGGCAGCAGCGATGCAGGCAGAGCTGGTCGCTTGGTTGCAGTTCGCGAGCCGTGGATAACTGCGACAACAGAGAACACCAAACAGACCAGTAAAAATCCGAGACCCAGAACCGCGAGCATCGCTAAAAACAGAGTGACGGTATCTACGTCCATAGCCTCACTGACTGTACCTGTGGCGTTGAGTCGCGCCATAACTCATTGGGAGTTGTCTGAGCAGTTTCTTGGAAACTTCTAAGTCGACTAAACTCGGCCTATGTCCCTGTACCAAACTGATCTTGCCGCCCTTGATGGAACCCCCGGAGTACTCGCCGGTCTAGACGGAAAGGTCACCCTTGTCGTCAATGTGGCCTCGAAATGTGGCCTGACCCCGCAGTACACACAGCTCGAAGAACTACAGGTTGCCTATGGCGATCAGGGGTTTAGCGTGTTGGGAGTTCCTTGTAATCAGTTCATGGAACAAGAACCTGGCACTGCTGAAGAGATCCAGACCTTCTGCTCCTCCGAGTACGGGGTGACTTTTCCTCTGACCGAGAAGGTCGAAGTCAACGGCGATGAGCGTCACCCGCTCTACACCGAACTTACTCAGGTAGCCGACGCTGAGGGTCGCGACGGAGACATTCAGTGGAACTTTGAGAAGTTCCTCATTGCAGGCGATGGCGAAGTGATTGCAAGGTTTGCGCCTCAGGTTGAGCCCAACGACCCGCAGATTGTTTCGGCCATCACGTCAGCGCTGGCCTAACACTGAGTTGAGCTCAGCCTCATCCGAGCGGCTCGACCCTGCCCATCATCAAGACTGCTCATCCATCAGGTCAGCTCATTATTAGATCAGCTCATCATCAGAACTGTGCGTAGTCCCCTGCCGGCCTCTAGATCTGCAAGGGCTTCGTTCACTTCTTCGAGTGGTCGACGAGCAGTCACCATGGCATCAAGGTCAAGCTTCCCTGCACGCCACAGGGCTACTAGGCGCGGAATGTCACGCGGGCCCCAGCAGGACCCAAGGAGCGATCCAACCAGTTTCTTCTCCGAAAACATCGCCATGACTGGGCTAAACGCGACGGTTTGATCAACGGGGGCTGCGCCCACCATCACGGTGGTGCCGCCACTACGCACAGCCGCGATGCCTACCTCGACGAGAGCAGCAGATCCGACTGCTTCGAAGGCGACATCTGCGCCCACGCCAGTGAGTGCCATGGTCACCGAAACAACATCTTGCTCGGTCGGGTCGATCACATGGGTTGCCCCGAACCGCATGGCCTGTTCCCGCCGAGACTCCGAGGGATCAGAGACAATGATCTGCGCTGCACCGGCAATCGCCGCACCCTGAACAATGCAGATTCCAACGCCCCCAGCGCCAAGGACCAGCACCGAATCCCCCGGATCAATATCAGCAGTGTTGATAGCCGCGCCAACCCCTGTTTGCACGGCGCAGCCGATCACGCAGGCCACGTCAAGGGGAAGGTCCTTGTCAATGCGGATTGCACCGTTTGCATGGACCACGATTTCATCGGCCCAGGCTGCTACGCCAAGACCGTGAAACACTGTCTCGCCGTTGCGAGAGAGACGAGATGTGCCATCGGGCAACATAGAAGTCGCAATGACCATGGAGCTTGCGCAGACGCTCTGCAAACCCTTGATGCAATAGGCACAGGTTCCGCAAGCTGCATTCGGAGTCAGGATGACGTGGTCCCCCACTTCTAGCGAGGTGACTCCTTCGCCGAGTTCCAAAACTATTCCAGCAGCCTCGTGGCCGAGCACCGTTGGCCCCATTGCGGGGAAGGTGCCCGAGATCACGCTTAAGTCTGAATGACATACCCCACAGGCCACGACTTGGACGCGCACCTCGCCGGCACGCGGCGCATCGAGTTGCAGATCCTCAACTACTTCGAGCGGAGTACCCACCTGGGTGAATAAAGCTGCACGCATCAGATTGCTCCTGTGCTCATCGGAAAGATAATCGGGACCCTACAGGCTCGAGCTGAAGCTATTTGCGGCGGCCATCCTTTGCTCGCCAGACGCCCTTGCGAAGCTCTTCAAAAACCAGCAGCACCAGCGGAGTGACCAGCACCCAACCCCACTGCTCCAGGCTCAGCGGAACGGTCTCAAACACTCCCTGCAAGAAGGGCAATTGCACCACCATGATCTGCATGACGACTACTCCAGCGAGTGCATAGAGCAAGGGCCGATTCGACAAGCTATAACGAGAGAACACTGTGTCGTGTCCGGTGCGCACACAGAACGAATTCACCAGTTGAAAAAAGACGAACGTGGTGAAGGCCATCGTCATCGCCTGCTTAACGTCATTGCCGTCGAAGCGGATATAGATACCGAGTGTTCCAATAGTTATCACCACCGCCGAAACAACGATCCGCGTCAGTCTCGGGCCACTCAGAATGGCTTCTGCACGAGCCCGAGGATTGCGGCTCATGATGCCCGGCTTTGGTGGGTCCACTCCCAAAGCAATGGCCGGCGGGCCATCCGCGATGATGTTGACAAACAGAATCTGAATCGCATTGAACAGCGCACCAAACCCTGCGAGTTGAGCCCCGAGGATGACGAAGATGGCCGAAATGTTTGTGGTCAGCTGAAAGCGCACAAAGGTCAAGATGTTCTCGTAAATCGCTCGGCCGCCCTCAACGGCGTGAACGATGGTTGCAAAGTTGTCATCAGTGAGGACCATGTCCCCCGCCTCTTTCGTGACCGCTGTGCCAGTGATTCCCATGGCCACGCCAATCTCGGCCTCCTTCAGCGACGCTGCGTCGTTCACGCCATCACCAGTCATCGCCACGATTTTTCCGGTTGACTGCAACGCTTTCACTACCCGCACTTTGTGTTCTGCGGAGACCCGAGCACAGACGCCAATCTGATCGATCTGTGTGGGAAGGTCCTCGTCAGAGATTCGATCTAGCTCGGCCCCGGTAACTACCCGACCTTGGATTCCCAGCACTTCTGCAATCGCGCCGGCCGTCGAGGCATGGTCACCTGTGATCATTTTTACACCGATGCCGGCCGTGGCGCACTCCGCAATTGCCGCAATGGCCTCTGGCCGCGGCGGATCAAGAATTCCGACTAGGCCGACTAGATGCAACTCGCCGACCTCGGCAACAAGGTCTCCGTCATAGTCACCTGGGGCAACGGGCAATTCAAGAGTTGCAAGCGCCAGCACTCGCAACCCTGTTGCTCCAAGGGAGTCATTCAGTTGGAGGAGTTCTTCGCGAGTCTGATCAGAGATGGTTCCTTGGTTGGCTGTTACCGAAGAGGTAGAGCATCGAGCGATCACCACATCCGGAGCACCCTTCACCACGAGCAATGACTTGCTGCGATTCTCGGCTTGAGGATGAAGCGTTGCCATGAACTTGGTACTCGAATCAAAGGGGACCTCGTCAATACGAGCCAGGTCTTGGCGCAGGCCTTCGGTATCGAGACCACCCTTGGCGGCTAGAACAAGCAGTGCACCTTCGGTTGGATCTCCAACGAGTTCGGTGTGCCCGTCTTCAACGCGCAGGTGCGCATCGTTACACAGCAGGCCCGCAAGAAGCGCGGGGGCCAGTTCTTGTTGGTTACCTGCCTCAGACCCAGCCACCTCCGAGTCGGCAACAATCTCACCTACAGGTTCGTAACCCAGACCGGAGACCTCATAACGGCGACCAGCAGCGAGGACACATGTTGCAGTCATCTGATTGAGTGTCAATGTCCCGGTCTTATCGGAACAGATCACATTGGTAGACCCCAGGGTCTCGACCGATGCCAGTCGCTTCACGATTGCATTACGTTTAGCCATGCGGCTCACACCAATAGCCAGGGTGACCGTCACTACAGCGGGCAAGCCCTCGGGAATTGCCGCAACTGCGAGCGCTACCGAGTTGAGCAACGCCTCGCTCACCGTGTCTGAATCAATGGTGTCTGCCTGAAACAGTGCCACCACAAAAACCACTATCACGGCCAGAATCGCAATCATGGCCAGCCGTTTGCCGAGTTGGTCGATCTGTTCTTGCAATGGTGTGGGCTTCTCTTCAGCCGCACTCAGCAACCCTGCTAAGCGCCCAATCTGGGTCTGCATACCAATCTCGGTAACGACCATCTCAGCTCGGCCACGCACCAAGGTGGAGTTCATGTAGCCCATGCAGACCCTGTCGGCTACGGCCACCTCGGAAGAGCCGTCATGGCCTAGCAGAACCGCCTCGGATTGCTTGTCCACTGCAAGCGACTCACCTGTCAGCATCGACTCATCTACTGCTGTGGCGGCCGTCATGACAAACCTGCCGTCGGCCGGAATCCGGTCACCCGCCTCGAGCAACACGATGTCTCCGGGAACCAACTCAGCTGCAGGTACCTCTTGCACCTCGCCATTGCGGCGCACCCGAACAATGCTCGCCAGCATGCCCTTGAGCGCGGCTAACGCATTGTCAGCCTTGTTCTCTTGAATGAACCCCATGACTGCGTTGATGAGCAGAACGATCCCAATAACAATCGGATCCTTGTAATCACCGACTGCAGCAGAGACAACCGCTGCACCAATCAAGATGTAGACCATCAAGTTGCGGAACTGCGCCAGAAAGCGTTTCCACGCAGGAGTACGTGGCGGATCCGTCAACTCGTTTGGCCCATACAGATCACGTTGCGTGGCTACTGCTTGGCTGTTGAGGCCAAAGAACGGGTCAACTTGAAGTTGCTCACTGACCTGCTCTGTGGAAAGCCGATACCACTCCGTCTGGGTATTCGGCTGTTGTTGAAGCACAAAAAATCTCCGTCGATAGGACGACGCGAATACGCCGTCTGCGGCGGAGGTCTTCCTCGCCAATCCAAAGAAATCGGACTGACCGCTGCCACCGGGTCTTTATTCGTTCACCGAACGATTAACCGTGCTGACGATGGCAACGCTGAGAGGTACTCCCCTCCAAAGGGCCGAAGCCCACTTGCTGTTTATTAGGGTACCCGAAGATCTACAGAAACCCTGTCCAACAGACCAGAGAATTCTGAACTACTTGGGACGGAGCCCGCTTGGCTGAGCTAGCTGAGCGTTCCCCGAACCACTGCAATGGTTGCGCCAAGATCACGCTGAACTGCTGCGAAGTCAACCGACAAGTCCTCATCGAAATAGGTATGCAGATCCAAGAACAAGGAGGCAGCGCTAGCTGACTGACCCGTCCACTCATCGGCAGAAATCGTGACTGCACCATGAGATCCGTCTCCGGGGTCAGCCTCGCCTTGATAAGAACCGGAGCGGTACGAGACCGTAAGAGGCACGTGAGCGAACCGCACATCCTCGGGGCGCTGCGCAGCAACCCGGCCGAGTTCGATCTCGAGCAGATCGCCACTCGCCTCGCCAAAACGAAGCTCATGGCTTCGCTCGAGATCTGTTCGGTCATCGAGGCCGAACCCGAATTCGCCAGCAGCAGTAATGACGGCAAGAACTAGAGACTCGTCGGCTAATTCCATCTGCTCATGCAGATTGGCGCGCTGAGAACTGCGAGCTACTAGTGCTTCGTAGTCGGCCAGAGTTTGCGGATCGATCTCTACGATCTCGGTCACATCGAGGATCTCTGCAACCACAGATCCATCTTCGGCCAGAAAATCAGTGACATCGACTATCTCGGTCACCACAGTGCCGTCATCGGCCACTAGTTCTGCAACCGCAACTGTTTCGACAATCTCGACAACCTCTACCGGATCTGGCTCTACCGGTGCAGGTGCAGGTGCAGGTGCAGCAAATGTCTCGGCGGCAGGCGCAGGTGCCGCATAGGCCGCGGGAGCGGGAGCCGGAGCGGGAGCCGGAGCGGGAGCCGGCGCGGGCTGTGCCCACTCAGGTGCTGGAGCGGCCACATTTCTGCGAGTTTCAATGAGGACAGCGGTTTCTGGATGGACACCCAGCGTGGTCCAATCAGCCAACCCTGGCCACCACACAGGCGTGGTATCGGCAAGTCGCCCGGCCGCAACCTCGCTAACGAGGAGATCTAGTGTGTACGGCCCACGCTGGTCATTTGGACCAACGACTACGTAGGCAACGGAATCTTCAAGTGGTGGCAAGCTGCTCATCCGCTCAGTTTCTCACAACGCAGCGCGATCATGCGAGAGATTGCCCTTGGAATTACTCAGAAATCCTGTCCACGCCCCGAGAGCGCGAGCATGAGGGGTCAGCGAGCGGCCAAGATAGGGCATCTAGTAGTAGTCACTCTGAAGATTCGCTGTACCGAGAGGAATTCAATTCAGTGAAAGCCACGCGAACTGAGCCGAAACTTGTGCGCTCCCCACGCAGTAGCTCGCGTCCGCTGCTGCGTCTGTGCGCTGCGGCTCTCGCAGTGATGTCCCTAATTGGCCTCAGCGCTTGCTCATTCAACACAGAAGAACCAGCCACGGTCACCTTGCCTGAACACGGGACTACCACCTCAACCACCCCAACAAGCCTGCCGCTTGACCAAGGTGCGGCGGCAGCGCCCGAGACTCCCCCCAAACTGGCTTGGGCTGTGCAGATTGGCGGCCTAGGTGAGGATGTTTTGAACGCCGTTGCAGGAGTTGAAACCTCAGTAATGGCAGTTGGGTCAACGAGTCAGGGTATTGAACAACCTGCAATCGGAGGCACCGACGTCCTGAGCGTTACCGTAGATTCCGCAGGTGCCATTCAGTCAACGGATCAGTTCGGAACTACGGGTGACGAGTCTGCCGCTGGAGTTGCGGCATCGGGCAAGGGTTCGCTTGCCTGCGGATCTACAACAGGGCTACTTGGGGCCATCTCTGGAGCAGGAAACAGTGGTGGTTCGACTGGCGGTGCAACCGGAGGTGCAAGTGGTGAGGGCGAACCCGGTGCAGCGAACGATGCTTGGTGCGCTCCGTTGCCGTCAAGCAGCTCGCAGGGAGTCACGCAATTAGGCGGAAGCGGTGAAGAACGAATCACGGGCGTAGCACTCCCTCATGGACCCGCACAACCAAAATCGAACCCGCCCGATACGGCGGACGTAGTTGGATTCGCTTCCGGGGTAGTTGATGGCTACTTCCCTGGCGCAGAGGACCCTGCTGGGCGAGGCCTTGGCGCCGGAGATGCTCTGGCAGTTCGGGTCAACGCTGACGGAACTGCCCGATGGGCTCGGCAGTTTGGAACCTCGGCCACTGACGCTGCGCTCGGCGTGTGCACAGTGGCCGAAGACGGAATCTTTGTTGGGTTTACTGATGGCGACCTAGAGGGCCGATCCAAGGGACTTCGAGATGCCTGGATATCTCGCATCGATAGCAAAGGCGTTCAGCGGTGGATTACCCAGTTCGGTGGCGCCGGGACTGAGGAGTTCCGAGCCGTAGCCACATCGGGCGACGCTCGCCAAGGAACCGAACGCTTCATCGCTGTTGGCTCAACTGACGGAGATATCGATCAGTCTGGGCCTCTGGCAAATAGCGGGAGCACCGACGCAATGATCACCTCGTTTGCAAGCGATGGCACGATTCGCTGGGCAACACAACTGGGCTCAGAGTTCGAGGACATAGCGACTGCAGTCACAGCAGACGGCGACAACATCTATGTGGCTGGAACTACACGCAGCGGCCTAGGCACAGCTGGCGGAGCGGCTCAAGATGGCGGAGCTGGCGGAGCGGCTCAAGATGGCGGAGCTGGCGGAGCGGCTCAAGATGGCGGAGCAGGCGCCCCTGGGCTGATCGGGTTGGGCGACCTCAATGAAGAGATCGGCCCTGGAGGCGGGACCGACACGTTCTTGGCTTCTCTGGATTCCGAAACTGGAGAAGTTCGCTGGGTGACAAGAATGGGATCGGCCGCCGACGAGATCACCACCGGCCTGAGCACCACTGAGGGCGGCCTGCTCGTGCTCTCTGGAACAACCACCGGTCAAGTTGCAAGTACGCCACCTGCTGGCGGCACTGACGGATTCTTGCTGGCCTTCCAACTTCCAACCAGCGGCGGCGCTGCAGCAAGTTCAGTCTGATAACTCCGCCCCCTGTTTCGCTGGAGTTGCCAGAGCAGAACCGCACAGTTGGTACTGTTCCCCCTATGGCACACCCTCGCAAATTTCGTTTCGCAGCAGAACTTCATGGTCCCCTAGAGGGGATGACTTGGACAGACTCAGTCCGCTGGCTTGAAGACGCCGGTTACTGCACGCTATTTGTGCCCGATCACTTCACCGAGGGGCTCGGCCCAATCGCAGCTATGGCCTCGGCCGCAGCAGTCACCACTGAGCTACTCGTTGGGCCGCTCGTACTCGCAGCCGATTACCGTCACCCGGTGGTTCTTGCTCGAGAGCTTGCATCAATCGACCAAATTTCGCAGGGACGACTTGAGCTTGGTCTTGGTGCCGGGTGGATGGCATCGGACTACAAGGGCTCGGGCATTCCCATGGACCCGCCAAAGGTGCGCGTTGACCGAATGATCGAAGTGGTCGCCATCTTGAAAGGGCTCTTTGCTCCGGGTGCATTTTCATTTTCGGGTGAGCACTTCACCATCACCGAACTTGAGGGTTCCCCAAAACCATTCCGACCCGAGGGTCCGCCTCTGCTGATTGGTGCGGGTGCCGCTCGCATGCTGCGATACGCCGGAGCAACTGCAGATATCGTCGGCATCAACCCATCGATTCACTCGGGCGAGATTGACTCCGCTGCTGCACGAGATGCACAAGTGGACCGGATCGACCAGAAGGTGGCTTGGGTTCAACAAGGTGCCGGGGACCGCTTTGACGATCTGGAACTCAACGCCTGGCTTGCAGTGGCAAACATCACCGAGGACGCAGCCGGAATGGCCGAGTTGCTCGCTCCCGCATTCGAGGCCGATCCAGAGGCACTGTTGGACTCCCCAATGGTCATGCTCGGCACGATTGAACAACTCGCAGAACAAGTTGAGGCGCGCCGAGATCGCTGGGGCTACTCCTATCACGTGATCCCAGGGGACTCCGCAAAAGAGTTTGCTCCGTTGGTTGCCCGCATGACAGGGCAGTAACTCTTGGATCAGACCCATATTGCACTTATTACCTGTACGGACGCATGGCCACGCGATGATGACGCCCCGCTGTTAGTTCAAGCACTAGCTGACCAACAGATCTTGGCCGAGCCTGCAATCTGGGATTCACCCGAAATCGACTGGAGCAGCTACACCGCGGCAATCCTGAGATCTCCATGGGATTACACCGAGCGCCCCGCCGAGTTCTTGGCCACGCTTGAACAGATTCAGTTGAGCACCAAGGTCCTGAACCCGCTCGCAGTACTTCGTTGGAATATCGACAAGCACTATCTAGACGATCTTGCGAAGGCCGGTCTGTCGGTGGTCCCCACCGAGTTTGTGTCTGAAGTGCCCTCTTCCCCGGAGCAGGTGTTTCCCAGCGAGGGCAGATTTGTAGTCAAGCCAACTATTAGCTCGGGTTCTAGAAACACAGCCCAATATGGCCAATCTGAGCGAGCCGAGGCCAGAGCACACCTTGAACAGCTACTAGCTGCGGGTCATCAGGTCATGGTGCAGCCCTACATCGACTCAGTTGAAGATGTAGGTGAAACTGGGATGGTCTTTTTCTTGGACGAGTTCAGCCATGGCTTTCGCAAGGGGGCCTTGTTGACTGAAGGAATCGCACCAGTCGCTGGGCTCTACGCCCCCGAGGCAATTACACCTCGAGAGCCCTCCCCCGCGGAGCTTGAACTAGCCCACAGGGCGCTGCAAATAACTCGCGAGCGATGCGGAACAGATTCACTGCTGTACGCCCGCGTGGATGTACTCGAGGACAGCGACGGCCAGCCCCAACTGCTCGAACTCGAACTGACTGAGCCCTCGTACTTTCTGCGCACCGACGCTGCTAGCCCCGCTCGCGCCGCAGCCGCCTATGCGCGGGCACTAGCCTGACCACGCTTTCTCGCCGGCGCTCAGAATCCAATCAGTGCGCATGCGTTCACTACTCAATTGGAGCCACTTATGAGCAATCCCAGTGCTGCTAGCCCCGCTGCCGAAAATCCGGCAGATGACCTGGTGTTGTACACCTCTGAAGAAGGTGTTGCGACCATCACGATCAATGCGCCGGACCAAGGCAACTCTCTGACTGCCGCCATGCGCGATCAGCTCACCGATTGGTTTGAGTGGGCATCGGCAGATCTTGCGGTTCGGGCCGTAGTGCTCACTGGTGCCGGCGAGCGGCACTTTTGTACTGGAGCCAATTTGGGTGGAGCGCAAAAGCCAGCGCCACCCCGGCCAGAGGGAGCACCAGAGCGCGCCATGGGTGATGCCTCGCGCATGATTAAGCGTGGCTGGCAGCGCCTAGTCGCCTCAATTCTTGACTGCGAAAAACCAGTCATCGCGGCAGTGAACGGAACCGCTGCTGGCGGTGGCGCACATCTGGTGCTCGCAGCTGACTTAGTGGTGATGTCCGATACGGCGAAGCTGGTTGAAGTGTTTGTGAAACGCGGAATTCTTCCGGATGCGGGCGGTGCATACTTGCTCCCCCGCATAGTCGGCCCGCAGATTGCCAAGGAGCTGATGTTTCTGGCTGACAGCGTTCCAGCGGAGCGATGTGCGCAGCTAGGAATTGCCAACCGAGTTGTTCCGGCAGCGGAGCTTCACGAGGCTGTTGCTGCTCTTGCAGAGCGACTCGTGGCTTCGCCAACCAAAGCACTTGGACTGACCAAGTGGCTCATCAATCGCTCGTTTGAATCAAGCCGTCAAACTGCGTTTGAAGAAGAAGCCATGGCGCAGGACTTGCTTACCGCCTCGGATGACTTTGCCGAGGGACTGACGGCTTTCCGTGAGCGGCGATCACCCGAGTTCAAGGGCTGGTAAACGCAGGGCCTATGCGCGAAACCGACCGCTTGGCCTTGTTGCGTTTGCGGTCGAACCCGGTGGCGTACTCGAGTCTCACACTTCTCAGTGGAGTCCGTCTGAAGCTCATCCGTCGTTCGCGCTCCAACACGTCAAGCGGTCAATTTCACTACCTAAGCACCATGCTCCTCGCAGACTCAAAGGTCAAGAAGTTGACTTGTGATTCTCTTCTCATGCTCCGCTCACATGACATGGACTCGCCCGGTGGTCTACAACTAGGAGATGTCAGAACATGAGACCATCACCGTAGAACTCAGCGAACAGGGCGTTGCCACCGTCACGCTCAACCGCCCAGAGGTCCTGAACTCGTTCAATTCACAGATGGTGCATGAGCTCCATCAGCTCTGGCGAAGCATGCGCCACCAGGACGAGATTCGCTGCATCGTGCTGACTGCCGCTGGTGATCGGGCATTCTGTACCGGCATTGACCGCACTGAACAGATCGATGACGGCCAAGGTGGGGCCCGGGCCGTAGCTGACCATGACGATGACCGTATCGCCGGGTTTGGATCCACCCCCTTTCACTTTGATGACCCCGGCGAGTTGCTCGGCCCGAAGACGAACGACTTGTGGAAACCTGTCATTGCAGCAGTCAATGGCATGGCCTGCGGTGGAGCCTTCTACATGCTTGGCGAGTGCGATATTTTGCTCGCTGCCGAGCACGCTACGTTCTTTGATCCTCATGTGACCTTTGGAATGACGGCCACCTTTGAGCCACTGCACCTATTGCACAAAATGCCTTTTGGGGAACTGGTCCGCATGTCGTTAGTGGGTAGCCATGAGCGCATTTCGGCTGCGCATGCTGAGCGTATCGGTCTGGTTTCTGAGGTAGTCCCCGGAGCCGACCTGCTGAGTACGGCTCAAGCACTTGCTGCAGTGATCGCCTCTGCCCCACAACGAGCCGTGCAGGGCACCCTGCGTTCACTGTGGGCGGGCCTTGAACTCACTCGCAGTCAGGCGCTGGCGCAAGGTTGGGCATTCATTGGCCTAGGGAACGACGACGAGTCCATTGCCGAAGGCCAACGCAAGTTCTCCTCTGGTGAGCGCATCACTCCGCGGATCCGCTAGTGAGCGTTGAGCTTGCGGTGAATCGATCGGTTCTGCTTGTACATCGAGCGGAACGCCTTGTAGAGACGGTCGTATTCTTTGCGGTTCGCTGGGTTGGGCGTGTGAACTTCGACCACCTTCACCTTGGCACCAAGGTCGCTCACATCGATTGCACCAAGCGCTACTCCCGCTAGCAACGCTGCACCGCGGGCGTTTGCCCGAATTGGATTCTCAACTCGGCGAATCGGTCGATTCATCACATCTGCGTGGATCTGAGCCCAGATCGGTGACACTCCACCGCCGCCCACCACATTGATCCAAGGAAATGGGCGATCGGTGAACTTCTCAACTGCCTCAAGCAGCCAACGCGAGTTGAAGGCAACGCCCTCGAGTACTGCTCGAACCATATCGGCGCGGTCGTTGCGCAGAGACAGGTTGTGCCACCCACCGCGAATGGTGTGGTCATCTACTGGAGTCCGCTCCCCATTCAACCATGGCGTAAAGATCACGCCGTTTGAGCCCGGCTCGGTAGAGGCCGCTAGACGGTCAATTCGAGCAAAGACATCTTCCGGCGCAATCTCGGTGGAAAGTTCGTCCTGAGGAAAGAGCACCTGATCTCGCAACCAGTTCAGACATGCACCTGCGGTCTCTTGCTCATCGGCTACGAAGTAACGACCAGGCAGCGGGCTCGGGAGCGATGCCACGCCACGCATAACGTCAGTCTTTTTGAACGGCACGTGACAAGACAGCCAAGAAGAAGTGCCCAAGTACAGATGCCCCTCGTAGTCCTGAACTGCACCTGAACCAACGGCCGCAGACTGCACATCAGGAGTTCCCCCAATGACTGGAATACCTGCAGACACACCGAGTTCTAGCGCTGCATCTTCGGTGAGGTTCCCAACAAATGAGGTGGCTGGAATCAGGTCTGGCATCCACTCACGTTTGAGGCCCGCTAGCGCCAGCAGTTCGGGGCTGTACCTGACGTTTCCAAGATCTCGATTATCGGTCACCCACGTCATGACGATGGAGTCATAGGTCGCAGCACGAACCCCGGTCAGCTTCAGGTTGAGCCAATCCTTTGGCTCCAGATACATGTCCGTTCGGTCATTCAGTTCTGGCTTGGTGCGGCGCAGCCAGTGGATATGGGCAATTGGGTCCTTTCCTGAAAGCGATGGCACCCCGCCAGTCAGACTGATCCAGCGCCGAAGCTTGCGTGGGTCATATCCCTGCACCTTGATTGGCCCGCCAACCAATTTGGCAATATCGGTAGCACCGCGGGAGTCCATCCAAATGACCGAATCGCAGACGGGTTCACCTTGGGAATCGATGGCTACTGTGCCCGACCATTGCGAGGTCACCGAGATGGCCGCAAAGCCCTGTTCGGGGACAGCCCCGCGCTCGCGCAGGCGCTTCATGCCTGCCACAATTCCCGCCCACCAGTCGTCCGGTCGCTGCTCTGCCCCGCCGTGATCGGACAGGTTGAGTTCTACGGGTTCAAACTCGCCATCGATGTAATCACCTTCAACAGTGAACACTGCTGTCTTCGGTCCCGAGGTACCAAGGTCAATGGTCAGGACGTACTCACTCATGGTTCCCCTTTAGAAAAGCTGCCTTCGGACGGCCGAACAGCCAAGAACCCTAGCGGCGGAAAGCCCGGCAGGCTGAGTTGAGTTTTTTTATTACATTTTAGGTTGTTTCAGTACATATGATGATGAAAGACTACCTCTCGTACCACTTGGCTGAACTCCTCCGCCGTGGATCTCGGCCCAAGTTGCCTCATAGCAGGAGCAAAACATGTTTCTATCCAGCAGAGCAGTCAGCAGCAGAGCAGTCAGCAGCAGAGCAGTCAGCGGACCTGATACCTCACGCCATCAAACCAAAGAGCGGACTTTGTTGTTGCTCGTGCTTCTCTCCGTCCTTCTTGCAGCTCAACTCAGCGGGTGCAGCACTCAACAAGACACAAGCAACTCAGGGTCAATCCAAGGTCTGCCATCAGCCCCGCCTACTTCGCTTGCTGGCACTTCTCGGCAGTCAAAATCCAAACCTCCTAACCGGGCAGCACAACCCTCTGCACAGGCCGCTCAGCAAGCATCAGGAAATCCACCTACGGGAGCTGGATCGTTTCCTCAGCAGTCAGCGGAATCTGCCGAGTCATATGGGGCAGAACAACTACTCGTTGCGCAACTCCTAGTTCGCTACAGCCAGATCGTCACTGACCTAGCCGAGCATCCCGATCTTGCCTCCGACCCGCTCTCAGAACAGCGAGTTCGTTTGGATGCCTTAGTCCCCCCGCAGAGCACACTCTCGGTCGATGTGCTCAGTCAGCTGGTGCTCAACCCTGCAGCAGATCTGACCAGGGTGATCCCAGCCTCCACTGGGCTGAGCTACAGCTACCGGCCACTCAAGGTCAGTTCCAGTGCAGATGGGCTGATTAATTTCACTTGGTGCGGCTACTCGCCGGGTGTTCGTGTTACTCAAACCTCGGGCGAAGTGCTCGACGACTCTGTAGCTCAGCTACAGGGCACTGGTTCGGTACGTGCGGCTGGGTCTGACTGGGTCATTGACTCTCTAGATCACCTCGAGGTCACCGTATTGCCACCTGGGTCAACAGATCCATGCCCCGTTCCAAGGACTGCAGAGACAAGGCCATGAGAACTGCATTGAGAACTCGAATCCACAGCTTCGTCGTGCTCCTTGTGGCCAGTTCGTTGCTAGTCAGCTTTGGTCTAGGCCCAGGTGAGCCTGTCGCTGCCGAAAGCCAAGGCTCAGCTAACTCCAGACTGATCGGACGTGGCGACATCGTTACGACAATTCTGTATCAGATCAGTTCAGGTGGTCGGCCTCGACGCAGTTCCGGCAACACTGCGGCACCTCGATGCAGATGGATCACCTTTACTGATGCGCAGATTGAGTTTCTGATTGCGATCATGGCCCCACATCGGAGCGATCCGAGTGTTCAACCGCTGTTGGACACGCTGCAAACCTTTCTCGGCACAGCGGAGCTCGGCAATTTAAATCTTCAGGGCCATATCTGCGACGGGCGCAACGTAGCGTTTCGGGCCATTCCAAGAAGCGCAAACCTAGATACCCAGACACTGCTCAACCGGCAGATGATCACGCGGCTACCGCCGCCAAGCCCTATACAAAGCCCACCAGAAGGAGTTGTAGTCCCGGTTCGCGAACCTGTCTTCGTATCCATCTCTGATCAAGGATGGCAACCCGTAGAGGCCACTCTCAGCCTGAATGGGCTCAATGTGGATGTGCGAGCCGAGCCAGTCTCTCTGCGCATCTTTAGCGGCGAACCCACGGCCCAGATTCAGATCTGCGCCGGCCAGGGCGCCCGATACAACCCTTTCTCGGCGCTCACACCTGCGCAGCAGGCGGCTGCAAACAACTCCTGCGTGCTGCGCTATGAACGAGCCACACAACGCTCTGCTGCTTTACAAGAGTCATCACCCGACCCCTCTGTTCCTGATGCGTGGCTCGGTACAGTCACCGTTGTCTGGCTGGCGCACTGGCGAGTTGGAGGGGGTCCGTGGCGAAGTCTGGGAGAGATTCCGCGTACTCGACTCATTGAACGGGCCACAAGAGAAGTCCGAACAGCAATCGAGTCTGGTGGCTAAAAGGCCGGACAGATTCGAATTGCCCTTGGGCTACTCAAAGGACCGTCCCCACTCACGCAACATATCCAAGTAGTTCTCGGGACTATCTGGGGCAGGCTGGCCGGGGGCGTAGGCAACGTGATGCAACTGTCCGCTAAAGGCAAACCCGCCGTGGCGAACAAACACGGGCCAACTCACGGGTGAGCGACGGTCAATGCCAATATCAATTCCTTGGAATGGGGCCATGGCCATGAGCAATCGATAGCCCTCCCCAGCGGCTACCTCTTGGCCATCCACAGCAAGTGCCAGATTCCACAAGTTGTTGCCCGGGCAGGTGATGCGCAACTCAAGCTGGTGTTCCCCTGGCTCAATGACTGGCCCACGCAGTTCACGCTCAAGGCCATAACCGTTGTGTACCGCGACGAGTTCACCAGTGACATCTAGGTACATGCAGTACCCGCCGCCTTGGTCTCCGTGTGAAACCAACATGCCAGCGTCTCCATTACGAACCGTGACAGAAGCCGAAATAGACACGTCCCGCCACAAGATCAAGCGCTGTGACCTCCAGCGGTCAAGCGACGGCGTATTGGGATAGATCACGACTGCCTCGTCGTAGCGTTGTGTCCATGGAGGCCGCAGCAAGTAGCGGTAGCCAGTGCCCTCATCGAGCGGAAAAATCTGATTCTTCCAAGCAGCCTCATCCCAAGCCGCAGTGAGTTCAGCTAGTAACTCGGGGCGTTGCGCTGCAAGGTCATGAAGCTGCGTGGGATCAGCTGCTGTGTCAAAGAGTTCCCAAAGTTCTTCTGAATACGAACTGCGCGGTGCATGTCGAGTTACTGCCTCCCAGCCATCTCTGCGAAAGGCGCGATGGCCCTCATTTTCGATAATCAGATCGGCTTGACGGCCTGCTGCAGTCGAGTCGAACAGTGTTGCGCTCAGGTTCTCGCCATCTAAGGCAAGGACGGGCTCGCCGCGCCACCTCGCTGGCCTCTCGATTCCTGTCAGTTCCAACACCGTCGGGAGTAAATCGGACACGTGCATGAACTGTTCACGGAGCTGCCCTGCAGGGACTCCACCCGCCGGCCAGGAAACCACAAACGGCACCGAATGCCCGCCACGGTGAGCGTTGATCTTGTAGAGCCGAAACGGAGTGTTCGAGACCATTGCCCATCCGCGCGGATAGTGCGGCATGGTGGTTGGCCCGCCCATCTGATCGATACGGGCTAGGTCCTCTTCGAAAGGCTCCTCGATGCCGCTGCGGCCAAAATGCAGCGAACGAAGATACGCACTAGTGCCCTCGCGCTCCCCTTCTCTTGATCCGCCATTGTCCGAGGTAAACACAAACAGCGTGTTCTCCCATTCGCCCATCTCTTCGAGCGCTGCTCGCAGGCGACCGACGTTCTGATCGATGTTGTCCACCATGGCGGCATACACCGACATGTACTTTGAAAACAGCGCCTGCCGGTCAGGCGTGAGGGAGTCCCAAGCCTCTACGTCATCGCCGGACTCGGGGTTCCTAGGAGCTAGTTCGGTGCCGGGCGGAATCACACCTAGTTCGATCTGACGCTCATGGCGCTGCTGGCGAATCACATCCCAGCCCTGTTCGTAGCGGCCATCGTGGCGGGCGATATCTTCGGCCTTGGCATGGAGCGGCGCGTGAACAGCACCCTGCGCGTGGTACAAGAAAAAGGGCTTGTCTGGGTCGGAAGCCTTTGACTCGCGGATCATCGAGATTGCCCGGTCGGTCAGGTCGTCGGTAAGAAAATATCCCTCGGGGTACTCGTCAACTCGAACCGCATGATTGTCTTCGATCAGCCGATGCGGATGATGCAAGTTGGTGAATCCGTCCAAGAACCCGTAGTAGCGGTCAAACCCGCGTTGCAATGGCCAGGAGGAGCGATCCCCCGCATCGTTCTGTTCGCTGTCTTTTGTTAGGTGCCATTTTCCGACCATCAAGGTTTGGTATCCACCCGAGCGAAGCAGTTCGGCCATGGTCGGTGCCAAAGGGGTGAGTTCCATGGCGTAGCCAGGGAAACCCGGATCTGAATGTGCGACATGGCCCATGCCTGCACGGTGCGGTTCGAGACCGGTCAGCAACGATGCGCGAGTAGGTGAACACATCGGGGTGGAGTGATAGTCGGTGTAACGAAGCCCCTCGGCAGCTAGCTGGTCGACATGAGGAGTCGGGATTTCTGAGCCATAACAACCAAGGTCTGCAAAGCCCAAGTCGTCGCACATCATCACCACAATGTTTGGGGCACCTTCGGCGCGACTGGGTTGCTGCGGCCACCAGGATTGCGAGGTAGCAAAGACAGTGCCTACCGATCCCCCAAAGCCGGCGTAAGGAGCGAGTTTCTCTGCATCAGACAGTGTCGGAATCGGCGAGGTCATAGATGCATCGTAGAGAACACTCAGGGCCCTCTGGTTCAGGGCTCTCTGAGTCAGGGCTCTCTGAGTCAGGGCTCTCTAGGTCAGGGCTCTCTGAGTCAGGGCCGCCCGGGGCCGAGTTCACCTAGGAACTGCTCCGCAAACTCGTTTGGTTCCAAACTCGGTGCAAACAAGTGGCCTTGGCCAGCCTCGCAGCCCAATGATTTGAGCAGTTCGAGCTGCGCAAAGGTTTCGACTCCCTCGGCCACGCAACGCAACCCCAGAGTTGTACAGAGGTTGATGACGGCAGTCACGATTGCGCGATCCTGGAGGTTTGTTTCGATCCCGCTCACGAACGACTGATCTAGTTTGACGGTGTCTGCAGGGAACCTTCGCAGGTAGGTAAGCGAGGAGTGGCCAGTGCCGAAGTCGTCCAGCGAAATCTGAATTCCTAGCTCCTTGAGCGGCTCAAGACGCTCACCCCAAGCAACTGCGTCCTGCAGCAGGACAGTCTCGGTGATTTCAAACGAGAGTGTGTCGGGGGCCAGTCCAAACTCGCTCACCGCTGCCGCTGCGAGCGAACCAAAGTCGGGGTCTTGCAACTGCCGGCCCGAAACGTTGACCGCTAGGCCAAGATTCGACCAGCCGGGTAGTTGCTGCCAGGCCGCCATCTGAGCGCAAGCTGTCCGGAGCACCCAAGCACCAATCGGAACAATCAGACCAGCTTCTTCGGCGATTGGCACAAACAGGTCCGGGGCAATGCTGCTCTCATCGTGTTGCCACCGAAGTAGGGCTTCAACGGCAATCACGTCGCCGTTCTCTAACGAGACCACAGGTTGATACTGAACCGAGAACTCCTCGCCCTGAAGGGTCTCTCGCATCCATGATTCAATGCGCCTCCGCTGCGTGGCCTTACTTCCCATCTTCTCGTCAAAGATGACCCAACGGCCACGCCCGCCAGCCTTGGCCTCGTACATCGCAGCATCAGCATCGCGAATAACCGCGAGTGGGTCGGCCTCTGAGGGGTCGATCTCCGAGATGCCAATAGAGACACTCACTGCGACCTCAGACCCCTCGATGTCGAAAGGTGCCCCAAAGGCAGCATCGATCCGATGGGCAATCACAACTGCATCACTCGCAGCATCGAGTCGCTCACAGAGGACAATGAACTCATCGCCACCAAAGCGGGCAATGGTGTCCCCGGGGCGCACAACCTCGATCAGTCGTCTAGCGACCTGCTGCAGGACAAGGTCCCCCTGAGCATGACCGAGTGTGTCGTTGAACTTCTTAAAGTGGTCGATGTCAATAAAGAGCAGCGCTGACCGAGATGGCACTGGCGAGGCATTCATGCCTTCCATGGCACGTTCAATTTTATCGAACAGAAGCGCTCGATTCGGAAGCCCGGTGAGTTGATCGTGGGTTGCCTGAAGGTGCAGAGATTCCTCGAGGTTCTTACGCTCAGTGACATCTCGAGCCATCCCTGAATAGCAGTCCACTTCTTTCGTGCCAGGCCGGTAATGCACAGCCATCTGAATCAGCATCGGCACCAACACGCCGTCATGGCGGCGAATCTCTAGCTCGCCTGCCCAAGATCCGTTCTCCATGAGACTCTGAAGCATCGGTTCAGTCACAGGGCCGAACCACTTTGACAAGCGCACAAGTTGCTCTGAATTCATCAGGTCAAGTTCGGGTGTTCCTAGGCCGAAGAACTTTCGAGCTGCAGCATTGAGATAGACCACCGCGCCCCCTGCATCGGACAACACAGTCAGGTCTGGGGTGACATCAAAAATATCTAGCAGCCGACGGCTTTCCGACTCGGCTGCATACACCTGGGCTGTGCGTTCCCCTAGCTCCTCTTGAGCAATGCGCTGATCTGTGACATCGCGAAAGTTCGTTACGATCCCTCGAACTAATGGGTCATCTAGGCAATTGGTCAGCACGTTTTCGATTTGTCTTAGCCGGCCGTCAGCGTGGCGTACCCGTACCTCGACGCGAACTACTTCCTCGGGGTGCGCTAGCACCCGATCACATGCCTCGTGTAGTCGACTCAAATCAGGTTCGCTAACGGATGCCCCCAGCTTTAACCCGACCGCCAGATTGGGGTCAAACCCCAGAATTCGCGACATTGCTGGACTGACATAGGTGACAACGAGTTCCTTGTTTGAAACGATCATGCAGTCATTACTGTTGCGGACTAAGGCCTCAAAGCGGCTGGATTGATCGGCTAGTTCCTGCTCACGGTTCACCCGGTCCGAGGTGTCGCGAATAGACAGCACAATTGCATTGACACCCGCCAATTCGCGCAGGTCTACCCCAGTTACTTCTGACCAAATCCATTCGCCCGAGGCGGCACGCAAACGCAGGTTCGTACGGCAGGACTCAGGTGGCGCTCCTTCAAGCAACTGAGCCAGGTTGGTCATGGCAAGCCGCAGATCTTGGGGGTGAATCAGTGTGGCAGAGCCCATAGATGCTGCTTGTTCTGCAGTCCACCCAGAGAACTTCTCTACTGACTCACTCACCCAGCGGGCGCTCAGGTCATCATTGAGCAGGACAACCACATCCCCTGTGGCGCCTAGCAACCCGCGCAGCACTTCGGGCGATGCTCCCGAACTGACTGAAACCGGTTCCAGCGAAGAAGGTTCTACTGACAAGAGTCCTCAGACTATCTGCAGTTCTGTCGCAAGTCCCCGCAGTTTATCGGGTGTACCGAAAAGCCTTTGCGATCATAGGAAACTGCAGCGGTAGTCGTAGCCAAGAAGCAATTGCGGCAGGCTTTGATCCTGAGCGAGTGGCATCAACCGCCATCTGGATATTCGCTGGATATACCGCAACCAGCGTTGCCGTTGCGAGCCAACCTCCCATCTTCGAGGTTTTGGGTACGGCTAGCAGGACACCTGATCCGAGCTCAGCCACTCCTGACCAGACCACAGCAGCCTTGGGATCCGGAAACCACCCAGGAACGACTTTTTCGAACTGCTTGGGAACCACAAAATGCAACACCCCCATGACGAACAGCCCGCCCGCAAACCGCAATCGCGAGCGATTCTCAACTGGGTCCGCGTAGGGATCAGATAAGTGCGAGATGAATTTTTGGGCAGTCGCTTGCATTGTGACCTCCAGGGGCAAGTTCGAAAAATTAAACTAGCTAACAGTCTGGCCTAGGTACCCAATCGGCGCATCATGCAGCAGAGCGAAAGCGGCAGGCAGCAGAGCGGAAGCGGCAGTCAACAGAGCGGAAGCAGCATGCCTAGTCCCACTAGCTACTACTCTCGCTGCGATGACACGGAGGAAACTTGTCACCCCTTTTCGAGTTCAAGTGGGCGCGTGCTGCTTGGCTTTGACGGCGCTTGTGAGTAGCTGCACGGGAACCGCTAGTGGAGACGTGGCCGACAAGCAGGTCGAGAAAGCAACCGCCTCAACAACAACCACGTTGCCACCTGATTGTGCCGAGGTTCTACCTCCGAGTGCGCAGGCTGGGCAAATGATCATGGTCATGGTGACTTCACCGCAGATTGCTACCGAGGTCCTCACTGAAGGAACAGCAGGTGGGTTTGGCCTAAAAGGGAAGCAGTCCAAAGACATTGCCAAAGAGGTCGCAGCTGCCACGGCCGATGCACCCGTTGCTGCGTTTGTGGCAAGTGACGAAGAAGGTGGAACCGTGCAACGCTTGAGTTCTGCTTTGGGAGTTCTACCCTCGGCAGAAACGCTCGCTAAAGGCACCCCCGAGGAGGCTGCCACTCTGATCGAGGATTACTCCACCCGCATGCGCGAGCTCGGATTCAACATG
This sequence comes from Actinobacteria bacterium IMCC26207, assembly GCA_001025035.1. Lineage (GTDB taxonomy): Bacteria > Actinomycetota > Acidimicrobiia > Acidimicrobiales > Microtrichaceae > IMCC26207. Next base: position 92,543 of record LCZK01000009.1, read on the forward strand.
ATCTTTGGTCCCGTTGCTGACGTGGGCAGCGGATCTGGACTTGGGACCCGCGTATTTGGCAAGGACCCAGCAGTCGTCACGGAATTTACTGATGCAATCATCAACGCCGAGCTAGCCGGCGGGTTGATTCCAGTCATCAAGCATTGGCCAGGCATTGGTGGAGGTACAGCAGACCCGCACGTGATGCTCGGCAAAGTCGCTGAACTCGATGCCCTCAAGGCCAAAGACTTGGTTCCCTTTGCCTCGGCGATTCAGGCCGGAGTGCCCGCAATCATGGTGGCCCACGTGCAGATTCCGGGTCTCACGGCCCCCGGCGAACCGGCTTCGCTTTCACGTGCCGCCATAACAACTGAGCTGCGTGAGCAGCAAGGATTCGAGGGGCTGATCATCTCGGACGAACTTGGGATGAAGGCACTAGCCGCCTTTGGATCACAGTCAGAGTCGGCCGAGCTAGCTCTGAGCGCGGGGTCAGACATCGCCCTAGTTGCTGGAGCAGATTCGGTTCCTGAGGTTCACGCCCAGATCACTGAAGCGATCACATCTGGGCGACTCGATCAGGAGCAGGTAGTTGCCTCGGTCCGGCGGATACTCAAAACAAAGGGGATCACCGGCAGTTGCCCCGACCTTGCCGCCAACCTATCGAGCATCGTTGCGGCCTCTACGACCTCAACGCTCGGTTCAGGAAGCAACTCAAGTTCAGCTAGCACCACGAGCACCGTTGCCATCAAGGGCAGCAGCACAACCACCACTACTAGCAAAAGCACCAGCGCGAGCAACGGGAACTAGCCCTGCGTAGCTAGCTACGGGCGTACTCAACCAGAGTGGCTGCGGCATCTACGGCGAATGGATCGGAACTCATCAGAATCAGATGCTGCGCCCCGGCATCAAGGTAGGCCTGCCAGTTGTCTACCTCGGAGGCATTAATGGCAACTGTGCGTTCGATGCTCGCTGGGTCTCGATCAACCTTCTCGCACCAGGTATTGAGCACAGCGTTGAGTTCGGCAAAGTTTTCTGGCGGGCCAAACGCATTCCACATGTCTGCGTACTGCGCAACTAGGCGCAGGGTGACTTTGCGCCCACTCCCACCGATCATGATTGGCAACGAGCCAATCGGTGGCGGATTGAGCCGAGCAACGCGCTCAACGATGATGGGTAAGTCACGGCCAAGATTGGCAAGTCGCGAAGCGGCGGTGCCGAACTCAAAGCCGAATTCTTCATAGTCACGCTCGAACCAGCCTGATCCGATTCCGAGCACAAAACGCCCACCGGAGATGTGATCAATCGTCCGGGCGATATCTGCATGCAGGTTTGGGTTTCGATAGGAGTTACAACTCACTAGCGCGCCGAGCTGCACCCGAGATGTTTGAGCTGCCATGGCAGCGAGCACTGAGTAGCCCTCGAAGTGGGCTGCATCTGGGTCTCCGTAGAGCGGGTAGAAATGGTCCCAAGTCCACACGGAGTCAACCCCAATTTCTTCGACCGCGCGTGCAGTGTCGAGCAAGGAACTCATGCTGGTTGCCTGCGGTTGAAGCTGAATACCGACTTTGAAAAGTGCCATGTCTGATTACCGTTCTAGGTTGGGGGAGGTCATCTTGAGTGCCGGCGGACTTGGCCCGGACTGCCATGCCCGGACTGCCATGCCCGAACTGCCATGCCCGAACTGTAAGGCCAGACCTGAACAGGTCAGACCAGACAGGAGTCTAGGCAAGCCGAGGCGGGGCAGCGGCAAAGGCTTCCTGACCAATCTGACTGATTGCAGCATTGACCTTTCGCAGATCTCGAGCTCGGCAGGAGATTCCGAATCGAGCCCCTCCAGCCGATCGCTGACCTACCCATCGGTCCACCGAGAATCCTTCGGAGCGAAGTTTCTCTACTAGATCGGAGAGCCGCTCAGGCGTGAGATCCAGAACCATCGAAACATGACGGCGCCGCCAGCGAGCGGCATCCCAACGCCAGACGGCAACCCACAGTGCCAGCGTTCCACCTGGCGCCGCGAGCGAAAGGGGGACCCGCAACTTACCGTTGCGACCGCGACCCAGGGCCCGACTCAGGCCTAGGCCGGCACCGGTACCAGCGCTCACTACTGCAGCACCGAGGACAGTGGTTGGCTCAATAGTTCGAAGCCCGCCAAAACGCAGCTTCAGTAGAAATGACCCCAACCGAGGGTGATGATGGTCGATGTATTCAACAACACGATCCGAGAACGAACTCGTTGGTCGTATAGCGCTACCCTGCGAAACCGACAACAGTGCCTGTGTTCGGGGAGCCTGTATTAGGGGAGCCTGTGTTTGGGGAGCCTGTCTTTGGGGAGCCTGTCTTTGGGGGGTCTGGTCCACCTCATCATTCTCGCCTCTGAGAATCGGTTTCAGACGCCGGTTCAGGAGAAATCCTCAGAATTCACCTGAAATTATTTTCCCTACCCAAGACCTTGTAGTCGCGCGAGACTGCAAAGGCGCATATTTTCTCCTCGACCACAGGAGGTCCGTCATGAGAGTTTCCGGAATCCTTGCAGCTAAGGGCGCTACGGTGGCAACCATCTCACCGTTGGCCACAGCGGCCGAGGCAGCAGACAAACTTCGCCTGCACGGGGTAGGAGCACTGGTTGTTTCAACCGATGGAGTGACCATTCTGGGTGTGATTTCTGAGCGAGACCTTGTACGCGCACTCGCTGAGCGCGGTGGCCACATCCTGCATGAGTCCGTGACCGAGTTGATGACATCGGATGTTGTGACCTGCTCCCCCCAGGACTCAGTTGAGGAGATCATGCGCAGGATGACGACACGCCGCATCCGGCACGTGCCTGTGATTGTTCATGGCTCGCTATCTGGGATTGTGAGCATTGGTGACATCGTGAAATGGAGACTCACCGAACTAGAAGACGAAACGCGTCAACTGCAGTCGTACATCTCTACTGGCCGCTAGCTAACGCAGCGGAAGAAGCGCTGAACTGCTGCACTGCTGACCTGCTGCACTGGACCTAGCTACTCCTCAACAGATGAGAACCGATTGAGCGCCGAGATCACGGCGCGTAGCGAGGCCGTCAGGATGCTCTCGTGCAAGCCAACACCCCAATGTACGGTTCCGTCAGCGGCCTTGGTCTCTACGAACGCCACAGCGGTGGCATCTGAGCCAGCAGAAATTCCACCAACTGCAACTGCGTGTTCTGCGTAGTCCACCACGTCGAGGCCAACAACCACGGCCCCGATGACCTCATCAGCGGCAAGCGCTTGCATAAACGCTGCAATTGGTCCACCGCCAGCGCCAGACACGGTTCGCGCTTGGCCGTCGACTAACAGTTGCGCAACAATTTTTGCTCCCTCGTCAGTCGTGGTGACTTCTGCGGAGCGCAGTTCGACACCCTGTGAACTTGGCAACAGGTAGGCCGATTCAAACTCTGACCACATCACCTCAGGGCTGATCTCTGTCCCTGAGTCCTCGGCCACATGCTGAATCCTTCGAGAGAACTCAATCTGCAATCTGCGAGGAAGATCCAGTCCGTACTCGGCCTTCATCACATAGGCCACGCCGCCCTTGCCGGACTGGCTGTTCACCCTGATGACGGCCTCGTAGTTGCGGCCCACGTGTGCGGGGTCAATCGGCAAGTAGGGAACCTCCCAACTTTCATACTCCTTCGCCCCGTGCGCTGCAGTGGCCGCAATTGACGGATCAAGAGCGTCGAGGCCCTTTTTGATTGCATCTTGATGTGAGCCCGAGAACGCGGTGTAGACAAGGTCACCCACATAGGGGTGACGCTCGTGCACCGGCAAGCGGTTGCAGTACTCGGCAGTCCTGCGAAGGCCGTCAATATCGGACAGGTCCAACATGGGGTCGACACCCTGGGTGAACAGGTTCATGGCCAGGGTGATGATGTCGACGTTGCCAGTGCGCTCGCCATTGCCAAACAGCGTTCCTTCGATTCGATCAGCGCCCGCCATCAGCGCCAACTCGGCTGCGGCCACGGCTGTGCCGCGATCATTGTGTGGGTGCAACGACAGCACGACTTGGTCGCGATTGGGCAGGTTGCGGTGCAGGTACTCAATGACATCGGCGTACACGTTGGGGGTGTACATCTCGACTGTTGCGGGCAGATTCAGGATCAGCTTCTCCTCTGGCGCCAACTCGAGTGCATCCATGACGGCTGCACAAATCTGGATTGCAAAATCGGGCTCGGTACCGGTGAAGGATTCGGGCGAATATTCATAGCGAACTGCCGTACCGGGAATGCTCGCTTCGAGCTTGCGCGAGATTCGTGCAGCGTTGGTAGCAATCTCGATGATTCCATCACAGTCAAGGCCAAACACCACGCGGCGCTGCAAAATGGAAGTGGAGTTATAGAAGTGCACAATGGCGCTCTTGGCACCCGCAATGGACTCATAGGTGCGCTCGATGAGTTCTTCACGGCACTGCACCAGAACCTGAATGGTGACACCGTCAGGAATCAGGTCCTGCTCGATCAGTTGTCGCACAAAATCAAAGTCGGTCTGCGAGGCCGATGGGAAACCAACCTCGATCTCTGTAAAGCCCATACCGACAAGGGTCTGAAACATCCGCAACTTGCGGACGGGATCCATGGGATCGATAAGGGCTTGATTGCCGTCGCGCAGATCCACAGAACACCAGACCGGCGCTGCCTCGATGCGCTGATCGGGCCAAGCTCGCGGAGCTGAGATCCTTGCCACATCTTCGAGCGGAAGGAATGGCCGGTACTTCTCGAAAGGCATTTTCTTTGTTGGCACGACTTCGAGTGACATGGCTTGGTCCTATTCGGTGCAAATTGGCTACTGCTTATTGGGTACTGCTTATTGGGTACTGCTTATTGGGAAGTCTCTCCTGAAAACCGAAGAACCTCCTGCGTGGGCGCAGGAGGTTCGGCGAGCCAGAGAGTCGGGCTCGCCTAGTTGAGGAGAAGGAGTGTTGAGGAAACCAGTGAGGTGAAGATCAACATTTTCTTATTCTACAGCGCCGATCACTGCGGAGCAACGCGCTAGCCGGGCTGAGCAAGAAACAGCCATCGGGCCACCAGTGCAGGGCCGGCCTGAAGGGATGACTCACAAGTCAGTTGCACATCAATCGACAGAACCGCCGATGCGTCCGTTCGCTCACGAACCTCAGCCAAACTGCCGCTCAACCGCACCGAACTACCAACTGGGACTGCCTGCAAAAAGCGGACCCGATCGAACCCATAGTTGACCAACATGGTCACTGGACCAAACGGAGGAAACTGCAGGCCTGAAGAGAGCTGGGTCAAGACCGCCAACAACAAGAACCCTTGAACGATCGGAGCCCCAAAGGGCGACTCCCGAATTGCCCGTTCGGGGTCATTATGAATCCATTGGGCATCACCCGTGGTTTCGGCATGGGCGTCGACCATCTGTTGGGTAATCAGTAACGGTGAGGACTGCCCAAGGTCGTAGGGACATGCTGCAGCCACTTCATCAAGAGTCACAGCCTGCCTGCTTTCATAGTTGAACCAGCTTCGCTACGGATTCAGTAAACACTGCTGTGTGGGTATCGACATCCGCTTCGGTTGTATCGGGAGACATCAGCGCCATGTTGTGGAACGGCGCTAGCAGCACCCCACGATTGAGGGCATAGAGATGCAGATAGGCCTCGAGGTCTCCATCTAGTGCGGCCCATGCCTGGCCACCGTTTCGAGGAGGTGGGCAGAACCAGTACTCGGCGCGACATCCCAACTGCTGCACATGCCAATCAAGGCCCGCTTCTGCGATTGCGTGAGCAACCCCGTCTGTCCAGCGCTCAGCAAGTGGAATCATGCGATCGAAGTCTTCGGGTAGCAACCGCGCTGCCATGGTGGCGCGCAGTGCTGCAATCGAGAGCGCGTTCCCTGACAACGTGCCACCGATTCCAGACACATCCGAAAGTTCGCCAAACACAGGTTCAGCTAGGCGCGCAGCGAGTTCTGTGGTCATGGCGAATGCGCCGACTGGCACCCCGCCAGCGAGTGGCTTACCGATGGTAAAGAAATCTGGCTCGAGGCCCCAAGCAGCAGTGGCCCCACCGGGACCCACACAAATGGTGTGGGTTTCATCAATGCACAGCAGGGTTCCGTATTGTCGAGTGAGTCTGCGCAACTCGGTGTGGTAGCCCTCATCGGGCAACACAATGCCAATGTTTGTCAGCGCTGGTTCGGCAAGCACCATTGCCACATCACCCACAGCCAACTCGGCTTCGAGTGCAGCCAAGTCGTTGAACTCAACTACTGCAACTGCATCCCTCGTTGCCTCAAGGGGACCAACGTTTCCGGGTCGAGGAACAATCCCGCCCTGCTCATCAAGGACCCACAGCGCCTCGTCTACCGTGCCGTGGTAACACCAGTTCATGACCAGGATTCGCTGCCGACCAGTGACATGACGAGCCATGCGGATCACAAACCGATTGGCGTCGGTAGCAGTCATGGTGATCTGCCAGTGGGGCAAACCGAACCTTCGTACCAGTTCCTCGGCGGCCCAAATGGCATCCTCAGTAGGAAGCATCGTGGTGATCCCGCGTGAGGCCTGCTTGGTCAGCGCAGCAACCGTAACTGCTGGAGAATGGCCCGTCATTGCCCCCGTATCGCCAAGGCAGAAGTCAACATAGGAGTTGCCATCCACATCAACCAGATGAACCCCGGCGGCCTCTTCGGCAAAGATTGGCACTTTGCCCGGCCAGCGCGTCATCCAGTTCATTGGAACGCCAGCAATCAGCGGACCTAACGCCCGCTCATGCAAGAGCATCGACTTGGGGTGAGTTTGTACGAAAAGCTCGGACTCCTGATTGAGTAATCCTGCTAGGTGTTCCCTGTTCAGCATCTGCAGTAGATCTCCTTGTGAACTCGTCCGACTTGCACCCGGTTGTCCTCATGGCTCTTGTCCGGGTCATGCTAGAGGGCAGTGAATACCGTCGGCGCTTCAGCCCATGAAAGTACCAATTCGCCCTCGCTTGCCGGCACTGGGCTTTGCATTGGCCCTATCGCACTTGATATCCCGGTGGTGCTTGCACCAATGGCAGGAGTAACGGACGCACCGTTTCGGGTGCTCTGTGCCTCATTCGGTGGAGCCATGTTTGTAAATCAGATGGTGACTGCTCGGGCTCTGCTTGAAGGCCACGCAAGCTCTTGGGAACTCACAAGGTTTCATCCCTCGGAAAAGCTCCGCTCGCTGCAGTTGTACGGAACTGATCCAATCACGCTAGGTGAGGCAGTACGTCGGCTGGTCGGTGAAGGCAAAGTCGACCATATCGACATGAATTTTGGTTGCCCAGCAGCCAAGGTCACTCGCAATGGCGGTGGTGCCGCACTCCCGTACAAGCGCAAACTCCTTCGAGATGTCATCCGCTCTGCAGTGCAAGCTGCTGCTTCAGAGTCGCAGGGCAAAGTGCCCGTGACGATCAAGTTCCGACTCGGCATAGATGACGATCACCTGACATACCTAGAGACTGCTCGCATAGGCGAGGAAGAGGGCGTAGCCGCAGTTGCGTTGCACGCTAGAACTGCCCTGCAGCATTACGCACCCCCAGCGCATTGGGATCGCATTGCTGAACTCAAGACACAAACAAAGAGCATTCCGGTCCTAGGAAACGGCGATATTTTTTCAGCCCAGGATGCCTTAGAGATGATGAGCAGCACTGGCTGCGACGGTGTGGTGATTGGACGCGGGTGTTTGGGTAGGCCTTGGCTGTTTCGTGATTTGGCTGCAGCATTCTCGGGTGAGGAGATTCCTGCACCACCAAAGCTGGGCGAGGTTGCAGATGTGATTCGCCAGCACCTAGATCTGATTCTTGACTGGCAGGGCGGAGAGGAGCGCTTGGCGCACTTCCGCAAGCATCTGGCTTGGTACTTGAAAGGCTACGCAGTGGGCAGCGCAGTTCGTGCTGCCGCCGGGCAGGTTGGAACGGCTGCAGAGATTCACGCGTTGCTTGATTCCCTTGACCCCAGCCTTGAGGCACCCGAGGGTGCTGAGCGGATCGTTCGTAGCCATTCAAACGCACTCAAGCGTGTTGCGCTTCCCGAGGGTTGGCTGGAGAACCCAGACGCCACGGTGCAACTCCCGCGAGGGGCCGAAGAGTTGGTCTCGGGTGGCTGAGTCAGTACCAGTAGTTCTGGCCTCGGCCTCGCCGCGGCGTTTGGAGTTACTCAGCCGAATAGGAATCCCGGCCACTGTGGCGCCGGCCGATGTTGATGAATCCCAACGCACCGGGGAACCGGCCGAGGAGTACGTAGCTCGCGTCGCACTCGACAAAGCCCTCTGCGTAGCGCCGCGCTTTTTGGATTCAGCAGTCCTAGCTGCAGACACTGCTGTGGTGCTCGGCGACAAGATCTTCGGAAAGCCAGTAACTCCGCAGCAAGCCCTAGCGATGCTGCAAGAGTTAGCGGGCCAGACTCATTGCGTTATGACAGCTGTCGTTGTTCTTGGACCTGTCCCTGACCTCAGTTCTGCAGAGGCTGAGCGGCCTAGGTACGCGTGTCTTGAGAAGGCTCAGGTCACCATGGTGGCTGCAGAAACCAGCGAATTGGACTGGTACGTATCCTCCGGGGAACCGATGAATAAGGCCGGCTCCTACGCTCTGCAGGCAATGGGAGCAGCCCTTGTGGAATCAGTTATAGGAGACCCCACCACGGTGATCGGCCTGCCTCTGCGTAGCAGTATCCGTTTGCTTCGACTGGCGGGTGTTCGCTGGCCCTGAGTGACAGGATGGAGGTTATGGGAACCTTCTCCAGACAAGAGATCATCGAGGCTTTCGAGCATTACCAAGGCGCAGCGTTTCAAGCAGGTCAGAGCCAAGATTGGTCCTGCTGGTCGGACTGCTTTACCGAAGACGCCGTGTACGTGGAGCATTTGTACGGCCGATTTGAGGGACGCGCTGCGATCCATGAATGGATTCAATCCACCATGACTATCTGGCCAAATAGCGCCTTTACCTCATTCCCCATTGAGTGGTACGTAGTTGATGAGCAACGGGGCTGGGTAATCTGCCAAGTCTGGAACCGACTCGAAGACCCAGGAGACGGATCGATCCATCAGGAATACAACATAACCGTGCTGCATTATGCAGGGAACGGCAAATGGTCCTACGAAGAGGACGTCTATAACCCCGCGAAGTTCGGTGAGGTAGTCGGTGCTTGGATAGCACTCCGCAAGGAACTTGCCGCGAACAAAGAAGCGAACTGAGGAACACATGGAAAAGCTGATCTATCTGATCCGAGAACGAGCTTCTCGAGATGGCGGCGAGTTGCGCAAGCAAGTTCTTGATCAACTCGTACCGCAGCTGTCCGCCGCTGGAGCGAGCGATATCTCGGTGCATCTGAGCGATGATTTTGTAGGGATTGCAGGCCCCATGCCCTGTCCCGGGTCTGAGCTTCCTATGCGCGCAGCAGTCTCATTATGGATACCAAACCATGACGATGCTCCAGCAGTTCAGCAGATACTCAGCGGCCTTGGTGAACGTTGCGATGGATACCTTGTAACGGAGTCTGTCTACTCCGAGTTTGGACAACGTCGCGGCGCTGAACGTGATTGGCCCGCAGGCCAGCGCTCACCGGGCTTGGTCACGCTTGCGCTCGTGCATCGCAACCCTGCACTCGACGAACGAACCTTCCGCGAGTTTTGGTACGGCCACCAGTCCCCCATGTCTGAAGAACTCCAGCCAAGGCTTCGCTACGTGCGAAACACCGTGGTGCATCCTGTGACTCCAGGCGCACCTCCACTTGATGGGATCGTGGTCGAGAGTTGGGAATCCGAGGAGATCGTCTCGGATATTGAGGCCTTCCATAACGGGGACCTTGAGAACCTGTCAGTCATGCTCGACAGCGTGGACACAGTTTTTGAGATGTCGAAGCTGCGAAGCATCGCAATGTCGGAGTACCTGTTTTTCTGACTCAGGCTGCTTCACGGACTAAATCCGCTTCGCGGTGAGGCGAAGCTGTCAGTGCTTAAAGTGGCGCTCGGCAGTAAACACCATGGCCATGTTGGCCTCATTTGCAGCGGCGATAACTTCTTCGTCTCGGATCGAGCCGCCTGGTTGAATCACTGCTGTCGCGCCAGCTTCAGCAGCGGCATCAAGGCCATCACGGAACGGGAAGAAAGCATCCGAGGCGCACGCCCCGCCCACTGCTCGGCCCTCGGCCTTACTCGCAGCAATCCGGCCAGCATCTCGTCTGTTCTGTTGACCCGCACCAATGCCGACTGCCTGGCCATCTTTGACTAGCACGATGGTGTTTGAGGTCACTCGGGCCACAAGTCTCCAAGCGAGTTCCATGTCATTCCACTCAGACTCTGTGGGCTGGCGGTTGGTCACGACAGTCCACGCACCCCGATCCAGAGAGACTGTGTCAGCAGTCTGAACAAGCAGGCCGCCGGAAATAGAACGAATGTCGAGTTCTGGAACCTCTAATGGTGGCGCCGTGAGCACCCGAAGATTCTTTTTGGCCAGTAACACTTCGAGTGCACCCGGCTCATAACCGGGAGCGATAATCACCTCGGTAAACACGGGGGCTAGTGCTTCGGCTAGGGCCACTGGCATTACTCGGTTGACTGCCACGATGCCGCCAAATGCAGAGGTCGGGTCACCTTCGTGAGCTCGGATATAGGCCGAGGTGATGTCGGCATCTACTGCCGCTCCGCACGCATTCGCGTGTTTGATGACAACGGCCGCAGGAAGCTCACCCAAGGAGCACACCAACCTCCACGCGGCATCAGCGTCATACATATTCAGGTACGACATCTCTTTGCCACCGTGCTGCTCAGCAAGGTCCCAGCAGCCTCCTTCTGGGAAGGAATACCGTGCTCCAACCTGATGTGGATTCTCGCCGTAGCGAAGTTCCTGGCTTCGCGTTGCCGATAGGTGAAGCGTTTTCGGCAACGGGCCAGACTCGGGCAATTCGCCCGCCCCTTGGCCGTCAAACCAAGCAACAATCGCTGCGTCATACGCGGCAGTGTGAGCAAACGCATCTCGAGCCAGGCGGCGGCGAGTGACGTCTGTAACAGCACCACCTGTTCGCAACTCACTCAACACCACCTCGTAATCGATTGGGTTGACCAAGACGGTCACCTGTGAGTGGTTCTTCGCCGCACCACGCACCATTGCCGGACCGCCAATATCAATGAGTTCAATCGATGGGTCGGAGCTAAACGGGTACAGGTTGACGGCCACGAGGTCAATGGCAGTCACGGAGTACGTCTCCATATCTGCGACGTGCGAGGGATCCGTCCGATCGGCCAGAATTCCACCGTGAATTGCTGGGTGCAGCGTGACGACACGATGCCCCAGCATCTCTGGAAATCCGGTGACGTCCTCGGTGGGAATAACGGTCAAGCCAGCCTCTGCCAAGACCCGCGCAGTTCCACCCGAGGAGACCAGTTCCCAGCCCAAGTCGATTAGGGCTCGACCAAATTCGACCATTCCTGTCTTGTCATACGCAGACAACAACGCTCTCGGTTTGGTGGATTCAGTCATGACACTCGCTCTCGTTGAAGAATGGTTTGAATCGTCTCGACATAGAGTCGTCGCTCTACTGCCTTGATGCGCTCATGCAGAGTTGTTTGGTCGTCGCCCGGCAGCACATCTACCGCCTCTTGGGCAAGGATCGGGCCTGCATCGACCTGCTCGGTTGCCAGGTGAACAGTGCATCCGGTCACCTTTGCCCCATAGGCCAAGGTCGCCTCAACTGCATTCCATCCAGGGAAGGCCGGCAGCAGCGAGGGGTGCGTGTTGAGGATGCGATCGGGGTAGGCCTTGAAAGCAGAGGAGGTGAGGATCGTTCCCCACCCCGCCATGGCAACCAGATCGATTCGCTCAATGCTCAGCTGATCGAGCACCTTGTCCGTGTAGCGCTCGCGATCAAAGTTCGGTGAAAAATCTGTGCGTTCAATAAGAACACACCGCAGAGAATGCTCAGCAGCGATCTGCTCAACTGCGCAGTGACGATCCACCATCACTAGGTCAATCGGCAAGCCCGCCCGGGCCATCGCATCAAGAAGGGTCCCGCTTCCAGAGGCGAGTACGGCTAGTCGCATATGCGCTGAAACTATCAGCCCTATGACTTCATGGGATCTGCTAGCAGACACTCGGTGCCTGCTAGCAGATCCGCCAGTCAGTGACTGAAGTTCATGATGTTGCTTTACAGGCCCTTGACCACGTCAACCATGAGCAGGCCAGCTTCGGTTGGATTTGCACCGACGCTCACACCGGCTGCCTTCATGGCATCCATTTTGGCTGCAGCAGTGCCCTTACCGCCCGACACGATGGCACCCGCATGGCCCATCTTCTTTCCAGGAGGAGCAGTCTGACCTGCGATGTAACCAACCACGGGCTTGGTCATATTTGAAGAGATAAATTCCGCGGCCTCTTCTTCGGCCGAGCCACCGATCTCACCGATCATCATGACGGCAGTGGTCTCATCATCTGCTTGGAAGCGCTCAAGGCAATCAATAAAACTGGTTCCGGGAACCGGGTCGCCACCAATGCCAACGCAGGTAGTCACACCAATGTTCTGCGACTGCAGCTCATACAGGGCCTGATAGGTCAGCGTGCCCGAACGGCTCACGATGCCAACATTCTTGGCGCCGGGCTCAGGGTTCTTGGCAATGTGTCCGGCAGTAATTCCGATATTGCATTTTCCGGGGCTGATGATGCCCGGGCAGTTCGGCCCAAGCAGCTGTACGCCTGGGAAATCACGCTTGATTTTGTTGAAGAACCAAGCCTCATCTTGTGCGGGCACACCTTCGGTGATGCACACGATGAACTCAATGCCTCCCTCGGCTGCTTCCATAATGGCGGCGCGTACACCGGCTGCGGGAATAAAGATGCAGCTAGCAGTCGCTCCGGTCTCGGCTACTGCGTCTGCAACCGAGGCAAAGATCGGAATGCCATCAACATCCTCACCTGCCTTCTTCGGGTTCGTTCCAGCCACAACCTGCGTGCCGTACTCACGGTTCAGGAGGCCGTAGTAACGGCCCTGGCTTCCAGTAAGTCCCTGATACAGGACCTTGGTGTTTTCATCTACAAAGATGCTCATCTGATTCTGACCTTTTTCTTGTGGGCTGTTGTCAGCGGCTAGCGGCGAGCTCAACAGCCTTGCTGGCTGCTTCAAGCATCGTCGGCTGCATCTGCAGTTGATCGGACAGGTGCGGGGCAAGAATTGCTCTGCCCTCTTCGGCGTTGGTGCCATCAAGGCGAATCACGATGGGTGACTCAATGGTGACTCTTCCGAGGGCTTCGATGATGCCGTTCGCAACTTCTTCACCGCGAGTGATTCCGCCAAAGATGTTGATGAAGATTGCCTTGACGTCGGGGTCGTTGTTGATGACCTCAAGTGCTCCAGCCATCACGTCGGCATTTGCGCCGCCGCCGATATCTAGGAAGTTCGCTGGTTTACCGCCAGCCTGGTTGACCACGTCAAGAGTGCTCATTGCTAGACCTGCACCGTTCGCGATGATGCCCACCGACCCGTCAAGGCCCACGTACTGAAGGCCCTTTTCGTGTGCGGCCTGCTCACGCGAGTCGCGCTCTTGAGTGGCTTCATACTCTGCCCACTCATGGCGGTACATTGCATTGTCGTCCAAGGTCACCTTGGCATCGAGTGCATGAACCTCGCCGGTTGGCTTCAGAATAAGGGGGTTGATCTCTGCCAGATCGGCATCTCCCTCGGTATAGGCCCGATACAGCTTCAACAGGATGTCTACTGCGCCATCCTCGGCTGCTGGGTTTAGGTTGGCTGCTTTGACCCAAGCTCGTGCGGTTGGCTCATCAAGGCCATCTACCGGGTCAATCCAGATCTTGGCGATTGCATCGGGGTTCTCTTCGGCCACTGCCTCGATCTCGACTCCACCCTCGGCAGAGAGCATCCCAAGATGCTTCTTGGCAGAACGGTCCAGAGTGAAACTGGCGTAGTACTCCTCAGCGATATCAGAAGCCACTTCGATCCAGACCACATTGACGGTATGGCCTTTGATGTCCATGCCCAATATGTTTGAGGCGTACTCTCGTACTTCCTCGGCGGTGTTGGCCAGCTTGATACCACCAGCCTTGCCACGGCCACCTACTTGCACCTGTGCCTTGATCACCACGGGGTACTGGCCAATACGGCCGGCTGCAGCTACTGCATCCTCCACAGTGGTTACTGCCTCGCCCTTTGACACTGGAATGTCGAAAGAAGCAAAGAATTGTTTTCCTTGGTACTCGAAGAGGTCCACCCTCGTGTGCCTTTCTGCTCGGCCATCGGCCCGTCGAATAACGCCGGTGCGCTACTCGAGGGTGCACAATCTGTACTCATGCACCCGGCGGGGGATCCTAAACGCCTCGGGGCCTGCATCTCATATCGAGAGCAAAATCAGATTTTGGCTCGAACTGCATTTCGGGCTCGAACAGTGCAGAATTAGGGTTACTCATGCCAGTAGAACGCCGTTCAGGCAAACAGCAACTCATCGCAATCAGCCTTGGGGTTGCAGCCGTCGTGATTGCAATTGGCATTGCTTGGGGCATGCTTGCCCTTGCCGGCGGGAACGAAACTGCCACTCAACTTCGCCTTGGCGATGACGTCTTCGATGCTGGCAATGCAGTGCGACTCTCGACCCAAATCAACACGCAGGGGCCACTTCTGTTTAGCGATGTTTCTGGTCGAGGGCAGCAGCGACCCATTGCTGTGAACCATTTTGGTAAGGATCCGGCAATACGGTGGGTGGCCTTCGATGCTGCAGCGCCTGGAGCACCCGAAAACTGCTTTCTGGTTTGGTCCGCTGAGCGCAAAGTGTTCGAGGAGCGATCAGCGGCGAGTGGCGCTGAGCGCGAGCAGGGGCAGATCTGTAGAGACATCACCTTTCCCGCAAACGGGCAGGGCCTAGATCAGTACTCCTGGAGAATCGACAAGGCAGGGAGTCTGACGATTGACCTGCGGCCAAACGACAAGATCTCGACTAACGCCGGGGGCTAGCGGCTAGTTGCTAGCGCCGAGCAGAAAAATCACTCACTAAAAAGTGGCAGCAAGCGATCCCGCTGAATTTTGCGGGTGCCGGTTCGGGGAAGCTCCTCGACGATCAGAATGCGGCGAGGTGCTTTGTACTGAGCCATGCGAACGCCGGCCCACACCACCAACTCTTGGGGAGTCACCTTGGCCTTGGGTCGTAGTCGAACTGCCGCAACGGGTACCTCGCCGAGCTTGGCATCTGGGATTCCTACCACTGCCGCTTCGAGCACATCTGGGTGTTCTTCAATATCGGCCTCTACCTCTACGGGATACACCGAATAGCCGCCCGACTTGATCACTGCCTTAGCTCGGCCCTGAAACATCACCATTCCAAAGGGCCCCGACCGCACAAGGTCACCCGTACGCAGCCATCCGTCCTCGGTAAGGGCCTCACTGCTGGCTTGCGCATCGCCCCAATACCCCTTGAGCACTCCTGGACCCTTCAGGCGCAACTCGCCAACTTGCCCAGGCAGTACTCCCCTACCTGAGCGATCTGCCACTTTGAACTTCCAGCCGGGCATGGACAGGCCAAGCGAATCGCCAAGACCGATCGGCAACATTGGCGGTGAGAGTTTGGTGGCCACGTTTCCGCCTACCTCAACCATGCCGTAACCCTCCATGAAGGCAGCCTCACCAATAGGGCCCAGGCCCGGCAACGTTGCCGAAGCCCCAAAGGACTTGAACTTCAGAGCAAGGTCAGCCGGCATGACATCTGCGCCGCTTATCCAGACCCGAATCGAACTCAGGTCGGCCTCGGCAGCACCTGCTTCTAATAAGGTCCGATACATCGCTGGCACCCCGATAAACGCTGAGCATCGGCGGTGCTCGATAATCTGAAGGGTCCGTCTCGGCGAGAAACGCTGCATGAAATAGATGGGAATCCCTGCCACTGCGGGGCCCATAAGTGCAACGAACCCCATAATGTGCGCTACCGGCAGGGCCAAGACGAGTTCGTCGTGGCGCAGGGTGAACGGCCACATTGCGGCTACCGAGACCTGCCCAACTAACGCCTGATGAGTGAGTTCTGCACCCTTTGGTTTACCGGTGGTTCCAGAGGTGTAAAAGAGCGCAGCAACATCTTTAGGACTTGGAGTTGCGAGCACTGTTGATCCCTCGACCACAGGCAGTTCATCGGGAGTGCGAATCACTAAACTCGCACCTGAGTCAGCAATGACGTGTGCAACCTCAGCTTCGGACATCTGCGGGTTCACTGGCGCCGGCAGCCCACCGGCAGCCGAGACAGCTAGGCACAACATGAACTGATCAATCCCATTGGCCGTTGCAATCACCACGGGGCGGCCGGGTTCGCTGAGGGTTCGAATAGCTCTGGTCCAAGCAGCTACCTGTTCGGAAGCTTGTTGGAAGGTGATCCGTCGAGAAAGACCTGTCTCGTCCTCTTCGGTCACGAACAGCTTCTCACCGTGCATCTCGGCAAGACGCATCATCAGGTCGGCAAGGGTGGCCGAACGCCGAAGCGCCAAATCGGCACGGCCGAGGAAGGAACGGGGAATTGTCATGCTTTCTCCAATGGTGCCCAAGACAAGAGCAGCCGTTTTTCTCCAACAGAGCCAAAGTGAACTACTGCCTCGGCTTTATCCCCTGCACCCTCGACCATCAAGATGACGCCTTCGCCCCACACGTTGTGGCGCACGTCATCACCCACCTTGAAGTTCAGTTCGTGGGCCTTTGTAGGCGAGGGTGGTTTCGGTTTAGCTAAGCCAGATCCGCGCCCAACTCCTGAGCCAGTATCAGACCAAGAGGTGGACTCCCAGGTACTCGATCGGCCACCGCTGCTTCGCTCTTGGCGGGTTCGACTCGAGGAGGATTCTTCGATGAGTCCGCTCGGAATCTCGGTGATAAATCTGCTCGGCGGGTTGTACTGCGTGCTGCCATAGAGCGTGCGGCACCAGGCGTGAGATAAGAAGAGTTGTTGCCGCGCACGAGTGATTCCTACATAGCAAAGGCGTCGTTCCTCTTCGAGTTCCCCCGGGTCAGTCAATGCCCGCATATGCGGAAACACGCCCTCCTCGACCCCCACCATGAACACCACCGGAAACTCCAACCCCTTTGCAGCATGAAGCGTCATCATGACGACTCCAGTCTCAGATGGGTCATCAGGGTCTGGTAGCTGATCGGTATCTGCCACTAGGGAGACCTGCTCCAAGAAGGCATCCACGCTTGGATACTCGCGCGCCATTCCCACCAATTCAGCCAAGTTCTCGATCCGCGAATCGTTCTCGACGGAGCGATCAGCCTCAAGCTCAGCCAAATAGCCAGATCGGCTCAGTATGGAATCCAGCAATGCTGCAGGGCCGGCTGCTAGCTCTGTGCTGAGTTCATCGAGCAGTGTCAGAAAGGATTCAATCCCCCGAGCCGATCGGGGCGAGACACCGGCGGCGTCCCAGTTACGCAAGGCCTCTACAAAGCTCAAGCCATGTGACCGCGCATAAGCATCTAGGCGGCCAACTGTTTGATCACCAATGCCCCGCTTGGGAACATTGAGCACCCGCTTTAGGTTGACTTCATCAGTGGTATTGACCACTGCGCGCAAGTACGCCATTGCATCTTTGACTTCACGTCGGTCGTAGAACCGAGTGCCACCCACAACCCGATATGGGATGCTGCCGCGCAGGAACTGCTCCTCGAGAACGCGACTCTGAGCGTTGGTGCGATAGAACACTGCCATGTCTGACCAACGCTGGTCGCCGCCGCTATGCAGGCGTGTCAGTTCACGACAGATCCACTGGGCTTCGTCCACCTCGTCCTCGCCCTGGAACTTTGTGATCTTGTCTCCTGCACCAGTTTGGGTCCAGAGGTCCTTGGGTTTGCGAGCCGAATTATGCGAGATCACTGCATTTGCAGCATCAAGAATGTTTTGAGTTGAGCGGTAATTCTGCTCCAGGACCACAACCGTGGAGTCGGGAAAAGCAGTCTCGAAATCCAGCAGGTTTCGCATATCAGCCCCACGGAACCCATATACGGACTGATCGGTATCACCCACCACGCATACGTTTCGATGCTGTTGGCCAAGCAGCATGACGAGCTCGTTTTGCACGCTGTTGGTGTCTTGATATTCATCGACGAGCACATGTCGAAAGCGTTGCTGATACGAGGCCAACACCTCTGGTCGTGTTCGGAGTAGTTCAACAGCCACGCACAGCAGGTCATCAAAATCCATTGCACCAGCGCGCCTCAGCCGAAGCTGGTACTCGGCGAACACTTCAGCAATTTTGCGGTCGTAGATAACCGAGGCCTGCTCGGTATACGACTCCACGTTGTGGCCATCGTTCTTGGCAGCTGAAATGGCCGCGTGAACTGCCCTCGGGGGAAACCGCTTGGAGTCAATGTTGAGGTCTCGTAAGACATAGCTCGTCAGGCGAACTGCGTCTGCGTGGTCATAGATCGTAAATGCCGAGGGGTACCCCAACAGTTGTGCATCACGGCGAAGCATGCGCACGCAAGCCGAATGGAAGGTTGAGATCCACATTTTTTGCGCCACGGGGCCAATAAGTCGCCCAATGCGGTCGCGCATCTCTTGAGCTGCCTTGTTCGTAAAGGTAATAGCCAGAATCTGATGCGGAGAGACCTGATGCTCCTCAATCAGATGAGCAATTCGGTGTGTGAGCACTCTGGTCTTGCCAGATCCGGCGCCGGCTACAACCAAGAGTGGACCATCGCCGTGTGTGACGGCCTCGAACTGTGCTGGGTTGAGCCCAGCGAGCAGGCGGTCAGGCGACATCTGTCCAATGTTAGTTGCGCAGGCTGACACCGCTTGCCCGCGCGCTGAGGGCAGTACCTGCACCAGATAGGTGTTGTTGGTAGCCGGTACCGAGCCGCTACCCCGCTAGGCGCTGATCCAGAAAGTCCAGAACCTGATTGAGCGCTTCTTGGGTAGGTTGGCCGGCCTGATCCACGAGGTCTTCGGTCAACACAGAGTGCGCAGCCCTCTTGTGCCCCCACTGGTTCCCTGCAGAGGAATCAATCTCTACCCCAATAAAGCTGTCGCCAAGATGCTTCCGGAGCGAGGCGAAGCGCTCAGCGGGAGCAGCAGCGTCGCCAGTAAATCGAAGGCCAAGTACGCACAGGTCATCTGTCTGGGTGCGTTCAATCACGATGTCGAGGTCAGCGGGTGAACACCCAACATCTGCACGGCGCTTCTTGCCGAGCGGCAGGGGAACCGAGGGCTGCGAGAGCACTGGAGCGAGCATCGCCGGCTCAGTCGACATCGCCAGAGCAAACCCCCCGGTAAAGCACATTCCCACTGCCCCCACACCTGCTCCACCACACTGCTCATGGGCGTGGCGGGCTAGCGCACGAAGCCAGTCAATGGCTGGGGGTGTGGATTGCAAAGCAAAGGCTTTGAACTCTTTCGAGACACAAGCTGGGGCTATTGACTTGATGATTCCCGCTGGGGTTGGTTCGGCTCCCGGTGAGCCAAACAAGACGGG
The DNA here is from genome assembly GCA_001025035.1 of Actinobacteria bacterium IMCC26207. Taxonomy (GTDB): domain Bacteria; phylum Actinomycetota; class Acidimicrobiia; order Acidimicrobiales; family Microtrichaceae; genus IMCC26207. The sequence goes on from LCZK01000009.1 coordinate 111,950, forward strand.
CATAAACACAGTGTGTCCACGCTCAATAACGCGTCGGGCAAAATCCGCGACGAGCGGAGTGATTCCTGGAATCTCTGCCATCACAATGACTGCGGTGCCCTCGCCTGCCCGGTACACCGTTCGAGTTCTGCCAGCAAAGGAGAACGTCTCTTTGGAAAAATCATGGAGCGGGTCTGTAGCCATCTACAGAACCTAGCGAATCTGTGCTTAACCGACCCGACCAAAGCTCATAGATCCACCCATGCGATCGATGGATGAAATCTTGACTACATCGCCCGTGTGTGGGGAGTGAATCATCTGCCCGCCACCGATGTACATACCCACGTGGCCAACAGGGTTGCGATAAAAGACCAAGTCTCCGGGCTGCAGTTGCTCGCGGGTAATCCGTTGAGTCCCTCCGCGTTGAGCACCCGAGGTGCGCGGCAGCGAGACGCCTGCCTGTGCCCAAGACCACAGCATCAGACCCGAGCAGTCAAAGCCACCAGGCGAGGAGCCTCCGTAGCGATACGCGGTACCCAACTGCGATTGTGCAGCAGCAATGGCCGCACCGGCAGCAGAATTTGGTGCCGAGGCCGGAAGGGGATCTTGGGAGGGTGCCGCTGCGGTCTCGGGCGGTGGCGACACAGCTGCGGCCGGGCTTGGCCTAGCCGAACGTGGCGCTTGGACTGCGGGGGCTTTGGCAGCGGGTGAGCCTGCCTGAGATGGTGCCACTCGCGCAGCGGCAGCTTGTTGAGCCCGCGCTACTGCTTGGGCTTTGGCTGCAGCAGCGGCTGCCGCTGCTGCAGCTGCGCGCTGCTGTTCGGCTTCGACTGCCGCTCGGAGTTCGCCCTTGGTACTATCAAGCAGCTCTTGTTGGCGATTCACGCTCGAGTCGAGTTGGGAGACCACTTTTGCCTGCTGACTCTTGCGAGCCTCGAGCTGGGTACCGGATGCCTTGAGTTGCTGGTTCTTTACATCAAGATCCTGCTGATCAGCGGTGATGCCATCAGCAAGTTGAACTCGATCACCCTGAAGCAGTTCTAACAGAACCTGCTGATTCACTGCCTCGTTCGGATTGGCCTTACCAAAGGCAACCTGATTTTGTACTCCGGCACCCACATAGGCCTCGACAAGGTACCCCGTTGCCTGCGCACGGCTGCGGTCAAGGCGCACCTGGGCATCGGCAACAGCTTGCTCATTGGCCTGCTGCTCTTGTTGCAAACCAGAAATATCCTCTTGCGTCTGCAAGTACTCCTCATTGAGCTGATCTGACTTCTCTTGCAGCGCATCAAGTTCGGCCGCAACCTTGGCTGCTTTCTCACGCAGGCCTTCAACACTTTGCGCTCCAACGTTGCTACTCGAGGTAACGAGCCCAACCGTGACAATGGCAGCGATAACTACCGTCGCAGTCCGGAGGGGCCTAATCAGCCCAGAGGGAGTCCAAGTGGTGGAATGCATTGTGACTAGTCAATCACGCAGAGAGAAATGTTACAAACGCGTTTCAGTTTGCCGACAAATTCTCTCAGAATGACTTATTCAGGCCAGTTGCTCCCAGAACCCGCCGCTCTGTTATGCGCCTGACCCCCTATAGAGGGTCAGGCGCATGACAAAGCGCTGAGTGAACGGCGCTCGGGCCATTCGGCGCTATTCCCATTCGATGGTTCCTGGGGGTTTTGAGGTGATGTCATAGGCCACCCGATTCACCCCGGGTACCTCATTGATGATGCGCGAGGCCATCTTTTCGAGCACGTCATAGGGAATCCGCGCCCAATCTGCAGTCATGGCATCCTCGCTGGTGACGGCCCGAATGATGACCGGATAACCGTAGGTTCGCTCATCCCCCATGACCCCAACAGTGCGGATGTCGGGAAGTACTGCAAAGGATTGCCAGATCTCTCGCTCCAACCCAGCTAGGCGAAGCTCTTCCCGAACGATTGCATCGGCCTCTTGCAGGACGGCCACCTTGTCGGGGGTGACTTCTCCAATGATGCGCACACCGAGTCCCGGCCCGGGAAAGGGTTGGCGCCAAACAATCTCGTCAGGTAGGCCGAGTTCAGACCCAACGGCGCGGACCTCGTCTTTGAACAGCGAGCGCAGTGGCTCAACAAGGTCAAAGTCCAAGTCATCGGGAAGTCCACCAACATTGTGATGGCTCTTGATGGTGGCAGCGTGAGCAGTTCCAGACTCGATCACATCGGGATACAACGTCCCCTGCACCAAGAACTGAGCGTCTGTGATTCCCCCGCGGGCATCTTCAAATACGCGAATAAAAAGCTCGCCGATAGCTTTGCGCTTTTCTTCAGGATCAGTCAGCCCGGCGAGCTTTTCAAAGAACCGATCCGCTGACTGCACATGAATCAGTTCCAGGCCCTGATGCCGATGAAAGGTCTCGACGACTTGCTCGCCTTCGTTCTTGCGCATCAGACCCGTGTCTACAAACACACAAGTCAGCTGCGAGCCGATTGCCTTGTGAACCAGCGCTGCAGCTACGGCAGAATCCACGCCTCCGGAAAGCCCGCAGATTGCCCGGCCAGTTCCGACTTGCGCCCGAATGGCTGCAACCGAGGTCTCAACAAAGTTCTCCATGGTCCACTCAGAGGAGAGTCCCACAATTTGGTGCAAGAACTCCTCAATGAGTTGTTGCCCAAATGGAGAGTGAACAACCTCCGGGTGATACTGCACGCCAAAGATTTTGCGTTCTGGGTTCTCGAGCACGGCGACTTGAGCACCGGGTGTTGATGCAATGGCTCGAAAGCCCTCGGGTACTTCAACTACGGCGTCAAAGTGACTCATCCAGACGTCTTGAGTCTGGGGAATGTCCTCGGTCAGCAGAACCGACTCAGCATCAGCGCTGCGGGTCATCGTGGTTCGGCCGTACTCCCCAGAACCTCCTCTGCCAACGGTGCCACCAAGTTGTTGCGCAATGAGTTGCGCTCCGTAACAGATCCCAAGAATCGGAATCCCAAGCTCGTAGACCGCTGGGTCTATAACGGGAGCACCCTCAACGTGAACTGACTTAGGGCCACCGGACAAAATGATTGCACTCGGGCGGCGGGCAGCAAACTCCGCAGCAGTGAGCGTGCTTGGCACAATCTCTGAATAGACCTTGGCCTCACGAACTCGTCGAGCAATCAGCTGCGAATACTGCGCTCCGAAGTCGACAACTAAGACTCGTTCCTCTGGGGTGGTTCGAGAGAGCTCTGGGATCAGACGATGTTCAGTCCCAGTGGGGTCGATCATCATCAGATCATCAGACTTCTCTGCCAACTCAATATTTTCAGCCAAGGATTCTGCTGCTACTGAACCGGCTCTTGGCTCTGCGCCAGCCATCACTGGGCGCCCGGGCGAATACTCGGCGGGCTCATGACCATCAGGTCAGCCTTTTGGAACTCTTTGAGCGAGCCATACCCAGTTACTGCCATGGACTTGCGAAGTGCACCCATCAGATTGGTGCGGCCATCTGCTCGGTCCGAGGGGCCATTCAGGATTTGTTCCAGACTGCCCACTTGATCCATCCGCCGCATTCCGCCGCGCGGCAGGCTGTGGTGGAAGCTGGAACGGGACCACAGAGCTCCACCTGCGGGGGCCTCGTCAGCACGAGCGAGTGGGGATCCAAGCATGACGCCGTCTGCCCCGCAGACCACGGCTTTGGCAATGTCTCCACCCGTGCGCATGCCGCCGTCGGCAATGACGTGGACATAGACGCCAGTTTCATCAAGGTGACGCATGCGCGCTGCGCGTGCATCGGCAATTGCAGTGGCTTGCGGGTTACCAACTCCAAGGACCCGTCCAGTGGTTGAGGCAACCCCAGGACCGACACCCACCAACACTCCTGCTGCACCGGTTCGCATGAGGTGAAGTGCGGCTTGGTAGCTCGCGCAACCGCCTACGAGAACGGGTACTTCCAAGCGGCGAACGAGGTGCTTCAGGTCTAACGGCTCGTGGGCACCCTCCGTGAGGTGCTCAGCAGAAGTTACCGTGCCGTGAATAACTAACAGGTCTGGCTCAGAACGAACGATATGAGCGAGCAGTGACTCGGTTGAGGCTGGAGTAACCGCAATACATACCGTTGCACCAGCTTCGCGAATCTCGGACACTCTCTGCGCAATCAAATCTGGTTGAACAGCACTGGAGTAGATCTCTCGCATGCGAGTAATCCGCTCGGTCTCACTCCCCTGCCCCGACCCGCGCTGAGCAGTCAGTTCTGCAATCTCGAAAAGGACATCAGTCGGGTCCTCGTATCTGCACCAGAGGCCTTCGGCATGCACTGCTGCTGCACCACCGAGGCGGCCCATCTCTATTGCAGTGGCGGGGCTACTCACTCCGTCGAGTGGTGCCGCAATCACAGGAATCTCAAACTGATACGCGTCAATCTGCCAAGAGGTCTCGACCTCATCTGCGTCACGGGTGCGACGGCTCGGCACGATGGCTACCTCGTCAAGGGAATACCCCCGGCGGCCAGACTTGCCGATGCCGATTTCGATTTCTGCCACGGTCACCTTCAAGGAATTGGGAAAGGTGGGAGTCTAGGCCCTCTACAGCAACTCCGAGACCTCAGACCTGCTACGAAGAGCAGATCGAGAGGTACTCGTGCAGGGCTAACTCTTGATAGAGCGAAGAATCTGCCGGGCAACGGTTGCATTCATCTGATAGACGACCTTGCCGGCGGCCTTTGTTGCTTGGTGAACCACGCCACCCCCGGTTGACTCTTCGATGGTGTCGAGGCCAGCCACCACTGCATCTTTTGCTGCATCGGTGACTTTGTAGCCCATGTTGGTGAGGCCTTTGACAACATCTGATTGCGCAATCGGCTCTGGAGCTGAGGTGGCGATGATACGCAGGGCCTCTTTGGTGAGTTCAGCCCCTTGGCTGACGGCTTGCACAGCGCTGATATTGCCCTGCTCCGTACCCTCTACCGAGGCCAGCCACCGGCGAACCTTGATCAGAATCTCGCCGTTGGTTTCACCTTCGAAACTTAAGGTTGGCATGTCAGTCTCCCTGGGCAGTTGGCGACACATTGCCGCCGCTACCAAGTTAGCTGCGCAACGGCCCTCTAGGAGCCTTCCGGTTGGAGTGACTAGACTCAGCGCATGACGCCCCCAAATGAAGTTCCGGCAGGCTCATCGCTCCCCACGGGGACCACAGCAGATCCACTTTCTCGGTTCGGGCCCATGGGCCTCACCTTTGATGATGTCTGTCTGTTACCCGCAGCTTCGGATGTGATCCCTTCAGAGGTTTCCACTGCGACGCAATTGACTCCCAAAATCCGCTTGGCGATACCACTCATGTCTGCGGCAATGGACACTGTGACCGAGGCTCGGCTTGCGATTGCGATTGCCCGTGAAGGCGGCCTCGGGGTCATTCACCGAAACCTATCTATCGAAGATCAAGTGATCGAAGTGGACAAGGTCAAACGATCTGAGTCGGGAATGATCGTTGATCCGGTCACCCTGCACCCCCATGACTTGGTTGGCTCGGCTCTTGATCTGATGGCGAAGTTCCGTATTTCGGGTGTGCCCATCGTTGATGACTCGCATCGACTCGTCGGCATCCTGACCAACCGAGATCTGCGCTTCGAGGACGACCCGAGTCGGCCGGTTTCAGAGGTCATGACCTCTGAGGGGCTCATCACCGCCGCTCAGGGAACCACCCTTGAAGAAGCCCAAGAGATTCTGGGGCGGCACCGCATTGAAAAGCTTCCCGTAGTTGACGCCGATGGCCGGATCACGGGCCTAATCACCGTGAAGGACATCTCAAAGAAGCTCAAGTACCCGAATGCCACCAAAGACGAACAAGGCCGCCTTCGCTGCGCTGCAGCAGTTGGCGTTGGGGAAGACTCACTCGAACGGGCGCAGGCTCTAGTCGCTGCCGGTGTGGACTTGATTGTGGTGGACACTGCACATGGGCATTCCGCAGGCGTGATCGAGGTTGTCCGCAAGATCAAGGCAAATATGTCGATCGAAGTAGCCGCCGGCAATATCGCAACAGGTGCTGCTGCCGCTGCGCTAATCGAAGCAGGAGCCGATGCAGTCAAGGTGGGCGTTGGCCCCGGCTCAATCTGCACTACCCGAATTGTTGCTGGAGTGGGCGTACCGCAACTCACTGCCGTGTTTGAGTGTGCATCCGTTGCAGCCGCTCACGGGGTCGGGGTGATTGCAGATGGCGGAGTCAGATTCTCTGGAGATATTGCCAAAGCAATCGGCGCTGGCGCAGACGTCATCATGGTGGGAAGTTTGCTAGCAGGCGCAGACGAGACTCCAGGAGAGATAGTGCTGTCGAAAGGCGAGCGCTACAAGACATACCGGGGCATGGGTTCACTCGGAGCAATGAGCGCACGCTCCTTCTCAAAGGACCGCTACTTTCAAGACGGAGTGGAGTCCACCGAGAAGGTGGTGCCCGAAGGAGTCGAAGGTCGGGTTCCCTATAAGGGCGAAGCCCAGAAGATTCTGTACCAACTTGTTGGCGGGCTGCGATCCGCAATGGGCTACTGCGGTGCGCACACCATCCCCGAACTGCAACAGGGTGCACAGTTTGTTCGTATGAGCCCTGCTGGGCTCCGTGAAGCTCACCCACATGACGTCACCATTACTGCCGAGGCACCCAATTACTGGATGTAGCTGGCAACTGTCGGGCAACCGATAACTGTCGGGTAGCTGGCAGCAGCCGGACTGGCTGCTACAGAGCAGTCACCGACACGGGTTCGAGCGATGCAACATTGTCGCCGGTGCCGAGTTGACCAGAGGAATTATCGCCCCAGCACAAGGCCGCACCATTGGTCCGCAGCGCACAGGTGTGATCATCACCGGCAACAATCAGTGCAAGCCCAATTAGGCCGACTACTGCTTGAGGCGTTGAGTTGTTCACTGCAGTGCCATCACCTAACTGGCCACTGCTATTGCGTCCCCAACAGGCCGCAGCCCCAGCACCGGCGATGCCACAGGCATGTTCCCCGCCAGAAGTGATCGAAGAAACAGCGGTCAGACTGATAACTGCCTGAGGGGTGTTCGCAAGTCGTGGCACTGGGGGTGGGTCACCCTCGACCGGAGGGGGTGGCAAAAAGACACCGTTGCCGAGTTGCCCGTAGTAGTTGTCTCCCCAGCACACGGGCAGCCCAGTTGCTCGGTTTGCGCAAGTAAACGACCCACCAGCGACTACCGATGTTGCGTTCGTTAGTCCAACCACAGAGCCAGCAACGTTCTCGTCTAGGAAGGTGCCACGGCCTAGCTGGCCGTTGTTACTCGCTCCCCAACACGAGACACTGCCTGTGTTGATGAGCGCACAGGTATGAGCCTCTCCAGCCGTGACAGCGACAGCGCCAGTGAGCACCGCAACACTTCGCGGTGTCGAAGCCGAAGAGTTCGAGCCCGTTCCGAGCTGACCGCTGAAGTTGTCTCCCCAGCAAGCAACCTTGCCGGTGGACTTGACTGCACATGTGTGGTCTCCGCCGGTTGCGATGCGCACCACGTCGGTCAGATTAAACGCCATGACCGGAACCGAGCTGTTGGTCTCGCTGCCGTCTCCGAGCTGACCAGAGGAGTTGTTCCCCCAACAGGTGACCTCATGACTCGAGAGCAGGGCACAGGTGTGGTATCCCCCGGCAGCAAGAGCAAGAACCCCAGTCAGTCCAGAAACCTGAACCGGAATTGATGAGGAAACAGTGCTGCTGTTACCAAGTTGGCCGAGTGAATTATTGCCCCAGCATCGCACGGTGGCGTTTGGTCGAAGCGAGCAGGTGTGCTGCCGGCCGGCTACCAGAGTTGGTGTTGTGGACCCTCCTGGCAGGGTGGTCGTGGTTCCGCCGCCGCCACCGGGAGTTGTAGTTGTCGTTCCTCCACCGCCAAGGGTGGTGGTGGTGACCCCACCGCCTCCGGCTGGGGGCGTTACAGCGCAAGCACCCAGAACCAGTGCAACAAGTCCGAGAGCACTCAGAGCAAGGCTTACTCGCCTTGCTCTGAGTCTCGGATGTGTCCGTTCCGCCATGGTTCTCTCCCCTACCCTGCTCAATTACCCCTGAACCAGCCGATGCGAGCTATTACGCACGATCGTCGATGGTGAACAGCAGGTTATATGTCCGTCCTGCAGTGGTACCCGACCCACTACCTCGAGCCGAGGTGGCAGATGGGCTTGTCAACGGGGTGAGGAAGAGCGAGGTGCTGACATCGTTGATGCCGTTTGTTGCATCGCTGACAACCACCGTTCCAAGGAATGCGTTGAAGATCAGCACTCGATTCAGGTTGACGGTTACTGATGCAACAGAGTTGCCTGCACCTGCGTACGGAGCGGTTCCGGTCACGCTCTTGATGCCAAATGCATCTCGAGTGATCTTGAGGCTGCCTCCCTGGGTCTTGCCGTCGAAGGTGTAGTTCACGCCTCCAACAAACTGAAGCTTGATCCGGTCCGAGGCGGCAGCGGTTGGGTCGACAGTTACCGTCTCGGTTACCGAGGTGGTCGCACCGCGATTATCGGTGAGCTTCAGCGTGACGGTGTAGGTACCAGGTGTGGAGTAGGTCACCTGAGTCTGCAAGCCCGAGGCTGTGCGACCATCGCCAAAGTCCCAGGCGTATGTCGTGATTTGTCCATCTGTGTCAGTCGATCCGGCTGCGCTGAGCTGTACGAGCAGCGGAGCAGGACCAGAGGTCGGCAAGGCCGAGATGACTGCAATAGGCCGGGCGTTCGCTGCGCCCGCAACCACGGTCACTGTGGTGTTACGGCTCGTGCCGCGATTGTCAGTCACCGTCAGGCGGATGACATAGGTGCCGGCGGTAGTGAACGTGGTTTGTCCAAGTGCACCGGTAGCGAGTTGCCCGTTACCGAAGTTCCAGGCATAGCTCACGACTGAGCCGTCAGCGTCGCTCGACCCTGCACCGTTGACGTTGACCAGAAGTGGTGCGCTGCCAGTCAGCGGGGTAGCCGTAAAGGAAGGCACTGGCGCAATATTGGGCGGATTGACTACAACGGTTGTGGACTTGACAGCTGAAGCGCCATCGTTATCAGTCACTGTTAGCGAAACCGTATAGGTGCCTGGCGTGTCGTAAATGGCACTCGGGTTCGGATTCGTTGAACTCGTTCCGTTACCAAAGTTCCAGGCGTAGCCTGCGATTGCGCCATCAGCGTCTTGCGAACCGGCGCTGCTGAGTTGCACGAGTAGCGGTGCGCTTCCAACGCTTGGCGTAGCTGCCACTGCAACAGTCGGTGACTGATTTGGTGGACGATTTACCGTAATCGTGCGAGACACTGACCCAGTAGCGCCCTTGTTGTCGGTCACTGTCAGAGTTGCAGTGTAGGTACCGGGGAGCGTGTAGGTGGCTGCAGGAGGGGTGACTCCCGAGCCGTTCTGGCCGTTACCAAAGTTCCATGCGTAGGTCGCAATAGTTCCGTCAACATCACTGGATCCGGAACCATTGAAGTTCACCTGCAGCGGTGCAGTTCCAGAAACCACATCGGAGCTAATGACAGCGCCTGGTGGAATATTGGAATCTGCAGACACGTTGATGGTGAGCGTCTGGGTGCTGGTAGCACCGCGATCGTCAGTCACAACCAGAGTCACGGTATAGGACCCAATTGAGGAAAACACTGCCTGAGCGCTCGGGCCGGTAGCGGTTTGACCGTTACCCAAGTCCCATGCGTAGGTGGCAATAGAGCCATCGGCATCTGAAGAGTTGCCACCAGAGAGGTTCACCGTGAGCGGAACCGTACCGGCTACGGAGACCGTTGTAATGACCGCACTTGGCGCAATATTCGGTGCGCCAGTCACGACGGTTTGCTTCGTTGCAGTGCCAGTGGCGCCACGATTATCGGTCACGGTCAGCGTCGTGGTGTACGTGCCAGGCGCCGTGTAGTTGGCTGAAGCGACTGCACCAGTTGCCGTTCGGCCGTTGCCGAAGTCCCATGCATAACTAGACACGGAACCGTCTGAGTCACTCGAGCCACTGCCATCGAAAGTCACCGCGTAGGGCGCTAGGCCACCAGATCCGGAGCTACCAATTGCAGCCGTTGGCGGCACATTCGGTGGCACATTAACGGTGATGGTCTTGGTGGATACATCTTTGTCGCCGTCGCTATCAGTGACAGTCAGCTTGGACTGATAGGTACCGGGGGTGGAATAGGTGGTGAATGCAGTCGGGCCTGTTGCCGTCTGGCCGTTACCGAAATCCCATGCATAGCTGCTGATCGTCTTTACAGCAGTGGAACCCGTTCCGTTGAAGTTCACAGTCAGAGGGGCATTGCCAGTGGATACCGAGGGAACGTTTGAGGCCTTGACGCCCTTGGTCACCTTTGGATTGGCCTCAACCACAACAATGGCAGTGTTCACGCCCGAGGCTGCAGGAACTCCGACCTCTGCGTTGAGCGGGCCGTTTGCTGCACCAAGCGTGGCGCAACCTGAGGCACCGGGGGCCGAGAAGGAGTTGTCTACAAAGGTTGCCCGGCCAGTTTCATCGTTGTAGGGAACGCCGCTAATGGGCTCGTTGGGGATCGGCGGGTTGGTGGTACCGGTCTTGAAGGACAAGTTGATGGGAGAAATACCACAGGCCGAGGTGAGGTCCTGTCCCTGTGGGGCACCTTGGATGCTGATCTTCACAGAAATATTCAGACTTGCTACTCCCGTAATGGGGTTCAGGTTTCCTGTTCCTGCGCCAGTTGGCTGAATCTGGAAGGTGATCACTGCACCAACGGCATAGGTATAGACGGGCGGGAAGAAAATCCCCGACTGCGGGATCGTTACGGCACCTGCTGCGTTGACCGTTCCGTTGATCGTGCTGTCCTGCTTGGCCTGAAAGCCAGTCTGCACTTCTGAGGCGTCTAGAAGGCTGGTGCACTGAGGGTCGGACGGGTAATCGATAACCACGTCTTGGCCATCATCGTTGTTCCTGCCGTCAGCACACTCGACCACGTCAGCCGGCTTCAGCGGGAAGGTCTGAGCACCAAGAACGAATGTGCCGTCAACGATCTTTAGGTTGAGCGAACCCGGGTTGCCAACAGGCTGCGCTCCCGCCATCGGGTTGACCACAGCAGCTCCTGCCAGAAGGGCTCCTGCGATGATCAGGGCTTTGACACGCCCGGAAAGCAGGCTTCGTCGCCGGTTGTGACTAGTCGTTGAGCCTAGTGAGTTCATCTTGGTCCCCCTGGAATTTCTGACTTGAGCATTCGGTTGAGTTTTCATCGCCTGCACTTCCCTCTGCTGGTGTGGTACTCGTACTGCGTTTTCTGTACTGACTGTGACTTACTGCTTGACTGAGATTGATTGCGTGAAACGAATCGGAAGCACGGATTGGAGCCTTGGGCGCCAATCCGTGCCCAACACTTATGAGATGGTGATCGTGATTGGCGCCGATGTGGTCTGGGCGCCGTTGTTATCGGTCACCCGGACGGTGACGTTGTAGGTACCTGGCGTGCTGAACTTCTTAGTTGATGGATTCGCCGCCGTAGCGAAGGTTCCATCACCGAAGTTCCAGAGGTACGAGGACACGGTGCCATCAGAATCTGCAGCGTTAGCTGTGAAGCTGAAGATGGTGACGCCGCTCGTACCAGAGGTGACATTTACTGCTGGCGAGGCCGTGGGTGCCACATTGTCGAGCACCGTCACAGTCAGGCTTGCAGTAGAGGATGCACCGTTGTCATCAGTGATGGTCAGGACCACGCTGTAGACACCGGCTGTGGTGTACATGTGCGTCGGGCTAGCCGCAGCACTCGAAGCAGTTCCGTCACCGAAGTCCCAGCTGCGAGCAAAGGTTCCATCGGGATCGGCTGATCCAACCGAGCCAAAGGTGAAGGTAGTGATGTTGGTCTTACCAGCCGAGGGGCTGACCTGAGCGGCCGCCGTAGGCGTGATGTTGTTGACCGTGGTCACTCCGACTGTCTTGGACTTGGTCGCCCCGTTGTTGTCGGTCACCGTGAGCGTTGCTGTGTACGAGCCTGCGGCGTTGTACACATGCGTCGGGTTGGCAGTGGTGTCTGCTGGGGAGCTGTCACCGAAGTTCCAACTGTAGGCAGCGATGGTTCCATCAGAATCGGTGGATCCAGCAGAGCTGAATTGGAAGGTCGTGAACAGTGCCTTGCCGCTTGCCGGTGTGACTGAAGCTGAAGCTACTGGCAACACGTTGTTGGCCACTGTGACGGTCACCGACTTGGAGTTGGTGGCTGCCTGATTGTCGGTCACCCTTACGGTTGCGGTGTAGGTGCCCGCAGTTGTGTAGGTGTGACTTGGGGTAGCACTCGTCGAGGCTGCACCGTCACCGAATGTCCATGCGTAGGAGTTCACCGTGCCGTCGGCGTCGGTTGATCCTGAAGCATCGAAGGCGAAGTTGGTGATATTCGTCTTACCCGAGGTTGGATCCACCGTGGCCGCAGCAACCGGTGCCTGATTTGGCGCACCGATGTTCATGATCAACGTTGACGTGGCGGTAACGCCGTTGTCGTCGGTGATGGTCAGGGTCACGGTAAAGGTGCCTTGGCTGGCATAGGTGTGACTCGGGCTAGCTGCCGAACTGGTAGCTGTGCCGTCGCCGAAGTTCCAGTTTCGGGTGAATGTGCCGTCTGGGTCACCTGAACCGACCGAGTTGAACTGAACCGGCAGCGGGGCTTGACCGCTGCTGATATCAGATCCGGCCACTGCAGTTGGCGCCTGGTTGGCGTTCACTGTGATGGCAACCGTCTTTGTATCAGTCGCTCCGTCGTTGTCGGTCACCGTTAGCGTGGCGGTGTAGTTGCCTGAGCTGGTGTAGGTGTGGCTCGGGTTCGAGGCCGAGCTTGTGGCTGTGCCATCCCCGAAGTTCCAGCTACGGCTGACGATTGAGCCATCAGCCTCTTGGTCTGCCGAACCGGCAGAGCTGAAGGCAACCACCAAGGGCTCCTTGCCCGAGGTCGGCGTGCCTGAAGCCACTGCTATCGGAGCCAGGTTGGGGTCACGCACGTTGATCGACACGGTCTTGGTGTCGGTGCCACCCTCTTCGTCGGTCACCGTCAGCGTTGCCGCATAGGTGGACGGGAGGATGTAGGTGTGACTCGGGTTGGCATCAGTAGAAGACCCACCGTCACCAAAGTCCCAGTTGTAGCTGACAATGATTCCGTCGGAATCAGTGGAGCCAGCCGAGGAGAAGTTCACCAGGAGCGGGAACACGCCACGGATAGGCGTTGCGCTAGCAACCGCCGTGGGCGCAACGTTGACAGACACGGCAATCACTACCGACTGGGTGCTGGTTGCCCCATCGTCATCAGTGACCGTCAAGACTGCAGTCTTGCTTCCGGTAGAGGTATAGGTGTGAGTTGGGTTCTGCGAGGAATCCAGGGCTGAACCATCACCGAAGTTCCAGCTGTAGCTGACGATCGTGCCGTCAGCGTCAGTGGAACCAGCCGAGGAGAACTCGACTGGAAGGGGCTTGCGCCCCGCTGTAGGTGATGCAGAAGCAACTGCTACCGGAGCGCTGTTGGAGTGCAAGCGAGTTGAGCGTGCACCCGAACCACCAGCGTTACCCGCTGCACCGCTGCCACCAGCTGTGCCAGCTGTACCGGCAAAGCCATTGCGGTTGGCTGTGTTGGTCGTGCCAAGGGCACCACCCGTACCGGCTGTTCCACCAGTACCGGCTGCGCCAGCGGCGCCACCAGAACCTGCGGCGCCTAACGTGGCCGAGGTTGTAGAGACAACCTGGCTGCCGCTACCAACCGAGTAGACCCCAATGGATGGGCCGCCAGTACCACCGGCACCGCCCGAGCCACCACGGCCGCCTGCGGCGCCGCCGCCACCACCGCCACCTGCCGCGCTGCGGCCAGTGTTGATGTTGGCAGGTGAACCACCGTTACCGCCGTTGCCGCCGGTTCCGGCAGTACCACCGGCACCACCATCACCACCGTTACCACCAGTACCAGTAATGATCGCTGTTCCGGTCACGGTCACCGAGGCGTTGTTGGTGAAGATTCCGAAGGAACCGCCACCAGCAGTACCTCCGCCACCACCGCCACCACCGGTGCCACCAAGGCCACCAGAGCCGCCGGAGCCGCCACGTCGACGGTTGTTGGCTGGGTTAATCAAGGTGTTGCTGCTCTCGCCACCGCCGCCGCCGCCGCCAGCGCCACCAGCGCCAGCGCCGCCTGCAGCGCCTGCGCCGCCGGTTCCACCTGCGAAGGTGTCATTGGGTGCGTTCGTTGTGGAGCCGGCTACGCCTGCAGCACCAGCAGCACCAGCAGCGCCTGCGCCACCGCCACCGCCACCGACGCCACCGGATGGACCCGCTGTTCCGCCAGTAGCACCGCCGCCGCCAGCTGAGCCAGCCACGCCGACCTTCTGGCCAGAAGACTCGTTGTTACCGCCGCCACCAGAACCACCTGCGCCACCATTACGAGTGGTCGGTGTACCCGTGACTGCAGCACCAGGGGTTGAGCCCTGCTGAGTATTTGAGTTGGTACCAGGATTGCCGTTTGTTCCATTGGTTCCAGCAGCACCGCTGGAGCCAGCCGTACCGGCCACACCGGCGGCCGCTGTGACATTGCTGTCTTTTACGGTCACGTTTGAGCTGCTGAGGGCACGAACGCCATAGGCACTCGAGCCAGCAGTTGATGGGGTACCAGAGGTCACGGTGACCTGATCGAGTGTCAGCAGCGAGTTGGTCTGAACCAACACGCCCGTGGAGCCGGCAGAAGTACTGCCATCTCCACCAACAATGGTGAGCTTCTTAAGCTTGGTCGCAACCGTGGCGCCTGTCGCAGTCACACCTGGCGTGTTCGCTGCACCAGTGATCGTCACGGTGGTGGCACCGTTGCTGCCACCAGCATCAAAGCTCTGGTCGTAACCGCCAGTGACATCAATTCCGGCTACCACGGTGAAGGAGCTGTACGAGCCTCCAGCAACACGGACCGAAGTCTGACCGTTTGCCGCCGCAGCAGTGAGAGCAGCAGAAATGGTGAGTTTCGGCAAAGCCTGCGTGCCCAAGTTGTCGTCACTACCGGCTTTCGAGACGAACTGAACGCTGGTGAGCGCTACGAACACCTTGGTCGCCGTGGCGATCTGGCCTTCTGCATCAGCCACCGTCAAGGTCGCCGTGTAGGTACCTGCTGAGGTGTAGGTGTGCGTGGGGTTGGCCTCGGTGCTGAGGTCGCTGCCATCACCAAAGTTCCAGCTATAGCTAGCAATGTCGCCATCGGGGTCGAGTGAACCAGCAGAGGTGAAGTCCACCGTGGCTGGTACAAGGCCAGAGCTCTTGTTTGCACCTGCAACTGCAACGGGCACCTGATTCTCGAGGGCCACAACATTGACCTGCTTCGAGCTCGTGAGGCCTTCCTGATCCGTCAGCGTCAACGTGGCGGTGTACGAGCCCAGCACATAGGTGTGGCTTGGGTTGGCAGCGGAGCTTGTCGCTGAACCGTCACCGAAGTCCCATTCGTAGGAGGCAATGGAATCATCCGGATCGGAGGAACCAGCCGAGGAGAACGCAACCACAAGTGGTGCCTTGCCCGAGGATGGAGTTGCCACCGCTCGGACCACTGGGGCCTGGTTCGCATTGGAGTTGATCAGAACCGATCCCGTGTGGGTGGCACCGTCGTTATCCGTGACCGTCAGGGTCGCCGTCCATGTGCCGACTGAATAGGTGTGGCTAGGGCTCTGGTCAGAACTGAGCTCGCTACCGTCACCAAAGTTCCAGCTATAGGCAGTAATCGTGCCATCCCAATCATAGGATTTATTCGAGGAGAACGCCACAACCAACGGGCGCTTTCCGGAAGCGGGAGTGGCTACGGGCCGAGCAACAGGCGCAACGTTGACTGCACCGACGTTGACCGAAACCGTGGTGAATCCAGTGTCGCCGCTGTCATCAGTCAAAGTCAGCTTGGCTGTCTTGTTGCCAGGAGTGTTATAGACGGTGCTGGGGTTGGCCTCAGTAGAGTCCACTGTTCCGTTGTTATCGAAGTCCCAGGCGTAGCCGACAATGCTGCCGTCGTTATCGGCTGAGCCAGCCGAACTGAATGCAACTGGCAGCGGGGCCTTGGTACCCGTTGGGGTGAAGTTGGCAACGGCCACTGGCAGCTGATTGGCAACTGTAGAGATGGCCACGGTGGTGGTTGCCACATTGGCATCATCATCGGTCACGGTAAGGGTGGCTGTGAAGGAACCAACACCATACGTGTGGGTCGGGTTGGCTGCGCTGCTCGCAGCAGCACCGTCCCCAAAGTTCCAGTTGTACGAAACTATGGTCCCGTCAGCGTCGCCTGATCCGGCGGAGCTGAAGGTCACGGCCAGCGGCGCCTTGCCCGAGTCTGGTGTTGCAGACGCAGCAGCAGTTGGGCCCAGGTTGACGATGGTCGAGACGATGGTCGAGGACGAGTTGGTCAGGCCGCCGTTATCGGTGACCGTCAGTGTCACGACGAACGAACCCACTGTGGTGAACGTGTGACTTGGCGAGGCGCCAGACCCGTTGGGGGTCTCATCGCCCCAGGTCCAGTCATAAGAAACGATGGACGCATCGTCGCTCGAACCAGTCGAAGAGAAAGCAACCAGAGCAGGTGCCTTGGTAGAGACTGGAGTCACCGAGGTAACTGCAAGCACCGCCACTGGGGCTGGGTTCTCATTGACCGTGATGGTCAGAGCAGCAGTGTCAGTAGCGCCGTCGCTGTCAGTGACTGTTAGGACTGCGGAGTATTCGCCGGCCACGGTATAGGTGTGGCTCGGATTGGCTGCAGAGCTATCTGCTGAACCGTCACCGAAGTTCCAGCTATAGCCGGTGATTGTTCCATCTGGATCGGTGGAACCAGCCGAGCTAAACGCCACGGCAAGTGGAGCATTTCCAGTAGCCACATCAGAGTTTGCAACTGCCACAGGCAGCACATTGGCATCAGAAACAATGCTGACGGTCTTGATGTCTGCGTCGCCGCTGTCATCAGTGACGGTCAAGGTTGCGGTGTACTCGCCAGGCGCATATGCGTGGCTTGGGTTGGCCAGCGATGAAAGGTTGCCGTCACCGAAGTCCCATGCATAGCTAGCAATGGTTCCATCGGTGTCTGCCGAACCAGCCGAGCTGAAGGCCACGTTGAGTGGGCTCTTGCCAGAGGTGGGCGTTCCGGAAGCCTGAGCGGTTGGGAACAAGTTGAGGACTCGAGTCACGGTGACAGGTGCAGTCGCCTCTGATCCATTATTATCTCGGATAGTCAGGGTTGCCGTGTACACGCCAGGCGCTGCATAGGTGTAACTCGGGTTGGCTTCGTAGCTCAGAGCTGAACCATCGCCAAAGTCCCAGACGTAGGAGTCAATGGTTCCATCGGAATCACTCGAGCCTGCAGAGCTGAAGGCAACTGCTAGCGGAATCTTGCCAGTGCTTGGTGTTACCGAAGCAGCGACGACCGGGGCAACGTTGAACGCTAGAGCGTTGATCGGCACCGTTGCTGTGTCAGTCAGAGGCGCCGGGAAAGCGCGATTATCAGTGACTGTCAGCGAGGCTGAGTACAGACCAGGAGTTGCATAGGTGTGAACTGGGTTTGCCTCGGAAGAGGTCTCACCGTCGCCGAATACCCAGTTGTAGCTAACGATTGTTCCGTCAGAATCTGCTGATCCAGCCGAGCTGAAGTCAACGGTCAAGGGGGCTTTACCCGAGGATGGCGTTGCGTTCGCAACGGCGACGGGGGCTTGGTTGACACTCAACACCGAGATGTTGAGTGATGCAACATCGGTTGCTCCGTTGTCATCAATCACCGTCAAGGTGGCTACGTAGTTACCAGGTGTTGAATAGGTGTGATTTGGGTTTGCACTCGTGCTTGGGGTGGTTGAGTCTCCGAAGTCCCAGCGCTTGGTCACGATGATTCCGTCAGGGTCAGTCGAGGCCGAGGAATCGAAGGAGAGTGTGGCAGGAGCTATTGCCAGAGCTGCAGAAACCGATGCAACAGCATCGGGAGAAATGTTTGCGACGGTAGTAATAGTGGTGCTCGCAGACCCGGTGGCACCCTCATTGTCGGTCACTGTCAAAGTGACTATAAAAGTGCGCGCTGTTGTGAAGGTATGCGAAGGGTTCGCTGCGGTTCCAAGAACTGTTCCGTCTGACCAGTTCCAGCTATAGGCAACAATCGAACCGTCGGGATCACTCGACCCAGCGGAACTGAAATTGACGTTCAGGGGGGCTTTACCCGAGACCGGTGAGGGGGCACCGATCACAGCGACTGGAGACTGATTGACTCCTGCGGAAACCACGATGGCAACGGTGGAGCTGCCGACGGCTCCGCCGTTATCGGTGACACGAAGGGTGGCAACGAAGGTGCCACCAGAGGTGTACGTGTGCGTTGGGTTGGCCTCGGCACTTGCAGCCGATCCATCACCAAAGTTCCAGGCGTAATTCACGATTGTTCCATCAGAGTCGAGCGACCCATCGGAGCTGAAGCTGACCACAAGTGGAGCAGCACCCGAGGTTACGTCCGAGCTCGCCAGAGCGATCGGACGCAGGTTTGTTCCCGGCGTAGGAGTTGGAGCGCAGGCCGTAATGACAAGCGCTAGTGCTCCAAGAATTGCCAGAACCGAGAGTTGCATCCTCTTGGTTGATGACGGCCTAGATGTGTTTCGCCCTGGGTGCTTCACGCTTCCCCCTGATGTTGTGCTCATAAGATTCCCCCGACGAGTGACCGGACTAGCCGTCCCACTCGTCTTCCCTTCTTCTCGGTGTTCCCTGTGTGTCCGTGGATTGCCGTGTAGATGACTTCTGCCTGAGATTCAGCGCCTAGGCGGCCGGAACAGCTTCCGACCGCCAAGAAATGCGCTGTATTACCCGCCTGTAACTGTGATGCTTCGAGTTGCCGTTGCGACCGAGCCACGGTCATCAGTGACTGTCAGAGTGACTTGATACTCCCCTGGGGAAGTGAAGGTGTGAGCGGGCGCCAGGTCATTGGTGACTGCTGAGCTTCCATCCCCGAAGTCCCAGCTGAAGCTGAAGGAGCCGTCGTTATCGTTGACGTTTGAGTCAAAGTTGACGGTGAGCGGACCTGCACCACTCGTGACATTGGAACTGATCGATGCCGTAGGTGGATCGTTCGCATCGATTGTGACCGTGTCTGTTGAGGTTGCTCCCTCGTTATCGGTCACCGTCAGCGTCGCAGTCCAGATACCTGGCGCATAGCTGTGAGTCGGGTTCGCTGAAGTGCTCGATGAGCCGTCACCGAAGTTCCAGCTGTAGCTAACGATGGATCCGTCAGCATCGCTTGAGGTATCGCCAGTGAAGCTGACAAGTAGCGGTCCGTCGCCGCTGGTGACATCTGCTATCGCTATGGCCGTTGGGGCCGTATTCGAGCGGATCCCCACCGTGGCGCTGTTCGTTCCGCCTTCGTTGTCGGTCACCGTCAGCGTGGCTACATAGGTACCCGTTGCGTAGGTATGCGACGGGTTCGCTGTTGTGCCCAACGCTGAGCCATCACCGAAGTCCCAGCTATAGGAAGAGATGGAACCGTCAGGGTCGGTTGTGCCGGCCGAACTGAGTGCCACCACCAATGGGGCCACACCACTGCTCGGCGTGGCCGAGGCAACAACTGTTGGCTTGATGTTGACAGTGCTGCTTATGCCCACTGCCCTCATCGCCGTGGTGCCATTGTCATCGGTCAGGGTCAGAGTTGCTGTCCAGTTGCCAGGGGCATAGGTGTGGGTTGCATCGGCTGTGGTTTCAACCGTGCTGCCATCACCAAAGTCCCAGGCATAGCTAGCAATCGTGCCATCGGCGTCCGAGGATCCAGCTGAGCTGAAGGCGACAACAAGTGGAGCCCGACCAGAGGTTGGGGTTGCACTCGCTACTGGAACCGGCGCCAGGTTGACTGGGCCGACGTTGATCGAGACAGCCTTCACATCGGTAGCGCCCTCGTTATCAGTCACCGTAAGGGTGGCCGAGTAGGTGCCGGGCGTGGCGTAGGTATGTGATGGGTTGGCAGAACTGCTTGTTGCTGTGCCGTCACCGAAGTTCCAGTTGTAGCTGGCAATAGTGCCATCGTTATCAACCGAGCCGGCTGAGCTGAAGTTCACAACCAGTGGGGCCTTTGTGCCGATACGGGTTGCGTTGGCCACCGCAACTGGTGCCTGATTGACCGTCGAGGTCACTCCCACGGTTGCCGTGGCTGTTGCACCCTCGTTGTCGGTCACCGTGAGCGTTGCCGTCCAGGTGCCTACCCCATAGGTGTGTGCCGGGTTGGCAGCAGTACTCGCCGCAGTGCCGTCACCGAAGTTCCAGTTGTAGCTGGCAATAGTTCCATCGAAGTCAATCGATCCGGCAGAACTCAGCTGAACATTGAGTGGTGCCCGACCATTCGACGGGGTGGCCGAGGCCGTGGCTGTGGGGGCCAGGTTGGGAAGCGACCGAATCTGAACTGAACGAGTGGTGGTTGCACCATCGTTGTCCGTTGCCGTCAAGGTTGCCGTCCAAACGCCTGCAGCGTAGGTGTGAGTTGGGTTCGCCGCAGTGCTCGTTGCCGAGCCGTCACCGAAGTTCCAGACCAAACCACTGACGGTGCCATCAGAGTCAGAGACCGTCGAGGTAAAGGCCACATCAACGGGCGCCTTACCAAAGGTTGGTGTTGCCGAGATGGCAACCTCTGGGGCCACGTTGTTGGGGCTCACCGTTACGGTCACATTGGCTGTACCCGTGCCACCCTTGTTATCTGTCACGGTCAGGGTTGCTGTGTAGTTACCCTGAGCGCTGTAGGTGTGTGAGGGGCTCGCAGAACTGCTCAGTGCTGAGCCGTCACCGAAGTTCCAGCTATAGCTGACAATCGACCCGTCGTTGTCAACGGATCCGGCCGAGCTGAAGTCAACAACAATGGGTGCTTTCCCGGCATTTGGAGTGCCGTTCGCCACCGCTACCGGTAGCTGATTCGCTGCAATGACGATCTGCGCCGTGGTTGCAGTTGCAGTAGCCCCATCATTGTCAGTGACCGTCAACGTTGCCGTATAAGTTCCGGCATCGGTGTAGGTATGGGTTGGGTTCGCAGAGGCACTTGTTGCGGTGCCATCGCCGAAGTTCCAGCTGAATGTGATCGTGCCGTCGGGGTCATAGGACCCAGCCGAGCTGAAATCAACAGTCTCGGCCGCAATGCCAGAAGTCTTGCTGGCTGCTGCTGCAGCAATCGGCGCAGCGTTTACTGACACGCCGCTGTCGAAGACAACACGTCGCAGACCGGCCGAGCCACTACTGCCAGTACCGCCGGCTACGCCTGCGGGGCCTGCAGCGCCATCGCCGCCCTTCTTTGAGAGCGTGCCGTTGGCTCCACCGAGGCCCTTGGTTCCGCCAGTACCGACAGCGCCACTGCTGCCGCCGTTACCAAGGGATCCTGCAGTACCAATGCTGGCCACTGCTGCTAGGGCATCAACGTTTGCAGTCTGCGTTCCAGTACCAGAATGGTAGGCACCAACGGAAGGTCCGCCGTTACCGCCAGCACCGCCGCCGCCGCCGTTACCGCCGCCGCCGCCAGAGGCTCCGCCGCCAGCACCGGGAGTTGAGGTTCCAGCACCGTTACCGCCGTTGCCGCCGTTGCCACCGTTACCGCCAACGCCACCGGCACCGCCAGCACCGCCAGCACCAGTTGCCAAAGCCGTGGCATTGATCACCACTGAAGAGTTATTGGAGTAAACGGCAAATGATCCGCCGCCACCCGAGCCGCCTGCGCCGCCCGTACCAGAGGTACCACCGACGCCACCGGCGCCACCGCCACCACTGTTGTTGTTGCCGTTCGAGCCGCCGCTACCGCCGCCGCCGCCGCCGGGGCCAGCAAGTGCTACGCCACCAGAGCCGCCAACGCCTGGGGCGAAGGTGTCACCAGAAACAGCAACCCCTGCAACACCTGCTGCAGCTGCTGGTGCGGCAATGCCTGCAGTAGCACCACCAGCGCCACCGTTGCTATCGGCGCCACCGGAACCGGAGTTTCCGCCGCGGGCATCATTTAGGCCGCCGCTACCACCGGGGTTTCCAGGCAAGGCTGATGCACAGAAGAAGATGATGAACACGCACTTCACGCCGTTGCCGCCGTTACCACCAGTTCGCACTGCTGGGGCCGCCACGTTTTGGGCGCCACCACCTGAGCCGTTGCCCGTGCTGCCGTTGCCGCCGTTCGCTCCGCTGAGGCCAGCAGTTCCTGCAGCACCTGTCGAACCGGCTACGCCGGCAGAGGCAGTCACTGCACTATTGCTGACAGTCACGTTTGCGCCATCTAGCGCACGAATGCCGTAAGCACTGGACCCAGCACCAGAGGCTGCGCCGCTGCGGGCGGTCACGCCATCAAAGGTAACAGTTGATCCAATGACAAGCGCTGCAGTGGCATTAGCGCCACCGCCACCTTGAAGGGTCAGGTTCTTGATGCTCAACGGTAGAGCCAGTCCACTTGCGGTCACCGCAGTAGCTCCTGCGCCAGCGGTGACTGTCACTGCTGTTGAACCATTGGTTCCGCCGGCTACAAAGCTTTGATCAAACCCGCCGATGACGCTGACTCCGCTCGCTGCAGTAAAGCCGGAGTAACTACCGCCGGCAACCTTCACGATGGTCTTCTGTTGGGCAACTGCGCCGGTGATGGCGCCCTGGATGCTCGAGTACGGAGCGGCCAGCGTTCCGTTACCGGTGCTATCGCTGCCAGCCGGGCTGACACGGACCACCGGGTCAAGTGCGTTGATCGTCAGCGTGTCGCTGTCGGTCGCACCGTTGCTATCAGTCACGGTCAACACGACCGTGTAGGTACCAATTTCTTGGAACACATGTGTCGGGGTAGCGAGCGCACTATGCGCAGTGCTGTCACCGAAGTTCCAGTCATAGGTGAGTACTCCCCCGAGTTCTGCATCTTGGGAGTCGCGTCCTTCAAAGATCAGACTGAGCGGAGCGTTACCAGATTGGAAGTTCGAGTTGGCTACCGCCGTCGGTGCTTGATTGGCATTCACGGTGATGGTCACGGTTCCGGTATCAGAGACGCCGTCCTCGTCAACCACGGTGAGTGAAGCGGTGTAAGTGCCAGGAAGCACGTAGTCGAAGGAGGTGTCCACATCGGTGGAGTCGATGGTTCCATCGGTGGTGTAATCCCATGCGTAGGACTCAATCCGTCCGTCGCTGTCGCCAGAGGTTGCGCCGCTGAGGGCAACCGTGAGTGGCTCTTTGCCGATTCGAGGTGTGGCTACTGGCTGAGCAGTAGGCGCAACGTTCGGGATGACAGAGACTGGGATGGCCTTGGTGTTGATGGAGCCGTCATTGTCCGTCACTGTCAGCAGCACGCTGTAGTTACCAAGCACCGAGTAGGAGTGACTTGGGTTGGCCTCAGTCGATGACTCGCTGCCATCACCGAAGTTCCAAGACTGCGAAACCACTGTTCCGTCAGAGTCACTGGAAGCAGCGGAAGAGAAGGAGACGTTGAGCACTGGCTTGCCAACTGCCGGAGTCGCAGAACCTGCCGCAACTGGCGGAACGTTTGGCGGGCCGACAATCACGGGAACAGTGGCCGTGGTGGTCAAGAAGTCGTCATCGGTGACGGTCAGGGTTGCATTGAATGTGCCAGCTGCGGTGTACAGGTGGCTTGGGTTGACAGAGGTGCTTTCTGGCGAGCCGTCAGCAAAGTTCCATCTGTAGCCGATGATTGAGCCGTCGTTGTCGGTTGAGCCTGCGGAACTGAAAAGAACTCCGAGAGGAGCTTTGGTTCCATCGGGGGTGGCGTTCGCAACTGCGACTGGCGCCTGGGGTGCGTTGACTTGCACCGTAACTGTGGTGGTGTCGGTAGCGCCGTTGTCATCAGTGGCGGTGAGCTCAACCTCGTAGGTGCCCACAGTTGTGAACGTGTGGACTGCAACCTCGCCGGTGGCGGTTCCGCCATCTTTAAAGTCCCAGGCCCAACTCACAACGTTGCCGTCCTCATCTGAGGAGGTGCTGCCATCGAAGGAAACTGCAAGTGGCGCTTTGCCGGTGCTTGGTGCGGCAACAGCGGCTGCCGTGGGCGGAAGGTTGTTCGCAACCGAGACCGAGGTTGACTCGGTGGTGACGGCGCCATTGTTGTCTCGGACGCTCAGGGTCACGACATAGCTGCCGGGCACCAAGTAGGTGTACGAGGCCGAGGGAGTTGTTGCGATACTGCCATCACCGAATGTCCACTCGTAACCCAAGATGGTTCCGTCTGTGTCATTGCTGCCGGTAGAGGAGAAGTTAACGGTCAGGGGGGTCTTGCCGGAGAGTGCGCTTGCACCAATCACGGCAACTGGCGGGAAGTTCGCTGGGGGTGTCACCGTGACTACTACGACCGAGCTTGCCGTGCGGCCACCGTCATCGGTCACAGTCAGTGTGGCGGTGAACACGCCACCGCGAACATAGGTATGAGCGGGGCTTGGGGCATCGCTGATCGCGCTGCCATCGCCGAAGTTCCAAGCGTAGGCCTCTAGGAATCCATCAGGGTCGGCTGATCCTTCCGGCGAGAACTGAACGAGCAGAGGTGCCTGCCCAGATGCCGGGGTCACATTTGCTACTGCAAATGGTGCCAAGTTGTTGCTGCCTCCTCCTCCGGAAGGTGCCGGAGCGCATGCCGCAGCAAGAAGCGCACATACAAACAACAGAGGCATCGCAACAACGCGGAGTGTCTTCATTATTCCCCCCAAGGAAATATTTTCGCCTAGTCAGACCTCAAAACAAAGAGCCCGACGCCCCATGTATAAGCCGATTCTGACCAACTGTCAACAAAGAATCTATGAACCTTATTCAACTCAGCCGAGTCCCCCCCCCCCACTAAAAATCGCTAAAAAAGGCCCTCGAAGCCATCTGGCCTAAGCCCTCTATGAGTCGAGTCTGCGCCTCTAGCTGGGTCAAGATCGAACTCATTTCCAGGGTCGCTATGAGTGAGCAGCGCAAGCAATTGTCGCAGCAACGCAGCGGTTGCTCCCCAGACTGTGTCGCCATGGAGCTCAAAGAAAAACATTGGCCAAGAGGCTTCGCCCACGACCCACCGCTCCTCTCGGTATACCTCTGGTTGCATCAGTTCCGAGAGCGATACATGAATGACTTTGTCAACCTCTGCCGGATTGATGCGCTGCTGCGGTCGCTCGGTCAGCAGGCCAAGCACCGGCACGATGTAGTTGCGCTGCGTCACCGTTGTGAGGTGATCCAACTCGCCGAGTGGCTCGACCAACTTCGGCAGCAGGCCGATCTCTTCGTGAGCCTCGCGGGCTGCAGTGGTAAAGGCGTCTTCCCCTGGTTCGGCTCGACCACCAGGAAAGCTGACCTCGCCCGCATGAGTGCGAAGCGTATGCGCACGACGAGTCAGGATGACATGCATCTCGCCCTGCTCCGGGTAGAGCGGGATCAGCACTGCAGAAGCCTGCCCACCACGTTGCTTGACTGGCGACTCGCTGCCGAGTCGACCGAGTGGAAGCACAGCTCGTGCAGTGTCTGCCACCTCAGTGCTATGCCCCAAGGTGAGCGATTCCCAAGGGGCTGCCCTTCCGGGAGTCCAAAGTTTTGGCCGCGGAATAATCTGCGGACCGCCACGCCCGTTCAAGCGCTAGGGGCGAGATCCGCAACGAGCTGTTCGAGCAGCTCCTTCATGCCAGCGGTCTTCAGGTTGCTCATTACTCGACCAGGTGTGGTCTCTCCTGTTTCCCACTCCTGCCAGAACTTGAGCAACTTGTTTGGGTCTACGGCGGGGTGGGGTTCCATCACTTCAGGCTACTTGCATCTGAGGGGACGCTGTTCTCGGACGCGAAAAGGGGCCAGACCCAATTGGATCTGGCCCCTTATCAACAACTGGGATTACATCATTCCGCCCATGCCGCCCATGCCGCCCATGTCGGGCATGCCGCCGCCGGCGCCACCCTCTTCAGGCTTGTCAGCAATGAGGCACTCGGTGGTGAGGAGCAAGCTAGCGATTGAGGCTGCGTTCTGCAGCGCCGCACGGGTCACCTTGGCAGGATCGATCACGCCTGCCTTGAGCAGATCCTCGAACACGCCAGTAGCAGCGTTGAAGCCGATGTTGCCGGTCTCTTGCTCAAGCTGCTGCACGATGACAGCACCTTCAAGGCCAGCGTTATCGGCGATCATGCGAGCTGGTGCATCGAGTGCACGCAACACGATGGTGGCGCCAGTCTTCTCGTCGCCCTCAAGGCCTTCGATGGTCACGGCAACTGCGCTCTTGGCACGAACCAAAGCGGTTCCGCCTCCGGCAACGATGCCTTCTTCAATGGCTGCACGAGTCGCAGAGAGTGCATCTTCGATGCGGTGCTTCTTCTCTTTGAGCTCAACCTCTGTGGCTGCGCCAACCTTGACCACTGCAACGCCGCCAGACAACTTGGCGAGGCGCTCTTGCAGCTTCTCGCGATCCCAGTCTGAATCGGTGTTGTCGATCTCGGCTTTGATCTGTGCAACACGGCCACTGACGTCGTCTGAAGTTCCGGCACCCTCGATGATGGTGGTGAGGTCCTTGGTGACAACAACCTTGCGGGCGTTGCCCAGCAGGTCAAGTGTGGCGTTATCTAGCTTCAGGCCAACCTCTTCGGCAATGACCTGACCGCCGGTCAAGACTGCAAGGTCCTGCAGCATTGCCTTGCGACGCTCGCCAAACCCAGGAGCCTTGACGGCAACTGAGTTGAAGGTTCCACGGATCTTGTTGACTACCAGCGTTGCAAGGGCTTCGCCCTCGACATCTTCAGAGATGATCAACAATGGCTTGCCTGACTGCATGACCTTCTCGAGGACAGGAAGGAGATCCTGTACCGAGGTGATCTTAGAGTTGAACAACAAGATGTACGGGTCTTCGAGTACTGCTTCTTGACGCTCAGCGTCGGTCACGAAGTACGGGGACAGGTAACCCTTGTCGAACTGCATACCCTCGGTGAATTCCAAGTCGATGCCAAAGGTGTTGGACTCTTCAACGGTAACGACACCGTCCTTGCCCACCTTGTCGATGGCGTCTGCAATGACATCACCAATGGACTGATCAGCTGCGGAGATTGCTGCGACTTGCGCAATCTCTGACTTCTCATCAATCTCTTTGGCGAGATCTGCAATGGAGCTAACGGCAGAAGCAACTGCTGCTTCCATTCCGCGCTTAACGCCCATTGGGTTGGCTCCAGCAGCAACGTTGCGCAGACCTTCACGCACGAGTGCCTGGGCTAACACGGTTGCAGTGGTAGTTCCGTCACCAGCGATGTCGTTGGTCTTGGTTGCTACCTCTTTGACAAGCTGCGCTCCCATGTTCTCGAAGGGGTCTTCAAGTTCAATCTCACGAGCGATGGACACGCCATCGTTGGTGATGGTGGGGGCACCAAATTTTTTGTCGAGTACCACGTTGCGGCCCTTTGGACCGATCGTGACCTTGACTGCGTCGGCCAGCTTGTTCACGCCGGCTTCGAGTGCACGACGAGCTTCGTCGTCAAACTTTAGGATCTTGGACATATGTTCTCTTCTCGTTCTTGGTTCGGCTCGGGGCTACTTGATGGTTGCGAGGATGTCGCGACCAGCAAGGATGAGGACGTCTTCACCTTCGACAGTGATTTCGGTGCCGCCATACTTGGAGTACACGACGGTGTCGCCGACTGCGATGTCGAGGGGAATTAGGTCGCCAGTCTCTGAGCGACGACCTGGACCCACTGCAAGGACTTCGCCCTGCTGTGGCTTCTCTTTTGCTGAATCTGGAATGACCAGACCGCTCGCTGTAGTTTCCTCGGCCTCAGCCGGGCGCACGACGATGCGATCTTCAAGGGGTTGAATACTCATTCTGGCTTGCCTCCGTTGGCGTTAGCACTCGGTGTTATCGAGTGCCAACGTTAGCAGTCACAGTCAGCGAGTGCTAATGGCTTGCTGTGGGGCTATCCAACGGCCGTGATAATCAACCTGAGCCACCAGAAAATCAGAACCAGTTGGCCAAGTGCGCAGCCAGACCGCTGCACGCTTGCGATCCCACTCATCAGGCTCAAAGCGAACCCAGGCCAAAGGTGCCTCCGGGGTTGCGCGGCGGCCGGCAGCCTCGATCACAGCAGTGATCCGCCACCGCAACTCTGGCGGGATGTACTGCCACACAATTGACTGCTGAATGACTGTGGGCTGCTCATCAGCCAACAGGGATTCCAAGAGTTCTGCAGTGTCGGGAAGGGCAACTGGAGGCCTTGCCGAGACCTGTTGAGTTTCACCTTCACTTGCTGAATCAGCCGATTGCATGAGCGCCGATTGCATCAGCGCCGATTGCATGAGCGCCGATTGCATAAGAAGAGCTGGCACATGTCTAGCAATCTCGATTGCTGCCTTGCAGCGCTCGATTCTTTGCAGCTGATCAGGCCAAACAAAACCTAGGAGTTGCAACCTACCCTGCACGGTTGTGGCATCTAATGGATGAGGATCGATCCCAATTCGCTCAGTAATTCGCGGCAGTTGAGCCAGCGGGTGCGGCGCTGAAGTTCGGAGTTCTGGTGAGAGTCGGACGGTGCTTCTCGGATCTCCGAGCAGCCTGCTACTGCCGCCCACCCCCTCGGAATCCGCCGTGGATGCAAGCTCAATGCAGAATTGATCCAGACGCAGATTCAGCCCTGCTGAACACCCCAACTCGACAAGCCGAGCGGAGCTGAACGCAGTGCTGGCCAAACCCAGCGCCAGTCCAGCAGAGCGGGCAACTTCATTTGTCTGCACCTCGCAGTCAAGGCCTGCCGATAACTCTTGGCCCTGGGTTCGAACTAACTCGGACCACGCAGAGATCAACTCGCCATCCGTACTTGGAACCTGCCCGCCGCAGCTTGGCAACACTTGTGCCCAACTTGGCGCAGCACCGCTTAATGCCAAACGGTGCGCAGCGCCGAGCAGACGCAAGGGACCAGCTTGGCCAAATCGAAGCTCGGCTCGCGGGGCAATGACCTCCCAGGTTGGGCCGGTTTGTGCAACCTCGGTTGCCAGCAGACTCAGCAACCGCTCGTACAACGGCGACCCCAGCTCCGCACAAGATTCTGCTTGCTGAGTACAACGCCCAGCCCAGTCGAGCGGACTGCTAGCAGCACTCATCTAACGGTGCTCATCTAACAGCACTCACCCAATTGTGGACAGACGTAAATTGGGATTCGCTCCCGTTGCAAGCGAAGATGCCCCGTGCAGTCGGTATTCGTACCAACCTGCAGAAGCGATCATTGCAGCGTTATCTGTACACATGGACCTACTTGGCAAGAACCCGTGCAGACCATCCGTTGCGCATGCACCAAGGAACTGCTCCCGAAGGAGCGAATTGGCTGCCACTCCCCCACCAATTGCAAGCGCAGTTGCGCCAACCTCGGCGGCAGCCCGACGAGCCTTTGTCACCAACACATCAACCACCGCTGCTTGAAAGCTGGCCGCCACATCGGCAGTTGAGACTTCGGGGTGCTTGCGCACGTAGTTCACCACCGAGGTCTTGAGCCCACTGAACGAAAAATCCAGCCCCTGATCCATCATGGACCTGGGAAAGGCAATGGCCTCTGGGTCACCCGAGAGTGCCTCATGATCAATGGCTGGACCACCCGGGTAACCGAGCCCCAAGAACCGGGCGACCTTATCGAAGGCTTCACCGGCAGCATCGTCGAGTGTTGAACCCAACAGCCGATAGCTCCCGTGGCCTTCCATACAGACCAACATTGTGTGACCACCCGAGACCAGCAAAACCACCAGCGGAAAGGTCAGTTCGGGATCTTCAAGAAACGCTGCGTACAGGTGCGCCTCGAGATGGTTCACCGAGATGAACGGCACATCCCAGGTCAGCGCAAGCGCTTTGGCAGCAGAAACGCCTACAAGCAGTGCGCCGATCAGCCCGGGGCCAGTGGTGGCAGCAACTGCATCGATCCGGCTTCCGTCTAGGCCGGCCTCTACGAGCGCTCGCGCAGTCACCGGAATGATGAGTTCATTGTGCGCTCGACTCGCAATCTCGGGAACAACCCCACCGAAGCGAGCATGAAGATCCACTTGCGAACTCACCACAGAGGACAACACATCGGTACCTCCGCGGACGCAGGCTGCTGCTGTTTCATCGCAAGAGGTTTCAATTCCCAAAATGATCAACTCTGCATCGCTCATTCCGCGTCTCCTAGTCGGGCCTGGTCTCCTAGTCGGGCCTGCTGCTGCGCGGCACTTTCAATGCCGCTCAGCCTCTGGTCATAGGCATTGCTGTTTACATCGTGTACCCACATGATCAGCGCATCCTCTCGAGGGGCCGAGTAGTACTTATGGCGAATACCACCGGGCGCAAAACCAAAGCCCTGATACAACTTTTGAGCTGCTTCGTTACTGGCGCGCACCTCGAGGGTGACCGCTGCAAGGCCCTGCAGGACGGCTTGTCTCATGGTTCCGAGGAGCATCCGCTGGGCAATGCCCAAGCGCCGGTAGTCCGGGTGCACTGCAATGTTGGTGATGTGGCCTTCGTCCCCGGTGTACATCAGGCCGCTGAACCCGACCACAACATGGCGATCAAGCGCTACTACGTAGGAGCGGCTCGTCGGCATTCGGAGTTCACCCAAGAACAACCCCAGCGACCAGGGGTGAGAGCTCGCCTGTTGCTCGATGGCCACCACTCCACGCAGGTGACGGCGCCTCATCGGCGAGATCGTGATGAGCGAACTCGAGAGTGCGGAGTCTGGCGAACCTGTCAGGCTGACAGTCATGGCGCAGAGTCTCTTGTCGCCCAGTTAATTTCTGCGTCAGGCCGGCGTAGATACATCGGCTGAATGGAATCAATCTGCTGAAAGTCCTCACGCAGCGCCTGTGCATGCGCTAGCTGCACCAGAGAAGCGGCTGAGGGAAAGCTATTCCCCTGATCCACGATCTCTACTTTGGTGAGGCCGTCAAAGGCCTCGCGGTAGCGATGGGCCCCGTCGCCGACTAACAGCACCTCCTCGCTCAGAGCGAGCAACTCAGAGGCCAGATCATCGGCACTTCCAACAGTTGGTTCAGAGATTCTCTGCACTCCGCCCGGCACTTGTCGATACAGCGCGTAATACAACTCATTTCGGCGAGCGTCGATCGCCGCAACAATCAGGCGTGGCGTAAAGCGAACAGGGAAAGCCAACAAGTCCAGACTCGACACACCAATCATGGGAACTCGCAGAGCAAAGGCAACTGCCTTGGCTGTTGCAACCCCGACTCGCAACCCCGTAAACAGCCCTGGTCCAATGTCGACGGCCACGAGGCCAATCTCTGACAGTTCAATCTGAGCTTGCTCGCAGATGAACGCAATGGCAGGGGTCAGGTTCTCTGCATGGCGCTTCCCTTTGGCCGAATGCGCCGAGGCAAGAACCCCTTCGTGGCCACCGATTGCGCAGCCCGCTTGAACAGTTGCCGTCTCGATTCCCAGAATCAACATGGTGGCTCTCCTGTTGCTGACTCGCCCGATACAGACTCACCCAACAGAGACTCACTCGATATAGACCAAGCACTCAGCGCCACGGTGAGTGCCCTCATCCGGGCTTGCCAACGCGAGCCAACTGGTCGCAACTCAAACAAGCGGTCCTCTTCGCCTTCTCCAAAGGTGATGCTCACCTCCAGGTAATCGCGGGGCAACGCTTGAGTGATTTTGTCGCCCCATTCAATAACTGTCACCGACTCGTCGTCGAGCATTTCAGACAAGCCCAGATCTAGGGCCTCGTTCATGTGTTCCAGTCGGTAAACATCTAGGTGGTACAAGTCCAAGCGCCCGGTGTAGCTCTGCACAAGAGCAAAGGTCGGACTCGTGATCTGGTCGTCTACCCCGAGGCCTCTTCCGAAGCCTTGGGTAAACGCAGTCTTCCCGGCACCAAGGTCACCAACAAGGAGCACTAAGTCACAGGGGCGAGCAAGTTCCGCAATTGCAGCGGCAAGCTCTCGGGTCTGTTCCGGCGATGAGCTACCTGCCTGCACGCGGCCTGAATTCATTGGCGAGTTCATCTCAGCGTTGGTAGCGGGTTGAGAAACAGTTCACGCCGTCACACTATCTGTCTGCCCACTCCGGTACAGAATGACCCGCATCAGGAATGCGGGCCCGAGGACACGTATCGCCGTGGAATCCGAGTACTCAGTCGACAGACAACCTCATAGGTAATCGTGCCAAGAAGATCGGCCCATTCCTGTGCAGGGATCTGCTCTTCTCCTTGGCCTCCGAGCAACACAACCTCATCACCAACTCGCACTTCGGGCCCATCAGTGACTTCCACGATGAGTTGATCCATGGTGACCACTCCCCGCATTGGGCGGCGAACCCCACCGATAAGAACCTGTCCACCTACTAGGCCCAGCCTGCGATCAACCCCGTCCGCATAGCCAAGCGGAACAATCGCGACCCGCGCTTCTTTACTAAAGACGTGCTGCAGGCCATAGCTGACACCCCGGTTTGCCTCGACTGATTTCACCATCGAGACCTCAGAACTCAGGCGCAGTGCGGGTTGCAACTGTGCAACGGAATCCAAGCTGATTGAGGGAGCTAACCCGTAGATCGCGATTCCTGATCGCACCAGGTCGAGATGAGCTTGAAGGTGACCGAGCACTCCCGCTGAATTGGCGGCATGAACGAGTCCTGGGTCGATCTGCTCGGCGTTGAGTTGCTCAAGGAAGAGCTCAAAGAGTGCAAGTTGTTCTGCAGTCTCTGAACGCTCAGGGTCATCGGCGACTGCAAAGTGGGTAAAGGTTCCACCAATCCGTAATTCGCTCGAAGCATGGATGGATCGAGCGATCTCAATCGCATCTGAAGGATGCGCTCCCACCCGATGCATTCCAGTATCAACCTTGAGGTGAACCGACCAGACACTCGGCCGGGCTGTTGCGTCCTGGACGGCTTGCCGAGCGGCTGCCACACCCTCTGATGTGTACACGGTTGGAGTCAACCCCAACGACAGCGCCTCTGCCATGCAATCAGCAGGTGGTTCCGAGAGCAGCAGAATCGGAGCTTCGATTCCTGCTCCTCGGAGTAAGGCCCCCTCTTCGACCAGCGCAACAGCAAGCCAAGTCGCTCCGCCATCTAACGCTGCTGTCGCAACCTGTACTGCGCCGTGGCCATATCCGTCGGCCTTGACTACTGCACAGAGTTGGGCGCCCGAAGAAGCAGCGAGGATTGCTCGAGCGTTTGCAGTAATTGCGCTGAGGTCAACCTCTATGGCGGCATGGCGTGGCACTTGTCCAGAGTACGCGCTCGAGATGCCTCAGGTCAGACTCCTCCGCTACCGCGGTTGCTCTGCCTCGCACTGATTCCATGCCTCTGCTATCAACCCAGCGATGTCCGAGGCCAGCAGGCCTCGCTCGGGACCAAGCATGGATGCCCGGCCATGAAGCTGTGCTGCAGAAGCCGCCGCTCGAAGCGGATCGGCACCTAGGGCTAGGTGCGCCGCAATGAGCCCCGTTAGGACATCGCCTGTTCCTGCGGTTGCGAGTCGCGAGTCCCCGGAGCGCACCACTAGGCAGCCGCTGCCCGTCTGTGTCACCACGGTGGCTTGGCCCTTCAGCAACACTACGGCCCCTGTGGCTGCTGCTAAGTCTCGGGCAGCAGCGATGCGGTCGGCACCTGGCCGATGACCCATGAGTTGTTCGAACTCCCCATCATGGGGAGTAATGATCGTTGGGGACCTGCGCTGTTTCAACAACTCGCCGGCTTGTATGCCAAGCGCCCAGAGTGCATCCCCGTCGAGCAGCAGAGGCCGGTTGAGTTGAGAAACGAGTTCTCGTACCTGCACTCGAGTGCCCTCTGACCTACCGAGGCCCGGGCCAACTGCCACCAGCTGAAATCGTTCAGCCTGCATCACCACTTCGCTTGCCCAAGACTCTGCGTTGAGTGGATACCCGACGGCTTCAATGGGCATGATCGGGGACGCCCCGCCGGGGGTGGATAAGCGCAGGTACCCCGCTCCGCCGCGCAGGGCGGCAGTTGCGGCAAGTTCAGCTGCCCCAGACATGCCCGGAGACCCTGCAATCAACCACACTGCGTGGCTCCATTTGTGCGCCCTCGGCTCACGCTTCGGAACCCAACTGCGCAGATCGCTGTCCGTTACGAGGTGCATGCTCGCAGCGGTGACATCTAGGCCAATATCAGCAACATGCACCAGCCCGCTCACCTCTGGACCATCACCAAAGAGCAACCCCGGCTTGAGCGCAGCGAAACTCACTGTCTCGACAGCCGGGGCAACAGATCCCGATATCTCGCCAGTCAGACCATTCAGTCCGGAGCAGATATCCACTGCGAGCACAGGGCTATCACTGCTAAAGCCATGATGAGTTCCATGAAACCCCGTGCCGTATCCGGCATCGATCACCAAGTCACATGAGGGCAGTGACTTCAGATCAGGCGATTGTTCAAGCACGGTCACCCGCACCCCCCTACTACGCAGCATCTGCGCTGCCACTCGCCCGTCTTGGCCATTATTCCCTGGTCCTGCAACCACCACCACTCGTCTGCCGTAGCTGCCTCCGAGCAGACGAAGCGCTGCTGTTGCCACGGCAAAGCCAGCCCGGTGCACGAGCACCTCAAAGGGTTCGGGTGCATCGGCATCCACTGCGGCCATCTCTGTCGGGGTCAGGATTGGAATCACATCGACAGTCTTGCAGCGAGATCCTTGTGATGCGCTCTACCCGCAACTTGGACTCGTGACCCCTAGGGACGCGGCATCTGCTGTGGCATCTGCTGAGGATCAAACAGCAAGCCCAAGCACGAGGGCTTGGGCCATCGCGGGGGTGCAGGTCATAGAGAGATGCCATGTATTCACGCCGACTTGGCCGGCGAGTAATGCTGCGCGGCCACCCAGGGTCAGCCCCCAAGAAGTATCGGTTGCGCGCCCAATCTCAATTTCGGTGAATTCCATCGAGTCGATCCCCCGACCAAGGGCCTTCATGACGGATTCTTTTGCAGCAAAGAACATTGCAAGCTGGGCAACAGGCTCAACTTGGCCAGCAGTCAGGCTGTGAGCAGATTCGTACTCCTGAGCAGTAAAGAGTCTCTGTTGCAAAGAGGGTTGACGTGCCAGAGCAGCATCAAGGCGACTGATCTGTACTAGATCGATGCCAACACCGCGTATCGACCCCACAGTTAGATCGAGAGCTGGCAGATCAGGTGGAACAGTCACGACCGCCAGCGGTCGGCGAGACTCAAAATCGATACGGTGAGCAAGTCTGCCACCGACTGCTCAGCCAAGAGATCCTCACGGAACACATCCTCGGTTTCTGTGACGGCATCTCGGAGCGCCTGATACCTGCGTCGATACCCCTGCAGAACTGCTCGAGCAGTAGCTGCCGGTAGGTGATCAATCACGTTGACATGCAACAACTGCAAACCTGTGGTGACGCCATCCTTTGTCTCCGGCACAATCACCACGAGGCGACCATCACTTCGACCTTGAGCCACCATCAGTTCTTGCTCGCGGGCCACCAGTGCCTTTGTTCCTCGCAAGCGGGGATCGCGATCAACTCGTGACGCAAGGCCAACTGAAACACCGCCGCGATCAATGATGACCAGCGTCGCCTGCTCAAGATTCTCGCCGTGCTCAACGCGATAACGAGTAAAGCCAGTCACCTCGGTCACGGCTGGGTTGAGCTCGCCGAGGGCACGCAGGGTCGAATACGTCAATCTGTCTCTCGGTGAACCTGATGCAAGCAGGGCTGCGACGAGTGGCACATGCAGTAGCGACTCATCGCTGCGGCTAATGCCAACCGTCACCGTCTTTGCTTGGTGCTTAATGGCATCCACCGGGCGGGTCAGTTCTTCAATCGCCGAGGTCAAACCGGCGCTTAGATCTTCGAGTACCACTCCTGGGGTACCCACCCGGCCGAACTCAAGCTGATACCCATCGAGCGGGCTGACACCAGTAGCAAAGCGCAACTGCCCAGCCAAGCGAACGGCAGTATTAGCCTCAAGATGGCCGTTGTAGGCACCAGATCGCAGCGCATCCATATAGGTGGCTGACTGGGTGCTGAGTTCTGCGCGAAGCCCCAGCAGCAGGTCCTCACCGTCGACTTGTTCGCCATGTAGATCCCCACCGATCTGAGTCGCAGCTAGGTCAATCGCTGCGCGAGCGGCGCGGAGCGGCTGAGCTTGGGCATCAATGGCAAGGGCGGCCTCGTAACCAAACAAGTGCCCAGCCATTGTCGACAAGATGAAGGCCAATCGCGGATGCGTAGCAGGCACAGTGATGACTGCAACTGCAGAGCTAAAGGAGCGGTCACCTTCGGATGCGATCACAATGGGCGCAGCCTTGTGCGCACGAAAGATTGCTACTTCCTTGGCAACATCGTCTGCAGTAGAGCCGACCAGACCAGCAGCGCAGACCAAGATCATTGGCTCGGAGGACAAGTCAATATGCTTCTTGTCTTCGGTCCCGTCACACGCGATGGATTTGTAACAAAGCTCCGAGAGCTTCACGCGAATTTCTCGGGCAGAAATCTGATTCAGGCCATTGCCGACGATCGCCCAGTACCTTCGGCTCGGTCCAAACGCAGCCGCTGCCTCTGCAACCTGGGGCCGAGTGGCAAGAGTCTGCTCCATACGCGCTGGTAGCTCGCGAAGCTGTTGCAGCATTGCTTGCTGATCGGGATGCTCCGAGCTGAGCCCGTTGGGAACTTCATCGGAAATCGCTTGGGCCAAGAGCAGCCCTGCGGCTATCTGCGAGTAGAAGGCCTTGGTGGAGGCCACACTCATCTCGACGTCTCGACCATCGGAGGTATATAGGACCCCATCAGCCTTATCGGTTAGGTCGCTCCCCCGCCGATTGACGATAGCTAGGACCTCTGCTCCTCGGGAACGAACAAGATCCACAGTTCGATTGGTATCGGTTGTCGTGCCCGACTGACTGATGGCAACGATCAGTGTGTCTGACATGTCCTCGCGCATGGCAAAGCCAGAGAGCTCAGTGGCAAGAATCGCCTGCACGCGAAGGTCAGTCTCGGCCAAGAAGTCCGAGAGATGCTGCGCCAGGCTTTGACCAGCAATTGCTGCTGTTCCCTGCCCAATAACGAAGACCCTCTTGATGCGCGAGGATCGCAGTCCGGCGCGAACCGAATCCGGCAACATCTCGGGGGTAAGGGACACCCGGATCTTGCCACCCTCTTCGAGGAGCTTGCCGCGCAGCGTCTTTCGGAAGGAACTTGGTGAGGCAGTAATTTCTTTCAGCAAGAAGTGCGGAAAGTCGCCCCGGTCGATATCTCTTGTCGTGACTTGTGCAAGATCTAGGTCGAACTCGGTTACCGGCAGTTCAGATCCGTCATAGGACCACCGACGTATTCCCGAGAGCGTGCCAGCGCCAGTTGCAGAGAGTTCAATAATCTGGCCGCGGCTGCCGGTTGGGTTTGTTTCATCAGCAGGCGTCTCGCCATCCATGCGAATGTACGAACTGGTCTCTTCCACCACGCCGTATGGCTCAGAAGCCACAATGAAGGCGTCTTCGGCGAAGCCCACATACATCGCTTGACCGCTACCGCGAGATGCCAAGTACAGCCGATCAGGAGAACTTGCTGCCGCTGCAGCAATAGCTACAGAGCCCTCGAGTCGGACAACGGTCTCACGGAAGGCTTCATACTCGCTTAGGCCTTCAATGAGCCGACGAGACATCAAGGTGGGGATGACCTTTGCATCGGTTGAGATCTCGGGAGCAACCTGCAGTGCCTCCGAGGCCGTCAAGTCTGCGTAGTTATCAACATCACCGTTCAGCACTCCGGTGACAAACCCAACGGTTCCAGAGGTTGCTTCGGGCTGCTCACTAGCCGCAGTTTCATCGAGTGTTACCACAGTGTCATCGAGTGTTATAAGTTCGTCCGAGCACTGTGGGTGCGCGTTTGGCTCCGAGACAATGCCGATACTTGCCCAACGGGTATGACCTAGGACCACAGCCTCAACTTCTTGCGAGCCCAGTGCCAGATGCAGCAATTCATCATCGATGATGGCAGCGCGAAGTGCAGCAGTGTTGTCTCCGAGTTCACCGATTTCTGCCGCAGCTTTGTACACAATGATGAGCGTGCCGTCTGCGATCTTGACAGAGCCAGAGGTAAAGCTGCGGTAATCACGGCTTTGGATCAGCGACCGAATCGCTGGGTCACCTAGGTCTAAGCCGTGATGAGAAATCTGCAATTCCAGGCCAGCTGAATCCCTACCGCGGACCTCGAGTCGGTCAAGCGCCGACAGCGCCTGATGTGCGCTGAACAACACAGCTGTGGCCGCCGGGCTGAGCGGAGCAGTCGTGAGAACTCGTGAACCCAGGTAAGCAACGTCACGTGCTGCGCGAAGGCGATCACGTGAAATCGCCCAGATGGCATCTTTGCAACGGATGAGTGCGGCATTGGTCTGCTCAAGGTTGAGCAGTTGCAGCACGGCCCCGCCGGCGCTTCCCAAGGGTTGATCCAGAGCTAATTCGAGTGCCTCGGCTTGAGCCTGAAGCACCTCTGCTTGACGCCCAATTGCAGCGGCTGCTTCGGGGTCTGCAATCAGGCTTTGTAAGCCAGCCACACCTCGAAGAACGCGATCAACTTGCTCGAGTTGCTCTGCAGCTAGGAGCAATCTCTCGCAGAGGTCCGCTGTAGGAGCGGCAAGGTTCGAATGAAGCTCTGCCAAGGTCTGAGCGAGCGGCGCAGCCGGGACCGGCAGGCGTTGCGATTTCTGGCGAATTACAGCAATAATGCCGCACATCTTGTCTTACCCCTCTGCTGCCCCTTGCAGCGATTTCTACCCCGGCTTATGTTGTTGCGACCTGAAATGTGAACCCGATTTAGGCTAACAGCGCGAACGGTAAAGCCGGTCAGCTGACTCACATCTGCTTGATATTCGGTCATGAGCTTGGATCAGCTCCGGGCGAGCATCTCTACGGCCAAGGCAAGTTGCTCGGCAATTCGCTGGGCATCTTCGCTCTGCTCGGCCTCGACCATGACCCGGACAACTGCTTCAGTACCAGAGGGTCGCAACAGGACGCGACCGGTCTCGCCAAGTTCTGCTGTGGCAGCAGACAACTCCTGGTTCAGCAGTGCGGCAACCTCTGGCATAGGCCTGCTGACTGGCACGTTGAGTAACACCTGCGGCAAGCGCGTCATCGCCGCCTGAGCAAGCTCCGCAAGCGGTCGACCTGACCTACGCAGCAGATCCAACAAGACCACCGCCCCCAGGAGACCGTCTCCGGTGGTTGAGTGATCGGCAAAAATGATGTGTCCCGACTGCTCACCACCAAGGGAGAACTCGCCTTCGGCTAGGGCCTGAAGCACATTTCGATCACCAACTGCAGTTTGTACAACCGAGATTCCTGCTCGCTGCATTCCCTGCAAAAAGCCAAGGTTGGACATGACGGTCACCACAACAGTGTTGTGGGCCAGTCGGGACCGAGCAGCTAAGTCAATCGCACAGAGAGCAATGATGTGATCTCCGTCGACTTCCTCGCCGGTGTGATCCACCGCTAGGAGCCGGTCTGCATCTCCGTCAAAGGCAATCCCAAGATCTGCGCCCTCTGCAACAACATGTTCACTCAGAGCCGCAATCGAGGTGGACCCGCACTCATGATTGATGTTTAGCCCATCGGGGCTGTTCGCAAGAACACACAACTCAACCCCGAGGCGTTCGAGTAGCAGCGGTCCAAACTCAAAGTTCGATCCGTTGGCACAGTCCAAGACCACTTTGAGGCCTTGAAGGGTTCGACCTTCGATTGCGGCCGCAACGGAGTCCAGATAGGTCTCGCCAGCTTGAGCATCACCTTGGATAACTCTGCCAACCAACTCTCTTACCGGACCAGGGTGAGGAACCGGCTGAAGTAGGTCCTCGAGGGCAACTTCTACCTGAGCTTGTTCAGCATCGCTGAGTTTGCGCCCGCCTGGGGCAAACAACTTGATTCCGTTGTCATAAAACGGGTTATGCGAGGCCGAGATCATCACTCCGGTGATCTTCTCTTGCGCAGAGACGGCCGCTACCGCTGGGGTTGGCACTACTCCGAGCAGGACTGCATCGGCCCCTTCTGCGCAGACACCGGCCGCAACGGCGAGTTCCAGCATCGGCCCGGAGCGACGGGTATCTCGCCCTATCACCACACGGGAAGTGGGAAACACTCGCGCAGCGGCGCGGCCCAAAGCCACAGCAGTTTCTACAGTGAGCGCCGAATTAGCCTCACCACGCACACCATCGGTTCCAAAGCGGATATGCATCTGCCCAGCCCGATCTCTGGCTTCGCGGATCAGCGCTTCGAGTATTGCGGTGCCTTGCGGGCCTTCTTGAGGCCGTACTTCTTGGACTCTTTCTCACGCGAGTCACGAGAGAGGAATCCAGCGCTCTTCAGCATTGCACGCAGTTCTGGGTCAAGGGCAATCAAGCCCCGTGAGATGCCTAGGCGGATAGCGCCGGCCTGACCGCTCACGCCACCACCATGAAGGGTGGCGTCGATGTTGTACTGCTCTTCGGTGCTCGTCAAACGAAGCGGCTCAGAGAGCACCATGCGATGCGTTGGGTTGGGGAAGTAATCCTCAAGCGGACGCTTGTTGATGGTGATGGTTCCGTCGCCTGGACGAATCCGGACTCTGGCAACGGCACGCTTGCGGCGGCCTGTGGACTGAACGAGTGGGTGTGGCATGTGTACAGGTCTCCGTTACGAACGAGCGCGGGCGTCGGGAATGTCGAGCACCTGAGGCTTCTGGGCGCTATGTGGGTGGGTAGGTCCTGGATAGACCTTGAGCTTGGTCATCATCTGGCGACCGAGACGGTTCTTAGGAATCATCCCTCGGATGGTTCGCCGAACGGCTTCTTCTGGCTTCTTGTCCAACAATGTTGCGTAGGAGTCAGAACGGATACCACCGGGGTAGCCAGTATGGCGATAGACCATCTTCTTCTCTGCTTTGCCAGGGGACAGTGCCACCTTGGAAGCGTTGATGATAATGACGTGATCTCCGGTATCGATGTGGGGGCTAAAGGTTGGCTTGTGCTTGCCGCGCAGGACACGGGCAACCTCGGTCGCCATGCGTCCAAGGGTCAGACCTTCAGCATCGACGATGTACCACTCATGCATGATCTCTGAAACTTTGGGGGAATAGGTGCGCACTGCGCTCACTCTTTCTGCAATCGGACTATGAAGTCCGGGAAACGATCTTTCGGCGCGAAGTATTTGGCCGAAGGATCACAGTAGTGGCCTGCAATACAGCCGGGCAAGTGCGCAGGCGATTCAGCTGCAAACTCATGGTCTCGGAGTAGACAACCACACGGGTGTTTCATCTCCTGGGTAGCCAATATTCCAAAGACTGAGCGCATGAGGAGGGGCCACGTTGCTGCTGAGAGAGCGATCTTTGGCTGCAAGAATCTGCCCAACCTGCGCTGCAGTAAACCTGCCTCTTCCGACATCAACGAGCGTGCCAACAAGGCTGCGCACCATCTGATGACAAAAGGCAGATCCCGCTACCTCAAACCGCAGGAGCTCATGGCGGCCATTCAACTCGGGCTCCACAGTCCACTCGGCCTGCAGCAGCCTTCGAACCAGCGTGGCGTTCGGGATGTCCTTTGGGCGTTTACAAAATGAAGTGAAATCATGCAGACCGATCAGCGCCTCGCAGGCTTCCTGCATCGACTCCAGGTGTAAGGGTTTGTCAACCCACCAGGTAGTGGTAGCGAGCAAGGGATCAGGTATCTCGCTATTGAGGACCAAATATCGGTACTGCCGCCACATGGCCGCATAGCGGGCATCGAACTGGGTCTCGACGATGCTGACTTCAGAAGTCACAACACTTGGAGCGAGCAGCGCATTCAGTGAGTTCCGCAAACGAATCGGCTCAACCTTTTTTCCTCGTACGCCAAACGTGACGACCTGCTGGCGCGCATGCACCCCAGCATCGGTTCGTCCAGCACAAGTGAGAACAATCGGCTGGCTGTACACCTTCTCCAACTTCGCACGCAACAAACCCGCGACAGTAGTGACGCCAAGATTTTCGGCAAAGCCTTTAAAGGCTCCGCCGTCGTATGAAATATCGAGCCGGACCCGAATCAGGTCAGGCGGTGGGTGTGAGTAGCTCAGACCAGTTCGAGCTTGGCCATGGGAGCATTGTCCCCGTGACGCGTGCCCAATTTGAGGACTCGGGTGTAACCACCCGGACGGTCCGCATAGCGAGGTCCGACCTCATCAACGAGCTTGGCCACTATTTCTTGGTCTCCCAAGTAGGCCAACAGTTGACGATGGTTGTGAAGCCCGCCCTTACGCGCCTTGGTAATCATCTTCTCGGCGATTGGTCGCACTGCCTTGGCCTTGGCCTCGGTGGTGACAATGCCAGTTGGGGACGCAACTAGAGAGCACACCAAGTTGGCCATCATCAGCCGCTGATGCTTTGCGTTACCGCCAAAGCGGCGGCCCTTTTTTGGAGTTCCTGGCATGAGATCTTCCTCTTACTCAGTCTCGGCCGGACAGGGAAAGTCCCCGCTCGTCGAGCTTCTCGATAATTTCGTCTAGTGACTTCTGTCCGAAGTTCGTGATCGCTAGGAGATCATCTTCACTGCGGGAAAGCAATTCGCCAACCGTGTTGACCTGCGCACGCTTGAGGCAGTTACGGGGACGCTCGGAGAGATCTAGTTCCTCGATGGTGAGTTCAAGATCGGGAGATGAGGACATTGGGGTCACTGCCTCGGTGAGGGTGAGACCCTCTGGCTCATCTGACATCTGCTCAACGAGTTCAACCAAGGCACGCAAGGTGGCTCCGGATGAGGCCAGCGCATCGCGTGGCGTCATGGATCCGTCAGTCTCGATCTCGAGAATGAGCTTGTCGAAGTTGGTGGACTGCTCAACGCGGACTGGCTCCACAGAGAACGACACACGCCGAACTGGGGAGAAGATTGCGTCAATCGGAATGACACCGATCGTCGAAGTGCTGCGACCATTACCGGAGAGGTAACCAGTGCCACGATCAACCGTCAGGTCGACTGCAAGACGGCCCTTTGCGTTGATTGTCGCAATTGAAATCTCAGTATTGAGGATCTCAACGTCTGCAGTGAGCAACACGTCCGCTGCGGTGACCTGTGCAGGCCCGCGCACGTCGAGACGCAGGGTCACGGGCTCATCTGAAGTTGAGGTAAGAACCACATCCTTCAGATTGAGGATGACGTCAGTGACATCCTCGGAGACACCTTTAATGGTGTCGAACTCATGAAGGGCATCGTCGAAACGAACCTCGGTGATTGCTGCTCCGGGAATCGAAGAGAGCAATGTGCGGCGAAGGGAGTTGCCCAGAGTATGACCGAAGCCAGGCTCGAGTGGGCTAATGGCGAACCTTTGCAGGTTGCCCTCTTCTTCGTCGATTGCCTCAACGGTAGGGCGCTGAATGACGAGCATCTTGTGCGTACCTCTGATGAACGGTGGCGGATTGGAACATGCGGGCCGAAGCCCATTTCTTTACTTGGAGTAGAGCTCCACGATGAGCTGCTCGCGCACGGGCACATCAATGTGCTCGCGCAGCGGAAGCTCTCGAACAGTGACCTCTTGACCACCATCAGCTGCTTCGAGCCATGGTGGAGGGGTTCGTCCGAGGGTGTCCATATTGAACTGGACGATAATCATTTCACGAGACTTGGTGCGCAGCGTGACAACATCACCTTTGCGCACTCGGTAGCTCGGAATGTCAACTCGACGGCCGTTGACATCGACATGGCCGTGGTTGACAAACTGACGAGCC
This sequence comes from Actinobacteria bacterium IMCC26207, assembly GCA_001025035.1. GTDB lineage: Bacteria > Actinomycetota > Acidimicrobiia > Acidimicrobiales > Microtrichaceae > IMCC26207. The sequence continues at coordinate 155,440 of LCZK01000009.1, forward strand.
TGAGGCCGGGTGGATCCCCAACCGGCGCGGTAGACCACGTTGTCCAAGCGAAGTTCGCAAAAGCGCAACAGCGTCTCGCCGGTCACGCCCTGACGACGGTTCGCCTCGGCGTAGAGATTACGGAACTGCTTTTCGGTCATGCCGTAAGCAAATCTTGCCTTCTGCTTTTCTTGCAGCTGTAGCAAGTACTCGCTGACGTTTCCGCGGCGACGAGTACGACCGTGCTCCCCGGGGGGATACGGGCGATTTTCCATTGCTTTGTTCTCACCTGAGGTTCCCCAGATGTTGGTGCCCAGACGCCGAGAGACGCGTGCACGAGGTCCTGTATAACGAGACATCTCAGAGCCTCCGACGCTTCTTGGGTCGACAACCATTGAACGGAACAGGAGTCACATCTTTGATACCAGTGACTTCAATTCCCACATTCTGAATGGAACGAATTGCTGTCTCACGCCCAGAACCTGGACCCTTGACCACAACGTCCACCTTGCGGACTCCGTGCTCCATGGCACGGCGAGCGGCCTGTTCGGCTGCAAGCTGTGCGGCGAACGGGGTCGACTTGCGTGATCCCTTGAATCCGACATTGCCAGCCGATGCCCAAGAAATGACATTGCCTTCTTGATCGGCAATCGACACGATGGTGTTGTTGAACGAGGACTTGATGTGCGCAACCCCGTAGGTGACGTTCTTGCGTTCTTTCTTGCGGGGACGCCGAGCCCCGGGTGGTGGCTTTGCCATTACTTGCGAACCTTCTTCTTGCCGGCCACGGTCTTTTTAGGACCTTTGCGTGTGCGTGCGTTGGTGTGGGTGCGCTGACCATGAACCGGAAGGCCGCGGCGATGACGCAACCCCTGGTAACAGCCAATTTCCATCTTGCGCTTGATGTTCTGCGACACCTCACGGCGAAGGTCGCCCTCTACCTTGAGGTGCTCTTCGATGTAGCCACGAAGCTTGGTGACTTCTGCATCAGTGAGATCCCGAACTCGGGTGGACTCATTGATCTCTGTGGATTCACAAATATGCTCGGCCTGAGTACGACCAATGCCATAGATATACGTGAGTGAGATAACGAGTCGCTTCTCTCGTGGGATGTCAACGCCAGAAATGCGTGCCATGGTGTCCTTCCTAGCCCTGACGCTGCTTATGGCGCGGGTTTTCGCAGATGACCATCACACGCCCATGGCGCCGGATCACTCTGCACTTTTCACAAATCTTTTTAACGCTCGGTCGAACCTTCATCGGTCTCTCCGGACTGGTACTGCCAGTCCATTCGATTGCTCTAGTTAGCAATCACTTGTAGCGGTAGGTGATCCTGCCGCGGGACAGGTCGTAGGGAGTCAGTTCTACCTGCACCCGGTCTCCAGGAAGAATACGGATGTAATGCATCCTCATCTTTCCGGAAATATGCGCCAGAACCTTGTGGCCATTCTCGAGTTCAACCCGGAACATGGCATTCGGGAGCGGTTCGGTAACCGTTCCTTCCAAGACGATGGCATCTTCCTTGGGCTTAGCCAGAACTACTTCCTCCTGTGAGTCCCCGAGGGGTGGAACAATATGATGCTGATAACTTCTCGGCCTTGATCGGGCCGAGGGGTAACTCTAGATGAACCGTGGCCAGTAATCAAAAGAGGCGATTTGTGACGAGCAAAATCAGTTCTTCGGTAATCTCATCACGGTCACCCACACCGTCAACAGTTACCAAAAGCCCCTGCTCTTCAAACCATTTCACTACAGGAATAGTCTGAAGCATGTACGTTGCCAGCCGTTCACGGACGGCCTGCTCAGTGTCATCGTCTCGCTGGGTGACCTCTCCCCCGCAGACATCACAAGTCCAGGGCGAAGTCGGCGGTACTTGGACCGAATAGTTGGCCCCACATGAGGAACACACCCGTCGAGAGGAAATCCGCTCGACCACGACATCCTCGGCAACATCAAGATCGAGCGCTAGGTCAATCCCGTCAGCGCCAGTCAGTGCCATAAGGTCCTTACCCTGCTGCAGAGTCCTAGGGAATCCGTCGAGCAACCAACCGCTTGCAGCATCAGGCTGCGCAAGGCGCTCAGAAATCAATCCCAGCATGACTTCGTCCGAGACGAGGTGTCCCGCGTCCATAATCTCTTTGGCTCGCTGCCCAAATTCGGTGCCCTCACGAACTGCAGCACGCAACATGTCACCAGTAGAGATGTGTGGCACACCAAACTGCTCGGCAAGACGCACTGCCTGAGTTCCTTTACCTGCACCTTGACGACCGAACACCAGGAGTCGCACGGGTGGCCTAGTAGTTGATTCCATGACGTCCTCCTTTGCGCAGTGCAGCTAACTAGCCGGGGCGAGTGGCCTACTTACCTGACAGGAAACCCTCGTAGTTACGCATCATGAGCTGGCTATCGACCTGCTTCATGGTTTCGAGCGCAACACCTACTGCAATCAGCAACGAAGTTCCGCCGATGGAGTAGGCGGCTCCGCCACCTGTTGCACCGAGCAGGATCCTCACTAGCACTGTTGGAGTAATTGCCAGCACAGCAATAAACAATGCTCCGGGCAATGTGATTCGGTTAAGAACCTTGGCCAAGTAGTGCTCCGTCTGCGGCCCTGGTCGGATACCAGGAATGAAGCCGCCCTGCTTGCGAAGGTTGTCTGCCTGCTGAACCGGGTCGAAAGCAATAGCTGTATAGAAGTACGAGAAGCCGACGATGAACAGCGCCAACACGGATAGGTAAATCGGGTTGATGGTGTTTGCCAAGTTGTCATTGATCCACTTCGACACCGAAGCGCCCCAGCCGCTCGAGGGCAGCACCTGCGATAGCAACACCGGCAAGTTGATCACAGCACTAGCGAAGATAATTGGGATCACGCCGGCCTGATTGACCTTGAGAGGGATGTAGGTGCTCTGCCCGGAGTACATCCGACGCCCAACCACCCGCTTCGCGAACTGAACTGGAATACGCCGCTGCCCAAGCTCGATGAACACGATGCAAAAGAGCATTGCAATGATGAACACCAAGAACACTGCAAGCTTCCAAGGTGCCGAAGCGTAAATGACCGAGAAAGCACTTGGCAGGCCCGAAACCACCGAACAGAAGATGATGAGCGACATGCCGTTACCAATGCCACGGGTCGTAATGCTCTCACCCATCCACATAAGGAGTGCAGAGCCAGCCGTAAAGGTCACCACAATTAGTAAGACCGTAAGCGGAGTGAAGTTGGGGACAAGGTCGATCTCTCCACTACTACTCGAGACCAAGCCGCCGCCACCGTTGTGGAACAAGAACACGAGCCCCGTGGCCTGCAACACCGAGATTCCGATGGTCAAATAACGCGTCCACTGGGTGATCTTTGCTTGACCGGTTGCACCTTGTTGCTGCCATTCCTGCAGCTTGGGGATCACTACCGTCAGGATCTGCATGATGATCGAGCTGGTGATATACGGCATGATGCCGAGCGCAAAGAGACTGAACTGAGTCAGTGCCTTTCCAGAGAACAGCTGCAAAAATGCCAGAACGCCGCCCTCTCGAGCCTGCTCTCCAATGGAGTTCACTGCGTTCTGGTCGATTCCGGGCACAGGCAAGTAACAGCCCAGCCGGTAGAGCACCAACATGAACAAGGTAAAGAGCACCTTGTTGCGAAGGTCTGCAACTTTAAAGATGTTGCCGATACGAGACACTGACACTCCTGGGACTCAGCAACTAACGGTCAAGGGAAGTTAGCCGATGTAGCGCTCCCCCGCTGACACACCCTTGCCTAGCGGTTGGTGTGAGCACTTCCGTGGAATGCGGGGCGGACCTTGAATGGCAACGGAATCTTTTCGATTGTTCCGCCTGCGCTGGTAACTGCGGCCTCTGCAGATGCGGAGTACCCATGCACCTTGATGGTCACCTTGCGATTGAGTTCGCCTCGGCCAAGCACCTTGACGAGCGCACCCTTTGAGACCAAACCCTGCGCAAACAGAGTCTCGGGAGAGATCTCATCAAGACCTGACTCCTGAATCGTGTCCAGATTGATTGCCTGGTATTCAACCCGGAACGGGTTGTTGAAACCTCGCAGCTTGGGCGTGCGAATTGCCAGCGGCAATTGCCCGCCTTCGAACCCGACGCGAATCTTGCTACGTGCCTTTTGGCCCTTGGTACCGCGGCCGGCAGTCTTGCCGCCCTTGCCACCAATACCTCGACCAACACGCTTACGCGACTTGTGTGCGCCCTCTGGGGGCTTCAGATCGTGAATCTTCATGTTCAGTTGGCTTCCTCTTCGGAGAGAGTCTCAACGCTGACAAGATGCGGGACCTTTTGGATCTGGCCACGAACATCAGGGCTATCTGTATGGACACGGGACTTTCCAATTCGACCCAAACCGAGCGCACGCAACGTACCGCGCTGCTTTGGCTTGGTGCCGATCGAAGATCCCGTTTGAGTGACCTTGAGTTGAGCCATCATGCAACCTCGAACGGTGCTGGTGCGGGCCCACGCTCAGACTCTTGGTAGGCGCGCAGCAAGCCCTTGGGAATGCAATCTTCGGGATCTAGTCCACGAAGGGCAGCAATCTCGTCGGGTCGGCGCAGCGACTGAAGCCCTGCGACTGTTGCACGGGCCACGTTGATGTAATTGGAAGATCCGAGCGACTTGCAGAGCACGTCGTGAATTCCAGCCTCTTCCAAGATGGCTCGAGCTGCGCCACCAGCGATAACTCCGGTACCTGGGGAGGCTGGCTTCAGCATGACGCGACCCGCTCCCATGATCCCGATTACTGGGTGAATGATGGTTCCGCTAGCCAATGGCACGGTGAACAGGTTCTTGCGAGCCTCTTCGGTGCCCTTCTGAATCGCCAGTGGCACCTCTTTGGCCTTGCCGTAGCCCAGACCAACACGACCGTTGCCGTCGCCGATAACGACGAGCGCAGTAAAGGAGAACCTGCGTCCACCCTTTACGACCTTGGCCACACGGTTGATGTTGATGACGCGGGACTCACGCAGTTGCATGTCCGAATTGTCTTTGTTCAGTGCCATCAGAATTCCAGTCCTGCTGCGCGTGCAGCATCTGCGAGTGCGGCCACTCGACCTTGGTAACGGAAGCCACCACGATCAAAGACCACCACATTGACTCCGGCGGCTTGTGCCCGCTCAGCTACAAGTGTTCCAACTTTGGCTGCTGCGTCACAGTTCGAGGTCGCTCCACCGCGGAGATCTGTCTCGAGTGTGCTCGCTGTAGCCAAGGTGACACCTGACCGATCGTCGATCAACTGCGCAACCACGTGCCGATTTGACCGAAACACAGCCAAACGCGGACGCTCGGCCGTTCCTGCCACGCTCTTGCGAACACGGGCGTGACGACGCTTGCGTCCGACCTGCTTCTTCTTCGATTTGTCGCTCATGATCGCCTCACTTACCGGCCTTGCCGGCCTTGCGGCGAACGTGCTCGCCGACGTAGCGAACACCCTTGCCCTTGTATGGCTCTGGCTTACGCCAGGCCCGGATGTCGGCGGCCACTTGACCGACCAACTGCTTATCAATCCCGTGAACCTCGATGCGAGTGGGGACTGGAACTACGAAAGAGATTCCCTGTGGGGCAGAAACCAAGACGGGATGCGAGAAGCCAAGAGCTAACTCAAGGCCATCCTTGCCCTTGGCGGCAGCGCGGTAACCAACGCCGACGATATCAAGTTCCTTTCGGAACCCGTCAGTGACGCCAATCACCATGTTGGCAACTAGGGATCGCATGAGGCCGTGCATGGCACGACTCTCACGCTCATCATCTTTGCGCTCTACCAACAGCGTTGCGCCCTCTTGACGAACAGAGACCTGCTCGACAAGCACACGGGTCAACTCGCCCTTGGGGCCCTTGACAGTCAGGCTTGAACCAGAAATCTGGATATCAACCCCGCTTGGAACATCAATTGGTGCTTTACCGATTCTTGACATGAGTTCGATCCTTACCAGACGTGGCAGAGCACTTCACCACCGACTCGCTGGCGACGTGCCTCGCGGTCGGTCATGAGACCCTTGCTCGTGGATAGGACTGCAATTCCGAGACCGCCGAGAACACGCTCGACCTCGTTGTGCTTACGGTAAACCCGCAAGCCTGGCTTGGAAATGCGACGGATACCAGAGATCACCCTGCGGCGTTCCTCTGAGTACTTCATATCGATCTTCAGCACGTTGCCAGGGCCCTTTGAGTTTTCTCCGATGGAGAAGCCAACGATGTAGCCCTCCTTCACAAGAACTCCAGCGAGTGCTTCTTTTTGTTTTGAAGCCGGCATCAGGACCTCGTCGTGCATCGCCACATTGGCGTTACGCAGACGGGTCAACATGTCAGCAATAGGGTCGGTCATCGTCATAGTCGGTTCTCTCCCCTCACCAGCTGGCCTTGGTGACGCCTGGGATCTCGCCGGCGTGAGCCAACTGCCTCAGGCATACACGGCACAAGCCATATTTGCGATATACCGAGCGCGGACGCCCACAACGGCGACAACGGGTGTAACCGCGCACTTTGAATTTGGGCTTGCGCTGCTGCTTCTGCTTCAGTGCCTCGGTAGCCATCTCAGATTCCTTCCCGACGGAATGGGAAGCCGAAAGCATCAAGAAGTGCTTTGCCCTCGGCGTCTGTTCTCGCGGTTGTCACAATGGTGATGTCCATGCCACGTGAGGCATCGACCTTGTCGTAATCAATCTCGGGGAAGATCAATTGCTCGGTAACTCCGAACGTATAGTTCCCCCGGCCGTCGAAGCTCTTCGAGGGCAATCCACGAAAGTCGCGGATACGGGGAATCGCCAAGGTGACCAGGCGATCAAAGAACTCCCACATCTGATCGCCGCGAAGAGTGACCTTCACGCCAATCGCGTTTCCTTCACGAAGCTTGAAACCCGCAATGGACTTCTTCGCCTTGGTGATCACTGGCTTCTGGCCGGTAATCGCCGTGATGTCGGTCACGATTTTTTCTAGCAGGCCTTTATTGTCGACTGCAGCACCTGCACCGACGTTGACCACGATCTTTTCAAACCGGGGTACCTCCATGACATTGCTCAGTTCGAGCGTGGTCTTGAGGTTGTCCCGGATTTCTTCGTTGTACTTCACCTTGAGGCGAGGAACGATGGCGGTACTAGTACTCACAGTTCTCCTCCGTTAGCTCGAGCAACTCGAACTTTGGTTCCGTCCGCATCTACGCGATATCCAACACGTGTTGGCTTACCGTCAGAATCGAGCAGAGCCACGTTGGAAGCGTCGATAGGCATGATCTTGTCGATAATGCCGCCCTGCTGCAGTGCCCGAGTTGGCTTCTGGTGACGCTTGGCGATGTGCACGCCTTCGACTGTCACCTGCTTCTTCTTGGGATCCACAGAGAGAACTTCGCCCTCTTTGCCACGGTACTTTCCAGTCAGCACCCGAACATGGTCACCTTTACGGATCTTCATCTCAGATCACCTCCGGAGCAAGCGAGACAATGCGCATAAACTTCTTGTCACGCAGTTCACGGCCGACAGGGCCAAAGATGCGTGTTCCACGTGGCTGCTTCTGATCATTGATCAGAACTGCTGCGTTCTCGTCAAAGCGGATGTAGCTGCCGTCGGAGCGACGTCGTTCCTTCTTTGTGCGAACAATGACGCACTTGACGACTTCGCCCTTCTTGACTGCGGCACCAGGAAGCGCATCTTTGACAGTGGCAACAACCACGTCTCCGATTCCTGCATAACGTCGCTTGGACCCGCCGAGAACCTTGATCACCAAGATTTCACGAGCACCAGAGTTGTCTGCAACCCGAAGTCGGGTCTCCTGCTGAATCATCTTGCACGCTCCAGCACTTCAACGATGCGCCAGCGCTTGGTCTTGGACAGTGGCCGGGTCTCTGCAATGCGAACCCGATCACCGATGTGTAGATCGTTCTCTTCGTCATGCACGTACAGCTTTTTGGCCCGCTGCACCGTCTTGTTATAACGAATATGGCGTACACGTTCGGTCACGGTGACCACTGCAGTACGGTCCATTTTGTCGGAGGTAACAATGCCTTCACGAACCTTGCGGGCGCTGCGCTCCGGCGTTGTTGAAGCTGTATCGCTCATCACGCCTCACCTCCAGCAGCGGCTTCTGCAGCTGCGATTTCACGGGCCCGTAACTCGGTGAAGAGTCGGGCGATGTCTCGTTTGGTCTGAGTCATGCGAGCAAAGTTCTCAAGCTGACCTGTTGCAAGTTGGAACCGAAGCTTGAACAAGCGGTCCTTTTCTTCTGCGATCCGCTCGATGAGTTCAACATCACCTAGATCGCGTGCAGTACTAGTGGTCTTCGCCATCAGAAGGTCTCCTCGCGAGTGATGATGCGGGCCTTGATCGGAAGCTTCTGGATTGCACGATTGAGCGCACCACGAGCAATTTCATCGTCTGGGTAGGAGAGCTCAAAGAGCACTCGCCCTGGACGAACGACTGCGACCCAAAGCTCTGGGTTGCCCTTGCCAGAACCCATACGGGTTTCGGCGGGTTTCTGAGTGACGGGCTTATCTGGGAACACGTTGATCCAGACCTTGCCGCCACGCTTGATATGGCGGGTCATGGCAATACGTGCTGCCTCAATCTGACGAGCAGTAATCCAACCTGGCTCAAGAGCCTGGATACCGTACTGTCCGAAGTTGACCTCGGTGCCACCCTTCGCGGTGCCCTTAGTGCGACCGCGATGAGTCTTACGGTGTTTGACTTTCCTTGGCATCAACATGATCAGTCACCGTCCCCTTGGCGGAAATGCTGCGGAGAGGTGTCATCTTTAGACTTTGTCGAACGCTCAATCTCTTCCTCTTCGGCGAGGAGTCGCTCGAACTCTGGATCAGCCTCACCAATCAGTGGCTTGATCTCTTCTTCAACATCAGCATCTGCATCAGTAGCTGTGTCTTCGCTCACTGTGGCTGGACGAGGGACGGTTACCGGGCGATTTGAGACCACCCGAGGCGTCATGTCGGTCAGTTCGCCAGTTGCGAGAGCTGCCTCTTTGGCAATCTTCTGCTCTTCAGTGTGCTTGTAGGGCAAGATGTCACCCTTGTAAATCCAGACCTTGACGCCAATGCGACCGTAGGTGGTCTTGGCTTCACGGAAGCCGTAGTCAATATCGGCGCGAAGGGTGTGGAGTGGAACTCGACCTTCTCGGTACCACTCGGTACGAGCCATCTCCGAGCCACCAAGACGGCCCGAGCACTGAACACGAATACCAAGTGCTCCGGCTTTTTGGGCATTCTGCACAGCGCGCTTCATGGCACGTCGGAAGGCCACACGGTTGGTCAGCTGATCGGCAACACCCTGAGCAATCAGAGCAGCATCAAGTTCTGGCTGCTTAATCTCTTGGATATTGAGCTGGACCTTTGGATTGCCAGTCATTTTGGTCAGGTCAGTACGAAGCTCATCTGCCTGAGCACCACGTCGTCCGATGACGATTCCAGGACGTGCAGTGTGAACGTCGATCCGCAAGCGGTCGAGGGTGCGCTCAATCTCTACCCGACTGATAGCTGCGCTGGGCAACTTTTCCATCAAGTACTCGCGAACTTTCCAGTCCTCGGTGAGGTATTCCACGTATTCACCACGAGTGGCAAACCAGTGCGACTTCCAGTCGGTAGTAATACCGAGACGGAAGCCATAGGGATTGACTTTCTGACCCATCAGTCTTCCTTCTTGTCGGACTCAGCGGCAGAGTCATCATCAGAGGCTGCGTCCTGCGCAACATCTTCAGCTTCAACAGCCTCATCAGGAACTTCTTCAGTCTCGCCAGCTTCAGCAGCCTCATCAGCGACTACTGCAGTCTCAGCAGCCTCGTCGACAACCTCTGCAGGATCGGTGGTTACAGCATCATCAACTGCTGTCTCATCAACTGCTGTCTCATCAACTGCTGACTCATCAACTGCTGCTGCTGCCTCGCCTACTGACTCTGTAGCTTTTGGCTCTCCGGAGCGACTGCGAGAAACCCGACGTGCACGGTCAGCCGAGGGGCTTGATGCAGTTTGGCCCTTGGCGGCGAGACGTGCATTGCGGCGATCCAGCTCGGTCTGTGTATACCGGCCAACGATCACCGTAATGTGACAGGTCCTCTTGCGAATCCTGGTTGCACGACCACGAGCTCGTGGGCGCCAGCGCTTCATGGTTGAGCCCTCATCTGCATAGCAAGCAGAGACAAAAAGCTCATCTGGGGGAATGTCGTTATTGTTTGCTGCGTTCGCCACAGCCGAATCGAGAACCTTTGCGACTTCATCTGCCGCCGAGCGCTCGCAGAACTGAAGAATGGTTCGTGCTTCTGCTACTGACTTGTTGCGGATGAGGTCAAGAACCTCACGCGCCTTGTAGGCAGAGAACCCGGCACTGCGATGCACTGCACGCACACCTGGGCGCTCATTGGTCTTGCGCTCATCAAACTGAATGCTGGCCATTATCGACGGCCCTTCGCTGACTTCTCTTGACCTGCGTGGAACTTGAAGGTTCGAGTAGGCGCAAATTCGCCGAGCTTGTGGCCCACCATGGATTCGGTGATGTACACGGGGACGTGTTTGCGCCCATCGTGTACAGCAATGGTGTGCCCAACCATGTCGGGAATAATTGTTGACCTGCGTGACCAGGTCTTGATGACGGTTTTTTGACCCGTTTCGTTGAGGGCGTCCACCTTTTTGAGCAGGTGGTCGTCCACGAAAGGGCCCTTCTTTAGGCTGCGTGGCATCGTTTTCCTCGCTCAGATCACCGGCGTGAGCCGCGGGTGCGGCGACGTCGGACGATCAGCTTCTGTGACGGCTTATTCTTGTCTCGGGTGCGGCCCTCGGGCTTGCCCCACGGCGACACCGGATGGCGTCCGCCGGATGTCTTACCCTCGCCACCACCGTGTGGATGGTCGACGGGGTTCATGGCAACACCGCGGGTTTGAGGACGAACGCCCTTCCAGCGGTTACGACCGGCCTTACCGATCTTGATCAAGTCATGCTCGGAGTTACCAACCTCGCCCACCGTTGCACGGCAGTCGATTGGAACCCGACGCATTTCAGTAGATGGCAGTCGCAGCGTGGCGAAATCGCCCTCTTTAGCTACGAGCTGAACGCTCGCACCTGCGGAGCGGGCCATCTTGCCGCCGGCTCCAGCTTGGAGTTCAACGTTGTGAACCACAGTTCCAACTGGGATATAGCGAAGGGGAAGCGCATTGCCGACCCGAATCTCTGAGCCCTGACCAGACTGAACACGATCACCAACGGTGAGGTCCTTGGGAGCGAGGATGTAGCGCTTCTCTCCGTCTGCATAGTGCAGCAGTGCGATTCGGCAGGTGCGATTGGGGTCATATTCAATGGTCGCAACCTTGGCCGGAATTCCGTCCTTCTTGCGCTTGAAGTCAATGACTCGGTATTGCTGCTTGTGGCCACCACCGCGGTGACGTGAAGTCTTGCGGCCGTGGTTGTTACGCCCACCAGTACGAGACTTCTTGAGCAGCAACGACTTTTCTGGCCGATCCGTGGTCAGTTCAGCAAAGTCTGAAACTGTCTGAAACCGGCGACCAGGGCTTGTTGGCTTACGCTTGCGTACACCCATCTCACTTCACCTCGAACAGATCGATTTGAGCGCCGCTGGGATCGAGGGTGATGATCGCCCTCTTGATGTCCGGGCGACTTCCCATGGTAGGGCTCTTGCGATTGCGCTTGCGCTTGCCCTTACGGTTCAGGGTGTTGACATTCTTGACCTTGACTCCGGGCCAAATTGCCTGCACAGCGTCACGAATTTCTGGCTTCGAGGCTTGAGTTGCTACCTCGAAGGTATACACACCAGTGTCGAGCAGCCCGTAGGACTTCTCGCTGACCACTGGGCGCAGGATGACGTCTCGTGGATCTTTCATTCTGAGTCCTCGTTGCTGGAAGTGGAGGATGCAGCGCTGGCTTCGTTACTTGGAGCCGCGCTGATTGGCAGGGTGGCACTAGTAAAGACCACGTAATCGCTGACCAACACGTCGTAGGTATTGAGTTCTCCAGGGGTAACGATGTGTACACCGGGAAGATTGCGGAAGCTCTGATGTGCAACCTTGTCGGTTGCATCAATCACGAGCAAGGAGCGACCAATCACGCCTAGCGACAGAAGTGCGGCTTGGGCATCTTTGGTCTTTGGTGCCTCAAAATCCCACCCGGAAACCACGACAACTTTGTCTTCAGCGGCACGGTCTGACAGTGCGGAACGAAGAGCAAGTCGCTTCATCTTCTTCGGGGTCTTCTGGTCGTACTTGCGGGGCTTTGGCCCGAGAGCCACACCGCCACCGCGCCATTGTGGAGCGCGAATAGATCCGGCACGCGCACGGCCAGTTCCCTTTTGCTTGAACGGCTTGGCACCGCCACCAGACACCTCTGCTCGGGTCTTTGTGGACTGAGTTCCTGAACGCTTCGCAGCAAGCTGAGCTGTGACCACCTGATGCATCACTGCAACGTTGGGTTCAATTCCAAAAATCTCATCTTCGAGAGCAACTTTGCCCTCGTCTTTGCCGGTGCGAGACCGCAGTGTCACGGTAGGCATCAGGAAGCACCTCCCTTGGCAGTGGCTCGGCCCTTGACCGCATTACGAATGAGTACAAGACCGCCACGTGGGCCGGGAACGGAGCCTCGGACCAACACAACCTGTTGTTCGTTGTCTGCACGAACGACCTCGAGGTTGAGTGTGGTTACCTTGTCGGTTCCCATGCGCCCAGCCATACGGACACCCTTGAACACGCGTGCTGGTGTTGCACACTGCCCAATAGCACCTGGCTTGCGGTGAACTCGGTGAGCACCGTGGGATGCGGGCATACCCTTGAATCCGTGGCGCTTCATGACGCCGGCGAATCCCTTGCCCTTGCTCGTAGCAGTGACATCGATCAATTCACCAGCCTCGAACAACTCGGCACTGAGCTCTTGGCCAACTTGGTACTCAGAGGTGTCATCGATGCGGAGTTCAACAAGCCTGACTCCTGGCTCGACTCCAGCCGCTGCGAACTGCCCGGCCTTGGGCTTGGTGAGCTTGCGAGCATCACGATGCCCATAAGTCACCTGCAAGGCGCTGTATCCGTCACGTTCTTGGGTGCGCAGTTGCACCACACGGGCTGGCGTTACGCGCAGCACGGTGACGGGCACGACGTTATTGTCGGCGTCCCAGATCTGGGTCATGCCCAGCTTCTCTCCTACGATTGCTTTCTTCGCCATGGTGGCTTCGTCCTTTGGCGTGGTCGATCGGCTACTTCCCTTTGAGGCTCAAGAACCTTTCCGGAAAGATGCCGCTCACGCGGGCGCTCCGCACAGGAAACCCTGGCGGAGCGACGTTTCGGTTGTGCCGTGCGGTTCCTATCAAGAATTGCTTCTCTTTAGGCCTACTCGGACGTCGATTGATGCGGGCCCCATTTCGCCCTAAGACCAGTGCGGAGTACGCACCTTGCTGTGAGACTTGCCGGGGATTGAATCACATAAGCAGATGACTGCTCATGACGACTGGTTGAACTTAGCAGTGACCAGTGCTGGATCCAAATCCAATGTTGCGACTCTGCAGCACGGGACTCCTGTAGTTCAGAACAGGTTATGCGTCTTGAATCTTGATCTCGATATCTACTCCAGCAGGAAGATCTAAGCGCTGAAGCGAGTCCACCGTTTTGGGGCTGGGCTCAATAATGTCGATGAGGCGCTTGTGAATGCGCATCTCGAAGTGCTCACGTGAATCCTTGTCCTTGTGGGGCGAGCGGATCACAGTAAAGCGGTGCTTCTCTGTAGGGAGTGGCACTGGTCCACGAATCTTTGCTCCGGTACGAGTCACAGTCTCAACAATTTTTTGTGTCGACTGATCGATGACCTCATGGTCGTATGCCTTCAGGCGGATTCGGATCTTCTGTTCTACTGCCACTGAAACTCGCTTCTACATGACCCGTCTGGGGTCGGATGTCATCGACTGTCAAGGAACGACTCGGTTTGCCGAGCGGCGCAACTGTAGCGGGAGGGTTGCCCTCAACGCCAGACGAACAAGAAAGGGCACCCGATTGGGCGCCCCACCTTGCACTTCGAGTCATTTTCTTAGCTGTTGTTACAGAGCAACAACAACCAAGGAACTGATGTAATTACTTCAGGATCTTTGTGACGCGACCAGCGCCCACAGTACGACCACCCTCACGGATAGCGAACTTCAAGCCGTCATCCATGGCGATAGGAGCAATCAGCTCGACTGTGACGGGCGTGTTGTCGCCGGGCATGCAGATTTGTGTGTCCGCTGGAAGGGTGATGGTTCCTGTCACGTCAGTGGTCCGGAAGTAGAACTGCGGACGGTAGTTGGACTGGAAGGGCTTGTGACGGCCGCCTTCTTCCTTGGTCAGGACGTATACCTGAGCCTCGAAATCAGTGTGGGGGGTAATCGACCCAGGCTTGGCGAGCACTTGACCGCGCTGCACCTCTTCTTTGTCGATGCCACGAAGCAACGCTCCGATGTTGTCGCCAGCTTGACCCTCATCGAGCAGCTTGCGGAACATCTCAACACCAGTACAGGTGGTCTTTTGGGTCGCCTTGAGACCGACGATCTCGAGGTCGTCGCCAGTGTGAACGATCCCCTGCTCAACCTTGCCGGTCACCACGGTGCCACGGCCAGTAATCGAGAACACGTCCTCGATTGGCATCAGGAATGGCTTATCAAGCTCACGCTCAGGCTCTGGGATGAAGGTGTCGACAGCCTCCATGAGTTCCATGACGGCGTCCATCGCTGCTTCATCACCCTCGAGGGCTTTGAGTGCCGATACCCGGATGACGGGTGTGTCGTCGCCTGGGTACTCGTACACGTCGAGCAGTTCGCGAACTTCCATCTCGACGAGCTCAATGAGTTCCTCGTCATCGACCATGTCGACCTTGTTGAGTGCAACGACAATTGCCGGCACGCCAACCTGACGAGCAAGCACGACGTGCTCACGAGTCTGAGGCATGGGGCCGTCGGCTGCGGAGACCACAAGAATTGCGCCATCAACCTGGGCAGCACCCGTGATCATGTTCTTGATGTAGTCAGCGTGACCAGGCATGTCGACGTGGGCGTAGTGACGAAGGTCCGTCTCGTACTCCACGTGTGACACGTTGATGGTGATACCGCGCTCGCGCTCTTCTGGAGCCTTATCGATATCTTGGAAGTCAGTGGCCGAGTTGCCGGGAACGCGGTCAGCGAGTGTCTTTGTGATTGCGGCCGTCAGCGTTGTCTTTCCGTGGTCGATGTGTCCCATCGTTCCCACGTTGACGTGTGGCTTCGTGCGCTCGAACTTCTCCTTGGCCATGTGTGGCTTGCCTTTCGTGACTTCTTTTACATGAGTTGGTGGTTAATTAGGTGACCTTGCAACTCAATGAGTCGCTGCCATCTCTGGCTTGGTCGCGTCACCGAGCGACTTTTGAGCCACTGCGGTTTATTGATCCGACCAAGCACTAGAGGATAGTGCCTGCCGGAGGTTACTAGATCATTGACCGGTTACTCGCGCCACGATCTCTTCTTGAACGTTTCGAGGTGTTTGCTGATAGCTATGGAACTGCATCGTGTAGTTCGCACGACCTTGCGTCTTTGAGCGCAGGTCCGTTGAGTACCCGAACATCTCGGCGAGCGGAACCTCGGCGGAGACCACCTGCAGGTTTCCGCGCTGCTCCATCTTGCCGACTTTACCGCGACGTGAATTTAGGTCGCCGATGACATCGCCCATGTACTCCTCTGGGGTCACGACCTCTACGGCCATGATGGGTTCGAGTAGCACTGGTGTGGCTTTACGAACGGCTTCTTTGAAGCCCATCGTGCCAGCAATCTTGAAAGCCATTTCCGAAGAGTCAACGTCGTGGTAGTCGCCATCAAGCAGCCGGACCTTGATGTCCACCATGGGGAAACCGGCGAGCGTACCCGTAGTCATTGCATCGGAAACACCGTGACCGACTGAAGGGATGTATTCCTTGGGAATTCGACCACCAGAAATTTCGTCTGCAAACTCGTAACCACCGCCGGGGCCGGAGGGCTCGATAGCAATGATGATCTTGGCGTACTGACCTGTTCCACCAGTCTGCTTCTTGTGCAGGTAGGTGTGGCTGTCAATGACCTTGGTAATGGTTTCACGGTAGGCAACCTGGGGCTTACCCACTGTTGCTTCTACTCTGAACTCTCGCATCATGCGGTCAACGAGGACCTCAAGGTGCAACTCGCCCATGCCCGAAATCAGGGTCTGACCAGTTTCCTCATCGGTCTGCACCCGGAAGGTGGGGTCTTCTTCAGAGAGCGAATACAAAGCCTTGGACATTTTGTCCTGATCAGCCTTGGTCTTGGGCTCTACAGCAACCTGGATAACGGGGTCGGGGAACTCAAGGGATTCGAGTACCACCACGTCGTTCGGGTCACTCAGCGTGTCACCGGTACGTGTGTCTTTCAGGCCGATTCCGGCGACGATGTCTCCGGCGTAGACCGCATCTTGTTCGATCTGCTCATTGGCATGCATTTCGAGCACTCGCCCAATGCGTTCCTTGTTGCCTGAGCGGCTGTTGTAGACGGTGCCGCCCTTGTCCAGCTTGCCGGAGTACACACGGAAGTACGTGAGCTTGCCAACGTGAGGCGCCGTCATGATCTTGAATGCCAGCGCCGAGAAGGGCTCATCAGAGGAGGGCTTGCGCTCAACCTCTTCACCCTTTTTGTTGATGCCAACTACTGGTGGCAACTCTGCGGGCGAGGGCATGTACCAGCACACTGCGTCAAGCAGTGGCTGAACACCCTTGTTCTTGAATGCAGTGCCGTTCAGCACGGGGACGACACCATGATGAATGGTTGCGTCACGCAGTGCTGCACGGATCTCTTCAGGAGAGATCTCTTGCTCGTTGAGGTACTTCTCCATGATCGTATCGGAGGTCTCTCCGAGCACGTCCATGAGCGCATCGCGATATTCCTCAGAGAGTTCTTGCAGGTCTTCTGGGATGTCTACAACTTCCCAGCTAGCCCCAAGCTCCTCGCCATCCCACACCCATGCCTTCATGGTGATGAGATCGACGATGCCTCGGTAATCGCCCTCGGCGCCGATCGGCAACTGAATCACTGCCACGTTTGCTTGGAGGCGGTCCTTGATCGAGGCCAAGGAAGCATAAAAATCCGCCCCGGTGCGGTCCATCTTGTTGATGAAACACATGCGAGGAACTTTGTAGTTGTCAGCCTGCCGCCACACGGTCTCTGTTTGTGGCTCTACGCCGGCTACACCGTCGAACACCGCAACTGCGCCATCAAGTACTCGAAGCGAACGCTCAACCTCTACCGTGAAGTCGACGTGGCCGGGAGTATCGATGATCTGGATTCTGTGCTCAATCTTGTTGAGCGTGTCTGTCCAAAAAGCAGTAGTAGCAGCGGACGTGATCGTGATACCACGCTCTTGCTCTTGTTCCATCCAGTCCATGGTGGCAGCGCCCTCATGAACCTCACCGATTTTGTACGTCTTGCCTGTATAAAACAGGATCCGCTCAGTGGTCGTTGTTTTTCCAGCATCGATGTGAGCCATGATGCCGATATTGCGTGTTCGGTCGAGTGGAAACTGAGCCATCATTCATCTCGCGGTGTTCTAGGTCGGACGGACATTCGGACTGATTTATCTTCAACAACTTTGGTTGTTCCTCGTCTGATTAGCAGACAAGGAACGGTGGAGCGCTACCGGCAACAGTGGAGCAGGGCCGGCACTAGTGGAGCAGTACCGGCAATAACGGAGCGTTACCAGCGGTAATGGGCGAAGGCCTTATTGGACTCTGCCATCTTGTGCAGGTCTTCTTTGCGCTTCATGGAGGCTCCAACACCGTTGCTTGCATCCATCAATTCATTTGCAAGACGCTCGGCCATGGTGCGCTCACGTCGCTGACGTGAGTAACCCACGAGCCAGCGAATGGCCAGGGTGTTTGAGCGGCGAGGCCGAACCTCTACTGGCACCTGATACGTGGCGCCACCAACACGACGGCTACGAACCTCGAGTTGCGGCTTGCAATTATCTACGGCTCGCTTGAGCGTCGCGATTGGCTCGTCGCCAGTCTTTTCTTCTACCAAGGTCAAAGCGTCATAGACGATTTTCTCAGCTGTGGAGCGCTTGCCGCGCTGCATGATCTTGTTGACTACCTGCGTGACGAGTACCGACCGGTAGACCGGATCAGGCAAAAGTTCGCGTCGTGGGGCTGGACCCTTACGGGGCATATCAGGACTCCTTCTTGGCGCCGTAGCGGGAACGAGCCTGCTTACGACCACGCACACCCGAGGTATCGAGCGTGCCACGGATGATTTTGTAACGAACACCTGGAAGGTCTTTTACACGACCACCGCGAACAAGCACAATGCTGTGCTCCTGCAGATTGTGATCTTCACCAGGGATATAGGCCGTGACCTCGATACCGCTCGACAGGCGCACACGGGCAACCTTGCGCAGTGCCGAATTGGGCTTCTTTGGGGTCGTGGTGAACACGCGGGTGCATGTGCCACGGCGCTGTGGCGCGCCTTTCAGTGCCGGCGTCGACTCTTTGCGTCGCTTGCTCTGACGGCCCTTGCGGACCAACTGCTCAATCGTGGGCACGGTAAAACCTCTGTACTTCTTTCAACGACGGATGAGGGCAGGCCGAGTCACGGAAATCCGTCTGACCCGTGTTCGTACGGCGCGAATGAACGCAGCCAACGGCCGAACCGACACTCTACGACCCGAGTGCTAGCACCTGCAAACACAGATGCATACAAAAACTGCAAACGGGCCGGCCAGTTGGCCCGCCCGTTGCAGAAACTCTTGTGGAAACAGGTCGAAACCGGCTACCAGACTACCGGATCGACTAGCCCTCCGAAGCCTCTTCAGCACCGGGGAATTCGATGATCTTGGCATCGGAGTCGTTCTCTTCAACGACAGCCACCACTACCTCGGGGGCCTCGATGGTCGTTCCCGGCAACGTTGCCAAGAACTCCGCACCAGAGAAATCCGAGGATGAATCCTCTTCGTCAGAGGAGTAGAACTCAAGCGGCTGATAGCCAGGTGCAAACGGCTCGATCTCTTGATAGCGATGCATGCCAGTTCCAGCAGGGATCAACTTGCCAATGATGATGTTTTCCTTCAGACCAATCAGGCCGTCGGACTTGCTCTCGATTGCTGCTTCGGTGAGCACACGGGTGGTCTCTTGGAAGCTCGCCGCAGAAAGCCAAGAATCTGTTGCCAAGGATGCCTTGGTAATACCCATCAATTCGGGTCGTCCCTCGGCTGGCTTCTTGCTTTCTTGCACGAGGCGCTTATTGACATCGGCAAACACACGCTGATCTACACGCTCGCCCGGCAAGAAATCTGACTCACCTGGCTCTTGAACAGCGACACGACGAGTCATCTGACGCACGATGAGCTCAATGTGCTTATCGTGAATCGATACACCCTGATCGCGGTAGACCCGCTGCACCTCTGCTACGAGGTACTGCTGCACAGAGCGAACGCCCTTGATCTCGAGCAATTCCTTGGGATCTCGTGGTCCTTCAACAATGGGATCACCAGCGTTGAGTTCGTCTCCGTCTTTGACCTGGAGCTTACGTTCGCGCTCAATGGAATAGACATCCTCATCACCATCATCGCCGATGACGGTCACAGTGTGAACCTTGCCGTCTTCTTCTTCGATGCGGACAGTTCCAGAGGTGCGTGCAAGCACGGCCTTGTTCTTGGGGCTACGAGCTTCAAAGAGCTCGACCACTCGTGGAAGACCACCAGTGATATCGCCGCTTGCTCCTGCCACACCACCGGTGTGGAAGGTACGCATGGTGAGCTGTGTTCCGGGCTCTCCAATGGACTGTGCAGCAATAACGCCGACGGCTTCACCGGGTTCGATGGTTTTGCCAGTAGCCAAGGACGTGCCGTAGCTAGCGGCAGAGATTCCGCGCTCGCTATCGTCCGTGAGCGGCGACAGCACTCGCACCTCGGTGAACCCGGGGTCATCGCGCATGACTCCCATCTCGTAATCACCGATCTCGGTTCCCTTGGGAATGACAGTACCGAGCAGATCATCTGCTTTGCTCAGTTTGACATCCTCGGCCAAAGTACGGCTGTACAGGCGAGTCTCTAGATAGAAGCGCTTGCCGGCCTCATCGGGACGGACGTCGTCGATGATGGTGCTTCGAACTGGCCCGGACTCATCAAGAGGGTTGCGATCGTTAATGATCAACTCCTGAGAGACGTCCACGAGGCGGCGGGTCAGATAGCCCGAGTCCGCTGTTCGCAGCGCCGTATCAACAAGGCCCTTTCGTGCACCTGGAGTAGCAATGAAGTACTCAAGGACCGACAGACCCTCGCGGAAGTTTGACTTGATCGGTCGAGGGATCATGTCGCCACGTGGGTTCGCCACAAGGCCTCGCATGCCCGCAATCTGACGGACCTGCATCATGTTTCCTCGAGCGCCCGAGCCCACCATCATGTCGATGGGATTGAACTTGGTTGCCGTCAGTTCTGCCTGCATTGCCGCAGTCACCTCGGTGGTGGCTGTGGTCCAGATCTCGATTTCTTTCTGCTTGCGCTCACCATCGGTGATGATTCCCTTACGGAACTGCTTCTCCACCTTGTCAGCCTCGGTCTCGTAGCCATCAAGGATCTGGTACTTGTTCGACGGAGTTGACACGTCGTTGATTGAGATGGTCAGGCCAGAACGCATGCCGTAGTTGAAGCACAGGGACTTGATTTGATCCAGCGAAGTTGCAGCCACTGCCTTGGGGAATTCGATTGCAAGACGATCGACGATTGCGCCCATCTCTTTCTTGCGCACTGGCGAGTCGAAATACTCATATCCCAGAGGAAGTGCCCGGTTGAAGAGCAGACGACCAGCAGTCGTCTTCTTGTAGACGGCAGCTTTACCATTCGCAGGAGTCTCGATGAGTTCGAGGTACTGATGTCCATCAGTCTTACCGCCGCGGTACTCAATCATGGCGTGCAGGCCGATTTCGCCGGCCTCGAGGGCACGCTCAATCTGATCCATACGTCGGAACACACGTCCCTCGCCCTGCTCGCCGGGCGCATTCTCGGTCAGGTAGAACGCACCGATGATCATGTCCTGTGTAGGCGTCACGAGCGGCTTGCCGTTTGCTGGGCTGAGCATGTTATTTGCGCTCAGCATCAGGACTCGGGCTTCCGCCTGTGCCTCTTCAGACAGAGGAAGATGAACTGCCATCTGATCGCCATCGAAGTCGGCGTTGAAGGCTGTACATACAAGTGGGTGGATCTGAATTGCCTTGCCCTCAACGAGGACTGGCTCGAAGGCCTGGATACCAAGACGGTGCAGCGTAGGAGCACGGTTCAGTAGAACAGGGTGTTCCTTGATGACATCCTCGAGCACGTCCCAGACCTGTGGCTTGCGACGCTCGACCATGCGCTTGGCTGACTTGATGTTCTGGGCCAGTTCTTTGTCGACAAGGGCCTTCATCACGAAGGGCTTGAACAACTCAAGTGCCATGAGTTTGGGCAGACCACACTGATGCAGAAGCAGCTTGGGTCCGACCACAATCACGGAACGGCCTGAGTAGTCCACTCGCTTGCCGAGCAGGTTCTGGCGGAATCGACCTTGCTTGCCCTTGAGCATGTCAGAGAGCGACTTCAGAGGACGATTACCTGGTCCAGTGACGGGGCGTCCACGACGACCATTGTCAAAGAGTGCGTCAACTGCCTCTTGCAGCATTCGCTTTTCGTTGTTGACGATGATCTCGGGTGCGCCAAGGTCAAGTAGTCGCTTCAGGCGGTTATTACGGTTGATCACCCGGCGATATAGGTCGTTCAAGTCCGAGGTGGCAAAGCGTCCACCATCGAGTTGAACCATGGGGCGCAAGTCCGGCGGAATCACCGGAACGACATCAAGGATCATGGCCCGAGGATCATTGACCCGGTGGCCCGAATCGGGGTCACGACGGTTGAAAGCGGCAACAATCTTGAGTCGCTTGATTGCCTTCTGCTTGCGCTGAGCTGACAGAGGCTTGACACCCTCTTCGGGGTCGATGGCTGCTCGCAGCTTGATCTCTTCTTCGTCAAGATCGATGCGGTCGATCAGTTGCTTGATCGCTGCAGCGCCCATGCCACCCTCGAAGTACTCGCCGTAGCGATCTTCGAGTTCACGCCAGAGCATTTCGTCTTCAAGGATCTTGCGTGGGTACAGGTCTTTGAACTCATCCCACACGCGATTCACGAGCTCGAGTTCGCCATCAAAGTCTTCGCGGATTGCTGCAAGGTCTTTGTCTGCGGCCTTGCGGCGAGCAGTCAGATCGGACTCTTTTGCACCATCTGCCTCGAGCTTTTCGAGCTCGGCTTCTAGTTCTTCGAGTCGCTTGGCGAGCTTGAGCTCACGGTCCTTATCAATGGCCTCGCGCTCGCCGATCAGGTCGGCTTCCAGGCTGGGAAGATCCTCGTGGCGCTTGTCCACATCTACCCAGGTGACCAAGTCGGCCGCAAAGTAGATGACCTTCTCGAGTTGTTTTGCCTTGAGCTCTTCACGAGCCTCGGTGCCGGACAGCAAGTAGGCAAGCCAAGAACGAGTACCGCGCAGATACCAGATGTGCACAGCAGGAGCTGCAAGTTCTACGTGACCCATCCGCTCGCGACGAACCTTGGAACGGGTGACTTCAACGCCACAACGCTCGCAGATGATGCCGCGGAAACGAACACGCTTGTACTTACCGCAGTAGCATTCCCAGTCCTTTTGAGGGCCGAAGATCTTCTCGCAGAAGAGTCCGTCCTTCTCTGGCTTGAGCGTGCGGTAATTGATGGTCTCTGGCTTTTTTACTTCACCATTGGACCAGGTGCGGATTGCGTCGGCCGTAGCCAAACCAATACGGAGCTGGTCGAAGAGATTGACGTCAATCATGATTTCAGCCTCTCTCAGCGCCCGGCCTGGCGGCGGGCGTCATCCTCGTCGGTACCACGTTCTGGGCGAGACAAATCAATGCCAAGCTCTTCGGCGGCTCTAAAGAAGTCTTCGTCGAGTTCACGCATCTTGATCTCTTCACCATTCTGCGAAAGCACTTCGACGTTTAGACACAGTGCCTGCATTTCCTTGATGAGCACTTTGAAGCTCTCTGGAATGCCGGGCTCGGGGATGTTCTCCCCCTTGACGATTGCCTCGTACACCTTGACGCGGCCGAGTGTGTCATCGGACTTGATGGTCAGCAGTTCCTGCAGGCAGTAAGCGGCACCGTAGGCCTCGAGTGCCCACACTTCCATCTCGCCGAATCGCTGTCCGCCGAACTGGGCCTTACCGCCAAGTGGCTGCTGAGTAATCATTGAGTACGGGCCAGTGGACCGGGCGTGGATCTTGTCGTCCACCAAGTGAGCCAGCTTCAAGATGTACTTGTAGCCAACTGTAATTGGGTTGTCGTAACGCTCTCCGGTGCGGCCGTTATACAGGGTGACCTTGCCATCAGAACCAATCAGGCGAGTACCATCCGCTGCTTCTGGATGCAGGTTCTCGAAGATCTTCTTAATGGTCGGGTGCTTACCTGCCAGCTCGACTTCGTCCCATTTGGCGCCATCAAATACTGGCGTGGCCACGAGCGTGGCTGGGCGGGTTGTAGGCCGGGTCTTGGTTTCGGTTCCGCGGATGGGGTCTTCTCCAACCTCGGTCTTTCCGTCAGTCCAACCCCAACGTGCAGCCCAACCCAAGTGAGTCTCGAGTACCTGTCCAACGTTCATACGTGAAGGCACGCCGAGCGGGTTCAAGATGACGTCTACTGGTGAACCGTCCTCCATAAAGGGCATGTCCTCTGAAGGCAAGATGGCCGAGATAACACCCTTGTTACCGTGACGCCCAGCGAGCTTGTCGCCAACCGAGATCTTGCGCTTCTGAGCAACGAAGATACGGACGAGTTGATTCACTCCAGGCGGAAGTTCATGGCTGTCGTCTCGGCTGAATACCTTGACGTCAATGACCTTGCCGACCTCGCCGTGAGGAACCTTGAGTGAGGTGTCTCGTACTTCACGAGCCTTCTCGCCGAAGATCGCACGCAGCAGACGCTCTTCTGGGGTGAGTTCGGTCTCTCCCTTGGGTGTGACCTTGCCCACGAGTACGTCTCCTGGGTTGACCTCGGCACCGACACGGATGATTCCGCGCTCGTCAAGGTCGGCCAGGATTTCCTCGGAGAGATTCGGAATATCCCGAGTGATCTCTTCTGGGCCGAGCTTTGTGTCTCTTGCGTCGACCTCATGCTGCTTGATGTGAATCGAGGTGAGGACATCATCACGAACAATTCGCTCGTTCAAGATGATGGCATCTTCGAAGTTGTAGCCCTCCCATGGCATAAAGGCCACGAGCAGGTTCTTACCGAGGGCGAGTTCGCCGTTATCGGTAGAGGGACCTTCAGCGAGAACATCGCCAGCTTTGAGCTTTTGACCTTCGTCTACACGAGGACGCTGATTGATGCAGGTGTCTTGGTTGGAACGCTCAAACTTGTGCAGTTTGTAGGTGCGCTTGCCAGACTTCTTATAGTCCACAACGATATGTGAGCCGTCAACTTCAACGACTACGCCATCCTCGTCGGCAAGAATCATGTCGGCTGCATCTCGTGCCGCTCGACTTTCGATTCCGGTACCGATGTACGGGGCCTCTGCACGCAGCAATGGAACTGCCTGACGCTGCATGTTGGCACCCATGAGTGCACGGTTTGCATCATCGTGTTCCAAGAATGGAATGAGCGCTGCAGCCACGGACACGATCTGCCGTGGCGACACGTCCATCAACTGAACTTCTGCTGGCGGCACGGCCGAAATCTCGGTGGTAGCACCAAGGAACTCGTCACGCTCAAGCTGCAGTCGAAGGTCAGACAGTGACGCAGCCTGCGGGGAACGGCGAACCAGCACACGCTCGGCTCGGAAGTTGCCTTTGTCGTCAACCGGCGTGTTGGCCTGAGCAACGACGTATTCCTCTTCCTCATCGGCGGAGAGATACATGATCTCATTAGTGACCTTGCCGTTGATCACCTTGCGGTACGGGGTCTCAATGAAACCAAACTCATTCACCCGACCAAAGGTTGCCAAGGCACCGATCAGGCCGATGTTTGGACCTTCTGGGGTTTCGATTGGGCACATGCGGCCGTAATGGCTGAAGTGCACATCTCGAACCTCGAAGCCAGCACGTTCACGTGACAGACCACCGGGGCCGAGAGCCGAAAGGCGACGACGATGCGTCAGCCCACTGAGCGGGTTGACCTGATCCATGAACTGAGACAATTGCGAAGTTCCGAAGAACTCTTTGATTGCAGCAACCACGGGACGAATGTTGATCAAGGTGGTCGGCGTGATTGCCTCTACGTCTTGGGTAGTCATGCGCTCACGCACGACCCGCTCCATACGTGACAACCCGATGCGAACCTGATTCTGGATGAGTTCGCCCACGCTGCGGATGCGACGGTTTGCGAAGTGATCCTGGTCATCAAGGCGGTACCCGTGAGTACCCATGGCCAAGTTCAACAGATAGGTAGTCGAGGCCAAGACCTCGCAACGGCTGAGCACTGGCTGATCGATCTCTGGCTCATCGAGACGTCCCTTGAGTTGTGGGAACAACTCTTGGAGTTTCTCGATTTCTGGGCCGAGCTTGCGATTGAGCTTGTAACGCCCAACGCGGGAGAGGTCGTAGCGACGGGGCTCGAAGAAGGCATTCGTAAAGTAATTACGGGCCGAATCGGGTGTAGCCGGCTCGCCGGGGCGGGCACGCTTGTAGATCTCAATGAGAGCCTCTTCTTGGGTGACCACGAGTTCGCGGTCTTTCTCCCATTGGCCTTCAAGGAAATCAAAGTGGCGAACGAAGGACTCAAGGAATCCGGGGAAGTTCTCTTCGTCGTAGCCCAGCGCACGAATCAGAAGGAACAGCGACAGGCGACGCTTGCGTGCCACTCGAGTTCCAGCAGTTGGGTCTTTTCCGGGCTTCTGCTCGACGTCGAACTCAATCCACTCACCGCGGTACGGGTGGATGGTTCCCGTCACGAGCTGATGTTTGGACAAGTTACGCAGGCGGAACCGCTCCCCTGGCTGGAAGATCACACCAGGTGAGCGAACCAGCTGGGACACCACGACACGCTCGGTGCCGTTGATGATGAAGGTGCCCTTCTCGGTCATCATGGGGAAGTCGCCCATGAACACCGTCTGCTCTTTAATCTCGCCAGTAGTGGCGTTCATAAAGCGAGCCCTAGCGAAGATGGGCGCAGAGTAGGTCATGTCCTTCTCTTTGCACTCCTCCACAGTGAACTTCGGAGGCGGCCGCAGATCCTCATCAAAGGGATCGAACTCCAACTCCAAACTCAGAGTCTCGGTGAAGTCCTTAATCGGCGAGATATCTTTGAATGCATCGGCGAGACCATGCTCGACGAACCAATCAAAGGATTTCCTTTGGATTGCGATGAGATCTGGTAGTTCGAGTACCTCATCAAGGTTGGCAAACGAATAACGATCACGGATGGTGACGCGTGAAGACAAAACTTACTCCCAGTGGATGCAAGAGAGTGGTGGGTATGGACTGTGTCTGGGACGCGAACCGCTCAGCAGAAATTTTCTGAAGAGGGGCGAACAGCAGAGCACGGCAACCCACTAGAGTATGCGCGCTGTTCATTCAGGTCAAGACGGGGTTGGAACTGCCTTGGGGAGGCAGCGGAAATTGCAGCCAATCAGACGCTCAACGGGAGCATTCTCGACCGGTAAGCCGGCGAGAACACTCCCGAATTGCGAACGCTAGTGCCCGTTTAGAGCATGTAATCGAGATGAACTCTTACTTGATCTCGACAGTTGCGCCGACACCCTCAAGGACTTCCTTTGCCTTTTCTGCGTCATCTTTAGAGACACCCTCAAGGACTTCCTTGGGAGCGGACTCGACAAGGTCCTTGGCCTCTTTGAGTCCCAGGCTGGTAAGCCCACGGACCTCTTTGATGACCTTGATCTTCTGGTCACCGGCTTCGGTGAGGACCACGTCAAATGAGGTCTTCTCTTCTTCTTCTTCAGCTGCTCCCCCGCCACCGGCAGGTGCTGCTGCGGCTGCAGCAACAGGTGCTGCGGCAGTGACGCCGAAGCGCTCTTCGAATGCAGTGAGCAATTCTGAAAGCTCAAGCACGGTCAGGTTTGAGATCGAATCAAGGATCTCTTCATTGGTAGCCATGTGTCTTACTCCTCTTCAGCAGCGGCATCTGCCACTGTTTCGTTGTCGTCTTGTTCAACTACTGAATCTTCAGCAGGTGTTTCGGGGGTTTCTTCAGGTGCCTCATCTGCAACTTCTGCAGTGGCTTCTTCAGCTACCTCGGGGGTAGCTGTTTCTTCGGTAGCTGTTTCCTCGGTAGCTGTGTCTTCAGCAGTTGGCTCAGGAGCCGCTACTTCTTCAACAACTTCTTCAACAACTTCTTCGGCAACGGGTGCACCAGCGGCGCCTCCGGCATCGATCAGCGCTTTGAGCCCATAGGCGAAGCTGGCAGGAATTGCTTGCAACAGTGACGCGAATTCACGCATCGGTGCTGCGATCCCGCCGGCCAACCTAGACAGCAACTCTTCACGAGGCGCAACGCTTGCGAGTGCTTTTGCACTCTCTGCATTGAGCACATGTGTGCCGAGTAGGCCGCCTTTGATGATGAGCAACGGGTTTGCCTTAGCAAATGCCTGCAACGCCTTGGCAACCATTACTGCGTCACCGGGCGTGCCATCGGGCTTCTGACCAACAAATGCGATGGCCGTCGGACCAACTAGGTCATTCTCGAAGCTCTGATCAACCTCAAGATCCTTGGTTGCAAGTCGAACAAGCGTGTTTTTATACACGCGGTATTCGCCCCCAACTGCGCTCAGTGATGCACGCAGTTCAGCAAGATCCTGAACCGTCAATCCCCGATACTCAGTAAACAGCACTGCATCTGAGGCCTCGAACTTCTCTCGGACCTCATCAACTACTGCAACCTTGTCAGGTCGTGGGTTTTCCATTGACACCTCCTCTCCATCTGTTCGGGAGGATCGGGCGCCGCAAAGCGGACGCCCCCCTCGACCGAACAGGCCGGGTGTACTGGAGTATCCACCTACCCAGGCGAACCAGTTACGGTCCTTTCAGATCCTGCAATCAGCGCAAGCGCTCAACGCAGGATTCACCTTGGGGTCTTTGGCGAAGCAAGATCCTCGGTTGTATTTCTGTACTGCTGTATTTACTAACCCGTTCACTCTAGAGCGATTGCTGCAACTCGCGCCAAAGCAGGTCCTCGACTAGCCGCTAGGTCTACCTTGAGCGGATGCACGCAATTGGAATTGACGTCGGGTCTACGAATCTCAAACTGGTTCTCGTAGACGAAACCGGTCAGATACATGCATCCACGAGCCGTCCACTGACTACGCGTCATGAGGGTGCAGCTGTCACTCAGGACGCCGAGCAGATTTGGATCGGTGTGCGAGATGCGATTCAAGAGATCACCGATACCCATCCAGATCGATCCCGAAGCATCGTAACGATTGGGGTCTGCAGTCAGTACTCCTCGATTGTTGGCGTGGATGCTCAAGGGGCCGTCACGAGCCCGCTTCTGATGTATCTGGACCATCGTGGCGATGATCTGTGCTGGTCGGTCATGGAGCGCTATGAGCAGGCCTTTGAGGTTTTCGTCGAGCGGCATGGGATTCCACCCATCGGTGGCGGCTTATCCCTGGCACATTTGCTGCATCTCCAGAACGAGCAGCCTCTGATCCACGAGCAGACTGCCACCTATCTCGAGGTCATGGATTTCATCAACCTTCGGCTGACCGGGCGCGCAGTTGCGACTCAGTGCACCATGTTTGCCTCACAACTGTGTGACAACCGAATTGTTGGGACAACAGAGTACGACTCCGATTTAGTCGCCATGGCTGGAGTTGACCCCAGTAAACTTCCAATTCTCATTCGCGTGGATGACATCGTGGGCCAGGTCCCAGCCCATCTTGCCGAGCAACTCGGTTTACCCAGCACAGTCTCGGTGCGCGCCGGAATGAACGACACCCAAGCCGGCGCTTTTGCCACTGGCGTGCTGCAACGCCGCTGGCAAGGGTCAACGAGCGGGGCGAACTCGGCAGTATCGAATTTAGGACAGCAGTGTGGCCTGATGATTGGTACGACCGCAGTGCTCGTGGACGCACTTGACGGGCATCGAGTTGATCTTGATCACGAGGTGCTCGCCATGCCGGCTCCGGTACCGGGTCGCCATGTAGTGATGGCCGAGAACGGCATCTCTGGAGCCGCTGTTGAGCACACGCTCAACCTGCTTCGGCCACAAGGCGACCGAACCGAGGGTTCGACCCCTAGCGGACAGAGTCCATTTGATGAACTTGAGTGGGCTTTGACACAGTCCCAGCCCGGATCCGAGGGACTGTTGTTCTTGCCTTGGCTGGCCGGGTCGATGTCACCACGTGCCGAGACTGCCCAACGTGGCGGATTCATCGGCCTGTCGCTCAGCACCACTCGAGAATCACTGCTGCGCTCGGTTGTTGAAGGAACAGCGCATAACCTTCGCTGGCTACTCCCCGCTGTAGAAGGCCTTACTGGAACCACCTGCGAAGAAATCGTGTTCGGCGGAGGCGCCGCACGCTCTGCTGGCTGGGCTCAAGTGCTAGCCGATGTTCTCAACCGACGGGTCTGCGTGCTAGCGGACCCTGAGTTAGCCGCAGCTACTGCTGTTGGAATGGTTGCCTTGTGTAGATCGCAGGGAGAGGACCCGACCGAGGTTCGACTCGACCAAGCCGCTAGCTACGCGCCGCGCTCCGAGTACCACGAGATGTACGAGCGTTCACAAATTCAATTCCAAGCCGCGTTCACAAACCACCTCTCTATCTGCGAAGCTTTGAGCCATGAGTGACTATCCCTACGCCGAACGTTTCACTGTCAATCGCCAATTGCCCGAGCACGGAAGAGACCGTGCAGAGATTCTGGCCGAGCTTCAGCAGATGGCTGTCGAGGAAGATACTTCTTGGGAGACCGGCCAAGTCTCTGGCTCCTACTACTGCGGAGACCGTGAGCACTACGACTACATGACCAAGGCCTTCGGCTTGTTTGGTCACGTCAACGCACTGCAGCGAGATGTCTGTCCCAGCGCTACCAAGTTCGAGGGCGAGATCATTGCGATGACGCTCGATATGTTGCATGCCGAGGCTGTGACTGACACAACACCCGCTGGCATTGTCACAAGCGGTGGCACGGCCAGCATCACGCACGCCATGCTGGCCTACCGGGAGCAAGCTCGCGATGACCGCGGCATCATTCACCCCAACGTGGTGAAGCCCGAAAGCGCGCATGCGGCTTTCGATAAGGCCTGTCACCTGTTTGGCATCGAGCTTCGCGTTGCCCCGATCAACCCAGAGACGGGCATTGTTGAGTTAGATGCAGTGGCCAACCTGATGGATGATCAGACCATTGCAATCGTCGGATCGGCTTGCACCTATGGCCATGGCGTGGTCGACCCCATAGCCGAGCTTGGGCAACTGGCCCTGACCCATGGAACCGGCCTGCATGTGGACGGTTGTCTCGGCGGGTTCATCCTGCCATGGGGACAAGAACTGGGATACGAGATCCCACTATTCGACTTCCGGGTCCCTGGAGTGACCAGCATCAGCGCCGATATTCACAAGTACGGCTACGGCTTGAAGGGGTCTTCTGTACTTGCCGTTCGAGACAAGGCCCTGCGCAACTCGCAGTACTTCTATCTGACCGATTGGACTGGCGGAAAGTACTGCTCCCCTGGCATGGACGGCTCTCGTTCCCTCGGACTGCTCGCAGCAACTTGGGCATCCATGGTCGCCTACGGCAAGGACGGCTACCTGTCGCACGCCAAAGCAATCTTCTCTACGGCAGACAAAATGAAGGCTGCCGTCAACTCGCATTCTGAGCTACGGATCATCGGTGCTCCGACCTTCTGCTTCGCCTTCACTTCCGATTTGTTCGACATTTATCACGTCAATGACTTCATGCGGTTGCGAGGGTGGAGGTTCAACGGCCAGCAGTACCCCAACTCGATCCACATGGCGGTGACAGGACCACAAACCCAGCCGGGTCTGGCCGAGAAGTTCGCTGCTGACCTGGACGAGGCAGTGCAGTACGGGATCGAACGCAAGGACGAACCAGCAGGAAGCGCTGCGATCTACGGCGGAGTCAGCGGTGGAATCACTGATGAGGTTGATGAGTTCATCAAGGTAGTTATGGCCGACATGATGGACACCCAACAATCGCTTCCCCCACTGGTCTAACTACTAGGCCCGAACGGACTGCCTTCAGATGTCTCAGCACCCGGTTCTGCAAACTGTTTCGCTCGGCCCACAGTGGCCAACAATTGATCCGTTCCTCTTCTGCGCGCATCACGATGATGCCTACCCCGAGGGCAACGCCGAGTTCGGCCCAGCGGCTTCGCTCGAGGGACGGCAGATGGGGTCTGACTTTGCGGGCAAGGACGGCTGGCGGATGTACCACGGGTCGGCCGTTCCTGGGTTTCCGCAGCATCCTCACCGCGGGTTCGAGACCGTAACGTTTGTTCGGAAGGGCTTGATTGACCACTCGGACTCACTGGGTGCCGCTGCCAGATTCGGTGCAGGCGATGTGCAGTGGTTGACTGCCGGAAACGGGATTGTGCACTCGGAGATGTTTCCCCTGCTCAGCCCCAGCAGCCCGAATCCAGCTGAGTTGTTTCAGATTTGGCTGAACCTGCCAGCCGAAGACAAGTTGGTGGAGCCGTACTTCACCATGTTGTGGAATCATCAGATTCCGCGTGTGGAGTTCACCGACTCTGCAGGATGCACCACCGAGGTCACGGTCATTGCAGGAACTCTCCCCAACAACAGTTGCGAAGCGCCACAACCGCCTCCCAGCTCGTGGGCAGCGCGGGCCGACTCAGATGTTGCGATCTGGTCGATCCGTATGCAGGCTGGCGCAAGCTGGACGCTGCCGGCAGCGCTTGGCCCAGACACGGCGCGAATCTTGTATTTCTTTGAGGGATCCACGCTGACCGTCGCGGACGAGCAGTACCAGTCAGATACGGGCCTCGCTATTGCTTCGGACTGCGAGATTGAATTGGTTGCAGGTGAGCAAGCAGTTGAGCTTTTGTTGCTGCAAGGCCGACCAATCGGCCAACCAGTGGCGCAGCACGGTCCCTTTGTTATGAACACTCGAGCCGAACTTGAGCAGGCCTTCGAGGACTACCGGCGGACCGAGTTTGGTGGATGGCCGTGGCCAGAGGATGGCCCGGTTCACGGAGCAGAACCCAAGCGCTTTGCTCGCCATACAGACGGCCGAGTCGAAGAGCCAGATTCTCTTTCAGCGTAACGGCAAGACCCGGGCAAAAATCGCCTTGAGGTATGCGCCTTGCGGGAAGGTGTCTGGGTGATCGATTGCGTGCGTGGTGTGACTGATTCCATCAAGCTGAACGCCAGATCGATACGCAGCATCACCCACTGACTCCATGAATTGTTCAGAGGTGACTCGGGCCGAGCAAGAGGCCTGCACCAACATGCCCCCCGAGTTCAGGAGTCTGACCGCCAACTCTGTCAACTTGCCATAGGCACGCAGGGCGCCATCGATCTGATCCTGCTTTGAGGCAAAGGAGGGTGGGTCGACAATGACCATGTCAAAGAGCCTGCCGGCCTCGATCATTTGAGACATGACGGTCATGGCATCACCAACGGAGACTTGGTGAGTGCAAGCGCGCACGGCTGCACGCCCTGCGTTTCGAGCCATATTGCGCTTGGCTGAATCAATTGCTGCAGCGCTGATGTCGACGCTGTGGACTAATGCTGCCGCCCCAGCAGCAGCGTTCACCGAGAACCCGCCAGTGCAGCAGTACACATCAAGCACGCGAGAACCTTGGGCTAGCGAACGAACCCGCGCACGGTTGTCGCGCTGATCCAAGAAGAACCCTGTCTTCTGACCGTGGATAACATCCGCTTCGAATCGCAGGTCATTTTCGATGAAGGCAACGGCCTGTTCTGGTAGCTCTCCGAACAGGGCTACGCCGTCTCTCAGCGCAGCGCCACGGAACAGGAATTGCTGTCCGGGATTCTGCAAGCCTCTAGCTAAACGCAACACCACTGCGGTTGGGTCAAATACCTCGGCGATGCTGCTGAGAATTTGTTCGAGATGAGGGAACCAGGCTGCGCTATACAGCTTGAGGACATAGGTATCGGCGTAGCGGTCAAGCACCAAACCGGGCAGCGAATCATTCTCGCCGTGAACGCAGCGGTAACCCGTCGTATGGGTTGGATCGAATGCGCCGAGTCGCAGTTCCTGTGCAGCAGTCAGACGCTGCGTCCAGAAAGAAGAATCAATCTGAACAGGCTTTCCATGGTGAAGAATCTTGATACTGATTGCCGAGTCTGGGTCATAGAGCCCAATCGCCATGAACTCACGGCGCTCATCAAAGATCACGGCAAGGTCGCCCGCCTTGCCGCCCGGCTTACCGCCCGGCTTGAGCGAGGTGATTGAGTTGTTGAATACCCAAGGGTGGCCGCCGCGAATCTGCCGAGCAGCATCTTTGGTAACTCGCACGGCCAAGCGGTCGACTGCTGCGGTCTGGGTAACTGGCTCGCTCTGACTCATAGCAACAACACTCTCACTTCGAGCGAGAGTGCACTGCTTTCGGCTGCACCGCTTTCTGGGGTTTCTTAGGCAGGTGCCGGAGACCCATCCATGACAGCGCAGAAATATGTGAAGCAACTTCGTCGGCCGACATTTTGGGGTTATCAACCCACCATTGACCCACAAAAGTGACCATACCGATCAGGCTCTGCGCGTAGATGGGTGCCGCTTTGGGGTCGTAGCCCGCACGCTTGAATTCTTCGGTAAAGACGTTGCCAACCCGAAACCCAACCTCGGCTAATAGGTTGGCGAGGCCGCTCTTCGTAGGCGAATCGCGAGACAGCACGGCGAACCCATCGGGGCGTTCCTCCACGTATTTCATAAAGGCAAGCGCCGCACCTTCAATACGCTCGCGAGGAGGACCCGTAGAGATGGCTACCGAGATGTGCTCGATCACATAATCCATCTCTCGATCCACGATGACTGCATAGAGGCCCTCTTTGCCACCAAAGTGTTCATAGATGATGGGCTTGGAGATTTTGGCCCGCTCGGCAATTTCTTCGACCGAGGTTGCCTCAAAACCCTTCTCGGCGAAGACCTTTCTGCCAACCTCAACAAGTTGGTTTCTTCGCTCTCCGGCAGACAGCCGGGTACGTGTGCCATCTGCCATAGAGACAACCATACTACGATGGCGTAGGTTACGTCATGGTAAGTTACGATGCAGTAAGCTACGCAAAAGTAACCAAACTGCGACACCACGAATCTGACCGTCAAGAATCCCCGACATCTGAGGAACGCCATGACTGATTACATGACTCCCCCAACGACCGAAGAAACCCGCAAGCAGATCAAAGCTGATTTGCCCGCCGACACCTTTGAGCGTCAACCACAGCGAGCGCTGTGGTTCATTCCACTTGTTGCAACTGCACTCGCTGCGGGAACCACCATCATCGTTGTCCGGCCGCCTTGGTACTTCTGCGTGCTGCTTGGACTCGTCATGGGTCAGTGCTTTGCGTCAATGGGATTCTTGGCGCACGAGGTGCTCCATGGTGCAGTCGTTAAATCCAAGGGCCTGCAGTACTTTCTGGGCTACCTAGGGTTCGCACCCATGCTGGTATCCCCCTCGCTCTGGCGGGTCTGGCATAACCAGATTCACCATGGAAAAACCAATATGGGTAACTCCGATCCAGACAGTTTTGGCACCGTTTCAAGATTCGAAAAGGCACCCTCCACTCGCTTTGTGGCCCGCCTAGCACCCGGATCAAGGCACTGGTCGAGCGTGTTCTTTTTCGCTTACTGGTTCACCTTCCACGGCCAAGTCGTTCTGTGGATTCAGGCCAAGTACATGCGGACCTTTGCACGCTTCAATCGCCGCCGAGCCATCATCGATAGCGCTGTCTGCCTAGCCTTGTGGATCACCGTAGGTATCTTGGCGGGACCGTTCTACTCCCTGTTCGTCATCGCAATTCCCGTGATG
This sequence comes from Actinobacteria bacterium IMCC26207, assembly GCA_001025035.1. Lineage (GTDB taxonomy): Bacteria > Actinomycetota > Acidimicrobiia > Acidimicrobiales > Microtrichaceae > IMCC26207. The sequence goes on from LCZK01000009.1 coordinate 190,383, forward strand.
CTGACTAACGCTCTGGTCATGGGCTACATCGCCACCAACCACTTCATGCGGCCGATGACCAAGTCGAATGACCCCATCGAGAACTCGATGAGCGTGACCACACTGCCCATCATTGATCGCTTGCACTTCAACTTCAGCCACCATGTTGAGCATCACCTGTTCCCCAATATGAGCGCAAAGCATGCGCCTCGCCTGCGGACCTGGCTTGAAGAGAACGAGAACGATCGTTACGTAACGCCTAACCATGCAGTTGCTATTGCGTATCTGTATCGCACCCCTCGCGTGTACCTAGATGCAACAACCTTGTGCGATCCCGAGGACCCTCAAGGCCCCTACAGAGCAGACACTCGCGAGCTAGCTGAGATTCTGCATTAGCTGCGAAAACTACCGTGGGTCAAAGCTCAGGTGTTGGGTCACGTCACCCCAAGCTTGAGGCATCATGACGCGGGCTGTGAATCTCAACGACCCATCGATTCGCCTCAGTGTGTCCACGTACCTGCCAACCACCACAGGCTGAAGTGGTAAGGAATCGGTGGCTTGAAACACGGTAAAGCGAGACCGCATCTGAAGCTCATCCGGGCCAGTGGACTCGACAATCACATTCGTAATCACGTGCGCAGTCAGCGGGGTTCCATCAGCGTGTCGCAGGGTCATGGCCGAGTACAAGGCGAGCATTTCTGCTTTGCCTTGGGCGATGCGATTGCCAGACTCGTCGAGCAGTTCCGCATCAGCTAGCAACTCGGCTAACCCCTCAAAGTCACCAGCGTCGATGAACTCGGCATAACGAGCCAGAAGTTCTGCAGCTTCTGCTTTGTCCTCTGCGGAGACTCGACTCTGGCCGATTGTCTTTTGGGTGCTGTCAGGCTCGGAGGATGGCAGGGGCGAATTCGTCATCTCCATATGCCAGCAGGTTTCGGATGCAACTTGCAGGATCATCGGCTTTGCCCTGCCAGAACTAGGGTGAACCGCAACTCGCTGACCATGGGAGAAACAACGAAATGGCACATAACCCGATTGGCCCGCTCGGAGCAGCAGATGAGGGTTTCACCCATCAGGTTGCCGACACCTTTGCAGTAGTGGGCACTAGCGATCCGGCCTGGACTGAGAAGGTCTGCGCAATGGCGATGGCCCGTGATGGGAGCCTGCAAATTGGATTCGGACTTGGCCGCTACCCAAACAGGAATGTGTTGGATGCCTACGCCGCCGTCAGCCAAGGCACCCAACAGACAACTGTTCGCAGTAGCCGAAGCTTGTCCTCGGACCCCGAGTCGACCTCTGTTGGCCCCATTCGCTATCAGGTCCTCGAGCCGCTGCAGCAGGTGCGATTTAGCCTCGAGGCCAACGAGGTGCAGCCCATCTCATTCGAGATCACCTTTGATGGCATCGTGCCGCCGCAGCTTGAGGAGCGCACGCACATGCGGGATCAGTACCGCGTCTCTGCTGACCTCGTGCGCTATCACCAAACCGGAGTAGCAACTGGTTGGGTTCAACTCGACGGGCAACGCACCGAAGTCAATCCCGACTCATGGGTCTGCACTCGTGACCACTCCTGGGGAGTCCGATATGACGTAGGCCCACCAACGGTCGACCGCGCAGATTCGACTGCCTTTCCAGCGGGGGTGGGGTTCATGATGATCTGGTGTCCGGCGCTCATGGAACGACCCGATGGGTCTCGCTATGCATTGCACCTTCATTTCACCTTGGTGCAGATGCCGGGCTTTGCTCAAAAGACTGTGACTGCTGGGGTTGAACATGTTGATGGCAGCGTGGATCCAATCGTTGATCTTCAGCCCGACCTGCAGTTTGATCCTGAGAACCGCCGACTGCTCGGCGGCACCGTCATGGGCACCATGCAAGATGGCAGTCAACGGCCCATTCAGATTGAGGTCCTTGGCGACACTGGTGTGCAACTGGGCGCTGGTTTGTACTTTGGGTTGGACGGCCACCATCACGGCGAGTGGCGAGGTGAGTTCCACCTAGATGGGGAACGCTTCGAGGACTGCAGCGACCCACAGACAGCCCGGCGTTTGCATCAGATTCGCGACACAGCAGTTCGGGTGATTGACCCCGTGGGTGGCGGGGTTGGTTGGGGAAACTGCCAGCCAATAGCTGCTGGCCCATGGCCTGAACTTGGTCTTGCTGACGACCCCTGGATGTAGGGCGCTCGCAGTGCTGGTACCCGAGCCTTGACCTCGCTTTAGCCGTGGGTTGAAATACCGCCATCAACCGCAATGATCGAACCCGTTACGTAGCTTCCTGCGCGTGAAGACAAAAACAGCACAGTTCCTGCAACGTCTTCGGGGGTGCCTATCCTGCCGAGCGGAACTCCCGAGGACACCATTTCTTCGCCGCCTTCAGCATCAAGAATAAAGGCCATCATCTTTGAGGGGAACGGCCCGGGAGCAATCGCATTCACGGTGACGTGTGAGCTAGCTAGGCGGTGCGCTAGTTGGCGAGTCAGCATGTGGACTGCAGCCTTACTGGCCGAGTACGCATAATTCTCGGTTTCGGGAACACGAATGCCGTCAACAGAACCAATGTTGATCACGCGGGCTGGGTCATCGCTGCGTGCAGATTTTTTGAGCAGTGGCATGAGTTCGGTAGTCAAAGAGAACACGGCCTTGAGGTTGGTGGCTAGAACCTTGTCCCATGCCTCGTCTGGGTACTCGAGCAGTGGCGCACCCCAAGTTGCCCCTGCATTGTTCACCAAAATATCAACCTGATCCTCACGTGCTTTGACTGCCTGAGCCAGCCCGCTCACGCCCTCAGCTGTTGACAGGTCGGCGGGCAAGGCCACGCAGAACCCAAATGCCGATAACTCCTGGGCAACTTGTTCACAGACCTGCGCTTTACGAGAGGAGATGTAGACCTTGGCCCCAGAACGCACAAGACCCTCGGCGATCATGCGGCCGATCCCACGTGACCCGCCCGTCACCACGGCAACTTTGTCTTTCACCGAGAACAGATTCTCAATATCCATCCGCAAACCCTATCCCTGCGCTTTGTCATGCGCCTGACCCCCTAGAGGGGGTCAGGCGCATTACGAAACGGGTTGATCACGACTATCTCGTTGAGATCAATGCTTAGGTAGCGCTGTGAGCGAACCGGTCTTGCAGGCGTGACCACAGACTCGGGCGCTTTGGTTCGGGATTCTCTTCCGGAACAGCGGCGTCGCTACCCCGGAGGTACATGGCCACAGCCTTGATTGCACCAAAGGTTGGAACAGCAAACAGCGCTCCAACTATTCCGCCGACCGAGAACCCACCAATTGCGGCCAACATGGTCACCGGTGGAGACAAGCTGACGGCTTTGCCCACCACGAGCGGAACCAGCACGTGATTGGTAAAGAGCATAAAGACCAAGAACGCGACAGTCATAAAGATCGCAGGCCCCACACCGGCCGTCAGGCTGACGGCAAACACCAAGCCAAATCCCAACAGACCACCAATTTGCGGGATCAGAGAGGTGAGCGCTGACCACACACCAAGAAGCGGGCTGAGTGGAACTCCTGCAAGAAGCGCAGCACTTGCTGTCCAGATTCCGTTCAAAACAGCGACTAGCAAGCTACCGGCGAAATATTTTGCGAGGACTTGGTAGACCACTCGACCGATCCCATCGGCGGATTCTCTGTGCCCCGGTGGAAGGGCCGAGCGAATGCTGCGCACAAGGCGAGGGCCCTCGAGCATGATTCCCGCCATCAAAAAGAGCGCTAGCACAACAGCCCCAAGGCCAAACGATGCTGACTTCAGTAGCCCACCCACTTCTAGTCCACTGCCCCGGCCTGATCTTGCCGAGAATGAGTCAAGGGCCTGGGTCACCTTGCCTGGCAAATCTGCCGACTGAATAGATTTGCCAACTAGAGGCAGGTCGCCAAGTGAAGCCACTGTTTTGGGAAGTTGCCGCTGCAAGTTCGAAGACTCTTTAACAAGTTGAGGCCCAGCAATGGCAACAAATCCCAATACGACTATCAGCCCAAAGAACAGGACTACTACGACCGAAGGTGCCCGACCCAGCTTGGCTCGATTCTGCACGGCGTTTACCACCGGATCGAGTGCCATCGCCACGAACAAGGTCACCACGATCAGGGTTACAGCACCAGAGGCCGAACGCACAGTGCTCCAGATGATCACGAGCACTGTGAGTGAGAGCAGCAGAGTCAAGACACTCTGATCCGCAATGTCCACCGTCAGCCGAGGCGGTTTTTGATCCCGCGAGTCGACCACAGGCTGAGGGTCACGCTCACTAGACATGCCGCAACCTTAGAATCTGGACTTCAGCAAGTGTGGGAACCCTGCACCATCAAAAACCTGCACACTCAGAATTCCGCTCTAACAGCGAGCAGTTCAATGACACACACCTCTTTGCGCATCTCTCCAAGATCCATTCTGCGATCTGTTGCGATCGTTGGCGCCTATCTGCTTGTCATTACCGTGGCAATGCGTGCCGCTACCACTCTGGTGTGGTTTCTAGAGGCTTGTGTGTTTGCGGCTCTGAGTTGGCCGGTCGTACAAAAACTGCACCGGCATATGTCCAATACTGCAGCCATCTTGCTCATCACAGCGCTGCTAGCCCTGTCCGTTTCTGCGATCGCAGCCCTCGGCCTGACTGAGCTACAGGGAGAATCCGCCAAATTTCAAAAAAACGTTCCCGCTGCCGTCAGAAACCTAGAGGGGACCGAGGGTTTGGGAAGTCTGATTAAGAAACTTCAGATCGCCGATGACATCGAGAGGTTCGCCGATCAGATCACCAATCAGGTTCGCTTTCGTAATGCTGACCTTCGCGGCATCGCATCGAGAGTGGGCGAAGGAGCGTCAGCAGTTTTTGTGGTCTGGATCCTGACGGTGATGATCATTTTTACCGGGCCCTCGATGGTCAATGGGGCAATTGAGTTGGCACCCGAGACCAAACGAGAACCCATTCGATGGGTACTCAAACTGGCCTACTCCACGAGCACGAAGTACATGGGATTCATGGCGCTGCAGAGTCTGGCGGTGCTCCTGATTACCTTTAGTGTCAGCATCTGGCTGGGCATCGACCTGCCTGGCCTACTCGCCGTTACAGCCGCACTTCTAGCGTTTGTCCCCTATGTGGGCATCTTTGCTGGGGCGCTTCCACTAGCACTGCTAGCGCTACTGAATGGCCCCGAACAAGCCCTAGCAGTCCTAGTCGGCGCCTTCATTCTGCAGATGCTTGATGCGTATTTAGTGCAACGAAAAGTCGATGTTGCCACTGTGCCTGTGGGGATTTTTCCCACCATGCTTGCTGCCATGATCGGCTTTAGCTTGCGAGGTCCGGGCGGGTTACTCGTAGGCGTTGCACTAGCGACTATGGCCATGGCGGTGTTGAGCGATACAGGTGCAATGCGAACCATTCGAAGCCTCGATGATGCCGACCTTGTAACCAACCCCGTCGATCCCGTTGCTCCTGAATCGGCAGATTCGGCAAACTCGGCGGCTATGAGTCCCGGCGAAATCTCTTGAGCAGTGGCATTTAGGCCTGAGCATTGCGAGAATGAAGCAATGGACCTGAGAGTTGGCGTTGACAGGTGACGCAAAACGGGAGCGGAGACTCGCTCGATAAGAGCGCTGCATCCAATCAGGGCAGTGGCAACGAACTACCTTCAATGGAGGCCGTGCTGGATCGACCAATCGAACTCACGCTAGGTCACGACGACCCCTGCATCACCGCCTTCATCAGCGGTGAGGACAGGGCCCTCAAAGAGATCTATGAGCGCCATAGTTCCTTGGTTTTCTCCTTCTGTACCCGCTCGCTAGGAGCAGTTCGGGCAGCAGATGCAACCCAAGAAGTATTTCTGGCAGCTTGGAGATCCCGAGACCGGTACCGGCCCGAGTCGGGCAGTCTCCCGGCATGGATTATGGGTATCGCAAGATTCAAAGTGATCGATATTCTCCGCTCCGACGGACGCACGCCAATCAGTGTTGACATGACTGGTTCCGGCGAATCCCGTGACGAGGACGGCCTTGGCGGCAACCCAAGCGAGAACGCCGCAATCTCACTAACTGGCGAGCGAATGCTGCTAGCAGAGGCGATCAAACAATTACCTGATCGGGCACAAGAGATGGTACGACTCAAGTTCTTTGAAGACCTGACTCAGGCGCAAATTGCCGAGAGATGCGACCTGCCTCTCGGAACAGTGAAAAGCGATATTCGGCGCAGCCTTGTACGACTCCGCCTCCACCTAGAGGGGTACCAAGATGCCTGAGGAGTTCACAGACCCGCCGGATTCAGACTCAGAAGAATTTGCGCACCTCCTCTTGCTCGGCGCCGGCCTGAGCGAGTCTGACTTTGAGTTGGTGACTCCCCCAGCAGACCTGTGGGACCGTATCGCAGCAGGAGTCTCGCTAGCCGAACCAACAGTGCTAGCCGAACCAACAGTGCTCGCCGAACCAACTGTGCTCACCCAACCAACAGCGCTCGCCGACCGTCGCGACAGTGGTGGGCGCGGTGGCAGTCGCAACAGTGGTCGCCGCATTGTTTTTGCCGCTGCTGCAGCTGTGCTGATTCTGGTTGCAGGAGCCGTAGGAATCAGGCTTGTGGACTCTTCGAGAACAAGCACCGAACTAGTAGCGAGCACAACCTTGGACGTGATTGAAGGCCCCGCCACTGCTCAAGCCAAATTACTTCGTTCTGGCAACACTGAACGCCTAGTCGTCACCACCGAGAACATGCCCGCTGCACCCGCGGGCTCTCACTACGAGCTCTGGCTCGTCGACCCAAAGGTAACAAGTCCGCAGTCACTTGGACCCATGACGGGCAGCACCGAAGTTCTGATCCCTGCCTCAATCGATCCCGCTATCTACCCAGTGGTCGATATCTCGTTGCAACAAAACGGAACACATGACCATTCCGGACATAGCTTGCTGCGCGGCACCTTGCAGTAGAGGCAGCCGCCAGACAGCAAAGCGATTGAAGCTTCACCCTGACAGTTTCACGCTTGACCGCTAGCGTCGCATGCGTGGTCGATGATGCCGAACAAGCTCTGCGCAACAAGATCAAGCTGCGTCTCCTCCTCGCTGGGGCAGATGTGGAGTCAGTTGACAAGCTGAGTTTTGTGGAATCCGAACAGGCCCCAGCAGCTGCGGTTTCGCTCCTGCGTAAGAGCCTATTTTGGAGTAGCGATGAACTCATCACCATTGACGAACTAGCGCAACGAAGCGGCCTTGATGTCGAACTCTGCCGAAGGGCACGCATGCTGATGGGCCTGCCCGACCCTGGCGAGGCTGCGCTGTGCCGGGTGGAAGAGGCAGAAGCCTTTGAGGGATTCGCTCTTGGCATGGAACTCTTTGGGGTGGAGCCAGTGCTGCAGTTTGCCCGAGTCATTGGCTCCGCTCTGGCTTCTGTGGCTGAAGCCTCGCTGAGTGTCTTTGGCCGCTCCCTGACAGAACGGGCCGATGACAGCGAAGCTGTTCTGCCAGTGGGCGACGCTTACACGCTCGAAGTTCTCGATGCCGTGGAAGCGTTCCAGATAGTGCCGATGGCGCTCCAGATCCTGTCCAAGTTGCAGTTCGATCTAGTGATGGATCGTCTTACCGAAGCACCGGGACAACCAAGCTTTGCCGCTGTGGGCTTTGTCGACCTAACGGGTTCGACTCGAGCCACCGCTGCGTTAGGAGTAGACACCATGGCTGCTGCACTTACGCGATTCGAGGAGTGGTCCGTTGAACTCACCGTGGCCAGAGGTGGCCGCGTCGTGAAGTACATCGGCGATGAGGTGATGTTCCTGGCACCCGAGATTCTGAGCGCATCCGAAGTGGCCACAGAGTTAATCCACCGTGTGGGTAACGACCCGATCTTGGAGACTGCTCGAGCGGGAGTGGCCTACGGGTCGGTCCTGAGTCGAGACGGCGATTATTTTGGGTCGACTGTGAACCTTGCTGCGCGACTCGTTGACAAGGCCAAGCCCGGGTCAGTTTTGCTCACCGGCGATGGAGCGAGTGACTGTCCTGGCGCTGTGGCAAAGGGCAAGCGCCGACTGAGAGATCTACCCGAACGAGTTGACACTTGGCGCATTGGCTGAGCGAAGCAGGTAGCTACGCTTGCGAGACGACTGCAGCCAGTACACACCCGCTGCGGCAACGACTGCACTGAGCGGAAGCAGCAGCGGCAACGGGACCTCGGGTACAACAGGGGGTGGACCGTAAACACCCGATTGCTGTGACGTGGCGGTATCGAATGCGAACAACAGTGGTCCATGCCACTGCAACCATGGGGCGATCTGCTGTGGAGTTGCCCCGGTAAGCACATCAAACTGGACCGGGGTACCCACCTTCGTAAACGTAACCTCGGTTACCCCTGCGGCCTGCAAGGTAAAGCTGACCTTCTCTTGGAGTTGCTGCGGCCAGGCTGCCCCGTTGCCCGGCATGGCGTAAATCACTGCGCTCGCAGTAATAGGAGCGCAGAGCGGCGCCAACAAAGTGATTCGCAGACGGAACGTTGCCGAATCGGAACTGCTGCTATTGCGTGCGACTAGAGGGAAAGCCGAGCAAGGTGCGGTCGGTCCGGATGGTGTCTGAACAACCGAGATATTTCCTGCAGGACTATTTTGAAATTGAACAACACCTCTTGCAGTCACGGCGCCCGCTGCACCCGCAAAAGAGGTTGCCAAAATCAGGCTGCTAGCGGCGATGCCGAATGCAAGTAGTCCACAGTTCAACCAGAGTTTTCTCAACTGCAACCTTCTCCCGATGGCGCTTCGAGGTGTCTAACAAAACAGAGACTATCAGGAAGGTGAATTCAAACTGAATATCTGTAATTCAAGATCCCCAACAGGGTCGGGTCTAAGCAGTTGCGGGTCGACTACGGGTGCCGCGCACTCGAGGTCGGTCTGAGTAGTGCTTGCCATCGGAACGCCTTGGCGAGGTATCTGGCTTGCCTCGTTTGGAACTCCACCTCCAGGTCAGAGAGATGCGCTGATTCTCGGTTTCATAGGCCGGCACTGCATGAAGCCAGTCGCGTTGACAGCGACCTCCCATCACGAACAAGTCACCGTGGCCGGGATGAAGCACCACATCGTCGGCCTGCGGCTCGGGACCGGCCTGCCCTTGGATACCGCTGCGTGCCCGCAGGCGAAATGGTCGAGGCTCACCCAGAACCAGAATCGCAATCAGCGTGTCATCAAGCCAGGTCATGCCTGTATCTGCATGTAAGCCCTGAAAGTCTTCCCCTGAGCGATACAAAATGGCTGCAACTCCGCTCAGCCGCGCCCGATAGGCCATCTCGAGATGCATCGAGGTTTGGGTCAGCACATCTTTAAGCAAACCCTCGCTGAGCGAGTCTGCTCGCAGGCGTGCCCCAAGGCGCCGCTCCTCGACATAGTGATCAAATCGCCAGACCTCGCTCTGTTTCCACTGGGTCGTAGCTAGCGTGGTCTCAAACAATTCCTGTGCTTTAGGCACAAACCCCGGGCAAAGATCAACCCAAGACTGCCCATCCCCTAAGTGGATTCTTTGCACGGGTGCTCGCCGGTTGATCTCAAGTGGCAGAGGGTCAGTCATAGGGGAATCTTTCGCAGGGTTGCCGATGTGGATCAAAGCGCCGTCCGCTTGCCCTCATCCCGCTCTACCCTAGGGACTCATATGGGGAACCACCTGATTATCAAACACGGCACCATCGTCGATGGGACCGGAAGTCCAGCTTTTGTCGGTGACGTACACATCACGGATGGGATTATCTCAGCCGTGGTGCCTGCTGATGAGATACCAGCCCACGACTCCTCCGATGCGGTTGAAGATCCTGCAACCCAGGTCATTGACGCTACGGGCCTACTAGTGACTCCAGGTTGGGTTGATATTCATACTCACTACGACGGCCAAGTCACCTGGGATGACCTGCTTGCACCGACCGCGTGGCACGGGGTTACTACCTTGGTTATGGGCAACTGCGGAGTGGGGTTTGCGCCAGTGGTTCCTGATCGCCGCGAGTGGCTCATCGGCCTGATGGAAGGTGTAGAGGACATCCCCGGCACTGCACTGTCGGAAGGGATTGACTGGGACTGGGAAACCTTCCCCGAATATTTGGATGCCCTTGAACCGCGTCGCTGGACCATGGACGTCGGTACACAGATTGCTCACGGTGCAGTCCGGACCTATGTGATGGGTGATCGAGGCGCAAAGAACGAGCCCGCTACTCCAGAGGACATTGATCAGATGCGCGTCATTGTGCGTGACGCACTCGCCGCTGGAGCGCTTGGATTCTCAACCTCTCGCACCATTGCTCACACTGCCATCGACGGAGAACCTGTGCCCGGAACCTTTGCCGCAGAGGACGAACTGTTCGGCATTGGCTCTGCTTTGAAAGAACTTGGCACCGGCGTGTTTGAACTCGCACCAGCGGGAGTTGCTGGAGAAGATGTCCTGGCACCGGCAAAGGAGGTTGACTGGATGGCTCGACTCTCTGCAGAGATGGGGCGACCCGTCACCTTTGCCATGATTCAAGTTGATTCCGCCCCAGACCTCTGGCGAGAACTGATGGATGCCTCACTTGCAGCAACAGCCGAGGGTGCCGATATCTGGCCACAAGTAGCCGGACGCGCAACTGGATTGTTGTCTGGCCACCACACGACCTATTCGCTCTTTGATGCCTTTCCCGCCTATCAAGAACTCAAAGCACAGAACCTGACCTCTGACGCGCTGTATGAGCAACTCTGTGATGCGCAGGTCCGTGAGTCCATTCTGGGTTGGGAACCTGACGAGAACACAGCAAAGAGTCTGGCTGGCGCCTTTGACCGCACCTTTCTGCTCGGTGATCCACCGGACTACGAACCCGGCCCTGATCGTTCGCTAGCGGGAATCGCACAGGCCAATGACACCACCCCACTAGAGGTTGCCTACGACGCAATGCTCGTCGATGGTGGTCGCGGCCTGTTGTACGTGCCGATCTTGAACTATGCAGACGGCAACTTGGACCCTGTTCGCGAGATGTTTCTGCACCCACGGGCGGCATCGGGTTTGGCCGATGGCGGGGCACATTGTGGCGTGATCTGCGATGCCTCGATGCCAACGTTCATGTTGACGCACTGGACTCGCGACCGCAGCAGAGGAGAAACGCTTCCGCTCGAGATGATCGTCAAGAAGCAGACTCAAGACACTGCGCGCCTGTATGGCCTGTCGGATCGCGGCACGCTGCAGACCGGCATGCTCGGCGACGTCAACATCATCGACTACGAGAATCTGCAGCTCGAAAGCCCCTATGTGACGGCCGACCTTCCTGCCGGCGGTACTCGATTGGTGCAGGGCGCACGCGGCTATGTTGCGACCATCAAATCAGGTGAAATCACCTTTGACGATGGCCAAGATACCGGCGCTCGCCCAGGACAACTTCTACGAGGAGCAAGATGACCACGAACCCACTACTCAACATGTCCCCCGACGAGTTGTTGTCGACAACCCGCTCGGTACGGAAGCGGCTGGACTTTTCTCGCCCCGTAGAACCTGAGCTCTTGAACGAGTGTCTAGAACTCGCTGCTCAAGCGCCGACTGGCTCGAACGCTCAGGGTTGGCACTTCATTGTTGTCACCGACCCCGATAAGCGCGCCGCTTTGGGCGAGATGTATCGCAAAGGGTTCGAAATTTTCTACGGGAACCGTGAGGCTGCAGAGGCGAACCTGCCCGCCGACGATCCCGCATATGTGGCAACTACAAAGCGAGTGATCGACTCCGCCGAGTACCTGGCCGAACATATGGGTGAAGCTCCCGTCATGCTGATTCCCTGCATTGACGTGCGCACTGACGGACTGAACGCCGCAATTCAGGCCAGCATCTGGGGTTCGCTCTTGCCGGCTGTGTGGTCATTCATGCTGGCAGCGCGTTCACGAGGTCTGGGAACATGTTGGACCACGCTGCATCTTGTCCATGAGGCCGAGGCTGCAGAACTGTTGGGCATTCCAGACAACATCATGCAAGGTGCACTCATTCCGGTGGCCCACACCCTCGGTTTGGATTTCAAAGCTGCGCCTAGACGAGACATGGAGCGGATCATCCACCACGACAGTTGGTGACTGATTGCATCGATGAACGCCAACGATGACGACCTAGCTGAGCAACTGCGCGCTGCAACAGAACTGCTTGAATCGGTCGCACAGGACCGCTCGGTTCTGGCCAACCTCAACACCGAGGAACGATCTCGGTTGTTGAATGCTGCTGGAGATGTTTTCTGCCCCGATGTTGAGGAGCGGCGTCAGCAGATTCGAGCTAGACGGCGAAGGCAACGAACCGAGAAGGCCCAGCGAGATCAAGCAGTTTTGGACTCAACTGGCATCCGGACCCTGCGCGCCCAAGAGGTGTTTACCTCACCGAATGTCTTTCCCCCGGTTGGGTTTGTGCAGACAGACCTGAGCGGAGCCACCCAAGACCTTGACCTCGAACCGTTCCGAGAGACGAGTGAGCTCCAGCACTGCTATGTCTGCAAAGAGAAGTACCTACAGATTCACTTTTTCTACGATCAGCTTTGCCCCACATGCGCTCAGCTGAACTATGCCAAACGCACCGAGTCGGCTGACTTGAGCGGGCGCGTGGCATTGCTCACCGGGGGTCGAGTCAAGATCGGGTATCAAGCTGGGATCAAGCTGCTTCGAGCAGGTGCACACCTAGTTGTGACTACTCGTTTTCCGCAGGACTCAGCCCAGCGTTACTCCCAAGAGCCCGATTTTTTACAGTGGCAGAACCGGCTCGAAATTTACGGACTCGATCTGCGTCACACTCCCAGCGTTGAGGCATTTTGTAGCCATATGGTGAGCACACATTCGCGCTTGGATTACATCATCAACAACGCGTGTCAAACGGTTCGGCGACCTCCTGAGTTCTATGAACACATGATGGACCGCGAGCGAAACGCCCAGAACGAACTGTCGCAACCAGATGCGAATTCGGCAGCGATTGCTAGCGGCCTGGCAGTTGGCGCAGGCGCATTGGTACATACAGCCACAGGCGCTGGTCGATCTGCAGAGATCTCTCAACTTCCGCTGCTACCCGAGGATCACCTTCGACAGGGCCACTTGTTTCCCGATGGCTTGCTCGATCAGGACCTTCAACAAGTCGACCTACGAGAGATCAACTCCTGGAGGCTGAACCTGGCGCAGGTGTCCACCGTAGAGATGCTTGAAACTCAACTCGTGAACGCAGTTGCACCGTTTGTGCTGAACGCTCGACTCAAGCCGCTCATGTTGCAAACATCTGACCACGATAAACACATCGTCAATGTCTCAGCAGTTGAGGGGCAGTTTTATCGGCGGTTCAAGACCACCAAGCACCCCCATACCAATATGGCTAAAGCCGCCCTCAACATGATGACTCGCACCTCAGCGGCGGAGTACCAGGCCGATGGGATTCACATGAACAGCGTTGATACTGGGTGGGTAAGCGACGAGGACCCAACACATATTGCTGAGCGCAAGACTGCGGAACATGGGTTTCACCCTCCACTCGACATTGTCGATGGCGCAGCACGAATTGTTGACCCAATCATCACTGGTACCAATACCGGTACCCACATGTGGGGGCAGTTCTTGAAGGATTACTACCCCACCGACTGGTGATTTTTTGGGCTGAACTAGTCGCAGCCCTCAATCCAGATCTCACCGTCGGATCGGAGTTCCTTCTTCCAGATCCAGCCCTCGGCTTTGACTCGGTCGATCAAAGCCGCCGCCGCTTGGAACGCAGCATCACGGTGCACTGATACAGCCACAATCACCACTGCCGGATCTCCCACTTCAACCCGGCCCACACGGTGAACCGCCAGAGCGGCGCCAAGGTCAAACTCAATGGCCACCTCGGTTGCAAAGCGGTGCAATTGACTGGCCGCTCGATCCTCCCAAGCCTCGTACTCCAGAGCTAGTACCTGGTGCCCGTGATTTGGTGACCGAACCGTCCCTTCAAAGACGACGATTCCGCCGCAATCATCTCGGCGCACAGAATCCACCAGCGCCGCTGCATTCAACGGATCCGATTCAATACCCGACACAATCTTGGGGGTAGCTGGAGCATCTCCACGAGCATTCATGGCTCACCGCTGCGTGCTGTCTCACATGCGTGACCAAGTATGTGAACCACTGCTTCAAGGCTCTCGGTTGCTCCGCGTACCGACCCCGGAAGGTTGAGCAGAATTGTGCGACCCCGCCGGCCAGCAACCTGTCGCGACAACGCTGCTAGCGGCGTGTGTTCCAAGCCTGCGGCTCGCATCAACTCAGTGATCCCCGGAGCTTCGACATCAAGTATCTGCCTTGTGGCTTCTGGGGTGACGTCTCGACGCGCTAGGCCCGTACCGCCATTGGTGAGGATGAGATCCACTTGGTCCCCCTCGCACCATTCAGTCAGTATGCGCAAGATTTCGGATCGGTCATCGGCCACCACTGCACGAAGCACAACAGTTGCCTCCATTCGACTGGTGGCCACTGCTTCTACTGCCGGGCCCGTCAGATCCTCATACTCTCCGGCGAATGCCCTGTCCGAAACGGTCAGGACTGCAACGCGGAGTTCGGGCCCTGCCTGTGCTGTCACATGATCAGACCCTCCCGAAACGGGGGGAAGGATTGCCAACTCAGCACCCGCGGAAGCTGTCGCGTACTCGAAGCGATGCACCAGCACGTCGTCAACTACGACCGAGCAGCTTGCACACAACTCGGCAAACTCGGGGCCAAAGAGTTGTTCAGCCTGGATAAGCACCTCTGCAACGGTGGTTCCAGAAATCTCTGCGCTGCGGGTGCCAGCAAGTTCGCGTGCTCGAGCAAACAGCAGCACCTGCGTCATAGCTCTGGCCTAACAGGTTTCAATTCGCCACACATAAGGCCCTCTATCCACCGATTCGCGACATCAGGCGCACGGGTTGTTCAAACTCTGGCTGACCAATCGCATGGCCAGGACCCTTGAGAGCAACTGCAGAACAGATCAATTCAGCGAGTTCTTCTGGCGAAGCTCCCGCTCGCAGGGGGGTCCTCAGATCAGTCTCGGTATGCGCAAACAAGCAGGTTCGCAAGAATCCGTCCGAGGTAAGCCGCAGACGATCGCACTGCTCACAGAACGGCTCAGTCACGCTAGAAATCACACCCACACGACCGGGTGAACCATCAACAAAGCTGTAGCTCGCAGCTGGTTCTGAGCCTCGACTCATGCCAACAAGCGGGTAGGCGGCATCAATGCGGCGCAGAATCTCGGCGGAAGACAAGACCTTCTGCGAGTTCCACGTGTTACCTGCCCCAAGTGGCATGTTCTCGATAAAGCGGACATCACAATCCGTTCGGCGAGCGAATTGAACAAAGGCCAGAATCTCGTCCTCGTTTGTTCCAGCGATCATCACACAATTCACCTTCACTGGTGTGAGCCCAGCTTCTTGTGCAGCAGTTATTCCCTCGAGCACTTTGCACAGGGCATCTCGGCGAGTCATCTCTGCGAACCGGTGAGCATTCAGTGAATCCAAACTGATATTCACTCGATCCAGTCCTGCTGTAGCCAAACTTTTTGCATGGCGAGCAAGCGTGGTGCCGTTCGTGGTGAGCGACAGGTCCTCAAGGCCCAGTTGGGAAAGCCCAGCAACCAACTGATCAAGATGCGGTCGCATCAAGGGCTCACCACCGGTTAAACGAACGGATCGAATTCCAAGGTCAACCAAAACCTGCGAGAGCTTCAGGATCTCTTCAAAGCTCAGTTGCTGATCTGGGGCGATCCAATCGAGTCCGTCCTCTGGCATGCAGTAGGTGCAACGAAGATCGCAGCGATCAGTCACTGAAATACGCAGGTCTCGCGCAACGCGCCCGTAGCGATCAATCAGCAAAGTCACTTGCCTACCCTAGCGAGTTCCCAAGAACTCTCAGCTCGCTCAGTCCTCTAACTCGATTTCATCACCGATGCTGACCACTCCCGCTTCCAGAACGTTTGCATAGGCACCAAGGTGATTCGGAAACGCAGGATGCAACTCAGTCATTGCATGAAACAACCCTGGCTCAGAGTTGAGCTCAGGCTGCGCCCGAAGCGGCATGGCGCATCTGACCGTGGGTTGCGAAATTTCGAGCAGAAGGGTTGCGCCAATGCGCATCCTCCGGCCAAGCCAATCATCTTCCAAGAATGCTTCGCCCGGCACATCCAAAATAAGGTTTGGACGGAACCGCCTCGCATCGAAGTTGAGGTCTGGTCGCAACTCAGCGCAGCCCTCCAAGGTCCTGCGCGTCAGCAGGTGAACGGCAGCAAGATCGAGAAAGGTTCCAGCGGGAATCGGAATCTGAAAGTACTCGGCTGCGTCATTCGTGGGCTCAAAGGTCATTTCATAGGCCAAGGGTTCATCGCCAGCAGAGGACTCAAGTTGGCCAATCGCCCGTAAGGCAACCTTGCGTCCAAGCCAAGCCGATAACACGCTGTCCACAGATGGGTCATCAAAGCTCATCTCGCCGTGTCCGGGAATGCTGAAACCAGAGTCATTCGCAGTGGCCATCAACATGTCTGCTGCCCGCTTGGCAGAGAGCACCCGCTGAGATTCCAGATCGATGACTGCTCGCTCACGATCACCGACTACCCCAGTGGCTTGGACTGTGATCGTGGAAACCTCGAGTCCCTGAAATGACTTGACCGGGTATCGCAGACAGGACTCAACCGTTCCGAGAATCACTTGCGCTCTCCTGTTTCACTTGCGCTCTTCCGTTTCATGCTGCGCTCTTCCGTTTCATTCAGTGCAGCAAGGTACAGCGCATCCATGTTGATGTACTACCGCGAAGATAGACCCTGTTGTGGGCCATATTGGGAGTCGCTGTCCTACGATGATCTCAGTATGACTCCCCAACAGCCCTCCTCGGCAGGACCCGCCTTGCCCACCCCGGGAACCAGCCTGCGGTCCGGCAAGGTCTGGCGGAACTTCGGAAGAAACCAATCTTGTGTTCCAGCAGTTTGGGAACGGCCCACTACTGAGGAAGAACTCGTTGCCATTATCCGGCGGGCAGCAGTAACCGGACGAACCGTCAAGGCAGTGGGCTCTGGTCACAGCTACTCCGCAATTGCCTGCACCGACGGTCACCTACTTGACCTATCGGACTACTCCCGAGTGCTGCACGTGGATCGCAGCACTGGCCTAGTTACTGCTCAAGCCGGCATCCCACTGTGGCGACTCAGTGAAGAACTTGCAGCCCACGGCCTTGCCCTAGAGGTGCTCGGCGACATCAACTACCAGTCCATAGCTGGGGCGATATCGACTGGAACCCACGGACCTGGAATCAAGTTCTCGAACCTGTCGAGCAGTGTGCGCGCCATGCGGCTCATTGCCGGAGACGGAACCGTTTTGGAGTGCTCAGCTGAACTCCACCCGGAAGTGTTTTCGGCTGCTCGAGTCGGCCTTGGTGCACTTGGGATGTTGTCTACCGTCACCATCCAAGCAGTACCCGCATTCAACTTGCATGCAGTTGAAGAGCCCCTTGCCATGGACCGCATCTTGAGCGACCTTGATGACCTCATCGACAACAACGATCACTTCGGATTTTTTTGGTTCCCCGGCTCAAAGCTTGCCCTTACCAAACGCAGCCGGCGCACCCAAGAACCAATTCGGCCCCGGACCAAATCAGCAAAATGGTTCGAGGAGGTCCTCGTTGATAACTACATCTACGGTGCCGCCTGCAAAGTAGCCCGACGGTTTCCGCCAGCTGCAAAAACCATTGTTTCCATCGCTAGCCAAAAATCTGCACACGACTGGATAGATCGAAGCGATCGGGTGTTCGCCACTCCCCGCCTAGTTCGGGTTATCGAGATGGAATACTCCATCCCGCGCGAAGCCTTTCCCGAGGCCTTCACCCGCCTTGGGCGACTCATCGACAGCATCGGCACACCCATCACTGTTCCCGTTGAGATTCGTTGGTCCGCTGGGGACAACATCCCCCTGAGCCATGCCTCGGGCCGGGACTCGGCCTACATTGCCGCACATATGTTTCGTGGCGAACCCTACGATCAATATTTTCAAGGCGTGGAGAAGATTATGAGCGACTACCAAGGTCGGCCTCACTGGGGCAAGCTCCACTTCCAGAATGCCGAGACGCTCGCCCCGCGCTACCCGCAGTGGGATGAGTTCCAGGCCATACGTAAACGTATGGACCCAGACGGGCGGTTCCGTAACCCGTATACCGATCGCGTGCTCGGCCTTGTCGATCAGGGTCCGTCGTGATGAGGTGCCGTCGCGAAGGGGTTGTGTGATGTCTGAGGCCGCTCGCAGCTTCTTGGCTGCTCAACCCAGAGTCATACTCGGTCACTGGCCCACGCCATTACAACCATGTGATCGGCTGAGCGAACAGCTTGGTGGTCCACGAATCTGGTTGAAACGAGACGATTGCTCCGGCCTCGCAATCGGCGGCAACAAGACTCGCAAGCTTGAGTTCTTGCTCGGCAAGGCACTCGCTGAGGGTTGCGATGGGGTCATCACCTTTGGAGCTCTGCAATCAAATCACGCTCGCCAAACTGCCGCTGCCTGCGCCAAATTAGGACTGAGCTGCGACCTCATCCTGACTCGCGCCGTGCCCCGCTCCGATGAGTTCTATACCGGCTCAGGCAACGTGTTACTCGACCGACTCTTGGGAGCGCATCTACATATTGTTGAAGATTCAGATGCTGCATTTGAGAAATTTGCCGAGCTGTATGAGGCTGCTCAAGAGTCGGGGCGAAGTCTCTTTGGGATTGTGCCAGGCGGTTCGGACTCCACTGGGGTGCTGGGCTATGTGCAGGGAACGCTCGAGCTGGCAGAGCAGGTGACGGCCTTGGGTTTAGATCTGGATTCCATCTTGGTGGCTGCAAGTACCGCTGGCACTGCAGCGGGAATCGTTCTGGGCGCAGAGATTGCCAACTTGAACGCTCAGGTTCGAGTCGCTTGTGTCTACGAGCCCGCCTCTGTCACGGGGGCTGAACTCGACTCTTTAGTGGCGGCAACTGCAGCAGACCTTGGCTGCGCGATTGCAGATCGGAGCACGTGGTCGGTGAGCGATGCACCCCTCGGTGAGGGATACGGCATTCCTACACATGCGGGGCAAGCCGCAATAGAGCTGCTCGCTACCACCGAAGGAGTACTCCTCGATCCGG
The DNA here is from genome assembly GCA_001025035.1 of Actinobacteria bacterium IMCC26207. GTDB lineage: Bacteria > Actinomycetota > Acidimicrobiia > Acidimicrobiales > Microtrichaceae > IMCC26207. Next base: position 209,435 of record LCZK01000009.1, read on the forward strand.
TGTATACGGGCAAAGCATTTGGATACCTGCTCGATCTGATTACGCAGGGTCAGCTCGACGAGCAACGCGATGTAGTTTTTGTCCATACCGGGGGCAGCCCAGGGCTGTTCGCCTATGGCCCAATTTTTGCGGAGTAACCCTGCGCTCTAGACTGAACGAGTCGTCGAGTTCGACTACTGGTCTAACTCGACCGTAATTGCTGCTGCCATATCTGCGGCACGCGCCCGAGCAACCTCGAGGCTCTGATCCGCAGCGATGCATACTGCGAGGCGGCGACTGCCCTCACACTTCGGCTTTGCAAACAGTCGAATCTGCGATTCAGGTTCTGCGAGCGCACCCTCGAGTCCAACGAATCTTGGGATGCCCGTTCCGTGACCAAGGATGGGCACCGAGGCTGCGGGGATGCGAAGTTCAACCTGTGGCACCGGCAGGCCCAAAATGGCTCGTGCATGCAGGGCAAACTCGCTCATATTGAGACTGGCTAACGTCACCAAGCCAGTGTCATGCGGGCGGGGGCTTACTTCAGAAAAGATGATCTCATCGCCGCGCACAAAGAGTTCAACGCCAAAGATTCCCCAACCCCCAAGGCTCGAGACAACCCGCTTTGCAATCTCTTGTGCTTGCTGCCAAGCCAGCTCGGACATTGCTGCGGGCTGCCAAGATTCCCGGTAGTCGCCATCTTGTTGAATGTGGCCAATTGGTGGACAACATTGCATGCCGTTTACGGCCGACACTGTAAGCACGGTGATCTCATAATCAAACGGGATGAACCCTTCGAGGATGCAGCGGCCAGCCCCGCTGCGGCCACCTTGTTGCGCGTACTCCCAGGCCGGAGCCAGGTCCGAGGCGCTTCGCAGCACGCTCTGGCCTTTCCCGCTTGAGGACATGATCGGCTTCAGAACCGAGGGAAACCCGATTTGCTCCGAGGCCTCAGTGAGTTCGGCTTCAGTCTCTACGAAGCAGTACGGCGAGGTTGCAATCTCTAGCTCCTCGGCTACGAATCTTCGGATCCCCTCGCGGTTCATGGTGAGATGCGCCGCCCGCGCTGTAGGCACAATCCGATACCCCTCAGCCTCGAGTTGCAACAGAACGTCGGTGGCAATCGCCTCGATCTCGGGAACAATCAGATCTGGTCGCTCAAGCTCAACCACTCTGCGAAGTTCGGCCCCGTCGAGCATGGAAAACACGTGGCTTCGATGTGCGACCTGCATTGCAGGCGCGTGCGCATAGCGGTCACAGGCAATGACCTCGCAGCCCAGACGTTGCAACTCGATCGCAACCTCTTTCCCTAACTCTCCTGAGCCGAGGAGCAGGACCCGAGTGGCGGATGGAGACAGAGGTGTACCGATTTCCATTGCAAGGTCGTAGCACGCAAAGCCTTCCCCTCACCACCCAGGCCGCTACGAGTCCTCCCGCCCTCGCCAAAAACCCAGTTCAAAAACCCCGTTTCGTTTTGCGCCTGACCCCCTCTGGGGGGTCAGGCGCATGACAAAACTGAGGGAGGGGTGGGGGGAGCGATGTGGGGGTGGGGAACTTCGGTTCATGTCTGACAGAATCGGTTTGTGGCTCTCACTATTGCAACGGTCAACGTCAACGGCATTCGTGCCGCAATCCGAAAAGGCATGCTCGACTGGATTGAGGATGCGGCACCTCAGGTGATCACCTTGCAAGAGGTCCGGGCACCTGATGACTTGGTCAGCGACCTTCTAGGTGAGGGTTGGTTCATTGCCCATGATGAATGCTCCGCCAAGGGGCGCGCCGGGGTGGCAATCATCTCTCGGCAACCGATTCATTCGGTTTCATCGCAGCTCGGCGGGTCGGCTTATAACGACTCGGGCCGATGGATTGAAGCAACTATCGACCTTGCTGCCGGCGATACAGACGACAGTGCAAGCCACACTGCACTCACCGTGATCTCTGCCTATGTTCACACTGGCGATGCCGATGACGCAGATCGGATGGAAGAGAAGCTCGCCTTTCTGCGCGACGCAATCGGACGCCTGACCGAGCTGCGCTCGGCCGGAGGCCACGTTCTGTTCACGGGCGACCTCAACGTTGCGCATCACGAAGTCGACATAAAGAACTGGCGCGGCAACATTGGTCGAGCAGGGTTTCACCCCGATGAACGCGCCTATCTAGACGAGCTCATTGATGAACTTGGATGGGTCGACCTTGGTCGGTCGCTTGGAGGCGACGGACCCGGTCCGTACACCTGGTGGTCCTACCGCGGTCAAGCGTTTGATAATGACGCTGGGTGGCGAATCGATTATCAGATCGCTACCCCCGAGCTTGCAGAACTAGCAGTATCAGCGACGGTGCATCGCTCCGCGACATATGCGGACCGATGGTCAGACCACGCTCCACTCAGCGTGCAATTCGACTTGCCTGAAGACTGAGCAAGCAGCCCGTACTCCCTGCTACTCCGAACGGCTGTTTACGGCCGCGTTGAGTGCCTCGATCAACTTCAGCGCGTCAGAGTCGTTGCCAGGCATGACTAGTTCTGACTCCCAAGCATGCAGTTCTGCATTGACCTTCACGGCTGCAGCAAGGCCATTCGGAGTCAGTTCCACTACTACGCGGCGACCGTCCATTGGGTCTGGCGAACGCAGCACGAGCCCCGCCGCAACCAAACGATCCAAGGTCAGAGTCATGCCGCCCGTGGTGCGGCCCAACACGTCGGCAATAGCAGTGGGAGCACTCCTTGATGACTCACTGCGCCGAATTACTCCGAGCACCAAATAGTCAGCCATAGTGAGTCCGGCCGAACTAGCGATTCGCTCGAAAACGCTACTGACCGACAGATTCAGCCGGACGATGGAACCAAGCAAGCCATCACCTGATTTGTCAGGCACTGATCCCAAACCGTTCAAGCCCGTACGCCCGTATGGCATTACCCCGCAGAAACTCGTAGCACTCTGCGGCGTCCATTCCCGCACCTTCACACAGCCGATGTGCAACGGATCGGGACTCTGGCCAGGTGCCATCAGTGTGCGGGTAATCAGTCTCGAACAGGATGTGCTCCAGACCGACAGCATCCCTGCTCTTCAGGCCATGCTGATCATCAAACACACATCCCCAGACGCGACCTTTTACAATCTCGCTCGGAGCCTGATCCAACTGCACTCCAGCGGCTGCACCCTCACGGGCCACGATGTCCATCCGTTCGATCAGGTATGGCATCCACCCAATCTGGCTCTCGGCAAACGCGATCTTCAGATCTGGGAAGCGAGACAAGGTTCCAGAAAACACCCAGTCGGTGAGCGAACCCTGGGCGTTCTGAGAACTCAAAGCCATGGACACCCCAAGAGGAGCGTCGGCACTCGTTGACGGCATCGAGGAGGAGGACCCGATATGCATCGATACGGTCGTGTCTGACTCCATGCATGCATCCCACAGCACATCCCATTCGCCACTGTGCATCGAGGCACAGCCCAGCTTTGAGGGATTCTCTGAGAAGCCAATCGCATAGCTTCCCTTGGCGGCGCAACGGCGCACCTCTGCGGCGGCCAGAACTGGGTCCCACAGCGGCACCAACGTCAGCGGAATCAGACGACCAGCGCCCTCGCCGCCACACCAATCCTCAATCATCCAGTCGTTATAGATTTGCAAGCAGGCCAAGGCAAGGTCTTTGTCCGAACGTTCCGCAAACCCCTGCCCCGCAAAGCGCGGAAACGTGTTGGGGTAGTTGATCGCAGCTTGTACATGGTTCTGGTCCATGTCGATGAGTCGTGCACTGCGGTCATAGGTGCCAGGCCGGAAGTCCTCATAGATGGCAGGTACGTTGATCTGATCCTCATCGGCATAACCCACTGCGGCATGCAGCAGCCCTGTTGGCATGACGAGGTCATCGAAGAGCCACAGATCGCAGAGCTTGCCGGCCTCGTCACCGCGGGTGAACCCGTAATGGCCACCCTTGAACTCGAGGGAGACTTTCTCTCGGACAACTCGCGGTCCACGCTCGCGCATGCTCGGCGGCAACTGCTCTTGCCAGAGCGTGCGAGGCTCCAAAATGTGATCATCCACCGAAATGATCAGAGGGAGTTCACTCTCGGGTGGAGTGAGCGAAGATTCAAGACTGCTTACAGACATGGGGTTCTCGCATTCGTAGTGGGGAGGGTTAGTTGGGACGGTTGCTAGTTGGGAGGGTTGGTTGGGACGCTTGCTAGTTGGGAGGGCTAGCTGGGACAGCTGCTAGGTCGGGCTCTCGTCGGAATCCTTCGACGGCGAACCCCACAAGCTGCGCAGGTCAGTCAGCCAGTCGGGAAACTGGAGTTCAGGGTCGGGCAGGGCCTGTGCCCCGTGTTCGGCGAGTGTGCGCTCAAACAACTCAGGTTGCTCACCCCAGGAGCGCGGATCGCCCATCATCACTTCAAACATCACGGCCCCCTGGTCACCAGCGCGAATTGGACCAAAGGCCGCTCCGGCGGGCAGTTCAATATGGGTGCCCGAAGGACACCATCGGTCCCCAAACCAGGCCCCACCTTCAAGAATGAACACCACATGTGGGCTCAGGTGCCCATGCCGACGCACAATCATGCCGGGGTCGTACTTGGCATAGAGCGACAAGTACTGCGGGTCGGGAGAGAAGGCCAGCCACTTTTCCCAGACGGCGGACTCGCTGCCATCGGCATTGCGCTGCCGCTTGACCTGCTGCCAAGTTTCGGAGGGGTCATCAAGATGACGAAACACTGCCCCAGTTGGAATGGAGGACTCAGTACTACTCACAGAAAGTAGCTTTGCACATAGCTACCTTCCGAACAAGGCAGGCCCTAGCCAAACCTTGGCATCGAGGGGAACTACCAAGAACAAGTTTTCATCGCAGCAAGCCACAGATCTTGTTAGCTTTCTCAGAATCCACTAACTGAGCGGGGTTCATATGTCAGAAACAACTACGTCACCGAAGTTCAAAATGTCACCAAAGGCAAAGCGATTTGCCTCGACGGGTGCACTCATGGGGATGGTTGCCATCTTCAGCACTGGTTGCACCGCACAAGAGATCCTGAGCATCGCAAGGATCATCGGATTCTTTATCTGATTCTGCTTTTTATCTCATTCTGACTGCGTGGGTCTGGGCCAGATTTCTTTCGAAATCAGTGTTCTAGATCCACGCAGTTCTGTTTTTCAGTGTTGTTCGCCTAGCTAGTCATCCCGGCGCGACCCATTGGCGCATCGAGGCCCAGGCCGACAAGGCCGCGAGCTAGCTCGATTTCGCCCATGTGGCGAAGGCCATGCTGGTAATGCCAGCACTCGATCCCATCGAGAACGGTGATCCCCTCGGGGCCAGCGACACGAGCGCTATAGCTACTCGCCGCAACTGGAGGGAACGGACGCTTGACGAGCACCTCGGTTAAGCGCGCCGGGTCAAGCACCTCAAGCCATGCCTCGGTCCTATCAAATACTGTTCGCTGATAGACCTTGAACTCTTCGTAGTTTCCAATGCGCTGCTGAACCATCTCTTGAACGGTTTTTTCTTTTCCGTTGTCATTAATGGCCACCTGCACACGCTCTTGCCAGTCATCGTTCCAGATGGGGAGTTCTCCGGACAGCACCATAAACGTAAGGTCCTGCATGTTCGTGTAGTGGAACAAAGAAAAGGCAATCGGCAACACGCCTTCTCGCTCAAAATAATTGACGTGCTCCAATTCCATGCTGTCAACCGCTTGGTAGTATAGCGAATGCATGGTCCTCATTCTTCGCTGCAACGAGTCCAGCACTAGCTCAGTCATCGGGTCTCCTTTGGCGGGCCCGCTCGCATGAGTCATGCCCTGGGCTTCTCACCTGCTTGGGCAAAGTAATTGCCGTGGAAACCAAAGGGTAAGCGATCTGGCAAATGCATGCGGGCAATCGGACCAGCGGCCACATCTCGAGCATCAATGACAACCAGGTCAGTTGCGCCGGCGGCACCCGTCGAGGAGTCGGCTGAGGCGTTGCGAGGAGAGACCATCGCTAGGAGCCATCCATCATTTTCTGCCACACCACTCGGATCGGCCACAAAGACTGCTTCGCCAACAACCATTCCGTTGCCGGAGAACCATGTTGCACGCTCGCCGCTCAGGTCGTCGTAGCTCACCACTGTGTCGAAATGACCGATCACATCTGGCACACCCGAGAACGCGACCATGTAGCGGTACCGGTTTTCTACTCCAAGATATGCCTCATTGATTCTTGGGAAATCACCGCCTAGCTCGTCAAGTCGCTCCTGCACGACTGCACCGGAGTTCAGGTTCACAGTGAATCGCGTGGGAAGGCCAGGGTCGGCCTGAGCGCCCTCGGTGTTCATGGCGCTGGCTTCACTCGTTGAGTAGGCCTCGCTGTTGAGAACTGAGCCCGAGAATGTGAGGACTCCATCTTTGACCCAACCATTCCAGAAATGATTGACGTAGGCGTCCTCGGCCTGGAACCAACGTGTCTGCGTTTCGCCGTGAGCCAACACGCCGATGCGCGTGCCGTGCTCAGGTTCCCAGCGGAACATCGATCCACCGTTCAGTGCAGATTCAAGGTCCATCAAGAGTGGCGAATCTACGAACACCACGTAGTCCTCGGTGACTACAAAATCGTGCATCACCACAGCCTCGGCCAGTTCGATATCGACAGTGCGAACGAACTCACCCGCAGCATCAATCAAGTGATATTGCAGATACGGCGGCTCCGACAGGTAGGAGAAGGCATGCAACTCACCTGTTCTTGGGTCGAGTTTTGGATGCGCAGTAAACGGTCCAGTGATGGCGCCGCCAAAGGTTTGTAATCCGATTGTGCTCAGATCGGCAGTCACCTCGGTGGCAGGAGCGGCTTCATACAGCGCCAGAAACCTTCCGGCATGGTTCACGATGTTGGTGTTAGCGGGGTTCTTGATCGGCCCTGCGGTGCCGACTTCTTTACGCGAAGGCAAGTGCAGTTCTCCCATGCCGCCATAGAGCGAACGTCCAACTGCAATTTCTGCCTGGAGCGCAGCAGTCCTGACCCACTTACTCCGATAGGTTGCGCCGCCCTCGCTCATCAGAACCCGATGCAACATCGCATCGCCATCGAACATGTGGTAGCCGCCACGGGGCTCGAACATGGGGTTCGGCCCGTTGCGTATGTACATACCGTTCAGACCTGCTGGCAGATTGCCAGTCACTGGAAGTTCTATGTCCTCAGACTCGGTAGCTAAGGGGGTAAAGAGTCCACCGAGCATGGGCTGGTTTCGCTCGTTGGTCACAGTGCCAACAAGGCGAGTTTGTTCCGTTGCAGTCACAGCGCTCTCCAATTCCTCACAAGAAGGTCAGATTAACACTGTTTACTAAATGCGCTACGCGGCAGATTGCTTCCAGGCAAGAAGAGATGCGCTTCGTTCTGCATCAGGGAATCGTACGGACTTTGGGTCGAAAGCCGCCGGCAAGACGGCCTCGCTATCTCGACCGAGGAGGACGAGTTTGCCGTCACTCAGCGTGTCGTGCAGTCGGAACCCTTGCACCCACCGCTGCGAGTAGGCGCACCACACTTCAACAGGAATCTCGAGGGTCGGTTGTGGTTCGCTGACTACCGTGATCAATTCATGATCTCTGAGCAGTGTGTCGGTCATGGCACTCCCTCGTTCAACGGATTCAACCCCCCGGGTTGAATCATCCCTATCGGCAGAATCGGCGTTTACTTAAGGAGCCGGGTGCAAAATATTTTGAGCTAGCTATGCAGACTGTCGTTATGCAGACAGTCGTTATGCAGTTTGGGGCTGTGCAGTTCTGGCACGAGCCTGTGCCCGTTCGCGACGGATACGGCGGCGTTCCCGCTCACTTAGTCCACCCCAGATACCGAACTTCTCTCGGTTGGTCAACGCGTATTCCAAGCAATCTTCTCGAACGACGCATCCTTGGCACACTGCCTTTGCGTCTTTAGTTGAGGCTCCGCGTTCTGGAAAGAACAGATCAGGATCTACGCCGAGACAGTTGGACAACATCTGCCAGTTCTTGTCCTCATCGGTTTCATTCATTGAGTGGTTCCTCTTCCTTTTCGACTTGATCAGCATGTGAACTAGGGCTTTGCAAACTCGAATACATGCAGAGTCTGCAAGTTACAAGTTTGTGATTTGCCATTTTGACCGGTTGTCAGCAACTGCGCAAGCCGCTTTGTTCGAGTCAGGCAGATTTGGGCTCTGAGGATCAGATCTGAGAAGAGAAGTTGTAGCGAGCAGGGAGTCCCTCGCACATGTCTGCTACCAGTTCGCCAATCATCGGAGTGAACTTGAATCCATGACCAGAACATGGCGAGCAGACCACTATGGGGCCCTGCCGCTGCAAAATAAACTGCTGGTCTGAAGTCGAGGTGAACAGACATTGCGTGGAGCTCACGGGGTCGGGGTGCATGCCTGGATGCCACTTGTTGACGTAGGCAACCACCTGACCCACATCAGTGGCGTTGTCTACACCGACCTTTAGGCCGAGGCTTTCAGCGTTGCTCGCCGCCGATCCAGTCGCTGCTGATCCAGCGAGCGGGGACTCCATGCCGTACGCCCCAAACGTGAGTGCATCTGCATTGGCGTGCATATGGTGCAAAAAGCTTGGCCAGCGCATCGAAGGATTGCGCTTACGGAAGTGAACCGGAACCTGCTCACTGACAGTCAACTTGGGTAGCAGGAACTCTCCGGGTAAGAGGTCTTCAACCCAGGCACCGGCTGCAATGACAACCATCCCAGCATGAACTTTGCGAAGAGGTGTCTGCAGCACAACACCATCGGCTGAGGAATCAATCGACTGCACGGGCTCGTGAAACGCGACAGTAACGCCCCGGGTAGTTGCACACTGATGTAACGCCTGAACCGTCCGGTCTGCAAAAACTCGACCCCCATCAACAGAGTGAACCACGGCTTGGTCGAACCGCATACCGGGCCACAGTTCCTGTGCTTGCGTTGGGCTGAGCCGCTCTGCTTCGAATCCTGCCGCTTCAAGGTTGTTCACAACCTGTTCGATTGCCTCGGGGTCTCCGTGGTCGATCTGCCCGGACTGCTCGAGTAGGACTTGCCCCGATTCTTGTTGCAGCTCGGCCCAAGCTCGCAGCGACTCGGTTGCTAGGCGCACATAAGTTGGGTCGCGATAGGCAACTCGAAAGATCCGGGTGGCACCATGCGAGGAGCCCTGCTGATGCCCCGGGCCGAATTGCTCGAGCAGGACGACCGAATGGCCGCGACGCGCAAGTTGCCATGCGGTGGCCGAGCCCATCGCGCCTGCTCCGATCACCGCAACCTCAAACCGTTCGGCACTCAACACTGCCTAGACCCCAACAATTCTAGACCCCAACAATCGGCTCGTCGCCCGGGCGAGGGTCAACGAGCGGGCAGCGCGTGCCGGTGTAAATCGTGGGCATACAGCGATTGCAATGGACACAGCCAGAACTCGATGCCGACCCAGCCTGATACTTATTGATGAGGTCGGGATCATGCAGGAGCGCACGTCCCATCGCCACGAAAGCAAACCCTTCGGCTACTGCAGCCTGAGCAGTCTCTAGTTTGCTGATGCCTCCGAGCAGAATGAGCGGCAGGTCGACCTGGGCTTGTACTTGCTTCGCCAAGGGCAAGAAGTAGGCCTCTTGGTATGGGTAGCTGCGCAGGAACTTCTTTCCAACGAGTTTGAATCCAGGGCGCAAATACCAGGGCAGCGTTGCACCAAATTGTTTGAGCGGTGCGCGGCCCTTGAACAAAAACATCGGATTGGCTAGGGAACTCCCGCCGGTGAGTTCAAGTGCATTGAGTGCACCGTCCGCCTGTAGCCACTCGGCAACCTGAATGCTCTCGGTAATGCCGAGTCCGCCGCGAAACCCGTCAACCATGTTGAGCTTTGCAGTCACCGCAACCGACTCCCCCACCGCGTCACGAACAGCGAGCACAACTTGGCGAGCGAACCGAGCTCGGTTCTCGAGCGAGCCACCAAAGCGGTCAGTTCGCTGATTGAACTTTGGGCTAAGAAATGCGCTGAGCAAGTAGTTGTGGCCGAGGTGAATCTCGATCGCATCAAAGCCGGCCTTTACGCACAGCTGCGCAGAGCGGGCATAGTCCGCAGTAATTCTGGCGATATCAGCCTCGGTGGCTGAACGCGTTCTGCGCATTCCGAGTGGATTAAACATGCGCCCTGGCGCAATGGATTGAGCGCGGTTTGATGAGGCGTTGGCTACTGGTCCGGCATGGCCGATTTGTGCGGATACGAGCGCACCCTCGGCATGAACTGCCTGGGTCAGCCGGCGCAACCCTGGAACTGCTTGATCCACCAGTTGGATGCACTCGGCATGCGTGCGACCCTCGGGCGCAACCGACAGGTACGCAACGGTGGTCATGGCGACGCCGCCAGCAGCAACGCTTCGGTGGAACTCAATCAGCGAATCGGTGACAAGCCCATCTGGACTCAACCCCTCAAAGGTGGCTGCCTTGATGACACGATTCCGTAGCGTCAACGGGCCGAGCTGCGCTGGCTCAAACAAGGTTGAGACGCCGGGGGTTGGCGTTGCAGATACCGGAGGAACAGTTGAGTTGGGACGGACAGAGTCAGACACCTCCCTAGTTTGCCTGAAGAAACACCGCTCCGGCCGACCGGCTCGGCCCTCAGCGAGCTGCATCGCTAGCAGTGCCGCTAGCTCAGCTGTTCGCGAGGCTGGTCACCTCGGTGACTAGCCGCTGTTCGCAACATGAATCCCTGGCCGCGCACCGTAGCAATAGTTATGCCAAGGCCGCGGCAGCGTCCCCTCAATCGGTAGACCACCGCATCCACAGCGCGTGGTCCGGGCGCAGTTTGGTCCGACCACAGACTTTGCTCAAGTGCAGGACGGGTCACAATCTCGCCGGGCCTTGCTAACAACGCTGCAGCAACCACTGCCTCGAAAGCCGTGAGCACAACCGTTCGGTTGCCTCGATGCAGTATCCGCTTCTCATCCAACCAGAGTTCGGTAGTGGACTGTTCATTCAGGGACTTCGCCAAGCGACGGACACGAGCCTGCAAGTCAGCTAGTCGATACGGGGCTCGTATCCAATCCTCGTCAAAGCAAATATCTTCGGGAGGTTGGCTGCTGCCCGAGAGCACCAAGAGTCGAGGGATTCCGGACCGGAGCAGTGACCGTCGGGCGAAGTCCTGCTCGGGCCATCGCAGAAGTTCAATGCCGTCAAAACCTGGAAGGCTCTCCGGCTGTTGCGAATCCGGCTGTTGCGAATCCGGCAGTTCTGAATCCGGCAGTTCTGAATCCGGCGCGGTATTCACAGAGGATCACCGTAGGGGGCAGATTGCACTCCAGGGTTTCTTCAATGTTGCAACTCTGTGAACGATTCCAATCGCAGGGATTAGGCGCGTTCCATGATGGTGTCGTCTGCGTGATATGCCGTCTCGGCATGCTCCGAGATATCGAGGCCGACATTTTCTTCCTCTTCAGAAACTCGGAGACCGACGGTGGCCTTGAGTGCCAACAGGATCAGAGCGGTAACAACTGCCGAGTACACGATCGTCACCCCGTTCGCAATGGCTTGCTCGCCGAGGAGTCTGAACCCACCGCCGTAGAACAATCCATTCAGGTGGTCAGCGCCAAAGTAATCGGCGTCTGCGAACAGCCCAATCATGAGCGAACCAACGAGGCCGCCGACAAAGTGAACTCCCACGACATCAAGTGCATCGTCGTAGCCGGCTCGGAATTTCATGTGGACGGCGAAACAGCACACCAGACCGGCAGCTAAACCAATGAAGATTGCCGACATAGAAGAGACATAACCGCAGGCTGGCGTGATAGCTACTAGCCCCGCCACGATTCCCGATGCAGCTCCAAGGTTGGTGATGTGGCCATCCTTGATTCGTTCAGTAATTGCCCAAGCAAGTCCAGCCGCTGCTGCAGCTAGGAAGGTATTCATGAATGCTTGAACAGCTTGGCCGTTGGCGTGCAGAGCCGAACCGGCATTAAACCCAAACCAGCCGAACCACAAGATGCCAGTTCCAATCATAACCAGCGGCATGGAGTGCGGTGGATGGCCTTCTTTGGGCCAACCCTTGCGCTTGCCCAGAATCACGACGGCCACGAGCGCAGCGATGCCGGCGTTCACATGAATTGCTGTTCCGCCAGCGAAATCAAGCGAACCCCGAACGCCAAGCCACCCTCCGTAGACCCACTTGAACACCGGAGCAAAGACAAGCAGCATCCAGATCGGAGCGAATAACGCCCACGCAGCGAACTTCATCCTGTCTGCCACGGCACCCGATATGAGCGCAGGTGTAATCACCGCAAACATGCCCAGAAAAATTACTGTGAGCAGGCCGCCCACCCCATCACCAGAAGCAATGTTTATGTTGTTGAGAAATGCTGCGTCAAAGCCTCCGAACCAACTCGCATCAGTGTCACCCCCGGCGATTGAGTACCCGATGATGACCCACAGAATCGGAATCGTCAGCAAACACCAGAAGTTCATCATCAACATGTTCAACACGTTGCGACTGCGGTCCATACCCCCATAGAAAAACGCAAGACCAGGTGTCATAAACAGCACCAACGCCGAGGCAATCAATACCCATGCAATATCACCGGAATTCATGTTCTGCTCCCCTATGGGTTGAAGTTCCAGAGGGCGATGCTGCCGCCTCCAAACTGAAGTCCACAGGATTGGGGATCATTGTTTCTAGATTGTTTCCAGACAGTGGCACCCTGATTACAAATGCAGGCGGCACCACTTGCTCAGTCGCCTCCGCACGAGTCTTGCATTGCGAACTAACTTATTCAGATGTCTGATCGACCAGTTGTGCTAGTCCTCGGTGCCGGTTTCGGCGGCATCGGAGTGATCTCAAAGCTAAAGAAGGCCCCAGTCGACATCGTGTTGATTGACCAGCACGACTACCACACCTTTCGGCCGTTGCTCTACCAAGTTGCAACCGATGTTCTTGAGCCCACCACTGTTGGCTACCCGATTCGCTCCTTCGTGGACCGTCAAAAAAATCTGTCATTCACCAAAGCAACTGTCACGGGAGTTGACCTAGAGAATCGAGTGGTGAGTTTCTCCGACTGGGAGCCGCAGCACTATGACTACCTAGTCGTCGCCCTTGGTGGAAAGGCGAACTTCCTCAACATCAGCGGGGCCGAAGAACACTCCTTCCCTCTCTATACGCTCAACGACGCTGTGAAGCTGAGACAACATGTGCTCACCAAGTTCGAAGCTGCCAATAAGTCCCATGAGCTAGTCGAGGCGGGCGCCCTAAACGTGGTCATCGTCGGCGGAGGGCCGACCGGAGTCGAGACTGCCGGTGCTATGGCAGAGCTCTACTACTCCTCGCTAGCACGTGACTTTCCGGGAATACCCGTGGCCGACGCGAGCATCACCTTGGTGGAATACGGCGATCGGCTTCTCACCATGTTCGATCAAGGCTTGAGTGACTACACCAAAGAAGCCCTTGAGGAACGAGGCGTCACCGTGCGTCTGGGGGAATCAGTCACAGAGATCAAGGCTGACTCGGTCACCCTAAATTCGGGGGAGACCCTTGAGGCTCACACAACAGTCTGGGGAGCGGGACTCTCTGCAGTCCCCTTGGCGAGCACGCTCTCAGATGACATTCAACATGGGCGGGTTCCTACTGAGCCGATGCTGCACCTAGCCGGCCGCCCGGAAGTCTTTGTGATCGGCGATTTGGCCTGGACGACTGACACCAAGACCGAAAAGGTGCTTCCGCAGCTTGGTTCAGTAGCGCTACAGGCTGGCGAGCATGTCGGAAAAACCATTGACCGTATGACCCGCAAGCACAAAGAACCAGAGCCCTTCAGCTACTTCGACAAAGGCAGCATGGCCACCATTGGCCGTAAGGCGGCAGTTGCCGCGCTGCCACCTGACATTCACCTGACTGGGATGCCGGCGGCCTTGGTTTGGGGCTCGGTGCACCTGGCGCTGCTGAGCGGTGCCGAGAATCGAGCGGTTGCAATGACGAATTGGAGTTTCGCCTATATGCACCACGATCGCCCCTCGCGAATCATCATCGACTTAGAGGACGAAGACTAACCAAGCGTTGCGAGAGCCGAAGCCAAGATGAACCCAAACACAGTCACAAGGCCAACCTCTCGACCGCCGTTTGCAAAAGCTTGGGGCATCAGCGTGTTGGCCAGCATGGCTAAGATTGAGCCAGCGGCAAACGCTTGGATACACGCAACCACGTCGGGAGAAGCGTTCCCCAACAAGCCATAGCCAAGAGCGGCTGCGCTGACTGACAGGGCAACAATCCCGGCCCATACCCAAAGGATGCGTGCCCGAGAATGCCCGGCGTTGCGCAGCCCAACCGAGGCTGCCATACCCTCGGGCATATTCGATAAGAACACTGCTACAACCATCGCGACGCTCACTGAGCCACCGCCAAGCAGTGCCAAGCCAATTGCGACAGACTCTGGAACTCCATCAAGGGTTGCGCCCAGCACGAGTGACGGGCCAGACACGGTGGCTCCGACCACCGGGTCCTCACCGCTTGGCGTGAAGCGCTCGAGCAGTCGGTCTCCGGCCCAAAACACCAGCGCACCGGCAATAAGCCCAATCACGACCGAGGCATCTTTGACCTCGTTGTAGGCCTGCAATACCAGTTCAAATGAGACTGCGCTGAGCAGAGTTCCAGCACCGAAACCCATGATCAAACCGAGCACACGCGCAGAGACAGGCACAAAGAACCCGATGAGTGCGCCAATAACTAGCGCCGAGGAACCAACGCCAGCCCAAAAGGCGGCCGAGGCCATCTAGTTAGCCCGCGAGTAGTAAGCCATAGAGTAGTTAGCCCGAGAGCGAGCGTGACTCAATCGAAAACCTGACCGTGTTCGAAGCGTTCCGATGCGCCGGCCGCCGCCGTAAGCGCAGCAACATTGTCTCGGGTGAAGAACCCTTCGTAGCCGTGGCAACGCTCCACGTACTCCGTAATCAGAAGCGAGTAGGGCGAGCTCTTGGAGAAGATCTGCTTCAGGTTGGGCTCGTCTTTACATTCACCGACAACATCAGCCAAGAACGGTGTGCCTAGCTTGGTCAGTTCGCTCACCACGTAGTCCACATTCTTGACCTCGTCGACATCGCCATCACCTACCTCATAGGCAATGTGATGCATCCGCCGACCAAAGTTGCGCACAAAGTCTTCGGTGGGCATCGGAAGATTCTCGAATGAGTTCACGATGGCTGGCGTGTTGTTGGCCGTAAAGACTCGAGCAGGACTGAGCTTGTCGTCAGGAACATCGGGGTGACGGGTCACGTTCGTCGATGAGTTCATCTCGGTGATGTTGTACGCACCCCAGAAGTAGTACGGAACTATCGTCAGGTACTCAAGGAGTGCATCCTCGCGTTCGCCCGCCAGAATCCTGGTCGCGAGGTGATCAATACCGAGCACTTTGTCTGCAACACCATGCTCGGCCTGAAGCGAAGCGGCCGACTCGATCAGCGATTGACTCTCTGCAGAGATTTGCAGTTTGTCGCCAAGGTTGAGCCCTTCGAGCGTGTCGAGCGGGACATCCACGTAGCCAACTCGGTTGTAGGTAAAGTCCGACAAGAAGGTAAAGCTCAAATGCTCGCTGCAGTAGAACGGGTTTACAGTCTCACCGGCATAGACAAATCGAACACCCTGCGGCTCGAGAGCATCGCGAACTGCCTTCGCGGAGGTTGCCTGGTAGATCTCGCCGATGTATCGGGCGTTGGGTTTAGCCGCGGAGAGCGGGTACAACATGTTCCATCGGGTTACCTCGTCCTCGAATGTCGCCGTCAGTGGTTCAAGCAGAACCATGCGCGGGTAGTCCGGCTGGGATTGCAGCAGATACACCTTGTGAGTATCAGTCAGGCGAGCATCAACCAATCGGTACGGGCCCATGAGGGCTAGCTCCGCGATGTAGTTCACTGCGTCGCCGTGCTCAACTTGCACAACCACAGCTGCCATGCGGTCCACGATCTCGGGTAATCCAGACTCGGCCCGTCGATCAAAAACTTTGGGTAGGTACTCCTCAAAAAATCCCGAATTCTTTTTGTCCCCCATGGGAACGTAGGTTGCAAGATCAATCATGTGCGAATGCCCGTCGGTTCAGAGGATATAGGGGGGAGCTCCAGCAATTTACTGAGCAGGAGTAAGGGGAACGCCAGATTGAGGCAGCCCAGGCGGCATGAAGTTATCAGAGGTGCTGACATCCCAGCCCAGCTGTGCCAGCTCCGGTGCTGTGCCATCAATTAGGCAATTGGCGCTGAGGAGCTGATAGTGGTGACTGATGTTCTCAATCTGGCCGCCGGCAAAGCGCTTGAAAATCATGGACGGATCAAGCTGCGAAGTGTGATCAAGCCCCATGGCCGCAATCATCTCGGCGAGCGCACCAACAGTGTTGTCATGGAACTGATGCACCCGAGTTGCCTTGTCTGGTACCACGAGTGCGCGCTGCAACTTGGGGTTCTGTGTAGTGACTCCCACGGGGCAGGTATTGGTCTGGCATTTCTGGGACTGAATGCAGCCCACTGCAAACATGAATCCACGAGCCGAGTTACACCAGTCAGCGCCAAGTGCCATTGAACTTGCGATTGCCGAAGCAGTCACCATCTTGCCGCTTGCGCCGATTTTCATCTTGTCGCGTAGGCCAGCCCCGACCATGAGGTTATGCACCAACACCAGCGCAGGCTGAAGTGGGAATCCCATTGAGTCAGAGAACTCAAGCGGCGCTGCGCCAGTGCCGCCCTCGCCGCCGTCCACCACTATGAAGTCAGGACAAATGCCTGTGTCAATAATGGCGTGTGCAATAGCCACGAGTTCGAGGGGGTGACCAACGCACAACTTGAACCCGACTGGCTTACCACCCGAGAGTTCTCGGAGTTGTCCAATAAACGCGCAGAGCCCTCTTGGATCTGAGAAAGCTTGGTGATAGGTAGGAGAGAACACCGTCTTACCCACCGGGACTTGGCGAGCTTCTGCAATCTCTTCGGTCACCTTGGCTGCCGGCAGGATTCCGCCGTGTCCGGGCTTGGCGCCTTGGGACAATTTGATTTCGATCATCTTGATTTGAGGGTTTGTTGCCTGCGCTGCGAACTGATCAGGGTCGAACCCACCTTGTTCGTTACGGCAACCGAAATAGCCAGTGCCGATCTGCCAAATCAGATCCCCGCCATGCTCCCTGTGGTAGCGAGAGATACCACCCTCGCCTGTGTCGTGGGCAAAGCCGCCTTTTTTGGCGCCGAGGTTCATTGCTTGAACCGCAGCGCTCCCGAGGGCACCGAAGCTCATGGCCGAGATGTTGAGGATTGAAGAGGAGTAAGGCTGCGTGCAATCGGGGCCGCCGATGGTGATACGCATATTCTGACCGGCATTCTCAACTACTGGGTGTGGGGCAATCGAGTGCGCCATCCAGGCGTATTCCGGGTCGTAGACATTCTTCTCTGTTCCAAAGGGCTTCTCGTCTGCCACTCCCTTGGCACGGCGATACATCAGCGAGCGGGTGTCCCGATCAAACGGCTTGCCGTCGGTGTTGTCCTCGACAAGGTACTGGTGCAACTCGGGCCCAATGTCTTCTAAGGCAAAGCGAAAGTGTCCCAGAATCGGAAAGTTGCGCAGGATGCTGTGATGCTTCTGATTGAGGTCCCACAACCCTAAGAGAGCCAACGGGACAAAGAGCAATTCAGCTAGCAAATACCACGGGCTGATCAGAGCAAGGGCTGCAGTCACAAGCGCTAAGAGCACCATGAGCCACAACAATTTGGAGCCAATTTTCTGGATCAATCTATTTCCTGACTTCGTGAGGGAAGCGCGAACGGAGTAGCGCAACTGCATACTGACAGGTTTCGCCCCTGCAGTCGTTCCCATCTGCACCGGGAGTTCAAGTACTGATACGTTTCGACAACATCTTCTGCAAAGGATTCAGCCCTATGGCTTCAAGACATTTTTCAATCGAACGTGGCGCTGACGGCTCGGAATCAATCACCGTTCACGCTCGTGGAATGGATGTATTAAATAACCCTCAGATCAATCGCGGGCCAGGGTTCACCTTGGAAGAACGTAGCGACCTTGGCATTCATGGCATGTTGCCGACTGCAGTTGAGTCACTTGAGGAACAACTCGTTCGCAGCTATTCAGAGTTTCTCGCTTTTGAGACCGATATTGAGAAATGGGTATTTCTCACCGCACTTCAGGACACCAACGAGGTGCTTTTTTACGCCCTGCTCGGCGAACACATCGAAGAGATGCTTCCCATTATCTACACACCGACGGTTGGGACTGCGATTGAACAATACAGTCACATGTTTCGTCGACCACGCGGCGTGTACTTGAACGTCAAGAACACCGAAGATATTGACCGGTCTCTAGCTGCCACTGGCCTTGGAGCAGAGGATGTGGACTTGATTGTCGCTTCAGACGCCGAGGCAATTTTGGGCATCGGAGACTGGGGTGTTGGTGGAATCCACATTGCGATCGGCAAGTTGGCCGTCTACACGGTGGCCGCAGGAATCGACCCGAGGCGTGTGCTCGCCGTAGGCCTTGACGTCGGTACCAACCGAGAGGCGCTCCTGACTGACCCTCGGTATCTTGGTTTGAAGCACGCTCGGGTTCGCGGCGAGGAATACGACAACTTCATCGACACGTACGTGGCCAGTGCCGCCAAGCGGTTCCCGAATGCCATTCTTCATTGGGAGGATTTCGCTGCCCCTCAGGCTCGCGGGATTCTTGCCCGCTACGGGAAAGAACTCTGCACCTTTGATGACGATATTCAAGGAACAGCCGCCGTTGGGTTGGCCTGTGCGCTCTCGGGAGTGCGCGTATCGGGTGGCGCACTCACTGATCAGCAGATTGTTGTCTTTGGTGCAGGCTCTGCCGGAGTTGGCATCGCCGACCTGATCTGCTTGGCCATGCAACAGGACGGTCTGAGTGCAGAACAAGCCGCTGCACGGATCTACCTCATTGACCGACCAGGACTACTTACCAGCCAAATGGACGGACTGCAGAACTATCAGGCGCCCTATGCAAAGGACCCATCCCTAGTTGAGTCTTGGCGCTCCGCCGAGGGCAAGCTCGGTTTGGCCGAGGTTGTAGCCAACCTGCATCCCACCATGTTGGTAGGAACCTCTGCTCAGACCGGCGCCTTTACTCAAGCAATCATTGAGTCCATGCACGCTGCTTGTGAGCGTCCCATCGTTCTTCCCATGTCCAACCCCACCGAACTGGCTGAACAAACTCCGGCCAATATTTTGAGTTGGACTCAGGGCTCGGCGCTGGTCGCAACTGGTAGTCCCTTCGGACCAGTAGATCTTGGTGGAACCACCTATCGCATCGGTCAAGCCAATAACGCCCTGCTGTTTCCGGGTCTTGGCCTTGGAACCATCGTGTGTCGTGCCGCCAGGATGTCTGATGCGATGTTCCTAGCTGGGGCTCGTGCACTGGCCAGCCTTGCTGACCCCGCTGATCACACCAAGGGGCTGCTTCCACAAGTCAGTCAGTTGCGAGAAGTCTCTGCAACTGTGGCCGTAGCAGTGGTGCAGGCGGCACTTGCCGAAGGGCTCAATCGGGTTGCCGTCGACAGCCCGATTGAGGCCGTACAAGAAGCAATCTGGTCTCCTAGCTACTTGCCGATTCGTACTCACTAACCCCAAATTGCAGTTCGGTAACTGAGCAGTACTCCTGCCCCGGCCGGAGCACAGCGGAGCCGAGTTCCGGGTGATTCGGGGTATCGGGAAACATCTGCGTCTCGAGACAGAGCGCTCCGTGCTGAGTGAACGGTGCACCAAGCCCGTTGCCGGTATACAACTGAACGGCCGGCTGATCAGTCCGAATTTGCATCCAGCGACCACTGCTAGGTGAATCAACTTGAGCGGCAAAGCGTAATTTCCCCGAAACTCCGTTCAGCTTGTAGCAGTGGTCAAACCCTGATGACCTGCCCATGAAGGCATCGCTCATGGTTGTGCGCTGCCGAAAATCAAACGCAGTGTTCCGCACATCCTGCAGGTTGGCAGCAGGAAGCCCAGCACTGTCAACTGGCAGGACCTGGTCTGCGTCAATGCGCAGATGGTGACCGAAAACGGTCGCTTTACCCTCCAAGTTCCAGTAGCCGTGATTGGTCAGGTTGACCACGGTTGGAGCATCGGTTGAGGCGAGGTAGCTAATCCGAAGCGTGTCACCCGCGAGTTCATAGGTGGCCCGAACTCGCAGATTGCCGGGGAACCCTTGATCGCCATTCTGGCTCTCCAAACCGAACGCAACGCTCCCACCTGCCGGAGTGTGATCCGTGCTCAGCAGTTCCCAATTTCGGCGGCCAAACCCTGCGGGGCCGCCATGGAGTTGATTGTCGCCCTCGTTCGGCGTGAGTTCCACAACAGTGCCGTCCATCGCGAACCTAGCTCCGGCAATGCGATTGGCGTATCTACCCACCGAGGCACCGAAGTACGGATTCAGAGCAGCGTCTTGGTACTGCTCAACCGAATCAAGCGAAAGGTGGATCGGACCGAACGCACCCTCTTTGTCTGGCGTCTCGAGGCTCCGGATCGAGGCACCAAAAGAAATCAAACTCAATCGAACCTGGCCATTGTGAAGTTCACATTCTTCAATCTTCATGCTGCGCTCGCCTGCTACGGTCTGGATTTCCACTTGATGATTGGCACTTGATGACTACAGAGATGCTGCATCGGATCCAATTCGGTCTGACCATCAGCTTTCACTTCATCTTCCCACCAATGTCACTCGGCGTTGGCCTTGTGCTGATCATTTTCGGTGTGAAGTCAGTCCGAACCAAGGACCCAAAGTGGCGTCAACTCTCTATGTTCTGGGTCAAGATCTATGGACTGATCTTTGCCATGGGGATTGCAACTGGCATTGTGCAGGAGTTCGAGTTCGGCACCAACTGGGCTGACTATTCGCGGTTTGTTGGAAACATCTTTGGCAGTCTGCTGGCGGCGGAAGGCATCTTTGCCTTCATGCTCGAGGGCGGATTTTTGGGGCTCATGCTCTTTGGTGGCTCCAAATTAGGCAACAAAATGTGGCTGTTTGCAACCACCATGGTGGTGGCTGGCGCGACGCTCAGTGCCACCTGGATTGTGATGGCCAACTCGTGGATGCAAACCCCTCAGGGCTATGAGATCAAAGATGTCGGCTATGGCGATCAAGCTTTTATGACCAGCTTTCGCGAGGTGGTTTTTACCCCCTCGTTCGGCCCGAGGATTCTGCATCTCATAGCCGCATGTTGGATGGTCGGCACTTCGCTCGTCATTAGTGTGGCTGCGTATTACCTGCTCAAGAAGCGTCACGTTGAGCTAGCAAAAACAATGATTCGTGTGGCCCTGCCGATCTTTACTGTCCTAGCAGTTCTGCAGGTTGTGCTCTTTGGCGCTAACCAAGCTATTGAGGTTACGAATCAGCAGCCAGAGAAACTCGCAGCCATGGAAGGACTCTACAAGTCCACGACCTGCGCACCCATGTACATCATCGGGTGGACTGACCCAGACAACGAGACGACCACAGGAATTTCAATCCCGTGTCTGCTGAGCTTTCTGAGCTACCAAGACCCGCAGGCCGAGGTCACTGGACTAGAAGCGTTCCCGAAGGACGAGTGGGCCAACGCCAGTGTTGTCTTTCAGGTGTACCACTTGATGATCGATCTAGGCATGCTCTTTATTGCCATCGGCGGACTTGCCTGCATCCTGTGGATCTGGAAGCGAAAGCTCTGGGATCAGCGTTGGATGCTGTGGGTTCTTGTCTCATCCATCGTGATGACTGAGCTTGCAACCCTGTCCGGATGGTGGACTGCCGAGTTCGGACGACAACCATGGGTTGTGTGGCAAGTTCTCAAGACTGCGGGTGCTGAATCGCCCAATGTCACGTTCAGTCAAGTTGCCTTCTCGATCGGCATGTTTGTGGTTCTCTACGCGATTGTGTTCACCATGTTCATCAGTTTGTTAAACCGGATGATCAAACAGGGACCGCCGCCACCGGAGGAAGAAGGGGCGAGCGAATCGCTTCCCGACTCCTTCGGCGAAATCTTCCGTCACCGCTCGCGTGTTTCTAGCGGAGGAGACTGATTATGTGGCTGAATACCACTTGGTTTGTTCTCTATGTAGCCATCATCGCTGGGTATGTCGTCCTTGACGGATTCGACCTAGGTGTCGGCATGTTGTCCCCCTTCTTGGGTCGCAACGACACCGAGAAGCGAATCCTGCTGAACTCAATTGGCCCAGTCTGGGATGGCAACGAGGTCTGGCTGGTGCTTGGAGGCGGGGCTTTGTTCGCCGCCTTCCCTTTGGTCTACGCGTCGCTCTTCTCGGGTTTTTACACTGCCATGATGCTGGTGCTATTCGTGCTCATTCTGCGAACCGTCGCAATCGAGTTCCGCTCCAAGCGAGATGGTGCCCGCTGGCGATCCATGTGGGACTGGATCTTCTTTGCTTCCTCGTTGGGAATCACCCTGCTACTCGGTGTGGCCCTTGGCAACGTGATCCAAGGTGTACCGCTAGATCAGGCCGGCAATATGGACGTCAACCTTGTGGACCTGCTGAATCCCTACGCCCTTGCCGTCGGGGCGACGGCCGTGGCCATGCTGAGCCTGCACGGCGCGATGTTTTTGACACAAAAAGTTGAGGGGGAGCTTCTTGGCAGGATCACGAACCTGATCCCCAAGCTGATGGCAGTGTTTTTTGCCCTGATGACTGTGCTCATGGTCTGGACGCTGCTGCTTGACGAGGAAATAACCACCAATTACGAAGATCGCCTGTGGATTGGAATCTTCCCGCTGTTCGGTTTACTCACTGTCCTTGCTGGCTGGAGGTTCGTCGTGAAGAAGCAGTACCTGAGCGGGTTTGTTGCCTCTGCATGCATGATTGCTTTGCTCCTTGCGACCGTAGCTGCGGGCATGTATCCCGTGTTGATCCCCTCCTCTACTGACCCGTCCTACGACCTGACCGTCACCAATGCTGCAAGCGCTAGCGAGACTCTTACGGTGATGCTGGTGATCGCAGTTATTGGGCTTCCTTTTGTGTTCCTCTACACCGCAGGCGTGTATTTCTTCTTCCGAGGCAAAGTCCGACTGGACGAAGAGAGCTACTAATCGCCGTTTCGGTGATGGGCAGTTACGTTCATACTCATGTGGCCACGCTCCCTGCTCGCTGAGCATCCGCAAGTTCGAAGGTGGGTCGGCATTTCAATCCTGCTGGGTCTGTTTGCTGCAGGGATTCTGGTGGCTTGGACGATTCTTCTTGCCGGCGTGATCAACGACGGGTTCATCAAGGAGCAAACACTTTCGGGGGTACTGCCAACGCTTGTCCTGATGGCCGCTTTGCTTCTGCTGCGAGCAGTATGTATCTGGCTAGCCGAGAACAGCTCACAACACGCAAGCGGCCTACTTCGCCGCAAGGTTCGCTCGGACTCCTTGGCGCATCTCATTGCTGTGGGACCTGCCGGCCTGAGCGCGGAGCGCACTGCTGAACTGACATCAACGCTTGGCCAAGGGGTTGATTCGCTCGACGCCTATTTGAGCCGGTTTCTTCCCTCGGCTGCGCTCGCAGTCATCGTGCCTGCTGGGGTCTTTGTAACTATTGGAATTCTCGACCCTTGGACCACCCTGATTTTGCTGTTCACGGGACCAATGCTGATTCTGTTGCTCGCAGTTATCGGCAGTCGCACAAGGTCGTTGACGCAGCGACGCTTTGAAGAGTTGGGGTGGCTGAGCTCTTTTTACCTTGACATGATTCAGGGGCTCGCCACGCTAAAAGCCTTTGGCCGCGCAGATGAGGGCGCCGAGATGGTGGAGCAGGTGAGTCGACGCTACGGCGAGGCCACTATGGACGTGCTCCGCACGGCCTTTCAGACCTCGCTCATGATGGAATGGGCGGCGACTGCGGCTACTGCGCTCGTAGCCGTACAAATCAGCTTTCGATTGATTCGCGGTGACCTGTCGTTTGATCTTGCCCTAGCAGTGCTCATGCTGACTCCGGAGTTCTTTGCTCCACTTCGGCGCCTGGCAATTGAGTACCACGCCGGCCAAGAGGGCAACGCTGCCCTAGAGCGAATCACGGAACTCAATGCCTTGCCGCCCCAGACACGATCGGTCACAACAGAGGGCCAGGGAATGCGGAGCAGTCTTGAACTGAGCAGTCTTGGATTCAGCAGTCTTGAACTGAGCAGCGTTGGATTTACTTACGGTGGGTCGGACTCGCCTGCGCTCGAACAGGTGAGCTTTGTCATTGAACAAGGTCAGACGGTTGCGCTGATTGGTCCGAGTGGTGCGGGCAAGTCCACCTTGGCAAAACTGCTCATGCAGTTCATGCAGCCTGACCAGGGTCAGATTCTGATCAATGGCCAGCCTGCCCAGAACCTGCAGCCAAGTGACTGGCGACGGATCATCTCGTGGGTACCGCAACAACCCGCCTTCTTTGCCGGCACGGTCGCACAGAACATTGCCTTGGGTAGACCAGATGCCTCAATTGAGCAGATACATGAGGCGGCTCGCGTCGCCTCGGCTCAGGGGTTTATTGAGGCATTGCCCGAGGGGTTCAACACACTCCTTGGCGAAAACGGCCTGCGTCTGAGTGGTGGCCAGCGCCAGCGTCTTGCCATTGCTCGGGCTGCGATCATGAACACTCCAGTCGTCCTGCTCGACGAGTTCACTGCTCACCTTGATGAAGACACCGAGGCTCAAGTCGTCGCCGCAATGTCCGCCCTGATGCAGGGTCGAACGGCAGTCGTCATTGCACACCGAGCAGCAACTATCGCATCCGCGCAGCGGGTGATCACCCTTGATCGTGGCCGAGTGATTCAGGGGCAGCAGTGAGCAGCACGCGTCGAGTGATCAGCGCTGTCGGCGGCTACCGCTGGTGGGTTGCCGTTACAGCGCTGCTCAGCTTTATCACCTTGGGTGCTGGCATTGGATTGCTTGCCATGTCGGCGTTTCTTATCTCAAAGTCCGCTCTGGTCGACACAACAATCACCCTTGCTCTCATCATCTTGGGCGTACGCGTCTTTGCTATGACTCGAGCCGTATCTCGTTACGCCGAGCGCTATGTCGGCCACCTTGGCACCTTTAGAATCCTGAACCGTATTCGCATGTGGTTCTTCCGCGGAATTGAACCCCTCGCACCAGCGGTGCTCATGCAGCATCGGAGCGGCGATCTACTCACCAGGATTCTCGCCGATATCGACACGCTCCAGGACCTGTACTTACGTGTGCTCGTTCCGCCAGTTGCCGCAGCACTTGCAGTCAGTCTGGGCTGCATTCTGCTTTCAGGCTTTAGCCCGTGGTTGGGTATTGCGCTCTTCGTCTTTGTTTGCCTCTGCGGAATAGCCATCCCGCTTGCTATGCACCGGCTCACCCTCAGTTCCTCGAGCAGCCTGGTACAGGAGCAAGCCAACCTGAATGCGACTCTCGTAGAGGGCATAACGGGTATCGCAGACCTGGTCGCCTTTGGCCGAGAGGACCTTCTACTCGGTCGAGCCGAGCACATCACTGCAGCGCAAGAGCCGGCGCGCAAACAACTTGCGCAAGCCCGCGGAATCGCTGCTGGGCTGACTGCTTTACTCGTGGGTCTTGCTGCTTTGACTGTGCTTGGGTTTGGGGTCTCACTGGTGAGCGGCGGGTCGCTCGAGGGTGTGTATCTTGCAATCTTGCCGCTAATTGCCATTGCAACTTTTGAGGCTGTCGGCCCGCTCAGCGCAGCCTATGAACACCTAGGTAGAAGCCGTGCAGCTGCGACACGACTTGTTGAGCTTGTCGATACGCCTGCCTCGGTAGCCGAGCCCTCACCATCTGCCAAACTCACTCTGCAGGACAACACATCTGCCGCCCTGACCGTGGTCGATCTCACCGTGACCGACCTGAGCTTTCGCTATGCAGAGGGTGAGTCGCTCGTCCTGCAGAACGTCACTGTGCAGGTTCCGGCGGGCAGCTTTGCAGTCATCACGGGGCCAAGCGGATCTGGAAAATCAACGCTGAGCAACCTGTTGCTGCGGTTCTGGGAGTACTCGAAGGGGTCAATCCAACTCAATGGATGCGAACTCAATCGCCTTGGCCTCGACGAGGCGCGCTCCGTGGTTGCACTGGTTGCGCAGCACGACCACTTGTTCGACACGACACTGCGAGACAATCTGCTGCTCGGTGATTCTCGAGCAGATGACGAGCGCTTGTTCGAAGCTTGCGATGCAGTTTGTCTGGGCGACTGGGTGCGAGCCCTCCCAGCAGGACTCGAGGAGCGAGCAGGCGAGAACGGCAATCGACTTAGTGGTGGCGAGCGTCAACGAGTCATGATTGCACGGGCACTGCTGACTGAGGCTCCAATTTTGATTCTGGATGAGGCCACCGAGCACCTCGATGAGGAGATGCAACTCGACGTGCTCCGAGGGATTCTGAGATGGCGCTCGGGCCTGACCACCATCATGATCACGCACGAGGCCCCGAACATTTCGGGGATCGACCTGCGTCTGCAGTGCAGCAAAGGAACGCTCAGTGAAATCTAAGCCCGCCGACCTAGCGATGCCCTGCCACCAAACACGATCGGTGGCATCCCGATGACCAGCTTTGTACCGCGCTCTGCTGAGGGGTGGCGCGACCCGTTCTCGATGTATGCCGACCTGCGCGATACCGACCCGGCGCATCATGTGGTGGACGGGAACTACTGGGTGCTCTCGCGCCACGCCGATGTCATTGAGGCTGCCCGAGACACCGAGACATTCTCATCCGCTCAAGGCCTGACCTTTACCTACGATGACCTCGCGTCGGTGGGCCTTGATGAAATCGCCCCCATGGTGTTTCTGGATCCACCTGATCACACAGAGTTTCGACGCCTAGTCGCTCGCGGTTTCACTCCTCGGCAAGTAACGAGCATTGAGCCAGAGGTACGTGAATTTGTGATCTCACGCATTCAGGCGCTCTGCGCTAGCAGCGGCGGCGGCGCGAACGGCGGGGGCAACGGCGGGGGCAACCGGGACATTGTGGCTGAACTGCTTAAGCCTCTGCCCACCATGGTGGTCGGGCACTATTTGGGAGTTCCCGTCGAGGACCGAAGCAGCTTTGACGGCTGGGTAGAGCAGATCGTCGGCGCTAGCGCTACAGGAAATATTTTTGATGCCATGGAAACGGTCGCTCAAGTAATCGAATATTTCACGGCGCTCGTAGAGACCCGGCGAGTGTCACCCGGCGAGGATGTCATCTCTGAGTTGGTACAGGCCGG
Organism: Actinobacteria bacterium IMCC26207; assembly: GCA_001025035.1. Taxonomy (GTDB): domain Bacteria; phylum Actinomycetota; class Acidimicrobiia; order Acidimicrobiales; family Microtrichaceae; genus IMCC26207. The sequence continues at coordinate 236,541 of LCZK01000009.1, forward strand.
GGATGGCGCCGCAGTTGACCCCATGAGAATCCTTGGTTTTGCATTCACCATGATGACGGGCGGAAACGACACCTCTACGGGGATGCTCAGCGTCGGCCTTGAGCTACTTTCGCAGCAGCGCGATCAGTGGAGGCTACTTGTGGATCAGCCCGATCTGATTCCCAATGCAGTCACCGAGTTGCTTCGCCTGAGTAGCCCCGTGCAGGGCCTTGCTCGCACTACTACTCGTGATGTTGAACTTCACGAGAAGGTGATCCCCGCACAGACCAAAGTTCTACTTCTGTATGCCTCGGCGAACCGGGATCCACGTCAGTTTGGGCCAACTGCTGCCGATCTTGATGTCACGCGCCCGGCGGGGCCCATCCTTACCTTTGGCCATGGAGCGCACTACTGCTTGGGTGCCGCAGCAGCTCGCCTCATGGGTCGCGTGGTGCTCGAAGAACTCACTGCCCGATGCCCCGACTTTACTGTTGACGGCAACAACGGCAGGTTCTCGGCTGGGCACTTTGTTCGCTGGTATGAGTCCCTACCCTTCGACCCGCACGGCTACAACTTGGACTCTCACTAGGACCACAACTAGGCCCATCACTTGGGGCAACAGCTATCGGGTTGGTGTGGCCAATCCAGCTTCTGCAAACAGTGCCTCGATGAGGTGGTCATGGCGCCCCGCGATCAGGTCGCCAACGGGGTCTGCGCTGTACTCAAGCAGGTGATCAACATCAAGATTGAATACTGCTCGCATTGCAAGGATGCGGTCTCGCTCGGGGCTTCGCTCCCCTTCTAGGAACTGTCCGGCAAGACTCATCTGGCGAATCCCTCGCACCCGGTCAGGCAGGGTCAGGCCAACCAGAAGAATCGCCGGAATCAGAAAGGTCAGCAGCCCAATCAGGAGTGCTGTGCGATGAATTGCCTCGGCCCCCTGAGCGCCTAGGTCTGCAACGTTTCCGCCGGTTGCTTCGCCTGAGCTTTGCAGCGCACTCGCAAGGTTGTCGCCAATCACGGGTACTGATTCAACAGCGCCAGCAACGGCCCCAAAGCCAGTTTGCACGGACTCCCCTGCGCTGCTCACGCCGGTTGCAAGGACAGTGATGCTGTCGATGCGTTGATACACCGAACGGCCCATCCAGACAAGAAATAACAACATCAGCAACACCGCAACATCTCGGGCGATTCGCTCTCGACGACGGTCTGCAACCTCTGGGTAGAGTTTCACTGCCATAGGACCTCCAAGTTGAAGTCCTCATTCTTGCGGAGAACTCAGGCAGTAGAGGTTTGGCAGTTGAGGTTTGGCAGTAGAGGTCAGGCAGTAGAGGCAAGGAACCTTTAAGGGGAAACCACCCCAACCCAACCAGCGGTTGGCGAGAAACTTGGGAACGTGGTGTTCAGAACATCGCTGCTCGCACCGAGGCGCCGCGAGAGCAACTCGGATAACACTGTTCGGTAATCGGTGGTCACACGGACATCACCCTGATCAAGGCCTTGTTCATTCAAACCCTGGAAGTCTCCATAGACACCTCCTGTGACTCCCCCGCCCATGACCATCATGGGAAAGGCTCGACCGTGATCGCATCCGCCCGAGGAATTCTCATAGGCGCGTCTGCCGAATTCGCTGACCACAGCAACCGTCACCTTTGATGCTGCTGTTCCGAGGTAATCGAAGAACGCACCAATGGCAGTATCGAGTTCGCTCACCTGCGTGTACATGCGCGCCGTGGTCGTTGAGGCCGCTCCCATTGCATCGTGGGTATCCCAGTCATGCATTTCTGCATGCGCAACTTCCATCGGGAATCCCGCCTGCAGCAGGCGTGCGATCGGCCACAGGTTGCGGGAAATCTCAGTGTCAGGAAAAGAAGCCGGACGCTCTGGGGCTCCCAAGGTGGAAATCTGAGAAATTGTGCCGAGTGTTGGATCAGCCCATGGCGACAGCGAAGGGTGCACACCTGCACGGTGATACAGATCGGTTGTGCTTGCAGTGACAGTCTCGACTGACGGGCCCCAAGGCAGTAACGACAGCGAACCAAACCCGGATGCAGCAACTGCTGTTCCTCCACGAAGCGAAGCCGGTAGTCCTCCACCGATAGCCACACAACGAAGAGGGTGATCTGACCCGCCCGCAGTGGCGTTCATCCAGCGCCCGGCCCAGCCCGTGGGTGACATGTTGGAGTTGACGACGCCGCCTTCAAGGAAGGACTGCGCATCGAAATGCGAGCGAGAGGAGTTCATGACTCCAGTGGAGTTCACTACGGCCAAACTGCCCTGGTTGTACATGCCCGAAAGCCGAACCGCAGCAGGGTGCAGGGCGAACTCAGAGTTGCTGTGAGCGCCACCTAACGCCAGAGCGCTTTGTTGCGGAACCGCAATTGAGGGCCGTAGCGAGTAGTACTCGGGTGTTGCCACGGGAGCGAGGAGTGACAGACCGTCCATTCCTCCACGACAGAAAATCACGAGCAGAGTGTTCCCCGAACCCGTAGCTGTTGAGGTGAACGAACCGGTTGCACCCGCTAGTTGAGTGTTCAGGAGCGAGACTGATCCGGCAGCGGCCACCGCAATACCGGAATTGCGAAGGAACCTACGCCGGGTGAGCCCTGTTAAGGCGGGTTCTGTTGGGGTGAGTGTTTGGTGAGTCATGTTTGTCGCCTCAGGCTGTCTGGAACTGTGGTTGTTGCATGAGTTGGCCGAGCAGTTTGGGTGCGACCCAGCGATTCCCGTTTGCGGTGATTGGTGTTGACGCAACCCGACCGACAGAAACCAGCATCCGCTGCTTGCCCGCAGCGTCTAGGGGAACGCCCAGTCTTTGCGCGGCAGCGTCAAGCCACTCGCCCACTGTTGATCCAGTCGTTGAGCCACCCCCAGGTCCGGCCACCCATGCGGGAAGGCTGTTCCAGTCTCTGGTGAACCCTGGAATGTTTCCGTTGCCTAGGTACGTCGCAAGATTCCAGCGGCTAATCATCGAGCCAACGCTGACCCAAGCTGCATCTTTATCTGGGTAACCATCTGGGGTTGGCCAGTGGTGTGGCATTGCGCTGAGCGCTGTGAGAATGCCGTGGAAGTTCCACTTGGTGTCCTCTGCTGTCTGTCGATTGAACGGAGCATCGCATGTTGCTCGGAGACCTGCTGCAAGCAGTTCGAGCGGTCGGCGAATCTTTGCATCGGCGGAGCGAGCAAACTCTTCCGAGGTCAAGATGGTGCGCAACGTGGGAGCAATTGCAGTGTCATTTGTCAGGTAGGCATCACGAGCAGCTAGAACCACGCGATCATTCAGCCCAATGTGTTCGCCGATAAAGCGAACACAAAGCTTGTGAGCTAGCCGCTGAGCAGTAACGCGATGACGCGCCAGGTGGTTCAGGAAAGATTCACCGGCGGCCTGCCCCGTCAGGGATCCTCGGGACCAGCCCAAGACGTTTGTGGATCCCGATGCAAATGGACCGAGCGCATGGCGGGCGGAGTTAAAGGCAAAGGTCCCGCTCCACTTATCGGTCAGCGTCCAACCCGAGAACAGATACGACACAGCAACGACATCTGCTTCGCTGTAGCCCCCGTTTACTCCGACGGTATGCAACTCCATGAGTTCGCGCGCATAGTTCTCATTCGGCACCCGGCCGCGATCTGCGCGGCTTGTGCTTTGATCCAAGTAATTCAGCATTGCGCCCGATTTAGCGGCGGCGGCCAGAAGGTCAGAGAACTTGCCAAGTGCATGCGCTCGAATGACATCGCTGTCGTAGGTGGGGCAATGGTTGCGAGCGGCATCATTGTTGACGTCCACATTCAGGTGATCCCACCAGAAGCCAACAGTTCGCTCAAAGAGCTGACGCTCCGAGATGACAGCCCTCAGTGCGGTGGAGAGCGGCAGATCTACTACGACTCGCCACTCTTGGCCGCGAGCGCTGATCTGAGCTGCACTGCCTCTTGACCACTCATAGAAAGACGTTGCATCGGCAACCGCAGGATCGGCGATAGAGAGATGATTCAGCTGTGAGTCAATCCAAGCTGTGGCACCGAGCGCACCGATCTGCGCCAGAACAGCCGGGTTAGGGCCAAAGGTCAGCCGCTTCGCGACATGCCAGACCGCAGGAGTTGCCCAAGTTGTTGGCCAAGCGGGAAGGCCTGTGGCAGAGCCCGTTGGCGGGACTGGAGTATTTGGGACTGCAGTAGTTGGGACTGCCGTAGTTGGGACTGCAGTAGTTGGTACTGCCGTGCTTGGTGCTGTCCGAAGTCTGGCGGGGCGGGCGCCCGCTGCTGCAGATTCGGCGGGGGCTTCGGGAGCGCAGGCACTTGCCAGCGCTGCTGCGCCCGCTGCTAGGCCTCCGAGCAGGGCACTGCGCCGGTTTGGCGTGGCCTCTCTGGGTTCATCAAGTTCGGCTGTAGACACTCACAGGGTTTCGGCAGTCCTGAGAACTCCCTTGAGTATCCCAAAGTGAATTCTTCGAGAAGCTGAGTTCCAGAACCTCAGGTCGAGGGTGCACCAAATTCAGACTGCGCTCAAACCTGCAGACTTCAGCTTGCGGTCGATAAAGGAATACAGGTCGCCGCGAATTACATGTCCCAAATGACCACCCGGGTACCAGAGGATCTCTGGGCGATCCCAATGCTCCCAAAGGGGCGCAACTTGGTCGACTGGGTCAATCAATTTGTCGGCTAGCCCACCAACAATTGCACGCGCTTGCACTGGAGTACTCGGTGTAAAGCTCAGTGGTGAGACCACAGAATGAAGCTGCCGGGACTCCTCCATAAACGGCACCATGAGTTCACGCAGTGCCGGCGGAGACTGCTGCACAAACAGCCCAGGAAAGTCCGTAGCGGGGATAATCGGGAGCACACACTGCAGTGGTTCTTCCTCTAGCCCGGCGACCAGCGCTGCGACGTACCCGCCCAGTGAGACTCCGAGCAGCCCGATCCCGGCCGGCTCTTGGGTGCGAATCCAACCTAGCAATCGACGAACATCCCAAGCCGCTTGGGCAATTCCGTTGACGTTATCGAGCACATCAAGGGTCGGAAACCTTGCATCTGCGCTCTTGGGTGCCTGTCGCGGTCCGTGGAGCGGAAGAATGACGAGCAGTACGTTGCATCCCAATTCGGCATACAAGTGACGAACCCTGAACGAGCGCAGGTCTGTGTCGGCGCCTTGCCCAGTTCCGTGAATACAAACCACCCATGGGCGACCGGCAGCCTTATGGCGCATCACGGTGGCACGGCCCAAAGAGTTCTCTTGGTATTGCATCCATCGCTGTCGGCCCGGCACGCCCGTTGGAGGTTTCCATCCACTCGGAAACTTCAATCTCTCCACCCGCATGCCTGCAGCACGACTCGGTCGAATGATCGGGTCAAGCAAAGGCGGCGGCTTGGGGTGAAACGAGCCTGGGTCATCTAACCAACCCTTTGATTGAAACACCTCGGCTGCGCGCTGAGTCTCGGTAGTGATGCGGCGAAACTGCTCGGCACTAGGTGGTTGCCGTAGGCGACCGAAAGCTGCGCGGACCAACTCATCAGCTGCGACATGTGCCCGAAAGCCAATGGTCACGCGAGCCTGTGGCACCCCAGCACTTGCTCTGCGCCCGCCCGAAGCTGCAGGTGCTGCGCCGTTTTGATCAGCGACTTGGCCGCGGTTCTCCTCGCTCTGATCAGAGGAGTCGGTGGCAACCATGGTGACACAAGTTTACTTGTCACCTTGAGCGAATCGGCTTCAGTCGCAGCGCCTCTGGGTGAGCAATTTTACCAGTCCGGTGCATTCCACAAGCGCTACCGGGCCGACATCAACTTGATCACTTGCTGGGGTCCCGGCCTGAGTCCCAAACAACTCACCGCGCCGAACAACATGCCCATTTGGTTGAGTACCCATGTCGGCAAGATCGGTCTCACACCAGACTCCCGCAAGTTCACAGCCTGCAACGGCATCGATTGGCCGCCACACTGCCCAGCGGTCTAAATGATCGACATCAAGACCCGTATCAGTAGAAATTCCCAGCGTGACTGGAACGGTGTGATCAGCCACGAGCCAAGGCCGAGCCTGACGATCACTCCGAACAAGAAGGTGCTCTGCACGCCCCTCAGAAATAGTTGCCGAACCAACGATGTCATTGGCAATGCGCATGTCGACGAAGTAGTCCTCATCAAAGGAGACCGCCAGCAACCGTGCGTAAGCAGGAAGCGAAATACGGCCAGTCCCAACTTGATACGGAAAGCTCGGTGCAAAAATAACTGACCACATCGCCGTGTCGCCCCAACCACGTTTCTCGGCAAGCTGCATCATTCGCGGTGTCATGCCGCCACCCCAGCTATGCCCGATAAATCCAGCTCGGGATGTGTCGGCTCTGGGAGTTGCGGCAATTCCAGCGACAAACCCAGCATTGACTGCCTTGTATTGCTGCGGCGGATCAAACGCAATTTGAAACCCCGGATAGATCACGATGAATCCATTGCTGACTAGGTGATTCATGAAAGCGGTATAGCCCTCGGTGAAGCTAGCTGTGTAGCCGTGAGCAAAGAAGATGACGGGTCGCGCCCCATCGTTACAGCTGCCTCCTGTGAATGGCGTCGCCGAGCCGGAGGGCTCAAATATGTGAACGGGTAGTTGCCACTCGGCGGGATTACCCACAGACCTGCGAGGCACCACCGAACAAGGGCCGTCCGAACCCGGCAGATCAGCAGCAATCGGGGGCGGGGGCGTCGATACGCAGGCGGCAGTGCCCAAACTCAGGACAGAGAAAACAACTACAACCAGAAGTGTCCTTGTCACAGCCAACGACTTTGGATTCGCTCCAAACATCTCGGTACCCCCGCTCAGAAGGTAGCCGCTTGATGCAGTGCGGCGCACAGCAGAGTCACTAAGCACTACCAGCAGGAGGTGTATGGCAAGTACAGTCCGCAGATGCCAAGCGACGTACTTCTGAAAGCTATGAATGGCGCTCACCGAGTGATACTCAAGGTGAGCGGCGGCAAAATCGGGTGGAGCGCTCAGTCCATGCCCGTGATTGAACTCACCACGATTGGCCGCAAGAGTGGCCAAGAACGCGCTGTGCTCTTGACTTCACCGCTCCAAGAGGGAGACACACTCGTTGTGGTCGCTTCACGAGGTGGTGACGACCATCACCCGGCTTGGTACCTGAACCTGGTGCAGAACCCGCAGGTCGGGGTGGTGTTGAAGGGCCAGCCCAAACAGCAGATGACTGCGCGGGTCGCAACTTCGGCTGAGCGAGAAAGAATGTGGCCAACAGTCACAGCTACCTATAAGGGCTACGCCGGATACCAGTCCAAGACTGACCGAGAGATTCCGCTGGTCCTACTCGAACCAATCAGCTGAGCTGATCGGACCGGAACTACTGATCGAGCTTTAGGTCGCCTTCTGCAAATGCAATGAGCCAGCCGGTGCGAACCTGCTGAGTGATGAGTTGCCCAACCTGCGCTGAGCGGCTTCTGGTTGCTGTCAGCAAGCTTCCGATGGTGTTCATGTGGTCTCCCCTGATGCCTGGAACGCGCTCTGCACAAGCTCTGCAGTGCGGCGTTGTTCTTGCTCTTTCCTGTCGGCATCCCTGGCAGACACATAAGGAGTTCGCAGAACATTTCTGCGGTGAGACATGCACTCACCAAATCCTGAACCTGCTCTTACCTTTTTCAAACCTTTGTTCAACAAAGTGTCGTTGAAGAACGAGCCGCAAGGCCGCCGTAAGAAATGACGAGTTCGGAGCAGACCAAGATGGATCAAGCAAAGAGTGCAAAGCAGACCTTGACTCGGCGGGCATTTGTGCGCGGCACAGGACTGAGCGCTGGGGTGATCGTTACCGCTGCTGCATGCACACCGGGCGTCCCTCCCGGGGGACCCGGACCAAATGGGTCAACCCCGACGGGACCGACGGGACCTACTCCAGAGCTGCAACTCAGCAACATTCAGGGCAACATTTTGGCAGGGTTCAACAAAGACCATCAGCGGATGCTCTTCTTCACGTTTCCCTCAGGCGCCGCTGCAAAGCAACTGCTTTCCACGCTGCAGGAGCAGGTTGCAAACTCCGAAGAGGTGCTCGCTTTCAACAGCAGATACAAAGCTGCTGCAAGCTCCAATAGCCCCCTTCCCACTGCCACTTGGATGAACCTCGCCCTCACCCATGCAGGGTTGACCGCACTCGGAGTTTCTCGGTCTGACCTGCAAGCGTTTCCCGACTCGTTCCGCCAGGGGATGCGCGCACGCTCAGGCTTAATTGGCGATTCTGGACCCTCTGCCCCGAGCAACTGGATAACGAGCAATGCCGATCACGCAGTGGTGATTCTTGCTGCCGACCGCCTGAGCGATCTCTCTGATGCCGCTCGGACTGCAACTTCGCAGATCAAAAACGCCGGAGGAACTATTACCTTTGATCAGGCGGGAGCAGCGCGAGAAGACGAACCCGGCCACGAGCATTTTGGGTTCAAAGACGGTGTCTCACAACCCGGGATTCGCGGGGTCACCACACCAAATAATCCGGATGATCCAAATCAAGGAGTACCCGGGCAGGACTTGTTATGGCCCGGGGAGTTTGTGCTCGGCTACCCCACCCAGATTCCGACCGGCGATGGCCTCAACGCACAGCCTGGGCCACTAGCGGTATCCGGCCCGGCATGGACAACCGATGGCAGCTATCTGGTATTTCGGCGGCTTCAGCAAGATGTTGCTGGCTTCCAAAGCTTTATAAGCAGCACTGCCGCAACTGCAGGAATGAGTGAAGACTTGTTGGGAGCCAAGTTTGTAGGGCGATACAAATCCGGCTGCCCGCTCGAGCGCACCGAGGACCAACCTGTGGGCCTTGACACACAGCTTGCTGACCCCTCGATCCTTGACCCGTCAATCCTCCAAGAGGACAAGATCAACCACTTTGAGTTTGGCGATGACGTAAACGGAAACGTCTGCCCGCGATCGGCCCATGTTCGCAAGATGTACCCACGCGATGATCAGACCCCGACCGGTGGCGAAGCTGCAAGTCAGACCCACCGCATTCTGCGGAGAGGTATTCCCTTTGGTGCTTCCTTCTTGCCTGAATCCTCGAACGCCCTCAATGCCGCAGACGCGGCGTTTCCCCATGATCGCGGATTGCTATTCCTCTGCTACCAATCCTCGATTGAGCGGCAGTTTGAGTTTGTTCAGAACCGGTGGTCGAATGACCAAGACTTTCCCACTCGGGGTTCTGGCCAGGACCCAATCATCTCTCAAAATGCCTCGGGCGCATTCCGGATTCCAGGTTCTCAGGCACAACAAGTCACGCTGCAGGGCTTCGTAACTACCACCGGAGGCGACTACTTCTTTCAACCCTCGATCGAGGCCTTGCAGTTGCTCGCAACACCACAACCGGCAGCAGCGCCAACCCAGACTCAGCCAGCAGTCCAGCCTGTGCCACCACAGCCAGCAGGCCAGCAGCAACCGCAGGTGCAACAGCCAGCACCACAACCCCCGCAGGGGCGGCCGCCGACCCAGGGCCAAACTGTCCGCCCCCAAAATGATGGCGGCCAGAACCAGCGCGGTCAGAACCAGGGCGGCCAAAATCAGGGTGGGCAGAATCAGGGCGGTCAGAATCAGGCCGGGCAGAATCAGGGCGGGCAGCGTCAAACCAGACGCCAGCCGCGTGACTCGGCCTAACCAGCCTCGACTCTCCCTCTGCCTACCAACTCGTAGCTACAGGGTTGTCTTACTGCTCGGCTAGCAACGCTGCTATCTCGGCTACAGGGTTCGTCACAGCCTCGCCCGTGAGATCAACTTCTAACGCGCGAATTGTGCCAGTAAAGGCAAACGGTGGCTCGTATGCAGAGGGATCAATGGTGTCGAACGCTGCATACCCACAACTCACTCCTGTCGTGGCAAAAAGATTCGGAACGGTATAGGGAAGCTCGCCAAATCCAACCTGTTCGCCGTCAACAAACAGGCGAACCTCGGCAGGAGATCCGCGGCCTTCGAAGAAGTTCGGCCCACCGGTCGGCTTGAACTCCATGCGAACTTCATACTCCCCCGATGGAAGCGGCTGATCACTCCTGACCGTGAAATTCCTCAGACCCAAATAGTTGTGTACATAGGTGAGGTGGCCCTCGGCAACAAATACGGCGTATCCGCCGTGGCGGTTTCCATGCGAGATCAAGACTCCTTCGGCACCGCCCTCGGGAATGGATAGTTGCGCAACCACGGCATGCGCCCGGTTGTACACCCGAGGTGCACCCGTGAATGGCAGTGGGGCGCCGCCGGGGTTGAGCTTGACAACCTTTTGTGCCCCTCCAACCGCTGGCCGTCGGGCCGTCAGGCGTCCGATGTCTCCGGATGCGAGTGGCAGCACGTTGTACTTCTCTGCTTCTTCCCACCACAAAGCTCGCAGCTCGGCCAAACGTTCAGGGTGCTCTGCAGCAATGTTGCGGCACTCCGATGGATCGGCGACTAGGTCGTACAACTCCCAGTCCTCAGCCTCGAGTTTGTCAAGGATGGCCTCGGTTAGGAACGTGCCAAAGGGGTGGCCGCGCTCGGTGCCTTCGGCCAAACTCGGCCCGGGGTAAGGACAAACTGCCTTCCACCCCTCGTGATAGATCGACCGGTGACCGAACATCTCGAAATATTGCGTTCGGTGACGGTCCTCTGCATCGGCGTTGTCAAAGGTCGGGAGCAGGCTGACACCCTGCACCTGCGACTGCAAGACTCCGCGGATTTTCTCGGGCGCTTCAATCCCGATTGCTTCGAGCAGCGTAGGGACCATGTCAATCGCGTGCGCGTACTGATGACGCACTTCGCCGCGGGCAGAAATTCCAGCGGGCCAAGAGATGATGCAAGGGTCCGTGATGCCACCCCTGTAGGTCTCTCGTTTCCAGCGGCGAAACGGCGTGTCCCCCGCCCAGGCCCATCCCCAGGCGTAGTGATTGAAGGTGTTCTCGCTACCCCACTCCTCAATCACTTCCAGATTGTCCTCAAGAGTCTGCGGGGCCAGATTAAAGAACATGCCCTCGTTGCGAGTGCCGTGCTCTCCGCCCTCGGCGCTAGCGCCGTTGTCCGACACTGCAATAACGAGCGTGTTCTCGGACTCGCCAGTTGCCTCGATGGCGTCAAGGACGCGTCCGATATGGAAGTCCGTCTGTGTGATGAACCCTGCGTACACCTCCATCTGCCGGGCGTACATGCGTTTTGCATCCTCGGTGAGGGAATCCCACGGTTCGACGTCTGGGTCGCGTTCGGACAGTTCCGTCCCCGGAGCCAAGAGCCCGAGTTCGCGCTGACGCTCAAAGACGATCTTGCGATACTCATCCCAGCCTGAATCGAAGGCACCTTTGTAGGGCTCAATCCATTGCGATTCGACTTGATGAGGAGCGTGACCGGTGCCCGTCGCAAACCACAAAAAGAATGGTTTGTCGGGTGCGCTCGAATGGGCATCGGCAATGTATGAGATTGCGCGATCAGCCAAGTCCACGTTCAGGTGATACCCCTCGGCTGGGGTAGACGGCTGAGGCACGTAGTGGTTGTCGTGAACCAAGTCGGGGTGGAACTGATCAGTATCACCACCGAGGAATCCGTAGAAACCCTCAAACCCACGAGCTATCGGCCAGCGATTGAATGGCCCGGCGGGAGTCGTTTCTTGAGAGGGAGTCAGGTGCCACTTGCCCACCGCGAAGGTGTTGTAGCCCTGTTCCACAAGAACCTCAGAGATAAACCCGTGCTCAAAACCCATCGTGCCGTTCAGACCCGGATAGCCCATAGAGAGTTCGGTAATCGCGCCGAGCCCCAAGCTGTGATGGTTGCGGCCCGTCAGCAGGCATCCGCGAGTCGGCGAGCACAGCGCTGTGGTTTGAAAGTTGGAGTAGCGCAGGCCGTTCGCGGCGAGTCGATCCAGATTCGGAGTCTCACAAAGACCACCGAATGCAGAGAGTTGACCGTACCCAACGTCGTCCAACACGATCATCACAACGTTGGGCGCACCAGCGGGCGGTTGCGGACGCCCTGGCCAGGCTGGGGTTGAAGTTTCTGCAGTGCGGCCGATTTTTCCTGGAAACGGTTCGCCGGCCGCGTAGGTCACAAATGGGTCAGCCATGCTTCGCTGCGATTCTGTTCATAGAAAGATTGTAGATGCATCCACAGTGCTGAATTAATCCACATGCTAAATTTCGTCCACTCGGTTTTCGGCATTGTCCGGTCTGAGTTCTAGTGCGCAGATAGGTAAGGAATACCCGGAATATCTGACTATCAAAGGAACTCAACATGATTATTGCCATCGTTGCCATTGGAGCCGCGGTTCTCGCAATTGACGGAGCAGCCGTTGGGTGGGTCAAGAAGTCCCGCTCAGAAAAAGAAACAGAAGCCTAAAAAGGCCCTTCTATCTGCGGCTGATGCCCTTGAGTCTGGGTGGAGTGGACTAGACATGGCGCATGAATCCCCAAGCAAGCTCCGCTGCAACCACCGGCACTGTCGCAAAACGCGACAAAGCCGCGAATGAAGTCTCGGTTCGCAAACTTCGCATCGGGAACATCGTTGTAGGGCTGATCTTCTTGGTGCAGGTCATCGCCATTCTGCTCCTTTCAAATGACTTCTCTATTCCTGTAGTTGCCACGTATCAGAACGGTCCCCCGGGAACTCCCGGCACTGGCGAAACCTTTACGATGTTTTCGGTTCGCTTTGGATGGGCGATTGCGTTTTTCTTGGTTCTTGCGGCAGCAGATCATCTACTGATGGCCACGCCGAAGATCAATGGCTGGTACGAGCGCCAACTTGATCAAGGTCGAAACACTGCTCGCTGGGTTGAGTACTCAATAAGTTCCTCCGTGATGATTGTGTTGATCTGCCTGCTGACCGGCATCAACGACATCTATGCGCTCGTCGCAATCTTTGGTGTGAACGCCGCAATGATCTTGTTCGGCCTGCTCATGGAACGCATCAACCCAGATCGAAGCTCGGTTGACTGGTGGCCGTTTATCTTCGGTTGCATAGCCGGAATCGTCCCGTGGATTGCAATCACCTTGGCCATTGTTGGTGCTCAGCAGAAGTACTCGGGGGTGCCCGGATTTGTCTTTGCCATCTTTATCTCACTGTTTATTTTGTTCAATTGCTTTGCCATCAACCAACTGTTGCAATACCGAAACCGCGGACGCTTTATGAACTACCGGTTTGGCGAGTACGCATTCATCATTTTGAGTTTGATCGCCAAGAGTCTGTTGGCCTGGCAAGTCTTTAGTGGAGCCCTGTTCTCGTAACTCAGTTGCTCTGAGCGGACTCGCTCAGAATCATCTCGGCTACTCGCCTGCCAGAGAACAACGCTCCTTGAATTGAGGGCGTGTCCCTGTGATCCCCGCATACAAAAAGACCATCGCCAAGCGACACACTTCGCTTGGGTGCAAAGGGCGGGCTGCTATCCGGTTGAGCATGCTGAATCACGTTGGTATGAACATGAGTCCACTGCTTTGCCTGCGCACCAAACCACACAGCCATCTGCCTGCGAACTGCTTGCAGTAGATCGTTTGGGTCGACTTCGGGTTTGCCCGTTACGCCGAGCGGAGGGCAGGCGGCCGCAATCAATGTACGGCCATCTGATGAGTATTCGGGTGCAACATTGGTCATGACTGCCAGATTCAACGCCGGACCGCTACGGCAACTATCTAGGGCAATCAGCGGGCGAGCAAACGGTGGCTCATCGGCTGCAAACCATACGCAAGACACTGGGCGAGACACCACCGGGGCTAGTCCCAAAAGGGTTGCAGCGGCTGGACCTTCAGTTGCGATGACTACATGATCTGCGGCAAAGATCTGACCGTCCCGGGTAGTGACCTGCCCTGGCCTCACTTCTGACACCGCAGTGTGAAGCCGCAGCACGCCTGCGGGGAGCGCGTCCGCTATCTGCTGTGGAATGGCTCCCATCCCAGCGGCTGGAACGGCAGAGGATCCAACGGCCAAACAATGCAACACCAGATCAAACATGCGCCGGCTTGCCGTCAGGTCGGCATCAAGTTGGATACCACCTACTAGCGGCCGAAAAAAGCGATCAATGATCTTGGGGCTCAACCCCTCTTCCTGCAGGGCCTGCATCGTGGTGATGTCCTCACCTCTCACAAGGTCCGCAGGATTGGCTCTCTTTAATCGGAGTAGCAGCCGACCGAGCCGCAATTTGTCAGCCAAGGTTCCCACTGGGGCGATAGCAGAGTCCAACAACGCAGATGGTTGGCGCAGCGGATCACCCACCCGGCGCAGGCGTTCACCAAACCAGAGCAGCGCGCCGGGGTCAAACTCGCGAAGATCGAGGGCATCAAGATCAAGTTGCCGTTCAAGTTCGGGATAGGCGGTGAGCAGAACCTGAAAGCCCCGATCCACATGGAATCCATCGATCTGATCAGTACGCACCCGACCGCCCACGCCGTCTGAGGCTTCAAGCAGCAGAACCGAACGCCCAGCGTCAGTCAGCGTCCTTGCGGCAGTCAAACCAGCTAAGCCGGCACCGACCACCACAACCTCATAGTGCTCCGTGGGCATGGGTTGAACTTAGAACTCGCCGGGGCTACTCGCCAACCTATCGATGCCGCGGGCTAGGCAGTTACTGACTGGGGTGCAGCAGCTGAGTCGGTGGAGAACTCCGCGACCTCAACCCAAGAGGCGTTCGATTACCACTGCAACTCCGTCTTCATCGTTGGATGCAGTGACCTCATTCGCAGCAGCTTTCAACAGCGGGTCGGCATTTGCCACCGCCACACCATGACCGGCCCAGCGAATCATCTCCAGGTCGTTTGGCATATCTCCGAAAGCAACCACCTGAGTAGCGGCAATCCCTGACTGCGACAGCAACTGCTCGATGGCAGCCGCTTTATGAACGGACGGATGTGAGAGCTCAAGAAAAGACTCATCAATCGAGTGCGTCACCAGTGCTCGATCCCCCACTACGGCCTGCAGTGCATCTGCAGTTCCCGGTGCTGCGGGGCTCGGCAGCCGCACAATCAGCTTGAGAACATCTCGATCTAGAAACGATCTGATGGGCCCAACTCGTAGGCCTTCTAGCTTCCAACTTCCAACAAGGCCCTGATTTTTCACCTTGAAGGACTCGTCAAGAGAGAATTCAAACCCCTGTTCACATCCCAGCAGCGCATCAGGGAATGCATCCAGGATCTCGTCGACTAGGGAAAGAACAACTTCGGCTTTGAGTTCGATACACGAAACAAGCCGATGCTCTGCAGGGTCATAGACCGCTGCACCGTTGGCACAGATCACCAAGCCACGATCACCAAGTTGTTCAACAATTGGCGCAATCCATCTTGGTGGACGTCCCGTAGCAATAACGAAGCGCAGCCCAGAATCCTCTACAGCCATCACTGCCGCACGGGTTCGAGTCGATACTGTGCCATCGGATCGAAGCAGGGTTCCATCAAGATCTGTGGCGATTGCCTGAAAACTTGTCACGATATGAAACTAGATGTTGCAGCGGGATTCGTTGTAGAAACAAGGACGTGAGCAGCTTGCTATGGTCTAGGACTGAACTGATAGGCACCTTCTGACCATGACCCAGAATCCACTATTTGACGAGATGCAGGTTCACCCCAAGCGCTCGTTGGGTCATGTCAGCGCTGCTCTTGAAGCCATCGCAACAGCGGCACCTGCAGGGGTGCTGATGCTCACCTTGGTTCAGCAGGAGAGCTATTACTCTGCACTCTCAGAGCGATACGAACGTCTGGCTCAAGCGGGTGCCACCGTGATTATCGGGTATTCAGGCGAAGCGCCCAAGGCAGATGGAGTGCACCACGTCGACCTTGAACGAGATGGGCAGTTGAGCATGAGTTGGGCCGTGACGGTGCTAGGCCCTGACTTCGGCGCGTACTTGACTGCAGAAGATCTGGTCACGTTCGACCCTCGGGAATCCTCTCTGGAACCGGGGCGAGAGTTCGCTGCAGCCTGGGGATTTGATCGAATCAAAGCGGCTGAAGTGACCGGCTTCTACCTTCAGCGTATGGAGTCTGAACTCCCAGAAGGAGTCGTCAAACAGGTTCGGAGCCAGATTTCGCAATCCACTTCTGAGTCGCCCTCGCCTGCCGAAGCTGCGTTAGCAGCATCGAATGTCGTAACGCTAGATCGAGTGATTTCGCTGGAAACAAATCTTGCTCGGGCGATTCAAGAACTTGATCTAGAGGCTCAGGCCGCATCCCAGGATCCTCTGACTCAACTTCTCAATCGACGGGGGTTTGATCGCTGGTCCGGTTCGAACGAACCGAGCGGAGCGACACTTCCTAGCGTGGGTCTCATCTTGATTGACTTAGACGACTTCAAAGCCGTGAACGATCAGATGGGGCACCTAGTAGGAGACCAACTCCTGCAACAGATTGCCCAAGCGCTTCGCGACGAAACCCGGCCTAGCGACATTGTGTGTCGCTGGGGTGGCGATGAGTTTTTAGTGGCCTGCCCGGGCACCGAAACCGAGAAACTCGCCGAAGTTGCAGAGCGGCTCGTCAAGGCCATCTCGGCGATCAACGTTGATGGCATGTCGGTGAATGCCTCTGCGGGGCTTCACGTGGGCACCCTGTCGGAGTTGGGGATCCTTGAGGCCGACCGTGCCCTCTATGGCGCCAAGCTGCTCGGCGGGGGCTCCGTGGTGAGCGCTTCAGACCTGCCGAACTGAGCCTGCTAAGCGAGCGAGTTCTGCTGCCTTCGTTCTGGCTAGGGCAGGCCAAAATTCTTGGATCGGGAACGGGAACTCCAAATCGCACCAGCCTTCTCCAATAATCAGTTCAATCGCGTAATACTCCATGAACTCCTCAGGGGTCTCGGCCTCATCCTCCGTCTCGGCCTCGGTCCCATCCTCGGTGCGTGGGTCCCACCAAGCGTGAATCACATACCCGCTCAGCGGGTTCAGATCCTGCACGAGTTCCTTGTTGAGCGCAGCAATAGTTTTGACTTCGATCAGGCGTAGAAAATCTGCAAGGTTGCGCACCACTCCGTCGGATGTGACCTCGCTCAATTGGCCTTGCCAGTCGCAGGCCAAACAGCCGTAACTACCTGCCCCAAGAGAACAGCCACCAATGTAAATTTCAGTTTCATTCTCTGCGAACTCATGCGATGGATACCCCCACAGGATTGGCCGGATCTGGTCCTTTGCACAGTTCGGGCAGAGCGCCGGGGTGTTGACCCGACGCTGCATCAGGCTGGGCTCGTAGAAGCTCATATCGAGCCTCCTTCGCCCAGTTCGTGCTGCTCAAGAGCCATGACTGCAGCTGCTTGAAAGGCTTTGGGTCCGTACTGCCAGGTGCCGAGTTGCTCGCCTGCGGAGACAAGCGCATCTTTTGCCTTGAGTTCTTGCAGGTGCACCATCCAAGAGGCGGCTGAGGTTGGTGTTCGGTTTGCTGCAGCTACGCAATGCACAAACACCTTGCGGTCTTCAAGCAGATACTGATCAAGTCCTTCAACAAGTTCTGCAAGTAGCAGCGGAAGGTTGGGGTTATCGGCTTCGTTCGAGTCGATAAAGCCCAGCACATGGTGCTCCACGCCTAGGGGAACCTCATCTGTTCCCATGCGGCACAACGAGACCACCGCATCTGCCCCATCGGCCAGCGCACCAGCGAGGGCAAAAACATTGCCGAACTCAATTCCCGAAATTTCGAGGCGATACGGCTGGTCGCCAAAAGTCCGTTCGTAGTACGGCACCCAGGTTTCGCGATCTGGCCACGGGTTTGTGGGGTCGCCGCTCATGTACACACCCCTAGCTAGGCGCTCTAGGTCGGCGCAATGGCGAACTTCTTCGTGGTAGGTGCGGTGGCCGTGCAGCTTGCGCCGCCATTGGAATGGCAGAGCGGTTACTCCCCATCGTGCTCCTAGCAACGATCCGGCAATTGCGGCCACAGTGTCGGTGTCTCCACCGGCTCGCACAATCTTCTCGAGTACGAGTTGCATGTGCATTCCATGACATGGCCCATCTGGCACGGGAGTTGAACAGATTGCAGCAAGCGCTGCTTGAAAGGCGTGGACTACCCAGCCGTTATTGGTGAAGTCCCTTGGGCTAGCCGTTGTTGCTTCTTCAATCAGTTGAACCCAGCGCTGTTGACGCTCTGCCGTGGGCAGGTACTCAACGGCATCAAGTAGCGGCTCCGCCCAGTCCCACGGGGTTGCCGAGCCGGGGGCGTGGTGCAGCGTGTGGTCGATTGCGACTGACCACAACACACATGCGTCCACACAATCCGCTGCGGCGTGCGTCAGCTCAGAGACACTCTTTGCCAATGCGGCAATCGCCTCTGGATTTTCTGGGTAAGCCAGTGCGACCGGCCCGGTTCTCATCAGGCTCCCGTTGCCAGCTGGCACAGGATATTTATTCTTGCAGTAGGACACAGCCCTTTCTGCCAGAGGATGCACGCCCGAGAGCACGGCACTGGTTTGGATTCCAACGTCGGCCGGGCCGCTCTTGAACCAGTCTCGGAACCCTTGCTCAATACTTGCTATCTGGTATCTGCCAGGGTCATACCCATCGGGGAGAGGGTCGCCCTCAAAGAGCGCTTGCAGAATGACGAGCGCTAGTTGGGTGTCGTCAGTCCACTCGCCTGGTGCCCAGCCGAAACTTCCCCCGCCGGCCATCAAGACGGGAATATCTTCGCCAAACGCCGCCCCAAATTCGTAGCCGGCGCCGAGCGCATCCCCGGCTGCCGAGCAGACCACCACCCCAGTTGCCCGGTCGGTCAGTACGCAAGGCGTAGGACTATCGATGTAGTCAGAGCTGTTCTTCAATTGTTCTCCCTATCCCTTTTCCCAGGTTCATTCTTTCATCTTTGGTGCGGGTGAACCTTGTTCATTAGGCGGCTAGGGCAAATGCGCTGGCATGAATCATCGTGTCTTCCCAGCTCAGCACCTGCCCCACCAGGCGAGAAGTGCGAATGTGGCGTTCGGTTCCCAGGCCAACACCATCGGCCTGAGTGGCCTTGGCCGTTGCTAGCCGGAGAATGAATCGCAGTGCACGAGAGGCCGAGGGCCGACCGTGTAGCTCTGCGGGTGCGTCGAGCAGGTGTGCTCGCACCATTGCCGCCCATTGGGCTGCGAGCAGTTCTGGAGTTGCCAGTATTTCTGCTGCAACCACCCGTGACCCGTGAGTGACCACTACCCCGCACTGCCCTGGCAACGGACCGAGCTCAATCAGTTCGGCAGCTGCGTCGGCCAGACGGCGATACTCCTGTGGTGGCTCCACGCCGCTTTCGGAGAAGATCGCCTCAAGGTCTGCATAGTTTCTGGTTGGAGCGTCCATCGAGAGCCGGGTGAGTTCATAATCCACCGAGTCCCATACCGCCCCCTGATTCGAGGTTTTTCGGCCAGTGTGGCGCAGGCTCTGCTCAACTCCGGCCGATTTAGCCCGCCGAACTCGCCGGCTTACATGGCCAGCGGATCCGGTGAAGTTACGAGACCCGCCCCAGCGGCCAGACTCAATGCACGAGACGGGAATGTCTAGGCTGGCTCGGGGTGGAACCAGCACGCTGACGTTCAGTGATCGTGTTTGCAAACCACCTTTCACGGTCTCGCCTTCGACCAGCAGAAACACCTGATCGATCTTGCTGGTGACCGAGAGTGTGGGCACTGACTCAGACTCTGCTTCTTTCACCGCAATCGAGTCTGGAAGGCCCGTGACCACCGGAGCCGAGAGCGGTTGGAACAAGTACACCGGGAACAAGGTGACCCCAGCTCGGGTGATTGGAGCACCGAGCGATGCATGCTCAAGTGCCAAAACCGGTCCTGCTGACGGGCCTGCTGTGTGTTGTGCTGATGTCGTCACCGTGTCTCCTCAAAGTTGCTGCAGGGCTGAACTCGCCCTACACCCCTATGAGTCAGACAGGGTGAAGATGTGACATTTTGGGTACGTCAGGCCGGAGCGCTAGGCCGGAGCGTTGAAGTACGAGGCGTACTCGCTGTACGGCACCTGACCGGTAGTTGTTCCGGTGGCTGCAAGAGCCTGTGCCACAGGGGTAGGAATCGGGGCCCAGTACGCCGGCATCTTGGCGGCAAGCTTGGGGTTCAGCATGTAGATCAGAGAGAAATTGATGACAAACAGCGACGGAATCACGGACATCCCCACCTTGGACGTGCGTTCAGCCTGTTGAAAGGTTGCTAGCTGTGCGAAGTCAGTAATCTGCTGCGATTCAGTAGCAAATGGAATCTCGGGCGTATACGCCGACTCGTAGAGCATTTCCAAAGATTTTGCTGCTCCGTTATCGAGGCACCAGGTGTTGATATAGCCGCCGGGAAGAAGAAGCTGATTGATCTCACGAGGTGGAGCAGTTGCATTTGCAGGGCTTTCCAGCATGCCATCGGTGTTGACGGTCAGGCCGTAGCTAGCCAAGACAATCGGTGCAATGCCGCTGGCTTCGGGGTAGAGCGGATTACCAGTCGTATTGGTCAGGATGCGGACGCTCGAATCAATAATTGCCGCATCTTGGGCATTTCCGTTAATACCCCGACCGCTAACGAGCTGTGCAAACTGTGTCTTGGTCAGCACATCCTTCTTGTTGAGTCCAATTTTCTTGGCGAGCTTGTCTGCAGCTTTTTGCCCTAGAGGCTGGTTGATCTGAGCGGAGCGAGTGATTTGGCTTGGCCCGTACTGCGCGTACTCGGCCACCCCATCAAAGGGTTGGCCAAAGCCCTGAACAGCAGGCGGGACAGTCGTTGTCGGCGGCACCGTCGTTGTGGGTGGCACAGTCGTTGTGGGCGGGCTTGGCGGGGTCGGCACACAGGCGCTGATCGTCGCCGCTGCAACAAGGACTGCCACAACACCCAACATGCGTCCGGCTTTGATGCGCCTAGTTGACTGCAGATTTAGAAAACTCATTTCAACTCCAGATTGTTGGATTCTTTGCGCTACGAGAGCCGTGTGGCAGACGACTTCTATTTCCACTTTCAGAGCGTGACGGGCGTTGCTCACTCGGTCAACCGAGCAGATCCCCTAGCGCAGGGTGTTTAACCGCTTGAGGCCACTCCCCTTTAAGCCGCCGCTCGTTCAGCCACTGCAGCAGCATGCCACTGCATCGCTAGGCCACCGCCGCGGCGAATTGTGCAAACAGGTCGCCCGGTAGCGGGAACTGCAATCGCCAAGTGATTGCCATCGGCCGCTCACCCTGATGGCGCACATGTGGTTTCACCTCTCTAGGGCATTCAGCTGACTAGGGTCGGTGTTGGGTTAGGGCGTAGATGCGGTTAGGTCTGGGCGCATTGCAACTAAGGAGGAACTGTGTCTGCTTCACAACGGGAATACGACGCTTGGCTTGAGCGACTCACTCTTCAATCGTTGGAGTCGTGGTTTCAAGATCTTGGGTGTGACCAGGTTCTCATCAAAGAACTGCAGCCGAACAACAACTCAAAGCAACAAATCTATCTTGGGCCCCACCTGAACGACGTGGCTGGTATCCCTTCTGGAGATCCTGTTGCATCGACGGGAAGGTCAGCGAAGCACAGGTATCCGAAACCCATTTTCACGGTTCCTGTGGATTTCGCTTGGCTTGCACCAGGAGGAATAGCGCCAGCCCCTGCAGCCAAGATGATTTACTACCCCCAGTATCCAGAAGTGCGGCTCTCGGGTTTGCTCACTGGCTGTGCCGAACCGCCATCAGAACTCTTAAATATTGATAAACGGGGCAAAGAAGTCGGACGCCTACTTCTTATGGGGGTGGCCAAGCGCACATCCAAAGTGTTTGCTCTGATTGTTCCGGTCGGTATCGCATTGCACGGTCAGGTGCGCAGCCTGCGGCTTGAACAGCAGGGAATCATTCGGGTCTGGAGACTGCCAGCGACTTCGGATCCAGTGTTCCAGTTTGATCCGCCAGAATCCCCACCATCGCTTGTCGCACCCGTTCAGGAGCAGCTCCGCGAGGTAGAGGAGCCACACCTACCCCCACCGATTACTGACTCGAGGGCACTTCTTCTGCAACGACTCTGCGCTATCTCTGGTGAAGGGTGGATCCCGGGTCAGCGGATGACCACTTCGGGGGTAATCCCCTATCAAGCCAAAAACGGTGGAGGGTTCACGCTCGAGGCGCGTCTTGGCATTGTTAGTAACGCTGAAGCTGGGCCGGACTTTCATGGTTGGGAAGTCAAACAACACAACGCGCACAGCTTGATTCGACCGAGGGCGGGCCAAGTCACACTCTTTGACCCGGCACCAGATGGGGGTTTCTACAAAGAGCTTGGTCCAGCAGATTTCTTACGGAAGTACGGCCGACTCAGCGCTGACGCAAAACGATGGGACTTCACCAGTCGTCACCAGTTTGGAGTGAGGCATGCAACCACTGGCATGCAACTTGTCATGTCTGGATATTCACCTGGCGGACTCAATCCCAATGGCTTTGTGGGACTGACCAGCGCCAGTGGCGACGTGACGATGTCTTGGAGTTTTGCCAAACTCATGGGGCATTGGAAGAACAAGCATGCCCAGGCCGTCTTTGTTTCATCAGTTTCAAGAGAGACCCCGAACCCGAACGACATCGGCAGTTCCCAAGTGAACTACCAATACGCTCCGCTTGTTCACCTTGGCATAGGCACCCAGTTCGGATTATTCCTCGACGCGATTTTGGCAGGGACCATCAAGTTCGACCCGGGCTTGAACGTGAAGCAGAGTGCCGACGGAAAATGGAAATCGCACAGCCGCTATTCGTTCAGGATCAGTTCAAGAGATCTCAATTGCCTCTACGACGACTTCCTTACAGTCGAGGCGTGTAGCGGAGTCGTCGTTAACTCCTGAGCTCACGAAGCTGCAGGAAGTTCGGTCTCTGCGTACTCAAGAATGAATGGATGAAGCGCCTCTGCAACAGCCGAGACCATGGGCACAACAACGCTGTTTCCAAATTGTCGATAGGCCTGGGTGTCACTTACGGGAATGACAAAATTGTCGGGGAAGCCCATCAAGCGAGCGCACTCCCGAGGTGTCAACCGCCGCGGGGTTCGCCGCGGCCCGCGACTCACCAAGACTTCTGACCCATCTTTGTAGTAGCGCGCCGAAAGCGTTCGGGCTACATCATCGGGGCCAACAAGGCCATACCCAAAGCCGTTTCCGGCTTTGCGGTGCTTGGCCGCGTAGTCACGCAGGTACCTCCACAAGTGTGGGGTCAACGTATATCGAGGATCAACAGCGCCAGTCGAAGTTGTATAGGGCGGCTCGGGGCGCTCCGATCCATCTTCAGGATGCAATACATCTCGCATGAGCGGAGCGACAGAGGGAGTCTTCACGAGATCGAAATCAAAGGCCGGCATCTCACCACGCTCGCCATCAAATCCAATTATTAGCACCCTGCGCCGGCCCTGCGGGACCCACTGCCGGGCATCCATCACCTTGTAGGTGATGTGGTAGCCGAGTTCGTCCTCAAGAGTTCGTCGAATCACCTCGAATGTTCTGCCGCGATCGTGCGAGAGAAGGTTCCTGACGTTCTCTAGGAGAAACACTCCAGGCCTTTTGGCGTCAATAATTCGCGCAACGTCGAAGAATAGCGTTCCCTGGGTTTCATCCTCGAAACCGTGTGCGCGGCCCAGTGCGTTCTTCTTTGAAACACCAGCAATGGAGAAGGGCTGACATGGGAATCCTGCGAGAAGCACGTCGTGGTCGGGCACCTCATCGGATGCAACTTCAGTGATGTCTTCCGCAAAGGTGTGTTCTGGGTGCTCACCGAAATTCGCTGCGTAGGTCTGCCGTGCGAACTTGTTCCACTCGGCGGTGAACACACACCGACCGCCGATCCCTTCGAAAGATTTGCGGATACCTCCGATACCGGCGAACAAATCGACAAAGGTGAACTCGTCGCCCCCTGATGGGCGCCCTAAGTGGATTCTAAATACGTCGGCGAGGTACGGGGGGCATGTGACGTCACCCTTCTCCCATCGCCTTACGGTGCGCTCATCAATACCCAGCATCTCGGCGATTTGCGGTTGAGTGTGCTTCACACGCAACCGCTGAAGAAGGCTACGAGGAGTTTCAGTCGACATTTTGGAATCACCTTATGGGGAGTGGTACCGGACATTCTGCCCGGTTGAGCTGGGGGAAGGGTGGACCCCAATAACCGTAGAAGGAGCCTGGGACACTAGGGCGGGATCACGAGCGCCGAAGGGTGAGTGACGCAATCAGCCAATCGCGTTGCACTTCTCTCCAACCGGAAAACTTCAGCCCGCTGGTAACATGTTCCCTTCGCAGAACGACAACCTCGCTAGCTGACTCAACCGCAAGCGATGACAAGAACTGCAGGGGCAGCATGGACTTAAACCCAGCGATGATCGTTGCTGGCGCGATTGTGGGATTCATCGTCGGCCTAACCGGCATGGGTGGCGGCGCGCTCATGACCCCCGTGCTGGTGCTGGTGTTCAACATGGACCCTGCAACTGCGGTGAGTTCAGACGTGATTGCCAGTTTGATCATGAAACCATTCGGTGGCGGCGTTCATGTGCGCCGCGGCACCGTGAACTGGCGTCTGGTGGGCTGGCTCAGCGTTGGTTCCGTCCCGATGGCTTTTCTCGGCGCCTATCTGATCGACAGCGTGTTTGGCGGTCCGGAGTCAGCAAAAATCATCAAGACGATGCTGGGCTGGGTTCTGCTCGTGGCCGCCGCAGCGATTATTGCCAAGATGGTTCTGTCGGCCCGTCGCGGCATCGCACCGAATGCCGAACCCATGGGTGGCGCTGCAGTGCGACCGCTGCCCACCATGTTGATCGGCGCAATCGGCGGCCTGATTGTGGGGCTCACCTCAGTAGGTTCGGGTTCGCTCATCATTGTGATGCTGTTGTTGTTGTACCCGCTGCTCTCGGCCAAAGAGATGATCGGTTCTGATCTTGTTCAGGCCATTCCGCTTGTGGGCGCCGCAGCGATCGGCCACGCAATATTTGGTAACCCCCAGGTTGAAGTGATCGGGTCGGTGCTTGTCGGTGCCATACCCGCCATCATGATCGGCGCAAACTTCTCCTCTAAAGGATCTGACCGTTACATCAAGCCCGCACTCATTGCAGTGCTGTTGATTTCATCTCTCAAATTGTTGGAGCCCAATAAGGGTGACTTCAACTTGTTAGTACTGGCAATTGCGGTTGCCACAGCTGTTGGCTTGGTTCTGATGTACGCATCAGACCGTCGCAAGGGCCGCCTGACAGAAGGCTTGGTCGGGGTAGATGCCAGCAGCGTGAGCGAGAAGCGCTAGACCACTGCGCCGTACTCGGCCAGCACTGCGCGAGCACCCGCGTACTTCTTTTCAAACCACTCGGCATCCGACGCGCTGAGTTTTGCAACCCGCTCGGGGTTGGAGTTATCAAGATTGTCGGCCAGCTTGACCCAGCGCCCCAAAGGGTTCTCTCCTGCGCGCCGCACCATGTCGAGGTACTCCTCGCCCTCTCGCTTGGTCACAGAATCCACACCGTCGACCACCTCTTGGCTGAAGCCAAGCACCGTTAGGTCTTCAAGTGTGACGGGGCAATCTTCAACCACATCATGAAGTGCGGCAACCACCCTGCAGTCCTGCACCAGATCTGCCGGAGCGATCTTCTGCACACCGTCGATGACTCGCCGCACATGCAAGATGTACGCAGCGCCCGCCTTATCGGTCTGGGTTGCATGTTCTGTCTCGGCTAGCGCAAAGGCTTGGTCAAACCCTGCTACTGGCATCCCGCCTGCTTCAGCCCCTGCGCGAGAATCTGAATCCGAATTCTGAGACATCTGGCCCTCCCTGTTGGCGTGTGGTCAGGGTAGTACCCGTACAGTGTGTCCTTGGGCGCTGGCTGCACAAACGGGCCAGGTATCGCCGTGACCGTGGGAGTTGCCAGATGACCGACAGCCAAATCACCGACAGCCAGACCAGCAACAGCCAGATGACTGACAGCGAGCTCTACAGCAAGCAGGGCTTTGGGCAGTCCTCTGGTTTTGGGGTCAGGCCAGCACTGCTGATTGTTGACCTGCAGGTTGGGTTTACTGACCCCGAGATCTTCGGCGGCGGCAATATCTTGGATGCCGTGGCCAACACTCAGGTCTTGTTGAAAGTGGCTCGAGACTGCAAAATCCCAATCGCTCATACCAAGATTGTGTACGCAGATGATGGCTCCGACGCTGGCGTGTTCTGCCTAAAGAACCCGGGCCTGCTGCAGCTCACCGAGGATGCTCCGATGAGTCAGATCGTGGCCCAGCTCACACCACAGGGGGGCGAGCTTGTGGTTCGCAAAACCCAGCCCTCTGCGTTTCTGTATACGCAGCTGGCGGCCTGGTTGATCAACAAGGCTGTAGACACCGTGATCGTGGCGGGCTGCACTACCTCGGGTTGCGTGCGGGCCTCGGTTGTGGACTCGATGAGTCACAACTTTCGCACCATCGTTGCCGAAGACGCCGTTGGCGACCGGGCCAGTGCCCCGCATGAGGCAACCCTGTTTGACCTGTCTCAGAAATATGCAGACCTGCTCAGCACCCAGCAGATCATTTCGCACCTGCGCAGTAGTAACTGACTCCCCTGCTAACCAACTCAGCAACTCAGCATGTCTACCGAGTCAGCCAGGGTCGAGCATTCGGGCCTTCCAGCGTTCAAGGTTTCGCCGGAACTGCCTGGTGCGATACAGAAGCTCCTCATATTCGAACCAAGCCGCAGCTAATTCAAGTTGCCGTTCTTGGCTAGGAATCTGGACTGCCAACTTAGACAGGGCTGCATGAGAAATGGTCGAGGCCGTTGCAGAAGTTGAGTCTCTAGCAATCTTGCGAAGGGCTTTTTGCGCCGTGAGCGAAGACAAGTAGGTAGCTAGGTACATCAGGTTGAGCGGCTGAAGAGACTCAAGCCCCAGATACTCGGCATATGGCAGAAGCTCTTGAGCGCTAAGTGGCACACAGGCAACTTCGGATGCTTTTATGCGTCCTGCAACTCGGCCTCGTTTCGCACGATCCTCAAGACCAGTCTCGAACCTGACTTCCCCCAAATTGGCAAACGCGGTGTCGAGCAAAACAATCTCGGTTGGGTGTTCGGCAGTTCGGTCGCTCAAGAGCTGACGCAGTTCCTTGGGACTCAGGATGTTGACCAACTCGCCAAGTGCCCCCTTGATCTGCACCTCGGTTGATTCACTGCCGCTGTCTTGCCGGCTTGGACTGACGACCTGCTCAAACCCCTGAGAGAGATCAAGCAAGTTCTGCGCCAATCGGGGAAGGGGACGGGCCGGGTTTGGATCTTGCGGCGGAAGCCGGCGAGATCGAGTTGCAGTCTTTGAACCGGCCACCTCGGGCAAATAGTCAGCCGGCAACAGGCTATTTCTGCAATCTTCCAAGTCCTCTCGGGATACAACTTCTAACCAGCCGCTGCTTTGCTCCGAGGATGCCGAGGACTGCTGCTCGGCGGAATAGCTCTCGGCGGAATAACTCTCGCCGGAATAACTCTCGCCGGCATAACCCGCGGATACCAGCGAGTTCAGCCCCCGCCCCCGCCCCGACCCAGATCTGCGGCGCGACCTGACTACGTATGCAACCTGACCCACCAAAGAAGAACTCACCTTTGGCCCTGAGGGAGTGAATTCCTGCGTATGCGCTGTTAGATCGCTCATTAGCACCTGTCGGTCGGCTGGCGGCTGCCGGTTGAGCTGCAAAATCCCGATTTGGGACTCCCTTGTTCGTACAGCCTTGTTGGGCACGACGAAGGAGGATTCGACCACACCGTCACGAACCAAACGCTCCCTTAATTCTCGGGACTCTGCAGACCTTGTCCCCTCGGCATTGAGCCACTCGGGAGCAACCGATACGAACGCTGCTGATGGCGCGCCACCAGCGGGAAGGTGACTCAAGCAGTGCTGCACCCACAATGATGTGAAATCGCCAGTGGGCTTAACGAGCCACCGCGGATCGGTCCGTGATACTCCCCCATCGCCGCCAATCTGAACTTCCCCTGACCGCGGCGGATTGGCCACAACAGTGACCGAAACCCCGGGAAGCGTCACGAAGCGGTCACCATCGGCGGCAAGAACATCACCAGCGATGATCTGTGCATCAAAGCCCTCGGCCAACAACAGGGCCAACGCAGCAGCGGCTAGTGCCGGGTCGATCTCTTGGCCCTGCAGTACCGGGGACACTCTGCCCTCTTGGCGAGCTTTGTGGCCAAGCATGGCCAACATTGCCCCTGAGGCGCAGCATGGGTCATAGATGAGATCGGTCGGTGTAGGTGCCAGGGCCAAAATCAGGTCGTTGACTGACCGACTGTCAAACATGTCGGGTGATTCCTCGGGCAGAAGTAAGGCGAATTCGTCACGCAGCACGTCTGCATTCAGAGCATCGGCACTGAGCGGGTCTGCATCGCTGCCGGCGTTGAACGCCTCCTTGAGTCGATTCAGATCATCGGGACTAAACCTGTCTCGCACCTGAAGGGCTGGCTGCAAGGTGGGCGACTTGGCCAGAGCGGCTTGTATGGCAGCGGTTCCACGCTCGCGTTCCAAATAAAACAGTGCAGCAACTGCGAGCGCCCATCTTGCAGTGGCAGTCCTTGAGCCGCGATCACCCTCGGGGATGACTGCAGAGTTCTGGAAGATCAGGTCTCTAATTGGCTCTAAAAACTGAAGATCGCGAACAGCTAACGCATTCTTGGGGTCTTTGCGATGGGAGCGGGCCCAGTCTGAGAGCGCTTGTTGGCTATAGACCGGCTTTTTAGTGCGCCCGGTGTACGACTTTGGAAAGTCGGGGTAACGCTTCGCCCAGTTGGTGACCACATTGAGCTGGACCCCGAGCAACGAGGCCGCTTCACTCAGCGAGATTCCAGGCACGGCCACTGGGGAAACGAACCGGTGTCGCTCCAATTTACGAGATTCAGACATGTGCTCAACAAGCCCTTGACAAGATCGTTACACAGTGTGTACTATGTCTGAACACAACAGCGCAGAGTGAACTCGAAGTACACGTCGACACTCGAACATTTTGCCCTTTCTGTGTGTGCATAGCAATCACCGTACCAGCTTCGGCCAGAACATCACTGATTAGTAACGGAGAATACCATGAGTTACCCATCGAGACGCACAGAGCAGGCCCGTAGGAATTCGAAGAAAGAGCCTAAGAAACAGGTCGAAACAGTGGCCAAGGTCAAGTCGAAGCCCACCGAATCCGAGTCAACTGAAGTTGCCGTTTGGGAACCTTCAGATGATCTGCTGCCAAGCAATTCCTCTCAACAGGGTCTCAGCCAAGCAGCTCTCAGCCAACCAGCTCTCAGCGAAGCAGCTCTCAGCCAACCAAGTTTTCGCGAACTAGGGCTCAGCCACCTAACAGCACAGGACCTTGAGAACCTTAGAATCTTATCTGATCGCTTTGGAGCCGTAGCAAATGATGTGGCGACTGGCCGGGCTGAAGCAGGGGCTGCACCGCAGTTCAACGCCGAAATCGCTGCAGGGTTGTATTCCGGCGACTCCAACTGGCGATACCTCTACTACTCGGTGCTCCTAGTAAACCCGGACCCCCGAGCACGACTAGCGCTTGCCCGCACCGGGCCGCTCGGCATTCTTCGAGCGCTGGTCTATGACCCAGACCCAACGGTTCGCTATGCAATCTTAGAAAACCCATTGATCGTTGATGCAGACATTCAAGCCGCACTCGCTGCCGACCCTGAAGAAGCAATCGTTCTGGGCTTGTTAGCGACAGTCTCCTCGAGCCGCCGGATCTCACAAGCGATCCTCAAAGGTCCCCATGTCCTAGCGAGGCAACAGCTCGCATCAAAGCGAGTGAGCTTCACCACGTTGAAGGCACTGGCCATTGACGCAGACCCACTCACCCGCGTTACCGCCAAGAAGCAACTAGCCGGCCGCCGCCAACTCAACCCCGGAGGAAAATAATGACGACAACCGAACACAATCCCCAGCACAGCCCGCAGCACAACCCACAGCACAACCCACGGCACAGCCAACAGGACTGGACCAGCCAAGTGCTGGTTTGGTTTGGCACAGATGCGGCAGCGCGGTTCTGCCAGCAGCTCGCTAGTCGCGACTCCGATATCGAGGGCGCAGAGATTCTGAGCACGGCGTTCCTAGCGGTCAGCAACCGGGCTCAGCCTTTGCACCTGCCGCTGTCGAGTGGCCACCAGGTCAAGACCGAAGAGCAGTGGACCTTGGAACTCGGAAGAACGCAGCTTTCATTTGCACGCAAAACTCTCGGGCGCCACAAGCAACATGACAGACAACTGCGCGACCGTCTACGGGACCAGGGTCCCATCAGGATCGATTTCGGAGCCGGCTGTACTCGGACCGAATCCGACGCGGCCGATGTCGCCTTTGGTGGAGGAATGTGGGATATCTACCTTGAACTTCACGCACACCTTGCAACTACTACCAGCCGCACTCAGTCCGAGGCACTATCGGCCGCTATCACGTTGTGCACATTAATTGTGAATGAGGGCGACTCATCGAACCCCGATGTAGACCCCAGCAACTTTGAGCGGCAGTGGCAACACGATGTGCGTGCTGCGGCCTTCGCTGCCCGGCCAGCGCTGTACTGCGAGAGTCCCCTACCCGCAGCAACCCGCCAAGCAATCCGTCAGATTATGAATCGCGCTCGAAACATCTTGCGTGACGCATTCGCAACACAGGCGGTCAGATGAACAACAACCCGGCAAACCCAACCAATAGACGCCCACAGATGAGGTTTTGGTTTCAGTTTCTACCGAGAAGCTGCTGGTAATCGCAGGCATCGAGCGCAACGGAAGGTCTAGCAATGACAACTACATCTAGTTACAAGAGGGTAGCTGCAGGAGCAGCTACCGCAGAATTTCTGAACGACTTTACGATTAGGAGGGATGCCGCTTATCTCATCCACTATGGGGTGCCAATAGATGAAGTGGCGGCACGCCTAACTCGCCATCAGAGGTATGTTCGTAACTGGGGAATGGTCTCCTTCTGGATATGGTTCTACGCCGCAATAGCCATTGCAGACGGCTGCAACTTACTCATTCAGTGGTCAGGCATGTTCCTTATTCGTGGTGAGATCAACCCCCTCAAGCTATGGGGAGGAGTCATCTGCCTAGCCCTTGGAGTATCTCTCTTCTACGGCACTGCGTTGACTCTTGTGTGGGCTTGGCGACGAGCCTGCGCTGGGATACCGCATGTTGACGCCCGCAGTAAATGGCGGATCTATCACGACAAGGACCGTGGCATGAAAGGGATCGTTGACGAGGACCCTGCTGACGCTCTAAGGAAGCTACTGGTCTGGTCTATAACGATTATCCTTGGATCTGCCTACTGCTACATGATTGCAGCTGGGTCCTTCACCGGTATCTGGTATGTGCTCCGTGAAGCTGGGCTAATCCGATGAGCGATACACCGGAGATCGTCAACCAGATCGAGTCATCACTCCTGCAGGGTGCCCTCACAGGGTTCCTTGCAGGCGCTACCTCGGTCACCGAGATGGGCATCCTCGCTGTAGCTGACCTACACCGTCAGCGCAGGATTCAGGAGGTTGTAGCCAAGATAGCTGCAGAGCAGGGCTTGGAGCTTCAGGACAAATAACTTGACATCAAGGGTTTACTAGCGGATTTACCCCGAGCACCGTGTTCCGGGGGATGAATAAGGAGTACAACGTGGATAATATCGATGAACTACATGTTGGGCGGGGTGCCAACCTGATCAACGCTAATTTGTCAGCTACAACATGCGACCGTGCAGTCTGCAACGGGTCCTCGTTGCCGATTTGCATACCGGCAGACCCCAACCTTGCTTGGGTCGGTGCTTTTATTGGCGGCTGCCTGGTGGCCTTGGCACCGCTCGAAATCAAGGGGGAATCAGCCGTTGCAGACCTGCTCTTGCCCAAGCCCTTCATCGGCTTTGGAGACGTGCAAATTCGAGCAGGAGCGAACCCTGCCGAACTCGCCTTGCAGGGTTGAACTCAGAGTCCGCAACCAGCAGATCCGCCTGATTCAAAGGTGGCAGTGGTGCAGGTGGCTTCGAGTGGCGCAAACTCGCCCATGGTGGTGGTGGCAAGGGACCCAGGGCTGACCGAGAACGCACTTTGGGTAAAGCTCGTCGCGGGCAACATATTGCGGAACAGCAACAGCAGGTCCACCGACCTGCTGCCCCAGTCAAGCCAGGCAACGCCATTGGCCTGGGTCGCATTCGCAGGGCGATCAGCTGGAGTTGAGACCACAATCGTGTAGTACCCAGACTCGTCTAGGGGCACCTCATGATCAAACACGCAGTCGGTGACCGGGTATGGCTTGATGTACTCATTGGCACACAGTGACCAGTACCGAAGCTGCGAAGGAGTAGCTGCTGACTGACCCGCTTGGGTGTCCGGAGTGGTTGGCGCTTTGCCGTGGACCACGAGCACCGTTCCAGCCTGATAGCGAGAAATCGAGGACAGATAGGTGTTGTCTGGATTGGGATACAGACTCGATGTGCTGCTGGGACGCTTGAAGGCAACAGGATTGCTCGGCGGATCATCTGTAGCCGGGCCAAAAAGGCTCACCAGTTGTGCAGCATTGGGATCTGCAGCCTGAACTGCACAGGTGGCGATTGGGGTCGCTCCTCCCCCGGCAGTCAATACGGTCATCTCGGGCAAGGGCGAACCGAATGCCTGCTCGCCGCCACCTGCCGGAAGCGGATTTGTGGGCACGTACACCCGCATCATGACCGAGCCAAGACTCGCGGCAGACATCTGATTGGTGAGCTGCCCAGATCCAGCGAAAATGTCTGGGCTGATGTTGACTGTCCATCGTCGCTGCAGCGGGTCTTGCGAGGCAGTCTCATCCACAAACGGGTTCTTGCTTCCGGGGTCTGGATTGATCTTGACGTCGGCCAAGCTGTCTACAACATCGCCCTTTATGTCGTACGTGATGAGCGACATGTAGCGCGCCTCTGCGTAGGTGCCTTTCAGAATCAGGCGTTGGCCGGGCAGCAGCGTGTACTTGGTGGTGAAGTAAGTAGCCCCAGAGTCTGGGTAGGCGACGTTGACGACCTCTTTGCCGCCTTTGATGGGCCAACCACAGGTAATCCCCGCGGTTGGTTGCGGCGCACACGCCCCGAGTCCAACCGAGATCAGGGCCAAAATGCAGACCCCAAAGCCAACACGCAATGTGTTCGAACGAAGATTCATTTGTATTCCCCCAACATCAGCAGCCACCGATTTCGCCTAACGGAGAAAGCTTAGTTTCAGAGAGCATTTTGTCAATGGCAGTGCAAATACTTATCGAGTGGCCCAAACTTTTGGGCCTGAGAAACGGTCTGCCGCAGTTCGGCCGGGGCGTCACAGGACTCGGTTCTGGGCGACGACCTCTCCAAACCAGTCGTAGCTCTCTTTCGGCGTGCGCTTTTGGGTGTCGAAATCCACGTAGGTGATTCCAAAGCGTTCCACGTAACCATTCGCCCACTCAAAGTTGTCCATAAAACTCCAGACAAAGAACCCTTCGAGCGGATACCCCTCTTCGATTGCGCGGTGGGCACTTTTTAGGGTCTCGCGCAGGTACATCACACGTCCCGTATCCATAACTTCCCCATCAGCATCGATCGCGTCGGGCTGCGATGCACCGCTCTCGGTGACCACGATCTTCAGGTCATCCCTCCCCAGCGACTCCGTAAACATCCGGACCCCCCAATAAACCGTGTCGGGAGCGAACTTCAACCACGAGGATTGATACGTGGGGTAGCCCTCCGGGAAGGGCAACTCCTCGGCCCCGATGTTGTTCTCGGCTGCACGCACGTATGAGGCTGAGTAGGTGTTGAATCCAAACCCGTCGATCGGGGTGGAGATGATTTCCATGTCCCCTGCGCGGATTTTCGGAGCGCTAGCGCCCAGATTCTCTAAAAAGATCGGGTCGTATTCCCCGGTCAGAATGGGCACGATAATCCCGCCATTGGGCGACATGCTGCGGAAGGCTTTTGCCGTGGCCTCAATGTCTTCTGCAGTCTCGGTCAACGGCACGTAGGTCACTGAATCCTCGACCAAGGTGACCGTGGACCCTCGACTCGCCGAAGCCCGCACTGCTTGCACACCCATACCCTGGGCGAGCAGAGCGTTATGCGAGGTCTGCCAGAAGGCTTGCTCCGAAGCCAACTCAATGCCGGGGGCAAAAGGCGGGGCACCATCGAAGGGCCCTCCGGGGTAGGTATAGGCAGTGTGGACAAACGAACGGATCTCGTTGGTGGTGTACCAATGCTTCACGCGGTCGCCGAGGCGGTCAACGGTCGCGGTGCAGTAGTCGGCGAAGTCACCGGCAATCTCTCTGCTTTCCCAACCGCGGTACTTGTCCTGCAGTGCCTGCGGAGTATCCCAGTGAAACAACGTTGCGTGTGCGGTGATGCCGTGGGCCTCTAACTCATCAAGCAGCCGCTTGTAGAAGTCCACACCCTGTTCGTTGACCTTGCCGCGCCCGCCAGGGATGATCCTCGGCCAGGCGATCGACAGCCGATAGTGCTTGACCCCGAGCGCAGCAATCAGTGCGACATCGCTCGGATACAAGTTGTAGTGATCACATGCGACATCGCCGGTTGCGTCCCCCAAGACCTTGCCGGGGATTCTGCAGAAGGTGTCCCAAACACTCGGCTTGCGACCAGCAACGTTGTAGGCGCCCTCGATTTGATAGGCCGAGGTCCCAACTCCCCAGGTGAACCCTTGCGGGAACTCCTGCAAGGGGGCAGCAAACTCGTTGGAGTCACTGCAACCCACCAGAGCGGTGCTCGCTGCAGCCGTAACTCCCAAGAGCCCTGCAGCCAGAAGAAACTCCCGGCGACTCGGACCAACAGGGCCACTCTGGGTTGAGTGGTGTTCACTCATGCTCCCTTGAGGCGGATCAGGGCGCATAAAAGGCATTCGCCATTCTTATCGGCTCATCGCTCGCCGCCACAAACAGCCCTGCTCAGGGGGTGACTCATCGCGAGGCGCGGAGTAGCGGGATCCACCGCCGCCTACCATTTAGAGATGCCCGACAGGTTCCGCGGCGACAAGGTCACCTATGAAATCAGCGACTGCATCCTTGGAAAGGTGTTGGTTGCACAAACCAGCACGGGGCTGTGCACCGTCCTGTTTGGCGATTCGGAACAGGAGCTCGTTGACGAGTTGCGCAGCCGATCGGCGGGAGCCGAGCTTCAAGCAGGCCAAACAGGTTCCGGCCCGACAGGCTCAGGCCAGACTGCAACCGCGTCAGTAGTGCAACTGATCCGCAAACCGAACGAGGCCGTGCGCGTACCACTCGACATTCGCGGCACGGAATTTCAGCAGAAGGTGTGGCAGCAACTCCGTGTGATCCCCTGCGGTAGCACCATGGGCTACTCGCAGGTTGCCGTAGCGATCGGCCATCCAACTGCGGCGCGTGCAGTAGCTGGGGCGTGTGCGGCCAACCCGATCGCAGTCGTCATCCCGTGTCACCGAGTGATCGCAGCCGATGGCGGCCTAGGTGGCTACCGCTGGGGAATAAAACGCAAACTGCGACTACTTCAAAGCGAACAGTCTGTTTGAGACCATCCGCTTGAAGCAGTCGCAGCTGAGAGCCAGCGCTACTCAGGACTCGGAACTCACGAGAGTGTCTGATTCGTATGTGAAGCCGTCTTTGACACTCCCCAACGAGTAGCAGTGATCGTTGCCGTCACACTGCGGATATTCAAACTGCTGAACGGAAAGGGCATGGGCGTCAGCGCTGCAGTCGGAAAGCCCGAAAGCTGATGCTGCTGCGAGGTGGTGGTGAAGATGACCGCCCCGCTCACGTTGTCTTTGATGGACCATGTGTAGGTGACCGGCCCAGTGCCCGGCAAACCTTCCCAGAAGCTGTCGAAGTTGTAGGTGGCTGCATCCATTCCCCCCCAAGCTCGCAGCTGAGATGCCCCGACGGAAGTGCGGATGCCAAGGTGGCCATCCTCGTTCACGATCTTCAAGTTGGTCAGCGGGAATCCGCCCGTATTGGGGATGGTCACCTGACCAATTGAGTTCTGCAGAAGCGGATTGAGCAGCGTGTTGGCCACATAGTTCGCTGCTGTAGAAACAAATGCGGGCAACCCGTAACAGGTGAGCCACACGGTGCTTGAACACTTGAGTGTCCAAGCTGCGATCCCGAAGGCCGGATCACCCGGCGAGACCGGCGAGGGCACCAATTTTCGCGTGCCCGTATCGAAGGTCAAACCAACTGCTGCAATCGCATCAAGGGCGTAGATATTGCCGGCGGCCGTATCGTTGATCTCGAGGTGCGGAAGGAAGAGGCCGAGTGGCTTATCGGCCGCGATTGGCGTACTCAGGTAGATCGGTGGCGACTGTGCAACCGTTGGCGAAGCGGGGCTTGACCCAAGATCGAGTCGGCCGTGTTCTGCCATGACTCGCAAAGCCTGATTGAGCATCGCGGGGTTGACCCAGGCAGAGAAATCGGTGATCTCATTCTGCGCCCCGAAATGCTGTCGTACTCGTCCGTTAGCGGTGTTGCCCGTAGTTGGCGAATACGAAGCCGGGAAGCGTCGAGTGTCCCCAACCGGCTTGGTGTCAGTAAAGCGGAAGTCGCCGGTCGCTTCGAGGCCTGCCCAACTCATGGCCATGTCCCCAGCGCCGCCGCCGTTGCAGCCATAGGGCGTGCAGGTGTTGTTCCATCCAGCGAACAGAACCTGCATGTTGTTGCCCCCACCGATTGCCACCGTTGCAGGCACGGCGTTAGGAATGCTCGGTTGGTTCTGAAGCTGGGTTGCCATTGCGGTGTTGATCGCCGGCAGGAGTCCGTTGATCTTGGTGACCCAGCGGTCGGCAAACGCCGCTGTGTACAAGAAGTTGCATCCCAGCGGCACCGGGCTGACAAACATGTTGTGTACGTTTAGGCCTAGCGGGCCGATCTGAATGTCTGGCTGCAAAATGGTGCGGGCCGTGTCATTGATGTCCACCGAGGCGTACACCGTTGCCGACCAATCCACCTTCATCTGCCAATAGCACGGCACAATTCCAAGGAAGGCAAACGGCACGCTGGCATACCCCTGAATCAGCCAATCGTTCATCGACAAGGTGCCCTTGAGTCGATGCTCGTCATCGCCTGCGCCTGCATATGAGGTTTGGTCCCAGTCGATGTTGACGTTGGGGGTAGTGGGTGCCGAGTTGTTGATATGGAAGCCAAACCAACCCCAATTGCCACCCTTCTTGCCCCAGACCCAGTCGCTTGCACCGTCAAGGCCCGACAGTCCGTTCGATATGGCGTTGCTGACAGGAGGAGCAATGGTGCTTTCAAGGTCGTCGCCCGAAACGCCATTGTCCTCGGTCACCACTCCCTTGCCCGCTGTCACGCCGAATCCGCCGTTGGTGAACGTGGAGTTGTACGCAAGGGGCTGCTTGCCGAGGTACACCGTGCGCATGTCAGCGCCAAAGAAGTAGAAAGGGTTGATTGCGTTGTTCGAGACGGTTGCCTTGACTTGGAACCCAGGTTCGGCGAGCGGAACATCGTCCGGGTCAAAGGGAATGTAGGCCCGAAACATTGCCCGGCGGATTGGAGCAGCAGCGGGAAGACTGAGGTCTTCTTTGTAGCAAAGCACCTGCACCTGTCCCGAAGCCACCGGTTGACCCGGCACAGCAATCTGCATGAACTCGCCGATGCCGTTGTAGTTCGAGACGATATTCCCGGGGGTGTGCAGCGTGATGCGTGCTCGCACCAGAGTTTGGATGGCAATCCCCGGAAAAGTTGCCGTGGCATCAAGGTCACCAAGATGGCCCTCAACAATAAAGTGCTTGCGACCATCAATCATGGTGGTCTTGAGCTGTCCTAGCTGCGTGGGCGATCCGCTAGCGGGAGCAAAGGTGTTCTGGTAGGGCGAGTAGATGGTGCCTGGTCGCAGAGAAGCTGGGCTGGGTGCCGAGCGGTTGCTGTCTCGGTTCAAACAGGCTCCTGTGGCGGGCCCGCGATCCTTGACCTGATCCCACCAGATCTCGGCGAACTGCGGGTCATCGCCACCCTCTGGTGGAACATAGCCGGGGATCTGGTCGAGGGCATCTAGGCGCCCGGAAGTTCGCAACTCTTCGACGACTGTGTTCACCTTGGCCAAGTTGTCTGCATAACCCGCAGTCATGGAGCGCACTAGTTCGGCGGAGCCCTCAAGGTTGCTGAAATCCTCGGCGGTGGAGCTGTAATCAAAAGATTCGGAACCATCCGAGGGGTTCGCCGCAAGCTCATCAAGCTCGGGGCCTGACTGCAAACCGTCAAGCCGCTTCTTCTCGTCGGCTGCTTCTCGGTCGAGCTGAGCCTGTGCTGCCTGTTCGGCCTTGGCGGCTGCATCATCTGCGGCTGCCTTCTCGGCATTCATCCTGAGACGCTCAGTGTCCGCAACGGTCCAGTCGCTGTCTTGGGCCAGAGCCTCACGCACTTGAGTCAGAATCTGCGTTCGTTGCTCCTCAGTGTCGCCAAACTGAGCCGCAAACTCCTTGTCGGCAAGGAGCGCGTCGAGTTCGGGGTCGATTCCGCCCGTAATGGTTGTTGTCGTGGTCGTCCCAGTAGGAGGAACCGGAGCGGCGCAGGCCGAAACTGCGAGTGTCCCGAGCAGTGCAGTCGCGGCAACTCCAGTCCGAATCCGTCGACGCAGCCGTGAAGAGAGTTGTAGTCCCATATGTATCGCCCCCAATTGTGTCGGCGTGACGCACGCCAACACGATGAGTAGATCCGATAAAAACGGAACGAGCAATCCAAATTACCGAAAAGCCTTCATTCGCCCTGTTTTGCAGAGCTTCGCAGGACTGCATCATCGAGATATCCCGAGATCATCCGGGCAAGTTCGACGGCGAGTTCATCATCCTCAAGACCCATGCGTTCACCGAAACGCGTGGGCAAGCCAACTGCGCGCTGAACCGTGGATGCAGTGACTCGAACGGCGAACTCCACCCGAACACGAAAGGTTGGGTCGTCGATTCCAAACAGTTCGATGATGAGGCCTTGAAGCTCATCGGCAATACCGGCACCAAAGGACCAATACCGATCGGTGAGCACAGGGTCGTTATAGATCGAGACCATGATTGCGCCATTACTGCGAACAAAGCGAAGAAAGTGCCGAATGAGCTGGGCAACGATTTCCTCGCGGTCGCCGCCCCGCGCCATCACATCGGCAATTCCTTGGGCGGCCTCTTCTCGAGCCTGTTCGGCATGCATGTCGAACAGTGCGATGAGCACGTCCTCACGTGCAGCAAAGCGTGCATAAAACGAACTCGCAGACACATCAGCTGCAAGGCAGATGTCTTGCACGGTGAGGTCATTGAAACGCTGCCCAATCATCAACTGCTCGGTTGCAAGCAAGATGCGCTCAACAGTCTCACGGCTTCGTTGCTGTTTCGCCGGTACCACCCCGCGAAGTTGGCTTGGCTCACGCTGCTGGTCAGACACGGGGGTGAACATACCTTGAATGCGTCCTGATCTGGGCTGCAAGTGCCTAGTCGCAGTTGGTCAGCGGCGTAGCCGATACAGCGAAATCTGGGTGGGTCGCAACTGTCCGCGTAGCCAGATTGGGTCGCCGCGATCAACGGGCGAGGAGTAGTCGGCCACCAGGATCGACCCATCTGGCTCGTGGACCACTGCGGCGAATGCTGTGTCACCACAAGAAGGCAAGTCGAGCACCCAGTCCAGCGAAGGCGTGTTTGTGTTGACAGAGAACAGCGCGCTGCGCTTGCGCGTGACTGACCAGACTGCCTGATCGACTCGGATTGCGACTGCTCCAGGAACCCAAGAGGGCATGTGGTCGTATCGACCACCGAAGGCGAGTTGCCGTCGGGCAAACACATACGGCTCGCCCTGCCAGAGAAACAAATTGGGCGAGTCCGGCTTCCGGCTGATCGGCGTGACCCTCAGATGCTCTAGGTCTGGACCGAGCAGCAGATCGCCTCCTCGCCGGCTGGGCCCTTCGTTGCGGGTCAGGCCCAGTATCTGACCGTCGGGCAGTTCGACAAGCTCGCACTCGGTGCCGCCCGGGTGAAGGTCAACTGGGCTGCTCCAAGTATCAAGATCATCGCTCCAGCGCAGCTCCACTACTGGGTCGGCTGGACGAGCGCTGTACATTTTTTCGGCGCCGCGATACCCGATCATCGCCCAGCGGGTCTGCAGCTTTGTGATGCGCCACGGCACCACAGATTCCTGCAGTGCTGGTTCGGGAGATGTCCAACTGCGGCCGTCGGTGCTCAGGCGATGCACGCCCTGGGGCTGAAACCTTTTGGGGTCGGTTCCGAGTTTCATAAACCACAGCTGCAGCCGACCTTGGTGAATCACCCATCGGGGCTCGCGCAGGTCGGCACCGAGCGCCACGGTGACCTCGTGTTGCCAAGGGCCTTCGGGCCCTGGGGCAGAGCTGACCTCGAGGCGAGCTTCGGCGGAGGCAAAGTGCGAGGGCGCAGTCCTCCAAGCCAGCCACAGCCGGGACTCGAAACGAGTCAGGTCCAGGTTGTTATTGGCACTCAGGCAGTCCACTCCCGCTGCTGCAGGCCCTGGCACGAGCAAGCCGAGTGGCTCCACAGCGATCATGGGCAGAGTATGCACCAGCGAGCGGCGCTAGGACTGAGAAAGCGCCAAATCACAGATCGCTTGTTTGGCTGCGATGCCGGCATCTGTAGTCCAGCCGCCATAGACCTTTGTAGTGAATACCTCGAGCACCGCTTCAGTTGCAGCAACCTTCTCTGCCTGAGATTTGGCAGGCTCTGCACCTTGAGCTGAATCGATCACGCCTGCGCAGATCAAGCGTCGCAGTAGTTCGTCGGCATCCAACTGGTAATACTCACCGTCGAACTGCTCTTGATTCACCTGAATCGGGTTGTGCTCGGTCAGAGCAGCCAGGAACTGCTGTTGTAGTTCAATCTGCTGCTCCCCCTCTGGCTTCCACAGCTGCGCTAGTTCGCCGACTCGCACCTTGAGACGGGCAAAGAGTTGAGAATCTCCGAGACTGTCACCGATTGCCTCGCAGACATTTCGGTAATACCAAAGTGTTCCGGCAAAGCCGCCCTTAAAGTGGTCCCAGAACTTTGCCTGCTCAAGAGTGGTGGTTCCTGCAGCGCGTGCGTCAGCAATCTGAGCCTCAATGTTGTGCACCTTGTCTGCACAGGTCACTCGCAGACCTGCGGAGTCTGCGGTGTGAATAAGGTGCTCGAAGTGGGCCTCTTTTCGGGGCCGCCACGGCTGCTTTGCTTCACCCTCGGCCGGGTTGGCATCAGTGCAGAGCTCAACGAAGCTGGTCGCCCGTAGACCGAAACGCTCCCGCAACTCATCGGGCTGAGTCGGCGTGTCTTCTAAGACATCATGGAGCAGCGCAGCAATGGCCTGATCCTCGTCTCCACCGTCTTCCCACACCAGCGCCGAGACCGCTAGCAGGTGATAGATGTAGGGAATCCCCTTCCCGCCCTTTCGTTCTTGATAGCGGTGCTGATCGGCGGCAAAGAGCAGAGCTGCGTCGTAGCGCTCGCTGTATTGAACTCCGCTTTCCCCCTTAGCCTTGGCTGTAGGCGGTTTGGCAGTAGGCGGTTTGGCTGGTTGTGGACTGGATGTTTCGGTCATCTTCTCCCCTTCTTGTCACCCTTAGAGTACTCAGGGGGTGTGACAGTTTGCGAAGGCTTCGGGGCCGATTCAGTCAACCAAGAACTGCCCTAATCGAGGCTGTCACTGCGGCATCCGCGACCCCCAGTGCTGCAAGTTCGTCCTCTGCTAGGCCGAGTTGGAGCACCTGCTGCCAACCCTGCACGCCCAGCAGAACTGGAACGGCTAGAGGCGCAGCAAGGTCGTTCCAAACACCACCCGATACAACTTGGGCGGGAATACTCATCGAAGTGCCATTGACTATGGCGGCAATGACGTCCACGGCCGCATGGGCTGTCACAATCTCGGTAGTCCGACCGGAAGTAAAAGCAGTAAAGAAGGGTTTTACTGCTACCCGAAGGTCAACCGGCAGCGCCTTGACTTGCT
Source organism: Actinobacteria bacterium IMCC26207 (assembly GCA_001025035.1). Taxonomy (GTDB): domain Bacteria; phylum Actinomycetota; class Acidimicrobiia; order Acidimicrobiales; family Microtrichaceae; genus IMCC26207. The sequence goes on from LCZK01000009.1 coordinate 278,280, forward strand.
CATAGGCATCATGAAATCGACCCTGAGAAATCAGATCTATCATCGCAGCGCGCTCAGCGGGCACCTCTTGTGGAAGGTCGCGAAGGTGCCGATCTCGTCGGATTCGTTCTACACCTGCTTCGACATCTTCAGCAGCGATTCCTTGAACCTGGATGGAACTCCAAATGGGCACCAGATGGTCCCCATGTTGACCAAGGACCATTGCGCTAACCCGCGTTCTCGGCACACCAAACTCAACTGCTAGTTCATGCCGAAACCGGAGCGTGTCTGACCATCCAGCAGCGCCAAGTACGCGTTCCGCCGGAAGGTGCTGCGCAAAAATATGCACACCCAGCTCAACAGGATTCGATTGCACAATCACCATCGGGGGCTCTGGCAGTTTGGCCAACGCCTCGGCGTACTCTGTAAACATTTCGGCGTTCATACGCCCCAAAGCGAGCCGGTCCAGAGGAGCCCCCGGATTCAGCGAAACAGTGGCACCGGCCATCATCACAACAATCTCGGCATCGACCTCTGCTGGCGAAAATGCGAGCTCGATTTGGGGAGCCCAATCAGCAAATGCATCTTGCAGGTCAGCACGCAGACCCCACAGTTCATGCTCGCTCACTCCTCCTCGGTGCCCAACGAGTTGGAGTCGGGCAGATGCGGGAAGCACCCGTGCTTCAATCAGTTGCATGGCAACCTGGCGGCCACATACTCCGCCTGCTCCGATAATTGCTACATCCACGATTCACCTCTGACTCTGGACCCTGACTCTGGACCCTGACACTGGACCCTCACCCTGACACTGGACCCTGACACTGGACCCTGACACTGGACCCTGACACTGGACTCTGACACTGCACCCGGCTGACTGGCGCTGACACTACCGGCGAGCTTCCGTTCGGTGTGTAACCTCCGAAGTCATGACGGCCTCGGGATACATCCACGGATTTGGGGCTCAAGAGGAACGGCGGCTCTGGGAGCAGGCAGGAATCTTGGCTCCCGTTGTTTTCGCCGGACTCCCCCTTCCCCTGAGTGGGTCGCTACTTGAAATTGGCTGCGGGGTGGGCGCACAGCTTGATCAAGTTGGAACTCGTTGCCCTCAAGTTCAACTCACGGGTATTGACTTGAGCTTGACCAACTTGAATGCAGCGCAGGGTTTTGTTCCCAGCTCTGCGGCGAGCGCAGCAAGGCTCGTACAGGCTGATGCAACTGCGCTGCCGTTTCGCGATCAGAGCTTTGACACGGCGATGACGATCTGGATGCTCGAACACGTCAAAGACCCTTCGGCGGTGCTGCAAGAGGCACTGCGAGTTCTGCGGCCAGATGGACTGCTGTTGTGTACCGAGGTGGATAATGCGACCTTTCGTTTTCTGCCTGAACTACCTGCAATTCAGGGCTGGTGGGATTTGTTCTGCGTTCAGCAGAGCGAAGGTGGTGGCGACCCGTTCGTGGGACGCAAACTAAGGGGACTGGCTCAGGACTTGGGATGCCAAGAGATTTCGACTCAGGAGCTTGGCATCGTCTCGACCGAACTCAACCCTGAACGACGTAGCGAGTTGCTTGCCTACCTTGAGGAACTCTTGATGTCGGGTGCTGAATCCCTGCTCGCCGAACAGCAAGCTGCTGCAACTGGGGCAGAATCAGCTCTATCGGTAGAAGGCCGACTCGCCGAGGTTCGCAACGAGTTTGCACAGGCCAAGGCCGACCCGAGTATCGGGTTTGAATACCTTGCGGTCAGACTGACCTGTCGCCCACCGAATTACTCGCTCTAGCTTCGAGAGCCTGCTATTCAACCTCGGCCCAGACTGGCGGGCGACGTTCTTTGAAAGCAGCAATACCCTCTTGAGCCTCGCCACTAGCGAACAGCCGGACCGAGAGCTCAGTGAGCTGGACTTCTAGCTGTGCAAAATCTTTGAGCAGCACAGCAGTAGTCAGCTTTTTTGTCTCGGCCAGACCCACCGGCGAGCAGAGTTGAAACGAGTTCGTCAACTGCTGCAGAACAGCCTCGGGCTGATCGGTTGCAGTCGTGATGAGGCCAATGCGCTCAGCCTCGGCCGCGTCGAAACGATCACCGGTGAGAAAATACTTCGAGGCTGCCCGGCTGCTGAGTCTGGGAAGAACCGTCAGCGAGATGATGGCTGGTGCAACACCGAGTCGAACCTCGCTAAATGCAAAGCTCGACTCCAAGCTGGCAACCGCTACGTCACAGGCTGCAACAAGGCCCAGGCCGCCGCCGCGAACGTGGCCCTCGATACGGGCCAGAATCGGCTTTGGGCACTCCAGCATCTGAAGCAGGATTGCAGCGAGCTGAGCCATGTCTTTCTCTGGCCCAGAATCGCCCGACAGGTCGGCACCTGAGCAAAAAGTGGACGAGGTATGAGCCAGAACCACCGACCGAACTGCAGCGTTGCTCGAGGCCGATTCCAGGTGCGTTGAAAATTCGTTCATGAGTTGCGCCGACAAGGCATTGCGGTTGGCAGGCGAGTCAAGCGTGATCGTTGCGATTCCCGAGTCCACATTCAGGTGAACGAGTTCGGTCATAGATTGCTCCCATCATGCTGCTGCTGTGAGAACTGCCCGGCTGAGCGACCGCCGCCCACTGGGCCAGCAAAAGTTTGAGCGATAGTAAGCCATGTGGCTGCCTGAGCACCCACGGCAACCAAATCAAGATCCTCCACATGACGCCGCTGGGTGACGAGCAGACAAAAGTCGAGCGCTGATCCCGACACTCGTTGGGCTGAATCCTCAGGACCCCAAACCCACTCTTGGCCACTCAGCCCAGCAACCCCAGAAGCATCAACCCCAGAAGCATCAAGCCCAGATGCATCAAGCCCGGAAGCATCAAGTTCGATACGAAACGCTTCAGTCGGAACTTCCAACTTGTTGGCAGTGAAGGCAAAGTCGCGCGTGCGCACGCCGATGTGCGCAACGTGGCGAAGCCGAGCGGTCGGTACGGGCCGAACTCCGAGAGCATCGGCAATGTCGTATCCATGCGCCCAAGTTTCCATCAGGCGCGCTGTTGCCATTGATGCCGCACTCATCGGCGGGCCAAACCACTTCAGTTTGCGACCCTCCGCAACCTGGGCCAATGCCGACCTTAACGAGGCTCGCCCCGTGCGCCAGAGGACGAGCAATTCCTCGGGTGACAACTCGGCATTCACTGCTGCTGTTCGATCGATGAACCCTTTTGGCTGCGCCAACAGGGTTTCTGCCTCGGCAACAAAAGCCGCTTCGTCTACTACGGAAAGCAGGGAAGCCTGATCAGTCCAAGCCAGGTGAGCAACCTGAAATGCAATGTTCCAACCGTCTGATGGTGTTGGCAAACTCCAAGACTCAGGCGGCAGCGTTGTCAGGAGTGTGTCGAGTGCAGCCCCTTCGGCATCAAGGTCAGCGAGCAAAGCAGAGAGGTCGGCCACGAGGAGCAGGTTCACACAGAATCGGGCCCAGTTCAATCAGGACTGAGTACCCTGAGTGAGTGAGTGAGCTTCTAGCGAAAGTAATTCCGCTTTCTCTCGGGGCGGCCATCAGCCCAACGGTGCTTGCTGTTGGACTCCTGATTCTGAGCGCCCCAAAGCGAGCCGTGATTCGCGGAACCACCTATACGGCTGGAGTCATGAGCATTCTGGCAGTGCTGACTGCGGTCGGGCTCAAGCTGACCCATCATGCAACCTCGGTGCCTGCTGCTCGCCAGCCGATAACACGAGCCATTGATGCCACCTTCGGCCTCGTCCTGCTGCTATTGGCGTTATCGACGGTGCTGCAAGCAATGAGCACGGATAAGGAATCCGCAGCAGCCACACAGTCCCCGGCGGATCCAGACAAGCACAGCAGTCTGTGGGCGGCTTTTGTTTTGGGTATGGCCATGATGATGACCAACTTCTCTACGATTTTGCTGTACCTGCCCGCAATGCGAGAAATATCGGCCAGTCGCGTGGACCTGTCAGACAAAGCAGCGGCTGTGTGCGTGGCCTTTTTGATCACCTCGATGGCGGCCACATTGCCGCTGGCTCTCCGCCTGATCGCGCCGAGCAAATCTGCCAAGTGGTTTGCAAGCCTGCACACCCTTGTCACGCGTTATCAGCGCCAGATTGCAGTGACGATCGAAGTGATTTTCGGTGCCTACCTGCTACTGAAGGCCCTCTAAATAGCCATCTGTAGATCAGACTGAAACTCATCGGAAAGCAGTTCCCCTACTGCGAAATCCGCCGCGCCAAACATGTCACATCTAGGCCTGTTCTGACTCAAGTAAATGAGGCAAGAAACGCACTTAGCTAAAGGGGAAATACATGTGGTTTGGGAAGAACTACGGGACACTAGATATGTCCGTGGAGGCTCAGATTGAGCGAGTGAGGATGTGTGTCTCTGAGCTGGGTTACAACCCATTGGATGTCTACGCTGAGCTTCGGGATGAGGATGAATGCACATTTACTGTGAACAATGGAAAATACTGGCCCCATTGGGTTGTCTGGAGAGCAAGAGAACTTTCTCTAGTTGCTGAGCCTTCTTGTTGCGTATGTGCTTCTCAACAACTACCTGCAAGTTGTGAGGCTACGGTGAGACTCGTCGAAGATTGCGGAAGAGATAGAACTGAAGATAAGGGGAGGCCGTGGACAGAAGGGTCCTTCCCTAGGAGAGGTGTTACTAGACCATGACTGAACTTGCCGTTGTCACTGGAGCGAACTCGGGGATTGGCTTGGCCACAGCGCTGAGCTTGGCCCATGCGGGTTACCGGGTGTTTGCCGGAGCACGGCGTGTTGAGGGCCTCGAGGCAATCGCCCAGGCTGCATCAGATGCTGGCCTGTCGGACACTGCGGGCCAGGCCGGAATTGTTGCGGTCATGATCGACGTCACCGATGACGCTTCGGTGAGTCAGGCCTTCGAGCAGATTCTTGCCGAGGGGGCAGTGGCTGTTTTAGTGAACAACGCTGGCATTACTGGTGCTGGCAGCATCGAAGAAACCCCCGTGGACGAGTACCAGGCAATGTTCGACACCAACGTGCTTGGTGTGATTCGCTGCACGCAGCAGGTGCTTCCCGGAATGCGACAAGCCCAGGCCGGCAGCATCGTGAACATCTCATCCTCTTCGGCAGTTCTGTCGCCACCACTCATGGGCCCCTACGCATCAACCAAGCGGGCCGTGGAGTCACTCAGCGAGTCCCTACAGTCCGAGGTTGCACCGTTTGGGATCAACGTGGTTCTGGTACAGGCCGGCACGATCCTCACCCCGATCTGGGGCAAATCTGAACCACCAGCAGAAGACACCGCCTACCCGCAGGCACGCAGCTTTTTGCTTGAGGTGCTCACTCATAACTTGATGACCAGCGGTGTACCACCAGAGGCAGTTGCAGAGACAATCCTGAGTGCCGTGCAGTCCGAGCGGCCGGCGCTTCGCCACCTTGTGGGAGATGCCACCGTTCTTGCCGGCATGCGCGAACGCCACTCAGATGATGAACTCATGGGAGTGTTCTCACTTTCCGGTGAAGAGTTCCGCGTTCGCTACAGCGAACTCAGTGGAATCAACTACTGGGGCTAGGCAGACTAGGCAGAATGGGTCGATAACGACCCTTGGCATCTTGCTCGATACGTGCCATCGCAACTTCTGCGTCGTGGGTAAACACCACCGCTACGTTGCGCTCAACCATGTCGGCCAAGAACGGCAGCTTTTCTTCCATAACGAGTTCCGGAAAGCGGTCATACCCCATCGTGATCGGAAGGTGCACCCACGGCCGGCCAGCAACCAAGTCTGAGGCATAAACGACCGGGCCGTCAGGACCGTCGACCTCTGTCATCAGCAGCCCAGGTGTGTGGCCATCAGAATGATGAAATCGATACCCCGCACCAAGGGTGACCGAGGAATCGCCCTCAATTAGCTCGAGCCTGCCCGTTGCTTCTATCAGGGGCTGTAGCTCTGGAATGAACGAGCCGGCATCGCGAGCCGTGGGGATGCATGCACGGTCCCATGCCTTTTGGCTCACCACATAGCTGGCATTGACAAACACCAGCTCTGGCGAAGACCCCTCTTCCCAAGCGGCGAGCACTCCGCCTGCATGATCAAAGTGCAGGTGCGAAAGCACCACAACATCAATCTCTTCAGGACTAACGCCTAGGGCTGCCAAGTTTTCGATCAGCATGTGGCGGTCTTCGGTCACGCCGAACCGCTCCCGCATCTGGGGTGCAAAAAACGCACCAATTCCAGCCTCAAGTAATACCGTCCGTCCTGAGTCTTCTTGAATGAGCAGCGTGCGCGTGGCTAACGGAATGCGGTTCAACTCATCGGGCTGAATCCAGCGCTGCCAAAGCGCCCGCGGCGCGTTCCCAAACATTGCTCCGCCATCGAGGCGCTGAAAATTCCCAAGGACTGGAGTCAGAGTTGCCATGGGCACAGTCTAAATATGAAGGGAGATAAATAGGACCCGCATGCGAGCACTCAATAGGGTTGGGCTGTGCAACAGGTCCCTGCAGGTCTCCAGTCCGCGATTCAGAGGCTCCTTCGAGAACGGCAGATCTTTGGCTTAGCCGTGTGCGGATTTGATCGCAAGGGTGTTCGCTTTGCAGGGGGATTTGGCTACGCAGACTTGGACCGCGGCGAACGAGTCACCGAAGACACCATCTTTCGCGTGGGCTCCATCTCAAAGCTGCTCACGACTGCGTTCGTTCTCAAGTTGGCTGACTCCAAGCAGCTGGACCTTGATCGCGATACCAACTCTTATCTGCCAGAACCTTTGCGCGTTACTGATCAAGCAGGCCAACCTGCAGAGTTTGAACTGCGCCGTTTGCTCTCACATAGCGCTGGGTTGGAGTTTGGCGTTCGCGGTGTGGACTCGGGCAACGTTGCACTCTCGTACCTTGCGAACGGTGGGCATGTGCGCAACCTGACTGATGCCATTACGGGCCTGAAGGTCAACATGGCTCCGGGGAAGCGCGTGGTGTATTCAAACCCTGCGTTCAATCTGGCTGGCTTCATCGCTGCGCAGGCAGTCGGCCTGCCCTTCGAACAGGCAGTGCAGCAACAAGTCCTTGATCCGCTCGGCATGACTGACTCAGCGTTCACTCCTCAGCGTCGAGGCCCTGGCGTAGCCACTCCCTACGGAGCGCTGTTTCCACTCAAGGTCGGCTCGAAGCCTGTAGACAGACTGCGCGTTTTGGCAACACCCATGGGTGGGCTCACTACCAACGTCTCGGACCTAGCGCGGTTCGGGCAGATGCTGCTCAATCAGGGGCAGTCAGGCGGCGAGGAGTATCTGACTGCCAAGATCGTGGACTCTGCAATGACTCTGAAAGAAAGGAACCATCCGGCCTTGGACCAAGGCTTCGGGCTGGGCCTAAAGGTCAGAACCTGGAGGGGGCGACGCTCTGTGGGGCACGACGGAAACATGCCTGGGGTAGCCGCGCAACTGATCCTCTGCCCTGAGGATGGCGTAGGTGCAGTGGTGCTGACCAATGGCTACTCACTCGCTGTGCCACACCAGGTTGCTGCTCGCGTGTTGGAACACCTGCTTGAGCTGCCAGCAGATACCCAGCTGACATCTGCACCAAGCATGACAAGAGCTGAGACGAAGGACTGGGAGGCGCTCGGCCGCCGAATTGAAGGCTCCTATCAACTTCGAGACTCCACTCCCCCGGGGCTCGGCGAGTTGCTCAATCGTTTCTTGCTGCGAATCAGTGTCACCCATGAGGCCGCTGGACGACTGCGCATCGAGGGCAGCCCGGGCTCTGACGGTCCGGCATGGCTGATTCCTACCTCGACGCTTGGGCAGTACCGGATTGCTGCCGGGGTCGACAACGGCACCAACGCAGTGGTTGACGAACAGCCTGACGGTGTCCACCTGTGGTTGGGCTTCGCCACACATCTTCACAAGCGGTGATTAGCTAGACCTAGAATTTTGGGCGGGTTCTCGCCGGCGAACGCAGAGAATCAGGCGTCGCATGTAGCTTTGAAGGTTGAGGACTCAGATCAGAAAGTGGACCTACATGCTGACTGTCGGAATCAACCATGTTGCAACGATCACCAAAGATAGTGATCGGCTGCAAGCTTTCTACCGAGAGGTTTTTGAAGCCGAGATCTTGCGGGATGGGAGCGAGTTTCCCGACGGTTCGGGGCCGCGCCTGTCGGTTATCAAAATCGGCCCGTACGCCGAATTGAACGTGTTTGAGATTGATGGAAACACGCAGGCCGATGTGCAAACGCCGATGTTCGGACGTGGACGACTTGATCATTTTGCCCTTCAGGCTGAATCGATTGAAGCGTTTGAAACCATTCGCGAGCGGCTGCGGGCACGCGGAGCAGCTGATGATTTCGTCACCGATTTCGGCCCCATCCTCAGCCTGTTCTTCCGCGATCCCGATGGCCTCGAGGGCGAAGTGTGCGTGAAGAACCCCGACCTAATTCCCGGTGCTGACAATCCCCCTGGAACTCGCGCAGCGCGCTACCCAGCAGAGGCGTAGTTCGCCCAAGCGCTCTGAGAGGAGTCCTGTTGAGAAAAACGCTACTGGTGTTATCGGCGCTACTTATTGCGGGATGCACAGCAACAAATCCCGAGTCGAGTAGCACCAGCAGCCCTGCTCCCAGCAATCGCTCTACTTCGACAAGTGCCCCCACAACGAGTGCCGAGGCTTCGGCTGCAAGCTGTCGCGAGAAGGCCTCGGGTCCCAAAACTCTGAGCTATGCAAACCGTTCCGGGGTGGAGCCGAACCTGACCAGTCTTGATGTGTATTTGCCACCTGGTTGCGGCCCAGCGCCAGTGCTCCTGTGGGTACATGGTGGTGGTTGGCGGCGAGGCGACAAGTCAAACGGCATGAAGCAGAAGGTGGCTTGGGCCGAGTCCCTTGGCGCTGCACTTGTGTCGGTGAACTATCGATTGACTACCCCAGATTCTGGGGTGCAGTGGCCCGATCATGGCCAAGACCTAGCCGCCGCCGTGGCATGGGTTCAACAGAACGGGCCTGCTCAAGGCCTCGACCCAACAAAGCTCACGCTGATCGGCCACTCTGCCGGAGCGCACCTAGTTGCCATCGTGGCCACCGATCAGGCGTTGCTTACTACTGCAGGTGCCGACCCAGCCAAGGTGTCGTGTGTTGTGGCCCTCGATTTCTCCTTCGACCTAGCCAGTGCCCCTGCGGACAAGATGATCGCTGACGCGTTCGGCACAGACCCACAGGTCATTGCTGCGGCCTCGCCGAATGTGCAGATCGAGCGCAACGGCGCACCGAGCGCCCGCTTCTTGATCGCTACTCGGGGTGGACGAAGTCGAGTGGCCGATGCTCAAGCGTTTGTAGATCTCGTGAACACGTCAGGGGGTTCCGCCGAGCTCGTTGACGCAACCCCGTACACGCACAATCAGGTCAGCACACAACTTGGCGCCGCTGATGACACTCTGGTTACGCCTGCGGTGACTGAGTTCGTACAATCCTGCAACTAGTTCTGGATCCTCAGGACTCGGGAGCAGAACTCATTGAGCTAGCAACTTTGCGGAACAGTTGAGCTTCTTGGTCCGAGTATGGGGTCCCATCTGGGTGCAGCAACTCGTGAAACCAAGGGCTTGGTTCGCCCTTGCGCCGAAGGTACCAAGAGGTCCACGGAAACTTGGTCTGGGAGCGGCCATCTACGAGTCCCCAGTTGAACGCGCCAACCGAGTGGCTTGCCAGAACCTCGAGCAACACAGCAGGAGACCGCGGCCTACCTAACCACTCTGTACACACAAGCGGACGGCCAAACGAAGAGAGGTAACGGATCGAGTCCGCAAGGCCCTTCTCTCCCTCATAGGAGTGAAAAGAGTAGATGTCTGAGCGCTCGAATATCACTCGTGCAGCTTGGCGGGACCGTTCTGCTCCTCGCTTCGTGCCGTTGAAAATGCCAACTGTGATTGGCTGGTCGGGATCAACCGCCGCCGCCCAGTCGAAGACCTGCTCCAGAAGCCGGGCGATCAGTGCTGACTTATGGGCTGGCTCGAACTTCCTATAGGCGGGGTTCGGGCTATCAGGTTCGTTGAATAAGTCCCACGCAATGATCCTCGGATCATGGGCGAACCGGCCGATCACAGCCTCTACATAAGGGCGCAGTGAGTCCCAGCGATCCGGGTTGGCAATAACTGCAGCGCCGGGCGACTGCAGCCAGGTGGAGTTGTGCAGATGCGGGCGAGGGTCACGCTGGCGGCCAACAACAGGCCGTGGGTTCCAGATGCCATCAAAAAGCACTGGCATCACAGTGATTCCATGAGAGTTGGCAACCTCGAGCACCTGCTCAATGCGGTCCAAGAATGCTTCGCCCTCGGTCTGCCAAAGCAGGTCGTGCAAAAAGATTCGCATGCTGTTCATGCCGAACTGCTCGGCCGCCCAGCCCAGCTCGCGATCAATGGTTGGCAGATCGAAGGTGTCGGCCTGCCACATCTCGAGCTGATTGCCGGCAGTTGACGGAATGAAGTTTGCCCCCAGCAACCACGGCGTGCGCTTGGCCCAATCCTGGGCCTGTTCAACTGACCACCGGGCACGAGATAGAACAGGTGGGGCCGGTCGAGGATCATGAACCCGAAGCGCTTGAACGACTTGTCGGCCAAGAATGCCAGCGATGCTTGTCACGGCTGGAGCTGCTCAAAGATCACTTGAGCAGCTTAGGAGGACTCCCTCGCTCTGTGCGGCCTTGACCGAGAACGGCCTGCTGTACTCAAAGCGCAGGATCAGCGAAACTGCTGGGGCGAAAGGCGCTGGGCCTCTTCGATAATGAACCATGCAGGGGTCACCGTGGGTGTGAGTTGGATGACGAGTGGTCAGCGGCCAGCGAAGCCATCGGTGATGGCACATCGCGGCGGGGCTGCGCTCGGCGCCGAGAACTCTGTTGAGACCTTCGCTCTTGCCGCCGCTGCGGGTGCCAACTCCGTTGAGGTCGACCTCGTTCAAACTGCCGACGGTCAGCTCGTCATGCTTCATGACGCATTCGTGACCAACGGAGGCGTCTGGCGCTGGGTGCGAGACCTCACACTCGATGAGATCGGCGAGGTCACAGGTGAGCAGCCGGGCACCCATCTTGATCTGCTGTCGACCTGCGCCGAGTTGGGGCTTGGTCTGTACGCAGAAGTGAAGGCGGCAAGCGCTGAACCCCTGGACCGCTTGGTGAATGACATCCTTGAGCGGGACTTGAACGAGTTGGTTTGCGTGGCCTCATTCCGAGCAGACATCGTGGCTCATGTGGCTCGCCAGAAGGCAGTCGATACCAGTTGGCTCTTTTTGGATCCAGGTTCTGATCCACTCGCGGTAGCACAGGACCTTGGTTGCAGATTTGTGCACCCCTGTTTCGACCTCATGCCAGACCTCGTTGACCTGATGGAGGGTGAGTGGATCGAGCGCCTCTGGAACGGTGGCCGTGGAGTGGTCTCTTGGAACACCGTCTCGCCAGAGCTCATGGCCAAGATGGCCCAAGCCGGAGTTGCTGCAATTTGTACTGACGACCCAAGAGTGGTGCCGGAGCTACAGGCCTAAGCCGCAGGCGAGATTGTTTCGGACTCGTTACCTCTTCGCTTCCGCTCCCCTACGCAGGCTTCTGACCCACGCAATGCCAGTTCAGGGTCAGCAGTTCTTCCTCTTCCGCTTGGATGTAGGACTGACTGTTCTTGTTCATCCGCTGCAGCAACGTGTCGGTCTTTTTGGGGATGAGGTGCAGCTTGGCTAGGAACTTGAACGCTGCCTCGTACTTGTCGAACAAGGCGACCTCTTTCTTGATCACCTCCACTGCAGGCCGACCCACCGAAGACACCAGCTCAAACCCCGCTTGGCGGTATGCGTCATCCCAATACTTGTAATACCAGAACCCACCAAACACGGTGAGCTCACGCGTGTGCTGGATAAGCGTGCGTTGATGTTCGTTGTCTCGGTCATACGCGTCGAGCGCTGCAACGTCGTTGATCACAAAGCGTCCACCGGGCTTGAGCACTCGAAAGGCTTCCGCAAAGGTGAACTTATGATCGCTCACATAGGTCATCGGCTGAATTGCGTAGATGGCATCGAAGGAGGCGTCCTCAAACTCGAGGGGCTTATTGAAGTCACCGAACGCAAAGTTGTTTCTCGGCAGGTTCGGGTTCCGCCAAGCTTTCTCGATCTGCGACCGGTCTAGGTTGACACCGTATGGGGTTGCGCCAGTCAGCTCGGCCATATGCTCTGCAATTGCTCCGCAGCCGCATCCCAAGTCCAAGAACTTCTCACCCTTGCTCAGCTGCAAGTCATTGGCCACGATGCGCTCGAACAAGATCTGGTTCTGCAGCACCGACTGAGATGGATCGATTGTTGGCGGCATGTACATCTTCTCGACCGAGCCCAGCGTGCACAACAGGTGAATCACTTTGTAGAGCTCGGTGAGTTCGTTGCTACTGCCCTGCGGATAACCCCGCACAGCGACGCCAGCTTCGTAGTCGGCCTTGGTGTTCTCGGGCGAGTCCACAAACAACTCGTCATAGGACCGCATATAGGCGTTGTAGTCGTCATCGCTGATTCGCAGCAGCCCCCACAGCGCTCCGAGGCGATCTTTCAAGGTGGTTGGCTTGTGCTTGGTCATGTGAAGCTCCTGTTGAGGCTCGGGTCTGACCTGTTGAGGCCAGCTTCTGTTGCTATCGCCGCTTGCGAGGCGATCCGGACGAGTAGGTCAAGGCGGCGACGTCGCGCTGCTAGTGGTGCGTCTTCGATTGCCAACAGACCGAACATGCCGGTAAGAAACGTCATCGCAAGATCGACTGCATCCACTTCGGGGACTCGCTGGGCAATGACCCCAACGAGCATGAGCCCCACCGGGTGATCCGCCACATCTTGACTCTGCGCAACCTCAGGCCGGAACTGCCCCGCGCACAGGTCTCGGACAAGTCTGCGGCCAAGGCGACGCTCTGCTGATAGGACTGCTTTGACCACCGCAGCGAACACCTCCTCGACAGAGCCTGAGTGTTCGCTCACCACAAGTGCCGCTGCTGCGATTCGGCGCTCCTCGATCAGAAGTAGTTCTCGCAGAACTGCGTCTTTGCCGGCGAAGTGCACGTAGAAAGCGCCGCGAGTCAGACCGACGCGTTCGGTGATTGCTGCAATCTCGGTTCCGGCAAAGCCGCATCGCTTGAACTCTTCGACGGTCTCGGTAAAGAGACGTGCACGAGTGTCTTCGCGTTGGGCTGTGCGGCGATCAGTCACCTTGGTTGGTTGTGCTGCTCGAACGCTCTCCACTGCCGGCATGGCAGCAACAGTAACGCGCGTTAGTGACACGCGTCAACGAGCAGGTGGAGTGCTGGCCACTCAGCTACCCTTCGATGCACTGCCTGCATGATTCATGCACGCATAGGGGGCAAGCATGGAACAGCCAGATCTCAGGAATAATCCGATGGCGCCGCCGTTGCCGGAACTCAGCGCTCATGCTCAGGTAGCGCTGTTGTGTCGCACGCTCTTTCGTGAGGGATACGACGATCACCTCGCAGGCCATATCACGAGCCGACAACCCGACGGCACGCTCTTGGTAAATCCTTGGGGGCTTACCTGGGATGAGGTTCGGGCCTCGGATATTTTGCGCATCGATGTTGAAGGGAACCTGCTGGAAGGTCGATGGACGGTCACCCCCGCAATCGCTCTGCATGTAGAGCTACACCGGGCGCGACCAGACGTCGCCGTTGCGGTGCACAACCACCCGCGCTGGGGCACGATCTGGGCCGACCTGCGACGAGTCCCTCCCGTGTATGACCAGACCTCTGCGATGGTGCCCGAGAACCCGGCGTTGTACTCCGAGTTTGGTGGGTCAGTAGACAACACCGAGAACGCTCGGGCATGCGTCGAGGCACTCGGTGACGCCCGCATGGCGCTGCTGGCCAATCACGGTGTGTTTGTAGTTGGCAAAGACATCGCGCAAGCACACCACCGAGCCGTGATCCTTGAGTGGCGCTGCCGGCAGGCTTGGCATGTTGAAGCCATCGGCGGTGGGGTTCCACTGGATCCCGAGGTGAACCGGCGCTTTGCAGCACCCTTCGACTACGTGTCATTCCCCGGTCTGTGGGAGGCCATGTGCCGTAGAGAACTGCGCCACGACCCCGCCATCTTGGACTGAACCGACCATGCATAGTGACCGTCATGACCACTGAACCGCCCACCGCCGATCACGACGACCTGTTCCTTCCCGAGCCGGAACCGCGGCAGGTGCGATACACCGTCATCTCGGTGGATGACCACCTTGTAGAACCCCCCGACATGTTCGAGGGACGATTGCCCGCTGCACTTCAGGCGAGTGCTCCACGAGTGGTCGAGAACAAATGGGGGCATCAAGTCTGGAAGTTCGACGGCGAGACGTATAGCCAGGTCGGCATGAATGCGGTTGCCGGGCGGCGCCTCGAGACCGTCAAGGTGGAGCCCTTTCGGTTCGACCAAATGCGCCGAGGCTGCTGGGATATCCACGAGCGTGTTCGCGATATGGATATCAACGGTGTGTGGGCTTCGCTGAGTTTTCCCTCGATGATCACGGGCTTTTGTGGCCGGGTGTACTCACAGTGTTCCGACCCCGCGCTGGGCCTTGCCGTCACTCGAGCATGGAACGACTGGATGCACGATGAGTGGTGGCAGCCGTACCCCGATCGCACCATCCCACTCGGCATCACCTTTCTGACCGACCCCGAGTTGGGGGCCGCCGAAATCCGCCGCAATGCTGCACGCGGGTTTCGCACCGTCACACTTCCTGAACGCCCGCATCGTTTGGGCCTACCGTCGATATTTGAGCGGTACTGGGAACCGATCCTGCGGGCCTGCGCCGAGACCGACACTGTTATCAGCCTGCATGTTGGTTCCTCTGGGCTTGGCGACCTGCCCGATGGCTGTTGGGATGTTGCGATTCCGCTTACCGCGACCCTGTTTGGACAGTTATCGCTGACTGCTTGCGTGGAGTGGCTCTGGGCAGGGTGGGCGGTTGAATTCCCGAACCTAAAAATCGCAATGTCGGAAGGGGGCATTGGTTGGGTAGCCATGCTGATCGACCGACTCGACAACATCTTGGACCGTTCGGGCTATGCAAGCGACTGGCCAATCCGCCCCGCCGATGTGCTGCGCCGTAACTTCTGGTTCTGCACTCTCGATGACCCCTCCACTATCAGCACTCGCCACACCATCGGGGTTGAGAACATCATGGTCGAGGTTGACTACCCCCACGGCGACGGCACCTGGCCCGATACCCAAGAAGTCATCGAGCGCCTTTGGGGCCACATCCCAGCCGAGGAATTACGTGCCATGTGCTGCGAGAACGCAGCAGAGCTGTACCGCCATCCGCTGCCCAAGGTTCTGCTCCCCTAGGATTTTACTGCCCGAAGATTTTGCTGCGCTGAGAAATCTGCGCCACGAGAAGCAGGCCGGCACTTCGCTTCCGAACAGCTAGTGATTCCAATCTGCCTGTTCCATGGTGTGTGAGTTGTATACCGTTGCTGTATGGCACGCACAAACATTGATCTCGACGACGAGGCATGTGAAGCGGTCATGGAACGATTCCACTTGGGCTCAAAGCGCGAGGCCGTCAATCTGGCCCTGCGCCGCCTTGCCTCGGAGCCGCTCAACCTGGACGATGCCCGGCGCTTGCGAGGTTCGGGTTGGGACGGCGACCTTGACCAGATGAGGTCAAGTCGCTCCGAATGATCTTCGTCGATACCTCTGCTTGGGTCGAGTTCTAACGCGACACCAGCTCAGCGGTCTGCAACACCGCGGACGACCTGCTCGGGGACGACCTCGCCATCTGCGACGCGATCAGCATGGAGGTCCTCGTAGGCGCCCGAAGCGCACAGCACCTCGCCCAACTGCGCGGCCTGCTAGCTAGAACCAAACTGATTCCGATCATCGCTCAGGACTACGACCAAGCCGCCGCCCTCTACCGGACCTGCCGAGGAAACGGCGAAACTGTTCGCAGGCTCATCGACTGCTTGATCGCGTCAGTTGCTATTCGACTAGACGCTCCGGTCCTGCACGCCGACGCAGACTTTGCAGCCTTGGCCCGGGAGGGATCACGATCAGATCGGGGTCACACCTGCTAGGCGACACGCATGTGAGGCGAGACCGCTGGCCAACAGGTCACGGCACATCCTCGTCGAGTTCAGCGAGGCGGTTCTCCACCATGGCCAAGAGGATCGGCCGGTCGACATCCCAGTCGAGGGGCACCTGCACCGTCTTCTTGTTCACCTTGTAGCCATCAAGCAACGGCCTAGCAGCCTCGAGCGCTCGGCCACCCCACGGCGCCAGCAGAATATGCCTAGTCTGCACGGACACGCCGAACACGTAGTCCTCCTCTCGGCGCAGCATCGGTTGGTTCCAGGCGATCACCGGTCTCAGTTCGGGGTGGGCTTCGGCGATTGTCGCGAACATCGCCCGAACTGTGCTCGCGCCTGCCGGGTCAACCTTGGCGAGATAGTCGTCCACTGTGTCGAACCGCTTGGACGAGGTAGAGCCGCGGCTGAACATGACCAATGCGTTGGCATGCGCCCGACTGAAGCCGTGCTCTTCGGTTAGGTACGCGAACTGCTCGCCGTAACTTTGGTCGGCTCGTTCAGCCATGCGGTCGAACCAGTAGGCCATCGGCTGGCCGTGCTTCTTCTCGATCGCAGGAAAGAACGCGGCGCGGTCACCGGACTTGGTCGCCATGACCGGAGCTTACGCGTGGGGCTCGCCGCGAGGGCGCCCGGACCCGCTGAACGCCGGACGCACTGGAGGCTGCCGCATTGGCGCCGGTAAGCGACGGTTTCCGTAGCTTACCGGCGCCAATGATTCAGGTTGCTGGGGTGCAGGAACGATACGATCGCTCGTCGGTCCTTGGCCCTTGGCCCTCGCTCCTTGGCCGTGCAACGAGCAAAGAAGGCACTGGGTTAGTTCTGATCTCAACCGAACTGCTCGCCGTCACTCATCTCGCACTTGTGACAGATCGGTATCGGTCATACTCATACGGGAGTTAGACCGTGCTTAAGGCCATGATATGAATCCACTCGAAGTTGTCTACGACGCCCAGATCTTCTATCGACAGCGACGCGGAGGCGCATCGAGGCTTTTCGTCGAACTGATCAGCGAGTTTCTACTTGACCCGGATTTGGGAATCCATCCGAGTGTCGAGATTCGAATCAATCGCAATCTCTACTTAAGTGAACTACCGACCGGCCGCTTCTGGACAATCCCGGAAGGCCATGTACTCGACCGAGATCGACTGGTCGGTTTTGCCAACAGACTCCCGTTCAGAAGGGCCAACAGAGGACCCGTGATTGAACACTTCACGTACCACGAAAGACTTCCAAACCCAAGGCATTCCGATGCACCAACGGTGGTCACGCTTCTTGACATGATTCCGGAACTTCACCCGAACGACGTGGGGCGTGAATCTCATCGAAACAAGACGGCTTGTCTACAGCAAGCCGATCTTGTGATCTGTATTTCAGAAACTGTCAAAGATGACTTGCTCTCCTGCGTGGAGAACATCTCCGGGCAGATTCGGGTCTGTCCGCTGGGCGTGCGCCCAGTGACAGAAGAGCGACTCTTTAACCAGAGCAGGCGAGGAATTCTCTACGTTGGTGCGCGGGCACATTACAAACGGTTCGCTGTGCTGGTCGACGCTCTCCTTGACGGCAACTTCGAAGACTTGGAGTTACTGTGCGTGGGCGGTGGAGCCTTCACATCTGCAGAGCGATCTCTGCTGGCGAGACTCCCTTCCTCGATCACCATCACACAAGAGGATGCGACAGATGATCGGCTTTCTGAGTTGTATCGGAGTGCAGCAGTATTAGTTTCAACATCGATGGCGGAAGGGTTTGGACTTCCAGCGCTCGAAGCAATGGCAGCAGGATGCCCCGTCATCCTCTCCGACATCCCCGTGTATCGCGAGGTAGCCGGATCGGCCGCCAGCTATTTTGCTGTGGACGACGCCAAGGGACTGTCTGCTCAGTTGTCCGAGTTACTCAATCACGCTGAACTGAGGCAAGAACTGGGCGGCCTCGGGTGGCAACGTTCGCAGCTGTTCACGTGGCGGAAAATGGCGGAGCGGACGGCAATGGCATACCAGTTGCTTTCACCTTAAGGAGCCGAGCCTGCGGTCAGTTCGCTGTGGTCGACGCGAGGCCGCTTCAATCTCGGACTTAAAGAAATGTCGGACACGAAGAACTAGAGAAGCCGACCCCCGAGGGATCGGCTTCTTTGCAGGCATTTCACCTAATTGGTGGCGGGGGTGGGATTTGAACCCACGACCTTCGGGTTATGAGCCCGACGAGCTACCGAACTGCTCCACCCCGCGGCGTGAGCTGAACTGTACTGCCACCACAGCCAAGCTTCAATTCCTCTCAGGTCTTGTGCAACCGGACTTGCATCTCCCGCCTCGCCCGTCAACGCTGAGTCGGTGCGTAATCGGCTGATCCCACTACCGATGCCAACTTGGCCTCGCCCTCGCCTCTTTCACCTTCTAGCATTATTTGCCATGGTTGCGGCCACGATCTCTGGGTGCGGTTTTATTGAGGACCCGGACTCCCCTGCGCCAAAGTTGCCCCTGCCTCCCGAGACCAACATTGCATACGGGCCAGACCTTGGGTGCACCGACGCAAACGGATCGCCAACGGGTGCCCCAGCTAGTGATTGTGGCGGGGCGCAACAACTCGATATTTACCGTTCGCCACAACCTGGCCCTAACCCGGTGTTGTTGTGGTTTCACGGCGGTGGCTTTGTGGCTGGCGATAAGGCAGGGGATGTTTCTGCCTACTTAGAAGCCGCACTCAACGATGGTTGGGACATTCTCGCAGTGGATTACCGCCTCACAACGAGCACTGGCGAGAACGAGTTCCCGACCGCAATTCAAGATGCGAAACGGGCCGTGCGCTGGGTGAAGGCCAATGCCGAGGAACAAGACTGGGACCCAAACAACGTGGCTGCCATGGGTGAGTCTGCTGGCGGAAACATCGCAGCCATGCTCGCAGCTTCAACGAACCAGGCTGAACTAGAACCAACCGACCTGCCGGCTGAACTCTCTGGCAGCGCTACCGCGCCGATTGATTCAACGGTGATTGCAAGCATTGCTCTGATTCCCGTAACGGATCTGACACTGTTTGCCCAAAATGATGTTTGGGGCGACCTCGTCAACAGATACGTCGGATGCAGCAGCGACAGCAAGCTCTGCGAGGCCGGGTATCAGTTGGGCTCAGTGCAAACCCATGTCACCCCGCAGAGTCGGCCGCTACTCTCGCTTCACGGGATCAACGACCCACTCGCTGCGCCTCAGCAGGGAGTTCTGCTGAGAGAGGCCTACTCGGCAGCCGGTATACCCGAACGCTTTCGCCAAGTCGTCGTGAGTGACGGTCCCGAGCGCTACCAAGGCCACGAGGTGGATTACAAGCGCTTTGTTGGCGACTTTGTTGAGTTCTTCAATGCCGCAAAGACAACCTAACCCTGTCAATCATCTCGGCGGGGCTTGCCAGTTTTCTACTGCTAGCTCAAGGTTGTGAATGTGTTCCTCAGTAGTCATTTCATCTTCAGCGAAATAACAGGAATGCGTCCACGCACCGGCAACACCAATCATCCAACCGCGCTGACACGACCAATGTGGGGCACTCATACGGAACCGAAAGAGTTCTAACTCCTCTTCGTTCCAAGCACCGAGCCACTCGATCTCATCAGGTGGCCTCCCAAGTTCGGACTCGTCACTTAACCACTCAACGAGTTCTGAGAGGGCAAGGTTGCGAGACGTCCGGTACTCCAGAGGAATGATTTCCGCTGCGCCCAAATCATCTAGTGCGCGAAACAGCGGAGACACCGTTCGGGGGTCTCGAGCGAGCATTTCAATTCGGTCGGCCCCGACCCTCATCCCGCAGTCGGTAAGAGCAACGACACCGATTACCGAGACCAGCGGGTCTGCTGAGCCAAGCATTCGGTAGAGCGGAGAATGCTCATCTGGTCGATGAAACGCGGCCAACAAGCTGGCCAAACATGTGAGCGTCTGTAATGCATCAGCATTGGATTCCGCAGAGAGGCGTTGTCCAATTACCGCATTGCAGTTAGCAACAATTGTTGAGGCAAGCGATGATGCAGATGCCAACACCTGACAGCGTGCAGCTCCGTCAAGGCGGCCGGCCTGTTGAACTTGCTGCAAGAAAGAAGCAATCTGGCAAGTCCAGCCCGGCCTAATGAGCAATTCTGCAAACCCTTGGGCAAGTGCCGAGAGGTCCAACAAATGTTCATGGTCTTGTGCAGCGGAGTGCTCCAGGAGTGGATCAAAGACTGCATAACTCGGAGGAGTCAGCACATCAAGAAAGCCGTCCATGCTGAGCAGAAACTGAATAGCCTGCACCCCTTGGGAATCCTGACGAAGAACCAGAAGCCGGATCATGGCCCATCGAGCATGCTGATCTGCTTGCAGAACTGAATCCACAACTGCTGCGGTCGACACACAACGCGGCTGACTCCAAAGCAACCGGGCCAACTGTTCTGTCGGCCTGCTCGCTTCGTGCGCAATGCACGGGTAGCGCTCGGTTGCCGCCGCAAGCAGTTCGAGCGGATCAACGCCAACTAGTGAGTCAGCAGTCCAACTCGAGATGATTCCAACCGCTACGCGCCGCGCTGCAAGATGCGGTTGACGAAGCAACGATCTAAGTTCTTGAAGTTCTGTTCCCGCCAACACTGCTGACAAGATGACACAAAGGCAGTACCTCGTGAAGGTCCGGAACCCAAGATGAGACAAAGGGCCTAATTTCAGGGTTTCGTTGTTGGGTAGTTCTCCTCACAGAACAGCGAGAGACGAGTAAGTAGAGCCTGACGCACACGCGCACAGCATGAGTCGTAGCCTAAGAACATGATGTTTGGCCGTGCTCCCCGCCTTGTTGCTCCAGCCGAAGCCCTCCCCGGTCGGTCCGAACCCATACTGGTCGACCAACCGCATCAGGTACTCGGCAGTTCGCTCAATGCCCCATTCCCTGATGGGTCACAGGCCGCGGTGTTTGCCGAAGGCTGCTTCTGGGGAGTCGAGCGAGTCTTCTGGCAGATTCCCGGTGTGATTACTACTGCTGTGGGCTATGTGGGCGGCTTTACGCCGAACCCCACCTACCAAGAAGTCTGCTCTGGTCGCACTGGCCACACAGAAGGGGTACTAGTTGTTTTTGACCCTGCCCAACTGAGCTACGAGGAGTTGCTGTCAGCGTTCTGGGAATCTCATGACCCGACTCAAGGCATGCGACAAGGGAATGACATTGGCACCCAGTACCGATCTGGCGTCTACTGCCTTGACGCAGACCAACTTGCCGCTGCCGCCGCTAGCCGAGAGAGGTTCCAAAGCGTGCTGACCTCTGCGGGCTTCGATGAGATCACCACCGAAATCCAATCTCTCGAGGACCTGAGTAGTAACTGGTTTTATGCCGAGGACTACCATCAGCAGTACTTGTCCAAGAATCCTGGAGGATACTGCGGCCTTGGTAGTACGGGCATGTCCTGCCCAGTTGGCCTGACGAAGGAAAACAACTAACCGCTCAGGCGTACACTGCGGGGCATGGCAGAGGAAGCAGTCACTGGCGGTGCCACGCCGGGATCAACAGCGCGTGCTCGGTCGACGGTGCGCGGTGTGGTTCGCTTGCAGATTCTGGCGAATGGCCTAGGGGCTGTCGCTGTCTTTTCTTATTTCAGCTTTCTGCTGTCACCCCAAGCCGAGGACGGGCTTGCTGACAGCAACCTGAACTTGTTGGTCTTTACCTGTTACTTAGCAGCCATGGTGCTGCTTGCCTTGCCGCTCAACACGTTGTTTGTCCGCAGAGCCATGAACTGGGTACGAGAGGGAAAGACCCCGACGGACAGACAGCGCAAGTTGCTCTTCAGTCTGCCGTTAGCAGAGACCCTTACTGCACTGATTTCTTGGATTGGGGCAGCAGTTCTCTTTGGCGTCATCAATCACGATGTTCAGCGCGTTTCACTTGGGATCTTGTTAGCCGGAGTCGTCACCTGCACGCTGCTCTACCTTCTTCTCGAAGGCCACTTTCGCCCCGTCTATGCGCTGGCCTTAGCCGATGCAGATTTGCCGGCTGATCGTAGAGACGTTCTCCCCCGACTCATGCTGGCTTGGCTGCTAGGCAGCGCGGTACCGCTGATATCGATTGGCCTCATCCCCATTATTAGTCCTGCGTCAGCAGAGGGCTACCGCCTCAGCGGAATCGCTGCAGTCTCACTGATTGCGGGAGTTGTAGTGATGGGACTCGCAGCGCGCTCCGTTGCGCGTCCTCTCAACACCATTCGCGATGCACTCAGAGACATTGAACAAGGCGATCTGAACGTCTATGTCCCAATCGATGATCTTGGCGAACTTGGCCGCCTAGCCGAGGGCGTGAACGACCTAGCGGCCGGAATGCGCGAACAAGAACTACTACGTGAACTGTTTCAACGCCAGGTCGGCCAAGCCGGCCTGGCGGACCTAGCGATTGACCAAGGCATCAGTGGCACAGGCAGTAAACGCGAGGTCACGGTGCTCTTCGTCGACCTACGCGGCTACACAAGATTCTCTGAATCGCACCCGCCTGAAGATGTCGTGGCAATGCTCAACCGATTCTTCCGCGTGGTCGTAGCCGAGGTAAGCCGAGCCGGTGGCTGGGTAAATAAGTTCGAAGGAGATGCTGCGCTCTGCTTGTTTGGCGCACCTCAGGACCAGACCGATCACGCAGATCGAGCGCTACGCGCAGCAGTCAGCTTGCCAGCGGCACTCGAGGCTGCTGATGACTTGCTTGGAGCGGGCATCGGGGTAGCAAGTGGAGAGGTAATCGCCGGATTTGTGGGTACGCCGGAACGCTTCGAATACACAGTGATCGGCGATGTGGTCAACCTGGCCTCTCGACTCTGCGATGAGGCAAAAGCAGTTCCCTCGGGAGTGCTTGCCTCGTCCAGCACTATTTTGTCGGCATCTCAGCGAGAGGCATGGGTTCCCTCGGGCCGACTCAGCATTCGAGGACGCCAAGAAAAAGCCGCTGTGTACACATTGCGCTCCGCTCAAAAAAGACGTTCCCGGCGATACGGCACCCCGTGGTCATCAAAACCCGAGAGCAGTGCCCCATAGGCGTGCAACCCCAAGAACTCTCGCCACATTAATAACAAGGCTGTGGCAAATTCTTGGCCATGCGGGCCGGTGGGATCAGGGCTAGTTGCGGGCTGGGCGCTGGCAACATGGGCCAGCTCATGAACAACCGTGACAGCATCCCAAGAGCCATCCCTGATCCAGATGGCTGCCTCGTCACCTGTTCGATCCACGGCGGCGGCAGAAAAGGTTGCTGATCGGGAACGACGAATCAGCTGAACCTCTAGAGGCGCTGCCGGAAACTCACGGTCCCACCAGGATCCAGCTAGGACGGATTCCACATAGGTCTCAAGGTCTGTAAAGCGCGAAAAGTGGCGGCCACCGCTCGGCAAGGCTTGATTCTCAGTGGCGTAAATAATGTCACGATGCGGATCATCTGCCAGGGCGTTGCTAGTCATCCCGTGCCGATTCCCCTGCGGCCACCTATTCCGCCGCGGGTGAGTGAGGCTTCTTTGCCAGCGCGCTTCCCAGCCTGTCGCCCCGTGGCTGACCTTCCACTCGATGCCCAAGATGAACGAACTCGCGGATGGCGACGACGGAAGTCATCCTGCACTTCTTCGGCTCGAGAGGCCAAGACCATTGCCACTGAGGGCTGCTCAGCTGGAGCATGCTGACCCGCCGCCCCAGCAGATGCCCGCTCAGAATCTGCCGCTGTGGATGAGGTCTTTGCAGCAGCCGCTGCTGCTCGATCTTGTTCGAGGCGAGCGCTGACCTCTTCTGCGTAGCCAATGATGAAACTACGTCGCCAAGATGCAGTCGCAGCAGGAGTCGCGCCTTTGGGACACAAGGACAACATTGCCGCTGTCAGCTGCACCAGCAAAGAAGTCACCAACGTGTCTACCCATCGGAGGTCTGTCGGAAATCCCACCACAGAGACCACCTCTGCGCCTTTTTGCATTCCCGAGACCAAGCGAACGGTCCGGCATCCGTGCGCAGATGCCACGGCCCCAATCAGCACCGCCTTCTGCGTGAGGTACGGGCTAAAGACCACCAATTGCAACTCATCGGGCTGCTCCCGTCCAGAGCGCTCGGCCCCTTGCCACAACATGGCCTCGTCAATTGCCCAGCGGCTAATCAACTCGGAAGCCTTGTTAAAGAAAAGCTCTGCCTCTTCAGGAAACTCGGTGGCCTCGGCCTTGGCCAGCAGTCCCCTGATGGTTGCCAAACGGCGATCCTCGCCGGGGATTGTGCTGCCGTGGCTGTTCTGCGACTCGTTCACCCCAACAGCCTTGCACGCTGCGGGGGCAAGCGGAACGGGCTGTGCTCCCCTGCATACCAATCTCTGCCGGCCCTTTTGGCGTACCATTGGTCAGTGAGCATTGTATTCATTGACTTGCAAACCGCAGCAGATCAACTGGGAGTCCACTATCAGACTGCCTACAAGTGGGTCCGGAGTGGGCAACTGCCAGCAGACTTGGTCTGTAACAAGTACCTAGTTGACCCTGCAGAAGTCAAGGCATTTGCTGTACGCAGGCAGCAACCAGCCGTACGTACAGTGCGGCGGCCTCGCCTTGGTTTTGCCAATGTCAGCAAGGAGTTCACTGCGGCCCTCATCAAGGGCGATGAGAACCATGCCACCGCCATGGTTTCTGGATTGGCTTCAGATGGAGTGCCACTAACTGTGGTGATAGAAGAGGTAATCGCCCCATCTCTTCGTGACATCGGCGCTGCTTGGCACAACGGAAAAGTGAGCATCTGGCAAGAGCACCGGGGAACGGCGATCGTGGAGCGAATTCTGGGCGAGCACCAGCCAAACCCTCGCGGGCGTCGACGTGGCAGCGTGGCAGTGGCCGCTCTCGAGGGTGAACTCCACGGCCTGCCTGCACTCATGGCGGCAGCATCACTTCGAGAAAATAACTGGCATGTCCATCTGTTGGGCGCAAACTTGCCCACTGTTGAGTTAATGGATTTTTGCCAGCAGGAATCGCCCGACCTAGCTGTGGTGACGGTATCTATGCCTGACCGAGAAGAACATGTTGCGTCTGTTGTGACTCAGGTCGAATCTCTGGGTATTCGGATTCTGGTGGGCCGACCCGGCGGAAGTTTGCTGGAGCTTCAACAGCTAGCCAAAACTTCTTGAGTCAGCTTGGTTACAAGTTGATTCCAAGCCGGGCCTAAACGACTGCACGATCAGCATGTCGGCCGAGCACTACTCGAGTTCCCGCAACACGATCATGCAGCCCCTGAGACTCGGGGTCTCGAGCGATACTCACCACGAGCAACAGAAACCAAGCCGGCGTAATGACAACTGCTAGTTGACCCAACGGTCCGGGCCAATATGCCAACAGGACCGGCCACATCATCACAAGGGTCCGGAGGATCGAGGATCGCCAACCCGGGGCAAAACCGTGTACGTTCACCACTCTAATTCCCAGCACAAACTTGCCGGGGGTCGTTCCATTCCAAGCCGTCAGCCAAGTATCTCCGAGTAACGGCAACAACGAGATTGCCAGCACTGCGACATATGGTGGGGCCTCTGGGGAGAGCGT
This sequence comes from Actinobacteria bacterium IMCC26207, assembly GCA_001025035.1. Taxonomy (GTDB): domain Bacteria; phylum Actinomycetota; class Acidimicrobiia; order Acidimicrobiales; family Microtrichaceae; genus IMCC26207. The sequence goes on from LCZK01000009.1 coordinate 303,801, forward strand.
GAGCAGGGCAAAGAGTAAGACCATCAGCATCCACCACGCGATATATGAGATGACTGCGGCAAGTACGCGTTGCGGAATTGGAGCTAAGAGCAACGGATCGACCGAGGTCGAGGCAGGATGCATCTTTGAAGCCATCTCGCGAGCCCAGTCTAGGGACTCGGTTGAGGTCTGCGTCGGGTCAAAGTCAACCAGAGTGTCCGAGGTGACCGTCTCGAGTAAGTCCTTAATGCGCTGCTCGTCCTCGGATGAAACCGAAAGCAACAAGCCCTGAATCTGGTGATCGATGTTTGCTCCGTCCAAGAACAGCAGGAACATCTCGCGCTCTTCTGGCTCCATCCCGGACAAGTCGATCTCTAAAATCCGTGCGGGCAATCGAGACTCTCTGGAGGATGGAGCCGAATGCAACTCCCCCCCGCAGCGCTCACATGCCGAGGCCTCGGCATTCTGAGACAGGTCGCAGCGCCAACACCAACTTGTGTTCGACTCGCTCACAGCTTGTACCTGAACCGATCAGAGAGACTGCGGTGGTTCCGGCAGTTCCTCAAAGATGGGCGCACGTTTCTCTCCCTTGGCCGCGAACTCCTCAAACATATCCGATGGCTGAAACATGCCTGATTGCCAACCAGCGATATAACGCAGGCCGTCTGCTACTGAGTGATCCCGCGTGTAGTTGATCATCTCTTTCGTCCCCCAAATAGCGAGCGGGGAGCGAGTCGCAATGCGCCCAGCAATCTCTAGGACCCCGTCAACCAGGGAGTCGTGATCCTCAAAGACTTGATTGACGAGACCGCATTCGAGGGCACGCTGTGCGGGCATTCGATCTCCGGTGTACGCCAACTCACGAGCAATCCCCTCGGGGATGATCTTGGGGAGTCGCTGCAACGTGCCGACGTCAGCTGTCATGCCGATGTTGATTTCCATCACACAGAAAAACGCATCCGCAGAGCAATAGCGCATGTCGGCAGCCGACACCATGTCAATCGCGCCGCCGATACAACCACCCTGGATAGCGCAGAGCACAGGAATCCGAGCCTGCTCAAGGGCAGTGAAGGAGTCTTGAAGGTGCTGCACCATCATCCACATATAGGCCCGTTTGCGACCTTCCTCAGTCACTCCCGGCCCAACGCTCAGGCTTGACCCACCCGAGAAAACCTCTAGATCCATCCCCGCAGAAAAATGCTTCCCCGTTGACGAGATCACAATTGCTCGCGCCGATGCAGAGGCATCGATCTCTCGGACAATCTGCGGCAGCTCCGTCCAGAAGCTAGCGATCATCGAATTGAAGGAGTCGGGCCGCTTGAGCTGAATATGGGCGACCTTGTTGGCAATGGTGACTTCGAAACATTCGTACACGCCGAAAAGTTACTTGACTACGGGGCTCTACGCTCTGCAGAAGGACTGAGCAGCTCTCACCAAACTGCTGCGCCGCCCGAACAGGAATAACCACCCCCGAGGAGTACGTAACCGATGAGCAATCCGCACCGTCTACCAAACACTGTTCTTCCAAGCCGGTACACACTCGAGATTTGGCCTGATCTAGAGGGCAGCAGCTTTGAAGGCTCTGTAGCGATTGAGGTTGAGCTCACCGAGCGTTGCTCAGAGATTGTGTTGAACGCCTTAGACCTGACCATCCATTCGGCTTGGGTTGCCCTAGGCGGTCCCGATGAGAACAAGCGGATCCCGGCCACGGCAACATTCGACCCCGAACTTGAGCGGGTGACCCTGAGTGTGGACCAAGAACTTCCGGCAGGGTCCGCAACTCTGCATGTGCGTTATACGGGTATCTACAACGCGCAACTGGTTGGGTTCTACAAGTCAACATTCACTAGGACAGACGATGATGGCTCAACCGAGCACACACTCGCAGTTACCCAGTTTGAGTCCACGCACGCCCGGCGGTGCTTTCCCTGTTTTGACGAGCCAGCATTCAAGGCTGTGTTCTCCATCACCCTCACGGTTCCCGATGATGTGCTGGCAATTTCTAACAGTGCCGAAGTGCTGCGAGAAGACCTTGATGGCGGGCTAGCTCGGATCACTTTTGCCGACACAATGGTCATGTCTACCTATTTGGTCGCGTTGGTAATTGGGCCGCTTGAGCAAACTCCAACGCGAATGGTGGCGGGCATGAACGGGCCGATTCCCTTGCGCGTTATCTACCCACCGGGGTCTGCTCACCTGTGCGAGTTCGCCCTTGAGGTTGCCGAGGAAGCGCTGAAGTTCTTTGAGGAGTACTATGGGATTGCTTATCCAGGCGACAAGATTGACCTAGTCGCAGTTCCCGACTTTGCATTCGGAGCGATGGAGAACCTGGGCTGCATCACCTTTCGAGAGGTTCTACTGCTAGTCGACCCCAGCACGGCCACACAGCCCGAGCTTCACCGAGTTGCCGATGTCATCAACCATGAGCTTGCACACATGTGGTTCGGCGACCTTGTCACGATGGAATGGTGGAATGGGATCTGGCTGAACGAGGCCTTTGCCACGTTCATGGAGGTTTCTGCTACTGATGCGTTCCGCCCGGACTGGCAGGTCTGGACCTCATTCGGACTAGCGCGAGCGGCAGCTTTTGACACCGATGCATTGCAGTCCACTCGGCCCATCGAGTTTGAGGTCCAGAGTCCGGCCGAGGCCGAGGCAATGTTCGACATTCTCACCTATCAAAAAGGCGCGTCAGTAGTGCGCATGTTGGAGCAGTACCTAGGAGCGGAGGTCTTCCGCTCAGGGATCACCGCATACCTTCAACAGCATGCCTGCGCAGTGACCGAAACCGCGGATCTGTGGGATGCACTCGAGGCCGCTAGCGGCGAACCTGTTCGGCGGATCATGGAGAGCTGGATATTTCGCGGCGGCCACCCACTCGTCACAGTAGAAAGCACCGAGACTGGGCTACGGCTGCGCCAAGAGCGCTTTAGCTATCAGGCCGAGCCTCTCGATACCGACAGCAGTTCCGAAGTAGAGCCTTGGCCCACACCCATGCTGATCTCAACCAAAACCGTCGCGGACGGCCCCTCTACTGATCACAGAATTTTACTTGAACAAGCTCTAGAGATCGATCTTGGCGGGCCCGCTGTCGAGGTTCAGGCAAACCCAGGTGGCAACGGGTTCTTTCGAGTCAATCTCACTGGCAGCCTTCGAACTGCCCTTGCAACCGATCCCACTGCGGCTTCAATCGATTTCTTTGTTCTTCTAGACGACACTTGGGCTGGGTTCCTAGCAAACCGGGTCAGCGTGGAAGAACTCGAGGATTTACTGCGAGTGCTCTGCGAGAGAGAGTCTGACCCAGCAGTATGGAGGCGCATTAGCGGCGTTCTTTCGGGGCTGCAGCGCCTTGGAGGAGCAGGCAGAGCCAGCCGCAACCGCCTGCTGATTCAGGAACTGTGCAGCCAGAGGTTGGCTGGACTCGAGGAGGTTATGCAGGCATCTCAAGTCGGCTCCGATGCGATGCGCGAACGGTCTGAGGAACTTCGCGGTGTGCTGTTCGCTCTGCTTGGCGGCGTTGGTCAGGATGCGGAAGTTCGCGTGAGCGCTCGCAACCTCTGGCAGCTCAAGACGATCGATCCGTCGCTGCGCGAAGCAGCGATCGAGGTTCTGGCTGCGTCTGCAACTGTGGATGAGCATGCGAAGCTGGAGCAGGCTTGGCGCGAGTCCTCTACACCGCAAGAAGAACTTTGCTTTCTCAGCGCCCTGATCGAAACTGACAATCCAGAGCAGTTTGCCTATGTGCTTGAACTTGCAATGACAGAGGTGCGGATACAGAACGCACCGTTCCTGTTGCGTCGAGCAATCTCGCATCACGACTTAGGCGACCAAGGCTGGGATTTTGTGAGCAGCCACTGGTCGGAGCTCGTCGAGAAATTCCCTTCGAGCAGCCTGCCGCGGATGCTGGAGGGGATTCGCAGCATTGATGATCGAGCGCGTGCCGAGCGAGTCGCTGCATTTATTGCAGAAACCAAGATTCCCGCAGGCGAGCTCGTTGTTCAACAGCATCTTGAACGCATGTGGGTCAGCGTCGAAGTCGCCGAGAGGTTGCGTTCCTAGCTAGGGCTGTACTCCCCTTGCAGAAACGCAATGGCCACAGCTGCATGAAGCGCTATGCCATCCGCCATCGCCTGTTCATTGAGCACCATTTTGTTGGAATGACATGCTGGTGCGAGCAGAGAGTTTTTCTGCTCGGGCGGGCAGACTCCCAAGAACAACATTGCACCCGGCACTTTGGCCAGAACATATGAGAAGTCCTCTGCCCCCATGACTGGAGCCGGCATATTCAAGACGTGACGCTCACCAAATATGCTGCCCGCAACCGAGGCCGCGAACTCGGCAAACTGCGGGGTGTTCACCGTCACGGGATAACCCTCAAGAATTTCCACAGAGGTGGTGCATCCGTGCGCCGAGGCAATGCCCTCGGCCACGGTTCGGACTCTCTCCCAAACGGCATGCCGGGTGCCCTCCGAGACTGCTCGCAGAGTTCCAAGGAGTTCAACGCTCTCGGGAATCACATTGTTGGTTGTCCCAGCGTTGATCTGCGCAATGGTGAGCACTGCTGGGTCAAAAGCATCAACGGTGCGAGTGATCATGCTCTGCAGTCCTAGGACCACCTCACAAGCCACGGGAACTGGGTCACAAGCCCAGTGCGGGCTTGATGCATGCCCGCCTCTACCAGTGACCGTGATTTTCACCACGTCGGCCGAAGCCATGACAGGCCCACCCCTCCAAGCCACCATCGATGACGGAAGATTGGGCGCAATGTGCATGGCGAAGGCGGCATCCACGCCATCTAGAACCCCCTCCTCGATCATGACTGCTGCACCACCGCTGCCCTCTTCTCCGGGCTGAAACATAAACCGAATACTTCCCGAAAGTTGCTCCTTGAGTCCGCTCAATAACCGTGCAGCGCCCACCAACATTGCGGTGTGCGCATCATGGCCACAGGCATGCATTGTGTTAGGCAACTCACTCGAGAATTCCAAGCCGGTGTCCTCGGGCATTGGCAGCGCGTCCATATCGCCGCGCAGCAAAATTCTTGGACCGGGTCGAGCACCCTCTAAGTCCGCAACCACCGAACTCAATCCCTTACCGGTTGAGATCTTGAGGCCGAGCCCTTCGAGTTCAGCCAGAACTGCTGCCTGGGTTTGCGGAAGGTGCAGACCTAGTTCTGGTTGACGGTGAAGTTGTCGGCGCAACGCAACAGCGCCTGGCAGTAAATCGGCCGCAGCGCTCAGCAGGTCCTCTTCAAGAAGTGTCATAACGGCCTTTCAGAATGCGATGGTGAGCGACAACACAAGGCCAACTTGGCCAAGGTGATAGGTGACGATGACAAAGGCGTCGCGATGCTTGAACGGGGCGACAAAGCGATGCCACCCAATTCCTGCATCTGACCCAAAGAACAGCAATGCGCCAACAATCGCCCATGGGTTTCCGGTAGCGACAGCAGCCACCACCATTGCTGACACAACACCTAAGTACGCAATGACTGGCACCACCATTGCAGAATCCTTAGACCGCACTCCCGCAATAATTCTGCGGCCAACTATGGCATTGGCAATCAGGACGAGAACTAGACCTACTAGGGCAAGTTGAAGCGTTGCACCGAGATGCGCGAGCGCATAGATATACGCCAGATGCGCCACAAAGAAGGCCAGCAAACCTTGTAAGAAAAAACGATTCTCGCTCAGCAAGAACACGTCGCCGAGCATCGAAAATGCCAGTGCCACCACCATGGCCCACCGAGCAAGATTCGAAGACGGGTCAGGCAGCGCAACCGTTGCAGCAATCAGCACCAGCATCGTGAGCGGTTTGAGGACGAACTCTGCCTTTGCTGGCCCAATGATGGTGACCCACCAGTCAGCGGCGGCCACGATCAGAGTGAGTCCAATGAGCGCATAGAAAATCTGATTCGTCACTGGATAGTTACTCCCCTAGTTGGACCCTGCTGATGCAGATACCGACTCACGCAAATACAGACTCATGCAAATACGGACTCATGCAAATACGGACTCATGCAAATACAGAGAACGCAGAATCCCAACTTAGCGATTCGGTCAGTTTCATGCGGACCTGCATGACGTGGCGCGGCCGGTTCACCCCAAGCACGCCAGTGCACAAATCACCACGGCGGAACAATGCAACAAAGCGCTGCTCCTCGATCGAGCCCTCGGGAATAATGATCTCGTCGCTTGATGATGGGCGTCCGGCCATCTGGATCTTTCGGTCGTACTGGTCCGACCAGAACCACGGAATCGAAGCGAAAGGAGCAGGCATCTCCGCACCCTGTAACTCTGCGAGTAGCCGCTTAGCCGCGTACTCCCCTTGTTCAATGGCGTTCTCCCATTGCTCCACTCGCATGACCTCGCCATAGAGCGGATTAGGCCAACTGGCCACGTCACCGGCAGCCACAATCCCAGGTGCCGCGCTGCAAGTTGCATCACAGGCCACGCCGTTATCTAGGCGAAGGCCTGAACCCTCGAGCCAACCCGTATTCGGAACTACCCCGATACCAACAACCACAACCTCGGCAGAGACAAAACTTCCGTCCGTCAGGCGCACTCCGCTCACGCGCTGGCTGCCATCAGTACCTGTTATTGAATCGAGACCCTCAACGCCCACTCCAAGAATGACTTCAACTCCGTGGGCGCGATGTAGATCAGCAATAAATCCACCGAGTTCGCCCGGAAGGACACGGCCCAGCGGTAGTGGTGCTACCTCGATCAGGGTGACCTCTAGGCCGCGACTTCTGCATGTGGCTGCGACCTCGGCTCCAATAAATCCCGCCCCGATCACCGCTACTCGTGCTGGCATCTTGTCTAAGTCACTGCGCAGGGCCAAGCAGTCCTCCATGGTTCGCAGCACGTGCACGCCTGCAGGCTGATCGCCCGGAAGTCGACGTGGCGCTGCACCCATTGCCAACACAACCCCGTCAGCCGAAATCAGCGACCCGTCTGACAAAGTGACCGAGCGCGTTGCAGCATCAAGCGCCGTCGCCGCCACTCCGAGTCGAAGGTCGAGCGCTAGTTCAGGTACACGGGCAGCTGCTCGGTGCTGAGCCTTTTCGGGTGGCCACTCACCAGCAAGAACCTGCTTTGATAGGGGCGGTCGATCCGCAGGGATTGTTGTGGATGGGTCCACCACAATCACTGCGCCCTCGTACCCATCGGCACGCAACGTCTCAGCAGCGGTCAGCCCAGCTAGTGAAGCGCCGGCAATGACTACCGTCATATCAGCCCTCAATGGTGATGGCTTGTTTGGGGCATCGACGAACTGATTCTTCCATCTTCTCGCGAAGCTCCTCGCCAGGCTCCTCGGTTAGCAGGTAGAGAAAATCATCGTCTCGTACCTCAAACACCTCGGGAGCTACTGCCATGCAGATGGCGTTGCTTTCACATAGGTCGTAATTCACTACAATTTTCATGCGGGACTCCTTTATTGGAACTGCTCCGCAATCTAGTCCTATGTGCAGAGCCAGAGGACTAGCGTTGCATCCCGTGAGTTCATTCCCTGAAAATTCAGTCAAAGCCACCATCCAAGCCGAGGATGCAGGAATCAACCTTGCTGCCCTCGACACACTGCGCAATCGCATTCAGGAAGAGGTTGACGCCGGACGAATGCCCGCAGCACAGATGGCGCTTGCAGTTGATCAAGAATTGGCAGTATTCGAGAGCTTTGGTTCTGCTTCGAATCAGACCGAGTTCAATATTTTCTCTTGCACCAAGGCCCTCATTGCTGGAGTGGTGTGGCAGTTGATCGCAGAAGGTCGCTTCGACGTAGACACTCGAGCTATTGAGTTGATTCCAGCCTTTGGTACCCGCGGGAAAACTCCGGACTGGATGGCACAGGTCACCCTTGGGCAACTACTGACCCATACTTCTGGGTTTCCCACTGCTCCACTAGGCCCACCAACTTGGGATACCCGCGCTGGCAGGCAAGAGAGTTTTTCTCGGTGGCATGCTTCCTTTGAGCCGGGCACTCACTTTGAGTACCACCCAACTGCAGCCCATTGGGTTGTGGCCGAGATGATCGAAGTCGTGGAGGACAGCGACTACCGAGAGGTTGTTCGCCGGCGCATTATCGAGCCGCTCGGCCTGACCAGTATCAGTTTGGGAAATCCGCCAGATGAGCAAGGCGAAGTTGCTGAATTGCAGACCTTTGGCGAGCTACCGAGTTCAGCCGAGCTTGAGGCCGTGTTTGGGACATCAGATTTCGATATCGGTGAAGTCACGCCTGCGATTCTGCTGGGATTTAACCATGCTTCGATTCGCGCAGCGGGGATTCCTGCAGGCGGTGGGATCGCAACTGCAGCAGCACTAGCCATGTACTACCAAGCGCTGCTGCACAACCCAGGCCAACTCTGGGACCCAGAAGTTTTGGCCGAGGGCACTGCCAAGATCATGTGCACGCTTCCGAGCCCTGATACTGGCGTTGCCTCGAACCGATCGCTCGGGCTCATCATTGCCGGCGATGACGGGCTCTCAATCATGCGCGGCATGGGAGCGAACGTTTCGGCTAAAGCCTTTGGACATAACGGTGCGGGCGGGCAGATTGCATGGGCCGATCCGGCAACAGGGCTGTCTTTTGCTCTGACTACCTCTGGTGTCGATATGAACTTCATTCGAGAGGCGGGACGCACAGCCTCCCTCAGCTCAAAAGCTGCTGTGTGTGTGACGCCTAAATCATGAGCCCCAGGACCCCGCCCGTTGTGCGGCTCGCCCAACACGGTGAGTCCAAGGCGCTGGGCGGCCTTTTGGGCAAGGCATTCTTCGACGACCCGATCTGGATGTGGGTGGTGCAGGACCCTGAGCGTCGGCGCAAGCACCTTGGCCAGTTTTTAGGTCAAGTCATTCACGGCAGGGTGAAGGCGGGAACAGTGTGGACCAGTTCCGAGCACGAGGGAGCTGCTGTGTGGGCACCCCCCGGAGAGTGGAGAGTCCACCCTTTGGCGATGTTGCCGGCGCTCCCTTCGGCGTTGCGCTGCGTGGGTTTCCGTGAACTTCAAACTCGATTGGGAGCCCTTGCCAAGATGGAGGCTGGCCACCCGACAGAGCCACACTGGTATCTCGAAATTCTTGCTGCACGCCATGACCTCCGGGGTCTTGGGGTGGGGACCGCCTTGATCACACCAATGGTCGACCGCTGCGATGAAGAGGGGCTGCCTGCTTACTTAGAGAGCTCCAAAAGGGACAACCTGCCCTTTTACCATCGGTTTGGCTTTGAAGTGACGGAGGAACTCACCATCGCCAGCGGTTGTGATCCAATCTGGCGCATGTGGCGAGACCCCCGCTAACCCATCGCTAGCCGCCCATCGCGATCCAAACCACCAACCCGGATGATTTTGGTCGACTATCGACCAAAATCATCCGAGTTGCTGCAAATCTGCTGCAGATCTGCCAGCCGAACCTGCGAATCGAAGCTGCCAGCCCAAGCTGGCGCCCGAACCTGCAGACAGAAATTGCAGACAGAAACTGCGGGGCACATATCCCCGCTGACAACTCGGGCCTTGACCGGCAGTCTGAGAACATGCCTCAGACTGCCTCGACCCCAAGCCACTCGACAACTACTGGGCTAGCGGCACTGCTTCGCTACGCAGCGAAGCAGCACGGCGTCATCAGCGCCGCAGAGGCCGCGAACTTTGATGTAACCCGCGCTCAGTTGCGCAGTGGAACTCGACGTGGCGACTGGCTGACTCCCCACTCTGGTGTCCTCATCTCCGCTGCTGCCCCCGTAACTTGGATGCAGCGCTGCATGGTTGCCACTCAGCGATCGGGCGGACTGATCTCACACCGCGCAGCCGCTCGCTTGCACGGGCTTGACGGATTTCATGGCTCCGAAAGTCGCACCCGTAGCGCTAGCGGTAGCCGTAGCGGCGGGGGCAGCAGGGTCGGCAGCGGAATCGATGGGGTTGAGAGCGGTGAAGCTGGGCTGGTTGAACTCACGGTCCCAGACTCCAAGTCTCGAGCCACCGGCGACTTCCTCGTCCATCGGACTTGCGTCCTTGCTCCCGAGGACTGCACGGTGACAGCAGGGATTGCCGTTACTTCAATTGCCCGCACGCTGGCTGACCTTGGTGCCGTAGTGAGCGATGACAGAGTCGAACAGGCGCTCGACGATGCAATCCGCCGGGGCTACAGCCTTCGCTGGATTACAGAGACTCTCGATCGAGTCGATCGACCAGGGCCTAGCGGATGCGCAAGCCTTAGGCGCGTCCTGGCGCGACCTGACCGCCAAGGCCCGATCCCAGATTCGATGTTTGAGCGCTCCATGGAACGCATGGCAGTTGCCGGCGGCATGCCGCAGCCCGAGCGGCAGTTCTGCGTCTACGACGGGCTGGGATCAACTCATGGTGGCTTGGGGATTCTGGTAGCTCAACTCGATGCAGCTTGGCCGGCAGCAAAACTCGGAGTCGAAGCACACTCCGCACGCTGGCACGATGGCAACCGGCGGGGTAGAGCCGACCAGCGTCGCGATAATCGCTTGGCTGGACTTGGCTGGGAGTTGTTGTATTTGAGCTGGTGGGACCTGCAACACCCAGCGAGATTTCAATCTGATCTGGCTGCCGCATACGCCCTGAGATGCTGACAGCGACAACTCGGACAGTTGTGGTCGACTATCGACCAGAATCATCCGGGTTGCTGGGTTGGGCGCGAACTGGCAGATTGTGCGAAGTGGCATGACAATTGCTCCGCGCTGAGGCAACATGTCGGGAGTCCAACGAGATGTGTCAAGAGCCAAATTAGGGAGTAGGCGTTCTGTGACCGTGCTTCTGCTCAATGCAAGCTTTGAACCGCTGCGAGTCATCACGATTCGCCGTGCCCTCGGACTCGTCCTGACTTCCAAGGCCGAGTTGATTGAGCGCGACGGCAACCGAGTGATCCGCAGTGCTGGTGGTGCAGAGTTTGAGATGCCGGCAGTGATTCGACTCCGCAGATTTGTCTCGATTCCGTTCCAGGCAACCGCCCCGTTGTCTCGGCGTACTCTGCTCGCTCGAGATGCTCATCGCTGCCAAGTGCTGGGATGCACTCGCAGCGGTCAGACTGTCGACCATGTGATTCCTCGCTCACGCGGAGGCCTTCATGAATGGTGCAATGTCACGCTTATGTGTGTGCGGCACAACTCTCAAAAGAGCGACCGCCTGCTCGAGGAGTTGGGCTGGAAACTGGCCCAGCAGCCTCAGGTTCCAAGGGGACGTCAGGTCTTACTGGCTCGAGCGGGTCTACGTGAGCCTCCGGCTCTCTGGGAGCCCTATCTAGCGGCTTGAACGAACTTGGGTGACATCTGTGCGCTCCTGACCTAAACTGGAACAGGTTCTAGTTTTGGCAGCAGTGACCATGGCCCAAAGAGCCGATTCCACAGACACCCCCTAGGAGACTCCCATGTCGAAGCGATCGCCCTTTCCTATCCCCTTTGGGTGGTTTCAGGTTGCTTGGTCTGAGGAGGTTGCAACAGCTCAGGTACTGCCTGTTGAGTACTTTGGCAAGCGCTTAGCTCTGTGGAGAGACGAAAGCGGCGCACCTCATCTCAATGATGCTTTCTGTCCACACCTTGGAGCCCACTTCGGCCACGGCGGTTCAGTCATAGGTGAAGAACTGGTATGCCCGTTCCACGGTTGGCGCTTTGATGCCGAGGGCCAGAACACCCTGATCCCCTATGCGGATCGCACAAACAAAAAGGCCTGCGTTACGGCCTATCCAACGATCGAGCGCAACGGTCTTGTCATGGCTTGGTATCACCCCGAGAGCGTTGCTCCAATGTGGGAGATTCCAGAGATTCCAGAGTTCAATGACCCATCTGGATTTACACAGATGGTCACTCGTGAATACACGGTTCACGCTCCCTGGCAGGAGTTGGCCGAGAACGGCGTCGATGCAGCCCACTTCCGCTACGTGCACCACACCGAGGAAGTGCCGGAATTGCAGAGCTACGAGATCGACGGCCCGTTCACCAAAATGCGTTCCTCGCAGAAGTTCCCGACGCCTCGGGGAGTAGTCGACGGTCGCATTGACGCTGACTCTTTTGGGCCTGGCCTGAGCAGCGTGCATTTCTCGGGAATCATCGACACGATCTTGATGGGTTGCAACACACCAATCGATGAGGATACGTGTCATATGCGGTTCAGCTTTACGGTTCGCAAACTCGGCACGGACGAGGCGCTGAACTCAAGCGTTGGTGCGGCCTTCGTTGACGAGGTGCACCGTCAGGTTCTCGAAGACAAGCCAATCTGGGAAAACAAAGCGCACCTCGTGCGGCCAGCGCTTGCGGCTACTGATGGCCCATTTATGAAGTTCCGTAAGTGGGCGGGTCAGTTCTATGCCGAGACAGTTGACGATTCTGCGCTCGTCTACGAACCTCAGGCTGATTACCCAGCGGTGCTTGGTGAAACGGCGTCAAGAAAGTACGGCTCGGATCCGTTCGCGAACGCCTAACGGCTGACGCCTTCGGCCTAACGCCTCAGCGAATCAGGCAGATCAGCGCTCATCGAAGCTTGCTAGGCGGCACCGTCCAACCAGAAGGCGGCGCGCCGGGATCAGCAGGCGGCGCGCTTGGAGGAGACGGAGGACCCGAGGGCGGTTCAGTAGGCGGACCCGCCGGGGGATCAGCGGCAGGCGGCGCGCCGGGAGCAGCCTGAGGCGGACCCGGGGCATGCGGCCCTGGCCAAGCCGGCGGAGGTTCGCGTGCGGCAGGGATGTCGCTGTAGGCACCCACGGCGGGAACACCCGGTGCTGGAGCAGAGCCAGAAACCCCAGCGGTTGGCAAACCTAGCCCACTCTTGTTGGACTTGGAACGTTTGACGAGGCCGACAATCATCAGAATCAGGCCGACTAGGAACATCAGTCCACAGACAAATCCAACTGCCAAGAACCACAGGAACGGCGCAAAGGTTCCGCTCAAGTCATCCATCCCAAACACTCGGCCGACTGTGAAACTGGCAGAGGAGGAGGAAGGCTCTTCGTCGAGCGTGCAGATCGCCTCGTACTCACCGGGCGCAAGCAAGGCCGAACCCATGACAGTGAACTTGCCGCTGTTATCGCCGAGTAAGGCCTCACCACTACCCGAAGACTTGAGCGGCACCTCTGCGCCCGACTCGTTGGTCATCGTGCAGACCGGCGCCGGTAGCTGTTCATATGCGACTGCGATTCCAACGTGCATCTCTGCGTCTTGAGCACTCGTCTCTTGGAGTGGCTCGGAAACCTCGAAGGAAAGCTTGCCAGGCACCTTGGGATTGGGTGAGCCGTTGATGACCACTTCTCGGGTTAGCTGCGCAGTACTGAACTGACCCAGCGTCAGCTTGGTACCGACTAAGCCAAGGAGTACCGAGAGCCCCATCAGGATTGCACCAGACAGAATTAGTTTTCGTCCGACTTGCCCTGCGACAGGACTGTTCTCAACACTCGACATCGTTCATGACTCTACTGCTCGGCAAGCGGAACTGAAGATTCACCGACGGGAACAACTGAGCTAGGGGTTGGGCTAGGGCTTGTCTGCCCCAACGACCCACATGGCGTAGAACTGCGCAGCGCCGCCGTAGGCATGGCCCAGGGCAGTGCGAGCGCCATCGATCTGATGCTCGCCAGCCATACCGCGAACCTGCAAGGCTGCTTCGCCGAAGCGAATCATTCCAGAAGCCCCAATTGGATTGGTAGACAACACGCCGCCGGAACAGTTAATCGGAAGGTCTCCGTCCATTGCGGTGACGCCGTCATGGGTGAGTTGCCAGCCAGTGCCTTCCTCGGCAAAGCCCAAGTTCTCGAGCCACATGGGCTCGTACCAGGAGAACGGAACATACATCTCGACTACGTCGATCTGCTCGCGGGGGTTGGTGATTCCCGCTTGGCGGTAGACGTCTGCGGCGCAATCCTTGCCGGCCTGAGGCGAGACTTGGTCCCGGCCTGCGGCCATGGCTGGTTCGGAGCGGAACGAGGTTCCATGTACCCATGCCGGAGGACGACCCTCGGCCGCAGCGGCATCGCCGCCGGCCTCATTGGTGAGAATGAGCGCAATTGCACCGTCGGATGAAGGGCAGGTCTCTGAGTAGCGGATTGGATCCCACAACATGAGGGAATCTTTGACTGACTCATAAGAAATGTCGTGCTCATGGAGATGCGCGTATGGGTTCTTCAGTGCGTTCTGACGATCCTTGAGCGCAACGAGCACGCCCGTGTCGTCCGGCGCATTGGAGCGAGCGATGTACTGGCGAATATATGGGGCGAAGTAACCGCCCGCGCCCGCAACAAGTTGCTGCTGGAATGGCATGTTAAAGCTCAATGCCCACATGGCCTCAGAGCAACTCTGCATCTCCCAGCCGATAGTGAGGACACGCTCGTGCACTCCGGACTCGATCAAGCCCGAGGCAACAATTGCCGTCGAACCAGAGACGGAACCAGCAGTATGCACTCGAAAGATCGGCTTGCCTACGGCCCCGAGAGCCTCAACAAATGAGTACTCGGGAACCATGATTCCCTCGAAGAAGTCGGGGGCTTTTCCGATCACGATGGCATCAATATCTGCCAACGTCATCTGCGCGTCCTCGAGCGCACGGAAGGTTGCTTCACGCAACAGACCCGGAAGCGACACATCGCCGCGCACAGCGGTGTATTTGGTTTGGCCGACACCTACGACGGCAACTCGTTCTGCGCCCATAATCAGCCCTCGCCTTCTAGAACTGCGATCAGATTGTGCTGGAGTGCGTGCCCGCCGGTTGCATGCGCAACCCCTCGAGACACTTCTCCAGAATGGATACGATTTGCAACTTCAACCATGCGGATTAGGCCAGCGGCCATCATCGGGTTTGCCGCAAGCGGCCCTCCTGACGGATTGACCTCTACGTCATCTCCTAGACCCAAAGCTGAGCGCAGAATGGGCTCATGATGGGTAAAGCAGGTATGCAACTCGGCAATCTCGACTGGCCCATTTGCCACACCGGCCTTCTCGGCAGCGATCCGGACAGAGGGTGAAGTGGTTAGGTCACGGAAGTTCAGATGGTGACCATCTGCTCGGTGATCGATACCGCGGATCCACGCCGGACGTGAACACAACGACCGTGCCTTATCTCCTGCGGCCAACACGATTGCAACACCGCCGTCAGTAATCGGAGCGCAATCGTGACGCCTCAGCGGGTCAGCAAGATACTCCTCATCCATGAGGGCTAAGGGCTGTGCAGAGGTGGTCAGTTGCGCAAATGGATTAGCTGCAGCCGAGGTCCGACTGCGGTAAGCAATGTCTGCCATCGCCTGCTCGCTCGTCACCCCAGCCTGAATTGCGGCGCGTGCCTGAAGTGCTGCGATATCCACCGAGGTAGGCCACAGCGGTGCCTCGTAATACGGGTCGGTCATGCGTGACAGCACACGTGGCAAGTCTCCCGGGGATGACTTTCCATAGCTGTAGACCAGTGCAGTATCGGCGTGACCAGTTTGAATTTTCACCCAGGCCTCATACAGCGCCCAGGCCCCATCCATTTCGACGTGTGACTCCGAAATTGGTGGCCAAGCCCCAACAGCATCCAAGGTCATCACAAAGCTGAAGGGCTGACCAGCGAGATAGTCCGAGCTACCAGAACAGGTGAAGTCAAAGTCATGACGTCCCAATCCGGAACGTTCAATCACCTCTTGGATGACCGGCTGAATGAGCTCGACCTCGTTGACCGTCGTAGCGGAGCGGACATGTTTGGTTTGGGCAGTGGCAATGATTGCAACGTCTCTCACAGCAGCATCCTCAGACGTAGTCGGCTAGTTCGGAGGCGGGGACATCTGGCTCACCATTTGGCGCCCACCATTTGATGTTTTCAAAACTCGTCGTCATCTCGGAGTCTTCGACCCAGACTGACTTCAATCGAAGCCCGGGCTGGACCTCGTTATAGGGGATCTCACGAACAAGCCCGTAAATGGGAATGTCGGAGCCGTCAACCAGAATCAGCGCAGAGACATAGGGAATCTCTTGAGCGTTACCTGTGAAGTCAAGGTTGACTACGCAGAAACTCACCACTGTTCCATCCAAGCCAAGATCGACCTGCTCGGTGGTAGGCATGCCCGACACCGGGGATACGCCGCGTGGTGGGATATACACCTTGCCGGTCTCGGAGCAACGTTCGCCCACGAGGCGCTTCTCTTTGATGGCTCGCAGAAAGCGTGTGGTTGCAAGGCCGGGCGTGTAGTCATAGGTGAGCGAAGCAAAGGCTCGCACGCTGCGCACTGACTCAACGGAGGCAATCTCTTCGATTGCAGACATGTCAACTTCGGGCTGTGACCAGACTCCCTCGGGAATCTCGATTGGTGCTGGTTCTGATGATGCGGTGTCAGTCATTGTGGTTCCCTTCAGCTCACGGGCTCGAAACAGAGCAGGTCATCCATTGAGCCAATTCGTTCCTCTGCGAACTTGGCCCGCACACGCAGACCAGTCACCATCGCATCGTGAGGGGCATCCACGGCATGCATCATCGGTGTGTCGGCGCCGTCGAGTTTGACCATGGCCCAAGCAAAGGGATGATCCAGAGGTTGGCCATCACGCACAGATTGGTTCCAAGACCAAAACAGCACTTCACCCTCGGATCCAACCGGAACCAACTTCGTCAGGGATGCACCCGAAGCAGGGTCGTATTCGACTGGCGGGCAGAGCACCTTGCCTTGGTCATCCTCGATGCCAATAAAGCGACCCTCACGAAGAGCAGTCAGAAAGGCACCGATCACTGGGCCGGTGGTTCGCTTGAAGGGATACTCCAACACGAGTGGAGCGCGTAGGACGTCCTCTTCCCCGCTGGTGGTCGCTTCTTCGGGCATCTGACCCCCTGTACGTCTGCCCCCGGACCACCCGGGGTGCGAACCGTGAGACTAGAACAGGTTCTTGTTTTTTGCAGATCGGTTGAGCAAGAAATTATCGAGCAGACGAGCCGCCCGCTCCCTGCTGGCCTGCTCCTGACGGTCAGCTTCTGTCAGGAGCGGCTCTGGGTCGACGCCTAGGTCAGCGAGTTGATCAAGGTCATCTTCTAACCACTCTTCAAGAACTAAACGATTCACCTCGGGGTGGAACTGCACAGCCAGATTCTTCCGAAGAATGAATGCCTGAGGTCCAGCCTCTGAATAGGCGAGTGCCTGCGCTCCATCGGGAATCTGAAAGCAGTCAAAGTGCCATTGCATCCACGGCCCTGGATCAATGTCCACTGTGTGACCCGACTCGGCAACCGATTCGATACTCAGCCACCCAATCTCGGGGGTATGGCCGGGTGCAACTCCCCCACCATGAGCAGCAGACAGAAGTTGTCCGCCGAAACACATGCCCAAAACTGCTACTCCAGCAGCATCGGCTTGGCGGAGGAACTCCAACTCTGGGGTAACCCAATGAGCTACTGCCTCTTCGTAGACCGACCATCGCGAGCCGTATAGAAAGATCAGATCAAATTCTGCTGGGTTGGGAAACACCGGATTCCCGGCTGGAGATCCGGGCTGCAGACAGACCAGATGCTGCACCGAATCGATTCCGCGATCGCTCACTAGCTCGCCGATTACTCCGGGGGAGGAGTTGGCATCGTGGTGAATATGTAGCGCCTTCACAACATCACAGTGTTGCCCATCTGCATGCGTTCGTGCAGGTCAAGAACTGCTCCCCTGCACAACTCGGATGTTTCTGGTCGACTATCGACCAGAAACATCCGAGTTGCCGAGGGGATACCTAGGACTCAGCTGACGTGAGGGCGCTGGGCTTGGTTCGGGAGCCGCTGAACGAGGGCAGCAGGGCGCCCACTCGTCGTTCGCGAATGCAACCCAACCACACGCCAGCGCCATAGGACATGTCATCCAATAGGCCTAGTCCCACAAATCCAAGGGACTCAGGAACCCCCTGTGGAGCAGTGGCCTCGGAGCGCACCTGTCGAAGCGAATCCACCGCAGTCAGAACTACTGCTCCGAGCACCGCATGGCGGACTCGAGGGCTCCACACTGCCGCAGGCAACGCCACCGGCCACCACACTCGTTGCACGCTTCGAGCTAACTGCCGACCCGCACCAAGGTGGCCACCGATACCAAGTTGCAGAACCTCCCGTCGGGGAAGCTCCGGCAGTTTCTTTGAGAGTTGCACAGTCGTGCCAACCCCAAGCGCTGCTGCGAGGACAGGGTGAGCAGTTGCTACGAGCCCCCAAACTGCAGCACTCCAAGGTGACAGAACTACAGGAGCAACTAGTCCTAGATGTGCCCGATCCAACGCAGCGGCTGAAGTTCCGTAGCCAACCCGTTGGCGAATCCAGTCCGGCAGCCCTGAGCGAATCTCGTGATGCACCACGGACCGAGGCTCGTAACGCACTCGACCGCCCTGATCAACGAGTCGCCAGATCAAGTCGACATCTTCACCGACCAACAACGAGGGGTTAAACCCGCCGGCTTGGCGAATCACCTCGGTGCGCATCAGTACTGCGGCACTCGGCACGTAGGACACCCGAGTACCGGCCTGAACTCGACCCGCTTGCTTACCAAGGTCTAACGGGGAACGAGAAAGCTCGTACTGCTCAAGCGCTGTCAATCCCCCGGCCCGAGTCTGCGCAGTAGAAGTCTGTCCAAGACGAGCCTGACTGGCAGGAGTTTGGCTGGCAGGAGTTTGGCCTGTGACTGAGAGGACGGCCTTCACCCGCGGAGCAGCAGCTACAACGAACGGATCGGCGATCTGGCCGAGCAATGGTGCGAGCCAGTCAGTTGTGACCTGACAATCGGAGTCCACGAAGGCAACTAGCTCGGTAGAAACCTGCCTGAGGCCCAGATTCCTGGCCTGGGCTGGCCCGACAGACTGCTCAATACGAATCACGCGCACTGTCGGCAGGCGCTGACCTGCAGTCTCAACAATGAGCGGCTGAACAGATCCATCGTCAACGATTAAAATCTCGCGAATAGCCGAAGCCGCATCGCTTTGATCTGCAGCGATCGAAGCCAGCAAATGCTGCACTCCTTCTGCACGATCTCGTACCGGAACCACGAGTGTCACTTGCGGACTAGGCGAAACAGCAGCGTTCAGATCGGGTTGCGGGTGCAGCAGTCCAGCGTCTTGCCATCGATTGATGAGATCACGTTCGGCAGCAGTCGCTTCGAATGGCACGCTCAGCTCAATTCGATCCATCAGCGCTGCGCCGGCAGGTGTCAGCGAGAACAAGCGAATAGGAGATCCGCCGAGCACAAACCGACCGCGTAAACCAGATCGGCGCACCGAAGAGTCACACGCAAAGGCCGGGACCCTCTCCACAGAAGAAGCCACACTCACGAGGCGCTCAGCTCGCGCCAATCAGCTACAAACTTCCGCAGGTCCTGCAGCAGCCCTGCGCAGATCGCTGCTCCCTCCGTCGCGGATGCAGCCCGCGGGTCACCTAGGACACCATTGGGCGCAACTGCACCAATCCCCTGTTCCATAACTTGGGGAGCAATATCTCGCCAGCGCGCTGTGCTACCTGCCTCTAGGAAATCCGTGCGGACACAGTCTGGATCGATGTACATCAACATCGAGGTTTCGGTTTTTCCGGCATGTGAATCTCCCCCGGCAACCTGCGGGTTCCACACTGCGACCGACCGGGACTCAAGTCGAAGTTGAGCAACTGCAGCGTTGACTGCGGCGATGTTTCCACCGTGGCCATTCACAAAGAGCACTGCCTCAAATGGCCCGACTCCCGGGGCAGGCAATGCCGAACGAACAAGTTCAATGAGCGCAGCTTCTAGCACCTGTGCGCCAATCGATAGCGTGCCTGCAAACCCCTGATGCTCACCCGATGCGGTAATCGTGATGGGTGGAGCGATGACAACCTCTGGCCGAGTCTGGGCAAGCTGATCCGACAGCCAGCTGGCAATCCGAAGGTCGGTATCTAACGGCAGGTGTGGTCCGTGTTGCTCGCAGCTCCCAAGCGGGACGAGCAGCAGCGATCCCACTGGCACCTCGGTAGAGGCAAGCTGCGCCAGATAGGTGGCAGCCATCTCAGGCAGGTGGCGAGTCGTCGAGATAGCCCCAAGCAGCGAGCTGTTCGAGCACTGCCTCTGCAGCCTGCTCGGGATCAAGCCTGAGTGTGCGAGCGGCGGTGCTTCCCGATTGGGCACCCGTCAGTTCCAAAATTCGACTCAGCGCGTCATCACCTGCCGGCGGCGCCAACACCCGAGCACGCGGCCGCCACGGTCGCAAACGATTTACCTCTGTCGGCCAATCGATTTGCTGCTTACGCAGTTCGACAGTTTTCTGCTTTGCCGCCAATGTTGCAGCGAGCGAGGAGCGGCGAAGCGTCGCTACGGAACCTTCAACAGAAATCACCGCTGCGGCGGTCAGTAGTAATCGTTCGCGACGACCACCGTCGAGGCGTCGTGTGGCATGCAGGGAGCCTGGATCGGTTGATTCGAGCCCAATCAACCCAAGGGCCTGCTGCATGCCGAGGTGATGAGCCAAGTAGGCAGGCACCGAACCAGAGCCACGATCCGAACTGACATCCCCGCAGATCACGAATTGAGCGTTGAGCTGACTAGGCACCAAAGCCGATGCCAGCAGCTCGGCAACCTGGGCGCTTGATCGTTGCTCGGCAAGGTCCACTCGCACTACCCGTGTTGCTCCCACTGCAAAGAAATCGCGTAGGGAATCCTCTGCATCTTCAGGGCCGGCACACAGAACTGTGACCACACAAACTTGGCCCTGATCGGACCAAGCTTGAGCTAGCCGCAGAGCAGATTCAACGGCGGCAAAATCCGAACTTGAGAATCCCGAACTTCGCTGACTTGCCTCGACAGATCCATGCAAGGGATCAATCTCTGGGCGAAGCTCGGCCCACTTCACGCAAGCAACCAGATTGATACCAGCAGGATTCAGGTCAGCAGAATTCATGAGGAGTGAAACACCACGCCGTGGCCGCCCTCTGGGTAGGACCAAGAAATTGCGCCCTCCTCGTTGCACACCATGTAACAAGTGCCGCACTCAAAGCAGAGCTCGTAATTAAACAGAATCCCACCATCGGCAGTTGATACAAACAAGTTCGCAGGACAAGCCGTAATGCAGCCACGTGTTGAACAATCAGCACATATTTTGCTGTCAACGGTGATGTGAGCCCGCTCGTGTACGCGAAACTCCACGGAACTCATCCGAGTCTCAAAACTGATCTCTGGGTACGAATCTGTACTCATCCGAAGGTCCTCAGCGCTTTCATTCCTTGAGAGATTGCATCACGCAACTTGAGATTATTGAGTTTCATCTGGCCACGGATGATCTTTCGCAAACCGGGTTTTGGATCAGGGTTCGTCACCGTAAAGAGTTGTTCCATGACCCCGCAGGCAATTCTGGGAAGTTGCTGCTGAGCAAGGTCGCTCATCACCAGATGCGGCGCCTCGCGCAGCTTGCGATGATCCGACATCACGAAGTTTGAATCCAAGCGGCGACGGTAGTCCTGCAAACCCGCAGACGAAGTGTCCCTGCGCTGCACTGCACGAGCGGCGGCTTGCCCCGCTGCAGCACCAGACCCGATCGCAAAGTTGACTCCCTCGAGCCAGATTCCCGCTGCTAAGCACATCGCAGCGGCGTCCCCTGCCACCAGAATCCCGTCACCGATGAGTTCAGGCATCATCTTGTAGCCGGCCTCTGGGATGACGTGCGCTGAGTACTCCTTGACCTGACCACCCTCAATGAGCGGAGCAATCGCAGAGTGCGCTTTTAGCTCGGCAAGGATCTCTTCGGGACGCCGGCCACAGGCGGCTAATTTGGGCAGGGACAAGACCAAACCCACGGCCAAACTCTCTGCGTTGGTATACAAGAATCCACCGCCAGGAACCTCACCAGTGCAGCCCAGAATTTCGATGTCAACCCCATGGTCACCGCGAACAGCGAACCGTTCATCGATCACCTCACGTGGTAAAAGAATCGTCTCTTTCACCCCGAGGGTGTAGTTCGCAGGGTCTGAAGGCGGGTACAAGCCAGCCTCTTTGGCAAGAAACGAGTTCACCCCGTCGCAACAAATCACCACCTGCGCCGTCAGGTCACCATCGGGGCGATCGGTGCGCACCCCAACCACACGAGTGCCATCTCGTAGCAGACCCGTGGCAGTAGTGGAACAAATCAGAACTGCTCCGGCTGCCTCGGCTTTGGAAGCTAACCAGGCATCAAACTCTGGCCGAAACGCCGTGGCACCGTTATAGGGCGCCTCACCCCAACTACTACAGCGGTAATCAACAGTGACTGCCTGATCCCCAGTCATCAACATGGTGGACCGACGAGTTACCCACCTTTGAATCGGGGCCTCTTCCCACCAGTTCGGAATCAAGGAGTCGAGCACCCGGCCGTAAACCACGCCTCCGTACATATTTTTAGACCCCGGATACGGTCCCCGTTCCAGCAGACAAACGGAGCGTCCGGCCCGCGCTGCTTCCAGAGCAGCAGCAGCCCCAGCGGGCCCAGCCCCGACCACAATCACATCAAAGTCAGTCACATCAAACCTGCGCCGTTCTTTGCGAATCTTGAAGGGCCAACAAACGCTGCTGCAAAGCCTGCAGTGTTTCGTTTGCATCTGCCACCAGGGCCAAATCTGCAAGGTCCATCATGGGGCAATGCTCATCCATGTTGATGCTGATGATGTGATCGGGCTGCCCAAGTCCAGCAGTGTGCTGAACAGCACCAGAAATACCGAACGCAATGTAGAGCCGAGGATCCACCACTACGCCGGTGGTACCAATCTGGCGTGTGTGAGCAATCCAGCCGCGGTCAGTGATGACACGCGTTGCGCCAGCCGAGGCTTGCAGCAGAGCGGCAACCTGGGCGAGTTGTTCAAATCGCTCGGCCGAATCCAGTCCTGCACCGCCGCCCAAAATTCTGGGCGCTTCTGACAGATCCATGGTTGAGACATCCGGCGGTAGCAGTTCTTCAAGAATTGCATCGCTCACTGCGGCATCTACAACTGGCGGAGTGATGAACTCAAGCGCAGCGGCCAACCCATGTGCGTGTTCCACCCCCCGAACTCCGGGTTGCAGAGTGACCACAACCGAGCCATTCACTAGGTGCTCCGACAAGACGCGGCCTCCGTAGCGAATAGTCGAGACGCTGCCGGGGCGGATCTCCATGGCGCCTGCCAGAAGCGGCCGTTCAAGGACTGCTGCGATTCGTGGGGCCAAGTCACGTCCATCTGGCGAAGCAGGCAGCAACACCACTGCTTCATCACGCAGGACCGGAGCTAAGCGGTTGGCCCACTCCCCCGGAGCAAAGCCCGGGGTCTCCCAAGCGCGCAGGTGGGTTGCGATTCCCGCAAGGGCCTCGGCAGCTTCAGTTGCACCCTCACCAACAAGCAGCGCGCGGCCTTGGGCCTCGGCCACTACCTCGGCCCCACCAGATGGGAGTACCCCCGCCCGGATCGGAACGAGAGCAAGAATTGCAGACATAGGAGAAAGAGTAATGCTCAAGCAGCGATTCTCCCCAAGCAGGGCATGGTGAAGGATGCCAAGTTCAGCGAATGGCCAAGATGCGATCGGCAGAAGTAATCGCGGCGCCCACGCGCTCTCCCTCAATAACTGCGGAGTGAGCGCGCCGAGGGGCGACTGCATCACCAGCCCGATAGACGTCTACACCGGCGGCCTTGAGTTCAAAGTAAAGCTCGTCAACAGGGTCTGCAGGAAGAGCCAGCACTAGCCAATCTGGTTCACGAGTGAGTTGCGTACCGGTTGGATGGTGCTGCAGTTGAACCGTATGGCCCTCGATGCCCATCACTCCAGAGTTCGTCGTCTGCAGAATGCCCTTTGACCCGGCACGAATCCACCAGTTCTCCATATCCAAAGTAATACCCAGGTCTTGGCCCACAACCATTCCTGGTGTCATGATCTCGACCTCACACCCGCGATCTGCAAGGAGTTCGCCCACCGAGGTTGCGTGGTGGAATCCAATCTCGTCGATCACCAGGACCTTGCCAGTTGGTTGTGCTCTACCCGTGAGCACATCGCGCACATCCACAATCCAGCCTGAGCCACCCGCCAAGTCCTCTGGCATCCAGTATGGGGTAGATGGGCGTGCGCCTGTTGCGATCACCACGGAGTCAGCGCCACGGCGCGCTACCTCTTGTGCTGTCACCGTCACCCCGTACTCGAACTCAACCCCCAAACGACCGCACTCGTTGAGTTGGTTGCGCACCAAATCACCAAACTCAACTCGATTCGGAACCGAGGCTGCCAGACGGACTTGCCCGCCAGCAGCCGACTCCTGTTCGCAGACAATTACATGGTGGCCGTTTCGTGCTGCGGCAATCGCTGCTTGCATTCCCGCCGGGCCGGCTCCCACAACAAGGACCTTGCGACCAACGGTTACAGGTTGAGGCGTTCCCACACCGAGAGACTCTCTCCCTGTTCTTGGATTCTCGATACAACCCAACCACCGGTTAAGCCCCATGCGTCCCACGCACTCTTGGTTGCAGGACAAACACAGCCTGGTGTCATCGGTGAAACCTGCTTTTGCTTTGCGCACAAAGTCAGGGTCTGCGATCTGACCACGGACTACCCCGACTAGGTCACAGAGTCCTTCACTCAGGGCTCGTTCAGCCTGCAGCGGATCCTTGAAACGCCCGACACCAACCACGGGTAGATCAACAGCTGCCCGCACGGCTGCAGGTATAAACATCGCGTATCCAGGAGGGATATGCATTGAGGCTTCGATCATGAACAGTGAGGCAGTTGCCACACCAATTGACGTGTTGATGTAGTCCACATGACCAGTGGCCTCGACCATCTTGGCCACCTCAACTGCCTCATCGATCCTGGTGCCACCTTCGATGAGTTCATCTCCACACAGACGAACCCCTAGTGCCAACTCAGGACCAATCTCGGCCCGAACGGCTGCAACAATTTCAATCAGGATGCGCGCCCGATTTGCGAGCGAACCGCCGTACTCATCAGTGCGAAGGTTGGTGGCGGGAGACAAAAAGCCGCGCACAATCGATGAATGCGAGCACTGCAGCTCGACTCCATCAAAGCCACCCTCGACGCAGTGGCCAGCAACGAGCGCATACGAGGCAACAATTTCGGCAATCTCAGCTGCGTTAACAGCCTTGGGAACCTCTCGAAACAGCGGATCAGCAACAGCTGAAGGAGCCCAGACCGGCAAGCGCGAATACATCGACGAGGCCTGGCCACCGTTGTGATTGATCTGAGCAAAAATAGGCACCCGGTGCCGATGAACTGCATCTGTAATGCGCCGATACCCGGGGATCACCTCTCGGTTGAACCCATGGATCAACTTCTCATAGGGCCAATCAGTGGGATGAGTGGAGTGCTCTTCGGTGATGATGAGTCCGGCGCCACCCTTGGCACGCTCTGCGTAGTACGCAGCATGCTGCTCAGTAGGCAGGCCACCCTCGGCATAATTAGTCAGGTGCGCAGAAAAAACAATCCTGTTGCTCACGGTGACTGGACCCAACTGCAATGGAGTCCAGATCATCTGTTCAGTCATGTTTGTAACTTAGATCCACAAGAGGCCCCAGCCGAATCAGGGATCGAATCAGGGACCGAATCACGGATCGGAAAACTGACCGGATCAGTGCGACTCAGAGGAGCGCCGACGCCCAATCAGGATTGAGGCTACGCCCGCTACCGAAGACACTGCAGCAGCTGTTCCGCCGGCAACTGCGGCCACGCGGCCCCAGAGCACGCGACCCTTGTCGCCATCGAGCAAACCCGTGACTTTACGATGCGAATCGACGAGCACTTCACCGATTGGTTCAAGCCCAAACCCAATGAGCTTGCCGTTACGCACATGTCCAAACATTCCGCCGGGAAGGGCAACGGCTACATCTTGGTGGCTGCGGAACATTCCATTGGCAGACTTGGCTAAGTCCACGGCGTTCTGAATTGTGCGTTCAAGACCCGCACTCGTTGCCGTGACCATGTTTGAAGATGTAATGGTCTCGCTCAGTACTGATGCTGTTGCCATTGACTTGCCTCCTAAGCGGCTACAAACTCCCGGATTTCCGCTGCTCGGGTTCTCTTGCACAAGACCCGCCTACTGAGGGTAGCGGCATGGGGCCACAAGTCAACTAGGGATTTCCCTGCGGCAGGTTCAACCCAGAGCAATCGCAGCCCGCCGACCTTCAAGGATGGCCTCGTAAATGCTGCGCGGGGCGACACAATCCCCCACGCTGCAGGCCTGAACCAGACTGATATCAACAAGATCTTGCTCAAGAGCATCGTTCGGTAAGCGGTGACCGGCATCAACGAGCACTGCAACAGGTAGCTCTTGCTTCTGCGCAGAGAAACGGTCTTCGAGCGTTGCCCCCTGTGCAGAGACTGCTCGCAGGAGCATCCGAGGGTGCATGTGGACCCCGGCCTGCAGCAAGCGGGCATTAGCGGGAGCAAGGTCGCCTGATCTTGCGAGTTCGTTTCCAATGATGTTGTCAGGGGTAGCGATATGGACTTCTACCCCGCGAGCAGCGAGTAACTCTGCGAGGGCCACCCCAATTGGTCCGCCAATCGGATCCCAAATCAAGACTGCACCTTCGGGCAGCGACTCCGGATGATCAAGTGCCTCGACAGCAGTTCGCACTTCTGAGCCAGGCTGCTCTTCATAGCCCCGCAAACCCTGGCGTCCGCCTACGGCGAGAATCACATGGCCAGCGAGTTCAGCGGGCGTGACTCGATGATTGTTGATGAGTTCAACTCCCTCGAGTCTGCACTCGGCCTCGAGCCAATCAACTAAGAGTGCCAGTCGCTCCCATCCAGGGCCTTTGGCAGCCACGCGCACCATGCCCCCGAAGGTCTCCGAAGCCTCAAAGAGTCGAACCTGATGTCCTCGAATCGCGGCAACTCTGGCTGCTTCAAGTCCACCTGGGCCGCCACCGACCACGGTCAGTTCGACGGGATGCGCAGCCGCAGTTGCATAGGGCGCATCTTTGGTTTCGTAGCCCGAGAAAGGATCACCCAATGCGGACACTCGCGGATTGCGATTATCACGGACCTGACTTCGCTGATTCGACAAGGTACAGGGTCGGATTCGCGATGGTTGGCCGGCACTCAACTTTGCGACAAGGTCTGCATCCGAAATCTGCGCTCGAGTCATCTCGACTGCGTCTGCGATTCCGTCTGTCAGAGCCCACTCGGCCTGATCAACGTCAACGATCGACCCTTGGGCTGCAACTGCTACCCGGTCGTTGGTCGCAGAGCGAACCTGCGCACGGACTGCTCTGCTGAGTTCCAAGTTGAACCCTGTTGGGGTGTGCCCGCCCGGTCGGGTTGCTGACACGGAATAAATTGAGCCTCGCACCACCGTGAGCAGGTCGAGCGGACCCTGTTCCGGTTGGACTGCTAGTTCAGCGGCAAGGTCTGGTGCTTGCTCGGGAGTGATACCCGCCCAGGGTGCGAGTTCATCGCAGGCCAGCCGCAGGGCAAGCAGTTTCTTGGCACCAATCGCGCCGCGAACAGCTGTCAGAATCTGCGTCAGAAATAAGCGGCGGTCTTCGCCCCACTCGTCAGTGCGCTGATTGGTCAGCCCGGACAAGAACTGCCGCACGAGAGAGTACTGCCCTGCGTTGATCTCTACTCCGTCGCAGCCCGCCTCAATAGCCAAGCGAGCAGCCAGTACAAATCCATCAATCACCTGAGCAATATCTTCGGGCTCCATCCACTTTGGGACTTCACGGGAGTTCACCTCGGGAACCCGAGACGGTGCCCAAAGTTCACGCTGGCTCCAGTGAGATGTGCCTTGACCCCCTGCATGGCCGAGTGCTGCAAGCACTAACGACCCTTCACAAGAGCATGCCGCCACGACCTCGGCCCATCCCTGCGCACACTGCACTGCTAGCGGTGCACGCTCATAGGGCCAGTCAGATTCGTGTACTGAGGCCTCTTCGGTGATGATGATTCCAGCCCCGCCCACTGCTCGACGTTGGTAATACGCAACGTGATCAGCCGAGATGGATCGTCCCGAACCGAGGTTGGTCTCGTGCGGTCCGAAAATGATTCGAGTTGGCGCCTGCAGTACGCCCAGGTTGAGTGGCTCAAGCAGTTTCACTCCACCACTTTGGCTCACTTGGGCTGACTCTCCCAAGCCCTCAGGGGTGACCACATGAATCAGACACGCTGCCGGCGAGTTGGGCGAAGCGTGACTGGAGAAGGAACGGGCACACCTGGTCGTGAATGGTCTGCAGTGGAACTCGGTACTGCAGTGCCGGCCGTTGCAAGCGCAGCAAGATACGGCTCGGCATTGCCCAACACACACTCGGGGTCCGGGTCAGTCAGTTCAAGACCAACAAAAAACTTTGAGGCCATACAGCCACCTTGGCAGGCGTCGTAGCTACCGCAACTTGTGCAGGCACCCTCGCTCTCTGGCTCACGCAGGGACAAGAACAAGTCCGACTCGCGCCAGACTTTGGTAAAGCCACCCTCGTTACGAATGTTTCCGGCGAGGAACTCATCGTGAATCACGAATGGGCAGGCATAGACATCGCCAACAGGGTCAATCAGACACACGACTCGGCCAGCGCCGCACAGATTCAACCCGGGAAGGGCGTCACCTAGGGCCGAGAGGTGAAAGAAGGAGTCGCCTGTCAGCACAGTTGGACGATCCAAGAGCCAGTAATACAGCTCTCGTTGCTGAGCCTGAGTGGGATGCAGCTCCGCCCAAGAGTCAACTCCACGGCCCGAGGGTCGTAGACGTGTCACCCGCAGTTGTGCTCCATAGGAGTCGGCAATTTCTTTGAACTCATCCAATTGACTGACGTTGTGGCGAGTGACCACCAAGCTGATCTTGAAGGGACCAAAATCTGCAGCAGCTAGATGGTCCATAGCGGCCCGAGCTGCAGCAAAAGAACCTTCACCGCGAACGAGATCGTTGACTTGAGCATCTGCCCCGTCGATCGAGATCTGAATATCGAGGTAGTCCATGGACGCTAAGCGTCGAGCAGCGGCGGCATCGATGAACGTGCCGTTCGTCGAGAACTTGACTCCCACATTGTGTGCAGCGGCGTACTCAAGAATCTCGAAGAAGTCCGCTCGCAGCATTGGCTCCCCGCCGCCGATGTTGACGTAGAAGACTTGTAGTCGCTCGAGTTCGTCAATGACTCGAAAGCACTCCTCGGTGGTGAGCTCTCGGGGGTCTCGCCGACCCGAAGAAGACAAACAATGCACGCAAGACAAGTTGCATGCGTAGGTCAGCTCCCATGTCAGGCAGATGGGCGCATCCAATCCAAACTTGAACTCCTCAACTAGAGGACGCGTTGCTGCCGCAGGTTGCGCCGGAATTTTGTGGACAAGCTGCTCAGGCGGCACGAATCATCTCCGAGGTCTCAAGGGTTGCTAGGGCGTTCAAAAAACTTGGCCAGCGTGCCTCATCGACACCAACTGCTTCGAAGGCCAAGCGGACCGACTCGTGGTCCTTGAGAGACTCAACTACTCGAACCAGGTCAGGGTGTTTCAGAAAGGACAGCTTGCGCGTATCGAAGCTGTAGGCCAGCGCACCGAAGCGCTCAGGCCGAAGCGAGACGTTTGGGCTGATCTGATATCGAGCCTCAAGGTCAATCATTGTGATGAGGCCTTTAGTAGACGCCGCACATGCCGTCGATGGAGACTTCCTCGACTAGCAACTCCTCGACTAGCAACTCCTCAACTAGCAACTCCTCGACAGCTGGCTCCTCAGCTAGTGCAGCCTCAACTAGTGCGGCCTCAACTAATGAGGCCTCAACTAGTGCGGCGGCATTTTCTTGGGCTGTATTGGCGGAGAGTTCATCAATGCTCATCTGAGCCTCAGTTCCTATCAGGCGATTGGTACAACACCTCAGATAGTACCGCCCAAGGCCCCGGTTGAGATTCAGCATGGCGCTAACAACACACCTGAACTGCAGCGGCGGCTCAGATGAACTAGAAGAAGGGGGTTGGCGATTCGCCAGCTCGCTTGCGCAAGGTACACAACCTTGCGAAAACAAAAGGGGAACTCATGCCAACAACAACTCGTGCCGCAGTGCTTTGGGGAACTGGTGAGGACTGGAAGATCGAGGATGTGCAGCTCGATGATCCCAAGGCGAACGATGTACTCGTCACCATGAAGGCCGCCGGCATGTGTCATTCCGATGAGCATGCAGTCACCGGTGACCTTCCTCTTCCGCTCCCGGTGATCGGCGGACACGAGGGGGCCGGCATCGTCGAAGCTGTTGGACCAGGTGTGACCACTTTGGCCCCAGGCGACCATGTCTCGATCTCGTTCATCCCGAGCTGCGGACGCTGCAAATGGTGCTCGACTGGCAGGCAGTACCTGTGCGACGAGGGAGCGAAGTTATTCGACATTGGCATGATGAGCGATGGCCGCGAAGCTCACCATGTAAACAACGCTCAAGGCTCGTCGACAGCAGTGGGGCGTTTCGCTCAGGTTGGAACCTTCTCTGAGCAGGTCCTCGTCAGCGAGAACTCACTTGTGAAGGTAGAGAAAGATCTGCCCTTTGCTGTAGTCGCGTTGGTCTCTTGTGGAGTCGCCACAGGGTTCGGATCAGCTACTGAGCGTGCAGGCACCAAGCCCGGAGACAACGTGGCAGTCATTGGCGTGGGCGGCATTGGCATCAATGCAGTTCAGGGGGCGCGTATTGCCGGCGCAAAGCGAGTGATTGCAATCGATCCTGTCGAGTTCAAACGTGAACAAGCGATGGAATTTGGCGCAACGCACACCTACGCCTCGGTGGAAGAAGCTTTGCTGGCACTCCCAGATCTGACCTGGGGAGATATGTGTGAGCGAGTCATTCTGTGCCCTGGAGTGATGCACGGCGACATGATTGAACCAGCACTCGGGTTGACCTCGAAGGGTGGCACTTTGGTGGTCACGGGGCTTGCTCCGCTGCTCGAAAACGACGCACAACTCAACGTGTTTATGTTGTCGATGATGAATAAAGAGATCAAAGGCACCGTGTATGGATCCTCGAACCCCAGAGCAATCATTCCTCAACTGCTGTCTATGTACCGAGAGGGCGAGCTCAAGCTCGATGAACTCATCACCAAGCGATACTCCCTTGATCAGGTCAACGAGGGCTACGCGGATATGCGCAACGGAGTAAACATCCGTGGCGTCATCGACTTCGCCTAACCAATAGTTGTGCAACCAAGTTACGACTCCGAACTGTTGAACCTTCTGACGACTTCGGTTGTTGGAAGGAGGCGCGAGCTTGAGTCTGTAATTGCGGCTCTAGCTGCTAGCCGACACCTGCTCCTTGAAGGTCCCCCGGGAACCGGAAAGTCAACGGTGCTGCGCTCTGTGGCTAGCTGCACGGGTTCAGGTTTTGAGTTTGTTGAAGGCAATGCAGAACTCACACCAGCTCGCCTAGTTGGCGCGTTCGATCCCTCGATAGTGCTCGCCCAGGGCTACGTAGCCGAGGCGTTTGTAGATGGCCCCTTGTTGAGTGCTCTTCGGCAGGGGGCTCTTCTCTACATTGAAGAGATCAACCGCATACCCGAAGAGACCCTCAACCTGCTGATTACCGTGATGAGCGAGGCCGAACTGCACGTGCCCCGATTGGGCCGAGTTCAGGCCGAGCCGGGCTTTCGCCTTGTCGCCGCCATGAACCCTTTTGATTCTGTGGGAACAGCCCGAATTGCTTCGGCGGTCTATGACCGCTGCTGTCGCCTCGCAATGGGCTACCAAGATGCCGCTGAGGAGGAACAAATCGTTCGCGCCGCTGCACCAGAGGCCGCAGACGCGATTGACCCAAGCACCCTGCAGGCAGCAGTAGCCATGGTTCGAGACAGCCGAACCCATAGCGAGATTCGTACAGGTTCATCGGTACGCGGCGCGATTGACTTTGTGATGGTGCTCCGTGAGCTTGCATCCCTGCGAGGCACCTCAACTCAGGACCCCTCAGTTTCTCTCGATGCTGCACTGCTGGCGCTGTCCGGAAGGATCCGAATCAACGAGAGCGGATCACGCACGGCAGAGGAACTCGTAACAGAACTTTGGCAGCGCCACTTTGGCCCACAGGCAACCGAACCGGCTGCTACGCAGAAAAAAGCCTGACCCCGCCGCCTGGCGGGGGGCGACAAGAGACTGAGGATATTAAAGAAGGAGAACAGGCTCGCAGCGCAGTGGCCGAGGCGGGCCGCAGGACCACCTCTAGGCGTGAACTCTCGCGGCACCCTCAGTTCGACAACGTCTCCCCCGAGGTCGGCCAGCTTGACCCTGGAGCATTTGCGGAACTGCTCGACCAAGACCCCGATGAAGCGCTTGCCTTGCTCGCTGACATGAACGGTGCCACCGACGAACGACTGCGCAAACTTTCCCAACAGCTTGCCGGCCGAGTCGTGGTGGACCTAGCAAAGAAGGGCGCTACCCCAAAACGCGGGATTGGGCGGATGTTCGTAACTCCGGCATCCAAGCAGTCAGGTGATATTGACCTTGATGCATCGCTCGGCCCGATCATGCTGAGCCGGGCCACGAACACAGCGGTTCGAGCAGAGGACCTAGCCGTGCAATCTTGGAAACGCTCAGACACCGCCTTGTGCTTGCTCGTAGACCGATCCGGCTCGATGTTCGGTGAGCGCTTGGCAGCCGCAGCAGTTGCCGCCGCAGCAGTGGTCTACCGCTGTGGTGCGGACTGTTCCGTCATTGCATTCGCCGAAGATGCAATCGTGATTAAGGCTCAGCAGGAGCAGCGTTCGCCAGAGCAAGTCGTGAGCGATTTACTCCGATTACGCGGCTTTGGTGTGACGAATCTGGCGCTCGCCATGCGCGCAGCATCACAGCAACTTGCCCGATCCGCTGCCGCAAGACAGATCACACTTGCACTCTCGGATTGTCGGGCAACCACAGGCGGAGATGCTGTTGGTGATGCCTCTGCACTGTCGGAATTAGTGATTCTTGCTCCGGCCGAAGACACCGAAGATGCACGCGCCTTAGCCGATCACTTGGGCATTCGTTGTGCTCCACTTGCAGGCCCCTCAACGGTGGCTGAAGCGCTCGCAACCGTGCTCCGTTAAAAACCTAGAGCAAAGAGAATTTAGGAGTCGCCCTGAGCATCGGCCATCTCGCGCAGGTCTTTCTTTGAGACCTTGCCAAGCTCCGCTGTTGGAAACTCATCTACGAAGTACACCGAGCGGGGCACCTTGAAGTCTGCCAGATCGAGTTTGCAGGCCTCAATGATCTGAGCAGAAATAGCCTC
This sequence comes from Actinobacteria bacterium IMCC26207, assembly GCA_001025035.1. Taxonomy (GTDB): domain Bacteria; phylum Actinomycetota; class Acidimicrobiia; order Acidimicrobiales; family Microtrichaceae; genus IMCC26207. Next base: position 336,868 of record LCZK01000009.1, read on the forward strand.
TTGGTCAGCCGTAGGGTCGGCCAGAATCACAAAGGCCACCGGCACCATGTCGAGCATCTCGTGTGACCTAGCAACAACTGCAACGTCGGCCAAACCAGGCACTGTGCGAACCACATCTTCTACCTCACGGGCCGAGACGTTTTCGCCACCAACTTTGAGTGCATCTTTGTCTCGGTCGCAGTACTGAATGTTGCCATCGGTAAGCAGGCGAACCATGTCCCCGGTACGACCCCAACCATCCTCGGTAAAGAACTTCTCGGTTGCCTCTGGGTTGCCGAAGTACTCCCAGAACACCGACACGCCACGCACGCCACGAATCCAGAGTTCGCCGATCTCACCCTCTTTGCAGAGTTCTCCAGTATCAGCATCGACAATCAGGAACTCATATCCGGGTGAAACCTTGCCCATAGCTAGGTCGGGGTAGGACTCAAAATCGTTTGAGTGAATGCAGTGAGTAACCAGTTCAGTCATGCCATATGCGGCAATGACTCGCATGCCCATCATCTGGTCAAGCACCGGCATGATCAGGCCAAAGACGCCCACCTTGACCGTGTGGTTCTCGGGGATTCCAGAATCAAAGGCGGCCTTGATAACAAAGGGAATGAGCGAGATGTGGGTAACGGAGTGCTTAGCGATGACATCCCAGAAACGACTCGCAGAAAACTTCGGCTGCAGTACAACCGTGCCGCCAACACCCAACACGGTCCAGATGGCCCAGGCCTGCGTGTTGACATGAAAGAAGGGAAGCGAGGCTAGGTAGATATCGTCTGCGCCCATATCAATGTTGGTTGGGTTGACTTTGCCAGCCCACAACATATTGGCGTGCGTGTGCACTACTGCCTTTGGCTTGGAGGTTGTGCCCGAGGTGAACAGCACTCCAGCGGGCAGCATCGGGTCCGCTGCGCGCACGGGCGCTGCGGCGGAGTCTCCCTCGAGAACCGAAAAGGAGTCCTGGCCATGGGCAAGTTCATCTGAACTAGCAGCAAGACCGGAGTTGTCATCAGTGACCACAATCCACCCGAGTTCCGGGCCTGCTTCAGCCACGAGAGCCGCAAACTTGGGTTGGGTAATCGCACCAACGCATGAGGTTTGCTCGATGAAATAGCTCACCTCGCTTCGCACGCTGCGTGTATTCGTCGTCACGGCAATCGCTCCGACTCGTGCGCATGCATACCAAGCAATGACGCCCTCGGGACAGTTCTCGGCATGGATCAGAACCATGTCTCCAATGCCAACACCCTTCGCGTGCAGGCCGGCAGCTACCTGCTTGGTGGCCTGAGCAAATTCGGCATAAGTCCAGGTGCGATCGCTGCCGTCTTTGGGTTCCCAGATCAAGAATGGGTGCTCTGAGCGGTGCTCGCCCCAGTGATCAATCATCCAAGGGATGTCCTGCCCACCAAACTGGTAGGCCGCTACGGCTGCTGTATCAAATGATTGTGTCTGCGTCATGTTTGTGAAGTTAGGCCACAACTCATAGCTATTGCTAGGCAGTGTGAGCAGAGTCGGCAGAGCCGCCCTCTAGCGAATGCAAGTAGTCGTTATAGATGTGATTCAGAAATCGCTCTACGGCCTGCACTGCGTTGACCGTCCGAAAACTCGAGAAAATCTCGAAGGCATGCTGGGCTCCGTGAAGTTCTGCGTACACCACTGGACTCTTCGAGGTTTTGCGAAGTGCTTCGGCAAAGCTGCGAGCACCCTCGACAGGAACAAGGACATCTTTGTCTCCGTGAATCACCATCATCGCAGGAGCTTCCTCGGTGATGCGATCAAGAGGCGAGTACGCAGCCCAAGCGGCTGGCGATTCCTTCATGGTTACGCCCATGACCGTCTTGGTCAGCAGATCTGTGAACTGCCTGCCGTTGTAGCCCTCACGGTCGGTTAGGTCATAGACCCCGTAAAACGGCACTGCGGCTTGAACGGAAGTGTCAGCCGTCTCAAAGCCGGGCTGAAATGCGGGATCATTCTGAGTCAGGGCAACGAGTGCGCAGAGATGCCCACCAGCGGAACCACCCGTCACCACGATGAAGTTGGGATCAACGTTGTACTCCTCGGCATGCTCCCGTATCCACACAAGGGCTTGCTTGCAGTCCACTAAGTGACCCGGATATTTCACCTTTGGGCTCAGCTGATAATCAGCATTGAACCCCACCCAACCGCAGGAGGCCAGATGATTGAGCAGCGGAATTCCTTGTTCATCTTTGGAGCCAAGCACCCATGCGCCCCCGTGAATTTGCAACACGGCGGGCCGTTTCTGGCCTGGCTTTGGGTCCTCGAGTGGGGCGTAAACATTGAGCTTCAGCCGAACTGTTTTTCCTGCAGGAATGATGTGCTCACTGAACACGATGTTACGGGTACGTCGGCGCCTGCTGGAACCGTTTAGCACCGGCAGAATGGCACCTAGGCGCACTGCCTGCGGGGCAGCTAGCAGTTCATCTTCGGACAGCAGCGTGCTCAGTGCAGCGTCGAACTCCTCGGAAGACTGCTGGGCCTGGCGAATCAGGCCGCCTACACCAAGGCTCGCTGCAGCAGTGAGCGCAAGCCCAAACCAGCCGCTCGGCTGGAGCAGCTTCTCTGAGTCATCGCCTGATTCCCTTGATCGTTCAGCCCGATCCCGCAGCGCGCCCCCAAGCTCACGACTCGTTCGTGCTGCTGTCAGGGCCAAGAAAATCGGGGCTGCCTCAGTCACTAACCAAGAAGCAAAAAACGAGGGCACTGTCCACGCTTGGCTATTTCTTTTTGGTCGATACGCATTGATGACAAGAGCCGAACGCAGCAGGCCTTGGCGCAAAAGTGCTCGGCTATGCCGGTCTATTGCAGTGTCAGTGGGAACTCTTCGCATGTGGATGAGTCTTGTGCTGCGAAGGAGTTGCCACAAGCTGAAGTGAATTTAACGGTGCAGGCCATTTCAATTCAGGGAAGAATAGAGTGCTGATGGAGGGCATCTCCCTAGACGAAAGGCAACAACATGGAGCGATTGTCTGGCATGGATGCCACATTCCTCTACCTCGAGACGCCTGCGGGTCACATGCATGTGGCCATGGTCGGCATCTACGACATCTCGACGATGGCGGACGGGTACTCGTTTGAGAAGTTCCGAACACATATTGAGTCGCGGCTGCAGTCGGTTCCGCCGTTTCGTCGCCGCCTGGTAGAAGTTCCCTTTCAGTTTCATCACCCCGTCTGGATTGAAGACCCTGACTTTGATCTTGATAACCACGTTCGAAGGATCACTGCACCAGCACCGGGCGGACGACGTGAGCTCGGGCAGGTTGCAGCAGAAATCGCTTCGGTTCCGCTCGACCGATCTCGCCCGCTGTGGGAAGCCTGGGTTATCGAGGGACTTAAACAGGACCGAGTTGGCTTTGTAGTCAAAGTGCACCATTCGGCCATCGATGGCGCCTCGGGTGCAGAGATCATGACGTCGCTGTATGACCTCTCCCCCGATGCCGAGCCGATCGAAGCTGTAGACACGCCACCTGATCGCGTACCAAACGAGTTTGAGTTGCTCTCCTACGCAACGTTTTCAAAGCTGCGTCGGGCACGGGCTGTGGTGCCTCTGATTAGTCGGACGATTCGTTCAGTCACGCAGTTGGTGAGCAACATCATCGACCCAGCCATGAAGCACGGTGGCGTTCCCCTCTCGGCCCCGCGCACCCCGTTCAATCAATCCATCGGGCCCCGTCGCTCGGTCGCCTTTGCGCGAATCTCACTTCCGGAAACCAAAGCAGTCAAGACCGCACTCAACGTGAAGATCAACGATGTGGTGCTCGAGGTCTGCTCGGGGACACTGCGTCGCTATCTGCTTGAACACGATGCGCTTCCCGATGAACCGTTGCTTGCGGTCTGCCCTGTCTCAGTGCGAGTAGAAGAGGAAATGGGCACCCAAGGGAACATGGTCTCTGCCATCTTTGCCTCACTCGCAACGAATGTGGACTCCGCCGAGGAGCGTCTCGAAATCATTCGTCAAAGCACCGAGGGCGCTAAGGAAGACCACAACGCCATCGGCGCTCGCACCCTGACTGATTGGGCCGAATGGGCAGCGCCGCGCACGTTCGGTTTGGCTGCACGTTTTTACAGCTCAATGAACCTGGCGAACCAGCATCGCCCGATTCACAATCTGGTCATCTCGAATGTTCCCGGGCCGCCGTTCCCCTTGTATCTTGCCGGGGCTGAGCTCGTTGCCGCATACCCCATGGGTCCGATCATGGACGGAGCCGGGCTCAATATCACCGTGTTGTCCTACCGAGATCACATCGATATTGGGTTCTTGGCAGATGCCGACTTGGTTCCAGATATTTGGCAGGTTGCGGCTCAGGTGGGGCCGGCTTTTGAGGAACTCAAACAAGTGGCCGGTCTGAGCGACCCGACTATTACGAAGACTGCCGCTCCAGTTACTCAGACATCTCAGGCGCCTTCTGTAGAGGCCAACTAAGGCCAGCTACCCCGGGTCTGCAACATGTTCTAGTTTTGCTACGTGGCTTATAACATCGCAGACCTGTTCGAACACACTGTTGACGTTCTTCCCGATCGGATTGCCTTGGTCGACGGCGAGAGTCGTCTGACGTACAAGGAACTCGACGACCGGGCGAACGCCATGGGGCATCACCTTGCAGCCTGCGGTGTGGTGAAAGGTGACCATGTTGGAATCTATGCTCAGAACTCCCACGAGTGGCTTGAAGCAATGCTGGGATGTCTCAAGATTCGCGCTGTTCCCGTCAACGTTAACTATCGCTATGTCGAAGATGAACTCTCGTATCTGATTGGCAATGCCGAACTTGTGGCCTGCGTGTTTGATCAGGAGTACGCCGGACGACTCAGCGCTGTTGCGGACCGCTCCCCCAAGCTCAAGACGTTTGTACATATCGAGGACAATTCCGGTGCCGATGTAGCGGCCTTGGGATCAGTTGGCTTTTCCGATGCGATAGCTGCTCAGTCAACTGAGCGGGATTTTGCTGAGCGATCCGCAGATGACATCTACGTGATCTATACCGGCGGAACTACCGGCATGCCAAAGGGTGTCATGTGGCGCAGCGAAGATATTTTCTTTGCATTGGGCCAGGGGATCGACGCTCTGACTGGCGAGCGAGTCAGTAGCGAGTTTGCCAGGGCCGAACAGGCAGCGCAGAGCGAGACGCCACTGATCTTTTGCATCATTCCCCCACTCATGCACGGGGCTGCGCAGATCGCAACATTGAGTCAGTGGTTCTTGGGGAGCACTCTTGTGGTTGTCCGCAAGTTCGACCCCGAAGAAATCTGGACCTTGTTTGCTGCTGAAGGTGTGAACTCGGTTCTGATCACTGGTGATGCAATGGCGCGGCCCTTAGTTGACGCACTCGATGCGGAGCCTGACCGATGGGACCTGTCACAACTTGTTTCAGTGTCGTCGAGCGCTGCGTTGTTTTCGCAGTCAGTAAAAGATCGCTACTTGGACCAGTTCCCCAATTTGATCATCACCGACTCAATCGGTTCGACCGAATCAGGGTTCAACGGCCTGACTTACGCGAGTAAAGGGGCAAAGGCAACCGCCGGCGGCCCGACTGTGGCAGCGGGACGCGATGTGGTCATCCTTGATGAGGAACTGAAGATCATTCCCGATGGTGATCACCGCATCGGAAAGCTAGGACGTGGGGGAAATATCCCCTTGGGTTACTACAACGATCCGGTGAAGACGGCTGAGACGTTTGTGATTGCGGCCGACGGAAATCGCTATGCAGTATCTGGGGATTCGGCTCAATGGGCTGGTCCTGGACAAATGACCATGCTGGGCCGAGGGTCAGTCTCGATTAACTCCGGTGGCGAGAAGATTTTCCCAGAAGAGGTTGAGCAAGCGCTCAAGGCACACCCGGCGGTGTTCGACTGCACCGTGGTTGGCGTAAGCGACGAGCGGTGGGGACAAAAAGTTGCCGCCGTCGTTCAGTTCCGAGACGGCCAAGATGCCACCTTGGTGGACTTGGTTGACCATACGCGCACCCATATTGCCGGGTACAAGGTGCCTCGTGAACTTCACGTGGTTGACATCATTTTGCGGTCACCCTCGGGTAAGCCCGACTACCGGTGGGCCAAAGAACTTGCCGAGTCTGGCACTGCAAAGGTTGAGGGCTGAGTTCAGTCCAAAACTGATTCAAGTTTGAGTTGCGCTTCTTCCCACTGCTGCAACAAGCGATCCGCTGTTGCCTTGGCTACGTCAAGGTCCTCGGCCAGTTGCCGCACTCGTGCGTGATCCTCGTAATTCTCTGGGTCAGCAAGCTGTGCTGACAATTCCGAGGCCTGAGTTTCGGCCGCTTGAATCTGTCGCTCAAGGCGTTGCACCTCTTGTTTGAGGACCTTTGAAGCCTTCTGTTTTGATTGGCGTTCTTCGGCAGTAAGCCGGCGGGCCTCGACTTTGTTGGTTCGCTTGGGCGCAGTACTGGCTGATCCGGTAGTTGCTAATCCGGTATTTGCTACTCCGGTAGTTACTGCTCGGGCAGTTGCTGATCCGGCAGCGGCAGTCACCCCAGAGGGGGCAAGGACATCCTCATCAACTTCGGGGTGAAAGATCACCCTTCCGTCTCGAACTTCGAGCAGAGAATCTGCGACTGAGCGAATCAGATAGCGATCATGGGTCACTAACAGCACTGTGCCTGGATATGCAACGAGAGCATCCTCGAGAACGTCACAGCTCGGCAGGTCAAGGTGATTGGTGGGCTCATCAAGCACCAAAAGATTGACGGGATTGACCATGATCCGCGCCAGAGCCAATCGAGTGCGTTCACCACCTGACAGGTCTGCGATTCGGCGATCCACTGATTCTCCGCGAAACCCGAAACTGCCTAAAACGGAACGCAGGTTGCGACCATGCTCGTCACCCACGGCCGCCCGAAACTCTTCGAGCACTGTGGCCTCAAATCGAAGTGACTCAACCTGATGCTGTGCGAACTCCGCAATGTCGACATTGTTACCAATCTCAACCTGACCTGACATCGCTGGGATCTGTCCAAGCAAAAGGCGCAACAGCGTGGTCTTGCCAGCCCCATTCGGGCCAATGAGCGCCAACTTTTGGCCTCGCTCAACGATCAGGTTGATGTGGCTCAGCACTGCCTGACCATCAAAGCCCACGCTGGCATCTTGGGTTTCAACTACGACTCGGGCTGATCGCTGGGGTGGTGGAAAGCCAAACCGAGCCAAGAGGTCTTTACGTTCTGGAGGTTGCAGCCGCTCAAGCTTCTCGAGCGCCTTGACCCTGCTTTGCACCTGCCGAGCTTTAGTTGCCTTGTAGCGGAATCGCTCAATGAATCTTTCAGTTGATGCAAGTTGCTTCTGCTGCGCTGCTGCAGCGGCCTCTGCGGCAGCAAGGCGCTCCTCTCGCTGCACAATGAACTCGGCAAACCCGCCCACATATTCAACCGCTCGTCCGTGTGAGACCTCGACTACTCGTTCGGCCACGGCATCAAGAAAGTCGCGATCGTGACTGACAAACAAGATTGCCCCCGGCCACGAAGCCAGGTGCTGCTCCAGCCAGGAGACGGACTCGACATCAAGGTGATTGGTTGGTTCGTCAAGAACCAATAAGTCGGGGGCAGACAACATGAGCCTGGCAAGAGCCACGCGCATGCGCCAACCACCTGATAGCTCCTGAACAGGCCTGTCCGCATCGGAACTCGAGAACCCCAATCCGGCGAGTACCTGCCTAGCCTCTGCCTCGACTCCGTAACCGCCGAGCGTCTCAAAATGATGTTGCGCTGTTCCGTAGGCATCTAGGGCAGCGGATTGCGCCTCGGCATCGGGGTGATCCCCCTGTGGGCCAGTGTCTGCAACCTCATCAGCCAATCGCAGAAGCTGCTTCTGCAAATCCGTCACATGAGCAGCCCCGCGCAGCACCTCGTCAATGACGGAGCCATGCACCTGTTCGGTGAGTTCCTGCGGCAGATACCCGATGCGAGTCTCCTTGCCAACATGCACCTCGCCCGACTCTGCGCGCTGCTCGCCGACGATGATTTCCAACAGTGTGGTCTTGCCAACCCCGTTGCCACCAACCAAGGCAACTCGTCGGCCGGGCATGAGCTTGAAGGTGACGCCCTCGAAAAGGGTTCGGCCGCCAAAAGATTTTGTGAGCCCAGAAACAGTGATCATCGAAACGGCAGGCTACCGGAGCAAATTAGGGGCGACGCCAGAGCACTAGCGGCAGCACCTCGGAAGCACCGGCGGCGAGCAGGCCTTCTGCCACCAGCGTCATCGTCCAACCTGATCGCAGAGAATCATCGAGTACAAGACAGGGCCCTGCAGGAAACTGCTGCCCGTTGGGTTGGCCGAACGAAAACGCCTCAATCACATTTGCTGCTTGGGTTGAGGAATTCTGCATGGTGTCTTGGAGAGGCGCATCTACTCTGAGCCGTTGCACTGCATTGAGAACTGTCAACTTGCCAAGCTCCCCTAAGCCCCGAGCCAAACCCTCAACGAGAACAGGCCGAGAGCGTGAGGGAACCCAGGTAATCCAAGTTGGGCGGTGCTGCCAAGGCCAAGCCTTGAGAACTGCGGCTAGGCCAGACAGCAGTTCGGTACTTGGTGGCGCATCGGCAGCAGAAAACAACGGAGCGACTACCTCGGACCAGCCGGGGTCAGTTCCAAAGGCCAAGGCCCGACCAATTTGGGGTCGACTGCCGGGTGGAATGTTTCCACGCCTCGCATCAAGGCCCCGAGGCCACTGCTTTCGAGGCTCAATCGGAACCGTCACATCTCTCAAAAACTGAACTGCGGCAGCCGTGGCTGTTTCGGTCGGAACTGCTGCGCCTTCTGGGTTGAGCAGGCCCGAGTGCGACTGCGCAGCGCAGTTGTCACAGCGACCACAATCTGAGGCTTCGGGGTCATCGAGTTGCTCTCTTAGGAATCGCAGCCGGCACTCTGGAGAAACCTGATAACGCCGCATGGCATCTTGTTCGCTTCGGCGAGCGGCAGCGAGTTGCGCGTAGCGTTCAGTCTCATACTCCCAAGGCAGCGCCGTGCGCCGCCAGGTTGAACCCTCACGCTCGACGGCACCCTCAACATCAAGGACTTTGAGCAGTGCCTCAATGCGCCCGCGTCGCAGATTCACCAGCCCCTCAAGTTCGACAACGCTGAGCGCACCCTCGGCGCTCAGCACAGCGAGTACCTGCTCCACTGCCGCCTGTGGAGGCATGGCTGTGGAATCAAAGTATGCCCAGATTTCACCCTCGGTCGGCGTGGGTAGCAGCAGGACGTGGGCATCAACGAGTCCGCGTCCGGCCCGGCCGACTTGTTGGTAATACGCAATGGGCGAGGAGGGTGATCCAAGGTGAATGACGTAGGCCAATCGAGGGTTGTCGTAGCCCATGCCAAGTGCCGAGGTTGCAACCACGCATGCGAGTGTTCCGTCATTGAGCGATGCTTCGATCTGCTCACGTTCTGCAGTGGGAGTGCTACCGGTATAGGCCTGAGCTGACAAGCCCTGCCCTGCCAAAAATGCGGCCATTCGTTCTGCTTCTGACACCGTCAGGCAATAGACGAATCCGGGCCCGTCATGTGTTTGAACCCAACTAGAGATCCACGCCAAGCGCTCGGCGGCTGTTGGAATCTGCACCAGGCTCAGATGCAGCGTGGGCCTGTCGAGTGAACCACGCAGGGTCAGCGTGTTGGTACCAATCTGTGCTGCAACGTCGGCCTCTACACGCTTGTTTGCCGTGGCCGTGGCCGCCAGAACCGGAACATCAGGGGCGAGTCCTGACAGTACGTCTGCAATGCGGCGATAATCCGGCCGAAAGTCGTGGCCCCAATCAGAGATGCAGTGCGCCTCGTCGATCACCAGCATGCCAACACTTGCCGCTAGCGAGGGCAGCACATCTAATCGAAACCGTGGGTTGTTGAGCCGCTCGGGGGAAATCAGTAGCACGTCTACCTGATCCCCTTGGAGGAGTTCCTCAATGGACTGCCAATCTTCGCTGTTTGAGGAATTGATCGTGACTGCGCGGATTCCCGCACGCTCGGCCGCAGCCACCTGATTGCGCATCAGTGCGAGCAGTGGTGAGACCACCAAGGTCGGGCCGGAACCCTCTTTGCGAAGGAGTTGCGTGGCAATCCAGTACACAGCGGACTTGCCCCAGCCAGTTGCTTGCACCAACAGAACCCGGCGATGATGAATCGCGAGCTCGCGAATCGCCTCGAGCTGTTCGGCGCGCAGGGTTGCATCGGGGCCTGCCAGATCGGCCAGCACCTGCGCTGCTGCTTGGTCAAAGCTCAGCGCGTTCCCCACTGATACGTCTGCTTTCGTAGGCCTAGGTACGTGATGGTCTCGGTGGACAGGACTCCGGGGATCTGGCGGATTTTATCGTTGAGCAAAGAGAACAGCGCATCGTCGTCGCTGACGACTACTTCTGCTAGGAGGTCAACCGATCCGGCTGTCACCACGAGGTAATCAACTTCCTCGATCTGTTCGAGTTGATCGGCAACCTCACGCACGTCGCCATTCACTCGGATCAGGACCATAGCTTGGCGATTCAACCCAAGTTGCAAGGGATCTGTCACGGCAACAATCTGCATCGTCTCGTTGTCAAGCATGCGCTGAACGCGCTGGCGAACCGCAGCCTCGGATAGCCCCACCTCTTTAGCGAGCTGTGTATAGGGGCGCCGACCGTCCCGCTGCAAGAGGTGAATCAAGGCTCGATCTGTTTCATCAAGAGATTGCGAAGACAACGCTTAGATCCCTTCCAAAGACCATCCGTACTACCAACCTAGCCAGAATTCCTAGGGCAATCACGATGGATTAGTGCCCGCCTGTAAACAGGCCCAAGGCGCGTTGGGCAAACAGCGCTGGCACGCGGTGAATCCGCTCAGATCGGTCGGCCCAACTTGCAAGGCCCCGGCCCATATTCACACCCATCCACCGAAATGGCTCAGGCTCCCATCTTGGCGAGTCATGTCCAACCCAAGGTAGATGCACGAGTTCGGAATCAACTCCAAGAACCAAGTCGGCCAACGTCCGTCCGGCAAGGTTGGTGGTGGACAAACCATCGCCCACGTATCCGCCAGCACTACCCATCGCAGTCTCGGGATCGAACTGAACCGAGGCAGTCCAGTCTCTAGGGACAGCAATTGGGCCACCCCAGCGATGCGTAACCGCCGCCCCACGGCTGAGGGGAAACAGTTCATGCAAGACCCTCTCGAGCGAAGAGAACACAGAGGAATTCTGATCAAATTTACCCTTGACTGCAGACCCAAAGTGATACGGCGCGCCACGACCGCCAAAGGCAAACCGGTTATCTGCCGTGCGTTGACCGTAGATCAACAAATGCCGGCCGTCAGTAAAGGTCTCACGCTGAATCAATCCGATTTGCTGCCAGATCTCTTCTGCCAAAGGCTCAGTTGCAATCATGAGCGAGTAGAGCGGCAGGAGTTTTCTATGTTGGCCCGACATCTGAGGGGTGTACCCCTCGAGGCACTGCAGAATCACCCCGGCGCTAACAGTGCCGTGATCTGTTTGAACCGACTGTGGGCTGATTGACTTCACCCGGGTGTGTTCGTAGATCTGCACGCCGGCAGATTCCACTGACCGGGCCAAACCGCGAACCAACTTTGCCGGATGCACTGCTGCACAATGCGGAGTGAATGCAGCCCCTTCTGATCCCGAAACTCTGACGCGCTGAGCAACTTGTGAGGCCTCGAGCCACTGCAAGTCCTCGTTGCCGAATCCCCAGGCATGCATGTTGTCAACCTCGGCACGCAATCGCGGAATGTGCGCTGGGTTTGTAGCCAAGGACAAGGTCCCTCCACGCGCAAAGTCTGCGTCAATTCCGAGCTGCATCGCCACACGCTCCACCTCTGTCACGGTCTCGATCATGGCCCGATACTGGGCAATCGCGGCTGCTCGCTTTCCTGTCACTGATGGACTTGAACTCATAGCTGCTAGCTGCTCGAGAGATGCCGGAAAGAGGGCAGAGCACCACCCCCCGTTTCGGCCCGAGGCACCAAACCCGCAGATCTCGGCCTCGAGGACCAGGATGCGTAAGTCCGGTGACTGCGACTTGAGATAATGCGCCGCCCACAGCCCCGTCAGTCCACCACCAACAATTGCCACGTCGGCAGAGACGTCACCGGGCAGTGCCTCTCGCGGAGTCAGGTCATCCCCGCAGGAGTCCAACCAAAGACTCAAACTCCGATAGTCCTTCACCCGTGACGGTCCTTCATAGGTGGCTGCATCACCACTTCACCATCACATGCTTAAGTTCGGTGTAATGCTCCAGGGCGTATTGACTCATATCCTTTCCATATCCGGATTGTTTAAAACCACCATGTGGCATTTCTGGAACAAGGGGAATGTGGTCATTGACCCAGACGGTGCCAAAGCGAAGCTGCGCACTTGCCTGCATGGCAGTTCCAACATCAGAGGTAAACACCGAAGCCGCTAGGCCATAATCACTGTCGTTTGCCATCTGGATTGCTTGTTCCACGCTGCTCGCTCGCTGAACAGTCACCACCGGACCAAACACTTCGCGCTGAACAATCTCTGAGCGCTGATCCACCCCAATGAGTACTGATGGCTCAAAATAGAACCCACCTCCAGACCGGGTGCCACCACCGGTGACTGCCACTGCGCCTTCGGCACAAGCACGATCAACAAACCCAGCCACACGCTCGCGTTGCGCTGCTGAGATGACGGGACCGAGTTCTGTGGACTCCTCGCCAGTGGGGCCAATGATGAGCGAAGCTGCTGCCTCTGCGATTGCATCAACTGCGTCATCGTGAATCCCCTCGGCCACAATGACCCGGGCTGCTGCAGTGCAATCCTGACCGGCGTTCCAAAAAGAGCCAACCTTGATTGCCTCGGCGACTTTGGTGAGATCTGCGTCATCAAAGACCAGCACTGGTGCCTTCCCCCCGAGTTCTAGGTGCACTCGCTTGAGCGAGTCTGCAGCAGCTCGCGCTATGGCCTTTCCTGTGCCGACAGAGCCTGTTACCGAGATCATGTCGACAAGGGGGTGAGTGGTGAGCGCTGCACCAGTGGTAGCTCCGTCTCCACACACCAGATTGAACACGCCTGGCGGAAGCGCCTCTTGGGTGAGCTCCGCTAGCAGCAGCGAAGACATCGGAGTCAGGTCAGAAGGTTTCAGCACCACCGTGCAGCCAGCAGCTAGGGCAGGGCCGATCTTCCAAGCAGCCATCATCAGCGGATAGTTCCAAGGGGTAATTGAGGCAATGACACCCACCGGTTCTCTGCGCAACATCGAGGTAAAGCCCTCCATGTATTCGCCTGCGGCCTGGGACTCCATCGTGCGGGCAGCTCCAGCAAAAAACCTGAGGCAATCTGCAGTACCCGAGATTTCATCGCCTGTTGCCGAGACGGGCTTGCCAGCGTTGAGCGACTCAATCGCTATGAGGTCATCTGACCGCGCCTCGATCAAGTCAGCCAATTTGAAAAGAGCAGTTGCTCGCTCCAACGGAGTGGTCCGGCTCCAGGACACAAATGCCTCTGCCGCAGCAGTCACCGCCAGGTCAACATCATGCGCATCTGACACTGCCGAGCTAAGGATTTCGGTACCAGTTGAAGGATCGAGGACTGCACTCGTGCGGCCAGACCTCGAACTTGTCCAGCTACCCCCGATTAAGTTTTCGTTTCGTACCTGCAAATTGGACACCATGACTCCCCTATTGGTTCTAAGTTGCTTGAAGTTAGCTTTGAGTTCTTGTTGCTTCCTGCTCAGACTAAACAAGAACATCGTTGTTCAAATCACAATTCGCTACTGATCCAATAGAAAGTTCTAGAGGAGACCACGAATGAACGAAGTGCTACTCGGGGAGGAGGGGACCCCCGGCCACGGTGCGGCTGTGGCCGGCACTGCAGATGTAGTCATTCGCTTGGAGAACGTGGTCAAAAAGTTTGGCGAGTACACAGCTGTCGAATCTGCCGACTTTGATATTGCCGAGGGTGAGTTCTTCTCCATGCTTGGTCCCTCGGGTTGCGGAAAGACCACCACGCTGCGGATGATTGCGGGCTTCGAACAGCCCACAGCGGGACGGATACTCCTTGACGGGGTCGACGTTTCTAACACTCCTCCTCACAAGAGAAACGTCAACACTGTCTTTCAGAACTACGCGCTGTTTCCGCATATGTCGGTCTTCGACAACGTTGCATTTGGCCTGCGCAATGCAAAGGTTCCTGAGGCGGAAGTCACCAAGCGAGTCACTGATTTGCTCGAGATTGTCCGGCTGCCAGAATATGCAAAGCGCCGTCCCAACCAACTCTCGGGTGGGCAGCAGCAACGCATTGCACTTGCCAGAGCGCTCGTCAATCTTCCAAAGGCGCTCCTGCTTGATGAGCCACTAGGCGCCCTTGACCTGAAGTTGCGCCAAGCAATGCAGCTTGAACTTAAGCGAATTCAGCGCGAGGTGGGCATTACCTTCATCTTTGTCACTCACGATCAAGAAGAAGCCCTGACGATGTCAGATCGCATTGCCGTCATGACTCAGGGCCGCACTGATCAAATCGGTACCCCAACTCAGATTTATCACCAGCCCACCACTGCGTTTGTGGCCGGCTTCATTGGCACGGCAAACCTGTTGCCAGTCACGGTTCGAAGTCACGAAGGGACCACCGTTACGGTTGACTCCCGCAGCGGCTCGCAGTTCAGGGTTCCCAGCGGCGGGCGAAGCCATCAGCCCGGATCAGACGTCACGCTGATGATTCGCCCCGAACGACTTGTCCCAAGTTTCGCCCCCGTGGATGGCGTGGCAGGTGGCAGTATTCCCACCACCGTTACGAGCTTGGTGTTCCAAGGGCCTGTCGTGCGCTGCGAGGTGCAGACAGACATGGGCTCAGCCCTCGTTGCACACCTTGGGCCGGAGGATGACCCTGGCAGGCTGAGTGTTGGGTCCCGAGTCGATATGACCTGGGCCTATGAGGGTGCCTACCTGGTTCCCGAGGCAATAGATCCTGAAGCTGCAGGCATAACCCAATCCAACTAACCCTGAACAGAAACGAGAGAACCGTGACAAAGCGCAGAATTTCAACTCCATCCCCAACAAGCCAGGCAGATCTGAGTCGCCGTAAATTCTTGGGTACCTCTGGTCTGGCGCTCGGCGGTTTGGCACTTGGGCCGGCGCTGCTTGCGGCCTGCAGCAGCGACAGCAGTGGCGGCGATGCATCATCTGGTGACAATGAACTTTGGTTCGATAACTGGACGCTCTACATCGATAAGCCCGAGGGCGAGTTGTACGGCAAGGGCGGCACACTCGCCTCGTTCGAAGAGGCCTCGGGGCAGAAGATTAAGTACACCGAGGGCATCAACGATAACAACGAGTATTTCGCCAAAATTCAACCCCTGCTCTCGCAGGACAAGCCCATCGGCCCAGACATCATTGCGCTCACTTTCTGGATGGCTGGACGCCTGACGACTTTGGGATGGGTAGAGAAGTTGCCGTTGGACAAGATTCCTAACTCTGCGAATCTGATCGAGTCTTTGACGAAACCACCCTCTGATCCCACTGGCGAGTACTCCCTCCCATGGCAGGCGGGAATGGCAGGAATTGCATACAACAAGTCAGTAACGGGACGTGCCCTGAACTCTGTGGACGATCTCTTTGATCCGGCATTCAAAGGCAAGATTGGGATGCTGCTCGAAATGCGCGACACCATCGGCCTGATTGCGATGTCACTTGGTATCGATCTGGCCACTCCAACTTTTGAAAAGTTCCAACCGGCCTTCGACAAACTGAAAGAAGGCGTGGACTCGGGGCAGATTCGTCAATTCACCGGCAATGACTATGTGGATGACCTAGAGCAAGGAAGCTTTGCAGCCTGCATCGGTTGGTCTGGCGACGTGGTGCAGCTCTCGGCCTCGAATCCAGACATCGGGTTCTCGATTCCTGAGTCCGGAGGAACCCTCTGGTTTGACACCATGCAGATCCCAGTTGGAGCAAGCAATGTCGAAGGCGCAGCCGAGTGGATGAACTATGTCTACGACCCAGTGAACGCAGCAAAGATCACCGCCGAGGTGCAGTACATCTCACCCGTTCAAGGTGTGCAAGAGGAACTGCGCAAGATGGGCGGCGATGCCGCAGCACTAGCTGACAGTCAACTCATCTTCCCTGACGCTTCCACCTTGGCCACTCTGCAGTCTTGGGGCAACCTTGATGAGGAAGAAGAGGCGCTCTTTGATGCTGAGTTCGCCAAGATCACAGGTGCTTAATCAAAGGTTCTGATGGCAGCCGATACCAGCTCAGACGATCGCGGTCTCCGGAAAGGAAAGTGGGCTCCCTACGGCCTGCTCAGCCCAGGCATTTTGTGGCTCGTGCTGTTCTTTCTGGTGCCCGTGATGATTCTGGTTCGCACTGCGCTGTCATCAAAGGCCAGCAGGTTTGCCAACCCTGAGTTTTCTTGGCAGTTTTCGAACTTCACTTCTGCCTTCACCGACTACGGGCCACAATTTGCCCGCTCCTTTCTCTTCGCTGGAATCGCTACCGTTTCAGCGATTCTGATCGGTTACCCGTTGGCGTACTGGATTGCAACCCAAGGCGGCCGGTGGAAGAACCTGCTGATCGGACTTGTGGTGGTGCCATTCTTCACCTCATATCTGATTCGAACGATTGCTTGGACCTCCCTCCTGAAAGACGATGGAGTGATACTCAACGTCATCCATGCCATTCCGTTTGTTCCGCAGGACTTTCGCCTGCTCGCCACCCCAGCCGGCGTAATTGGAGGCCTGACCTACAACTTTTTGTCCTTCATGATCCTTCCGATCTACGTCAGTCTCGAGAAGATCGACTTCCGCCTCACGGAAGCAGCAGCGGATCTTTACGGAACACCATGGCAGGCTTTCAAGAAGGTGGTGCTACCCCTGTCAATGCCGGGTGTGTTCGCCGGCAGCCTGCTGGTGTTTATCCCTGCTGCAGGTGATTACCTGAACAACCGGTACCTGGGGTCTCCGAAGACGTCCATGATCGGCACCGTGGTGCAGGACAAGTTCCTGGTGCAGTTCGACTACCCCGTAGCAGCGGCGCTCTCGCTAGTACTGATGGCGATTATTACCACCATGGTTCTGATCTATTCCAAGTTCCTCGGAACCGAAGGACTAGCAGTATGAATCTGTGCAGAGCGGAGGTTCCCGCATGGTGATGTCTGAGGGTGTCGCCCCTCCGTATTTGAGTCGCGAGCTAGAACAACCCGGCAAGACACGCAAGGGATCAACCTCATCTCAGCGTGCTGGGTCGCGATGGGGGCGGCGGATTCTGACTGCCTTCGCCTGCTTGGTCTACTTGTACCTGTTTCTGCCCCTCATCAACATCATCGTCTTTACATTCAATGACCCTGCTGGTCGATACAACATCAGTTGGGATGGCTTCACGATCAATAACTGGCTGGACCCGTTTAAGGACCAAGAACTCACCAACGCATTTATCCGCAGCCTTGAAGTTGCGGTCTTGTCCATCAGCATTGCCCTCATCATGGGCTCGCTCGTTGCTATCGCCCTTGCCCGTTACCGCTTTACTGGTTCTCGCGGAATCGAGATTTTTCTGGTGCTTCCGCTCACTACACCAGAGATTGTGTTGGGAGCTTCGCTCTACCAACTCTTCTTAGGACGCAACGTGGTCTTTGGCTTCTCAACCGTGGTCATTGCTCACGTGATGTTCTGCGTCAGCTTTGTTGCGCTGACGGTCAAGGCACGGGTGAGAGGTTTTGACTGGACCCTAGAAGATGCCGCCATGGACCTTGGGGCATCGCCTTGGCGTAGCTTTCGCAAAATTACCTTTCCGCTTATCTTGCCCGGGATTGTTGCCGCTGCCCTGCTCAGCTTTGCCCTGTCACTTGACGACTACATCGTGACGGACTTCACCAAGGGCGAGTTCACCACCTTCCCCATTCAAGTCAATAACGCCTTCCGCGTGTCCTTCCCACCGCAGGTCAATGTCTTGGCAACCATCGTCTTGATAGTGAGCGTCCTGCTTCTGGTGCTCACCTCGGTTCGAAGCGAAAAGGGAGCTACTCGCTAAGCCTGGCTCACTAGCCCAGACTGACTCACTAGCCCAGACTTGCGGCGGCGGTTGATTTTGCCCACCGGTAATCGGCCTTGCCAGATGGCGAGCGCACTACCTGCTCAACCAAAACCAGACTCCGTGGAATTTTGTATCCCGCTAGTTGGCCGCGGCAGTGAGCGTCGAGTTCCTCGAGCGTGGGAGTACTTCCCTTCGTGGGTTGAACAACAGCAGTGACTCGTTCACCCCAGCGCTCATCCGCAACACCAACCACCAAAACGTCGTACACCGCTGGATGCCCCTTCAACAGAGCTTCCACTTCTTCGGGGTAGACCTTCTCACCGCCGGTGTTGATACTCACAGATCCTCGACCAAGCAGCGTGATGGAACCGTCCGCCTCGACCGTGGCCATATCGCCCGGCAGGACGTAGCGGGTGCCTTCAATGACAACAAAAGTCTCGGCCGTTTTTTCGGGTGCATTGTGATACCGCAGGGGGATATAGCCCGAGTGCGCAATTCGGCCGACAACTCCAGATCCAGGCTCAACGGGGTGGCCAGAATCATCTAGGACCGTGGTCCCTGCCTCGACGTTATCGAAGCGCACTCCCTTGCCGGGATCCTCTCCGGGGGATAACCGCCGACTTCCTTGGATACCTGTCTCGGAGGAGCCAAACCCGTCGGTCAACATGGCGTTCGGTGCAATCTCACGCAGGCGATCCCGAAGCGAAGGGGCAAGTGGTGCACCACCGTTCGACAGCGAATACATGCTCGAGATCTCGAACGGACCTTGCTCATCCCAAGCATCAACTAGTGGCCGGGCCATGGCATCGCCAACCACAGTCATAATCGACACCTTTTCGAGGTCAACGGTCTTCCAGATCTCGACTGGCTCAAACCCACCAGAATGCAGAATCACCTTTGCACCACAGAGAAGCCACATCAACGAGACCCACTGCGCTGCGGCATGCATCAGGGGGGCTAAGGCATAGAACACAAAATCAAAGTCAATGATTCGCTCAAGAAGTTCTTCGGGCGAGGACACCGGCCCTGACATCCTCATCGGGTCACCACCACCGATGCACCCAAAAAACGCGTCCGCTTGACGCCAGATAACACCTTTGGGCATTCCGGTAGTTCCACCCGTATAGAGCAAGTACAGATCGTCATCGCCTCGGCCTAGTACGAGCGGGCGATCAGCCGAGGCTGCAGCTAGCGCCTCGTCATAGCGGATGGGATCGGGGAGCATCTCGAGGCCGGGTTGTTCAACAATCGGACTAACGACAATCGGGCTAACGACGATCGGGCTAACGACGATCGGGCTAACGACAATCGGGCTAACAACAATGCAGTGGCGCAGAGCAGGCACCTCCGCTGCGACGCTCCTGACCCGATCCACAAACTCCTCATTACAGACCAAGACAACAAGCCCAGAGTCGATCAACAGGTAACGCAATTCTTCAGTGACGTAGCGGTAATTGATGTTGACGGGGATTGCACGAATCTTGAAACAAGCCAGAAGTACCTCGAGATACTCCGTGCAGTTAGTCAGATAGCAACCCACAAATTCCCCAGGCTGCACGCCCTTGGACAAGAGGTGATTCGCCATGCGGTTGGCCCGCTCCTCGAGTTGCCCGTAGGTCAACCTGCGAGAGCCGCAGACGATCGCTTCACGCTCAGCTACACGATCCGAGACGGCCTCGAACAAGTCGGCCAAGTTGTAGCTCAGCGAGGCCTCTGATGCAGTTGTTGATGAATCGCCCATATGGCCAGACAAGGTAGTCGCGTCAGCGCTACATGACCTGTCCCTGCAGCGTGTCTCGCTGCACGTTGGTTCGCTGAACAATCCCCACCTCATCGCAAGAGGAGTCACTGTTTGCGCAGCCGCCATCTTGATGCGACTGATAGTTGACTCTGAATCCGCTTGGCAGGACCTGATTGCCCGTGTCGAGCAACGCTTCTGCATCTGACCATCGGATGGCAACAGAGGGGTCATCACAGCGGGCGAAGACTTCAGACCACATGGTGACTCCCGAGATGTGATCACCGGCTGGGTGCAGATCTCGAATCACGGTGCTGACAGAACTCGAAAGATTGGTCACCGTTCCCCGCCAAGCAGTTTGATCCCCGAGTGCAACTCTCTCAATGCGTAGGCGATACGGAACTCTGGGTTGCCAGACAAAGTCTCGGGTATGCGGATTCGCCATCTTTGAGGGCAACGCAGACTCGGACCCCGATAACACCATCCCGCGATGGTCATACCCACCCCAGTTCACCGCCGTTGATCCAGGATGACCGGGATGCCATTGCAAACCAAGATGCGCCCCACCACCATGGCGTCCGTTCTCATCTGCGAAATCTGCCTGCAGTGCCCAGAAATACAGGCGCTCCACGCTCGGCGGCTCAAGGATCTCGAGCGTGACAGCTACTGCGGTGATGGGTGCGGCGCTGCCGGCCGAATCCTCCTCCGAGGGCAACTGCCAGCTGAGATGAAACGAGGATGCCCGGTTACTTGAGGTTGGCAAACCCGCGACTCGACCCACAGCAGAGGCCCGAAGGCTTGTGCGAAGCTGCTTCCACCAAGATTCGGCCATAGCTCAGTATCGCTGACACTGGCCTACTTCGCCTACGAGTAGTCAACTGTGAGATTATTTTGCCGTGCAGCGAGGTCCGATGATGTCAGATACAACGCGATCAACAAGGCGGCCCCGGTTCGGAGCACTCCTGATAGTTCTTCTCTTTGGTGTTCTCGCATCCACTTCACAGGCCAGCCCGGCGGGTGCAAGCAGGCAAACGAAAAGCCAAGACGCCCGAACCTTGCAGTTAGATCCGGCTGTACTCGCTGAAGCGACTGGTCCTGACGGAGTTCTCGACATCGCAGTTCGCAACATTGAACCCTTTGCATTTCCGACCCCACGCGGTTGGTCTGGCTACAGCATCGAAATGTGGGAGGAAGCAGCGGACGCCTTGAAGATCCCCTACGAGTACCAAGAAAAAGCTTCCGTGGCAGAACAGCTTGAGGCAGTGCGCTCGGGAAAAGCCGATGCAGCTCTCGGGGCAATTTCCATAACAGCAGCCCGCGAGGAAGAGTTCGACTTCAGCATTGCGATGTTCGACTCGGGCTTGCAGATCCTGACCAAACGATCGAGCGGAAGTGCCTGGTCCCTAATTGCCAAGTTGTTCTCCTCGACTGTGTTGTTTCTGATGCTCGGAGTAATTGCCCTGCTGATCATCGTTGGACACGTGGTGTGGCTCATCGAGCGGCGCCGCAATGAGGACTTTCCGCGCAGTTACCTGTCAGGTGTGTGGGAGGGGACCTGGTGGGCAATCGTCACAATGTCTACCGTGGGCTACGGGGATACGAGCGTAAAAACAAAAGCGGGACGTCTCGTTGCGATGTGCTGGATGCTGCTGGGATTGGTTCTGGTGGCTCAGTTCACCGCAATCATCACCTCTACGCTGACGGTCACCCGTCTGGAATCTGATGTCAACAACTTGGGAGATCTGAACGGGAAGAGGGTTGTGACCGTAGCGGATACCACCTCGGTGCAGTTTCTTGAAGGCTTGAGTATCCAAGCCCTAGCAGTGGGCTCAACCAAAGAGGCATTTCAGGCCGTCGAGTCGGGCAAAGCCGCTGCCTTTGTCTTTGACTCTCCAATCCTGCGCAGCTACGTCGCAAGTAGTGGCAACGATGCCTTGCAAGTAGTTGGACCGATGTTTCAACCTCAGGGGTATGGCATGGTTTTTCCCTCGGGATCGGAAATCATTACGCCAATAGACCTTGAGTTCCTGAAGCAGCGAGAGGACGGTTTCGCGGCAGACCTCAGCAGCAAATATCTCGGCGACTAACTACACAGACGCCCCGGACCGGTCCGGAACTGGAACGCGTTCTACTCAGTCGATCTAGAGTGCAACCCATGGCCATGCCCAGCGACATTGCAATCATCGACACCATGATCGGCTTTCCAAGCACAGACAGACGAGAGGTATACAAGTTCTTGGCACCCTCACTGCGCGACGCTGAGTCAAAAGAAGACTTCAAGATGCCAGCGCAGTACATGTTCAAAGACATCCCCGGCGAAATTGAAGAAGGGGTGGACGCTGTGGCGGTCACCTTGGACAACATGGATCGATACGGAGTTGCGCAAGGTTTGATTAACGTAGGAAACGAGACGCGAGATGAGCCTCGTCGAGCAATCACTGCTCACCCCGACCGCTTCTTAGGCCTAGTAGATGTCGATCCCAGACAGGGCATGGATGCCGTCAGAAAGATCCGTAAATACCACGATGAGTTCGGCATCGTTGCCGTTTCAAGCTTTCCCTCGGGCTGCGAAACTGCAATCAATGCAGCGGCCTACTACCCCGTGTATGCCACCTGTGCCGAACTTGGCCTGCCAATCTTTTTGACTGCTGGGGTGCCCGGGCCTCGAGTCCCTCTTGGGCCACAACGCGTGGAGTACCTAGACGAGATTTGCTGGTTCTTTCCTGAACTGACCGTGGTGATGCGTCACGGGGCTGATCCGTGGACTGACCTCGCAGTCAAGCTGATGTTGAAGTGGCCAAATTTGTACTATTCCACCTCTGCCTTTGCGCCCAAGCATTACCCCAAGGCCATCATTGACTATGCGAACACTCGCGGTGCGGACAAGGTGCTCTACGCCGGATACTTCCCCGCTGGGCTCACGTATGAGCGCATCATGACTGAAATGCCCAACATCGGACTCAAGGATGAGGTTTGGCCTAAATTCCTGCGAGGAAACGCCGCCAAAATTCTGGGCCTGAGCAGCTAACACTGCCGCTGTGCGCCGCACTGCACTGCACTGCACTGCACTGCACTGCACTGCACTGGCCTATTTCGCACGGAATCTACAGGTGAGGCCTGAACGGGCCGATACTCACCCATGGCTCTGGCTCAGTTTCGTTCAATTCGTATGCACATGGCTGCCTTCGCAGTATCTACAGCCATGCTGACCATCAGCGCCTGCAGCGCAACTCCAGCGACTAGCCCACCACCGACTAGCCCGCCACCAACCAGCGCACCGACGACTAGCGCACCGACAACTAGCCCGCCTGCTATTCAGCCGGGACCGAACGATGCTTCGGGCGCCTGCAGCCCACTTGGTGTAGCTGCAGCTTCTGCATCACCTGATCACGCCAACTCGCCCACCCCTGCAGAATCACTCACGCCGCAACAGGCCGCAGCACAAGCGAGTACAGCATTTGTCTATGCGCTGATCGACCCAACCGTGCCAGGTGGGCCGGGTTCGGTGCCGGTGGTCGTTACCTCGCTCGATCCAGCGGGCCGACCCGAGATCCAATCGATCCTCGCTGCGAACGTTGACCAAGCTCGCCATGAAGTCGAGGCCATCTCTACAGATAGTGTCGCCAAAGGCCAGCAGGTTGTTTCCGTTGAGCCCGAATCTGAGCTGCACGCAGTGGGTTCAGCAGTCACCAATGATCCGTATCGAGCCTCGCAGTGGTCGCTCACCCAACTGGACTTTGAAAGCACCTGGTCCACTAGTAGCGGCAGCGGAGTCTGCGTTGGCGTGGTGGACAGCGGTATTGCGCTCGATCACCCGGACCTATCCGGCAAGGTGGCAGCTTCGGCCGACTGGACTGGCGAGGGCATCAGTTCCTACGGAAACCACGCAACTCATGTGGCGGGAATCATCGCAGCCACCCCGAATAACTCTCAGGGAATAGTCGGGGCGGCACCAGGAGTTACCCTGCTGAACGCCAAGGCCCTTTCGGCTGCACTCGGAGAAGGAACGACTAGTGGAGTTGCTCAGGCAATTGTCTGGGCGGTTGATAACGGGGCGAGGGTGATCAATGCCTCGATCGGCGGAAGCTCGGGTTCTTCGGCACTGTTGCAGGCCATCAACTACGCACAAGCTCATGACGTGGTCTTTATTGCATCGGGCGGCAATGAAGGACTCAAGGGCAATCCGAGCAGTTGGCCCGCTGCCTATGACTGGCCCATTGCTACAGCATCGATTACGGACACCGGCGCTCTATCGCCCTTCTCCACTCAAGCTAGCTACATCGACGTTGCGGCTCCGGGAAGTTCGATCCTGTCCACTCTCACTTCCAACCGATACGGCTACATGTCCGGAACATCGATGGCGGCTCCTCATGTCGCTGCCCTAGCCGCACTTGCCCGCGCAGCGCATCCCTCAGAATCAGCTACTCAGATCCGATCCCGTATCGAGAATACAGCCACAGATTCGGGTAGCGCGGGCTGGGATTCAAGCTTTGGGTGGGGCGTGATCAGTCCCTCCGCAGCAGTGCGATAGGCGTTCTTGGGGGCTGATCTCCCCGCTGACGCTCAGGATCCCGCCTTCTAACCTGCGTGGCTATGTCACGAATCGGCGCTGACCCTGTTGCACTGCGACACCTTGGCGTCACCCTGACACGCCTTGCGGATCAAGCTGAACTCAGCGCTACCTCACTTGATCGCCGGGTACGCCAGAGCAGTTGGCGCGGCCGCTATGCAGATGAGTTTCTCCGAGATTGGCAGCGAACCCAGCAGCCCCAGCTTCGAGCAATTGCCAAGGCCTGTTCTCTGGGCTCAACGCACCTGAAGCAGCAGGCCGAACAGCAAGAAGTTGCCTCGTCACAGGCAGGCAAGGTTGCACAGACCTCGGATTTGCGTAAGCCAGCTCCGTTTCCAACATCTGAACTGCGGGTGCTCTCCGGCACCCAAATCACAGCCGGAGTACTCGTAGTTGGCATTACGCACAATCTGTCTATTCAACACTTTGAGCATGAGCGCGTAACTGTTACAAGTACTGAGCGTAACCAGGCAGGCCTAGCAGCAACCTCGGGTACCTCTGTCTGGATTGGATCCTCAGGTGCTGCACTCGGGGCAAGCCTGCGCGCTCAGGTTGCAGTAGCTCAGGTCACTCGCCGCGAATTCTCCACAACGGAAAAAGACCTTCTCCCCACGCTGGCTCTGATCGAAGCCCAAGCAGCGATTCGACGAACAGTCGCCGCAAACATCAGGCTTCCGGGCCTAGGTCTGCGCGCACGGACAGAGGAACTCACTGAACTCAGCCTGACTGCGCAGGGAACAGCCTCTCTAGCGGCCTCTCTGGGGGCACAGGGGGTACTTCGGGGCGGCGGAAGTTTTAGGTTCGGCCGCAGCGAGCATGCACAGGTTCTTGAACTCGAAGGCACGACAGCCTCGCTCCTATCGGCCCAGTTACTCCAACGTTTTCGCTTGGCTTCTGTCGGCGACGGTGGCACCGAAATTCGGTTGTCTCGCCTGCGAATCGAGATTCCAGACCAGGCCCTTCATAGTGCTGATGTCATTGTGAGCACGACGAGCACCGACGGTCATCGGGAGCTACGCAGCCTGAGCAACCTGGACTTGTCCGAACCTGGCACCATTCGTTGTGTTGAGCACGTGAGAGCTGCAGTGGATCAGCTTCGACAGGGAGATGTTGACGCAGCGATGCACACACTCTCCGAGCTTGAACTTCCGGTTGGCGAATCCCTGAGCCGATCAGCGGAGTTTGCAGTGAGCGAACATACCGGCATTTTTGGGGCAAGCGTTGGAGCAGGCATCGGCCTTGGAGTCTCTGCAGATGGCGGCTTTCAACAGCTCAAATTAGTGAACTAAGTGCACTAGGTCAGGAGCAACTGACTGGCCCGCTCTAGCTTTGGCATCACCGAGGTATCGGGCTCTACCCCAGAAATCCAGCTGACGAGGGCAGCAAGCCACACATCGCTCAGCAGGTCGATCCTCATCAGTTCCCGCTCAGGGTCCTCGCCGTTTGCCATTCCCTCTGGGCCCAAAGCATCACTAATAATTCGACGCATCAGAACCCGAGTCTCTGCAACGGCCGGTGCGATCTCTTGGTTGCCAGATACCAATGCACGAATCATTGCGATGGTTATTTGTGGTTGGCGTTGCAGTGCTCGATTCGATCGACGAAGCACATCAATCACCCGCTGTACCGGATCAGTTCCCTCTGCCGGACGTACTGCTAAGCGATCAGCAAGACCCTCAATATCTGCAATCATCACCGAGACCAGCAGATACTCCTTTGATGGGAAGTACCGGTACAAGGTTCCCAAGGCCACCTCTGCTCGCTGCGCTACCTCTCGCATCTGCACGGCATCCCACCCACCTTCGAGGGCTAGCTGTGCAGTGACCGCGAGCATGCGCGTTAGCCGCGCATTCTGCGACTGCGTCAAAGTTGTTGCGTCTGATGACACCTTTTCCCCCACCCCATTGCGACTCGGCAACGATCATACGAGAAGCAGTTCACGACAGGCTCTCAATCGGCCAAGCAATCAACTCACCGGCTACTCGCTCGATGTCTTCGATGGCGTCAAGGTTGACGGGCACCTCGTCGATTCGCACATGTTCAGCGGCGAGTTGGGCCTGAAGAACCTCAATGTGCGCAGCGGAGTTCGACAGGGTTCCCTCTGGGCCCCACAGTTGCAGGGAAACTGGCTGGTTGAGTTCTTCGGCCAATTCGAGCAACTCTGCGGTGACATCATCGAGTCCGTCTATTCCGCCGATCTGATCGCTCACAGCAAAGTAGGGGCGAGCCTCAAGGCTGCAGACCAATGCAGCTGCGGCGGCAAACCCCGGGGTGAAACTGGCCGGAATGCAGATGTTTCCGGGAAACGAGGTAGGAAAGCTGCGGGCCAGCCAGAACCCGGCCGCACCAGGGTCTGCAACAACTGTGCCACCCTCGGGTAACAGGCCGGCCATGTGTAGTGCGGCACGGGGAGGCGTGAGCGGAACTACCTCAGACTCATAGAGCGGAGTAATCACGGATCGCAGTAGTTCATAGGCGCCGGGGCGTTGCGGTAGTGATCTGCTTGGCGGCCAGGCCGTTGTCAGAGCATGAAGTTGGCCAGGTGGGACCTCTTGTGTAACAAAGCCATCGAGCAACTGCGGCGGAGTCTCCGCGGGGTCGATACCACTCAATATGAGGATCTCTGCCTGATCGATACCCGTGCACTCGGCATCGCGTTGCTGCAAACCAAAGGTTCCAAAGTGGAAGGGACTATCCCACCGTTCCACACCCTTTGCTCCCCAACTCGTCACGATCCCGCAGCCAGCGCTCCTCGCAAAGTCGCGGACCCCATCAAGGGCATTGGCACGGATTACTCCGGGGCCCACCAGGATCAACATGTTGAGGGCAGCTAAGGAAGGGTCGAGCGTCAGCACAGGAACTCGCTCCACCTGCCGAGTAGGTGCAAGGTCTGTTGGAACTAGCTCGTTCAGATCTAGATCAAGATGCAGTGCCAGTGTCCCGGGCAGGAGCATCCCAGGAGGGTCAACTAGCGCATCGAGTAACTCAACTGCGCTGCTGACTCTCTGAAGCGGGGCTAGGCCTCCGGGACTTGAAGAGAGATGAAGGATCGGCCCATCCAGTAGCGCTGCACCTAGGCGGCCGCTGCCGTCGTGATGGCCGAGCCGACCGTCAGCATCGGCCAACAACACTGCCAAGTCCGGATTACTTACCGGTACCTGCTGAAGATTGGCTAGCGGCTGGCCATAGACACGTTGCACACCCAACGACCGGAGCCGTTCTTCAAGGGCATCAGCGATTGTGCGAGTCATGGGGAGTCCTCTAGTGGGGGTGCGAGCATATCGAGCGCCTGTTCTACTGCGCCTACCAACTCGGGTTCCAAGTCGGCAAATGTGTTCACTGCCGACAGCACCCGCTTCCACCCCTCAGTCGTTGATCCCCAACCCAATCGCTTGCAGATCCCCGCTTTAAACTCTTCTCCCTTTGGGACCTCTGGCCAAGAGTCGATTCCTAGGGAGCGAGGGCGCACACATTGCCAGATGTCCACATAGGGGTGACCCAGAATCAACACGTTGGGGTCACGAATCTGTTGAGTAATACGGGTCTCTTTCGAGCCCGGCACTAAGTGATCAACAAGAATTGCCAGCCGGGCATCTGCTCGGGGCGCAAACGCTGCCACTGCTGCGACGAGATCGTCGATTCCGTGCATAGGTTCAACCACAATGCCAAGTTCTCGCAGTTCGTCACCCCAGACACGTTCAAGAAAGCGCGCATCGTGATCTCCTTCTACCCAGAGCCGAGAAGCCTGAGCAACTCGCGCCACCTGCTCAGCAGCAACCACTCCCCCAGCCGCCGAGCGCCGCGTGGCAGGCTCTGACTCTGCTGGGCCACGCCCGGGCCGCACGAGCGTGACGGTCTCTCCGTTATGGGCGAAGGATCCTGGGTGATTCTCAAAGGTGTGCCGTCCACCCGAGCGGTCTTGAATCACCACGAGTTGGTCCGTGAACTTGAGCAGTCTGCCCCGCAGCTGAGTCGAGCGATGCACCAGCATCAGATCGGGGTTAGCCGGAAGCTGCCGGTAGCTCTGGGAAAGACGTTTCGCACCAGACAGTCCTCCAACGCTGCGGTCAGCGAGGATGTCGTCATCCATACGAAACCGTCCATTCGCTTCCATCCCAGCCAGCAGATCCGGGGCGCAACCCAAGAGCTAGCTGACACAGGGTCTGCAGGCCGGGCTCATCAAGCAGAGCAACCTCGGTAATGGTTCCGTTCACTGGGTCTGCTGCAGCAGTAATCGCCCGCCCGAGCGCTGACTTCCTGCCGGGAGCATCGGTGCTCATCAGGAGTACCTGCGTGAGCCGTTCTTCCCCGGCCTGATCAGCAAGCAGTAACGACACGGCGGAAGCTTTACCCAACGCCCGAAAGAGTGTCTCACCGCGCTTCAATCCTGGCCGAGCGGCACTAAACGCACCAGAAAAATCAACTAGGAGGCGGTTCCCAGCGGCATCCATCACCGAGTAGCTGAACTCGACTCCTGCTACCTTGACTCCTTCGAGGATGGGACCGAACTGTTCGAACCCGGCCTGAACCAACATGCGCCTTGCTACTTCTTTTGCCGCTAGACCTTGGCGACGGGCCTGCTCAAACTCATCGTGCTGAGTATCCGCTGATGATGGAATCTGCGGGCCACTGTCTTGGAGCGGCTCGACCATCTGGGCTGTGGAAATCCGCTCTCGAGCTTGGCGGACATACCCCGAATCGGTGTCGTATCCGACGTAGTGGCGCTGTGTTTGCAGTGCCGCAATAGCAGTCGTTCCAGAACCCATAAAGGGGTCGAGGATCAGATCCCCCTTATAGGAATATAAATTGATGAGACGCTCCGGTAACGCAACAGGGAACGGTGCCGGATGGCCCACGCGCTTTGCTGACTCGGGTGGGATCTCCCACATGTCCAAGGTGGCATCCATGAACTCATCTCGATACATCGTGGATTCATACGGCAACCCTCGACCCTTGCGTACCTCGGCCGACAGCGGACGATCAAAGCGGCCCTTCGAGGCAATGATCACTCGCTCTGTTAGATCTCGAAGGACCGGATTCGTTGCTCGCTGAAAGCTGCCCCAAGCACACGAACCGGAAGCACCACGCTGCTTCACCCAAACGACCTCACCACGAAGAAGGAGTCGCAAGTCGTCTTGCAAAATAGCGGTGATATCACCGGACAAAGACCGGTAGGGTCGCCTTCCCAGGTTGGCCACATTGACAGCTATGCGCCCGCCCGGTTCGAGCGTGCGAACACATTCAGCAAAGACTTCTCGGAGCATCTGCAGATACTCCAGATAGGTCGCGGGAACATGGTCAGCTTGCAGTTCGGTCTCATAGGCCTTGCCGGCAAAGTACGGCGGCGAGGTGACTACGAGGGCAACTGAACCGTCCGCAACCTGGGACATCTTGACTGCGGAACCAACAAAAATCTGGTCGATAGCGCGGAGCGAATCGTCATCTGAAACCTGATCCTCATCCGAGACCTGCGGTGCAGCAAACCTTGCATAAAAATCAGTCGAGTCGTGGCCCTCGCGCTTACCAACGCCAAACTCGGAGGTCGACGTAGACCTCCGCTTTTTTGGCTCAGATTCATCGGCTCGTGCCACAACGACTCCCGTTCAGATCACCTTGACTTTACGGGGCCGTTGCATGGCTCGCTTGATCTAGTAACGCAGGCCTGGAGTTCTCGTGAAGAACACATCGGTGGCGAGCTGTTGTCCAAGCTTTGTGGCATCCCAACGCTTGGAATTGTTGTTGATCGTTGGACCGTCAGCCCAGCCCTTCATGAGAATGATGTTCTCTGCCACGGCACGAATGATCTGTCCGGTCACATGATCAGCCTCGTCCGAAGCAAGCCAGGCAACGAGTGGTGAGGACACCGATGGGTCCATCCGGTTCCACTCATCCTCGGGTACCTCATCGGCTTCGATAACCGCTGGGGCATTCGGCATGGTTCCTGTGATTCGCGTTGCAGCTGCAGGGCCGACTGCATTGACAGTCACGCCCATTTTGTACAGTTCCAAGCTCAGGGTCTGGGTCAGGCTGGCGATTGCCGCTTTAGCCGGGGCGTAATTGGTCTGGCCAAAGTTGCCGGTCAGACCAGCACCTGAGACGGTGTTGATGATACGGCCGTTGACTTTTGCACCCGTCTCTTTGTTGACGTTGCGCCAATGAACAGCAGCGTGCTTGCAAGGTGCCCACGTACCGCGAAGGTGCACCTTGATGACGGCGTCAAAATCTTCGGGAGTCATGTTGAAGATCGATCCGTCGCGGACGATTCCGGCGTTGTTGACGAGAATGTCTAGGCGACCGAACTCGTTAACAGCCTGGGCAATCATCTCTCCCGAGGCCTCATAGTCAGAGACATCGCCATAGTTCGCAACGGCCTCGCCACCGCGAGCTTTGATGATCTCGACAGTCAGGTCTGCGTCGCGACCAACGCCTTCACCCTTGACAGATCCACCAAGATCATTGATGACGACCTTTGCGCCGTGCTTGGCGAGTTCGAGCGCATGGCCTCGGCCGATGCCGTGACCCGCTCCAGTAACGATGGCAACTTTGCCGTCCAACATACCCATGAGTTCTTTCCTCCGTACGGTCCAACACCCGTCAGAGGCTGAGCACCCGAAACGGTGCCCTCTGAGATCTGGCGGGAAGACAGATCTTAGAGGGCACCTGGGTTATTCACGAAAATGCTAAGCGAGTTCGACGCCCTCGGCCTCAGACTCACCGGTCTGCGCTTCGTCGCCACCGGTTGCGAGCTTCCAGATCAAAGCACCAATCACACCGCCAGCAATGGGGGCCACAATGAACAGCCAGAGTTGTCCAAGAGCGGTTCCACCCTCGAATAGGGCTGGGCCGAGCGAGCGAGCGGGGTTGACGCTGGTGTTGGTGATAGGAATGCTAATCAGGTGGATCAGCGTCAGCATCAGGCCGATGCCAATAGCTGCCTGAGCCTTTGATGCTGCCTTGGTGGTGACACCAAGAATCACGATGATGAACAATGCAGTAAGGACAACTTCTGCAATTGCAGCACCTGCAAGGTTGTAAAAGATGCGACCGTTCTGCTGACCATAAGCATTCGAGGCAAACGAACCTTGGTCGATCTTGAACCCACCTGGCTTAGATGTCTGGATTGACCACAAGACTGCTACCGCAGCAATGGCACCGAGGCACTGCACGATGACGTAGGCGGGAACGTCTTTCCATTCAAAGCGCTTTGCTGTGGCAAGCCCAAAGGAGACTGCCGGGTTGAAGTGGCCACCAGAAACGTGGCCAAAGGCATAGGCGCCACACAAGACGGTCAGGCCGAAGGCAAAGCTCACACCGAGGTAGCCAATGCCAAAGTCAGTCACCGTGGTCACACCAATGTCTACGCCGCCGATGCCGACCTTGCCGGTGGTTGGGGCGAGTGCCCGAGCGGCGAAAATTGCGGAACCGCAACCTCCGAGTACGAGTAGGAACGTGCCAAGAAACTCAGCACCAAGCTTTTTTGCCAACATATGTCTCCTCTTCAGTGACAGATTCGATCGTCAACACGCCACGCAAAACATTCACGCAACAGACCGAAATGTAGTTGGCAGCCTCAGCTAAGGCGCGGAGCTTCAGGCAGAAAATGCTTCCGGGACTAGGTCAGCGAAGAGTTGATTTCGGTACGCACTTGTCTACCCGTAATGCGCAGGTTGCCGCGATCATCCATGCAGCCCACATCCCCCGTCCGCAAGAAGCCATCGGAATCAAATGCGGCGGCCGCATGAGTGCTATCGACATAGCCCAGCATCATCTGCGGAGCGCGAACTCGCAGCTCCCCTTCAGACTCATCGGCCACCATGGTGTTGTCGGCTCGAAATAAACGAACCTCGACCCCAGTTGCGGGCTTTCCATCGGTGCAGGCAAGCTCGCTAGGGGAATCACTCAGGTCAGCGAGCGTCAGCATGGGCGCTTCTACTAATCCGTAGCCGCCGAGCACCGGCACATCAAACAAGGCGCGCACCTCTTCAACTAGATCAGCTGTCTTCTGCGAATCCCAGCCGATGAAGGCCCGAACGTCGCCAAAAATAGGATGCAAGACTGATCGCTGAGCGTCAACGTAGGCCTGATGAAACTTCGAACCAGACCCAGCAAGCGTGACGTTCTCCCGTGCGAGCACCTCAATGGACTCCTGTGGGTGAAAGGAGTCGACCAAAATATTGGAACAGCCTGACAGCAGGCTCGCAAACAGCCAGAGCATTCCGCTGATCTGCGAAACCTCTCCGACCAGAGCATTGCGATCTCTGCCAATCAAACCAAAGCGCAGCGATACGGCTCGTGCTGCGGCAATCAGAGACAAGTCACTGTGGATGACCCCTTTGCTCTGACCTTCGGTCCCCTCAGTAAAGAAGATCCAACTCGGATCAGGCAGGTCTTCCACAGAGACCTCAGCTAGCGGTTCGAGCACTGCAGGATCGCCCTGCGGCAGCGCCCCATGAGCAATCAGCAGACGCAGTGAGCCATTGGTCTGAGCGAGTTCGGTTGCCATCTGTTCGTAGTCGAAACCATTCCACATCGAGGGGACCACGAGTAGTTGAGCCTGCACCTGCGAAGTCATGTACGCAAGTTCCGAATCCCTACAATCCGGCGAGATTGGATTTTGGATTGCACCAAGACGACTCAGCGCCGCTGCGAGGACGAGGGATTCAATCCAAGTCGGCAACTGCCAAGAGACCACGTGACCTGCACGGACTCCTGCGGAATGCAGACCGGCCGCAGCGCGTTCCGCCTCGGTCCAGAACTCAGCGAACGTCAGCGTCCGCATATCTTCGTCCACCATCATCAGTGCATCCGGGGTTGCATTCACCCGCTGCTCCATCAGTTTCCAAAGGGTTCGCCCGTGCAACATCTGTGTTTCCCTTACTTATACGACTGCTCTGTATACGACTGCTCTGTATACGACTGCAGGACTTGCCATCATAGAGAGTCTGAACTTGCTGCAATTGCTAGCAGTGCTGCGTGTGCGTTCGCCTCCGGCTTCACACCTGATCGAGTTCACAAAACGGCAACGGGGACAACAGGTGTAGAGGCAGCACCCACAAGAGGTTCTGGAGCAGCAAGCAGCAGAAAACTCCATTGCTCGGCATCTGCGCAGGCCACGGCGAGGTCCTCAAAATCCCAGTTTTGACCCTGCAGCAGACCCATATCTCGAAGCTGGATCATGTGAACCGACAAGCAGTCAGACCAGTCAGCCAAGCTCGGCGGGAGGGCCTCATAGGCATAGTTATCGGTAAATGCACCCGCTACATCGTTTCGATGCATCCATTCAATTGACTGCACCGAGAGCCCCGGTAAGTGAAAGTCTTTTCCGACGGCATACCGCTGCCGATCACCCGCTCGGTAATGCCGCATCTCGGCCGTGCGAACGCACACTACGTCTCCTGGCTGAATCGTGATGCCAGCTGCTTCAGCCGCCTCATCAAGGTCATCGCCAGTAATCGCGTACCCCGGGTGGATCTCATCTAGACCAGCGACCCCCTTGACGAACGGAATGTCTAACAACACCCCGCGAGTCACAATCTGGGGCAGCTTTTCTGCTCCCAACTTGGTGGCCCCCGCAGAAGCAGTGATCACCGAGTTAGGAAAATTGTTGTAGAGAAGATCGTCATACGAGATATGACACAGCGCATCCATATGGGTGCCCGCGCAGGTTGACATGATGAGCAAGTCATCAGTGCCCTCCCAAATGCCCGGAGCGAATTGATCGCGCTCGTTCAGCGAAGTTGTAGTGAGTATCGGGTTGAACCTTCTAGCGGGTTGACCAACTTGAATGCCATCGGCGCGCAGATCCACTGCGAGCGATACCCGCTTACCTGAGCGCACCGAAGCCGCACCGCGCTGAGCGGCTACCTCGGTGAGCAGATTCCCGCAGCCCAGTTCATCATCTTCACCCCAACGCCCCCAATTAGAGACTCGGGCAGCTAGTTCGCTCAGATCTCCAGGAAGCGGCATCAGAGGCGCAATCAGGCCAGCGTCAAGACACCGCGAGCGAGTTTGCCCTCGTGGAGTTCATCAAGGGCCAATTGGAAATCCTCAATTGGGTAGGTGGCAGAAACCAGTTCATCGAGCTTGAGTCGGCCCGCTTGGTACAACTTGACCATCAGGGGAATGTCGTACTGCGGTCTTGCAGATCCATATCTACAACCCATGATTGTCTTGTCGTTGTACATGGTGTTGACAACAAA
The DNA here is from genome assembly GCA_001025035.1 of Actinobacteria bacterium IMCC26207. Lineage (GTDB taxonomy): Bacteria > Actinomycetota > Acidimicrobiia > Acidimicrobiales > Microtrichaceae > IMCC26207. The sequence continues at coordinate 371,348 of LCZK01000009.1, forward strand.
GTTGGCCTCAGAACCCATCTTGGGAACCCCCAACATCACCAGAGTTCCACCCCAGTCCAACAGGTCAGTCGAGGTGCGGATGAGCGCCGTTGAACCAACGCATTCGAATACATAATCCACACCATTTGGGCAGATCTCTTTGACTGCTTCAACCAGATCGAAATCAGGGCCATCAGGGCAAATGAAATGCGTGGCACCAAAGGCTTTCGCAAAGGCTTCCTTGCCAGGGTTGGTATCTACAGCGATGATCGGAAGTGCATCAGAGAGCGCTGCTCCTTGAATGGCGTTGAGTCCGATCCCGCCGACTCCAATCACCACAACTGACTCGCCGTGAGCGACTTTGGCGCGGTTGAATACGGCACCGACCCCAGTCAGCACTCCACAGCCAATCAACGAGGCCGAGGTCAGCGGCACCTCGTCGGGAATCTTGACCGCCTGTGTTGCCTTCACCACGGTCTCTTCGCAGAACACGCCAAGATTGGCGAACTGGAACAGTTTCTTGGTGTCCTCGTCTTGTCCCCTAGTGAAGGGCCGAGACAGCTTGCCGAGAGACTGCCGACAAAACGTTGGCTTACCCCGGTCGCAGCTACCACACTGTCCGCAATTACCAAGGGTTGACAGCACCACATGGTCGCCGACTGCAACGTTGGTCACGTCAGGCGCAACCTGGATGACTTCGCCGGCACCCTCGTGGCCAAGGACCACGGGTGGCGGAAACATGATGGTTCCATTGAGCACCGATACGTCGCTATGACACAGTCCAGCGGCATCGATACGAACCCGAACCTCACCGGCGCGCAGGTCACGGACCTTCACATCGGTTTCAACTTTTGCTTCTGTGCCATCCCATACAAGTGCCTTCATGGTGCTGACCCTAGCCCCCCGCTCAGATGCCCCATGTCAGCCTGGCCAGACAATTGACTGCAATTCGGAGTACGCATGCATACCAAATCTGCCACCATCGCGGCCGACTCCGGATTGCTTAAACCCGCCGAATGGAGCCTCGTTGTTGCGCTGCATGGTGTTGATTCCCACGTTGCCAGAGCGCAAACGCCTTGCCACGTTCCATGCTCGAGACGCATCCTTGGAAAATACGTAGCTATACAGGCCGTAATCACTGTCATTTGCGATTGCTATGGCCTCGTCCTCATCGTCGAAGGGAACCACAACCACGACGGGACCAAAGAGTTCTTCACGGACGGGAGTCATCTGGTTTGTACAATCCACCAACAAGGTCGGTGCAACGTAGAACCCGCGTTCCATATCTGGTCGAGTCCCACCTGCAGCAACCGTTGCACCTTCGGAAACACCAGTCGAGATATAGCCCTCAATGCGATCACGGTGCGCACCAGAAATCACGGGGCCAACCACAGTGTCGCGCTCGAGTGGGTCTCCCACCTTGAGGTGACCAATGGCCTGAGTCAGACCGCCTACGAGATGGTCATAGACCGAGCGATGCACAATCACACGAGTAGGTGAGGTGCAGATTTGCCCGGAGTGAAACGCCCAAACTGACGAGATCCCGCCAATGGCAGCCTTGAGATCTGCATCTTCAAAAACAATGCAGGCGCCCTTGCCGCCGAGTTCCATGAGTTGGCGTTTCATCTGTGCGCCGCAGACAGCACCAATTCGCTGACCGACTCCGGTCGACCCCGTGAACGAGACCATGTCCGTCAGCGGGTGAGCAACCACAGCCTCGGACGGGGCTGTGTCGAGTCCTGTCACTACATTGATGACCCCCGGGGGGAACCCGGCCTCATTCATGAGTTCCACCATGCGGATGACTCCAAGCGGATCCTGCGGAGCGGGTTTCACCACCACGGTGTTACCCATTGCTAGGGCAGGGCCAATTTTGCCTGCCATGTTCGTCATCGGAAAGTTGTACGAGGTAATGCAGGTCACTACGCCGACGGCTGCGCGGTTGGCGACCGCAGAGATCAACCCGCCCGGGGCTAATGGGGTTGTGGCAGAAACTGCAGGCTCGAGTGGAATAAGGGTTGATTCGAGTGCGCCTCGCGCATATCGCCTGAGCCGGGCTGTGGCCTGGGGGAACTGCATGGTTTTGGCCACTCGCATCGTTGCACCGGTCTCGGCCTGCAGGATGGGAATGATCTCTTCGCGGTGAGCGTCGATCAGGTCAGCGGCCCGATCGAGCAGAGCGGAACGTTCCTCGGGGCTGGTACGTGACCAAGCATCAAACGCCTCAGCTGCTGCCTCAACGGCTGCATTGGCCTGCTCCACTGAAGCTTCTGGAGCGAGTCCAGCAACTTCCTCCGTTGCAGGATTGATGATTTCGTAGGTTCCGGCGCCACCCTCTACAGATTCGCCGCCGATGGTTAAGCGATAGGTGGACTCAGACATCGAGATCCAATCCAAGCATCTCAATGGCGTTGCCGCGCATCAACTTGCGCAGGACATCGGGTGGAAGGTGGCCCATGAGCTTGATTGCCGTCTCACGGGAATTGGGCCAGGTGCTGTCGGAATGCGGGTAGTCGGTCTCGAAGCAGACGTTGGAGACTCCCACCTTTTCTAGATTGTCTAGGCCGTATTCATCATCGAAGAAACAGCCGTACATCTGTCGGTAGTAATAGGTGGATGGCGGCTCAGGAACTTTCTCACCAAATCCGCCCCAAGCACGGTTGTCATGCCAGACCTTGTCGGCACGCTCCAAGATGTAGGGAATCCAACCGATTTGGCCTTCGGAGTAAGCAATCTTGAGGGTCGGGAACTTCTCGAGCCAGCCCGAGAAGAGCCAGTCCGTCATGGAACTCATAGCGTTACCAAAGGTCAGCGTTGATCCCACTGCCGCAGGGGCATCGGTTGAAGTAGAGGGCATCTTTGAGCTTGACCCGATGTGCATATTGATAACGGTGTTGGTCTCTGCGCAGGCTCTGAACAGAGGCTCCCAGTAGTCAGTGTGGATTGACGGCAGACCCAGGTACGGCGGAATTTCACTGAAGCACACGGCCTTGACACCGCGAGCCGCATTGCGCATGACTTCTGCTGCGGCAAGGTTCGCGTCCCACAACTGAACAATTGTGAGCGGGATGAGACGGCCATCAGAACCACCGCACCACTCCTCGACCATCCAATCGTTATACGCCTTCACGCACAGATCAGAGAGTTCTTTGTCCTTGGCTTCCATAAAGGTCTGGCCGCAGAATCTCGGGAAAGACGGAAAGCACATCTGTGCCTCGGTCCAGTTGGCATCCATATCCTCAAGTCGAGCAACTGGGTCCCAGCACCCTTTGCGCATCTCCTCGTAGGTGATACCCACAACTTTGACTTCATCGCGATCAAAGCCCGCAGCAGCCGAGAGCCGAGTCTGGGGAACTTTGAGGTCCTCGTACAACCACCAGTCGCAGAGTTCACCATCATCTGAGGGTTCATACGAGAACACGCCACCGACAAAGTTCATATGACCACGCTCTTGCATGGTGCGTGGCCACACATCGGAATATTTCGAGGGCAGTCGAGATGTCCAGACATCTGCAGGTTCGATCACATGATCATCGACTGAGACAATCTTGGGGACCTTTTCAGGGTCTAGAAAAGTCGAAGGGCCCGGCAGTTCAGAGGGTGCGTCCATTTATGGATGCTAACTCCACCGACATTCCCCTGTCAGGTGAAACTGGAACAGGTTCTAGTTCCTAGGTGAATTCGCTCAGCCGAGACTGAGGATTCCAAGAAGCGAGGTGTTCCAGATAACGATTCCTAAGTACAGCCCTGCCACGCAGACAACTGCACGCTCAGCGAACTTTGAATCAGCCGGAGAAATCATCAAGAGAATTCCAACTACTGCTGCTCCGATTGCCTTCACTCCAAGTGGAGCGGCAAGACCTTCCATCAAGCCGGCCATGAGCGGATTGCCTTCGACACCACCTCGGTCAAGCACCGCCCGTGTGAGCAACACGTCACAAAGATTGAGGACCAAAATTGCTGCGGCTAGGTACAGGCGTCGAACGGGAACGTCGCCAAACACGACGGACGGGAACAACACGGTCCCCGAGGAATCCGAAACCGAATCATTATCTTTGTGCCAAGAGCGAATCATCACAGCAGCATCTTCCCAGACCTAGCGAATGTGTCAATGAGTCTAGACCGGGCAAAAATCTGCACAAGGGGCCATCTGGATCAGTCAGGAGTACCGGTCGAGCATGGTTTCGAGCACGGGATCCATTTGCGCTGAATTCAACAGAGAGCCGCCATCTAGAACCAGATTTTGTCCGGTCAGATAGGCAGATCGATCCGAAAGAAGGAACACAATCAACTCGGACACCTCATCTGCTCGGCCCAACCTGCCAAGCGGCGTTCCCGCCTCAATCTGGCTGCGAAGTTGCTCATCTCCGGCAAGGACCTCGTTCAGAGGAGTTCGGATAAAGCCTGGCGAGACGCTGTTCACCCGAATCTGCGGTGCAAGCTCAAGCGCAGCAGCCTGCGAGAGGGCTATCACTGCAGCCTTGGCCGCCGAGTACGGTGCCTCACCACGAGTTGGTCGCACTCCCGAGACGCTTGCCACATTGACGATGCTTCCCCCACCACTCGCCCGCATCAGCGGGGCCGCCGTGCGCATTGCCGAGTAGGTACCCGAGAAGTTCACCGCAAAGATCAGGTCAATCTCTGCGTCGGTATAGCTTTCGAAGCCCTTGAGGTTGCCTATCCCAGCGTTGTTCACTAAGCCGACTAGCCCATGGAGCTGCTCTGCTCCTCGCTCAAGTTCGGCAGCTAGCGCTTCGCTATTGGCAACGTTTGCACTCAGTGCTACCCCGCCAACCTCTTCAGCAATCTGTGCCGCCGCTGACGCGTTGCGATCAAGGACACCAACCGCTACCCCCTGGGCTGCAAGCTGACGACAAAGAGCTGCTCCGATACCCGAACCTCCGCCAGTGACAATCACGCCGCCAGTCATGCAGTGCTTGTTCCTGTTTCGACCTCGCCACTGATGACGACCGTAGGCTCTTCAGTGACGATGAATTCTATAGCACTCATGTCCAAGAAAACCTGCTCATCTGGAGCGATCAAGTTGGCATAAGCGGGCTCAGACATGAAGCCCACAAAGTCATCAATCGAGTTGAACCATTGAACGGCAACCCCATCAAGGCCCTCATTCCCTGACAGCGCATCACCACGGTGACGAACATGTTGCTCATAACGAACAATATGCCGAGCCAGAAGTGGTTCATTCTTGATCAGCGGGCCATGGTGATCCCGCCAATGGGTAATGAACTCCTCGGTTGTCATGTCCGGATTTTTACGCAGCAATGCAAACAGTTTGACCATGAATCCTCCATAGACGAATACCAAAGTGGCATCGTTGCACAAATACGGGTGAGTAGATTGTCTGTGTGAATGCTCCTGCGAACAACCTTGGACAAATTCGGAAGCTACCAATTTTTGCAGACCTCACCGAAGAGGAACTCACAGAGATTGATCAACTCACGGACGAAGTCCACATTGAGCAGGGCAGAACCATCATGCGCCAAGGTGATCTAGGCCAAGAATTTGCTCTGATCGTCTCTGGCGAAGCCAATATCATCAAGGACGATCAGGTGGTGGCTCGAATCGGCCCCGGGGATTATTTTGGCGAAGTGGCCCTGCTCGATTCGATTACCCGGTCAGCGTCTGTCGTGGCAGCAACAGACATGACCCTCGAGGTTATCGACCGACGAGGATTCAATACGCTGCTTGATGACATCCCACGACTCGCCCGAGCATTGTTGCGGGGAATCGCTCACCGCTTGGCGGAGCGTGAAGAAGAAATCGACCAACTCAGAGTCGAACTTGCGCGACAAGCATGAATCTAGAACCGCTAACGTATTGGCCTAGAAACCCGGGTCGGGTAATCGTGATCGAGGAGCGAAGATGAGGACAATCGGTAACGTTATTTGGTTTATCTTGTGCGGAGTCTGGCTCGGGATCGCCTACATCTTGGCTGGAATCGTTTCTTGCATCACAATCATTGGAATTCCTTTCGGCATTCAGTCATTCAAGCTTGCGGGCTACGTCATGTGGCCATTCGGTAGGCAACTCGTCGAATCGCCGGGCAATAGGTTCTCAAAAGGTGTCTTCAACATCATCTGGATCATCTTCGGTGGAATCTGGCTGGCCATCACCCACGTGATCTTCGGCATCCTGCTCTGCATCACCATTCTGGGAATTCCATTTGGAATCAAGAACTTCTCGATGGCGAAACTGGCTCTGTTTCCGTTTGATTTTTCGGTGGAACGCAAAGGCGACCCCGGACCAAACGAAGCACCACTCACCTCTGACAACTAGAACGGCGACATGCTCCACTCACCCCACCGGTTCAAGATGTGTGCAGCTGCAGTCCTGCTCTGTGGCCTAACGACAGTGCTCTCATGTAGTAGCGCAGACACTTCGAGTATCGAACCCACAACCTCAACCCAAAGTAAGGACGGGACAACTCCGACGAGTTATTCCCAGGCTGACCCCGTGCCATCGGGCGACATGACAGAGATCTGGAAGAAGATGGGCTTCACTACTGAGCAGGCGGAATGCCTGAACGACAAGATGAAGGATCTTTCTACCAAGATTGACCCAGCTGATCCCACGGGTAGTTTGGCAGCGAACCAAACCTTGATTCAGGGACTGATGGACGACTGCAAGATCAATGAAGCAACCCTGAAGCCCTGAGCCTGACCCCCTGAGCCTGCTAGGCCCAGTTGCGCTAGGGTTTGGTACGTAGTTTTTGGTTATGGTTTTTCAGTTTTACAATTTTACGCTGTGAGTTGAGGAAAGCCGGTGAGAATCCGGCGCTGTCCCGCAACCGTAAACAAGGTGTGCAGTCCAAGTTGGGTGCGCAGATTTGTGAGTCGGAATGCTCAACTTGTGGTGATGCTTCGAGCTCGTCCGTCGCGGAAAACGGATGCCGGGGCCTGGTGCGTCCTCGCAATTTTGTGGGTGGCTTTCTAGGCACACGGTGCCTAGGGGAACCACATACATGCAGTCCAGACTCACAAAGTCACCATTGAAACAGTTCAGCCCTCGGCGCATGCTCCTGACTGCCCTGTTTCTAGTGGCTGCATTATTGGGCTTGGGTTCACTCAGCGGCATGAACTCTCGAACAGCGGCTGCCAATCTTTCAGCAGCAAGTGCGACATCTCGTCCCGAGGCAACCGCTGCGCTGGACTGGTTGAGCGCTCAACTCGCTGCTAACGGCAGTACCTTTCCCGGGTTTGCCATCGGGACCAGCCCAGCAAGAACCGATTGGGGTCTCACAGCAGATGCAGTGCTGAGCTTCATTGCCGCCGGCCAAGGCTCCGACCCAGCCCCGCAAGCAGCCGCAAACCAACTGATATCGAATCTGAGCGATTTCACGACCTATGAACCGCAGGTTCTTGGCGTTCGACTGGCCGGCCCAACTGCAAAAGTCCTGCTGATCTCCGAGAGCCTTGGCTTGCGACCCTCACTGGCGCCGGGGCTGGATTTGGAGCAGGAACTCCGCTCCCTCATGGTCACCACAGGACCACAGGCAGGGCGGTTTGCTGATCGAAACCCGAGCAATTCTGACCCGCTGTCAGGTGATTCAAATAATGGTTTTGGCCAAGCTCTAGCAGTTCTCAGCCTGAGCTTGACCGATTCTCAGGTTCCCTCTGAGGCGGTTGAGTTCCTGATCGGCCAGCAGTGCCCGAATGGTGGATTCAGACTGATTTATACGGTGACGCCGAATTGCATCAGCAACGAGCGCTCCGATACCGACGCCACAGCAATCGCTACACAAGCACTCCTCAGCGTAGAGCGGACACCCGCCGTCGAAGCAGCCCTCAGCAAGGCTCTTGGCTGGCTGTTAGCCAAGCAAGACCGCAGCACAGGAGGGTTTGGTGGAACGGGTTCCACGGCAGCGATCAACGCAAACAGCACTGGCCTATCAGCGCAGGCACTTCGCGCAGCGGGACAACTAGAAGCGGCCGAACGAGCCGCCAATTGGATCACATCCTCGCTTCAACTCAACGGCGCAATCGCATATACGCCAACTGCTCGTGCCGCCGCTGTCACAAGTGGCATTCCTAGCAACCTTGCAGATCAGTGGCGCCGCGCAACAACCCAAGGAGTGCTCGCCCTAGGCCTCTCCGCTTTCGCACCGGCATTCGCGACGGAATTGCCTGTAGTCCCTCCAGCAACAGCCCCCCCAACAACAGCCCCCTCAACCACAGTCCCCCCGACAACAGCCCCGACAACTACAGATCCGATTGCCACGACTACTTCAGCACCGACTACAGCACCGACTACTCAGACCCCTGCCGCCGTGCTGGGAACCCAGACCACTGCAACCTCGCTTGCATTCACTGGTACTCCCTCGAAACCACTCATCTTTCTTGGCGTTGCACTCCTCATGCTTGGAGTTGCAATGGTCACCGTGAGCCGAAAATCAAGAGGCCTACGGGCATCCAAGCCAGCGATAATCGGAATTGGAATCGCGGGAGTTCTGAGCGCCTCGCTCCTGCATGCTCCACCCGTTGCAGCAGCAGAGGGTGCCTGCACTACTGCAACCGGCATCACGGTAGTGATTGACTTTCAAGATCTAGGTGGGGGCATCAGTACCCGCTGCGTATCAAGCAAAGTAGAAAATGGATTCGAGGCCCTGACCGCGGCGGGAATCAACTTTCAAACAGCTACTCGTGCACCAGGATTTCTCTGCAAGATTGCCGGACTCCCAACTACAGAACAATGCATTCAGCCAGCGCCTACCACTGCGTACTGGTCGTATTGGTTAGCTAATCGAGGCGGAAACTGGTGCTACAGCAGCTTGGGTGCAGGAAATATTTTGCCTCCGCCAGGCTCGGTGCAGGGCTGGTCGTTCTCCCTAAATCGGAGTGACTCAGATGCGCCAGCACCCCGAGTGCCACCACCACCTGCGCTTGCGGGCAGCAGCTCGTCGCTCTCGGTCGGAGGAGGCTGCGATTCAGCAGTCGTTCCAATCTCAGCCGCAGCAGGCGCCCCCGCATTCCCCCTAGATGCAGCCCCGCCCCTAACGCCAGCCCCAGCCACAGACCCAGCAGCAGCTTCACGCCCAGCCACTGCTCCAGTTCCAACTCCGCCCCTAACGCCAGCCCCAGCAGATGCCGCAGCAGATGCCGCAGCAGCCCCGAGTGCTCCACTCGGGGTCACTCCTAGCAGCAGCCTGACCTCCTCTAGCCCTGCAAATTCGAAAGAGCCTGCAAATTCGAAAGAGCCTGCAAATTCAAAAGAGCCCGGTGCTTCGCGCTCACGCAATCGCGAGCAAACTGCGCCGGCGGCGCTCAGCCTGAACCAAGAAACTGGCTCGACCTCATCTCCGGTCGGACTCCTCGTAGCAGTAGTACTGCTCCTCGGCATTGGATCTGGCGCCGTGCTGTTGAGGCGACGTGCAACTCGCCCCTGAGCGAACGGGGCCTCTAGCCCAACCTTCTGCTCGAGTCCGGCGCACTGCAAGAGACCTGCACCCAGGTGCATGGTGGATCTGGGCCCTAGGGATGGCAACGGCAGCTAGTCGAACCACCAACCCACTTCTACTCGGCCTTATTCTGGCCGTAGTCGCCTTTGTAGTCTCCGCTCGACGCACCGAAGCGCCTTGGGCCAAGGGTTTCAAGGCCTATCTCTGGTTCGGCCTCATCATCATCGGAACCCGCTTGGCGTTTCGCTTGCTACTCGATGGGCAATACGGGGCGCATGTTCTCTTTCGGCTTCCCGAGCTGGCGTTACCTTCGGTGGCCGCTGGTGTTCGGATTGGCGGTGCGGTCTCAGTGGAAGGCCTACTAGCGGCGTTCTATGACGGACTTCGGTTAGCAACTCTGCTCATCTGCTTAGGGGCTGCAAATGTGCTGGCAAACCCAAAGCGGCTACTCAAGTCCGTGCCCGGAGCCCTACATGAGGTCGGTGTTGCGCTCACCGTTGCATTGACCATGGCTCCACAGCTAGTCGAAAGTGCACAGCGGATCCGAAGAGCGCGCAGGTTGCGGGGTGAACTCGGCCGACGAACTCACTTCTTTGCAGAGGTCTTAGTACCAGTAATGACCGATGCACTTGATCGCTCACTGCTCTTAGCAGCAGCTATGGACTCGAGGGGATACGGAAGGACTGCACATGTTCCGCAACGCACCCGGCGCCTAACTGGAACTCTGGTCCTTGCTGGACTCATCGGTATATGCATTGGCATTTACGGGCTTCTTGATGGCAGCAGTCCATGGACCCTCGGTGTCCCGATGCTCGCAGTGGGGCTACTTGCTGCAGGTATTGGTTTTTTCATCGGCGGTCAAAGGGTGCAGCGAACTCGTTACCGGCCAGACCCGTGGCTACTTGCTGAGTGGGGGGTGTCAGCAATTGGAATCCTCGTCGCGACCACCATGTTCGCTGCTGCAGTCCGAAACCCCACCAGCCTGAATCCCTCGCTGCAACCACTGCAGTGGCCAGCACTTCCGCTCCTTCCGACGCTTGCCATTTTGCTTGGTGCTTTGCCAGCGTGGATCGCTCCACCTCCGGTGCGCTCATGATCCGTTTCGAACATGTCAGCGTTACCTACCCCGAGGCACAACATCGCACGCTGAGCGATGTTGACCTGCATATTGGAGAGGGCGAACTATGCCTTGTGGTGGGCAGAACCGGGGTTGGTAAATCCACCCTGCTCGGCGCAATCAACGGGCTCGTGCCACATTTCACCGGCGGGATTCTTTCTGGTCGAGTAACGGTGAATGGCCGTGACACATCTAGTCACCCGCCGCGAGAACTCGCCGATTTGATCGGTGTAGTCGGCCAAGATCCCCTGGCCGGTTTTGTGACCGATACGGTGGAAGAGGAACTCGCCTATGCCATGGAGCAACTAGCAATCGAGCCGGCTGTTATGCGCAAGCGGGTAGAAGAAACCCTTGACCTCTTAGGTATCGCAGAGTTACGCAACCGGCCGATTCGTAGCCTCTCAGGCGGCCAACAACAACGAGTTGCTATTGGATCAGTGCTGACCGCTCATCCGCGAGTGCTCGTGCTTGATGAGCCCACCTCGGCCCTTGACCCAACGGCTAGCGAAGAGGTTCTCGCTGCCATCACCCGCCTAGTTCACGACCTCGGGGTGACGGTGGTGATTGCGGAACATCGCTTGGAACGGGTGGCTCAATACTGCGACCGGGTGATCTACCTCCATGGCGATGGGACCGTGGCATCGGGGCCACCGGCAGAGATCTTGGCAACCAGTTCAGTAGCGCCTCCGGTAGTACGACTCGGACGTCTTGCAGGCTGGTCACCGCTTCCGCTGTCGGTACGCGATGCGCGTCGAGCAGCCGTGGATCTGAGAGAGGAGCTTCAACAACTCGCGAGCCCAGCAGTACCAGCAAGCCCAGCAGTACCAGCAAGCCCAGCAGCACCGAAGTCGGCCAAACCCGAACTCTCTGGCAGTCCCGAACTCTCCGGCAGGGGAGTAACGGTTCGCTATGGAAATATCGTTGCCGTATCCAAAGCAGATATTGACCTTGCCTCGGGGCAGATCGTTGCGCTCATGGGACGTAACGGCTCAGGCAAGTCCTCGCTCCTCTGGGCGCTTCAGGGATCTGGTGCTCGTGAGAGCGGCTCGGTCAGAGTCCAGGGCCAAGACCCAAGCACCCTCAGCCCCAGTCAGGCACGAGCATTGGTGGGGCTTGTCCCACAAACCCCTACTGACTTGTTGTACCTATCCACAGTGCAGGCCGAATGCACCCAAGCCGACCAAGACTCACAGCAACCGGCGGGTACTAGCGCTGGGCTCTTGGATCGAATCCTCTCTGGAATCGACCCGCAGGCTCACCCGCGAGATCTCTCTGAGGGACAAAAATTGGCATTGGTGCTTGCCATTCAGCTGAGCGCTAATCCGCGAGTTCTGCTGCTTGATGAGCCCACGAGAGGTTTGGACTACTCGGCTAAGGAACACCTGACGCAACTCCTCAAAGAGCTAGCCGCCGCTGGGCATGCGATTGTGGTGTCTACCCATGATGTTGAGTTTGTCGCCTCTACAGCTGACAGGGTGCTGGTGATGGCTGAGGGCGAGATTCTGGCCGACGGGCCAACGGCCGATGTAGTTCTGGCCTCCCCCGCTTTTGCCCCGCAAGTGGCCAAAATTTTGCATCCCGCACCCTTCCTCACCGTAGAAGAAGTAGCTATGGCATTAGGGAGCAAGCCGTGAGAGCTACTGCTGTCAGACCTACTGCTCTGCGCATGAGTCCGCGCTCAGGCCTTGTACTCGCAGTCGTTTCAGTGGCAGGACTTGCGATGTTTCTCTGGCCGCTCATTCTGAGTCCCACCTCGGGCATCTCGCATAATCGCGATGCACCGTTCATCTTTGCCCTGATCCTGCCGGCGCTCATCGCCGTGCTCCTGGCCGAGCTACATGGTGCCAACGGAATTGATACCAAGGCCCTAGCAATGCTCGGTGTGCTGACGGCATTCGGAGCAGTGCTTCGGCCACTTGGGGCTGGTGTAGCTGGGATTGAGACAGTCTTCTTTCTGTTGATTCTGGCTGGTCGTGTCTACGGCCCCGGCTTTGGCTTTGTGCTCGGGTCGACCACTATGTTTGCTTCGGCTCTGCTGACCGGCGGAATCGGGCCGTGGTTGCCGTTCCAGATGTTGGCGGCAAGTTGGATTGGCCTTGGGGCAGGTCTCTTGCCCGCAGCTAAAGGTCGTGCCGAGATTGCGTTGCTAGCCGCCTATGGAGTGGTCGCGGCCTACTTCTTTGGATTTTTGCTCAACATGTGGTTCTGGCCGTTTACTACGGGAACCGGAACGCAGTTGTCGTTCGTGGCCGGGGCATCAGTGGCCGAAAATCTTCACAGATTTTTTGTGTACACCGTCGTCACCTCAACCTTTGGTTGGGATACCGGACGAGCAATAACAAATGCACTAGCTATTGTTCTGCTCGGACCGACGGTGCTTTTAGTGCTGAGACGCTCAACGCGCCGAGCAGCCTTTGATGCCCCGGTTCAATTCCACGAACACACACAGCAGCGCTGAGCGCTCTGCGCTGTGCCCACTAGGGGGTGTACTTCACCAGCCCCAGGATTGAGATGCCCGGCAGGTTGTCCGAGAAGTCAGCCTGCCAAACCCACCCTTCGACGGACCCCTCAACGAGCGGACCTTCTGCAGCACCGACTGGTGAATAATCCCATACGGAAGAACGGTCAGCTGATCGGTAGTAGCCCCAGTATCCGCCTGTCTCCCAGCAAAACGGGAATCCTTGCGCTGGTTGTGCATTGATGGTGCAGACTGCACCTGGGTAAGTCGGGACTTCTGTATAAGTGAATCCAGTCGCAGTGAGTGCTGCGAATCCACTTGCCTGCGGGCCAGCAGCGCAAGCAACCACAATTGAGTTGTTCAGGGCCGTGTAGTCGACCACTACGGTCACGCCCGAGTCAGCCGGGCAGGCTTGGCCAGTAATGGTTGGGCCTGAGGGTGGAGTTGGGGGCGCTACGCATGCCGATGCAAGCGCAACACAACCGATCATGACAGGAAGAAGAACTCTCGTCCGGAGCTTTCTTTTTTCTAACAGCCTCTTCTGAAGGAACATTGCATCGCCTTTCTTAGGCGAGGATCCGACCTTCCCCCGAGAACACAACCAGCATTTTCTGCACGGCAAAAAGCCGGTTGTGATTCGAGCTCGTGTTCCGCAATCCTCGACGGTTGGTTCAAGCTGTATAGCCCTGAATAGGCATTCCGACTTGTTGAGAATCTTCGAAAAGGTTCTCAACCCACGGTTGCGGGACAGCGCCGGATTTTGACCGGCTTCCCCCACTCAGGAACAGAGCAGACCTTAGCCGAAGATGGAACTGAAGCATGCTTGGGCTGCTTCGTAACCGCCGGACTGCTGAACAAAAGCCGCCGAGCCACCAAGTTGCGTAGCCAGGTAACGCCCGCCAGCGCGCCCCCACTCTTGATGCACCCAACGATCAAAGAAATACGCCTCACGGGTTGTAAGGCCACTACCACCGGGTTGCTGAATCTGCCCGAGCATCTCTGCTTCGAGTTCGCTCAGTCCAGCCCCCGTCAGGGCACTGGTTTGAAAGATCGGTAAGTCTTCTGATTCAAAGGGCCGTGCCAGCCACAGACTTGAGCGCAAGTGGTGATAGCTCGTCAGCGCAGTTGGCTCATCGGATTTATTCAGAATGAATGCATGCGGTATCTCGATAATTCCTGCCTTGAGGAACTGGACCTCATCGCCACCAAGTGGTTGCAGGACCAAGTACACCCGATCTGCAAGATGGCGAATATCTGCCTCACTTTGGCCAATACCAACCGTTTCGATCATCACACAGTCGAACAACCTCGTGAGCAGCCGACAGACCTGAAAGCTAGAAGGACCAAGTCCGCCAAGATCCGTCTGTGAAGCTTGGCTCCGAAAGAACAGTCGATTCTCGGAAGGTAAGTACCGCATCCGGGTTCGATCGCCCAAGAGCGCACCCCCCGAAACCTGACTAGAGGGATCTACGGCGAGCACGGCAATCGACAGCGAGGAATGAGCAGCGAGCAGGTCAACGGTTATGCGCGACAACAACGATGACTTGCCTGATCCTGGTGTGCCAGTGAGCCCCAGAATGGTTCCGGATGTCTGATCAGGCCTTGAATCGAGCAGGCCCAAGGCCTGCGAGCGAAGCGCCGCACTGCCCAATCGGTCATCCTCAAACAAACTAATCAGACGGCTGACGGCCATCTTGTCTAGCTGCTGAGCCTCGTGAACGAGCTTTGGCAGGCCTTGTCCGATCGAGTCCAACGATGCCACAGTGCGCTGCCGTTCTACTCGGTGTCTTGGTTGGCTTCGATCACCTCAGTGATCGATTCCATGATGTCGATGAGTTCGTAATCTGATGGCGTAAAGACCCGCTTCACGCCAAGGCCGAACAGCACATCAAAGTCATCCGGCGGAATGATTCCGCCAACTACTACTGCGATACGAGAACCTGCTCCGTACTCGCCGAGCTTGTCCATCATTTGCTGGGTAAGTTCCACATGCGAGCCGCTCAGCACCGAAGCGCCAATCACGTCGGCATCCTCTTCTACTGCTGACTGCACAATCTCATCTGGGCTCAGTCGAATACCCGAATAGATCACGTCGAATCCAACGTGTCGAGCAGAGACAGCAATCACCTCGGCACCATTCGAGTGCCCGTCAAGGCCAGGCTTGCCGACAACGATGCGCGGGCGATGCCCCAGTTTCTGAGCTAGCAGGTCGATGCGGGATCGAAGAGCATCCACCCGCTCGCCATCAAGAGAAAGCTTCTGCCCGTCCACGCCGGTAGCCGGACGGTACTCACCGAAGACTTCACGCAGGGCTCCGGCCCATTCCCCAGTGGTCACTCGTGCAAGTGCGCATTCAATCGAGGGCTCCATCATGGATGCTCCGCTGCGCGCTGCCTCTTGCAACACTGCAATCGCTGCTGCTGCGCGCTCGGGATCTCGAGCAGCCCGTGTTGCATTCAAGCTAGCGATCGTGTCGCGAGCAGAGGATTCGTCGACCTTGAAAATTCCGCCGTCCTCACCGCCAACTAACGGAGACGGGATTCCTTCGGTCCACCTGTTCAGCCCAACAACAATCTGTTCGCCCGTGTTGATAGCGCTCATACGCTCAGACATGGACCGCACGAGAGCAGACTTCATGTAGCCAGAGTCAATAGCGGCAATGACTCCACCCATTCCCAAGATCCGGTCGATCTCTTCTCGAGCTTGGGCTTTGAGATCATCCACCTTGGAACGCACCACAACCGAACCTTCAAAGATGTCGGGGTACTCAAGCAGGTCAGTCTCATAAGCCAGAATCTGCTGAAGCCGAAGCGACCATTGCTGGTCCCATGGCCGCGGTAGCGAGAGCGCCTCGTTCCAAGCGGGAAGTTGAACAGCACGCGCTCTGGCATCGCGGCTCAGGGTGACTCCAAGAGTCTCGATCAGGATTCGCCATGCGTTGTTCTCCGGCTGGCTTTCGGTCAGTCCCAGCGAATTCACCTGAACCCCGTAGCGAAAGCGCCGGTACTTCTCATTTTTCACACCAAATCGATCCTTGGTGTACTCATCCCACAACTCACCAAAGGCGCGCATCTTGCACATCTCTTCGACAAAGCGGATTCCTGCGTTGACGAAAAAGCTGATTCGCCCAACGGACCGCTCAAACTGCTCATCATCGAACTGGCCCCGCTCCTTGAGCAGGTCCAAAAGGCTGATGGCATTTGCAAGAGCGAAGGCCAACTCCTGAGCAGGGGTAGCCGCTGCTTCTTGCAGGTGATACGAGCAAATGTTCGAGGCGTTCCAAGCGGGAATCTCTTCTAAGCAAAACTCGTACATCTCGGCGATGATTCGCAGGCTCTGCTCGGGAGGAAATATGTAGGTACCTCTCGCCAAATATTCCTTGATCAGATCATTCTGAGTAGTGCCATTCAGATCGGCTATGTCTACGCCGCGCTCACGAGCGAGCCCCACATACAAAGCGAGTAACCACATGGCGGTGCCATTGATGGTCATCGAGGTGTTCATCTGTTCGATCGGAATCTCATCAAACAAGATGTGCATATCGTCTAGGGAGTTAATGGGAACCCCGACCTTGCCGATTTCTGGGCGGGCAATCGGGTCATCTGAGTCGTAGCCGCATTGGGTTGGCAGGTCGAACGCTATCGAGAGCCCTGTCTGGCCTTTGGCTAGGTTGGACCGATACAGCTCATTCGAGGCTTTCGGGCTGGAATGTCCGGAATACGTGCGGATAATCCATGGCCGGTCTCGAACAGCATTGCCTTGCTCATCAGAAATCAGGTGTGCGTCCGTATTGTGATGCGGCTCAGCTTGAGTCATGGCTTTAATCCTACGGGGTTAGCCACGAACTACGGGAACTTTGCTCCGCCAGATCCACTCTGCGCATAACGGTTCTACTCGCATGAGAGTAGGGGGCTTACTTCAGCCCCAAATTGTTCGATCTGATCGCAGACCTGTTGAGCATCTTTGCCAAGGAACCGAAGCTGAATCTGGTTGATGCCCTTGGCAGCGAACTTGTTGATTCGCTCAGCTACCTCTTCTGCTCCGCCTTGCACAGCGGGTCCACGTGCGAAGAGTTCCAGGTCGAAATCGGCCGGACCCAAGAACACTGAACCAAAGTTCATCCCCAGATCAAAGGCAGCGGGTAGGCCCGCTGCTTCTCGTTCCGACCGGATAAATGAAATCGCATTGCTGAGTCCCATCTTTGGAGGACCCTGAGGGAGCCAACCATCACCGAGTAGGGCAGCACGACGGATAGCAACCTTGGAGGACCCACCAATCCAGATGGGCAACGAAGCACCGCCCAACAGGGTGCGTGCAGATGGACGCGGGCTCATCCCGATTCCTACCTGAGCGCCCGGACCGCCGACCGTGGGGTACTCCTCGGCAAACGCCGCTCGAATGACGCCAACCGACTCCTCGAGTTGTTGGCCGCGAGACTCAAAGTCCACCCCAAGAAACTCAAATTCAGACTCTAAATGGCCCGCTCCAGCCCCCAGAATGGCTCGCCCATCTGAGAGATTATCCAGCGTCAGAAATGCCTTCGCAGCAGCCAGCGGGTGCCGATAGGGAAGCACGTAGACGTGACTGAGTAGGCGAACCCGACAGGTAAGGGCACCTAGCCAGCCCAGAGTCGCAATGGTGTCGTACCACATCGCCGACATGCGCTCATCGGCAGGTCGCGGAACTCCAACGTGATCGCAGACTCCGATGTAAAACGCACCGGCACGATCAGCTGCCTGCGCAACCGAGACCAACTCCGCTGTACCGGCCGTGGACTCCCATGGCTGCACAAAAGAGGGGCTCTGTGACTGCACTGGCAGTTGCAGCCCCCAGGTCACCTGACCGGTCGGAATGATTGGGCTCATGATTACTCGTTTCGGGAGGAGTCTCTGAGGTGATTGAGTTCAACTTCAGCCTGAGTCAACATTGATTCAGCTGAGGCTCCCGCGACAAAAAACGAAACTGCTACATGAACCAAGACAGAGAGGGGCTGACCGGCAATTTCCATCGGTAGCGCAATCGCGCCGCGGATTCGTTCCATGACAGCACCTGCCGATGCTGGCGCGACAGCGGCCGCAACAAGAACGAAGAGCCCAGGTTCAATCAATCCCAAGACATCTGCAGTTCGCACGAGCCGATCCAACCGGGCTGCAATTTCTTCCATTGCGGCTTCAGTGCCCGATTGGTCAGAACCACTCAGTGCCTCATAGTCATCGATACCAACTAGGTACGCCGCAGGCTGCGCAGAACTGTTTGAGTCTTGGCTCGCGATCATCTCGTCGAGCCGCTCAACGACAACAGACCTAGGAGGAAGCAGGACCGTCATCCGAGCCGGTTTCCCCAGATACCTACAAAGCTGACCATATCTCCGGGGTAGCCACCCAAATTATGGGTCAATGCAAGGCCACGGTCAGCGGTGTCGATCTGCCGTTCCTCGGGGGCTTCATGCCGCAGTTGTAGCCAGCACTCGAACAACATGCGAAGCCCCGAGGCTCCCACCGGATGCCCGAATGACTTCAGTCCACCATCAGTGTTGATGGGAAGGTCTCCGTGCAAGTCGAACGCTCCGGCCTCTACATCTTTCCAAGCCTCACCGCGAGCCGAGAAACCAAGGTCTTCCATCAGCACCAACTCGGTTGGGGTGAAGCAATCGTGTACCTCGGCCATAGCCAACTCCGTGCGGGGGTTCGTAATGCCCGCTTGTGCATATGCGTCCTTGCCGGCTGCTTCACACTCATCGAAATGGGTGTAATCAAATTCGGGATCGGCAAGTCCAGAGCCGTTACCCGCAACCATGGCCAGGGCCTTTACGAAGATGGGCTTATCTGTGTACTTATACGCGTCCGCAGCGCGCACCACGATTGCAGCGGCAGCGCCGTCGGCGACGCCAGCACAGTCAAATACAGACAGCATGCCCGCAACGGCAGGCATCGCACAGATTGAATCAACCGACATCTCACGGCGGAACTGAGCACGTTCATTCTTGGCGCCATTGGAGTGATTCTTGGATGCAATCCGAGCCAGTGTCCGCCGCAACTCATTCGGATCGATGCCGTACTTGTCGGCATAGGCAGGGGCCACAAGAGAGAACATTCCAGCTGCTGTCAGGGTGCGCTGGGTGCCATCAGTGGGAATGGGGAATGCATTGAGACCCTGATAACCCGAGTCCTTGACCTTCTCAACCCCAACTGCGGCTGCAATGTCATAGGCACCTGAGGCCACTGCGTAGCAGGCTTGGCGAAGTGCCTCTGAGCCCGTGGCACAGTAATTCTCAACTCGAGTGACTGGCTTGTTCTGCAATTTCAGCGGCGCTGCCAAGGTGACTCCCGACATGCCCGACTGAGCAGTTCCAAGCCACCATGCGTCAACTTGGTCCTTCTCAACACCAGCCGAGGCCAGTGTGTCTGTCACTGCATCAATCAGCAAATCATCGGTGCTTCGATCCCAGTGTTCTTTGAACTGGGTGCAGCCCATTCCAATAATGGCAACCTGATCTTTAATTCCGTGGCTAGCCATGGTTAGTCCTGCTCCGTTTTCTCGAGCTGTTCGCGTGCTGTTCCGTGCCCTCTAACTGGGCGAGCCTTCCAGAAATAGTTTGCAATCTCGTCGGCAGTGTTCAGCCTGCGAAACGTCATTTCGACAGTCATGCCGATCGTCACGTCAGCAGGACGAACATCAGTGAGTTCCACTGGAAGGCGACCCCCACCTGCGAAATCGCAGACTGCAAACACCACTGGAGGCGATGGCGAATAGGCAAGCGAGTCCACGGTAAAGGTGGCGACAGTTGCTGCAACATCGGCCATCGGGGCCGGCTCCATGTCGTCGATATTGCCGCCCTCAAAGGACACACGAGCAGGTGGCAGGTGCAACGCACCAGACTCGTGATCCTTTGAACCAACAAAACCGTACTTCCAGTCCAGGCGACGCTCAGCGGCAGCAGCCGACATGCGAGCGGGCTCTGGGCGATTCGGTGGTTGGACAGGCAGGACCCCACGCCAAGCTAAATATTTTGAGTACAACAGCGTGTTATCAGCATCTTCAAGTTGGTCTGCAACGGTGACCCCGCCGGCAGTGCCACTGTCACCCGAGACTTGGTCAGTTACTCGGAAAAAGAACACGTCTGCCCCGTCGGCCATAGCCAACAATGCAATGACTTGCCCTGGTTGAGACTGTTCAATGAGCGAAGTCAGCATCAGGAGGGGATGCGCTGCACCCGTAAAGCCCACCGAGCTAGCAAGTGAGTCGATGACCTCTACGCCCGCAGCGCCAAGCTTCTTTGCAAGGGCAGCGCTTGCACGGGGGCGAGGGCCCACTAGTGCCACCTTGTCGAGTTGATCAAGCTGCAAGCCGGCATCTTTCAGTCCAGCCTCCCAAGCCTGAGCAGCTAGGTCTCCATAACGCTGCTCGCCAAAGCGATCCTCCCAGGATCTCGTGCGGGCCTCTCCCGGTGAGCGCCAGCGATCAAGAAACTCACGCGTCGCCGATGCACCACCCAGATACTCGGCAATCACGGCAACCCCAGAATCTGCAGATGCAGCGCCAACAAGTACCGCAGCGCCGGCATCTCCGCCGTCTTTCTCATCTACCGAGCCGGCGGGACCAGTTCGAACATCACCAGTCAGGACCAAGACGGCGGGATCGGTGGAGTGAAGTGCTGAACGCAGTGCCGCTGCAGGTCCACGCAATCCGGATCCGGCATCGGCCGCAATGACCTCGGAGCCCAAACGAAGCGCTGCATGTGCGATCGTCGCATTGGTCTTTTCGGCGTAGGTCGGCGAGGTTGTACAGAACCAAAGCGCTGAAGGATTGGCCGAGGGAACAGCACCTAGGGCGCGACGACCGGCATCTACGGCCATGGTGAGCGAATCCTCATCGTAGGAGGCCACCGATCGCTGCCCTTTGCCCGCAGATGAGCCAAGGACCTGGGTAATTGCCTCACGTTGAAGCCGCCAATGAGGCAAGTATCCCGCGGCGCTGATAATGCCTCGCATCTGCTGTCTCCTAAAGAACTTCGCTACGTCAAAAAAAGAAACTTTGCCTGAACAATCTTCCCGAGCTTACAATCTCTTCCTATCAACACAGAATTGGGCAGCGAGGTGTTGAGTCCAATCGAGTGCTGTGAATCCTGGGGCAGTGAAGCGGTATCCTTATTTTTGAGGAGAAGAGCATGACTGAAGCCACCCAAGGACGAAGAGAGCTGAATCGTGTGGCTAGAAATCACGACCTGCTCCTCGCAGCCACCGAAATCATTGCCACCGAAGGTGTCGAAGGCTTGACCATGACAGCAGTAGCCGAAAGTGTCGGTTGCGCTGTTGGCACTATCTATACCTACTTTGAGTCAAAGTCCGCGCTGCTAGCAGCCCTGCAGTTAGCTGCGATTCAGACGCTCATCGACACCTTCACCACTTCTGCAGAATCTTGGGAGCGGGCGATTTCCAAAGCAGATCTTGACCCGGTGACAGCGGCACTCGTTCGTCTGGTGGCCATCGGGCAGATCCTCGTTGCTGCTGGAGACATTCACGAACGCGAGTTCGATCTGCTGCAGAAGCTCATCTCTACCCCGGCAGACCTGACTACTGACAGCGACCGACAGGAAGTCATTCCCCTAGCTCTCGAGTTGCTCGACACGGTCCGAGTGTTCATTGATCACGCCACTTCAGTTGGGGCGCTCTCGCTACCAAGCTCGGATTCATCTGTCAGTCGAGCTATTCGCTGGGCGGGAGGGATCAACGGTGCGTTACTCGTCTCGAACGTAGGCATCGAAGCTAACCGCAAGAACCCACCATTATTTGATGGTCAGGCCCTAGCTCTGAGTCTGGCCCAAGATCTGCTGCGGAGTTGGGGTGCACCGCTACCTGACCTAGATGCGGCCAACTTATTTGTGGATCACCTCATCGCAACTGACCAACTCATAGCACTGCGTTCACAATCAGTCATTGACCTGACTACGTCAACAGTGTCTCAGTCACCGTCAACCATCCTGACTGACTACCTCATCGACTGACGGCCCAATCGACTGACTGCCCGATCGACTGGGTCACGGTTGATCTGCCACGATGTCATCTATGCAGCTTGGCGATATTGCAAACCCCGAAGCCTTCATCAACGGAAAGCCTCTTGATGGAATCCGAATTTTAGCAGCGGAACAAATGCAGGCTCTGCCCTACGCCACCCAACTACTTGCTCGCCTTGGAGCAGAGGTGGTCAAAGTTGAACACCCGACCCACGGGGAATCCGGGCGAGGCGCGTTACCCGCCATGCGCGATCCTCAAGGCAGGGAAGTTGGCGCGACCTTTCTGCGCAATAACTTAAATAAGCGCTCCGTGGGAATCGACTTAAAAACCGAGCAGGGCCGGGAGCTTTTCTTGGATCTAGCTGGCGAGTTCGATGTTGTTGCCGAGAACTTCAAGGCCGGCACCATGGATCGTCTGGGCCTTGGGTACGAGGTGTTTGCCGAGCGCTACCCCAAAATGATTTATGTCTCGGTGTCTGGTTTTGGCAACCTTGGAGAGTCCCCCTACCGCGCTTGGCCGGCTTACGCAATGGTTCCCGAAGCAATGTCAGGCCTGTACGAGTACGCCCGCCAAGATGGCGAGCCGCCGCGGGTGATTCCGGCGGGTGCCCTCGGCGATATCAGCTCGGCGCTGTTTGCAGTCATTGGAATCCTTGCTGCGATTCGCCACCGTGACTCGACGGGAATCGGTCAGTACGTTGATGTTGCGATGCTGGATTCCATGATCGCCATGACCGATGTCATTACTAACTTCCACTCACTCGGAGTGACAGACAACACCCCACACTCAATCATGACGGGCTTCCAAGCTAGCGACGGCTGGTTTGCTGTTCAGGTTGCCCGTGAGCATCAATTCATGAAACTCGCAGAACTCGTAGGCCACCCAGAATGGCCCCAGGAACCCGCCTTCGCCACCCGACGCGGCTGGGCCGACCAACTGGAGTCCGTGGTTCGCCCGGCAGTGGAACATTGGGCAGCGGCCTATACCCGCCTTGAGGTATCCGAGATTTTGGGAATGGCTGGAATCCCCGCCGGCCCTTGCTTTACTCCTGCTGAGATCATCGCTGACGAACATGTGGCAAGGCGAAACATGCTCGTCGAGATGCCCCGGGTAGATGGAGTCGAGGAACCCGTGTTGATTCCAGGCAACCCAGTCAAGATGTCAGCCGTTTCTGAGGGCCCCGAGACGCGAGTCCCTTGGGTAGGGGAACACACCCAAGAAGTACTCCACGCAGAACTCGGACTCTCAGAAGCTGAGCTAAACACCCTGCGCGAGCAGGGCGTGATTGCCTAACTCAGGCTGCAGCGCCGTCGAACAGTGCAGCAGCGATGAGTTCCTCGCAGCGTGCAGTGTCATTAAACGAGATCTGCAACTGCTTGGCACGGCGGAAGTACAACTGGATCTCGTACTCAACCGTAAAGCCCACTCCGCCAAAGATCTGCTGTGCCATTGCGGTGGTGTCGCGGTAGCTCTTGCAGGTGAACGACTTGGCCATAGGCGCCAAGCTAGAAATTGGCCGACCAACAGAGTGTGCCCAAGCGGCCTCGTGGACGAGCACCTTGCCGCCATCGATGGAGGTCTTGGAGTCGGCCATATAGTGCGCCAGAGCCTGGAAAGCGCCAAGTGGCTTATCAAACTGCTCGCGGTCTTTGGAGTATTGAACCGTAATCTCTAGGGCGTGCTCTGCACCGCCGGTTGCCATGGCAGCGGCGAGCACCATGCCCTCCTCCATGACCTTTTCCCAGGTTGCCCAACCAGTTCCGGCTGCGCCAATACGATTCTGAGCCGAGACTTGAACTCCATCAAAGTCGACTCGGTACTGCGTGTCCGAACTGATGGACATCCGCTGCGAGAGCGTTACCCCGTCAGCTGTGGGATCGACCAGAAACAGATCGACATCCCCAGCGCCTTCACCGGTGCGGGCGAGCACAACGAGCCGGTCTGCCGAAGATGCAAACTGCACATGCTGTTTCGTCCCAGTCAGGGTAAATCCTTCGCCGTCATTTACAGCGCGCATCTGCACGCCTCGAGGGCTAAAGCTGTTTTCGGGCTCAAGCCATGCCGGGGTAAGAATCACTTCACCCTTGGCAATTCTTGGAAGCCAACCGGCTTTTTGCTCCTCGGAGCCCGCTCGCACGATTGCTCCGGCAGAGAGGACACAGCTCACTAGGTGAGGAGTCGGAGCTAGTGCTCGGCCGATTTCCTCGTACAAGATGACGCCTTCGATCATGGTCATCTCGGAGCCGCCATATTGCTCAGGCAGAAGCAATCCAAGCAGATCCAACTCTGCAAGTTGCGCCCACAGTTCGACCGAGTACCCGGTCGGGTCATCCTCGGCAGCGCGCACTTCTTCAAGGGAGGCGTACTGGGCCAACAGGCCTGCGACCATCTCTCGCAACATGTCTTGTTCTTCTGTGAAATCAAGGTCCAACATGGAATTTCTGCTTTCTTTGTTCTGGATTGGTGATTACGGAACCCACTGCTCGCCTGAACGCGACCAAGGGTTATCTGTTGATGAATCTGGTAGGGCAAGGCGCACCTCGCAGGTGGAGGCAACGACATAGCTTGAAGGATCCGCTTCAGCAGCGCCTACCGAGAGCGCAACATCGATCGATACCCAGCCACAGCCAGCAGAGTCGGTTGAAACTGCAGTAACTATGGCAGTAAAGACCATGCGATGGCCGGGAAAAACCGAGGTCTTCATGCGGAACTTCATGCGACCTAAGCGGGCCCGGGGTCCGGCCCAATCTGTGACGTAACGCTCGAACCATGCAGCTTGATTCGGCGTGTTCAAGAAAATGTCTGCCACACCGTTGCGTTCGGTTGCGAACTTGTAGTCATGATGCATGGGTCGCCAGTCACGGCTAGCAAGCGCACCCAGCACAACAGTGGTCGGCGTCACATCGATTGCTAACTCGGGCAGGGACTGACCGACTGCAACCTGGCCCAACAGGAGTCTCACCTCGGCAGTCATGACGCCGCTCCTTCTTGGTCCCGGCGGTAGCCAAACCCGGTATAAGACTCAATGCCGACCAACGCCCCGTGTTGGTTTTTGAACTCAACGTCAATGACCCAGAAGCGTCCGGAACCCAGCTTCGTAGTCTTGGGGCCCGAGACTGATTTGAGTACTTGGGAGTTACTGATGCGATCCCCAGCACGGACTGGCTCATAGAAAATAATCGTGTTGTCCGTCATCACAGCCTCGGGAAGCTCAAAAATTTTCTTCAGGTCAAAGTGCACCTGCAGAGCGACTTGCTCACCCTCTGCTCCGGGCTCCCAATAGTGCGGCCGCATCCAGAGTGACAAAGTAGTCGGCGGAAGAATTCGGCCCGAGGTCAACTCTTGAGCCACTGCATCATCCCAAAAAAGTGGATTGGCATTTTCAGTGGCTGCGAGCGTGTTGTAGGCATAACTGTTTTCCACATCGAACGTGGCAATTTGCAGGTACTGCGACACGCCAATCACCGAACTCACTGCAACGGGTAGGTCGGTCAGGTTGCTCTCACTCAGGTTGTTATCGGTCATGCGATTGCTCCCGATACTTCGAGTTCGGCAATCTCAGATTCAGCCAAGCCCAGCTGCGTCAAGAGTTCCATGGTGTCACTCACCGCACCATCACGAATTTGGTAGGGCCCATCGGGTGCAACCGTTCCTGCCCATGTGGGCGCACTCTGTAAGAACTCTCCTGCTGTATCTGAAACTGCAGAGGCCACGAGACCACGAGCGACATACTGCTCATCGATGACGGCCTCGGCCACGGTGTTGACCGGTGCAACGCAGGTGTTGGCTGCGCCAAGGATCTCAACCCACTCGTCTCGGGTGCGAGTCGCAAACCGCTGCGCTAGCGCTTCACGAATCTGATCCTGCTGATTGTCATCAAGTTGCGCATCTGCAAACTCTCCGAGTTCGAGGAGTTCACATAAGTTCCGCCAGAACTGACCCTCTATGGCACCAACAGAAATGTGTTTTCCATCGGAGCAGGTGTAGATCTCGTAGCAGGCGTACCTACCCGTCAGGATGTAATGACCGGGGCCCGGTTCGACTCCCGTTGCAAGGTACTCGTCCACATAGAGCGACATCAGAGCGAAAGCCCCATCGGCAATCGATACATCGAGATAGCTTCCAACACCCGAGGTTGCTCGGCCTAAGAGCGCTGCCATGATGGCCATACTCGCTTGCATTCCACCTGCTGCAATATCAGCAACGGTGGCACCGGGTAGCGCTGGCCGGCCGTCGGCTTGGCGGCCCGTGCAATCCAGAAACCCGCTCGTGGCCAAGTAATTGATGTCATGGCCTGCCCACTGCGACCGCGGTCCTGTTTGCCCAAATCCGCTAGTTGAGCAGTACACGATTCTGGGGTTGCGTTGATTCACATCCTCGTAGCCAATCCCTAGGCGAGCAACTACGCCTGGCCGGAAAGATTCGATGATCACATCCGCAGTATCAGCCAGCCCTAGAAACGCCTCACGACCAGCATCTGCCTTGAGGTCAAACATCGCTCGCTTCATATTGCGGTTACCTGAGTAGGCGTAATACGGGGGCACAATCTGCACTGCGCCAGCGCGAGGCACTGCGCCAATCTTGATGACTTCGGCGCCGTAATCAGCCAAGGTCCTTGACGCGCGCGCACCAGGACCCACCGAGGCAAGGTCAAGCACGCGGATATTCTGCAGCGCTGGTTGGCTCACGTTGCTTAGAAGTTTTTGGGTAGGCCTAAACCGCGCCGAGCGATGATGTTCTTCTGGATTTCTGAAGAGCCACCGCCAATGGTGTCGATCACGGTGTAGCGGTAGGTGGACTCTGATCGTCCTGCCATAGGTGCATCTTCGGTCTTGACGCGAAGCTGGGAGCCGGGGCCGCCAATATCCATCGATGCATCTGCGAGTCGTCGTGACAACTCGGTCGCAAAGAGTTTGTACTCGGATGCAATCACTGTTGGCGGCTGGTACTCCTTACCGGCACGAACGAGCGCTTCAACCTTGACTGCCTCGGCAACAAACTTGAGTCCCATGACTCGCGCCACCTCGGCCTCGGTGTGAAGTGAAGCCATGCGAGAACGAATAACCGGGTCGTTCTTGAGCGGTTCACCATCACGGACTGTGGTCTGCACGTACTCTGTCAGCAAGTCAAGGCGCTGCTTGATCGGGGCATAAGTAAACATCGTGAAGCGCTCAAGGTCGAGTGCCTGAGAGATGTACTTGAACCCGTAATTGACCTCGCCCACAACAAACTCATCTGGCACAAAGACGTTGTCGAGCCAGACCTCATTCGTTCGCTCATCACCCATGGTCCTGATGCCATTGATGGTGATTCCTGGGTCGTCCAACGGAATCAGCATGAGTGAGATACCGAGGTGCTTATTGTCTTGATCAGTGCGCACCCCGCACCAGTACCACTCTGCGAAATGTGCCGATGTAGTCCAAGTTTTTTGGCCGTTTACTAACCAGCCGGTCTTGCCATCTTCGTTGGTGTGCGGCACACCCTTCATGCGCATCGAGGCGGCATCAGAACCGGCGTTGGGCTCGGAATAGCCAACAGCAAACTCAACATCGTTTTCTAGAATCATGGGAAGGAACATGTCCTTCAGGAAGTCAGATCCGTGAGCGATCAGCGTCTTGCCAATGATGCCCACGCCTTTGCCGATCTGCGGTCCGCCTCGTCCGGCAAGTTCTTCGTTCAGGATGTACTCGTAGACACCCTCGCCTTCTTGACCGCCGTACTCCGTTGGCCAGGTAATGCCGAGCCACCCCTGATGACCGACCTCTTTCATAAAGGCACGGCGTTCTGGAGTATCAACGATTTGCGCCATGTTTTCACGAGTCACATCGAAGATCTCGATGGTGTCGTGATCATCGCAAAAGGCAATGACTTCTTTGTTGAATGCTTGCTGATCTTCTGAGAACTCGAAATCCATTTTTGTCTCCGAACTTGTTATCTGACGACCCGTCAGATTGTAGTCACAAATCTATCGGTTTTGCCTAGCGGGCTGTTGTACATGACTCGCGCCATGGCATCTCGCAGTTGCCCGATCGGGACTCCAGACTGTTGTATTCCAGCCTGATGCGCAGCGACATGGGACAGCATGGACACCAGCACTACTGCAGTTGCCTCGGGGTCCACCTCTGCAGCCGCAAAGCCCGCTGCACGTTGGCGGGTCAGCACTTCAGTCGCGGCCACCGTAAAAGTGTTCAAGAGTTGAATCCGGCAGTCCCGGAAGCGCTGATCCCCCTCGAGTGCTGCTAAGTCGATGACAGCCATCAACGCCGAGTGATCGGCCCAGAAATCTAGGAATGCATCAGCCACAGCCTCGCAGGCGAGATAGGCATTTTGCCCATGCCAGTTGGCGGCTTTCAAGGGGCGAATCAATCGCTCGCCACCCTCCCCAACTAGCCGATCAGCTAGTGCCAACAGCGCCGACTCTGCATCTGGGAAGTATTGGTAAAAGGTGGCTGGGGATGTGCCGGCCTCTCGAGCAATGTCCACCACTTTGAGGTCGCGGTACGAGGTCGTCTCGAGCAGGTCGCTCGTGCATTGCAACAGCCGTTGGCGCGTGGCTATGCCGCGACGGCCCGGAACTCGGCCGTCAACTGCCCGCAGGTCAGGATTCTCTGAGGGCACCGCAGCGCTAGTCACGGATTACAAGCTAGAAGAGTTGCGTGAAAAACCAAACCAAAACCCCAATTGCTGCGAACCAAGCCAGAACCGTCAGAAGTAATCCGAAGAAGATCACACCAATCATGAGCGCAAGCACTGCTAGCGATGACCGCCGAGTAGCCCGTCGGTCAGCTAGGTCTCGCTCCATCAAAACCAAGTTGCGAATGTTGGCCTTGTAGACCATGTCAAAAACTGCACCAGCAAAGGGAATCAGACCCACCGTGGCCTCAATCCCTACGTTGATCAGCATCCTCAGCAGCGTGGGAACACTGACACCGGCGGCAACACCGGCAAGGACTACGGCCATGGATAGAGCTACCCCAGCAGCATCCCCGACAACGGGAACCAAAGTGAGCAGACCGTCAATCCCAACTCGGCGATCAGTAGTTCCCGGCACACGAAAGGCGCTATCAAGAATCCAAGCAAGTCGTTCAACCCAACTCGGCAGCGGCCGCGAATTAGGGCGGCCTTTGCTACGGCTTTGGCGTAACTGTTGCATGTCTTCGCTAAATTCAGCCTGAGTCTGCGGAACCTCGCGGCCCTCAATGGGGCCAACATCACGCGGCTCGGAATTCACCGACCCATCTTGTCAGTTAATACCGCGCTCAGTTAATGAAGCGCTCAGTTAATACCGCGCTCAGTTAATACCGCGCTCAGTTAATAAAGCGCTCACCGTACGCAGCGATCATCTCTTCTGCGCGGCTCACCTCGGGTGCAGTCATCCCACCCGAGATCCACGAAGATGTCAGGATTGACGTCACCCCGGCAGCGGCAAGTTCTTCGAGTAAGTCAGTCTTGGGTGCCGCCATGGGTGACGCAATGATCTCGAAGGGCTTGTCAGCAGTCCCAGCATCTTCTCGGGCCTGTTGCAACACGGTGCAGTAGTTCAGTAACTCTTCAGGTGAATAGTGCACACCAAGCCAGCCATCGCCGATTGTGGCTGCTCTACGGAACGCAATATCGGAGTGACCACCAACATAAATTGGAATCTGCGCCGGCGGGCAGGGTCGCATCTGCACGGGGGCAAAGTCATAAAATTCCCCGTGGTGTTCAACCATCTCGCCCGTCCAGAGAGCTTTCATGACCTGAATCATTTCTTCCATGCGTTTACCGCGTTTCGAAAATGGCTGTTCAAGCAGTTCAAACTCTTCTCGCATCCACCCGGCGCCGACACCCAGGCCAATTCGCCCTTCTGAAAGGTACGCGGCCGTGCCAATTGACTTCGCTGCAAGAAACGGGTTGCGCGAGGGCAGCACAAACACATTGGTAATAAATCTAAGCGTGGTAGTGACTGCGGCCATTGATGCAATCGCTACCCAAGCATCTGGCCAGTCCTCATCGGGGCTGAACAACGGCGTACCGTCGGGCGTGTAGGGATACTTGGATTCGAGCGTGGCAGGAAAGAGCACATGATCCGATACTGCGACTGAATCGAACCCGGCGGCCTCACAAGCCCGCGCTAGTCGGTTCCACTCCTTTGGCGGAGCACCGATGAGACCATGACAAAACTTCATACTTACTACTCCTAGGACTCAATTGAGCGAAGCGCACGGTCGCGCAACTCAAACTTCAACACCTTGCCACTCGCATTGAGAGGTAGCTCGTCAACAACTTCGACATATTTCGGTGCCTTGAAGTTCGCCATGTTGTCCCGAGCCCAAGAAATAATCTCAGCCGAGTCGGGCATGGTCCCGTTGGTTGCAATCACGTAGGCATAGCCCACTTCACCCAAGCGCTCGTCGGGTACGCCAATAACTGCCACTTGGGCAATCTCTGGGTGTAGCAGCAAGAGGCGCTCAATCTCTGCCGGATAAGCATTGAACCCGCCAACGATAAACATGTCCTTGATGCGGTCCGTGATGCGCAGGTAGCCATTGGCATCCATCACCCCGACATCGCCAGTACGGAACCAACCATCAGAGTCAATGGACTCGGCAGTCTTGGCAGGGTCTTCGAAATAGCCGCTCATGATGTTGTACCCGCGAACGAGCACCTCTCCTGGTTCGGATGCGGGTAGTTCTGCACCAGTCTCATCGACCACTCGCACTTCCACCCCCGGGTAGGCGCGACCCGAGGTGCTTGCAATGAGTTCAGCGGCGTCTTCGCGCCGACAAGTCGTAGCAATTCCCGAGGCTTCGGTCATCCCGTATGCAGTGACCACTGTTGCAAACCCCAGCGTGTCTCTCATCTGCTCAACCAGTTCGACAGGAACGACTGCTGCGCCGGTAACGGCCAGACGAAGTGATGTAGTTCGTTTGGGATCAAACCCCGGGTGATTGAGCAGGCCCTGATAAATCGTCGGAGGTCCGGGCAAGACGCTAATACTTTCGGACTCAATGAGGTCAAGGACGACATCGAGATCAAACACTGATACCGGAACCAGCGTCGCACCCGAAATCAACGAGGAGATGATGCCCGCCTTGTAGCCAAAGGCATGAAAGAAAGGATTGATGACCAGATAGCGATCGGTGTCTTGTAGGCCAACAATTTGAGCCCAGTCGCCGAACGCCCGCAGAGTCTGGGCGTGGGTCAGCATCACCCCCTTGGGTTGGCCAGTGGTGCCAGAGGTGAACAACAGATCAGACAAATCTTCTCCGGAGATCTGTGCAACCCGGGCCGTTACGGCGCTTTGATCAGCCGAGTCTTCGTGCTCTGCAATGAATTCATCCAGAGTGCAGGTTTCGGCTGGACTGATCCCCGCGTCACGCAACAGGACAATTCTCTCTAACGCTGGCAAATCGCCTTCAGTTGCACGCAGCATCGAGACGTACTCGTTGCCAAGAAAACCCTCGACTGTAAACAGCATCCGAGCGTGACTTCGACGCAGGATGTCCGCCGCCTCTAGGCCTTTGTATCGAGTGTTGAGCGGAACCAGAACTGCACCGGCAGATTGCAGCCCCAGCAGGGCCACGATCCACTCCCAGCAGTTCGGTGCCCAGATAGCAATGCGATCGCCCTTTTGCACTCCCTCGCTGATGAGCGCTGCGGCAAGTTTGTTCACCCGGTCGAGCAACTCCGCGTAACTCATCCTCATCACTGGCTCGCAGGAGTGATCTACCACCACTTCCGCGTCGGAACGGTCCTGGGCCACAGAACGGAGCAGCGCAGGAATCGTCGCATACTGAAGGTCTGCACGCGACCCTTCCTCGGGCATTCCCGGCCGTTCAGTCATCTGCCTTCACCGAGTGCTCCGGCCTGACGCAGTGACGCCACTTGTTCTGCGGTGTAGCCGAGCACCTCTTCGAGGACCTCATCATTGTGCTGGCCTGCAGTTGGTGCGGGCGTGGGATCAACGGGATCCTCGCCCAAGAACTTCACCGGGTACGGGATCATGTCTGCGCCATGAGTCTCATATGACATGAACCCAAGCCGGTCGATGAACTGCGGGTCCTGAGCAAGAGTCTCTGGAGTATTCACTGGAGCGATTGTGGTGTTGTGCTCACCAGACCAAATCACCCATTCAGCAGTGGTCTTCGTCTTAAAGATCTCGGCCAGAATTTTGCGCAACTCCATATTGTCTTTTGCGTGATCACCGAACTTTGATCCTGGCCACTTGTCGAAGAGATCCATCCGGTCAACGCCAGCACAGAAGTTCTTCCAGAACTCTTGCTCCGAGGCCATAAACAAAATGTGCGAGTCAGAGGATTCGTAGATCTGATAGCGAACGCCTGTTGTCATGCCAGCAGTTCCGGGTGCTCGGCGTTCGTAGTTATCGGCCTTGTTTCCGGTGACTTCTGATTCTGGTCTCTCGTAGGCCTTGAACGTCTCGCTGCGGAGCCAGTCCATCGCAGCAGATGCATCTGATTGAGCAACTTCCAAGAAGCAACCTTGGCCGGTTTCACGGGCACGGGTCACTCCAGCTAACACACCAAAGGCGGCAAATAGGGGGCCGGCATGAATCCCTACCGATGGGTGTTCAGGGATAAACGGAAGGCCATCCTCGGTGTAGCCCGGCTTCACCAATCCTGCCCACGTGTCATAGGCGATCCCGTGACTCGGAAGATCGGCGTAGGGCCCAGTCATTCCGTAACCAGAGATGGTGCAAAAAACAATCCGAGGATTGATTTCCCGCAAGTCCTCAAATCCAAGGCCGCGCTTCGCCAGCGCTCCGGGCCGCATGGCCTCGATTACTACGTCGGCATCTCGAACCAAGTCACGAAACACGTCCTTGGCTTCTTCTGTCTTCAGGTCCAACGTGAGAGAGCGCTTGCCGCGATGGATATGCCAATGCAACAGCGAGGAGTCCTCGATGATGGGCCAGGTCATCTGCCGGATGTAGTCACCTTGTGGCGATTCCACCTTGATGACATCTGCACCAAGGTCGGCCAGATGAAGCCCAACGGCGCCGGGCCCTAGGAGTGAAAACTCAATTACTCGAAGGCCCGCTAGCGGTGCTCCGGGTGCTGCTGACTCCATGACTACTCCTGTTTCAGTTCAGTTGTTTCTGACGGGTCGTCAGATAGTAGGCGCAGTCAGCGGATTAGAGAACCCAGCGACCACCATCAGTGGGTCGCTTCCAACCAGAGGAGGCAAGAGTTCCGCCATCCACGTGCACGGTGGTGCCAGTCACGAACTTACTCATCGGACCAGCCAGCCAGACCGCCGCAGCGGCAACATCGCCAGCGTGGCCTTCTTCTGGCCACGGAGTCTTGGCCCATGGCGTGCCCTCTAGTGCTTCAGAATCTGCAATCAGCCACCCATCCCCTGGGGTTGGAATCATGTCAGGTGCAATTGCGTTCACTCTGATCTTCTGGCTTGCGAGTTCAAGAGCCAGAGTGCGAGTCATATTGGCAACTGCTGCCTTCATGGCTGAGTAAATGCCAAACCCCGGGCCGGCGCGATGAGCCTCGACCGAGGTGATGTTGATGATCGACGCCCCACCTGCAGCCGGTCCGCCCGCTGCTGCACCCGCGGCAAGTAGGGGAACGCAACAGCGCGTCACTTCTACAACCTGAGTGAAGTTCTCTGCAATCAGGGCTGCCTGCCCTTTGGTGTTCACATCCATGACCGGCGCATAAAACCCGCCACCGGCGTTATTGACCAGAATGTCGAGGTGGTCCCATTGCTCACCCAGATCCTGCACCCAGGCCTCGACCACCTCGGTATCTCGGACGTCAAGCACTGCGCTCGGCGCAAGCTTGCCGAGCGCAACAATCTCGGCAACGGTCTCTGCAAGTTCCTCGCCTAGGCGATCACACACAGCAACATCTGCTCCAAAACGAGCTAGGGCCAGCGCCGTAGCCCGACCGATTCCTCTTGCGGCGCCCGTGACTAGTGCAGTGCGGCCAGTGAGAAGAATGGACTGAGGATTTGGTTCCATAGTCTCTGGACCATAGCGGGAGACGCCGTGACAAAGGGCCGGTGCCCTACGATCAGGGCCGTGCTCAGTGAGATTGCCCGTGAGGCTGGCCTACGATTTGGCGATCGAGCAGTGGTTGTCGCAGCCGACGGGGTCCTGACGTATGAGGAACTCGACCGTGCTGCTGATGCGCTTGCAGTACAACTTTCACAGCGTGGAGTTGCCCGCGGCGACCGTGTTGGATTGCTACTTCCCTCTGGCGGCGATTGGGTCGTGGCCGCAGTAGCAGTTTCTCGACTCGGCGCAGTTTTTGCGGGAATCAGTCCGACCTTGTCCGTGCCTGAGCGGGCAACTTTGATCTCGCTGCTCGGGGCGCGTCTGACGCTGACCGACCCGACGTTGCTCGACGGACTACCCCTTCGGGCAGAGATCGCAGTGATGAAACCTGGATCGCGCGCAATTGACTCGGCCGCACTTGAGCCAGCCGCAGTTGAGCCAGCCGCTAGCGCTCTTTCTAGCCCTGCGGCAGATCACGTAGCGGCAGATCATGTAGCAGCAGAGAATGATGCGGCAGTGATCTGCTTTACCTCGGGCACGACTGGTCAACCCAAGGCCGCCGTGTATTGCATCTCGCAGCTTCGAGGCATTCAGAGCATTGACCTTGGGCCGGGGGCTGAGCAACGCTGGGGTGGCGGATCTCCCATGTTGGCCTCAACTCAGTTTGCGCATGTCGGGATGTCCACCAAGTTGCCTTGGTATCTGCGCTTGGGCAATACCTTGCACGTGATGCCAAGGTGGAGGGCAGAGGATGCGCTTCAGCTTGTGGCCCAGCACCGCATCTCCACTCTGGGAGTGGTTGCACCTCAGCTTGCACTCATGCTGCGCTCCCCACTGATGGATTCCCTTGACCTCAGTTGCGTGACTTCGATTATTGCTGGTGGCGCCGCTTCTGCACCCTCACTAGTTCGTGAGGCAAGAGAGCGCTTTGGTGCCGGCTACTCGATTCGTTACTCCTCTACAGAATCGGGCGGGGTGGGCATAGCAACTGCCTTTGACTCCCCCGAAGAGGACGGGTTGCAAACAGTTGGCATTGCCCGGCCTGGGGTTGAGGTACGCATTGCCGACGAGCAGGATGTACCCCTGCAAACCGGTCAAGTTGGGGAGCTGCAGCTGAGATCGGCTGCAGTCATGCAGCACTACTGGAACGACCCAAGTGCAACTCATTCTGCGCTCACAGCAGATCGATGGTTGCGAACCGGCGACCTTGGCAGCATGGATTCCACTGGCCGGGTCATGCTGGCAGGCAGAAGAAGCGAGATGTACATCCGCGGTGGGTACAACGTGTTTCCATCCGAAGTTGAAGCTGCACTTCTGGAGCACCCGGGAGTGATTTCGGCAGTTGTGGTTCCGTACCCTGATGAGATTCTGGGCGAGCTTGGACTCGCAATGATCTGCGTTCAAGACCCCGAGCGGCCGCCCACACTCGAGGAACTGCGAGAGCACGGCAGCCACCTGATCGCAAAGTACAAGCTTCCCGACATGGTGGTAATCGCTCAGAGTTTGCCGTTGACTACAGCCCAGAAACTTGACCGAGCGGCCGCACAAACAATGGCTATGAAGTTGCTTGAGGCCTGATGCAAGCCATTCTGCTTGGCCTTTTCGGAGTTCTCGTAGCCTGGATCATGACGCTGCCGCTTCACCGATTCAAAGAACTTCGGCCGCTCACTCCGCGAGACGTTGGCTCCGAGGATGCAACCGCTACAACAGCAGCAGTTCCCATCCGAGCGGTGTACCGACAAGCCATCTGCCCCAGTTGTCATCATGTCTGCAGAGCATCAGACGCTGTTCCAGTGCTCAGTTGGATTCGTGGCTGCCCTGGCTGCGGCCGACGGTTTCCGTGGACTGTTCCGCTTGTGCAGGTCGGGGTTCCTGCTGCACTACTCCTAACTTGGGTCTTACTCGGGAACAGCATCGAGAACGGCTGGGTGACGCTTCCCTATTTGTGGCTTGTTCTGATCCTGGCGGCCATCTCGGTTGTAGATCTGAGGATCTGGCTCATTCCGTACTGGATGCCATGGCTTGGGGCATCGGTGGGATTGGTGCTGATCAGCGCAGTCTCTATTGGACTCGGTGATCCGAGCCAAATTTTGTACGCGCTAGGGGGAGCCGCCGGAGCCTTTTTACTGTTCTTTCTGCTCTGGCTGATCGCCCCCGGCAAGCTGGGCTTCGGAGATGTTCGCATGGCGCTGCTTCTGGGTATGTTCTTGGCCTGGCTCCACCCACTCCTACCCATCTACGGGCTGCTCTTTGGCAGCCTCTTTGGATTACTCATGGGCGTGGTCGCTCTGCTGACCCGCAAGGACAGTCGGTTCCCGTTTGGGCCGGCACTAGCACTCGGTGCGATGTGCGCTATTTGGTTTCACGAAGCACTTCTGCAGACCCTGCTGTAGAGATCACACCGCTGCATAGATCACACCGCTGTAGGCCGCGACTAGCCCTTCGGCTTGGCAGTAGAAGTTGTGCTCGTAGATCCTGCACTTGCGTCGGGGCTTGAGCCGTAGAGGCCTGTCAACGTTGGTACCAGATTATCCATGACTAGATTCATGCACTTCACGCTCAGGTGGACACCGTCCCCTGCGTAACAGCGAGCAGTAGTTCCGTCGGGCAGGGTGATGTAATCGGCAAAGTTGCCATCAGGTCCGGCAACGAGTTTTGCCACATCAAAGTATGAAACCCAGGGCCGAGTCTTGGCCTCTTCTTGGGCGATGCGGTTGCCAGTCTGCACAGCCTGCTGAATGTCAGGATTACCGACATTGGGTTCGCCTACCCATATCAGGCGACGGCCCTGGCCTTGATTGAGGTCCATGATCCCTGCGATCCGGGCGCGGTACTGGTCTTCCCATTCGGCGGATCCATATTGAGCAACCACGGTGCCGTCGCCTTCAAGAATGGACTGCCCATCGTTGGCACCCACCATAAACAGCGTCACCTCTGGAGCGTCCGTTGCAACAATCTCTTGCATCCGAGCACCCCAGTTGAAGTAGTCGGAGCGCGCCAGCCCAGTCGAGACTTTGCCGTAGTTCGTGATGCTGAGTTCGGGAATATCGGTCACTGAGGACTTCAACATGTCGCCCAAGGCCTTGGCTGTGGAGTCTCCAGCCACAACGACGTTGAGCGGGGTGGCTGCAGTTGGCACTCGAACAGGCGGCAGCGTGGTGGTTGTCACTGCCGTTTCTGGCGCCGGCTTCTTGGTATCTGGGAATTCAAAGTCAGCGTTTTTTTGTTCAACCCCAAGTTGCTGCGCCGCCCAGTCATAGGGTCGATTCAATGAAACCAGGTTGGTCAACCGATCGATGACCCCAGAGGTTGTAACAGCCACTGAACGCTGCCAGCCCAACGGCATTCCCTCGGCCGATGCAACCATGTTTCCCGAAGCAAGAACTACAAAAACGATCAGAGCGATGACGAGCCCCTTCCAAACAGTCTCTGCTGATTGGGTGCGGCGAACGCGACGGGGTCGCCGCCGCGCTTGTTGGTTTGATCGCTGCTGAGTTGATCTCTGTTGGTTTGATCGCTGTTGAGTCATTAGAAATTGAAATAGATGAACGGGGCAACACCCTGCGGGCCAAGCAGGTTGATTACCAAAAGGAATACCCCAATGCCGATAGCCATCACGATGGGAGGAAGTTGCGAAGCCCGATACTCAAGGGCATCGCCGATTCGACGGGGAATGAACTGTCCGATCATGCCAACAAATATTGCCAGCAAAACCATCGGGGTAACCAGAGTTCCAACTCCCCAATTACTTATCAGGCTCCAGAAGTACTCGAGTGCACCGGTGACAGAGGTGGAGCGGAAGAAGATCCAGCCAATCACAACAAAGTGAAACACCAGGAGCCGAGCCAGCCAAGGGTTCATCGTTTCGGTCGACACAACAGTCGGAGTTGGTCGCTGCATCACTCGAGTCTCGTCGGGGTTCTCGTGAACTCCGCCCCCTGAGTCCTCGACTAGTTCAGCCCGCTGTTCAACTCGAACGGCGTGTTGTCGCTCCAGAACAAGGCCGATCCCCTGATAGGCACCCCAGATGATGAAGGTCCAGCTCGCACCGTGCCAGAGGCCGCCAAAGAGCATGGTGAGGAACAGATTTCTGTACTCGGCACTTGGGCCTCCACGGTTGCCACCGAGTGGAATGTAGAGATAGTCGCGGAGCCAACGTGAGAGCGTCATATGCCAGCGGCGCCAAAAGTCCTGGATGCTTCGAGCCGAGTACGGCTGGTCGAAGTTGTCAGGAAATTTCACGCCCATGAGCAGGGCGATGCCGATTGCAATATCGGTATAGCCAGAAAAGTCTGCGTAGATCTGAACTGCGTAGGCCCAAGCACCGACTAGTAGTTCCCAGTTTCGGAACTGTCCCGGAGCGACAAAGACTGGATCAACAATGGCGGTTGCCAAAAAGTTGGCGATCACTACCTTCTTGAAGAGTCCCCGGCAAATCAACCGGGCGGCACGGGTTACATCTACGGTCTGCCCGCTCGGGCGGTGATTCATTTGTGGGACAAATTCCGATACTCGAACAATTGGTCCTGCTACGAGGTGCGGAAAGAATGAGAGGTAGACCGCAAAGTCCAGCAAAGCGACTGTGTCCTGGTGGCGACGAAACACGTCCACCACGTAACTGATTGCGCAGAAAGTAAAGAAGGACACTCCGATGGGAAGTGCCACTTTGATGAGCATGGGGGTAGCCGCAAGCCCAAGGGGTTCGAGCACGGTGAGCGCTGATTCCACAAAGAAGCCGTAGTACTTGAAGAACCCCAAAACAATCAGGTTTAACCCAACCGCACAGAGCATCCAGCGCTTGCGATTCACATCATTGCGAGCCCGAAACACTGCTTGGGCAAGTACCCAGTTGCCAACGGTGGACCCTGCCAGCAAAAAGCAGAACCTCCAGTCAGCCCAGCCGTAGAACACGTAGCTGGCCCCGAGAACAAACAGTTTCCAGTCTGTGGGTCGATCGTTCAGCTTCCAGCTCACTCCGAGCACGACGACGAAGAACAACGCGAACGTCATCGTTGGAAAGAGCACCTCTAGCGCCTCCTCGGCACAAGTTCACTAGGTTCCTAGCGCACAGGACTTCGCAGGACTCCCCCAGAGGAACCTCGCTGATGAACATTGAATCCTACTGAACTGGCCAACTGGCTGATACCGACGGAGTTTTTGCCGCTGTGGTATGTCGATTCCTGCGAGCCGCCAAGGAATCGGGAGTAGCTTGGAGAGCCTCAGAGATCCACCTTCATTCGAATGGCTCCAAGACACAGTGCACTTGCTCCAAGACAACTCACCGCCGCGTTATCCACGTCAGAGGAGAAGCAATCGTGACTATCGGGGCAGGTTTGGAATGCGCCGACGAGAATGCCCGACTGATCGAGGCAGTCTTTGCCGAACTCGCCGAGCGAGAAGCCTCGTAGGTTCGCCACCTTGCCATCTAGGTCGATACCAGTTCGGGCAACAACGGGAGCATAATGAATGGCAGTCATGACTCGCTACGAGTCATGCACGACATTGAGTCCGGCACGTTCAAGATGACCACCCTGTGAGAGAACCCGATGAACTATTTTGCTAATAAGACCGTTGTGGTACTCGGCGCTACAGGCATCCTCGGCCAACTTACGGCCCACGATCTGAGCGAGCGTGGTGCAGACGTGAGGCTCATTGTTCGAAGTCCCAATTCACTGGCTTTTGCTCTGCGTGACCTTCCCGTAGCGGTTGCTGACATCACGAAGCGGGACGAAGTCGCAGCGGCCTTGACCGCTGTTTCACATGGGCAATCCGTGGACGGAATCATCAATTGCACGGGCGTCGTAGCTTTCGGCAACTTCAGTGAACTTTCCGATGAGGTTGCGCAAGAAGTGATGGCTGTTAACGCTCTCGGAGTGATCAACGTCATCTCGCTCGCTACCACGAGTCTCAACCCTGAGGGGTTCCTTGCCTCATTTACTGGTGTCGCCGCCGATATGACGATTGCCGGCATGGGGGCTTACTGCGCGTCGAAGGCCGCAGCCAAAACGGCAATGGGTGTGGCTGCGCGAGAACTACGGAGACAGAAGATCAGGGTGCTTGACATTCGGGCGCCACACACCGAAACGGGACTCATAACCCGTGCCCTTGAGGGCACGGCCCCAAAGATGCCCGAGGGTCTGCAGCCACAAGCGGTGATTGACCGAGTACTCGACGCAATAGCCATGGGCGAAAAGGACCTGCCGGCAGAGGCGTTTGCTGCGCAGAGCAATTGATGCTTTAGGAATGAACTGTGGGGGGGACTTGGTCGGGAGGGCGAGACCTAGCAGTCGCTCATCATTCGAAGTGCATGGCATATTTCGGTAGCCCGGATGCCGAGTTCACCGATCTTGGCGGTCAGTGCTGCACGTTGAATCCGTTGGAGGCTGTCGAAGTTGGCGACGCACTCCGTGGTCAGGCCTTCCTCGGTGCCGAGTTGGATCTCCGTTGGGATTGAACGGATGGTCCTCGTAACAGGTGCGACCACTACACCGCTCAAAACCGAGACCGCTTCTGAGCGCGTGACCACCAATACCGGGCGGCGAGCAGATTCGATTTCCGCCCACCAAATGTCTCCTTGTTGGGGGATCGTCACCAAGGCTCCTCGTTGATCAAACTCCTCGTGGTGACATCTAGCCCCTCGAGCTCAGCAGGCGTCTCCGGGCTTCGTCGATACGCCTCGGCGATCTGACGCCCTGTTCTCTGCCTGCGGTGTTCATCAATGATCCGCTCCAGTCCCATTCTGACGAGGTCAGATCGGCTAGATGCTGCCCCTTGGGCAACGAGTTCATCAACTTCGCGCATCAGCGCTTCATCTACACGAGTGACGAGTTGGGCCATACAGAAAGTATACCAATATGTATAGCAGATTACTATACACTTGGAAGCGGATCGCACTGAATCCCCCGCCGTATCTGGCGAGCCAGGTCAATACCTGCAAGCCACCTCAGCAGATGGAGGGCAGTGTCACTACCTGCGAAGACCCCCGCAGAACTGATGAAGTCTCCGTCATCAACAAAGCATTCGTCATGTTTGACATCAACAGTTGGGTCGAGTCGATCCGACAACAGTTCTGCAAGTCATAGGGCTCTGTCCGAACCCCGGTCCATTGCTAGACCGGGGTTCGAATGAGGACCTTTTGGTGGAGGTGATGAGAATCGAACTCACGACCTCTTCGATGCGACCGAAGCGCTCTAGCCAACTGAGCTACACCCCCAGGAAAGGAACCTTGACACTAGCCGGGGAAGGTCTTACCCAAGAAGCCGGCAAGGCTGGTGTTAGTTTGCGACTCGTCGAGGAGCTGGAGTTGCACGGCCGACGGTTGAAGTCTGCAGGCTGCTCGGAAGTGAGGAGGCAGGCACCAGGCCACTTCGTTGGGCTCTCTGCTGCACCATTCCGGCGGACTGATTTGCCTGATTGAGCAGGAAGACATAGCCAACAAGCAAAGCTGCTGACAGCATGAACGGAACGAGGAAGACACTTCCGAAGGCAACGGTGCAGAGAAGAGTCAGCACTGCGATTGCACCAAGGACCACCAGAACATCCTGCCGACGGCGGCGCACCGAAGGAGAGATCTTCGCTGGAGAAGTCTGAGCCCCAGCAGCGTTTGATCGATCTCGAAGATCAATCACATTGCTTGAAGAAGTACGGGAGCTTGAGGAATTACGAGCGTTCGAGGAAGTACGGGCGCTTGAGGAATTGAGGCTTGGGGAATTGAGGCTGACTGGGCGAGGCATTCCTGGCAAATCTGCGCCGCGACGGTTACCCGACCGGTGTAGGACCGAAAGCTGATGATTGAACGAGCGGATCGAGTCAGTGCGGCGACCCACCGAGAGTTTGCGAAGGACCTCTGGAAGTAACACGATGGCCCAAACAATTGCGAGACCTAAGAAGATCAACGTAGAGACATTCATTGAATGTTTCAGTCCTTTTCTTGAACCGAGGGCTCCGGCGGGAACAATCGATTCAGCGAGTTGTGCGAAATGTAGCCCTGAGCGAGCTAGGTGTATTCAACGCAAACAATACTTTACGGTTTCAGGGCCAATGTTACAAGTAGCTTACGGATTACATCAGTGTCATTCGAGCAATCGAGCAGGAAACCCTTGTTTCTAGGCGTCTTCGCCGGCCTCGCCCACGAGTTCAGATTGCCGCCGGAATGTTCCAGAACGGCCGCCGGTCTTCTCCCAGAGGGCAATCTCGCCAATGACCATTGCGCGATCCACTGACTTGCACATGTCATAAATGGTGAGGCAAGCGACCGTGACGGCAGTCAGGGCTTCCATCTCGACGCCAGTGCGGTCCACGGTTTCTACCTGGGCCTCCACCTCGAT
Source organism: Actinobacteria bacterium IMCC26207 (assembly GCA_001025035.1). Lineage (GTDB taxonomy): Bacteria > Actinomycetota > Acidimicrobiia > Acidimicrobiales > Microtrichaceae > IMCC26207. The sequence continues at coordinate 413,668 of LCZK01000009.1, forward strand.
AAACGAGTCCTCGATGCGAAAATTCACCAGCATGGCGCCCATGAGCACGGGGTGACAGAGCGGAATCAGATCAGAAGCTCGTTTCGCAGCCTGAATTCCCGCAACGCGAGCCACGGACAACACATCGCCCTTGTTAATCGCTCCGCGGGCTACCAACGAGGTGGTGTCGGTTGTCATGTACACCCGACCCCTTGCAATGGCGCGACGGTGAGTGGGTTCCTTTGGAGTCACATCGACCATGCGTGCACGGCCGAGCGGATCAAGATGGGTCAAGCCCCGGTCTGACATAGGCGCAGCTTAGTTGCAGCGCTTATCCCATGACATAGTCAGGTGAACACAGCACACGTGAACACAGTCAGAGAAACTCAGCACAGGCCTTCACGGTGAGCGACCTCTGTCAGGAAGGCACGGAACTCTGGTCCCAGGTCTTCACGACGAAGCGCAAGTTCGACAGTGGCCCGTAGGTAATCGATCTTTTTGCCGATATCGAAACGGCCCTCGCTAAACACGTAACCAAACACGGGGCTCTTTCCGAGCAGCGCCGCAATGGCATCAGTCAACTGAATCTCGCCACCAACTCCTGGCTGCACATCTCCGAGTACATCAAAAATCTCTGGAGTGAACAGATAGCGGCCCATCACTGCAAGGTTTGAGGGTGCATCGGCAGGGTCGGGCTTCTCGACGATCTCGGTGATTTCACAAAGTGCACCATGGCAGTTTGAAACACCAGCACAGCCATAAGAAGAGATGGACGCCTTGTCGACCTCCATGAGGGCAACAACCGAGGCCTCGTGCTCATCAAAGCTCTTAATCATGTTGGTGAGCACCGTCGAGTTCTCATCCATAATGTCGTCGCCAAGCATGACCACAAAAGGCTCATCACCGACATGCTTGCGAGCAACGGAAACCGCATGGCCCAGGCCGAGTGGCTCTCCCTGGCGCACAAAGTGAATGTCGGCTAGTTCTGCAAGCTCGACGACCTCGGCCAAGTCTCCCATTTTGCCCTTTGCTTTGAGCTGGTACTCCAACTCAAAGTTGCGGTCGAAGTGGTCTTCGAGACTGCGCTTGTTGCGGCCCGTGATGATCAAGATGTCGTCGATTCCGGCTTTCACGGCCTCTTCGACCACGTACTGGATCGCTGGGCGGTCAACCACTGGAAGCATCTCTTTGGGTTGTGCCTTAGTAGCTGGAAGAAAGCGAGTTCCAAGACCTGCTGCTGGAATGACTGCTTTCGTTACTCGGCCCATGAGTTACTCCGATGTTCGGGTTGGCAGAAGTCTGATTCTGCTCGTGAGGTGAAGGTTACAGAGGTGATGGTAACTAGCGTCTTTGTAAATTCAACCTTCTTTTGCCAAATTGTTGACAATTGCCTAGTGGTCGGGAATCAGCTCGCTTGACCGGCATTCTGAAGCGCAGAAGCCGGCTTCTTGGGAAGCTTGGACTGCAGGCGTTATCATCAATGCTCCTGCAGGGAGATTGCCAGCGCCTGACCTACCGGTGCCCTCCCCTCAATCAGACCAATCCCCTAGGTGGAGAGCCTCAGATGCCCGTATACGAATACCGCTGCAAGAACTGTGCGCATCAGTTCGACATCCAGCAATCATTCTCTGACGACTCACTCACAGTCTGCCCGGACTGCGGCCAAGCCGAACTTCGCAAGGTGTTTCAGCCAGTAGGAATTACGTTCAAGGGCTCGGGCTTTTACAAGAACGACAGTCGCTCAGGATCCTCTGATTCAGGATCTTCGGGGTCATCTTCAACAAGCTCATCCTCGGCAAGCTCAGACTCATCAGGCACAGACTCATCAAGCACTGGATCATCAAGCACTGGATCATCAAGCTCTGATTCCTCGAAGAGCAACTCCGGGTCTAGCTCCAGCTCGGGTGGATCAAGTGATAAACCTGCAGCAGCAACGCCGACAAAGACCAAAGCTACCGACTAGCGGCCAAACAGCCTGGGGGTACAGACGTGAATGATCAGGACCAAACGCAGGACTCAGGTATCGGGGCTGTGGGTTGGATGCGCTCTGTGGTTATCGATGCGCATGACCCAGTGCTCCTTGCCCAATTCTGGTGCAACGTGCTCGACGTAGAAATTGTCGAGAGCGAAGCAGACTGGGTTCAACTCAGCCCCGACCCCGGGGGAACCTTCTTTGCTTTCCAGCCCAGCACTGCGCCAAGGCCAGAGTCACTTGTTGCTCGACCAGATATTGAAGTGACTGACATCGACCACGCCCGAGACCGCATCATCGAACTAGGCGGTTCCTACGTGCGAACGATTCAGGAACTCAAGGGTGACCACCACTATGTGATGGCAGACCCTGAGGGTAACGAGCTGTGCTTAGTCCAACCGCTGCCACCGGAATTGGCTCGGCCTCGTTGGGGCGACCAAGCAATCTGATGGGACGCTTTGTCCCTCCCGAGGAAGACCAAGTCAAACCGCTCTTTAGTGCAGTACTTGGAGCGCTCACGTGGAGCGGTGACGGACCAACCGAGCTGCAACTGGACTTGTTGCAATCTCTGCTCAACGCGTTTGCCTCGGGGCCTGCTCAGGTGGTCCGCGAGTTCTCACCCAGTTCCCCCGAAACGGCGCGTGCCGAGCTTGGGGATACGCACTTGCTCAAGCAGTGCGTCAACTTGGTGAGCATCTTGGAATTCACCATGCATCCCCTACCAGTAGGCCTAGAAAAGCATGCGGAGCAGTACCTACATGAACTGGGGACTGAATCCAGGTTCCTAGATATTCTGAGAGATACATCCGAAGAGCACATGCTTAGGCTCCATGCCGATCTGATGCGGAACTCGTGGTACACCGAGCAGACCATCAAGGGAATCTTCACCGGCAACATGGGAGAACTTCTGCGGTCAAAGCTTGCTTACTACTCGATTGGAAGAGACGAAGCGCTAGCGGCAAAGTGGGAAGGGTTACGAGACTGCCCCGAAGGATCTTGGGGCCATGGTGTTGCGCAGTTCTACGACATGCACGAGTTTGCGTTTCCCGGCGAGCCGACTGGGATTTATGAGATCGGCGCCTTGCATGATTGGGTTCACGTGCTCACCGATTACGACACCTCACCCGAAGGTGAGATTGACGTATTTGCCTTTATCGCAGCAACCATGGATGACCCAAGAGGGTTTACTCAGTTCATCTTCACCTTGGCCCTTTTTCAGAATGCAAGCGTCACCACCGTGGGCGGCAAAAAGGTCATGATCGCCAGATCTGACACGCTCTCGGATGCAGGCGCTAGCGATCACCTTGCCGATGCGTTCTGGCGCGCCGGTCAGTGCAGTGCAGATCCAATGGGCGGAGTCGACCACTTTGCGCTTGCGAACACACCCCTGCAGGAACTGCGGGAGCGCTGGAATATTCCTCCGAAGACGTACCCATCACCTGGAGCGCTCGATACTGCGAGCAACAACTCGCAACTGCTTTCTGACTAGCTCGCTGGAGTTGGAGCATCAGCAGGTGCGCCAGGGTTTCGTCCGCTGCTCGCCGCGGCAGCAATTGCCATACCGAGCAGGGAGACCAGAACAATCACCCAGGAGGCGCGCTGTAGCCCGGCAGTGAAATCCTGGTCCTGTGTGGTGGTGCTCCCAGAGGAGGGAACTGAAACGGCCATACTGGCGATTGCAACACCCGCTGCCACACCCACGTTGCGCAGCGAAGTCAACAAACCCGAGGCAACCCCAGCGTCGACATCTGGAACCGCAGTCATGGCCGCAGTGGTGGACACGTTGTAGGCAAGGCCTTGGCCGATACCGGACAGCGCCATGGCCACGATCACAAGACCAATTTTGCTGCTGGCTCCTAGCTGCGTCAGTGCGACAAAGGAGACAGCAATCAGAAACATTCCCAGCATCATCGGTGCTCGCATACCAGCGAACTTCACGACCCGACCCGTCAGGGCACCCATGATGGCGAAGGGAACGGAGTAGGCCAAGAAGACAATCCCTGTCATGGCGGCAGACAAATTGCGGACATCTTGAAGCCAAAAGGTCATCAAGATATTGATTGCCCCGAATCCCCAATTAGCGAAGAAAGCAACCGCAACTGGGGGACGATACGCACGGGCATGCACAATCGCCGCCGCAATAAGTGGTTGGGCCGAGAATCGCTGCTGCAACACAAATACGCCAAACAGCGCGACACCGAATGCAAGCGGCCCAAGCACCGAGGGGCTCTGCCAGCCCTTCATTCCAGCCTCTTGCAATCCATAAATCACACAGGTGACCGAAGCAGTTGCGAGCAGGGCTCCGACAAGGTCGATTGGTCGCTTATCCCCGAATGATTCGGGCACGTAGCGAAGGATCATGAGGAGCGCAGCAAGCAGGACAGGCAGGTTGAGCGCAAAGAACCAGCGCCAACCAAGTGTCGCTACTAACAGTCCGCCGACCACCGGTGCGGCAGCCGCGGCGGTACTTCCGATGGCGCTCCACATGCCAATCCCCCAGGCCCGACGGTCACCAGTGAACGAAGTACTGACCACCGATAGCGATGCAGTCATAAAGAGCGCCGTTGCGAAGCCTTGAATCACGCGAGCAATGATCAGCACATCGAACACAGGAGCCGTCGCAGCAAGCAGGGTGCCGACCGAGAACACCAGTACGCCGATCACCAACATCCGTTTGCGTCCATAGAGATCAGCAGCCCGGCCAGAAACCAACAGCGGTCCCGCCGCTCCCAACGCGAATGCGTTAATCACCCACCCCGTGCTACTCGCCGGAACATCGAGCTCACGGCCAATGTCGGGTAGCGCAACGGCAACGCCAGAAAAGTCGATACTGAGCACCACAAGCGGCAGGGCAACAGCAATCAAGATGGCAGTGGTGTTCCGGCTCGACACAGTGATGAAGAGTAGAACAGGAGCCGAGGCGAAACAGTGGCCACGAGCAGAGCAGCACTGACACACTGAAGGCCATGACCACCGTCCGGAATGCGCTCAGGGGCACAACCCCATGAAGGAATTCTCACAGGCAGAGGCTGAGCAAGTCCTGAGTCTGGCGCCTTCAACTCCGAGCGACCTTGGGTTGTTCAGCTCAAACACCCTCTTTGGGCAGCCGGGAATTTATCCGGATGGCCCACCAATGCAACCCGCTGTCGGCGCGCCCTTGAACGAGCAGCAGGCCGCTGCGACGCTGGCCGATCTCCTTCAGCCGGAAATTGCCGGCGAGATGATCAAATTGTTTGCTGATCCAGAACTGCAAGCTCGAGTCCCCGACCCAAGCGTTCGCGCAGCGCTGCTATTGCTCAGCGGTGGGCCAGCGCAGGCAATGCTCGATGCATTCCTGCAAGGTGAGACCGAGGTACTTCGTCTTGGCGTGGGCATTCCCGATGGAGAGGGGCGCGTCATCGGGTTTGAGGTTGAGGAGTCTGAGCAGTCGCGGCGTGTGCTCAATACTCGTTACGAGTCGGAACACCCAGCGTTCATCGCACCCTCGCTAGCGCACGCACTTTGTCATCACGGAGATCGCGCCAGCAACGCAGAAGAAGCAACCCTTCACGGCATATTGGGCGCAGTTCATGCTTGGCTCTTAGCTAGCAACCCTTCACTCAGCGCCGCAAGGACTGAACTTTCACGTCGGCAAGCCTCGCTCACCATCACTTTGTTGAACGCTCGAAGCCCCGGTTCTTGGTTGGCCTCGGTGCGTTGCCCAGAAGGGCCCGGCACTATCCCAGAAGGCAATCCGATTCTGCAATGCCCAGACTTATGGAGCATCCCCTTTACTTCTCGTGCCGATTCAGATTGTGACCTCGCTCTACCGGTGCCAGTACAACAAGCCTTGGCCTGCTTGGCCTCAGAGTCAGCTGCTGCAGTACCCGGGCGCTACTCAGACTCACTCGGCGAGTGGCTCACAGCGAACCTAGGACGGGGCAGGTTCTTTGGCGCAGTCCCACGCGCCCAAGCCGGCTGGGCGCTCGGCTTACTCAACCGGGGAGGCGCCCCCGAGCCCACGAACAACGAGAACTGATTCGATCTTCTAACATGGGGTTCCCATGGCAAAGCGTAAGCGTCGTTCTACTCTCCCCGAGCCGCAGTCACCTCCTGTCATTGCCGGCTTGATCGGCCCCATGAGGACAGTTCCAGCTGGAATTGCTCGTCCCGATTACGCGGCCACCGGCGAGCCATCAACTCGCGCTAGCCGCGCCATCCGCACTGCAGATGAGATTGAGGCCATGCGAGTAGCGGGCCGAGTTGCTGCTGAGGCTCTGATCGAGGTGGGACGCCATGTTCGACCAGGAATCACTCACGATGAGCTTGACCGTATTGGGCATGAATTCATGGTCGCTGCTGGCTCGTATCCCTCAACGCTCAACTACCGGGGGTTTCCTAAGTCTCTGTGTACCTCGGCAAACGAAATTGTTTGTCACGGAATCCCCGATTCTCGCAAACTCGCAGACGGAGACATTGTCAACATTGACGTCACCGCTTATATAGAAGGAGTGCACGGAGATACCTCTTGCAACTTCTTGGTGGGCGAGGTTGACGACCGCTCTGCCCAACTCGTTCGCCAAACTAGGGCTGCGATGCACGCAGGTATTTCGGTGGTCAAGCCGAATGCCCGCGTCTATGAGATCGGCCGAGCGATCGAACAATCAGTGGCCGAGTTCAACTACGGAGTCGTACGCGAGTTCATTGGTCATGGCATTGGCGATCAGTTCCATACCAGCCTGCAAATTCCTCACTATTACGATCCTCACAACGACACCGTGCTCTTACCGGGGATGACCTTCACCGTCGAACCGATGATCAATCTGGGATCGAACCGGCTCGAGATGTGGGATGACGGTTGGACCGTTTCCACTCGGGACATGCAGCGATCCGCTCAGTTTGAACACACGGTTTTGGTCACCGAGTCTGGCCACGAACTGCTCACCATCCCAGCGCAAGGCCCACCCGCAGATGCTCTATTTGCCGACGTCAAACTCGGGTTGCAGCCCGCTCCGTAGCGGCCGGCGTTACCCCTCACTCACCTCCTACTTCCCCTGCCATTTAGTCGAACTTAACCAGGAGAAGTCCGTGACTCGTACCCCTGCGCCGTCGCGGCCGACGGCGCTGCGATACCGCAATGCCGCTGCAGCACTCAGCGCCCGACTCATCCAGTATCGCTCTCGTGTGGAGCAGTCCTCGCTAGCTCGACGCGTACTGTCTCGACGGTTGCTGGTGCTCGTGGTGGCAATCACGGTTGGTTGGCAAGTCACGGGTCAGCTAAATGCCGCTCAGATCGCGCAGCAGTCTTGGGGGAACAGCACTGCAGTAGTCATGGCTGCTCGACCACTCAAGGCCGGAGAACTCATCGACTCAGCCTCAGTTCGAGTCGAACAGATTCCAACACGCCTCCTGCCTGATGGAGCGCTAGTCGAACTGCCGCTGGATCGTCGCGTCAGGATTGAAGTCGCCAAAGGCGAGATTCTGTTGCAGAGTCGCGTCTCGGCCGTTGGTGCAGGAGCTCTGGGCGCAACGCTGACAGCTGATACCCAAGCTGTGACCCTGGCGCTTGGTGAGGCCCCAGCCCCCGTTCAGGTCGGGGACATCGTAGATGTCATATCGGTAAGGACTGCTGCAACAGGCCTTGACTACGGCGCAGTTCAAGGAGACGGGGTCGAAACTGACAGGGTGGCCACCGCTGCTCAGGTCATTCAAGTCACCCAAGGTCAGGCAACTCTTGCTGTGCGCACGGGACAGGTCGATGAACTCGTGCGAGCGGCTTCTACGGTTCCGATCAGCCTAGTAATCCTGAGGTAGGGCTCTACTGCCTCGGACTCCACCGGCTAGGGCTCGAGTGCCCCTTATGCCCCGGAGAGCGAAACATCTTGGATGACCAAGGAGCATGCACCGTCGCCACCACGCAACCATTCAAAGTCTCCGCCGACTTCTGAAATATCAAGCAGGAGTCGTTGAAGCGTTGATGCCAATGTGAGCTCTCGAACCGGCTCGGCGAGCGACCCGTTTCGAATCATCAGGCCATCTGCGCCCACTGAGAAGTCACCTGAGATGGAGTTCACCCCCGAGTGCATCCCGGACAGACTATTGACATATAGGCCCAAGTCGATTGAGGACACCAACTGCTCAAAGCTGCGAGTCCCCGGCTGCATCACAAGCAGTTGTGCACCAACGCCCGGCAGACTTCGTGTGCCTCGCACTGCTGAACCCGTAGAGGCCGACCCACTGCGCCGACCCGAATAGGAATCCTGAAGGAATCCTTGCAGCACACCGTCGGAGATCAGCAGATTGGACCGACATGCAAGCCCTTCGCCGTCTACCTCTTCAGCACCAATTGACTCTGATCGAGTGGGGTCATCGGTCAGCGAGAGCAGTGCCGATGCAATCTGCTCGCCTAGACGTTCACCGAACGGCGAGCGGCCCTTCAGGACGGACTCCCCTGACAACATTCCTGAGACAATGCCCATCAACGAGATTGCCAAGCGGGGCTCGAGCAAAATGGTCATTCGAGCAGAAGGAGGCTTGACTGCACCAAGGAGTCGGGTGGCTCGATCAACTGCCTCGACAGTTGCATGGTCAAGGTCTAGCGACTCTGGGACCCGGCCCGAGTCGTAGCCGAATCCAGTCTGAGTTTCTTCGCCCACGCGAGCTAATGGCTGTGTAGAGATGGAGCAGGAGGCACCGCGGTCCACCGCTTGAATTCCAGCTGTAGACAAAATCACCGACTCACCCCACGCATCGCCATAGGCAGTGGATCGGATCCCCGTGATACGAGAATCGGCGGCAAGCACCCTTTGTTCCAGCTCTAGGGCAAGTGCAATTTTTCTTTCTACCGGAAACGCAACCACCGAATCCGACCACCCATTTTGAGCAACAACCTCTACGCCGTCAGGCGCGGCAAGGCCGTTCCACTCGTCAGATTCGGCAAACTCAAGGTTGTCTCGTGCTTCACGCAATGTCTCGACCAACACCGCGGGGTCCAGACTGCCGCAATGAGCAAAGCCAAGCCGGCCGTCTCGAATCACGCGAATTCCAGCACCCGATGAATCCGCTGAGGTGAGCGACTCAACCTGGCCCTCATAGACCTTGACGGTGGTTGAAGTTGCTCGGCTCAGCAGTACTTCGACCTGCTCCTCGCCGGCGGCTTGGTCAAGAACCGACGCAGCAAGCGCCAACAAATCTTCAGAGTGGCCAGACTGCGGCGTAGACACTGTTGCGGTCACTGTCCGGACATCGTCACATCAGCAATGGCCAAGGTCAGGCCAGTTGATTCCCACGGGAAGTAGGTCAGGTCCGACCCGATGGCAACCACATCGCCGAGCATTCGCTGAAGGGTCGACCCGATGGTTACTTCTCGGATTCCCTCGGCAAGTTCACCGCCCCGAATACGTACGCCGTCAGCGCCCACTGACAAGTCACCCGAAACCGGGTTGACTCCAGAGTGAAGCCCCGCAATGTCATGTACCAAGAACCCGTCTCCGACCTGCGAAATAATCTCTTCTGCGGAGAGGTCCCCAGGCATCAGCTTGATGACATGTGGCCCCACTCCAGGCGCAGCACGGTGACTCCCTCGCTGCGCCGACCCTGTGGAGTTCGTTCCGGCAACCCTTGCTGTGTAAGCGTTGTGTAGGTAACCCGACAGCACGCCGGCATCAATGAGCGGGACTTTCCTGCAAGCCAGGCCCTCTCCGTCGGTATCAGAAGCAGTAGGGCTGAGCGGATCGGTTGCATCGTCAAACATGGTCAAACTGGTTGCCGCAATTTCTTCTCCAACCCGACCCGCAAACGGCGATCGCCCGCGAATCACGGACTCGCCAGAGAGCATCTCTGCAATCAGACTGAGGAACTGCGAAGTGACGTACGGGTGCAGCACAACGGTCAGGCGCTCGCTCGGAGCTTTTGTTGCGCCAAGCAGGCGCACGCAGCGCTGAACTGCCTCCTGTGCAGCAAAGGCCAGATCCAAATCTTGCAGGGCACGGCCTACCGAAAAACCAAAACCAGTGGTGGTATCTTCCTCGTCTCCAGCTAACGCATAGACCCCTAGATACACCGAGGTTTCTGCGCTTGAGCGTCTGATGCCAGTGGTGGATGCAAGGGCTGTAGCCATCACAGAATCGGCATAGTCCGCAGACTCAATGCCAAAAATTCTTGGGTCACCCGCTCGGACCTGCGCCTCGAGCTCGATCGCCAAGCGAATCTTCTCTTCGGTGTCAGCATGCACAAGCCGCTCATCGAAGAGTGACAACTCCTCGGGCTCCACCCCGTCGGGTTCTGCTAGGCCCGCATTGGGATCTTCTGAACCAAAGCTGGCATTATCGCGAGCCTCGGCAAGACACTCTTTGAGCGCAGCGTCATCAAGCACTCCGGCCCAAGAAAGGCCCTGCTTTCCTTGCGAGATCATCCGGATTCCGACACCTGCTGAGTCGGCCGAGACGAAATGCTCAACCTCGCCCTCAAAGGCACGAACCTCGGTATCTCGACTCCAAGCAACTACTGCCTCAACCTGCTCACCGGGCTGCGCCATGGAAACAATACGATCGGCGATTTGTTGCAGTTCTTCTGGGTTCACGCTGCGGTTCCACCGATAGTGAGGCCACTCGCAACTCGAAGCGTGGGCACACCATCTCCGACAGGAACACCTTGGCCGTCTTTGCCGCAGGTTCCGGGCCCACCCATCGCAAAATCGTTTCCAACTGCATCGATCGAGGTGAGCACACCCGGACCATTGCCAATGAGGTTGCCTTCGCGCAGCGGTTCAGTGATCCGACCACCCTCAATGAGGTAGGCCTCGGTCATGCCGAAGACAAAATCGCCCGTGGCGGTGTTGACCTGACCGCCACCAAGATGCGAGATGTACACACCTGATTCAGTGTCAGAGAGAATTTGGTCAGGTGTTGAGGTACCTCCGAGAAGGTAGGTGTTCGTCATGCGCACCATGGGCAAGTGCTGATAGCTCTGACGTCGGCCGTTACCCGAGGATGCGCGGCCCTCGGCTCGAGCTCGAAGGCCATCCCACATGTAGTCGACCAGAATGCCGTCTTGAATCAGCACGTTTCGTTGGGCTGGGCGGCCCTCGTCGTCGATGGCGAAACATCCCCACTCGCCGCCCATAGTGCCGTCGTCAACCAACGTCACGAGCGAGGAAGCAACTTGCTCCCCGAGCCTTCCGGCGAAGACCGAAGCGCCCTTACCGACTAGGTCAGCCTCGAGCCCATGGCCGCAAGCTTCATGGAACATGACTCCCCCGCCGCCCGGGCCGATCACCACAGTCATCTCGCCCGAGGGTGCTGGTCGTGCAGCCAACTTCGTGATCGCTCGTTGCGCTGCAGTGCGAGCAAGATCCCCTACTTCATAGGTGTCAAACAACTCAAAGCCCACCGAGCGGCCGATGGACTCACGGCCAGTCTGCATGCCGGTATCTCCCGAGGCCACCGCCGAGATTGAGAACAGAGTTTTCACCTGCTCATCGGTTCCGAGTGTGCCATCGGTGTTGGCCACTAAAATCCGGCGATGAGAATCTGCGTAGCGGGCCGAGACCTGCGTAATGGCTGCGCCTTCGGCCCTTGCCATCTCATTAGCCATCAAGAGCAGTTCAACCTTTTTGGCCTTTGGCACGTCTCCCGGCATGATTCGCACCAGATTGGGTCGCGGCGCATTGACGCGGTCAAGGTCAACAATGGTGGTCCCCGTTCCTGACCCGCGGGCGGCCGAAGCAGCAGTCTCAGCAGCAGCAATCAGCCCGGCCTCAGACAAGTCCGAGGTGTGAGCAAAGCCCGTGGACTCGCCAACAACTACTCGGATTCCCGCCCCGCGGTCTCTACCCGAGGTGAGTTCCTCAATGCGACCATCGTCAAGGAGAGCCGAGGAGGAACGCTTCTCTTCGGCAAAAATCTCTGCAAAATCGGCGCCACGAGAAGCAGCGGCCGCTAGCACTCTCTGGATAGTTGGCTCTTCGAGCATCGGTGGGTCCTCCTAGATTAAGGATCAGTAGAACAGGGCACGGCGAAGATGGATGTGCCTCGGCGCAACTAAGTGTTTACTGTATCGGTTGTGCCTGTACGTCCCGGCCTGTCGGCCTCTGTAGAACTCACTGTCTCTGAAAGCGATACTGCTATCGCTTTTCGCTCTGGGGATGTGCCTGTTTTGGCTACTCCACGGATCATTGCTCTGCTCGAAGAAGCCGCTGTTCTTGCCGTGCATAGCGAACTTGAACCTGGTTCTTCCACGGTGGGCGTTCGAGTTCAAATAGAACACATCTCGCCCACGGCAGTAGGCGGACAGATCACGGCCGAAGCTCATCTAGAAAAAGTTGAGGGGCGGCGACTTATCTTTCATGTCTCAGCCCGCGACGAACGCGGTCTTATTGCTGCAGGCAAAGTCACGCGGGTTCTGATCAACATAGAACGGTTCTTAGAAAAAACTCGCTAGCTGGAATCGCTGCTCCTCCTGCGGACCGGCACGCCTGTCTCCCGAGTCCTGAACTAGGCAGACTCCTGAACGAGGCAGAGTCCGGAACTAGCTAGAGTCCTGATCTATATGGACGAGGTGGAGCGCGAGGAGGCACTGCTAGAAATAGATGGCACGCGCCTTGCCGCACAACTGCCCCAGAACAATTGGCGAAGCGTCCTAGTTCGTTTCCTGATCAGCTTTGCTTTCCTCAGCCTGCTGTTCTGGCGCTTACCCGATGTATCACTCGGAGACGTCATCCCAGAGATCAGCAGTGCTGCGGTGGTTTGGGTGCTCGTCGCAGTTGTGGTGCACATCATCGCCTACGGGCTACAAACCGTCCGCTGGTCCACCGTCTCCACCACCCTCGGGATCGGCCTGCCATTCAGACGGATGTTCTCACATCTGCTCGCTGGCGAATTTGTCTCGAATGCGCTTCCAACATCTTTTGGCGGCGACGTGGTTCGAGTAAGGCGTCAAGGCCAAGACACCGGAGACTTTGCAGACGCGTTCGCAGCCACGGCGCTTGAACGACTGACGGGGTGGCTAGTGCTTCCCTTTATCTCCACAGCGGCCATGCTGATTCACCCTGAGTTCTTGCAGCTGGGAACAGCGTCCATCGTGGCCGTCGCAATCAACATTTCAACAGTTGCCGCGCTCATTGGGATTCTGTGGGCAGCAGGCCATAAGCGGGGTGCGGGGCGCTTGATCGGACGGAGCGGCTGGCAACGCTATCTAGCGGCGGTACACCTAGGGGTCCTTGCCTTCAAACACCAAAGGGTCAGAATTTTTGAAGTGCTGATCGCAGGACTGGGGTTTCAGTTTTTGCAGTGCGTGTCGGTCTATGCCGCAGGGAGGGCACTCAACATTGATCAGGTGACCCTGTTGGCAGCACTTGCGTTCTTCCCACCGACGGCTATTGCGCAGAACCTGCCCTTCGCACTGGGCGGACTAGGGGTACGGGAAGCCGTTTTTGTACTCTTCTTTGGTGCACTCGGAGTGCCTGATGCCACAGCGATTGCGCTCGGGCTGCTGGTCTACCTGATCTTCGTTGCAGCTAGTTTGGCCGGTGCGCCGAGCTTTGCATTTGGCAGAGCCCGCACCAAGCGAACCGACCTTGTCGGGGAGACATGACGTGCAGTCGTTTCGGCAGTAAGTTGTTGATAAGCCATGGAAAATACTTCTTCACATTTGCTGGACTCGATTCATGGACCGGCGGACCTCACAGTTCTAGATGGGCAACAACTTGAGTTGCTTGCCGCAGAGATCCGTGAGTTCATTGTTGATCGCGTCAACACCCACGGCGGCCACCTTGGTTCGAATCTTGGTGCCGTAGAAATAACCCTTGCGCTGCATCGAGTTTTTCGCTCGCCACATGACATCCTGCTGTGGGATACCGGCCACCAGGCCTACGTTCACAAAATGCTGACTGGCAGATGCGAAGATTTTGACACCCTGCGCCAAGAAGGTGGGTTATCGGGTTACCCGAGCCGTTCAGAATCGGACCACGACTGGGTTGAAAACAGCCATGCATCCACAGTGGTGTCTTACGCCCACGGCCTAGCAACTGCGCTGCACCTCAATGGCGAGAAGGACCGTCAGGTCATCGGAGTTCTCGGAGATGGTGCCCTTACGGGCGGGATGGCCTACGAGGGTCTCAATAACCTGGGTCATTCGGGACGTAAAGCCATCATCATCTTGAACGACAACGGTCGTTCCTACGCTCCAACAGCATCGAGTCTGAGCGAAAGCTTGGCCAAGCTGCGTTCCTCGACCACCTACCGCAAAAACAGCGCTCGAGTTGAGCGACTCATCGCCGATCTGCCGCTTGGCGCCTACCTAGAAAAAGGCGTAGACGGAGCCAAGGCTGCAATTCGAGAGATGTTCGAACCGCCGGCATTTTTTGAGCAACTCGGGGTCAAGTACCTCGGCCCCTACGATGGCCATGACCTAGCAACTCTTGAAGAGGCATTCAGAAACGCGTCAAAGATAGACGGCCCAGTAGTGGTGCATTGTTTGACCCAAAAGGGTCGAGGCTACGCACCTGCAGAGAACGATCCGATCAAGAACATGCACGATCTGTCGGAACTCAAGAATGGGTCGTATACAGCGGCGTTTTCGGACGCCATCTTGGTTGAGGGTGCCAACCACCCAGAACTCGTAGCGATTACTGCTGCTATGCCCGACTCCACTGGACTCCTTCCGTTTGCTGAAGCCTTCCCAGACCGTATGTTTGACGTCGGGATCGCCGAACAACATGCAGTGACCTCGGCAGCGGGCATGGCAATGGGTGGGTTAAGGCCAGTGGTGGCCCTGTATGCCACCTTCCTGACCCGGGCTATTGACCAAGTCAACCTTGACGTTGGGATGCACAACCAGCCCGTGGTGTTTGTACTTGATCGAGCGGGAATCACCGGAGACGACGGCCCCTCGCACCATGGCGTGCTGGACATGGTCTTGTTGTCAAAGGTGCCCGACTGCACAATCTTTGCTCCCTCGAATTACGCCGAGGTAGCGCAGATGCTTCACGATGCGCTTGAGCTCTGCACCGAGGGACCCTCAGCCATTCGCTACTCAAAGACCATGCCGCCAGAGGGCCAAACCACCACAGGTTCCGGACTCGCGGCTCGCCGGGTTCGGGCTGGCCAGGACGTGTGTCTCATTGGTGTGGGCAAGATGTTGGAAGCAGCGCAAGAAGCCGCTACACGCCTTGAACAACAGGGAGTTAGTGCGACCGTCTGGGACCCCCGCGTCGTCAAGCCACTTGACCCTGAGATGCTTGAAGACGCCGCTGGTCATCGTTTAGTGATCACGATTGAAGACGGCCTACGTGATGGTGGAATCGGCGCATCTGTGGCCGACTCGCTATCCCAACTCGCACCTACCGATGGTCCTTCGGTCAGAGTGCTCGGCGTGCCGACAGTGCATCTGCCACAAGGCAAGCCCGACACCATTCTGGCCAAGCTTGGCCTTGATGCAGACGGCATTGTGGATGAAGTCCTTGCTTGGAGTCGCTCTGCGGCGGGACAATCCCATTCGGCTGATTCCTAGCTCTAGCTGCTACCTAGCTCTAGCTGATTCCTAGCTATAGAAGGGGTTTTCTCCCGAGGCGTGGTCTGTCGCGTCGATCACTTCTGCAACCTCGGGGATGTTCTCTCGGATGCTCTGCTGAATGCCCTGAGTCAGGGTTGCGGCACTAGCAGAACAGCCTTGACAACCTCCGCCCATGGTCAGGTAGACGTTGTTCTTCTCGTCTACACCAACCAGCGTGGCGAACCCGCCGTGTGCTGCCAGCATTGGGTTGATGCTCGCCTCTAAGAGCTGCGTGACCTTGTCTGCAACATCGCCAGTCAATTCAATATTTATGTTTGCCAAAGGATCGGCGCGATTGGGGTTGCGGATCACCAAGCCACCTTGGCCTGCGGACTTCGGCAGGTCGAGCTCCGCTCCCCGAAGCAGCTCCACCGAATCGGTTGGAATCACGACAGTCAGGTCCTCAACGGTGTAGCGAACATGGTCCTCATCGACTGAGTCGATCTCTTCAAAAGACAGGTCATAGGTGTACTCCACACCCTTGGTTCCGGTGATCGCTACACGTAAAGCCAGCGCCGAAGGGTCAGGTTCGGCAGCGCGAATATCTCGAACAGTGGCAAGAGCCTCAGTACTGACCTTCATGACGACGTCACCGGTACTGACAGAATCGGAATTCTTCGACTCTTCGGGGGCAAAGGGACTCGTTGGGGGCGTATCGAGGCTCATAAGACTACGAGTTTACTCGGGATTCTTGTGCTTTATTCGTTCGCCCCACAGGTAGGGTGTTCGTCATGGGAACCTTCTCGCGTTCGTTAGCCCTAACAAAAGCCTCTTGGGAGGTCCTGCGAGAGGACAAGGAGTTGATTGCCCTTCCGGCAATCTCTGCAGTTGCATCACTGATTTTCGTTACCCCATTTTTTGCCATCGCAGCGCTCTCGCTCAGCAGCAGCGAGGGAGCCGCTACCTCTTCAAGTTCCACAACTTCTGGCGCGACGACTCTGGCGCTTCCCGGCTATATCGCTTTGTTCCTTGCCTATCTGATCGTGGCCTACATCACGATCTTCTTTCAGAGCGCTCTGATTCTGGCGGCGAATGAGCGCATGACTGGCGGAAATCCAACGCTTAAATCCTCTTTGCAAGGTGCTTGGAAAAATGCGGGGCACATCCTGCCTTGGGCAATCATCAGCGCCACCGTTTCGATTGTGCTCCAAGCAATTCAGGAGCGAGCTGGGTTCATCGGCAAGATCGTGGTCGGCCTAGTTGGCGTGGCGTGGACGCTTGTCACGATGCTCGTCCTTCCAATCTTGGTGATTGAGGGAGTCGGCGTGAAAGAAGCCTTGACTCGCTCAGGTGCAGCATTCAAGCGCACTTGGGGCGAGAACGTCGTCGGGAACGGAGCCATCGGGTTGATCTCGTTCCTAGCGATGTTTGCGGGCATCCTGGTGTGCGGCGGCATCATTTTTATTGGCACCTCAACGGGACTCTGGCCAGTTGGACTGCTCGGGGGCATCTTGATGGTGATCTGGATTCTCTTGGTGAGCGTGTTCTCCACTGCACTCTCGGGGGTCTTCCGCACTGCGCTCTACAGATATGCCATGTTTGGTGAGTCGTCCTCGGGCTTTAGCCAAGACCTGATCGAGCATGCATTCAAGCCAAAGAAACCCGGTACTGGCGGCGCAATCTAACCGCATGGCCGGACCCAACCGCGTGCGAGTGCCCTAACCACATGACCGGATCCAACCCGGACGTTTATGGTCGACTATCGACCAAAATCATCCGGGTTGACCATCGGGAAGTGAATCTCGCAGCCCCAACCGGCTCCGGTGACAAGTCGATCAGGTCTTGAGGCCGAGGTCTTCAGCCTCGCCAGCGAGTTCTAGCCAGGCCTCTTCCTTGCTTGCCACGAGCTGCTCTGCAGACTCAAGCTCGGTCCCTAGTGAGGCCAATGCCACATGATCACCGCTCTCAGCAGCGGCAACGAGTTGATCGTTCAGCACCGCAGCCCGCTTCTGTGCCGCTGCAAGCGCTTTTTCTGCCTTGGTGAGTTGATGGCGAACCGTAGAGGCGCTCCGCTGCGGCTTGGCTGCTGAAACTCCCTCTCCGGCACCCGCTGCTGAATCTGCACCATCTGATGCTCCCGTTGAAGGATTTGAAGCACCAGTGGCCGAAAGGCGCCGGCCCGAGCCTCGTGCCGCTCGACGCTCATCCTCGTAGGCCGCATATCCACCAGGGCGACGAGAAGCTGTCCCTGCACCATCAAGCACAATCACATCTGCCACGGTGCGTTCCAAGAATGCACGATCGTGGCTGACCACTACTAGGGCACCCGGCCACTCCTCAAGAAAGTCCTCGAGTTGGCGCAGGGTGTCAAGATCTAGATCATTGGTCGGCTCATCCAGTAGCAGCACATTCGGCCGCTCGGAAAGCGTCAGCAAGAGCTGCAGTCGCCGGCGTTCCCCACCGGAGAGCAAGCCAATGGGAGCCCACTGTGCATCACCGTCAAACCAGAAGGCCTCCATCAGGGCCGTATCGCTGTAGTCAGCCTCACCGTGGCCGCCGGTTACGGCATCCCGTACTCGCTGCTTCGGATCAAGTTCGCGGCCCTTTTGGTCGTAGTAGCCAATTCGCACAGTCGAGCCCACATCTACTGAGCCTGTCCGGGGCTTCAATCTTCCCGAGATGATGTCGAGCAGAGTAGATTTTCCGGTTCCGTTTGGTCCAACGATTCCCAACCGCTCGCGATTATCTAGGAGCAGTTCAACCTTGTTGAACAGGTCCTCTCCCGAGTCATAGCCATGCGAGACCTGATGGAGTTCAATGACTCGGTCCCCCAAGCGAGGCACTCCAGTATGAAGCGGAAGTTCACCGCTTCGGGCCGCTGCCTCGGCGCGGCCAGTCACGATTGCGGTGGCTGACTCAATTCGAGCTTTTGGTTTTGAGGTTCGTGCAGGCGCGCCACGGCGTAGCCAAGCAAGTTCAGTGCGAGCCAGATTCTTACGAGTCTGTTCAGCCTTTGCAGCATGTTCCTCTCGCTGAGCCCGGCCCTCGAGATAGGCGCCGTATCCGCCCTCGTGCGTGTAGCCCTTTCCGCGATCGAGTTCCAAGACGCGAGTGGTGATCCGATCCAGAAAATGGCGATCGTGCGTAACCAAAACCAGGCCGCCACGATGCGCTGCGAGGCGATCCTCAAGCCAAGCAATCGCGTCAATATCCAGATGGTTTGTCGGCTCATCCAGAATCAGCAGATCAGTCTCAGTGACGAGCGCGCGAGCCAAAGCCACACGCTTGGCCTGTCCGCCGGACAAACTGCTCACGTCCTGATCCATCAGCGGACCAAGACCTAAGCGGTCAGCTACTGCAGTTGCTTCCCACTCTGCTTCTTCAAATCCGGCAATCACGGCTTGGCGAACAGTCCCAGCAGGAAGCTGCGGATCTTGAGCCAACACATCAATACGTACGCCCTTACCTCGGCGCACCAACCCGGACTCAGGCTCACCCGTGCCAGCAATAATGCCGAGCAGCGTGGATTTTCCGCAGCCATTCAGGCCGACCACCCCAAGTCGGTCCGAATCAGAAATCGTAAACGAGACATCCGCAAACAGCGGCCGGCCGGGGCGACTCGCCGATACGGCGTCAACATCAAGGAGGATCACTGCGCAAAGCTACGGCGCAACAGCCTTGCGCGCCGAACTGGACTGCTCAGGCGCCCAGCAAAATCAGCTGCGAGTCACCCTCCCGAAGCTGGTTCGGCTTTGTTCTGGAGCCACCAGTCACGGTAGATGCTGTAGATCTCGTCGCTCAGGCCATTGGCATACAACTCGGTAGTTTCTTCTACCTTGATGTGAAGGCCATCGGGTCTCAGTTTGGTGTCAGCCAATCGATCGGGCCCAAGAAACGCAGGTAGGTCCAGGACTCTCACCGTTGCCGGCCGGGACGCTGCAACCTCGCGCATGAGTTCGTGCAACCGTCGCATGCGCGCTGGGTCAGCCTGCTTCTGTAGAGCCTCTGACTTCCCCTCTTGAGCCCATTGCCCGTATTCAGGCCACAACACCAGCAACACCATTGCCCCGTCGGCTGCGAGAACGTCAACCGCTGTTGTGAGCTCAGTTCGCACAAACTCGTCGACTGCGGGATCCCCGAGCGATGACCATGTTGTGGAACCAGGCAGGCGAACATCAGGCACCTCCCAAGCGCCCGTAATCAGCTGTGCAATATCGGGATGATTTGCAGCCACAGCCTGCGACCACCGATCCGGCCAAGACCGACACTGATCCGTCACCACCAAATCAAACTCCACGCGCAACATGTCGAAGCGACTCACCCCGCAACCCAGCTCAACATCTCCACCAATGTCAGAGACTCGACCAGTGCTTTTGGTTGACTTGGCATCGGCCGTTGCCATGCCCATCACCATCAGCAGCGCAGTTGAATCTCCAAAGGTATCTACAGTTGCCACTGCTGGAGGCTGAGGAGTTTCCGCTGGTGGCTGAGTTGTAGTTGATCGAGAAGCCGTAGCCGCAGACCGAGCATTGAACTCATCTAGGGCGGACTCAAAGTCGGTACTCCTAGCTGCTTCGTCAATTGGCCAAGGGATGAGCGCCAAGAGAGCAACCACAACCATCGCAGAACCAGCGACTCGCACTGCCCAGTCCCGACTCGGCCAGCGTTGCAAACGCACCGGTTGTTCAAGGAGGCGAAATGAAATTTCGGCCACAGCCAACGAGCAGCTAATTGCGAGCACTGCCTGCGGGAGCCGACCCCAGCTGGGCAATTCCTGCCGAACCACCAGAAAGATTGGCCAATGGGCCAAATAGATGCCATAGGAACGAAGGCCCAGCCAGCGCAACCAACCCATAGAGAACGCCGCACGAAGCGGGGACCGTGGCAAGGCTAGCGAGGCAATCACCACACAACTCATCAATGCATAGAGAGCAAACCCGCCCCGGTACAACCATGCGCTTGCCTGTGGAAGCGTCCACCACCAGTAGATCTGTAGAGACAGCAATGCGGCACCAAGCACACCTAGACCCACCCTCCAGTGCGCAACCAGAGCTAGTTTGCGACGAACCGGCTCCCGGGAGAGAACCACTGCTAGAACCCCACCAAGCAGCAATTCGGCAGCACGAGTATCGGTGCCAAAGTAGATCCGATCCTTGGACATCGTAAATACAAATGGCAGCGCAGCGGAGCAGAGCGCCAGAGCAGCGAGCGTCAGTCCAATGACGCGTGACCGTGCCTTACTTACCCGCCAGAGAAGGACCAACAGGACGGGAAAAACCAAATAGAACTGCTCTTCAATCGCCAGGCTCCAAAAATGAAGCACCGGCGAAGGGGCAACAAATAGATCGCCATATGAGGCACCCTGAAAAATGAAGTGCCAGTTGGCCACATCGAACACCGATGCGAGGATGTCTCCTTGCATAGTTGCCCGTTGATCTGCCGTAGCCACGAGCCAAGCAAAGAGAGTTGCCACTAGGGCCAGGGTGGCCAGCGATGCCGGCAAGAGCCTGCGGAATCGCCTGCCCCAAAATGCTCCAAGGGCAACACTTCCGTTGCGTGCCGACTCGTTGATCAACAGTGTCGTGATCAAGAATCCGGAGAGTGTGAAAAAGGTCGAAACCCCTAAGTACCCGCCGATCATCACCTTAAATTCGGCGTGATACAGAACGACTGCAGCCACCGCCAAACCGCGCAGCCCATCGAGGGCCGGAACGGCCGGCAGGCGCGGGCCATCCGGGCCAGCCATCAGGATGAAATCTCGCGTATCTGATCTTGTCGAGTGCATGTGTGTAAAAATTGCGGTTCAGGGAGTCCCTACTTTCGCGCATGAAACGCCGCAGACCACTGTTCACACCGGCCAAGCATTCAGAATTCTCAGCAGGGGTTGGACCGAGGCAGAAGTTCCTCCTACGGTTCGGACATGACTGATACTCCAGCAGCACCCACTCAGGCGGAGCACACTTCTGACTCAGTGACCTATTCCCTAGTCGAGCAAACCGCAATAATCACTGTGGATGATGGCAAAGCCAATGCACTTTCCCATGACACCCTCGGCGGAATTGAGTTGGCCTTGGACCGTGTCGAGTCAGATGGCGCACTTGCAGTTGTCATTACCGGGCGGGATGGGAAATTCTCTGCGGGTTTTGATCTTGCAGTCATGACTAGTGGGCCTGAGCAGGCTCGAGAGTTGCTTGGTCGAGGTGCCGAGCTTGGGATTCGGATCTTTGAATTCTCACGACCTGTTGTACTTGCGGTCACAGGCCATGCGTTGGCAATGGGCGGGATTTTGCTGTGCTGCGCGGATATCCGAATCGGCGCCGAGGGCCCCTACAAACTTGGGCTGAATGAGGTACGCATCGGAATGCCTGTCCCCGCTTTTGCTGCAGAGGTGTGCCGCGATCGCCTCTCTCCTCGGTTCTTTACCCAAGCTATTCAACTTGCCTATGTGCACTCACCCCAAGAAGCCCTGCAGGCTGGGTTCTTGGATGAGGTAGTAGCTCCCGATCAGGTAGTGGCTCGGGCAACTCAAGTTGCCACGCAGCTAGGAGAAACGCTTCATGCTGGGCCGTTTCGGATGACACGAAAAACCTTGCGCGGTGCGCTCGCTCAGCAACTCCGAGAGGTACTCGCAGAGGACCTGCTTATTTTTTCAGTGGAGCAGTAATCCAGAAACTCAGTCAAGCCGCTGGGTCAGTAACCCAGTTCATCACTTGGAGTAGAGACACAGGCTTGCTCAGCGCAGACATTGGTGACTTTGCCCTTGGGCTGGAAGAAGGCCAACTTCTGCTCCATCACGGCTGGCTGCCGTCTTGGATCCTCATGCGGGTCTGCGCACAAAGCAGAATCGGCGTTTCCGGCGTTCTCACCGCTGCACTCGGCAATCCAGCGCTCGCTCATGATGGGTGTGATGTTGCCGCTCGGCGGGGCCATTGTTCCTGAATCCCAAAACACAAGGGCTGAACCCTCATACGGGAACTTGCGGATGCCAGGAAGATTCCAGAACCAGAACGGCTGAATTCCGAGCGGAGCAGAGGTTGCCGAAAGCGTTGGCTTATAGATCGGCATCTTCAGGGTACGAGCGATGTTCTGTGCAGTAATCGGTGCTACCTGATGATCACCGAACGCCACGTCAAGGATCACCGCATGGGCAGGCGTTCGCTCATAAGCACGATCAGTCAGGTGCTGCACATAGCCGCTGGTCTCACCACGATCCCAGAGCATCTGAATCAGGCCAAAAGCCAGTTGCTGATCCAATGCGTTGGGGTATGCCTCACGCAAAATTGAAGCGAATCGATCAAAGTCAACGCTGCGCTGAAGCAGAGTTGAGTAGTTCATACCGGTCACCCCGAGCACGGCATTGGTCCAGTCTTGGGCCACGGCGGTTACGGCTCCGCCCATGATTCCGCCTTCGCTGTTGCCGTCGAAGTAGGCCGAGTCGGTGTTGATCATGTTGGCACCAGAACTGGTTTGAAACTCGGGGGCATTCCCGAGGCCATCAAGGTGAATCATCAACCGCCCGAGATACAGCGTGTTGAGCATGCTCTGCTGCAGTCGATCAGGAATTGAGGGGAACAGGTTGATATCGGCCAGAGCCTGCGATGCAAAACCAATATCGTCTGCAGCTAGGCCAATCCAACTGGTCGCGCAATACAACGAGTTGTTTGCCGCAGCAGTTCGCTGCACCGAAGTCGATGCAGCCTCTTCTGAGGATCCAAGAAGGCCGTGGCCATAGACAACTGGGACGGCCTCACCATTTGCAACTGCCGCCTCGGGCACTGTGCAGGTGAATTCGGCGGTGTAGGTTGCGTCCGAGACGGGGTCGCCGTTGAGTGGGCTGTAGGTCATCCGACTGCCCGGTGCGCCGCCGTTGTCAAGGTAAAGCGGCACTTCAAAGGTGCCGGTGACGACTTTGGCGACACCCTTTTGCAGGGCGGTGGTTCGAGTTCCTGTCACTGCAAATGTGGGTGACTGGCCATTCAATTGACCAAACGCATCGTCGCGCATGGAGAGCATGCGGCCGGCGAGAGTGTCGGCCGAGGCAACGGTGAAGTACCAAGTCAGATATAGGTCGGCTCGGTTGATTCCAACTGCGGCTTCTTCAGCAAATATTGCTTCAAACTCGTTACGGCGTTCCTCAATGACCGGATTTGATGTGGGGTTGTTATCTCGTAGCACCCGAAACCCGATAGGCGCTGGCAACGTTTGGCCGTCTGCGCCTTTGATATTGCGAAGAGCTACTGCAAAGCGGTGAGTCTCGATGAGCGAGGTTGCCGGACGAAGGATCAGCGCCCGGTCAATATCATTTTCGGCCCGAAGGTCCATCTCTGCCCAGTGAGGAACAAGCTGGCCGCTATCAAGATCCACGATGACGGTGGCTGATTCGTTCGTGGTCGAGAATCCAATATTTGTCTCTACTGGTAAGGCAGTTTTGGAGGGGTCGATTCCTGGGATGTGCACCAGAATTGGAGTAGAGGGGCTGAACCCGTCGTTCCGGTTCCACTCTGTTGGATCTAGGGCCTGGCCATCTACGTTCTCGAGCAGGCCATCAGGAATGTTCACCCGCCGGCCAGTGCCCGTCGCAATGTCCTCAACCGTGTAAGCGTCGCTTGGGAACGGCAGCAGGCAGGAGCGAGTCGTGAGCACCTCACAGCCGGGTGGGGTCTCTTCAAGAGAAGCCTGCAACTCTGCGTCAGCCTCAGGTTCAAGGCCAATGGGCTCGGGCGCATCCCCCGAAGCCGAACTCAGCGGAGTCTCGGCTGCAACGGGGTTTCCTTTTGCGATATCGCCCGTAAAGGCGGGCTTAGCAGCCTCTTGTGTGCTGCATCCAAATGCCACAAGGGCAGTTACAACTAACAGCAAGGGCAAACGAAGACGAGCGTTCACGGCATTCCTCTATCTCGGCCATTCATGACAGGGTGACCATAGCCGGGGCAACAGCAGTGCAGGAAAACCGTCAGCAAATGATTCAGTGGATCGGTTCCGACCATGGTGTCTATCTGCCACAAATTGGCCATGGACGTGTGCCCCTCAAACGAAGCAGCAGGAGGGCTCGGTAGTCCTGTTCCGAGGGCGATGCAGCCGCCGGATCGCCTGAGCCACCGACACCGCGCCAGGTGGTGAAGTCAAACTGATAGGCACCTCGGTAGCGGCCCGAGGCGCTGACAATGGAGTAGTTGCCGCGGGATTCGCAACGGCGAATGCGCGCCAAGGTGGCCGATTCCTGTGCCGATGGGTTACCCATGACTGCAAACTCGAAGGCTGGCGGGCCCGGAGCAGCCTCTGCGGGAGCCGCCGCTGGGTCTGATGGGTCAGAAGGTGTCTGCTGTCCAGCGGTTGCCGCTGCTTCCGCGGCGGCGGCTTCGGTTGCAGCACGCTGCGCTGCGGCGGCCTCGGTTGCTAGTTGTTCGCTCTGTGCCGCCGCTAATTCTGCTTCCGCATCACGTTCAAAACCGGCTGCTTGGATCGCATCGAACTGTGCCTCGACTAACTCGCGTGATGCAGTCTCCAATTCCATAGCGAGCGAGGCGCGAGCGGGAGCTGCCGCAGCTTTGAGCGCTTCGAAGCGCTGAGCGGCTTGATTCGCAGATGATGACTGACCAATCGAAATAGTGCTTTGCCAGGAAAGGGCCACAGCTTTTTCTGGGCTGAGCGAGGCACGAAAAATTGCGGACTGCCCACCATCGATATATGCAGCAACGGCATAGTCGCGTAACTGCTGTCGAGAGGACACCATCTCGGTAGTCAGGGCTGAGTCCTGCTCGCCCAGGCGAGTTGCCTCGGCCTGCAACTGAGAAACGCTGAGCGAGAGTTGCTCTGAGCGAGAGTCGGCCTGCACTCGCTGAGCCGTGGCGGCTACCAGAGCAGACTGCGCAGCAGCGACCCGCTGCGAGGGCTCAGCCGATACTGAAGCCCCGTTCGTTATGGAACACAACATCACCACCGCTAACGCAGCCGCTACAGCACGCGCACATGAAACCGGCCTTAAGAGTTGATCTGTTGAGGGGGATGGAAGCTTCATGGGGTACTCGCTGCTGCCGGCGCCAGTTGGCTTGATGACCAGTTGACTTGATGACTAGTTAGCTTGCTAGTCAGTCTCTGGAGGAACCTCTGCGACGACGGCTCAAGATGATGAGCGCTGCCGCAACTGCAAGCGAGGCCCCAGCCACGGCTAGCAGCACTGCACGGTTTGCGGTTCCTTCTTCGGGTGCAGCAGCCACAGGAACCTCTGAGGCTTGCTGCGGCTTCAGGCCGTTCGGCGCAGCTTCAACCTTGGGCGCAGCTTCAACCTTGGGCGCAGCCTCAACCTTGGGCGCAGCCTCTACTTTGGGCGCAGTTTCGTCTGCGCCGACCGAGGCTAGGAGTGCGTCAACGGGTGCAGTCTCGCTTGTTGAAGCTGCTGGACGCGGACGCTTGGGGTCATATGCCATCAGATCTCTCCAGGGGTAGCAGCAGTCGCAGCCTGTGCCCAAGAGGATGCAATGTCGGTTGGCACAAGGTCTTCAGGATCGAGCACCAACGACAGCGCAGTGAACTCGGCGGCGGCCTGAGCTGCGCCGTCTCGGGTCAGTGCCCCAACCGGCTCAGACATCGCAGCGGCTTCAGTAACAGCAGCACGCAGCCGCACGGGTGGATCGAGTACCAAGCCGGGGTGAGCTTCACTGAGAACGCCATACCAGTGGTTGGCATCGCGAGTTCGACCAAGACGGTTGATCACAATGCCAGCAACTTGTGGACGGCCCGACCTGCGCTCAGAAATGCGGTTCACGTTGAGCAGGATTTGATCGACTCCATCGGAACTCCATGCCGCAGGTTCCGCCACAATCAGAACCCGATCAGCAGCAAAGAGTGCATTCACTGTCAGCAAACCAAGTGACGGGGCGCAGTCGATCAATACATCGTCATAGCGGTCTGCAACCCCCTGAAGCGCGACGGCTAGGCGGTCTTGGGCCCCGATCATGTCGGTGGCAAGCTGTGGCTCGCACTTGGCAAGTTGTGGGGAACTCGGTGCGACGTCAACGGGCGTTGCAAACTCGGGGTGAGACCAACCTGCCCTCTGGATAACGCCACTGATTGATCCACTTGCATCGCTGAGTAATGCAGTATCGATTGCTTGGATCACCTCGTATACGCCAAGGCCTGTGGTTGCATTTGCTTGGGGATCAAGGTCAACCACAAGGACTCGTCGACCACGTGCGGCATAGGCCGCTGCTAGTCCGAGAGTGACGGTGGTCTTTCCGACACCACCCTTTTGGTTCACCAACGCGGTGATGCTCATTCCACAAAGCTACCCAAGTAATCCCGATTTGGTGGCCACGCTTCACATAGGCGCAAAGAGTTGGGGCCACCCAGATGCTCCTCACCGACTCGAAGTCGCTGTCACAGCCGCTAACTAGTGTCGGTCCACCGCTGCTGAAGCAGTGCCCTTCCCCCGACATCACCTAACAAAAGGAACGGTCATATGACTGGCTCCGCTCAACCGAATCCTCCAAGCCCTCGCAACCCTGTTGGCAACCCCGTGCTCATCTTCCTTCCGGGATGCCCAGACTGCGACCTCACCTGCGATCCCCTCCTCGCTCAACCCAGCGGTGGAGACACCTATCGAATTCTCGAGGTTCCAACAGAGTCCGCAACGGTAGGCATTGACGATCTAGTGATCGCCCTTGAGTCAGACGCAGTTCTCGAGTTTGTTGCCGTGATTGAGCGCCGTTGCTTGGCCTCATTCAGCTTTCACTTGCCGGGATGGATCAATCGAGATCGCTTTCTCGACCAACTCGCCACAACGGGAGTCGCAAGTAATGAAGTACGACACAGAGTCTTCATGTGTAACGCATCCTCCGAAGAACAGGTCCACGCCTTATGCGATCTGCTCAATGAGTTTCGCGTCAGCGCTCGACTCTGCGATCACGTCACTCAACACTGGCACGCCTTGTCAGCCTGACTCGGCCGGCGGGCGTCAGGCCACCCTTGTGATGTCGGGTTCGATGTAGATCAACGTGATCACCGGGACAGCGGCGCGCACATTGGCCTCTAAAGCATCGATTGCTTCAGCGAGTTCCGACATCGACAGGCTGGAGTCAAACTCAACCTTTGCGGCAAGCAGCACTTGCTCTGCGCCGATGTACTCGGTGCGCTCGTGAATCACTCTGACTACTCCGGCAGATGAAGCCATTGCCTTGCGCAACTTCTCCCGATCCTCTGCAAGGGCTGGTTCACCGATGAGCAGGCTCTTCATTTCAATGCTCAGAATGACTGCGATGACGCCCAGAATCAACCCAATGATTACTGACCCGATGCCGTCATACACGCTGTTCCCAGTAGCCACAGAAACCCCGACTGCAACAAAGGCAACTGCTAAGCCAGTCATTGCACCAAAGTCTTCTAACAAAACCACTGGCAACTCGGGCACCCGAGAATGTCGGATGAATCCCCACCAAGAGTCTTTACCACGTAAGTGATTCGATTCAATCACAGCAGTCCGAAGGGAATAGCCCTCTAACAGCATCGAAAAAATCAAGATGACAAAGGCGATCTGAGGACTAGTTATCTCTTCTGGATGTTGAATCTTGTGAATGCCTTCGTACAAGGAGAAAACCGATCCCAGAGCAAAAAGCACAACTGCCACGACGAACGCCCAGAAGAAGCGTTCTCGGCCGTAGCCAAACTGATGCGAATCATCGGTGTCTTTGTCGGCTTGACGGCGACCAAGTAACAACAGTGCCTGGTTTCCCGTGTCGGCCACTGAGTGAATTGCCTCCGACAACATCGAAGATGCGCCGGTCAGAACAAACCCGATGAACTTGATGATCGCAATTCCCAGGTTTGCGCCTAGCGCCGCCAGAATCGCTTTTTTTCCTCCGCTCGCTGACATCGTGTCTCCTAGATCAGACCGGATGCCCGGCTACACATGAAGCATCATAGGGTGGGTGCCCGTGTGCTCGGCTCTGGCTTAGGCCACACTCACTACTGTGCCAGAACTACCTGAAGTGGAAACGATCCGCAGACAGCTTGACCCGCTTCTGCGTAACTGCACCATTGTGGAGGCTTGGGCATTTGAGTCACCGAAGTTCACCCAGGCTCATGATGCAGTCGGGTGGCGACTCGATGGGGTGAGACGCCGAGGTAAGTACTTGCTGATGAACCTTGACTCCCCTACTGGGAAACGAGAGCTGATTGTTCACCTCGGCATGACGGGACGACTCTCGGTTTCTTCAAACCTCCTCGGTCAAGACACCCTCGACCATCAAAACAACCTCCACGCCAGAAACAGCCTCCACGCTAAAAACATCTCTGCCGCAAGCCCTCAGAACAGTTGGGCAGAATCTGCCGCAGTTGATCCAGCGGACAGTTCTTCACTGCGGCATCTCCGGGCAGTCTGGACTCTGGATGACGGACGCTGCTTGTACTTCGATGACGTTCGACGATTCGGTCGGATTGCAGTCGTTGCTGCCGCTGACTACCACTCACTGGCCACGCTCGCGGCACTAGGTCCGGAACCATTCGATGTCTCCTTCACTCCCGAGTATCTCCGTGCGCAGATCAACTCGAGCAAACGCTGCATCAAGACGCAGTTGTTAGCTCAGAGGGTTGTGGCGGGCTTGGGAAATATTTATGTCGACGAGGCTTTGTGGAGGTCACAGGTGCACCCCGCAGCGAAGAGGCTCACTGTTATGCAGTCAAAAAAGCTCCGGGATGATATTTGCGATGTCCTCAGTGCTGCGATCAACAACGGGGGAACCACACTGCGCAATTACAGAGATGCTGCCGGTGCATCAGGTAGCAATCAGCGATACTTAGATTGCTATGGCAGGGCTGGTCAGGACTGCCTCCGTTGCGGATCGACTCTGAGGCGGATCGTGATAGACGCCCGAGCAACTGTGTATTGCCCGAGCTGTCAGAAGCGGTAGCGAGGACCTAGTTGGACAGCATTCAAACCCACCAACTTTCGGGGTACGTCGACGCCTACGACCAGCCGAGATGGACAAGCTCGTCGCTGGCTACCTTGAACGCCAGGGAATCAACCGCCGCCGTAGTGTCAGGTCCTGATGCCACCTACACACAAGAGCCGCGCCACCACGACAGTCGCAGAAGCCACGATGACCTAACGCGTCGAGCGGCGGAGCGGGATGGCGTCGGGCTGCGGGCCGAGCTGGCCTGAGCAGCGATCACCACAACCGCGTAAATGCCGAGAAAGCCGAGTATCCCGGCGAAGGTTCCGGGCGAGTAGCCGAAAGGCGAGATAATCGTCGACGCGACGTACGTTGGAAGCACTCCCGCGATGCCGGCGCCGAAGCATCGTGAGATCGGCCGCAAGTCGGTCCGACTTGTTGCCAGGCCAGCAGCTATGAAGGTGGGAGCCATGATCGCCCCAGCGGGCGACGAAGAGCGGCAGGATCGTGAAACCTCAAACGACCCTGCCTGCCATGAGCCGACGCCAAGCACAAGGCCGAGGAGACCCTCAGCTGCCACCACATAGGGAGCCCCCAGGCAGGTCGGCCGTTCGGAATCCAGGGCATGAGCAACCGGCGCTTCGGATCTTCAAGGTGGGCGATCACCGAACCTCCCACACCTGTGCTTGTCGCGGTCGGATCGCTCCGGGTATCACCGAGAACTCGAACCGTCCCAAGAGGATTCGCAGGCGCTAGTCCTTGCGAACGACGTCCAGATTCCGGAGCGTCGGCGGCTCGAGCGCGATCGACGCAATCGAGGCTGTGATCTCCCCGGTCACCAGCAAGTCGTTGCTGATGGCCGCTGATTCGACCGACGGGAACTCCACGATCATCAGGAACGTTCCCGGACGCTCGCTCCCCTCCGGAGGACCTCACGGTCATCGCCCGGCAGACCAATGGTCTCAGCGACTGACCGGCCTGTCCGGCAGATCCATCCTCACCAAGTCAAATTCGGTAAAGGAATCCGCATTCACCATCGCTTTCGCACGCCTTGGACCCAGCGTCTGAAGCCCCAAATGTAGCGGCCCAAAGCCAGACATAGGAATCCAGACATAGGAATACAGTCGTGGGGATCGAAGCGAGGTTCCGGGAGACCGAGCAGCGCGTCGCACCCAGCGAACGGACTCGACCTGCATGCGCGTTGGGTCGACCTCGCGTCGCCGCCGGTGCGAGAGCAGGCGATCTACAACGACGATCAGACCCTCCTCGGAGCAGTCACCCCGCGTTGACGCGGCGGGCCCGCAAGGTCTGGATCGTCACACCCGACTCGCTGATGGTGCCACCACAACAAGGACCCCGCAGGTCAACCACCACCACCGAGTTTCGGGCACCACAGGGCTCAGGCTGGACGTGCGGTGACCCAGCCGAACTCCGAGGTGACCCTGAGTCCGGTCGACCCAGACGTGTCGCGCAATGGATCCATAGCGTCGCGCAGTACATCGCAGAAGGCGTCGTAGCCCACTGCTTCGATGGCGGGCACGGATGGCCCCGCTGCGGCGAGGGCCCTGACCGCCGTGTCGAGGTCGGGCCACTCGTTGGTCACGTCGACGGTCCCCTGCTCGGTCAGTGCGAAGCCGGACGACTCAAGCAGGCCGGCCATCACCGCACTGGTGCCGCCCTGCTCCATGGTGGCGGACTGGTGGCTGGCCGGCGAGTGCTCGATGACGGCGCGGAAGTACGGCAGGAGGCCCATGCGGTCGAGTGAGCCCCAGTAGGTGAGGCCAAGTCGGCCTTCCGGGGTGAGCACACGACGAGCTTCGACCAGTGCATCCTCGCAGCCGCTCCAGATGCCGTTGAAGCTCGTGGCCACGTCGAATGACGCGTCGGCAAACGGGAGGGCGAACATGTCGCCGACGCGCAGATCGCCGTCGGGCGTGCGGGCCCGTGCAATGTCAATGAGGGCGGCCGAGGCATCGAGGCCGCTCACAGTGGCACCGCGGCGTGCGGCCAGCTGAGCGGCGAAGCCCGAGCCGCAGGCGATGTCCACCAGGCGCGTGGCTGGGCTGACGTCGAGGCGGCCGAACAGCATCTCGTTGGCTGGACGGGCGTAGGGCTCGAACAGGTACGCCCACTCGGCTGCACGGGCACCCCAGCCGATCCCCGCCTGTATCCACCGCTCCGGGTCAGGCGACGAGTCGGCGGAGGCTGTTGCTGTGCTGGTGACGGTCATCTTGGCTCCTAAATAGCACGATCGGTCGTGATTAATTATACAGTACGACCGATCGTGCTATCTTGTCAACCAATGGATGCAGCCTCTGCAAGCACCCCGCGCAAGACCCGCGCCGACGGCGAGCGCACGCGCCACCTCATCCTCGATACCGCGGTCCGCCTCGCAACCGTCGAGGGGCTCGACGGGCTCAGTATCGGCACGCTCGCCCACGCCACCGCCATGAGCAAGAGTGGCGTGTACGCGC
The DNA here is from genome assembly GCA_001025035.1 of Actinobacteria bacterium IMCC26207. Classification (GTDB taxonomy): domain Bacteria; phylum Actinomycetota; class Acidimicrobiia; order Acidimicrobiales; family Microtrichaceae; genus IMCC26207. The sequence goes on from LCZK01000009.1 coordinate 445,449, forward strand.
ACTTCGACTCCAAAGAAGAACTTCAGCTCGCAACGGTCGACAACGCACGCATCCTGTTCATCGAGGCGGTGATCACTCCCGCGCTCCAACACAGCGGACTCCCCCGTCTGCGCGCCCTGTGCGAGTCCTTCCTCGCCTACGTCGAGAACCGCACGCTTCCCGGCGGTTGCTTCTTCGCTGCTGCCGCTGCCGAACTGGGCGGGCGGCCCGGTCCACTACGCGAGCGCGTCGCCGCCAACCAGAAGGGGTGGATCGGTGTCCTCACCCAGGCGGCTGGGGAGTCCACCGCCCGCGGCGAGCTTCGCACCGACACCGACGTCGCCACGCTCGTGTTCGAACTCAACGCGCTGGTTATCTCGGCCAACACGGCCTTCATTCTCCACGACGACCCGGCCGTCATCGGCCAGGCCCGCACCGCCATCGAGCGCGTGCTCGCAGCCGCGATCCCCACCTGACCCACACCAGGAACGAATGGCCAGAAGGGAACCCGGATTTCCAATCTAGCTCCCAAAGACCGTGTGGGTCCCTACACCCGGTCGTGCTGGTTGACCTGGGAGGACGCGGGCCAACCTTGGGCTGTTGACTCGACCAGGGATCTTGGGCGACGGCCGCTCGGGGTCCGGTGCATTCCGCGTAGATCGCACCGCAGCACGACCGACGACGCTCTGAAGGGTTGAACCGGGAGACCTAAACCTCCTCTCTCAAACCCTGACCCTGACCAGGGAGAAGAAGACAAATTTCTTGTGATTTGCACAACATCGTTGGCCGTCTCATGATTCACTCCTGAAGCGATTCCTCAGCGAGCGATCAGACGCATTGCGCTACCCCTGCTAGTGTTTCAGTTTCGTTACGAAATGAAGTCGATCCACGAGGTCTGTTCTCCGCTGTGAATACTTCCCTTAGTACATCCCGAGGCACTCGTTCGGTTGCTCTTCGAGCACGCACCAGGCTGTTTGTTGCTTTGGCCGCTACCGCATCTGTCGCGCTCATTGGAACAACTGCGCTTCCAGCATCTGCAGCGACAGGCGCCTTGACCAAAGACGACAACCCCAGCTTGGCCGAGCTACAGACTCAGCGCGCCGCAGTGCAGCAAAAGGCCGCTGGAAAGGCTTCGCAGGTCAATGCCTTGAAGGCTTCTGACGCCCAAGTGAGTTCTGCTTTGAGTGCTCTCAACACAAACGTAAATGCACAGCAGGATCGTCTTGAAGAGGCCGAGCGGGCCGTAGCTCAGGCACAAGCCGACCAAGCAGCCGCCGAGGCCGCTCAGTCAGCCAAGCAGTCCGAACTTGATGCCCTAACAGCACAGATGAAGGAATCGGCTGTTGACGCATATGTTTCAATGGGCAGCGCAAACAACATCTCTGTTGGAACTGACGACATCAACGACACCGTCAACAAGCGCACCCTCATGTCCGTTCGAGCCAACGAGGACATTGGCTTGGTAGAAAAATTCCGCTCCGTCCAAGAGGATCTGGAAATCCAAAGGGGCGCCGCTGCAGCCGCAAACACTCGAGCAACAGCTGGAGCTGAACAAGTTGAAGGTCGGCTGAACGAGTTGAACAAGGCCTACGCAGAGCAGCAGGCTTTTGCTGCCAAAGTTGAGGCTCGATTGAACTCGGCCCTTGCAGAGGCCGACTCTCTTGCAGCGACCAATGCTCAGTTGTCTAGTTCGATTACCTCTAAGCAGGCCGAGATTGCTAAGGCCGTGGCCGCCCAGCGCGCTGCCGACTCAGCACGAGCCGCTCAACGTGCAGCCCAGAGCAAACCAGCAGTCTCGGCCAGTGGCAGCGGTGGCGGAAGTAGCAGTGGCGGTGACAGTGGCGGCGGTGGCGGCGGTGGCGGCGCACCTCCGGACATCACCGGCAGCGGTGAGATCGTCAACGTTGGCGGCATCCGGATTCACCAGTCCATGGCCGGAAACTTGCAGAGCTTGCTCGCTGCGGCCTCTGCAGCTGGCATTAACTTTGGCGGCGGTGGCTACCGAGACCCTGCCGGACAGATTGCAGTTCGCAGAAATAACTGTGGATCAAGCAACTACGCGATCTATGAAATGCCGGCCTCTTCATGCAGTCCCCCCTCTGCTCGACCAGGAACCTCAATGCACGAGCGGGGACTTGCGGTTGACTTCACACAAGGTGGAAGCACCCTGAGTCGCGGCAGCTCAGGGTTTGCTTGGATGCGAGCGAACGCCTCAAGTTATGGGTTCTTCAACCTGCCATCCGAGCCTTGGCACTGGAGCTCAAACGGCAACTAGTGCAGTGAATTCGGCTTGGCTCGCAGCTAGAGCAATAGTGCCTAGCAGCGATCAAACTACTTGCTAAGGCAGCTAGTTCGCGAGTACTAATGGAGTACCCACATTGGGTCATCGGTGGGGAATGATTGAATTCTGATGGCTCACGGTTAGGTAATTGGTTTGTAGAAATTGTGTTGTTGCACACGTTGTTGAGTTGAACACGTTGTTGAGTTGAACACAGGGGCCTCGTCAAGAACGAGTGATCTGTGAGGTTTCCGCCGTCTCAAGGGAGTTGTTATGGGAGTTAATCGAGTTTCGTTCACCAAACGGGGAAGAACGGCCCGAACAGCAGGGGGTGTCATTCTGGCGACCTCGCTGCTCGCTCTAGGGTTAGTAACCGCCGCCACGAGCAGTAGTGGTGCTGCGCCAGTCTCGACTCAGATCGAAGCGCTCTGCTCGGGTGCAGATGCTGCATCTCTCGCAACGTTGAATAACTTTTCGGGGATTCTCGGCGGGAATACCATTCCTGTCACCCTGACAGCTACTGCGGCTGACATCCCAGAATCAGCAGCCATCGGCGAAAAGATTAACGCCCAGTTCAACTGGACTGGACAGCTCTCGCAGAAGCTCATCGATACGGCAGCAGGCCTTGGCGCTGCCATCGACGCAGAGAACATCAGCGCTCAGATGACCATCAAAGGCCCAAGCGATATTGCGTCGTTTAGCGCAACTGCGCCCAACTTGACTGTTGTCCCTGCCGTTGGAGTGCCTTCTGTCCTCAGCCTCGGGGGCATTGGCGGAGAGATCACAACAACCGGGGGCGGAATCATCACCTACCGAGTCGCCTCGGTCAGCTTCACTACCAAGTTGCTCGCCGCTGGAATCCCGGTGGTCCTCAACATCTCCTGCGCACCGATTGGGTCCAACCTGATCACCAAGACCTCGGTTAAAGACCCCGATGCACCTACGTTCACCCCAGAAATCATTCCGCTTGCCACCACGGCTGGCGGAGTAGCAACAGTCGATCTGCTGGGTGGCAACCCCCCAATCATCACTCCAGGAAAAACCCCGTTGATTCCAGAGTCGCTCAAGATCGTTGAGGCTCCAACTGAGGGAGAAGCAACCATTACTAACGGCGTGTTCTCCTTTACTGCTCCAGCAATAGATGGTACCTACTCCACAACAGTCGAGATCTGTGGAGTACCCAAAGAAGATGCCGGTGCTCCAGGGGTCAGCGAGATCCAGAACCTGGTCCTAGGAGATAACTGGGCCCCAATCGGTAGCTACGGTTTGGACAAGCGACCAATCGCGTTCAGTTTGAAGTTCGGTGGCGAAGAGACTCCCCTGATTTGGGCCTCCGATAACCTTGGTGCGCCAGAGCCAACTCCAGAAAACTGGGCCCCGGCGACTGGCCCCGGTCAAGTTGGTCGTTACGCCGATCTGTTCTTTGGAAGAAGCGTGTACCGAGGAATCACCGCTGCTCAGGTTCAGTCTGCGCTTGAAGGGCTGCCTAATGTGGGTGCTGGAAACGTTGAGGTAGTAGCCGAGAAGAACAATGCCGCCGCGCCAAATCTAGTGACGAACTTCAAGATCAACTATCAGGGAGCCTTGGCAGAACAAGATGTTCCTGCTCTGACCCTTGGGCAGTGGTACTCAGTTCTCCCACAAGAGGCTCTGACCCGAATCAACGAGAGTGTTCAGGCCCTCATTCCTGCACCTGCGACTACCGTCCCAGGAGCACCGGCACCGGTTGATCCTCTCGGTGGACGGACGGGGCAAGCCCTCAATGACTTCATTATTGAACGTATTCTTACCGGAACGTTCACCCCAGAGATCTCAGCGGCGTTTGTGAAGGTCGTCATCATTGACCCAATCACTGCTGCTGCACCTGCTCTGATTGCTGCAATCAACGGACTGTTCCCCAAGATGATCGATCCGGTTGCAGTTCCCGTAGTTGCTGGTGAGTCGCCTACCAAGGCTGAGCCGCTGTGCTCGCAGGGAATCATTGATGTGACCGTGACCGCTGGAGTGCTTGGAATCACCCTAGATAACTCAATAGCTCAAGTGGCCGGAACTAGCGATACCCAAGGACTTGGATTCGTCGGCTAACGCCACAGGGCATCTGTGCTCTAGTCAGTTCATACAAAGCCATGGCTTGGGGTGCGACCAGAGGTCGCACCCCAAGCTGCTTTTCTGTGCAGGATCGAGAGTTTGGTTTCACTGTCAGACCCCCTCGGCATGATGTACTCATGATGAAACGCATGTTCGATCCCCCTACTCGCAGAGCAAGCAGTCACAGGGCTAGCGCCATTCGCGTCGGACCAGACTTACTCCGGCATCGAGCAACCGTGGTTCGCTGGGCTCTAGCTCATGGCCACCCAGTGGACCGCGACTCGCTAGCCGTCATCATCAACTCAGCATCGGTGTCCACTCAAGGTCAGGTTGGCTTGCACTGGACTGCTCGCAGCGTCAACGCACTCCTTACCCAGGGTTGTAGCAATTGGTGCACTGCTCACGGGGTTCACTACCCGGACAATCTCAGTCGCACCCTCACTACTTACCTGCGCTACCTCGGGGCATTCCGCTTACTCGACGCAGATTCCGACCCCATGATTGCTCTGAAGCGCTCCGTGGCCGAGTTCGACAAAGAGAATCGCGAGCAACTGAATCAACAGCTCACAAAAGAGTCCACCAGAGGAAGAGCAAAATCTCGTCACCCCACCGCCCAGTTGCAGTTCCTAGCTCCCGTACTTCCGCTGCATTAGGGGAACCTACAGACACACCGCTGCTGCTGCTACTACTGCTGCTGCCAGCTTGCGCTGATTAGATACCAAAGAAGGCGAGTAGTTCGTCTAGGCCTTGGTAGGTCCCTCGATTGGGCCAGTTATGCCCAACTCCTGGCAGTCTGACAAGTTCAACTCGGGTACCCGCCGCACACGGTTCCCAGACTGAGCGCTCCACCTCAGAGGTCTCTACGGTGACAGCAGGCTGTGCTGGGCACCCATCCGCCGCAGCCCAAGCGGCCACCGAAATAGGCACACTTGGAAAGGTTGCCGAGCTCAGGATCTGCGCCACCGTCGGCTTGCCATCAAAGGGCACCACCGGGTCCGGGTCTGCATGCTGATGGAAGAGAGAAATCGGCTGTTGGGGTTTGCAGCCGGTCAGGTTGCTCCCCGCGATCGGAGCGACTGCTTGGTATACCCCAGGCCGAGAGCAGGCTGTGTAATACGCCATGATTGCCCCGTTAGAGAACCCTGCCAGGTAGAGCCTCTGAGCATCTGCATTCGGCTCCGCGCTCACTTGGGCGACAACCTGATCTAAAAACCCCAGATCATCAATCCCCAGCAGGCTGGCCGGCGGGCAGCACGGCCCAACATTCCAAGAGTTCGCAACCCCTTGGGGAAAAACCGCCAAAAAGCGGTCCTGGGCCACCGCTTGTCGCCAACTCGCAGCGCTCAGCATTGCCCGCCGATCAACACCGAGTCCGTGAAGGGCCACCACTATTGGCAACTTCTCCGTCGGCTTAATGTCTTTGGGGGCAACAGTCAGATACTCACGCTGGATCAACCCCATCTGGATCACGTGATCAACCACGTCTACTGCCGCAGGCTGGTCAGTGCCCCCAGTTGGTGGCTGCTGCTGTGTTGATGGCTGTTGTGTTGAGGGCGGGAGCGTGGACTTGGGTGCGACTGCCACACTGCTTTGCGAACTACTGAGTTGCGGCGCGGCTTGTTGGCGAACCGCAAGAGTCACTAACACAACAAGCATCACGGCGGCTACGGCGATAACGCCCAGAAGAATTTTGGTAACTGATCTGCGGCTCTCGGCCACATGTCCTCCGTCGCAAGAGCCACTCGGTGGCCCACTCGTGTGGGAATAAAGTCTAGGCGGGTGACAGATTGCTCCCGGTTCGCTTTTCTGACGGGTCGTCAGTCACGGTAGCTTTGGCAAGGTGAGCGAACTACTTACTTCAGAAATAGCTACCGGCATGGATCAGCCCACCGAGGCGGAGTTTCGTGCCGAGATTCGTCAGTGGATGCAGAATCACTTGTGCGGAGAGTTTGAGGTGCTTCGCCACCGAGGTGGTCCTGGCGATGAGCATGCCTTTGTTCAAGAGCGCATGGCTTGGGAGCGCGAGCTAGCAACTGGTGGCTGGACTGGCATTGGTTGGCCGAGTGACCACGGCGGCCGGGGCTTACCCATCAACTTAGAAGTTGCGTTTCACGAGGAGTACTCCGCCGCTGGCGGTCCCGGACGAGCTGGGCTTATCGGTGAGGGACTGCTTGGTCCTACCCTGATCCACTTTGGAACTCCCGAGCAACAGCAGCGCTTTTTGCCAGGCATTATCTCTGGCACTGAATTTTGGTGCCAAGGCTATTCAGAGCCCAACGCTGGCTCTGACCTAGCAAATGTCAAAACTCGCGCCTGGCGCGATGGCGATGACTGGGTGATCGAGGGTCAGAAGGTCTGGACCTCATTGGCACAGTGGTCAGACTGGTGCTTTGTGGTGTGTCGCACCGAGGAAGGTTCGCAGCGTCATAAGGGACTGTCCTACCTGCTGGTTCCGATGAAGCAGCCCGGAATTGAGATTCGCCCGATTCGCCAAATCACCGGAACTGCTGAGTTCAACGAAGTGTTCTTTGACGGAGCGCGCACCTCGGCCGACCTGTGTGTGGGTGCGCCTGGTGAGGGCTGGAAGGTTGCCATGGGAACCCTCGCATTCGAGCGAGGCGTGCTCACTCTTGGCCAACAAATGGCCTTCAACCGTGAACTCACCGAGATCACCGAGACTGCCCGAGAACTCGGAATGACGACTGACCCAATCATCCGGCAGCGCCTTGCCGCAATGTGGTCTCGCCTAAAGATCATGCGCTGGAACGCATTGCGAGCATTGCGGGTAGATGACGAGGTTGAACTTCCACGTGAGGCAATGATCAATAAGTTGTACTGGGCCGACCTGCACCGAGACATGGGAGAACTCGCAATGGACGTGCTTGGCGCAGGTGCTTTGCTGACTCGATACTCCGAGGCACATGAGGGTGACGCTGGTGAGCTAGAGATGGGACCCGAGCACAAGTTGTTCTTCTTTAGCCGCTCAGACACTATCTACGGCGGTTCCGATGAAATCCAGCGCAACATCATTGGCGAGCGGGCACTCGGCCTACCTCGCGAGCCCCGCTAGCCAACTCAGACCCGGAGAATTCACATGACTAAACCAGCACCTACTCCCGCCGAACCAGCAGGCCACGCCCTGCTGCAAAACCGAACGGTGGTCATCACGGCCGCTGCAGGCAGCGGGATCGGCGGATCGTTAGCACGACGATGCATGCTTGAAGGTGCAAAAATTGTCATCTCAGATGCCCATGAGCGCAGGCTGGGCGAAACTGCGGACGCTCTTGCCGAGGAGTTCGGAACTCGACCTGCAACGTTCCGCTGCGATGTGACAAATGAAGATGATGTGCAGGCCCTCGTTGCGGGAGCAGTAGCCGATCTGGGTCATATCGATGCTTGGATGAACAATGCCGGCCTTGGCGGCAACGGCTTGATTACTGAGATCACTGATGAACAGTGGTCGAAGGTGATCGACGTGACCCTGACGGGAACCTTCCGCTGCCTGCGCGCCGTGCTACCGCATCTGTATGAGCAAGGCCATGGCGCAATCGTCAACAATGCTTCGGTGTTGGGTTGGCGTGCCCAAGAGAAGCAGGCTCACTATGCGGCAGCAAAAGCAGGAGTCATGGCACTCACTCGCTCTGCTGCCATCGAGGCCGCCGAATTCAACGTGCGCGTCAATGCCGTAGCGCCGAGTCTGGCGATGCACGCCAACCTAGCCAAAGTGACACCGCCAGGACTCTTGGAAGAACTAGTAGCGAAAGAGGCTTTTGGCCGAGCGGCTGAGCCTTGGGAGATTGCCAACGTCATGGTATTTCTTGCTAGCGATTTGTCGACCTACCTCACTGGTGAAGTCATCTCGGTATCGAGCCAACACGCATGAGCGATCCAGAAGCTGCGACGGTTGTGGCATCGCCCACTGACCTTCTGGGCCTTGCAGGTGCAGATCTCGGAGTAACGCCCTGGGCCCCAGTCACTCAAGATCAGGTCAATCTTTTTGCTGATGCAACCGGTGATCACCAATGGATTCACGTTGACGTTGCCCGAGCAACAGCCGAATCGCCATTTGGCGGCCCGATTGCGCACGGGTACCTGACCTTGTCTTTAGTGAACTTGTTCTTGCCGCAGCTTTTGCAGGTCAACGGAACATCTATGGGTGTCAACGTGGGACTCGACAAAGTGCGCTTCCCTGCGCCGGTTCCTACTGGGTCTCTTCTTCGAGGCCGCGGCCAAATCGTTGCTGTCGAAGAGGCAAAAGGCGGCGTGCAGGCAACCGTTCGGGTAACGATCGAGATTCAAGGACCACAGGGCGAGCCGAGCGCAAAGCCCGCTTGTGTGGCCGATACGGTGAGCCGTTTCTTCCCCTAACTCGGCAGCAGCGGAGTTAGTGGCTGTTCCTCAGTTGGCCCACCTTGTTACTGCTCGGTAACCTGACGGACTCGCAGACAACTCAGTCCGGCGAAATTTTCCGATTCAACACTTAGGGAGCCCCACATGACCGAGGCCGTGATCGTCTCTACTGCCCGTACACCTATCGGCAGAGCCGGTAAAGGTTCCCTGAAGGACATGCGTCCCGATGACCTGTCTGCCGGAATCATCGAGGCCGTACTGGCCAAGATTCCTGCGCTTGATCGCACCGAGATTGAAGATGTTCTGTGGGGTTGTGGTCAGCCGGCAGTGGAGTCAGGCCACAACATCGGCCGCGTCTCTGCCGTGTTGGCTGGACTCAGCAACGTCCCCGGAGTGACCGTCAACCGCTACTGCTCCTCCTCGCTCATGACCATCCGCATGGCAGCACATGCCATCAAGTCTGGCGATGGCGACGTGTTTATTGCAGGTGGCGTAGAGACCATCAGCCGCCATCAGCTGCATATGCAACTCGCTGACGGACCAAAGAACCCCATTTTTGCCGAGGCCGAGGCACGCAGTGCCAAGCGCGCCGAGGGCGGAGCACCCGTGTGGACCGAGCAGCCAGGCTTGCCAGACGTGTACTTGGCCATGGGCCAGACAGCAGAAAACGTCGCACAGCTTGAGAACGTCTCACGAGCCGACCAAGACGAGTTTGCATGCCGTAGCCAGAATCTGGCCGAGCAGAGCCAAGTCAGCGGCTTCTGGGAAGCAGAAATCACCCCTGTGACTACCCCCGACGGAGTAGCAAGCTCCGACGACGGCATTCGCGCCGGAACCGTGCTTGAGAAGCTTGCAAGCCTGTCCCCCGTATTCCGCCCCGATGGCACCGTCACAGCCGGTAACGCTTGCCCGTTGAACGATGGCGCAGCAGCCGTTGTAGTCATGAGCGACACGAAAGCAAAGGCACTCGGCTTGACCCCGCTCGCCCGCATCATCTCTTCTTCGGCAACTGGTCTGAACCCAGAGATCATGGGCATGGGACCAGAAGCTGCAATCCTGAAGGCACTCGCCCGAGCCGGCATGACGGTGAATGACATTGATCTGTTTGAGATCAATGAGGCCTTTGCTGCGCAGGTGCTGCCATCTGCTCGCAACCTGGGAATCCCGATGGAGAAGCTCAACACTCGGGGCGGTTCCATTGCGCTGGGCCACCCCTTCGGCATGACTGGTGCTCGCATCATGACCACGCTGATCCACAACCTGCAGGAGTCAGATAAGACCTTCGGCGTTGAGTCCATGTGCGTGGGTGGCGGCCAAGGTATGGCCATGGTGATTGAGCGCCTGAGCTGAATCGGTAACACGCATGATTCGCCCGGATCAAGAGGTTGTTTTTGACTCTTCAGGCGTGAGTATTCATGCAAGCTTGCGGCTGCCGGACACGGACACCGCAGCAGTTCCGGGCGTGCTGATTGTTGCTGGTAGTGGGCCAGTTGATCGAAATGGTTCTGTCGGGGTGCCGGGCACCCCGACAGAAATCCATATGGATCTCTACCGATGGATAGCTGACCTCCTAGCGACTCGGGGCATCGCCTCGATTCGCTACGACAAGATCACCTCGGGGGCCACCGGAATCGGCAGTTATAGCGAGGACCCAGCAAAGCTCGTTGCCCAGAGTTTCGACAAGATCTTTGTCGATCCGGCTCGAGCGGCTCTGGCTTATCTAGCCGAACAGCCCGGCGTTGACCCTCAGAAACTTCTGGTCTTCGGCCATAGCGAGGGCGGCCTCATAGCAATGCTGCTTGCATCAGCAGATGCTTCTGGTCCTGCGCCCGCGGGACTCATCCTTGCCGAGCCCTCGTATGCAAGATTGCTCGATGTGGTTTCTCGGCAGCTAGCCGAACAGATTGCTCTTGCTTCGATCAGTTCTGCGGATAAGGCGGCTCTCACGGCTTGGGCTGATGCTGGCATTGCTGAAATCCGAAACAGCTCGGATTTGAGCGAACCATCAACGCTCGCGCCTGCTGTAGCCGAGGCCGCAGGCGAGGCAGTCACATCGAACGAGACAGTCCAAGGGAAAGAGACTGTGCAATGGCAACAGACTGTGCAATGGAGAGAGACCGTGCAGTCGATTGTTTTTGGACGGATGCGCAATGAACTCATCAAGTCCGAAGACGCACTCATTCCCGTCAACCTTGCATCAGAGTTGAACCTTGCAGTTCTGATCACCGCTGGCACCAAAGATTTCAACACTCCGGCGTTACCCGGAGGTCTTCCTGGTTCGGGAGTTTCGGCACTGGCCGAAGCAATTCCACAGGGCCTCGGAACCTATGTGGAAATCCCCAATATGACGCACATCCTTCGAGACATTGGCGAAGCGGATCCGATGCAGGTTCCCCTGCCGCAGCAGATTGAGCATCCCTACTCGAGCCAATTTGAAGAAACACTCGGGTCTTTTGTGGCCCGTTGGATCAGCTAGCCCCGTACACCGGGGTTGGAACTGCAGCCTCAGAAATCAAATCCGCGACGACTGCGCCAACCTCTGCGGGGTCCCAGCGGGCACCCTTGTCAAAGCGTGGGCCGTGGTTATAGCCCTCGGCTAGACCGATGATGCCACCTTCGACCTCGAACACGCGGCCAGTGACTGCAGCAGACTCTGCCGAGCCTAACCAGACCACCAGTGGCGAGACATTTGCCGGGTCCATTGCATCAAAGGCACCTTCTTCGGCCTCGGCCATCATGTCCTTGAAGGCTTCCTCGGTCATGCGGGTTCGAGCGGCTGGTGCGAGAGCGTTAGCAGTGACTCCAATCCGGCCGAGCTCTGCTGCTTGCACCAAGGTTAGGCTTGCGATTGCACCCTTGGCCGCCGAGTAGGCAGCCTGAGCAATTGACCCCATGAGGCCAGCACCAGAGGAGGTATTGATAATGCGCGCATCTACGGTTTCACCGGCTTTGGACTTTGCTCTCCAGTAACTCGCCGCATGGCGTGCTGGGGCGGCGTGGCCCAACACATGAACTCGCAAAACCGCTTCCCACTCAGCCTGCTCGGAGTTGACGAACATGCGGTCACGCACGATCCCAGCGTTGTTCACCACGACGTCAAGGCCACCGAACGTATCGATGGCAAGTTGCACCATCTCCCCTGCTGAATCCCAATCGGCCACATCATGGCCTGAAGTAATGGCCGAACCACCCGATGCAGTGATCTCGTCAACTACCGACTGAGCGGGTGTATCAGAGGGGTCCGAGCCGTCTTGGGCCACCCCAAGGTCATTCACCACCACCGAAGCCCCTTGTCGAGCAAACTCAAGCGCATGCTCGCGACCGATTCCTCGGCCTGATCCAGTAATGATGACTACACGACCATCGCAAATGCCCATAGTTAAGAATCTGACACCTCAGGAGCCACTTGCACAAACTGCAAGTGCAGAGAATTTGCTTGAAGTAACAACCACTGCAGAGCCTCTGCATGTGGCTAGAGTGTTTTCACTTCAGGTTCACTGTGTCTATCCCCCCGTCTAACAAGGTAACTTGCCATGCCTGTGCCACTCCTAAGCCTCATCGCAGCCCTTTTGATTCTGAGTGGCCTCTTTTTTGGTGCCACCTGGGGAATTCGGGTGGGCCGTACCGAAGGCCTTGCCACTGCACGCGCACTCACCCAAGAAAACTGGGTAGATCTTCTAGAAGTGTCCGTGAACTTGCAACAGGCGCGATCGGTTGCGGTGGACCCCCTAGCAGTGCAGGCTGCGCCCAAAGCCCTCCACCCTCCGAAGACCTGACAGAGGAGCGTTGAGAGAGGCTTGCTCAGGGTGATCTAGCCTGAGCGTTCAACGCAAACTCAGGGAGTTTCATGCGCTTTGGCGTCACAATCTTTGCCACCGATCAGTCAATGGGCGTGGCTGAACTCGCCCGTGCAGCAGAGGATCGTGGGTTCGATTCAATCTGGGTTCCGGAACACACACACATTCCGACCGCACGGCGCACTCCCGCTCCGACTGGGACGGCAGAGCTGGATGAGGAGTACAAGCGGACAGTAGATCCCTTGGTCTCATTGGCAGCAGCGGCTGCAGTGACTTCAAAAATCCGGCTCGGCACTGGCGTCATGCTGCCTGCCCAACGTGAGCCGCTCGTCACGGCCAAGGCAATCGCCACACTGCAGAACTTGTCAGCTGGTCGATTCGAGTTCGGGGTCGGCTTTGGTTGGAATGAAGACGAGATGGCAGACCATGGCGTGGCCTATCGAACGAGAAGAGCCCACGCCCGGGAGCACATGCTCGCCATGCAAGAACTCTGGAATAACGATGTCGCATCCTTTCAGGGTGAGCATGTCAACTTTGCTGATACATGGTCTTGGCCAAAGCCCGAGGTGTCCGTTCCCGTGCTGATTGGTGGCGGAGCAGGACCAAAGATGTTTGCTCATATCGCTGAATATGCCAACGGATGGATCCCAATCGGTGGAGCCGGCCTTGGCGAATCGATCCCGAAATTCCTAGCTGCGGTAGAACAGGCTGGCCGAGATCCGCAGACCATGCGCGTGGTCCCGTTTGGGTCACATCCGACCGCTGAAAAGCTGAACCATTTTGCCTCCATCGGCGTGAGCGAATGCGTGTTCCGCCTTCCCTCCGCCCCGCAAGCTCAGGTCATGGAAGTTCTCGATCAGCAGGCAGTCCTGATTCAAGACTGGATAGCTGTCTAGGATTCAGGTCGGCTCAGCACGCAGCAGCCGAAGAGAGCAAGGAATCCTTATGCCCGATATGCCAAGCAAAAAAGAGCTTCGCAAAGGTCCCGACGACCACGGCTTTCAGTTGAATATGCGAGCCGTAGTTGGCGGAATCATCGCTGTTGCATTAGTCGCATTTATTGCCGGCAACAGCCAAGACGCAAAGGTTCAGTTTCTTTTCTTCAGCGCAACCATGCCGCTCTGGATTGTCCTCACGTGTACTGCATTGCTCGGTGCAGCCGTTGGCGCACTACTTACTCAACGGCGACAGCGTCGCAAGCAGCGCAACGCCTAGAGACCTAGGCGCTCGGTGGCATCCAGTGCCCCGAGTTCACCGGCAAGGCAGTGCCAGTCACACAAGAAGCCAGCGGCGAGGCGAAGAACACCACTGCACCGGCGATCTCGGAGGAGTGCGGCAAGTACCCAAGAGCAGTCTCGGCTGCGCGCTCATCGTAGATTTCTTGCCAAGTCGCACCCCCGCCACGTTCCTCGGCCTGCCATTCAAAGTAGATCTTTACGCTGTCTCCCCAGATGTAACCAGGGTGAACCGCGTTGACTCGAATGCCGTACTCGCCAAGTTCAAGAGCCAAGGTCTTGGTAACAGCACCAAGCGCAGCCTTTGAGCCAGCGTACGAACCTGCCTTCGCTTCAAGGTCCTGCACAGACATGGTGTTGATCATCACGATTCGGGCATCCCCAGTGCGCGCAGACGCAGTCTTGAGTAGCGGCAGCATCGCCTGGGTGAGTTGCAGCGTTCCGAAATAATTAATGTCGACCGGCCTGCGCCAACGTTGCAGATCTGCATCTTCAAACTTGACGTGTTCTCCGCCGTGGAAGGCCGAGTTGATTAAGATGTCGACACCAGTTCTCCCCGAATCGAGTTGCGCCACCGCAGCCTCAGCCTCTTGTGCAATTCGCAGACAATCCTCGGCCTTGGCAATGTTTCCGTACACTGCGAAAGCTCGTCGCCCAAGCGCCTCAACCTCTTCCAGAACTCCAGGAACGACCTTCTCAGAGCGGGCAACCAAAATTATGTCTGCCCCTTCCTTTGCCAACCCGAGCGAAATGTCTCGTCCCATTCCCGGGCCGATTCCCGTTACGAGCGCTGTCTTTCCTTCAAGCATCATGTGGTTCTCTCTTGTTTCGGTTGCAAGTATTAGGAACGCTTGGTTTGCGTCCATGGCACGTCACGATCAAGGGCTGGTTCGCGAGGCAGGCCAAGGGCTTGTTCACCAAGGTTATTTCGGTGCACCTCTTCGGTGCCGCCGCCAATGCGCGAGGCAAACTGATTCAGACACTGGTACTGCCAGAACCCATCACCTTCGGCATCATGCCAGAGCATCCCCTCGGGGCCTTCGAGTTCAACTGCCAAATTCACTCGATGAGCGAGGGAACGGGTAAAGAAGTTCTTGAGTAGCGACCCGTGCAGAGCTAACTCCCTACGGCCCGTCATCACTGCGGTTTGGGTTCGCCAGCTCATCCATTTGAGCACCTGCTCATTCGTCCACACTTTGGCGAGTTCTTGGCGAAGGACTGCGTCCTCGGTCCGCTCAAGTCGTCGGGCAGTGGAGAGCACGGCGGCAAAGTTTGTGGCCTGCCCCGCTCCGGAGATCATGGAACTCTCGCTACGCAGCGTGGTTCGGGCAACTTTCCAACCATCGCCGACTTCGCCGACCAAGTTTGCTTCGGGTATCCGGAGGTCGGAGAAGAACACCTCATTGAAGTGCGCCACTCCCTGGGCTTGAATTAGCGGGCGAATCTCTATCCCTGCTGAGCGCATATCAACGATGAAGTACGACAGGCCTTCATGCTTTGGCAGTTCAGGATTGGTTCTGGCGATCAGAATTCCAAAATCTGCATGCTGTGCACTTGAGGTCCACACCTTCTGCCCATTGACGACCCATTCCGCCCCGTCAAGAACTGCCCGAGTTGCAAGTGCTGCCAAGTCCGATCCCGCTCCCGGCTCAGAGAAGAGCTGACACCAAGATTCTTCTCCAGAGAGAAGGGGTGCCAAATAGCGTTCTTGCTGAGCCGCAGAACCGTGCTGCATCAAGGTGGGGCCGACCAAGGCCTGCGCTGCAGTTAAGAATCCAGAGGTTGCGTCATAAGCGGCGAGTTCCTGCCCAAAAATGATTTGCTGAGCTGCCCCTAAACCGCGACCTCCAAACTGAGTCGGCCAGGAAAGCCCTGCCCAGCCCGAGTCGAACAGCAGCTTCTGCCAAGCATGACAGCGTTTCCGATACTCCTCGGCAAGAGTTGGATCGTTTGCGGCACCGTTACGAGACCAATCTCGGTCATCGCCACGTCGCAACTCGGCATTGGCGGATAAGAACGTTTGCACTTCCTGTCGGAAGGCTGCGAGGTCGGGAGAGTCTTGGAAATCCACCCTCTGAGAGTACGTCAGAAAACTGGAACAGGTTCCAGTTTGGCGGAGCTACTCCTGAGAGCCAACCACGGCAATAGCAATTCCCAGCAGCCGCGCCCGGTCTGCAATCTCTTCAACCGGGTCAATTGCACGAGCAATCTCGTTGAAAATCCATCGAGCCACCCAGCGGCGCATCACGATTGTCCGCTCCACGCTGGGGGCGCCCGATGATGCAATCCACCGGGCTAGTTGGGTAGCCGCGTCAATCGGCTGCGGGCCTGCCAAGGCATCCTGCTGGCCTAGCTGCAGCACGGCAACATCTGCTCCGTCAATCCACATCTGCGCCAAACACTGATCCAAGAAGCCCATCGAGTCGCTCTGCGCCGAGGCGAGAACCACGAACTCGTGATCTGATTTTTCAACGGCTCGGGCAACCCCAAGAAGTTGGCCTCCGGGAGCTTCGCTCAGGATCTGATGCACGAGATCGGACCTCTGGAGTCGCTCTTGACTCAGGCCTGCAATGGAAGGTTCCGTTGAATCAAAAGCGAACAGCTCAAGGCGTGCTCCCGTGGCCTGCCAAGTACTAGCAGCGCTCAAGAGCGAATCGTTTACAGGGTCGGTTCCCGTCAGAATCACCGACATGCTCGGCCGGACTGCAGTGGCCCGCTGCAAGAGCGTGCTCACTCTGGCGGAATGAGCGTTACGCAGCAAGAGCCGAGTGACCGATGGGTCACTGATCTCTGCAGAAGGGAGGAGGGGCTCGAGAGTCGACATAAGTGTGTGAGGTACAGCGGGGTGAGATGCTTCTTGCTGAGATAGAGCGGGGCAAGGAGTTAGGTGTTGCTGCATATGTATCGGCCACGGTCGAACGAACCTGAATATTTTATGAAGCAGCATCCAATTGTGCATTTACAACTAGGGTCATAGCTCTTTCTATTCACTACTACCCACTCCAGGAACCTCTGTGCCCGCACCTCTCTTCATCGTCGGAACTGCTCGAAGTGGAACGAGCTGGGCATTTGACTTGATTGCCTCACACCCGGACATGTCGATGGGATTCGAATCCAAACTCCCTCTCGAGGGTGCCGAGTTGTACCGGCAGTTCGGCAATCTCAGCAGTAAAGAAGACCTGCTCAGACTTTTTTCCGAGCTACAAGGTCAGATCCACGACCCCATGAACACCGAGTTGTACCGACTGCTCGATCAGCCCTCGGTGCTCTCAGCCGCATGGGAGGCACATCAGTCTGCGCCAGGCTGGGCTGCAATCTGCGAGTCGATTTTTTGCTCACTGGACTCGACTACCCATTGGGGCAATAAGTTGCTTCGCATTGAGACTACCCCAGACTTACTGCTGCTCTGGCCAGAGGCCCGCTTTGTTGTACTCACCCGAGACCCACGCGCAGTTGTTGCCTCTCAAGAGGTCAAGTTTGATACCTCAATCCCGTACAGCGCCACGTATTGGCTTACCCACGCCGATTGGGTGCTCAATCGAATCGGCGAGGACCCGCGCTACTTGGTAGTCGACCTCACCGAGATGGCCACTGATCCAGGCCCGACTCTTGAATGGGCATTCTCACAAACAGGTCTGGATTGTGAGCCCATCAAGAAACTCATCGCCGATCACCCAGGAGATCCGAAGCGCCTAGAAAAATGGCGCGGCTCGCTTTCGGCCGATCGCCAGCGCGAAGTCGAGGAATACTGCTTTGCTCCTATGACACGCCTTGGTTACCAACCCGAACTAGCAACGAAACACCGAGAGATCGGCAAGCTACGGCGGCTCTGGCTTGTGGCCAGTTTCCATGGGCGGGAGCTACTAAAAGACCCGGGCAGCATTCGTCGTAAGCGGGTTTTCAAACGGCTCGGTGCCGTGCTTGGAATCAGCTAATTCGAGAGCTTCTAGAGCCGCTCGATGATGGTGACGTTTGCTTGGCCGCCACCCTCACACATGGTTTGAAGCCCATAGCGGCCACCAGTGCGCTCAAGCTCGTTCAGCAGGGTCGTCATCAATCGAGCACCAGTGGCGCCAAGTGGGTGTCCGAGTGCAATCGCCCCACCGTTGACGTTCACCTTTGCTAAGTCGACATCAAGTTCCTTGGCCCAAGCCAGAACGACAGGTGCAAATGCTTCGTTGATTTCGACGAGGTCAATGTCATCCATGGTCATACCCGCCTTAGCAAGGGCATATCGGGTTGCTGGAATCGGCGCAGACAGCATGCGGATCGGGTCTTCGCCACGCACTGACAGGTGATGAATACGCGCACGCGGCTTGAGGCCGTACTGCTCGACAGCACGCTCAGATGCCACGAGCATGGCCGCTGCACCGTCAGAGATTTGAGAGGCGAGCGCAGCAGTAATCCTGCCGCCCTCGGTCAAGGGTGCCAGAGAACGAATTTTTTCTAGGTTCGGCTCACGTGGGCCCTCGTCTTGAGTGATCTCACCAAATGGCGTGATCTGCGAGTCAAAGCGGCCCTCGGCGCGTGCAAGAATCGCTCGCTCGTGGGACTGCACGGCAAAGGCTTCCATCTGCTCCCGAGTGATATCGAAATCTGTGGCAATCATTTCGGCACCGTAGAACTGATCCACCGGAAGGTTGCCATAGCGCTTGACCCACCCCTCGGAGCCAGAGAACGGATCCTCAAAACCAAACTCTTGACCCACCAACATTGCCGAAGAGATGGGAATGGCCGACATATTTTGCACTCCACCGGCAACCACCAAATCCTGGGTGCCAGACATCACGCCTTGGGCGGCAAAATGAATTGCCTGCTGCGATGACCCACACTGCCGATCAACGGTGGTGCCGGGCACTTCCTCGGGAAGACCAGCGGCCAGCCAGCAGGTTCGAGCAATGTCACCTGATTGAGATCCAATGGTATCGAGGCAACCAAAGACCACATCCTCGACTAGCGAGGGGTCAATTCCTGTTCGCTCTACGAGAGCCGTGAGTACATGCGCTCCGAGGTCCGCTGAGTGGACTTGCGATAGGCCACCTCCGCGACGGCCAACCGGTGTGCGAACAGTGTCAATGATGTAGGCCTCAGCCATGGAATGCGCCTCCGTAAGAATGGTGGGGAACTACTGCAAGACTAAGGTCGGTCCAAGCAGTAGCCGTGTCGAGAAATCCTGTTCCTCGCGTTCCTACCGTACTAGCGGCAGCGAACATGCAACACTTTGGGCATGACCTCTTGGCGCGCCGATCAGTTCGACCTGCTCCCTCAGTCCGTTCAGGAGTTATGGTCGCATTACGGGACATGGCCGAATAAGACGTACTTTCCCAACGTGGTGGGGATCAAGGTTGAGGAGCTCCGCCGGGACTACGCACGCATGAGTCTGCCTTGGCGCGAGGAACTGAATCAGCCGCAGGGTCTGATGCACGCTGGGGCTATTGCGACCCTGATCGATACGGTCGTGGTTCCTGCAATTGGTACGGCCTACGACGACCCGCGGTCGTTCTCTACCATTGAGATGTCTGTTCGCTACCTTGACACTGTCCGTCAAGAGGACCTCGTGGCCGAGGGCTGGGTCACCAAGAGGGGTCGCAAAGTGGTGTTCTGCGAGGTTGAGGTTCGAACCGCAACTGCCGTCAAGGTTGCTACAGGCCACTTGCTCTACATCGTTGCTGACCCTCCTGCAGCTAGCTGAGTTCGCCCCGCATCACAGTCCTCTAACAAGTGGCAGTAGCCACACCATCTGCCGGCGACCGTGCCAGCCGAGTCTGGATTGGCTAGCAACCCAATCATCTCAACGGCTCGATCCGCAGCAAGCTCTAACAATTCTTGTGTCACAGGAATTGGTTGCAGCAATCCGGTTGCCGGCGAACCTACTGTGACTCTGAGCGGCGCATGTCGAGCGCCGAGGGTACGAACTAACGCAGTGAAACCAGCCCGAAGTCGATCAGCAGGACCTGGGACGGCATCGCTCAAAATGAGCAGTTTCTCGCCCGATGAAACGCCGCCAAGGACAGCATCCACAGAAGCAGAAAGCTGCACGAGTCGACCCGGCACATTCCACTTGGGCTTCTGCGAGGGCTCTGCCCACTTCACGCGTGCGTCCCGTCCAACAAGGCGAAGCGCTGACTCGGCCCAGGTAATCGCGGCAGCAGCAACAGCTGCCTGCCCGGCCCGATCCAAACTGTCTACCCAGTCTCGGAGCGAGCTTGGCCAGTTCGTTGGGTCAGCCATGACCTGTTGAACAGCAGTAGAAACCAACATGGGCTGCGAAGTGCCCGCTCTATTGTCGAGTTCACGCACTGCCAACAGGCCAACCCTTCGACGGGACATAGCCACACTGTCGCGGTAATCGCTAGACGGGCCGGCGAGCTTACGAGGGCAGCGCTCAGTCACCCGAAATGCATCAACGACTAAGCCATCGGCGAAGTAGTTGGGACGGACCCCGGGCTCCACTCGATACTGCTCCCCCAGTAACTGCTCAACAGAATCGCATAAGCGCTCAGTGATCTGTCGGGCAAGCGCTTCACGCCCCTCACGAGTGCTGGGTTCAATCTTGCTGGGTTCAATCTGACTGGTCACCAGTCACGCTCCGGATCGAACTCAGCCTCGAACTCCAGATCACCCTCCGCGCCTGCCGGAGCGCCCGGGTCGACTCGGCTACTCGGACACACTTCGTTATCGGGGCACCACCCACACCAAGGACCCGAGGATTCTTGTGGGGTTCTTCCGCAAAGCAACTCTGCCCAGCGCAACATGGCTCGCTCTAGACGCGTGGCCGCTGACTCAAGAAGGCCCTCGCTGACTGCCACTGCAGCAAGGTCTGACCCGGGATACCAACGAGCAACTGCGCCGGGAGCTAGGCCGTCGCGAAGGGCCAACAACAAGCCGTACAAGTAGGCCTCTGCCTGATGTGCTGCCACTGGCTTTCCTGACTTCACCTCGACAATCACTCCCGGCACCCCGGCACTCGGGCCCCCTAGCTCTACATCGATAATCCCCGAACAGACCACAGCCCCGTCAGCGAAAACTGCTGCGGCCTTGGACTGGGTCCTTGGAACCCAGGCAGGATCAATCCCCGACCAAGCATCAGCGACCTGCGCCGCTAATGGATCAATCAGCGCTGCACTGGCCTCAGGGCCGAGCGCCTCGAAAGCTGCAATCGCCGAGTCCTCTGCTTCTGCCTCGAGCATTGAAAGGCATGTCTGCAGTGGCTCCGTGACTCGGCCCGCTACCAGTTGATAGGTCACAAAGCGATCGAGTGCCACCCCGCGCAACATCGGCGCTGTTATCGATTGCTCTGCGTGATCTGCCTGATATGCAGCGAGCGCTTTTCGCTCACAGCAATCAAGATCTGCAAGCCGCGACTTTGGGACCCGTATTGGCAGTTGCTCGGGAGCGGTACTTCTCACTATCGCTGCTGCGTGACGGGCTGTGACCTCAAGTTGTTCGCGCAGTTGCTCAATGAATACCTCGGGCACCTCGAGTGGTGGCTCAAACTCAGACAGCCAAGACGCAACCTGCATGTTCACCACTCTTTCAGATTCTGCGGTCGATAACTCACGAGATAGCTGCATCAGAGCACTAGGTAGTTCCACCTAGAACCTGAATGAAGGTTGAACACAAGGTGAACAAGTGACACACTGCGCAATACGATCTGAGCGTGGTGTTCTAGGCACTATGAACGGCAAGGGGAGATCATGAAACATACGTGGACGAAGTCACGTCAGTGTTTTGCTGTAGGCCTACTCACTGTTGCGGCCGCAGTCGCTGCTTCTTGCAGCGTAAGTGCACCGTTCAATAATGGCGCTGACGGAACCTCAACTGGGGCTGGCGAAGCAACTGTTCCCTCTGGAGACGACACTGTGCGGCTGAATCAGCTGCAGTTCATTGGTTCACATAACAGTTACCACGTTGCACCCGAGGCGCCGATTTTGCAGTGGCTTGATTTCTTGTCGAAGCAGGCTCCGGCAGTGGCCTCGGCCCTTGGCTCAGCAGACCTCATTAACTACACCCACGCACCCCTCGCCACGCAGCTACAACGCGGGGTGCGATCTTTCGAACTCGATATTGCCGCTGACCCCGCTGGCGGCAAGTTCGCACGACCGTTACTGCCAGACATCTTGACGCTCTCGGTCAAGCGCCCCACAGGCATGAGCGAGCCGGGGATGAAGGTCATCCATATCCAAGATATTGACTTCATCTCGACCTGCCCCACGCTGATTGGATGCATGGGTCAGTTGAAGACCTGGTCCGATGCACACCCCGGGCACCTGCCAGTCATCATCAACTTGGAACTCAAAGACGAGAACCTTCCAGCGCCCGTTGACGCAACCAAAATGATCCCCTTTGATGCAACGCAACTCGATGCAGTCGATGCCGAGATTCGCTCGGTACTTGGCGACCGTCTGATCACTCCCGATGATGTGCGGGGCGCAGCAACAGACCTTCGCACTGCTATCACCACAACTGGTTGGCCAACCGTTGCTGAATCACGAGGAAAGTTTTTGTTCTTTATTGACAACTCAGAAAAGCGCGATACCTACCTAGCTGGGCATCCATCACTTGCTGGGCGAGCAATGTTTACAAGTTCCGGTGAAGGCCAGCCTGATGGCGCAGTTCTGAAGGAGAACGACCCCCGGGACGGCTCTCGAATCAGAGACTTGGTGCAGCAGGGATACCTAGTGCGCACTCGCGCTGATGACAATGTGACAGCTCCGAACCCAACCCAACGAGACACAGCACTCGCCTCGGGCGCACAGATCATTCATAGCGATTTCATCCCAGGAGAGTCAGATCGCAGCAGTGGCTATGTGGTCTCGTTCGGGACCCGAGTTTCTGCTAGGTGTAACCCCGTCAATACAACTTCAGAGACCTGCACCGCAGCCGCAGCCGTCGAAGCGAACCCGTAAACCCGAACTTAAAAGAACTTTATTGAACGACAATCAGATTTAGCTGGTACTGGATGCGGACCTGCTCTATCATGACAAACGTCATAGCCCAATCGGGCTCGGGCATCAGGCGAAGACGGGGCGTGCCTCGTGCGTTACCCAATCGGAGGGAAACTGAAATGACTAAAACACGATCGCTAACTGCGGGCATCGTTGCAGTAGTAGCCGTCATGGCACTTGCTGCATCCTGTGCACCCGCTGCTGCTCCAGCCGGAGAAAGTTGGACCTTCAAGGCCAACTCCGTGAAGATCGACGACAGCCAAGATGAGCTTCGCGACCCCATTTTTGGTGCCTGCATTGCAATTCCTAATTGTGACGATGAGCCCTACGCGTTGCAGATCGGCTTCCGCGTCAAGATCGGCGTTCCAAACTCGGCTCAGACTTTTGTGGTGAATAACCGCACCGACGCACCGAGCGTGGGAGAAGGGTCAACTAGAACCCTCACCGGCAATCAGCAAAACGCTGCCACCTTCGGCAACGTCAAGCCACTGTCGCTCATTGACTTGTTCAACTCCGCCAACAAGCTCGAAGTCGTTGGCTCCTATACCTGGGCTTCTGAAGAAGACCTAGTCGGTAACGGTGTAGCCGCAGACGGCGTAGCGGGAGTGCTCAAGGATGCGCTCAACGCCACGCTGGCCAAGGGATCTCTTCCAGCCGATGCCAGCTTCATTCTTGACCTGATCTTGGACAACATCGTCGGCGCACTTGGCTTGCTCGCTCAGAACGTTCCGCTCTTTGGCTTCGGAGATGACGTCCTCGGCGGTTCGCTCTTTCTTGGAATTGGTGCCAAGGGCGACCTTGCCAACATCATCAACTCGGCAATCGCTGCTGTTCCAGCACTCACCTTCGACATTCCTTTGTTGGATCTGCCGCCAGACATCGTCGGTAGCCAAATCGCCACCATGGGTGGAGCCAAGAGCTTCACACAGCAGTACTCCGGTTCAGGCGGCAGGCACACCTATGGCTTCTCCTTCGGCCCAACCTGATCGAGCAAACCTCTAGGGAGCAAATCTTTAGCTCTACAACAAGGCCCGAGCATCTGCTCGGGCCTTGTTCGCGTCTCGGGTTGGATTCAATGTTGTTCAAGCTTCAGCCAGAAGCGCGGGTTTTGCGTAGCACCGGGTCGGCGATCCCCAACAGCGTGTCCGCCGAGCGCATAGCTAGACCGCCTACTCCGGGAGTTGAGGAGTCAACAAGGTTGCCCATGACCTGCAAAGTGATATTTGCAATCCCGTGCGTCCCAACTGCAAAGCGCAGGCCGGTCCGTAAAATCCACGGGTGACCAATCAGAAACGAGAAGCGCCGCCCCGTGCGCAAGAACGCATCAAAGCGCAGGCCGATCTCTTTGTCGTACTCAGTAGGGGCAAGGCTTGGATTGGCAAGGAACAAGTCCGCTGCAAGCATTCCTGACTCGAGGCCATAGTCAATCCCCTCACCGTTCATCGGGTTGACCAGACCTGCAGCATCACCAATTGCAACCCAGCCGAGGCCGTGCCGCTTCGTGGTACTCATGGGCAGGCGCCAAGCGCGAGGGCGCTCCAGGTCCGGGCCAAGTTGCCAGTCCTGACTCACGATGCCTCGGTAACTGTCTTGTAGCCGATTCAGGTTGAGCTTCTTAAAGCCCTTCATGGTGGAAAGTGCCCCAACACCAATGTTGACTGTGCCATCCCCGGCGGGGAACATCCAGCCGTAACCGGGCACAGGAGTTCCATTGGCATCACGCAATGTGAGACAAGCCTCGAGGTAACGCTCCGAAGCCCGAGGGCTCTCGGCATAGGTTCGGATCGCTAAACCGAACGGTTCATCAGGGTCACGCTCCATTCCCAACATACGATGCACGAGTCCCGGAGCACCGGCTGCGACGACCACTAGGTCTGCAGTCCAGAGCTGGTCTCCAACAGATACCCCTGTGACGCGACCATTCTCTATCACGGGTAATGCCTCATGACCCCAGAGCAACTCGGCGCCGGCTTTGGCTGCAAGGTCCATGAGTCGCTCATCGAGTTTGCGACGCGGCCACACAGCCCCGTGAGCAGGGAAGGGGGCAATTCCCGGCCACTCCAATTGACGAACGGTTGAGTTGGCGATCATTCGCAGACCATCAATGCGATGTGCATCCTCTAGTGAGACACCTAGCTCACCTAGGGCCTTGACGGCACGCGGAGTCAGACCATCTCCACAGATTTTGTCTCGGCCGGGCATTCCCTTCTCGAAGAGGGTGACGGTGGCACCAGCGGAGGCAGCGCGAATAGCAGTTGCAGATCCGGCAGGGCCGCCGCCAATAATCAGAATGTCTCGATGTCCAACAGTGTGCACACCTACAGTTTGTTACGTCTTGGGCCCAACTGTGTAGGCAGGGTGAGGTGACCCTGAACGCCGCGCAATATTCAATGCCCTTCGCGAGGGAAAATCCGCAGCACAGCCCACTACTCTTCGGGGTCCGTTTGAGGTTGATTGCGGACTAAGTAGCGCAGCAACAATGCCAGATAGGTTGGGTCATACACGATGAAAATCCTAGTAATGGGAGCCACGGGGTACATCGGTGGGCGCCTCGTCCCACTTCTCATCGAGCATGGCCATGACGTGCGATGTTTATCGCGGCGGCCTGAAAAACTTCGAGGTGTCTGGTGGGCATCCGACTGCGAGATCGTTCAAGGTGATGCTCTCGATGCTGATTCACTTGCACCTGCGATGCAGGGTATCGATGCCGTGTACTACCTCGTCCACTCGATCGGCACGGGCGGTTCGTTCTCGGACTCGGATCGCCGCGCCGCCACAAGCACCGCAGATGCGGCAGCCGCAGCAGGCGTGAGTCGATTGATCTACCTAGGCGGCCTCGTGCCACAGGGCCAAGTTGCCTCGGAGCACCTTGCTTCTCGTGCAGAAGTTGGCCAAATCATGTTGGATGGCAAGGTTCCTGCCGTGGTGCTTCAAGCAGGGGTCATTCTGGGCAGCGGGTCTGCTTCATTCGAGATGCTTCGTTACCTCACGGAGCAGTTGCCGGTCATGGTGACTCCCAAATGGGTGAGTTCGCAGGTTCAGCCAATCGCTGTTCGAGATGTGCTGCGCTACCTCACACAGTCGCTAGAACTTCCCGTCGACACCAACCGTCGGTTCGATATTGCTGGCCCCGACGTCTTGACCTACCGAGAGATGATGCAGCGGTTCGCTCAGGTAGATGGCCTGCGCAAGCGCATCATCATCCCTGTGCCGGTCCTGACCCCTTGGCTGTCGAGCCACTGGGTCAACATCGTCACGCCTGTTCCCAAGGCTATTGCGCAGCCACTCATTGAGTCTCTGCGAAATGATGCCGTCGCGAGCGAAAATGACATTGAGGCGCTTCTTCCGGGCTCGCTGATTGGTTTTGATGAGGCAGTAGGCCTCGCCCTAGACAAGATCAGATCAGCGCAGGTCATCACTAGGTGGTCAGGAGCTGAATGGCCTGGTGCGCCGAGTGATCCGATGCCGACCGATCCCGAGTGGAGCGGCGGAACCGTGTACAGAGATGAGCGCTCCACCGTGGTCGGAGCGAGCGCTGACTACACGTGGCAAGCAGTTGAGGGAATCGGTGGAGCACGCGGATGGTATTCGCTGCCGCTGGCTTGGAGCCTGCGGGGCTGGATGGACCGCTTAGTCGGCGGAGTCGGCCTGCGGCGCGGCCGGCGAGACCCGGACCATGTGCTGGTGGGCGACGCAATCGACTTCTGGCGAGTCGAAGAAGTTGACACATGCGAGCTTTTGCGGCTGCGCGCCGAGATGAAGCTGCCGGGCGACGCGTGGCTTGAATTCTCTATCACTACCGAGGAAGGTCCCGCTAGCAGCAGTTCTACGAACAGCAGCATCACCGTGCTGCATCAGCGGGCGCTCTTTATTCCTCGCGGCCTTCCTGGCCGCCTGTACTGGCTCTCGATTAGCCCACTTCACAACATCGTCTTTGGCTCCATGATCGAAAACTTGGCAAAGGCTGCGCGCGAGAGCGAGGCCGACACGATTCGGTCGGCACAACCCACTGGAGAAACTCGCTCGCTCCCCACCACCTAGCCTTCGCTCATGAACTGGCGCTTGGGCAGCCTGTATAACGAACGAGTTCTACCTCGGATGGTGGACGCAATGTGCGCCAATGCAGAGATGCGCCCGTGGCGAGAACAGGCAATCTCTGGCTTGGAGGGAGTCATCGTCGAGATTGGATTTGGCTCGGGGGCCAACGCCTCGGTGTATCCCGCCGAGGTAACTCGCGTATTTGCCGTAGAACCCTCACAACAGGCTCTCCGCCTCGCAGAGCCGAAGCTTGCCGCTGAACGAACTGCTCGGTCTGCTGCAGGAGTCGAATACCCAATGATTGAACAAGTTGGATTGACTGGCGAGTCACTTCCCTTAGGGACCAATAGTTGCGATGGAGCACTCTCGACGTTCACCCTGTGCACCATTCCTGATGTAGTGGCTGCGCTGCATGAACTCAGGCGAGTCATCAAGCCTGGAGGGCGATTCCACTTCCTTGAACACGGGCTGTCGCCTGACGCTCCTACTGCAAAGTGGCAGCGCAGGCTTGACCCACTTCAGGGGGCTTTAGCCGGTGGGTGCCATCTGACCCGAGAGATGCCCGAGCTGCTCGGGGCAGCGGGCTTTCAGGTTGAGTCTCTGACGAGTCGCTACGCACGAGGTCCAAAGCCGTGGACCTGGTTCAGCATCGGGAAGGCCATAAATCCCTCCTAGGAGTCGTTTTCGATGGACCCGGGCCAGCGCATGGGTTGACAAGTTGACAAACTTTGTTACTCTGTCAACCTATGGAGCCACTCGCCCCCCTCCCTACGGAGCCACTAACGCGCAGTACCCGCGATCAAATCCTCAACGCTGCGCTCGCAACTGCAACGACTCATGGAATATCGCGGCTTTCCGTGGGCGATGTCGCAAAGGCTGCCGGATTATCTCGTCAAACGCTGTACCGGCACTTCACCTCGAAAGATGACCTGATCGCTGCAGTGGTGGTTCAGGAAACCTCCACACTCATTGAGCACGTGATCCGCGCTGCTTCTGGGTTCGACAACCCCCAGGACTCACTCGAAGCTGGGTTTCTAGCGGCACTCATTGCCCTACGAGAGCACCCGCTCCTTGACCAACTCGTTCGCACCGAGCCAGACGCCCTGATTCCCCTGCTGACTACCGGCGGCGGACCAGTGATGAGTCAGGTGCGTGGGGTTGTCGAACTGGTCATTCTGATGGGTCAACCAGAGATTGACTCGGGTCACCTAGGTCGCACTGCTGACCTGCTGACTCGCCTGCTCATTAGCTATGCAGTGAGTGCACCCGATGACTCTCCAGAGGTCATCGCCAACTTTGTGGCGAGCAGCCTGACTCCCGTACTTGAGGTCCAACCATGAGAACCCTGAGTACAACGGTCAATAACCAAACCGTTACGTGGCGAGATAAAAAGCGTTACCTCTGGTTGCTTGGAGTCGTGGTGCCGCTTCTCCCCTTCGGGGCAGCCCGCGAGTCGGCAAGATTTGGTATCGAGCTTTTCTGGTGGCTCGGGCCTATCTGGGTGCTGCTGCTCATCCCGCTCCTCGACCGCATCTTTGGCGAAGACACCTCGAACCCCCCTGACTGGGCAGTGGAACCCTTAGCTAAAGATCACTTCTATCGCTGGTGTACCTACTTGTTTCTGCCAGTGCAGCTTGCGGGTTTGATCTTTGCCTGCCACGTGGTGACCACCCAGAATCTGAGTTGGTTTGCCTACCTTGGGTTTGCCTTAACCATCGGCACCGTGGCTGGGGTTGGCATCAATACGGCTCACGAACTCGGCCATAAAAAGCCAAAGCTGGAACGCTGGCTAGCTCGTGTTGCGCTTGCCCAGACTGGGTACGGACACTTCTATGTTGAGCACAATCGCGGCCACCACACTCGGGTAGCCACCCCGGAAGACCCAGCAAGTTCGAGGCTCGGTGAGTCATTCTGGACCTTCCTACCAAGATCAGTCTGGGGCGGAGTGCGCTCGGGCTGGGAACTTGAAGCAAAGCGCCTGCGTCATCAGGGAAGCCGCGTCTGGAGCATCCAGAACGATGTGCTCAATTCTTGGGCGGTCTCGGTGCTGCTGTTTGGCGCTCTGCTAGCAATTTTCGGCCCGCGTGTCCTGCCCCTACTCATCATCCAAGCCGTGTTTGGCTTCTCGCTACTCGAAGTCGTCAACTATCTGGAACACTACGGACTACTCCGCCAAAAGAACGCCGAAGGGCGCTACGAGCGTTGTCAGCCCTGCCACAGTTGGAACAGCAATCACGTGGCCTCAAACTTGGTGCTCTACCAACTGGAGCGACACTCTGATCACCATGCCCACCCCACCCGCAGATTCCAAACACTTCGGCACTTTGAGGAGGCTCCACAGCTGCCTTCTGGTTATGGCGGCATGCTCGGCCTCGCGTACTTTCCTCCAATCTGGCGGCGGGTGATGGACCACCGGGTCTTGGAGCAGTACGGCGGCGACGTCACGCTTGCGAATATTCAGCCCTCAAAGCGCAAGAAGATTCTGGCCAAATACGCAGCCCCCGCAGAGCAGTAGCCCTACCCTCTGCTCCATGCAGGTACCACTTACAGTCCAAGATCACCTTGAGCGGGCTGCGTTGGTCTACGGGGACCGAGTCGGCATTGTTGACGAGCCCGACCAACCGGCACCGCCGCTGACCGACTTGACCTATCGCGCAGTTGCTACCCGATCAGCCGCACTTGCTGCCGGCTTGGAGTCGCTCGGAGTTGCCCAAGGCGATCGCGTCGCGATCATCTCGCAGAACTCCGCCCGGCTCTTGACCGTGCTTTATGGTGCACCCGCGTCGGGCCGTGTGGCAGTCCCCATCAATTTTCGCCTCCACCCAGATGAGGTGCAGTACATCGTTGAGCACTCCGGCGCCACCCTGCTACTTGTTGACCCCGAACTTGAAGAGTCGCTCTCCGCAGTCACAGCTCCGCAGAAACTCATCATCGGCTCAGAGACTGACGAACTGCTCTACCGATACGATCTGCAGGCATCACCTTGGCAGCCAGACGAAGATGCAACTGCCACCATCAACTACACCAGTGGCACAACAGCTCGACCAAAGGGTGTCGAGATGACACACCGAAACCTCTGGGTCAACGCAGCCACGTTCGGATGGCAAGCGGGCGTGAGCGACCGCGATGTGTATCTGCATACCCTGCCGATGTTTCACTGCAATGGCTGGGGATTCCCCTACACCGTTGCCGCCATGGGCGTGCCGCAAATCGTGCTTCGCAAAGTTGAGGGACCCGAGATTCTGCGGCGCATTGATGCTCACGGAGTCACCCTGATGTGCGGCGCTCCAGCCGTTGTGGCGATGATTCTTGAAGCAGCTGCCGACTGGGACGGGCCGATCCCAGGCAGTGGCGCTGACGGTCGTCAGCAGGTTCGCATTGTTGTAGCTGGTGCCCCGCCGCCAACGCGCATTATTGAACGGGTTGAGACTGAGCTCGGTTGGGAGTTCATTCAGATCTACGGCCTGACCGAGACTGCACCGCTGCTCACCATGAACCGATCCCGAAGCGAATGGGACGATCTCTCTCCAGGCGACCGTGCCAAGAAGCTAGTTCGTGCCGGAGCGCCCGCCTTGGGCGTTCGGTTGCGCGTTGACGAGGACGGCGAACTGCTCGCTCAGGGAAACGTGGTGCTCAAGAGTTACTGGAACCAACCAGAAGAAACTGCTGCCGCGTTAGAAGACGGCTGGTTCCATACCGGGGATGGCGGAATCATCGACGACGAGTCCTTCGTCAGGATTCACGATCGCAAAAAAGATGTGATCATCTCTGGCGGCGAGAACGTGTCTTCAATCGAAGTCGAGGACGCCCTGTTCTCTCACCCCGATATTGCAGAGGTCGCCGTGATTGGCGTGCCTGACGAGAAGTGGGGCGAAACCATCAAGGCGCTCGTGGTACTGGTTCCCGGCAGCGACCTAGCTCAAAGCGCCACGGCCGAGGCGGAATTGATGGAGCACTGCAAAGCCCATATTGCTCGCTACAAGTGCCCAACCTCGATTGAGTTTCGAGATGAGCTTGCTCGCACTGCTACCGGAAAGCTGCAGAAGTTCAAGCTTCGTGAGCCGTATTGGGCCGGCCGAGACCGCCAAGTAAATTAGTGATCTGCTGGCGCCTTAGAGCGTGACGGTGAAATTGCCGCTGGTTGCAGTTGGGCTAGAAACGTCACCAAGGTACGCAAGGTTATTGAGCACATCGTTCGTTGCAGTGCTGATGGTGTAGTTACCAGCGGCTGCTCCAACGGGAACGGTGCACTGATAGGTCCAGATACCGTCGACGGCAGTTCCAGAAGTGAGTGCAGCTTGAGCAACGCACCAGCCTGGAGTTGAGTTATTGCGACGCACTTGGAAGAGCACCGCTCCAACTGCGGTGTCATCGGTAACCCGAGCAGAGATTGTGAAGGAGCTTCCTCGCACAACGGTTGCGGGCGCAGGAGTTACCGAGACCACAACCGGAGCTACTGCGTCAGAAGTGCTACCCGTGATGCTGAAGTGACCACTGGTTGCACTTACTGGTCCATCGCCAATGACTATGGCGTTGTTAGCAAGATCCGCAGCGGCTGTATTGACCTGGTAGGAACCCGAGTTGACCACTGCTGGTGCAGTACAAGTGAGGTCCCACTGGCCAGCTTGAGCATTTCCAGACACGAGCGTTGCAGTAGTTGAGCAGAATCCTGCGGGTGCACCATTGCGACGTACTGCAAACGCCACGGTATTGACTCCCACAGCGTCGGTAACGAGTGCCGAGATCGTGAAGCTGCCACCTGGAGCGACTGAGAGCGGGGACACGTCTACCGACAAAACGCTGGGCTTAGTGGTATCGGCCGTGCCGCCACCTCCGCCTGTGCCACCACCCGGGGCTGCTGGAGTACAAGCGATTGCGAGTCCGGCACAGGCAAGCAATGCCAGGCCCGCACGAGATGAACGACTCATTCTAAAAAACCCCACGACAACCCCCGGTTATCCAATGCGCCCACAGCGAAGCGACACCTCACACTATGACTCAGTTCAAGGCCGCGCTTCAAGCAAAACTACCTAGAAGGCACTGATCTTGGGGGAATCGGGCCCTGAAAGTGACTGTCACACCCCCGCAGCACAATGTTCTTGTCGAGCTATTTGCTCTGTCGAAGCGGTTTCACTGTTTGTGCAGATTCACTGTCCACATAGTTTGGCTGCCACGCAGAAGCTGCCACGTGCCGGAGAGGGTCGTGGTAGTGGCAGATAGATCAACATGCGCTTCGGCGCTGCCGAGTCCGGCGACTTTGCCCCATTTCGTCGGACTCGGCTTCAACACAGACCGGCTTCAACACCAACCAGGGCCAACCCGCAAGGACCCTCCTTATGAAAGACAAATTTCTTGGAGATCTTTGAGCGGCACGTGGATCCAACCCTCGGTTTTCGCCAACCGCAACTCCTCCTCAGTCTCGGGCTGAGCAGTGCATCCATTCTGAGCCGCCAGAGCGATAACTGCTGACAGCAGAGCATCGAGCGTGTGGTCCGAAGCAATGCAGCCGGCCTGCACTGCCGAGAGTTCCAGCCATGACTCAGTAGCGCTAGACAACGAACTCATGATCTTTTCCCGAGCCAGGCGGGCCGGGTCCTGCGGATCCTTCGTCCCTCCCTTGTAACCCGGCTGCCCGATTCCCCAGACGCGAAGTGCGGCCGCCGGATACACCTCGAGCAACCTGCCGCTTCCATCACGAGGGGCAGCCTTACCCCATTGCTTGGCCCATTCCCTCTGCAACAGCGCGCACCGCATCGCAACCGAGCCAAGCCGGTCCGCTGAAGCCGACATGGGTTGACCCCAGCCCTGATCTCGAACCCAGTCATCAGTTCGACGGTGAGTTAACGGCCGTCGATTCTCTGTTCCCGGCCAGACATCAAAGGTCTGATGTGCCTGCACGGCAAGCACAAAGGGTTCCGGCCAACCCAGTGGCGCATCCACTCCAATGAGATCGACCTGCGTTCCTAACTCAATAAGGAACTCATCGGTTGCTACGCCCTGGGGCAGTTCAGCTGTCCAGGTAGCCGCCCTAGATCTAGTTTCACCAGATCCAGTTTCACCAGACCCAGCCTCAACGCGGCTCAACAGGACTAAGCCAGTGGACTTCGGTTGAGCCGCTAAATCAATTCCAAGCACTTGCATAGTTGCCGAAACTACTTGCCTCCTCGTTGCAATGTTCACCACCAAAGAGCCGCATGTTGATCTCGCTCACTACGCTGCTGCAATGGTCTTGCCACCCTCAACCTTTTCCCAGATTCCACAGACAGAGTGGATTGCCTCAAACGATGTTGGTTTTGCCATCTTCGACAGATTTCCGGTTACTGAAGGGCACACACTGATTATCTCGCACCGGGTGATCCCAACTTGGTGGGATGCCACGTCAAGCGAGCAGGTGGGCCTGATGGAGCTTGTGACTCAGGTCAAGTTGATCCTTGATGGCAGGTTCGCTCCTGATGGCTACAACCTGGGCTTTAATGCTGGCGCTGCTGCAGGCCAAACCATTGACCATCTGCATATCCATCTGATCCCTCGGCGAACAGGCGATGTAGCAGACCCGCGGGGAGGGGTTCGATATGTCATCCCCGAGCGCGGCAACTACCTCATTGAGCCAACCGAGTAAATCGGACCGCTCAATTCAGAACCGAACTAGAACTCTGGCTCCGGATCAGTGAAGTCCTCGCCTAATTCCTCTGTGAGTTCCTGAGTCAACTCTTCGAGTGCTCGGCGGTGTTCGAGTCTGGGTCGTGACGAGACGAAATCGTTGAACACGGCATGCACTTCAAGGTTGTCTGCATCAATGCGAAACACGGCTTCTTGCCTGAACTCAGATGCTATGCGGCGGACTGCTTCGGTTTCGAGGCCCCAAACGACTAGCCCGTCCTCCCGATAGTCACCCTCGAAGCTGCGGCCGTCCGAGCGCACCACTGAGCCGCCGGCGAAAAGCAGGCGGCTGGCAAGGTGAGAAGTCTTGAGTTGATTCAGCATTTCGCCCTGACGCCGGCCGAAGGGGTTCCATGCAGTTAATGCATGGACCGGGCCAACAAACGGCCATTCCTCAACCGCGTCGGGGCCAGAAAGATCAAGAAAGAGACCTTGGGTGACCTCGGCAAAGACGGCAGTCCTGGTGTAGGCATCCCATCGCGCTACCTCAATCGGCTCTGCTGCAACTCCGCCGTGTACTGCTGCAATCGTGGGCGAAATTTCACTCGCCACAAAGCGCACTCGTTCGTAGAGCGCCTGCACTTCTGCCACGTCGATCGTCTCTGCAACAAGATCGCCAGCAACTAAGACTTCGCCATCCTGCCAAAGCAGCTTCACAAATCCGTAGCCCTTGTTGAGATCATTGATTTCGGCCAAGAGTTCGGGAGTCTGCTCAATGCCTTCGACCACAGTGGCAAAGATGCAGAGCCTGGTTGGATCACCTTGCAGCACACGTGCATACACCGGCGCCCCATACTCAGAGAGTTCGTAGTCGCCGCTTTCATCAACGACTAACACATCGGACCCGAAACATTCCGCAAGCACAGGCTCAACGGTGTTGACCTGCCAATGTTCCAGAGGGATCTCGAATCCGGCTGCGTGTAGATAGACGGTCAAGGCACCTTGCTGGAGCCGAATCGGCCTTTCCACGCCATCGCTTGACTCGAAGGGAAGGAGTACCGTGACCTCTCCTGGTTCGAGCGCCTCGATAACCGAATACAGCCACACTGGGCTGCAGTAAACGGTTGATTCGCCCGTGGTCTCGGCATTCAAGGAATGGCAATTTGCACCAAGCTCCTCCCAATCCACCTCTGCAGTGATCGAACCATCGCCGACACTCAGCCGACATGGTGGGATCGTTCGATCCTCGTCAAGAAACGGTCCGCCAGGTGCAGTCTTGATCAGCTTTGCGAAGTGATAAAAACCCTCAGCTTCAACAACTGCAGTTGCACCTTCTACTTGGTCGTACTCCTCGACCAGCGTGGCCAACCCCGGGTACCTCAGCTCACGCCACGGAAGCGTAAATGAGCCGCCGGCACCACGAATACTGATCAAGTTGGAGGACTCTCGATCGGTCACGCAAATCTTTGCAGAGCCTGTTCCGCCAGCGGCCAGCGGCCATGCCGCAAGGAGGCGTGGGGAAACTGTCCAGAGAAAATCACGCTCTGCGGAACCGACTTCTAGCTTTGCCACCACCCGGCCATCGGTTGACCACCAGGTGCGAGTGGAGTCGCTAGACCTCAACACCAGCGAGCCCGAGCCAAAGCGCTCATCATCAGCGCAGAACGGAAGAACTTTCTGAGTGATTGCCTCCCACTCAGTCAGGTCAATCTCGCACTCAAATTCAAACTCGCTCATCTACATCCCTCTCCATTTTCCTGCTTCCATCTTTGCGCAGATTAGCGCTGTATTCAGATTGGCGCCGTAATCAGATTGACGCTGTAAACAGATTGGAGCTGTAGACAGTGCCGACAATCTGGAATGCCTCACTCGCGATCAGTGCGGTCATCTTCAGCGGGCTTCTCTCCCTCGAAGAAGTCGCCCTTATCGAAAAACTCAGAGTTACGCACCTTGCGGCGATGCGAGCGGGTCGAGGCAGACAGCGAGTCGAACGCCCTACCGGTACCTGCCGAATCGCCGACCCAAGATTGCGTGGAGCGCTGATCCATGCCCATTGAGGATGCCTCGCTGTACACATCCAGGGCCGCACTCAGGAATACAAAGGTCCAGCCAGCAGCCGAATGAGCATCAACGAGTTGCTTGATAGAAGCCAGCGTTTGCTCGCCACTGCAATTCTCATGGCCATCAGTGATGCTGACAAAGAGAATCTCTTCTGGGGGCAGGCTGTCTGAAGTTCGCTGGGCAACCCGGGCAGTGGCCGTTGCCATGAGCCGACCGGTGGCGTCGAGCAACGGTGTCCCACCTCGCGGCACAAAGGTGCTGGCATCGAGTCCCACCATCTCTGCGATCGGGATTGCATCAGCAATCACCTCTTGAGGGTCGTTCGAATCAAACTGCACCAGTGTCATACGGGCATCGGCGCCATCGGCCTGCTGATCTGCGAGCAACCGGTTAAATCCCCCGACGACATCGCTTGCGATGCTCTGCATTGACCCTGAGCGGTCCAACAAGACGTAGATGTGCACCTCGGGAATCGAAGTTGCATCGGTAGGGCTCGCAGAATTGCTGGCGGCGTTGCTGTCGGTGTTCATAATTCTTCCCTCTGCTGGCAAAATCCTTGTGCTACTTGCTCAAGGAATGTGCCCTCTCCATCCCTATGAGTCAGCGGAGGAAAGGATGTGACTTTTCGTCTTTACTGTCACACCTTGTTGCCATACTTGTCCGATGGGAGAAGGAACAGCGTTATCCAGTTCAGGTCAGGCAGCCATTGACTGGCTCAGCGAAGGCGGCAGCGGTAAGACCTCTGCTGCTGAGATGTATGCCCACGGACTGCTGAAGAAGGCGGGTATTACTGCGGCGCAAGAACCAGCCCAAGATGTGGTCCAAGAAGTGGCAATCAACCTGTGGACGTATCTGACCAAGCCACCACCCAAAGAGCTTGATACTCCCGTGGCCTATGCCAGGACTGCGCTGCATAACCACATCAGCAAGATCAAACGGGGGCAGACAACTGAACTCCCCGAGGATCTTGAACAGGTCGCCACCTCTAGCGACAGGGGCAAAAATTTCGAGCTACTCGTTCGCAGCAAGCTTGAAAGCCTCGGCAGAGAAGACCCCTGGCTCACCTCGGCAGCTCTTAGCTACTACACCCTGCTCATGCATCCAGAGTGCGCCGAGAACCTGAGCGAACTCCCCTCACCTGCGGCGGGTTCCACAGAGGCTCAGGCAAGATGTTGGACAGCCCTATGGATTTCTGGCCAACGTGAACTGTTTCCACCCCGTGGAGCAGGTAGCGATCCCGCACTTCGCAGAAAGCGCGCCCGCTATATAGCTCAAGTGATTCAACGGGTCGAGGAGGCGAGGGCCGCAGTTGCCTTCAGTCAGCAAGCCAAGACACTGCAAACTCAAAAAGGTGCGGCTCATGCCTAATTCGGTCTACCCACAACGGCTCTCACTACATGCTGAGGAGGACTCCCCAATCGCATTTATGGGCACGCTCTCTGGCCCTGCTGGCTCATCGCTCATTGAATACCCCGACGGAACCATTCTCGAGGTGGATCATCTTCAACCAGCACAACTCGTGCAAATCAGCCTGACCGGATCGATAGCGGGATCCGAACTCCTCTTGCATTTGATCGGCGAGCAGCGCATGGCCGAGGCCATCGACTGGATCGAGCTGGGGTCACAAGCACCCAAGATGCTCTCCGCTGAAGACTATTTCTATGAACCACCACCCGATGATCAAGCCCTGTACGGCCAGAGCGCAGATTATTTCGCGGCCTTCGGATCTGCGGGAAGCATTCAGCGTGGTAGCGGAAGCCGCAAGGGATCTACCAGCCGAGCCGCTGCCGAAGTGGGCAATCTCGTTCGCACTGCAGATTTCCTTGGCGATACCCGACTCGAACCACTCGAACGGCTATTAGCGGGTGCTGAGTTCTTAGTACAGCTCGACACCAGAAGCTCCGTGCAGATCTTTCGGCCGTTCCAGACACAAGTGGTTTCGGCAATTGCAGATCTTGCTCCTCAGGTCAGCCGCGAGGAGTTGACTGAGCTGAGCGAAGGTCCGGATCAGTTACTGCAGTCTGCAATTGGCAACCTGCTAAGTGTTTCAAACCAGTTCCGCGAGCTGAAGTTCCCCCTTGAGCCGCTCCTTCGTGAACTAGAGGACCTGCAGCGTTCTGAGCCACCCGCCGCAGTATTGGACATGTCCGTTGCATATTCGTTATTCGATGCTTCCGCAAATGATTACGAGGACGACCACCAGGCCGCTGCACCGTTGAGGTCAGTCAGGCCTGAACCTGCGCTCATGCGGCACGAGCGGACAGTGGCAATCCCACCTCAGGTACCCGAGGATTACCGCAAGGATGAACAACTGCCTTCTGGCCTTTTTCGGGTGTCGGTCAGTTCCGCTCATTCTGGTCAATGGGTTCGCGCTCTGCGAAAAGAAGGGTTCCTACTGCTGGCCTCGGCCCCGCTTCTTCCCAATGGGCTGCTGCTCAGCGCAGACCTACTCATTCCTCCAGACCTCGATGAAGAAAGCATTGAGTTTGAGGTCGTAGAGAAGTCAGTTCTCACTGGCCAACCCAGGCAGCTAGACCTGATCCGAGAAGCCATTACTGCCGGTCGCAATGCGACGAGCGCTGCACGGCGCGGCGATGCAGACTCGGCGGCCGAGCACTGGGAAGAATGCGGTGACCTGTGGCAACAAGCTGGCGACTCCAGGCGCGCAACTCTTGCGTTTCAACTCGCTCAGTCAACTTTTTATAATCAGTCCTAGCTGCTCACTAGCCACAGCTGAGCTGCTCCCTACCCACCAATTGCAGAGTTCGCAGCAACAGTTCGCAACTGATCTGCATCATCTTGAAGAATCGCTCCTGCTTTGACCGAGGCATCAAGCGAAGTATTCCAAGCCGTTACAAAGCTCTGATGGTCAGGGTACTGAGCAGCTAACTGCTCAGCAGTAAAGGGAACGGTGGTTCCGAAGAGACCACAAAAACTCTGGCCCACTTGACCCAAACCAGACAGGGTCGCAATCGGCACATCAACCTGAGGTGTGCGAATACCTCCTTCGGCAATACCGAACTCGTTGCGCACATAGTTGGTCTGCGCAGTATCCAGATCTAGCTGTGGCATCGCCGCCGGTGCCTGACCGGTGATAGCCCAGGTACGAAGCGCCGCTAGCGCTGAGCGGACCACATAGGTATGCGGCCCGGCATTGATTGGGCTTGAACAGTTAATGATGCCGAAGTACACCGATGCCGGCGGTGTGCTCATCGCTGCGAAGAGCTCAGCATCGGCCACACCCGAACCATCATCTTTGTCTCCGATTCCCAAACTGTAGGCATCGGCATGGGCAGTTCCGGGAACTTCCCACCCTGCAAAGAAGGCAGTGTCAGGCTGACGAGCCCGCGCATATCCGAGCCCGGCTCCCACTAAATCAGTTTCGGAAGAAAACACCAGCACGGGAACTTTGAGATCGGTTCGAGACAGGGTTGGGTCGGGGGCCGGCACAGGGGTTGCTGGCTCCGTTGCTAACGGCGCACCCTTTGCAGCACGGCTATGCACGAGGTACCCGTCAAAGACATCCGCTAGCGGAGCTATGGCATTGACATAGGTAGTCAGGCGGAACGCAGATTGTGACTCCCCTGCTGCGAGCACCGTTGTGGGCTCAAACCCTCCAAGGACTTTCTGAGCATCAAACCAAACTGCGGCACCAGCTTGGCTAAAGATGTCGTAGCTGTAGTCATCAC
This sequence comes from Actinobacteria bacterium IMCC26207, assembly GCA_001025035.1. Lineage (GTDB taxonomy): Bacteria > Actinomycetota > Acidimicrobiia > Acidimicrobiales > Microtrichaceae > IMCC26207. The sequence goes on from LCZK01000009.1 coordinate 484,512, forward strand.
CCGGATGCACAAGTGGTTCATAACGAACAGGGTCAGCATTCTTCAGTGCAAGCGACGCTCCGAGCGAACTGCCGCCGCCGTAGATCCCAACTCGCTGAGCCGATACGCCAACCCAAGCTGAGCCCGAGCGAATGATCTCGGTATGGGTATAGGTCCAGTCCGGATCAGCATCGAGACCACCAGAAACGTTGAGCCACTCGACCACAACGGTGCCGTCAAAGTCTGCCTCGTTGGCTGGACGACGAACCACAATGCGGCTGGTATACGGAGCCGAAGTATCAGGTGTAGCCGACCACTTTCCGTCTTCGCTCAACGGCTGTGCCGAGGTATACGAGGTTGCATCACCAGAGATGAAGAACTCTTCTTGGGTGTAGCCAACCGTCGTGAGATCAAACTTTGGTGGGCCAAGAATTACCGTTCCGGCACCAGTGGTAATCGGCCCCTCTACTGCTGGCGTCGCAACTTTGCTCGGCTCGGGCGGGCCAGCGAGCGGTGCAACTGGCTTCTCGGTAGTCGTCGTTGAAGAACTCGCTGCGTCATCTTTGTTACTCGAACAGCCTGCGGCCATGACAGAAACGGCTGCTAGGCACGCAATGATAACTAGCGGCCGAAACGTTGAACTCTTCACTAGATGCCTCCTCGGCTTTGCGAACATTCCCCCGGAACTCCTGCCGGACTCTATATGGTCGATTCGGCAAGATGACCTATTTGGAAGGTCTACTTGGCAAGCAGTTCGGCGCTCACCCGGCGACGATGGAACTCAACATCGCCAAACTCGCCAGCTAGCGCCCATGATCGCTTCATGTACAAGTGAAGGTCGTATTCAACGGTGTAGCCAATGGCGCCGTGAACCTGCAGCGAGGCGGCCGCTGCACCCTTGGCCGCAGCAGAAGCCTTTGCCTTAGCCATAGAAACATGCAGAGATGCCTGCGGGTTACCCAAAGCCAACGAGTTGGCCGCTCGCAGGACGAGTGGCTCTGCAAACTCGACTGCCAAACTGGCATTTGTGAGGTGATGCTTTACTGCTTGAAAACTGCCGATCTGCACTCCAAACTGCTTACGCTCAGTTGCATACAAAATCGTCATTTCGAGCATGCGTCGAGATAGGCCAATCAGTTCTGCTGCAGCACCAAGAGCTGCGAAATCAAAAGCCGCCAGAGTTGCTGCCTGTGCTGCGGCACCCGTGAGCAAAGCCGTTGACTCACCCATCTCGACAGGCACAACAAAGTGAAACAGGTCCCTTGCACCATCCACGGACTGCACTCGCTCAAGTTGAAGCGAAGCTGGATCAACCAGATGCACCGAATCCTCTAGGCACAACAAGATCTGATCGAGCGAAGTTGCTGCAGGAATAAAGTTTGAAACAGCCACCACAGATGCGGGCCGCATGGATTCTGACTGAGCGGGGTTTGAGAACACACATCCCAAGCTGATCTCGCCTGCAGCAATCTGCGCCAAAAGCTCATCTGCCCGAGGCTCTGAACTCGAAGCATGCCGCAACAAGGTGACTGCAACTCCAGCGGTTGCAGCTAGAGGGTCCGGCAGCCCAGCCCAGCCAGCCTCGAGAAGCAAGGGGACCAGATCCTCCTCGGTCATAGCTAGGCCACCTTGGGCCTCGGGAACCATGATGCCGAGCACTCCCATCTCTGCAAGCGCCGACCATGCACCGGGTACTCGGCCATTCCCGCCGCCGGGCCCGCCACCGGCAGTTTCTGCGTCAGGCCAGGCGGCACGCAGTTCATCCGGGCCGCAGGTATCTGCGAGTAAGCCCCGGACCACGGCACGAAACTCAACTTGATCTTCTGTCAATGCGAATCTCATCTACCTACCGACTTCTCTCTAGTTGCTCTAGCTGTGCTGATGAATGCTGTGCTGATGAATGCTGTGCTCATGAATGCTGTGCTCATTACTGCTGTGCTCATTACTTGCGGGGTAGGCCGAGTACTCGCTCCGCCACGATGTTTCGTTGAATCTCATTGGTCCCGGCATAGATCGGCCCTGAAAGCGCAAACTGATACCCCTTCATCCAAGGGCCATCCAACTCTGCTTCAGCCCCCAGCAGATCAAGGGCAACCTCATGCAGGCGCACATCAAGCTCGGACCAGAAAATCTTGTTATACGAGGATCGGGCCCCCATCGAAACGCCCTCAACCACCCCAGTTACATCCGACAGAGTAAAGAGGGAATACGCCTCTGCATCGATCCAGGCATCAGCTACGGCATCAGCCATCTGCTGACTCAAGCCATCCCCCACACGCTCGCGTGCAAGGTCAACAAGTCGAGTTGCAGTTGCCTGAAAGCGCCCAGGTGAGCGCAAGGTGAGTCCTCGCTCAGATGAGGTAGTCGCCATCGCAACACCCCAGCCTTGATTGACCTCACCAAGGATTCCACCGCGCACCATCGTCTCGGCCGTGCCGTCATCGTCAGGGATGAACAGATCGTCAAAGAACACCTCAGCGAAACCCTCGTCGCCATCAAGGCGACCAAACCCCCGCACGGTGACTCCATCGCCCTCGAGGGGAACCATGAAGTACGTCATTCCCTTATGACGCTCAGACTCGGGGTCAGTGCGGAACAGGCCAAAGAGGTAATTACAAAATGCGCCGCGTGTCGTCCAAGTTTTTTGCCCCGAGAGTCTCCAGCCTCCAGCAGCCTCATCTCGGGTTGCTTTCGACCGAACTCCAGCAAGGTCAGACCCCGCATTTGGCTCTGACCAACCTTGACACCACAAGTCCACAGCTGAGGACATGCGTGGCAAGTAGTAATCCTGTTGAGCGGCAGTACCAAACTCAAAAATGGTCGGAGCCAACAAGAAGATGCCGTTCTGCGTGACCCGCTGCGGGCCTCCAACTCGGTAGTACTCCTCTTCGAAGATCAGCCATTCCCACAGGCTGGCATCCCTGCCGCCAAACGCCTTTGGCCATGACACCACTGACCACTGATCCGCCGCCAAGCGGTATTCCCAGTCAAGATGCAGCGCAAAACCCTCTTTGGTGTCACCTGAAGGCAGCGCAGGTGTTGGCACGTTTGACTCAAGCCAAGAGCGAGCCTCGGTTCGAAACGCTTCTTCGGATTCACTCCATGTCAGATCCACCGACACACTCCTTTGTTGTCTCTCGTTCTGTGCCGTCCTGCTTTACAAACTTATGCCGAGCAGTTATCGGCAATTCGTCACTCGGAAGCACTCAGTTTTTCGAGGCACCCTTCGGCCTCGGACATGATGCGTTCAAGCAGATCCGCCACCTTGGGAAGATCCTCAATTGCGCCAACAACCTGCCCCGTTGGCAGGATTCCAACCTGTGCATCGCCATCGACCATGGTTGCCTTGGTCATCATGGGAGCATTTGCAGCAAGAGCAACTTGAGCCCAAGTCAGTTCCTGATCCTTCTTCATTTCAAAGCCCGTCTTGACGAGCGCCGGCAAGGAAATTCCGGCCTGGCGGGCGAACTGCAAGGCGTTACCCGCCGCACGCGGAAAGCGCAGCAGCCCGGGTGACTTCTCAAGTGCATCGATCATGGCGGTGCGGATTACTCGTTGCGGCGCACCGTCGATTGCAGTGGTCACCACTGTTCCAGTCAGTGGGGTTTGCATATAAATCTCTGTGATCGAATCAGGGACTTGGCTTTCTGCCGTCAGCAAGAAGCGGGTACCCATAGCCACACCATGCGCACCGTAGGACAGAGCTGCAACAAGTCCGCGGCCATCAAAGAATCCGCCGGCGCCCAGTACGACAACTTCAGATCCGCCAACCCCGTCGACAACCTGCGGCAGCAACAACGAGGTAGGAATCGTCCCTGTGTGCCCGCCGCCCTCGCCACCCTGAGCGATCACGGCCTTGACTCCCATCGCCGCAACCTTCTCGGCGTGACGCTTGGCGCCCACGGTGACGATGGTAATGACCCCGGCATCGTTCAGTTTGGACACCTGATCTGCTTTGGGCGCTGCAGCAAAGCTGGCCACCGGAACCTGCTCAGAGATGATCAGATCCAGTCGCTGTGCGGCGTCTGGCTGGTTTGGCAACAGGTTCACACCAAATGGTTTGTCAGTGCGGGCCTTAACTTTTTTGATTGCCTGACCGAGCTCCTCAAGAGTCATGGTGGCCGAAGCCAAAATCCCAAGCCCACCAGCAGCAGAGGTAGCTGCAGTGAGTTGCGCCCCAGAAACCCAGCCCATTCCGGTTTGCACAATGGGGTACTCCACACCAAACAACTCACAAGCCGCAGTCCGCAGGGCTGCTGGGCGAGTTCTGTCTACGTTGACTACCAGAGTTTGATCAAGATCAGTCACGGCTCAGGAACCTCATTTAGTCGGAGTGATCGCGGATCTAGGCGATTGATCTGCGCAAGTTCTTGCTCGGTTGGCCCGCGAGATTCACCAAGATCATCGGAAATCACTACATCGCAGCCAGTGGCTTCGAGTACCTCTTCAAGGGTGACTCCAGGGTGCAGCGAACGCAGACGCATCGTGGGAACTCCCTCGGCATCTAGGGCTTCAAAATCAAACACAGCAAGATTCGACACGACACGGCGGACTTCATGGAACCGAGAGGCAACGGAGCCAAGCGCGTGTGCCCGGTCATACCCAATTCCACAAACAACATCTACTGCGGGGACAAATACTCGTGGCGAGTGGTTCGGCACCCAATAACTCGTTGTGTGATTGATGGTGTTTCCTGGCGCTCCGCGGAACCCGAGCAACTGTCGCCGCGGCTGAACCCAGTCACCAATTGCGGCGATGTTCTGGTTGCCATATTGGTCAATCTGCGTTGCACCCATCATGACGTGGCGCTTCCCTTGCCAGAGCAGTCCAAACATCTCTCGGTAGGGGTTCCAATGCGCAACTGTTCTCTGCGCCACTCGCTCTGCTTCTGGCAATGCAATTGGTGGCACTTCATCAGGAGACTGCGGGTCCATGAGGGTATAGAAGCCGTCGGTCAGGGCCAGGTGTGGCTCAAAGGTGGCAGCTGCCAGACGCCCACCAATTAGCGGCAGGTTTCCAATTGGATTGCACAGTCGTTCGCCATCTCCACGAAATGCCTCAGCAATCGCAACGGCGCAGATATCTGCACGAGTCACTGCAGTACTGCTAGGTGTAGGTGTGCTCACGTCACTCATGCCTGCAACTCCTTCACCTTGGCTTGGTATCCGGCCTCATCGATATCTAAGAACTCAGCTCGGAACTCGTCCCAAGCTTCATCTGATTTGGCCGTGGCTGCATAGCGCTTCTGGAACGCCTCGTCTCGAGAATAGTCAGGTAGGCATTCGGTAAAATGTGCACCGTGGGGAGCTTCGATCACACCGGTTACATCCATGCGTGAGATTTTCAGGTGCGCAATATCTCCCAAACCAGCAAGCTCGGTGGTTGGCAGAATCCGCTCGGTACTGACATAGGAACGCTGGGCGGCTCGCACAAACAAGTCATCCATGAACGGGTCCTCGCCTAACCACACGGAGTTACCCGAAACATCGGCCGCATTTTGGTGCACCAGAGCGGCATCAAGTTCTAGCGCTGGCACGGCAAGCAACTCTTCAAACTCGCCACCGTCGTTCTGACCTGGCAGAACAGTTGCATACGGCGAAGTAACAGTGCGCAGATCAGCCATGTTCTTCATAACATCGGAGCCAAGCCCAGCGCGGGTGGGCAGAAACGGCACACGCCAGGCAGCAGCCTGCAAGCCCAACAACAACATGCCTTCATCCCATTCGGCGGCTTGAATCGTTCCGTTCTGCCGGGCAGCCTGATAATGAGGCTCAAGGGGAATGGAGTCCAGCGAGACAAACCCAGAAATCACCTTGCGGGCCTTGCCGCTGCGGCAGAGCAGGCCAACATCAGGGCCGCCATAGGAGACGATGGTGAGATCAGTCAGGTCTGAACGAAGGATCGCTCGAATGAGCGACATGGGCTTTCGCCGACTCCCCCATCCGCCAATACCAATGATCATGCCGGAGCTCAGTTCGGCAACAACTTCATCTTCTGTGCAGCGCTTGTCCGGTCCGGGCACCGGACCCCCTTTGGTTACGGCCTGAACCCGATTTTCACGAACTCAAGCGACGGCAGAACCCCAATTCTGATGGGGCGTCAGATAATGAAATCTAGACGGTCATGGCCATCTTGATGAAAAGCATCTGCGCTCTGGTTGCTGAGACCGCTCTGTGCATCGTCGGAATATGGCCGCAGTACCCCGAAAGGACCGATAACGTGAGCGCACCGCTGGCCGCCTGGCCAACTGGGGAAAGAGGAGTTCTCATGAATCTGCATAACAACTGGCGGCGCATCGGTGGCGTAGTAATGGTCGCAACTCTTGCGCTCTTTGCTGGTGCCTGCAGCAAAGACGACGACAGCAAGTCAACAACGACGACGACTGTCAAGGGCGACAAGACCACCGAAACAACCGCTAAGGCACTGAGCGATGAGGCCTACAGCGCCAAGGTCGACGAGATCTCAACGGCCATCACAGGCGCTGGAACTGACCTCTGCAAGCTCAGCACTGTCACCACCGAGGGACCTCCTGAGCCAACGAATCCCAAGCAAACCGAAGCTGCCGTAGGTCTGTACGTGGAACTACTCAATGCAGTAGCTGGCGCATTTCCTGCCGAGTCCGCTGCATCGAGTGAGGCACTTCGCAACGCCGCCAATACCCTTCAGTCCGAGGCAGAGGCCGCTGGGTACCCTACCGACTTCTTGTCCGGAGATGCCGGCCAAAAGGCACTCTCGGGAGACGGCTACACCGCCGCAATGACCGAGTACCAGACGATCTATCAGGCTCAGTGCGCACCGGCAGCGCCTACGGATCCAGGTGCTGACCCAAGCGCCAGCACCGTTCCTGCAGGCTGATACTTCTCTTTATTCTCTTGGCACGGCCTCACCTAGCGGTGGGGCCGTGTCGCGTCTCCCTCAGGACTGCAGCCCTTACTTCGAGAGCCCTTACTTTGAGATCGCTTACTTCGAGAATTTGGCCTCGGTCTTATCGACAAAGGCATCTCTGGCCTCGTCTGCTACGCCAGACAAGTTGAGTTCATAGGTAAAGCCCTGCTCAAAGCGGTAGCTGCGCTTGACGTCCACAACGTCAATTCCGTTGAGGCATTCCTTAGCCCGACGGATAACAAAGCGGCTCTTGGTGCAAATCTTTGCAGCAACTTCAAAAGCTGCGTCCCGAAGATTCTCAAGCGGAACGACTTTGCTAATCGAACCCCAAGATTCGAGCAGCGCAGCATCCACTGGTTCGGCTGTATAGACCATCTCTCGCATCTTGTGCTGGGGAACAAGTCGCGCCAGATGCGTTGCCGCACCCAGGGCGCCCTGATTTACTTCGGGAAGCCCAAACCGGGTTCCCTCGGCGGCCACAATGATGTCCGAGTTGCCAACTAGGCCGATGCCTCCGCCTAAGCAAAACCCGTGGACAGCCGAGATCACAGGGACTTCACACTCGTAGACGGCCGCAAAAGCTGCGTAGCAGCCTCGGTTTACTCCGAGCAGTGCGTCAAAGCCCTCGGTGTTTTGCATCTCTTTGATGTCAACACCTGCGTTCCAGCCACGGCCTTCGGCACGCAGAACAAGTGCTCCAACCTCTTGGTTTCGACCGGTCGAAGTCAGGACTTCAGCCAACTCGTACCAACCCGCCACTGTTAATGCATTGACGGGTGGATTATCCATCACAACCTCGGCAATGCCTTCTGCGATATTCACCGAAATTCCCATGCTGTACTCCCTGTTGATTCGATTCCTGCCAAGACCTTCTACAGACGCTTCAAGTTCTGTCAGGATGAGAACGGTACCGCCGGGCATCCCTCGGCGCCATGAGCGTATAGTCGCAAGCCGAATCAGGCAGTCACATCAGCACTCACACAAGCACTCAATGACGGACTCAGAGAGGGACGCACCATGACAGACAGCAGTCAGGAATACTCCGGACTCGACTACTCAGGCCGGGTGGTATTAGTCACCGGCGGCACCAAAGGTATCGGCCGGGTCATCGTGCAGCGCTTTTTGGACTGGGGTGCCGAGGTCATGACCTGCGGGCGTACGGAGCCGGCAGACCTACCAACGGCGGGTGAGCGAACTGCTTCATTTATGGCCGCTGACGTCAGAGACCCTGATGCTGCGGCCGCACTAGTGGATGCAACTGTGGATCGGTTCGGTCGAATCGACACTGTGATCAACAATGCCGGTGGTGCCCCGCCTGCTGACGCAGCGACGGCCTCACCTCGATTTAGCGAATCCATCATCCGCCTCAATCTGCTCGCTCCACTACATGTAGCTCAGCGCGCAAACTTTCATATGCAGTCTGCGCCCGAGGATGGCCGCACGAACGTGATCGTCAATATTGCTTCGGTCTCGGCCGTTCGGCCCTCACCAGGAACTGCAGCGTATGGCGCAGCCAAGGCAGGGTTGCTCAGCCTGACGCAATCACTTGCCGTTGAGTGGGCCCCAAAGGTTCGAGTCACCGGAATTATTGCCGGGCTCATCCTGACCGAGCAGGCCGAGTTGCACTACGGGGATGAAGATGCAGTTGCACGCGCCGCGGCGACGGTTCCCGCTGGCAGGCTCGGCACGCCAGAGGACTTGGCCCAAGCCTGTAGGTGGCTGGCTTCCCCGCTCGCCTCGTATGTCAGCGGCACCTCGATCTGGCTACATGGCGGTGGAGAACGACCCGCCTTTTTGGATGCCGTTGAGGGCAATTAGCCGTCACTACTAGCGATGGTCCCCCGCTGTTGCGCTCAGGGTTCCTACGCTGATCTCATCAGACTAAGTACTGGGTACCACACGAACTCGAATGCGAGCGCAACTCCGAGCACATCTCTAAGCCCAAGGGTGAGGGGCACTGTGTCGCGGGCGCTCACTATTTGCGCGCTGTTCTTGGTGGCGTTCCTCGCTACTTCTTGCGGGGACCTGCTTGCTACCAATCAGGCAGACGCCGTGGTCAAGATCGAGGCTGACGACCAGCCCGCTGTGCTGCAGACCCGCCAAGAGATTTTGGCGAGCGCGGGGACTTGGGGCGGGACCAGAGTTGGCGAGGAAACCACTCAGCCCAACGAGACTGCGCTTGAATTCAGCCTGCCAGGCGAGAATCTAGAAATCGCACTCGGTGCTCTAGGTCGACTTGATGCTCGGGTGGTGGCCACCGAGATCGATGTTGATGCGCAACAAATCGATCGAGCCCAGACCCCCGCAGAAAGCACCGACACAGCTACAGCCCCGGACCCAGCCGATTCAAAGGTTCGTCTCCGAGTAGAAGTAACTCAGGCCGCATCGGCGGGCGCAGGTGGTTTGCTGCGCTTCATCATGGCGATCTTCAGTCTCATTGGAATGGTTGCGACTGGAATCTGGGCAAAGAACCGCTTGACCGGTCGCTCAAAGCCAACGGCTCGACCTCCTCGGCGTCGAATCGAGAAGATCGCCAGCTTCGAAGATCCTCCAACTCAAGAGACTCCCCGGGTGCCGCCCCAGTGGTGAAAATAAGCACAGTGCTGAACCCAGCCTCTCGAAATGTGCTGCGTTCAGGCCTCGTAGTACTCTGACGCTTTGCGTACCTACGACCTCCCGAACTGAGGCAAAGATGTCCAAGGCCAAGCTCCCCGCTGTTGAGGGGTGGTTCACGATGTCGCCGAGTGACGACACTCCCCGACCTGTTGGGGCAGACCCTGTAGCTCTGATCGGCACTCGCTGTACAGAGAGCGGAACGTACTTCTTCCCGCCCGAGCGAGTCATGTCTCGTGCCCCAGGGTTCTCTGGTTCGGAACTTGTCGAGGTTGAACTCTCTACTCGTGGTCGGCTGTGGTCCTATACCGACGCCCAGTATCAGCCACCAGAACCCTTCGAGGCGCCGACTGACCCATACGAGCCATTCTGTTTGGCTGCTGTTGAACTAGAGACCGAGCAACTCGTAGTTCTTGGTCAAGTAGTTGCGGGCGTGGGCATCGAGGACTTGGTCGTTGGCATGGAAATGGAACTAGTGCTCGGCACCTTGTACGAGGATGAAGACACTGAATACACGATGTGGAAATGGCGACCAGTGGCGAAAAGCACTGCAGGAGGCGAAGCATGAGCGTTGACCAAGTAGCCGTTCTCGGGGTTGGCATGCACCCGTGGGGTAAATGGGGGCGCAACTTCGTTGAGTACGGAGTTGCAGCAGCTCAAGATGCGCTCGCAGATGCTGGCATTGACTGGCGAGATGTGGGGTTTGTGGCTGGCGCAGACACCATGCGTAATGGCTACCCCGGCTATGTCGCCGGAGCCACCTTTGCTCAAGCTCTTGGCTGGACAGGTATTCCTGTGACGAGTGCATACGGAGCCTGCGCCTCTGGGGCGATGGCATTGGACGCTGCTCGTCAGCGCATCCTTTCTGGCATGTGCGAGGTCGCCCTAGTTGTTGGCGCCGATACCACTCCGAAGGGGTTCTTGAAACCCAATAAGGGCGAACGTGGTGATGATCCGGACTGGTTGCGCTTTCGCCTGCTTGGCATGACCAACCCCGCGTATTTCGCAATGTGGGCGCGGCGTCGAATCGATTTGTTTGGTGCGAGCAGTGATGACTTTGCTCAAGTCAAGATCAAGAATGCCCGCCACGGGCTGAACAATCCTTACGCTCGCTACCGCAAAGAGGTCACTGCGGAAGCCATTGCAGCCTCGCCTACCGTGTCGAGTCCGCTGCGGTTGCTCGACATTTGCGCAACCTCAGATGGTGGAGCTGCAGTCGTGCTCACCTCGATGGAATATGCCCGCAAGCATCTGAGCAGTTCAGCGGGATCGGCCGATCCGCTCGTCAAGGTTGCAGCTATTTCTACAGTGACGCCTACGTTCCCGAACACGATCTTGGAAATGCCGAACTTTGCAACCGATTCAGCTGCCGGTATTTCGCGACCTGATCGCGGGTTCAAGCAGGCAATCGGCGACTCTGCTTATGCACAAGCCGGACTCGGCCCCGATGACGTTGATGTGGCAGAGGTCTATGACCTGTCTACTGCCCTTGAACTGGATTGGTATGAGGATCTGGGATTCTGCGGGGTTGGCGAGGCCGAGAAAATTTTGCGTGATGGCGTCACAACCTTGGGCGGACGCCTGCCAGTCAATCTTTCAGGCGGTCTTGCTTGCTTTGGCGAGGCTGTCCCGGCCCAAGCCCTTGCACAGGTCTGTGAACTCACTTGGCAGCTTCGGGGTACTGCCAAGGGTGCTCAAGCAGAGAACGCAAAGGTTGGAATCACTGCCAATCAGGGGCTTTTCGGGCACGGTTCCTCGGTGATTCTGACCCGCTAGGTTCCGCTCAAAAACTTTTCTTTGAAAATGTTCAGGTTGGCTTGCAGAGCCGCCGAGAACCTCTGTGGGAACACCTTGCCAGCAGATCTGGTCAGTACTGGCTCGGGCACGAACTTTCGTAGCCCGAGCTTGTTGCTGCTCTAAATCGTTAGGAGGCCGCTGTAGCTTCTACGATCTGCCTCATGACGGCTCCCGAGCAGGTGTTGCCGAGACAGGTGTTGGTTGAGGTCACCGACACGATCTCGATTGGATACACAACCGGGATTCAACGCGTTGTTCGCGAGATTATTCAAGGACTACGCGGACCTATAGGCCACGGCCTGGAGATAGTTCCGGTTCTGAAACCCTCTGCAAAAGGTAGCTACCGATTGCTAACTGAAGAAGAACAGACTCGCCTTGAGGTGCACCCGCCTGGTGGGCGCGCCGGCAGACGGGCCGATAATTTTGGTTTCTTATCACCGCTAGTGCGGGTGCTTGGGGATCTTTCACTGGTTATCTGGACCCGGGTTCAGGTCGGCAAGTTCCTGCGAAAACGGCGAGAACTTCACCCACTGAACGCTGCGCTGGCTATTGGGACACCCCAACCTGGATCGGTTTTCCTTGACCTTGAAGGCTCTTGGTATGACCCCGAGCCGAGGTCGGAGTTGTTACCTCGCCTGCACGCAGATGGAGTCAGCAGCATGGTGCTGGTTCATGATGTCATGCCGATCGTGCACCCTGAATGGTTTGACCCGCGCCATATTGCAGTGTTTGAGTCTTGGATTCAGTCGCATATTCAGTGGAGCACTCGGTTTCTGACCAACTCGGAATGTACTGCTCGGGACCTGCGGTCAGTGGCGCTCAAGTTCGGCCGAACAGAGGAACTTGATGTAGTTGTCATCCCCTTGGGCGCTGATTATCAGGTGACTTCCTCAATGCCGGTGGTATTACCCGAACAAGTCGGCAGGTTTTTGTTGGTTGTTGGCACCCTTGAGCCGCGCAAGAACCAAAAGCTTGTACTTGATGCCTTCGATCAGCTCAGCGAAGAGTTCCCCGATCTCTCGCTGGTTCTTGTTGGCAAAGAAGGCTGGATGGTGGACTCGCTCGTTGCGAGGATTCGCTCGCACCCCGAGTTTGAGCGCCGAGTCTGCTGGTTCGGAGGGATTGAGGACGCTGAGCTGAGTTGGCTCTACGAGAATGCTTTCTTGTCAATTAACCCTTCCCTCTATGAGGGCCTCGGCGTTCCAGTGCTTGAGTCACTAGCTCATGGCTGCGCCACTGTTGCATCCACAGGTGGTGCCCTACCCGAGGCTGGCGCAGGCTTTACCGAACTCATCGACCCGGCGGATGTATCGGGTTTGGTAGCACTCATTCGCCTTCATCTAACAAACCCTGATCACCACCAAGCCATGAAAGATAAAGCCTCTATGTACCGTCCTCCGTCCTGGTCAGAGACAGCCGAAGTCGTGGCCACGGCTGTTCGAACGCTTCCGGCGCTGGTACTGCAATGAGTTCAACAACCCCAGAATCTCCGCTAGGCGAACCGGACCCTATAGAGAACGGTCTCATAGAACCAGACCTCATAGAGCCTGATCTCGCTGAACCACCAGTTGATGTGTTGCTGAAGGTAGTGGTGGGCATCGCAGTTCTCATCGGAATCGGACTGCGGTTTGCGCCGCGCTCTGGGATGTGGCTCGATGAAGCCCTATCGAGCAACATCGCTCAGTTGCCGCTCGCAGAGATTCCTTCGGCGCTGCGACGCGACGGCCACCCACCATTATTTTACGTTCTGCTGCATGTTTGGACTTCGGTTGGTGGGAACTCGGATTGGTGGATCCGGGCTTTCTCTGGGGTGATTTCTGTTCTGACTTTGCCGCTCATGTACTCAGCCGGGCGGAGATTGGCTCAACGCCGCGGTGCCGGGCCGTTAGGGGCGCAACGAACCGGACTGATCGCTCTGGCTGTAACTGCTGTGTTGCCGTTTGGCATCCGTTATGGGGCCGAAGCGCGCATGTACGCCTTGGTGATGGCCTTGTCCGCTGCTGGCTACTTACTCGTGGATGCTCTCCTCACAGCGAGGTTTTCGGGCACCCGTCGCTGGCTGAGCTTTCTTGGGGCTGCGCTGATTGCTTCGGCCCTGCTGTGGACCCACTACTGGTCGCTCTGGTTGCTCGGTGCAGTTGGCCTAGTTGCGATCTTTCAAGCCTGGCGGGCATCGAGCCATGAGGGCAAGGTTGGTGCTCGACTGCTGATCGGAGCGCTACTGCTAGGTGGGTTGAGCTTTGTTCCGTGGCTGCCCACTCTGCTCTATCAGTCTGCGCATACTGGTACCCCTTGGGGAGAGCGCTTTGGCCCAGCTTCTGTGGTGGTGTTGACGATCGTCGATTTTGCAGGGGCGAAGTACGGGATCGCGCATCTGTTTACTTACCTGCTTGTCCCGCTTCTGCTGCTCGCAGCCCTTGCTGTGATCCAGAAGGCTCGTGATTCACAAGGCAGAGCCACGCCGGGATCCGGTGAGCAGGTTGTGCTGACTGGATCTGTGCAGCCACGAATTCGCGCCGAGTTGTTGTTGATCCTGCTGACAATGAGTATTGGATGGGCAGCTATGACTGCTTCGAGTGGGACATTCTCCTCGCGATACGCATCGGGCATTTATCCACTGTTCTTGTTGACTATTGCGGCCGGTATCGCTGTAATCCGTAGTCCTCGTGGGACGGCGCTGATGCTCGCTGTGGTGGTTCTGATTGGATCCTTTGGGGCGGTTGGGGCCATCGGTGGTGTGAGATCTCAGACGGGCCAGATTGCGGAGAAGATTCTGTCATCCGAGCCAAGTGCTTCGGCTCAGTCACCATCCGTGGTGATCGCATGTCCTGACCAACTCGGCGTCTCGCTCCAGCGGGAGCTCGAGCTTGACCCGAGTGGAGGTTTGAGCAGCAGTGGAGGTTTGGGCAGCGATGTGATTCCGTACCCGATGGGAGGGGATCCGCGGTTTGTGGATTGGGTGGATTATGCCGACCGGAATTCTGCTACTTCACCTGCGCAGTTCTTGGAAGAAGTCGCTGAGCGAATCCCAGACAATGCCACGGTGTACGTGGTGGAGAGCCCGACCTATCGAACCTTCGAGGGTCAATGCGACGCATTACTTGCCGCTCTCGCAGTGGAACGCGACCAGACCCTGCTGCTGGCTATTGATGACACGGGTCTAGATGAGTCAGCCAATCTGTGGGCGTTTACGCCTCGAAACTGACAGATTCCCGAACCCGTGACTGCCCTCAATGAGTTGGAAGTAACCAAGAGCAGTCTCTGGCGCGCTGGTCTTCCTGCTGTATGTCTTGGCTGGGTCTGGGCTCGGCTGTGCATCGCTAGCGGGTTCCTGACTGCACATCTCCTGGTGGATCGACTCGAAACCCCTCGAGGATCAGAACAGATTCAGCAGGGCTTGTTCACTTGGGACGGTGCGTTTTATCGGGGCTTGGCACAGCAGTGGTACACGCGACCGCTAGGGGGTGCAGCCAATGCACTGTCAGGGGAGGAGGCCAGGTTCTTCCCTGTCTACCCTGCTCTAGCAAAGGCTCTAGGCCCGTTCTTTGGCGGTCATGCCGATTGGGCGCTCATCGCTATCAGCAACATCGCAGCTTTTCTAGGAGCTTGGGTTCTTTGGAAGCTCGCAACCGAGGTTCTCCAAGGTCAAGACCAAGATCAGGACCAAGGGGAAGCGGCCTCAACACTCCGCAGGTCATCAAAAGGCCGGTCATTAGAAGGCCGGTCAGTGGCAGATCGGTCAGCGGTTCTCATCGCAATTTTCCCTGCGGCATTTGTACTGGCCTTTGCGTATTCCGAGGGTTTGGCTCTTCTTGTCGTTGCCGGAACCCTCTTGGTGCTACACCGACGCAATTTTGTTCTGGCTGGTCTCTTGGCACTCCTTGCGGCGGCTATCCGACCGGTCGGTGGCCTACTCCTGGTACCCATCGCTATTGAGTTGCTACGCGCTCAACCTCGGCCCCGCTGGTGGAACTGGATTATTGGCCTGGGCGGACCATTCCTCGGCTTAGGGCTGGCTCTCATCTGGATTGAGCAGTCCACGGGAGAATTATTACTCCCGTTACGTCTACAGCGGCAGATTCGAGGAGGGTTCCAAGATCCCGTGACGCGGGTACTCGAACCGGTCGGCGAACTCATTCGAGGCAATTTTCGAGATGTCTACAACCTGGGCTTCATGATCGTGTTCTTGTTGCTCTTCATTTTCATGGTGCTCGGCGCACGCAGCAGTGGTCCCAAGCTTCCGATCTCATGGATTGCATACTCAGGGGTATCGCTTCTCTTCATGCTCTCCTCCCAGGTGACGGATTCGCTCGGGCGATACGGGCTTTTGGTAGTGCCGTTCATCGTGGCGCTCGCCCTGTGGGCGGATCGGCGGTGGCGAAAGCTAGCCGTTGGGATCGCATGCTCTGCTGGCTTGATATGGCTGACAAGTGAGGCTCTTCTTGGTCGACTCGTTCCCTGAAATGTGCAGATAGTCAAGGTTGGAACACACTTTTAAAACCGGCTTATGACGAAAAGCCGTCCCAAGGTAGACGCCGGGCACGACTGAGAGCATGCAAGGCCTCCAGCACTGAGGACGCTCAGCACCATGGCCACCATCTCAGGACGCACAGCACTCAGGGCGGACAGCCCTAACGTCCGACAGCACTCACAACCACCAAAACACACGGCAGACAGCCCTCACTAATGTCAGTTGGTGCCGTTCGTTTGGCTGCGGGCCTTGGCCACTAGATCCTGTAGTCGGGCTCTGTGGCGGCGAACCGTCGTATTCGGGCGATAGCGAGACTCATAGCGGCCTCGCTCGGTCCGCCGCACTCGGCCGAGGCGCAACTCGTAGCGCAGCACATCGGAGATGACTTTGTTGGGATCGCTCCCGCCAACGGTCAACCCGAGCTGCTCAAGTGCAGCTCGCAGCTCAGCAATGCTGCGTGGGCTCCCAGCCTGAGAGAGCAAAGTCAGAAGGCAATAGCGCAGATTTGCGCCGCGCAAATCATGGGGCCGCAGATAGGGCGCTCGAGGCGAGTAGTTCATTGTGCGAGGCGCAACACAGGAGGTGACGCAACTGTGCTCAACACCGCCGCTCTCAAAAACGCGACGCCCGACAACACAGCGCCCGACAACACAGCGCCCGATGGGGTTCTTTTCACTTTGGATAAGTTCATCTCGGCAGTCTGTCCAGATTCAGCTCCGATGTCACCGGGGAGCGCAGCCCGCAGACGGCAGCCTTGCGGCTCTACTTTCGTCGTAAGCCGGTTTTATAAACAGTTCGCGGGCCCCTGCCCACCCCGTTATTCAGGCAACCCCGTTATTCAGGCAGCCCAGCAATTCAGCGTTGGCGGCGTGCAACGACCCAGGTGCCCCAGTGCGCTGTTGAAGCTGTCACCTCGAAGCTGCCACCGAGTTCGGAATCAGCTACCTGCGCTGCGAGTGCCTGAGCAATCCGGTCCGCAGACAAGTAGATAGGTGTTCGTTCTCCGATGGAGTTCACCCAAATCAACACCCCATCGGATGTCAGGACTCGAACCACCTCGTCGGCAAACAGCATCATGTTCACACAGGCCACAGCCGTAACACTCCCAGTGGCGAATGGAAGTGCACTGGAATCCAACTGCAGCCTGCTCGCAAGTTCCTCTGGTAGTCGCTTCAGCATCTCAGCGGACAAATCCCCCGCAAGGACGTGCTCAAAATGCTGTTGCAGCAACACCGTGCCAGACCCAGTTCCAGCTCCGAGTTCGACCACAAGCCCAGAAGGAACTTCGGAGCGTGTCAACAGATCCTCGAGCACTACCTGACCACGAGCTCGATTCCCAGAAGCAGCCCAACCTGATGCCATCTCATCAAAGAAGCCTGCCACCTGCTTCGCAATTGCGGGCGTCCAACTTCGTGGATCATCTGCAACGTCCTCGGTGATCTTCCGCATTGGATGCGAGCTGCCGATATCTTCCGGTGGCTCTCCAACTGCCTCTAGCAGTGCGGGCAGGTAGTGAACTTCGGCGCCCGTCCTACCCCTACTCATACCGGGGCTGAGATCGCCGTTGCGCCTCGCATATAGGGCAGCAACAATTCAGGAATTTCAATCGAACCATCCGGCTGCCGATAGGTCTCGACGATTGCCGCCCACACGCGCGGCACAGCTAGAGCGGAGCCATTGAGTGTGTGCAGGACCTCAGTCCCCTTCCCACCTTCGGGCTTGTAACGAAGATTGGCCCGGCGCGCTTGGTACTCCCCGAACCAAGAGACCGAACTCACCTCGAGCCACTGGTCCACCCCTGGTGAGTACACCTCAAGGTCAAAGGTGCGGGCTGCCGAATTACCGATGTCGCCGGCGCAGAGATCCAACACCCTGTAGGCCAACCCAAGCTCCGCAATCAGACTCTCAGCTCGCAACAGAATCTCGGCATGTAGGTCCGCTGCCTGTGCCGGAGTGGAATACGCCAAAATCTCGACTTTGTCGAACTCATGAACCCGCAACAGCCCGCGAGTGTCCTTGCCAGCCGAGCCGGCCTCCCGTCGGAAACAACTGGTATGAGCGCAGAACCGGAGCGGCAAGTCGGCCTCGGCAACGATCTCATCTTGGCGAAGAGAAGTCAGAGGAACTTCAGCAGTGGGAATGGCCCACAGGTCATCTCGCTCCACCGCATAGGCCTCTTCAGAGAACTTCGGGAGATGGCCCGTTGCAATCATTGTTGCAGTGCGCACCAACGTTGGCGGGCGCACCTCTTCATACAGGTCAACATTGCGATCAATCGCTAGCTGGCACAACGCCCGCACCAACGCAGCTCCCTGCTTGCGGTACATCACAAACATTGATCCGGACATCTTGACTGCGCGCTCAACGTCGAGAATCCCGAGCTGTTCACCGATCTCCCAATGAGGCACTCGTTGACAGTCCACATACGAATCAGGCTGATACTGCTCAACGCGCAGAATCACATTCTCTTGTTCGCTGGCACCATCTGGGCAATCCATCGCTGGCAGATTAGGGATCCGCAAGAGCTGATCACGGAGCAGAACCTGTAGTTCCTCGGCCCGAGCATCAAGCTGCTTCTCTTCTAGGCCGAGCAGCCGGCTTTGCTCTTGAAGCTCAGTGGCCTCGTCTTGGCGTTGCTCCCGGAAGAGTTTGCCAACCTCATTAGACAAAGCCCGAACCTCGGCTCGCAGGGAATCACGCTGGCCTGACAACGATCGCAACTCGGCATCGATGCCGGCAACCTCATCAATCACAGCAGTGTCTTGGCCTCGTCTTGCCAGCCCTGCCTTCACCAAGTCAATATCGGCGCGGATCATACGCACATCAAGCATGAGTGGAACCTAGTTGGCATCGGGCAGCAGGCTGAACCTCATTGACTATCTGCTCCAGAACAGCGAGCGGAACTGTGCCAGAGGCACAGGCGGGAAGTAGCGTCTCCTTGTGTCAGTTATCGCAGATCAATTGAGTATCCAGTACGGCCAGACTGTGGCAGTCGATCAGGTGAGCTTCGAGGCACAGGCCGGTCAGATCACCGTGCTGCTTGGACCAAATGGTGCTGGAAAAACCTCGACGATTGAACACCTTGAAGGCTACCGAGCAGCAAGTTCGGGTTCTAGCAGCGTCTTAGGACTCGACCCCATTACTGATCATCACAAGCTCACGAAACAGGTGGGGATCATGCTGCAACAAGGCGGAATCCCAACTGCAATTCGCCCTCGCGAGCTCCTTCAACAATACGCAGGCTTCTTTCCTGCCTCGCTTGACCCCGAAGAGCTCCTCGCAAGGGTAGGTCTCACGAGTCGCTCAAAGACCCCATACCGCCGCCTCTCAGGAGGTGAACAACAGCGACTCTCCCTAGCGCTCGCTCTGATTGGTAAACCCAAAGTGGTGTTTCTTGATGAGCCAACTGCAGGAGTCGACCTAGAAGGTCGTGACCTCATCCGGTCTTTACTGTTGACGTTGCGCCAAGAGGGTGTCTGCGTGCTCATCACGACCCATGATCTAGCCGAGACCGAACGCCTCGCAGACAAGGTCATCATCATCGACCACGGAAAGGTCATAGCTCAGGGTTCGCCGAGCGAATTGATGTCGGCTACGAGTTCTGACCACTTGTTGTTCGGCGCCACCCCAAACCTTGACTGCGCCGCACTCAGCGCTGCAGTCGGGTCCCAAGCTTCAGAGACATCTCATGGTGAGTACCGGGTAGAGGCTCCACCCTCGCCCGCTCTAGTCGCAGCAGTCACAAGCTGGCTTGCAGCCCGGAACATCCAGCTCACCGATCTACGTGCCGAACGACAACGCCTCGATGACGTATTCCGCCGCCTCACAGACAGCTCCGACAGCACAGATAGCACAGATAGCACAGGCAGCACAGACAGCACAGACTCATGAAGGCCATTCGTTCTCAAATCCGCACCGAACTAGCACTGAGCTCCCGGCAAGGGGAACAACTCCTTGTTTCACTTGGTATTCCACTACTCATTCTGGTGTTCTTTTCCTCGATTGACCTGCTCCCAACTGGCACCGATGAGCCCATCGATTTTCTAGCGCCTGGGGTCCTCGCATTAGCTGTCATGTCCACGGCAATGGTTTCGCTAGGAATCGGAACAGGATTTGAGCGAACCTACGGCGTATTGAAGCGCCTCGGTGCCTCTCCTTTGGGTCGCGGGCGCTGGGTCATGTCCAAAATCACCACCGTTCTCGTCATTGAAGTCATCCAATGGGTCGTGCTGATCAGCGCCTCGATGCTGCTGGGCTGGTCACCGCCGCTGAGCGGATGGGCCGCTGCCATAGCCGGTGCACTGCTCGGTACTGCCGCGTTTAGCGGTCTGGGTCTTCTCATGGCAGGAACATTGCCCGGATTGGCCACCCTCGCAGCGGCGAACGGGCTGTACCTGATTCTGTTGCTGACCGGAGGAATGATCATTCCGCTCAGCGAACTCCCGGCCCCAATCGCTGCGGTTGCCAAACTCTTGCCCGCTGCGCCACTTGCCGAGATCATCATCGGATCTCTCACTGTCGGCGGAAGCGTAGCCAGTTGGGCCTGGGTTTCACTTACTTGCTGGGCAGTGATTGCTCCGCTTGGGGCGGCACTTCTGTTCCGCTGGGAATAAGTTCGGTGGGAAGGAGTTCGGTGGGAATAAGTTCGGTGGCCGTAGATCCATCAGAACGGACCAACTTTCCGCGGAACTTGGACTGGTTCGCTTTACTTCCCAGCGACCACTTGAAGAAGATCACACCGATAATCCCCCAGAGGTAGAACCCTGTGATGATCTTCATTTGGATACCAGCTAACTGCTGGTCCTCGATCACACTCAAGCCCCAGAGTCGAGGCTCATGGTTATACCCCTGATACAGAACCGACTCGGCAGTTGTGAGAAATGATGCTGGAATGGTGGGAATAACCGCTAACAGAAACACCATCACGATCTTGAGCGGTGGTCCGACCTGCAACTCGGGAATGGGCCCACAGATGCACATCCAGATGAGTAGAGCGGAGGACACTGCCAGAAAGTGCACGCTGTAATGCATCCAAGCATTCGCTACGGAGTTGTTGACCACCCAAGCAGCATGCATGGCTGCTGTCAGGAACAGATTCACTAACAGGGCTGGAGCGGGGCGCGCCCAGAAGTACACAAACCGCTTGAACCCGCCTTCACCAATAATCAGGCGCGCTAGCCAAGTTGGGGTAGCCAGCAACATGACTGGCGGAAAGACAACCATGAGCAACGAATGTTGCAACATATGCATCGAATACAGGCGCTGCTCGGCAAGGTCATGCAGCGGAAAATCTGTAGCAACCCAGAAGACAAACACACCAAAGAAGAACCAGATCTTCTGGTGAGTAGTTATAGGTGCTTCACCAGCGGCAACAGCCTTAGGCTGAATGACTCGACTGGCGTACAGACCAAGAGCCAGAAGCGCAAGAACCAGCATCCACACTTCAAAGTGCGGCACCCAAGCTGGAAATGCGCTGCTCAGCATCATCCAGCCGGGCAGGGACCGGGCTTAGATGATGTTGCGCAGAACGGAGCCGGCGGATCAATCGGCGGATCGTTGAAATGAGTTGTTCCCGAGTCACCCCAGAAGTTCATAACGCTCAACGCAACCACGTACACAAAGATTGCAACGATCATGCCGACATAGAACGTCCGCTTCAGCAGCGGCGAATCAAACTTCAGGTGCATGAAGTACAACGCCACCAGAAAGAACTTGATCACCATCAAGGTGAGGAGAACCGGTACGGCAATCTTCTTGGTATCGGCGTTGAAGATGTCGTCCCACCAGTAGGTGCTCACCTCGAGTGCGGTCAGCCCAACAAGCAGGAAGAAAATTTTGAAGTACTGCCCATCGGTCGGGCCATGCGTATGGTGCTCGCCAGGGTTTACTGGGGAGTCATCATCGAGTTCGGTTACTGCTGCGCTCATTGAAGTCTCCTCATGGGATGAGGTACACGATCGTAAAGATCAGTACCCAAACAATATCGACGAAGTGCCAGTACAGGCCGACTACCTCGACTGCTTCGGCGCGAATCCGCGTGCCGAACGAGATCGCCAGCATCGACAGCAGCATGATCACACCGACAACTACGTGCACTCCGTGCAATCCAGTAAGTGCAAAGAAGGACGAGGAGGCCACGTTCGAGGTGAAACCAAGACCATCATTGACCACAAAGTTTGTGAACTCGTAGATCTGCCCACCAAGGAACAACCCGCCGAGCACTGCAGTAGAGGTCAACCACAATCGCAGTCGGGTGAGGTCGCCACGGATCACTGAGTTCACAGCGAGCACCATGGTGAGTGAACTCATCAGCAGAATGAATGAGGTCATAGAAGTGAACGGAATATCGAAATACTCCGACACCTTGTGCGTGTTGCCCGACAAACCAGCGATTTCGCCAGGGCGGTTCTTATAAATGAGGTACGTGGAAATCATGCCGCCAAAGAGCAAGCAATCCGATGCCAAGTAGACCCACATACCGAGTTTCTCATTTGAGATACCAGTTGAGGTCGTGTGGATGTCATCGGGGAACTCAACATCCTCGAGAGATTCGTATGCGAGATCGCTCATTTCGAATCGCCTTCTTCAGCAGTAACTCCGGTAGATCCAGCAGATGCAGAGACAAGCTCGGCCTCAACGGTTTCAGGCGCAGCAAGCTCGGTCGCCTCCGGTTCATCCGGTTCGCCATGATGATCATCATGACCATGACCAGCGTCCGGATCGGTCGAGGGTTCCATGACCCATCCGTAAATACCAGCAACGATGAGGATTACTCCTGGAACGGCCCACCAGAGGTTGAAGATCAACCCGTACCCGACAAGAGGCATGCCTAGAGCAAGTACGAGTGGCCAATACGAGGGTGAAGGCAGGTGAACGGTAACCGGATCGCTCGACTCGACCACATCCTCAGTCTTGGCAATTCGCACGAGGCGGCCGTTTTCATCGTGGCCGTACTTGCGGTGCCAGAACTCGTCGAACTCTTCGACTACTGGAATCTCAGCAAAGTTGTACTCGGGTGTGGGCGAGGGAATCATCCACTCCAGACTGCGGGCATCCCACGGGTCTGCACCAGGGTTGACGGGGTTCTTGCGGTGTTTGCGATAACTAAACACCACGTTGCCCATGAAGGTGAGTAGGGACAGCGCAATGATGAAGGCTCCGATGGTCGAGACCATGTTCCACATGCTGAAACCTTGGACCGATGTGTAGGTGTAGGTGCGTCGCATCATTCCCTGTAGGCCAAGGATGTGCATGGGGCCGAAGGTCAGGTTGAACCCAACCAGCATCAGCCAGAAGTGCCACTTTCCGGTGCGCTCACCGAGGAAGTGACCGAACATCTTTGGCCACCAGAAGTACAGGCCGCCCATCATTCCGAGTAGTGCGCCACCAAAGAGCACGTAGTGGAAGTGAGCAACGATGTAGTAGGTATCAGTCTGTTGCGTGTCAGCGGGAGCAAACGCATGGGTGACTCCAGAAAGCCCGCCGATGGTGAACATTCCAACGAGTCCTATCGAGAACAGCATCGGCACCGAGAACTTGATGCGACCGCCATACATGGTCGCCATCCAGTTCAGGATCTTTACACCGGTTGGTACTGCAATGAACAGCGTTGAGAGCGAGAAGGCCAGCACGGAAAGTTGACCCATGCCCGAGGCGAACATGTGGTGAGCCCACACACCCCAACCCATAAAGCCAATGGCGATTCCCGAACCAACCATGAAGGGGTAACCAAAGATGGGCTTGCGAGAGAACACGGGAATGATCTCAGACACCATGCCAAACGCCGGCAACACCATGATGTACACCTCGGGGTGACCGAAGATCCAGAACAAATGCTCCCACAAGAACGGATCTCCACCCTTGGAAGCATCGAAGAATGCTGCGCCAAACATGCGATCCAAGGTGAGGAGCAAGAGCGCCACGGTAATAACCGGAAGTGCAAAAACCAGCAACACCTGAACCACAAAGTTCATCCAGGTGAACACCGGCATCTTCATCAGCGTCATGCCAGGGGCACGCATGTTGAGCACTGTTACGGTCAGGTTGACTGCCGAGACAGTGGACCCGATACCCATGATGAGCAAACCAATTGCGTAGAAGTCAATGCCCGTTCCGGGCGAGAAGGTAACCCCGGCGTTTGGTGCGTAATTAAACCAACCCCCGTCTGCACCGCCGCCAAGCAACCATGAGGAGTTGAAGAAGATTGCGCCAGCAAGCCAGATCCACAGCGAGAGCGCATTCATCCTTGGGAACGACACATCCCGAGCGCCAATCTGCAGGGGAATCAAGTAGTTCGCAAAGGCCGAGGCCATTGGCATAATCACCATGAACACCATGGTGACGCCGTGCATTGTAAAGACTTGGTTATACAAGTCAGCCGAGAGCAGTTGGTTGCCCGGAACCGACAACTGCAAGCGGATGAGGAGTGCCTCAAAGCCACCCACAAGTAAGAAGAAGAACGAGGCAACGCCGTACATGATGCCGATCTTCTTATGGTCCACGGTGTTTACCCAAGACCTCCAACCGGTGTTTGCCTTCGGACGGGCAAACACACCAAGGGGACTTGGCGCCTCGGGCGCAACAGGGTCGTGTCCGGTGGTCAGTTCAAGCGGACGCTGATCTTCGATGATCGCCATCAGATCAACCTTTCTTTCGGTTCTGCTGAGTACTCATACGTGCATCATTTCGTTCATGTATTTCTACTGAATCGTTCAGGCTTACTTGAGGGTGAGGTTCATTTGAGGGTGAGGTTTACTTGAGGGTGAGGAGGTAGGCCGTGAGTTGTTCAATCTGAGCTTCGCTCAAGTTGTAGTTCGGCATGCCTTGGTTGTTGTTTGGGTTCATTGGCTTGACATCTTCTGGGTTTCGCAGCCAACGCTTGATGTTGTTGGTATCGGGAGTTCCCTCGGGAATGGCCTGTGCCACTGACCCACCCTCTTGATACAAGTCCAACAACCCGCCGACGAAGTGCTGACGCATCATCAAGTGGGTCAGGTTTGGGGCGTTTCCAGAGGCCATCGTGATGGCTACGGTCTTGCCGTAGTCCGGGTCTGGAACCGTGCTGTAAGGGTACGGAGACTTCGACGTGGGGGTCACACCATTTACCTGATGGCAGTAGGAGCACTGCGCAACGAAGAGCGTTTGTCCTTGCACAGCAAGTTCGTTTTTCGGTTCAGGCTGAGCAGGGGAGGTAGTCATGGCAGTCAGCCAAATCTGGTAATCCTCTGGGGTCAGAGCCTTGACTTGCATGCGCATCAGGCCATGAGAAAGCCCGCAGTACTCGGTGCACTGCCCTTGAAACATTCCGACCTCGTTGGCCTGCAGGATGACCTGATGCGTACGGCCAGGAACGGCGTCCATCTTGCCTGACAGTGCCGGAATCCAAAAGCTGTGGATGACATCATTGGACTGAATCTTGAACCGCACATCGCGGCCAACAGGAATTGCCGCCTCGGTTGCTGTGATGATGTCCGGGGCCCCGTCATTATCAAGGTCATAACGGTATTCCCACCACCACTGCTGACCAATCACTGTTACTTCAAGTGGGTCGGTGGCATCGTCCATCTGTAGAATTGTGTTGACGTTGAACACGGCAAGCACGGCTAGCAAGAGTGCTGGAGCGATTGTCCAACCAAGCTCAAGTTTGGTGTTCCCATGCAACTGCACGGGCTCATCTTTGCCGTCTACCTCATCGGAGCGCCGCCGAAAGCGAGTTACGACGAACACCAAGCCGATCTCAACGAGAATAAAGACAACGCCAGCTATTGCGAACACAGGAATGATGAGGTTCTGGATGGCTTGAGACTTGTCACCTCGCGGGCTCAACGTGGTGAGCGGACGACCAACTGGCGATCCGATATTGGTGACCAATAGGTACCCAAGCACCAGGACTATGGCCAGACAGATTCCCGTTATGACATATGACTTGCGATTGTTCCGCACGTACAACCTCTCAGTACTCGACTGTCAAACGGTCGAGGCTCGTACTCTCGTTTGACGATGCATGCCCGCTAGGGCCTGATGTCAACGAGGAGATTCCTTCTTCGGTTCCTGAATGATGTTCTGACTCTCGTGGTCCTGATATTCCGCCAGCAATTCCGCCCGCAAGCAGCAGTACTGCACCGAGCAGCAAGGCGCCTACTAGGACTGAACGCTTGAGGTGTGGCCTCGAGGACAAAAAGATTGCCACGCCAAACACAATAACGGCCACCAAGATGATGACAATCGCGGCTCCTGTTTTTGAGACTGCAAGCAGAATCCGAGACATCAGGAACACGATCGCTACTGCACCCACGGTTGCCGCTACCGGGATTTCTATTGGGTGCATGAGTTTCTTGCGCAGCGCCCGGTTGGTTTCAGGGTCATCAGTTGCACGCTCCGACCAAGCCCGGACTGTCCATTCGACTACGACCACGACAAGCCCTAGGCAGCCAATGCCGACTAGGAGCCCAGACATCGCTACACCAACTAGGACCAACCCGAATGAGAACGCACCAACGATGGGCCAGTAGCTGAGTCCCTGAGGAGTCACAACTCGCAGATCTGCGTTGTCCGAATTGGTGCCAGGTCCTTGAATCTGAATCAGTGATTCGGCATCGCCATCGCGGAAGGCAGTGAGGAAGCCACCGATGACAGCCATCACACCGGCAAATGACAACAGGATGGAGTATCCGATTTGATCCCCTACCCAGCCTTTGTATCCGAAGGTGAGGGGGCCAACGATGCTGTTTACTAGGCCGCCGGAGCTGAGTACTTCGCTCAGGCCGCCATTGTTGTTAGCACCAGTAATCATGCCGTAGGCGAATGCCATCAACAGCCCGACCGCTGCTGCACCGTAGAAGTATTTTGATCCTCTAGTAATCATCTATCAGCTCACTTCTGGATGTAGACGGCGAACCAGATCACCGCATAGAGAGCAACTCCGGCGTACCAGAACACTGCTGCTGCCCCGATACCGTCGGGCTGACGGCTTGAATACTGCCCACCAAGGGTTCGAAAGGCCATCAGCAGCAAGAACACCAACCCGGCAATCACCATCGCAAGATGGCCCAGAGTTACTGCATAAAAGAGCGGTCCTTCTGGCTGGGTGATCGCGATTCCAGCCTCTTTAAACAAGAACGTGCTCTGATTGACAAAGGCAATGCCCAGCAGCATCGTGACGCCGAGGGCCAAGTAGGTGTGGTACCTGTCATCTCTACAGATTGACCAGACGGCCCACTGCATAGTGACCACAGACATAGCCAAGGTCAGCATCTGCATGTTTGGTTGCGTCAGAGCTAGCTGGTTGTCAGCCAACCAAGCAGCACCAGCAGCATCGCGGGCTGCGAGGTAGCTGCCAATCAGGGTTAACAACCCCATTGCTACCCCGGCGGTCACAAACACGGTGCCGAAAATCAGTTCCCGTCGCCGTGGCATGGTCGGTGGCAACGCTGGTGTTGGGGCCACGGCAGCTTGGGGGCTCTCTGGCGGACTGTCCACCTCGGGAGGTGAGAGGGTTGCTGTATCTGACATTACTTGTCCTCCTCTACTGCTTCGCCGGTGAATCGAAAGTCAAGCAGCGGATAGGGGCTCGCTACGATTGTCCTCATGACGAGCGCTTGATCCTCGGGGGAGAGTTCGTCCTGCGCCCATTCCAGAGTAAGTCCAGCTGCGCCAGCAGTGGCGGGCTGGCGGGCATGCCCCCTGCTCGTGACAAGCGCAAGCATGAGTCCGAGCAGTGCAGAAAGCGCGAGCACTGCCGCAGCCACAGCTACCCACACGTTGTAGAACGAGAGACTCAGGCCAAATCCGGTGAGTCCTTGGATCAGGAACACGGTGGCTAGTAATCCGCCTCCAATAAGGCCTGCCGCAATTGCAGCGCTAGCAATGGCTCCCGGGGCCGAGGCTCGAAGCACCACACGTGACCAAGCAGACAGTGCGGCGAGTCCACCGATAAACGCTGCTGAAAGTAGGAACAAGCTCTGCGCCCAACCAAGTCCAACGGCTTCAAAGCTGAACAAGGTTCCAGAGCCCGTAGTATTGAGCGCTTCAAGAATACCTGCGAGCATCCCGCCGAGTAGCAGCAAAAAGGCGAGAAGTACGCCGACCAAGCCAGGTGAGACAACAGGTTTCCGGTGACGCAACGTGTCCGCAATCAACCCCAAGAGCCCTAGGACTGGAACAGCGGCGAGGGCAACGAACGCAATCCACAGGATGTTCTCTCGGCCACCCGAGGTTTGAGTCCATGCACCAAAGGAGAACACGCCGAACATTGCAATCAGCGCTTGAACTGTTCCGTAGCGGGCAATCCTGCGCCCACAGCCCTGGGCCACAAGGTCACAAGAGATGCCGAGAATTGGAATAGCGAGCATGTAGACCGAAGGTGCCCGCAAGAACCAAGCCACACCAGCTTCGTAACGAAGTGCAAGGCCTGCTGCGTTTGCCTGGCTGATCTGGCCAAGAAACACATGCGCCGTGGTTGAACCAAAGGTCAGAATCCAAATTGGTGCTGCCACCAACATCGACCAAGAGAACAACGGCACCCGAGCCAGACTCATGCCTACAGGCCGATGCGAGAGCACAGTGGTGGCAACGCAGACTGCGCCGAGTGAGAGGGCCACCATCATCGAACCCATTGAGAGCATTCCCAATCGGGAGGCTTCCAAGTCGGCTCCCCCGACTCCACCATCTAGTCCCAGGCTGATGGCAAAGATGACTGCAGAAACCAACCAGGTCCACAACGACAGCGCCGCTGCTCGGGGAAAGGCAATGGCCTTGGAGCCAACCTGCAGGGGAACCAAGCAGATTGCTAGCCCAAGCAGCAGTGGAATTGCGCCCATCAGGACCATTCCGACCAAAGCGCTGTTCCACAGGTTGTCAGTGACATCGAGTGGTCCACCGTTGCTCAGTGATCTGAGAGCGCCCGCAGCGAGTGCACCCGCCGAGAGAGCCATGAGTAACAGGGAACCCATAATGAAGGTTCGTCCGATGGCCTCATGCTCACCAGTACCAATCGCTCGTTCAAGAGCGGTCGGGGAGAGTGAGCCTGCTGCTGCAGGAGGGGTGTCGGAGCTAGATCTTGTGTCAGTCAGTGTCATGTGTGTCGTGCCCTCGTGAGGCTCTCCCGCAGGAGAATTCCTCAACCAAGTTCGTTATTTTCTGTACCTAGTAGTCATTTCTAGGCACAGCGGTCCAACCGCTGAGGGTTGACCTTACATCGGCCATCGGCCGCCAAAGAAAACCCTCAGCTCACCATCCGTTGCGAAGTAGTACGTCAACTGCCATCACTGCAAACAACAAGGTGATGTAGGTGATCGAAAAGGTAAAGAGCCGAATGGCCTTGGCGGGTGATTCCGTGAGCATGACATCCACCGAAAACCATATAAATAAAGCCCCCAACACCACCGCGGACGCCCAATACAACAGTCCCATACCGGCCGCCCACCCGAAGAGGAGCGAACAAAGAAACACCAGCACGGTGTACACCAACATTTTCGAGGTGGTCTGACGAAAAGTTGCCACTACGGGCAACATCGGCACATCGGCCCGGGCGTAGTCCTCGCGGTACTTGATAGCTAAGGCCCAAAAATGTGGCGGAGTCCAAAAGAACATCAGGGCAAACAACGTCAGTGGGGCCAGACTAAAGGTGGCAGAAATTGAGTCAGTGACCGCCGCCCAGCCAATCAGAACGGGAATGCAGCCAGCGGCGCCGCCAATGACGATGTTCTGGCTTGAGGTGCGCTTCAACCACAAGGTGTATACGAATACATAGAACAAACATGCAGATAGACCGAGGACTGCTGAGAGCGGGTTGACGATGACCCAAAGCCATACAAACGCTAGCGCCTCGATTCCAATGGCAAACGTAAGCGCCGCCCTAGGGGTGATCAACCCTGTGACGAGTGGGCGCTCTTTGGTCCGGTCCATGACGGCGTCAATATCGCGATCCACATACATGTTGATCGCATTTGCTCCGCCTGCTGCGAGCGAACCACCGATCATCGTGGCCAGCATCAACCACAGCGGCGGCATTGCACCCTCTGCGACCACCATTGTGGGAATAGTGGTGACTAAGAGAAGTTCAATGATCCGCGGTTTGGTCAGTGCAACGTAGGCAGAGACTCGGGTGCCAATCGATACAGGGTGAGAAAGTGCCGGCGCAACCATGACATCTTAAAGGTACGTCCCACAGCACCCCGCGAGCCAACGCGGGTCACAAGTTGCAGATTGAGCAGGTCTGTGAAGGCAAGGGTGGAACCTCCCTGTTCTATTCTGGGCTACATGAGCGTGGCGAAGTGAACATCAACTCTCAGGTCGATCAAAGCAGCGGCGAACGCTTTACGCTCTCTGCGCAGGCCTATCGCAAGGTCGCAATTGTTGCCCTGGCACTCATTGCAATCATCGTTGTGACTGGTGCTGCCGTTCGCCTGACTGGCTCGGGGCTTGGTTGTGAGGACTGGCCGAACTGTTCCTCAACTGAGTTCGTCGAGTTTGGCAATCCCAACCAAACAATCGAGCAGGTCAACCGACTCTTTACTGGTCTTGTGTCCGTGGCAGTCATCGCTGCTGTACTGGGCTCGCTCCGTCGGCGACCGTATCGCCGAGATTTGGTCTGGTGGTCAGCAGGCCTCGTGGCCGGTGTGATCGGGCAAATTGTCCTCGGCGGAATCACTGTGTTGGTAGACCTCCACCCTGCCGCTGTCGGCGCTCACTTTTTACTCTCCATGCTTCTGGTCTCTGACGCGACAATCCTGGTTTGGAAAGCCAGCCACGAACCTGGCCCGACCCGCCCTCGGGTTTCGCCTGCAAACCTCAATCTGTCTCGGGCCGCAGTCGCTACGGCCGCACTACTCATGGTGACCGGTCCAATCGTGACTGGTAGCGGCCCTCACGCTGGTGACCAAAAGTCCCCGCGATTTGATCTGCTCATTCCAGATGTAGCCAGAGTCCACAGCCTCAACATGTGGCTCTTTCTCATCATCTCGGTGATCCTCCTCGTACGACTGGGCCGAGCAAAAACTCCCTCTGACATTCTGCGGCGGGGTTACTTCCTACTCATTGTGATTCTGATTCAGGGAGGGATCGGCTATACGCAGTACGAACTGGGCATTCCCGCTTGGCTAGTTCTTGCACATATTACTGGGGCAACTCTGCTTGTCGGCACTGTGTTGTGGTTTCATCTTGGATTATCAAGCGTTATGGCGACAGACTCGGCTGCCACCGAAGCACAGACCAGTCGCATCCCCGGCCAGTCAGAAGAAAGTCTCAGTCCGACATGAGCACCACTGCCACATGAGCACTACTGCGCCACTCGAAGTCATGGAGCCCGACACGGGCACCGACGCAGAGACGGACGCGCCATGGGTCGTGCTGGTCTGGAACGACCCGATCAATCTGATGTCCTATGTCACGTTTGTTTTGCAGAAGCTTTTTAGCTACTCCAAAGCCGAGGCCGACAAGCTCATGATGCAGGTTCATACCGAGGGCAAAGCGGCCGTTTCTCACGGCACACGTTCCGAGGCCGAGCGCGATGTATTTCGACTGCACGAGCATGGTTTATGGGCAACCATGCAACAGGACTGAGGGCAACCAAGATGGGCCTATTAGACGGTGTGTTTGATCCACCATTCCGAAAGCGTCGCAACGGCCGCTACACCGTGAACCTGTCCGAGGGGGAACGTCAACTCATCGAAGACCTCGCGCTAGACCTGCGAGAACTGCTGACTACAGATAGTCCAATGCTGCAGAGGCTCTTTCCGCCGCCTTACGGCGAAAACGAGGAGCGCAATCAGGGCTACTCGGCACTAGCTGGGTCGGAACTCGTCGAGCGTAAGTTCGCCGCACTTGATGTGGTCACCGGCACGATCTCGGCCGAGGACTTATCCGAAGAAGAAGTCGAGGCCTGGATGCGCTCGATCAATGACATCCGTTTGGTACTCGGCACAGTGCTTGGCATTTCAGAGGATCAGGGATTCGAACCCTCCGATGAGGCAACGCAAGCGCTGCACGACAATTACGAGTACCTCGGCATGCTGCTTGAACGCATCATTCGGGCCCTCTCGAGCTGAGTGGAAACTGCCAAAAGTTACCAGTTGGGATTGCTGGTCTTTGGACCTCTGCGTGCTGCCTGCTACTGTCGCAAAGTCCTCCCATGGGATGAGCCCCCATCGTCCAGCGGCCTAGGACGCCTGCCTTTCACGCAGGTAACACGGGTTCGAATCCCGTTGGGGGTACGCAGTACCTAGTCATTACAGCAATACAGAAGTACCAAAGCAATACAGAAGTACCGAATACAGAAGTGCAGTATCTAACAATTCAGTAACATGTTTAGTTCGTGGTCCCGTGGTGCAGCCTGGAGTGCACGCCGGCCTGTCAAGCCGGAGGTCGCGGGTTCAAATCCCGTCGGGACCGCAACAGCTACTTCTCACCGGTGTATTCCGGTGGGAAGTAGCAACCGATCAGAGGTGTGTCACGGGGGAAACCCCGAGTCGGGCCGCTGTCCGGTCGGGTAGCTCAGTTGGCAGAGCGACCGCCTGAAAAGCGGTAGGTCCGGGGATCGACGCCCCGCCCGACCACAACACAATTCCAAGCAAATACCCGGATTCTGGCGCCTGTAGAGGCGCCTTTATTCTTTTTCGAAACCCGTGGACCTGGTCGTTCCATCGGACAAAATCATGCTCCGAGGTTACCTGCCGAGCCATTCTGGGTAGGCAGGTAACCTCGCAGACCGCGGGACCTACCCGGCGCAGAACCCGAAGGTCTTGGGAGCACCGGCCCTTACCACGGCGTTCAACGGTGTGCCTTGCGCCGTCAGGGTCGTCCCCTCGATCTTGTAGTTCGCTTCCCAAACACTGGTGACCTTGCCTTTTGTGATCGGCACCTTGACTGTCCAGGTGACGGCCGTTTGGCTCGTTGTCGACACGGTCACATCTGCGCAGTAACCAGTTCCCCAATCGCTCGTGACTTTGATGGTCCGATTCACGGTTACAGGTGTAGTTGGCGTGGTAGTCGTGGTTGGAGTCGGCGCTGCAGTCGTCGTGGTAGGTGGCGTAGTAGTCGTCGTTGTAGTCGTGGTTGGTGTTGAGGAAGCAACAATCGAGCAGCTAACGGCAACGCCACTGAGGGTCGCCGAACACGTAGACGGGTTGGGAGTGGCGTAACCAAGATCGGTGAACCCTAAACCACGGTCGGTAAATCCGAATGCCCTCGAGCCGCCGCTGGCGATCGAAGCATTCCACGCAACATTCGAAAAGGACACCTTTCCGTCAGCAGCGGTCGCCGAAGCATCCCAAGGCTCCACGGGCGAAGTCCAAGGCAAAGTAACCGTCCATGCGCTTGCCGCTGCACCGGTTGCATTTTTCACCGTCGCAGCAAAGTTGCGTCCGCTTCCCCATTCGTCAGTTTTCGTCAGAGTCAACTGAACGCCCGCTCCCGGAACAGTCGTGGTCGGCCCAGAAGGAACAGTGGTCGGAGGAACAGTGGTCGGCCCAGAAGGAACAGTGGTAGGCGGGACTGTGGTCGACGTAGGGGTTGGTTGTCCCGACGCGTTCACCGTCACGTCGCTACACGAATAGAAAGCTTCCGGGCTGTCGCTGCGCTGCCAGATCATGTAGATCATCGAATGCGTTGCACGGTCTGGCAGGTTCATACGCAAGACGGTGGATGCCTCTGCCGCCGTCTGACCGGACTGGTGAACCAATTCGAGATCGCTCCACTTCAATGGTGCAGCCTTCACATCAAAGCCCGGCTTGGTGATGTACACGCGGTAGTAGAGCGTGGCGTGGGGTGCACTGTTCTCCCACTTCAGCTCGTACTTACCGTCCGATGTGGGGGTCAAGTTCGTGACCGGCCATTTGTCACTCGCAGTATCGAAAGTGGCGTACTGCTCGTTCCCGGCCGAGCAGAGTTTCCCGTCGGGAATGATTGACTCGTGCTGC
This sequence comes from Actinobacteria bacterium IMCC26207, assembly GCA_001025035.1. Taxonomy (GTDB): domain Bacteria; phylum Actinomycetota; class Acidimicrobiia; order Acidimicrobiales; family Microtrichaceae; genus IMCC26207. The sequence goes on from LCZK01000009.1 coordinate 518,172, forward strand.
GAAGCTGCGGTACCAATCCTGATTCCGTTCCAGTCGTAGAGCGCCTGAGTGTTTGCAGCCCAGGCTTGTTTGCATAACTCATTGTCTGGAGTCAGGAACCTGCAACTGTAGATACGTGAGGCAGGCGCCATGCTCGATCCGTGCGCCGAAACACTCGATCCGGTGGCTACAACACCAACCGCTGCGAGTACGGCCGAAATGGAGAGTGCAGCGATTATTCGAATAGGGGTTCTAGCTTGTCTCATGGTTGCCTTTCGTCGGGTTCTGTCTTGCTGATCTACGCTTTCGACGAAAGGTAACGTCAAACTTGAATGAAGTTTCCTACCCACTATGTCAACTTATGTAAACGTTTAGGTTAAGGGAAGCTAACGCTTACTAAGGGGAAGTCCCCGTGCCGCGATGTACAAACATCGGCATAGGGTCAAACGTTCGAATCCGTCCGAGGGCACCCGATTAGATCCAGAGCAGGACACGAGTTGCACCAGAACGGAACGCTTAGCGATGGGTACCAAAGGTGGGCGAGTCATCCTCGTCGAGAGCAGCCTCTCGCAGGAAGCGAATCGGATCACGCAGGTCGTCCATGTAACCCAACGCGTACGCACCCATCTGATACCCCATCAGCCGTTGCACCTTCTCGGGCAAAGCTGCCGCAATTTCTTTTGGCACCGACAGGTACTGGTTCTCTTCTTGGCGGAGCCAACCCAGCACATAGTCAACGTTGATTCCCACCCGGTCCACATCAGTGGTGTTCGCTCCCCCACCGTGAACCGTTCTGCCGGTGTAGATCACCACCGAGCCGCGCGGCATCGAGGCGGCAACTGTGTCTTCCTGAGTCAGCGCTCCAACCTCAGCATCACTCAGGCCGTTCTTGCCAACAGCTACTCGGGTTGCTCCGTTGGCCTCGGTGAAGTCAGTGAGCGCCCACATAGTCGACACCTCAACTTCCATATCTGCAGGGAACTCAAAGAAGTCAAAGGACCACTGATCCCGATGCAGTAACTGAGCACTCTCTCCTGGGCCGATACAGATTGCCTGGGTCAGGTGAAGTTGAAAGGTGGTCTTTTGTGACCACAGCACCTTGTCAACAACTGCGAGCACTAGGTCATGAGCAATCATCTCGACCGAACTAAGCGATCGGCCCAACAGCGCACCGGGGCGACGCGTGCGTGAGCCTTCGAATCCGTCACGACCCGGGCGAGTTGCAGCTAGGTGCGGCTCCATCTCAGCTTGGATTCGGTCACAGGTCTCAGCAGACACAAGTTGCTCGACAATCACAGCTCCGTGCGCGCTCAGTGCGGTCACCACCTCGTCCACAGAAACTGACGCACTGAACCTAGGTATCTCTCGTTCCATTCCACTCAGGCTAACCCCGCTCGCTGACCCGAGTTGAACCTCGCCACCACTCTGAAGCCATGGCAGAATCTGCACCTGAGTAAGGCAGCGCCGAGGACTCGATCCTGGCAGGGAGAAACTGAATGGCAGCCAACGGAAACCCAAATCATGGGGGCAGGTATTTTCCTCCGACTGCCTATCGTGAAAATCCGCAGACCTCTGCCGATACAGCTGAATCGACATTCTGGGACCCTGATACTGACTACGGCGCTACTCGCTATCAAGAAGGCGTCTACAAGTGGGCTGCCAGCCTGATCAAATCGAACCAGGCAATGGTCATCGACATCGGTTGTGGGACAGGCCACAAACTCGCAGGAATTGTGGCGCCCGTCTCAAGAGACTGGTTAGGGGTCGACCAAGAAAGCGCAATATCTATTGCCTCTCGGGAATGCCCACAAGGGAATTGGCTCTGCGCAGACCTGTCACAGCCCGAAGTGTGGGCTGACCTTGCCGAGCTTCGAGCAGATCTCGTGATCTGCTCCGATGTCATCGAGCATCTTCTGGATCCACTTGAACTGGTCCAGCGTCTCGGCGGGCTCATCGGGCCGACCGGACATGCCCTTGTTTCTACCCCAGACCGATCCCGCCTAGAGGGACGCGACCCCCTAGGACCACCACTGAACCCTCTCCATATTCGTGAGTGGATCCCAGAGGAGTTCAAACTCCTTGTTGAGTCAGCCGGTCTTGAAGTGGTTGAGATGCATCACTTTTTCCCTCGCGGCTACTCCCCGACGGTGGCCAATTTCCGGCGTCTCGTGAAGCGTGCTTTGCAGTTTCAAGCTTTGCCAGACCGAAGAAACACAATGACGTTTCTGCTGCGAACCGCCTAAAGCTTTCGACGGAGCTTCCAGATCTCGGAGCCGCTTTCCAACAAACCGCGCGCTCCTACTGACTTAGCAAACAGTCTTTTCAGTAACAAAATCAATCTGCGGTGTTGGTGCATCTTGGGGCGCTTGGACAAGCAGCGTGAGGCGACCTCGATACTCCATCGTGGTCATGCAGTTATCGCCAGGAACTGTCAGCTTCACTTGCAGTGTGGTGGTCTCCTTGACCTCCTCCACCCCAGTCAGTTCAACCTCGAATCGATCAACTCCAGTGCCAACTGCAAAGTAGCTTGACCCCGGATTCAAGCTAGGCACAGCCCGATCGACACCTTCAGCCTCTGTACATCCAGCCGCTGCTACCAACGCAGACGGGTCAGCACCCAGACTCATCACCGCTCCTGGAGCAAGGTCAATCAACTCCTGAGCAGTTGGATCAACTGCTTCGCCCGAAGAACTGCTAACTCCGCTACACAAAACCGCAGTGCCCTGCCACTCGCTGTTTTTCGCTGCCGTTGTCGTAGTTGAATCCTTACTGCTCGACTCCTCTCCACAGCCGGCAAGGCCCGCGCTGAGCAGAAGAGCTGCCACTAACGATGCGAGCACTGCTCGATTCTGTCTACCTGTGGGATTGCGCGATGTCCGCATCCTGTTGGGTCTCCTCGTTCTCGTTATCGCTCTCACACTAGAACTCGAAAACACTGCGTAAGTGATTTTTGCTCAGAGGCTAAAGGGAATGGCAGGAAGATACCGAAGAGAAAGCGCGGTGGGCTGTGAGTCGGTCCATAAACCCAAACTCAGTTGCAGGAGAAAGCGCATGCCTAGGTCAAAGATTCGAACACGCATGTCCGTGCTAGCTACCGTCACGGCGCTCGCAACAGTTGTAGTTCTGACAGGCGTGTCCGGCGCAGCACCGATGACTGCCTCGTACACCCGAGAGAACTCCTGGGTGACAGGCCACCAGGCCAGTCTGACTGTTGGCAACCCAACAGCAGTCACCCAACGCAATTGGGTTCTGACCTTTGACCTTGCTCCCAAAATCTCGTCGCTATGGGGCGGGACTCTGTCCTCACAGGTTGCACAGAAGGTCACTGTCAAGGCACCGACCTGGGCACCCGATCTGCTCAGTGGCGGGTCTATCACCATTGGCTACGTTGCAGCTGGGCCCGGTGAGGCTCCAACCAACTGCAAGCTCAACGGCATCACCTGCGGACTACCTGGCGCAACAACGACACCGACAACCGTCCCCCAAACCACCGTCCCACCAACCACAACTACGACAACTGTCCGGCCCACCACGACCACCATTCCAGCAACTACAACTACTACCACGATCCGTCCGACCACAACCACAGTCCCACCAACCACCGTCCCACCAACAACCGTCCCAGCAGCGGGTAGCGCAACGCTCACCATGGCCATCACCTCAGATTGGGTGACTGGCTATAACGCAGACATCACGATTACTAACCCTGGACCCACCACATGGACCTCATGGTCGGCCACCTTTACCTCCCCGCTCACGGTGAGCTCAATCTGGAACGGCATCTACCAGTCCACAGCTTCAGGCCACCAGGTCAGCAACGAAACTTGGAATGGATCGGTCGCTCCAGGTGCATCAGTCACCTTCGGGATCACCGGTGTCGGCGACTCACGTCAGGCCACCCCCTCGACCTGTCGGGTGAACAACAACAACTGCACCGTTGGCTCAACCGTGACCATCCCCGAGACTCCAACCACCACAGTTCCTGGCTCCCCAACCACCACCGTGCCAACCACCACTGTGCCAACCACACCAACCACACTTCCGACTCTGCCCACGGGTGCTACCAATGTCCCCTATTCCCCATATGTAGATGCCACAAACTGGCCAACTCCTGACCTTGTTCAGACTGCGGCAGCACGATCCACCCGCGAACTCACACTTGCGTTCATCGTCTCTGGATCCACTCCCTGTCGAGCATCTTGGGGTGGGTACTACGACCGCGATGCCAAATTCATGACTGCACAGATCGCAGCGCTTCGGGCCGCAGGAGGTGACGTGATCATGTCATTCGGTGGTGCAGCTAATCAGGAACTGGCACTGACTTGCACCACAGTGCAAGCCCTAGCTGATGAGTATCAGGCCGTCATTGACGCCTACCAAATCACCTCCATTGACTTCGACATCGAGGGCGCTGCCACCAACGATGCAGCCTCCGTTCAGCGACGCTCCGCGGCTATTGCGATCTTGCAGCAGCGGGCAAAAGCAGCAAACCGCAAGCTTGATGTCACGCTCACCCTGCCGGTCATGCCGTACGGCCTGACTGCAGATGGCCTGGCAGTAGTGCGCTCGGCAGTAAATGCTGGAGTCGTACTCTCTTCAATCGACCTCATGACCATGGATTACGGCTTGGGCTCGGCGGAGGGCAAGATGGGAATCTGGGCCGTTGAAGCTGCTACAGCCACGCACAACCAGATTGCACCGCTGTACCCAACGCTCAGTTCGGCTCAGCGCTACGGCCTCGTCGGCGTGATCCCCATGATTGGTCAGAACGACATTCTCGGTGAGGTGTTTACCCTGAGCGATGCGGCGTATGTTCGAAGCCAAGCAACGACGCTTGGCTTCGCCCGAATTGGCATTTGGTCTGCAAGCCGAGACCAGCCATGTCCTGAAGGTCCAAACACCCGAGCACAAAACAACTGCTCCAGTGTGGCCGCTGCGGAGGGAGCCTTCTCAAAGGCTCTCGCCGGCGCCTGACCGAACAGGCAGATCACGCTCACCCACCTAGGGTGTCAGGGTGAGCGAATCCTGGGACGCAGTGGTCGTAGGCGCAGGACCAAACGGTCTTGTAGCTGCGCTCACTCTGGCTCGTGCCGGCTGGCGGGTCGTGCTCTATGAGGCAAACGAGCACCCGGGCGGCGGAGCACGGACCGAGGAACTGACCCTTGCGGGGTTTGCTCACGATGTGTGTTCCGCCATCCACCCGCTTGGGTTGGCATCCCCGGCGCTTCGAAACTTAGGCTTGGAATCTGTTGGCGTGACGTGGATTCAACCCGATGCACCCTTAGCCCACACGCTGAGACCAGAGCAGGCCGTGATGCTGGAGCGCTCTGTCAGCGCAACAGCGGCGGGACTTGGAGTTGATGGCAAGGCGTGGACTCGGCTCTTTGCCCCCGGTGTTGACGCTGGGTTCTCGCTCACTGATTCAGTTCTTGCTCCTCTCACTATTCCTCCCGCCCACCCAATCGCACTAGCTCGCTTTGCTCGACATGCTGTGCGCTCAGCTGAGTCGCTGAGCCGCTCACAATTCCGCGGCGAACTCGGCCCTGCACTGCTCGCTGGTCTCTCAGCACACTCGGTACTGCCCCTGTCCGCTGCGGCTACTGCAGGGGTAGGAATGCTGCTTGGAACCTTGGGGCATAGTGTCGGTTGGCCGTTAGCTCAGGGCGGTTCTCAGACAATTACGGATGCTCTCGCCAAGTTGTTCATCCAAGCTGGTGGTCAGATTCGCTGCGGAGAACGCGTGAGTTCACTGCGACAACTCCCGCCCGCTCGAGCGGTGCTGTGCGATATCACCCCAATGCAACTGGTGGCACTGGCAGGTGAGCAGATGCCAGTTCGTTACCGACGATCCCTGCAGAAGTTTCGCTATGGACCAGGAGTGTTCAAGCTGGACTGGGCCCTCGACGGCCCAGTCCCTTGGAAAGATCCTCAGGTTGCTCGAGCAGCAACCGTGCATATTGGCGGCACCCTTGATGAGGTGCGCGAGTCAGAACTCGCAGCAACGCAAGGACGTATTTCCGAGCGGCCGTTTCTTCTAGCAGCCCAGCCCTCACTTTTTGATCCCACCCGAGCGCCCAAAGGCAAGCACACGTTCTGGGCCTACTGCCATGTGCCTCACGGCTCAGATGTAGATATGACTCATCGGATCGAAGCCCAGATTGAGCGGTTCGCCCCAGGGTTTCGGGACCTAATCTTGGCCAAACACGCCATGGGGCCTGCGGCGATGCAAGCACATAATGCTAACTACATCGGTGGGGATATCACCGGTGGGGTTTCGGACCTGCGGCAGTTTGTTGCTCGCCCGGTTGCATCAGTTCACCCGTGGGCAACCCCAATGAAGGGGGTCTACCTGTGCTCCTCTTCGACTCCACCCGGTGGTGGAGTGCATGGAATGTGCGGCAGCGCCGCTGCGGAACTCGTCTTACGCCACGCTGCAAGCGCTCAACTCGCGGGCTAAACGCACTATGCATGCGCAGGGGTAACGTAGGCGCGTGACTGAATCGAGTGAGGCCAGCACCCCCTCGGCGCCAAAGCCCAGCGAAACGAATCTCAACAGCCTCGAGACTGTTTCAGGTTTGAGTCACCCTCATCCAGGTTGGACGCTTTTCGCAGTCCTAACAACACTGTTGGTTTCCAACGTGATGGCCAACGAGGTACTCCCGTCTTGGGCATATGTGCCGTGGAACTTGACCGTGGCGGCGCTGTTACTCCTCATCGCTGTTCGCTGGGATGGGCGCTCTGCCGATGACATCGGCCTAGAGCCCAGAAAGGTTCAGAGTGGGTTGAGATGGGGTGGCGGTGCATCCGCAATCCTGTTGAGCATCTACCTGATTGGACTTGCGATTCCTTTCACCAATGGCCTTTTTCAGGACAGCCGAGCAGATATTTCTTTGGGGGCCCTAGCTTGGGAAACCCTCATTCTGGTGCCGCTTGGAACCGTGCTGATGGAAGAGATTGCATTCCGTGGAGTACTCCCTGCGATGTTTCGCAAACGCTTCACCCGGCACACCAACGGGCCCCTGCGTGCCGATCTTTTAGCTGCCCTTCTCTTTGGCTTTTGGCATGTCTTGCCATCGTGGAATGTGAATCAGGTCAACCCCGTGTTTCGTGACTTGTTACCTGGACCTTTGGGGCGAGCGGCAGCGATTACGGCAGGTGTAATCGGAACCGGAGCAGCGGGTATGGGGCTCTCTTGGCTGCGTAATCGGTCGGAGAGCTTGGTTGCCCCTGTGTTAATGCACTGTTCATCTAATAGCCTTGGCTACTTGCTGGCTTGGATTGTGCAGCACTAGAGGACTAGAGGAAGAAGCGCTTGATGACCAAAGATGACCCGTTCCCAGATGCAAATAAATCGGCCGAGCTGCTCAAGGCCGCTTTAGCCGAGACAGAGCGGATCCCTTCCGGGACGCCACCGCTCAGATCGCCAAACCAACCAAATGACGATTGGGACGGGAAGACTTACATCGAGCCAGACCCGACTACAACCACTCCAGCTCAACGACTCGCAATCGGGGAACTCGTTCGCAAGTCAGTCTCTCGCGAGTCCCTCGGCGAGTGGAATGCGCCCGCTGATCGGCCTGACCCCGTTGCTCAACTCATGGTGCAGAACCGAACACGCGTCCCCGAGTTAGTTCCGGTGCGTAACGCTCGCATGGCAGTCTCACCGTTTACCTACCTTCGTGGGTCGCCCGTTGTCATGTCGCGTGACCTTGGTAGCGGCCCGTCGAGCAACCTCCGCACACAGCTCTGCGGCGATGCTCACCTCTGCAACTTTGGGGCATATGGCACGCCCGAACGCAACGTGGTGTTCGACCTTAACGACTTTGATGAAACCCTTCCAGGCCCATTCGAGTGGGATGTGAAACGACTCGCTACCAGCTTTTTGATTGCTGCGCGCACCTCCGGGCAAGGTGAGAAGGCAGGTCGCGCCGCTGCTAAGAAAGCAGCCAAGACCTACCGGGAAAATATGCTACGCCTAGCCGATGCCGACGTCCTCGACATTTGGTATGAACACATCGAACTCAGTGAAGCGCTGCAAGAATTCGCAGGAATCGTCTCGCCCAAGAAGCTTGCCAAGTCTCTCGAAAAGGCGAAGCACCGCACCTCGGCTCAAGTACTGACCAAACTCACTGAAATGGTCAATGGCGAACGACGCATCCTGCATCAGCCCCCGCTACTCACCCCACTTGACGCACCGGAATGGCAAAAAATTACCGAGGAAGCCCTGGAGTTGTACGCCGAGAGTCTTGACCCCGATCATCGGCAGCTCCTGCACCGCTTCCACCAGATCGAGTTGGCAATCAAAGTGGTCGGAGTCGGCAGCGTCGGGACTCGATGCCTGATTGTCCTCATGCACGGCAGGGACGAAGATGACGTGCTCTTTCTGCAAGTTAAAGAGGCCGAGGATTCAGTTCTCGCACCCTACGCAGGAGCAAGCGAATTTACCCATCAGGGCGAGCGCGCCGTGGTTGGGCAACGAAAGATGCAAGCAGCTAGCGACATCTTCCTCGGCTGGACGAGAGGCCCCGGAGGCAAGTTCTATTACATCCGTCAACTGAAAGACATGAAGGGCAGCGTGGACATCGACGGACTTCCCGCAGCGGGGCTCATTGCCTATGCCGACCTATGCGGCCGAACCCTTGCCCGTGCTCATGCTCGCTCGGCGGACCCAATCGCGATTGCTGGCTACCTCGGCAAATCGGAGCGTTTCGATGAGGCTATGGAGGCCTACGCCGTCAGCTATGGCGCACAGATTGAGGCTGACTACGAACGCTTCACCGAGGCAGCAGCCGCTGGAGAAATCGAGCTCGCCGAAGTGTTCTGACTCGCTGCCACCAGCAGTTCGCTCTGCGGGCCACCTTCTGGCAACTCGGATGTTTCTGGTCGATAATCGACCATAAACATCCGGGTTGAGGTGCCGATCCGGCGATCCGGCGGCCTTAGGTGCCAATGGGAACAGTAAAGACCGCCGATAATGCCTCGAACTTGCTCAGGCGCGCAGTCACGAGCACTGTCCACTCTCCAGCAAACGGGAATCGCGCATAGGACACCGAGTGGCCCTCAGTAATTGTCTGCATCTCGGGCTTGAGAGGCCCGATGTTGTCAGCAGCGAGTGAAAGTGAGAGTTCAAGCTCCTCGACTCCTGGCATCAGGCGACCATCAGAGCCCAGTGCGGTGACGTGTACCTCGTTCATCCCGCGCTGACCAGGATCAACTCGCAGCTCAACTTGCCCCGTACCGAATGCCGCTCGTTCGCTAAATGAACCGCCCGCAATGCCGCCTACTCCGGCTTGCGGGGGTGAAACCTGCGCCAGAGTTGCACCTAACAGGAGCGCTAGGGCCAAAACCAGCATTTCGATTCGTACGGACCTGCGCAGCTGAGACACTGCAGCAGATTGATCAGGAACTGGCTGATCGGGAACAGGTTGAGCTAGCAGTTTGGGAGTCAGCCGGTAGCGGTTCGAAAGCGCCAGACAGACTGCTACAAACAGCAACAGAAGTTTCAGCAAACCGAGTCGTCCGTACCAAGAACTCAGTAGCTCATTGAGCGGAACGCGATCTAGAATCAGTAATGCGCCAGTAATTCCAAGAATCACCACCGCTCCGATAGCCCAGGGTGACCTTTTGATAACAACTGCTTGAAGCTCAGTTGCAGAGGCTGAGCGAGTTCGGGCTTCCAGCCAGACCAACCCTGCGCCCCAGCACAACGCAGCCATCACATGGCCCAGAGTCAGCGTCACGGAGAGCGCAATGGGATTGATCGCAACGGCATGCCCCTCGAGGGCGATAGTCGCCACAGTCAACACCGCAAGAACCGCTAGGGCTCGGTCGGCATTCCTGCTGGGTGTTGTTGGCTCAGCCGAGTCTGAATCCATTGATCGAGTCAGCCCTTGCCTGCAGAGCATCACTAACAGCCCGCTGATCGTGAGAAGCAAAGCCAAAGCAGTCAGGCGTCCCGTCGAAGTTGAAAAACTAACCGACCAGCCAGTAGAGAGAATCGGACCTGCGGCTGCTACCGAGCTGATCAGACTGACCAGAGCTCCAGCCGAGGCAACGGCCCAGAGGCCAATTGCACGCCGTCTTGGCCTACCCAAGTAGAGCGCGAGCGCTCCTATCGACATCACGGTTCCCAAAATTCGCAGCAGGCTCGGCCACAGGGCAACTCCCGATTCCGCGCCGGCCACAGGTTGGGTCAACGTTGCTACCCGCAAGTGAAACAGGTAGGCACCGCTGACCGCGTGGCCATCTGCCGAAACGGCTTTCCATGCAACGGTGTAGGAGCCGTCTGCGGTGAGCAGCGGCACCTGAGCAGTCATGGTGTTGCCTCGCGCAACGGCAGTAACCCCAGAGACCTCGCTTGCGCTCGGATCAAAGAGGCGAATCCCTTGAGCCGGAATGGAGATTGTTTCAGTAAAGCTCAGGCTGATCTCTTTGGGAGACTCCTCTAAGACGGCATCAGGTTCTGGGCTGACCCGGGTGAGAACGGCATGCGCCGAGGCTGGCCCTGCTCCAAAAATAAGAACTCCAAGCAAGAGCGCACATGCGGCTAGGACCCGGGGTGGCAGGGAACTTGGGCGTCGAGGAACCACTTGGCTCAACGTTGAGATACTCGGCATCACTTGTTCTCAAGTTATCGCGTCGGGAAGGGCTTGAGCCTTACGCTCACGACGCTTGCGAATCCATCTGACCGAAAAGAAGACCAACGCAATCAGGAGGATGAATGAAATCACTGGCACGAGGATGGCCAGAAAGACCATGACCACGGCCATCACATCCTCGATCAACGAGACAACAGGATTCCCTATCCCGCCAGTGCCGGCGCTCACAACTGGCCTCAAAGCGCTCCGACCCATATGCATCGTTCCCCCCAGAGCGATTCCGGCGCCCGCTGCAAGCACCGGATGGGAGTGAGACAACAAATCTGCCTGCGCCGAGAACACGATTGCCCCCGAAACTGGCGCAATGATCAGGCCAAATACGTGCAATACATGATCGATCACCACAATTTTGTCGCCGATGAGGTCAATAACAAACAACACACCCAAGACGGCCAGTGCCAAAGTTGAGCCAAGTTGCTCATAGCGGCCCGTGAGTTCTACCACTCCAAAGCGCTGTGCTAACCCCAAACCCAACAGGGGGATCCAAGCATTCAGACCAGACGAGGCCCCGAGCCCTATCGCACCTAGCAGGTTAGTGATCAACATAGGATCCACGGCTTGAGTCTTGCCCATCCGCAGGCTGGGGTTTCCACTCATTGAAAAGAAACCCCGCTCAGCCGCACACTAACTCCCTAGTTGGCGGCTGAGGCATCCGACACGACCGAGCAGTAGGTACACCATGGGGAAGGGAATTCAGCCAGCACAGAGTTGCTCATCAGTTCTCGATGCTCTTGGTAGCACACCCAAAACCAAGAAAAGTTCTACAAGGCCGACAGCGCCCAAACGAACTGCTGTAGTCCTAGGGGCAGGCGGGACTGTCGGCATTGCGTTCCATGCTGGTGTGCTCAAAGCCATGGCAGAGGCTGGGATCGATCCAACTGCTGCCGAGTTCGTGGTGGGTACCTCCGCCGGTGCAATCGTTGGCTCAATTATGAGAACTGGCAATGACCTTGATCTGGTCTGGGACATGGCACATCAGGACCAAAATCCCTTTGCCGAAAACCAGCCATTCGTTCGGCCAGAAGTGGTCTTTAGCCAAGGGTGGCGAACACCAATTGGCCTAGCTCGGCGAGTCGCAGGCTCGGCATATGTACTCCACCGCACAGTGATTCGCTGGCCAGCTATTCGTCCACCGCTCTCGCTGCAGCACTTCTACCGCGCTGGGATTGGCTCCGTCACCGAGCAACGAATGGAGTTCGCTAACTGGGCGGGGGAAGACTGGCCCGAAGAACACTTAGCGCTGTGCAGCTTTGACATCGTGACGGGGCAACGCGTTGTTCTGGGGCCAGCAGATGCTCCACGGCCAGCACTACCCGATGCCATGCGCGCGGCGTCCGCCGTGCCACTGCTCTACCCACCGGTTCGACTTGGGCGTCGGCTACTCATTGACGGTGCAGTGAAGTCCTCTACCAACCTCGATGTAGCTATTGAGGCTGGAGCGGAACTCATCCTGGTTGCCGCTCCGCAGTCATTTGATCCAGCCCACAAACCTCCCCTACACCTGCGAGCCAGCAAGGAACTCTTCAATCGGCAACTTGATCGCGAACTGATCGCTGCAGACAAAGCCGGAGTTCAGGTCATTGCTATTCGCCCAACGGTTACCGAGGCGCACGAGCACGGTCTGAACCTGTTGCGCTCCGGGGAACACGGTCGCACAGCCGACCTCTCGCATGAGCACACCTCTGAGGTTCTGAAAACTCCCGAGGGTCGTTCGTTTGCAAAGGCCTGGAAAGCCTCAGTTGCTGCTCAGGCCGCTGCCAGAGTTGCTAGCTGAACCTGGCAGCAGTAGCAGTGGGAGTACCAGCGAGCGCGTTCTAGAGCAGCCCAGAGAAAAAGTCGTTGCCCTTATCATCAGTAATGATGAACGCTGGGAAGTTCTCGACCTCAATCTTCCATACGGCTTCCATGCCGAGTTCTGGATACTCCAGTACCTCGACCTTCTTGATTGCATCCTGGGCCAAAATCGCAGCCGGCCCACCAATCGAACCCAAGTAGAAACCACCGTGGTCCTTGCATGCGTTGCGAACCTGAGCCGAGCGATTTCCCTTTGCCAGCGTGATGAAGCTGCCTCCGTGCTGCATGAATAGGTCAACGTAGCTGTCCATTCGACCGGCAGTGGTCGGCCCGAAACTGCCAGAGGCCATGCCCTCGGGGGTCTTTGCCGGCCCTGCGTAGTACACCGGGTGATCCTTCATGTACTGCGGCAGGCCCTCGCCAGAATCAATCCGCTCTTTGAGCTTGGCGTGAGCGATGTCTCGCGCCACTACTACTGGACCTGTTAGCGACAATCGCGTACGAATGGGATATTGACTCAGCTGGTTGCGAATTTCATCCATGGACTGATTCAGATCTACGTGGACTACCTCAGCCCGCAAGTCAGCCGCTGTGATCTCTGGCAAGTACTGCGCTGGATCAGTCTCGAGGTGTTCAACAAAGACCCCCTCTGCAGTGATTTTGCCAAGAGCTTGGCGATCGGCAGAACAACTCACTCCAATGCCCACGGGGCAGCTCGCACCGTGTCGAGGTAGACGAATCACTCGCACGTCATGGCAGAAATACTTCCCGCCGAACTGCGCCCCGATCCCAGTGGCAGATGCGAGCTGGAAAATCTGCTGCTCAAGGCCATGGTCTCGAATGGCATGGCCGAGTTCATTTCCCACCGTAGGTAGGCCATCCAAGTATCGGGCGCTTGCGTACTTCACCGTCTTCAGATTCATCTCGGCCGAGGTACCGCCAATCACGATTGCGAGGTGATAGGGAGGACAAGCAGAGGTACCGAGGGTGCGAATTTTTTCGTCAACAAATTTGAGCAGCGACTCCGGATTGAGCAGCGCTTTGGTTTCTTGGTACAGGAAGGTTTTGTTTGCGCTGCCGCCACCCTTCGTCATGACCAAAAAGTTGTACTCATCGCCATCAACAGCACTCAGATCAATCTGTGCAGGCAGATTCGTGCCCGTATTGCGCTCTTCGAAAGTCGTAATCGGAGCAAGTTGCGAATAGCGAAGATTCGTCTCGGTGTATGTGCGATACACACCCTCCGCGATCGCGGCCTCATCGCCGCCGGGGGCGTCAGTTCCTCCGTGAGTCCAGACTTGCTGCCCCTTCTTGCCCATGATGATTGCAGTGCCGGTGTCTTGGCAGCTGGGCAGAATCATGCCTGCAGAAACACATGCGTTCTGCAGCATGGTTCGTGCCACAAATCGATCATTCTCTGTTGCCTCTGGGTCATCAAGAATTTTGGAGAGTTGTGCAAGGTGGCCTGGGCGAAAAAGATGCGAAATGGTGTGGACTGACTCGGCAACCAACAAGGTCAGTGCCTGACGATCCACCTCCAGAATCCGACTACCTCGATACTCGCCGACAGAAACAAAGTCGCCGGTGAGCTTTCGGAAAGGAGCATCTGGCTTCGGCTGCGGAAACATGGGCTGGTACTCAAACTCAGGCATTCCCATACGCTACGCGAGCAGACTGCTTACATCTATTTCGCCAGCCGCTACCCGCTCTACTCAGCTACTCGGCTACCCGCTCTACTCGGCTACCCGCTCTACTCGGCTACATAGTTCCCGTGGAAACCGAATGGCACCCGCTGAGGCAGGTGAATAGTCGCTATGGGTTCGGCGAGCAGATCCTGTGCATCCAGAATCACTAAGTCTGAACGATCCGTACCTGTGTCGTAGACCATGCTCATCAGATAGCCATCCCGTTCACTCGCAGTCTCCGAGGCGGGGACAAATACTGCTTCTCCTGCAAATCTGCCGGGCCCCATCTCGTGACGAGTCAGCGAGTCGGTTTGGAAGTCATAACAAGCAATGCTTGCTCCATCGAAAATCCCAGAAGCGCCCGAGTCCTCGGTGCCGCTGTACACACTCGTGGCCCACCCATAGCGATGTTTCTTACCGACTAGCCGCTCATCTACTCGCGGAAACTCAATTGGCTGGTCACTCAGTTGTTCCTCAGTAACCCTGCCGGACTGCAGGTCAAGCGTCCACCTCCAGAGGTACGGAATACTCTCATCTGGGCCGAGTCGACTCTGGTCGAACACCCGGTCGAAGCGAATTACATCGAGCACAATCAGTTGCTGCCCGTTCGCTCCGACTGCGTCGTGCGCGTTCACTGCGTGGAACACATAACAGGGGTTCACCTCGAACCATCGCAGCTGATCGGTGCCAGTACCTTGGCGCGGCAGTACTCCAACTCGAGCCCCGTAATCATTGCTCCATTCGTACGGCAGGCCGATTCCAGCCATGGCTTCTTCCAGATTGAACACAACGGGCAGATCGTAAAAAACCGCGGAACTTTCGGTGATAGAGATGTCATGAACCATCGGGCTGCCAGGCACCGGAATCTCTTCACGGCGAATCACAGTTCCATGAGGCCCAGTGACGGTGTACTCAATCACGTTGGGCAAGGACCAGATATAGCTAGCTGCATGAAGTTCCCCGCTGACAGGATCGACCTTTGGATGAGCGGTGTAACCGTGAGAGAGGGTGCCTCCAAAGTCACTGGTTCCGATCGTGTCGAGTTCGAATCCCAGTTCAACTGGCGGAGCCCCAGCCTCGACGAGCGCAAGAGTCCGACCATTCAGGCCAATCACGTTTGTGTTCGGACCAAAGCCGCCCGGGCTTTTCACCCATCGATTTCGATACCACTCAGCCTGACCGCCTTGTAGACGAACCCCATGCACCATTCCATCACCCAAGAACCAGTTATAGGTTTCCGGGTCAGCAGTGATTGGGTTCGGCCCATTACGCAGATACCGTCCGTTGAGTTCAGCAGGTATCTGACCCGTGACCTGAAGGTCAAGAGCTGTGACCTCTTCAGTAACGGGCCCAAAGTTTCCACTCAAATATGGATTCGATTTCATCAGGTCTCTATCTCTCAATTGGTTGAACTGCTGTCGGTCGAACTGCTGCCGGTCGAACTGGTATCGGTAGAACTGGTATCGGTAGAACTGCTATCGGTAGAACTGGGAGCACCCAGTTCTTCACTAAGCGCAGAGCGCTGAGGGCCTGTTGTTTTTAGCGCACGAGACAGCAAAGAGGGCTTCGGCTTGCTCTTCGCTTTCGCTCGCGCTGGTTTCGGCTCAGAAACTTGCGCCGGTTCTTCCTCAGGCTCTGGTTCAGGCTCGGGCTCTGGTTCAGGCTCGGGCTCGGGCGTCACTACGACTGGCTCGGGCTCTACTAGCTGCACTGCAGAAGGTGAGGGCGCAGCAGGTGAGGGAGCGACTGGTGAGGGAGCAAAAGCGAGCTGCCTGCGGTCCTCGCATTCCCAACCTTGCGGCACCTTCAGGTTGGTTGCATGAGTGCCGCAGAGTTCTTGAGCGGGACCCGGTTCGGGTGGCAGCGCGTCAAGCCAAGCGTGACAGTTGACTGGGTCATAAGAGAGTTGCGCTTCGGCAAGGTGATCACATCCTGTGCGCATACAGAGCCTGGCCATGACTGCAATCTATCGCCGCTCTCTGCGCAGTGGGCCAGAAGGGCGTTGAACGCGCAGCTCAGTAACGTCCATCTCAGAGCTACTCAAGGTATCAACAACTGCGTAAGCCAATGACTCCACAACCGTTCTGCCGCTTGGACGAGCAGGTTCTGTGGAAAGGTCCGACCAGGTCTGAGCCACTGCATCAACGATCAGCACTCGCACCCCCAGCCGAGCCGTCTCGGTTCGCAACTCCTGCGCAAAGGCCTGCACTGCAGCCTGCGAAATTGTGTGATGGACATCCCCGCCCGCCACCGAACTCGGGTCGGTCTCGGTGGCAACAAAAAACACCACCTGACCCTGAGCACTTGTCAGCACCGGTAGCAGTTGCTGACTAAGTAGGTATGGGCCACGCAGGTTCCAGAGGTAGTGCTCGTCAAGACTCTCCACAGCGCCAGTCGCTACAGATGCAGGGGCTTGTAAGCCGGCTGCGTGGATCAAAAGGTCAACGGGTCGGCCCATCCGATGAATAAAGTCGGTTGCCGACAGCACCTCTGACTCAGAGGACAAGTCACAGCGAAGCATTACTGAACGCACACTGGGGTCGAGTTCGGAAAGGGTGCGGCGAAGCTCCACCGGGTCATCGCCCATCAAGCAGATATCAGCTCCACGAGCACCAAGTTCAGATGCCATGGCTGCGCCGAGCAATCCTGCGCCTCCGGTAATGACAGCTAGCCGGCCACGGAGCGACAGTTCAGGATCGAGCACTGCAGAAGTTCCCTCTTCTACCCCATCAGCATCTGGCTGGTAAGAACCAAAAAGTGGCTGACGGGTTGCACCGAAGCTGGGTTCAGTTCGGCTGCGGTGGCTGCTCGTCATGCGGATGGGTCCTCTCGTGCTAATCGACTATCTCTCGCAGACTCGCTGCTTCTGGGTTCCTATATCGGCAGAAAAGCACAGGTACTAAGCAGTTCTCAAGGTTAGGGCGAATTTTCAGGGAGACTTTTAATCAGCGAATTTCTCAAGTCGCTCAAGAATCAGGTCGATTGGATTCCTCATGAGCATTCCGCGCCTGCACGTCAGTGCAGCAACCACACAAGACAACACCACGCTGCGACCGCGGCGTATCAAGTTGTTGTTCCCCTGGTTGTTGATTGTTCTCTCGCTGGCTATTTACGGCATCAGCGGCGGAACAACGGCAGTCTCGGCTCAGGACGCAACGTTCACGTTCAATGGGTCCGGTTGGGGCCACGCTGTTGGAATGAGTCAGTGGGGAGCTCGTGGAATGGCTGCCAATGGCAGTTCCTTCAACGATATTCTTGGCTGGTATTACCGTGGCGCAGCA
Source organism: Actinobacteria bacterium IMCC26207 (assembly GCA_001025035.1). GTDB lineage: Bacteria > Actinomycetota > Acidimicrobiia > Acidimicrobiales > Microtrichaceae > IMCC26207. The sequence continues at coordinate 535,569 of LCZK01000009.1, forward strand.
GTAACGCCGGCAGCGACGATCAACAATGACTTGCGGGTGCTGGTAGCCGAAAAACAAAACGCCTTTACCCTTACAACCGGTGGGTCAACTGCATTTGAGGGAATCGGCTGGGCGCCCGGAGGCTCAACCGTTACTGCCACACGATTTGGAAACAACATCGCTTGGTCGGGCGGACTCACTGCTGTTACTGGCGGCACCGTTGACATTCAACTGTGGAGCGCTGGCGGCCCGCTCAAGCTCAGCACCCCCGGCTACAGCTACCGCTACGGAATGCTGCGCATCTCGCTAGACCCAACTGGTGGCCTTCGAGCTGTCGTCTGGGGCCTACCCATGCAGCAGTATCTCTACGGCCTCGGAGAAATGTCTGGCTCTTGGCCGATCGAAGCACTCAAGGCCCAGGCCACAGCCGGCCGCACCTTTGCCCAAAAGCGCATTGCTGTTCGAGGCCTCGCCGACTTTGACCTGTACGGCTCGGTGCTCCATCAGTCCTACACGGGAACCAAAAACGAGGTGGCGAATTGGCAGAATGCGGTCAACGCAACGGCCAATCAGGTCATCACCTATAACGGACAACTCATCGATGCGGTGTACTCCGCCAGTAGCGGTGGTCACACAGAAAACAGCGAGTATGTCTGGGTCTCACAAGTGCCCTACTTGAGAGGCGTTCCAGACCCGTTCGATAGCACCGGTGGGAACCCCCATGCTTCTTGGAGCAGAGCTTTTAGCGGTACTGAACTCGGCTCTTGGTTCGGCTTAGGAACCGTCACCTCGGTTCAGGTTCTTGGACCGCTCGGAGTGTCTGGACGCGTAGACAAAGCAACGATCCGTGTCATTGGTACGGGCGGACCGAGCGGCACGACTCGAGACCTAACCGGTACAGCTTTCCGCTCAGTGGTGAACTCGAACTCGGCCTCAAACCGGCAACTGATGTCCACGAGATTCACCGTGAACGGGTCTGCTGTAGCCCCACCAACGCCAGCACCTACTCCGTCCAACTCACTAGCTAGCGGTTCCATTACCGAGGCTGCTGCAGCAGGCCGACGGATCACCGTCAGCGGTCAATCATCTGACCCGAATGGCTCACCACTGGTGCGCGTGGTCTCGACCATGGGCGGCGTTCAAGCAGTTCGTGATTACCGCTCTACCGATGGCAGATTCTCTGTCAGTTGGGACGGAAGCAAAGGCACCCGAAGCGTCTGCGTCACGGTATTTGACGAGCCAAGTGGCCAAGGCATCTCGCTTGGCTGCCGTGACATCATCGTCAAGTAACGCAGGCTGGCCATCGTTGGTCAGGTCACCCAGCTAGCGCAGCTCAGCTGATTTCGGCACCCGCTGCACGCTCGTTGAGCATCTCAAGACGGTTTGAGCATTCCAGATACTCATCAACCATGTCTGCGATCAGGTCTTTAGTTTTGCGCACCTTGTTCATGGTGCCCACGATCTGACCAACCGGGTTGAAGTTCACGTCTTTGGCCTGCTGTGAGTAGTGGTGGCCACGCGCCACAGCCTCGCCAGTCACCATGAACTGCAGTGGCATGCCAAGCGGATCTGGATTTGCTGGGTCTTCCCAAGCGTCAGTCCACTCGTTGCGAAGCATGCGACAAGGCTTACCCGTCCAACTGCGCGAACGCACCGTGTCACGACTCGTTGCAGCCAACAGTGACTCAACCTGAGCAGGAGCCTGATCAGCCTCTTCAACAGTCAGCCAGATGGACCCCGTCCACACGCCCTCGGCGCCCATTGCCAAAGCCGCAGCAACCTGGCGGCCCGTGCCGATACCGCCAGCGGCAAGCACAGGAATTGGATACACAGCATCGATCACCTGTGGCCACAGAACTACCGAACCGACATCACCTGTGTGGCCGCCGCCCTCGGTGCCCTGAGCAATGATGATGTCGACATTCGCGTCCTTGTGGTGCAGTGCTTGTTTGGGTGAACCGCACAATGCAGCAATCAAACGACCTGATTCATGAACCCGCTGAATCACCTCGTCTGGAGGGGTTCCAAGGGCGTTCGCAATCAGGCGAACCTTTGGGTGACGAAGCGCTGCGTCAATGAGTGGCGAAGCAGTTGCCTCGGTCCAACCAATCAATGCCGGAGGGAGTTCATCCTCGGGAAGTTCTGGCACGTTGTGATCAGCCAGAATCTTCTTGACGAATCTGCGGTGCTCATCGGGCACCATCGTGAGCAAATCCTGCTCCAACTTGATGGGATCCATCTCACCCATGCCCTCGTACTTACCGGGGATCACCACGTCTACCCCGTAAGGCTTGTCAGTGTGCTCATCGATCCAAGCCAGTTCAGTCTCGAGTTGTTCCACGGTGTAACCCACCGCGCCCAACACTCCCATGCCGCCAGCGTTACTCACTGCTGCAACAACGTCACGACAATGCGTGAAGGCGAAGATAGGGAATTCAATACCGAGTCGATCACAAAGTTCTGTACGCATTCGCCCAAGGTAATGCAAAACAGGAACGCGTTCTAGTAGCCCCCAGATCCAGATGCTGCAAAACCGCCAAGATTCCGGCGCGGGCTGAACTGACCTCGCTACGGTGATGCCTAACTACATCGACAGCACTACATCGACAGCGCTGCATCATCAGCGCTGCATCAACAGGAGGTCAGTTGTGCCACGTTTACGCGAGGTTCCACGTTCAGAGGTTCACCCATTTGGCGAGGTGATGTACGGCCTTTTGTTTGGTGATCGAGACCCAACGGTGGAGCCCGGAACAGCCTCAGGCACACCCGGAGACTGGTGGAGCGTCACGGCGCTCTCCCCCGATGCTTTCGATCACATTGCTGGCGGTATTCAGTACTACCGATCACCGGACCGTCAGATTTCACCCGTCCTTCGGGAGTTGGGTCAGTTGCGGGTTGGCTGGGCACGCTCCTCACTTTTTGTTTACTCGCAGCACTGCAAAGCCGCCCGAGATGTCGGCCTGACCAACGAACAAGTCGATGCCGTTCCGCACTGGCAAGTTGCCGACTGTTTCAGCCCGATTCAGCGCGCCGTGCTTGCCTATGTCGACTGCTTAGTTCTGCAAGGCGGACGAGTTCCCGATGGTGTCATTGCGGCGCTCAAGGCAGAACTCTCAGAGGTTGAAATCCTGGAACTCACCTACATCATCACCACTTACGACATGTACGGAATCATCTCCAAGGCGCTGCACCTGGAGTACGACAATGTCGAGGACCCTATGCAAGAAGTCCCAGACCTTGATGGAAACCGCGCTGGACTTAAAAGGTTTGCTGAGTAGTTCAGCCAGCCCAGTAATTCAGCTAGCCCAGTAATTCAGCTAGCCCGGAACGCTGGCAGCACATACTCGCCAAAGAGTTTGCATTCTTCAATGTGCGGGTATCCCGACAAAATGAAGCAGTCCACACCCAGGTTCTGATAGCTCCGAAGTTTGGCAATAATTTGGTCGGGGTCGCCAACCAGCGCGGCCCCGGCCCCTGATCGGGCGCGGCCAATTCCTGTCCACAGACCAGGCTCGATATAACCCTCATCATCAGAGCCCTCACGAAGCTCCGCCTGCCGACGCACTCCGGCCGAGTTGCTGTCCAAGGAACGCTGACGAATCTCTGCGCCCGTTGGCTCATCTAGTTCGGCGAGCAAGTGGCGAGCAGCAGCCTTTGCTTCTGCCTCGGTCTCTCTGACAATGACATGGGTTCGAAACCCGAAGCGCAGGGTCCTATTGAAGGCAGCCGCTCGGGCACTCATATCGGCTACGAGTTCAGCCACCGCAGCCTCGGTATCGGGCCAAGTCAGAAACACATCAGCGTGTTCAGCGGCAACTCTGCGCGCCGGTTCGGAGTGACCGCCAAAATAGAAATCAGGACAGCGTCCAGACACGGTTGGTACCCGCGGTGCCTGCACCTCAAGGTCAAAGAACTCTCCATGGTGGTTCACTTCTTGGCCGTTGAGCAGTTGCCGAAGGATGCTCATCACCTCTGCAGTTCGGCGATACCTCGGCTCGGATTCGAGTGCTGCTCCGGGCAAATCGCTCGAGATGATATTGATGGTGAGTCCTCCGCCGAGCATCTGATCCAACGTGGCTAGTTGCCGAGCCATCTGAGGTGGCCACAACTCACCACACCGCACAGCAGTCAGCAAGCGCATTCGGCCACGAACCTCTGCCGCAACCCCTCCGGCAAAAACCAAAGCGTCAATCCCCAGCTGATAACCCGAGGGCAGCAGAATGTTGTCAAACCCCTGATCCCGCGCCGTTCGCACAATCTCTGCGCAGTGCTCAAATGAACTCTGTAGGTGCGGAGCTGCCACCCCGAGTTGCTCAAAATCGTCATCACATAAGGCCGAGAACCAAGCAAACTCTGCGCTGTTCTGGCTTGGCAAAATACTCATGGAAGTTGCTCCCCCGTGCCTGCCTGATACAGCGAGTACCACTCCTGGCGACTCAGCTTTACGGTCAAAGCCTCGGCGGCTTGGTGAATCCGCTCCACGCGCTGCGTACCAAGAATTGGGATAGGCGCAGCAGGATGCCCCAGAACAAATGCAAGCGCAATCGAAGCCGGTGCGACCTCGTAGTGCTTCGCCAGTTGTGACAGGAGTTGCTCAGTACTGTCCACCTGTTGTGCGGGAGTGGGCTGGGCCTGTGTGCTCTCAGAGCTCACTCTGCCTCCGCCAAGTGGACTCCATGCCAAGGGAGTCAACCCCATCTCGATGCACTGATCCAGAGTTCCGTCACGTGCAGCTTCGCTGTTCCACAGGCTGAACTCGGGCTGGCTGCATACCAGCGGCCTCGGAAGAAAACTCTGCACAAGCCCCAGCTGACTTGGAGTGACATTCGAGAGCCCGAACTCGCGCACCAGTTGCCGGTCGTGTAGGTCCATCAAGGCGCTTGCTAGCTCTTCGGGATGCGTCAGCGTGTCCGGCCGGTGTATTTGATAGAGGTCGATGACATCGACACGAAGTCTTCGCAGCGAGGCCTCGCATGCAGAGCGCAGGTACTCAGGCGAGCAGTCATAGGGCACCCCGGGTCGGATTCCCCCCTTCGTTGCCAGCACCATCTGCTGACGCAGGGCAGGCGCCTCAGTAAGCACCTCGCCGAGTAATGACTCTGCCCGTCCGAAACCCTCCTGGCCGTCAAAGCCATAAATATCGGCGGTGTCAATCAGATTCCAACCCGCATCTAGTGCCGCTTCGATTTTGCCTCGAGCCTGAACAGAATCTCCCTCGGCTAAGCGCCAGCACCCGTACGCAATCGGTCCAACTTGTAGATCGGAACTGCCAAGTCGCCGATTGTTGAGCGTTTGAGCAGGTACTCGCATGGTTGCGGGCTGGCCTGTGGTTGCTTCGGTACCGTCTTGAGGAATCATTGGCTCGCACCATACTCAGCTCATAGGGGACACTGTGCCCATGAGCGAAACGCCAGCCAGTTCAGACCAGATCCGATATGGGTTCATCGGAGTTGGAATGATGGGCCAAGAACACATCCGCAATGTGCAAGCACTGCCCGGTGCCACCGTCGTAGCAATCGCCGACCCAGATGCCACATCGCTAGGTGCGGCGCAAGAACTCGCAGGCGAGACAGTCTCCTCGTATCTTTCAGTGGCCGAGATGTTGGCACAGGAATCACTCGACGCAGTCGTGATCTCTTCACCCAATTTCACGCATCGGTCAGTACTTGAACCGCTCTGGCAGACCTCGCTTCATCTGCTCATCGAGAAGCCACTTTGCACAACAGTTGCAGACTGCCTTCATGTTCAGGCCGCTGCCGATTCCCATGACGGGATTGTGTGGGTGGGACTTGAGTATCGCTATATGCCACCCGTGCAACGTTTCTTGCAGGAGCTCGGCGTGAGCAAGGCCGGCACTCATTCTGATGCGAACAGTGCGACTGGTCAGGTTCGGATGCTCTCGATTCGCGAGCATCGGTTTCCATTCCTCGACAAGGTGGGCCACTGGAACCGATTTAGCGTCAACACGGGCGGAACGCTGGTGGAGAAGTGCTGCCATTTCTTCGACTTGATGCGAGTCGCTATTCCCAGCCGACCAGTCCGTGTCATGGCCTCGGGGGCACAAGATGTCAACCACCTTGATGAGCGGTACCCAGAAGGCACACCAGATATTTTGGATAATGCCTTCGTGATTGTGGAGTTCGAAAACGGCGCGCGTGCTTCTCTTGACCTATCCATGTTCGCCGAGGGATCGGCCTTCGAACAAGAACTCGTAGCCGTGGGTGACCTTGGCAAAGTGGAAGTCAAAATTCCGGGTTTCATGGAACTCGCACGCGGCAGGCAGGCCGAACTCATTGTGGGGTCACGATCAACCGGTTGGCCCGTAACTTCGGAGCAGATCGGCGCCGAGGAATCGGTCCGCTACCTCGGCGCCCATCACGGGGCGAGCTATTTGGAACACGTTGATTTCTGTAGCGCAATCCGTAACGGCACTACACCGCTCGTTACGGTTACCGATGGTCTGTGGTCAGTCGCTATGGGCGCTGCAGCTCAGACTTCTCTGGCCGAGGGCCGGGCAGTGACTCTGGCAGAAATGGGCCTTAGCTAGCAGCTTCTTGGGCCGTTTGGGCCGCCGATTCTAGGCAAGTCACTGTTAGCGAATACCGCTGCTCAATGTCTTCTAGATCACCACTCACAAAGCTGCCCACCCTTGCAGTTTCCATAACTAAGTCCGCATGCTTCCGAAGCGGAGCTAGGTGTTCCGGACGAACCACAGGCGCCATGGCAGAGATCGCATCAAGAATCCGGATCAGCACTGCGACGTTGTGCGCAGCAGACTGACGGATCAAATCAAATGCTGTCTTCAGTACGCGATCAAACTTGAGCGGCGGAACGACTAACCGCAGCGTTCCATCCGCACTGCAGATGCCTCCCGTGCGCTCTGGATGAGTCCCGACCTGAACCATCGCCGCCCCCAGCCAATCCACACAAGTCAGGCCGGTATAGGTGTCATTGATTGCCGGAGAGAGCGCTCGCAGCGCGATCTCGACCACCTGCGCAATAGCAAATTCCAAATCTTGCCGCAGCGTCCGATACCTTCCGATCTCTACGGCCTGGGCCACGACCTGCTGCACGCGACTCTCTGCTGAACTTGGGCTCACCCAAGCAAGAATCTGACCTTGTTGGGTGAACTGCCCCGGCCGGCGATTCAGCACAATCACCGCCTCGGCCGAATCTGCTGCCTCGAGTAGCCGTTCGACGTCAACTAATTCAACGTATCCAGTTTGAATGGCCGCTATCGGGGCACCCGATTCTCGACTCTGAGCAACAACCGCAGAAACCTTTTCCGGATCATGTTCGCGCAGCAGGACCCGCATAGTGGCAGACCCCTCTGCAAGGACTTTTCCTAAATCCTTGACCACCGCAGCTACCACCGCAGGTGCCTGAATTGTCGACGCGACTCGATGAACGTAAAACACCAGCAGGCCAAAGCAACACAGCGAGAGCACCTCAACGAGAACCACGCTGAAGGCAGGAATCTGGCTGCCGGGAGAGCTTCGAATCGCCGACAAGGTGAGTACGTTGAAGATCACCGTCCCCAGAAATGCACCAAGAGTGATCTGCGTTATTGGGTCCTTCATAAACCGGCGAATCAAGCGCGGTCCGAGCTGTGTCGAGGCCAATGAAAACGTCAGAATGCTGGTTGAAAAAACCAGCGCTAGGGCCGTTGCGACTGCCCCAAGCAGGGCCGTCACCAGAATCGCAGCATCATCTGCTGAGTCATCAATCAGCGCGCTGGGAAACCAACTCGACATGAGATCAAAGTGCCGATCGACCCAAATGGAGAATGCGAACAGCAGCACAGAGCCAATCGACATCAGCAGCGGAGTGACCCACAGGTTGGGTCCGACCCGATACGAGATCTCCCACCACCAAGTGGTGAATCGGGAGCGCAGTGAGCGCCGTGACGTTGTCATGTTGCTTCACCCTCAACGACTTCGGTAGGCCCGACAAACTACGTTCGGTTCAAGAACTCCGATTCTATGAGAACCGCAGGACCGAGTCTCAAACGTGTCCAACCCTGAGTCGACGGAGAGCGATATGGATGAGTGGGCTACCGGTTGTAACCCTGCACAATCATCTGCATCTGGTCACTCGTAGAGATAGTTGTTCCGCCCTCCCACCAGTAGGTTCGGTAATCTAAGCCTGCTGGCTGGGTCCAGACAATGTAGTAATTTTGCCCTGGATTTATTGCAATATCTCCAACGTCGATATCAGAGTTGCCGTAGTTCTGAATCGTGACATTTCTGTCAAGGTAGGTCACTCCGGAGCAGCCATTCGTTGCATCAACCCCCGAGCACATTCGAACTCGTAGCTGCTGGCCCTGCACATGATTCGATCTCCCAACTGTCACGCCGACATAGGTCAGCGTGTTGCTTTGGGCGGTGAATGACTGCCACGACTGAAGGAAATAGGCCCAGTGAGGGGCCCCGGGAGCCATCCGGTTATAAGAGGTGATCGAACGCCTACCGGGGGTGGTAATCGAAGCAGAGGCAGAAGCTGCTTGTCCGGTGGTATTCATAGCTCGCACAACTACCGAGTAGAGAGCCCCAGCTGCAAGTCCAGAAACAGTGATGGAAGAACAAGTCCCCGGAATGGGGGTTCCAGCGTTTAGGCTAACTGTGCAGGTTCCTGGTGTTCGCCCTTTCCAGTCCACGCTAAAGACAGCAGTTACTTTGGTTGAAGTGGGAGTTGAGAGCGCCAGATTTTGAACTGTTGGAGTAGGTGGAATGGCGCTGAAAACAGCTACCGAGGAAGTACCCGTGCCACCTCGGTTATCCGTAACCGTCAGAGTTGCAGTAAAAGTTCCAGCCGTCAGATAAGTATGAGAGATAGTTACTCCCACACCAGTCAAGCCATCACCAAAATCCCAGGCATAGCTACTGATGCTGCCGTCCGGATCCGATGACCCGGAACCATCAAAAGCAACATCAAGAGGCACATCACCCTCAAGACGGGGCGCACTCACCACAGCAACCGGCACCACATTCGGAGTTGCTACAGATATGGCTATTGCGGCAGTGCGAGCTGCTGCCCTGTTATCCGTAACCGTCAGAGTTGCAGCGAAATTTCCAGCCGTCAGATAAGTATGAGAGATAGTTACTCCCACACCAGTCGAGCCATCACCAAAATCCCAGGCATAGCTACTGATGCTGCCGTCCGGATCCGATGACCCGGAACCATCAAAAGCAACATCAAGAGGCACATCACCCGAAAGTGGTGACGCACTCACCACAGCAACCGGATACAGATTCGGTTGCGTCACGACGGGCGAAGTAGGCGCAACGCAACTCACCAGAGCCAGCCCAGAAAACAGCACAAAACAAGTAGCGACACGGCGCATAATGTGGTTCCTCTCCCTAAACCACTTGATGTTCTAGCACATCGAGCCAGTTCGAAGAGGAGGATGCGTGCGAGCAACTCCCAAAGCAACGCCGTCTAGGGGACGCAAGCTCGAATTTTGCACTGCGTACTGCCAAAATACTGATGCCGCTCGCACAGTGAGCGCCGTGACGTTGTCATGTTGCTTCACCCTCAACGACTTCGGTAGGCCCTGACAATAAGCGGCCAATAATTGGGATTGAGACTATGCCTTCAAGCCAGGCGTACCGCAGACCAACCTTGGGTAAATCTGCAGGATCTGCATAGATCAAGACTCTCGGGAGCCAAGTGGGTTGGAACTTCTCGTTGAAGTCCCGAAGCGCACGAATCTGATAGTAAGGATTCAGCAGGTCAACGAGCTTCCTCAAAAACCTATTCCCGCGCGTCAACTGCACATCGTTGTCCAACAATCTGCCAAAGGCGGCAAAGTTGAGCGACAACCTCACCACGCCTAATTCGCGAAGATCCTGGACTGTGTGCGCAATCAAATACTCAGTCAGACCGTTGGCCGCATCAGGGCGCCTTCTCATCAGGTCAAGCGTCTGCCCTGGAGCGAATCTGTCTGTGACTGCACTTGTGGGTACCAACCGCAAAAAGCCTGCTGGTTCTTCAGAGCCATCTGAGTTGATCTGCCAGGCAACCGCTAGGAGCCGGTTTGATCCAACTGCTGACACATCAGAACTCATGCTCATGGTGTACCCGCGCTCGTCCTCACCCTTACGCCAAAGCAGACTGATCTGATTCAGTGCCGATACAAGTGCAGGAGAAGCCGACTCCTCGGCCATGAGTTCAAAGCGGTGGGCCTTCTCTGCGCGGCGCACTGCTTGTCGAACCGGTGCCATCCCCTCAGCTTCTAATGAGAATGTTCGGCAATCCAAGATTGCCTCGTCGCCAAGGTAGAAGCTGCGGAATCCACGCTCCGCGTACAGCGGCACATCCACTTCTCTGGCGGCCAAAAACGCTGGCTGCCACCCATGATGCTGACAGTGAAGAATGAACTCATCAACAACTAGAGGGATGGACGCATCCTCGCCGATCGGATCGCCAGAGACCAAGGCAAATCCGCCCAGGTACCCGTACGCCACCATGGCTAGGCCATCAGAGGAGAAGAAATAACTCTTGTCATCGCGACATGCAAACGGAGCGAGGGTGTCCCAACCGAACTGCTCGACCATGGCAGCAGCGCGCTCGCGACCCTCTCCTACCCGACCTCTCACCGCCGGGCGAAGAAGCAGCCACAACAACAACAACAGTCCCAATGCGCCCAAGACTTCGAGCGAGGCGGGGAACAGTCTTGCGAATCGTCCCGAGTACTCGTAGGGCTGCTCGCCGCCAACTAGTCCAACCGTGATTGCCCAGGAGGAGTCGCTCAGGTTCATAGATGGCGAAAGTGTTCCCTGCTGTGCCCAAAGCGCAAGGAATCCATACAGGTAAACCAGCAGAAGAAACCGAGGAATTGAGCGTGCTACTCGAAGTAATGACGGTGGATCTGCAAGACCGGTGAACTCACTTCGTGTGAGCAGGAGTATCACGATCATCGTCAACGACGCAGTCAGGGCAACTCCCTCTCCGCCTCGAGCCACGCTGAACCCGGCAGAGAGAACAAACAACACGAGGGCCAGGTTCCATGCTCGGCGCTTGCCGCGCAGTAGCTGACCCGACAACAAAACCATGCAAGAGCCGAAACCGACCGAAAGCACAGCAGTGTCAAGCACCAGTGGCAGGGGAGAAATCAGCTCGTCTAGCAACAACGTGCGCGCGCTAATGGCCGGCACCGCACTCAGCATGGTGAGCACACCCACCAGGCTGGTCAGCATCGCTACCACCCGCACCAGCCCCGACAGCCTGACTGCGGCCACTTGGGCCCCAGGCGCCGTTGCAGTGGGCAGCGGAGCAGTAGGAACTAAGTCCGAACGGCCAGTAGCAGCGCGTGTATCTGTATGAGGTGAGCGCATCGTGGGAAACAAAATCACATCACGAATCGAACTCGAATTGGTCAGAAGCATGACGAGACGATCGATTCCGATTCCAAGGCCACCTGTGGGCGGCAGTCCCCTCTCCAATGCCTCGACATAGCGCTGGTCGAGTGAACTACTCAAAAGGGTGTCTTCTCCGGCCGCTTGGGCTCGTGACCTCTCGCTCATGAACCGTTCGCGCTGCTCCACGGGATCATTCAGTTCACTATAAGCATTCGCAAGTTCCATCCCGCCAACAATCACCTCGAAGCGCTCAGTGAGCGAGGGGTCAGTGCGGCAATGCCGTGCCAGTGGCGATGTCTCAACGGGATGGCCCGTGACAATCGTTGGAGAGATCAGATTTGCCTCGACACGGTCCTCGAAGACTGCGACTAGGCACCTTCCCGAGCCCCAGACTTCATTGAACCCCAAGCCCAGCCGCCCAAGTGCAGCCCGTGCTTGACCCAACTCCATGCGCGCTTCGATTCGCTCACCAGTGTGTTCGAAGACCAAGTCAGACATGGACGCACGCCGCCAGGGAAGCGCTAGGTCAATCTGCTGCCCCGAAGGAATCCGAACAGTCGTCGAACCCAGCGAAGCTAACGCTGCTTCAACAACAACGTGCTGAACCAGTTCCATCATGTCGGTGTAATCGGCATACGCCTGATACACCTCGAGCATCGTGAACTCGGGATTGTGCTTCGCACTCATCCCTTCATTGCGAAAGACTCGGCCCAACTCAAAGACGCGATCCATGCCGCCAATGACGAGTCTCTTCAGGAAGAGCTCCGGCGCAATCCGCATCATCAAGTCTTGGCCGAGAGCATTGTGCCGAGTCACAAATGGTCGCGCAGTCGCTCCCCCGGCATCGGCTGCAAACACAGGAGTTTCGACTTCAAGAAATCCCCGAGCCTCAAGGGCAACACGAATGCCAGAAATCGCCTCTGATCTCATCGTGAACACCGTGCGACTCTGCAGGTTTTCCATCAAGTCAGCCTCGCGATACCGCGAGCGGTACTCGACTGATCGGGGTCGACCGCTCTTATCGCCAGGGGCCACTAATGATGCAGAGAGCAACTCGAACTCTTGCACCCGAACAGACAGTTCACCCGTTCGAGATGCAACAATCAGGCCAGTCACTCCAATGAGATCACCTCGGCGCGGAGGTTCGAGGCGGGGATGCGAGTCGCACATCAATTGCAGCTTCGCCCCACCAGACTCAAGCGTTACAAACCAAATGCCCCCATGATCTCGCAGCAGCACAACGCGTCCCGTGAAACTGAATTGTTCCTCGGTCTCTGCCGAGGCGGGAAGGTCCACAAACTGCGCACGCAATTGTGAAATTGATGTGGTTGCATCAAATCGGCCGGGGTACGGGTCCAGCCCAGCGCATCGCATCCCCTCGAGTTCAGCCAACCGCGCAGCACGCCAACTTGTGCGAGCGTGTGGCAACTCACCCATGTTCAGACACCCAAGAAAACCGGCACCCGGCTCTTGGGCCGTCCAATGATTGCCAGATCGCCCTTCACCAAGATGGGCCGTTGAAGGAGAGCCGGATGTTCAAGCAATACGGCAAGCACTTGCTCGCGGGTTTGTACCATCTCATCAGTCAATCCCAATTTTTTGAAGTTGGCATCACGGCGGACAATATCCGTGGGCGGATCTTCTAACTTGTCCAGAATCTCGTTGAGCTGTTGCTCTGTTGGGCGCTCTGCCTTGAGCATGTATTTCACGACCTGATAATCAACCCCGGCCTCTTCGGCCTGCTCAACTGCGTACTTCGAGGTGCTGCAGCCCGGGTTATGAAAAATGGTGACCTGACTCATGGCTCTCAAGTTAGCTTGCGCGCTCACGATCGGTCTGATCTGGCCACTCTTGTGATGTAAGCCAACCCATGCGGCCAGTTTCCCGAGGTCAAACTGCTGCTCGCAGCCGGGTACCCTCGGGCAATGTCTTCCGTCACGCCCTCGCCAGCAGTAGCCGGTGGGGACGGTAATGGGGGAAGCGCCACGTTGGCTCAGGGTCCCGGCTCCTCGGCCACACCGCTTGGCATGGCTGCTGCAGTAGCAGCTGTGTGTGCATGGGGACTTGGAAACACCATCATTGCCGCAATCCCAATGACTGGGACGGCGATTGCCTTCTACCGACTCGCGTTTGCTTCGGTTCTGTACACGCTGGTCCTGTACGCCCGCGGTGGCAGACTCAGCCGGCGCAGCTTTCGTTTTGGCAGGGAGGGCGGTGTGGCGTTCGGCGCAAACATTTCCGCTTTCTTTGTTGCAATTCACCTCACCAGCGTTGCAAACGCCACCACAATCCAGGCTTTGCAACCGCTAGTCATCGTTGGCTTTGCGGCAGTGATGTTCGGCGAACGCATCCGAATGCGGCACATCGTTTGCGCACTGATCGCTCTGGGCGGAGTGATTCTCGTCGCCTACGGCGCTGCCCAAGATGGCAACGGTGTGGGCCTTGGCGACCTGATGGCAGTTGTGGCCTTGGTCTTTTGGGCTTGGTATTTCATTGCTTCAAAAAAGGCCCGCCGCCACCTCGACACCTTCGAATACATGACGGTGATGAATCTGGTGGCCTTTGTTGTGGTCATCCCCATCACGCTGATCACGCATGATCTCTTCAAGACCGAGAATCACCTCAACTTGAAGTCGGCTCTCGCCATTCTTGCAATCGTGCTGGTCCCCGGTTCTGGGCACATTTTAATGAACTGGGCCCACGCTCACACAACACTCGTGCTGACCTCGCTGATTACTCTGGGCTTGCCAGTCATAGCTGCGATCAGCGCCGCAATCTTTCTGGGCCAATCGGTCACCCCGGTGCAGATCTTCGGCATTGCGCTAGTCATTGCGGCACTCTCGGGAGTGATCATTCTTGATGCAAAGAGAACCGCTGATACGACTGAGCCCGCGGCCTAGATTTACCACTAGGTCGCAGAGTCCGTCACTTCATTTTCAGGGAGAGAGAGAACACTATGAGTGCAGACAATGACGAGGATCGCACAACTCAGGTCGTGCCATCCTCGGCGGCGTACCGCGATGCTTCTTTAGCTATCGAGACTCGGGTGGACGACCTGATCACTTGGATGACCCTCAGTGAAAAGCTCGCTCAGCTGGGAGGAGTCTGGTCTACAGAACTTCTCGGTACCGACGGATTTTCGGATGAAAACGCAGCGCGCCTCATGCCCGATGGGACTGGCCAAATCACTCGCATCGCAGCGTCCACGGGTCTTCGACCCGAGGGCATCGCAGCTCTTCATAATCGAATCCAGGAATGGCTGACCAGCCAAACCCGCCTCGGGATTCCCGCAGTGGTTCACGAAGAGGCAGTGGCTGGTTTCTGCGCTCGAGATGCTGTGCAATTTCCGCAGGCAATTGGCCTTGGAGCAACTTGGGATCCAGAGTTGGTTGGCCAAATCGCTACGCATATTCGTGGCGAGATGTTGGCCGTGGGAGCGCGCCAGGCCCTTGCACCCGTGCTGGACATTGCGCGCGATCCCCGCTGGGGTCGCGTCGAAGAGACCTACGGCGAAGACCCTATTTTGACTGCTGCGCTTGGAGTTGCCTACGTGCGCGGTCTGCAGGCAGATGCAGATGACGCTGTCGGGGGAACGACACGAACTCACCTGCACCAGGGAGTCATTGCCACGGCCAAACATTTTTTGGGTTACGGCCTGAGCGATGGTGGCCTGAATCATGGCCCAGTCCAACTCGGTGAGCGTGAGCTTCGAGAAGTGTTCGCAGAGCCCTTCGCGGCTGTGATTCGGGAAGCTCACATTGCCTCAATCATGAACTCCTATGCCTCGGTAGATGGTCTAGCTCCCGCCGGCTCCAGAGCTTTACTAACGGAATTGCTGCGAGATCAGCTCGCCTTCTCGGGCAGCGTTGTAGCCGACTATTTCTCGGTGGACATGTTGGTCACGCATCACAAAGTTGCACCTACAAAAGGCGTAGCTGCCGCCAAGGCATTGCTCGCCGGACTCGACCAAGAGCTCCCCACCTTGGATTGCTATGCGCAATTACCCTCACTGATCCGAGCTGGAATCGTGCCCGAGGCAGTGCTCGACTTGTCGCTACGGCGAGTGCTTCGACAGAAGTTCGCCCTTGGGCTCTTTGAACAGCCGCTCGTGGATGAGTCGACTGCTGCTGCAGCCTTTGGAACTGCAGTTGGTAGGTCGCTGGCTCGAACGGCCGCGCAAAAATCATTGGTCCTCCTCACCAACGACGGGATTATTCCTCTCAACCCTGCGATTCTCAGCAGCATTGCCGTGATCGGCCCAGCCGCAGACAACCCACGTCTGCTCGAAGGCGACTACCACTACCCGGCTCACCTTGAACTGCTCTTCGACTCCGCCGAGAACGCAACCGACAGCACCGCAGAGAAGACCGCAGAGAACACAGCCGGCTCCGAACTTGCTCCGCATGCAGCCGTGAGCGCAACCGGGGACTTTGCTCCAGGGCCATACCTGCCCGAGATCACGACTCCGCTCAGAGGCCTGCAAAACGCGCTCTCTGCGATCGATGTGCAGGTGCAGTTTGCGAGCGGTTGTGACATCACTGGTGAAGACCGCTCGGGATTTGATGCTGCTGTGGCGCTTGCCGCATCGAGTGATGTTGCAATCGTGTATGTCGGCGGCCGCTCTGGGCTCACGCTAGATGCAACCGTGGGTGAAGCCCGAGATGCAACTGACCTTGGACTCACCGGCATGCAACTGCAGTTACTCGAAGCAGTTCATGCAACTGGAACCCCCACGATTGCAGTCGTGATCTCCGGACGAGTTCATACCTTGGCCGCAGTCGAATCCGCTAGCTCCGCAACCTTGCTCGCATGGCTGCCGGGATGCGAAGGAGGCTCGGCAATTGCAGATGTGCTGCTCGGCACAGTTGCCCCGTCGGGACGGCTACCTGTCAGCCTGCCCCGGTCGGTTGGGCAAGTCCCGGTGCATTACAACCATCGATCCGGCGGCGGAAAAAGCAATTTCTGGGGTGAGTACACCGACTCGCCCACTACTGCCCTGCACCCATTTGGCTTTGGGCTTTCTACAAGCAGTTTTAGCTATTCAGACCCAGTCTTTTCAGAGGGCAGCACCACCGAGTCAACGGTGGTTCAGGTGACGGTAACCAACACGGGTCGGCTCGATGCCGAAGAGGTTGTTCAGTGTTACGTCCATGATGAGGTGGCCTCGGTGGCACGACCGGTTCGCCAACTCGTGGGATTTGCACGGCTGACAATTGCAGCGGGTCAAGCTCGAAGTTTGCGATTTGTGATTCATCCATCTCGTCTTGCTTTCTATGACGAACAGATGGACTTTGTTTGTGAGCCGGGAGCGTTTCGCATTGAGCTCGGTGGGTGCGCCGGCCACCCCGAACTGGTAACCACCTGTGACCTGTCAGGTGACGTTGTCCGCTACAAACAGAGCCAAGTTATTGCAACGGTCGTGGAACTGATCTAACGCAAAGCCCGGGTTTGCCAAGGCCCTTCTACCCCTGCAGGTTTCTTGGCTGCGCGTTTCTGGCTGTGGGCTTCTGGCTTTCTGTTTCAGTGTCACAGGGTGTTTGTACTGTAGAACGTATGTTCGATCCTGAAGACCCCGAAGCAATCCCCTCCAAAGCTGATCAGGCAGCGCCCGTATCTGGTTTTGGGTTGGGTGTGGAGTTGGGTGTTGTTGCAGGCCAGGGTGCGGGTGGTTTGGTTGCGTTAGCGAATCTTGCTGCAGGTTCTGGGTCTGGTTCGGGCGGGGCTGGTGTGGGTGTGGTGTCTGATGAGGTGCTTGTTGGGTTGTCTGATGTGTTGGAATCAGCCCAGCGTGCGTTGGATTCAGCCCGGTTAACAGTCGTGGGTGAACTCGACGCCCGTAACGTTTCGTTACGCACCAAAGGCCTTGTCATGAACGCCTGGCTAGGTCACGAATACCTCCTCGCACGCCCTGTTGCATCCCGGATGGTGTCCACTGCCCGCAAACTACGATCCGTGTTACCTGAGGTAGCTGATGCGTTACGCAACGGGATCATCACCGCCGATCACGCTGCGCTGTTATCAAAGCTGTGTGTCACACGGGTAGAACCCATCATGGTTGCGTTACAAGCAGAGTTCATCAGCCTCACAACAGGAGTCCGGTTCGAACAATGGGCAAACGAAATACGCGCACTGATTGATCTTGCTGACCCAGACGGGGCACACCTACCAAACCCTGACCACAACCGGATCAACATGAGCGACGGCCTCTCAGGCGAACTCCACTTAGATGGCGATTTCGTAGCCGACACAGCAGCAACAATCCGTGCAGCACTCCTCACTGAAACCGACCGCCGTGTTGCACATCACCGCAAACTCAAAGCAGCAAACCCCGATCACATCATCCCGTCGCGGCCACAACTCTTAGCTGAAGCCCTCACCGAACTCATCCGCAGAGCGATCAGCACCCAACCAGGAACCACCAACAACCCAGCAACAGACATCACCCTTGTTATTCAAGCCTCAGACCCCGTCCATGCCAGCACACCAGATGGTGTCCGCCTCCAAGACGGCACTACCCGACTCCTGAACTGCGACCCCAAAATCCAAGCACTCATCATCAACTCTTTGGGGATCCCACTCGACCTTGGAACCGCTGTTAGATACGCAACACCTAGCCAACGCAAAGCCATAGCCATCAGAGACCAAGGATGTGTCGTCCCCGGATGCGACGCACCACACAACTGGGTCGACCTCCACCACGTACAAGAAGCCCAAGACGGCGGTCCAACAGATCTCAACAATCTTGTCTCTCTTTGCAAACCACACCACGCACTGCTCCACACAAACGGCTGGACCATCACCGAAAACCCCAACAAACCCGGCAGATACATCATCACCACACCCACCGGCACCCAACTCAACACCCAACACAACGGCAAACCCAGCCCATAACACCTAGCCAGCGGGCAACGGGCAACGGGCAACGGGCAACGGGCAACGGCCCAGCGCTACCACCCAATATTCAACTATTGGCAGTCAACAATGCTTGCAGATTAGCCCTCTGTTGGGATACAGTCCCCTGCGTGCACTCACCCGAGGAATTGACCCAGCGGTTTAGGGAGGTTGGCCTAAAAGTCACCCCTCAACGCCAGGCTGTCTTCCGTGTGCTGTACCAGAACCACACCCACCCAAGCGCCGAAACTGTCTATGAGCAGGTTGCAGAGCAGATGCCCACCATCTCGCTACGAACCGTGTACCAGACGCTAAACGATCTCACCGATATGGGAGAGATCCTCCACCTAGATCTCGGCACTGGATCAGCCCGCTTTGATTCCAATGTTGAACACGCTCATCACCATTTGGTCTGCGAGGGCTGTGGCTTGGTGCGCGACGTCGAAGCAGACCTTGATTCCTTGAAGTTCAACGAGACACTTCCATCGGGGTTTCTAGTCTCCGAAACCGAGATCTTGGTCCGCGGACAGTGCGAGCACTGCCTGGCACAAGACCAGAACCGCAGGTCACAAGATCAGCACAGCAAGGCAGGGGCCTAGACCTGCTACGTGCGGACCTAAACAGTCACCCAGCAATGCTGCCTCGCAGCTAAACGGTCGCGCAGCAATGCTGCTGCCACGCCGTTAGACAGTCACCCAGTAATACCTAACAACACAACAAGAAAGGGATAACTATGCCAAGCCTACAAGGCACCAAAACCGAAGAAAATCTGAAGGAGGCGTTCGCAGGAGAGAGCCAGGCAAACCGCCGCTACCTGTACTTCGCTCAGAAGGCAGATATCGAAGGATACCCAGACGTATCCGCTCTGTTCCGCTCCGTTGCAGAGGGCGAAACTGGCCATGCGTTCGGTCACTTCGACTTCCTAGCCGAGGTTGGAGATCCAGCCACCGGAGAACCCGTCGGTCCTACCGAGGACAACCTCCGCTCAGCCATCGCTGGCGAGACCTATGAGTACACCGAGATGTACCCCGGCTTTGCAAAAACTGCTCGCGATGAAGGCTTCGACGAGATCGCCGAATGGCTCGAGACACTGGCACGCGCCGAAAAGTCCCATGCAGGACGCTTCGGTGAGGGCCTCGCCTCACTTAGCTAATCGTGTACTGACTAGGGCGGGCTTGCTCCGGCAGGCCCGCCCTCCTGTCACTGTCTGGAGAATTCTGTGACTACCACCTACGATCCCCTGCACCCCAAATACCTCGTTGAGGCCGACCTCCGAGAAGAAATGACTCGGGTCTACGACCTGTGCCACGGGTGCCGACTCTGTTTCAAGTTTTGCAGTTCATTCCCCACCCTCTTCGAGTTCATCGACGCAGATCCAAAACAGGATGCGGCGACGATGACTCCAGCGCAGCAGGACCAAATCGTCGACGAGTGCTTTCAGTGCAAGCTCTGCTACGTCAACTGCCCCTACATACCCGGTCAGTCCGAGTGGGATCTTGACTTCCCCCGCTTGATGATGCGTGCCGAGCAGGTGTTGCATTCCACGCGCAAACGACCAGTAAAACAGCGAGTCACTGACTTTGCACTCGGCCATACAGACCTGACTGGTCGCGTCGGATCAGCCCTAGCGCCGCTAGCTAACAAAACTATCGAGACTCCTAATTCGCTTCCGCGGAAATTGATTGAATCCACTGCTGGCATTGCCGCAGAACGAGTGCTGTCACCCTTTGCTCGTACCCGGTTTTCTACTTGGTTCAAGAAGCGCACTCCCAAGCTCGCTCGTCCTGAACGCGAGCGCGTTGCGCTCTTTCCAACCTGCCTAGTGGAGTACCAAGACACCAGAACAGGCAAAGACCTGGTTCACGTATATGAGCACAACGGCATTGCATGTGAGTTGCCAGCGGGCGAGGTGTGCTGCGGAGCACCCGTGCTTCACCAGGGCGACATCGAGGGATTCGTCAAGAATGCCCGCACCAACATCAAGATTCTTGCCAGTTGGATTCGCTCTGAACAACGCCGCGGAGGCAACCCGGCGGTTGTGGTACCTCAGCCAACCTGCGGTTACATCCTGAAGAAGGACTACGTAGATTACGTCGGTGGTCCAGATGCAGAACTCGTTGCCGCGCATTCCTTCGATGCAGCCGAGTACCTGATGAAGGTTCACCGTGAAGACAAGGCAGCCGGCGGTGAAGGCCTAGATGCTGACTTCTCAGGACATATCCCCGAGACCACGACCTATCACGCCCCATGCCACCTGCGCGCTCAAAACGTTGGGCTAAAGAGCCGTGACCTTCTTAAGCTGACTGGCACCAAAATTACTGTTGTGGCCGAATGCTCGGGAATCGATGGCACCTGGGGCTTACGTGAAGAGAATCTCCAGGCGAGCCGCAAGGTTGCCACCAAAATGGCAGCCGCAATCAAGAAGGCAGACTCCGAGGCCGTAGCAGGCGACTGCTCACTCGCCAACGGTGGCATCGTCCTCGAGACTGGCACTCAACCGGTTCATCCGCTCAGTCAGATGGCCCGCTCCTACGGGCTACCTGAGGACTGACCCAACACCAGTTCCAAAGCAACACCCCACTCGCTCACATCCCAAAAAGACACACCCCCCAACGACCCCCTCCAGCAGAAAGAGCGATACGTGAGTTCCTCATCGCCACAAGACGATCTATCCCCGCGCAAGCTAAAACTGAGTGACATCGCGGACCTTCGTGCCTACGAGCGCACCCGGGATGATTTCCGCGCAGAGATCATCACTCTCAAGAAGCGGCGCCGCATCGGTGTCGGCCTGTTCGTAACGCTGCTGTTCGAAAACCGAGAGACCATTTTGTTTCAGGTGCAAGAGATGGCCCGAGCAGAGAACATCCTGTCCGACGAAGGCATCACCACCGAGCTCAACGTCTACAACCCGCTCATTCCCCTTCCCAGCACCCTTTCAGCAACCCTGTTTCTTGAACTCACCAGCGAAGAGCAGTTGCGTGAGTGGTTGCCAAAACTGGTAGGAATTCAGCGCTCACTGCTACTTCGCTTCGCAGGCCACGAGGTGCGTTGCGTGGTTGACGAGGACCACGAGGCACAGCTCACCAGAGATGACGTAACTGCCTCGGTTCATTACATTCGCTTTGAGTTCAGCCCCGAGCAAGTAGCAGCTTGGTCAACTGGGCCAGTGGAACTCGTCGTGGATCACCCCGATTATCTAGAGGTCACCGCATTGAGCGAAGCCACGGTGGCAGAACTCGCGACTGACCTAGCCGACTGAACAAGCCGACTGAACAAGTCGCCAGCGCCGTCTGTCTCAGCCCCGTCCGGTTCAGCTCAGACCGAGTACTTTTCGCGCATTCTCTCGCAAGAATTTTGGCCAGACTTCATCCTTCAGTGGCACATCTGGCATTTCGGAGAAGATGCGATCCAAGGTCAGACCCATGGGAAAATAGCCCCCGTACATCACCTTGTCGCTACCACGAGTATTGGCGTAGTCAATGATTGCTTTGGGGTAGTACTTCGGCGCAAACGCGGAGGTCGAGTAATACAGGTTCGGCCACTTAATCATGAGCTTGACTGCTAGCTCCTCCCATGGCTCAGCACCGTGACGCATCACAATGGTCAGTTCCGGGAAAAACCAACAGACCTCATCAAGCAACTCAGGCTTCTGACAGGCCATCGGAACTCGCGGGCCGGGCACCCCGGTGCACATAAATACGGGAATGTTCAACTCGCAGCATTTGGCATAAATCGGATACCAGCGCTTGTCATGTATGGGCACCTGGGGGTTGTATCCCGCAGGAAACCCTGCGAGCGCTCGCAGCCCAGTGGTCTCATAGGCCTTAACGATCTGCTCCACGGCCTTCATGCCCTCATTGGGGTCAACGCCAATTGAGGGCAAGAACCGGTTGGGGTGTTCGTTCAGAGCCCTGAGTTGGTTCTTTCCCCCAGCACCAATCATGGCCATCTCGATTCCGTGATGATCCATGAGCGCCAGAGTGTGCGCCACGGGGTCCTGGCCAGCCTCCATGGCACCTGGCACCTTCTTGAACATGTATTGAGCCGGGAACTCAAACTCTTCCTTCGAGGCGGTGTCCTTGAGGTTCGGCGCAAGAAACTCGTAGATGGAACGAACATCGTCAAAGGGCAGGTCCATCATCGTGTCGATGATTCCAATTCCAGAGGGCATAGGCATACTCGCCAACGTAGCGGAAGAATAGAACCCCGTTCTTATTGCTTCGCTCCCCCTAGAGCCTGGCCTGCGCGGTTTCAGACAGTTCCCGTTGTTTCAGACAGTTCCCGTTGTTTCAGACAGTTCCCGTTGTTTCAGACAGAATGGGTTCGTGACTGATTCCGTAAACACCAGTGCCGACAATCTGCCCCGGCCCAATATTTTGCTGATCACATTGGATCAGTTCCGGGCCGAATGCCTATCCGCTGCGGGGCACCCCAACGTGCAAACCCCCAACCTTGACCGACTCGCCGAACAAGGCTTGCGCTTTGCAAACCACTACAGCAACTGCGCCCCTTGCGCTCCCGGCCGCGCATCGCTGCTGACTGGGCTCTGGCAAATGAACCACCGGGTAACGAACAACGGCGCACCCTTGGCAGACAATCTCCCGATGCTGCCAAGGGAACTGCGCAGGGCGGGCTACGACCCAACCTTGTTTGGCTACACCGACACTGCGCTTGACCCAGCCACGTTGGAATCCGACGATCCCAGGCGATGCAGCTACGAGCAGCCCATGGATGGATTCTCCGTCGGTGTCCTACTTGACGACAACATCGATCCGTGGATCGACTGGCTTGCGGATCAGGGCTTTGCGGTACCCGATGAGAACCGAAAGATTTATGACCCCGCAGAGGTTCCGATTCCCGAGGGTCGAGGGGCAACTTGGCCACCCTCTACGTATTCGGCGCAGCAAACCGAATCGGCGTTTTTGACCGAGGCAGCACTGAACTGGATCTCTTCACCAGACCGTGGAACTCAACCTTGGTGCGCGCACTTATCGTACCTACGCCCGCATCCCCCGTACCTTGCCCCCTCGCCCTATAACGACATGTTCGACCCAGCCGACATGCCCGAGGTGGTGCGTCACCCGAGCATGCAACAAGAAGCCGAGCAACACCCGTTCTTGGCTGCAGCCCTCACCATCGTGCCCTCCCCCGCCGAGGAACTCGACCAGCGACAACTGCAAGCCACGTACTTCGGCATGATCGCAGAAGTCGACCATCAGGTTGGGGTGCTACTCGACGGCCTCGACCAACTCGGTTGTACCGACAACACCATCGTGATCCTGACCTCTGATCACGGTGAACAACTAGGCGACCACTGGTTCGTCGAGAAGCTGGGATTTTTTGATCAGAGCTATCGGATTCCACTCATCATCCGGGCACCTGGCCGTATCGAGCAGCCAGGCCGCGTGATCGAGGCCTTCAGTGAGAATGTTGACATTTTCCCAACGCTGCTTGAGCTCATTGGAGCGACCCCACCTGATTTTTGTGATGGTGCAAGCCTGCTGCCGTTCCTCGAGCAACCAGCCTTGGCTGCGTCTGGACCAGAGAACTGGCGATCGGCCGTGCAGTTTGAATTCGACTTTCGCGAGCCCAACAGCACCATCATCGAGTCGATCTTCGGTATTCGCCAAGATCAGTGTGCTATCTCTGTGATCCGCGATCACGAGGCCAAATATGTGCACTTTTCCGGCGGATTACCGCCACTTTTTTATGACCTGCGAGAGGATCCAGAAGAACTGCACAACGCAGCGCAGGACCCAGCTCTGGCGAGCAGGATTCTGGGCTACGCGCAACGCCTACTCAGCATGAAACTGGAACATAGCGACCCACGCCTTGCCAATACGCGGGCCACCGGGTTTGGAACCATTCATCGAGCCGACCCACCTCGGCCAGGTAGTCAGTCACCGACCTAGGCCACAAGAACGGTAGAGTAACCACCTCGCCCGGCTTCCTTTTTTGGTCGCCCTGACACTGTCTCGAACAGCCATGGCCAGTCGGTTCCGCATTCCGAGTCCGCGTCCCCTGGAGTTTCGCCGACGGTTGGTAGATCTCCTTGGGCCGACCGGGGATGCAACGCGCCAAAGCTTGGTAGCGCTCGGAGTTAACTCCTGCACCAGCTTTGCGGCGGGAGCTGTACTTGGCTCGATTACCGGCACCCTGGAACTGCTCCCTGGGTTACTCGTCATGATTCCTGCAGCAATTGGCCTGCGCGGCAACATCTTTGGTGCAGTCGGAAACCGAATCTCGACTGCTATTCATACGGGTACCTTTCGCGTCTCTACCAAGCGCGAATCCGTACTCATTCAGAACGTCCTGGCCTCGATGTCGCTGACCTTCATGCTGTCGCTGTTGCTTGCGTTTCTCGCCAAGATCATCTCGGTGGCTTTTGGTATCGCCAACACGATCAGCGTGATCGACTTGGCACTGATCTCTATTCTCGGCGGCGTCATCGCCAGCGTGATCGTGCTAGCGGCCACTGTCTTGCTCGCCATCGGTGCAGTGCGTAGAGAGTGGGACCTTGACAACCTGGTGGCACCCACGGTCTCCACGCTGGGAGACGTTGTCACCATCCCTGCGCTGTTCCTTGCCACAAAGGTTCTGGGCCACGGATCGTTCACCACTGCAATCGGCTGGCTCATGATTCTGCTCACTCTGATCGTGATCCTGGCAAGCCTTCGCACCCACTTGGCATCGTTCCGTCAGATCATCCGTGAGTCCTTGCCCGTACTGAGCATTGCCCTTGTGCTGTCTACCTTGGCGGGCATCGCAGTTGAGAGTCAGATGGCTCTGTTCACCGGGTATCCCGCCCTCCTGGTTCTGCTCCCTGCCTTTGTCAGTTCTGCGGGCGCGCTTGGCGGCATCCTTGCGAGCCGCATGGCCACAAACTTGCATCTCGGTCTTGTTGAACCTGTCATGCGCCCAGGCAGAGAAGCACGCCGTGATGCGCTGCTCGTCCTGCTCATTGGGTTTCCCGTTTTTGTGTTCAACGGAGTCGGCGCCTACGTCATCGGCACCCTCCTGGGCCAGGCAAGCCCCGGTTTGGGTTGGATGGTGGCATCCTCGCTGGCCGGCGGACTCATTGCTGTGATCTTCGTGATTGCGTTGGCCTATTACGGCACGATCGCCGCTTGGCGAGCCAAGCTCGACCCCGACACCTACGGAATTCCGGTGGTGACTGCCTCGGTTGACTTCGTGGGCGTCCTCGCGCTGATTCTGGCTCTCGTCACCTTCGGTATCACCTGAAACTGCCAGACCCGGGCTCTTCAGCTCGAGCCTGTTTGATCAGCTTGACCCGAGTAGTTCTGTCACGAGCGCTGCAACGGGGCTGCGCTCAGAACGAGTCAGCGTGACGTGCCCAAATAGCGAGTTGCCGCGCAAGGTAGACACCACCGATGCCACACCGTCATATCGACCCACATGAAGATTGTCTCGTTGTGCAACGTCGTGAGTCAGAACTACGCGGCTCCCAGCACCCAGACGAGTGAGTGCCGTCAGCAACACCATCTTCTCTAGGTTCTGAGCCTCATCAACAATCACAAACGTGTCCGTCAAGGTCCGGCCCCGAATATGTGTGAGCGGCAAAACCTCGAGCAGCTTGCGAGCAATCACTTCTTCAATCACCTCGGGACCAGCAATGGACTCCAAAGCGTCGTTGACTGCTGCTGCCCAGGGGCCCATTTTTTCGTCAGCATCGCCGGGCAGAAAACCAAGGTCCTGCCCGCCCACCGCATAAAGCGGTCGAAACACAATGACCTTCTTTTGAGTTCGACGTTCCAACACCGCTTCTAGGCCAGCGGCTAGCGCCAAGACTGACTTGCCGGTTCCTGCAGGGCCGCCCAGTGAGACGATTCCAACGCTGTCATCGCTCAACAAGTCGAGGGCAACACGCTGTTCAGCGGAGCGGCCGCGCACGTCAAACAAGTGGCGATCGCCATCTAACAAATGGGCGCGACCATCACTATGCAAACGTGCCAAAGCCGAGCTGCTTGGCGAACGCAATACCAGTCCCGCGTTCGTTGGCAGATCGGCAGCCTCGGCCAAGAACAGACTGCGCTCTTGGTACAGGCGATCGATGGTTTCGGCTTCGGTTGCAAGCTCAACGAGGCCAGACCAACCCTCTGCGCCGCCAGTGATTTCGTTGCGGTACTCCTCTGCGCCGAGACCTGCAACAGAGGCCTTCAGGCGCAAGGGAAGGTCCTTACTCACCAGGGTGACGAGCAGACCTTTATCAGCCAGGTTGCGACCGACGGCAAGGATTCTGTGGTCATTTTCGGAGCTTGAAAAAGCTGCAGGCAAGCTCGAGGTATCGACATGGTTGAGTTCCACGCGAACCGTGCCGCCAACATCATTCACTGGAATCGGCTCAGTCAGCGTTCCGTGTTCGATGCGCAAGCGTTCTAAGTACCTCAGGGCTTCCCGGGCGGACCAGCCCAGCTCGGGGTGGAGGCGCTTGGCCTCCAGCTCCATGAGGACCACGAGCGGAACAACCACTTCGTGCTCTTCAAACTTTTCCAGCGCTGCAGGGTCCGCTAGCAGCACTGAAGTGTCGAGGACATAGGTGCGAGTGTCGATCAGTCGACGGTACCTCTCGGAACTGCCCTCCGCGCGGCATGCAAGCTGCCAAATCTATGAACTTCTTATGAACGAAGGCCCCGCCGGATTTTGCTGCAGCCTCATTAGAGTAGAAAGGGATCTGCAAAGCAGCAGCACCAGGTTCACGAACCCGAGGAGGACACACCATGAGCGATGATCCAACAGGACAATTCACGCCACCACCGGTACCTCCCCCCTACAACCCAGCACCCACAGGCCCACCGAGTGCACCTCCAACAGCTTGGGGAGAGTCCACGCTGGGGTCAGCAGCAGTTCCTACAACGCCAGGGTTTGCCGCTCAGCCTGCTACTGCTGAGCCAAAGAAGTCTCGTGCCGGACTCATCATTGGCCTGCTCGTGATTCTGGCCCTAGTCGCAGGAGCCGCCTTTGTCGGCGTTGCTACCGTGCTCAACTCCGGGCCAGAGCTCGCACTGACGGTTCGCACCTGCCAGATCGAGGCCGACGGCTCGCTCACTGCTACTGGTTCCTACACCGGCGCATCGGACTCCACCTCACTAGTGGTCAAGTTCATAGAGGTCACCACCAAGGACTTGGTTGCTTCAGACAAAGTGACAGAAATCAGAAGCACTGGGAACGGCAACTGGGAAGGCACCGGGAAAGCCGGTGACTCAGTGCAACAAGTCACCTGCGAGATCACCAGCACAAAGAGCTAAGCCCTGAGGTGATCTGACGGGTCGTCAGGTACGCGACTAGCTTGCACATCATGAACCTCGACTTGACCGCCGAGGAGTTGGCATTCCGCGAGGAAGCCAGCACCTGGTTGCGTGAGAACCTGCCCACAGAAGCTCGGCCCCCAGAGGGCCAAGAGATGCGGGCATTCGATTTAGCCTGGCAACGAACCCTCTTTGACGGTGGCTGGGCTGGCATCAACTGGCCCACCGAGTACGGCGGGCGTGGCCTAACTGATATCCAGCAGATGATTTGGTACGAGGAGTTTGCCAAGGCAAACCCACCGTTCACTCTGAACAACTCCTGCACGTTCGTGGGCAATCTGCACGGCGGGCCAACCATCATCGTGAATGGCAACGAGGAGCAGCGCTCTACCTACCTTCCTCAGATCCTGAAGGGTGAAGCCGTCTGGTGCCAAGGTTTTTCTGAGCCAGGCTCGGGCTCCGACCTAGCCAGCTTGAGCACCAAGGCAGAGATCGACGGAGACGAGCTCGTCGTGACTGGTCAAAAGACTTGGACCAGCTATGCCCATGTCGCAGATGTGCAAGAACTATTAGTTCGTACCGACCCGACCGCTCCGAAACATAAGGGCATTACCTGGGTGGTATGCGATATGAACTCGCCCGGGATTGAGATCCGTGAGATTCGCACCATGAGTCACGTCACAGATTTTTGCGAAGTCTTTTATGACGAGGTTCGCATCCCGATGAGCAATGTGGTGGGAGGGCTTCATAACGGCTGGCGCACTGCAATGTCCACCTTGGGATTTGAGCGCGGCACTGCGTTCATGGCCGATCAGGTAGAGCTTGCAGCAACAGTGGAACGGCTCATCGACGAGGCCAAAATCCGAGTTGGTCCGGACGGCAAACGTCCCGCAATACAAGATGACGAACTCGCCCGCAGGCTTTCGCTTGCTCGAGCAGAAGTGGCCGCCTTGCGAGCAATGACCATCACTGGGATCTCTCGCAATGCTCGAACGGACACTCCAGGACCAGAAGGCTCAATCGTGCGGCTCTTCCACGGAGAACTTCATCAGCGCGTGTACCAACTCGCACTCGACATCATCGGAGCCGATGCACTTCGGCTCACCGAGGTTGACGGAGAAGGCGTTTGGACAGGCCCCTATCTGCAGTCCTTTGCCTACACAATCGGTGGCGGCACAAGCGATATTCAACGCAACATCGTGGGCGAGCGTGTGCTCGGCCTGCCGCGGGCCTGAGGAGCACAAGATGGATCTCTTACCAACCGAAGAACAAGACGAAATCATCAACACGGTTCGCAGCCAACTCGAACGCAACTTCGACCTGCATGCGCTAGCCGAACTCGATGGCGCTAACTCGGTGGTGGATTCGACGCTTTGGAAACAATGCGCCGAGCTTGGCTGGTTCGGATTGGGGCTACCAGAGGCCCTTGGCGGAGTCGGTTACACCTTGGCCGAGGAAGCCTTGCTCTTTGCCGAGATTGGCACCCACGCAGCCCCCGGGCCGTTCCTACCAACCGTGTTAGCTGCCCGTCTAGCGGCCATGGTCGGAGCTACTGATCTCGCCGCGCAGATCTTGGCGGGAACCCAATTAGTGGCACTTGCCGAGCCTCACGGAGATACTGCTGCAGTTGCTGGTGCAACAGTCTCGGGTACCTTCCGCGTCACCGACTTTGGTGGAGCAGATTTGGTCTTGGTACTCGTAGGTGGCAGCGCCGCCATCGTGGCCGCATCAGACCTAGTTGCCGAGCCTCTTGCCTCGCTTGATCGCCTAGTTCCCACTGCTATTGGAACCGTTTCGCAGGTACCGGCCCTGTGTTACCAAGATGATGCCTCGGGGCTTCAACTTCGAGCCACGGTGCTCATTGCAGCCGAACTCGCGGGAATTGCAACTGCGACTGCGCAGCAGTCAACGCAGTACGCCAAGGACCGCGAACAGTTTGGAACTCCGATTGGCTCATTCCAAGCGGTGAAGCATCGCTGTGCAGATATGGCGGTGCGCGCTGACGCAGCCAACTCACTTGTTCGCTACAGCGCGATTGCAGTTCTCGACGGCCTTCCCGATGCTGCTTTTCACGCTCATGCTGCACGCGTAGTTGCAACGAATGCCGCAATTGAGAATTCGCAGATCAACGTGCAGAATCACGGCGGCATTGGGTTCACCTACGAACACACTGCTCACCGGTTTGTAACACGAGCTCAGGTACGGTCTCGCACAGTGGGCGATCTGCGGTCTCACCTTGGCGGGCTGCTCGATCAACCCGCTGCCCTCTAGAGTCGAGGGCATGCCCGAAGACCTGCTTAGTCTGTCGAGCCGCCTACTGAGCGGCGAACTCTCGATGAAGGATCGGCCACCTGTGTCGATTCTGGGGAGAACGGAACTCACTGAAGTAGCGGACGGAATCGGGTTCGTTGAGAGCTTCGCAAACGTGGTTGCGCTTCGGGCTGATGCCGAAAGCGCAGGCGGAGATTCCAGCGAACTCGTACTCGTGGATGCTGCATCGCCGTTTCATGCAACAGCGGTGCATTCAGCGATTCGAGACTGGACTCAAGCTCCCCTCTCGGCCGTGGTGTTTACCCATGGCCACGTTGATCATGTGGGTGGCGTCGGCGAGTTCGAAGCAGAGGCCGATGCCGGCCCCGTCAGGGTGATTGCGCATGAAAACCTTCCGCTTCGATTTGACCGCTATTCCCTCACCAGCGGCTACAACGGCATCATCAATCAGAGACAGTTTCAACTTGGTGCGCCGCTGTTCCCAACCGAGTTTCGCTACCCCGATCAAACCTATGTGGAGCAGTTCAGCCTGCCGTTCGGCGGCGAGAACTTGGAACTCTTTCACGACAAGGGTGAAACCGATGATGCCACTTGGGTGTGGTCGCCTGAGCGGCGCGTTCTCTGTACGGGAGACTTGTTTATTTGGGTAGCGCCCAACTGCGGGAACCCTCAGAAGGTTCAGCGGTATCCGGTCGAGTGGGCTGCCGCATTGCGGAAAATGGCAAGCTTGAATGCTGAACTTCTTTTGCCCGGTCACGGCCTTCCGATTGCGGGAGTGGAGCAGATCCGTGTGGTGCTCACCGAGACGGCAGAGTTTCTGGAGTCGCTGTGCACACAGACCCTTGAGTTGATGAATGCCGGGGCGCGCCTAGATGAACTCATTCACACGGTGACTCCGCCTGCGCACCTGACCGACCGTCCATGGTTGCAGCCCACGTACGACGACCCGGAATTTGTGGTTCATAACCTGTGGCGCTTGTACGGCGGTTGGTATGACGGCAACCCCGCCACCCTCAAGCCAGCCCCCGAGGCAGCGCTTGCCCAAGAGATTGCTGACCTTGCCGGTGGCGCATCGGTGCTTGCAACACGTGCGGCCGAACTGAGTGCTGCTGGTGAGCACCGGCTCGCCGGGCATCTGGCCGAACTCGCCGCTCTGGCTGCTCCCGCAGATCCTGGAATCCATGCAGTCCGTGCTGAAGTGTTCGGCACTCGCGCTGGACTCGAACGGTCACTGATGTCTCAGGGAGTCTTCAAGTGGGCGGAACACGAATCCCGAAAGATTGCGGATTCCCCCAAAGATTGAAACTGGCTCGCCCAGCACAGCACGGCTCAGATCAGATCAGATCAGCAGATTTGAGTTCACTCGCATGCGTGCTACTTCGCTGCGCCATAACCATAAACATCTCATCCCCGCGTTCGGTTCGTTCCACTCCCATCGAAGCCATCACTGCCATCAGCAACCCTTCAAAGGCATAGCGGCGGTACCAGTCCCAGCAATCATTCCAAGCCAACTCGATTCCGCGAGCAATCAGGCCTTGGTGGTACTGCTGCACCAAAGCTTGTTCGTGCATCGCTCGGGCCTCGTCGAGCAGGCTTCCCCCAACAAAATAAGCAAGGTCAGCTAGTGGGTAGCCGTAGCTCACAGTCTGAAAATCAACAACCGCCACTCGATCAGCACCAAACAACAAATTGTCGAGTCGGAAATCGTTATGAGTCAACGTCCGTGGCCCGGGACGATTCGACAAATACGGCGTCAGATTCTCGCCGAGCCAACGCACAGTCTGTGACAGTTCAGGACTGAGTCGATCCGCGTAACGCTCAAGAAATGCTGGAAACAGCCCCGCCACTAGCTGCGCAAAACCGGCACCCGCCGTGCCGCCACGATTCAGCCAAGCCAGATCAAGTTCCTCAAGGCTGACATCATTCCAACGCGGAGCGTGCAGCCCCACTAGCTCCGTCACCCCAAGTGCTGCCTGCTCGGGGCTACAGCCACCGAGCTGATCACCTTGAGCGGCTGGAGCCTGATCCGCAAGGAGTAGGGCAAACGCGTCTGACTGCAGATCGTGGCCAGCAAAGAAACACTGTGGGCAATTCACATCAACCGTGCCAGCAAGATCCCGGTAGAAAATCACTTCGAGTTCATAGTTGCGCATGGTCTTGGCGGCAGTCAGGCTGACCGGGTTTGTACTCGGCACCTTTGCGACAATCACTGCCGGGCCAGCATCTGCAGACTCCCAACTGAGCGAGAGACGTCTGGTTTCTGCCACCTGACCAGTACCGATCGGCTCTGCATGCACAGCAGTAACGCGTGCTCCACCAGTGTGTTCCGCAAGGGCAAACGTCAACCAATCTGCAGTCAGATCCTCTGCACTCAAGGGAAGAGGAAGTCCGTCACCAAGCTTCGTTATAGGGAGCGTCATAAGGACCGAACAGTAACCACTCTGCTTCGAACAGGCATGAAGTCTGCGACTGCGAGTACCGTCTCCGCGTGCAGTTCCCCACGCTTCCCTTCGCCCTTCCCGGCAAATCAGGGCTGAATTCGCTCCGAATCAACCTTGTTCATCCGCTCATGCACAACGCCGCGACTGCTGTTGTGGAGTTCTCTCGAGTGACATTGCGTTGGGCTTACGTTGGATCACAAGACCAAGAAAAGTTTGGGTTTGGCTCCTTCGGCAGCGGCAGCATCATCGAACAGCCCTATTCAATTTTGTTACAACCGCAGCACATCTCGATTGGAAACGACACCCTGATTGCAGCAGGAGCAACCTTGGCTGTGTGGCCCGAAGGAGACCCCGAAACAACTCCGACTCCCACCGAACCACTCTTGCGGATTGGATCACGGGTATGGGGTGCACGCGGCCTTTCCATCGTCTGCCATAAGAGCGTTGTGATTGGTGACGACGTGTGGTTCGGCCCGGGCGTGTACATCACTGATGCCAGCCACGATTCGAGTGATCCCGATACTCCCATTGGTCTGCTCATGGAACCAGCTAGAGAAGTACGAATTGGAGATGGGTCCTGGCTAGGAACGGGAGTCGTCGTGCTGCCGGGAGTAACCATTGGCGACCACGTTGCCGTCGGGGCGAACTCCGTGGTCTGTACAGATCTGCCCTCAAACTCAGTAGCAGTGGGATCGCCAGCCAAAGTGGTGCGCCATCTGAAATCCCCAACTGCGGCAAACTCCGCACTGTGACTCCCCCTCTAGATACGCCCACACCAGAGACCCCCACATCAGACACGCCCCCTCCAGATACCCAGATCCTGATGGATGCCCCGGCGCTTGATGCGTTCATGGCCCAAGCATTTGGTCAGCCACTGAACTGGACAATTGAGCGAGTGGATCTCGACGGGATTCGAGTTCGCCAGCCCACAACACAAGCGCAATCTCGTCCCGGCGGAACAGTTTCGGGCCCCACCTTGATGGCCATGGCTGATGGCGTTGCCTATATGGCTTTGCTCTCTCGCATCGGCCCGGCAGCACTGGCAGTGACGAGCAATTTGAATATCAATTTTCTACGCAGACCCCGACTCGTTGACCTAGTCACTGATGCTCGACCACTCAAGATCGGCAGAAACTTGGCTGTGATTGAAGTCTCGGTCTTTTCTGATGGCGGCCAAGCCGAAGATCTGCAAAAACCGGTGGCGCATGCCACGGTGACCTATTCACTTACCTTGCTCGGGTCCCCAATCGAGTCCCGAACAATCACCGAAGGAGGAACACAAGCATGAGCATTCTCGATCAGTTCAGAGTGGACGGAAAAGTTGCACTCGTCACTGGCGCCGGTCGTGGCATCGGGAGAGCATCAGCAATTGCCCTCGCAGAGGCTGGGGCCGATGTGGTCCTCGCTGCTCGTACTCCCGACCAACTCGAAGAGGTTGCTGAAGAGATACGTCAGATGGGCCGCCGTGCCGAACCAGTGGTGTTCGACATGATGGAGCTCGATCGATTAGGAGAGCTGGTGACCTGCGCCGTTGAGAACCTTGGCGGATTGGACCTGCTGGTCAACAATGCCGGAGGTTCGGCTCCGAAGGCATTCTTGGACACATCCATGAGATCGTTTGAGCGAGCATTCACCTTCAATGTCACCACTGCGTTTGAGATGACCAAACAAGCAGTTCCCGCCATGCTTGCTCGGGGTGGCGGGGCAGTGGTCAACATTTCATCGGCAGCTGGGCGGATGCCTGACCGGGGATTTTCTGCCTACGGCACAGCCAAAGCTGCTCTGACCCATTTGACCAAAGAACTTGCCACTGACTTGTCCCCTCGAATTCGTGTCAACGGCATTGCAGTGGGCTCGGTGCAAACCTCGGCCCTCGAGACCGTGCTCACTGACGACAACATTCGCCGCCTCATGGAAGAGGCCACTCCCCTGAAACGACTAGGAACGCCAGAAGACATCTCGGCTGGGGTGCTCTACCTCTGTTCACCTGCCGGTGCCTACATGACAGGCAAGCTGCTCGAAATTGATGGCGGGATGATCTCACAGACTCTGGGGTTAGGCCTGCCTGACTTGTGAGCACTTTTGAAGGGGGACCGCTAGCAACTGGGCCAAGGCCACGGGACCTTGCTACGACTGAGCCTGATCTCGACAAGTTTGGATTCGCCGAACTCAGGCGAGTCATCACGGTAGGCCTGGTCTGCATCTGGTGCACCCTGCTGGCATTACCACGGCGCTTTACCTCTTCATACTCAAGCTTTGCTGACGCAGCCGCTAACGGGCTCATCGATGCATTCATGCGCCTCGGGCCGACCTTCGTCAAGCTCGGTCAGATCATTGCCTCCTCCCCTGGGATCTTTCCCGTTTGGCTCACGGGGCCTGCGCGAAGATGCCTTGACGAGGTTCCGGCTTTTAGTTCCGAACTCGTTCGACTGACTGTGTCCGAGGACCTAGGCCGGCCGCTGCACGAGCTCTTCAACTCATTCGAGGACGAACCGCTCTCGGCGGCCTCCATCGGACAAGTTCACGCCTGCACGCTGCTTGATGGACGTGAGGCTGTGGTCAAAGTTCAGCGCCCGAATCTGCGCCAGCAGATGACTACTGACCTGCGGGTACTCCAAGCAATTGCGCGGCTCGGCCAGCGAAGCAGTTGGGGAAGAAGTGCCAACTTATTGGGCATGGTGGCCGACGTATCAGCCCTAACCGCCCAGGAACTCAACCCCGTACTTGAAGCCTGGAATCAGCAACGCTTTCGAGACAAGATCGGGGCATTCGGCGACAACACTTGGATTACTGCGCCCGAGGTGTACTGGGATTACTGCGGGCCAAGGACCATCTGCATGGAACGCGTTCGTGGGATTCCCATGGATCAATTCGAAGAAATCGAAGCGCGTGGAGTGGATGGGGAATTGCTGCTGCGCAGAGGGGCCAAAGTCTGGGTCGAGGCCGTTCTGGTTCATGGCCCCTTCCATGGCGATATGCATGCTGGAAACATCTGGTTGCTCGAGGATGGTCGGGCATGCTTCTTGGACTTTGGAATCATGGGAGAACTCGATAGCGAGTGGCGAGAGGTTGTGCGCGACCTGTATTTCACCTGCGTATTCGATCGGGAATTTCTTCGTATAGCGCAGGCCTACCGTCGGGTCGGGGTGTTCCCTGCTGATATGGGCACCGATGAGGAAATCGGAGAGCGCATCGGCATGATTCTGGGCCCGCTGCTGGACTCGGGCATGGCATCGGTCAGTCTCGGGGACTTGATTACCTCGAGCGTTGTGCTCATGAAGGAGTTCGGCGGAACTCCACCGCAGGAACTGATGTTGGTTGGTAAGCAACTTCTCTATATCGAGCGCTACACCAAGGAACTCGCCCCGGACTACGCAATGATCACTGATCCGTTTCTGCTGAGCAACGTCTTCCCCGAGGCGGCCGAAGAACTCCGCGCCCAGACAGGCACAGTCTTCCCAGACTGAACCAGCACAGTCTTCCCAGACTGAACCAGCACAGTCTTCCCAGACTGAACCAGCACAGTCTTCCCAGACTGAACCAGCACAGTCTTCCCAGACTGAACCAGCACAGTCTTCCCAGACTGATTAGGCCAGTCTTCCCAGACTGAACCAGCCAAAATGAGAACACGTTCTTGTTCTGCTCTATGGTGCCTGCACATAATTAATCGAGCACCGATCACGAGGGAGTACCGTGACCACACCGAGCAATTCAGACAGCAGTTCAGCCAGCAATTCAGCCAGCAATTCAGCCAGCAGTTCAGGAAGCGCAGCAGAGAACGAAGCAGCAGTTCTGACCGAACGCCAAGGACACCTGTTGATCGTCACGCTGAACCGGCCGGAGCGAAAGAACGCCATCAATGGCGAGATGCTGGTTCGGATGCTCGACGCATTTATCGAGGCCGATACGAATCCTGACATTCGGGCCATCGTGCTGACTGGTGCTGGTGGAGATTTCTGCTCTGGAGCCGATCTGAAAGAGATGGCGGGCGGACATCAGGGCGATGTCGCCCCAGGAGAGATTGATGTTCCGGCTCGGCTAGCCGCTGACCCGGACTTGCCATGGAAAGCGCTCTTGCGATCCTGGCAGCCAGATGTTCCGATCAT
Organism: Actinobacteria bacterium IMCC26207; assembly: GCA_001025035.1. Lineage (GTDB taxonomy): Bacteria > Actinomycetota > Acidimicrobiia > Acidimicrobiales > Microtrichaceae > IMCC26207. The sequence goes on from LCZK01000009.1 coordinate 571,883, forward strand.
TCTGGCCGCCGAAGGTGCAGCAATTGCTGGCGGAACCGAACTACTCGGAGCCACCGAGATTCGTGTGGCTGGCCGCTCAACCAAGTTTGGTATCTCCGAAGTGAAATGGTCGCTCTACCCAATGGGCGGGTCCGTGGTTCGTATTCCTCGGCAAATTCCGTACACCATTGCGTGTGATCTGTTGCTCACCGGCCGCCATATCTCCGCCGAAGAGGCGTTGCAGATTGGCTTGATTGGCTATGTGGTTGAGGATGGCGAAGCCCTCGCAAAGGCCATCGAAATTGGCCAGCAAATCTGCGAGAACGGCCCTCTCTCCGTAAAGGCAATCCTGCGCACTCTGCGAGAGACCAATGGCATGCGTCAAGACGAGGCCCTTGAGCACGAGTTCACCTACGGGTGGGACGTATTCGGCTCGGAGGATGCCCGTGAAGGCCCGCGTGCATTCAAAGAAAAGCGCAAGCCAAACTTCCAGGGCAAGTAGGCAGCACAAGAAAGCAAGCAGCCAGAACCAGAAATACAGATTTCAGGAGATCACATGCAACTCGGACTTCAGCTCGGATATTGGGGGCAAATGCCCTCGCCCGATTGGGTGGAACGTGCCGTTGAGGCCGAACGCTTGGGCTTCACCTCGGTGTGGACAGCGGAAGCCTGGGGTTCCGATGCCCTGACACCCCTTGCGTTCTTAGCGGCCAAGACTGACCGCATCCGGCTTGGGACATCCGTGATGCAACTTGCCGCACGCACGCCAACGGCTACTGCCATGTCGGCCATCACCATGGACTATCTGTCGAATGGTCGCTTCATGCTTGGCCTTGGGGTCTCAGGGCCGCAGGTGGTCGAAGGGTGGTACGGAAGGCCCTCGAGTAAGCCACTCGCTCGAACTCGCGAATACGTAGAGATCATTCGACAGGTGATGGCACGCGAGGAACCGCTCAATTATCAGGGCGAGTTTCATCAGCATCCCTACTCAGGTGAGGGCAGCATCGGTCTCGGCAAGCCCCTCAAGTCCATCGTGCATCCACTGCGTCGCAGAATCCCGATTTACCTCGGAGCGGAAGGCCCCAAGAACGTCACTCAAACTGCCGAGATTGCCGATGGCTGGTTGCCGCTGTACTACTCCCCGTACCGCCAAGAGGTCTACTCCGACCAGCTCGAGTCTGCAGCAGATGACTTTGAGGTTGCAGCACTCTCGGCATTCATCGTGACCCCCGACGATCGCCCGGAAACCATCGAGGCAGCCCTCGGCGGGACCCGAGCGATGCTGGCCTTTTACATTGGCGGGATGGGCGCAAAGGGGCAGAATTATCACACGAAACTTGCTGCTCGAATGGGCCTCGGCAAGCAGGCCGAGAAGATCCAAGACTTGTTCTTTGACGGCAAGGCTGATCAGGCAATCGGTGAAGTTCCTGTGTCATTTGCAGACGAGATTTCACTTGTGGGTACACCCGCACGCATTGCGGATCGCGTTGCCGCTTGGAAAGAGTCGGCCGTTACCGAGATTTTGGTTCATGCCGGCTCCACCGACGAACTGCGTCAAGCAGCCGAACTTATTCTTCCCGCCTAATAGGAGTACTGCACAATGAATCGTTTTGAAGGTCAGACCGTGCTCGTGACCGGAGCTGCTTCAGGAATTGGCTTTGCCACCGTGGAGCGCCTGCTCGCTGATGGAGCATGCGTTTTTGGCATTGATATCCAAGAACCGACGAGTGAACTTTCTGGTCACGATGGTCGCTTCGAGTTTCTCTCGGTGGACGTTCGTGATGCTGTCGCAGTTGAAGCCGCAGTAGCTGCGACGGTTCAAAAGTTCGGACGCATCGATGGGCTCATGACTGCTGCCGGAGTAGCCGGAGGCGGAGCCGTTCATGACCTTCCTCAGGAGGAATGGGATCGGATCATTTCCATCAATCTGACTGGCACCTATATCGCATGCAAGTTTGTGCTGAAGGCAATGCTTGCGCAGGAACCGCTGACAGATCCCGCAGGCCACAGCAGTCGCGGTTCCATCGTGACAGTCTCAAGCGTTGAGGGCCTTGAAGGAACCACAGGTGGCAGCGCTTATAACGCTTCCAAAGGTGGGGTCGTGCTGCTCACCAAGAACCTAGCGATTGACTACGGCGGCCAGAGCATTCGGGCGAATGCCGTCTGTCCCGGGTTTATCGAGACTCCTATGACGGACGAAGTCTTTAATATGCCTGGCATGGAAGCGGTCCGTGACTCCTTCCGTAGGGCTCACATGGTTCGTCGCTTCGGACAGCCCTCCGAGATTGCTGCTGTCGCTGCATTCCTGCTGTCCCATGATGCTTCGTTCATGACAGGGCAGGCAGTAGCAGTGGATGGCGGCTACACGGCTGGCCATGAACACGGACTTGTTGAACTCTTAGGCTTGTAACGAATCGGGCTTGTAACGAACTAGGCCTGTAACGAACTGTGCCTCTAAAAAATTGAGCCTGTAAAGGGCCTGCCTAGACGGCTGCAGTGACGGAGTCAGTGAGCGAGCCAGAGCCAGAACTCACTGCTGGTGCAACCAGCGGCCACGGATTCTCTCGTTCCACGTGCAGGGCAACATCAAAGAGTTCCGCATCTCGATGGTGACGGGCTAACACCTGCATGCCGACCGGTAGGTCATTTACCGTACCGACCGGAATCGACACTGCCGGATTTCCGTAAATGTTCGAGATGATGGTGAGTCCACCCATGGTGACTAAGTCTGGGACTTTGTCCACCACTGCCTCAATAAGCGAGTTCGACATTCTTGGGAAGCCAGCATTCAAGACTCGCAGACTTGCCATCAGGCCCTTGAACGCTACGCGTGCAGCGGAGGATGACTTTGCCTGATCCAAGAAATTGTCAGTAGGACTCGAGGTAGTTGCATCGGCTGCAAACGCTGGGCCGGGGTTGGTACTCGAGATGATGTAATCCACCTTCTCAAAGGCCCCTGCCATAGCGGCGTTTGCTTCAATCCTCTGCTGCTCGGCAACTGCAGCCAGATTCAAGTTGTACATGGCCTGAGCCAGGATGGTTCCCATGGCGATCTCGTCGGTGAGCAGCGGAGCGCACTTTGGCCACAGGGGACCAAACTCGGCCAGCAAGGTAGAAAGATTTCCCATCGCCCACTGGGCCGCCAAGTTGGGGAGTTCAAGCGAGATATCCACCTCGACCATGCCAGCTGAGGCAATCAGTTCAGAGGCCTGTTTCCGGAGGTGGTCCTCGACCCCGGGCTCCAAAGCAACTCCGGCAATCGAGGGAAGCACAGCAACTCTGCGCCCAGCCAGCTCGTTAGATCCAAGCTGCTTCTCCCAGTTCCCTGGATTGGGAAGACTTGACGGGTCATGCGGGTCAAGGCCGGCGCAGACGTCATAAAAGCGCGCTGCATCTCGAACCGAGCGAGCAAGGCTGCCGACCACCACAGTGCCGGGACGGAAGTAGGCATGCGGTCCTCGAGAGATTCTCCCGTAGGTGCCCTTCATTCCAAGAAGGCCGCAGTAACCAGCGGGGATGCGAATCGATCCTCCGCCATCGCCGCCCGAGGCAATGCTGACAAGTCCCCCAGCCACAGCGGCTGCACTTCCACCCGAGGAGCCGCCCGCAGTCTTTCCGTGCTGCCACGGGTTATGAGCGATGCCATTGAGCTTGGTGACGCTCACGTTGAGGCCACCGAACTCTGAGGCAGTGGTCAGACCCACCGGCACTGCACCGCCATCCTCTACAAATCTGCGGACCAGTTCGCTATCCGCTGACGCAATTCGATCCTTGAATACCAGCGAGGCGCCCGTGTCGGGCCACCCCTTCACTTGGTCGAGTTCCTTGATTCCGGTGGGAACCCCGCCAAAGGGCCGAGTCAGGTCCGCCGAAGCCGCTGCCTGCAGAGCGCGCTCGGGGTCGATATGAGAAAAGCAGTTCAGATCGCTGCGATCAATCGCGTCGTAGGTTGCCTGCAGTTCCTCTTTCGGGGAGCGTTCTCCAGCGCGAAACGCGTCCACTAATGAGCATGCATCGCCTAACCACGGTGTATCAGTCATACACAAGCATGCATGACCTATGAGATGTCAGTCCACCCAGAACTCGCTCAATCGAAAGGCCCAACGATCCGGCCTGTCACCCGACTGTCTCTCGGCACTGGAAGAATGGGCCAATGCCTCGCCAAGAAGAGTTATTCGGGAGCTTTGCCCGAGAAGTTATTGATGTGCCCGTCACAGACGAGATGGAGAACTCCTACCTCGCCTATTCCCTCTCGGTCATCACTGCTCGCGCCATCCCAGATATTCGCGATGGCCTCAAGCCCGTGCAACGCCGGATTTTGCATTCAATGGCGAACAACGGCCTTCGCCCAGACCGACCACACCGAAAATGTGCCGGCGTGGTCGGCGACACCATGGGCAAGTATCACCCTCACGGCGATGGCTCTATTTACGATGCCCTCACCAAAATGGGCCAGGACTTCAGTCGCAATATCACCCTGATTGATCCACACGGAAACTTCGGCAGCCTGGATGATCCACCGGCTGCGCATCGCTATACCGAATGTCGCCTGACGCAGGCCGCAATGGAGATGCTCAGCGAAATCGACGAGGACACTGTCGAGATGCGCGCCACCTTTGATGGCGAGAACGAAGAGCCCCTATACCTTCCAGCACGGCTGCCAAATCTGTTGGTCAACGGCACTACTGGCATTGCTGTGGGCATGGCAACGAATATGGCGAGTCACAACTTGGGTGAGGTAGCCGAAGCCATCAAGTTGGTGATGACCAAACGCAGGCCAAGGCCGACAATCGAAGAACTCATGCAGGTGCTTCCGGGTCCCGATTTTCCCTCCGGCGGCATCATCATCGATGACAGCATCCGAGATGCTCTCGAGACGGGCCGTGGCAGTTTCCGTATCCGAGCAAAAGTCGAGATCGTCAATCTGACTCGGGCCCGTCAGGGGCTCATCGTCACCGAGTTGCCCTATCAGGTCGGCCCCGAGCGGGTCGTGGCTCGGGTTCGCGAACTCATGCGAGCAGAGAAGCTTCCGATGGTGACCGACATCAAAGACCTATCGGATCGCAAGACTGGTCTGCGCCTAGAGGTTGAACTGCGGCCCGGTGCGAATGCTCGCGGTGTGCTGACAGACCTGTTCCGCCAGACTCCCCTCGAAGAGACCTTCGGGGTAAATAACGTGGTGCTGATCGATGGCAACCCGACCACTGTCGGACTCTACGAGTTATGCCATCACTACATTGAACATCGCCTTGACGTTGTGCGGCGCCGAACCCAATTCAGGCTCGACAAAGCAGAACGCCGGCTCCATCTACTCGAGGGCCTGCTGCTTGCGCTTGATGCAATCGATCTAGTGGTGTCGATTATTCGCTCCTCCCAAGATGTCGGGGAAGCCCGCTCTCGCCTGATTGAGCAGCTCAACTTGTCTGACGTGCAGGCAGTTCACATCTTGGATATGCAGCTACGCCGCCTGACGGCCTTAGCCAAGCTCGAACTCGAGACCGAGGCAAGCGAGCTACGCGGCCAAATCGAGGACTACAACAAGATCCTGTCCTCTGAGCAGCGCCAACGCACCATTGTGTTGAAGGAACTTGAAGAGATGGTGGAGTGCTTCGATTCCCCACGGCGCTCCCGAATTATCAGCCCCGAACAACTTGAAGACGTCTCCCTTGAAGACGTAGCAGCCGAGGTTGCCGCTGCCAGGGTCGAAGAGGCCTGCGTGGTGTCATTATCGCAATCAGGAATGATCGGCCGAGAGCCTGTAGATGGGCCCAAGCCAGCCACCTTCGGCCGCCACGATGTTCTGATCCAACGCGTTGGCACCACCACGCACTCTCAGATCTGGGGACTCACTACTAGGGGCCGAGTCTTTCCGAGCAGCGTGGAAGCCATCGGAGAAGTCACAGGACGCAGTCGAGGCACCGCTCTCAGCGAACTGTTCGCACTCGACAAAGGCGAGAGCATTCGGATTCTGGTCACGGCCGCTGTCGCCGCCGGCGGAGGTGGCGGCGATGTTCCGCCACCTCTCATGCTTGTCACTGCTCAAGGAATGATGAAACGGATCAGCGTCGAGGAACTCGTCGGAACTCCTGCCGGCAAGACTGCAATCAAACTCAAACCAGGAGACTCCATAGTGGCTGCCTTCTCAGCCCCCGATGGCCAAGACGTCGCTGTGATTGCCTCGAACGCTCAAGCCATGCGATGCGAAGCGGATGCCGTTTCAGTCCAAGGCCGAGGGGCGGCCGGAGTCAGCGGGATGAAGCTGTCTGACGGCGCCACCGTGGTCGGTGCAGGCGCTGTTGATGAGGAATCAATTCTGCTGACGGTTACGGATTCACAAACTGCCAAGGTGACCAGTGCATCCGAGATTCCCACCAAGGGGCGTGCAACAGCGGGGCTGCGCATCACGAAGTTCCGTACCGAAAAGCGTCTGGACTGGGCCTATGTCGGGACCGAGCAGGACCTGCTGCTTGTGGTGGGAACCGAAGAAGCACCCTCTAAAGCAGACGCCTCACCCGAACCACTCACCATTGCCCATACGGCAAGAGACCTGGTCTCAAAGGCGACTCGCCGCCGCTTCTTGGCTGTGGGTTTCGGGCGCTGGTAACTCAGACTGTCAGCTAGCCGTGATTGACTAAGTACAAATGGCACAGCCCACCCCAACCTCCGCACGCAATCGAACCCCCGCCGCCTACGACGCAAAGAGCATCCAACTGCTCAAAGGCCTTGAGGCTGTCCGCAAACGCCCAGGCATGTACATCGGCGGCACCGGCCCCGAGGGCCTACATCACTTGGTGTGGGAACTTATTGACAATTCAGTAGATGAGGCAGCAGCAGGCTTTGCCAACCTGATCGAAGTCACCCTGCATCGAGATAACTCGGTAGAAGTTTCCGATAATGGCCGCGGTATCCCAATCGGAAAGAAGGACGGCAAGCGCACTGCGCTCGAGGTGGTCTTTACGGAGCTTCACGCAGGCGGCAAGTTTGGCACCGGCGCGTACTCCTCTTCGGGTGGCTTGCACGGGGTTGGTGCCTCGGTAGTGAACGCTCTGGCTGCCAAGCTCATCGTTGAAGTCGACCTTGATGGGGCTACGCATCGACTCAGCTTCGAGAATCAACTCCCGGGCAAGTTCTCGGCGACTGGCAAATTCACCCCCGGATCAACTCTCGAGGTCATTCGCAAGATTCCCCCTCGCCGGACTGGCACTCGAGTTCGCTTCTGGCCCGACTTGGACATTTTTGATCCAGGACTGTCACTCGAATACGAGATCATTCGGGATCACTGTGCCCAGGTCTGCTTCTTGGTGCCCGGCCTCAAGGTGCGCCTGATCGATAAGCGCGGGTCATCACCACGAGAGCCCGAAGAGTTCGTAGCCAAAGGCGGCTTGGCTGACCTTGTAGAAACGCTGTCTATCGGCGAGCCAATTACCGAGATCATCACCTTGCACGGCCAAGGAACCTTTGAAGAGAAGGTTCCAGTTGAGGGCCGCATGCAGGTCGTAGAGCGCACCTGCACGGTGGACATTGCGATTCGTTGGGTCAAAGGCTTCGAGCCCGTTCTGTGCAGCTTCGTCAATACCATCCCCACAGTTGAGGGTGGCACGCACATAGCTGGTTTTGAGCGTGCCATGACCAAGGTCTCGAACGACGTACTGCTCGCCGGCACAAAGAAACTGGCCCGGTTTGCCAAGGTGGGCAAGGACCGCGCCGAGAAAGGCGACGTCCAAGAGGGCATGGTCGCTGCAATCAAAGTGACCTTCCCCGAGCCCCAGTTCAAAGGTCAGACCAAACAGGAACTCGGCACACCCGCAATTCAGAGCATCGTGTACGAGGTCGTTCGAGACAATTTCACCAACTGGATTGAGGGCGGCGGAAAGAAAACTCATATTGCGGCGCTACGCGACAAGATCACCCAGGCCGTCATTAACCGCGTGACCACCAAGGCCACGCTTGATGCTCGCCGAAAGGCTGCCAACCTCAGCTCGGGGGCAATGCCGGACAAGCTTGCTGACTGCCGGCGGCACGGCATTGACGCCGAGTTGCTCATCGTCGAGGGGGATTCAGCTGCCGGCCCCGCAAAGGCTGGCCGTAATGCCGAGTACATGGCAGTGCTGCCACTTCGCGGCAAGGTAGTCAACGCCGGCAAATCAACGCTCAAACAAGTCATCGAGAATGCCGAAGCGCAGGCGCTCTTTACTGCCGTTGGCGCCGGATCTGGTGCGGACTTCAACTTGGATCAGGCCAGATATGGCCGGATCATCATTCTGTGCGATGCCGATGTTGATGGCAGTCACATCAGGTGCCTGTTACTGACCCTGATGTATCACTACATGCGGCCGCTACTCGAAGCTGGACGAGTTTTTGCAGCCCAACCGCCGCTCTACACCGTCAAGGTGGGCGACAAGGTGGTGCATGCATTTTCTGATGCAGACAAAGACCGCCTGACAACAGAGTTGAGTAGCGGCAATAGAAAAGCGGAGAACCTGCAATGGGTACGGTTCAAAGGTCTCGGAGAGATGGACGTCGAGGAACTCGCCGTGACCTGCCTTGATGCAGAGACTCGAATCCTAAGACGAATCACTATGGATGACGCCAAGGCCCTCATTGACGCAGGCGACCTTTTCGAAACGCTCATGGGAACCGACGTCGCTCGCCGCCGGCAATTTCTGCTCGATCACTCAGAACTGGTAGATCGCGACATACTGGATGTGTGAGCATGCTGCATCTTGGCTCTACGGCCGTAGCCTTAGTATTTGCACGGTCCTGAACAGCTGAGGGACCTTGATCAGCCGAGGGGCAGAACTTGTCTGTGGGGGTAACCGACAACCGATTGATCAATGTGGATGGGCCCAAGCTCGGCCACATTCCAGCCTTCGATGGTTTTCGAGGCCTGTTCGTGCTGCAGGTAGTGCTCTATCACGCACTTGTCACTGACTTTCTGCGGGGCTCCCCCATCATCATTGACTGGTTTTTTGTTGCTAGCGGGTTCCTCATTACTACGTTGCTGATGGACGAACGCAAGGCCACCGAGACCAACGACTTGCGGCGGTTCTACCAGCGCCGAGCGCTGCGCTTGTTCCCAGCGATGTACCTGATGATCTTTGTGTCCACCCTGATGATCATCTTCGCTATCAACTTTGTCCCCGCAGCCCAAGAGCAATTGCATACATGGTGGATCGAACCACTCGCGGCCGCTACCTACTGCTACTACATCGTTGCGGCCTTTATGCCAGCAACTCTTGACGGTGTCCTTGGCCACACGTGGAGCCTGACCGTAGAAGAACAGTTCTACTTCATCTGGCCACTGATCTTCTTTGCAGCAATGCGTCTCAAGCGGCGCAGTTCAGACCTCAAGCTGATCATTGGGTCCGTGATCTTTATCGTCGTGGTGATGAGCACGCGTGTGATCTTCCAATCCGAGATTGTCATTCTTGGCCCTGATGGAGTGACCTTCTCTGACGAGAACGACCCGACCTGGCAGGGCATCGTCTACCGCTTAGCTTCTGCTCGGCCCGACATGATTGTGTACGGCTGTCTGCTGGCTTTCTTTATTCGCTCAATCCCTCGGCCGATCACTGCGCAGTGGCGGCGCTGGATTGCGATCGGCGGAGTAATCGGGTGGATTGGCTTCTTGGGGTTCATCGCCCTTGGGGACCGCGCCCCCGGCTTTGAGTTGTTCGGCGGACCGATGTACCAAGTCTGCTTACTCTTGCTGGCACCGCTTATTTTGGATTTGTACTTGCGCCAAGAGAGCCGCATCTCACGGGGACTTGCCCATCGCCATCTGCAATGGCTAGGCCAGCGTTCCTACGGCATTTACTTGTGGCATATCCCGGTGTTGTACCCGTTCCTTGCTCTGATGGACGGTGTGTTTGGATTGAAGAAACTCATTTTGGGTTTAATCGGGGCCACTCTGGGTGTGCTCGCAGGAATCGCCTCGTATCGTTTTATCGAACAACCATTCCTGCGTATCAAAGACACGCGCTACAAACGTCCACAAGATCCCCAGTCGACAAGCTCTACTCCCACATGACGACTCCCACATGACCACAGCCACATGACCACAGCCACATGACCACAGCCCCGAGCGCCGCTAGCCCCGGCTTTCTAGCCACCCTCAAGGGCCCAACTGAGCGCAAGCTTGGTTGGAACCCTGCCCTTGATGGCGCGCGCGGAGTCAGCGTGGTGCTCGTGATGTCATTTCACTTCATGGGCAGCAGATACTTAGACGGTGCACCCATTTTGGTGGACATGTTCTTCATGCTCTCGGGATTTTTGATTACCACGCTGATGTTCGAAGAACGGGCCGCTCGCGGGGCAATCTCGCTACGCGACTTCTACCTGCGGCGAGTCTTTAGGCTGTTCCCTGCGGTCTACACCCTGCTCGCAGTGTTCCTGGTTTTCGCCCTGCTCTTCGGGGGAGTCGAACGAGAGCAATACGTCATCGAATTCTTAGCCGCAGCGTTCTACGTCTACGACTTCTTAATTGCTTGGGTCGGAGTCGAGGGCCAAGCACTGGTTCAACTCTGGACACTCTCCCTTGAGGAGCAGTTCTACTTTGTCTGGCCACTGTTGTTGATTGCAGCAATGAAGGCCGGCAAGGCCCGCCGCATGAATGCCTTGCTCGTTGGCATGTTTGCCGTGGTCATCATCATGCCCGTACTACGCATGACTCTGACCCCTGAACTCGGAGGGAAGACCTTTGAATCTTTCCTCTTCGGATTCTCGATTCTGCGACCAGACTCGCTGGTCTTGGGCTGTCTTGTGGCGATGATCTTTCGCCTTGACCCCGCAAAGAACTCGGCAGCCCTGCAACGCTTTTTGCCCATCGGAGGCAATATCGCCCTGGTGATGTTTGCAATGACGCTCTGCCTTGGCGGGTTCACGCCCTTCGCCCCGTTTGTCAGTTTGTTCTACAACTTGACCGTGATTGCCATGGCGCTGTGGATTCTTGATCTTGTCCGACGTCCGCAGGCCAAGTTTGCATCCCTGCTTGCTCTGCCAATCTGTCGATGGTTTGGCAAGCGCTCCTACGGCATCTACATCTGGCACCTGTTGATTTACTTTGTCATCCTGAGCTTTTTTGAGAATGTGTTTGTAGGCCGCCCCAAGATGGCTCTGTTGGTCACCTTTCCGATTGCATTTGCCGTGACTATCGGAGTCTCGGTGCTGTCATGGAATTACGTCGAGACTCCAGCGCTCAAATACAAAGAACGTTTCGCACGAATCTCTAAGTGAGCCAACCCGCGAAACGGATCACAGGCCCAACCCAATAACCCGGCCCTAGACGCGAAACGAACGGCCACAGAGTCTGCGCCGTTCACTTCGCTAGTTATTCAGTTGCTTACTGAATCAACGCTGCTGACTTAATCAACGCTGCTGACTGAGTCAGGGCTGCCGATCAAGTCAGGGCTAATTGAGTCTGGGCCGACTACGGCTCAGGCTGCAGCCTTGGTGCGTACTGGACCGGACTTGCGGTCAAGCAACTGATCGGTAAGTGGCTGTGCTGCATTTGCTGCGCTGAGTGCCACTGCTTTGTTGGTGGTTACAAGCTTGGATGCAAACTTGGCTTGGTTGTTGATCAAGTCTTTGGGGGTAGGGAACTTCTCGGCGAACGGAACGGCAGGAATCTGCGGGACGTTCTCAACCACAAAGTTGACGGCGGTTGCAATTGCGTCAGTGAGTGGTTCGTTCACACTGTTGATGGCCTTGATGACCTGATCCTGAACCTCTGTCATGCGTGTAATCACGGTAGTCATTTGATCTCCTTCTTGTTGGGGCACTGCTAACTGCTCTGCTAACTGTAGTTAGCACTGCTCACTCTGTCAACGCTTCCGCTAACAAAAGTTAGCATTCTCTCAGAATGGCAAGCCGGTATTGACTTTTCCATAAACCCGACTAAGTTGGTCAGGAATAGATCCTGCTGGACCTATCCCCCGAACACACATAGAAAGCTGGCCCAAGACATGGCTCTTCAACTCGGCGATACCGCACCCAACTTCACCGCCGCCACTACCGATGGCGAGATCGACTTGTACGATTGGAAGGGCGATAGCTGGGCGATCCTGTTCTCTCACCCCAAAGATTTCACCCCTGTGTGCACCACCGAACTTGGAGCCGTTGCCCGCCTGAAGCCCGAATGGGACAAGCGCAACGTCAAGGTAGTGGGACTGTCCGTTGATGAACTCACGAATCACGCTGCATGGTCAGCTGACATTGAAGAGACTCAGGGCTCCGCAGTGAACTTTCCGATCATTGCCGATACCGACCGTAAGGTCTCAGACCTCTACGACCTGATCCACCCGAATGCCAGCGACACTCTGACTGTCCGCTCAGTGTTCGTCATTGGTCCAGACAACAAGGTCAAGCTGATCATCACCTACCCAGCATCAACTGGCCGCAACTTTGACGAGATTCTTCGAGTCGTTGATTCCCTTCAACTGACCGCAAAACACAAGGTCGCAACTCCAGTGAACTGGAAGCATGGCGAGGATGTCATCATCGCTGGTGCTGTGAGCGACGAGGACGCAAAGCTGCAGTACCCAGGTGGATGGAACGCAGTGAAGCCCTACCTCCGCCTAGTTCCCGCACCGACCGACTAAACAGTGCGGTAGTGAACGGGGCAATTGCGAATACCAAACCAGCAGCAGATTCCTCTGGGCCTGCTGCTGCCACCTACCCATATGTGTTGATACTCGCAATTTGTTCTGCCCTAGCGGTCTTGATCTCGAACATCTCTGGCATCGCGTCTGGTGACGATGGGGTTGGATACCGCGCCATTGCAGACTCGCTGCTCGACGGGCAGGGATACGGCTACTTCTTGGAGCGGCCGGTCACTATTTGGCCGCCAATCTGGTCAACATTGATGGCCGGGGTTGCATGGGTCACCCCGCTCAACACGATGGGTGCAGTAATCCTGCTCAATGCTGTAGTTGCGGCCGCAGTGGTTGTTGTTGGCAACCGCTTGCTGCGCCTGTTTGTGAGCAATGCGCGCTTAGTTCTACTGGGAACGCTGGTCTTGGCCTTCGGTCCGTCAACCATCGGCCTCGGCCATGTTCTGATGACCGATATGGCCTTTGCACTTCTGGTCATGACCTGGATGCTGACGCTGATGCGTTTTCGGCGCACGGGATCACTTGCCACACTCGCTTTGTCGGGGCTCTTGGTCTGGGTTGGATTCGGCCTGCGATATATCGGCTTGGTCTTGATTGCTTTCGGCGGACTCTGGCTGCTGCTTGACCAGAACCGCAGTTGGCTCATGCGAGTTCGCAACGGAGCCATCTATGGGGTTGTCTCGATCATCGCCCCTGGTTTGTGGATGGCTCGCAACTACTCCATCGATGGCACCTTCACTGGTGAACGTCACCCATCAGCACGAGGGTTAGTTGATAACGGCTTTGACATTGCTGCCACCCTTGGCCGGTTCTTGCTACCCGGTCTTGGCAACGGACTGACCAAGATTTGGGCAGCAGTTGGTCTGAGTGTTCTAGCCGTTGGCCTGTACCTCGTTTGGCGAATTCTGCAAGTACCTAGGCCAGATCAGCCAACACAGGAACTACTGCGCACCGGGCAGATCTTCCACCGGCTCCTCAAAATTCCCGGTACCACTCTGGGGCTGTTGTTGTTCTTCCCGATCCTCTACATGACGTACATGCTCTACGTGCGAACCACGACTGCACTCAATCAATTAGATCTGCGGCTGCTGTACCCGGCGTACTTTCCACTCATGTTTCTGGCGCTTGCACTCATCGACCGCCTACCGCGACTGAACAGCGCAGATGTGGGAGCCAACGCAGATACGGGAGCCAGTGCTGATATAGGAGAACCGAGCAAGACCGGCTGGTTCAAACTGGGCTACGGCGGTGCTCATGTCTGGGCTGCAGCGAATATCGCTGCTGGCTTCGTAGCCATGATTGCCTTCGCTGCTGGCCACCCGTACTTCATTGGCAACTACGAGGCAGATGTATTCAAAGAGATTCGAGCCAATCCAGCGCTCGATGCGCTACCAGCGAACTGCAAGCTGTATTCCAATCTTCCCAACGGCCTGTACCCCAACTACGGGCCTCAATGGAGTCCACAGCAGCGTGCATTGGAATCAAGCGAACAGATTCCTGACCTCGAAGAAATCACTGCAACGCTGGACAGCACTGATTCATGCTTGATCTGGATTGATGAGCCTCCGGTCTACGGACACTTGTGGACGCTGCAGCAATTGCAGACTCGGCTTACGCTCACGGAGTTGGCACAGAGCGGCAACCTGAGCGTGTACCGCATGCAGGCTCCCCGCTAACGCTCACCCCAGTATCCGCCACCCCAGTATCCGCCACCCCAGCCCTGATCTGATCGACACTATGGGAGTGCATCCCCGCTTCACTGTGGTGATTCCGGTACAAAATCGAGCCGATGTAGTGGGCCGCGCCATCGCAAGTGTCGTCGCACAGACATTTGCTGATCTGGAACTCATTCTGGTGGATGACGGATCAACCGACGACAGCGTCGCCGCCGCTCGCGCAGTTGCCGATAAACGAGTCCGGATTTTTCGTCAAGAACAGCAAGGCCTAGAAGCCGCTCGCTCCGCCGGCATGCAACAAGCCCGAGGAAGCTGGGTTTTGTTCCTAGACCCCGATGACGAGGTTGCCCCGGCTTGGCTAGCCCGTCTCGGTCGACTCATTGATTCCACACAGGCCGAGTTGGTGAGTTGCGGAGGAGAACAGTTCTACCGCGACGGAACACAGAGCACCTTTCGACCAGTGCTCCTCTCACCCCAGCCCGTGGACCCCGCAAGCAAGTGGCATCACCCCGTAGATCACGGGTACAAGGCCTGCTTCCGGTCAGGAACATTCGCTACAAGTCGTGAACGTCTCGAACAAGTTGGTGCCTTTAGGCCTCTCAGCCAGCAGAACTCTTCTCACCTGCTGGTGTCCACTGTGACGTCAGCCGGAGTTGGGAATCTTGGCGATGAAGATCCCGCTCAAGCAGGAGCGCACTGCTTTAGCCCAGACAGTTTTGATCTAGCTAGCCGGCAAGAGCCAGAAGCAGTTCCGGCTTTGAGCCTGCTCGAAATCGGCCAACGACTTGCAGCCGCAGTGATTGAGGATGGCCATATCATCAGCTACACCCCGGAGCCCTTGGTCAGGTGGAACGAAGCACCAGATGGGCCCTGCGCAGATGGTGATGCACTCCGCTTGAGTTGGGCATTGCAGGCTCTCGACGCAATGGCGCGGACGCCGATTCCGGAAGCGACGTTGCTCGCCCGCTACGCAACCATCGGCGGAGTAGCAGCCGCCAGGTTGCGACAGCACACCCAAGCGCGTTCTATGTTCAAGTTGGCTAGGCAGGCTTCACCCGAGGTAGCCAAGCATTGGACGCGTTGGGCAGCCTCGTGCGTTGCACCAATTTCGAATCGGATTTGGCAGCCAACTCCTGAATATTCTGCAGAATCAAGCGTGCCTGTGCTTTCCGAAGAGGCCTCGCTGCTGAGCAGTCCCGACCTGTTCGCTCAGGCCGCCAGCGCTGCCTAGACAAGGCCGCGCCCGGGCTTCGGTGCCCAGCGAACTACAATCGGGGCTTTCTGGCGCATCCCCTGATGCACGTTCTGATGCACGTTCTCATTCATCAGGGCGGCTCCGCCCGTCCGAACCCGAAGGGCTACTCACCATGAGTTCAACAGCGACCGAAACTGCCGCAGCAGGCTCTATCGAGGCCAGTAAAATTTATGGCGATGGCGAGACTGAGATTCGCGCTCTGGATGAAGTCACCGTCAGCTTTGAACAGAGCCGCTTCACTGCGATCATGGGACCGTCTGGATCAGGCAAGTCCACGTTGATGCACTGCCTCGCTGGGCTTGACCGCCTGAGTTCTGGCCGAGTCTTTATCGGCGATACATACCTTGACGACCTGAGCGAGAGTCAACTTACGGAGTTACGCCGAGACAAGATTGGCTTTGTGTTTCAGGCCTTCAACCTGATTCCTACCCTGTCTGCACTCGAGAACATCACGTTGCCTATGGACTTGGCTGGCCGAAAGCCCGACAAGCAATGGATGGACACTGTGATCGATACCGTTGGGCTTCGACCACGCCTTGACCACCGCCCCAGCGAGCTCTCTGGTGGCCAGCAGCAGCGAGTTGCCGTTGCTCGTGCCTTGGCGAGTCAGCCACAGATTGTGTTCGCAGATGAGCCCACCGGAAACTTGGATTCACGATCAGGCACAGATTTGTTGGACTTTATGCGCCATGCAGTTTCTGACCTAGGACAGACCATTGTGATGGTGACCCATGATCCAAGTGCCGCTGCGCACTCAGACCGCGTCATCTTTCTTGCCGACGGCAAAATTCGCGATGAGATGATCGAACCCACTGCCGACCGGGTGCTCGATCTGATGAAACAACTTGGAGATTGAGCACCAATGTTTAGGGTTGCTCTGAAAGACATCCTTGCGCGTAAGCGCCGACTCGTTACCACCGGCTTAGCAATCATTTTGGGAATTGCGTTCTTGACTGGCACCCAAGTGCTGTCAGGTGTCCTCAAGGAATCAATTGAATCTCTAATCGGCACTTCCTACCAAGGCATTGACGCTGTGATTCGCTCACCCGAAGAACAAGACTTGGGCTTTGGCCAAAAAATCCGTTCTCCCATTCCAGAAGCGCTCGTTGCCCAAGTAGATGAGGTCAGTGGAGTTCGCAAGGCTTTGGGTGTGGTGGAAACCACCTCAGCACAGTTAGTCGGAACGAACGGCAAGATTGTTGGCTCCAACTTTGGTCCACCAACCTTGGTGTACAACTGGCTCAATGACCCGCTGCTACAAGTGGGCAAGCTCACAGAGGGACGCATACCAACTGAAACAACCGAAATGGTTCTTGACTTCACCTCTGCCAAAGATGCCGGATACAAAGTTGGCGATCAGGTCACCGTCTCTTCGCAGAAGGGTAGCGAGAAGTTCAACCTGGTTGGGCTGATGGGCCTGGGCAAAGACGGCACTCTGGCTGGTGGGGCAAAGATGATGTTTTTCACTACGCCCACAGCGCAACGCCTTGCCCAGCTACCCGCACAGTTCAATTACATCGCAGTTGCTGCTCAAGAGGGAACAAGCCAAGAGGTTTTGGCTTCAAGCCTTGCCACTGCGCTACCAGATGCCCAAGTGGTGACCGGTGAGAAATTCACACGAGAGAATCAGAAGTCGGTTTCGAAGTTTGTCGACATCCTCACAACCTTTGTTTCGGTGTTTGGCTACGTGGCGCTCTTTGTGGCCTGTTTTATTATCTACAACACCTTCTCGATTCTGGTCGCTCAGCGAACCAGAGAAACTGCCTTGTTGCGGGCAATCGGTGCGAAACGAAAACAAGTACTGCTAGCGATTGTGCTCGAAGCTGTACTCGTAGGACTCGTTGCCTCGGTGCTTGGGCTCGTCGGTGGTGTGGCGTTGGCCTCGGTACTGAAAGCCTTTGTGGGTACCCTGTTCACTGTCCAATCAGGGCTTCCGACACTGACTTCTCGCGCCATTGCGACGGCATTCATTGTGGGGATCGGAGTCACCGTTCTCTCGGGGCTTGTTCCCGCTTGGAGATCAACCAAGGTGCCGCCGATTGCAGCTTTGTCTGATGTAGCAGTCGATCGATCGAGCGTGTCACGATCTCGGATCATCTGGGGAACACTCTTCCTTGTGGGCGGAACCACGCTGCTTGGCTTGGGCCTTGCAGACGCAGGACCAAACCCGCTCGTGCTCTTCGGTCTGGGAGCTGTGCTGTTCTTGGTATCTGTGGCCGTGATTCTGGGCCCATTGATTGCGGCACCCTTTAGCCGCTTTCTGGTCTGGCCATTCACCCGCGGAACAGCAATTACACCTCGGCTCGCGGGTGAGAATGCTGCTCGCAATCCGCGCCGCACGGCCGCTACTGCTGCTGCGCTCACCATTGGTGTCACTCTGGTCACGCTGATCGCTGTAATGGCAAGTTCGATCAAAGCCAGCGTTGAGTCAACGGTCAACTCCACGATCTCAGCCGACTTTGTGATCAACTCGAGCACCTTCTCGATCGGCACCGGTATCCCCACCACCGCTGTAGTAGAGGCCCGAGCAGTTCCAGGAGTAGCCCTAGCTAGCCCAGTGCGGTTTGCTCCCTTCCGACTAACTGATTCCTACTCTCAGCAGCAAGCTGCCGCCAAGCCTGCAAAGGAGCAGCAGAGTCTTCTTGGCGCGGGGGATGCCGCACCGCCAGGCGAGGACACATTCATGCTCGGCGTGGAGCCAAAGAGTTACTTTGAGATCAACGATGTCGGTACCACCGCAGGGTCACCGAAGGACTTGCTGCCTGGAACCTTTGCTGCAGAACTCAAAGAGGCAGAGAAGCGCGGCTGGAAACTCGGCGATAAGGTGCCGGTCTACTTTGCCAAGACTGGGGTTCAGGAACTCGAACTTGCCATGACCTTCGATCAGAACTCCGGCGGAGGCAGCTACTTGTTGCCCTTAGCAACTTTTGAGGCGAACGTCCTAGCCCTGTTCAACACCGACTTCGTTGTCTACATAAAGACCGAACCCGGAGCCGACCTAGCTCAGGTTCGCAAACAACTCGACGCAATCGTTGCAGACTCTCCCGCAATCTCGGTACAGGATCTCGGTGAGTACGCCGATGCCCAGACTGCCCCGTTCGATACCTTCTTGGCGGTCGTCTACGGACTGCTCGGGCTAGCCGTCATCATTGCGCTCATTGGCATTGCCAACACCCTGTCGCTGTCGGTGCTTGAGCGTACGCGAGAGTTGGGCTTGCTGCGCGCAGTTGGCATGTCCCGCAAACAGCTGCGACACACCGTTATTGGCGAATCGATGATCATCGCCGTGTTCGGAACCGCGATCGGGCTCACGATCGGGATCATCTTCTCGTTTGCCTTGTCAGTAGTGATCTCGGCTGATTCACCGGGGATTTTCAAATACACCCTGCCCGTTAACCAGCTCGTGATCATTACGCTCGTGGCTGCACTCGCGGGAGTGCTTGCCGCTCTGGCACCAGCTTGGCGAGCATCTCGCCTCGACGTGCTCAAAGCAGTCTCGTCTGTGTAACCAACTGTATGACCCACTGAGTATTCAGGAGTTCCCAAGCAATGTCTGTTGACCCCGCAGATCTTCCCGCAAGTACTCGTGAGTTTCTTGCAGAGCGACACCTAGCAACGCTGACTACCCTGCGCGCCGACGGGTCGCCACATGTGGTGCCCGTGGGTTTTTCTTATGACATTGATGCGCGCCTAGTACGAATCATTACCTTTCCGGGGTCGGTCAAAGTTCGCAATGCCGAGCGCGGCGGTCGGGCAGTTGTGAGCCAGGTTGACGGGGGTCGCTGGCTGTCACTTGAGGGAACGATCACTGCTACCCAAGACCCCGAACGGGTTGCTGCCGCCGTAGAGGGGTACAGCTACCGATACCAAGAACCAAGCGAGCGCGCAGATCGTGTCGCGCTAGAGATCTCAGTAGACCGCATACTGGGCCGGGCCTAACTGCCCGGATTACCTGCTCTGTTTATTAGGCACTGTATTTATTAGGCACTGTGTTTATTAGGCAGTCTGTTCATCGGGCAGTTCACGCGCAGCACGCACTGCAGCAACGGTGGCAACTGAGGTTGCAGTGAGCAGTGCCACAGCTCCGATCGCTGCGACTGCCACTCCCACAATATCGAGCCCAGTAACGAGCACTGCCGCGCCACAGGCAGCCGCTATCGCTCCACCAATACCAAGTGGCCCCGCAGCAGCCTCATGAGCCACATACCAAGCCTCATCAGATGCCCGGGTCACAGGTAAACGAATCCCGACAAACTTGTTCGGAGGGAGTCGACGCTGGGAACCAAGCCAACAAACCCAAAGTTCTGCGGCGCCGATGACCACAAGGATCACCCCAACCACAAGCCCCCAGGCAGTCTGCTCAGTCAATCTGAGCAATATCGGTAGCAGTCCAGTAAGCCTTCATCTCTGTCACAAGGCCCTCGTCATTGAAGGTAAAGACATCAATAATGTCGACTGCAAACTTTGCGCCGCCCATCGAGGTGATTGCACGAAGAGGCGCAGCCGCAAAGTGATCAACCGCCCGAATAGGACCAGTCACCACAAGTTCGAGCGACTCAGCAAACTCGTGAGTACCTGCAAAGAACTCGCGCACTGCTGCCCGGCCAACAAAGGCTGGCTTATCTACTGGGTCAGCGACTACGGCATCCTCGGCAAAGATCGCTGCGATGGCGTCAATATCGCCTGCACTATGCGCAGCCGCATATGCAACGACGACTGCCTTCATCTGGTCGGTAGTGAGTTCATTGGTAGACATAGGTTGAATCTGTAGCAGAACTTGCCGGGCTTGTCCTACTTGAGCAGAGCTTCTCCTACTTGAGCCGGGCTTCGCCTACTTGAGCAGGGCTCCGGCATCAACGGGCAGCGTTACCCCGGTCACGTAGCGAGCCTCATCGGAACAAAGCCAGAGCAACGCATCAGAGATGTCTCCAGGTTCAACCCACGGAATATCCATCGGCTGTTGTGGGCGAAGGAACTCTGCGGCATCTGCGACGGTTGGATTCTCCATATCCATACGAACCAGCTTGGGAAACAGATCGTTCTGAATCATTGGGGTGGCCACTGAAGTCGGATGGATCGTGTTGACACGAATCTGATTCGGGGCCAACTCAAGAGCTAATGAACGCATGAACCCGACTACCCCATGCTTAGCGGCGTTATAGGCCGGGCAGCCATAAAAACCCTTAAGGCCAGCTGTTGAGGAAGTGATCACAATCGCCCCGCCCTCATTTTGCTGAATGATCTTTTTCATGCCGGCCCGCACAGTGTTGAACACGCCAGTCAGGTTGATCCCGATGGTTTCGTCCCACTGCTCAGAGGTAAGAAATTGGGTTGGATTTGGTGAGTACGTTCCCGCGTTCGCCACAATGACATCTAGGCGGCCAAAGCGTTCGTAGCCAGCGTTAACTACCTCACGCAGCCGGGGCAGGTCTCGCACATCTCCGACTTCGGCGTGCATGACTCCGCCTGCAGATTCCACAAGCTTGACGGTCTCTGCAAGGTCGGCCTCGGTGGCAAGGGGGTAGTAGCACTCAGGCAAATCTGAACACACATCCACGCCAATAATTTTGGCCCCCTCAGACGCGAACTTCACTGCATGAGAGCGTCCTTGGCCACGAGCTGCACCCGTAATAAAAACGACTTTGCCTTCAAACCGAGCTGGACGTTCTGCCATGATGCGAATCCCTCTACTAGTGCCGGTGCCGGGCGAGCTTATGCCCCTTTACTCAGACCTTTGTATCCTTCTGTGAACCCGACTGCACGCAGTGCCTCGGCCCAAGAAGAAGCGGTCGCTGATTCACCGTCGATGGTTTCTATTCGCAGCCTGCGAACCCGTGAACTACTGCTGCTAGATCCACCGAAGCCTGTTGCGCTCGCAAACGATCCGAGCATCTGCACCCAAGAGTCATGCTGAGATGCTGCTTCGAAGGTGAGGAGCCGCTTGCCTCCACGCTCAAGATAGGCACAGAGGTCACCATCCACGATGAGTGCATAGGCACCGATCGCTCGGGATGGTCTGCCGGAACTCTCTGGCCAAGGCAAAGCGGCACCGAAAGGCTGCGCAGGGTCCGTTGCAGCGAGCAGCCAAGCGTCAGGCCTATCAGACCTATCAGGCCTATCAGACCTATCCGACTGAGTCATAGCCCGGAGCAGGTCCACGGCCCCAGGTTTGGCGAACTGCGCTGCACCAAGGCCATCCACGAAATACCCGCGACGTACCTGACCGCGCTCCTCAAGCAGCTTGAGGACTGGATACACCCCAGCAAATCCCCCCTCTACCCCTTCGGCTAACGCCATCTCTCGGGTGAGTACGCCGTAACGCTCGAGCAGTTGAAGTGCGCGTTGTGTCACGAACTCGGTTGGGCTTGGGGCCGGCACAAAGAGTGGTGCGGTCAACGACCAACGACCAGCCCCCGCTGGCGGGCCAAGCCGTGAAACCCGCAAGGAAGCTCGAGCAGCGCTGCTGCTTGGCCTACGCGAACGAGACCCCGATGCAGACCGAGATGCAGACCGAGATGTAGAGCGAGGGGAACCGCCAGATGCTTTGGCTCGCAGTGGAGAAAGCGAATCACTGGTCACCTCTCCAGCCCAGACCAAGTCCCAGAGCGCCTCGAGAACACTCTGGTCGTCATATGGCAGCGATGCAGCCGCCACTGCTGCTGTGAGCTCCGCCCAGAACGATGCTCCGTGAGTGCTGAGGTGTGCTCGAAGCACATGGTGATGTGGTTCATCGGTACCAGATTCCTCGGCTGTCGCTACTGCTGGCACTAAAGCTGCAACCTGATCGCGAAACATCAGGCGCACGCGACCGTCATGCGCCCCAACTGCCCCAGCTCCAAGCCAGACCACCTCACCCGTGGCACAGAGCAGGTCGAGATCAGCTGAGGAGAAGTTCTTGACTCGTTGACACAGTATGTCTGCCTCGATCAATGATCCCGGCAAGGCCGCTCCCTGTAACAGCCCAATCGCTTCGGCCACGGCATCTGTTCCGCTACGTCCCGATCCAATCCCTTGCCATCTTGGCAAGAAGCGAGCGAGTGCAGCCGAATCAACTGGCTCGACCTCTTTACGCAGAGCTGCAAGCGAACGACGCCGCAACCTGCGCAGGACCTCGGCATCGCAGAACTCAACCCCTGATCCACCCGGAAGAAATTCACCAGTGAGTAGACGTTGCGTGCCAACGAGTTCGGCTAGCGACAAGCGGGCTATCTCTTGGGAGATCCCTAAGCGTGCTGCAATCTGCGCTGTGGTGAAAGGTCCATGTGTGCGAGCAAAGCGCTCTACCAAATCTCGGAGCGGACTCTCACCACTTTCTGCTGAGACTGAATCGGTGAACGCAGTCGGTAAGCCCACAGGAATAGCAAGGCCAAGGCCATCACGCAGGCGGGCAGCATCCTCTGCTGCGCTATAGCGCTGTTCGCCGGCCATGTTGACAGTGATGACTCGTCGTCGTTCCACAAGGTGCTCGAGCCATACCTGAAGGACCTGCGGCGAAGCTTCACCGATGCGTGCAGCAAGTTCGATTTCGGTGAGTGGACCGAGCACGCGCAGCAGGTCATGCAGTTCGTCAGCGTCACGGGCGGCACGGTCAAGAGTGAGCCGCTGCAGTTCCATCTCGACGAGATCAACAACCTCTGGATCTAATAGAGACCGAAGTTCCTCCACGCCGAGGAGGTCCCGCAGTAACTCCCGGTCTAAGGAAAGCGCCGCGGCCCGCCGTTCTGCGAGCGGAGCGTCGCCTTCGTACATAAAGACAGCGATCCAGCCAAAGAGCAGCGAACGCGCAAAGGGTGAAGCAATGGGGGTTTCCACCTGAACCACGCGAATCCTGCGAGAGCGAACCTCACTCATGATCAACCGCAAGGCCGGTAGGTCAAAAATATCGTTGCAGCACTCTCGGGTGGTCTCGAGCAAAATTGGAAAGCTGGGGTATTTCGAGGCCACCGACAGCAGATCGGCTGCCCGCTGTCGCTGCTGCCACAGTGGGGTGCGTTGGCCCGGTCGGCGCCGTGGCAACAGCAGAGCTCGAGCCGCAGCCTCTCTGAATCGGGCAGCAAAAGCTGCTGTTCCTGGAAGTGCTGCAACCACCTCGGACTCGACCTCGTCGGGGTCGGGGAACAACAACTCCATGGGCAGGTCTTCTGCTGCCTCGGGTAAGCGAACCACGATGCCATCGTCAGACCAGAGCACTTCAGCGCCGAAACCATCGCCTAATTCGGAAGAGAAATGCGCATCGAGGCGTGTGCGAATGATGGTGGCCCAAGGTGCATGGACTCGCGAACCAAACGGTGAGTGGATACACACTCGCCAATCACCGATCTCATCTCGAAAGCGTTCAACGAGCAGCGTCCGATCAGAGGGAATCGCCCCCGTGGCCTGAGCCTGCTCATCGAGATACGTCAACAGAGTGCTGACTGCGGCATCGTCAAGGGCATGACGTGTGCGCAGTTCTGCTTCGGCCTCTTCTTGAGGCAGGGTGGAAATCCTTCGCAGGAATTCACCAACTGCTCGCCCTAATTCGGCCTCACGCCCCGGGCCATCACCGTGCCAGAACGGCATTTTTCCGGGCTGCCCTGGAGCAGGACTGACAATCACGCGCTCAAAGGTGATCTCTTCGATTCGCCAGGTTGTGGCACCGAGTAGAAAGGTTTCGCCTACCCGAGACTCATAAACCATCTCTTCGTCCAGCTCGCCCACTCGAGTGCCCTCGGGCAAGAACACTCCAAAGAGACCCCTATCTGGGATGGTGCCGCCTGAGATAACGGCTAGGCGTTGGGCTCCTGCGCGACCGCGCACAGTGCCCGCTAAACGATCCCACACCACACGGGGTCGTAGTTCGGCGAACTCTTCGGCCGGGTAGCGACCAGCAAGCAGATCAAGGGTATTTTCGAAGAGTTCCCAAGACAGCGTGGAATAGTTCGCCGCCGACCGGCACAGATCAAACAGTTCAGTGACCTGCCACTCATCGAGCGCACAACTCGCAACGATCTGCTGCGCCAGCACATCAAGTGGATTCACCGGAACCTTGGTGTGCTCAATGAGGCCCTCCTGCATCCGCTGCGCCACCACCGCAGCCTCGAGTAGATCCGCTCGATGCTTCGGGAAGATCCTCCCGCGACTCGCTACTGCGACTTGATGACCAGCACGGCCGATGCGTTGCAGACCCGCAGAGACAGAGCCCGGCGAGGCCACCTGAATGACCAGATCTACAGCCCCCATATCGATGCCGAGTTCAAGCGAACTCGTGGCCACGAGACCCTTGAGCTGACCGCGTTTCAGCTCGTCTTCTACGACGAGTCGGCGCTCGCGAGACAGCGACCCGTGATGCGCCTTGACGAGTTCTTCACTCTCCCCGTCCGTCGCGAGATCTTCGGGCTCGTGACTCCCCTGTTCTGCTGCAAGTTCATTGAGCCGACTCGCCAACCGCTCGGCCATTCTGCGCGCATTCACAAACAGCAGCGTGGAATGGTTCTCTTCGATCAACTTGAGTAACTCGGCATCCATTGATGGCCAGGCCGACCCAGAACCGGCATCGAGTTCTGGCACCGGAACCACCACCGAGAGTTCGAGTTCCTTGCGCATGCCTGCATCCACAATGGTGACCGGCCGTTGAATCGGAGCCTGATCACTAGGAGTGAACCCTCCCAGGAATGCTGCAACGGCCTCGAGTGGCCGCTGGGTAGCCGAGAGCCCGATCCGTTGCAGCTTGCGCCGAGTCTGATCACGAGCCGCCCTGAGGTACTCCAAGCGTTCAAGGCTCAAACTCAGATGAGCACCCCGTTTGGTAGGTGCAAGAGCATGGATCTCATCCAGAATCACGCAATCCACGCTCACTAATGACTCACGAGCGGCAGAGGTGAGCATGAGATAGAGCGACTCGGGGGTAGTGATCAGGATGTCGGGCGGAGTGCGAACTAACGCTCGGCGTTCAGTGGCCGTGGTATCTCCGGTACGAACTCCGACTGTGGGTGCAACGAATTCAAGACCAAGCCGCTGCGCTGCAAGTGCAACTCCTCGAAGTGGACTCTGCAGATTTTTCTCTACGTCGACTGCGAGCGCACGCATAGGCGAGATGTACAGCACTCGCACTCCCGCACCAGGCTCGCTCGCAGAACCAGGCTCACTCGGAGAACCAGACTCGCTCGCAGAACCAGACTGGTCGCGAGCTTGGACTGAGCGGGCGCCGAGAGCATCGATGGCCCACAAAAATGCCGCCAAAGTCTTGCCTGAGCCCGTAGGGGCACACAGCAAGGTGTTCTCCCCTGCGCTGATCGGCCCCCAGGCCTGTGCCTGTGCCGCAGTTGGCTCTGGGAAGGAAGATTCAAACCAAGCACGCACCGCCGGAGAGAAAGGTGAAAGAGAATCTCCGGCCATTGCCCTACGCTAGTGATATGGCAGGTGCAAGAGCGAAAGAGTTCCATCCTGCATTCGAGGAATACTGCGAAGCTATCTGGGAACTCCGCGAAGACGAGATTGATGTCATTCAGGCCCGAATCGCTGAGCGCGTCGAGGTGTCTCGGCCTGCAGTTTCCGAGATGATCCGCCGAATGGAACAGGAGCAGCTGCTGATCGTCGGCGACAAAATCACGCTGACCGAAACTGGTATGGCCCTTGCCGAGCGGGTGGTTCGCCGCCACCGCCTAGCCGAGCGATTCCTGACCGATATTTTGGATCTCTCTTGGGCGGACGCTCACCTTGAGGCAGGCAAGTGGGAACATGTGATCTCGGAGTCAGTGGAGATCGCCCTAGCGCGAGTTCTAGGAGACCCAACCACCTGCCCGCATGGCAATCCCATCCCCGGGGCCAACTATGAGGCCCCAGATTCGTATCCCTTGCGAGCAGTACCGGTGGGGTCGGCATTCACGGTGAGTCGCATACCTGAGGAACTGGAATTCACTCCGGGTCTCTTAGACTTTTTGGAAGAAAACTCCCTGCTTCCTGGCCACTCAGGAGTCCTGACGGCTCTGTCCCCAGATGGCACTGCAACAGTCAAGATCGACGGACAGCACGTTGGAATCGGATCCTTCGCAGCGGAGCGAATCCTAGTGATTGCCTAGTCCAACAGGACTTCTGGTAGCTGCCCCGTGTGGATCACGGTGAGGCGTTTAGTGGAGCGAGTGAGCGCAACGTAGAGCGACTGTGCTCCGCGAATTTGCTCATTGAGGACGCGCTTCGGTTCAACCACCAGCACCGAGTCCAACTCGAGGCCTTTGACAAGGTTCACGGGAACCACCGTCACCTGTTTCTCTAACCCCTGCCTTGTCGCTCGGCCGTAATCGATTCCTGCCCGGGTCAGAGCCGCGTCAATTTGTTCAGCCATCGACTCAGGGACGATCACACCAATGTTTCCCGAGCCGATTGTCTTGAGCTCATAGCGGACTCGCTCAACTACCTCAGCTTCGAGTTCGCTACTCGCCACGCCCAAGATCAGCGGTGGCTCACCCGTGTGACGAATAGATTGAGGAGGGGCAATCCCCGGCGCAGCCAAGACCAACATCTTGGCGGCAAGTTCCATAATGGGACCTGGAACCCGGTAGCCGATTGTTAGATCAGCTCGCCGGGGCGGCCTGCGGTCCGGCAGGTATTCGAGTACTGATTCCCAACTCTCATGTGGCCAAGCACCCGTTGCTTGTGCAATGTCACCCACGATGGTCATTGAGCCATTCAGCGAACGACGGTCCAGCATTCGCAACTCCATCGGTGACAAGTCCTGTGCCTCATCAACCACGATGTGGCCAAAGGTGCGAACAGCGTCAGCCTCGAGGTGCTTCGGACGTGGTCCAAGCAATTCGAGCGCCTCATCCAGAAGCGGTACGTCGTCTGCTGGAAAAACGACTTCGTTGGGAACATGGCTGCGCTCTCGGAACAACAGAGGCCACTCGGAGTCTTTGAGACGCCCGCTCCCAGCAGAACGCAACAATCCACGCGATCCGAACAAGTCGTTCAGTAACTCGGCCGGAGTGAGCACCGGCCACATGCGTTCGAGCGCCTCGATGACAGCCGGGTCACGGCGAATGCGCTCACGGATGGCCTCGAGAGTCTCTTCGCTACGCGAAGTGCTCGCCAGCCGCTCAAAGACCAACTGCTCGACATGGCGCCGGCCGGCATTGTGAGTACGAGAGCGCCGGCGCGCCTGCTCGATAATCTCTACGGAATCCTCGGGGGTGAGTACCAAGAACTGCAATCCGTATGGAACCCGAAGCGACTCGCGTAGCGGATGTTGACGGTCGCGAACAGCTCGGCGAATCACGTTGATCATGCGGCTATCACCTTTGACCCTGCCAACCTCGGTTAGGTCATGGCCGCTTGAGCGAATCGCTGGCACTAAGTCGGCTAGCACAGCAATCTGGATTCCTGCCTCGCCTAATGAGGGCAGCACCTGCTCGATATAGGACAAGAACACACGGTTAGGCCCAAGCACCAACACGCCTTGACCTTCGAGCGGAAATCGCTGTGAGTACAACAAGTAGGCCGCCCGATGTAGAGCAACAACGGTCTTTCCTGTTCCTGGGCCTCCTTGAACTACCAGCACGCCTTGCAGAGGGGACCGAATGATTCGATCCTGTTCGGTCTGGATCGTGCCAACGATGTCTGACAACTTGCCCGAGCGTGACTCCTCGAGTGCAGCGATCAGTGCGCCGTGGCCCTGCACCTGACCCTGATCGAGTGCCGCAGTGGCGGACCCAAACAGTTCGTCATCGATTCCGAGCAACGTCTGACCGCGGCTAGCAAAATGGCGACGGCGACGCAGCCCCATGGGGTCAAGGCCCGTTGCCCGGTAAAAGGTTTCGGCTAAGGGCGCTCGCCAGTCCACAACAATGGAGTTGCTCTTATCGTCCGATACTGCGATTCGGCCGATATGAAAGCTTTCTCCTTCTGGATCTTCCTCTGTGGGCTCAGTATCAACCCGACCAAAAATCAAGGAACGCTCACCGAGTTCGAGTTGGTGCAGGCGTACACCCACTCGCTCCCACACCACATCACGCTCATAACGATTCTGATACGTGCCACCCTGCCCATCCACGACACCCTCTCGCATTGCCTCGGCAACGGCGCGAGCGCGCTCCAAGCACAAGTAAGCGTTGTCTATATAGGCCTGCTCAAGTTCGAGCTCGGGGTGATTTGCCACGCGGTCTCCTGTATGAGCCGGTCGGGATCAGGGGATCGATAAGTGTACCTACTCCCCCGGGCACAGAAAATCGGGTACCCCAGAGCCCGATTACTAGCCCAATTACTAGCCCGACTACTGGCCCAGTTCCTCGCCGATCTCATGAAGAGCCGACCTGAGCGCTAGTCGCAAACGGCGCGCTTGGGACGCATCGAGATGCGCCACTAGGCCTGTTGCTGGGGCCCCGAACTCCTCGGTGGTCAGTTGTATTCGAGGGGTGGCATCGAGGTAGTCATCACAGACTGAGACTGCCCAGTTCAGGGGCAACATTTCGGCTGCATCCTCGGGGTCAACCGGTGGAACAGGAATTTGATCGTCGTCGATACTGCGGCGCATGTGGCTCCCTGATGGTTATGGCTCCAGATGATTGATACAGATGATTATGGCCCCAGATGGGAGAACTCAGGGTACGCATGATTGACTTACACAGGATGACTCAAGCTCATGCAGACTCTATTTTTATTCGTGCTTGCACTGGCCTAGCGACTGAGCGCCCTCCGGTCTGGTTTATGCGCCAGGCGGGACGTTCCCTTCCCGAGTACCGCGCTATTCGCGGCACGGGCACCATCCTTCGTGCAATCGCTGATCCCGATTTGGCCACAAAAATCACCCTGCAACCAGTGCAGCGTTACGGCACCGATGCAGCGATTCTGTACTCAGACATCATGACTCCCGTGCACGCAATTGGGTTCGGGGTAGATATCGCTCCGGGAATCGGGCCGGTGGTTGAGCACCCCTTTCGCTCGCGAGCGGACCTGCAGCGGCTTCGTCCGCTCGACGCAGAGGCCGACACTCCCTATGTGGTGGAGACAGTTCGGAATTTAGTAAGCGAACTCTCGGTACCGCTCATTGCCTTTGCTGGAGCACCGTTCACTGTTGCGAGCTATCTGCTCGAAGGAAAACCGTCTCGTACGTATGTCAAGACCAAGGCGCTCATGCATACCGACGAGGCACTCTGGTTTGACCTGATGGATTCCCTAGCGGACTTGGCAATTGACTCGCTCCGATCGCAGATCAGTAACGGTGCTGCGGCAGCGCAACTCTTTGATTCCTGGGCGGGTGCACTCAGCCCGAGTGATTATGAAAAATTCGTGCTTCCAAGCTCAACCAAAGTCATGACTGCGGTTGCCGAACTTGGGGTACCGCGAATTCATTTTGGTGTAAATACTGCCGAGCTACTCGGATTGATGGCATCCGCAGGAGCAGAGGTAGTCGGCGTGGACTGGAGAACCCCGCTCGACGCTGCTCGCACCCGTGTGCCCGAATCGGTAGGCCTTCAGGGAAACCTTGACCCTGCTCTGCCCGCTGCCGGATGGGGACCGACTGAGCCTGCTGTGCTTGATGTACTCGCTCGCGGCAAAGGAAACCCTGGGGGGCGCGGCGGTCACATCTTCAATCTGGGCCACGGTGTACTTCCTGAAACAAACCCAGAGGTCCTCGAGCGAGTGATCGAACTCATCCACTCCACAACTCCATAAAGGCCAAAGAAATGACTCCAAACAGTTCAACTGACGCACTGCATATCGGCATCCTTGTCATGGCGTATGGCACTCCCTCAAGTCCCGAGAACATTCCCGAGTACTACACGCATATTCGCCGTGGTCGGCCACCCACTGACGAACAGCTGCAAGATCTGATCAGCAGGTACGCGGCTATTGGCGGGATCTCTCCGTTGCGCGAACGAACCCAAGCTCAGCTCGATGCAGTTGAAGCAGCGCTCAAGGTCCTAGCGGGTGACTCCGCACACCCCGACTGCTTCTTGGTTCAACTCGGCCAAAAACATGCTGCTCCCTTCATTGAAGATGGGGTAGCAGCGCTGGTTCAGGCCGGGGCGCAGCGCATTGTTGGCCTCGTCCTTGCACCGCATTATTCGGGTTTCAGCGTGGGGCAATACCAGGCGCGAGCCGCGAGCGCCGCAGAGGAGTTTGGAGTGCCCTTCGTAGGCCTTGACTCTTGGAGCCTGAATGAGGCGTATCTCACGCATCAGGCCAATTCGGTTCGGGAACAACTTCAGGGCTTACCCGCGAACACGCATGTCTTCTTCACTGCACACTCACTACCTGAACGAGTGCTGCTCGATGACCCCTATCCAGAGCAGCTTCTAGCATCAGCTGAAGCAATCGCAGAGCGTGCTGGATTAGCCAGCAGTAACCAGGCCGGCAGTAATCAAACCTCTAGCAGTAATCAAACCTGGAGCATCGGTTGGCAATCCGCCGGGCGAACACCTGAGCCTTGGCGGGGACCAGACATTTTGGACTGCATCAAAGAAGTGTCTGCCACTGGCTCGGCTGAGGGGGTCCTAGTAGTGCCGCAGGGCTTTACTGCGGATCACCTCGAGGTGCTCTTCGACCTAGATATTGAAGCTGCTGACCTGGCCGCTCAACTCGGCTTGGCCTTTGCTCGAACCGAGGTGGTCAATGCTGACTCCGCAGTGATGGCTGCGCTCGCCTCACTGCTGTTTGACCTCGCCGAGATATGAGCCAATTGCTCATCATCGGCGGCGGCATCACTGGTCTGGCTGCTGCTTGGGAAGCCGTGCAGTTTCCCAGAGTTGAAGTCACCCTGATTGATGCTCAGCCTCGACTGGGTGGCAAAATTCTGGGCTCAGAAATCGCCATTGCGGATGAGCAGTCCTTGATGATCGACGAAGGCGCTGATGCCTTCTTGGCCCGTGTGCCAGACGCAGTTCAGCTCTGTAAAGAGCTTGGCCTAGAGGAAGAGTTCACCCACCCTGCAGTCGGCCGAGCCCAAGTCTTTCTGGGGGGTGAGCTTCGATTCCTACCCACTGACACTGTGCTGGGAGTGCCCCTAAATTTTGAGTCGCTAGCTGCGAGCGGACTGCTCTCGGCCGCGGCCATTGAGCGTGCTCGCTCAGAGGTTGATGCCGATTGGCCCGCGCCCACAGGTGATGTGTCCATTGGGGAATTCCTGACCGAGCGATACGGGCGCGAGCTAGTGGAACATGTGGTTGCGCCGTTGATCGGTGGCATCAACGCCGGGAACGTGGACAGGCTCAGCCTGCAGGCAGTCACCCCGCAACTCTTTGCGGCCGCTCGTGGCGGCGGCAGCTTGACCCTGGCACTGCGTAAACAGCAACAACAGTCCCCTGCTGATCCGACGGATCCTGTCTTTACAGCGCTGCGTGGTGGTACCTCAGTCCTAGTTGACGCGCTCCACGATGCCCTCGAAGCCAGAGGGGTCCAGATCCTTACTGAGTCCGAAGCAGTGAGCTGTTCGCAGTCAGACCAAGGCAAGATCCTCACTGAGTTGAGCACCGGGCCCATCTCATCTGATGAGGTGCTGATCTGCGCTTCGGCTGCCAAGGCCGCTCAGCTACTTCGCAGCATCAGCCCAAACACAGCCAGGCAGCTTGAACAAATTTCCTATTCCTCAGTTGCGTTACTCACGTTCGTCTTTAACAAAGAGTCGGTACCGGGCGAGCTACTTGCATCTGGATTTTTGATTCCCCGGACGGCTCAGCTGCTCATGACTGCTGCCTCGGTGGGGTCAACCAAATGGGCTCATTGGGATGATGGGAAACACGTTGTGCTGCGCGTTTCTGCTGGTCACTCGGGTGATCTTCGAGGCGCAGAGCTGACAGACGAAGAACTCATCTTGGGCTTGCAAGCTGATCTGCAGACCACCTTAGGAATCACAGACCCTGCAGTAGCCACTCGGGTTTCTCGGTGGCCCGATGGATTTGCGCAGTACGAAGTTGGGCATCTGCAACTCATTGAGAGCATTGAGCAATCCCTGAACAAAGATTGCCCGCAGATTTTGCTCGCAGGTTCCTCGTATCGGGGCCTTGGGATTCCTGCATGCATCGAGCAAGGCCGAAGCGCCGCCGCCAAACTCGTAGACAGCTAGCTACTGCAGTCTCAGCTACTGCAGTACTAACTACTGCCCAAGCTGACCTCGCGAACGTCACCTTGCACCGTTTGCTCGGCTGAGCTCCCAAACTTCAAGGTGATCTCGAAGGGCTTGTTCAAATCAAGCGCCTTCTTCAAGCCGATCAGCTCGATGTAGGCGCCGCTCTTGGTCAAATTGACTGTCTGCGAAGGAACCAAGGACACAGGCTCATCTGGCACCAACCTTGCCGACTCAGCCCACTCTTCCGAGATGCTCACCCCAACGAGTGAATCCTGAGTTGCGCCGCCAGTAATGCTGAGCGAAACCATCACGTCTTGGCCTGCTTCGGTGGGCGGAGCGAACACATTCGACACACTGGGCAAGGTTGCAGGTGCTGCAGTTGTGGTGGTGGCTTCGGCCTCGGCCTCTGCTTCAGTCGTGGTGGTCGTCGAAGACTCCGTGCTGCTGCAGGCGGTCAGGGAACCGCCAGCCACACACAAGATGGCCAAACCAAATCCAAGTGCCCGGCGAGTTCTCAACTTGGTGTGATCGTGTTTTGCAAAACGCAACATAAGAATCCTTTGATGTGCAATATGCCTTTGATGTGCACTGTGCCTACGGACTTTCGCTCGGCACAGACTGCCTTTCACAATAGGCCAAGCAGCTAGGTGACCTGATAACCCGCACCCGCTAACCCGTACCTGCTCGCTCCGCGCTACTGGCTCCAACCCCTAGGCGCGCTCAGCGGATTTTCTCAGGCTACGGCTTGGGTTCGTACAAGTTGGCCGGCAGGGTGCGAAGATCATGGTTCGTGAAACCGCATCTGCTCCGTCTCGTATTAGGTCTGCTTGCTGGGCTGATGATCTGCGCTGCGCTACCACCTTGGGGATGGTGGCCACTCGCTATGGTCGGAATCGCCTTGTGGGCTGCGCTGCTGGGCAATCAGGCAGGGCTGCAGCGCTTCCTGATCTCTTGGATGGTTGGCCTAGGTTGGTTTGCGCCTTCGGTACTCTGGATGTGGAAACTCACACCCCCTGGCTACTTGGGCGGTCTGCTGTTTGGTTGGACGATCATGGTCGGCCTGGTTGGCCTATCCGTTCCGCCGAACCGCTGGAGGCTCTTGATGCTGCCGGCAAGCGTGGTGATCTTTGAGTGGTTCCACTGCCACGCGCCATTCGGGGGCGTGCCGTTGTCCCTGCTGTCGATGAGCCAAGGCCGCGGTCCGCTGTTGCCGATTGCTCGACTTGGCGGAGGCCTACTGGTGAGTGCTGCAGTGGCCGCTTTGGGCATTGCGTTGTACATCGCTGTGGCAGAGAAACAGTGGAAGCAACCGTTAGCTGTGCTGTTGGGTTGTGCGCTGCTCGTCGGGGCTGGCATGGCCTCGCTCAATCTGGTGCACCCGATCTCGGGCCCCGATAACCAGATGCGCATTGCTGCAGTTCAGGGTGGAGGCAAACAGGGGACGCTGTTCGACTCCGAGCAGGTTCCCGAGGTGTTCAACGCTCACCTACGAGCAACGCAATCAATAGATCAGCCTGTTGATTTGGTGATCTGGCCCGAGAACGCCATCAACGTAGCGGGACCTTTTAGCCAAGATGCTTGGAAAGATCAGATTGCAACAGAAGCAGAGCGCCTCAACGCTCCAATCCTGGCGGGGGTAGTCGAGGATGATCCGAACGATCCCAAGCAGTTCCTGAACTACTCAGTGATAGTCAATCCCGATGGCACTCTCGGTGACCGTTACGACAAAGAACGCAGGGTTCCCTTCGGCGAATACGTTCCGCTTCGCTGGCTCTTTGAGCCACTCGGCGGTAGTTCCCTTCCGCCTCGTGACGCATCACCCGGGGTAGGACCCTCGATGGTAGAGACCCCTGCGGGGCCTATTGCGGTGGCCATTAGTTGGGAAGTTTTCTTTGCGCGACGGATTCGAGAAGGGGTCCGACTCGGAGGCGAAGTTGTTGTCAATCCAACGAACGGTTCGAGTTACTGGCTGACTCAGGTACAAACCCAGCAACTTGCTACCTCTGCATTTCGAGCAGTCGAGAGTGGCCGCTGGCTTGTTCAGACCTCACCCACAGGGTTTTCAGCTGTATTTGATGACACAGGCAAGATCTTGCAGCGCAGCAACATCAGTGAATCCAAGGTGTTGATCGCAAGCGTCCCTCGGATGACCGGAACAACTCCTGCGCAGGCACTCGGAGACGTACCAGCGCTGTTTTTGGCCGGAATTGCCATCGCTTTGGCAGGGTCTCACCGCATCCGCAGCCGTTCCAAGAGCCCCGTCATTTGACCATCAGCATTTGACCATCAGGTAGCCGCACAGCGAAGCTTGTACCTTATGAACAAAGGTGCGGCGAGCTCAGGACCAGGATCATTGCCGCGATTACCCGGCCCGGATGACCCGCTTCGCATTGCCTACCTCACGTATCGAGGGAAACCGCACGTAGGTGGACAGGGCGTGTACACACGGCATCTGACAAAGGCGCTCGTCGACCTTGGTCACAGCGCAGAGGTGCTCTCAGGCCAGCCATACCCCATTCTTGATGAGCGGGTTCCGCTCGTGAGCCTGCCAAGTTTAGATATTTACAACGATTACTTTCCCATGCGCATGCCTGCCTGGTGGGAACTCAAAGATAAGTGGGACTACGCCGAGGTCACAGCGTTCTCGAGTGGCACCTTCCCCGAACCCCTAGCATTTTCATTGCGCGCTTGGGATCACCTGAAGGCCCGCCGCAATGATTTTGACCTGGTACAAGACAACCAATGTCTGGGCTACGGATTGCTCCTGATGGAGCGCATGGGTCTACCAGTTCTGGGAACCATTCATCACCCCATCACCATGGACCGCCGGCTAGAAATGCAACACGCTGAGTCGGCTTATGAGCGCTGGTCAAAGTCGCGCTGGTATGCATTTACCAAGATGCAAACTCGAGTTGCCAAGCGTCTACGGCGAGTCATCACCGTGAGTCGATCCTCATATGACGACATCTGCCGAGACCATATGGTCTCACCTGAGCGTCTCTTTGTTGTTCCAGTCGGGGTGGATCCTGAACTGTTTATTCCACTGCCCGGCATTGAGCGCAAGACCAATCAAATCATCTCAACTGCCTCGTCGGATGTTGCAATGAAAGGGCAGCGTTACCTGCTCGAAGCGCTCGCCAAGCTCCGCGCCGAGCGACCAAACCTCAAGCTGATCATGGTGGGTCGACTCAAAGAGGGATCGGCTGCTCAGCGCACCATTGAGCAACTTGGCCTTGAAGACGCCGTGGAGTTCGTATCGGGCATCACTGATGAACGACTCGTGGAGCTCTACAACGAATCTGCCTGCGCGGTTGTGCCTTCCCTCTACGAGGGTTTCTCACTCCCGGCGATTGAGGCAATGAGCACCGGATGCCCCCTGGTCGCTACGACTGGCGGGGCAATTCCCGAGGTGGCCGGCCCCGATGGCGAGACCTGCTTCATGACCATTCCTGCCGATAGCGAATCCCTTGCAGCGGGAATCCGCCGAGCGCTCGATAATCCTGAGGCTGCGAAACAAATTGGTGCAGCGGGGCGCGATCGTGTGATTTCTCGCTGGAGTTGGAGACATACCGCTGTTCGCACCGTGGACCATTACCGGGCGCTCCTCGAAGACACTGCTCGAGACCGATACGACCGCCGCTAGTACACCACTCGACACAGAGAACCGCATAAGGACTACGCCGTGCTAACAGTTGATTATCAAGAACTCGGACTGAGCGAGGGAGACCTTGTTCTCGATATGGGGGCAGGCGCTGGACGCCACTCCTTTGAGTGCTTTCGCAGAGGTGCACGAGTTGTGGCCTTGGATTACGACTTCGCAGAACTGCCGCCCGTCTCAGCTTTGTTCTGGGCAATGCGAGAGGCCGGAGAAGCTGACCCAGAAGGCCTTGGCGCCTGCCTGAATGGCGACGCACTTCGATTGCCATTTGCCGACAACACCTTCGATCGCATCATCTGCTCCGAAGTTTTTGAGCACATCCCAGATGATGAGGGTGCAATGGCAGAACTTGCGCGGGTGCTGAAGCCCGGCGGCATTCTGGCAGCGACAGTCCCCGCATGGTTCCCCGAGAAGGTCTGCTGGGCGCTCTCAGCGGAGTACCACGCTCCACTCGCCGCCGGCGGCCACGTTCGTGTCTATACCGAACCACTCTTTCGCCATCGCCTTACCGAAGCTGGGCTGAAGCCACAAAGCTCGCACCGGGCTCACGCCTTGCATGCGCCGTACTGGTGGCTGAAATGCATAGTTGGCGTGAGTAACGACATCCACCCGCTGGTTCAGGCGTACCACAAATTGCTGGTCTGGGATATTGCCAAAGCACCAGCGCTGACGCGTACGGCCGAGCGGCTGCTCAATCCGGTTCTGGGCAAGAGCATCGTGGTGTATTCCCGCAAGCCAGCAACGAGCAATCGCAACTCAACAAAGCAGGCCACTGCTGTCCTACCCGAGAGTGCTCGTCACGCTCGCGTGAATTTTGCCGACTCCTCGGGTGCCTCTTCCACCGAGAGGGCCGATGCCGGTGTCTGATCATTATCTCGTCGACATCGACGGCCTTGTAACTGCAGCCGAGCTCAGCGCCACTGTTGATGCCGTTGCAGACTGGCAACTCCCCTCTGGGATGGTGCCTTGGTTCCCGGGCGGACATGCAGACCCCTGGAACCATACCGAGGCCCTGATGGCGCTGATGTTGGGGGGCCACCGTGAGGCCGCTGAACGGGGATTCGACTGGCTGGCCTCGCTGCAACGAGAAGATGGCGCTTGGCATCAGTACTACCTCGATGGTGAAATCGAACAGGACAAACTTGACGCAAACTGCGTGGCCTATGTTGCGGCAGGAGTTTGGTTTCACTGGTTGACCTACCGTGACCGCGGAGCGCTCGAGTCCATGTGGCCGATGGTGCGTGCCGCAACCGATTTTGTACTGGGTTTGCAGCAGCCCCGAGGCGAGATCATTTGGGCACGTCATGCGGATTCCACCCCCTTTGCCTTTGCTCTGCTCACAGGGTCCTCCTCGATCTGCCATAGCCTGAGATGCTCGATTGCTATAGCTCAAGAGTTGGGCCACGAGCGTCCAAACTGGGAGCTTGCCGCCGGGCGCCTCTTTGCTGTGATTCGCGACGACCCCGATGCTTTTGCTCCGAAGCACCGTTGGGCCATGGACTGGTACTACCCCGTGCTCTGCGGGATTCTGGGCGGCGAGGCAGGCCGAGAACGCCTACGGCATCGCCATGAGGCGTTCACCTTGAAGGGATGGGGTATTCGATGTGTCTCAGACCGCCCGTGGGTGACCGCTGCAGAGACCTGTGAGTGTGCCATTGCATACCTAGCAGTTGGCGAGGTGGACACAGCCAAGGAACTCTTTGCTTGGGCGCAACAACTTCGTACTGAAGGCCAGCGATACTGGACAGGAATCGTTATTCCTGAAGAAGTTCATTTTCCAGGCGGCGAACAATCCACCTACACCTCGGCTGCAGTCATCCTTGCAGCCGACGCATTAGGCGGAAAGTCTGCAACCTCAGGACTCTTTAGCAATCACTCTGCTCTACCCGATGTGAGTGCACCCTCTTGAATAAGCCCACCATGAATCAGCCCAGCCCAAATCAGCCCTACAGGATCACCACAGCACGCAGCGCCCTGTCAGCCTTGACCGTGCTGGTGTTCTCCATTGGATTCCTCGTGCAGCCAGTCGCTGCCGAACCTGGCGATACCACTACCTCGCTCCCCGAAGACAACCGACTGCTCGGCAACAGCATTCAGCGACCAAATATGGGCATGAAGCCGCTCAGTCCAACCGATCCGGGCGGATGGCTTCAGGTCTCTCTGTTCTTCTTAATCTGCGGGGCAATCATCCTGATTGCCGTCGCAGTGTGGTACTCGTCAAAGAAGAAGCGGGCGAAAAGGGCAGATGCCGGACTCGATCCAGTTTCGCTAGCTCGGGCCACAGGAAAGGGTGTGCGAGCGCCATCACCGCTCGATAAAACTCCAGAGACCGCTGGCTCAGAGAATGCGGGTCAGGACTCGTAGCGAGCCCGTTGCCGATACTTCCTTGAACTGACCCGAGGCCAGCGCTGGAAGATAAATCTGCTCATAGGGAGGGCGTCCGCCATCTGATGGGTTCGGAAACACATCATGAATCGCGAGCGTGCCGCCGAGCGCAACGTGGGGTGTCCAGAGCCTGAAATCCAGAGCGGCCGGCTCTTCTCCATGGCCACCATCAATAAAGACAAAGGCGCAGGGAGTGGACCAGACGCGTGAGACCGTTGGCGAGTCACCAGCAACGGCTATCACTGAGCCCTCGAGTCCTGCAAGGTAGATCGTGCGGCGAAACCATCCCAGCGTGTCCATCACACCGAGTTCATCGTCCATCAGGTCGGGCTCATGCCATTCCCACCCAGGCTGATTCTCTTCGGAGCCACGGTGATGATCAACCGCAATGAGCACCGTGTCGGCGGCTTGAGCAGCGGCCC
Organism: Actinobacteria bacterium IMCC26207; assembly: GCA_001025035.1. Taxonomy (GTDB): domain Bacteria; phylum Actinomycetota; class Acidimicrobiia; order Acidimicrobiales; family Microtrichaceae; genus IMCC26207. Next base: position 610,907 of record LCZK01000009.1, read on the forward strand.
CTAGGTAGACCGAGGACTTCCCGCAATACGAGCCGACCTCTAATAAGGGCGACCCTGGCAGCGTCAGTGCTGCTGAAAGGCCAGCTTGGTAGAGCGCAAGACCCTCATCGGGAGGCATGAATCCTCGAGCGGCCTCTGCCGCACTGCGCAAAATCGGGTCCATCTCAGCTTGCTGCGTCTGAACTGAGTCCATCAGATCGGGACGTCTCCGTGCATCATCTCAAGTTCATCCTCATCAGGCTCTTCGCCATGATGCGTGGCCTTGAAGATCCAACGGTCGAGCACCAAGTACCGGACTACCCAGACCACGCCAAACCCGATCAGTTGCGCCATAAACACTGCGATCTGTTCAGTAACGCCCTGGCCGCGGAACTGCTGTTCAACAAGGTAAGTCAACAAGGTGGCAAAGCTGACTCCAAGAATCCCTGCAATCCAGAACACCAGGATCTGGGTGCGAAGATTGTCTTTCGAGACTTCCTTCCAGACCAAATACTTGTTGGCGAAGAAGTTCGGAAGAATCAAAATCAGAGCACTCAGAATTGAGGCCTTGGTGTAGTCGCCATCAAAGACGAAGGTGCCGAGCACCTGAATCATGATCTGTCCCAATGGCACAAACACCACCGAGACCCCCACATAACGGATCTGTTTGCGGCCCTCATCGGAGCGAGCGTGCTCCAGCAGGGAAGAGGGAGAAAGATTCACTTTCCTAGGCTATCGGAATGCTGGCTGCTAGCTAGAACTCAGTTGCCGACACAAAACAGCTGGAGTTGTAAGCAAGAATTTGGATGTGCGTAGATTCCTGATTGCAGGCCTTCTGGCGGTCAGCGCTGTGGCTTGCGGTAACTCACAACCTTCCGATAGCCCTGCCGCCTCAGCTTCGCTCCCTGCCGCCTCAGCCTCGCTGCCTGCTACACCAGCTTCGCTCCCTGCTGTGTCGCTTGCCCCACTCCCTGCTGTCTCGCTTGAACCGCTCAAGGCAGACTTTGAGAATCCCATCGCGGGTGCTGCCTTACCCGGCAGCGATTCCTTGCTCATCGCCGAGCGGGCAGGCAGAGTCATCCTTGTCAATCGCTCCGATGCCGGACAGGTCACCTCGACGGAGACAGCACTAGATATCGAGAAGCTGGTTGGAAGCACAGATGCCGAGCGCGGTCTGCTCGGAATCGCCGTTCGACCGGATGGCTCGGAATTGTTCCTGAGCTATACCTCGAGCAAAGACGGCAGCAGCCAACTCGACTCATACAAGCTCAATGGAGCGACAGTTGAGCCCAATACCCGAAAAAGCGTATTGAGCGTTGAGCAGCCTTTCGAGAATCACAACGGCGGCCATATCGCCTTTGGACCCGATGGGTTTTTATACATGTCCCTCGGTGATGGTGGCAGCTCTGGCGACCCCAATGGCAATGCCCAGAATCGGGCAGTGTTGCTCGGAAAGATTCTGCGGTTAGATCCCGATGCGGAACAGGCAGTAGCTGCTGACAATCCCTTTGTGAACACTCCAGGAGCACAGCCGCAGATTTGGCTGACCGGTGTACGAAACCCTTGGCGATTTAGTTTCGACTCGGCCACGGGCGACCTCTGGGTCGGCGATGTCGGACAGAACCAGACCGAGGAGATCGACTTTCTTCCAGCAAGCCAAGGCGGGGGACGCGGAGCAAACCTTGGCTGGGATATCTACGAGGGAACGGCCGAATTCGAGGACCCCAACCCCGCAACTGGAGCGAGCAGCGCCGGTCCATTTACCGAGCCTCTAGTGAGCTATTCACACGATGAAGGTTGTTCGGTTACTGGGGGTGTGGTGTATCGCGGCAAAGCAATCCCCTCCCTAGAAGGTGCATATCTATTCGCAGATTTTTGCAACCCCGAAATCAAAACCATTCGGCTGGCCTCAGTAACCCAGCCAGATTCCGGCGCAGAGCCCAGTGTGGAATCCCTCGGGGTGGAGTTACCAAGCACGGTTGGATTCTTTGAGGATTCTTCCGGAGAAATCCTCGTGATCAGCCTGACAGAAGGCGTTTTTCAGATAGTCGATCAAAATTAAACATTGTTTAGTTAATGCTATTGACACAAGTGTTAATCACGAGTATCTTGGTCCTTGCCCCATCTGGTCCCAGAAGCTTGGTTTGTGAGAGCCCAGCTTCTGGGACCGGTGTCGTTTTCGGCAACTGCTAACGAGACTTGCCTAGACCGGAGACTTGGCCTAGACCGGCCGGGTCATTCCCAGAATCAGAGACTCCATAGAAATCGCTAGGAGCGTCCAAGGGCGCGTTGAGGATTCACGCTCTTGGCTCCCAGGCCAGTCGTATTCCTTCCACAGCCGGTCAGGGCTTCCCAGCACGGGGCTAGCGAAACCGGTAATCAGGTTGCTTGAGGCAATCGAGAGCTCGCGATACCCCAACGGTGGCAGGGGTTCTCGAGCAATTCGAGCCAGGCCAACTGTCCAAAAATCATCAAGTCGTTTCAGGGTTTCTTCGGTTTCAGAGTCTGAGTACATCCCGTGTAAGGCCAGCATTTCGGTGGCATTCCAAAGTGGGGCTTCCTCCCCCGAGGTGCGTTCCAACTCGGCTGCAGTTATTTCTACGATCAAATCCGTCATGTTCGAAGGCAAATATTTTGCCATCTCAGCCAAGTCTTCTGGCACTGAGGACCGCTGCAGGAGCCGATCTGATACGGATTCTAGGTACGCCTCGAATGCCGAGGAATTTGCAGACCCGGTGTCTCCCCAGTAGTGATACAGCAAACCCCGACTCAGCCCAGCTCGCTTCGAGACTGCTCCAGCATTCAGGTATGCGTAGACCTCTCGCAAGCCGGTCCCTTGCGCATAGTGCTCCAAAACAAGTTCACAGCCAGCCTCAATCAGCCTGCCGCGCGCAATCGCCGCAGCTTTTTCGCTTTCCAACTGCGTTGGATTCTCTTGAGCGGCCATCGGAGCATTAACTTTACCCTTCAGCGCTTACCAAATGTGCTGCTCAGGGGTTACTGTTCCGAGTGAGAAAAATCTTGTCAAAGATCTGGTTGTTCCTGTGGCGGTGGAAGGTCAGCCAAGCTGAAGTTCTTCCCGATCGCTGCGTCATGATTGCCGCCCCGCATACGAGCAATTGGGATTTTCCCATGACCTTGGCAATTGCAGGCGCAACCGGCAATGAAATCCGCTGGCTCGGGAAATCGCAGATGTTTGTGCCAGTCATAGCGCCCATCTTCCGTTGGCTCGGAGGAACCTCGGTTGAGCGCTCAAGTGCGCACGGGCTAGTGGGCGACTTGGTGGCCGAGTTTGGCCGGCGCTCAGAGTTGATTCTGGTAGTTCCAGCCGAGGCAACTCGCAGCCCCGTTGAATATTGGAAGTCGGGCTTCTACCAAATTGCAATGCAGGCACAGGTACCGATCGTCTGCGCCTTTGTGGATAAAAAGACTCGAACCGGTGGCTACGGTCCTCTGATTATGCCAACGGGCGATCAGGCAAAGGACATGGACCTGATCCGGGCTTTCTACTCCGATAAGACAGGGATCAAGCCGAACAGGTTCAACGTTCCGCGCCTACGAGAAGAAGATGCACTCTCTGCAGGCGCCGCGCCAACAGAAGACTCGGCTACTACTGACTAGTTCTCGCCGAAGTCACGGCCCATGTCTTTGAGTTCCGTGATGATTCGTGAGCGTGTCTGTTCTCGCAGGTCAGCAACGTCATCCACGCCCAGGCCTTCAGTGCTGATCGGCTCCAGCACCCGCAGTTGCGCCACGGACTTTCCAAAGCGCCAATCATGTGGACGCAGAGCAGTCGAGGTACCAAAAACGGCTATCGGCAAGATCGGTACGCCGGACTCTATTGCCAAACGAAACGCTCCGTCTTTGAACGGCAACAGGTCACCAGTAGTGGAGCGAGTTCCCTCGGGAAAGATCATGACCGACACATGGTCGTCCAAGCGCAGGGCGCACTGCCTCATGGCCTCGGCTGCGCTCTTTGGGTCTTTGCGATCAAGCTCAATATCTTTGGCCATTTTCATGAGCCATCCAGCAACTGGAATCTTGAAATTCTCTTTCTTAGAGAGCCACTTCATCTCCCAAGGAAGGTTGCTGATCAGCAAAATATCAACAAACGACTCGTGATTCGAAACAACTACGTACGGATTTCGAGGGTTCGCCGGATACTCGCCACCGAGCCGAAAAGTCCAGAGCGGATTAAGCTTTTGATGCACCACGGTGATCTTGCGAAACAAGAATCCGGTCCAATACCGAGATGGGTCAAAAGGGGCCGTGACAAGCCAGACAACAGCCATCGTGGGCAGCAGCAGGGCGATGCCCAAACCAAACACAAACCAAGACCAAATCGACCACAAAGTCAGTGACAGGTTCTTCATAACTCTTTGCACTCCCTAGCTCAACGCTCTGCTCAGGATTTCCTCTCGAAGAAAAGTACCAGCATCGGCCGACCTGATCGCTCTCTATCCGCTGGCGCAATGCACTCTGCTGGCGCAATGCACTCTGCTGGCGAAATGCACTCTGCATCCGCAATACGCTCTGCTGGCGAAATGCACTCTGCTGGCGCAATGCACTCTGCATCCGCAATACGCTCTGCCGATGGAACTGACCGCTGCACTCGAGTTCGCCGCACACCACAGCGAAACACTGTTGACCACACTTCGCCGAGATGGCAGGCCGCAGCAATCAGTCGTGAACTATTTGCTCGAAGGCAGCACTTTCACCATCTCTATCACCGACACTCGGGCGAAGACTCGCAATTTGCGCCGCGACCCGCGCGCTGCGCTGTGGGTAGCGGGAAGCGGACCCTATGAGTGGGTGAGCTTCGATGGCACCGTCTCGCTCAGCCCCGTGGCCACTTCGCCTGATGATACAACCAGCGACGAACTCGTCGATTACTACCGTCTTGCTGCAGGTGAACACGAGAACTGGGAGGAATACCGAGAAGCGATGGTCGCCGACGGTCGCCTTCTTGCCAGGTTCACGGCGACGTCAGCAACCGGAATGCTCTCGTAGTGAGCGTCTCATAGGCCTCGCAGAACTCAAACGCAGCTACAGATGAGCTCAATCAATGAGGCCTTGGTGAGTCGTGCCCGGCATGAGTCGCCGTGCACCTGGGCCTTCAACGCTGAGTCTGTCAGCAGGGTTCACGATCTTGCACCGTTCAAATGATAAGCAGCCGCAACCGATGCATGAAGTGAGATCATCTCGCAGTCGCTCAAGCAGGCCCATCCGCGCGTCGAGCACTTCTCGCCAACCCTCTGCAAGCACCGCCCAGTCGGCCTCGTTCGGGGTTCGCTGCTGCGGCAGAGTTGAGAGCGCCTCACCTATCTCTGTCAGCGGGATGCCGAGAGACTGCGAAGCGCGAATGAACGCAAGGCGCCGGAGCATCTCGCGGCTGAACCTTCGCTGGTTCCCCTCGTTCCGCGTGGATGAGATCAGACCTTTTCTCTCATAAAAGTGGAGCGCAGAAACCGAGAGGCCGCTGCGCTCGGCCAACTGACCAACCGACCATTCGCGAAACAGCTCTTCTCTGCTGGGCACGGGGGGCTATCTGGCTGAACGTCTCTCTTAGGCACGGGGCGAACCTAGCATTTGACCTCAACCTAAGTTGAGGTATCAGAGTAGTGCGTCTGGGCGGAAGCACCGCCTAGGCCACTCAGACGTAGGAGCAACAGCGATGGCAACGTTCATGGTGATCTGCACATTTCGAGAGGGCACGGACATGACAGAGGTCTTTGCCACTGTCGCAGAGGAACAGGCTCAGGCTGCAGCCCTAGCCGCAGAAGGTCGTGTGGGATCTATTTACTTAGCGATAGCCCGAGGAACCGTTTTCATTGAGACGTTCGCCGAGGACCCACAAGAGGCTATTGCCACGGTCAAGACGCTACCCATGGCCGCTTGGTGGGATCTGGATGTCTTCGCAGTAAATGCTCCCCCCGAAGCCGAAGATGCAACAGGAGCCACAGCAGGAGACCCATCAGGAGAAGCGTCATGAGCGCCTTCACCGAAGCGGAACTCGCCTATTTAGGCTCGCAGCCGCTCATGCGTTTCGCCACCGCGTCAGCATCCGGTAAGCCGGACGTGGCACCAGTGATCTTTGAAGTTGAGGGCGACGCGATTGTCACCGCTGGGTTCGATATCACCCACACGGTTCGCTACAGGAATATCCAGAACAACCCGCGTGCCACGCTCGTCATTGATGACCTAGCAACTATTGATCCGTGGTCGCCACGCGGGATCAAGATCACCGGGACAGCCGAAATCGAGCAGGTCAACGGTGCCCCGCGGTTTCGCATTACGCCCGAGGTGATCATCAGTTGGGCAGTGAACGACACCACGCCGGGTATCCCAAAAATGGACCGCCGGGAAATCCCTCGCAGCACAGTCCCTCGCAGCACAGTCCCTCGCAGCGAGTAGGCGTGGGCGAGGCGGCCAGCAGAGTTCAGCCTTTTGGTGACCAGCGGTACACGTTGGTCTCGCGTTCGACGAATCCGAGCCTGCGATACAGACGATTTGCAGCTTCACGAGATGGTCGAGAAGTGAGGTCAACCGTTCTCGCTCCAAGGCCCGCCGCAAGTTCGAGCGCTGCAGCATTGAGCGCCTCGCCCACACCTTTGCCACGAGCGGAAGAATCCACCACGACATCTTCTATCCACGCGCGCACCCCTGTTGGGATCCGGAATACCACCAGCGTCATGCAGCCAAGAATCGGACCAGAATCATCGTGAGCCACAAGCAAGTGACTCGCTCCTGCTCCCAGCATTTCTTCTAGTTCAGCTGCAGTCGGAACCGCGGATGATGCTGACAACTGAGGGATCAGGTGCGCAAGAGCCTCAACCAACTCGGTGGTGACCACTGTGGACTCCTCAACGTGAATCATGGCTGAATGATAGGCCCGGTGGAGTATCCAGATGAGACCGATACCGTGAACTCAATGAGTCATCTGTTGTGGACGGATCGCCCGGCGGGAGATCGACCAGTAATGATCGTTGCGTTCGAGGGCTGGAATGATGCTGCAGACGCGGCCACCTCTGCTGTGCAGTTTCTGACTGACCAGTGGCAAGGTCGCGAGTTTGCCCAGATTGATCCTGAAGAGTTCTACGACTTCACCGCCACCCGACCCCACGTGCGCAGCCTCGGTGGGCTTCGCAGGACCATCGACTGGCCAAAAAATAGCTTCTTTTGGGCAACTCCTCCGGATGCACCCGGAGGGGTGATCTTGATGCGCGGGGTGGAACCACAACTCAAGTGGCGCAGCTTTTGTAGTCAGATTCTGCAGGTCGCCACGCAGTTGGAGTGCAGCATGGTGATGACGCTGGGGTCGCTACTCGCCGACGTTGCCCACACTCGGCCAACCCCCGTGTTTGGAAACGCCTATCAGCAGTCCGTGATTGACCGCTTTGAGCTTGACCAAGCCCACTATGAGGGACCAACTGGAATCGTGGGGGTACTGCACACCGAGTGTTTGGCTGCTCAGATTGATTCCGCCTCGTTGTGGGCGGCAGTTCCTGCTTATGTTCCATCAGCCACCTCGCCGAAGGCCGCGCTCGCTCTGGTCCGCCGAATCTCGGAGGTCACCGAACTCACCCTTGATGCAGATGGCCTCGTTACCGCTGCAGCCGCATATGAACAAGAGATCACCACCCTGGTGTCCGAGGATGAAACCACCAGTGACTACGTCCGGCATCTTGAGCAGCAGCATGATCACAACGCTGGCTCCATTCAATCTGCGGATGACTTAGTAGAAGAGGTTGAGCGGTTCCTGCGGGAACAGTAGCTCGGGCCTAGGGATACATCTCTGGCGGATCGGCTTGGCTGAGTTCATCAATGACGGTCTGATCATCAAGTTGATCGCCTGACTCATAGGCACTTCGTGCAACCATATGTGCACCAACTGGCGCGGTCAGAAACTGCAACAGAATCACGAGTACTAATAACGTGGCCCCGGAGAGTGCATTCACTCTCAGAATGGCGCCGATGGCTACGAGCACAAGCCCCAAGGTTGGCGGTTTGGTAGCTGCATGCATGCGGCCGAACACGTCGGGAAGGCGGTAGATGCCGAGCCCACCGAGCAATCCGAGCGCGCAGCCCGCAACGATGAGCACAGCGGCTATCACTTCGGTCACGCTCATGCGCCGCGCCGCTCAATGAATCGCGCCACCATGGCCGTACCAAAGAATCCCACCATGGCCACAATGACCATCACGATCAAATAGGTACTCTCGCCTGTGCGAGCAGAGAGAACGGCGATTCCCATCACCAAGAGAGTCAGCAGTAGGTCGGTTGCTACAACTCGATCAGCCAACGAGGGGCCCTGAATGAGGCGTGCAAGAGTGACAAGGGCACCTACTGAGAGCAAAATAAACCCCAGATTTGTAGCAAGAATCATGTTGGGGAGCCCTCTGCGCCTGTGGGATTCGCTTCTCGCGGCCAAACGGGCGCGGGCTGCAGAATCGCTAGGCGATCCTCTGGCGAACCGAATGCTTTCACCACATACTCCTCGAGTTCAAGGCCATCTGCCCTGACCTGCGCGGGGTCACCAGTCCGGAGACAATGAACATAAAGCACTGGTGGCACCTGTACTCCGTTGCGGATCTGCAGGTGACCAGCAACGGGTTCGGTACCGATCTTGCCAAAAGCTTGTGGGCGAACATCTACCGTCAACGTTCCCGGCGTCAGGGTAATGGCATTGGCAACAAACGCAGTGACGAGTGGCGAGCAGGCCCGAAGTGGAACAGCAACAATTCCCTGATCCACCTGAATTCGCGGCCGCACCACCGCTCTCGCAACGCTCAGATTTGCAATGACAAGAGCCTTCACGAACCACAGGCCAAGGCGAATCACCGACACAGGATGCGCTCCACCATTTTGCGTGGGTCCGGGTGGAAACAGCACCACAAGTGCTGTCGCCAGTACTATCCCCGCAAGAGCGTTGCCCGGACTGAAGTCCCCCCATAAGAGGATCCAGACCGAACTAAGCCAAACAATCATCAGTACCCGAGTCATCATCCGAGCACCTTCTCGATGTAGGCACTTGGGTCCAAGAGTCCCTGCGCTGCTCGCTCAGATAAGTCAAAGAGTGTGCCGGCGAACAGAGCGATAGCAAGCGTCACTCCGACTAAGGCAACGGTGGCGCCACGCATCAGGAGCGGGGTAGCTAGGCGAGTCTCACCCTCTGAAGCAGCAAGACGCAGGGTCGGGTCCTCTGCTGTCCCAAGGAACACGCCATTCCAAATCTTGATCATCGAGAACAAAGTGAGCAGGCTCACAACCAAACTCACACCAATAATTGCGTACTCGCCTGCACTCAACCCGGCTTGGATGATTCCCAACTTGCCCACAAACCCCGACAGGGGAGGTATCCCAGCCAAGCTGAGCGCAGCGAGTAGGAACAATGCAGCTACGAGTGGGGTTCTGCGAATCATGCCCCCAACTTTGCTCAACGCAGTTGACCCGGTGCTTTGTTCGACCAGTCCCGTAGCCAAAAACAGAGCTGTCTTCACGGGAATCTGATGAAAGATAAAGAACACGGTTCCCGCTACTCCGGCCACGCTAAAGAGACCAAGGCCAAGAATCATGTACCCGATCTGGCTGACAATATGGAAGCTCAAAATTCGCTTCATATCGTTCTGCGCTATGGCACCAAGTACCCCGATCACCATCGTAAGGCCCGCACAGACCAGGAGAATTGTTGACGGTCGGTGTTGTGGGAACAGCAGAGTTTGGGTTCGGATAATTGAGTAGACGCCAACCTTTGTGAGCAGGCCTGCGAACACTGCAGTGACTGGCATACGAGCCGTTGGGTAAGAGTCGGGTAGCCAGAAGAACAAGGGAAAGATTGCAGCCTTGATTCCAAACACCACCAACAAAAACATTGAGAGCGCTGTTTGTGTACCACTTGGGAGCTGCGCAATTTTGACTGCCAGATCGGCCATGTTGACGGTGCCAGTTGCGGCATAGACCCAAGCAATACCGACAACAAACAGCGTTGACGCCAACAAGTTGATGATGATGTAGGTCATGCCAGAACGGATTTGCTCGCGCCTACCACCCAGGGTGATCAGCACATAGCTTGCTGCGAGCGTGATCTCATAAGCAACGAACAAGTTGAACAAGTCGCCCGTGGTGAACGACAGGGCGACCCCGGCTGTCATGACCAGATAGACCGGATGAAACACTGGTTGGTCCTGGTCGACACCAGGTTGGCCGATGGCGTAGATCAGCACGCTGAGTACGGTCACCATGCTGATCACCAGCATGAGAGCGCTGAACATATCCACCACCAGCGTGATACCGAGCGGCGCTGGCCAGCCTCCCATTTGCACTGACTGCACGCCATCTCGCTCAACTGCCAGCAGCAGAAATACGGAGTCAGCAACCACTGCAATCAGCGCCCCGACAGCCACGATGCGCTGAAGCGTTCGATGGTTATACGCAATGATCGCCAGTGCCGCAGCTAGGAGCGGGAGCACGATGGGAAGCACCAAGAGAACGCTCACTTTGGCCTACTCCACCAGCGACGCATCTCCGCCTCACCAAGCTGAGCGATTCTGGCATCCTCTACATCGTCCTCGACTTCATCGTCTTGAGTGAGTACCCAACTGCGATACGCAATTGCCAGCAAGAAGGAAATCACGCCAAAACTAATCACAATGGCGGTCAGTGCTAGAGCCTGCGGGAGCGGATCTGCAACGCTGTCCTCGGGGCCAAAGGCACCGAGGATGGGAGCTTTGCCAGCACGTCCCCCGACCACCATCAGCAGCAGGTTGGCCGAATGGGCCATCAGGGCTAAGCCCAAAATGATGCGCGAGAGCGTTCGCTGCAACAGCAGGTAGACACCGACAGAGAACAACACAGCGACGATCAGCGCAGAGAAAAAACTCATGGCTGAACCTCATCGGGGTCTGTGCCGTCTGCTCCGCCAAGCTGTTGAAGTAACAACAGCGACATTCCCAGCACAACTAGGTACACGCCAATATCGAAGAACAGCACCGAAGAGGTTTTGACGGTACCGAGCACCATCAGATCGGCAGAGAAGATGGCGCTCTCTAAAAACTCATGACCCGTGAGCAGGGAGACGCAGCCCGTCAGGATGGCAAATAACATGCCGACTCCCAAGAAGGTTGTGGCAGGTATTGAAATGCTTCGCGACAGTGCTGAACTACCACCCGCTACATATCGCAGGCCAAATGCGCAGGAGGCCACTAGACCGCCTGCGAAACCGCCGCCGGGTTGATTATGGCCGGCGAACAACAAGTAGAGCGAGAGAAGTAACAACGTATGGAACTCTGCTTGTACGCAGAGATCAAGAATCACCGATCGTCGCTGAGTCATGGCTCAACCTCGGCAGGTGATCTCTTTGCACGAACGAGTGCTGCCACCCCAAGCACTGCTACGGCGAGCACCACGATTTCTCCCATGGTGTCAAAGCCGCGGAAGTCCACCACGATCACGTTCACCACGTTGTTGCCACCGGCCTGTGAATGGGCTTTGTCGAGGTACTCGCCGGAAATACTCGGCTCGGTTCTTGCGCCAATTGCAAACAATGTGAAGAGAAAAACGAATACGCCGGCAAGCAGCGCTATTGCAATCTGAGCGCCTTGGCTTCTGCGGAACTTCGACCGAACAAAGTCAGCAGGAAGATGCCGAAAGGCCAGCACAAACACACCCACACCCAAGGTCTCGATCAGCAACTGGGTGATAGCTAGATCCGGTGCTCCTTGAATCACAAACAGAGCAGCCATTCCATAGCCCACTGCTCCAACTAGCAGCACGGCGGCAAAGCGTCGGCGCGCAACAGCGGCTGCACATGCGCAGACAATCATGATGAGACCAACCACCACCTGCATTGGAGAGTCGGCGAACCAAAGATCCGGCATCACGCCGTCACGCAGCAAGGGAATCCCCGGAAGCACAATCATCGTAAGCAAGATGACGCCTAAGTAGATTGGCAAAGACCCGTGCTGCACAAAGCCTGTTACTGCATCAGCACCCTCGAGCAGTCCCTTTACTGTGCGGTCGTAGCCTCGTTGGGCGCTAGGAACCTTGGGCATCTCGTCTTGCAGTTTCTCAACTCGTAACCGCCACCAGAACAAGGCAAATCCAGCACCGATTGCTACTGCCGAGAGCGCAAGAGCCTGGGTAAACCCATGCCACAGTGCCAGGTGATGTTCAGCGCGAACTCCGACTAGTGATGCGTAGGCACGGGTGATGACGGGGTTTATGAGCGAGGGAACGAGGCCAAACAACAGCGTCAGCACAGCAAGAACAAAGACGGGTGCAAGAAATATCTTCGAGGGTTTTGGAACCTGCTGCCCCACAGCTTCACTGCGCACGGAATCCTGATTCGGAATCATGCTGACTGGCCGAGGGCCAAACGCACCCCAGACAAATCGAGCGCTATACGCCACCGTAAAGGAAGAGCCAATGACGACTCCGATCAGAACTGGAACTCCCCAAGCGAATCCAGTTTCTCCGAGCGCGCCGAGAGCCTCTTCTTTTGCAAGAAATCCAAAGAGCGGTGGAATTCCTGCCATCGATGCAGCAACCACACCAGCAGCGGCTGCGACTACGGGCCACTGCGCTCCCAGCCTGTCGAGTTTCCGTAGGTCTCGGGTCTTGCTCTGATGGTCGATGATGCCGACCAACATGAACAGCGCAGCTTTAAAGATGCCGTGCGCGAGCAGCAAGGTGCAACCAGCAAAGATTGACTCCCTGGTACCTACGCCAAAGAGGAGCATCATCAGCCCTAGTTGGCTGATAGTCCCGTAGGCCAGCAGCAATTTCAGATCATGCTGGCGAAGTGATCGGTAGGCCCCGATCAACATGCTGGCAAGTCCAAAGCTGATGACTAGCGGACGCCAAACGCTGTAGTCTGCAAAGGCCGGTGTAAACCGAGCGACCAAGTAGACCCCGGCAGTCACCATGGTGGCCGAGTGCAAGTACGAACTCACCGGAGTAGGCGCATTCATGGCCCGAGGGAGCCAACTATGGAACGGTACTTGGGCCGACTTTGTAAACGCTCCGATCAGAACGAGTACCAACGCAAAGTTGACCACCGAACCGGAGGGCGGTCGCGCTAGAAGCTCAGCCATTGAGTAGGTTCCGGCAGCCTCACCGAGCAGCACAAAGCCGCCCAACATGGCGAGTCCTCCCATGCCGGTAATGAGCAGCGCCTGCATAGCTCCTGATCGCGCAGCAGTCTTTTCATCCTCGATGCTGATCAACAAGTACGAGGTGATCGAGGTGAGTTCCCAGAACAAGAACAGTGCCAGCAAGTTGTCAGCAAGAACTAGGCCGACCATCGACCCAGAGAACAACAGCAGAGTTGCGGCGAAGCGGCCGATGATGGGCTCTGTATGGAAATACGAGCCGGCATAGAGAAAGACCAAGACTCCAATTCCTGCCACAAGCGACAGCATGAGAAAGGCGAACCCGTCAAAGCGAAGCCCAAGTGTTAGGCCAAGCTGCGGCACCCAGGCTGCCTGCTCAATGAGCGGACCGGAATCAGAGATCTGGCCATAAGCCCAGATACCCCAGATGCAAGCTGCTGCGGGTACAGCCGCAGCTACATAAAACACTCTCCTGCCGATACGCGCAGCGAGGACGGGAAGAACGGCTGCTACGCACCCAAAGGCCAGGATCAGGACAAACATGTGTAGCGCTTAGACCGAGGGCTCGAGCACATGCATGAGCGCCAGCCGAATCTCGTCTTGATGCTCAGGATCTTGCACTTGGCCGCCACCGGCCAGCGTTAAGTAGAAGGTGTCGATCACATCTTCACCCATGGTGTGGATTTTTGCCGAGGAGACGTTCAGGTCTAGGTCTGCGAGAGCGCGGGTAAGCCCGTACAGCAAACCGATGCGGTCTGGTCCTACTGCTTCAAGCACAGTCGCACCGGCAGTGGCGTCATTATCGAATCTCACCCGAGAAGGGAACTGACTTGGCCCCCGGAGCGGTCTACGGCGGGCGCGCCGCACACGGTCCTCGAGGCGAGCTTGAACGGCAAGGCGGCCTTCTAATGACTTCAAAATATCGGCTCGGACGTCATCCCAAGGCAGCACTGCCGAGCCGCCGACTGTTACTTGGAATTCGTCTAGTGCTACTCCGTTCTCGGAATAGACATTTGCTCCCACTACATCAAGATCATGAAGGGCTAAAGCGCCCGCCACCCGAAAGAAGGCGCCAAGGCGGTCCGGGCAGACCACTGTAATTCGCTCCCCTTGAACCGAAATATGAATCCCTGGGGTCTGCATGAGTAGTCGTTGCTCATCATTCGGAAAGCTTGACCGTTCAGAGTGCTCCTCGACCCCATTGAGCAGGTTGGCAACTCGACTCGAGAGCTGTTCTACGAGCTGTGCCTTCCATGGCCCCCAAGAGGTTTCCCCAGTAGAGACACCATCGGCTTCAGACAATGCCCGCAGCAAGGCCAGACGATCGGGCGTCTCAACTATTTTCGCCACTCCCTCGATGGTGGCGGGATCATCAAGGTCTCGACGAGTTGCGATTTCTGACAAGAGAAGGTGATTCAAGACCAAGAACTCGAGAGTTGCTTGGTCCTCGGAATTGAAGCCCATTCGGCCCGCAATAGTCGTGGTGAGTTGCATGCCCACCTTGCTGTGATCCCCGGGGTAGGCCTTGCCAATATCATGCAGAAGCGCAGCAATCACCAACAAGTCAGGCCGTGGCGTGCGATGAGCTAGCGAGGCCGCCTCGGCGCTGCACTCCAAGAGGTGCCGGTCAACGGTGTAGTGATGAAACACATTGCGTTGCGGCAGACTCCGGCAAGGTTCCCACTCGGGAATCAGTGGAGTCCAGAGCCCGAACTGGTCCAGAGTTTCAATCACAGGGATCGAAGCAGATCCATGGCGGAGTAGCTCAACAAATAACTTCTGTGCGCTCGCTGGCCACGGGTCCGACAAGGCGGGAGCAAGCGCCAGCGCCTCAAGCGTACGGCCCTCGATTCGTGCCGAGTTCCGGGCCGCCGCAAGGGCCACCTGAAGCACGGCAAGAGGGTCAGTGACAGGTACTGCATTCTCTGCGAGGCAGACTCGCGCATTGCGCAGCACCAGAGAGTTGTCGAGTTGACGTTCCCTACGGAAGCGGTCCCGAAAAGGCCCGCCAAGGGACAGCTTGATCTCATGAAAGCACTCGTCCGTGGCCCACGCAATCGTTCTACCCGCTGCAGCAACTCGGGCCATGAGCAGGTCAGCGTCGGCATCACCGACTGCAGCAGCAACAGCATCTTGCTCCTGCATCAGCAGTTGGTCACCTGGGCGCGCAGTGCATCTGTGCAGCTCGATTCGCACTGCCAGAAGTTCATCGTAAGCAGGGGCCAAAGAGTCCAGCACTGACTCGTCGATATCGGCGCCCGCCGCTCGTGCCCAACTCAACGCGTGAACATCTCGCAGGCCGCCACGGCCCTCTTTGAGGTCGGGCTCCAAATCAAACGCGAGCTCTCCTGACACACGATGGCGCTCCTCAACTGAGCTGCTCAGTTCGCTCAGCCAACGCTTCCCGCGTTTACGCCAGTTCACCTTGGCTTTCTCTGCGAGTTCAGCAGTCAGGGCTGCGTCACCGGCTATGTGTCGGGCCGAGAGCAGCGCAGTAGCAGTAACAAGGTCCTCGTTCGCTAGGGCAAGCGTGTCCTTTGTATTACGCACTGCATGGCCAAGCTTGAGCCCAGCATCCCAGATTGGATACCAGAGAGCGTCAGCAATCGCTGCTACCTGCTGCGCAGGAGCATCTCGAGCATGAAGCAGAAGCAGATCTAGGTCTGATTGAGGGGCGAGCTCGCAACGGCCTTGGCCACCCACGGCAACAAGAGCAACCCCAGTCGCCCCAGCATCGCTTGCCTCAAAGATTTCGACCAGCCAGGACTCAATCAACTCGGTATAGGCGACGCAAAAGTCTCGCCCTTGAAGTTGACGGTCGTCCAAGAAGTCGCTGCGTTGCAGGGCGTAGGACATGTCTTCCTTAATCTACCGAACGCACTGCACCAAGGAGCGACCCCGTGGATTCTTAGGGTTGCCGGAACAACATGCTGCTCGCAAACTGCTCAGACTGCGTCGACTCCATGTTCACCAGTGCGGATTCGGACAAGGTCTTCAACATTGGTAACCCAAATCTTGCCATCGCCAATTTTGTCGGTCTTGGCTGAGGTAGCGATGACCTCTACTACTGCTGCTGCCTCGGAATCATCCACGATGATTTCAATCTTGACCTTCGGTAGAAAATCCACCTGATACTCAGTGCCTCGATAGGTCTCGGTGTGGCCGCCTTGACGACCAAAACCGCGCACCTCTGTGACTGTCATGCCCACTACCCCGGCTGCCTTCAAGCCATTTTTTACATCATCAAGTTTGAATGGCTTTAGTACTGCAGTGACCAACTTCATTGGGACACTTCCTTTCTCATATGGCCGAGGAATGCTTCCTGCGACCATGGTGACGTCCCCGACGAGTTGTCGGGATTCTGCATGGACAGCCGATGTGGACCGAGAATACTGGTTCGCACCGGTAGTTGGATTGGACTACTAGGTGAAGAACACTACGGGGAACGTGTTTCGGGCGTGTTTCATTCAGCTAGCCAGTGGGTTACGTCAGGCCACTAACTGTGCAGTATTGCCAGATAGCTGTGCTGTGCTGCCCGATGGATCTACAGTCCAGCCCCATGCCTGTTCGACATGACTGTCGCCACTACTCCAGTCGCTCTGTAACCCCAACTGAACTCGTTCAACGCTGCCGACTAGGGGCTGCCGCAGAGACACCATTTGATTGCCCCGAGGATTGCCTGTTTTTTGAGAGACGGCCGATCGATAGCAGCTGGACCCCCCCGCCCAAGAGCTAGCTGCCCAGTAACTCAGCTACCCAGCAACTCAGCTGCCCGGCTGATCAGCTGCTCAGTAGGTCAGCTGCGCGGCGAAAGAACTTGCTTCGCGGCAGTACCTCGGCCCCGAGGGCAAGTGCCCAGGCCATCGTTTCGTCCTCTACGTGAGGAGCAAAACCAATCACTCGGCCTGAGGCGCTCACCACAACCTCAAGGACTTCGGCTACGCCAGGCCGAGAGAGGTCAACAAACACCAGGTCAGCACCAGCGGCAACGATCGGAAGTAGCGCAGCGGCTCCCACAAACTCAATCTGATGCTGGCCGAGTCGAGATCGGTCCATGAGGTCGGGAATAAGCGCAACCACCTTCATCGCTGACCCGCCTCTCGCCGACGAAGCAAATGCAGGTGAGCCTTAGCTGCACCCCACTCCAACCCTGGATCACGAAGCCGCTCATCAACATCACTGAACGATGCTGGAGCTAAGCCGTAGATGTCTTCGGGAAAGGCTCGCTGCTCAAACTCATCGCGCTGAACCTCGGGGACTCCCGCTGACTTCAGCACTGCGGTGGCATAGCCCGTCGAGGATCGAAGCAGCGAGAGCGGGCTGCCCTGTTGTGCATCTAGGTCTGTCTGCAGCAGGGCTCGCATTCTGGCGCTGACATCTGTTCTGCACTGCTCACCGGCATCTTGGGACCCCGCAAGCTGTGACTGGTCAAGGCTCATACCTGCCGAGGCTGCCCGGTTCTTGACGCAGTTGCATACCCAGTCGACCAGGACAGCGTCCACTGCTTCGGCTAACTGCGCCGAGTACTGAACAAACATCTGCTCCGCTGCCGAGAGCGGGGTTGACTCGTTAGCCTCCATCGTTGCCACCTGTGGGAGTCGCTGTTGAGGGAGTTGATGTGGAGGGAGTCGCTGTAGAGGGAGTTGCTGGCTTTTCGAGTGTCGCTGGCGGCTCAAGCTGCGTGGGCTGTGCGTCAACTGGGATGGCAGGGGTGCCGACTCCGATCGAGTTGCGCAGTACTCCGGGAAGCGAATTCCCCGTGCAGGCCAATTCGACCATCTGGCCCAGAATTCGCACTTGAGGGTCGCAGGGCAAAAGTTCTGGGTCGGCCACTTGCAAGGAAGTCACTTGGCCGGCCGCGCGGAGTTGTGCAGAATCGATGATCAGGTCATTTCCCTGAAGAGAAAGCTCCGCAGGCTCGAGCGGCGAACCAAGGAGAAGTACCCCATCACGAATCTCGGCGGGAACACCAACGAGAGCGCCAATTTGGCTTGGGTCAATGAGTACTCGGACCGAGCCTGAGCCAAGTGAAGAGGCCACCACCTTGGCAGTGCGCAGCGATAAGTCAATCTGCAGATCATTGAGGATGTAGTCGGCCTGGGTAACGGGGAGCGAGTAGAGCTTGGCGTTCTGCAGGTCAATAGCGATGCGATCCACTTGGCCCGTGAAGATCGCTGACAGCACGGTTGGCCGCCACCAAGATTCTCCGACTGTGACCTCTACCCCGCCAGCTACCCCAGCAGAGCGGAGTTGATCCTCGGCAATCTTCTCCGTGGCAAGGCGGCCACCGATCTCTCCGCAGATTGCGACCACTACAACAAGCAGGGCCAACCCCATCAGCACCTTGCGGGCAGTCTTGGCCTTGGATTGTTTAGCCATGGACTGTGCTCACACACCGACCTCGTCGAGGACTACATCGGGAGACTCCACCATGCCCACATAGAAGGGTCCGAACTCGCCGTACTGAGTCGAGGCCTGGTCGTAACGCATTGTGTAGACCACCTCTTTGATCGTGTCTGGGGTATCGCCGAAGAGCGTTACGCCCCACTCATATTCATCGAGTCCGGTTGATCCAGTAATGAGTTGCACGAGTCGGCCAGCAAACTTTCGTCCGGAAGCTCCGTGTTCGTACATCAGTTCTTTACGCCGCTCAAAGCTCAGTTCGTACCAGTTGGCTCCGACGTTGCGTGTTTTTGACATGGGGTAGAAACAAAATGCGGGCTTACCTTCTGGCGGCAAGACCGGGTAGAGCCGAGCTTGTTGCATCTCTTCAGGAACCCCCGCCGCATACTCGGAAAGTTCGGTCAACGACACGTAGGACTCGGTGAGATCCAACCCAGCTATCACCAGGTCTGTTTGTAAACGTCGAAGTCGCCACTGGTCGGTTGACAGCGCAAGCACTGCAACATCGGACTTGTGTCCGAGCATGGCTGCGGTGACAACTTGGTCACCCTGTTCTTGCGCAGCCGAAATTGCGGCGAGAACGGCATCTCGGTCGGTGCGCGAACTCACATGAAAGAACAAGTGCATCACGGCTAGGCCGACAGAGGGTGTTGCAGGCAGGGTCATGATCTCAGTCTGTCATGCGAGCAGTCAGCGGAACGAGCGCCGACATGAGCGTGAGGCATGGACCTAGTAGTCCATGCCTCCCATATCTGGTGAGGAGATGGTGCTGGAAACGGGTGCGTCGGTAATGACAGCCTCTGTAGTCAAGAACAGCGCTGCGATTGAGGCGGCGTTCTGGAGCGCCGAGCGGGTGACCTTGGCTGCGTCGATGATGCCGGCAGCTACTAGGTCCTCGTACTCGTTGGTGGCAGCGTTCAGGCCCTCGTTCGGGTTTTTGAGTGCGCGCACCTTGGACACGATCACGCCGCCCTCTAGGCCGGCATTTTCGGCAATCTGGGTGAGCGGAGCTTCGAGTGCCTTGGCCACAATCCGTGCACCAGTTGCTTCATCGCCGACCAATGTCTCGGCAAGTTCCTGAACGGCCTGCTGCGCACGCAACAAGGTCACGCCGCCGCCTGCGACTACGCCCTCTTCGATGGCTGCCTTGGTGGTGGATACTGCGTCCTCGATGCGGTGCTTCTTCTCTTTGAGCTCCACTTCAGTGGCTGCTCCAACCTTGAGCACTGCAACGCCACCGGAAAGCTTGGCAAGACGCTCTTGCAGCTTTTCGGTGTCGTAGTCGGAATCGGTGTTGTCGATCTCGGCTTTGATCTGAGCGATCCGACCATCGATCTCGTCCTTCGATCCTGCACCGTTGATGATGGTTGTCTCATCTTTGGTGATGACAACACGATCGGCTTGGCCGAGTACATCGAGATCGATCGAGTCCAGCTTCAGGCCGACCTCTTCAAGAATCACCTGTGCTCCAGTGAGCACGGCAATATCGGCAAGCATCGCTTTGCGTCGCTCGCCAAAGCCTGGGGCCTTGACTGCGACCGAGGTAAAGGTGCCGCGGATCTTGTTGACGACCAGAGTTGCAAGTGCTTCGCCGTCGACATCCTCGGCGACGATAACGAGTGGCTTATTGGTCTGCATGACCTTTTCGAGCACTGGCACCAAGTCGCGGATGTTCGAGATCTTTGATCCGACTAGTAGCAGGTAGGGGCTTTCAAGGACTGCTTCTTGACGATCAACATCGGTGACGAAGTAGGGCGAGATATAGCCCTTGTCAAAGCGCATGCCCTCGGCAAACTCGAGCTCAATTCCAAAGGTATTGGACTCTTCAACGGTGATCACGCCGTCTTTGCCGACCTTGTCGATGGCATCGGCAATGGTTGCGCCGATCGCAGGATCAGCTGAGGAGACGCCAGCAACTTGAGCAATCTGCTCTTTTGAATCAACCTCGATTGCGAGTTCATGGATCTTTTCGGTTGCGCAGGCCGTGGCCTTTTCGATGCCCTTCTTGATGCCCATGGGGTTCGCTCCGGCTGCAAGGTTTCGCAGGCCCTCACGCACCATTGACCAGGCCAGGACGGTGGCAGTGGTTGTGCCGTCGCCGGCGACATCATCAGTCTTTTTTGCTACTTCCTTGACCAGGCTTGCCCCGATATTTTCATACGGGTCCTCGAGTTCGATCTCTTTGGCGATTGAAACACCATCGTTGGTGATGGTCGGTGCGCCCCATTTTTTGTCGAGCACAACGTTGCGACCCTTTGGGCCGAGGGTGACGCGCACTGCGTCAGCGAGCTGGTTCATTCCAGCTTCAAGCTTGCGGCGGGCTGAATCGTCAAATGAGATGTTCTTTGCCATGGGGGGTCCTCCGTAGGAACTGCGTTCTTGGCACTCGATAGCAAAGAGTGCCAAGTGAATTTAGCACTCATGCCCTCCGAGTGCTAACCGCCCTAGAAGAAGGCCAGAGCCTCTGAGATCCCATAGACAAGGGCCAACACAATGATGAGTGCCCCAAAGAGCAGTCGGATGAGACGATCTGAGGAGCCGATCGTGATTCGAGCACCAATTTGTGCACCTGGGATTACTCCAAGCATGAGCGGTAGGGCGAAGCCCCAGTCGACGTGGCCCAGAATGATGTGCGTGATCAAGGCTGGGATACTGAAGATGGCCACCGCGACCAGGCTTGAGGCCACTGCCGACTTCATTGGGATCTTGAGAGGCCCCGTGAGCACCGGCACCATGATGATGCCGCCGCCCAAGCCCAAAAGGCCGGCCACAAATCCAGAGGCTGCGCCAAGTGAGCCGATGACCGGCAGCGAATGCTTTGGGACAAGGGCAGGGGCAAGGCTGTCCTCGGGGTCAGGGCTGGGATCAGATGCAGCGCTGGGGTCAGGGCTGGGGTCAGCGGAGCTTCGCCCGCCACGCACAACCGAGATTCCCGACCAGAACATCAAGAAGGCCGTCAATAACATCAGTATTCGGCCATCGATCAGGCTCGATGTCAGGGCTCCGCCTACGGCAAAGACTGCTCCCGATATTCCCAGGCCGAGTGCGGCCCGCCAATCAACTAGGCCGGCTTTGGCATAGCGCCAGGTTCCCGAGATGGCTGCTGGCAGGATTGCCGGCACGGTTGACCCGACCGCCAGAATCGGAGTGGCCCCAAGCACTCGAATGGCTGGGGTAGTAACCACGGCGCCGCCAACTCCGAGTAGCGCCGAGAGAACTCCAGCACCGACCCCAACCAAAAAGGTCAAAAGGTAGACCCACCAATCAGGGCCGCCAATCTGGCTCAACACGATCTAGCCCAACAAGAACGGGCCCGACGCGACTTGGCTCGGCAGGATGCAGTCGGCACGGTACCGGCCGGGGTCGGGGTGGTCACCCGAGAAGTCTGCCCGAGTTCCTAAACAGATACGACCAACAGATACGACCAACACATACGAGCAGATACGACCAACCGCGACGACGAGCAGGACCGTGCCCCATTGACGGTCCTGCTCGCGTTGTTGCCGCCTGTTATGACGGTGGTGATATTGGTTACGGCTGAGAGCTAGTTGTGGTTGTGGTTATGGGGGTGGTCTGGGTTGTTGTTTTTGGTGGCGTTGTGAGTTGAGGGTGTGGCCGTTGGGTGTGGTCCATGTGAAGTACTGCTCGGGGGTGATGGTCATGGTCCAACCGTTTCGGTGGGTGACCATGTGGTGGTAGCGGCACAGTGATGCCAGGTTGGAAAGGTCTGTTGTTCCGCCGTTGTTCCAGTGTTCGACGTGGTGTGCGTCGGTCCATTGGGGTGGGTTGGTGCACCCAGGGAACACACAGCCGCCGTCTCTGTGCGCGAGTGCTCTGCGTTGTGCTCTGTTGGCTAAGCGTTGAGTGCGGGTGAGGTGCAGTGTGGTTGCGTTGTTGGTCGTGAGGAGTGCGTAGATGGTCGGGTTGCAGGTGAGGGTGTTGGCGAGTTCGGCGCTGAGGGGTTGGTTGTTGTGATCGGTGAGTTTGCTGAAATCGAGTCGGGTATCGGTGTTGTTGATCGTGATAGCGAGTTCAATGCCTGATCCGTAGCTAGCAGTGCTGCTGCCAGTGGTGTTGCTGCTGTTGCTGGTGGTGCTGCCAGTGGTGTTGCTGTTGTTGCCGGTGTTGTTGTGGGCGAGGTTGCTGAGTGCGAGCGCGAGCAGGGTTTTGCGGTTAGGTGTTGGAAGATCGGTTGTGAGTTTGCTGTCTTTGTTGAGTTGGTTAAACAGTTGATCTGCGTGGGTATTGAGGGTGTGTTCAATGGTGAGTGCGTGACTACCGGTGAGTTGGGCGTTGATGAACAAGGTGTTGTTCAGACCCCGGTGCATACGGAGGGTGTTGTCCGCGATGTCGTCTCCTGGTCGGTGGCCGCCTTCTTGGTCGAGGAGTTCAGCTACTGCGCCGAGTTGTTGTTTCCATTTTTCATAGGTTGTTCCCGTGATGTTGTTCAGGATCTGATCGGAGATATCTGCAAGCTGGTTGGTGATGCGCGGGTTTGCTACACCAGTGATCGCGGCGGCGTGTTCGTAGCTGATCAGCCCATCCCGAAGCGCTTCTGCAACTTTGGGGAAATGCATCCGAAGTTTGTTTGCTGTTCTGACACGGTTCTTTGCACACGGGTTTGATAGAGCTGATTCTCTAGCGAGCCAAGCGCCAGTGCGCATGCCGTGTTCAGAATCGGTAAACCCACGGGAATCCAACTCGGCAAGAACCTGAACTGACGCAGCGTCAACAAACCTACGGGTCTGTTCAATCTGAGTCATAGCCAAACACAAGTCATCGCCCGAGAACATCGAAGTGTCCCACTGGGCCAGATCTGCGAGCGCAATGCTGGCACTATCAAGTTCAGCAAAGAAGACCGGCTCGGGCAGGTCAGGCCTGGCGGCAAGGCGATCGCGGAAGCCATCAAGCACAGCAAGTGCTGCGTCTGATTCATTCCGAGAAATAGCTTGACCGAACATGTGTACGACTCTAAATCGGGGGTGTGACAATAAGATATAAACCCAAAAATCACCCGTTCAGTTCGGCATAAAACCGGCCAACGGGACGGTCCCACGCAGAACAGAAGGGGGTAATAGGGTTGAGGTATGGCCAAGATTGCGGTGCTCGGAGCAGGGATCGCTGGCCTTGGTGTGGCGCTCGGTGCCGCAAGGGCCGGCCACGATGTGGTGCTGATCGAGCGCGATGACACTCCCCTAGCAGTCAGCCCAGCGGAGGCATTCGACTGGGACCGTCAGGGTGCACCGCAGGTTCGGCACTCACATGCGTTCTTGGCTCGGCTACGCAACCTTCTCCGGGACCGCTACCCCGATGTGCTAGCAGACTTGTACGCGGCCGGTGCGACGCCGATGGACTTCATCTCGATGCTGCCCGAAGGAATGGATCGAACACCTTTGCCGGGGGACGAGGATTTAGTAGCGATTGCTTGCCGACGCACCACCTTTGAGTGGGTCCTACGGAGAACAATCCTGAACGAATCCTCGGTGAAACTTGTGCACGGCATGGGAGTGACCGGGTTGCAAACCAATCCAGCGTCCGACAGGACTGCAGTTGCGCAGGTAACCGGGCTCACACTCGAAGACGGCACCGTGGTGCAGGCTGATATCACGGTGATTGCGGGCGGTCGCCGTCACGACCTGCCGGGGCTCTTATCAGCTAGCGGGGTGGCGATCAGAGAGACGATAGAAGACACGGGAATTGTGTACTACTCCCGGTTCTTTCAACTTCGCGAGGGAGCAGAGTTCCCTGCGCAAACCGGGCCTATTGGCGGGGACTTGGGTTACCTCAAGTTTGGAGTGTTCCCTGGGGACAATCGCACTTTCTCAATCACCCTTGCTGCGGGAGTTGCTGATCGTCAGTTGCGCCGACAGCTGACTGATCCCGACCAATTCATCACCATTGCAGCGCAGATCCCAGCCACTGCAGCACACGTCGAAGTCGATCGCTCACAGCCAATCACTGGGGTGAACGTCATGGCTGGGCTGTTGAATCGTCGCAGAGGATTCCTGGATGAGAGCGGCGAGCCAGTCGTGCTGGGCTTGCACGCAGTTGGGGATGCTCATACATGCACCAACCCGCTGTACGGCAGAGGATGCAGTCTGGCACTCGTGCAGGCCGAACTTTTTGCGGATTCGCTCAAGGAACATGGCCTCAACCATCGGGATCGCGCTGTGGCATTCGAAGGGGCAACCCGAAAGGAGATCACCCCGTGGTACCGGGCATCGGTTGCCCAAGATCGCCTCAACGCAGACTCACCGACAGCAGCCAACGGCACTGCGGACGCAGCCAACGGCACTGCGGACGCAGCAACCAGCACTGCGGGCGCGCGGGAGTTCATGCGGGATGGGCTGCTACCTGCCATGCGAACTGACCCCGTCGTAGTGCGCGCATTTTTGCGCATGTTCAATCTGCTTGAGGACCCAAACTCGCTGATGACAAACAGTGACGTTGTCGCTCGCGTGCTGACCGTTTTCAATGACCGCGAGGATCGCCCGGTAGAAGCAAGCATGGGTCCAGATCGAGTTTCGCTGCTAGGGGCAATCAGCTAGACCCGGCTAGTTAGTGGAGCGGGCCTAGTTAGCGGAGCAGGCCTAGTTGTTATCAGCCGGATCGCGAATCACGACCAGGCTCGCTGCAGGATTGTCCGGATCGAGGAACACCTCGATTGGCCGCTTGATATCGTCATCAGTGCTCTGCTGTTCAATGACGCTGCGAGTGTCCTTCGGGGACTCAAGAATCTCTCGAAGCCCAATCATCCCGGCGGCAAGCATTGAGGCCGCTCCGGATTTGCGGTACTTATGCGGAACATGCCCGCGATGAATTGGCACTGCTTCAGGTTCGCTGTCAGCGCTTGATTCCGCTGCAGGAGACCCAAAAAAACTGGCTGGGTCAGCCACCGGCCACTGCGGGAATAATGGCGATCGTCTCGCCGTCAGGCACAGGGGTGTTTACCCCGTCGAGGTAGCGGACGTCGTCATCGGCCACAAAGACGTTCACGAAGCGACGCAGGCCGCCCTCGTCATCAAAGAGCCGCTCTTTAAATCCGGGATGAGCAGCCTCTAGTGACTCCAGGGCCTCACCGACTGTGGCTCCCTCTACCTGCACCTCGGAGTTTCCACCGGTCAGGGTGCGGAGCGTGGTGGGAATACGAATGCTGACAGTCATGGGAGTTCTCCTGGGATGAGCTGACTCACTGCGTGTTGGGTGCAGCAGAATCAGCTACTAGCTTGGTGTGCGACTACATCGTAGCTAATCAGGTGTAGGAGTGGGTTCGGGCTGCTGAAGCCCACAAAGCCGTTCAACCCGCTACGTTGAGGAAGCTGAAGTCATATCCCTGAGGCCATCTACGGCCATCTGCCTGCCGAGGAGGTGTGAGGACTTGCCGGAAGACCGCAAACCCCCTGCCCAGATTCGTCAGTTCGACCACCGGGAGTTTGACGTTCCAAGACTCTTGGAACACAAAGAATCAAAGCTGGTGTCTGTCTGCCTTCCAGCGCGCAACGAAGGCCTCACGGTTGGCCCCATTGTGTCTACTCTGCGAACAGAACTGCTCCTGACCGGAGTAGTGGACGAGATTCTTGTGATCGACGATCACTCCGGTGATAACACCGCGGCAGTTGCTCGCGAGGCAGGCGCACGTGTGGTTTCGGCGGCCGATATTCTGCCCGAGTACGGCGGCGGATTTGGCAAGGGCGAAGTGCTGTGGAAGTCGCTCTACGTTGCAGAGGGCGACGTGATTGTCTGGTGCGACGCCGATATTTCTCAGTTCGGTTCGCGATTCGTCTCTGGCATTCTTGGGCCGCTTCTGTGCGAATCTGACGTAGATCTTGCAAAGGGATTTTATCGCAGGCCGGAGCGGGACCGAGAAGGCGGAGGGCGAGTCACAGAACTGGTTGCCCGCCCGCTGCTATCACTGTTCTGCCCTGAGCTTGCCGAACTGCATCAGCCACTCTCGGGCGAATATGGAGGCAAGCGAGAAGTCCTCGAACAGCTTCCGTTTGTTCAGGGCTACGGAGTTGAGGTGGGCCTGCTGATTGACCTAGCCAAACAATTCGGCCTGAGTGGTCTGGTTCAGGTCGATCTTGATGTGCGGCATCATCGAAACCGCAGCTTGGCTGAACTTGGACCTCAGGCCATGGCGATCGCGCAAACGATCATGCGGCATGTGGACTGGGATTTGGCTCCCGTATCATCGGAATTGATTCGACCGGGGTTGCCACCGGTCACGGTGGATGTGAGCGAGCGTCCGCCCATGGTTGAGGTCAGCTTGTATCTGGGTCGGGCATTGCAGCTCGCTACCCTGCATCCCTAAGCCCTCCAGCAGCCCAGCCCTGAGCCCGGCCCAAGCAGGCCCAGTCCAACTGAGCCCAGACCGGTCAGCTGCGAGCGGTTTCTACTGCCAGTGCCGCTGCCTCTTGAAGACATGCCAAGGTGTCACCCATCGCCCGTTCGCGGCCGAACTGTTCAACTAGTGAAACCGTCGGGACCAGTGTTTGCGCCGCGTCAAATGCTTCGCCCACTACTGCGACTACTGGGACATCTAACTGATTGGCAAGATCGGTCACGCCGCCTACAACCTTTCCTTCGAATGACTCTGCGTCCAAGAATCCCTCGCCGGTGATCACAAGGTCGGCAGACTCAATCAGTTCATCAAGACCCAAGTAATCGGAAACAAGGTCAAAGCCAGAGAGCAGCGAGGCACCGAGGCAGGCCAACCCACCCGCAAGACCTCCGGCAGCGCCGCCGCCTACCAAGTCGCCAACCTGCACCCCGTAGTCATTTTCATAGACCTGCAGTAAGCGTTCGAGTCTGCGTTCCAAGAGCTTCACTTGGCTAGGAGTTGCACCCTTTTGCGGCCCAAAGATGTGCGCTGCCTGAACAAAGCGAACACCAACATCGCAGGCCACGTTGAGTTCAACACCACGCAGTCGATGCAGCGGTTCAAGGGCACGCAAAGCACCCAAGCCACCATCTGTGGTTGCTGATCCGCCAAGGCCAACCACAATCTTTTTGGCACCGGCCTCGAGGGCAGCAGAGAGCAGTTCACCGGTTCCAAATGTGGAGGCTGCGACGGCATCGTTGTGTTCGGCCCCGCCAACGAGGCCAAGACCCGAGGCGAGCGCCATCTCGATCACTGCACTTCGCCCAACGAATCGCCAAGCCGCCTCGACTGGGTCCCCTAAGGGACCCGTGACTGTGGTGATTCGGTTAGCGCCACCAAGCACCTCGAGGAGTCCCTCGCCACCGTCGGCGAGCGGGCAGGCAATTGCTTCGTGTCCGAGCGCCTGAAGCCCTGCTGTCAGTGCAGCTACAGCCTGAGATGCTGAGGCAGTCCCCCTGAACTTGTCTGGCGCCACTAGGACTCGCACGAGTCAAAGCTTAGAACTCCTTGGTCTGGACACCTGCGCCAGACCCATCGTTTGCCGATCTAGGGTGAGCGGTGATGTCTGAGAGCAGAGAGCGCCCCGTCGTGATTGTGTCCAACCGGGGACCTGTCAGTTACCGAGTTGACCAAGGGGAGCTTGTCGGCATGCGCGGGGCGGGCGGATTGGTTTCTGGACTAGCACCGCTGCTCGAGAGCGGTCGGGCAAGTTGGATTGCTGCAGCGCTTAGTCCGGCCGACCGTTCCGCTGTTGCTGCAGGGACTGCTACCCCAGACGGACTAGCAGTTCGTCTGCTGAGTCTTGACCCCGTGGACCAGGCTCTGGCCTACGACCTGATCTCGAATCAGACACTTTGGTTTGTTCATCATGGACTGTTTGATCTGACGCGGTCACCCTCGTATACGGCGCAGTGGTACGAAGCTTGGAACGCGTATCGTCGAATCAATCAGGAATTCGCACGCGCAGTCTGCGAATCTGCTCCTGATGGTGCAGCCGTCTTGATCCAGGATTATCACCTGACGCTGATGGCACCCATGCTGGCGGCCGAACGCCCGGACCTCTCTACTGTTCACTTCCATCACACGCCCTTTGCAGGCCCTGACATGCTGCGCGTACTACCACCAGCCGTCAGAGATGAGATGCTGAATTCGCTCAATGCTCACCACGCATGCGGGTTTCATACCAGTGACTGGGCAGGGAATTTCAGCCAAGACCTGCTCCGCTGGCCAGCGGGTGGGAACGATCGAGCAGAGAGTTCACCGGCAAAGATTTTTGCCTCCTCGCTATCAACTGACGCTGCAGACCTTCGCTTTACGGCACAGTCCGAGCAGTGTGAGGAGAACCTTCGGGCACTGGAAGAAGCTCTCGGTGATTCGCAGTTGATCTTGCGAATCGACCGGATGGAATTGTCGAAAAACATTCTTCGCGGATTCCAGGCCTATGACCTGTTGCTGCAACAGCGCAGCGACCTGCATGGGCGTGTGGTCTTTCTGGCCTGCTGTTACCCATCACGAGAGAACGTGCCCGAGTATGCGCTGTACAAAGAACAGGTGGCTGCCGAGGTTGCACTGGTCAATGCCCGCTGGGGTACAGCAACTTGGCAACCAATCCAGTTCGCGACTGATGACGATTATGTGCGCTCCGTTGCTGCACTGCGCCGCTACGACGTGCTGCTGGTGAACCCAATCCGTGATGGGCTCAACTTGGTTGCCAAAGAGGGTCCGCTCATTAACGAGCGCTCGGGCCAACTCGTGCTGTCCACCGAAGCTGGAGCTTGGGCTGAGCTTGGCTCAGCAGCGCTTGGGGTCAACCCATTTGACGTTGAGGAGACAGCACAGATGCTCGGAGTTGCCCTTGACCGAAGCCCCCAAGAGCGTTCCACCAGCGCCGCTGAACTGGCCCAACTAGTAGCCAAGCGCACCCCGATGGACTGGCTACAAGACCAGCTAGCAGCGGCCGACTAACTACCGATTTTTGCTGGCTTCCAGAATCGCAGCTTGGATCTGGAACAGCAGGGCGACCATTGCCGGAGGTCCGTCAAGAATGAGATCAGCGCGACGAAGCAACTCGTCGTCGGACTCCTCGCTCAGAGCAAGAATTTTGAACACCTGCAACCCAGACGCTGAAAGGGTGTCGAGTGCGTCGAAGGCAGGTAGATCACCCACGTCATCGCCAAGAAAAATCACAGGGCCCGCAAGTTGTTGGGCAAGGCTCAGTAGGACAGTTCCCTTATCGACATCAATCGGTGGGTGAAGTTCCACGCTCATGCGGGCCGTTCTCGCAACAAGCCCCGAGGTAGCAGCAAGCTCTCGGGCATACTGCTCAACTTGGTCAAAAAGCTGGGGTTGGCCGCGGTAATGCAGTGTGATGGACAGGCCCTTCAGTTCAACACGCATGCCAGCCGGACCCTTGGTTTCTGCTGTTGCGGCAAGTGCTGCGACTCGCTCGGGCCAAGCCTCTGCCTCGGGGTGGTCACTGCGTACCCCGTGGCGGATCTGCTGCAGCCCGTAGAGTCCGACCAAGGTCAGGGACTCAGGCAGACCTGGCTTGTCGGCAATGGGCTGGTCAGCCGCGCCTTGGTCGGCAGCGCTCAGACCAGCAGTCCTCTGGTCAGCAGAGCTCAGCTGCCCAGAGAGTCGATCAACCAGAAACTCAACGGGACGGCCAGAAATTACCGCTAGCTCTCCCAGACTGCTTGCTAAAGATTGCAGGACCTGCGCCGCACCCGGGAGCGGTACTGCAGCATCAGGATCGTCAACAATGAGCGAGAGAGTGCCGTCAAAGTCGGTTGCCAGAAGAGTTGCAGCTGGGGAGGCTGCAACGGCTGCTATGACTTGTTCGGCCGTAGCGCGATTCTCTTGGTTGGTCGGCATCGGTGACAGGACGGAGCCAGTCGGCAAAAACTGCCGGCTCAGCCTGTAGTCGTCGTGGTCTTGACAGTCGTGGTTGTGATTTTGGTTCCAGCCGATGGGATGGTGCTCGCTGCTGCGCTTCCAGCAGTGGTCGTCACTGTTGAGTTCCCCGGGGACGAGCTGCCAGCAACGGTGGTAGTACTCGCTCCAGCTGGGTTAATGATTCCCTCAACATCGGGGCCGAGCACGATCACCACGTTGGTATCTGTTGGAACATCGGTGGCGACTTTGCCGAGAACGGTTCCGGTAGGCAGCGGCTTTACTGCTCCGATGCTGAGCAACTTAGCGATCGCCTTTGCGTCACCCTCGTAACCGGGTGCGTAGTACACGGTGGTGGTCTGAACTTGAGCCGCTGCAGTCTTGGCTGCGATGTTTGGGTATCCGGCCAATCCCAGGAAGTTTGCTGCAGTGGCTGCGTAGCCGCTCAGACCCGCACCGTTCAGTACAACTACCTTGAGCGTGGCTGGGGCAACCGAGGTTGAGGGAGTGGTCGTGGTGGGTACTGCCGGCTCTGTAGTGGTTGTCTTGTTGCTACCTTCACCGATTTTCACATCCTGAGAATCA
This sequence comes from Actinobacteria bacterium IMCC26207, assembly GCA_001025035.1. Taxonomy (GTDB): domain Bacteria; phylum Actinomycetota; class Acidimicrobiia; order Acidimicrobiales; family Microtrichaceae; genus IMCC26207. The sequence goes on from LCZK01000009.1 coordinate 641,756, forward strand.
GTCTGAAAGCCCACACCTCCACCCTTGATGAGAAGAATGAATCCGAGCGCGACGGCAACTCCAACCAAGATGAGTCCTCGTGAAGCTGGATTCGGGCCTTGGGGTGTTGGTCGCGATGGACGCGGACGCTGCGTCGTAGTCATCCCATAACCTTAGTCCTGCGGCCCGCGCGGTACGCGGTGATCCTCATTTGAGGCTGGTCTTTAGGTAACGCTGATCTTCAGGTAACAAGCTCAAAATCGACCAAAGCTGACTTCAGGCCAAAGACAAACGAGTTCGGCATCTCTACTACCGAATCAGGAACTACTCTGAGTTGGTCGACTCTCTTGAGGAGTTCCTCGAACATGACCCGAATCTCTAGACGGGCTAACGAGGCGCCCAAACAGAAGTGGGTACCAAAGCCAAAGGCAATGTGATTGTTTGGGTTGCGGGTCACGTCTAGCTCTTCGGGGTGATCGAACTGCAAGGGATCACGATTCGCAGAGGAGTACATCAATACCAACTGGTCTCCAGCCTTGATCGCCTGACCTGCAATCTCGGTGTCCTCGACGGCGACTCGACACATGTTGTGAATTGGCGTCACAAATCGGATGAATTCCTCGACTGCGACTGTCAGGTTTGCACCCGACTTCAGCAGTTCCCATTGATCGGGACGGGCTGCCAACTCCAACAGGGTCCGAGCTATCACAGTTCTTGTGGTTTCTGCCCCACCGTCGAGTAGCAACAGCGAGTCAGAGATCACTTCCTCGACCCCAAACGGGCAACCAGGAACTTCGGCTGTGGTCCAAACCGTCATGACATCATCGCCAGGGTTGAGTTTTTTGGCCTCGTAGAGTTCGGCCGCTGCCGCTGCAAAGTCCATCACTGCAGCGATGTTGTCCTCTTGGTGATACCCGGGACCACCGCCAAGGGTGATTGTTCGCTCCGACCAATCCATCAGCTTGGGCCACATGTCTTCACTGAATCCCAGAAGCAGGCCAATCATCTCGGCTGGCAACGGGGCAGCAATCTCACTGATGATCTCGACCGAGCCACCATGAGCGAATGCTTGGTCCAACAGGCTCGTCACGACTTCGCGAACATGGTCCTCCCAACTGGCAACTGCTCTGGGCGTGAAGCGACGAGCGACCAGACTGCGGCGCATCTGATGGACGGGATCGTCCAATCCGATGATGGCAGGATCGGCAGGAATATTGGGCCGATAGCCTCCCTTGTTCTGGTCGGAGTTGATGAAGAGAGCCTTCTGTTTCTCGATTTCGACGATGTCCGCATGTCGTGAAACACCCCAGAGTTCGTTGGTGGAGTCCCAATAAACGGGCGCCTGCTCACGCATCCACGCATAGGTGGAGTACGGATCGTTGACGTAGAAATCTCCGTCCAAAAGGTCAATTGATCGCGCTTCTGTCATGGCAACAGATTGGCATAAAAGCCAGGTGGGAATATCTAGAGTCAGCTTCACTCTGCAGCGATCCGCTCTACAGTATTTGGTATTGAGTTCTTCCCTTCGTACAGCTCAAAAGAGGAGCCTAGAAATGTCTATGTCATTGAACAAGCGTGCGGTAATTGTCCTCTCATCACTAGCTCTGCTTGCGGGCATGAATGGCCTTGCCGGATGCAGCAAATCTGATGAGGACTCGACCACCTCGAGCACTGCCGCCGAGACTCCTTCGACTACTGCCAAGAGCGGCGAAACAACTAGTACCACCGAGGCCGCTGTTGACGTGGGGGTAAACGTAAAGATCGTTTCCTCTGGAATGGGCGATGTGCTCTCGGATGGTCAGGGCCACGTGTTTTACATCTACACACCGGACGGTACGGGTGCAGCTACCTGCATAGATGCCTGTGCAGCAGCGTGGCCTCCTGTGCTCACCGAGGGTGGGGTGGTTGCTGATGCTGCAGTGTCAAAGCTCAAGCTGGGAAGCACGGGGCAGGGAGCCTCGGAGCAACTCACCATCGAAGGCCAGCCTGTGTATTTCTTTGCAAGTGATACCGAGCCTGGTTCAGCATCCGGTCAGGCCGCCGGCGGCAAGTGGTTTGTGCTCAATACCGATGGTGTCGCAGTTCAGTCTTAAATCAACACAGCAACACAGCAACACAGCAACACAGCAACCCAGCAACCCAGCAATATCCAACGATTAGATCGGAACACGCATGACACGTACTTCTATGGTCTGGCGATCTGCCGTAGTCCTCGCAGGAATGGCTGTTATCGCAGCGGGGTGTTCGAGCGACAACAAATCTGAGAGCTCTGACTCAGGAGCCACCTTTACTGACGGCGCTCAACTCATCGCAGAGAATCTGACGAGTTACGACCCAGGCTTGGTGCAGACTCTCGATGAGTCACAGGTCACGACGGCACTCTACGACGGGCTCACCGACTTTGATTGGTCAAACCCCGAGGCGCCGGAACTCAAAGGTCTCGCCGCCGACTCTTGGACAGCAAACGCCGATTCCAGTGAATTCACTTTCAAAATAAAGGACGGTCTGGAGTTCTCAAACGGAGACCCAGTACTTCCGTCCAGCTTTGCGTATGCCTGGGTGCGCAACGGGCAGTCCGAGTTTGCTTCTCCTTACGGATACCTCATCGATTACGTCAAGGGTGGGACTGCTCTTCAGGACGGAACCGTTACCAACCTGGATTCCGCGATCGTTGCTGATGACAGCGCTATGACCTTGAAGGTCACGCTTGAAGCACCTCAAGCAGACTTTCCGGCCATCGTGTCACATCCGTTCTTTGGACCACTCCCTGAGAAAGAGGTCTCAAAGCTGAAAGATCAGAATGATTGGGGGTCCGGAATCATGATTGGCAACGGGCCGTTCAAGATGGACGCCGCGGCAAATGACCAGCAGGTGGTGCTGGTGCGTAATGACTCGTGGGCCGGGAACGTCAGCGGAGATACGAGAGCAGTTCTCGACAAACTCGTGTTCAAGATTTCACAATCTCAGGACTCGGCCTATACCGACTTTGAGGCAGGAAACACGCAGTCAGCTTCCATCCCATCGGGGCAATTCACCGCAGCGACAGAGACCTACAAGAACACCACAAGTCAGCCGCAGTTGGGCTCGTATCACTTCGACTTTGGCTTCACCGATCCGCAACTCGGCGGGGTTGACAACACACTGCTGAGGCAAGCGATCTCGCTGGCGATTGACCGTGATGAAATCAATCAGAAGGTCTACGAGGGCTTTCGGACTACCTCGACTGGCATCACCCCCAACGGAATCCCAGGCTTTGAGCCCGGCTTGTGCAAGTTCTGCACCTTCGACCCAACTGCAGCGAAAGCACTAATTACCCAGTGGAAAGAGGCTGGAGGCCAACTCACCGGACCGATCACTTTGGACTTCAATACCGACTCGGGCAACGAGCCTGTGGTGGCAATCATTCAACAAAACCTGAAGGCGGTTGGCATCGACTCCGAGCTAAATGGCATCTCGGAGAAGTACTTCGGCACCATGGCTGAAGGCGGCTGCCACTTCTGTCGTGCAGGTTGGTATGCCGATTACCCGACCTATGGAAACTTCATGTTTGACCTGTACAGCACTGCTTCGGTGGGCGGAAACAACATGGGCTCATTTAGCGATCCCGTATTCGACGACCTGGTCAATACAGCTCAGTCAGAGCCAGACAGCGCCAAGCGGTCGCAGCTCTATCGAGACGCAGAGACCTACCTGCTGAACGACTCCACCGGTACCGTCCCGATCAACTGGTACAACGGAGATCAGGTCTACGCCGACAATGTCGTGGGCTACACGCAACCACCTCTGGGCATCATCGCTTGGGAAAACGTCGGCATCAAACCATCCTGATCTCTCTGGATTTTGAGATTCGCCCCCATTGAACGCCTTCGTCCTTCGACGCTTAGCCCAGCTGCTGTTGGTGCTGTGGGGCGCGGTCACGCTGCTGTTCTTCTTGTTCTTCCTGTTACCCGATAACCCGGCCGAACTGATCGCTGGCGGAAAGGGAAAAACGCCTGACCCGCAGGTGGTGAAGAACATCGAAAAGAAGTACGGCCTGGATGAACCCATCGTGGTGCAATACGTCAAGTACCTCGGTCGCATTGTGACGCTGGACTTTGGAGAGTCCTATGCCGACGGGCAGCCAGTTACGCAGATCATCAAAGAGCGCGCTCCTGCAAGCCTGCGCCTAGCAACCTGGGCGATCTTGGTAGAAGCGTTCGTAGGTATTGGTGCAGGGGTGCTGTCAGCAGTGCGGAAGTACTCCGTTGCGGACACCCTCACCACCCTTCTAGCGGCCTTACTCAGCGCAATTCCTGTGTTCGTTTTGGGCTACCTCTTGCAGCAGGTGTTCGGTGTGCATGCTTTCAAAGCGGGCTGGCCGGAGTGGGCGCAACTTCCGGTTCAGGGGATAGGACCAAACACGTGGGTGGCTTGGATTTTCCCGACAGTTGAGGAGTTTCCCTACTTGATTCTTCCAGTAGTGGTGCTGGCATCGGTCTCGGCGATCATCGTGGCCCGACTCGCAAGAAGTTCCATGCTTGAGGTGGGAAAATCAGACTTCATTCGTACGGCTCGAGCAAAGGGTCTGAAAGAAGGGCAGATTACGAGTCGCCATGTGCTGCGAAACGCAATGATCCCCGTTGTTACCTTTATCGGGATTGATTTTGGGGTACTAGTTGGCTCGGCAATTCTGACTGAGACCGTGTTCAACTGGCCAGGTCTGGGATCGAAGATCGCACAGGCTGCCAGCGCAAGGGACCTACCCGTTTTGCTCGGACTAACGGTGGTAGTGGTCGTCGTGTTCGGTCTCGTGAACCTATGCGTAGACATCAGCTACGCATGGTTCGATCCGCGGGTTCGCTTTGATGAAGGGGGCGGACAATGAGCGATTCACAAAAACCTCACTCTCGGCCCTCAGAGATCCCCGGGTCTCGGTTTAGGTCAGAGGATGCCCCATCAGGGATGAGCGACGGACTGAACGAGGTGCTTTTCGTACGCTCGTTCCGTCAGGACTCTTGGCGGAGATTCAGCAAGAACAAGCTGGCGATTTTTGGTTTAGTCCTCGTGATCTTTCTGCTCCTTGTCGGTTTGATCGGGCCGTTCTTGGTTCAAGATCCGCTAGCCCAAGAGCGCCTGATCTTTAAAAGCACCCCTGATGCACAGCATTGGTTTGGTACCGACAACTTGGGACGAGACCTGTTTGCGAGAGTGATCTATGGAATCAGGCTCTCGTTGCTAATTGGCTGCGCGGTGGTATTTCTTGAAACGACGATTGGCATCGCGCTCGGTGCGCTAGCAGGTTGGAAAGGCCGCCACACCGACAGCATCATCATGCGGATCATCGATGTGTTCCTAGGAATCCCCTACCTGATTCTTGCCTTTGCCTTTATTGCAGCCATCGGTGAAGGAGTGGGTGCCGTGATCATCACTCTTGCATTTACCTCTTGGCTCACAACTGCACGAGTGGTTCGAGCCGGTTTCTTGCAGGCCAAGCAGTACGACTACGTCGAGGCTGCGCGTGCTGTTGGGGTACCTGCCCCTCGCATTATCTGGCGACATATTCTGCCGAATGTGATCCAGCCGATCATTGTCTTGGTGGCTGTTGGAATCGGGGCTGCTGTGCTGGCCGAGGCGGCGCTGTCCTTTCTTGGCGTGGGAGTTCAGGAACCAACTCCGTCGCTCGGACTCATGATCTCAACGGCACAGAACTTCTTCTCAACTGCGCCGCACCTGCTGATCTTCCCCGCGCTCGCGATTGTGCTGACGGTGCTCGGATTTCTGCTTGTTGGTGACGGCCTTCGCGACGCACTCGACGTGAAGGAGTAAAGGTGGCTAGCAACACGAGCAGTGAGCGGCTGTTATCTGTGCAGGACTTACACGTGCGATTTGAGACTGAAGATGGCGTGGTTCAAGCCGTCAACGGGTTGAGTTTTGACATTCATCGCGGCGAGGTTTTTGCCATTGTGGGCGAGTCCGGATCTGGAAAGTCCGTCACGGCCATGAGCATCCTCGGACTGCTACCGAGTCCACCCGCTGTGGTGGAAGGTGGAGCGATTCTGTGGAGGGAAGATGATCTGCTGAGCGTGAATCAGCAACGCTTGCGCCAGATTCGAGGCGGCGAGATTGCGATGATCTTTCAGGATCCACTGACTGCGCTCAATCCGGTTCATAGCATCGGTCGTCAGATCGGCGAAGTCATGCGTATTCATCGCGGTATGTCTAAGAAACAGGCGCGAGCGCATGCAATTGAGATGTTGGAGTTGGTCGGGATCCCTCAGGCTGCAACACGAGTAGACATGCATCCGCATGAGTTCTCTGGCGGAATGCGGCAACGTGCCGTAATTGCCATGGCGATTGCCTGCAAGCCTGATCTTCTGATCGCTGACGAACCAACCACGGCCCTTGATGTGACTATCCAGGCACAGGTGCTCGATGTCTTGAATGACATAAAGGAAGAGATTGACTCGGCGATCCTGCTCATCACCCATGACCTTGGGGTAGTTGCGGGGATGGCAGATGAGGTGCTCGTTATGTATGCAGGCTCAGAGGTAGAGCGAGGCAGCGTGGACGAGATTTTCTATGAATCCGCTCACCCTTATACAACTGGCCTGTTGGGCTCGTTGCCCAAGATGAATGACCCTGACAGCGAACTTCGTCCCATTGGGGGGCAGCCGCCGTCACTAATCAACCTGCCAACAGGTTGTGCCTTTCACCCCCGTTGCCCTGTCGCGCAGATTCCCTCGCCATGCAGCGAGATTGTTCCTGTCTCGCAGAAGCTCACCGCCAAGACAGAGGCACCCGAGAGTGAGCATCGCGCTGCATGCCATTTCGCCCAGGACCTTGTAGATCACGCTCGAGCAGCTGCCCTATGACCGAAGAATCTGATCTGGCGAAAACAAGCGCAGGAACGAGTCCTGAAAGAGTTGACAAGCCGATTCTGCAGGCTCATCAACTCGTGAAGGAGTTCCCCGTGCGTAGCGGCCTTCTGAGTCGAAAAGTGGGACGCGTCCACGCTGTGGCTGGGGTCGACCTTGAGGTCTTCGTAGGTGAGACCCTTGGCGTGGTTGGGGAATCCGGCTGTGGCAAATCAACTCTCGGGCGACTGTTACTCAACCTGATCCCCGTAACTTCGGGGACGGTGAGCTTTGAAGGAACAGAGATTCAGGGTTTGAACGATCGACAGATGCGCCCCCTGCGCAAGCAATTGCAGCTGGTGTTTCAAGATCCGTACGCGTCTCTCAATCCGAGGATGACAGTGGGCGAGGCGTTAGCTGAGCCGTTTCTGGTTCACGAAGGCCGAAGCACCAAGGACTGCGAATCACAGATCCAAGAACTACTGAAGACAGTTGGCCTTTCGCCCGAACACCGCAGTAGGTACCCGCACGAGTTCTCGGGAGGCCAGCGTCAGCGAATTGGGATTGCTCGCGCCCTGGCGTTAAACCCCAAAATGATTGTGTTGGACGAGCCCGTTTCAGCACTTGATGTCTCGATACAGGCAGGCATCGTGAACCTGCTTCGCCAGCTACAACGAGACCGAGAATTGTCCTATGTCTTTATTGCGCATGACCTGTCGGTAGTCCGGCATATCTCACATCGAATTGCCGTGATGTACTTGGGTCGAGTGGTCGAGACAGGACCGAGCGAACAGATCTATACCTCGCCGGCCCATCCGTACACACAAGCACTGCTGTCTGCGATTCCCGAGCCCGACCCCATCCGGGAGCGCACCCGTCAGCGCATCATTCTGACCGGAGATGTGCCAAGCCCAATTGACCCACCCTCTGGATGCAGGTTTAGGACGCGGTGCTGGAAGGCAACTGATCTGTGTGCAAGCACCGAGCCAGAACTGCTCCCCTTTGATCCTGCAGGAACGGTTGCCGGTGTAAGTATCAGCGCTACTGAGCACACAGTGGCATGTCACTTTCCTGGCCTTTAGGCAGGCGCCTATTTACGCAGGCACGGCCCGGATAACGATGTTGTCTGCATAACTCCGGCGACTCTTACTGAATGATCCACCGCAGGTCACCAGCGTGAGCACAGGGTCTCCGTCTGGCCTAAACAACTCTGCGGCCGGCAGTTCGCCTTTTTCGACTTGGAAGCGTTCAGTCACGATAAAGCGATGTGCCGCGCCGGCATCATCAGTGACAAGCACCTCGGCACCGATAGGCAAGGAGTTCAGCTTGAGAAACACGCCAGGTTTTTTGTTGTAGTCAACATGCGCAGCAATCACTGCTGAGCCTTGGGGTTGGCCCGGGCGTTGACCATACTGATACCAGCCCGCCTCGGAGGCACCGGGAAGCCCCATTGAGCCGTCATCCTCGAGGCCGACCTGCACCACCGGGGAGTCAACCCCTAGCTCTGGAATCGCAATCTGAATCGGTACCCCGACCTCGGCTACTGCTACTGGGGCAGGTGCCGCAGGCAGTGCGCTGAGATCTGCCGCAGAGTCGCCCGCCTCTTGGGCTGCGGCCAACGCCCGAGAAGTTGACGCAGAGATTACTGATTTGCCTTCTAGATCAACTCGTGGCTCGCCAGCTTCGCCCAGAAACCACGCAGGCCCAACCAACAACAGAACTGCAAAGGACAACACCAGGAGCACTCGAGCCTGACGGACTTTCATGAGCACCTCCTGGAATGAGTTGGGGGAGGGGCAAGCGCCCCTCCCCCACTACAGGTCATCTGATTCGAAGCGGATTCAGAAACGATTGGTTCGGTCAGTCGTTGCGTCGTGAGCGGGCGAGCACAACCGAGGAGGTTCCGATGCCCAAGATGGCAATGCCTGCAACAAGGGCCAACAGGAGTCCTGTTGTTCCAGAGCTTGCAGCGATGCCTGAGTTGCCGGCGCTGACGCCATTTGGCGAAGCTGGCTTGGTGATGACTGCATCAATGACATGTACCACGCCATTTGAAGCCACGATGTCGGCAGTCACCACGGTTGCGCCGCCGATGACCAACTTCTCGCCGACGAGTTCAACGCTCACTGGTCCGCCAAGTGTGTCTACGGTGCCACCAGCGGCTGCGATTGCAGCCTTTGAGTCAACTGCGCCAGACATCACGTGAAGCTTCAGGATCTTCGCAAGGTCTCCCTTGGGATCTGCCAGCAAGGTATCAAGCGTCCCGGCAGGCAGTGCTGCAAAGGCTGCGTTTGTCGGCGCAAACACCGTAAACGGACCTGGACCAGAGAGTGTCTCTACAAGACCAGCAGCAGTTACTGCTGTGACGAGCGTTGACAGCTCAGGGTTGCCCTGAGCAATCTGCACGATATTTTCGGTGGCATCGCTTTGAGCTCCAGCAGTGCTGCTGAAGCCCCCGAGGACTACGGCCACTGCCGCAAGAGTGACGAACAACGATTTACGCATGATTCTCCAATGATGATTGGGGATCGCAGTTGGCCCCCAGGGGATGGACTTACAAGTATCTACGGGAGTGTTTCGCCTTGAGAGGCGCTCACGGATGCAGATAGCTGTAGGAGTTTCGCAAATTCCTACAGAAAATCAACCTCACCAAAGGTGAAAATCTGGTTTGAGTTACTCCGTATTGGTGTCCGGACTGAGGAAATGCCCGTACCTTTGGGAAGAATCCCAACTAGGAGCCTGCTCGTGAGTCCCAAACAATCTGCATCGAGTTCAGCGGAATCAGCTCGAATTTTGGTGGCTGATGACGATCGCGCCATTCGCGAGTCCCTCGAGCGCGTCCTCGGCCTTGAGCACTATCAGGTCACCACCGTGGCAGATGGAGCAGCGGCGCTTGAGTCTGCTCGCTCAGCACCAGTTGACTTGATTGTTCTGGACCTGATGATGCCCTCGGTAGACGGGCTGACAGTGTGTCGAGTACTCCGCAGCGAAAAGGACCGCACGCCGATTCTGATGCTGACTGCCCGAACAGAGACCTCGGATCGGGTTGCCGGGTTGGATGCTGGGGCCGATGATTATCTTGCGAAACCGTTTGATCCGGCCGAACTGATGGCCAGAGTTCGCGCCCTACTCCGAAGATCTCTCCCGGTAGAAGAAAGCCCAGACAACTCAGGCGGCACGAACGGCAACTCCGGTGGCAGTGGACGCAACTCTGCAACGGTGTTGAACGTCGAGGACTTACGGCTGGATTCAGCAGCGCGAAGATGCTGGCGAGGCGAGACCGAACTCGAACTCTCGAAGACCGAGTTTGACCTTCTCGAACTACTGATGTTCAACACTGGCATCGTGCTGTCTCGCTCACATATTTACGAAGAGATCTGGGATTATGACTTTGGCCCAGACTCCAAAAACTTGGCGGTGTACATCAGTTACTTACGGCGCAAGGTGGATGACGGCCAAGAGGTCGCACTGATTCAGACCGTTCGCGGGGTCGGCTACACGCTGCGCCGACCATGAGCTTGCGAATCAAGATTGTTCTGGCGCTTGTGGCCCTGTCCGCCACTGCCACCATGGCCATTGGGTTCTTCAGTTACCGGACCACGGCCAAAGTCCTGAGTGAGCAAATCGATCAGTCGCTAGTGGCAACTGCAAACCGACTGTCACAGCCTCGCAATGACCGCAACCGGCCAGGCGACAGGCCCGGTCAACCTTCTAGTCGGGGCGATCTGCCGATCGAGACAATTCAGGGCAGGTCCCTAGACCAGGTCGCTGGCAACATCGATTCCGCTGCTCAACTCATCCGTAGCGATGGTGTTGTACTTGGCACCCAAGGACTGTCTGGATCGGTCACCCTTCCGGTGGATGACACTGATCTAGCAATCGCATCCTCGAGTAGTGCCGAGTCCGCATTCCGCACCGTGACCATCGAGCCTGGCAACTACCGAATGCTCACAGCTGGCAATGGCAAGGGTCGGGGTGCGCTTCAAGTAGCAAGATCGCTAGCCGAGAATGAGGCACTGCTAGCCACGCTGCGCGCTCGCATTGTGCTTGCAGCTGCGTTTGTCATGGCGATTGCTGCGGCGCTCGGGTGGATCATTGCTCGTCAAGTGACTCTTCGGTTAGTGCGACTGACCTCGGCTGCGGAACGCGTGACAGAAACGGGTTCGCTCGAAGTCCAGGTCCCGGTCAGTGGCTCGGATGAAACAGGCAGGCTGGGAACCGCATTCAACGAGATGCTCGCAGCGCTGTCTCGCTCGAAGGGAGATCAACAACGACTCGTTCAGGACGCAGGCCATGAGTTGCGCACGCCACTAACGAGTCTGCGAACCAACGTGTTTACGTTGCGACGCTCAGAGGAACTCAGCGCCGATCAGCGCTCGCAGCTACTCACCGACCTAGAAGGCGAGACCGAGGAACTCACTCGCCTGATCAACGAAGTCGTTGAGCTTGCGACGGATCAGCGAAACGATGAGCCCCTACAAGAGGTCGTCGTGGCCGACCTCCTCAGCCGTGTGGCTACCAAGGCAACTCAGCGATCAGGGCGAGAGGTCATCGTGCAAAGCGACGCAACTAAGTTGTCGCTGCAGCCGCGAGGGATGGAGCGAGCCGTGGGCAACCTGATCGAAAACGCACTGAAGTTTGATCAGACGGAAGGGCCGATCTACGTCAACTGCGTTGTAGGCCGAATTGAGGTTTGCGACTCGGGGCCAGGCTTTACTGATGCGGATCTGCCACACGTGTTTGATCGCTTCTACCGGTCTACTGAAGCTCGCAGCCAACCCGGCTCTGGTCTGGGTCTAGCGATTGTTGCCGATTTTGTGCAGCGCCAAGGTGGAACTGTTTTTGCTGAAAATCGCCTAGATGGCGGGGCTGTCGTCGGATTTCAGCTGCAACTGGATGGCGAAAAAGCCACTCATACCATTTCTTAACCTTTACCCAATACGGTTCTCAACTGCGGGTTCGATACTGATCCTCGTCAACCTGACACAGCGTCGAACTGACAGAACCAAGGAGCACAGAACATGAACAAGATGAAGAAGTCAATCGTGGCAGCAAGTGTGGCAGTGGGTCTCTTCGCAGGTGGCTCCGCAGGTGCGATCTTGAGCAGCAGCGGAATCTCTGGAGCACAAGAAACCACCACAACTGTGGCTGAACAAGCAGCCCCGGATGCACCTGATGCACCCAATGCCGATCGTCCGGATCCTGCAGCTCGGATCGGTTCCGTGTTGGCGCCTCTAGTTGAGGCTGGAACCATCAATCAGGCACAGGCCGATGCGGTGACCGAGGCACTGATTGCCGCACGCAAGGCAGAAGGCCCTCGTGGTGAGCAGGGCGGACCTGGCCGAGGCCACCGTGGACCCGGACTTGAAGCAGCCGCCACAGCACTTGGCATGACCAAGGACGAACTGCGCACTGCAGTGCAGAGCGGTCAAACCCTGGCCCAGATTGCTGCAGACAAGGGAGTCGATGTGCAGGTTGTCATTAACGCACTCAAGACTGAGCTTGCTGAGCACCTTGCCGAAAAGGTCACCTCTGGCGAGATCACTCAGGAGCAGGCTGACCAGAAGCTGGCAACTGCTACCGAGCGCATCACCGACATGGTGAACAACGGTCGTCCGGAGCGCGGTCCTAAAGGCGAGCAGGGACCTCAGGGTCCTCAGGGCGAGCAGGCACCTCAGGGCGAGCAAGCTCCAGGCGGCAACTAAGCCCGTCAGCAGTTCAGCAATACAGCACTACAGCACTACAGCAATACATCTCACCGGAAAGGCTCGACCAGATTGGTCGAGCCTTTCTGCTTTCCTCAGATCATTTGCAATTGCTAATGGGAATGATTATCATTCCGAATATGAAAAACCCACAGGTTCGCACATCTTTTGTAGTTGGAGTACTCGTCACCTGCGTGATCGCAGTCGGTTGTAGTTCCGATTCGGAGTCCGCTAACAGCACAGTCCCTGCCGGCGATTGCCCAACAGAAGCAATTCAGGTGGTGGTGAGCGTGGACCAATGGGGAGACATCGTCGAGCAACTCGCTGGAGATTGTGCGACCGTCACCACTGTCATCGAATCCTCCAAAGTTGACCCTCATGACTACGAGCCAACGACTGGCGATGCCGCCAAGTTCACTGATGCAGAACTCGTCGTAGTCAACGGTATGGACTACGACCCTTGGGCCACAAAGATTGTGGCCACGCTCAACCCCGAGCCGCCTGTAGTAGATGCAGGCAAAGTTGCAGGTTTGAGCGATGGCGAGAACCCACACGTTTGGTACGGACCTGACTACGTGTTCGAGTTTGCATCCGCAGTCACCGCAGAGCTTTCTAAGCTCTCACCGAAAGCAGCTGAGTACTTCACTGCGCAGTCCGACTCTTGGAACACCAGCATGCAGCCGTACCGGGATCAAATTGCTCTCATCAAAGCCTCTTATAGCGGGAGCACCTATGCCGCTACAGAGTCGGTGTTCGACTACATGGCAGTAGCCCTTGGACTAAAAGATGTCACTCCAACCGGGTTCGCAGCAGCGGCAGCAAATGAAACTGACCCTTCCCCGGGCGACATTGCCAGCTTCGACAAACTGATCAAAACCCAAGATGCAGACGTCTTGATCTACAACATTCAGACTGAAGGCGCTATACCCGAGCAAATTCGAGCCACAGCCGAACAAGCCGAGGTTCCCGTAGTTGCTGTGACCGAAAGCGTCGCTCCCAATGCATCGAGTTTTGAGCAATGGCAGGTCGATCAACTGAAGGCGCTCATGTCTGCGCTAAAAACTACGCGGTGAGCAATGAGCCGGGGGAGACAATCACGGATCCAGTAATTTCGCTGCGCTCAGCTTCCGTTGCTCGCGGAGGGCGAACGATCTGGTCGGATGGAACCTTTGATATTCCCCGGGGTCAGATTGTTGCCGTGATCGGACCAAATGGTTCAGGAAAGACCACCATGCTGCAGGTGTTACTGGGTCTTATTCCGCCCTCTGTTGGCACGGTGACGGTGTTTGGGCAAACTCCCGAACGGGGGAACCCTCGAATTGGTTATGTCCCCCAGCACTATTCCGAGGCTGTTGGGCAAGCAGTGCGCTGCAAAGACTTGGTATCACTCAGTGTGACTGGAACCCGTTGGGGGATGCGTCGAAGCGCTTCAGACGCTGACGAAGTTGAGGCAGCACTTCAAGCTGTTGGAGCAGCCGATTATGCAGACTCGCGAATGTCGGTGCTTTCCGGCGGACAACAACAGCGCGTTGCGATAGCCCAAGCCCTTGTGGGCAGCCCCGAGCTGTTGCTGCTGGACGAGCCGCTAGCAAATCTTGACCTTCGAAACCAACGAGAGATTGTTGATCTGCTTGCCGAGTTGCAGCGGAGCCGAGCCATCACCATTTTGGTGGTCGTGCACGATATGAATCCGCTCCTTGCACACCTAGGTGGCTCGGTGTACTTGCTTGATGGTCACGCTCATTACGGCAGCGTCGGTGAGGTTGTGGATTCGGATTTGTTGTCGCACCTCTATGGCACTCAGATCAAAGTTGTTCGCACTGCTCAGGGTGACTTGTACACGAGGAGCAACTAGGTGTTGCACGCGTTCATGATTAAGCCTGGGCTTCTTCTTGCTAACGCCGGATACCAGAGCAATTGGGTAGAGGTTCTGAGTCAGCCCTTTATGCGCAATGCCTTTATTGCAGGATCGCTCGTTGCGATTGCATCCGGAATGCTCGGCTATTTCGTAGTAGTCCGTGAAGGCGAGTTTGCAGCGCATGCCCTTGGCCATATTGGGTTCCCCGGCGCAACCGGAGCAGTCCTGCTCGGCTTGTCCCCCACTCTGGGCCTCGCAGTTTTTTGTGTAGGGGGTGCGCTCGTGATTGGTGCCCTAGGGAAGCGGGCCTCGGAGCGGGCTACAGCCACTGGCACAGTGCTTGCCTTTGCAACCGGCTTAGGGATTCTGTTTGCTTCGCTTGCAACAGAGTCGAGTACCACGGTCACCAACGTGTTGTTCGGCAACTTGTTGGCAGTTTCAACGGGGCAGATCAAGGTGTTTGCCTTGTTCACGATCGCCCTTGCTCTGGTGCTTGCAGCCATTGCGCGGCCACTGATGTTTGCATCAGTCAACCCAGACGTGGCCGAAGCAAAAGGTGTTGCCGTGAAAGCCCTTGGCATCGTGTTTTTGGTGTTGATGGGCTTGGTCGTGACGATGGCAGTGCAAGTTGTGGGAACACTGTTGCTCTTTGCGCTGGTGGTTACCCCGCCAGCAACTGCGCTCAAGCTGACTGCTAGGCCAATCCGAGTGGTTCTTCTGGGCACCGCTATTGGCTTAGCAGCTGTGATTTTGGGTCTGATTACGGCAACGATCCTGAACCTTCCCCCAAGTTTCTTTATCGTCTCGTACTCCTTCCTCACGTGGCTCATTGTGCTGGGGGCGACCCGCGAACAACACCGCTCGGATCACTGACCTTTGGCCGGCCCAAGTCACCGTGCCTGGAACGGCAAGCCCACTTGCACTCACCGGATCGACAATCTTCGGATTGTTACTACTCGCACTTGGCTTGATGAGCGCAGGTGCTTGGGTTGTGTGGGGTTCCGCGGAGTCAAATCCCATTCGCCGCAGATTGCCACGGGGTTGGCGGGGCTAGATCTATACCGGTGGATGCCAAGGGTGAAGTTTGGCGCGTAAACATCGAGATGATTCGCTAGCCTAAAAGGGGTAACGCCTTAAAGAGTTACCCCGCCGAATGAATTGAGGAATTATGCGCACCAAGCTTGTTGTCACTGCCGGTTTTGCAGCTGTGCTGCTCTTCGCTGGATGCAGTAGTTCAGACAGTTCAACTGATTCCTCACCGAGCAGCACGACCGCTACGGATTCGGACAACTCAGATTCAGGTAGCTCCGATTCGGACTCAAGCGATTCTGCTAGCTCAGGCCCCGAGAGCGTCGATGCCTGCGCACTTGCTGACCCCGCACTGCTTCAAGCCTTGGGTGTTACAGGTGAAGGCGAAGAGCTCGACCGTGCCGGAGAAGATGGCCCACCTGATATCGCTTGGAACGTTTGCACTTGGAACTCGCCGATTGTGACGGCCGATGACCCCATCAACATCGTCACCGTGCAAGTGGTAACCGAGGGACCCGACGCGGTGATCAACCCCCTTGAGATGCTCCTGAGTGCACTTGATTCGCCAACTCCGGTTGATGTTGGAACTAACGGCAAGATCTACGAAGGCGGCCTGATTGCAGGCGGAGGCGGCATCGGTCGCACCATCGTATTTGAGGCAGATCAGGGCAAGCTGATTACGGTTTCGCAAACTGCCGAGGATGTAGACGTTGCTGCCCTCACAGCTCTGGCCCAGGGCGTAGAGGCGAACCTGTAGCTGCTCTGCGCAATCTGCTGATCCGGCTCTACCCATTCCCTGCCCAGCACAGCCCTGACCAGACAGCTATCCCAGACAGCCCTGCCCAGCCCAGCCCAGCCCAGAGCCTTATTCGGCTATTGGGTTGCAACCGGGTCACGTATCGACCGCTGTGCAACCCAATAGCGGTTTTGTGCTGATTGTGTGTCGCAGATGCCCGTAACTGCCACCTCGGCGCGGTGACACGTGCTGGTAACGCAGTCGAGGTTGCTGCCCTAACAGGTCTGGCCCACGACTTAGTCGACAACCCCGGAATCGTTCCTGAGTGAGGTACCCTGACTTCGTCAGAGCAACTTCGCACTGGCGGACCACTGAGGAGCACCTATGACATCTACTCGCTACGGCAAAGCGGCAGCCCTAATCGTCCCGCTCTTTGTAGTTGCTGCACTTGCGGGTGGCTGCTCTGGAAAAGTAGGCGTCGGTGAGAACGTGGTTGATCAGGCAGACCTAGAAACTGGTGTGGCAACTCAGCTTGAAGAAACTGTCGGTCAGGCGCCTGCCTCGGTGTCCTGCGAGGACGACTTGGTCGCCGAGGTTGACGCAGAGGTCCGGTGCACAGTCACATCTGATGATGGCTCGGAAATCGGCGCAACGGTGACTGTGGACAGTGTCGATGACACAGACGTTCAGTACTCCATTCAGGTAGACGAGTCCTAGAAGATTCCTTGCCGGGGCTAAGCGCCTTTCGCGTCAGGCGCTAGCTCAGGCCTCGGCAAGGTGAGCGGACTCCCAGAACTGAGTAGTCAGCGGTTCAGGATCAAGCGCAACCTGCGACACTGCCTCGAGAAGCATCACCGGTCGACCAGAAACATCGGCTAGGGGCCAGTCCGGCAGTTGTGGCGCAGCGGGGACTCCCGCCCGGGCAAACTCGATCCAAGCAAGGTGCATCGCGGAAGCCAACTCCGCCGGCGCTTCTGGGCCTACGAGCACGTGCAGACGGTGATCATGCACAAGGTCAAATACAAACGGAATTTCTACTGCGTGCGCTGCACCGATCATTCCGTTCCAAGCTGGGCTTCGCCAGTCAAACCGGTATTGCCAGACTGGTGCGTGAGCTGCCTGAGCATGCGCCAGGCGAGTGGCCGGAATGCGAAACACAAAGTCCGTCAGCACGGCACCTTCAAGGTCTGCAAGCGAAGCACCCGGGTGCTCGCTTCGGTAGGCCTCTAGCGCCTGAGCAGGATTCTCCGATACCAAACCAAAGCGAGCAAGTAAGCCCTCCTCGGTGGTGGCTGGAGGAGTCATCAGGGCAAAGAGTTTCCATTCCTCGAGATTGGTTCCGATCAGCAGCGGGATGCCTGCGGCAGTTCCCTCTTGTACCGCGCCGAGAGGATCGGCCGGAACTTCTTGCCCATCGGTCACCGGGCGAAATGGCAAGAATGCGAGCGGACTGCGGTGCTTCTCGACAATCCCCTGTGGGTCGGCCATACGTGCAGCGCCCATCGCAGCATGCGCCGCTAGAAGTTCTTGGACAGACGCTTCCTTCAATTGCTCGATCGTAGAGAGACCCGCCAATCCTAAAAATTCGGCGGTATCTACGGATGCCTGTTCGGGCGACCGCGATGCAGAGGCTGCACCTGACTGAGCAATGGCTTTGTGAAACAAACCTTTGGCCCGCGGCATGGTGAGCAGAGTCGAGACACTCATCGCCCCAGCAGACTCGCCAAAGATGGTCACGTTGCTGGCATCGCCACCAAATTGCGAAATGTTCTGCTGTACCCATTGCAGCGCCGCCACCTGATCAAGCAGGCCGAGGTTTCCAGATCCGGCGTACGCAGGATCCATGTTCCCGAGTTCAAGAAAACCGAGGGCGCCGAGTCGGTAGTTGAGCGTGACTAGGACAACGCCATCACGCGCAAATGACTCGCCGTGATAGAGCGGAGATGAACCCGAACCCATCTCGAATCCGCCGCCATGAATCCACACCATGACCGCAAGGCCAGAACCAGACGCAGGCTGATCCTGGATTGGGAGTTGCGGAGTCCAGACGTTGAGGTACAAGCAATCCTCTGACCACTCCTCAGACTCGCCACCAAAGAGTGAGTCCATGAGCGAGGGATTCTGCGCAGAAACCGGCCCGAAGCCGGTTGCATCACGCTCACCTTCCCATGGTTCGGCTGCAACAGGTGGCCGAAACCTGAGCTCACCTATCGGCGGCTGCGCAAAGGGCACCCCGCTAAAGCGGGCAATCTGGTCATTCCATACACCCCGAAGGGCGCCCTGAGCAGTAGAAACAGAAACCGTGGTGCCGTCAGCAGAGGTCTTCATCTCCCTTTACTAGCAGCATCGGACAGGGCTGTGCTCAGCGGGGATCGCGAAAATACCAGCCACCATCAGTGTCCGCTACGTTCACGCAGTCTCTTCCCACGCGCCAGAGCGCAGCTGGTACCGGAGTCGGATCGAAGCGGTACCACTCAGGAAACGCAGCGGCAATAGCTTCTGTTGCCGCCTGTGCGTGATAGTGAGGGATGCGGTGATCGATGTGATGAGCAACATGCGTGCTGCCGATGCGATGGTGCAGAAGATCAATCAGCTTGCCGTAAGGGCGATCGACGGTCTGAAACGCACCCAGCATCCAAGACCAATCCGGGTCTGCAAAGTGGGGGATTTTGACATCGGTATGTTGCAGCCAGGTGTAGGTCACGAGCCACGCGTTGACCACCAAATAGGGCCCCACGTAGAGCAGCAACACGGGTACCGCAGAGCCCACTGCAACCGACAATGCCACAAGGGCCGCTAGTACCAGAAGGACTCCAACAGTTGATGCCCACACTCGACGGTGCCAGCGTGGAGGGAACAACTCAGTAGAGAACGGCCGGATCGGCCAGAAGTGATTGGTCTTGCCCCGGCTCGGTCCACCAGAGGCTCCAGCAAGAAGATACGCAGGCCAACCAATGAGCAGCGCCTGCGAAATTGCGATTACGGCTGCAAGGTTTGGATGCTTAGGCAAGGAGCGTTCGGAACTTGAATGGCTATGGAACGTTGCCCGGCCGGGGACATGGGTTTCGCCCTCGTCAAGATGGTTGGTCTTGGCGTGATGAAGGCTATGACTCCGCTGCCAAGAAAAATATGGAACCAACAGCACCGAGTGGAGGACATATCCAATGCTGTCTTGCAACCACACTCGCTCTGAGAATGCGCCGTGGCCGCACTCATGCGCAATGACCCACAACCCCACTGCTGCTGTTCCTGTGACCACCGCATAGAGCGCCCAGACCGGTAGCCAGGCCCAAGTCATGGGTAACCAGACAGCCGCAGCAATCACCAGGCTTGCTACTAGGGCAAAGGAGCCTGCCAGATAGGCCAAGGAACGCGCTGTGCTTCGGTGAAAGCACTCCTCGGGAATCACCTCTCGGACTTGAGCGCGCGTAGGAAGAATCTTCTGTTCAAGTGTGGGGGAATGCATATGGGTTAATAGTGGCGCGCCGGAACATTTGTGAACAATCGGCCCCAGATTTCAGATTCGATGCCCAAAAAGCAGCCATACTTATTACATGGCTTCAACATTTACACGCATGGACGAGTCCACCGCCGAGCAGTGGGCGGTCATCGGCGCCGAGACGTCAAAGAACCAGGTTCGAGTCGCAGACCGTGTGCTTGATCTGCTGCGCTCGTTGTCAAGCATCACCGACGGGTTTGGCACCGACCAACTGACTCATTGCTTGCAAACCGCGACGCTGGCCGAGCAGTCAGGCGCTGACGATCAGGTGGTCGTAGCCGCCCTGTGTCATGACATCGGTAAGGCAATCTCTGTGCCGAATCACCCGAAGATCGCAGCCGAGATTCTGAGGCCCTATGTGCGGCCAGAGGTGTTCAACATGATTCTCGTGCATCAGGACTTTCAGGGTCGGCATTATTACGCGCATTTCGGCGGCAACCCCGATGCGCGCGAAGAGCACCGAGCCACACTTTCCGAAAGCGAGTTTGCGCTAGCTGCCAAGTTTGCCGACGAGTGGGATCAGATTGCCTTTGACCCGGAGCGTGAAACCCTGCCGCTTGAGCACTTCGAGCCGAAGGTGCGGTCAGTGTTCGCAGCAGCACAGATGATGTGATCAACAGTTCTGAGCTAGCAAGCCCAGAACAGCTACATCCCCGGCATGGATTCAGACATTGAGGTAGTGCTCTCTTCAGAGCCTGCCGGTGGGGGTCCACCGTTTTCTGTCACGTCGACAACGGCCATCATCCCGTGGTCCTCATGGGCCAAAATATGGCAGTGGAACACGAACTTTCCGACGTAGTCGGTAAAGGCCATACGAATAACGACTTCCCCTTTAGCGGGTAATCGAACAACGTCTTGCAGGCTGAGCGGCGGTATCGCCACGCCATTCACGGACATCACTTGGAAGTCATTGACATGAATGTGGAAGGGGTGTTCCTCGTTCGTGACGTTCTTAATGGTCCACTCCTCAGTGGTGCCGAGTTTGGGATAAAAGGCAACGCTCCCCATCTCGAACTGCTTGCCGTTGATAAAGAACTTGGACTCGGATTCCTTCTCGCTAAAGACCACTTCGCGGCGCTGCGCAATCTCTGCGTTCTCAAGGTCAGGAGTCGGTGCGAGTGAGGTTGGCAGTGCCTTAGCCGGCACTGGGTCACCCTCGACCTTGACTGTGGCAAGGGTGCGAAGCGGGTAGCTATCACCATCTGGCCCTGTTTGATACGGAAGCGTGACCAACTTGAATGACCCGGGCTCGTCCCAGCGCATGAGCACGTCATAGCGCTTACCCGGAGGCAACAGCAGAGTGTCTTTGGACCAGACAGTGCCAACAGGATTGGAATCCTCGACAACAACGTTGAACGAAGCTCCCTCCATCTTCAGCTTGTACCAAATGTCTGCGCTCATATTGCCCAGTCGCAGAAGCTGGGTTTCGCCAGGCTGGGCTGTGAGTACCGGGTTCACTAATCCATTGACGGTGCGCGTTGTGGGTGCGCCGCTGTCGATGTCTTTGGTCTGAATGGCTGTGCCGCTTTCATCAAGTTGCAGATCTCTGAGGGCAAGAAGATGCTCAGGAGCCGAGCGCAGATCCTCTGGCAGAAGCTCAGTCAGTCCGGTCACAACAAGGGCACCTACTAGCCCCGAGAACACTTGCGCCTCGGTGTCTCCGTGCATGTGAGCGTGGTACCAGTAAGTCCCCGGACTAATCGTTGTTGGTACTTGGATTTCGACCAGATTCTCAGTCCCAGGAGCCATGACCCGAAGGACATTGTCCGAGATTCCAATCGGAGAGACGTGCATCCCGTGAGTGTGAAAGTTGGTTGCGTCGTTCAGGCCGTTATTTAGGTTGATCCGAATCAGGTCGCCAGGGTTAACCAACAAAGTTGGCCCCGTGAACTCCCCGGCATAACTCATGCCTTTGACTTGTTTGCCTGCTACATCAAAGACGGTTGGCTTGGTATCAAACGTGGTCTCGAGCACTCCAGCGCTGCTCTTGATGACCGGCGGTTCGCTAAAGGGAAGGCCCTGAGTTGTAGCAAACGTTGTCTCGACAATTTCGCCACCGTCGGCAGTGGTTGTGGAACCTGCGCCAGGGTCAACGGTTGTGGTCGAGGCAGTGCTCGCCGTAGTTGAGGAACTGTCAGAGCCGCTAGAACACCCAGGCAGGACGGTGCCTGCGATAGCAGCGCAGGCAAGCGTGGCTGCAATTACGAAACTGGTTCGAGGTGTCCTACTTTGGGAACGAATCATGGCGATATGGTACTCAACCCAGGCAGGCAGACCGAGCACCCGCTGCCCGGCTACGTGGCCACCGGCCTAGCAGTGGGAACCCTGCTGAGCTGAGTTGACCACCAAGATTCGACCCGCTCAGCAACGGCGTCGAGTTCGCTCTGCTCAAGCCAAGAGCGGACCTGATCAAGGCGTGCTGCGATTTCTGGAGCCGTTGCATCTGCCGCAATGCTCATGCTTCCTGGGAACCCCGCTAAGGCCGACAAACCCTCGGCTTTGAGTCGGTAATACTCTGAGTCAACGACCAGCAATGCCGGCGTGTTGGCCTGCAACGCCCAAAGCGCTAAGTGATACGAGTGCGTGACCACGAATGATGCTCGCGACAGCAGACCAATGGTCAGCTCAACGGATTGGCCGGTATCGATCACTCTCCAAGGGGCAGCAAGATTCGCAGTCCTAGCAATGCCCGCAAGTAGTTCCGCTTCTGCTGGCGGATTGTTGTTGACTGCAAGCCCGAGCACACTCAAGTTGGATTCAACCCCAAGTTGGTCCACCGCCGCTGCCAGGTCGCCTAGTTGGGTGCTACCAACATAGGAAGCCTCGCGAGCATGGAACACCAAGAATTCCCCGTCTGGAACTAGAGCCGACCGAAGCACCTGATCTAGCAGTTGCGAGTCGGCTTCCGCAGGAGGATTAGCTGTGACTGCAGACCTATCTCTTACTGCAGACGCATCCCTGACTGCAGACGCATCCCTGACTGCAGACGCATCCCTGACTGCAGACATAGCATCGTCGCCAACTAACTCAACCTTGCCGGGCTGCTGGGACTCGATCAGTTTCGTCGAGCCTGCATCCCGACAGCCGAATGCTTGGGCCTGGCTAGCCATCAACTGAACAAGCAGGAGTTCCTGTGCGTCGCAGGGTCCGACCCCCTGACCAGATACAACCACCGGAACCCCAGCAGCCGACAAACACAGCGAGAGTGCGACCCGCGGCCGCAGCAGATTCTGAGCAAAGGCAGAGGCGAGGTTGCCGCCGCCAAGAAAAAATGCGCCTTGGTAACTACCCAAATTCAGCAATGGCGGGGTGGCCTGCGCAGCAGAAATCTGTTCGGCAGTTACCTGCCCTTGGCTCAGATCAGCACCTCTGCTGAGTTCCTCTGGGCGCAACCCAGTCCAAGCCTGGAGTACGGTCCCAATCCAAGCCACGGGTTGTCCGCCCATTTGTGGAAGAGCCCGATCTGAAATCATCTCGATTCGACAGTCTGGGAATGCCCGGCGAATCCGCTGCACAGCACACGCGCTGATTGCATCATCGCCAATGTTGCCGACCCCACCTGGAGCAACCACCAAGATTCGGGGCCCGCTTGGAGATGGCGCAACGGGCTGAGCCGCAGTAGTCAGAGGAACGCCAACTCGGGCTTCGGCGCTAGCAGATGCCCACAGAATACCAGTGGCGGGATGTGCGCCGAACAACAGGAACTGCTCAAAATCTGGGTCGTCATACAAGTAGCGGCGGGCGATCCGATTCTCGACACTTTTGTGATCGGCTGCAGTTGTGCTGTGACGCAGCAACGTCTTGCGGTAGTAGCCCAGCACGGCCGGAACAAACGCCACTGGCTTTCCTTGTCGAAGCGTTCGTAGGAGCAGTTCAAGATCATCGGCAACCCCGGCGAGTTGCGGGTCGGTTGAGTAACCACCGGCATTCAACACACTCTCAACATCGATGATGGCCATCGAATCGAAGCAGTACCCATTGCGAAGGCTCCACGGAGATGGTGCATAGGCGAAGGCATCCCACTCGGCCCGAATCCCAGCTTCAGACTCGGTCGAGGCCAAGACATGCCCAAAGGTGATAGCGGCTCGGTGTGTCGCAGCCACTTCGTAGACCTGGGCCACACCTGCGGGAGACAACCGATTATCCGCATCAAGAATGACGGCATGAGTGGTAGGGCATGCGGCGAGTAGGGCATTTCGCGCCCGGGTCAGACTGAGGTTTACCTTGGAGCGAATGACAAGAATCCTGGAATCCTCATTCAGGGATTCAAGCAGCATCGCAGTCTCGTCGTTCGACGCATCGTCGAAGATCAGGATCTTCCCCGCAAGATGATCTGGTAGTAACTCGAGTGACTGCAGCGCCGAGTCGATTGCCCTTCGCAGCCATGCCCCATGGTTCCAGGTAATGATCATCACGCTCAGGCCTTCGACTCTGAGTGTTGGTGCGGGTAGCCCTGCAATCAACTCGGCCAGGGCAGCATCCCGACTCGGGGCGAGCGTTGCTTCAAGGTCTACCCCAGCTGCGTGAATTGCCTGAGAAACCAAGCTGGAAAGTTCGCTGTGTCTTCTCTGAGCTAGCGAGTCAGAACTCACCTGCAAGGAATGCAACTGCGCAAGCAATTCGGACTGCTGTTCGATGTGTTGCAAGAGCGGCTGCAACTGCGCCGTTTGGCTCTCTCGCGCCCAGGCAATCTCGGATTCGATGCGCTGCAAGCGAGCATGAAGCGACTCGATGAGCGCAGTCGTTTCTCCGGCTGTGGCCAAAAGAGAATGACTCGCTGAATCGAGATGCTGCGAGACCCGGTCGATGCGTTCAGTGCGCGCAGGGATTCCCCGCAGTCGCGACAGCCAACCTCTCAGACCGCCCTGGCCGCTCAAGACGCTGCGGTCTTCGCTAGATACTCAGAGGTAACCGGCGGGCCGAGTACAGCGAGTTGAACCGCTGCCCGAAAGATCTGTTGGAGCTCTTCATCAGTCGGAATTCCCTGCTCAATCTGCTGCGTGCCACGCAGGAGTGGCCAAGCCCAGACGGGAAGCTCAGATCTCACAAGTTTCAGCTGTTCCTCGTGCATCAATTGAATGGGCGCACACCCATGCTCAATTGCCTCGGTCAAACGAATGCCATCGAGAAACGCGTCCTCGCTGAACCAACAGCGCAATTTGGATGCCCTCAAGAGCCTAGAAACCGCACCCGGTGGAACACCAGAAATCTCTGCGTCAACAATGAGGACTGCACCCGGTAGCCAGTGATCCGTCAGCTCAGCAGCTAACTCAACTGACCCTGAACCCTTGCGATCAGTCAGACACCAGTCAATCGGTCGTTGAACGTCCACACTCAGCGCGCATAACGCATGACGATGTTCGAGCGGCAGCGGGATACTGCGAGCGTTGCTACCCCAACCAACTAACTCCTGGGGGCTAACTGAACCCCCGGCCGTAGCAAATCTGGCAGCAGGGTCAAGCCCTGCGAGGCCACGTCGGTCTCCGTTTGCGATCCGGGAGAGGTAATCCTCCCAGGCCTGTCGAAGGACAACGTGATCCTCGCCAATTGCGTCGACGACTTGCGCCAAGGCCACTGCCGGACTGGGTCCGCCAAGCTGACGAATCGCCTCGGGGTTGAACGGTTCATCAAAAGCAGACTCAACAAGGTCAGCCGCGCCAACCAACTCAAAACAAGTCATGGTGTGTAGGCACTTCAGACACCTTCCGCAGTTCCTGCGTGTATTGCCCTGCCAACACACTTTGAGCGCCACTGCTAGATCTGGTCGAGTTGCGACAACAGCGGCCTTTTGCACACGACCCATATCTGGGTGAACGGCAACTACTTGAGTGGTAGCGGTTGACCACATCGGATCAAGGCGGGCGCTACTGCCATGCGGGCCATCGTGCGCAGCGTCAACAGTCTGAGAAATGCTGAGTCTGTCCAACATGGGACCCAGAACAAGTGCGGTCCCTAGTAGCACTGCCCCGTGCGTCTCCCCCCACGGAAGAAACCTGTCGGCCTCGTCCCGGAGATTTGTCCTGAGTCGAATCAACGGCAGACCCACCGAGTCAGCCACTGCTTGCGTGTCGGCCCAAATTTGAGCACCGAGCCGCGGCGAGTGATTCGGCTCGAGGCCATCGACACCAATGAGCTGCGTGACTGCTGGCGCAGACCCATCAAGCGCAGCAACTAGCGATGCAGTTGAATCAACGCCGCGGGTAAAGAGCAGCCCTGACTGCCCATGTTCCCCAGTGGGCACCTCGGCTGTCTCGACAGCTACCTGAATGTTTGGAACAGACCAGCCCCACCACTCGGCAAAGAGTTCTGCCGCCGAGCGCAGGCCATCAAGCTGTGCTGGCGAAATAGCTTGGTCGATCTGAAGGTCTTCGCCCAGAAATGAGCAGAGCACCGTGGCGAGGGGTAAAAAAGGAACCACGCTTGGAGCTACAAACCGAACGAACTCCGAGGGCGCACCAATTTGCCAGGACCGCTCTTTGCCAGAAATCACCACACCACAAACGAGCCGAACCTGATCCTGATCAAGAGAGAGACTTGGCTCAAAGACCCGCACGGTCGAAAGCTAGCAGCGCTCCGTCAACAATCAGTCAGCGATCACCGTGCGACCGAAGGGCCACAGGGCAAGCACACCAATCTTGAATGACTGAACTGCAAACGGGATTCCGATGATGGTGATGCACAACAGAACCGCTGTCGCCATTGAGGCAAGAAACAATCCCCATCCAAAAAGTAAGAGCCATATCACGTTGAACACTGTTTCCAGCACGGTTGAACCCTCATCAGTGGCGACCACAGTCCGCCCAAACGGCCACAAGGAAAAACCCGCCAGCTTGAAGGCCTGAATACCAAATGGAATCCCAACGATGGTGATGCAGCAGACAACCCCTGCAAATGCCCACCCCAAGGCCAACCAAAACCCAGCAAGAACAAACCACAAGATGTTTCCGATTGTCTTCACCGCTGGAGGCTAGCCCCAACCATGCGATCTCTGGCTTTGAAAGCCGCCGAAAGAGAATCCGCCCACCTTCAGGGGGTCTGACACAGGAAGAAAGGGGAACTTCAGAGGCACTCCTGACAGACTGAGCACGTGCCACACCGCCACCATCAACACCCCTCGGCGAGAGTTTCGGCTCGTACTTGGTGGATTGCCTCGCTCTTCTCATTGGGTTCGCTCTGCTTTGCGCTTGGCCCCCTACCTCCGGTGGCTGTCTGGCTTGGCGATCGCAACGACGCGCTTGTCTTTGTATTCGGTGCAATCTGCTTTACTAGCGCTGCATCACTGTCGTTTCTGCAAGTTGTGGGTGAGGGACAAGGCAGCGGTGTTGCGGGCAGCGGGTCGACCGTTCGACGCTGGCGACAGCCCGAATCCTCTGACTGGTGGGCGGACGGCATTCAGTTGATCGGCACCCTTGCGTTCAACGTGACCACCGTGATGGCGTTGGCCGTGGGATGGTCGGCTCGGCAGGAGAACGTCAGGGTCTGGGCACCCGACATGATCGGGTCGGTCTGCTTCTTGCTCTCGAGCTTTGTAGCACTGTCGGCAGCGGCCGCCGCTGGGCGTCAACTCCGCGCAGCCGATACGGGCTGGTGGATTGCTGTGCTGAATCTTTGCGGGTCGGCAGCCTTTGGTCTTGCAGCCGTCGCAGCGCTGGTACTGCCAGCATCCGGCGGCCTTGCTGCACCACGGATGGACAACCTAGGAACCTCCGTCGGCGGCTTCTTCTTCCTTGTGGCCTCGCTACTTCTGGTCACTGAGGCGAAGGAAGCCGGCACCTGACTACTGGCGCTACCCACTCTCGTTTCGTAATGCGCCTGACCCCCTATAGGGGGTCAGGCGCAAGACAGAGCGAGGGAATTTGAGTTGTCAGCCGTTGATTAGATCTCATTTCAAATCCAGAGGTCTTGCCAACTCGCCTATTTCGGTGGAAACCGCAGCGCTCCGTCGAGCCGAATGTTCTCGCCGTTGAGGTAATCGTTGCGGAGAATTGACTCGACGAGCAGCGCGAACTCCTCGGGTCGTCCAAGTCTCTTAGGGTTGACGATGCTGGCAACTAGATCCTGCTTCATTGCTTCTGGGGCCATCTCCATGAGCGGCGTACCCATCGTGCCGGGTGCAATGGCACAGACCCGGATTCCTAGAGGAGCCATGTCACGGGCCATCGGCAACGTCATGCCCAGAATCGCAGCTTTGGCCGAGGCGTAGGCCAGTTGTCCGGTCTGGCCTTCCATACCTGCGATCGACGCAGTGTTCACCACAACTCCTCGCTGGCCATCCTCATTGGGCTCGTTTACAGACATCGCAGCGGCCACGAGGCGCGTGACGTTAAAAGTGCCCAAGGCATTCATTGTCATGGTGTCGATGAAGCTCTGTTTGTCATGGGGCACTCCCCCACGTCCAACTAAGCGCCCGGCACCTGCTGCGCCGCCAGCAACATTCACGAGGAACGCCAAGGTGCCCATACTTTGGGCGGCGGTAATCGCTTCGGTCACAGCGGAATCATCGTTGATGTCTCCGCCGACACCGGCGACACCCGAACCAAGTTCCTCTGCGAGCGCTTCAGCGCGATCCGAAGCCTGATCGAAGACAACGACCGAGACTCCAAGTTCATGCAGGTGGCGAACAGTTGCCGCTCCCAGTCCTCCGGCGCCGCCGGTAACGATTGCCGACTTACCTTCGAGTTGCATAGTGAACTCCTGCTGCGAATGCCCTGACCCTGTTCACGGAACTCAACCAAACCGTCCGTACAGGAACTCGGCCACAGGAGTTGCCGGTTCGAATGAATGCGCCAGACCAGAGGCCAGATAGCCCGAATCAGAGACAATCGTCTGACCGGTTACTGCTGCTGCGGCCCTGCTACACAAGAACACCAGCACGGCCGCTTGCTCCTCTGGGCTAGACGCTGAGATGCCGATCTCTTCTCGGTAGTCCGAGCCAAAGTCCAGCCATGTCTCGGCGTTTGCTTGTGCCAGCGGGGTGAGAGTGGGGCCAGGGCAGACAGCGTTAATTCGGATTCCACGCGCAAGCAGCGGCGCACCTTGAGCTGCGACGTACGCGCACATCGCACGCTTCATCGACAGGTAGTCGGCCTTTCCGTGTTCGACCACCCAAGCAACAGAATCATCCCAGTCACTGATTGCTAAGAACTCCAGCAGCGGCTCAAGCTCTGCCTCCCAGCCAAGGCCCGCAGCAGAGGAGATCATCCCAATAGCACTGCCTCGGGGCAACCACTCGTTCTCCAAAAGACCGTCGATCAGGTAGCGATGCCCGATGAAGTTGATGCGCTCAATCCCCGGCGTGCCATCGGCTACCCCCGCGCAGGAGAAAACCACGTCGACTGGACTGCCAAGTTCCTCAAGTGCCTCATCGATCGATGAGCGCTCAGACAGGTTGAGACGAATCGACTTCCTGTCGGGGTGATCAACCGGCACGATGTCCATGACAGTGACCTTGGCGCCCGCATCAGCGGCAAGGTCGGCCACTGCTGCGCCCATACCGCTAGCACCGCCGACTACTAACGCCCGAAGACCGTCATACCTGAATGCATCGAAGGCACTATCCATGTGATCCCCCTTGATTTGGCGGTTGCTCGAAAGCTGGCAAACCCTAGTGGAACCTCATGCTGACAGGCCGTGGAAAGGTGAGTACATCAATTTCCCGCGGGCCAGTTGCCCCACCAACTCGTTTCGTAATGCGCCTGACCTCCTATAGGGGGTCAGGAGCAAGACAGAGCGAGGAGATTTGGGTTGTCAGCCGCCGTTGGCGAGTGGCTGATAGGTGCGGCAGGGCTGCCCAAATGATGGGCAGGACCCGATCGGGCTCGGTGGCTCCACGCCTGTAGCTAGTGGCAAAGAAATCGAGGATGGCATTGCGCTGCCAAAGAACAATGAGTTGGTCGGAGCCACGCCATCGTCCACCGAGTTGTAGCGCCACACTCGGCGATCGCCACCGACGGGTGCAACCACAATTCGGATCCGACTACCGGTCCGGAACGCGTGCACCACAGGCAGCACTTGCACCCGCACCCGATTGGCACCGGGCTGCAGCGGTGAGGAAGTGGTGAAGTCGATCTTTGGCCTGACTGGGTCGGTTCCTGTGACCTGTCGGAACGATGCGCGTTGCACGCCGTTAGTTACGAACAGTTCTTTACCATCAGGCCGCACCTCGGTCACGGTCACCTGCACATCAGTGGTTGTTGCTGTCGAGGACAACCACAGGTCAGCACCGATCGGGCCGGCCACTACGGCATCGGCGGCCATCGGTGGCGACACAAATCCAAGGCCGTTGTTGGATGGAACCTGAGTCCAACCCGAACTGCTCGATGCCGGTCGACGCGACGGATCAGAGACATACGCAGCAGATCCATCGGTGCCGACTGATGGGGCTGTCGGGGCTAGCGCCCCGTCAGCAGAGAGGTACCAAGTGCTTGTGGTGGCTCCTGCTGGTGGGAACGAAGACGAGTTGAACTTCCAGCGAGTGCCGCTCGCACCGTTCCCGCTGTCCGTGTCACGCTCAACCCCAAATGAATACTGCGGACGCAACTCCCAGCGACGCAAGGCGTCGCCAAATCTCAGCCCTGCAAGTGAGGGGAACGGCAAGCCTGCTCCCCCGGAACCGAAGATGATCGAAGTGGTCAGATACAGACCAACCTTTAGGTCAGGAGTCTTACGGGCCACGTACAAGTCGAGGAACTGAAACAGGTCCACGATGGTGTCGGGACTTATCGAATCGTTGTGCTCGCCGCTGCTGAGCGTCATCCAGGCCCGGGGGTTGCGCTCAGTGAGTTTGTTCAGGTTGAGCATGGCGTAACCACTCGTCTGCTCATCTTGGAACTGCAGCGAACCAAACACGGGCACATCTATTTGATCGAGTCGCTGTTCAAGGTCACGGCGCTGATAGTCCTCGAGGTTGAGCACCGTGTTGCGGAAGATTCCGTCCCCGTCACGAGTCTGTAAGCGCAGGCGTTGATTCTCTTTGCAGTTAGCGTCGGTGGCTACCAAAACGTTCGCGTAGTCCATCGCCCCATCAGACGGTGCCGGACGCGCAGTGGCAACACGGTCTGCAAGCCAGGTCTCGGCGAACCCGGTGTTGAAGATCCCGCCCGGTCGCCCCACGTCCCACACACGACCCAGAAATGACAGCGGAACAATTGCTGCAAGGTGCGGTGGCCGAGTAGCAGCAGTAGCAATCTGTGAGAACCCCGAGAACGAAATCCCGATCATTCCGGGGCGGCCGTTGAGCACCCATGGCTGACGAGCGAGAGTTTCAACAACGTCGTAGCCGTCATACGAACTCGGAAGATCAAACAGGTCGGACTCTCCGCCGGAACATCCTGTGCCTCGCAACTGAACTGACACCGTTGCGTAGCCAGCCAACCGAGCCAGAACGCCGCCAACAAAAGTCTCGCCGCCCGGAGTGAGCGGGTCACCCGGCAGCGACGGGTCAAGCAGTCGGGCCACCTTGTCGGCAAGCGGATCTTGAGGGCCGCTCACGGCGTAGCCGGAATATTCAATCAGCGTTGGGAAGGGACCATCAGAGACGGAAAGGCCCACTGGTGGCCGCACCACTATGGCGAGCAGCGTGCCATCACGCATGGGGATGTAATTGAGCCCTGCCTGCATGAGTGGCGCTCGATAGAACGCATCCGAGGGCGGCTCGTCAACATCAAGAACGCGAACCGTTTGGGATGCAGCCGCTGACTCATCGGTAGCCGACTCATCGGTAACGGTCACGGTGCTTCCCTGGGTGAGCCCGCGGAAAACCACGCTTCCAAATGTGTCGGCGACTTTGGATTGTGTGGGGGTTCCCGGCCCGGTGAGCCTGACCGTGCCGCCGATCGTCGCGTCGGTTACATAGACCTGCTCGATCCCTGCCCGTACCAAATAGGTGCGCTCCCCAATTGCTGGGCCTTGGCCTGGCCGCGGCGGCAATGGCCGCGGTGGCGGCGAACCCGCACAGGCAGAGGCCAGAACAGCAACTGCTGCCAAAACCGCGATTAAGGCCGCTGACTTTCGAATCCCCCGCATGAGTAGATGACGGTACATCTCGGAGGGCCCTGATGAAAGCCCTCAAGAGATCAATCGGGTTCATCAGCGGCGGCGCTGGCCTGAACGATGGGGTCGAGGAGCATTGGCCCAGCCACGTAACCCCAACCAAATAACCAACTCGCAACCAACTCGCTCTGTCTTGCGCCTGACCCCCTATAGAGGGTCACTCGCATAACAGAGCGGAGCAACAGGAACAGAGCATTACAACGCGAAACCACTGTTTTTGGAACGCGAAAACCGCTCTGGGAAACGCAGATACGGCACGCATAAACGCCCCTGGCAAGAAGCGTGTAGCAAACCAGGGTGCGGGTTTATGTGCCGGCTAGCACAACAACCGGCACATTCGAATCGGTGTTGGTTCCGTCGCCCAACTGCCCGGAGGCGTTGACCCCCCAACACTTCATCGCGCCACCAGCAACCAACGCACACACGTGGTAAGCACCGGCTGTGATTTTGGTAGCGCCCGACACACCAACCACACCAACCGGCACACTCGAATCGGTGTAGGTTCCGTCGCCCAACATCCCGTTACCGTTGGACCCCCAACACTTCACCGCGCCACCAGCAACCACAGCACACGAATTGAACTCACCGGCTGCGATTTTGGTAGCACCCGACACACCAACCACACCAACCGGCACACTCGAACTGGTGGTGGTTCCGTCACCCAACCCCCCGTAGTAGTTGTCCCCCCAACACTTCACCGCACCACCAGCAACCAACGCACACGTATGGTTGTAACCGGCTGAGATTTGGGTTGCACCCGACACACCAACCACACCAACCGGCACACTCGAATCGGTGGTGGTTCCGTCACCCAACTGCCCGGAGTTGTTGTCCCCCCAACACTTCACCGCGCCACCAGCAACCAACGCACACGCAAGGTTTCTGCCGGCTGAGATTTGGGTTGCACCCGACACACCTACCACACCAACCGGCACACTCGAATCGGTGGTAGTTCCGTCACCCAACCCCCCGTAGCTGTTGTCCCCCCAACACTTCACCGCGCCACCAGCAACCAACGCACACGAACGGTTGCCACCGGCTGAGATCGTGGTAGCACCCGTAACACCAACCACACCAACCGGCACACTCGAACTGGTGGTGGTTCCGTCACCCAACTGCCCGTAGTTGTTGTCCCCCCAACACTTCACCGCGCCACCAGCAACCAACGCACACGAATGGTTGTAGCCGGCTGAGATTTGGGTTGCACCCGACACACCAACCACACCAACCGGCACACTCGAATCGGTGTAGGTTCCGTCACCCAACTGCCCGGAGTAGTCGTCCCCCCAACACTTCTCCGCGCCGCCAGCAACCAACGCACACGAATAGGAGCCAGCGGCTGAGATTTGGGTAGCACCCGACAGAGTTGGCCCCGGTGGAGGTACCACGGGTGCGCATGCAACAACTGCAAGTAAGCAAGCAAAAACAACAACAGCGAACAGCGTACGGAACTTGACCATCTCCGATACCCCTCCCAAACCTTAGAGAACAGCACATCCAGCGAACCAGAAACATCGTCCTAGCCCATACCCCGGTTTCGGTTTAGCACTCACAGCTTCAAACCACAACCCCCATCAACTCATTTCGTCTTGCGCCTGACCCCTTATAGGGGGTCGCTCGCATAACAGAGCGGGGTAATGGGTGGAGGGCGAGCGAAAGCCCCTCTGGAATCAGCTGGGTCAGTATCCGGCAGAGTTTGCAGCCCGAAGGATGAGGTCGCCGAGCGCCTCTAAGTCCATGTCAGCGGTAGGAACTTCGGGTAGGGGTGAAGCTCTTTATAACTACTGGGGCCTAGGGGTGCTGCTACCGACCGGGGGCCGTAACGACCAGACCGGTAGTCCTTGCGGCATCGGCAAGCTCACTGTCGTAGGTCACTATCTCGTCCACGCCGAGCCTGATCGCGACTGCCAAGTGGATGGCGTCGTTCGACCTGAGCGGTGAGTGCGTCCCGGCAGCGATCATGTCGCCGCGCGTCAGGTCGACAAGGTTCAACGTGTCGAGCACCTCGCGCACCGCTGTGATGTCGACGTCATCGGCATGTCGACCTGCAGCGCAGTACATCTCTGTATGGAGGAGCCAGGACGCGATCAGGCGGCGATCGGCAGATAGAAATTCGGCGAGAGCGGCTGACTCCTCTTCGGCGACCACGAGCTTCATCGCAGCTGAGGTGTCCACATAGGACAGCTTCACCCGTGGCCACGGACTTCTGCGATGATCTCTGCCGTAGTCCTAGTCGTCTTTCTCCGCGTGATTGCTAGAAGAGTCGTCGGGGACTTGAGGGCCCTGCGTACTTGGCCTTGGGCCGACAGGAGCGAGAACACGTCCTCGGGCGGTGGGCCGATCACAGCCGCTGGCTGACCGCTGTTGGTGACCAAGATCGTCTCGCCTGCGCCAACCCGCCGGAGCACCTCGCCGCTGTCGTTTCGCATCTGACGGTGCGTGATCTCCTTCATGTAGCATAGCGTAGCACGCTGCGGCTCGGGTGCGGAGCACAGAGCGGGGAAACCCCCTAGGGATCCCCCAGCTCACAATAGGGGCAACACCCGATTTCGCTTTGAACTCAAACCGTGGAAAGTGGACGCAGTGGTAGCCAAGTGTGCAGCCACTAAGGAGCGTTTCCATGTTGACTGAACAGACCACTGCAACCCATTCAGATCCACCTAGGCAGACCGAGCCAGCACCAAACCTTGAGGCTTGGCTTGTGACTTGCCGTAACGCTGGTGCCACCCCTCCAGAAATCGCCGACACTCTTATCTCCGCCGGCTGGAGCGCCGATCACGCCGCAACTGCATCACTAGGATCCCTTCGCTCAACGGACCAGCAGCAGTTGCTCTGGTTCTCCCTGTGCTGGTCGGCTGGTCTCGCCGCCGTTGGGCTCACCACGACGCTTCACCAGATGCTTTCGGAGTATCCGAATCCTCAGTTAGCAGCTCTCACTCTGACCGTCTCGCTGGTGATGGCGCCGATCGCATTCCTGAGCAATTGGCAGGCAGGTCGCACCGAAGAATCTTCGATGTTTGCAGTCTGGTCGCCAAGCCGACGATTGTGGTTTGGAACTCTTGCTTCTTGCACAGCAATCGTTGGTCTCGTAAGGCTCATCAGCTACTTGTATACGGTCATGTTCTCGTTGCTTTCACCAAGAGGCCAAATCCCTCTTGACGGCCGCGACTTCGCCCAAGTGATGGTCTCGCTTGCAGTTGCAATCCCCATGTTCACCTGGAGCTTCACCCAATGGCGACGCTCGAACGTAGCAATCTCAGGTCTCCGGCGAACTGCCTAGTCATCTCAGCCACCAAGTCAGGACAAACGTCAAGAACCTGAGCTACTTTGGACTCATGCCTGGAGCGTCGATGACCTCCACGTCGCACGCACTGCAACGAAGACTGCAACTTGGTCTCGGAGCAGTGCGTGCTGTGACGTTGGTGTGGGCGTTTTTCGTGGTTTGCATCGATACCAACTCGGGTGTTCTGGTCCGTCCGGTACCTGCGTTCGGGTTGCTCGGAGTCTTGGTTCTCTGGTCAACAGCTTGGACCGTAGCCGTCTCAAAAAACGACTCATGGGTACTGCGGGTCGGAGCTGTGATTGACATCTTTCTTGCGATGACCGTGGTCGCTCTAGATTCCGCTTTTTACTCTGGTGATCGGCCGCAGTCATTCGGCTCAGCCTGGCCGCTCGCCGCCGTCCTAGCAACGGGTGTGGCAGCGGGTTCAACCTGGGGGTTAGTAGGCGGCCTTGCTGTTGGAGTAGCTGGCGTGGCCAGCGCACTTGTTCAGGGCGCAGTCGTGGGAAATGTGCTGGCCCTAACTGGCGCGATGGTGCTGTATGCAGCCGGAGGGTGGTTGGCCGGGTGGGTTTCGGAACAGCTTCAACGAACTGCTCAAGTCGCAGCGGCTGCTGAAGCACGAGCCGAAGTCGGACGAACTCTCCACGACGGTGTCTTACAAACTCTTGCTGTGGTGCAACGCCGATCCGATGACCCCGAACTAGTCGAGCTCGCTCGCACCCAAGACGCCGAACTTCGTGCCTTCTTGCGAGGTGGCAATTCTTCCAAGCTGGCCGAGAAAGAGTCTTCGGTTGCTGAGTTGCTCGGCCCTGCCCTGGCGTTAGTTGAGTCACGCTTTGGTGTACCCGTGCAGCTCGTCGTGGTCGACCCGGGAACTGCTTGCGGTGAATCAGCCCTAGCGCTCGCGGGTGCTGCTGCCGAAGCAGCAACAAATGCTTCTAAGCACTCAGGGGCAGATGAAGTTTGGGTGTCAGTGGACCGGACTGAGCAGTTTGGAACGCGAGTTGTGGTGCACGACGAAGGCTGCGGCTTCAACGGAGATACCACGAAAGAGGGGGACGGACTCAGAGCATCAGTCAGGGGCCGACTTGACACGGTGGGCGGCACCGTGGCTGTGCGATCCTCGCCTGGAACTGGGTGTGACGTCACCCTGTGGGCACCATGAGTCCGCCTATTCGAGTTGTCGTGGCAGATGATCACCCCATCTGGCGGTCAGGCATTCGCGCAGATCTTGGAGACGATTTTGAGGTTGTGGCAGAGGCCGAGGACACCAATTCAGCAGTTGCTGCAGTCAGGTCTGTGGTGGCCGACGTGTTGCTCTGCGACCTTCACATGCCCGGTGGTGGAGGGATTGCAGTAGCCCAACAAGTTGGCAGCGAAGTCCCGGTGGTCATCCTGACAGTGTCTGAAGCGGAACGCGATGTTCTTGACGCCGTGGCAGCCGGAGCAGTGGGCTACTTGTTGAAGTCGGCCCGACCGGAGGAGCTTCGCAACTCGCTCAAACGCGCGGCCGTAGGAGAGCCGGTCTTCTCCCCACAGCTCGCTGCGCTACTGATTGGCGAATACCGTCGACTCGCCGGTAGCGGCTCTGATGATGCACTGCCGCTCACGGAGCGCGAACGCGAGGTGCTGGCACACGTTGCCAGAGGACAGTCCTACCGCGTTGTTGGCGAGGAACTCTTCATCTCACCAAAAACTGTAGAGAACCACGTGCGAAATATCATGGCAAAACTCCACCTGAGCCGCCGCCATGAACTTGTTAGGTGGGCAGTAGATCACGGCATCACATGAACCGGCCCGAGGACCTGACTCGGTCCCGGCCCCAACCGACTCCCAGCCAACTCGCTCTGTCTTGCGCCTGACCCCCTATAGAGGGTCCCTGGCATAACAGAGCGGGGAACGCCCAAGCCCGCAGCCCCGCCCACGAATCGGCGCATCGGCGCTTTAATTAAGTATTTGTTGCTCAGTTATAGCTTTTATCGGGTAGTATGTTGCTAATTGGTGTCACAAGGGGAGGTTTACACGCATGGATGTTGCCCGACCGCCTTACGGTTCACTGGAATTCCCCTCTACGACGAACCGAGCGCGCTACAGCCGTATGGCCGCGGCAGGCACGGCCATGCGAATAGCGCCGGGAGTGTATGTCGTCGGCTCCCAACTGCCGCCGGCCGAGACCGGCCGCCACCATCTGCTCGCCGTGGTCGCCCACGTACTCCCCGGCGGCGTCCTCTGTGGCCGCTCCGCCCTGACCGGCGGGCTACCCAATGACGGTCGCCTGTACGTCGCAGCACCGCCGGGAGCTCGAAAGGCACCGCTGCGGATGCCCGGGGTTACCGTCGAACCAGTGGTCGGACCAGGTCCCCTGCCAGGTGACCTGCAGATGCCCCACGGGCTGTGGCTCTCGGGCACCGCCCGCAAGCTCGTCGAGAACATCGACGTGCGGGGACGGCGCCCGAGGCACCGAGCGGGAACGGAAGTCACCGAGGATCACGTCGACTCGATCGCCCGCACCGGCGGTGCTGGTGCCATCGAGCGGGTACTGCGCGAGCTCGACGTCATCGCAGGGTCTTTCGACCCTCAAGCAGTCGACGCAGTCCGCAGCCGCCTTGTAGCGGTGCTGGGTACCGCGACCGGAG
Organism: Actinobacteria bacterium IMCC26207; assembly: GCA_001025035.1. Classification (GTDB taxonomy): domain Bacteria; phylum Actinomycetota; class Acidimicrobiia; order Acidimicrobiales; family Microtrichaceae; genus IMCC26207. The sequence goes on from LCZK01000009.1 coordinate 679,365, forward strand.
TGGTCCGCTTACGGCGGTTGCGGGCACGCCTGACGGGTGCCCCATTCGACGCGTCGCGCATCGACTCTCTGCGCCGCGTTGTGGCCGAACTGCAGGACATCGCACCCCAGCCCCTCCTCGGTGGTGACGAAAGCCGGCAACGGTGGCTAGCGTTCTACGAGGCCTACTTCTCGAACTTCATCGAGGGAACCGAGTTCGACCTTGACGAAGCACGCGCCATCGCCATCAACGGCGCCGAAGCCGTCGAACGACCCGCTGACGCCCACGACGTCGCCGCGACGTATCGTCTCGCGACCGATGCGGTGGACCGCTGCCGTGTGCCCGCGGACGGCGGCGAGCTGATCGAGCTGCTCCGGGACCGCCACGCCTTGCTCATGGCGGCCCGGCCCGAACGACGGCCAGGTATGTTCAAGGAGCGGCTCAACTTTGCGGGCGGCTACCAGTTCGTCGAACCAGCGCTGGTGCCCGGGACCCTCACCGCTGGCTTCGACGTACTCGCCGAGATCGTCGACCCGCTGCGTCGAGCAGTGGCAATGATGGTACTCGTCACCGAGGTCCACCCCTTCGACGACGGCAATGGCCGTGTCGCCCGCCTCGCCGCCAACGCAGAGCTCACCCGAGGGGGTCAGGTGCGGCTGATCATCCCGACGGTGTACCGCAACAACTACCTGTCGGGGCTCACCGCGGTCTCTCTCGGCCGGCCGGGTGCCACGAGGAGCCTGTGGTCGATCCTCGAGTTCGCGCAACGCTGGACCGCAGCGGTCGACTGGGGCGACTACGACGACACCCGCGCACAGCTCACCGGCTGTCACGCTTTCCTTGACGCCCGCTACGCCGAGTCCCAAGCGGTCCGTCTCGAGCTGCCAAGTCACCGGCCCGATACACCGCCGCCTTTTTCAACCTGACCGCTTTGCGTTGAGCTCGCTGATAACTGCATGGGTCAGGCAACGCGCTAGGACCCCATTGGTCGCTTCGAAGCTAGGCTTGCTTCGTGATCCGTGAGTAAAACTGTTGCATCCGGAACACCCGCCGCACTGCTACGTCATGACTCGACCACGACTGAGCATTATTTGCCTCGCTTTCATCACAGCAGTGATCACTCTGAGCGCTTGCAGTGAGTCAACCACTGCAACCTCAAATCCTCCGATCGTCTTCGTCCCGGGTTTGGGCATGAGTGCGCTTTCTGTCAGCGTGAGTACTACGAGTTCATTCAGCTTTCTCGTCCCCGAGATGACCGAACCCGAGTTGCTGCCACCGCCTGCAAAGAGCGCTCTGGAGTATTCGCTGATGAGTGGACTTGCCGAAAGCGATGTGGACAAGGTGCACGCCTGGCTTGCATTGAGTATCGACGACCAAGGGACTGCAACCAATGCGCCGGGAGTGACCGTCAAGCCGATATCGGTGGGCAAGAACTTCCTCGCAGAGTGCCCGCAGTACGGTCCGCTCGCCGACATGCTCAGCAGTCAAGATTGGCGCACGAACACATCTCTTCGCTGCCTTCCCTACGACTACCGCTTTGGGCCGGGAGAAAACTCCTTTGCTGATGATCTGAAGCGCGTCGTCGAGAAGTCAGTTTCTAAGGCCGATGGAACGAAGGTCGTTATTGCCTGCCACAGTCAGGGCTGTCTCATGGCCGACTACGCACTTCGCACTCTCGATGTCACCTGGGTGAATGCTCACGTGTCATCGCTCTTCGGGTTTGCCGGTCAGTTCTCTGGATGCAGCGACTGCATGCGATGGGCATTTAGCGATCCTTGGTCCTGGGATCCCAATGATCCGAACGCGTCACCAGTCGACCAAACATGGGTGGGTCAGTTGGGGCTCGACCTCCAACCGTCGGTCTACGGCGAGAACCTGCTCTACATGGTGGGTGACCGCGAGTTCCGAGCGAAGGACAACAAAGCGTTGTTAGAAGCCGGCGGAGCAGTATCGATGGCGCGTGCTTCGCAGCGATACGGGCTGCAGCAGCAAGAATGGTTTGTGGCCGGAGACGAGCGTGGCGTGCCCCTGCCAGTGCCAGGCAGATTTGTCTATGGCACCAACCTGCCGACAACTGCCGGCTACGTCTTCAGCGCTGCGAAGGCACCCGTTGCTTGCACAACACCGCAGTGTGCGGGACTTCTTGATCAGGCTGGGGCGACCGAGATCCAAACCGACGGTGACAGTGGCGACAGCACATGGATGAACGAGGCGCCCGCTCGATGGACCAACGATGCACGTTGCGACCTACGAGGTTTGCCGGGGATTACCCACATGGGGATTGTTACAAACTCCGATGCAGTAGACCTGCTCATCCGCGTAGCGCGGGAGGGGGCGAGTGGCGATGTCCCTTGCGTTTCGGGTTAGTACATGCTCCACCCCAACCACTGTGTTTTTGAAACGCGAAACCACTTTTTTTGGAACGCGAAAACCGCTTTACTAGCCGGGTTGGTGCCCTAGAGCCCGGCTCTGTGTTGCGGTCAGAAAGCACATCGGAGTGTCTGCGTTCGCTGAAAGCTCTCGGAGGAATCGGGGCAGACGAGTGCTGTTTGCAGCGCTGTCATGTGCCGGCCGGTCGACAAAGCCAGAATCGGTCGTCGTCACCGTCGAGAGCGCAGCGCCGGAACTCATCGGGCGAGAACAGATCGCTCCAGAGGACCTCCTCGACTTCGAGCCCACCGGCCCGGAACCGGTCGGTTACATCCCTGCCATACATGCGCACGTGGTCGCTCTGTCCGAACCTGCGCTCGCGCTCCTCAGGACCGGCGTTGAAGTCCTCCTCAGTGTTCGCTGCGGTGCGATCCCACGGGACGATGATCACTGCTGTCCCGTCTGAGCGCAGCACCCGAGCGATCTGCTCTGCTGCGGCGACATCAGCCGGGACGTGCTCAAGCACATGGAAACATGCAACGACATCAAAGGACTGGTCGGCGAACGCCAGGTCACAGAGGTCGGCGCGCACTTCGGCCCTGTCCGATTGAAGATCGATACTGGTGTAGCCGAACCCCAGGTCAGCAGCGACCGGCTCCACTAGGCCGAGCGGCGCGACCTCGAGCAGCCGGGCGTGTTCGCGGGCCGACTGTCGCATCAACCACAACTGCAGCGCTCGGTCGCGCTCGCTCGACTTGCACTCCGGGCAGAGGCGGTTCAGCCGCCGCGGCTAGCGAGACGCAGCGAAGCTCAGTCCGCTCCACCCACAGATCGGGCACTCCACTCGATTCCCTTTGGAGAAGAAGCGGCGATGTGCTGCTCGCTCCCAACGGGTGCTGCGGATCTCTAACGTCCGGGCCACACGGCGAGCGGCGCTGGTGGCTCGATTCAAGGTACTCATGCCAGTGACTCCACTGACAACACCACAGGTCTTGTCCCTAGCAAAGCGAGCAGCACCGTATGCCAGCGCGGTCCGAGCACCGTTGCACCAGCCGTGCAAACCGCAGCGGCAGCAACCTCAAGTACCGCGACCAAGTCGCGCTTCTTCAACTGTTTCAAAATCATCGTGCCCTTCCACAAGCCCACGGCGAATTTAGCACGCCTCAGTACCGACCCCACCCAACTTGTTTCGTCTTGCGAGCGACCCCCTATAGGGGGTCGCTCGCATAACAGAGCGGGGTACTGGGGCCGGGCCGATTCTATCTGATACAAAAGCTATGACTAACTGATAGTATGTGCTTCCCAGAGTATGTGAAGAAGGAGGTTCCATGTATCGCGAGGTCGTCTCTAGCTTCATCGACACCCCTGCTGCTCGGCCGCTACTCGGCATGCTCTACGGCCGTCGCCGCATTGGTAAGTCGACGCTGCTCGTCAACGAGGTCGAGACGCGTAACGGGTTCTACTTCGAGGCGACCCGGGTCTCTACCAGAGTGCAACTCGACCGGCTCGGCACCAAACTCGGTGATCACCTCGGAGTCGGACGCATCGCTCTCGACACCTGGGAACAGGCACTCCAGTCGCTTCTTGCTCTCGGGGCGAAGGGCCCGGTTCCGATCGTCATCGACGAGTTCGGTCACGTCCTCGAAGCCGACCGGTCAGTCGACTCCACGATCGCCGCAGCGTTCGGCCCCGGAGGCCGCCGAGGTAAGGCGAGTCAAGCACGCCTAGTCCTGTGCGGATCGGCAATCTCGGTGATGAGCGCCCTGACCGCAGGAGAGGCACCCCTGCGAGGACGCGCCGGCATGGAACTCATCATGCACGCCGATGACTACCGCGCCGCAACCGCACACCTCACCGACTCGGCTGACCTGCGCTGCGCTGTGCAGGTGTACGCCGTAATCGGAGGAGTCGTCGGCTACGCCACCGACATGGTCAATTTTGACCTTCCCGATGGCGCTCGCGACGTAGACCGTTGGATCGTCCAGCGAATCCTCTCGCCCGGCGCGACCATGCGAAACGAGGCGACCACGTTGCTCGCCGAAGATCCGGTCATGGCCGGAGCCGGTTCGCTGCTTCACCACAGCATCCTCGCTGCGATAGCCAACGGGTCCGTCACAGCAGGGTCGATAGCTAACCAAGTAGGCAAGACCGTCTCGAACCTCGCCCCAGCGCTGAACCGACTCGTCGACGCTGGCTTCGTCATCCGCCTAGAGGACCCGATCCGCGACCAGCGCCCCTTGTACGCCCTTGACGACCCGTTCTTACAATTCCACTTCGCCGTCCTAGAGCCAAACGGCGCATTGCTGCGGGACCGCGCCCCCGACAACGTGTGGAAGAACCGAATGCGCGCATCGTTCGACTCCCAGGTGCGAGGACCTGTATTTGAAGCTCAGGCACGCACGTGGGCACGCCGGTTCGCGTCGACCACCACCATCGACACGGACAGCCGCATTGCTCCCTCCAGCGTCACCATCGACGGCGTCGACTATCAACTCGACCTCATTGCCGCCACCGACGGACCTACCCCTTCCAAACGCATGATCACCGCCATAGGTGAAGCGAAAGCCGGTGAGTCCCTCGGGCTCGGGCACCTGAAACGTCTGGAGCGGGCCCGCACCGCACTGGGACAACGCGCCGGCGACGCAAAGCTCTTCCTCTTCGGCACCGAATTTGACCCGGCGCTGCTCACGAGCATCTCGAAGCGGTCCGATGTCGAGATCGTCGACCTCGACCGCCTCTACCACGGCGACTAAACCGCCAACCAGACGATTGCCTGTCGTCCCGATAATGCCAGGGAGTTTCACGAAGCCGTGTGAACTATCGGTTGAGCATTCGGTTGAGCTTTCGCTTCGTCTTGCGCCTGACCCCCTACTCTCAGCTGGAGTGCTCGGTCAGTTGAGTCGGTGGGAAGACACGGCAGAATTTAGTGCAGGTTCGCGTATTATCATGTAGCATAATAGTGCAGCTTCTCGTATTGCCCTGCATGGAAGGCGTTGGAATGGCGACTACATCTACACCTCACCGCAACCGTCACGGTGCGGCCGACGCCCGCCGGGCTGTTCTCGGCTCACGCGAGCGGTTCTGGCAGCCGTCCGAACTGTCGCTTCAACCCTCAACAGCACACCATCTGCTGGGCGAGCTCGCATCTGCCGGCGAGCTGCGACACATTCGTCGTGGTCTGTACTGGCGCGGGACGAAGACTCCACTCGGCATGGCGCCACCCTCCCCTGAGCAGCTCGTCGCAGAGTTGGTTCCTGGGCCCGGAGTTGGCCCTAGTGGCCTGTCGGCTGCGAACGCATTGCGGCTATCGACACAGGTTCCGCGCCGCTCCGAGATCGCTGTTCCAAGGCGAGCACCCACTGACACAGGTGCCGTGAAGTTTGTTTCGCGTGCGGCTCGGTCTGGTCGACTTACAGCTCAGCTGAATCCGACGGAGGTGTCCGTTCTTGAGGTGCTCGACGCGTGGTTAAATGTCGTCGAGGTTGCGCCCGGACCGGCGGTCAAGCAAATGCTGTGCGTCATGGACTCGCGCGACGTGCGGATGGATCGACTTGTTGAGGCGTCGGCGACGGAGCCCGGGCAGGGGCGGGCACGGCTCAGGGCAATCCTGACCTCGAGTTGCTGGGCCAATCTGGTGAACAAGATCCCCAGCGCAGACAGCCGTACCGAGTCGGCCGCACGCTCCTTGTTGGCCATTACATGAGCCCGCTACCGCTGTGGCGTGAGGCAGACCCCGAGGTGTTCCGCGGCACGATCGTTGCTGCTGCGGAGCGCCTCGATGTGCTTCCGCTCGCTGTCGAGAAGGACTACTGGATCTGCCAGACGCTGCATTCGATAGTGACCACACATCCAGGCGAGGTGGTGTTCAAGGGCGGGACGAGCCTGGAGAAGCTCGGAATCATCCGCCGCTTCTCCGAGGATCTCGACCTGCTAGTTGTGGGCGAGTACGCATCCGTGAACGCTCAGAAGAGGGCGCTGAAGCAGCTACTCGTTTCCGCGGCCCTCCCAACCGGAATGGACCCTGAAGGCGGAACATCCGGTGGAAGCGCCGGTTCGTTTCATCGGTCGGCCTACCTGAATCCGCCGCTCGAGCACCGCGGCGGACGTACAGCGATCGCTGACCCATCGGCGATCCTTGTTGAGCTGGGCCAATCGGGAGGTCCAAATCCACACGAGGAGTACTCGATCACCTCGCTGCTGAGTCGAGAGCTTGAATCCTCAGACTTCGACACCGGCAAGTGGGCAGACCTGTCCTCGTTCAACGTGGCAATACTGCACCTAGGGCGCACACTCCTAGAGAAGCTGTTGCGCGTCAACAACTTCGCGCATGACCCTGACGCAATGACTGGGCCGCACGGATGGTTGCGGATTGGTCGGCAGATGTACGACATCCACGCTCTGCTGCTCGAGCCGTCCGTCAGAGAACTTCTCGCCGACAAGGCCCTTGTCGCTGAGATCCTCGCCAGCGCGCAGCACGTCTCCGCCGGGTTCTCGAAGCCAGACCTCGCAGTGCCAGCCGGAGGATTCGCAGCGTCGCCCGCCTTCATCCGCGGCTCTGCCTTCACGAACCGTCTTCGCGAAGAACACGAATCAGCGATGCGAGACCTGTACTACGGCACTGACCTGCCGCCAACATTCGATGAGGTGCTCGATCAGGTGCAGGCGGACTCGGCTCTGCTCAACGTCTGATCGGACGAGGACCAGTCGATACCGGCGAACAGCATTCGGGCGTGACTTTCCACCGACCGGTTCACTGTCGCGACCGTGACTACTCAGAACATCTCAACCTACGACATCGTCATTTCCGAAACATTCGAAATGATGCACGTGGCGGTTCTCACCGGTGGAGCTGGAACACGTTGGTGATCACTTCACTCACCTTGGCACAACGTTTCACACCGGCGCGTCGGACTGCCGCAACCCCCTCGCTTACGCAGTACCAATAGTGGTACCAGCAGAAGTAGCATCCGGGTTGTTCAAAGCCACCGACAAACTGCAGGAGGAACAGAAGTGACCGACATCAAGCACTACGCCTACCGGGTCCTGTGGTCTAGCGAGGACGCCGAGTTCGTCGCGACCGTGGCTGAGTTCCCATCGCTGTCATGGCTTGACGCCGACCAGACCGAGGCGCTCAAAGGTCTCGTCAACCTCGTCGCCGACGTCGTTTCTGATCTAACAGCAAACGGCGACGGTGTTCCCGAGCCGATCGCCGAACGGCACTTTTCTGGCAAGTTCAACGTACGCGTCCCAGAGTCGTTGCACCGTGAACTTGCCGTGTCCGCCGCACAAGAAGGCGTCAGCTTGAACAGACTTGTCAGCGACCGCCTCGCCCGCAACTAACCGGGCACGATCCCAAGCAGCATCAGCCGCGAGTTGCGTAAGCTCGTAGCGTTCAACCTTGGGAAGGGGAAAATTGCAATCACATCTTCGCGACCCTGAAGACACAGTGGCGCGTCCGTTCGCCCTACTGAGCTTGAAGTGCGTACTCGCTCCACTCACAGCGAGTGATTCGCATGGCTAGTTTCGACTGGGAACAAGTCGTCGTCGTTGATGTCGAAACCACTGGCCTGTACACAAAGGATCGCGTGGTTGAACTAGCGATTGTTGAACTCGACTCTCACTGCGAACCGGTGCGGCAGTGGTCAACACTCATGGACTGCGGCAGAGACATCGGACCAACACACATCCATGGCATCACAGCTTCAATGTGCGCCGGCGCTCCAACATTTGAAGATCTCGCAGGCACAATCGCATCACTCCTCGAAGGCCGAATCGTGGTGGCGCATAACTCGAGCTTCGATTCCCGTTTCATACTCGCCGAGTTTGAACGCTTCGGTGCCTCAGTCGAAGCAGAGTTTGCGTGCACAATGCGCGCAGCGCAACGCGCCTCTCTCCCACGCGGGTTGTCCGCTGCATGCACCGAAGCAGGAATCGCACCCTGGGATCATCACAGCGCACTCGGCGACGCCATAGCTACAGCCAAACTCCTGAAAATAATCGCCGAACACCTCGACGTCTCAACCGCTCAACCGTTCATCTCAACACCCATAACACCGATGCGACACGGGCTACGCACAACTCCTCGCAGTTCCCACCAGCCGATTCCAAGAATGCCCGTATTTGCACGGCTTCCAACTTTGCATCACCCAGAGCTCCGCCCCGACGCCGTTGTCTACTTGGATTTCTTAGACCGGGCGCTCGCCGATCTCCTCATCAGCGAAGAAGAAGCAGAGGAACTCAAAAAGATCTCGCAGCAACTCGGGCTGACACCCGCAGAAGTCACTCAGATCGAAACCGTCTGGTTCAACGACCTCGTCGGATCAATCATCGCCGATGGGATCATCACAGCTAGCGAAGCAGAACGAATGACACTCGCAGCGACCACACTCGGAATCGCACTGCCAGAACTCGCGTTGCCCGTAGTGCCCGCGACGCACGACACCATTGAATTATCAGGCCAAGTGGTGGTCTTCACTGGTTCACCAACTGCACTACTACACGGAAAGCCATGGACCCGAACCGGCGCCGAAGCACTCGCCGCTGCAGCAGGAGCAACCTGCGCGCCGAGCGTGACGAAAAAGACAACTCTTGTCGTCGCAGCCGATTGCGACACCCTCTCCGGCAAAGCCAAAAAAGCCCGGGCAGCAGGAATACTCGTGATCTCAGCCGACGAGTTCGCATCCCTTATCAACCCCGCGCACTAACAAACACCAGAAGACCGGCCAGATGTTTCTCACAATGCAAAGGGAGCGATACCTGTAGGGTCTGCAGATCGATCACGGGAAGGGTGTGCGATGTTGGCAGGAAACGAATGGTTGATTGTTCTAGTGGTGGTCGGCTCGATTGGGGCTCTGGTCTGGCTGATGCTCTCAGTGGGTAGTTCAAGCCCGGCAGGTGTCAGCGCAGCGCAGGTTCACGGCAACGCAGACGACGTATTGCGCGACTTACAACTCGCTACCGCTGGCGCAAAGAACACCGTCACGCGTCGAGACACGCCCGACAGTCTAACTGCGGTGTGGACTCACACACCCGGTTGGGCAATCGTCGTAGCAGTCCTACTGTTTCCAATCGGACTCATTGCTCTCGTGTCGCGCACCTCAGAAGTCGGAACCGTCTTCGTGAATCAAGAATCCGATGGGATTGCGCGCATGCAGATAGCTGGGGTGTTTAACAGCACCACCAGTGCTGCTATCAACGCTGTCATCAAATCCCGATCCTGAAACGCACTGCGCTTTGGCTCAGCACCCGGTCGTGGGCCTTGGCTGCTAGTGGCGGTTTGCTGCGGAGTCGAGTTGTTCAACGATGTAGTCGAGCACTTCGCGCGCAACATCAAAGATGCCTGACCCGAGGGTTTGTGTTTGTTGGTTCCAGCTATACACAACCGAGTCATAGACCCCGGTTGCCAACAGTGAGTCGAGGTGTGAAACAGCATCATCAATAACTCGTTTGGTTTCTGGTGATAGAGATTGGTATCCGCCGTTGTTACCCGTTGGGATACCCGTCGCACGGGGCGCCGGGCTGCATTCATAGGGTCGGATCGCAGCGTTCCCGCCACCCTCAGAACATCGGTGTGTTGTGCCGATCTGGCGCTGGTGCTCATAGAACTGTCCCTCGTTGTCGTTGAACACAAACAACGCTGACGAGAACTCTGGTTGTTCGATCATCCAAGAAAAATCGCCGTCGCGACTCGGCCCAACGAACGAACTTCGGATCACCCTCACTGCCATTCGAACCCCTTTCCCACGACACAACCTACCCACGCAATCCGGTCACACTGAACCCAACCGCACAGCTCAACATCACACCTAGATGCAGATACGGGTGGGTGGGCGGCGCAGTCGGGGGTTAGTTCCTGATTCGTTCCCGGCGTTGGGGTGTGCGGGTCAGTCCAATGTGTTGACGGCACAGGTCGTAGCTTGATACTCCGAGGAATTCGACTGCTGCGTCGGTACCGGCCGCGGTGTAGACGTTGCGGGCTGCGGTGTTGCGAAGAGATCCAAATGACACCGACGCGTCGCCGCCTAGGCCGATGCGGCGAAACAAGTTCGTTGCGTTCATCGCGATCGCGGATTGGATCTTGGAGGGGTCTTGAGATGCACCCCCGTAGACAAGCAGTGTGCTGTCTGCATCAAGACCGGTAGCGAGTTGTGTAGCGAGGGATTCGACGTGCTTGCCAGCCCAGTGAGGTAACGCTGCGATGCGTTCGGCGAGGCCATCGACTCCTCCGGGGAGGATCACTTCATATGAACCCTGATTGATTGTTGATACAGGTATCTGTGGGAGTTCGCCTACTGCTGCTCCGGCTTCACCAAAAGCGATGATTGCGACCTGTTGAAGCTTGTGGCTCAACGCAACGAGACGCAACAACGACAACTCAAGTGGTCGTAACACCCGTTTCACACGGTGCGGGTCAACAGGGTTCACCCACCCAGGAAATGCTGCTGGGCGTAACCCTTGTTGTTGACCGTTTAGTGGTTGGCGTTGTTCTAAAAACTCAATGGTGTGCATCGCGGCGAGACGATCAAGTGCGTCCTCGTAACACGTTGCAGCATCAAAGAATGCTGTCAGCGCTGCGAGCGGGCCGGACTCGTTTCTTGTTTCACAGATTTCGGTTGCGAGTCCGACCAACACCGCGATCGTGGGTTCGTCATGTGTGCGACGAGCACGCAGTCGTGCAACGGCTACTTCGCTGAGTTCAAGATCCCCCCAGTGCGCCACACGGTTGTCATCAAAGACAAGCCCGTCACCCCAAACTGGGGTGACGGGTTGGGTTGGGCTATCGAGGTCAATTTTTGCTTGGTGAATGGTCATGTAATGACTGGTGCCGAGCAAAATAAGAGTGTCTCGTAACTTTTGAGAAAAGTTTTCCCTCCCAATCGCGAACCGATCATGGTTCAGTCCACTGTGGCCTGAACCCGCCGTGCACTGCTCGCACGAATCTTCGCGTCGCGCTTGGCGCAACTCGAGATCTGGGAGACGTATTCGTCCCAGCATTGGGCGTTGAGCAACAACGCGTTGCCTAACAAATCAAGCTCAAATTTGGTGTTCGACAAACTCGTAGCCCGACCCCATAGATGCGACCGGCTTTTCATCGTCGAGTTCACCGATTCCGAATCCTGACGCCACCCCTTAAGAGCAGCGAATTGTTTGTCGTACTCGTGAATCGGCCGGATCTGATTCAACATGAATTTCTTAGACGACCCAGGCAGCATCCCCGTGAGCGTGATGTCATGGAACAACGAATCCGTATGCGGGCACGGCACCCGATACGTCGCAACCAGATCCAACTCCTTCGAACCCGCCGGAACAAACACCAAACGCTCAAGCTCACACAACGGGTCATGAACCGACACCTCCTCTGACACCGAATGGACCCGCAACGCCCCATCAACTCCGCTTAACGCATGATCACACCACACCCCGTTCACACGATGCCTCAACGTCTTCACCGCACTGAACCGCACCTTCTGTTTGCGATCATCTTTGTTGTGACGAGTTGGGCCCGGACCTGATGGATCAAGTTCAAGATGAGGTTTTCCTTCCGCTGCAGCAGTCATCGCCGCGATCCCCACCACACCAACACGGCCAAGCTCATCCAAATGGGTTCCCACTAACGCCATGTCATACACACACCACCCAATCCCACCATCAGCTGATGCAATCACACGCTTCAACAATTTCATCGCAGCGATCATCTCAGACCTGTTGTCGTCAAGCTCTGGGGAATGAAACCGCGAAATACCTAACACCACCCGCTTCAAGGCCCCCTCACCGCGCACACTCGCAAACACAAACGGCACCCCCGTCAACTTCTTTCCCTCTTTCGTCGTCGCCAACACCTCAGCAACACGCGGGCCCTGCAACACACCCCCACCACCCCCAGTAGTAGCGGCACGCGTCCCTTTCACCCTGCCAGAACGCGAACCCCTCACCTCACCCGTCACCGGGTCAACAGTCACCGAGGACAACGCCTTAAACCACGTCCCATCAGCAGACATCGTGTTTTCACGCACCGGGAAACGTAAATCCCCCACCCCCTCTTGCAAACACAACCCCACCGAACGCGCAATCTCGAACGCCTCAGCGGTAAAAGCCTGCTGCATCAACACCAACACATCATCAAGATCAGACCCAACCCGGTCCAACAAATGCCGCAACTTGTTAAACGTCGGCGGCGACTCCGGCAACACACGCCCCAAAACGCGCGCCTCAGCACAAATCGATGACCACACACCCGGCGACGCAAGCTCACCATCTAACGCCTCAGCAGACTCCGTCGCCCACCGCGCAGCCACATACCCAACCAACGCAACAGCATCCCCTCGAGACCCCACAAACGGAAACAACGGTGCCGCGATCCGTTCCAAACCCGGGGCACAAAAACTGATCAACAATTTCGACGACTGACAATGAGACATAACACAACCTCCGAATACCAGAACCAGGAGGATCCTGGAACCAAGACATTCTGACGGGAGCCGATACCGATTCATATCGTGAAAAAGGTTGGTTTTTTTCTCATCATTTTGGTTGAGTTCGGACTCATCATTTTGGTTGAGTTTTGACTCATCATTTTGGTTGAGTTTTGCCAAAAACCCCTAAGCATCAACCCCAACGGCCCCTGTACCCTCACCCCAACACAAGGGAGAGGAAAACAACATGGCAAACACCGCAGGGAACACAAGTTCAACACCCGGGCGCCAAGTCCAAAAAGGCGGCGGGCAGAAGTCGTCACCATCTACGAAGGTCACGCCCGGGGACGGCGTTGGGGGCTTCATACAATTCATTGGTTGGGTCGTCGTCGGACTGGCCGGACTCGGACTCGTCGCCGGGCTGAACAACATGAGCAGTTACTACTCAAGTGACGACGCACCCGTTCAGATAGGCCTCGCTGTAGCAGCCATCATCCAAGGCTTTCTTCTCGTCGGATTCGGACGCCTGATCTCACTTACCGGCGACCTCAAATTCGCAGCCCAACGAAGCAGCGCCTACCTCAACCAAGGGGCACGAGACAAACAGATCGTCAGCATCTTGGAAGAACTCAAGGCCTCATCACAACGCAGCGAGAACTACCTCGCTCAGGCTGTCAAAGACCTCGGCTAACCAAGCGCTAAGCGGTCAGGTCCAGTCTGGAGCGCAGCCGTTATCAGAAGGTGCCGAAACTTGTTCGACCTCAGGAGCAGGCCCCGACACCTGGAGAGGGTGAAGGTGGTTGAGTAGCGCCTCCACAGAATGCAGGCAGTGCTTTCAAAGCAACCGAGTATCTTTTGAACGGCAAGAAAAACATGGAGAGACGACCAGAGAGAAGGGGTTCTGATGGAGGAAACCGGATGTCCTATGTGCCTTGTGTGGGCACAAGATAGGCATAGCGCCGAGCGGCCTGCCAAGTCTGATGTTCTTTCATCCTTCGCAAGAGATTGCTTCTTCTTCAATGCGTATCTCATGGCGTGTGGTTCCTGTGGCACTACTTGGCTAGATGGATATATCGAGGAAGAATCAGACGCTGAATGGGGGCCCCGCTGGTGGACTACACGGGCACTCACTCCAGAACAGTTAGTCACTATTCAAGAGATGGAGGGAACATCGTCCCTTGACTTGAGAACCTTTGCCGTTGAGGGTCGGGGTTGGGTCTGGACGCAGGGATAAACCAAACCTTGCGCAAGGATTTAGCGCCCCCATTTTGCGACAGCCTGCTGCGGAGAAAGTCTTCCTCTGTCCACGTCCGTGACGGCTGAAGTCAATTCACCCGAGGTGAACGAGGGATAATTTGCCTCAGCACACGCAGCAAGGAGACTTTCAACGGCTGACGGATACTTCTTTTGCAGGTGTTCATAATCCTTAGCTGTGACCCGCCAACCGAACGGCATACCTTTGGCAGTCACAGCAAGAGCAGGCTCAACGTCTGCTCCGCAGTACCGGCACACAACAGCAGCAGGCTGAATCTGCTCAGCGCAATACGGGCAGGCACGCCGAGGACCCAGTGCTCCCACATTCGAGTAGCCCGATGGTGGTTCCATCACCGCCACGATGATCCACCCAATAAAGCCAAGCAGCAGACCCAATAACAACCCGTACCCTTCGCGGCCCTTAGGTTTCCCGATCGCGTAACCAACCAGCGGCCCCAAAACAACCCAAACCACTATCAACTCCATAACTACCCCTCCTGAACCTCAACCCGGCAATCACCCTAGGCTGCAACACAGCAGACAACCCAGGGAGATAGCCCTGTGAGTAGCGATGTAGCTGAGGAGTACTTCTCACAATGGGGAACCAACGTCACCCCACTCGGCATGCCACTACACGTTGCGTTGCTCGCCCAAGGGTGTGACTCGTATGTGAAGACGATCTACATCGGGTACGAGATTTCCGGTGAGATGGTCGCAGCGTTATATGCGCACGCCAATCACATCGAGCTTGCCCTCGCAGTAGCTGAGGATCACCCGAACATGGTCCTCAAAGACGCCTCGCATCTCACCTGGCGGACCCTGCCACTAGCACTCGAAATTCGCAGCACCGAAGACCTCGTTCTAGCCGGCGAACTCATCGAAGAAGCCTGTGTTCGGATTCGTGGGGGTAGTCACGACGTGGAACGAGACAACGACCACTTCATCCGCTCACGCCAAGCCCGCAACGAATAGCGCTCAGCATCGAGGGTGCGACCAACCTCCGGAACGCAGGTGCCTAGCCGACCTGCACTGAGTGCAACTGATGTTCAGCCGGCTGTGTCGGCGCTCACTGCTGCGTTGCCTTTTCGCTTGAGCGTGACCCCGCTAGCGGTCGTTACCTGTTCGGCGTCCGGGAAGTAGACGCGCTGCGCGTTGTCGAAAACAACAATCACTTCGCTGCCATCGTTGACCGACGCGCCAAGACTGAGTGCTTCAGAATTGAACGTCTCGAGGGTCGGGTCGGGAAGCCTGCCGACGCGATGACCGGTCAGCATGTAGATCCCGCCTGGCGAGTTCGACACGACCGTCACGTCATCTGGGACCGTCTGAATCCACTTCATAGCGGCTGAGTCAGTCCACTCACTGTTCCGGTAGCCGCTTCCATGAGTGGATTCGTCAACCACATCGGCTGCTGTTTGCCCGCCAAGTACAAGAACCCACACAGTCCCGATCGCCCAAACCCATCTGGGAAACCCTCCGGGTGTTCCAAGTCGTTCACTGTTACGAATCGCTGCAACCATCACAATCAGGATCAGCATCGGCAGCATCGTGCGTGGCGCGAACGGCACAAGTGGATCAACGAGCAGAGTCGCCCAAAGCAGAAACGCCCCATACGCGCAGCCAACAGCTACAAGTGTGACGGTGAGCGTGTCAGCTGGAGTTAACTCAGATCGAAACGCACTGCGCGCCCACCGGACAAACCACCACACACCAGCAGCGCTGACAGCGATCGCAGCAGCGGTGACCACCGTTTGAGTTGGGGCCGAGACAAGCAAACGTCGTGGGACTAACCAGGAGTCAACCGTGACCATTCCGGTGCGAGTGCGTTTCAAAAACGTTGACTGATACCCCAGCGAAGTGGCGCGAGTCCCGGCCTCGTTCCCAAACATCCAGTACAGCGATGGCAGCGACGCAATCACCAGAGTACCGATGGCCACCCACTTAGGAAGAGGACGACGACCAACTAGTACAACCACAACAGCGAACGCCCCGACGAGCGCTAGGCCAATGATCCGGGTGAGCGACGCAGCAACAACAAACACCGCTGTAGCAACCATCAGATTGATCGCGCGCAGACGATTCTCGGCGCTTAACGCAAGGTCAAAGGTAAGGACCGCCGACAACGCAAACGCTACGAACAATCCCTCAGACATGAACTGGCCATGCAGTTCCGTGATGAACCCCGCAGACACAGCCACGAACACAACGGCAACCGCTGCAGCCGACCAAGATCCAACCCTGCGCACCACCGCAGCGATCAGGCACACGTTCAGAGCTGCGAGCAACACCTGCAACACCTTGACCCGCGTCATCAAATCGATAGAAGTCCACTCAGTTGATGCCAACACAAGAGACATAAACGGCGGCCACTGAGTCAGATCCCCAACAGAGGGATGCGTACCAAGACCGAAGAACATCCCCGGATGCTGAGCGAGTCGCTGAGCACCCACGAAATACGCAGCCGAGTCAGGCTGCAGCCCGATCCCCTTCGCCGTCGCGACCAACGTCGCACCAGCCGCGCAAACTGCAACCGACGCAACCACGAATACCGCGACCAAGTCGCGCTTGTTTAACTGTTTCAAAGTGACGGTGCCCTTCCACAGACCCATCGGCAACGTAGCACGCGTTCATCTCACCGCTGTAGCCAATTTCTGCAGCCCAACCCCAACGCGAACCCACCGGCCAGCTAGATAGCTCAACGCTGCGGCTCTCAACATCAACCGATCGCGCGAAGCCTGTAACGAAGAGCACTCCATTGCGTGAAGTAGGAGGCAGCAGCAGGGAGTAGTACTGGCGGGAATCCCGACCGGATCGGCCAATCGGTTAGATTGCGCCTCGAGGGAAGGAAGCAACAATGAGTGACGTCAGCCAGGGCGATGGATGGTGGGAAGCAAAAGACGGCCAGTGGTATCCGCCGGAACGCCACCCCGACTACAAAGCGCCCGCTCAGATTGTCGCGCCCGTTGCGCCAACACCAGAGCCACCGCCGAGCCTTGAGGGTGACGGTTGGTGGAAAGCAAGTGACGGCAACTGGTATGCACCAGAACGCCACCCTATCCACCAGCCACCAAGCCCCACATCTGGGCCGGAACCAGCAAACAGCGCCGGGTTTCAGCCGCTTCCAGCGCCACCCAGTTCAACTGTCACCGGTACAAACCGCCCCGATGGATGGTGGAAAGCAAGCGACGGGAACTGGTACCCACCAGAACAGAACCCCAACTACCGACGACCAGTAGTGCGTGAAGGCGCAGTTCACCTGCCGGGTACGACGAATACCTCGCATTACTACCCACCTGCGAAGCGCGATCCGGGCAACGGATTTAGCTATGCAGGCATGGTCTGCGGCATCATCGCTTTGGGTATTTTCCCGCCCCTGTTCGGGATAATCGGAATAATCCTTGGGGCGATTGGCGCTAGCAGAGGCGAATCCAAGGGTGCTCGCGCGATCGGCGTGAGTGTGATGGGACTGATCTTTGGCATGATCATCGGAGCATTCATTTTCACGAACATGATGTGAGCAAGTAGTAGGACCTACGAAATCCACCGGCCCCAGATCCGTGGGACAGTTACCTCAGCGCCACGTCCAAAGATCTCGCTCAATCCCAGCTTTTTCGAGTCGACGCTCAAACTCAAACGACACCTCATTGCCACACCAACGTGCCGCTATCACTTCCAAGATGTCCGAATCGGCAGGCTCACCCAGAGCCTCAAGAATCGCAGGGAACGTCGACTTCGCATACGTCTTCGCATACTCATACTCGTCGGTTCCCATCGCAGCTTCAACGAACTCGCCAAGGTCCTGGCCTTGCAGAACGAGATCGCCGTCATCGTTGATCTCTGCATCAAGAAATGAACGCAAATCCTCACGTCGCAGTTGACGCATACTCACCACACCAGTTGGCTCCACCTGCTCATCACCACCTGAACCCACCGGATTCGCGCCCTCTGCACCCGTTTCGCTGTTACTCATCAGTCACCCTCCCGTACCCCTGAGAACAAACTCTAGCTCCGAGCTCATTCGCTACGGCTTCGATTTTGCATTGCCGGAACACCCTCCCTAGGGCGGCCCGACACGACTACTACGACGTTGCCCGGAGCGCTGCCCTGTCACCGTTCAGTGCCGAGACATGTGTCGCAGAGTTCCAAAAGAAGAGGTGCATCAGAGTGAGATCGCATAAGTCGGCAACTTGGGCTGCTTCCCACGGCACGCTTGCACACGCCTGCACGTCATGCCTCAGTGATACCCCGCCCCAGGGATCAGAGGAAGGCGAGTGCAATGAAGAAAGTTGTCTGCGTCCTACTAGTGATGGGTTTGATCGGCATCAACCCTTCGCACCAAGCCCGCAACCAATAGATTGCACTAACGAGCAGCAGGGCCGGCGGGAATCCCGACCGGCGTGGTCGATCGGTTAGATTGCGCCTCGAGGGAAGGAAGCAACAATGAGTGACGTCAGCCAGGGCGATGGATGGTGGGAAGCAAAAGACGGCAAGTGGTACCCGCCCGAACGCCACCCCGACTACAAGGCGCCTACACAGGTCGTCGCTCCCGTTGCGCCAACCCCACAACCGTCGCCATCGAGCCTTGAGAGCGACGGTTGGTGGAAAGCAAGCGATGGCAACTGGTATGCGCCAGAACGCCACCCTAGCTATCAGCCACCAAACCCAACCGCCGCATCTCAGCAAGCAAACAGCGCAGGGCTTCGCCCGCTTCCAGCGCCACCCACTTCAACTGCCGCCGGTACGAACCGCCCCGATGGTTGGTGGCAAGCAAGCGACGGGAACTGGTACCCACAGAATCTTCATCCCAGCGACCGAAACAGAGACGGTCTTGGCGGATTCGCTCAGGGCCCGGGCACATTGAATTCAGCCCAACATTCGTCGGTCGCGAACGACAGACCAGGCAACGGATTTAGTGCGTCTGGTCTTATTTGCGGGGTGATAGCGTTCTTTTTCCTTCCCCCGCTGTTCGGTATTCTCGGCATTGCTTTTGGGGCGATTGGCGCGAGCAGGCGCGAACCCTTGGGTGTCGCTGCGATCGTTGTCAGCGTGTTGGGCTTGGTCGGAGGCATGTTCATCGGTGCAGTCCTGTTCACGAACATGATGTGAGCAAGTCCCTGAACCTCTCGGGTTCAACGAAAGGCACTAGGTGCGGTCACAGCCCTTGGCCAGCAGCTATGCGCTGACGCCGAATCGGTCAGCGATGTACGCCACGGTTTCTTTAGTTTCAAGAGATCGTGTGGTGTTGTGGAACCTTGCAAAGAACGCGTTCTTGCCTTTGTCCCAGTTTGCGTAAACGGGCTTCGCTGACTTCTCAACGTCGACTAGGCACACGACTTTGCCGTCAATGTCTACAAACCGAATCGTGCACTTGGCGGCGGCAACGTGGTCGATCTCATTGATGATGGTCGTTGAGAGGAAGTTCTCGAAGCGATCTAGGTCAAAGTTCTTTGCTGTTAGATCCGGTTCGATCCCAAGGATTTGTCCACCGTCGTCGACTCCGATCACGAGTGTGCCCCCGTCGGTGTTCAAGAATGCTGCAATCGTTTTGATCACTGCGCCGATGAGGACCTTCGGGGGGACGTCCGTCCCGTAGCTGTGCACCATTGAGCTCTTGAACTCGACGTTCATGTCTTCGCCTTGGGCGAGGAGTTCATCCAAGCTGGGTGGAGCGTCTGGTACCGCAAGACCGATCTCTGGTGTGGTCCCAGATGACAGCTTCTCGAACCCCGCTCTGATGACTTGGGCCATGAGTTTTTGGCGGGCAACTAGGAACTCCTCGTACTCCATGTTCTCCCAGTCGTCTGGGAGTGCATGCCAGAACCGAACCTGTGCCTGTTCGCTCGGGGCTACCCGGTCGGCAAACATCTGCGGGAAATACTCCGCTGGTGATTGGGCAGAAATCGATGCGTTGTCAGGCCATTCTAGGAGTGCGTAGTTAGCGACTTTGTTGGTGTTTGCAAGCTTCGTGATGCCGAGGGTTGCCAGGTAGGCCTTGGGAAACAGGTGGTGCCGCTCGAGCGGTTTCTTTTTGGCGACCACGGTGGGATCGAGCAGTTCGTGAACAGTGAGGTTCGAGAATAGAACTTTGGCCCCGAGCAGGTTGAGCGAGGCGTAGTACACAAACATCGCTGGGATGTTGCCACCAGACCAGGCCAGAGACTCTGGGAGTGTGAGGTCCCAGAACGAGTCAGTCAGGTTCGCAGCGATGATCTGATCGATCGTTGCGAGGAACTGCTCTGCGTTCTTCGCTTCGCCAAAACGGCGAATGTCTTTTTCGACTTGCGATTCGGCCGACCCGGTGTAGCGGCTAGTGAGAACACACATCATGAACCATCGCGCAACCGCTCGTCGCAGGGTGATGTAGTCAATGTTGTAATCGCATCGACCGAGCAAGAACACCAGATACGAGTACACAATCGTGTTTGGTGAGGTGATCATCTTGTTGGAGCGAAAACCAGCCTCTTGGAGTGCTTTGAGGTACTCGGTGAAGTTGGTGAGATCCAGAACTTGCTCTTGAGCTGTTTTGAGCTTCTCGAAGTTCGCAACTCGTTCCGAGGCGCTGACCTCACCAGTCTCGAGGTTCTTACCGCGCAGCAACTCGTAGGCGTACTTCAGCTGCGCTCTGCGGTGACCCAAGCCGATAGCAACTCGTAAGAGTTGGTCGGGTTTCGGTTCGATAAACCAGTTGAAAGGATTGGCCTCGGCCTTCGATGGGACCTTGGCCTCTCGGCAGAAATCCTCGAGCTGCTTGCGGCCTTTATCCCAGTGAACGCTCATCAGGGTCAAGATGAAGTCGGCTTGGCCGAGCTGCGTGCCCTTTGAATTCACACGCACAAAGATCTCTGCAACTTCTTCAATGGGAAGATCAAACGAGAGTTGAATCGCAGTAAACGGATACGAGTTCAACGATGCAAGACGCTGCAAGTTCTGAGCGGCCCGGTCACGCAGTTCTGCAGACAACTCACCCTCAGCCTCCAACTTCACTAGGTACTCGTTGATAAATGCGAAGCTCCCCTGTGGGTTAGACAACAGCGGTGTGATGTCATCTACCCACTCGGGATCGCTCTTCGTCGAGACGTTCGCAACTTCGAACTGTTCACGAATTGGGTGAAACGCAATCCTGATCCGAACCCGTTCGAACTTCTCGGTGAACACCTCAGAACCCGTGAACACCGCATACAACGAGGTGAGCCGCTGCTGGCCGTCAACAACCAACAACGCCGGGTCAGTCTGCTTGGAATCGGTACCAATCTGAACCGACCCGATATCGCTCGTGGTTTGCCACAATAAGAAGAACCCTGCCGGGTAACCCCGGTACAGCGAATCAAATAAGTCACGCACTTGGGTATTCGCCCACACAAACGGGCGTTGTAACTCTGGTAGCCCGATCTGGCCGGTTTCTATCTGCCCAAGCAGCGTGCTGACAGGGAACGACATCGTTGTGAACTTCGTTGTAGACATCTGGTGGCTCTCTCCTCGCCCGACTAAATCACAGTGTTACACGACCCCTAGGACTTTTCCGAAGAGTCAACAGCAATCCGCTGTGCACCGGGCGGTGTTCAAGCATCGGGGCAGGGTCCCGGATCAGCGCAATACGGCTATGACTGCGAGGCCCAATAGAGCGGGCGGGGTTCGAACATTTCTCCTTCCATCAGCGGCTGTGTCTGGTGTAACTCGCTCGTTCGGCTCCGCTCACAGGATGTAACCTCCATCTTCGGAGCGAGTTGAGGGAGCGGCCGTGAATCATTCATCCGCATGTAGATCATTATGACGATTGGGTTTGCCGAGATCGCGTCGGGTGGACGCCTATCGGGTGTGATTGCTGACGGGGATGTAACTGTCGTTGCTATTGAGCAGCACGGGCCGGGTTCTGCGACTTTGACGTATCGCTCTTCGAGCGGTCAGCTCGGCGAACGGATTGTCACAGTTGAGGATCTTGACTCTCTGACTGTTGTTGATGAGCACAGGTGGTCATTTAATGCTGACGGGGCGATGTTCCGGCTTGCCTCAGAGGCCCGGCGGATGAAGTACGCGCATCTGTCTGATCCGTTCGCTGCGGTAGACACCTCGAATATTGAGCCCTACCCGCACCAGATTGATGCGGTGTACAACCGGTTCTTGAACCAGAAACCGCTTCGGTTCCTGCTGGCGGATGATCCCGGTGCAGGCAAGACAATCATGGCGGGGCTTCTGATCCGCGAGTTGATGCTCCGTGGCGATGTGGCCCGGTGCCTGATTGTGGCTCCTGGGAGTTTGGTTGAGCAGTGGCAGGACGAGTTGTGGGAAAAGTTCGGTCTGGATTTCGAGATCATGTCTCGCGCGTCGGTTGAGTCATCTCGAACGGGGAACCCGTTTTTAGAAAAGAACCTGCTGGTCGCTCGTGTTGATCAGCTGTCTCGTGCCGAGGATCTTCTTGCCAAGCTTGAAGTCACTGACTGGGACCTCGTGATCATTGACGAGGCCCACAAGTTGTCGGCGCATCAGTACGGCAACGAGTTGCGTAAAACGAAGCGATTTGTTTTGGGCGAGGTGCTGAGGGATCGTGCCCGCCATCTTCTGTTGTTGTCGGCCACCCCGCACAACGGTAAGAACGAGGACTTCTTGGCGTTCATGACGCTGATCGACCCGGAGCGTTTCGCTGGGCAGCTCCGCAATGACGAGATGCCAGATGTTTCTGATGTGATGCGCCGTCTCGTGAAGGAAAACCTGCGGACCTTTGAAGGGAAGCGGCTCTTTACCGAACGTCACGCCCATTCACTCAACTTTGACTTGTCGGGGCCTGAGACCGAGCTGTACGAAGCGGTCACCGATTACGTCCGTATGGGAATGAATCGGGCTGCACGCATGCAAGAAGAGGGTGACAAGCGCCGCGGGATCATCGTTGGCTTCGCTCTCGCTGGGCTTCAGCGTCGCCTGGCCTCGTCGCCTGCTGCGATCTATCACTCGCTTCGTCGCCGCCGTGAACGCCTGATGAAGCAGGCCGAAGAGATGCGACTCCTCGCTGCTGGTGGAGCGCCGGTCCCTGCAGCTGAGCTGCCCAAAGGGATGCGGATCGCCGACCTTGAGGACTTCGATTTCGACGATTTCGATGACGACGAACTAGAA
Source organism: Actinobacteria bacterium IMCC26207 (assembly GCA_001025035.1). Lineage (GTDB taxonomy): Bacteria > Actinomycetota > Acidimicrobiia > Acidimicrobiales > Microtrichaceae > IMCC26207. The sequence goes on from LCZK01000009.1 coordinate 702,485, forward strand.
GAACTCGAAGACCAAGTCATGGACGCAGCCACCGCAGCGGCTACTGCAGAGGAACTCGATCTCGAGATTGCTGAACTCACCCTGCTCGTCAATCTTGCCGAAGCAATCCGCTTCAGCGAGATCGACACCAAATGGACGCAGCTTCGCGACCTGTTGCGTTCCGATGACTTCCGATCCGGTGACGGCCCGCGCAAGCTGATCGTGTTCTCGGAACACAAAGACACCCTTGTATATGTCGCTGACAAGATCGAGGCGGAACTCGGCCGACCAGAAGCGGTAGTGACCATCCACGGTGGTGTGAAGCGTCATGACCGCCGTGAAATCCAGGACCGTTTCCGTGTAGACCCAACCGTGCAGGTCCTCGTCGCAACCGACGCCGCAGGAGAAGGCGTCAACTTACAAGTTGCGAACATGATGGTGAACTACGACCTTCCGTGGAACCCGAACCGCATCGAGCAGCGATTCGGCCGTATTCACCGGATCGGCCAAACCCGGCCCTGTCACCTCTGGAACCTCGTTGCGCACGAAACTCGGGAAGGCCAAGTGTTTAAGCGGTTGTTCGAAAAGATCGAACAACAACGCGGCACCTATGGCGATCAGGTTTATGACGTTCTCGGCGACTCGCACATCAACACGTCGTTACAAGAACTGTTGATCCGGGCGATTCGAGAGGATGACGACCCAGCACACATCGAATACATGAACGAAATCATCGACGGTGAGATCGGCCATCAACTCGAAGACGTCCTCAACGAACGAGCCCTTGTCAGCGGCATGGGAGACCTGGCCGCGAATGACAACATCCGTGAGCTCATGGAGAGTTCCCGTTCCCGCAAGCTGCAACCCTGGTTCGTAGAAGCATTCTTCTCAGCAGCCCTTCAGCTCTATCAGGGCAGGATCACCGGACGTGAAGCAAAACGTTTCGAGATCACACGCGTGCCCGCAACTATCCGCTCTTACGCAGACCCGCAACTCGGCCCGGTACAAGACCGCTACTCCCGCGTCACGTTCGACAAGTCCGGCATCACCATCGACGGCGGTGAACGAGCCGAGCTGGTCTCACCAGGCACGCCACTGCTGACTGCAGTTGTGGCCAAGGTGCTCGCCGATCATGGCGACACCCTTCACCGAGGGGCCACACTCTTCGCAGCCGATGACTCATCAACCGAACCACGGCTACTGGTCTACCTTGATCACGCTGTCACCGACGGACGCCAAGTACAGGGTCAACGCCAAGTCGTGTCGCGCAGGTTCCAGTACGTTGAAATTGACCGCAACGGCCAAGTACTCGACCCCGGCACCGAGCCCTACATCGGATACGCACCACTCGATGACGAACAGCGTGCCCTGGTTGCCACTGCTCTCGATACCGACTGGATTGATCGTTCCGCCGAAGCAGCAGCACGAGACTGGGCGATTGAACATCTTGCCGCCAAACACTTCGATGAGATTTCCGTCATAACCGAAGCGCGGGTTACGAAAGTACGCACCGCAGTCCACGAACGCTTAGCCGCTGAGATTCGCTTCTGGGACGAACGAGCCGAGGAACTCAAATCCCAAGAACTCGCCGGGAAGAAACCAAAGATCAGCTCAGGACGCGCCCGAGCCCGCGCCGATGAACTCGAAGCCCGCATGGCCCGCAGGCGACTCGAACTCGACCTCGAAGCCAACCTTCATAACAGCCCACCAACCATCGTCGGCGCCGCTTTGATCATCCCCCAAGGCCTGATCGACAAACTCCACGGCACACCACCCGACCCCGGCGACGTAGCCGACAAAATGGAAACCGACCGCAGGGCAGTCGAAGCGGTCGTCGCAGCCGAAAAAGCACTCGGCCGCATCCCTGAAGTGCAACACCACAGCAACCCAGGTTTCGACATCGAATCCGTCGACCCCGAAACCGGCGTCCACTACTTCATCGAAGTCAAAGGACACCTGCCGCAAACCCTCGAGATCAGCGTAAGCGCCTCACAGGTACAAAAAGCCAAATCAAACCCCGAACGCTGGCGACTCGCCGTTGCTTCCGTTCCCACCGACCCCGCTGCACAGCCGGCCGTCAAGTACCTGACCGAACCGTTCCAAGACGTCACCCTGCACTTCGCTCAAACCAAAGTCCCACTCAATGTCGCCCACCTTCTTAACGTCGCCGGAGACCCCTGTTGAACACGAACAAACCCAAACTCATCGAGGTAGCGCTCCCATTGGCGATTATCAATGAAGCCGCTGCAGCTGAGGGCTCAGTGGGTGCAAGGCCCCACCCGAAGAATGTGCATCGTTGGTGGGCCCGGCGGCCGCTAGCAGCAGCCCGTGCTGTTATCTGGGCTTCGCTCGTTGATGACCCATCAGGTGACCCCACGCTCACACCCGAGCAACAAGAAACTGAACGGCTACGCCTATTTGGGATTCTTGAACGGCTCGTCAAATGGGAAAACTCAAATAACTTGGATGCTCTCGCTGCAGCGAGAGCCGAAATCGACCGATGCTTCCCACAAGGCGCCCCGTCGATCCTTGACCCGTTCGGTGGTGGTGGTGCCATCCCACTCGAAGCGCAACGCCTTGGTCTCAACGCGCTCTCTGGTGACCTCAACCCCGTTGCGGTTCTCATCCAAAAAGCGATGCTCGAAATCCCACCCCGGTTCGCTGGCCGCCGGCCCGTCCACCCCGACACCGACTCGACGTTAGACACGTGGCAACGATCACAAGGCATGGCAGCCGACATTGAGGCCTACGGCCAATGGATGCGCGACGAAGCCTTCAAACGCATCGGCCGCCTCTACCCGAATGCGACGGGACCCAACGGAGAGCAACTCACACCCATTGCATGGATATGGGCTCGAACAGTTGAATCACCCGACCCAACCTGGGACGGCCACGTCCCACTAGTCGCCTCGTGGACGCTCGCTAAGAAGCCTGGCAAACCAAAGGTTTGGATTGAACCGATCATCGACCGCGACACACAAACCATCACCTATGAAGTCCGAGAGGGCGGGGAACCAACCCTCGACCGCACTGTCGAACGTGGCAACGGAACCTGTATCGCTACCGGATCAGCCATACCGTACGCCTACATCCGTGATGAATCCTTAAACGGACGAATGGGTGAGCAACTGATGGCCATTGTTGCAGAAGGCGACGGTGGACGCGCATACATCAGTCCCACGGAACCAGACTGGGCGGCGTCACTGTCGGTTCCAGAACTAGGTTGGAAACCGACGAGCTTGGTCGGAATCCATCCTAGGAATATTTCGACGCCTTCGTTTGGCCTTGATGAGTGGTGGAAGTTGTTCACTCCTCGGCAGTTGACTGCGTTGACAACTTTTTCTGATTTGTTGCCAGCAGTACACGAGCGAGTCACCGCCGACGCCACCACGGCAGGGTGGACTGACGACGGGTTACGTCTACGCGACGGCGGCGATGGCGCCAGCGCCTACGCCGACGCGATTCTCACCTACCTCGCATTCAACATCGACAAGTTTGCCGATTTCTCATGCACAGTTTCAGCCTAGAATAGCACGAATAGCCAGATCAGGAATGTATTCGCCCGCCAAGCAATCCCAATGACCTGGGACTTTGCGGAGGTGAATCCATTTTCAGGGAGAATGGCGAGCTGGGACTCCCAATTGCAGAATCTGGTTAGATCCGTGCGGGACTGCCTTGGTGTCTCCGTACAGCGCGCGTCGGTGGATGTTCAGCAGCGGGATGCTCGGGCGCGGGTTGTTGAAAATCCGGGTGTGGTGATCTCGACTGATCCGCCGTATTACGACAACATCTCGTACGCGGACTTGTCGGACTTTTTCTTTGTCTGGTTGCGTAGGAATCTGTCGGATGTGTGGCCTGAGGAGTGCGCGACGCTTGCAACACCGAAGGCTCAGGAGCTGATAGCGAACCGTTATCGGGCGGGTTCGAAAGAAAAGGCAGAGCAGCACTTCGAGTCGGGGATGGCCGAGTTCATGGCAGACGTTGCTACATCGCAGCATCCTTCGGTGCCAGCGACGATCTACTACGCGTATAAGGCGACTGAGTCGAAAGATGGTGCGGTTCGTTCGACGGGTTGGGACACCTTCTTGCAAGCCGTGTTGGATGCCGGTCTGCTGGTGACAGCAACTTGGCCAATGAGGACCGAACGACAGGGTCGATCGACCTCAATCGGTACGAATGCTCTGGCATCGTCGATTGTGTTGGTGTGTCGGCCTCGTTCGATTACTGCACCGTTGGCAACTCGTGGTGAGTTTATGGGTGCGTTGCGCGCAGAGTTGCCCGAGGCGGTTCGTCTTTTGCAGTCGGGCAATATTGCGCCTGTGGATCTTGCTCAGTCGACGATCGGGCCGGGTATTGGAGTGTTTTCGCGTTATGCCAAGGTGGTAGAGGCCGACGGGTCGACGATGACGGTGTCTGATGCTCTGGCGTTGATTAACGATGTGTTGGCCGAGGTGATCGACGGTGAGGAAGCAGAACTTGATGCCGATACACGTTTCGCAGTGAGTTGGTATTCGCAGTTTGGGTACAGCCCGAGCAAGTCGGGTGATGCTGATGGGCAGGCCCGGGCGAAAAACACTTCGCTTACTGGTGTCACAGATGCTGGCATTGGAGAATCACACGGGGGTGAGTTTCGGTTGTTTGAACGCAACGAACTCGACCCCGAATGGTCCCCGGTTGATGATGACCGTTTAACAGTCTGGGAAGTAACCCAGTATCTCGTTGCCGCGCTTGAACGCTCCGAGTCTGAAGCAGCAGGTTTGTTGCAACAACTTGGCGGCTTTGGAGAACGGGCGCGGGCCCTTGCCTATGTGTTGTTCCAACGAGCAACGGACAAGGGTTGGGCTGAAGAAGCCGGTGCGTACAACAGTCTGATTACAGCCTGGCCGGTATTGCAGACCTTCCAACAAGCCCAACCTGAAGACGGGCAACAGAAACTGATATGACAACAAACACGAAACCCAAGGGGTCACTCACATGTCGATGACAAACAAGGAACGAATCTCGAAGTCACTTGACCTGCTCAGGGATGCTCTTGGGCCGCGCTGCGCCGAGATCTGGGCGGGAAAATATGGTGAGGACTGGCTGAACACGGTCAATGGGAAGCTGAGAACTCCTGACGCGAACCCTGCGATGACCGATGTTGCATTCTTGTTTAAGGGGTTAAAGGTCACTTGGGATGAGGCATTCAGAGATGAGTTCGCTGCGGCGACTCGGGCGCTGGTGTTTGAGCTTGGCGAGGTGCGAAACACGTGGGCGCATCAGGGCACGTTCTCAACCGATGACACACTGCGGGCACTTGATTCAATGGAGCGGGTGTTAGAGGCGTTCGGGAACCGGGAGGAGCGCGCGCAGATCCTCACCCTTCGCCGCGACCTCATGAGGCAAGTCTTTGAGGAGGAGGCTCGCTCAGAACGCAGGAAGACTGCGTCAAAGCCAACTGAGGGTCTTCCTCAAGCTGGTCTCACTCCGTGGCGTGAAATCATCACACCTCATGCTGATGTGGCTTCGGGTCGCTTTGAACAGTCTGAGTTTGCTGCTGATCTTCAGCAGGTGGCGTTCCCCTCGGCGGGTGACGCCGTAGATGAGGTGTACTCCGATCCGAAGGCGTTTTTCGCCCGCACGTTTTTGACAGCTGGTCTCCGCAACTTGCTCGTTGGTGCTTCTCGCCGACTTTCCGGTGATGGTGGCGACCCGGTGATTGAACTGCAGACCAACTTTGGTGGCGGCAAGACCCACAGCATGATTGCGTTGTATCACTTGGCCTCGGGCCTTTCGCCGAGCGAACTGATGGGGGTTGGTGAGGCGCTGAACGAGGAAGAGATTGAGCTTCCTGCCTCGATTAATCGGGCTGTGCTGGTCGGGCAATGGATCTCACCCTCAGCTCCCGTACTGGTAGAAGACGGAGTCTTGTTGCACACCTTGTGGGGGCATCTGGCGTATCAGCTTGGTGGCCGAAAAGGTTACGAACTGGTTCGCACCGATGATGAAAACGGTACCAACCCTGGTGTTGCGCTCAAGAAACTGTTTAAGAAGTTCGGCCCAGCCGTAGTCCTGATTGACGAGTGGGTGGCGTATGCCCGGCAACTTCGTGATGAACCCAAAGACCGGCTAGCGGGAGGCGATTTTGATACGCAGTTTACGTTTGCTCAGGCGCTGACCGAGGCTGCTGCATCAGTTCCGAATGTGGTTGTGTTGGTATCGATTCCTTCATCTGACATCGAAGTGGGTGGTGACCGCGGGCGTGTAGCTCTTGAGAAACTCAAGAACGTGGTCACCCGGACGGCGGCTCAGTGGCAGCCCGCTTCGCCTGACGAGTCGTTCGAGATTGTTCGGCGCCGGCTTTTTGATCCAATCCCGCCAGAGAAGGCGAAGGTTCGCGACGGTGTGATCTATGCCTATTGCGAGATGTATCGCAACCAGCCCAACCAGTTTCCTGCTGGTGTGAGTGAGGCTGAGTACGAGCGGCGCATGAAGATGTCCTACCCGATCCACCCGGAGCTTTTCGACCGGCTATTCGAGGACTGGTCGGCACTTGACAAGTTCCAGCGGACTCGCGGCGTGTTGCGCCTGATGGCTATTGCGATTTCGGAGCTGTGGAACCGAGGAGACCAGTCATTGCTCATTACGCCGGGCACGCTTCCCATGGATTCGGCTGCTCTGGTTAGCGAGATGCGAAAATACCTTGAAGAGGGTTGGGATCCGGTCATCAAGTCTGATGTTGATGGCGAGAATGCTTTGCCGTTGAAGATCGATCGCGAGAACCCACACTTCGGGCGTTACTCAGCTACCCGGCGCGCAGCTCGCACCGTCTACATGGCGTCTGCCCCTCGGCAGGATGGCTCAGTTGGTGTTGATATCAAGTCAGTCGTGCTGGGGTGTGTGCAGCCGGGTGAACCGCCAGCGCAGTTCGGTGACGCGCTCAAACGGCTATCAGATCAGGCAACGCACCTGTACGTTGACGGCGCACAGTTCTGGTTCTCGTTGCAACCCAACGTCACACGGGTAGCTGCTGACCGTGCAGCGTCGAACTTCAGTGATCGCGACGCCGATGACGAGGTGAAGAGGCGGATCGGTCTGCAAGGTGACCGAGGCGGTTTTGTCGCAATGCAGGTCTTCGCCGAGGGCCCCGGTGACGTTCCTGACGACGAGGACGGGACACGCCTCGTCATTCTCAGCCCGAACGTGACTCATGCCCCGAATGACGCGAACTCTTCGGGTGTGGAGCTTGCTGGAAGGATTCTTGCTCAACGCGATGGTGGGCCGAGACTCAACCGTAACCTGCTCGTCTTTGTTGCTGCATCACCTGCTCGTCTGCCTGAGCTTCATGCTGCGACGAGATCATATCTGGCATGGAAATCGGTTTGCGCTGACCATCAGCTGCTCAATCTCACGCCCCATCAACAATCTCAAGCTGAATCCAAAGTCACAGCGTCCAGCGCGCAGGTTGACAGCTTGATCGCCGAGACGTTCACCACGGTACTCACCCCGTCCCAAGAACCTGGCACTGCCGAGGTGAAGTGGCACAGCACGAAGTCATCAACGGGACCAAGCATCGCCGCCGGTGTTGCAAAAAAGCTGGCCACGGAAGAGAAACTGATTACTAGTTACGGCGGGATCCGAGTCCGGATGGACATCGACCGGAACTCGCTCTGGTCACCCGAGCATGACCTTGCGATTCGCAAGCTGTGGGAGACGTACACACGGTTCCTTCACATGCCACGGCTAGCCACATTCGATGTGCTCGGTATCGCAATCAGTGACGGCGTTGCCAACACGCACTGGGAGACAGAAACCTTCGGTTACGCCGCTGCCCATAACGGTGACAAATGGGTGGGATTGAAGACGGGCGAACACGTCATGGTCGAGAGGACCGGCCTAGTTATTCACCCTGAACACGTGCCGAGTAAGGAAGATCCGACGGCCCCAATAAATGGCGGTGGCGAGCAGGGCGGTGGTGATAATCCAGACAATCCCGCAGTCACTCCACCCGCACCGGGCAAGCCCGGCGATGGCACCAGCGGCGGCGGCGAAATGCCACCTGCGAGTTCTACAGGGTTCTACTCACGATTCGAACTCAGCACCGTTCGAGGAATCAGAGAACTTGGTGAGATATTCGATAACGTCGTCGGGCACCTAGGACCAGATGTCGAACTCGTCTTAGAGGTTCGCGCCACCAAACCCGACGGATTCAGCGAAGCTGTACAGCGGACCGTTTCCGAAAACGCCGCAAACCTCGGAGCCACCGGAACAGAATTCGAGTAGCCAATTGAGGCTCCTGTGATTTGTCGGCGGGTTGGGAGTTATAAGAACCGTGCAATCGGTACCAATCAGACCGCTCAGAACTAGTGAAAAACCGCTAGGAACACGGGGGTAGCAAACCTCGTTTACAATACGCGGAGCATTACGCGGAACCTTCCGCGGAAGTCCCGCCCGAGTAGCTCAGTTGGCAGAGCAGCTGTCTTGTAAACAGCAGGTCGTCAGTTCAATTCTGACCTCGGGCTCCATCAAACCCCTTGCAGGGCAAGCCATCGGACGCCGGAACCTCGTGACTGACCGGGCGTTTCCGTGGAGATGTAGCCCGACATGTAGCAACAGACCCCAAGACCGCTTCTGACGTAGCCAGGGATGTAGCCACAGCCAGCAGCCCCCGACAGCCGACCAACCGACCAATCCACACCCCCCGCCGGTCCCAGTTTGCCTAGGGCGTGCCGCTCGCTGTGATCTCGAACGTGCTCGGGCATGCGTCGTACGCGATCACCGCTGACGTCTACGCGCGGGTCGGCGATGAGCTGAAGGGTGAGGCCGCATCAGCGATGGACCGCGCGCTCGGCTGACCCCGACAGGGTCCCTTCAGTCTGCGACCCTTCACCAGACGAGGTGCGCACTGCTCATCTGAAAAGGGTGGTCTCCATTTAGCGGCAGTAGTCCTAGTTTGTGCGGCTTCCTTCGCCGGTGGGTGGCCGGGATTACCCGAGGAAGTTGGTGGAGATGACCTCGTGGTTCTCCACCTAGGAAGGCTGCTTGGACAAGCTGGAGTGGTTGCGGTGGCCTGATGGCATCAGGTGTGCAGCGGACGATCACGATGCTGCGAGCACGATCATGCTCACCATGCAGAGGACTGCCGCAGGGACCGTGTCGGTCACCGAATCCCGAACACGGAGGTGCGCACACGTCGCCAATGCGAAGTAGACGACCAGACACGCTGACGTGACAGCGAGCACCCAGTCGCTCCACAGGCCGATGACCAGACCAAGACCGGCGAGGATTTTGAACAGGCCAAGCGGTGTCCTAAACCGCTCGGGCACCTCGAGGCGATCCATGATCTCGACGATCCGTGGCTCGCGACGCACATCGGCGACTGCCGTGACCCAGCACACCACGATCAGCACGACAGAGAGAAGCAGCCCTACTCGATCCATATGCTCACCTTACCCATGCCAAACGCTTCATCGCCCAAGTATCGCCCCCCCAAAGCGCCCCAGCAGCGGCAGTAGAGCCGTTCGGCCGCCACCTGCGCCAGGGGCGTCCTCCTGGTCGAAAGACCGGCCGAAGCCGGCCCGCAAGAGTCTGCAATTGAGTAGCGTCGGTCCGCTGACAGCTCGGCGTGTAGCCACAGATGTAGCCCGACCAGCTGACCGTCTGGACCGGCTCGGAACTGGACCGGAACTGGACCGGACAAAGCCCCGCTGTTTCAAGGGTCTGCGGACCCGCCGGAACTCCTACGAACGCTCCACTCCCGACTTGTAAACAGCAGGTCGTCAGTTCAATTCTGACCTCGGGCTCTAATTTTTTTTGGGGGTTTACTCCTCGACGGGATTGCGAAACCCCGCTTGCTAACCGTTTGCGATCCGCCGATTTCGGCGGTCGGTTCGGGAAGGCCGAAACTTTCGCTCGATGTGACCACTTTTTGTTGGTCTTCGCGCTGCTGTTCGACGGGGTCGCATATGGCTGATCGCAAGAAGTCTCGGCGAAAGCCCGAACATATTGATATCATTTCTGATGTCGGATGGACCGTGGAACTCGAACCGGAGGTAGAGGAATGGCTAGACACGCTCTCACCCAAAGAGTTTGCGTTGACGCTCCCACACATCGAGCGACTCGCCGAGCAGGGCAACCGGCTCCGCATGCCAGCATCGAAGCCACTCGGCGACGGGTTGTTCGAGCTTCGATTCGACCTCGGACCGGTCGCTCAGCGCGTTCCGTTCTTCTTCACCACCGGTCGACGGATCGTCCTGCTTACCGTGTTTCACAAGCAACGTATGAACGAACGCACCGAGATCAACCGCGCACGGGCCACCATGGCTCGCTGCATCGACGAAGGCCACACTGCTGAGGAGGATTGATGAGCCGAACCACACTCGATGAACTGAAGAAGCGTCGTCTCGCTGGGATGACCACCGCCGAGCGGAGGGAGTTCGATACGACCTACGCCGCTGCCAAGCTTGCGTTGTCGGTTGGCGACCAAGTCCGCAACGCCCGCGAGGCAGCTGGCCTTTCGCAACGAGTTCTCGCTTCGCGCATGGGCACGAGCCAAGCTGCGATCGCCCGCCTCGAAGCCGGAGGAGTTGGGTCGACGCTCACCACGCTCCAACGCGTCGCCTCAGCACTCGAACTAGAAGTCTCGGTCACTCTCTACCCTCAAGCGCTTTGTTCAAGCTAACGGCGGGGAACTCCACCTGGTCGTGCAGTTCCCCGATAGCGCTGCGGTCGAGCTGCTCATCGGCGATGAGTGAGCCGCCAGCAAGCGCGAACCCTGCTGCGGCGGGAAGGGCAAACAACGTTCGCGCCGCTCGCAGTTGAAGCGGGGTCAGCCGGTTCACGATGCTTCGGCTAGGTCGGCCGATCCCAGGGCTACGGCAGGTGAGAGTCGCCAGAGGCGTGACGGAATCGCGTAGGGGCGACGGTCATCTGTCCACCTCCAGGTGACGGGTGGTTCGATTTCGGTACAAGCGTTGGCAGCCCCTCGGGCGCTCAGCCGTGCTGAAAGACTCGGCCGTGGATGGTGCGCCTGCCCTCAAGCGCCACAGCATCGAGCGCTGCCATGTCGGTCGCGCTCAGTTCCCAGCCCAGCGCACCCGCATTCAAAGAAGCTTGCTCCTCATTCTTTGCCCCAGGAATCGGCACCGCACCCTTCTGCACAAGCCAGCGCAACGCCACCTGCGAGGGTGTGCGCTCGTTGGTCTCGCCGACGCGTCGGACCAACTCAAGCACGGCCTCTATGTGTTCCATCGGGTGTGCCCCAAACCGGCGCCTTCCCTGAGGGGGCGAGGCAGCCGAGTACTTGCCCGTGAGTCGGCCCTGACCCATAGGCGAGTAGGCCAGCGGAACAATGCCCATCTCGTGGCACGTCTCAATCAGGCCCGAAGTCTCGGGCCGACGCCGCAGCAGCGAGAACTCAATCTGATTCGATGCCAGCGACACCCCGTGCTCGCCGAGCGCCCGCTGCATCTGCGTCATCTCTTTGACCGAGAAGTTGCAGACACCGACTGCCTGAGCGTGACCATCTTTGACTGCCGATGCCAACGCAGCGGCAAGCACCTTGTGGCTGCGCAGGCTGATGGGACCGTGGATCTGATACAGCTCAACCGAGTCGAGCCCGAGCCGGTCTAATGACCCCTCAAGTGACCGACGCAGCGCAACGCGCACGTCAAGCTTCCAGGGCATCGGCATGAACTTGCTGGCGATGATGACCCGCTTTTGGCGCTCTGGGTCTGCCGCCAAGAGCCGACCGATGATCCGCTCACTCTCTCCGTTTCCGTAACCTGCGGCGGTATCGATCAGCGCCACCCCCGCTGCGATCGAAGCGTCTAAGGCTTCGGCGATGGTCACCTCGGACAGATCCTGGTCGTAGGTACCCATACCCCAGACCGGGTTGCCCCAAGAAGACGCTCCCATTCCTAACGGAGCAACTTCAGGACCACCGGCCGAGAACCTGACAGTCGGTTCGCTCATGCGGCGCGCTTTGTGCGCAGCCAGTCACGCAACCAAGTCCAGCCGCCTGTTGACCACAGCGCCCACAGAACTAACACCGGCTGGAACCACAGTCTGATGAAGCGCTCCGCGTTGGTATCTAAACCAAACGCTGACCGTCCATCTATGAACTGAGCAATATTGCCGGGGAAGATCACAATGAAGAACGCCGCTACAACCAGGCCCACCTTGGCCACGCTCCCTTCTGGAAAGATGCGGCTGCCGGCGAAGATGAGTGCAAGACCCAAAAGCACCTCGACCACGCCCGAGACCACCACAACAACATCGGCGTCAATGGGGAACCAAGACGGAACCTGTGCTTGAAACTCGATCCGCTGAGCAGTCAGGTGACCAACGCCCGCCACGCACAACACAATGCCGAGCGCCCATCGGGCAACGGTTCGTACTCGTTCCTTGCCCGTACTCATGGAGACTCCTTACTCATCCTGCTTGCATGCAGAGTTGCGCTGCTCAGGTCGCAATCCTGCCATGTTCGGCGACTGCCGGGACCTACCACCGTTTACGTTCAGTCGAGCAGGCCCTGAACAACCCTGACAGACTTCTTTCGTGACCGCCCCGGATACCTCTGCACTTGATGCCGCAAAATACGTGGCGCTGACCACGTTTCGCCGCAACGGCGACCCCGTCACCACCCCCATCTGGACCGTGCAGCATATGGACGGGTGGGCGTGTACCACCGGACCCGAGTCTGGCAAGGTGAAGCGCCTTCGTCACACTGCTCGCATTGAGGTCGCTCCGTGCGACTTTCAAGGACGTGTCGCCGACGACGCCCCCCGCTTTCTCGGGACAGGCAGGGTCGTGACCGACCGCGCTGAGTTCAGCAAAATCAGCAAAGCCGTGTCGAAGAAGTACTGGATTCTTTCAACGGCGATGGACCTGTGGGAAAAGGTTGCCAGTCTCTTCAGAACACGAGAGACCGAAGGCGCCGTCGCATGGACTGTGGAGGGTCCTGCCTGAGCCGATGGCTTACAGGTACCCACCGCTTCGCATTGCGGACAGGATGGACTCCACCGACTCCTCGGTTGACTCCACATCTGAGTGAACAATCACGTCGTAGTCGAGTCCATGGCTATGAACGAGTTCGTCGCCTCGACGAGCAAGACCCAGCGGCCGAACCTCGAGTTGGCCGTCAGAGCGGGAAACCTCACGTCGTTCCAGTTCTTCAACCGCGCAGTAGACACCCACAAAGAACTTGCGACACCCCGTCGCATCTAGGACTTCCAACATCTCTTCGCACCAGTCACTGTCTTGAAGAAAATGATCGATGACTAGATTTGTTCCCAGTTCAAGATGAGCGCCCCAGCCGCGATGAACTCCGCTGACCAGATTGCGAACAAACGGACTCAGAACAAGACGCACTCGAGGACTCCCCCCATGCTTGCCTTGCTCTTCGCTTTCATCTGCGTACTCCCAAGCAGCACGCCCATCGTTTGGCTCACGAGAAATCAGGCGGGAAAGGTCACCGTCTTGAAGCTTCACAAAGTTGATTGGGTACAACTTGTCGGAGACCAGCACAAGCATGTCGTCGAACGCCACGGGGACGAACGCTGCTTTGGGGTCTCCGTCGGCTAGGTCAGTGAGTCGCTCAAGAAGCGCTTTCGACAGAGTGGACTTCCCTGAGGAACTCGGTCCGTTGATGATGACTGCGATTGGGGATTTTCCTACATGATTTTCGACTTCGGAAGACATAAGCGATAACCTACAGCGGCATCACACCTGCATCCTTATGAATCCGCTTACTTTCAGATATTTGGACAAAAAGTCCAATTTTCTTTCCGTAGAATGTAAATAACTTTCCGGCAAAGCCCTGTTCGAGTGTGGGTGTTTGCGGAACTTGGCATTCGGTTGTTTCTACGGTTCAAGGAGATTGTTGTGCGGAAGTCTTTTGGTGCGGTTGTGGTTGTAGCGGCCTTGTTGGGTGTGGTGTTTGCTGTTGTTCCGCCTGTTGGTGCGTCTCCTCCGGTGATTCCTCCGGGCGTGGAGGCTGGGTGTGGCTCTGAGTCCGGGAACTATGCGGCTTGTGTGACGGTCGTGAACGCAACTAGGGGGTTTGCGAGGCCGGGTGTGGTGAACAACGCTTCCGGTTTGGCTTTTTATGGCCGGCCTGCTGCGTCCGGTGTTAATAGTGGCAGGTCTGAGGCTTAAGCCCTAGGGAGCGTTCAGCCTGTGGCGCAGTTGCAGGCCGGGCTTGGGTGGATGGCATACCGGTGTCGTGTTGCGTGGCCGAACACGCATGGTTGTCAGACTGAGATCACAACACAGGTTGAACGGGTTAACGATCCGCAGGTTCTGCCGGCGAACCGGCCGATGCAGGAAGCGGTTTTGCAGCGTGATCCGAATGCTGCGGTGACGTCTCGTGGTCGGGTGTTTTATCGGTCTGCGGTGACTCAGTCGTGTGAGAATTCGAGTCGGTATGTGGCGTGTCGTCATACGAGTATCCAGGGGCCTCAGCGTTGGACTCGGTTTAATTTCGAGTTGACGAATGAGACAGTGATGGTAAACGTCACGAACTTTTTGCCGCATCGCCTGGTGTTAGCTAATAAGCAGTGGGGCCAAGCAATTGTTGATCAGCGTGGGGTGACCCCGGACACAAGATTGGCGAACGGTGAGGTGAACTCGGCTCGTTCGATCGCACCGTACGACGAGGCTCTTGCGGCGGCGCCGGTTGGCCAGTGGGGTGGGTTGCGTCCGTTGAGCGCCGAGAACACGCATATTCATTTGAATTACCGGATCACGGGTGCTGGGCAGTACACGAACCAACTTGTTGGTGTTGATTTGCAGTTCGAATTTGTCGGCGAACCCACCACTGGCCGGTGGCGTCCTGTCGAGGATCCGGCACGTGCGTGTCGCATTACCGGACCTGGCGCTCATCCGCGTTGCCGGGTTGGTGTGGCTTCAGTTGGCGGTAACACACAGCTAGATATTTCGTTGGAAAACTTCAACTAAAAAACGGTGCTGTTGAAGCTGACTGTTGGTTTGATCCGGTTTCTGAATGAGGAGTGTTTTGTGATGCAACAGATTATGCGGCCTAGTGGTGAGCGCGGTAGTGGTGTTCGGCGTTGTGTGGTTGGGTGTGCTGTTGGGTTGTCGGTGTTGTTGTTAGCTGGTGTGTTGCCGGGTGCTGTTGGTGCTGCTGGTGCTGTGCGCTCTGTTGGCGCTGGTGAGGGTTGGAACGCGGAGTTGTTGCCGGCGTTGGGTGTTTCGCCTGGGTCGGGGCCGTTGTTTGTGCCGCTTGAGGGTGTGGTGGTGCCGTTGAGGTCGATGGGTGTTGCAACGTCAACGGTTCCGACTCTTGAAATTGATGATGTTGCTGTTGGTGCGGTGCGATTCCAGATCGAATCTCTTGTTGATGGGCGCGTCACGTTGTCGCCTCGGGTAGTTGTTACGAATCGGATGGCGCGTTGGCGTGTCGAGCGCGGCACGTTGGCCCCCCGTCAGGCGTATCGGGTATCGGTGCTTGATGATGCGAATCAGCGCACGGTGGTGATGGCCGGGCGGCATCTTCTTGTTGATTTGCAGCGTTCCGCACAACAGAAACTGTGGTCATTCGCTGGTATTGGCGCGACTGAAACAACGGGTGAACCAGTGGTGAGTTGGGCGTCACCGGGTTTGTCAACCCTTGCAGGCACCGCAGGGTTTTCGTTGTTGTGGCGGCCAACAAACGAACGACAAATAGGCGTTCCGAATCATTGGGAACTAGCCCCATCAAGTGTCGGGTCGCGTTGGAAATCTTTGACGCTCACCCGTGGCGGGTCGATGGCGTTGTTAACCGCGTGGGATGGGTGGGCGGTGACCTTTGAACGCTCCCCAGCGGGTGTGTTCGTCGCGGAGTTAGGCGCCCATGACAATTGGCCTGCTGGGATGTACGCGACGCTCAACGCGAACACCGGTGGCGGTTGGACAGTGACGAACACAAATCAGATTGTGACCTCGTTCCCCGCAGCGAACGTCGCGCAACGGGTAACGGTGTATCCGACGGGTGTGTGGGCTGATGGTTCACCAGTACTACAACAAGCATGGGTGGATGGGCGTTTGGACCATGTGACGGACTCAGTGAGCGGTCAACAAATCCTGTTTCATTACGCCCCGTCCCCACAATGCGCCACCCCCGCCCCCGGGTTTATTGAGGTGCCTGCTGGGATGTTGTGTGCATCCACGTTATGGAGCGGTGCGAGAACCACCGTGTCGTATGTTGCAACGGGTTCTGGCCCACAAATCGGCCGGTTGGTGTCGTATGCGGGTGAGGGGATGTCTGCTCAGGTCACCGATTTGGGTTGGGACATATCAGGGCGTATCGGGCGTGTCCGCCAACCCTTAGCAACAGCCGCGACCGCTGCTGGAGTAGTTGATGGTCTCGGTGAGAACGACCCCCGAGCCCAAAGCACGCTCACCTACGACCCAGCAGGTCGCGTTCGCACCATTACCGCCCCAGCAGGACTGGTG
>LCZK01000010.1 GCA_001025035.1 Actinobacteria bacterium IMCC26207
AACACAACCCTGTGAAATTCGGCTTCAAAAGCCGTAACGCAGACACCATTATGACCACCCTGTGACACAACACAACAGGGTAAAAACACCCTAAAACAGCCACAAACTAGGCCAAACGGCCTACACGAACCACAAACCCTTGACACCACACCGACAAATCAGTACAAACAAAACCCCACCCCAAACCCACCCCACTGACACAACAACTGACACAACCCAAAACACCAAAAAACCACCCATAGCGCAAGAGTCTGCGGTTGAGTGAACGGGCATAAGACGGAACAGCCGGGCTTGGCTAGACGCGCTGAATTCCCTGCGATTGCCGGGGATTCGTTTGAGTACCCCCCCCAACGGGATTCGAACCCGTGCCGCCACCTTGAGATTGCATTCCGAGCCGCTCTTAGGCGCGTTGGCTCACCTCCGATTCCGTGGGAACGACCGTCCAAGGCCGTCAAGCTCAGCGAGTGGTCGTGTAGCCATCAACGTCGACGCGGAATTTGCGCCATCACCGCCAACCTGTGCATGACCGGTATCATCATTCTGTGAAGCAGGCGACGTACGCGGTGCAGGACAACCACGCATTTTGGGAAGGGCGCTCGCTTCGCGCATGGACCGACGTTCTCGTCGCTACCTTGGTCGCGGAGTTCGATCCAGTCAGCATCATCCTGTTCGGCTCACTCGCAACAGAATCGGACGGACCGGATTCCGACATTGATCTTCTCGTCGTGTTGGACGATGCACCAATGGCTGATCGTCGCCGCACGATGGTTGAGATGCGGCGCGTCACGCGGGGCGTCGCCGCACCACATGATCTTCTCGTCACGAGTATCGCCGACTTCGAGCGCAACTCAGCGAGGCCGGGCACGACCGAGTACGAACCAGCCCAGCATGGTGTAGCGGTGTATGAGCGCGTTGCCGCCTAACGAGCCGACACCGGCCCAGCGCTGGTTCGCTCTCGCCGAAGAGGACCTCGCAGCGGCGCGGGTCTTAATCGCCGACGGTTCCGCAGCGTTGCGTATCGCCGGATTCCTCGCTCAACAAGCGGCGGAGAAGGCTCTCAAGGCGGGCTTGTTCGCTGCGCTGCTCGGAGCGCCGAGAATTCACGGACTGAACCAACTGCTTTCTCGCTACCCAACCGCTAGCGCACCGAGAGTCGATGTCGACGATCTCGACATCCTCGACCCATGGGTGATCGACGGACGATATGCCGCTGATCTCCCAGACTTGGCCCCCGATGAGGCAGAGGAATTGCTCCTCGCGGCACGGCGGGTCGTCGAGGCAGTCCGCGCATCAGAGCCGAGCGTCACACCAGACCTGTGAAGAATGAAAGTTGGTTCGCCATTGGGAATCGAGGCGACTTCGCCGAGCGCTAGGGGTTCCGGACCAAGCCCGTATACGTACAGTTCAGCCCCCGCTGCCCGGTTCCAGAATTGCCCGCCGATCTCGCCGAGCAGACTCTGCTGAGGGTGACGGCGCCGCAAATTCGTCTACCCCATGATTCTGAGGTTCTCAGCCAGTTGCCCGATACCGTCGCCGGTGCAATGAACCCGCTCCCCGCCATTACGAAACTCGTCTTCTCACGGCTCAGGTGGGTGTTCGCGAGTGGTGATCAACGCGACTCCAAAACCCTCGCGCTGCGCCATCTGCTACCCAAAAGCCGCTGAATCCCCTGCGTTTGCAGGGGATTCGTTTGAGTACCCCCAACGGGATTCGAACCCGTGCCGCCACCTTGAGAGGGTGGAGTCCTAGGCCGCTAGACGATGGGGGCCTATGCACCCTGGATTGCTCCAGAGATCTTGTTGCTGGCTTGCTAGCTCGGGGGGGAGGACTCGAACCCCCAATAACTGGACCAGAACCAGTTGTGTTACCGATTACACCACCCCCGAAGGTGATGGCATCCCGAAGCATGCGAGCGTCACTTTAGCCGACACTGCTCAGAGTTCAGAATCCACTGATCTCGGCCATGAACCGTTGCCAGATTTTGCTCCCCTTGGAGCTAGGTCGCTCCTAGCTCAGGAACTCCAACCCTGAGTTGTTAGTTCTCGTTAGCCGGGCGTCTTGCTACGAGGAGCAGAAGGGATCCCATCAGGATCAGGCTCAAGCCAGCAGCGGCGAGCAGGTTTGAGGTTGATCCGGTAAACGCGAGTTCTTGCTCGGGTGGCTCACGGTTCTGGGTCGCAGCAAGAACTGCAGCCGTCGGTTCTACTACAGTCGTGGCGGGTAGAACACTCACGGGAACGGTGGTCGTGGTCGTGGTGGTTGAAGTTGTAGTAGTCGAAGCAGTTGTCGGAGGCGGGCAGGGGAATCCCCAATACTGCTGTGCTGTTGCTGTGTCTAGGGGGAACAACATCGGACCAGGCCAAGGTCCCGTGGGTCGTATCGTTGGCGGAGTTGCCCCTGTCACAACATCAAACTGCACGGGTAGGCAATCCTTGGAGAAGGTGATCACGGTGGTGCCCGCTTGAGAAATGGTGAACTTCTGCGCCTCGGCGAGTTGTTGTGGCCAAGCTACGCCGTTGCCAGGCATGGAGTAGATCACTGCCGTTGCCTCTGAGGGCTCGCACAAAGGGGCCGAGGCAATCACTGTAAGCACGAAGTTGTTTGCTGAGGAGGAGACTCGAACACTCAAAGAGAGCCAAAACGGAAGGCACGGCCCTTGTTCAGGGTCTGGGGTCTCGACCACCGAAATCTTCGAAGGAGTTGCCAATGTGGTAGCGGGGGCGGCAGCGTCACCTTCGGCAGCGATTGCGAGTGCCGGCGTGAGGAGCAGGGCAACGCCACAAGCGAGAGCCGTTGCGGCCACTGACCTTCGCAAGTATCCGCGGATTCGCAGCGACCCTTGCTCTGGCTTCGTTTCGGTAGTGAACATTTGTTGAATCCTTCTGTGGATGGGCACACATTCGGCAACGGCAACACAAGATTCGGAGAGGGTGATCATTTATTGATTTGTGAAGAACTTCCAGTTGAGCACGCTTCGCTAGCTCTCGCAATGGGTTTATCACCTCAAGCTGAAAGCCCATGGGGCCGGAGCAGGAAAGGATGCACTGGGAAGCATCTGTTCCGACAGGGCTCTGTGGAGTCCCGAGAGGCTGTCACATGGCAGCCATAACACTGCGCAGAGCTAGCCCCACTCGCAGTTCTATGAAGCAGCAACCTGATTCACGAGGTAGTCAATCTCGGCTTCGGTGTTGTAGACGTGGGGGGATGCACGAACTGCCGCCTCGAGACCACGCTGGCCCATGTCAAAGCGAGTCCAGGCGGCCCGAGTCACGGACAGGTTGATGCCAGCCAATTTTAACTGGCCCGCCAGATAATCGCAGTCAACGTTGGGCAACGTGAACGAGACAATGCCTGACTGCGGCCCGGGGCCATCGTGAACCTTGGCTCCCGCTTGTTGCAGACCTGTTCGCAATTTTGCTGAGAGACCAGAAATCCGATTCGCGATCGCCTCAATCCCCAACTCGAGGGCGTAGCTCACCGCAACACCTAGACCTATCTGCGCTGCGATTGGGTACTCGAACTCTTGGAAGCGTTCGGCTCGGGGCAAGAGCTCAAAGCTGCTCAAGCTGGTCCAGGTAGCTGAAGAACCATCGATCCCCGGTGGTTGCATTCGCTCTGCCCACTCTTCACGCACGAACAGCCAGCCCGTGCCACGGGGGCCGCGCAAAAACTTTCTGCCGGTTCCCGTCGCCACATCGCACTGAATGCTGCTGAGGTTGAGTGGGAGCTGGCCAGCCGACTGACATGCGTCAAGAAAGAAGGGAATTCCAAGTGCTCTGGTACGCGCACCGATCTGAGCGACATCAGATACCGCACCTTTGTGGGTACCTACATGAGTGGCTGTGACCATTTTGGTCGAGGAGTCCAAGCGTGAATCAAGATCGTCAAGGTTGAGGGATCCGTCCTCGTTGAGCTGCATGAGTTCAATCTGCAGATCGAACAACTGCTGAGCCTGAAGCAATGCAAAGTAGTGGCTGTTGTACACGCCACTGTCGACCAGGACGGTTCCGCCAGAGCTAAACCAACCAGCAAGTGCGAGGCCCCAAAAGGCCTTTGTCCAAGCCGAGGTGTCGCTGTGGGTGAGTGCAATATCTGCTGCGTCAACGCTGAGCAGCTGAGCGATTGAAGAGCGGGTGTGCATGATCTTGTCGGCTGCTGTCTCGGCGGCTTCGTAGCCACCTAGTTGTGATTCAAGGCGTAGATGGTCTGTGACAGCATTGGTCACTGACCGAGGAGACAGGGCCGCTCCAGCATTATTCAGGTGAATGATCTCTTCGCACCCTGGAGTATCGGCACGCAGTTGTCCAACGTCAAGGCTCACCTGCTGACGGTACCCCGAATTGTCCCAGAGGTGAGCGGAGGGCCGAGTCAACGAGATGAGTACCCAAGTTGTCACTGCTAGTCGCTAACTTGTTTGGAGATCTAGAGAATTCGTGCTTCCCCCTCCCTAAGAATCACCGTACATACAGGAGTAACCATGGCCTTTGGCCAAGCATCTGGGCCTCCGGCCGCAGTCCAACAACTCAACAGATTGGCTGAACTCCTAGCCGAGAGAGGCTTTGACTCCTTCAAAGAGGCGAGACACCCGTTTGGCCTGACGCAACGCCAAGCTGCTGGCAAGTTTTCAAGTGGCGAAGCATCTGAACTTATTGAACGGCTCGAGGCTGAGTCCGTGGTCTCGGCCGAGCCATTGCCATCGACGACGAGCAGAGCCTCCTCCAAGAAGCCAGCCGTACCCGCTGCAGCCAAAGCGGCCAGCAGGACTGCCAGCAGCAGGCCAAGCAGGTCGGCAACTCCGGCCGCTGCCCAGAGTGCCGAGGTGGCTGCCGACTCGGCCCAGGTTGGGAGCAGCAAAACTACTGGGGCGGAGGTCCCTCAGAGTGCAGCAGCGCAGGCTCGTGCCATCAAGAAACGAAAAGCTCGAGAAGAAGAGGTTGCAACTCGGATCGAGTCTGAGGTCATGGCTAACGAACTCGTCTCACGCGGTTGGTGCTGCATCGCACCCGAGTAGCCCCTGCCGATAGCGGTTCAGGCGCTTGGAAGGGTCCAGTCGATCGGGCTTCGGCCAGCAGCGATGAGTGCTGCGTTGGCCTGAGAGAAGGGGGACGATCCAAAGAATCCTCTGTATGCAGAGAGTGGTGACGGGTGAGCGGATTCAATGACGTGGTGGCGTTGCTGGTCGATCATGGCTCGCTTCTTTCGAGCGGCAGCTCCCCACAAGATGAATACCACCGGGTCGGCGAACGAGTTGACGCTAACAATGACCTGGTCAGTGAACTGTTCCCATCCCTGACCCTGATGCGATCCCGCTTCACCCGAGCGAACGGTCAGGGTGGTATTGAGCAACAGGACTCCTTGGTCTGCCCAAGAGACGAGACTTCCGTGCCTTGGAGCGGGAGTCCCTTGGTCGGCCTGCAGTTCTTTGAAAATGTTGCGTAATGAGGGAGGTAGCGCCACATTCTCGGGGACCGAGAAGCACAAGCCGTGAGCCTGCCCCGGGCCGTGATAGGGGTCTTGACCAAGAATGACCACCTTGACCTGAGTGGGCGGTGTCCGCTGGAACGCCGCAAAGACTTGCTCGGCTGGCGGAAACACTTGGTGTGCCGAGCGCTCGGCGGCAAGAAATGTTTGCAACCCAGCCCAGTAGGGCTCATCTAGCTGAGCGGCTAGGAGCGGGCCCCAATCGCCCAAGTCCTCAACCGGGCTCACGTTTCGGATTCGAGAACCTGCAATGGGCCGCCGTGTCGCTGCTGCCACTCGGTATAGCGATCAAAGAACTCGGCTCCGAATGGGTCCTCGCCAATCAGTTTCATACCAGCGCGCCAAATCGTGAAGTCATCCGGTGCGAGCTGATCAGCAAGCGCTACTCGTGCACGAGCCGCTTCGAGAAAACCAAGTCGGTGCAATTCGAGCGCCAAGCGAAACTCGGTTCGAGCCTGTCGCTGCGCAGCAGTCAACTCGCCAATCTGAGCGGTGGGCTGATCCTCGACTGAGGGGAGTTCCTCGTTGAGGACCCAATTGCGCACCGCATCTAGATGTGGCCCCGACGCCACCCCGTGAATCTCGGTGAACTGATCATCGGAGAATTCAGCTGATGGCTGTCGGACGATGCGGCGTTGCTCATCGAGCCAGAACACAGTGGGGACGTTTGTAAGGCCGTACGTGTCAGCAAACCTGCGGTCGGTATCTACCAACACTGGATAATCAATATCTTCGGCCCAAGGCAGCACATCCGCAAGGGACTCATCAATGGCCACAGCGACCACGTTGAATGAGGAACCGGCAAGCTCATTCTTGAGCGCATTCCATCCGGGAAGGTCGTATCGGCAGCCGCACCAGCTAGAAAAAGCCACGACCATCGTCTTACCTTCTGCCCCATCAAAGAGCCCGTGCTGAACACCATCGACTCCGAGCAGACTCACCTCGGGTGCTTGGCCAGAGCTAAGTGCCGAAGATGCATCGACCCGAGTTCCGATGACTGCAATTCGGTGCTTCTGATCTGTAGCTACTGCTGCACCAAGGGCTTCGCCGACTTTGGCAGCGCTGAGATGACTCGCATGCGCAGCCTCGCCAATGAACGAGGCCGGAATGCATTCGGTTCCCCGGCACCATCCCTCGGGTTTTTGCTGCCAGCCGGTGACCTTGGCCAAATCCTGAAGCGCCAGCATCGGGTTTGATCCCGTGCCACCGTTAGCGCTTGCGGATTCTCCGATGATGGTCCAGGTTTGCATGCGGCCAAGGTAGCAGTCCGCAGAGAGTTCAATCCTGCGCGGATTTCCAAGTGAAAAGCGCTTCGATGCTCAGTTGCCGAACGGCCTTACCTAGGCCCTGAGATGCTGCGACAAGATCTTCGTGCTCGGGCTTTGCGCCGTGGGGCCCAACCTTGATCCGCACGGGGTAGCCATGAAGGTCGATGGTGTGCATCGTGCGGGGGAGTTCACGTTTGGTGAGGTCCCACTGGCGAAACCCAAGAGTCGCGGTTTCGCTCGTGATGAACTCAACAATCTGAGGGGCAAGCTCTGGTGTGCAGAGCACACTCAGCTGATGCGCCGAGCGGGACTTCTTCATGGCGATTGGGGTAACCCAAGCATCATCGGCCCCAAGGGCTATGAGCTCGCTCACCACATGCCCAAGAATCTCGGGAGTGATGTCGTCAAGGTTGGTCTCGATCATCGTTGAGGTGAACCATTCCCCTGCTGGTTCCTGATGAGCTGCGGGGCTGCTCGACGCATCATTTGCAACGAGCGACGCGGTGACCACTGGCGGCGAAGTGTCGAGGAGCACTGCAGTGACCACATTGGCATGGGAATCGGGGTCTTTGCTCCCTGCGCCGCGCCCTGTTCGTTCGATAATCCCAGCTGGGATGTTCCCCCAGGTGTCAACCATTGCGGCAAGCAGCGCAACTCCCGTGGGGGTGGCAGTTTCTGAATCCCAATCAACCGGAACAGTAGGAATGCCAACTAACAGTTCGAGGGTGGCAGGGGCAGGCACCGGAATGATTCCATGGGCCATAGTTTGCGTGGCCGTTCCCAAGCCAATGGGTCCCGAATGAACTTGCGTCACTCCGAGTGAAACCAGCGCTGCCCAGGAACCCAAAATATCGATGATGGCATCCACTGCGCCGACCTCATGAAAATGAACCTCATCAAGCGCTATGCCATGCACCTTGGCCTCAGCTGTCCCAAGCAGCCAGAAGCTCTTTCGAGCGCCCTCTGCTACTCGAGGGTCAAGCGCTGCACTGCTCAACATGGCATCAATCTGGGACCAGGGCCGGTGATGATCATGACTCAGAACCTGCACATCTACTGCTGTGGCAACTAGGCCTCGACGGTGAGTGGGGGAAACCTCCAAAGACCAGCCGGGGAGTTCAACTGCTGCAAGCTGGGACCGGACCCATGCCTGATCGGCGCCAAGGTCGAAGAGTGAGCCGAGCACCATATCGCCGGCCACACCCAACGCAGGGTTGATCCATAGCGAGGAAGTCATTCAGTACCCGGTTTCTGTTTGGAGAGTATCGGCGGAGTGCACTCAGAACTCAGATTCAGAATCCGCATGGCAGCGCAGGCTGCGCCGTAGCCGTTGTCGATTCCCACCACGCTCATGCCCGGAGCGCAAGAAGCCATGGCAGACAACATGGCAGTGACGCCTTCCAAGCTGCTGCCATATCCCACAGAGGTTGGCACCGCGATGATTGGGTTTGGCACTAGGCCAGTTAACACCGTGCTGAGCGAACCTTCCATGCCGGCTACCACGATTACTACCGAGGCCTCAGAGATACCTTCAAGAGAATCTAAGAGTCGGTGCAATCCAGCGACCCCGACATCTTGAACGACTTTGGTTGGTGCACCGAGGGCGTGCAGGGTGACTTGGGCTTCGTCAACTACTGACTCATCAGAGGTTCCACCAGAAACAATGACAACCGGATTTACGGCCATAGCTGAGCTGTGTTGCCAGCTCAGAGTGTTTGATTGCATTGACTGAGGGGCAAGGCGACGTAATGCGGATCGCTGCTCAGCGGTGCTGCGGGTAACAACCACGGGGTGATTGGTTTGCTCAAGCAGGCGAGAGACAATCTCGACGCACTGATCCACAGTTTTCCCGGCAGCGAAGACTGCCTCGGGAATGCCTAGTCTTCGCATGCGGTCAACATCGATTTTGCTGTGGCCGAGGTCCTCCACTTTTGAAGGTTCCCTCTGACCTGTGCTGCTCATATCGAGCTGCCTATAGGCAAGACGGCTTGGTTCAGATTGCCGGATCTCAATCCAGCAAGATCCAAGGTGACGTAGCTAAACCCCAAGGCTGTCAGAGCGGCCACAAGTTGTTCAGACTGAGCGACGGCGGCTGCCAGCTCTGACACGGGTACTTCGATTCGTGCTGTCTCGCCATAATGGCGAACTCTTACATCGCTGAAACCGAAACCACGCACAGCTGCCTCGGCCCGGTCAACGCTACGAAGCAACGCAACGCTCACAGCCGTGCCGTAGGGAATGCGAGACGCAAGACAAGGCATAGCGGGACGATCCCAAACCTCAAGCCCGTAGTGCAAAGCGAGCGCACGGATGCTCGCTTTGTCGAGTCCGGCTTCTACGAGCGGAAACAGTGCTCCGCGTTCTTGAGCTGCAAGCTGGCCGGGGCGATGGTCTCCAAGGTCGTCAACGTTGACTCCGAGAACCACGCTGGCCCGTCGCTGGATGGCAACGGGGTTGAGGGCATCCATGAGAGCGTCTTTGCACCAGAAACAGCGGT
Organism: Actinobacteria bacterium IMCC26207; assembly: GCA_001025035.1. Classification (GTDB taxonomy): domain Bacteria; phylum Actinomycetota; class Acidimicrobiia; order Acidimicrobiales; family Microtrichaceae; genus IMCC26207. The sequence continues at coordinate 9,247 of LCZK01000010.1, forward strand.
CTGCGCCATTGACGAGGTACGCAGGGTTGGTGATTTCCCGGGTCTGCACGGAAAGCCAAGGCAATCCCCACAGCGCAGCAGTAGTGCGGCAGTGCTCGAGTTCACCTTGTGCAAGTGAGTCTGAGTCAGCGGTCACGGCGAGCACCTTGTCCGGTCTGAGGCAAGCAAGGGCAGAGTAAGCCAGAAGTGCTGAATCCACGCCTCCAGAGAATGCCACGACTACACAGGACAGCTTCTGAAGGGATTCGCTGAGTCGTTGCTCGCACTCGTAGAGGTCGCCTGAGATCTGCCCATTTTTCTGCTGTGGCATTGTCGGTTGGGCGGCGGGGCTCATCAGATCGATGGTAATGGGCGGCGGGCGCACCGTCGGGCAGAACTGGGTGAGGGCGGCTTGGTGCTACTTGCTTCCGGTCTTCTTGGTGGTGCTGTCTTTGGCTGATCGAACGAACGCAAAGATCCCAATTGCGACAACGCCCACTAGAGAAACGATCAATATCACGGTCATGAGATACTCCTCTGGCCCGGTACGATTCGGGCAACGTTGACTATCTGGAGTGCTAAATGAACTCATCTAATGCTGCCACTACTCATCACTGGGGAGAAATTGATGGGATATCCATCGACTTTCCGATGGTGGTTGACGAGATGCATCAGGCAACGTTGACCTACACCGTTCCTCTTGACGCTGCTCAGGCCCTCATCCCGGGAGATGGGTTTGAAGTGTTCGAGGTGGCTCCAGGATCTGCAATGTTTCTGCTGGCTGTCGTTGACTACGTGCAGAATCCTTGGGGCGACTACAACGAGGTGAACTTTGGATTGCTGGCGTATCCGACTGGTCAGCCTGAGCGAGTCGGTGCCTTTGTCTACCGCATGCCCGTGGATCAAGAGTTCACCATGAAGGCTGGGAATCAGGTCCTTGGCCTGCCAAAGACTGTTGAGGACCTGAGTTTCGTGTACACCGAGGACTCGGTTGTCATTGAGCTGTCGATGGGCGGCGAGCCCACCATGAAATTGACCTTGCCTCGCGTGCAAACTACCGAGGTTCCTACATCGACCGAGACGGTCACGTTCTCGTATCTCAACGGGGTTCCAACGGAATTGCCGCTCACAATCGAACTCGGCGCCGGAGTGATTTCTCCTAGCTTGGTCCAGATGGAACTGGGATCATCTTCGGTGGCCGAGGAGCTTCGCAGCCTTGGTCTTCCCGGTGCACCTGATATGGCTGTGTGGGGGGAGAGCTTATGTGGAACGTTTTTGTTACCTCGACCCGTGTGAACCCGTTTGTTGACGACCGGGGCCTGGTGTCACAAAAGTGAACAACTTAGGTAGCGAAGCGTCAGGTGGTCTTCGGGTGGGTGAAGCCGAGGCCGATTGGACAGGAGATGCTCAGTACTTTGAGTATTCGCGTGCGGCGAACCCCATCGGTGCCGGCATCACATCGAAGGTTCCCATCAGAACCTTCTCTGCCGCTCTGCATAGCGGGGCGGACACCACTGTTGAAGTGCTTGACCTCTCTACTGAGCTCAACACGCCATGGCCTGCGACGAGCCCTGCTTTGCAAGCCGCCTTTGTTCTGATTCAAGCGGGGCAGTCCTCGAGCACCGACGCGTTGGCAACCTCTCAGTTGTTCTATGTGCTTTCGGGTTCAGGAAAAAGCGAAATTGAGGGGCAGGAACTTCGCTGGGCTGAGGGGGATGTATTTGTGCTGCCGATGTCTGCCTCGGTGGTTCATTCAGCTGAGCAGCGAGCCGTTTTGTATTGGGTGACGGATGAACCGCTTATGCATTACTTGGGAGTGGCACCTACTTCGAGTCGCTTCTCTCTGACCAGGTTTCCTGCTGAACGAATTCGTCACGAACTAGATCTCATTGCTAGCGATCCGCGAGCCATGGATCGGAATCGGCTGAGCGTTTTGCTCGGTACCTCGCCGCAGACTCAAACACTCACCATTACTCATGTGCTGTGGGCCATGTTTGGGCTGTTGCCAATCGGCGCAGTCCAGAAGCCGCACCGTCACCAGTCAGTGGCGCTCGACTTGATCGTGCAGTGCGAGCCAGGGTGCTACACCCTTGTAGGGGCGACGGTGAATGCCGAGGGGGAGATTGAAAGACCAACTCGAGTGGACTGGGAGTCGGGTGGAGCCTTCGTGACGCCGCCAGGCCTCTGGCACGCGCACTACAACGAGTCAGGTTCTGCTGCGCATTTGCTTCCCGTGCAAGATGCCGGGCTGCATACCTATCTGCGTTCGCATGATATTCGCTTTGTCTCGCCAGCTTCAGGCAGCTGATTTTTGTTTACGCCGACGTAGCAGCGACCTCACCAGGAACCAGAGGCCGATAATCGCTGCCAAGACGAGTCCTACAATCAAGGCGTCCTGAACGAGTGCCTCAGCGGCGGCTGCTTTGCCAGTGCGGGTGGGGAGTGTGTCGCCTTGTTGGAATCCGAGTTTGTCAAGGTAGAGCCGGCGCTGCCCCCCAGGCGTACCGGCCTGATTTGGCAGCCAACCGTGATGCACCATCCACACTCCGGGTTTACCTGCAGACTCGAAGAACTCTTGACCGCCTGGTCCTTTCGAGAAAGTACCGGAATCCATCCACGGCTTCTCTTCTGGCTTGGTACACGGACCAGATACCGAGGTGCAGGTAGCAGCGCCGATTGCGTAGTCAGTCGTATCCCACTGGTTAGCTGAGTAGAACAGGTAATAGGTGGCGCCCTTTCGAATCATCGAGGGGCCTTCTACAAGGTTGTCTTCCCATGGTTGGCTTGCCGTTATCAACTCCACTGGCGGTCCTGCCACGCTCAGCCCATCTGAAGTGAGCGGCTGCGAGTAGATCACTGTGGGCAAGTTGCAGCAGTTTCCGTCGCTCTTCCAGATCAAATAGAGGACATCGTCGGTGTCAACAAAGATGGAGGCATCGATTGCTCCGCCCTCGCTGAGAGGACAGATAAATGCTTCGGTCGAGTTATCCACGAATGGTCCCGCCGGATCGGTGCTCGTAGCGCGGGAGATGCACTGCTTGTTTCCGAGTCCCCCTGAGGACGGGGTGGTGTAGTACATCACAAAGCTGTCACCCGGAGCCGCCCAGACTGAGGGTGCCCATTGAAACCCCTTGACGGTCCACGAGGGCAGTGTGGGAAGCGCATCGCCAAGGTATTGAGCCTTGAAGAGTTGGTTCTTCCGGATCCGAATGACCGGAATATTTGCATCGACGGTATTCGTTGCGTAGATGTACAGCGCGTCTGGCTCGGCAAGAGCAAAGGGGTCGGCGAAGTCGCCCTCGACGATGGGGACACCCCTGAGTAGGCCATCCACAAGATTCACGTCGCGCTCGGCCTTTGGTACCGAGCTGGATTTCACGGGGCCTCGGGTCGGCAGGCGTTGTCCCGGCTGTGCGTCGTTTGGGTCTTTCGCTCCGGCAGGCGGGGCGCTGATCAGTCCGGCGAAGAGGCTCAGTCCGATGAGCAGCAGGACCTTCACGAGCATGCTCCGCCTAGCGAGCGTCGACTGAGTGCTTGGCATCTGCCAAATCTAGCTGGACCGGTCATGCCAATCGGGTAGCCCGGACCTTTGCGGTGAGTCACAATGGGGAGATGTCTGCTCGTTCGGAGGGGTTCTCGAATCCCAGCGCTGATCAAAGCCGCTTGGCCGAATACCGTCAGGTGAGTACAGAGTCCCCTGAGCCCGATGTCATTCGGTACGCGGCTGAACTACTTGACAGCGGCGCTTTGGTGGCCTTTCCAACTGAAACCGTTTACGGCCTTGGTGCTCGGGCCAGCAATCCGAAAGCAATTTCTGATGTGTTCTTGGCAAAGGGGCGGCCACTGACAGATCCGCTCATTCTCCATGTTGCTCGGGTCGAGCAGGTGCACGAGCTGGTCTCGGAGTTTCCCGAGGACGCAGCAGAGTTAGCGGCCCGATTCTGGCCCGGACCACTCACATTGGTGCTTCCTCGCCACCCAGATGTTCTTGACCTCATAACTGCTTCCCAAGCGACAGTTGCAGTGCGAATTCCTTCGCATCCGGTGGCTCAGGCCTTGCTGCTTGAAACCGGATTCGCAGTTGCAGCGCCATCAGCAAATCGTTTTGGTCGAATCAGTCCCAGTAGCGCTGCTCATGTAGTGAGTGAACTCGCCGGGCAGTATGACCTGCTATTGGATGGCGGCCCAACCACATTGGGAGTTGAGTCAACAGTGGTTGACCTCTCGGGACCCGTGCCAAAATTGTTGCGTCCGGGTGGGGTTACGTTGGAGGAGTTGAGTGAGGTGCTCGGTGAGATCACCTATGCGGACCGAGTGATTACTGCAGAGACAACGAATGCACCCGCGCCAGGACAGTTCCTGCGTCATTACTCACCCCTGACGCCACTGCTGCTTGTCGAGGGGGATGAGTCGCTGACTCAGCAAATTCTGCAGGCTCTTGGCGACAAAGGTGTGACGGCACTGAGTGTGGAGATTCCTCAGGACCAGATTGAAGCGGCTCGCAACCTGTATCAATTGCTGCGTGAGGCTGATGCAACAGATGCAAAGCTGTTGCTCGTGCGTCCAACGCAATCAGCAGGTATTGGGAGAGCAGTAAATGACCGCCTGTTTCGAGCGGCTCAGGGCCGCAGCCTGAAGGACTGCTCTGAGGAGTCCGTGCGCAGGGCCTTGGCGATTGCTCTTGCTGAACTGCCCTAGGTGGATAGGGCTAGCCTCGGGCCGGTGTTGAGTTCTGGAATCCCTGTCAGAGCGATTCGAGCGTTGCTCGTTCCTGTCGCCTGCGCGACATGTCTGCTTGGCGCGTGTAACGCCAGTGGATCGCAGGCTGGCACCGTAGAAGTCACCTCTCAAATTGGTAACTATCCCAGCCAAGCAATCAGTCAAGATTCCTCCAACTCGCAAGCTGCCTTAGGGAATATGCCGGCCGAACTGCCTGCATCCGATGTAGCTGAGTACCCCGGACTCGTGCAGGATCCTGTCGTCATTCAGCCTTCCCCGGTGACTGAAATTCAGGAGTCGCCGCCAAGCAGCCTGTCGCTAGGAAGGGTGGAGTCTGGCGGTGCAGCTGAACCCTCAACAACTCCTGATCTGCCAACTCCAACCCAGCCCGCGCCGCCCGTCATAGAGCCTGGAGCGGCTCAAGCAGTAGAGAATCTGGCATCCTCCCAGGAACGTGTACTGGCTTCTCAGGCGCTAGGGCTCATCGAGTATGACTGGCAGAACTCCTTGAAGGGTTGGGAACTGCGTTTTCTTGGCTCACGGACTGGTTACCGCGGCATGACCTACCCCGATGATCGCCGAATCGAGGTATACCTGCGCGATGGCGATACTCCTACGAGTCTGGCTCACGTCGTGGCTCACGAACTTGGTCATGCAGTCGACTTGACCTTCTTTGACGATGGCGACCGGAGAGCCTGGATGTCTGCTCGAAAGGTTGGTTCTGGAGTCCCTTGGTTTGTTGGACCTGGCGGCGCAGACTTTTCGAGTGGGTGCGGCGATTTTGCCGAGAGTTTTGCGTGGTGGCAGGTCGGCCCTCCGGCATGGTTCAGCGAACTTGGGTCTCCCCCCACTGCGGCGCAGCTTGGAGTTCTTGTGGGCCTGGTAGTTCTTCCGGGCCTGCCCCGCTGAGATAGCTCATCTTGAATATCGGGGGTTTCCCCTCTCGCAACCTCAAAGATTCCGAAAAGACATGGAGTCTCTGTATGCTCAAACGCAAGCGATACTAAGGCGTGTGCTCACCGGGCGCACGGGCTCATCATGATCTAGGCCGGAAAGGGGCGTCGTGGCAGAACAGTTGACCAAGACGCCTGAAAAAACCAGTTTGCCTGTGGGCATGCTCAAGGCATGTCGGCCAAAACAGTGGCCGAAGAACGTTCTCGTCTTTGTTGCACCGGCCGCAGCTGGAGTGATTACTGAGCCCTACCGGCTCAAACTCACCATCATTGGATTTATTGCTTTCTGCATGGTGTCCTCTGCCACCTACTTGCTGAACGACATCCTTGATGTTGAATCGGACCGCCAGCATCCGACGAAATGCAATCGACCAATCGCTGCCGGTGTTGTGCCAATCCCTTTGGGCATTGCAATGGCAGTGGTGCTCTTTGTCGGCGGCCTTGGCGTTGCATGGCTCGACAATCCTCAGATCACCATGGTGGTTGCTATTTATGCTGTGCTCACCACGAGCTACTCGCTGTTCTTAAAGGCCATACCAATTCTGGATCTGGTGATCCTTTCGGCGGGTTTCATTCTTCGACTCCTAGGTGGTGCCTACGCTGCCGAGGTTGACGTTTCTGACTGGTTCTTGATCATCTCGCTCTTTGGATCGCTGTTTATTGCTTCGGCGAAGCGCTTCGCAGAGAAGAAAGAACTTGGAGACCGTGCAGCGGAGCTTCGGCCAACACTCGGGGCATACAGCCTTGAGTACCTAGGGTTCCTTCGGGCAGTGTCCGTCGCAGCGCTCGTTATCAGTTATTGCCTTTGGGCAGTGGAGCATGCTGACCTCACCGATGCTTCCCCTTGGGCACAGCTATCCATCATTCCTTTCTTGATTGCAGTTCTTCAGTACGCACTGTTGGTCGATCAGGGCAAGGGTTCAGCGCCGGAGGATGTCATCCTGCATGACCGGCTGATGCAGGTGATGGGCGTGATCTGGGTGGTTCTGTTAGCCATCGGGATCTACGGGTGACCTCCTCCGAGTTGGAGATCGAATCGAAACTGCTTGCCGGCTGGGGGCGAACCTCTCCGACGCTTGCGGACTTGGTTCATGCACGCACGAGTGAGCAGGTCCTGCAGGCGGTTCAGGCTGCGAACGGTCGAGGAATCATCGCTCGAGGTCTTGGCCGCGGGTACGGGGACTGCGCTCAAAATGCGGGTGGACTGGTACTCGATGGACCGGCACGATCCGGAATAATCGAGGTTGACCTAGAACGCTCGCAGGTGCGTGCACTGGCGGGAACCAGCCTGGACGAACTGATGAAGTGGTTTGTTCCGCTCGGCATGTTTGTGCCGGTGACCCCTGGGACGCGGTCAGTGACAGTGGGCGGAGCAATCGCTGCCGATATTCACGGAAAGAATCATCACATCAAAGGCTCTTGGGGAAGCCATGTGCTGTCTCTTCGTTTGGTCGATGGGCTCGGAGCTATCCGTGAGCTCTCCCCCTCGCAAGAACCGGAGTTGTTCTGGGCAACGATCGGCGGCATGGGACTGACGGGCATTGTGGTGGACGCAACCATCCAGATGACGCCCATTGGGTCAAGCTTTGTGGTGGTCGACACCGACCGCACCGATGACCTTGATGGCGTCATGACGCTCATGCGAGAGGGTGATGAGTACTACGACTACTCAGTCGCTTGGATCGATCTGATTGCAACGGGTGAGAATATGGGGCGTTCGATTCTGGAGCGGGGACGCTTTGCTACTCGTGAAGAGGCGCTAGCCGCTGGCCGCGATGACCCCTATAAATATTCGCCGCATCAGCTGATTTCACCCCCGGACTTGTTTCCCTCTGGGCTTCTCAATCGACTCAGTATTCGTGCATTCAACGAGCTGTGGTATCGCAAGGCCCCGAAGCTGAAGCGTGACCACATCTCGAGCATCGAGGCATTCTTCCATCCTCTCGACATGATTGAGGATTGGAACCGGCTCTACGGGCAGCGCGGGTTTTTGCAATGGCAGTTTGCGGTTCCTGACGAGGCAACTGATGTGGTTCGAACCACAGTCGAGCGCCTTTCTGCTGCAGGAGCATCTTCGTTCCTTGCCGTGCTCAAGCGCTTTGGTCCGGGCAATATTGCACCTCTGTCCTTCCCAACTAAGGGTTGGACGCTGGCGCTCGATATTCCAGTTGCTGCCAACCTTGATCGCTTACTCGATGAGCTCGATGAGCTTGTGGTGGCCGCCGAGGGGCGGGTCTACTTGGCCAAAGACAGCCGAGTCCGCCCGGAACTAGTGCCCGAAATGTATCCGCGCCTTGATGAGTGGCGGCAGGTTCGTAACGCTGCAGACCCTGAGGGCAGGTTCTGCAGCGATATGAGTCGCAGACTGAACCTTATTTAGCCGCCAACCTCACTGGCGTACTGATCCAAGGCCGCTTGGAACTCGGAGTTGGCAGTCTTGATCGTCGCGGTGACGTCACCACCACCTGTTGTGACCTTCTCGAGAGCTCCGCGTGTGATTGCGCGGAACTCGTTATACGGTCCAATCACTGGTCCGGGGAACTCGGGATCTAGGTTCACGAGACCATCTGAGGCAACCGAGAGCCATTGACCGCGCTGCGTGGCTGTGAATGCAGCAAGCAGGGCAGGGTCTTCACGTGCGGACTCTGATACTGGCAGGTACGAGCCTTCAAGAGTCCAGCGGACCTGCTGAGGGGTCTCGTTGAAGTACTTCATGAAGTCCCACGCGGCTGCAATCGATGCGTCATCTTCGCCGTTGACCATGTACCACCCTGCGCCACCGATCTGGCCAACTCCGGCTTCTTTTAGGCCGGGGTTGAGGCCGACTCCAATTTTGAGCGTGTCGAATTTGACTGCTGAGAGATCAATACCCAAGTTGGTAGCACCAACATCTTCATTCGTAAGCGTTCCCTCGATTGCTGCGTTCACCGAGGTGATTGCAGTGGAGGTATCAATCAGCATGGAGGAAGTCTGAAGCGCCATGGCGAAGAGTTGCCCAAATGAGTCCGAGTAGGGGACTGCTTTGAGTAGGCCATCCTTCTGCATGGATTGGAACCACTGAAAGACTTCGGTTGTTGGATCGCTGATTAGGTCTGACTCTGTAGCCAAGCTAGAGCGGCCGTTGCTGTTGTTGACCACGGGTTGCTCAATGCCAGCGAGGGCCTGCTCGAGGTACCAAGAGTCAACCCGTAAGACGAGTGGTTGCTCGACTCCGGGGATATTTGCCGCTTTAATTCTTTCCGCTGTGGCCCGCAGTTCAGCCAGGGTTTTGGGCAGCGCAGTTGGGGTCGAGTCCACTCCTGCAGCGGCCAAGTGAGCCTGATTGACGTAGAGCACGGGCTGGCTCACCGAGAATGCAGCAGGCCAGAGAACATCATCAACGGTGTAGCCACTGATGACGGCTGGGAGAATATTCTTGTAGATGGCGGCCGCTGAGTCATCGGCAGCGATGCAATCTTGGGCGGGAACGATTGACTCCGAATCAATCATGAACTGCGTAGTGGTGTCTTCGCTCAGCACAATATCGGGCAGCGAAGCCGGATCGCCGAGAGCGTCTTGGTACTTCTTCAGTAGTTCCTCGTAGGTCCCTTGAGCCTCTACTTGGAGCACCACTTTGGTCTGACTCTTGTTGTACGAGTCCGCAATGCTTTGAAGAGTCTTTGCAGTCAGTCCGATCCATGCATGCCAAATGGTGATCTTGACTGGCCCGGCGGCATCATCGAGCGCAGCAACGGGGCACAGCGAGGCATCGCCCTTGCTTGTGTTGCCTGACCCAGATTCACCGTCAAAGTTACTGCAGGCCAGCGCGAACAGAGCGAGCACTAGGAGCAGCGCTGCACCGAGTTGTGTTCGATGTTTGGGTCGGACCTGCCGAGGCGCCGAGGAACTGAGCGGGCGAGTAGTGGGCTGATTCTGCATCTGGCAGTTCTCCTGTGCTTGAGGCACCTCAGGGCCGTGTTTGATTCACGGCACCTAGTAGCAAACCACCAAGTTAGTTGCCGGGCGGGCCGCGCATGCAGGTTCTGCGCAAACAGATGGTGAACTCTGCTTGCTAGGACTGACTTTGGGGCTAGCCGGCGACCTCTTTGGCATACGTATCCAGATCTGACTGGAACTTTGTGTTGAACTCTGACAGCGCCGTTGCGGGGTCTTTCCCGCCAAGGACGACACCTTCGAGCATCGTGTGGATTCCAGATCGGTACTGGTTGTACGGCCCGATCACGGGGCCAGGAAAGTCTGGATCCAGGCCGAGCAACTGCTGGTTGGCAACGCCAAGCCACTTGCCGGCTGGGTCGTTGGCAAAGTAGTCCACGATGATTGGATCTTCTTGAACTGCGGTGGACACCGGCAAGTACGAGCCTTGCAAGGTCCAATCCACCTGAACTGGAGTTGAGTTGAAGAACTTCATGAAGTCCCAACCGGCGGCGATCTTGGCATCTTCGGGCCCGGCCACTAGATAGGCGGCCGATCCCCAAACTGTCCCTTGGCCGGCTGCTTTCAAGCCGGGAACTAGCCCGACACCAAGGTCAAGGCCCGCAAGCGCAGCGCTATCTACTGAGCCTGCACCCTCGACTGCGTCGCCGGTATAGGAATTCTGGACGATTGCGTTGACTGTCGTTATGGCCCGTGACCCGTCGATCAGAATCGAGGAACTCTGGTTTCCCATTGCCAAGAACTGGTCGATTCCCGCTGCATACGGGTAGGCCTTGAGGAGGCCGTCCTGTTGCATCCCTTGCATCCAGTCAAGGATTTCGGTGGTGTACTCGTTCTTCATTTCGGATTTCGTTGCACGCCCCTTGTGGCCGTTGCCCTGGTCAACAATTTCTTGCTGTACGCCAGTGAGCCAGTTTTCGGGGTACCAGCCGTACAGTTCCATGACCACTGGGAACTCCACGCCGGGAATCTGTGCGGCCTTGATCTTTTCGGCCGCGGTACGCACTTCGTCCAGAGTGGTGGGAAGTGCTGTTGGGCTTAGCCCTGCTGCAGCTAGGTGAGCATTGTTGACATACATGATGGGCATAGAGACGCCAAAGGCCCCAGGCCAGAGTTGGCCCTGAGAGCTAAAGGCGTTCCTTACAGCCGGGAGGAGTTCCTTGTAGAACTGCCCAGCGGCAGGGTCGGCTGCGATGCAGTCAGCGGCAGGAATGACAGAACCGGAATCAATCATGAATTGCAAGGTGGTGTCCTCGGCGAAGACAAGGTCGGGGAGTGTGGAAGGGTCGCCGAGGCTCTCCTCGTATTTCTTGAGGAGCTCTTCATAGGTACCCTGAGCTTCAACTGAGACCCGCACCTCGGATTGTGACGCGTTATAGGCCGTTGCAGCCTTTTCGAGGGATTCCTTGGTCAGAGCGTTATACGGGTGCCAAACCGTCAGCTCAACTGGCTTGCTAGCCGAATCAAGGGCCTTGACGGGGCAGTTGGCGGGATTCGCCTCTAATGCTGTCGTGCTGCTCTGGTCACTCGTAGCGGATTCGCTCGCTCCGTCGGACCCGCTGCTACATGACACACTGAGAACTGCCAAAACTGCTATCGCAATGGCTGGGCGAATCAGGTTGTTTTTCATAATTCCCTTAGGGGTAGGGGATGGTGTGAGATCCTGCGTAAGAAGTAGTCGGCGTAAAAAGTAATCTGCCAAGTCAGAACAGGGCGACTTACTCAGCCTTTGACTGCTCCGGCAGTCAGGCCACGAACAATTTGCCGCTGGAAGAAGATGAGCAGTGCGAGCAGCGGTAGGGAAGCCACGATAGCGGCAGCAAATCCCAAGTTCAGTTCACCTGGATTTTCTGAACCAATGGTGCGCAAAGCGACCTGAACCGTTTGCCAAGCTCCGCGATCTGTTGCGAATCGAGGCCAGACGTACTGATTCCAAGCGCCAAGGAATGCAATCACGATAAAGCTGCCAATAATGGCCTTACTCATGGGCATGGCGACTTTGAACAGAAAGCGCAGGTGGCCGTAGCCGTCGAGCTCAGAGGCATCTCGCAGGTCTCTTGGAATGCCTAAAAACCCTTGGCGAATCAGGAAAATACCGATTGCGGTGACAAGGAACGGAAAGGTCAAACCAGGTACCGAGTTGAGTAGGTGCAGCTTGCGAATGATTTCCACATTCGCAATCAGGGTGACTTCAATCGGTAGCAGCAAGGTTCCGATGACCAGAACAAAAGCCAGCTTCTTCAAGGGGAATTCAAGAAAGGCAAAGGCATAGGCAGCTAGAACAGAGGTGAGTACTTGCGCAATCACGATCACGAACGTGACCACGAAGGACAGCCCCATAGAGCGCCCCAGGCTCGCTTGGCCGAATGCCCGATTGAATACATCCCACTCAATCGAGACGGGGTACAGAGGTTGGCCCGCAGATATGTATTTGAGCGGGCTGGACAGTGCACGTAACAACAACATGTAGATCGGGAACAGCACGATCACAGAGAGCGCTGTCAGCACCAGATAGGTGGTGGTGGTGGCGACTGCGTTGCGCAACCCACTGCGCGGCGACTGTACGGCTTTGTCGTTGTCATAGGGTGCCGGGACGAGCGGGTCAACAATCTTCTCGGCTGTTTGGTTCAAGCGATTCTGCTCGTTCGCCGCTGAGACCGTGGGGTCAGTCGCCATAGTGCACCCGCTTCGACATGATCGAGTATTGCGCCCCGGCCACAATTGCGGTCAGAACAAAAAGGCCAAGAGAGTAGGAGGCTCGAACGCCGAGCGGTCTTATGCCGCGCGGGTCCGCAATCTTGAACAGCAGGGTTTCTGTTGCTCCGCTCGGTCCACCACCGGTCAGAATCTCGATCTGCGCAAAGGCCTGCAGTGCACTGACGACAAGCACGATTCCCAAAAAGAGAAGCGCCGGCGAAATGAGCGGCACGGTGATTCGCCAGAACCTTCGGATTGCTCCGTAGCCATCGAGGGTCGCTGCCTCAATGAGTTCATCCGGGACAGTCTGTAGTGCTGCGAGTACCACGATGAAGGTCAGGCCTAGGTTCTGCCAGACAGAGGAGAGCGAGACGGCAAACAGTGCCGAGGTCGGGTTGCGCAGGCTCAGCCATGGGACATTCTTGAAGTAGCCAATCTCTGGGTTTACCAAGGTGATGAACACCACTGAGGCAACCGCTACTGAGGACGCAACAGTGGAAGAGAAGATCGTCTGAAAGACTTTGATTCCCTTCAGGCGGCGGTGAGTTGAGACAGCGAGCATCACTCCAAGCAGCAACCCCAACGGCACGGTGTACAACATGTAGAGCCCAGAGTGAGTCAGCCCGCTAATAAAGTCGTTGCTTGTCAGTGACGCTTTGAGTTGTTCTAGCCCCACATAGCTAGCCGGTTTATTTCGGAATCTTGATTGCGTATGTGTGGCGTACCAGAACAAGCGGTAGAGCGGGTAGTAGGCAAAGACGCCGAAAATGATCAGGGCCGGAAGCAAGAAGAGATAGGCAAGACCTGCGTCTCGGACCTTGTTGCCGAAGCGTCGAGTCTGAGCCTTGGCAGGGGCTGAAACCGTGGTTACCTGCGCTGACTCACCTTGTGCTTGTTCGGTGGGGTTGAGCGGTGATGTGTTCAATTGAGTCGCTCAGTCGAGACGGGGTCGAACAAGTGCACTTCAGCGGGGTCAGCATGCAAAGACACTGCTTGACCAATGGCTAGAGGAGGGGCATCGTTCGGCTGGCGAACGGTCATCTGGGTGGCACCAACTGTACAAATCACATGACGCTCATGGCCCAGCAACTCAATGTTTTGGATTGTTGCTCGTACTGCACCGGGTGCATCGACTGGGTCCGTCGCATGCAGGTGTTCCGGGCGGATTCCCAAGACCAATTCCGTACCGGGTTGGGCCGAGCCGGGGTGGCCGATCGCCAGAGTTCCCTCGGCTGTCAGCACTGAAGCCGCTGCATTCTCGGTGGCCCCTTGAAGTGTGCCGAGAATGGTGTTCATAGGTGGGCTGCCAATAAAGCTGGCTACAAACAAGTTGGCAGGCTTCTCGTAGACATCCTGTGGGGCGCCCACCTGTTGGATTCTTCCGTCACTAATGACAGCAATTCGATCGGCCATGGTCATGGCTTCGACTTGGTCGTGGGTGACGTAGACGAAGGTGGTTCCCAAGCGACGGTGCAGGTCCACGAGTTCGAGGCGAGTCTGGGTGCGCAGCTTGGCGTCGAGGTTGGAGAGCGGTTCATCCATCAAGAACACCTCGGGGCGTCGCACAATGGCTCGGGCCAAGGCCACCCGCTGCCGTTGACCACCCGAGAGTTCTCCAGGCTTGCGGGCGAGGTACTCGGTTAGGCCAAGGGTTTCGGCTGCCTCGTGGACTCGCCGGGTGCGCTCGGTTGCATCTACCTTCGCCCGCTTATTTGCAACGAGGGGCGATTCAATATTGTTCTCGACTGACATATGGGGATAGAGCGCGTAGCTCTGAAAGACCATCGCTATGTCTCGCTCGCGGGGCGGAATATGGTTCACGACTCGCTCGCCAATGGTCAGGATTCCACTCGAAATCTCTTCGAGTCCTGCGATCATTCGCAGTGCCGTTGACTTGCCGCAACCTGACGGTCCGAGCAACACCATGAACTCACCGTCGGCAATCTGCAACGAGAACTCGTCAACAGCAACGGTGTCTCCAAATTTTTTGGTGACTTGGTCAAAGGCGACAGCGCTCATGAGTCTCAGCCTTGCATGTTGTTGCGGAAACGTGACGGGGTGGGGACGAGTCGTACAGGAGCAGTACTCCTGAACAGCCCTACTTCTACACCAAGCTAGATCCAAGCCGAGCGGGAGTTGGCCACCTTAGGAATTGTTCACTCAATAATTACTCTGCCCTGTCGAATGGAGTGCAGAACCTGAGTGATATTTTCCGAGATCTGATCGGCGCCAAGGCGCCGAAGCGTCCGAAGTACTGCATCGGGGTCTGGAATCGCACTCGTCACCCAACGACCAAACATGGTTGCGTCCATCCACTCTGCTTCTTCTGGTGCAAGAGCCGTCGCTTGAAATTCCCCAACTGCCGCTCGCTGTCGCATGCGCTCCCAATTGAGTTGGCCCGCAGCGCGAAACGTGGCCTCGGTAATGGTCTCGATTGAGGGTGCAACGGGGCCGAGCCCTGGCTCTCCCGGTTCGCCGGGGTGAAGTGCAACGGCTGAGTCCCAGTCGAGATCGTCCAGACTCATGGCCCTCTGCAGAAGATCGTTCAGCCACAGTCCGACTACGAGTTCCCCTAAGCAGGGAGCAGTTCCGAGCGAGGGGAGGCCGAGCATGCGATGAAGGCAGTCGGTCAGAAGCCCCTGAGCGGGATGTATTGGATCTTCGGTGGATTCGGGGAGTGACTGCTCCGAGAGTGTGTTGCCCAGTGGCTCAGTCAACATGTTTCCGTCAATGAAGAGTTGGGTGCAGGTTTCGCCTGAGCGGGTCACGACAACGCGGACTCGCGCATCGATGCTGAGTACCTCGTGCGTTTCTGGGTGAGTCGCCCTACCGCTGAGCAAGATGCCAACTGCCTGCCAGGAATCAGGCAAATACATGCCGAAGAGTCCGGCCCCGGGAGTGCGGGAATCTTCTGGAAAGGGCGCAACGTGCACACTCAGGAACTCAGGGTTGGGCTCGAATCCATACAGCATGAATTCTTCCTCAAGCGAGATCAACTCGATGTAATCGCGTGCGCTTGCCATATTGCCAAGCTGGTGAATGCTGGATCGGTGCATGGGTCCCCTAGAGATGCCGCTGTTCGAGGCCCATGGGGTGGGTCTAACCCTGCAGAGCCAGCCTGACAGAAATCGCTGCCAAGCTGAAGTGCTGGACGAGGGGAGGAGTCCCCGCACATCTACCGCTAGAGCCTGTGAGCCGCGATCGAGCTTGTGAGCAGTCAGCGCGCAGGCACAAAATGATCGCAAGACTCGTACGCGAGCGGCATGCGTCGCGCCACGAGTTCTCTGGCGAGGCGCGCATCGCTAGCTACGTATTCCTGCATTTCACGATCGCTGAGTAAGTGGATCTGAGTGCGATCAACCTCGACTGGCTCTAATCCGAGCATGCGGGACAGGGACTTCAGACCGCAGGAGATCTTGAATTGTCGGCCCAAGTCTGAGCGGTAGAGCTGATAGCCATCCAGATGGCGATGCTCGCCCCAGCTGCAGGTGTATGGACGATGGTGGCGGCCCCTTGACCAACCCGTGGGCTCAAGCGGCCCAAACCGCAGCCCCAGCGGCACTCCTGCTTGGGCGGCGCGCTCTGCGATGAATGGCATGTCGAAGGAGTTGCCATTCCAAGTGATGAGCACCCCTGGACTGAGAGAGGAAATGAGTTCCTCAAGGTCCCTCAGAATGTTCAGTTCCTCACCGAGCAGAACGAAGTCTTCTTCGTCTGTTGACACCGCCACTGCGACGATAGCGGCCACTCTGGCATCGAGACCGTTGATAGTTGTGTCGGTCTCTATATCCAGGCCGTACCACTGTGAGGGTGGGGGAGCGCTCATGATGACCATGGTAGAGGTGCACTGAGACACGGAACTCTTCCTCCTCTCTCAGGGCATTGCCCTAGGCAGCAAGAGTCGGCCCGGTACGATCGGAGCTGCAAACCACTCTGGAGCTTCTGTGCCACGTCATCTGATAACTAGTGCCCTGCCATATATCAACGGCGTGAAGCACCTTGGAAACTTGGTGGGGTCGATGCTGCCCGCCGACGTGTATGCGCGTTACCTGCGGCAATCTGGCGAAGAAGTGCTCTTTGTTTGCGCGACGGACGAGCACGGAACGCCAGCCGAACTGGCAGCTGCCGCCGCAGGCCAAGCAGTAGATGAGTATTGCGCCGAACAGCACGAGGTGCAGCGAGAACTCTGCGAACAGTTCGGGCTGTCTTGGGACTGGTTTGGCCGCACCTCTCGGCCGCAGAACTATGAACTAACCAATCACTTCGCCCGCAGGCTGCGCTCAGAGGGGTTCTGCGAAATCCGATCTACTGAACAGGTCTATTCGCTTACAGACCAAAGGTTCCTACCCGATCGATATGTGGTGGGAACCTGCCCAAATTGTGGTTATGAACGGGCAAGGGGTGATCAGTGCGAGAGCTGTGGCAAGCCTCTTGAACCAGTTGATCTGATCGACCCTAGGTCTGCCATCTCTGGATCAGCAGATCTTGAAGTCCGCAGTAGTAACCATGTTTTCCTGCGGCAAGAAGCTCTAGCTGATCGCATTCGCGAGTGGGTTGATACCAAAGACTCTTGGCCGTCTCAGACCCGCTCCATTGCATACAAATGGCTCGATGAGGGTTTGCGTGACCGTGGGATTACCAGAGACTTGGCCTGGGGTATCCCCGTTGATCCAGATGACTTCCCAGAGGTAGCTGGCAAGGTTTGGTACGTCTGGTTTGATGCCCCGATTGGCTATCTAGCGGCTGTTCGCGAATGGGCCGATGCAGGGTGCGGTGGTGAGGACCCACAAGCCGAGTTTGACTCCTGGTGGCGCCTCGATTCTGGCGCCGACCAGGTGGAGTACACCCAGTTCATGGGCAAGGACAACGTTCCGTTCCACACCCTGAGTTTTCCCGCCACGCTTTTGGGGTCGGGCGAGCCTTGGAAGTTGGTCGATAGGCTCAAGTCTTTTAATTGGCTGACCTACTACGGCGGCAAGTTCTCAACCTCGGATCACCGGGGAGTCTTTATGTCGGATGCGCTTGAGTTGCTTCCCGCTGATTACTGGCGCTGGTACCTGATGTCCAACGCTCCAGAGTCAGACGACTCAAGCTTTACCTGGGAGTTGTTTGGATCGGCAGTAAACAAAGAACTCGTCGGCACTTTTGGAAACCTAGTGAACCGAACTGTCACCCAAGTCGAGCGACACTTCGAGAGTTGCGTGCCGGATGGCGGAGAACCAGAAACGGAAGAAGCCGAGCTTTCAGCGGCAGTCCAGCAACGACTCGAGGAGTACTTGGGCTTCCTTGATGCGCTTGAGTTCAGAAAAGCTGCTGCTTCGCTCCGAGCACTGTGGTCACTCGGAAACGGCTACCTAGAGACTCGTGAGCCTTGGAAGACCATCAAGGTTGACCCGGCTCGAACTGCTTGCACCCTTCGAACGGCACTTGAGTTACTAGTCGTATGCGCTGTGGCCTCTGAACCATTTGTTCCTGCTGCCGCTGCCAAATTGCAGGGGGCATTCCCCACTGTGAACTGGGAGGACCTTCGACTCAAAGCGGACCTAGCAAGCCGGAACCATCTGCAGCCCGGCGATACCATCAAGTCGCCCGGGTTGCTCTTTGCTAAATTGCCTGCCGAGCAGTTGGAGGAGTGGGAACAGCGCTTTGGGGGCAACTCGAGCGACGGGACAACCGCTGAATCAGACAAGGTAGAGCCGTGAACTTTGCAGCCGCATCCAAGCATCTCGGTAAGCAGGGCGGAAGATTCTTGCTGCTTGCGCTAGTCATTGTTGCGACGGGGGTTGGACTCGGCCTTGCCGCCGGATACCCCGTGAGTCGCATTCAGTTCCAAGACTCCGATGCGGTGCGCCTTGATCAGGCGAGATTGGCCGGCAAAGTGGACCCCGAGCTTGCGCTCACTGCCCAGAATGATCTTGCAGTGGGCTGGGAAGCTGGGGACCCGGCGCTGAGCTCATTCGGCCTGCTCGGATCTGATTTTTGTGGAGAGACCGTCGAACTACCCACTGAGGTTTCGCCCAAGATCACAGCCGTGTTTGCAAAGCCGGCGGACTCCTCAGTTCTGATCTCTGAAGCTGTGCGAGTTGAGGATTGGCAGTCGGCCACTGAATACATAGATTCGGTCAGCAAGGCACTGAGTAAGTGCGATCAGTTCTATCGAACAGACTTGGCAGGAAATCGACTCCAGGTAGAGATCAAGCCGGGTCTCGGCGAAGACCCGATCACGGACCAGGTCTCACGAAGATTTGTTGCAAGCGATGGTTCCAATGTGCAGGTCTGGTCGATGATGGCAATAGGCGACGTCATCGTGGCAACGGATTATCTGGGACCAGCTGCTCCACAAAAGTCGCTGCTGCGCGACCTTGAGAAGAAGATCCTTCTGCGAGTTGCTCCCGAGAACTTTGCCCTTGGTGGGGCCAGTGCGACAAGCATTCCTTCTACGGTTTCACCCGAAGGGTCACCCACCACGGTCTTAGAAGGTGGTGCGGCTGATGAATCCTCCGGTGATCAGCCAGCAAGCAGCGAAAGTTCAACAACGCTTCCGGGCTAGCAGAACGCACTGACTGCAACGACTCGAACAAGTGCACCGCAGGACAGAACAGAGCGCGCCTGCAGCGCTAAAGCTGTTCGGTGAGCAAGTGAAACTGCTGAGCAAGGGGCACAGAGGCCCACTGACCTAAGCGCTCATGTCGTTCGAGCTGTTCTATTCGGAACTGCTGAAGTGGGTCAGCAGCAGCGGACTTGTACAGATGAGTGGTCTCGATCTGGCTCTCATGGGCTAGTAGAGCGTCAATTTGAAGCTGTAGATCTTGCTTAGAAATCGTCTCAGCATGGTTGGGCTGATCGGGTTCGAAGAGGAGTAACGCCTCCGGGCGATGAGGCGTGATTCCGTCCACGAGTTGCTCGGGATGAAAGAAGGGATCGCGAGCCGCCACGATTCCTTCAATGCAGAGCCGGCCGGCGGCAGCGTGATCTGGGTGAAGTCGGTAACGCTTCCACGGGTCATGACCCAAGATGACTTCGGGCTTGAGCCGGCGAATAATTGCAGACACCTGCGCACGGGTCTCTCGGTCGGAATTCAGTTCGCCATCAATCTTCCCGAGGAACACCACTCCTGTTCCTCCCAAAATGGTTGCCGCTGTGCGCTGTTCCGCCTTGCGTACTTCAACAAGTACAGACTGATCCATGCCTCGGTCCCAAGTTCCCTTCGACCCGTCGGTTAGCACTAAGTGATGCACGGTGCAGCCTGCACGCGCCCACTTTGCAAGCGTGGCTCCGCAATGAAACTCTGCATCGTCCGGGTGCGCGACGATCACTAAAGCCGACTTTGGTGGAGGCAAGTCGATGGTGATCCGTTCGCCTGCTGGCCCAGTGAAAAGTTGCTGTGCATCCACCCTGTTGCTGTCGTTCATTCTGTTTGCTGCCTTTCAGTCTGCGGTGGCGCCAACGAGAGGTTCGCTGCCGAGATCCTGCCCTGTGCAAGCAGAGGAGAACTCCCCTCGAAGCCGTCGGGTACCTGCAAGTCCTCGGGTTCGTCAACATCCCAACTGAGAGATGCAGACTGCTCGACACGCAGGCTAAGCCCTTGCTCTGTGGCCTCCTGTTGGTGGCGAGCGAATGAACCAGCACCGTATGAAAAGGTAAATCCGCATCCAGTAGGAACCGAGATCACGTTGGTGCCTTGAGAACGTCGATCTGCCACCAGAATTACTTCGTTCGGGTCGGCAAGTGCGAGAGCAGCAAGGTTTCGGGCAAATGGCAGATCCGCATGGCACACAACAACTCGCTGCATACTTTGTGCCTGAAGACGATCAACTGCTTCTTGAACTGCGCCATTGAGGTCTCGCCCAGGAGTCCACTGAACCTTCGCCCCGACTGACTCTGCCCAACTTGCTACCTCCTCATCCTCGCAGACAACAAAGGTTGGAAGCGGCGCCGAGGAACTCACCACGATGCCAGCCATGGCTCGAGCAAGTTCAGCACGCTCAAGATTGCTGAGCACAGAAGCTAGGCGCAGCTTGGCCTGTGAAAACGCTTTGACGGGAATGAGCACACAGGAGGAGGTCGCTGACGGCACTCGCTTAGTGTAGGCATTCGATGAGTGGCCTGAGCTGCAGCGGAGTCACAGGCTTGGCCAGATCACAGCAGCAAAGGCGCAACTTGGAGCAGTTCGACTCTTCATCCGAAGAACCGTTCGACCTAGAGTCTGGCGGTGGATATTTCTGTAGCAGTCATCGGCGGCGGATCTTGGGGCACCACGGTGGCCCACCTTGCGGCCCACCAAGTTCCGACAGTGTTATGGGCGCGCAGGAGTGAACTCGCAGCCGAGATCAACGAGCAGCATTCCAACGAGCGCTATCTACCCGGCTACAAACTGCATCCGGCGCTGAGGTCCACGACTGACTTGGCCGAAGCTGTGGAGCAAGCCGATGTGATTGTTATGGGAGTTCCCTCACAAGGGTTTCGCTCTGCTTTAGAACTGGTAGCCCCGCATGTTCGTGCTTGGGTTCCGATCGTCTCACTGACGAAGGGCCTAGAGCAGGGCACCCGGCTGCGCATGACTCAACTTATTAACGAAGTGCTGCCCGGACATCCAGCTGCAGTTCTGACAGGACCGAATCTTGCCAAGGAAATTCTGGCTGGCCACGCCGCTGCTGCCGTCATTGCTACCCCTGACCCTGTCGTAGCTGATTGTCTGCAACGCATCTTTCATATGAATCTGTTTCGGATTTACACGAACCCTGATGTGATCGGATGTGAGGTAGCCGGCGCGCTCAAGAATGTGATTGCCATCGCAGCAGGAATGGCTGATGGTCTTGGAGCTGGAGACAACACGAAGTCAGCGGTGATCACTCGCGGTCTAGCTGAACTGTCGCGACTCGGTGAAGCGATGGGCGGACAGTTCGCGACCTTTGCCGGGTTGGCTGGAATGGGAGACCTACTTGCTACCTGCATGTCCCAGCAGAGCCGGAATCGCTTTGTGGGCGAGCAACTAGGTCAGGGGCGCAGTATCGACGAGATCATCGCCGATATGAACATGGTGGCCGAGGGAGTCAAGACCAGCCGAGTGGTAATGGAACTCGCTGAGGAATACGGAGTGGAGATGGCGATTGCCTCCGAGGTTTTTGCCGTCTGTCACGAAGGGGCGAGCGCTCAGGATGCCTATCGCGGTTTGATTCGACGCGAATCGAGCGGCCCTGAGTACCCGTCACTCAGTTACTAGTGCGCTAGTAAGCAGTCGAATTTCACGGGTCGAGTTGCAGGACCCGGACTACCTGCTTCTACCCTCTCATGCGTGGCCAACAATACTGACCCTTCTTCTTCCTCCTCTGGAGCCTCTACCGAGCAAAATCCGCTAGATGAATCTCAGGGTGAGAGCGCAGGGTTGCCAGCGAAAAGTAGTGTCGAAATTCCTTCAAGGATTGAGCCTTATGCGCTATCAAGGGCGGCTGCGAATGACTCCAGAATTGTCCGCAACTGGGCGCCTCTAGGAACAGTTGATGCAGGGGCGATTGCTGACTGTGACCCGGCCGGCTTGGTGCAGATGCGCAACGAGACCTGGTGTTTGGACTGGTGGATCGGCGCAGAGGACCGTTGGCACCATCCCAGCATTGATGCTGCTGTTCGCCAGCGTCGAATCGGCGATTCACCTGTTCTTGAAACAGCTATGCGCGTACCCGGCGGCGACATTATCCAGCGCGTCTTTGGAGTCCGAGCCACTTCCGCTGTCTCGGACGGAAGCCTCTGGGATGACTCCGCCGTTATCGTCGAGATTGAGAACTTGACGGCCGTTCCTGTTGCGCTGGCACTCACAATACGGCCGTATCTGTTGGATGGAATTGGGTCGATTACATCACTCGGCTCAGCGGGTTCAGTGATCTCGGTAGATGGAGCAGTGGCCGCAGTGCTCTCCAAATCTGTAGCACGCAGAGTTGTGGGCGAACTTGGCACCGTTGCGACTCGTTTGGCAAACGCCGATGATGAACAACCCGATGGCACTAGTACCTCGGCGGCAAGTTGCCTCGAAGGTGCCTTTGTAGTGGCGCTGCCACACACAGCCGTGGTGAGAATCCTGCTTCCACGGTCCACTCGTAATGAGGCTTCTTCGCGAAGCAAAAAGAGTTCCGCACAAAAGCCCGCTCCAACAGCACAGTGGGATGCACCTGATGCAGGAGCTATCGATGCTGGATGGGCTGCGCACACGAAGCAAGCGGCCCGAGTTGAACTCCCGGATTCAACATTCGATCGGGTAGTCGCTCGTTCTGAGAGCTTGTTGTTGCTAGCGGCCACCGATGAGTTTTTTGCAGCTTCGGGAACAGCGACAGCGGCTCTGCGTGCAGCGGAACTTTGCGACACCCTTGTGCGCGTGGGTCTCACTGAGCCTCTTGGACCAATAGCTCGCGCTCTACTCGGCCAGCAGCGCTTGCGGGGATCAATTCGCATGCCAGACCGAAGTGACGCAACAGTTGCACTCCTGCACGTTTCGGCCCCCTTGCTAGCCGGCAAGCAGCAGGAGTTGTGGGCCGAGGACCTCGTTGGACCAGTAGCGCAGGCAATTCACCGGCTCTCGAAGGGCCACGGTGTTGCTAGCCCTTCGCTGCTGCGTTCAGCAGTCATCGCCCTTGGCCGGGTTGCCCCCTCGTTACGTGCAGTGGGTCAACCCGAGGTTGCCGATGCCGCAGAAGAGCTTGCGAGCAGCCTCTGGGAATCTGTTGGGCTAAGTGCTGCAGCGAGGCCAAGCGAGGGATCGGATTCCGCCAAGCGTTGGATGTTTGCAGAAGGACTCTCAGCGCGCTCCGCTCTGGCAGCCTCGGACAGCAGTGCGATCACCAGCATTGTTGAACTTTGCCGCATCGGTGATCAGGCAGTGCTCCCCGATTGCACGGATGCCCAAGACCTTGCATGTGGAGCTATGGCTCTCGATCCTGCGGCTGTTGCAGTCCGTGTGGGTGCCATCTTGGACCTTGCTCTGATCGAGGAACCCACGGGGCTCGTCATCTTGCCGGTCTGGTCGGACTCTTGGTTCGGGTCACCTGTTGAAGCTCACGGGTTGCGCACACGCTGGGGTGTGGCCTCGTTTGCTCTTCGTTGGCATGGGGAACGCCCAGCTTTACTGTGGGAGGTGATCCCCGGTTCAGGAGTTGATCCGACTGGGTCAGGACCGCAGTTCACAGCTCCTGGGCTAGATCCAAGCTGGTCGGCAACTGGATGGACTGGCGAAGCGCTCTTGGCCCCGATGGGTCCGGTTGTGGTTGCGAGTCAGCCGGAGGCTGCTAGCAGCACCGATGATCAGACTGGTCCTGCTCAGAGCGCTCCTGAGACTGCTGCGAATCCTCAGGTGGAGGCCCCTCGCGAGGGTGATTCCTTCACCTGAATCGGCAGCGATTCAAGTCCGCGAAGGGTAAAGCTCGGTCGGAAAGTTGGCACACCTTCGGGCAGGGCCGCCGGATCGAGCGTCATCTCGGAAAATCGCTCGAACAGGGAGCGAAAAACAATCTCCCCTTCTGCGCGAGCTAGGTGAGCGCCGAGGCAGTGATGGCCTCCCCATCCGAAGCTGAGCGGCTGCGGGGCATCGGGGCTAACGAAGCGGGCGATGTCAAACTTTTCGCCTTGGGGGTAGACGTCTGAGTCGCGGTTTCCGCAGCTTTGCAACACGATGAACGATCCACCCCTTGGGTGCAGTTCTCCAAAGAGTTCAACAGGCTCAAGGGCCACTCGGACATTCATCTGCACTGGTGAGTCAGCGCGAAGCATTTCCAGAATGGCCGGAGCCAACAGGGCGGGTTCGCTGCGCAGGCGTTCCACCTGCTCTGGGTTATTGAGTAACAGAAGCAGCCCGTTTCCAATCAGGTTTGACGTGGTTTCAAACCCGGCGGCATACAACAGCACGGTATTGGTGATCAGTTCTTCAATAGAGAGTTTGTCGCCGGCCTCTTCAACCTGAATGAGCGCGCTCAGCAACAGATCGTCAGGGTTGGCCCGCTTCTCTTCAACCAGTTCAAGAAAATACATAGCGATTTCGATACCCGCTGCCTCACCCTGAGCTGTTAATTCTGGGGTTGAGGCAGGGTCGATGAGCGCCGTGAGGGAGCGAACTAACGGAAGGATGTGTTCGTTTCCCTCTTTGGGTACACCGAGGAGTTCGCTAATCACGGCTACGGGGTACGGGACAGCAAGATCGGCCATCACGTCGCCTCCGCCCTGATCCACAAATCGGTCGAGCACCGGCAGCAGCAAGTTCTCGATGGTTGGGCGGAGTTCTTCGACTCTGCGGGGAGTAAACGCCCGGCTCACCAGAGAACGAATCCGGGTATGGTCGGGTGGGTTGAGCAACAACATCGTCGAGGTGTCTTCAGCAACCCGTCGCTCGTTTCCAGCAATCGAAAGCGGCAAGTCCATATCTGCCTCAGCCCGACCAAGCTTGGGGTGGCGAAGCACCTCTAGACAATCCTTATAGCTCGTGAGAACGATTGCACCAGCTTCGCTGCGCCACCGTCCCGGAGACTCACGCAGTTGGCTGTAAACGGGGTACGGGTCTTGCCTTCCCTCATTCGTCTGAATCGTGTAATTCAGAAGCTCATCGGCTTGTGCAGGTGTCATGAAAGAACTCTCGGGCATGAACACAGGATGTCACGTGCGCCTGGGTGATCGCATGACAGCAATTCAAAGGAGTCGCACGAGGAGTGTGAGGCGAAGTCCTTTTTGCAATCCTGCGGTTAGATCGGATCCAGAGACAGGGTCAGTATTTGGTGCGGTCGAACCTCGAGTTCCTCGGCGAACGGACCCAAGGTGTTGCCAAGCAGGTCAACAATCTGTCCGCTGCGTCCAAGTACTCGCATTCTGGCGGCCTGCCCCCAGGGTTCATGGCAACGAACGACAAGCCTGCCGGTGCTATCGGTAAGGACTGCATCAACTTCCATTCCGCTGATATCCAGCTTGGAGCCTTCATTCGCCAAGCTGCCCTGCCCTGCAGATGTACCAATCTGAAGTGGCGACCAGACCCGATCTGCAAGCTCGTAGGGGTCGGGGTGATTGAGCGCAATTGCGTAATTCAGGGTGAGCGGCTTTTGCATCTGTGCTCCGAGCAGCTGATTCTCTGGCCCAGCTGGAAGCGGACGAGAAGCCATTGGCCCTCTCGACAACCAGCCTGTGCAGCGCAGCAGCGTCAGGGCAAGGGCTCCTGCAGTTGTGAGTGGGTCCTGCGGATCGCCATCTAGATCTACTAGTTCGTACTCGCACAGACCCTCGTGAGTGACAGTCAGATCCCCCGCCTGAACAAACCTTCTTGAGGGGAACGTTGGTACTCCCCATTCGTTTGGACCACCCTCGGCGGCAAGTGGCCGTTGTACTAGTCCGAACGCACACTCTGCCCGAGAGTTGCTGGCCCGCTCCTGCAGTGGGAAATGGACGCGCATCCGGTGATCTCGCACCTGGTTGTTCAAGCTCGTGGTGACTCGCAGGATGCCCTCATCGGCCCGCAGCTCAATCACAGTCGTGACTGCCTGCAGCAGGCTCTCAGGCTCGGGTGCAGGCTCAGTTGGGGCACAAGAAGGGAGCAGGTACTCGGAGTCAATACGCAGCCGGCCTCGAAGAGGTCCCTGCTCAATGACCTGCGCCCGTGTTGCCTGCGGTTTACCTACTGCCAACTCAGGCTCAGTCGGACACCAGTTGTAGGTGTCTCCCACGTCTACGTCGTCAATGATGTGACCGTAACCAGCATGACCATTGACAGAGAAGGTTCCGTCCTCGGAGTTGACCTCAACAGAGATCAACCCGTTTGTCAGGCCGTAGGGGCCAGTGCTCTGCACCAGGGAACTAGGTGGATGCGGCTCCCAGATTCTCCAGCCAAAACCGGGAACTCGACCCGAAATGATCAGGGCTCGAGATGAAGCCTCTGCGTGATGCAAGACGGTACGAATGAGCAAGCTCGGGTCCTGTTCGCAGCGCTGACCAAGTTGACTGAGTGCTTCAAGTGGGCTGAGCGCTTCAAGATGGCTCTGTACATTCTCGGCATTGGAAAACATGTGAACCTCGAGCACCCTGCGAGCATCGCCGGCGGCCTTGGCCGAGTCCTCCGTGTCGATCAAGAGAACTTGAACAGTTTCGGGGTGTTCAAAAATCAGTTCTCGGGCAACGACCATCGGTCCATCTGCGGCTGTGGTCAGGTGCAACTCCTCTTGTGCAGGTCGTTCCGACAACACCTGTACCCAAGATTGGCCTAGTGCTTCGAACCCCTCGGCAAGGGCGCTTGCTGTCAGGTCAACCTCGATGAGTTCCGTGCGCTCACGAGCACTCGGGTTGAGCAACAGGATTCCGGCCTGCTGGATCTGCGTTGAGGCATGCTCGATTGCAGACCTCGCAACTCCTTGAGCAGTCTCAGTGGCTTCGGCATAGCGATGCAGCACAGCATCTACAACCTCATCGTGACTACACGCGCATATGGAGTCGTGGGCCGCATTGCGAATCACCTCCAACCAGGCCAAGTCCAGCAGAGGCTGATCCCGGATTGGCTCAGCAGACCACAAAGTGCAGAGTGGCTCAGCTAGGCGTTCAAGAGTTCGTTCCGCTCTTGCAGCAGCAATCTTTACGTCCACCCGGTTTGATGCCACACCCATCAATAAGTTGGCACGCGCCCCGGAACGCAACTCGCCACGGTGGGTTTGCAGATTTGTTGAAGGTACCGACTCAAGGTACTCAGTCAGAGATCCGATTTGGAGTTCGTAGCCTTGCGCCTCTGGGTGCGTGCTAGCTCGCAGGGTTTCTTGAGCCTGGAACTCTGCCACCACGCGAGACAAGTGCGCCGGCGGCGCCTCATGATCCATTCCAGCCATCCATAAACAAGGGTCTCCAACAAGTCCACCTTGCACCTCTAGAAACATCTCGATTCGCTCTCGCAGTTGCGATGCGTCTGCTGGCATATCCGAGCCGTTTCCGTACCCAGCTGACAAGTACTCAGCACGAACCCGGCTGCCGTCAGGAGATTCCCAGAAGAACGCCGGCTGATCGAGAGACAGCGGCACCCCGCGCCAGACCACGGCATGGTCAAACCCAAACAGCTTGAGAATCTGCGGCATGGCTGCGATGTGACCAAACATGTCGGGTAAGTAACCAACCTGCATGGCTCCACCAAACTCCTCGGCCCGTGCAATTCCAAGTTGCAGGTTCCGAATCAGGGTCTCTCCAGAAACCAAGAACTCGTCGGGCAAGACATACCACGGGCCCATTGAGAGTCGTCCAGCTGCACTCAAATTCTTCAGCGACTCGCGTTGTTCTGGCCTAACAGCGAGGTAGTCGTCCACAACGGCCATTTGTCCATCGAGTTGGAAGTGGCCAAAGCTCGGATCCCCGACTAGTCGAGGTAGCAGTTCGTCGAGCATCTGAACGAGCCGGCCACGAAAAGTGGGAAAGGGGTCATACCATTCGCGATCCCAGTGGGTATGCGGCAACACGTGTATCGAGCGAACCATTGCAGCATCGTAGGGTCAGGCATCACAGCGTGCTGAGCAACAGGGACAACTAAACTCATGAGGTGGCAGCACTGCGGAAACAACGGCGAGCGTCACCAACGCTTGCAGTCGAGAATCGGCTCTATGCGCAGGGCCATGAGGTCATCGTCGGCATGGATGAGGTGGGACGAGGCGCTTGGGCTGGGCCACTCACGGTTGGTGCAGCAGTGCTCAGCCGGGAGCGAAGGGTGAACGGTGTGCGTGACTCCAAACAGCTTTCCGAAGCCCGCAGGGAACTGCTCTTTGACCGTATTGCCGACTGGTGCACAACTTGGTCGGTTGGGCATGCAAGTCATCAGGAGTGCGACGAACTCGGAATGTCTGCAGCACAACGTCTTGCGGCGCGTCGGGCACTTGATGGGCTGACCCTTCAGGCAGACATGGTGCTGATGGATGGCAGTTGGGACTTTGTTGGTGGTGGGCACACCGAAACAATCGTCAAGGGTGACACCTCGGTGTTATCAATTGCCGCAGCCTCGATTTTGGCCAAAGTGACTCGCGACAGGATCATGCGGGCTCAAGCAGATACGTATCCGGGGTTCGATTTTGACCGCAACAAGGGATACCCCTGCCCCCGTCATCAGTTCGCGTTGCGTGGGTATGGGCCAACTCCGATTCACCGCCGATCTTGGGCCTTTATGGACTCCATTCCCTGGCTTGGAACCCGAACCGATCCTGCCTCAAACTCGCAAACCACAGTTAGCTAATGCTTGCTAAAGTTTGCAGTCGGTGACATACTGAGAGGGTCGCTTGCAGGCGAAAAGCAGAGCGGATACTGCCACCGAGTTATGGCTCAAAGGGTGATGTAGATGAGCGAAAACAGAACACGCGGTATTCAGTTTGGAGCGCCTCGCGCGTCCGAGGCCCCGGGCGGCACAGGCATTGAGCCTCCGGTCCCTGAGTGGGTCGACGTCTCTCAAACCCTTGAGCGATGGTTTGCATTTGTGGACGTTTGCGGGTTTACCTCCTACACGGAACGCTACGGAACTCCGGCTGCGCTGGCAGTGCTGACCAGGTTCCGCACTGCCGTCCGCGGGGTGACGGGCAGGCGCGGCGTGCGAGTTCTGAAGTGGCTCGGAGACGGTGCCATGTTGGTTGGGGTTGAACCCGGACCAGTGATTGCGGCTGTTTGTGAACTCGGCCTTCGATTTGAAGAAGACAACTTTGATATCCACGCAGGTATAGCCGGCGGACACGTGTTGCTCTTCGAGGGTGACGACTACATCGGGCCCGCTGCGAATCATGCGGCCCGGCTCTGCGAGGCCGCCGATGCAGGAGAGATTCTGGCGCTCGGAGTCGCGCCACATTTGCCCAACTGGGTCAGGATTGTTCGAGAGACTCAAGTCCAGGCCCATGGCCTTGGGCTACTCCCACAAGTCTCACAGTTAGAAGTTGTGAATCTCTCCTTCGATCAGCAGGCTGCGGGCTAAGAGTTAGCCGCAGCGCCACACCCAATCAGCTATCGGTGCGGTTGATTGCCAGATCCTTGAATGCTGTTTTGGAATCAATGCCTGGGTCTTTGGGAAGTCCAAGGACCCGCTCAGCAACGATGTTCTTCATGATCTCATCAGTCCCGCCGGCTACACGCATGCCTGGAATTCCACAGAGCATCTGCGAGAACGCATAGGCGCCCCACTCGCCACCATCAGCAGTGATGCGCGGGCCGAGCACGGCAGAAACCCACTCGGTAAACGCCGAGAGATTGTTGGTGAGTGCCAGCTTTGCCGTGGACATCTCTGGGCCGGGCAATTGCCCAGCACGAATCTTGTCGAGGGCTCGTTGGTTATTCCACTTTGCAACTGTGAAGTTCACATAGAGGCGAGTCGCTTGATCCACCAGTACTGCGTCATCAGCGGCTCCAAAATGCTCGAGCATTGCATGCAAACGCTGTGGGCTAAACAAGCCACCGCCGCCTCCGCCGCCCCCACCAGCTCCGATTGAGGAGCGTTCGTTCATGAGGGTAGTGAGAGCAACTCCCCAGCCGCTGTTTACCTCTCCGAGTCGGTGGGTGTCAGGGATGCGCACCTCATCAAAGAACACCTCATTAAAACTGGCGCCCCCGGTCATCTGTCGCAGTGGTCGGATCTCTACTCCGGGAGCGTGCATGTCTACGACAAATACGGTGAGGCCTTTGTGCTTCGGCAACTCTGGGTCAGTACGGCAAATGACTTCGCCAATCTCTGCCAAATGGGCCGCCGATGTCCAGACCTTTTGCCCGCTCACGATCCACTCGTCACCATCGCGGATCGCTTTCATCGAAACCGAGGCCAAGTCCGACCCCGCTCCAGGCTCCGAAAAAAGTTGGCAGGCAACGCGGTCGCCGCGGTACAGGTCTTTCAAGTACAAATCCTGAACCTCGGGAATTGCATGAGCCAAAATCGTTGGGGCAACCATCCCTAGGCTGATAGTGAACACACCCATGTTTGGTGTCAGGAACTGGGACTCGATGGAGTTATAAGCCCGTTCGTAAGCTGCTCCAAGCTCGCGACCGCCAAACTTTTCCGGCCCACCGATCCAACCAAACCCATGATCGAACCGTTTACGTCGCCACTCTTTCGCCCGCTCGGCCTGAGCAGATTCAGACTCTCGATCCATCTCATCAAACATTGCAACATCGTCTGAGCCTTGACCCCAGACAAACTCTTTGACCGGCGGCCTCGGAGCAGCGTTAGCTTCAAGAAATGCTCGGGCCTGAGCAGAGAATTCCTCAATGCTGATGGTGTCCTGCTGTGTATCTGACATGAGTCCCCTTGAAATCTTTGGCGATGAATGAGTGGCAAAGTCTGAAAGATCAACCTGTCCGCTGGCTTACTTGACTAGGCAGTCAAGTAACACCGAAATCTAGTACCCCGGGCAAGGCTAACTTGGTCGGATGCGTACTCGGTCAGCAGTGAGCGTTGGTGCCTTCTTGGTCTGGACCATCTTTGTATGGGGCATCGTACGGGTTCGAAACATCATGGGAGATGCTGAACTGACCGGCTCTGAGCGCACCTGGCCGTTGGTATTGGCTGCAAGTTTGTGGGTTCCCGCAGCAGTCCTGCTGATCGTGTTGGTAGTAACTGTGATCCGCAAGAAGCCCTTTGCGAAGGCAGCCACAGTTGGAGTAGCAGTTCTGGGTGTCTGGACCACCTTGGTGTGGATGGTGAGGGCCTTCGATATTGCACTAGTCAGCGACCGTGAACTTCCCTTCATTCTGGTTCACTTGGTGCTTGCTGTGATCTCTGTGGGTCTTGCGGTTCTTGCCGCTCGATCCTTGCGACCGGACCCGGCACTCACACCCAATTTGCTCTGAATGGGAACCCGTAGCGGGGTGGGGCAGGGTCAGATCCTTCTGCGACACCTAGCTCTGGAGGTACAGATACTTGGTCAAGCGGGTAGCAGCTAGAAATGCTGAATGATTGTCAATAAACAGTGGCGTGAGACACCTTGGCCCGACTCGCATTTATCGGGTGACTGAGAGATACTGTCCACGTGGTGTTAACCACGATTTGTGTCATCCTCCCATTCACCCTTCCTCTCCCACGGATGACACAGATCGAGGGCCTTCCTTTCACTAGCGGTGATGGGGTCTAGTGCTTGGGCGGCCCTCACTATGCAATTCGATACAGGGCAATTCGCCACAGGGCAATTCGCCACAGGGCAATTCGCCACAGGGCAACTCGCCACAGGGCAATTCGCTACAGGGCAATTCGCTACAGGTCTTGTTTGGTGGGCAGAACACAGGCCGTGTCTAGGCCGAGAACATGATTGAGCCGACCAAACGCCAACCATGACCCAAGACACATGCTGAGTTCTACGATTTCGGCATCGCTGTATTCCGCTTTCATGCGTGACCAGAACTCCTGATCAAGACCGTGATGGTCGAGGGCATAGCGCTCGGCATACTCTGCGGCCAGCTTGGATCGGTCATCTAGGTCCTGCGTGGTACGCCAGTCAGTGACGGCCTGATCGAAGGTGTCCTCAACAGTTTTCCCGCCCATCTCGGTGCGCCAGTCTTGGCAAAAAATACATCCGTTGATCTGTGCTGTCCTCAGCCGCGCAGCTTCAAACTCGCGCAGACCCAGAGTGGTGTCCTCGTAGACCTTCTGCGAAAAGTTTGCGGCGGCTGGTCCAATGCCGGGAACCATTTCTCCCCATACATACATGATGGGATGCTTGCCTTCGGGTACGTCAATAATCATGAGTTCTGCCCCTGCTGGAGTTGTTGTTGGCTTTGGATCTGGGCAGTGAGTCCAAGCCGACCAACTGCTGGACTGAGTGGCACATCAAATGCGTCGTATACCCCAGGGGCCGCAGCAACCAGCCAAGGAATGGAGTTGACCAGACGGGCAGCGGCAGTCGCGTTGCCACCTGCGGCGCGGTTGCCGCCTTCGTCAGTTGCCTCGATGTTGACTTCAATTCGTGGACGACCCTCTAGAACAACTTTGTGAGCACCGGCTCCTCCGTCAGGAGGCGAGGGCCAGTCAGGCGCAACGCCGGCATCGATACGCGTGATGTGTTCGATGATGATGAGTGCTTCCCCATCCACGATTCCTTGCACCTCGAAACGCAGCCCGCCCTGTGTGCCTGCATCGAAGGTTCCCATAGCGTTTGTCACCGTAGCTTCGAGCGGTACTCGATCGACGGTCTCGCGGACCTCATCCAGGGTCACTCCGAGAGCTCGCGCAATCATTCGAACCTGACCGCCCCAGACCATGGTGGGCACAGTTGGTGCAACCATCGGAGGCACCTCGTCCATGGGCTGGCCAAATCCCACTAGGTAGCGGACGGCGTCTGGCTGGTCATAGGTCGAGTAGTCAAAAATCTCTTGGCATCTGATCTGGTCAATGGTGCTTGCTAGACCCGTCAGAATGACCGGCAGGATGTCGTTGCCCCAGCCGGGATCGATACCTGTGACGAGCAGTGATGCACCCCCCGTCTGTGCAATCTCGCGGATGGGATCGAGCAGTTCTTGTGGTGCGTTCCGAGGGTCATAGAGCGGGTAGACCGAGGGCGTGACCACGGTAATTCCCGCTCGCAGTGCTTGTTGAATATCTGCAACTGCGTCATCGGGCCGAATGTCTCCTGATGCCGTGTACACCAGCGCAGCGGGAGATCGATCAAGTACTGCTTCTACATCGCTACTAGCAGCGACCCCGAGCTGGTAGCCAAGGCCGGCAAGGTCACCGGCATCCTTGCCCACTTTGTCGGGGTTGTTGACGATCACGTCCACAAGTTCAAGCCCTGGGTGAGCAGCTACTGCACGAATGGCAGCTCGTCCCATGTTTCCGGTGCCCCAAACAACAGTGGCGATACGTGAGTCCTGTGAATCCTGTGAAGACATGCGCCGATAGTACTGCTCGGTATGGACGGTAGTTTGTGCGGGCTCGGGCGCATCTGGCAGGTTTAGCTAGTCTGCAGAATTCACTAGGTGTTGTGCCGAGAGTTCAAAGTATTCACGCATTCGATCCCGAACTGCTTCTTGTAGCTCGGGGTCGAGGGGTGTGCCTGGCATCGTAGAATCGAGCGCCAAAAACATTGCCTGCACCCAGTGGTCGCGTTCAGTCGCCCCGATGACGAATGGCGCGTGGCGCATACGCAACCTTGGGTGGCCTCGTTGTTGAGAATAGGTGTCTGGCCCACCCCAGTATTGGCCAAGAAACAGGGCGAGTCGCTCGCGGGCCGGTTCCAGATTCTGTGGATCGGGATACAAACGAAGGAGCACATCGTCCTGAGCAACTTGTTCATAAAAATGCCGAACCAGTTCGTCAAAGAAGCTTTGTCCGCCGACGGCTTCGTAGACCGTTACCTGCTGATCCGGTGTTGTGTCGGGTTGAGCGCTGTCATTCACCACTCCATGGTGGCAGTGAAGGGGAGCAGTAGGCCAGAATGGCGAACTGGAGCAGTGGGTTACAGCAGTGAGGTACAGCAGTGAGGCACAGCAGCGGGGCACACAGTTGAGTGTGGCGCCCAGCGGGTTGGGCAGTACTGTGTGAGGTCTATGGGCCAGCCAGTAACTGTTATTGAGAAACCTTCGAGTCAGAGCGGGGTTATCCGCTTTGAGATCAACCGCACGCTGACTGGTATGGGCCATGAGCGTTATCTGGCGAATCAGACTATTGAGGGTGATCGCCCGCCAGATGAGTTAGCGCGTCGGCTCTTTGCTCGGGGTGGAATCGAAGGTATTCACATCAACTCCAATCTGATTACTGTCACTCTTGAGTCAGGCGCCAACACCGAGGGTCTTCTCGAGATCATTGGCTCCTTGTACACCTTCTATGGCGAAGGTGTGGCCGTTCCCACACATGCAGACTTTGGGTATGTAGAAGAGGAATAATCATTTGTAAGTATCGAACAAGTGTTCGATACTTGGGTGATGCGTGCTGTTGACTCAAAAAAAAGCCCTGCTGCAATTGCCCAATTGCGCACAGCCCTAGCGCATACACGACCTGTTGTTCTTGCTGAACAGCGGAGACTGCCGCTGTTGCAAGCCTTTCAAGAAGTGTTCCCCGGTGGTGGGTTGCAACGCGGTTCCATAGTGCATGTCAGCGGGGCTGTTGGGGCAACGGCGGTTGCATTGGCTGTAGCAGCGGGGCCAACCCAAGCAGGTTCTTGGGCTGCTTGTGTTGGTGTAGAGCAAATGGGCTGGGCTGCTGCTGCTGAGCTAGGGGTGCAGTTACAGCGCGTGGCCGTTATCCAAACTCCTAGCAAATCCTGGGCCACAGTAACTGCGGCATTGGTGGACTCATTCGATCTTGTGCTGTGCGGGGCAGAACACGCACCATCTGCGCAAGATGCGCGGCGCTTAGTTGCCCGCGCACGCGAACGCGGATCAGTCGTGATGTTCATCAGCGGAGAATCGCTAGGAGCGGCGCAGAGTGCTCGGCCTTGGCCCTCGGTTGCTGATGTAGAGCTTTCTGTCGTACATGCCGAGTGGTTTGGGATTGGTCAGGGCACGGGTCGTTTGCGTCAGCGTCATATCAGCCTTGATGTGACTGGACGGCGAGGCCTAAGTCGTTCGCAGCGACTGGAGTTGTGGCTGCCAGATATTTCGGGTGCTGTAGCGGCAGCCGAGCATATTCAAGCATCGACTCCTACAGAACTAACTCCTACAGAACTAACTCCTTCTAGTCCGCTACTGGATGTGGGTTGAGATGCCCAACACCGGCAGTCATTGCAGCCAAAGCAGTGCTGATTCTGCAGGCAGTGCAGCACGGACGTTGGTTGTGTTGTGCGCCGATTGGCCAGCAGTAGCAACTGCACGACCCGCCGAGAAACCGCTCGTCGTAGTCCATGCCAACAGAGTGATCTCGCTCAACTTGGGTGCAAGACGTCAAGGCATTGCTATTGGGTTCACGATGCGTGAAGCGCAAGCGCATTCCCCCGCTGTAGAGGTAGTGCAATACGACCAACAACGAGATGCGAGGGCATTCGAGTTGGTTCTTGCAGCAGTTGAAGAGTTCGTGCCACGAGTCGAGGTCATAGAACCTGGTCAATGTGCCTTTCCGACTCTTGGTCCATCGAGTTACCACGGAGGGGATCATGCTCTGGCACAACTTGTGCTTGCCCGAGTACAAACAGCCGTACTCAATACAGCCGTACTCAATACAGCCGTACTGCAAGAAAGTGGATTCGCTCATAACAGGGGAGCAACGCTTGCTTGTGTCGTCGGAGTGGGTATTGCCGATGGCCCACAGGGCGCTCAGATCGCAGCGAAAGAGTCGATTCTCCGTACTGGTGTTCTGGGTACTGGTGTTCTGCAACCAATGGTTGTGCAACCAGGAAAAACTGCCGAGTTTCTTTCTCCTCTTCCTATCGAACGTCTTGGCGTGGCAACTGACTCTACGCATTCATCGAAATCTGCCGCCGAGATGTTTGATGTATCTCGGCGTTTAGGAATCAGAACAGTAGGACGCTTTGCAGCGCTCCCTATTGCCGATGTGAGTGCACGTTTTGGCAGTCTCGGTATGTCTGCGTATCGCTTAGCAACTGGCTTCGAGACAACACCGCTCAATCTTGCTGATCCCTCAGTGGATTTTTCTGTAGAGGCTGCAATAGATCCGCTGGCGGAACGAGTAGATCAGGTGGCCTTTGTGGCGGTTGCATTAGCTGAGCAACTTCATGCCGAACTATCTGGTCAGGGTCTTGCATGCTCGCGCGTACTCGTGGTGGCCCAAACCGATGCGGGTGATCGTATTGAGCGGCTTTGG
The DNA here is from genome assembly GCA_001025035.1 of Actinobacteria bacterium IMCC26207. Lineage (GTDB taxonomy): Bacteria > Actinomycetota > Acidimicrobiia > Acidimicrobiales > Microtrichaceae > IMCC26207. Next base: position 45,223 of record LCZK01000010.1, read on the forward strand.
CGTCATGAAGGTGCACTTTCAGCAGCCGATATCGCTCGGCGGGTTCGCTGGCAGTTAGAGGGATGGTTGAGCACAGGTCGTTCTTTGGGTCGTTGTTCCGGTGGTGTTGAACGACTGCAACTCATCCCAGAGCAGGTGATTGCAGATACGGGCATGCAGCTTGGATTCTGGGGAGAGATTCACAATGCAACCGAACGCGCTGTTCAAGCCTTGGCTCGGGTGCAAGCGTTGCTCGGTGCAGATGCAGTGAAGCTGCCAGAGTTACGCGGTGCAAGGTCGGTCTCTGAGCAGTGTCAACTTGTGCCAATCGACGCAGTGGATCTGTTCGCAAAAGGGCGTTCCTCAGCAAATCAGAGCCCTGCTAACAGTCAGAATTCAGCTAGCAGTCAGAACCCAACTAGTAGTCAGACTGCAGGTATGGGTCCTTGGCCGGGCCGTCTGCCGCTGCCCTCCCCAACCGTGGTCTGGTCTGAGCCTGTAGAAGCAGAGCTTGTTGATGCCTTTGGGCAGAGCTTGGGTGTGAGCGGCCGGGGTGTGATGAGCGCAGTGCCAGTTCGTTGCCGTGTGGCCGGTGGACAGTGGCACCAGATTCAATATTGGGCTGGCCCTTGGTGCACTGAGCAGCGATGGTGGGATGCCATCGGCCACCGTAGGCGTGCTCGGGTGCAGGTTCTCTTTGATACTGCTGCGCACCTGCTCACCCTCGAAGCTGGTCAGTGGTGGTTGGAGGCCACCTATGACTAGGCAGAGCCACCGCACCCACGATTCAGAACCAGAGAGTTCTTTTTAGAAAGCAGAGAGTTCCTTCAGGAAACTGCTGATTATTGAAGCCTGAGCCCCATTCCTGAGAAGAAACCTGAGAGACTGTTCCTGAGAGAATCTGTTCAGTGGGAAGATCCCGCTGTAGCACTATTCAGCAGTAGATGCGCACAGTCGCAAAGGAGCGAACATGACTACATCCGGTGCAGAGACCACTCCCTCCTCGGGGCGAATTCTTCTGGTCGAGGACGAAGCCGCACTGGCCGACGGTGTAGCGCGGGGTCTGCGGGCTGAAGGGTTTGATGTCGAAATCACCTATGACGGCCTGAGTGGCCTAGCGCGAGCGCGAGCGGATGACATTGATGCAATCGTTCTCGACATCATGCTGCCTGGGTTGAACGGCTACAAAGTGTGTCGGACACTGAGAGAAGAAGGCATCGGTACTCCCATCTTGATGCTCACCGCTAAGTCTGGCGAATACGACGAGGCGGAAGCCCTTGATACTGGCGCAGATGATTTTCTGACTAAGCCGTTCTCTTATGTCGTGCTGGTGGCCCGAGTGCGAGCCTTACTGCGCCGCTCAGCCGATGGTCGGGCCCAACCAATTGTGATCGATGATCTGCTCTTGGATCCCCTTGCTCGAACATGTCGTCGCGGCGAGACGGACATTCCGCTCACCACTCGCGAGTACGAACTGTTAGAAGCGCTCATGCGGAAGCCCGGTCAAGTCGTTCCAAAACAGACGCTGCTTGAGCATGTCTGGGGTGAAGACTTTAAAGGTGACCCCAATGTTGTTGAGGTCTATGTGGGCTACCTACGCCGCAAAATAGATCGCCCGTTTGACCGCCAAGATATCGAAACCGTTCGTGGAATCGGTTACCGGATCGGTGAAGGGGCCAGTGTCTGAAGGTCTGGGGCCCCAGATTGCCTCTGAGCTAGGAACTGAGCCGGCCGCGGCCTACTCCCGCCCGCGGAAGCGTGAGTTGGTTCGTCTCCGGCTTACTGCCATCGTGGTGATCACAGTTTTTGTCGCACTGGTCCTCGGTGCTGTGCTGCTTCGAACATGGGTCCAAGCAACGCTGACCAACGACCTACGTGCTCGTAATGAGCGCATCGTAGGTTTTATGGCCGATTCGCTCAGCAAAGGTCGCGTCCCTGCAGAGCTCTTTGCCTCGGTCAATACCCTCGAGAGTCAGTTGGATCAGCAGACCTCGGCTGATCTCTTTGGTCGCGCAGCAAACGCTGAGCAGGTGTTGTCGACCACCTACTTCTATCTAGACGGTCAAGGCCTGTCGGAATTGAACTTCAAAGTCGATGATCAGGGCCGCCTTGTATTGTTCGGCCGTCAAGGACCCCCGCGGCCAACGGCCGCAAACGCTATCGAGGTCGTCCGGGATCTACCTACCCAATATGGCACCCTCCGGCTTCATGCCGTATCACCGGTAGACGAGATCAAGCGATCGGTATCTGCGCTCTCGAATGGGCTACTCATCAGCCTTCCGCTCCTGATTGCCGGAGCCGGTTTAATGACCTGGATCATTACAGGTCGGGCGCTTGCCCCAGTGGCGGACATGACGGGTCGAGTCCAAGAACTGACAGCGAACAATCTTGATGCACGTGTGCCCGTTCCGAATACCAATGACGAGATTGCTCAGCTGGGACACATGCTCAACGAGATGTTGGGTCGTCTTCAGAAATCCTCGATCACACAGCGTCAGTTCATCTCTGACGCCAGCCATGAGCTGCGTTCCCCGGTTGCATCGATTCGTGCCCAGCTCGAAACGGCGTTGCAATACCCCCAAGATGTGGATTGGCCAGCAGTCGCTCGCATTGTTCTTGCAGAAGATGACCGCCTAGAACACCTTGTTGACAACCTCTTGGCTATGGCTCGCCTAGAAGAGGGTCGACTCGGCCGTCGCAGCGAGGTCGACCTAGACGATCTGGTCATGGAACAAACGCACCGAATGACTTCGGTTCGAATGGATGTCTCCGCCGTTTCGGCTGGGCGCGTCTGGGGTAACCCTGATGAACTCACCAGCGTGATCCGCAACCTGTTAGATAATGCAGCTCGCTATGCAGCCTCAACCATCAAAGTGAGCGTCGCCGAACATGGCCCTTGGGTGGTGCTCTCAGTGGCCGATGATGGCCCCGGAGTACCTGAAGGCGAACGGAATCAAGTCTTCGAGCGGTTTGCTCGCCTGCAAGAGAGTCGAGAACGAGATAAGGGCGGAACAGGACTAGGTCTGTCACTCACCAAGCGAATCGTGGAGAGCCACGGGGGTATCATTCGCGTCGAGTCCGCAGCTTCTGGAGGAGCTCTCTTTATTGTTTCGCTGCCAGCGACTGGAGTCGCTGATCTGCCAACGTAGATGCAGTCCTAGAGCGAGGAGCGGGACGAGGTTGCCGAAGCTGCGATGGGCTTGTGGCTCTGCATGAATTTCTCGAAAGCCAATCGCGGCAGCGGGGGAGCATAGAAAAACCCTTGCACCGAATCGCATCCGCCGTCGATCAGGAACCGGCGTTGCTCTTCGGTTTCGACACCTTCCCCGACTGTGTGAATTCCAAGCCCTTGGGCCAGGTTCAAAATGGCGCGAGTGATGGTTTCTGATCTGCCATCACCAAGTTCACTGACAAAGCAGCGATCAACCTTCAGGGTGTGAAGCGGCAGCATGTGCAGGTGAGATAGCGATGAATACCCAGTGCCAAAGTCGTCGAGCGAGACCAAGAAACCCAGTTCGTGCAGGTCGCTCAGGCGTTGCGCCGTTACCTCGACATCACGCATGAGCAACGTCTCGGTGATCTCGAGTTCAAGCTGGGACGGAAGTACCCCAACGTTGTCAAGGGTGGCAGCGAGACGTTGAACAAATCCCCGCTGCTCAAATTCGGTAGCTGAAATGTTGATCGCAATACGTGAGCCTGCATTGAGCAGGTTCTGCTGGTTCCACCCTGCTAGATCTTCCGCAACAGTTGTGACGACCATGTCGCTAATCGCAGAGATTGCTCCAGTGGCTTCGGCATCTGGGATGAAAATAGAAGGCGGAATCGGGCCGTGTTCGGGGTGGTTCCAGCGCACGAGTGCCTCGGCCCCAGAGACTGCGCCAGATTGCAGGTCAATAATGGGCTGGTAGTACACCTGCAAATTGCGCTGCGCAGCAGCAAGGCGAAGGTCTCGGTCCAAAGCAAGGCCCGTTCGGCCCCGCTTATCAAGGGAACTTTCGAAGAAGCGAACCTGATGGCGACCTTCTCTTCGGCTCGCTGCAAGAGCAGTATCGGCTGCGCGTACAAGAGTTGCACCATCGCGTGCATTGGCAGGGTAGCGAGAGATTCCGACCGACGCAGTCAAGCGAAGCTCAAGACCTTCCACAACTAGTGGTTGTTCAATTCTTCGCTGCAATTCTTCTGCCAGTCGGCGAAGGCGAGTATCGAAAGAAAGGCTTGCATCGTTGCCCGTGATGACGACGAGGAACTCATCGACTCCAACTCGACCGATTTCAATGTGACGTTCTGTTAGATCCCGGATGCGATCGGCAACAGCGATGAGTACCTCGTCGCCGAAGGCAGTGCCAAAGGTGTCGTTGACGCTACGAAAGTCATCAAGGTCAACATGGAGCACACCCACTCGTGCATCATCGGCGTTGGATGAATTCCGTTCTGCTGCTCGAACTGCTGCGTCTACCTGAGCGGTGATGTGGTGCCGGCTGCGAAGAGAGGTGAGGTGGTCAGTTGCCTCGATCTGTTCACGACGGTCGACTGACTGCAGCAGCGCAGTAAGATCACCCAGAACGAGCACAGCACCACGAAGAGACTGATCAGTCCCAAGGAGCGGTTCACAGCTGACCTCGACCGAGATGAGTTCACCCAAGACACGATTCAGGCCGTTACCTCTGAGTTGTACATGATCGAGGCGCTGCGGTTCGCCGGTTCGAAGGGCCTTGACGGGGGGAGTGTCCTCAATCTCTAAGAAATCCCCTTCCAGCGATTGCCAGATCCAAGGAGGGTCAAACACGCTGTGATCGAGCACCAGGCTTTGCTGCAGATCTACGAGTTGCAAAAAGGCAGTATTTGCCCGTTCAACCCGGCCCAGATGATCCAGAATTGCCACGCCCTCTCCAAGGGCCTCAAGGGTGGCATCAAGCAAGGACTCAACTTGTGGAGGTTGGGAGGCGGGCAGCGTTGCGAGCGGTTGGGATCTGGTGATTGCCAGCACTCGTGCTTGTTCCGGCTCGCCCGAGTAATCGCGAGTGAGTGTCAGATCAACGAGTTGCACGAATCCAATCTCTGACCGAAGGCCCACCGAAACAGTGTGGCTAGCAGCAGGGGGAATTTGTGCCAGCAGTAATTGCCAAGCCTCCAAGGAAATTTCTGGCTCGATCAGACTGCAGAAGTTGGTCCCGAGGAGCGTTCCCGGATGAGATCCCGCTTGCAGTGAACCTGATTGGCTGACTTCAACAATGGAAGCATCGCTGGCATCGAGCAGCCAGACACCATCTTGCAGATGATCGACGAGCAGTGCCAGTAGTTCTTCGGCCTCAGACATGATTACCTCCTTATGCAGCCTGCAAGCGAAAGCAGAGAGCGGCCAGACTCACTTCAGACGCGGAACTCAGGAACAGGAATTAAGTAGATCAAAGTTGGCCGAGACACAGTTTTACTTTCGCGCGGAGCGTGGTCGGTGGATGCCTGCCGAATACTTGGCGCAGTTCTCAGCGATTCAGATTCGCCCGGCCTCTCTGGCCGCCTCTGTAGCTGCATCGAGCTGTGCTTCGACGATGTTGAGCCCAGCATCCCAAAAACCGGGATCTTCAAGGTCGCAATCAACGATTCGACCAAGTTCTCCGGGAGTTTTGGAGCCCCCTGAGCTGAGCAGTTCTAGATAGGCCGGCACGAAGGAGTCACCTCGCTCTGAGTAGCGGGCGTAGACAGAGAGGGCCAAGAGTTGCCCATAGGCGTATGCGTAGACGTAGCCAGGTGTCCCGATGAAGTGAGGAATGTAACTCCACCAGGTGGAGTATCCCGGGGTGAGTTCCACTGAGTCCCCAACCATGGCTGTCTGAGAGTCAATCCAGAGTTCGCCGAAACGGTCCACCGAGAGTTCGCCTTCTTCACGTCGCGAGACATGCACTGACTCCTCGAAGCGATTCATTGCTACCTGTCGAAACACGGTGGCAATTGAGTCCTCGAGCGTGGATGCCAGCAACGCAAATCGGGCATGCGGGTCCTCGAGCTTTCCGAGCAGCGCGTTATTTGTCACGGTCTCACCGAATACCGATGCAGTCTCGGCAAGAGTGAGTGGTGTGGATTGGTGGAACACTCCCTGTTCGCGGGCCATGTAGGCGTGAAGTCCGTGGCCAAGCTCATGGGCCAACGTAGCCACATCTCGGGGTCGGCTAGTCCAGTTCAAGAACACGTATGGGTGATGCGACGGCACGGTATAGGCACAGAATGCGCCGGGTCGTTTGCCCTGCCGAGTGGGCGCATCAATCCAGTTCTCATCAAAGAACCTCTTGGCGATTCCTGCCAGCTCTGGAGAGAAACTGCCATAGGCATCCAGAACGATTTCCTTGGCCTCAGTCCAGCCGATTGCAGTTTCATCCTCGGCCACGGAAGCCATGCGGTCATAGTCAGCGAGCTGATCAATCCCAAGGACCTGGGCTTTCAGCGCGTACCAGCGCTGGGGCAAATCGTAACGGCCTACCACTGCTTCGATCAGGGCCTGCACTGAGTCATCGGTTGCGTCGTTTGACAAATTCCGTTCAGAGATCCAGCTGGGATAGCGACGCAGCCTGTCATCTGTCGCCTTATCAAGGAGCAACGTGTTGAAGACGAACGCTCGAGTTCGCAACCCTGGCTCAAGGCCTTTGGTGACGGCTTCCGCAGCTTGACGACGTACCTCTCGATCGGGGTGTTGAAGCCGAGATAGCCCTTGCTCGAGTCCAACTGTTTGTGTCGCGGCAGCGCCCGGTGTTGCGGGCGCTGACCCAGTGGTGGATTCGGAGGCTTCGCCGCTGCTCTCGTCTAACTCAATCGTGATTGCCGAGGTGAGTTCGTCAAATAAGCGCACCCAAGCAGAGCCGCCGCTGACTGATTTCTCGGTGAGTAGCTTCTCTTCGGGCTCGCTCAACAGGTAGTCACGGTAGCGACGAGCCGACCGCAAGTGATGTGCGCAGAAGTCCAAGCTCGCTGTGTCGAGCAGTGCTTCTGCTGCGTCATCATCAAGCGCCGCCCATTCGAGTTCAAAGAACACGAGTCGTGTGGCAAGGGGAACTGATCGCTCCTGTACGCGCATCATGAGTGCACCGCGCTCGGGATCAGAGGTGTTCTCTGAGAAGCGCAGCATGGCGTAGTACCCCGCCCGGCCCTGTACCTCTTGCAGATCCGCCATCAACCTCATCGCTGTGACAAGTTCCTCCTGAGTCATCGACCCAACCCGTCCTCGATAGGTCTCGAGTTGATCAGCTATCTGGTCGGACCGCTCGAGCAGTGAGTCAAGATCAGTGCCTTCGATCAAGGAGTCAAGATCCCAAGCCACATCTGCGGCAGCTAAGTCGGCAGCTTGTTGGTCTGCGAGCAGGGATTCCGTGGGGGGAGTGGATTCGGGGGAATCTGAAGTGGTGGTAGTCACCATCTCAAGGTTAGAGCCTTGCTGTGCTGGATCCTCGCGGGCCACTGACCTGCTGTGGGCCTGTGCCTATGGGTGGCATGCCTAGAGCAATTTGGGGGCCTGAGCTACTCTTAGTGCCGATTCCGGTTGAAACTGCCAAGCTCAGCTTCGTGTCGATACGGTGAGTCGCCAGTTGCTTACTGAGACATGCCACACTGCTGTCCTTAAACCTTTTCAAGGAGGCCCTTCGTGAAGGGTGTTGTCTTCATTCTGGTTGAAGAATTTGTTACCGATCAGTTCGGCGCCGAGGCCTGGGATGGGCTGTTAGAGGCAGCCGGACTAGATGGGGTCTGGACAACGCTCGGAACCTATCCCGATGAGCACCTAGCGATGCTCGTCAATGCCGCAGCCGAGCGATTTGAGTTGCCTCCGGAGCAAGTCCAGCGACTAGTCGGGCAGGGGACGTTCTCTGGGTTAGCGGCTCAGCATCCAGAGCTTCTTGAAGATCACACGAGTTCTCGCACTGTGCTCCTCGACCTGAACGGAATCATTCACCCCGAAGTTATGAAGTTGTACCCCGGCGCAGAAGTCCCTTGGTTTGACGTAACTGAGCAAGCAGACGGCTTGATGCACCTGCACTATCGGTCGCGACGCGCTTTGGGCCCACTTGCAGAAGGACTTATTGTGGGCGCCGGTGCATACTTTGGCGAGACGATAGAACTGTTGTCAGTTGTTGATACTGGCGAGGAGTGTCAGATGGTGATCCGCATTGAACAGAGTACGGGTGCGAAGGGCTGATGCTCGATAAGACGGCGTCTCGGATTGCTCTTCTAGAGCGGCGCGCCGATCGAGAACGCCAGCGACGCCAAGCGGCCGAGCGTGCAGCCGAGAGGGGACTGCGCCGCTTATATGAGGTGAATCAAGATCTCGACCAGCTCGTAGCTGAGCGAACTGCAGAGGCTTTGGCATCATTCCAGGTCGCTGAGCAGGCACTCGCCTCTCGGGTGGACATCCTTCGAATGATTGCCCAAGAGATTCTGACGCCTCTGCAGCAGATTCAAGGAACTCTAGAAATCGTTGATAGTGCGCCAGTTGAAGAGGTGGACCAACACCGCGTTGCAGACTCGGCAGCCACTGCACAACGTTGCATGCAACTTGTGAGTGACGTGGTTGACCTAGTGGCAATCGAGTCTGCTGTTGTGAGCGAGCCGGTCGAACCGTGCCGTCCGCTCGAGCTTCTCGATGAGCTGATTTCCTTGCGGCGGACTCAGGCTGCTCAACAGGGTTGCACTCTCGTTTTGGAGGTCGAGTCCGATCGCAATGTCGATGCTCTGCTAGATGGGAGCCGTGCGGTTCGAATAGTTAATGAACTTCTCGCAGGGGCTCTAGACGTAGGAAGCGCGCAAGTTGTAGTGAAGGCAAGCATCGCCGTGTATGAAGATGACTCAGTTGCTGAGATGATGAGCGAGATGGCCGCCGAGGATTTCTCGGAAATGCAAGATGCGCTGCGCTCCTCTGAGCTGGTTGTTTCGGTGGACCATGATGGTGAGTCGCAATCTGCAAGCAGGGTTGGAGCAGAGGCTGGTCTGGTGTTGGCTGCCCGATTAGCAGAAGCACTTGGAGGCACGCTCCTGGTGGTGCCGTCTGAGCTAGGCGGCGTAGCGAGAGTCCTGCGGTTGCCTATCAGTCAGGCCGGGAGCCGATAACTAGCGGAATGGGCAGTATCGAACATGTGTTCGCTACACTGTCTAGATGGCGGTCAACAGTCTTTCAGGATCTGCAGTTTCCTATGCGGAACTGCATTGCCATTCAACGTTTAGTTTTCTTGATGGGGCGTCCTCTCCTGAGGCCCTCGCACAAGAAGCAGAGCGTCTTGGCCTTGAGGCGCTCGCTATCACCGACCATGGTGGATTTTATGGTGTCGTGCGCTTCGCTGAAGCTGCTCGCGAAGTAGGACTGCCCACAGTATTCGGTGCAGAACTCACCCTGAATGCCACGGAACAACGCACAGGTTCGACAGACCCTGATGGCCAACACTTGATCATTCTTGCCCGAGACCCAGTTGGGTATGCGTGTCTAGCAGCGCTGCTCTCACAGGCACAGATGGCAGGTGAGAAGGGCCGGCCAGAAATCTCATTTGCAGCAGTAGCTGAAGCAGCATCTCACCGTGCTCGAGGGCATTGGGCAGTACTCACGGCCTGTCGGAAGGGCACGGTTCCGCTGGCGCTAGCGCAGCGCGGAGTTCGAGCCGCTGAACAAGAACTCCGCTCGCTCGTCGCAGCGTTTGGGGTTGATAATACTTTTATCGAACTTTGGGATCATGGGGATCCGCTTGACTCGGATCGCAATGATGCGTTGTATCAACTTGCACGTCGCGTTGGAACCGGGGTGATTGCCACAAACAATGTTCACTACGCCAGCCCGCAGGACCATGCTCTGAGCACGGCGCTAGCTGCAATCCGTGCTGCTAAGAGTTTGGACCAGATGGATCCGTGGCTGCCCGGTGCTGCTAGTGCGCATCTACGCTCCGGTGCAGAGCAAGCACATCGCTTTGTGCGCTACCCCCAGGTAGTGGGTGCCGCTGCCGAGTTGGGAAAACAGTGCGCATTTGATCTTGCACTTATTGCTCCGCAATTACCCCCGTACCCATGCCCCCCACACCCAGAGCGGCCAGCTTCTCGGACGCTTACCGAGTCTGAGTACTTAACGCTGCTCGTTGAGCAGGGTGCCACCCGTCGCTATGGGCCGCGTCATGCCGAACGATTTGTTGGTGCATGGGCGCAGATCGATCATGAATTGCAGATGATTACAGCCCTAGGTTTTCCTGGCTATTTCTTAATCGTCTGGGACATTGTCGAGTTCTGCCGCCGCAAGGACATCTATTGCCAAGGCCGAGGCTCTGCGGCTAACTCCGCAGCTTGTTATGCGCTTGGAATCACCAAGGCTGATGCGGTGCGACTTGGCCTGCTCTTTGAGCGGTTCTTATCCCCCGAACGAGATGGGCCACCCGATATTGATCTCGATATCGAGTCGGGTAGACGAGAGGAAGTCATTCAGTACGTCTATGAGCGCTATGGCAGGTCTCATGCTGCGCAGGTTGCAAATGTGATTACTTATCGCACGCGATCTGCAGTTCGCGACGCTGCTCGTGCTTTGGGATTTTCTCAGGGGCATCAAGATGCGTGGGCTAAACAACTCGATCGCTGGAACAAAGTGCCACAAGCTGCTTCTACTCAGCAGGGCGAGTCAGTGTCCCAGCCTATTCCGGACACAGTTCTTTCTCTGGCCAGCCAACTCGAGGAATTGCCGCGCCATCTTGGGATTCATTCCGGTGGCATGGTGATCTGTGATCGCCCAGTTATCGAGGTGTGTCCTGTTGAGTGGGCGCGAATGCAAGGTCGCTCCGTGCTGCAGTGGGATAAAGAGGATTGCGCCACTGCTGGTCTGGTCAAGTTTGATTTGCTGGGGCTCGGCATGCTCACGGCGTTGCATCTAGCAGTAGACCTGATTGCAGAACATCATGGGGTTGTTGTTGATCTAGCCGAACTTCCTCAAGAGGATGCGGTGTACGAGATGTTGTGTCGCGCCGACTCGATTGGGGTATTCCAAGTGGAGTCTCGTGCGCAGATGGCCACCCTTCCACGTTTGAGGCCGCGTTGTTTTTACGACCTTGTTGTTGAAGTCGCACTCATACGACCCGGCCCTATCCAAGGTGGTTCGGTTCATCCCTATATCCGTCGCCGTAAGGGTGAGGAACCGGTCACGTATTTGCATCCATTGTTAGAGAATTCTCTTGCAAAGACTCTCGGGATTCCGCTCTTTCAAGAACAACTCATGCAGATGGCTATTGATGTGGCTGGCTTTACTCCATCCGAGGCCGATCAGTTGCGTCAGGCAATGGGCTCAAAAAGGTCGAGCCGAAAGATGGCTGTGCTTCGCGAGCGATTTGATGTCGGCACGTCACAACGAGGAGTGACCGCAACCGTGGCCGAGCAGATTTGGGAAAAGATTGCGGCTTTCGCTAACTACGGGTTTCCTGAGTCGCACTCGGTCAGCTTTGCCTATCTGGTGTACTCCTCTTCTTGGATCAAGTTGCATTATCCGGCAGCATTTTGCGCGGCATTGCTGAATGCTCAACCAATGGGTTTTTATTCGCCGCACTCGCTCGTCCAAGATGCCCGCAGGCACGGAATCAAGGTGCACACTCCTGACCTACATCGTTCTGACTGGTGTGCCACGCTCGAAAGCGAAGACCCGGATGAACAAGCGGGCGGCGTGGGCAGTTCGGGCAGCGCAGGCAGTACGGGTAGCGCAGGCAGTACGGGTAGCGCAGTCCGCTTAGGACTTTCTTCTGTTCGCCTGATTGGAAAAACGCTGGCCAAGCAGATTGCGGCAGGTCGGCCATATGCAGATATGGAAGACCTGATGCGCCGATCTTCTCTAAATCAGGCGCAACTTGAAGCCCTCGCAACGGCCGGAGTCTTTGGGTCAGATAACCGCCGTTCGGCACTTTGGTCTGCTGGTGCCGTGGCTCAATCTGGGTCCGATCGTTTGCCTGGAATTCTGCTTGGTCTCGATGCACCCCAACTGCCCGGCATGGATGACTGGGAACGTGCCGTGGCCGACCTGTGGTCTACAGGGATTGCTCCCGAGGGTCACCCAACAAAGTTCCTGCGAGCAGACCTTGATCGTCGCGGAGCCGTCACTGCGATTGAACTAAGCGAGCTAGCAGATGAGGCCAAAGTGTTAGTTGCTGGGGTGGTAACTCACCGGCAACGCCCTGCTACTGCTGCTGGGATTACTTTCGTCAGCCTCGAAGATGAGACAGGGATGATCAATGTGGTGGTGTCGCGTGGATGTTGGGCCCGATTTCGGCCAGTGGTGGCCTCTGCTGCGGCGCTCCTTGTGAGTGGCCGTCTCGAACACAGCGTAGATGGGGTGATGAATGTGGTGGCAGAGAAGATTCAGCTGTTGCCTGTCGTGGCTGCTTCACGCTCGCGTGACTTCCACTGAGAACCGGCTACTCGTTCTCAACAACGGCCCAAATCCAGTTCGCTCGGTGGACTTGCAGGCCTGCTTGGTACCTGAAATCGGCATCGGTTCGCAGTATCCATACACCTAGGTGCGCTGATCGCATAACCTAAAGATCCTCTGCGGGCGGCCGATAGGAGTAAATGTGCTGCGCGCCCGAGTGTCAACCTGTTGCCCTGCTGGGGCGTTGAGTAACAGATGACTGCGTCACGGACCACTCCTGTTCAACGAACGAACCTGCGCCCACGCGCCATTCTTTGGTTTGTAGCAGCGGTTTCGGTTCCGATATTCCTCATAGGCGCTCTTCCCGTTGCTGCTGCGCCGCAGGCTGCGATGACCACACCCAGCCAGGCTGCACAAAAGGGTGGTCCGGGCTCTGGCCGCTCTAGTAACCAAATTGATGTTCTGACCGCAACCCGCGAAGAAGTTACGCAAAAAATTCAGGAACTCGATGCTCAGTACGCAGAACAACAGGGCGCCGTGGCACAAGCCGAGGTTGCAGTTGGGCTAGCAAACGAGGCAGTTGGCCGGGCAAGAGCGCGGGTGACGCTTGCCGAGAATGAAGTCGAACTCGCTCGTCAAACCGTTCGAGCCTACGCAGTTGAGGCCTATATAACCCCGCCCGCAGAGGATGCACTTCGTGTGCTCTCGGTTGGTCAAGCAGATGATGCTTCTTATGCAAATGAGGTCATCAAGATCATGGCTGACGACCGCCATAAGGTAGTTGACATCTTGGTTGGGAAGCGCAAGATTGCCGCCGATGAGTCTGCAACTGCTGATGCCGCTGCGGCTGCTGCGGCCGATCAAGTTGCGGCCAAGCAGGCACAGCTTGGCGAACTTGAAGGAATCCGTTCCGAGCAGGAGTCACTTGCCACAGAGCTTGATGACCGTCTCGATGCTGCTCTTGCAGAGGCAGCTGCATTGGCCGAAATCGATCGTCAAATGGCGGCAGAGTTAGCGGCTCAAGAAACCGCTCTGCGCAAGGTTGCAGCCGTGCCATCGCCCCGCTTGCAAGATGTAGCAGTACCCGCAGGCGCAGCGCCCGTTGGAACCGTGCCGGCAAATGGCCCAGCGCCAACTGACCCGACAACTCCAAACCCAGTACCTGGGGCTCCGGCGCCCACTTCGCCTCCGAGAACAGCCCCGCCAGCAACCTCGCCCCCTCCCGTACCTGTACCGAGCGGAGGCAGCGTGAGTGTTACCTCGGTGGGGGGAATCACGGTCAACGTAGCGATTGCTGGCCAGATCAGGGGGTTGCTCGATGCTGCCACGGCAGCCGGTTTCAACTTGCGTGGCGGCGGTTACCGCAGTTCAGCAGCACAAGTGGCCACTCGTCGCGCCAATTGTGGGCCCAGCTATTACGACATCTATCAGAAGCCTGCCTCGCAGTGCAGCCCACCCACTGCAATCCCGGGCCGCTCCATGCATGAGCAGGGGCGAGCCATTGACTTCACCTCGGGTGGGGCGCTGATTGCTTCTCGGTCCAACCCGGCATTCGTGTGGCTTAGCAGTAACGCCAGTAGGTTTGGCATGTATAACCTGCCATCTGAGCCGTGGCACTGGTCAACGAACGGAAACTAAACCAGCTCAAGGTGCTCAGGCCTGACCTTGTAGGCATTTGAGCGCATGACTAACCGGTTGCTCCCGAACCGGTTCCTGACGAACTGGTTACTGGCGAACTTTGGAGAGCAATCGCAGCATCTCAAGGTAGAGCCAGACCAGCGTCAAGATCAGTCCAAACGCTGCGTACCAGTCCATATAGGCCGGCAGGTTGTTCTTTGATCCGCGCTCAATAAAATCAAAGTCCAGAATTAGATTGAGCGAAGCAACAATGACGATGACCACGCTGATGCCAATGCTCAGCAGACTTCCACCCACCCATGGTGGCTGTAGGTCCGTAAAGAGGCTGAGGACGAACCCCAGCAGGTACATAATCATGATGCCGAAGGTTGCACCAATGACACCTTTGGTGAACTTGGGTGTTGCCCGAAGTATGCGCAAGCCGTACATAACGAGCATGGCCAAGAACACTCCGAAGGTTGCCAGAATTGCTTGCACAACAATGCCTTCGAACCGGGCGTTGTAGTAATGCGAAATCATTCCGAGCAGGGCGCCTTCGAGTAGCCCGTAGGGAAGCGCTGTGAAGCGAGCGAGTTTTGGCTTAAACACGGTGAGCAGGGCAATGGCGAATGCGCCGAGCATGCAACCGAGCAACAAACCAGGGTTGTCAAAGCTGACCGGGGTGCTCACTGATCCGTCAGTGCGCAGCACCGGAGCACCCTCGGTAACGAGGGTCCAACCAAAGGCCGCCCCGATAAGCAAGAACGTGAATATGAAGAGCGTGGCAGCAGATACTCCGCCGAGCGTCATAACTCGTCCCGAACCTGCTGGTGGAGTTGCAGGAGCAGTTGATTGGCCTTGGCCCTGTAGACCAACCGCCGCAACAGTTCCCTGCTGCGCCGAATCCCACTCCTGAGCTGGACTTGCGCCCTGTTCAGCGGGGGTTTCGCCAAATGCTTTGTCTGTCAGAACGGGATTGCGTGACATGAGCGCCTTTCAAGATGCCCGTTGATTCTGACGGGCAATCTGAACTGAAGTTAGTCGGAATTACTTCCGATTAGGCATCTCGGGGAGTGCAAATACCTGCTAGCTGAGAATATCTTCTGCTAGTGCTGCAAGCGGTTCGGCATGTGAACGTGAGTGAGCGGCAGTCCTAGCTGCTGCGGCCAGAAACCAAATTCTGGCAGGGTGGTCGGTGGTACGAAACCCACGCTCTAAGGCCGCAACCTGCGCTAATGGTTGCATCTGTAGCGAACTGTCAGCAGCCACTACTCGCCGAATGGCTAGCCAGGCTTGATTCGTGGACTCATGGTCCTGCGGCGGTATCGCCGTTGCTGCCTCGGCAGCAGAGTCCGGGTCTGCGTCGGCAAGAGCCAGCAGGGTGTCTGCCAAGCCGCTGCTATCAAAGGGTGGAACCCAAAGTTCTCCCACCGAGTCAAGGCTGCTAGCGGAGGGACTCAGGGGTGCAGCAAGCGCTAGTTCGTAACGAAGGCTGAGTGACTGAGTGCTCGTCATGCAGAGTTGCAATGCATCGGCAGCAATGCAGGCCGTGAGCGCAGATTGAATCTGCGGGTTGGCGCCCTCATGCCCTGAAACTGCGTCGATACTCGTAACTGCATAGGCAGCTGCTCGCAGCAGTGCAAACGTGTCCACTAGGTCTGCTGGGTCTAGCCCGTCCTCAAGGCTCGCGAGGAGCAGCGGAGCTAACTGCTCGGCTGGGGTTTGGGCAATACCGGTTCCGAGGGCCGTCAGCCTTGCATGAGTCGAGGGCTCGAACCTGCCGGCAGTTTCGAGTGAACGGCTTTGAGCTTGATCGGCCAGAAGCTGTGCTTGCATTCGCTGATCGAAAGCAAACTCTTCGTCGATTGCTTGCAAGGCAATTTGCTGTGCCAGACCGCAAGACAACTGTTGATGGATTGCAGTGTCGAGGCCCGAAGCTGCAACGGACGCCGTCATGATGAGTAGCTGTTCGTTGACGTAGAACCTTGTCGAAGCAGCCGAAACGATGGCGTTGTGAGCCTCGCTTGCATCCATCTCAGCGAGTCGGAGCCAGCTCCGAGCCGCTTGAGTTGACGCTGCATCGCTCGTCGCCTGCCAAAAATCGGCCAGAGCGCTTGCCGGATGATCGTGATGGTTTGGGAGTACTACCTGGGTTGCATGCCCGGAGCGAAAGGTCGTTGCAGCTAATGAAACAAGCAGGGCCACAGCAATTTTTGCTGACTCGGCGTCTGTTGATGCACCTTCGCGAATCGAGTTCTCTTGACGATCTGCGAGCCCAAGACAAGCGGTTGCAGCGACCAGAAGAGCGGCCACCGACTGGGTATCGGGCGGCTGGGCCTGAGCTACAACAGCGGTAACTGCCAGAGCTAGATCTCGCGAGGAATACCCACTTGCCAGGCGCTCACAGGCCCATCGCACAGCTCTGGCAGCTGTTGCTTCTTCGGTAACAGCAGGCGAATCCAGCAAGAAGGCAGCCAATTCCCTGTGAAGAACCTCTGGATTTTTGGGCTCTACGAAGGGTTCGGCTTGAACTGTTCTGAGGTCATGAGTTCCGTGCGTATGAGCAACTCCGCCGTTATCTGCAGCATCTAGGGGTGCCGTCATGTCTGTTGTCTCTTGATCGCCCAACGCCACGCCACCTCCATCCAATCAGCCTTGGCGGGAACTCCGACCGCCGAGTAGCAGTGTTGCAGAATTGAGCAACTCCTGATGCGCGTTACCGATGTTGCAACTCCTCGGCCAGAATACGTCTCTATGAATCACTCTTTGGGGGCTCCCGCTCTCTCCCCGTTTTGTGTACTCGCCGTCACGCTGCTGGCCTGCACATGAGTTCGTTCTCGCTCGAAACGCAAGTGACGCAACTAGGGCAAGGTCGCTACAGCGCAAACATGGACCGGAGCTGGTGGATTATTTCGGGGCCTAACGGCGGCTATGTGGCGGCAGTTATTTTGCGCGCAATCTGCGAAGAGGTCAATGAGCCAAGCCGGGCACCTCGGTCGATCAGCCTGCAGTTCTTGCGCGTGCCGAAAGAAGGGTTGGTCGAGATTGAGGTGGTTGTTGAACGCACGGGCCGAACCGTGTCGAACCTGTCCGCACGAATGACCCAAGACGGTGTGCTGTTAGTGATTGCCATTGCGGTGCTGGCAGAGCCCCGGGAGTCCTCGCTGAGTTTCAACGAATTGCAGGGGCTGCCGCTCCTTGATGATGGAACGGCCATACCGGCTGCCGAGACCATCGCTGAAGAAGACCTTGACCCTGATCGCGAGGTTCCGATGCGAGGCCATTATGAGCAACGGTGGGTGATTGGAGAGCACCCTTTTCAGCCTCTGCCTTCGGGGGAGTCGCTAGCGCGGACTGGTGGCTGGCTTCGACCAGCGGGGGTGAACCTATCGATGCCATAGCTCTGACGGCGATGACCGATGCATGGCTACCTCCCATCTTTAGCCGCGTTCGCGAACCTCTGATGGTGCCAACTATTGACTTGACAATTCATTTCCGCGGACTTCCCAAAGACCCCGAAGCGTTTTGTTTTGTGCTGTTCGAAAGCCCTCTGGCTCAGGATGGCTACCTGATTGAGCACGGTCAAATCTTTGACGCCGAGGGCCATCTTCTTGTCGAATCGCGTCAACTTGCGGTCGTGGTCTAACGCCCTGATTCTGCCGAAATGCAGAAGAAAGAGTCACCTCGGGTCCCAGAGGGCCTATCCTGAAAGGACTTCTTATGGATGACCGACCCCGAAGTTTGCGGGCCATGCTCGCCGAGGCGAAAGATACCTCGGAGATCATGGTCGATCTGGCCTACGCGGCTGTGTATTTCAACGATCCCGGCATGGCCGATGAGGTCGCTGAACTTGAAGAGCGCATGAACGACCTTGTGCAAGACATGAGGGCAGTCTGCATCATGGCGGTCAGACGCCCAGCCGAGGCAGAGGGGATGGCTTCGGTCCTGCAGATCATCTCGGCGATTGAGAGCATTGCCAATGCTGCAGTAGACGTAACTCGAATTGTTACGCACCGTTTGGGAATTCCGAACGAACTCATCGGTGATTTGTCGAACGCTGAAGAAGTCTCTCATCGTGTCTGGATCCGTGAGGGTTCACACATGGCGCATCGCCCGCTCAAGGATCTTGAAATCACCATTCAGTGCGGCATGCGCGTGGTGGCGATTCGGCGCGATCGCTCCTGGATGATCGATGAGATAGACGGTGACTTTGTTGTCGTGCCAGGGGACGTGTTGTTTCTTCGGGGCTCGCCAGCGGGAATCGTTCGACTTCATGAGCTCGCAGCTGCACCCACTTGGGATCCGCCAATGAGTGCGCCCGCTGGAGCGCTGACTGATCTTGACCGTGCTGTTGATGTGCTCGTAGAGATGAAGAACACCTCTGAGGCAGCCGTTGGACTTGCCTATTCTGCGCTTGCGTTACGGGATAACGGCCTAGCTGCAGAGGTGCGGCACTTGGCGGAGCGCCTTGATGAGATGAAGGATCACCTGCAGCTTTGGGTATTGCGGGCGGCAAAGAAGGACGTAGATCCAGCACCCCTGCGCGGGCTGCTGCAATTGGCCTCCGCAGCAGAAGAACTCGGAGACCAGGCAGCGCAAATGGTGTGGCTAATTACCGATGATCGCGGCTTTCATCCCATTGTGAAACTCGCACTGGGCGAGGCCGATGTCGTAGCAACTCAGGTTCCCGTAGCTGCTGACTCCTCGGTTGCTGGGTGCAGCCTTGCGGAGTTGCAGCTAGATATTGAACCGGGGTTTCAGGTCCTCGCGGTCCGAAGAGATAATCGCTACATCTATCGACCTCGTGGATCTGTCGTCATCGAGCCTCTCGATGAACTCATAGCTTCAGGCCCTCAGGAGGGGCGGGTTCGGTTAGCCGAATTGTGTGGGTGGGCCGTGGTCGAAGACGAGGATGACCCCACGGGGGAGTTCAGCCTTGTTCCGTTGTCTGCATCGCGAACCGGCGCATCTCGCTAAGGCTCATCTCGCTAAGGCTCATCTCGGGCGTCTGCTGATTGCCCGTCGCATGGGCCTGCAATGCGACTACTAACCTGCCGCTGTGACCGCTTCCTCCCCACTTCGACTCTTAACTGTTCACGCACATCCAGATGATGAGTCATCGAAGGGTGCACCGAGCATTGCCAAATACCGTTCCGAGGGAATTCTGTCCACGCTGGTCTGCTGCACTGGTGGCGAGGCCGGGGACATTCTTAATCCAGCAATGGATCGACCTGAGGTACGTGAGAACCTGGCGCAGGTTCGACTTGATGAGCTCGCAACGGCTGCAGAAATTATTGGCTACGACAGGGTTGACATGCTCGGGTATCACGACTCAGGCATGCCCGATTCGGAGACCAACGCTCGTCCAGACAATTTCTGGAATGCGCCACTTGATGAAGCTGTGGAGCGCCTAGTTCGGATTATTCGTCGTGATAAGCCACAAGTCATTGTCACCTACGGCGATGACCAGCAGCACTACGCACACCCTGATCACCTGAAGGTGCACGAGATCACACTGCCGGCCTTTGCTCGTGCGGGAGATGCTGAGTGGTATGTCAACGCTGGCGAACCTTGGCAGCCACTCAAGCTCTATTACACCGAATGGTCCAAAGAGAGAATTCTTGCGCTTCATGAAAAGTTTGTAGAGCTTGGCCTTGAGTCGCCTTTTGCAGGGGACTGGCTGGAACGACTCGAAGCCCTAGAAACAACGGATCGAATCACCACCCGCGTCGAGATCGGCGATTTTTATGAGGTGCGAGAAAAAGCCCTGATTGCCCATGCCACTCAGGTAGACCCCACGGAGAAATTCTGGTTTGGGTTGCCCACTGAAGTCGCTAGAGATGCGCACCCGTTCGACGATTACGTCCTTGCGCAATCTCTGGTTGAGTCCGACCTGCCCGAAAACGATTTGTTTGCTGGAATTCCCGGGCGCTCCTGACACTGTGGATACAGCGCTCCCAGGAGATCCGCACGAGTCGTCATCCGGGATAAAAATTCGCGTCTGGCAGCCAAGCGAGCTCGGAGCCCTGCTCTCGCTTTGCCAACTCGGATTTGATCAGGGTGAACTGGGCGAAGACGACCTTGAGTTGTGCTTTCTTCCGGGCGAAGCGGAACCAAGCCTGGTACTCGGAACTGATGACCGCATGGCCTGTGCAGTTTTTAGGATCCTCGATGCGGCCTCACCGACCAGTTCAAGTCTGCAACCTGTGGCTCGCGTGGAACTGCTCGTGACTCATCCCAGTCGCCGAAGGCGCGGGCTCGCACGGCAGTTGCTCCTTGCCGGTGAGAGGTGGGCCCAAAAGAACGAAGTCACTCAGTTGGTCATCGGCGGAGCGAGGCCAGTGGGCGTCTTTAGCGGCGTGGACCTGCGGTGGACAGCAGCGCTCTGTCTTGCGGAATCGATGGGGTATGAACGGCAGGGGATTGCAGTAGACCTGTCATGCGCAACTGTCCAGTCTGCCCGGATACCTGCACCAGCAGGAGTCCAGATTGCTCGAGTTGAGTCCGACACGCAGGTCGAGGAACTGCTTCGGTTCGTGCAGGAGAATGCGCCAGCGGAAATAGGGAATTTCTTGCGAGCTGCAAGTGCTGGAACTGCCTTGATCGCCGTTGGGCCAGAAAATCGCGGGGTCCGTTGCGTCGCGGCTCATTCTGTTTATCGGCTCGGGGTTATTGGCCCCGTAGTTTTTGCGGGGCAGACTGGCGCTGCTAACGAAATGTTGCAGCAGGACCCAGATCGGGTGGCGATGCTCTCAGCAGTAGTTGCAATGATGCGGTCAGACCTCGCCGTCGCAGGGCTAAGCACTGTCGAGATTCTGGGCGAAGACTGCATCTCTGACTACGTAGCTGCGTGTGCTGCGCGCACCAGCAGAGTCTCACAGGTGTTCTCTTGGGACCTCAGCAACCTCCGAGCGGAGTAGCGTCACAGCTGTGAGCTCACTTGTTGAACAACTCGGCTACGGCCCCGATGCCCGCCTTCTGATCATCAACTGTGACGATCTTGGCATGTGTCACTCGGCAAACGAAGGGGTCTACCGTTCCCTGCGATCAGGGATGGCTACTTCGGCAACCCTTATGGTTCCCTGCCCCTGGGCTCATGAGGCCGCCACTCAGTATCAAGGTGAAGACATCGGGGTACATCTGACGCTCAACTCCGAGTTCGAGTACTACCGGTGGGGGCCCGTAACTCAAGCTCCCTCGTTACTTGGCGGCGGGGGTGGGTTTCCTCGCACCGTGCTCGATGTCTGGGACCACGCCGATCTTGACGAGGTTCATCGCGAATTGCGCGCACAGATTGAGCGAGCCCTCGAGTGGGGAATCGACGTGACACACCTCGATTCCCATATGGGAACCCTGCAGTTGCGACCTGAGTTCTTTGATGTCTATTTAAATCTGGCCATGGAATTTGATCTGCCAATTCGACTGTCCTCAATTGAGACTCAAGAAATGGTCGGGTTCCCATTTCGCGACCTAGCAGAGCAGGAGGGTGTCGTGACTGTTGACACGCTGGTGTTCTACTCGGGAGTGAGTGCGCGTGAACCATTCGAAGAGATCCTTGCTGATCTGCCGCTCGGAGTGACCGAGATTTATATGCACCCGGCTGCCGATCACGCAGAGTTGCGAGCCTGCGCTCCTGACGCTGCCGGACGCGTTGACGACTTGGAACTACTCACCGAGGATCAAGCCATTCGAGACAAGGTTTCCCAGTCGGGGGCAGTCCTTGTTGGTTGGCGTGAACTGCGCGACCTTCAGCGAAGCAGCGCTACTCCTCGAATGGCTTAGGGCAAGCTGACCACAAGCCGATCCCCTGACTGCGCGCTTCGGCGGCAGCGGAACGAAACTCTTCGACATGGGCAACGTTTGGCGGGAACGTGTACTGATTAGCAAACCCCGAAGTGACGAGTTCAAGGTTTACAAATAGGCCATCTTGAGCGCGGTACACATAGGCGAGTAGGCGACCGTACTTGTCTCGGGCCTCGACATCTCTGACGAGTTGAATTGCCGCATTTGGCTTGAGTAATGAGGCCATATGTTTGGACGCTTCCTTGCCAAAGCACATTACGGGCTTTGAAGGATGAACGCTTTCGGGGGTATTGATTCCGATGAGGCGCACACGCTCCTCAACCCCATCGGCCAGAACAACGATGGTGTCTCCGTCTACGACTCGAGTCACGGTTGCGTTGGCTTTGAGTTTGTCCGAGGGTGAACCTGCCGAGGTTTGGGAGCAGCAGGCTAGGAGGAGCAGGCCCAACGCCAGCAGCGAACTCAGCAGGAGCCTTTTGAGTGGCGTCCCTGGGCAAGTAGATGCTGCATGAGTTGGGTCGATAGCATTCCTCGCTAGGACTTCAGTAGGAATGGCCACAACGAATCAGACGCGTTGGATGATGGTGCCGGTGCCGAGGCCACCACCGCAACACATGCTGATGAGTGCGTTGGTGCCGTCGATGCGCTCGAGCTCATTGAGAGCCTTGGTAATCAGGAATGCTCCCGTTGCGCCGAGGGGGTGCCCTAGTGCAATAGCGCCACCATTGGGATTCGTTCGGTCTAGGTCGGCGCCAACTTCCTTAGCCCAGGCGAGTACGACCGAAGCAAAGGCCTCGTTGATCTCAAAGAGGTCAAAGTCGCTGATGGACATCTGGGTGCGGCCGAGTAGGCGACGGGTGGCTTCAATCGGCCCAGTAAGCATGAGGACGGGGTCTACTCCCACCATGCAGGAATCAAGGACCTTGGCTCGAGGTGCGAGTCCAAGCGATGCAGCTTTCTCGGCAGACATGATGAGCACAGCGGCGGCACCGTCAGAGATTTGCGAGGCAGAACCGGCAGTATGCACACCGTCTTCTCTGGCAATGGGCTTCAGGGATGCAAGCTTGTCGAGGGTGGTATCTCTGAGGCCTTCGTCTGTGCGGCGAGTTGTAGTGGAGCCCGTGGGAGTTCCATCTTCATCAAGGTCTGGTGCTTGCACCGAGACGATCTGTGAGTCGAAGCGACCCTGTTCCCAAGCAGTAGCGGCACGTTGTTGAGATTGAAATCCGAACTCGTCGCAGTCTTGGCGGCTGATACCCCACGCATCAGCGATTCGTTCCGCACCTTCAAACTGCGAGGTGAATTCGTAGCTCTCAAAATATGATTTTGGGATTGGTACGCCAAGTCCGAGCTTCTTGGAGCTATTTGACCCGATTGGCACACGACTCATTGACTCAACACCGCACGCAATCGCCACATCGACCACGCCAGAGGCGACCAGTGCCGTTGCAAAACTGGTTGCCTGCTGCGAGGAACCACACTGCGTGTCGATGGTGGTTGCGGCAACAGTCAGAGGTAAGCCAGCGGTTAGCCAAGCAGTCCTGGTCAGGTTGAATGATTGTTGCCCAACTTGGCTCACACAGCCGCCGACGACTTGATCGACTTCATCGGGATCGATCCCTGATCGGGAAACTAACTCGGCGAGCACGCCAGCAAGTAGATCCGCCGGATGAACAGAACCAAGGCCACCATTCCTCCGGCCGATGGGTGTGCGGACTGCATCAATGATCACGACTTCAGACATAGGTGAATCTTAGATTGCTAGGCAGCGGACCGAGGAGCCTCAGCCAAGGTCTGGTTAGATGTTTCGGCTGAGGAGAGGGTGCGGGGCTGCTCGGGTGCAGAGGCCACGAGAGCAAGCCTGCGAGCTGCATCGGTTAGCGCAAGGAGTTCTTGCTCCCGCTCGGCGAGACGGTCTGCCTCTCGCTCTGCAACCCGGCGATTTGCCTCGGACAGGGCTGCCCGTGCCTGCTGCAGGCCAATGCGTGCGCTCCGCTTGGTGTCATTATCGATGCGGGCTACGGGGTTGTGTACGATCCGCAGAGTCAGCTGCTGTGTCATGAGACAAGTATGAGCTTGGGGTGTGACACTGACAACGGGGAGAGCTCCCCGGCCATTCCCGGGCCGCGAGCACCCAATAAATCGCAGCTGTTAGGGCAAGGAATTGCTAGCGAAATCCGATTGATCTAGCAGGGAGCAGCGTTTGCCACGAGTGGCCAAGGTCGACTGCGTTCGAGAGCCAAACCAAGGTCAAGAACTAGAGCGTCATCGTGATGGCGGCTAGCAATCTGCATTCCCACTGGTAACCCGTCGAGCTGGCCAATTGGCACCGAGAGCGAAGGATTACCAACGATATTGTAGGGAATGGTGAGCGCACCGTTGTTCTCGGGTCCGACTGGTTGGCCGGCAACTTCTAGATGCAGAGTGGTTTCGGCAGGAAAAGCAACGTCTGGATTGGTAGCGCTGAAAATGAAGTCCACTTGGTCGAAGGCCTTCGCGACTGCTTCATTGGCTGCAGTTCGAGCCGTTTCCGAGCGAGCCATCATGGCTAGGGAGTACTTGCGCTCGGCGATGCTCATTCCAAATGCAATCTCGGGAGTCAGTTGGTCTTTGCACTCAGGCCAGAGGCCCTCAAGATCTGCATAGAGCCCCGACAAGTTTCCAAGTGCCCATTCAAATCCCATAGATGGGAATGACAGGTCAATGTTGACAATCTCTAAGCCGACCTCTTCGGCCAGCAGACGGCCAGCCTCGTCGACTAGTTCGGTCACAGCCGGATTGACCACTGCTGATCCAAGATTCGAAACGATGGCCACTTTGCGTCCACGCAAGGCACCAAGGTGTGAACCAAGGTGACGCTCCCAACCAGAGACCTTGGGAAGTGAGTAGGGGTCTCGCGAGTCGTATCCAGCGGTGACGTCGTAGTAACGAGTGATGTCACGAATGGATCGGCACATGACTCCGACCACAACGGT
This sequence comes from Actinobacteria bacterium IMCC26207, assembly GCA_001025035.1. GTDB lineage: Bacteria > Actinomycetota > Acidimicrobiia > Acidimicrobiales > Microtrichaceae > IMCC26207. Next base: position 69,952 of record LCZK01000010.1, read on the forward strand.
CATCGGGTGAATGAGAGCCTGAGGGCCGCGTGGGATTCGCCCCGCAGTTCCCTTCATGCCTGGTAGGCCGTTAAACCCTGCAGGAATGCGAATAGACCCGCCGCCATCTCCACCCGAAGCCATGGTGAGCAGTCCGCCCGCCACTGCCGCTGAGCTTCCGCCTGATGAACCGCCTGCAGTTCGGTCGAGATTCCAAGGGTTGCGGGTAACGCCGTTGAGCTTGGTGACACTGACATTCAGCCCGCCAAACTCTGAGGCCGTGGTGAGGCCCACGGGAATCACGCCGCCTAGTGTCTCGGCCCGTTCAAGCATGGTGTCGGTGTGGTCCGAGATGCGGTCCGCAAAGACAAGGGAGGCCTCGGTGTTTGGCCAGTCCTTGTAGTGGCTCAACTCTTTGACTCCAAAGGGCACTCCGCCAAAGGGTTGACCGATATCGGCAACAGCGGCCTGAGCGCGAGCAGACTCGGCTGCGACATAGGAGAACGAGTTCAGCTCGCTGCTCTCGAGTGCTGCGAGCGTCGCTTCAAGTTCTTCTGCGGGTGAGTGATCCCCTGCACGGAACGCGTCCACTAGTGAACATGCATCCCCGAGCCATGGACTATCTGTCATGTCTTTCCCCGATCAGAGCAACGGTTGCAGAACTCCACCCATGGGCTGCTTCGCTCTGTTGAACAAGCCGGGCTGCCCACATAATACGACGAGTTGATAGGCCGCCTTGCTTCAGCGCCCTGAGGCCTGAGATTGCGGGTGCCTGTGTCTCTGTTCCGCCAGGTTCACCGATGTCGAGAAGCCCCTCTCAGACCCGTACTGTGTAGGTATGGATGCTGCTGAATTCTTGGGCCTCACCCCAACACACAATCCCTCCCGCTGGTACGTACCCATTACCGATGGCATTGCGACGCGGGAAAGATTCATGTTTGGCGGCTGTGGGCTTGGCGCTGCGGTGTCAGCTATGGAGGCAGTTTGCGAACGCCCCGTAGTCTGGGCCACTGCGCAATACCTGTCCTTTGCCATGGTGGGAGAGATCATGGATCTTGATGTCACCGTGGCCGTGGCTGGCAAGCGGACCAGTCAGGCTCGAGCTGTTGGCCGTGTCGGTGACCGAGAGATTCTTACGGTGAACGCGGCCCTTGGATCTAAAGACATCAAGATTGACGAGCAGTGGCGGACGATGCCCGAGGTTCCTCACCCCGATGAGTGCCCGCTTCGCAGCGACATGGTCGCAGACAGCGAGTCAATCATGGGTCGGCTGAATATCCGATTGGCGCTCGGCTCGCCTTGGGACGAGATCGATGGCAATCCTGTACCACGGGGGCGTTCGGCGCTGTGGGTGCAGACTCCCGACATCGACATGTCTGCTGCAGGTCTGGCAATTCTGGGCGACTATTTGCCCTTTGGGATTGCCCAGGCAACGGGTCGATGGGTGCCATCGAACAGTTTGGATAACACGATTCGAGTGCAACGACTCAAGCCCGCTGAATGGGTCCTGTGTGACATCAGGGTCGATGGGGTCAGTAACGGGTTTGGGCACGGCTCAGTGTTTTTATGGGCCCAAGACGGCACTCTGTTGGCAACGGCTAGCCAGAGTGCAGTGCTCCACAACCCGCGCAGCTAAGACAGCACAGCGAACACAGCACAGCGAACACAGCACAGCGAACACAGCACAGGGCCTGCCGACGGACTCGGTCACAAACTGGGTCTTGTAGGAACTGCGTGTTGTAGGAACTAGGTGCTGTTGGAATTAGGTGCTGTGCAGCTGTTGGCTTCGGCCTAGGGTGAAGAAATGTCCACACCTACCGAGGCTGTCACTCTCACCGAATCAGCAGGTCCTTCCTTGCCGCCGGGTCGCCGCTATGGGATGACCATTCCATTTGACGGTGTTCCGCTGGCTGAGCAAAAGGACTGGATCCTTGAGCTTGCAGACTTGGGATACACCGATGTGTGGTCCTCAGAGGCGAATGGCGCAGATGCTTTTACGCCGCTGGCACTAGCAGCAGCTTGGGCACCAAGTTTGCGGCTTGGTACTGCAATCGTGCCTGCTTATACGCGAGGCCCTGCGCTGCTTGCGCAGTCGATGGCTTCACTAGCAGATGCCGCACCGGGACGGTTTGTGTTTGGAATCGGCACATCCTCCAACGTGATTGTTGAGCGGTGGAATGGGGTGCCCTTCGAGGAGCCGTATCGTCAGGTCAAAGACATGGTGCGCTTTCTGCGAGCTGCCATGTCGGGCGAGAAGATGACGGGTCGATTCGGCCAGTCCGAGGTTGCAGGGTTTCGCCTCGGGATTCGTCCCGCTCAGCAGCCACCAATCCTGATCGCTGCGCTCCGCGAGGGGATGTTGCGCCTAGCGGGAACCGAGGGCGACGGGGCAATTATCAATTGGCTATCCGCCGAAGATGTCAGCACGGTTGCACCAATCGTGCAGGCCGCAGGAGGGGGTACCTCTGATGCGCCAACCAAAGAGGTTGTGGCAAGAATCTTTGTTGCCCCGACCACTGACCGCGCTGCAGTCCTTGCCATGGGCAGGTATGCGATTGCGGCGTACCTGACTGTTCCTGTGTATGCGGCATTTCATGAGTGGATGGGCCGGGGGGAACAACTTGCGGAAATGTGGAGGCTCTGGGCAGCCGGAGATCGCCAGGGTGCGCTTGCAGCGATTCCTGACTCCTTAGTTGATGAACTGATCATCTCTGGCGCTCCCGAGCATTGCCGTGAGCAGATCGGCCGTTATGTCGCCAACGGAGTTACGACACCGGCGCTCGCACTCCTTCCATTTGGTTATGACCAGAGGCAGGCAATTCGGGATTTAGCTCCTCAGTAGAAACGCTTTAACGCTGCGCGGTGACCGTTGCTCGAAGCACTACCTTGTCGATCTTTCCAGAGGCATTCACGGGAAGCTCATCGACAACGACCACGACGCGCGGACGCTTAAACCCGGCAATTTTGTCTTTCGTCCAAGAGATCAGATCTTCAGTTGCGATCTGATCTTCTGCCCGTGGGACAACTACTGCACAAACGACTTCTCCCCAGTGGTCATCGGGTAGGCCGATAACAGCAACCTGTGCCACGAGAGGGTGCGTGCTCAGCAGGTCCTCGACCTCTCGAGAGGCAATATTTTCGCCACCAGAGATAATCAAATCCTTCTTGCGGTCCACGATGTAGAGGTAGCCGTCTTCATCAATGCGGCCAATATCGCCAGTTTTAAACCATGGGCCGTGACGTGAGTCTGCAGTGGCTGCGGGGGAGCGGAAATACCCTTCGCAGAGTTGGTCGCCACGAACCAGAACCTCGCCTGGTTCTCCCTGCGGAAGCTCGTTGCCGTCATCGTCTGCAATTCGCAGTGCAACGAGCGGACCTGGTCTGCCGGCTGCAGCAAGCAAATGTGGGTGAGTGTCGGCAGCTCTGCGATGACTTTCGGGATCAAGAAAGACTGCATTGCCACTCAGTTCGGTCATGCCGTAGCCCTGGGCCAGACCACAGTCGGGCAGTTCTCGAAGGACCCTGCGCAAAAGGTCAAGAGGCATCGCCGATGCACCGTAGGAAATCTGGCGAAGCGAAGAGAGGTCCGTGCTGTCACGTTCCGGGTGATTGAGCAGCATGGACAGCATCGTGGGGGCGAGCGAACAGGTTGTCACCCGGTGGTTCTCAATCAGACGTAGAACTTCCCCAGCCTCAAAACGAGGCAGCAGCACCACTGGCCGGCGACGAAGATGCACGTGCAAGACGTTGTATGCAGCTACATGGAAAAGCGGAAACGGAAACAGGTACACGTCATCGGCTGAGACTGGTCGAGCGAGTGCAGTGTTCTGGATCGCTGCAAGCAGGCCTCGGTGGCTCAGCAGCGCACCCTTGGCCCGACCCGTGGTTCCCGATGTGTGAATCAGCCAAGCGGCCGAGGCCGGGTCAAGGTCCGTTGTCTTGACTGCTTGCAGTTTGGCCGCAGCCCCACTCCGGGTGGAATTGATTTCATCTTCGGAGGCCGGACTGAGGCCAAGCTCTGCTGCAGCCTGAGCGCTGGCCGTTCGGTGTGTGCCATTCATGCAGATCACATGGCGCACTGACTGGCAGTTCGGTAGTTCTGTTGCGAGCCGGTCAAGCTGTTCGGAGCTGGCAAGGATGACTGTTGGTTCGGTCGCTTGAATCATGGCAACGAGTTCCGGCACGCTGTGCCGAGTGTTGCCAAGAGTTGCAACCGCACCTGCCGCCGGAACGGCGTAGAGCGCAATCAGCATCACGGGGCAGTTGTCAGAAATGATCACGACGCGATCGCTCGGGTCGGTGAGTTCCGCAATGCCTGCAGCAAAACGCTGAACATCCTGAAGTAGTTCGGTAAAGGTCCAGCTGAGGTCTCCGGCAACGAGTGCCAAACCGTATGGCGTCTCGGCTGCTGCGAATTCAACAATCTCGTGTATCAGCACCCGAGTGTTCATAGTCGCCCGGCGCTAGCGGTGCTAGCTAGAAGTATGAGTTCTTAGGAGATGTCGCCGTTCTTAGCCGCCACTGATTTGTGCTTGCAGGCGGCGCATGGCCGAAAGCCACCGTTCGCGATTGCTTGCGCGTGCCTGTTCATAGGCTGCAACTTCCTCGTGGGGGAGTATCAGAAACTGTTCTGTAGCGAGCGCAGCAACAACAGATTCGGCAACCTCGCTGGGCTCCAAGATGCGTTGCGCTCGGACCACCGCCAGCGCAACTGCATCTTCTGGTGCGGAGGCAGTATCAGAATCTGGCGCGACTGAAGTCTTCATTTCCGGAAAGAGCAGTGGCGTGCGAACCCCCTGAGGGCACAAGCAGGAAACCCCAATCCCACGATCGCCGTAAGTGATGGACATCCACTCCGCAAGCGCAACCGCACCATGTTTGCTGACGCTGTAGGGGGCGTCACCAAGGTTAGTGAGCAGCCCGGCAGCCGATGCCGTGAGCAGGTAATAGCCGCGACCTCGGTCGAGCCAAGCGGGCATGAGTGCTCTCGCTGCGTAGACATGAGCCATCAGGTTGATATCGAGCGTGCTCTGCCAGACCTGGTTCGGTGCATCAAGGCCGAGCGCCGTGCCAATTCCGGCATTGCCGCAGAACAGGTCGATCGTTCCACTTGTCTCGGTCACCTGATGGATGAGCGCAATGACCTCGGATTCTTTAGACACATCCACCTGATGCGAAGTCACCTTCACCTGTGGGAAGACCTGAGCAAGTTCTTGGAGCGATCTCTCTAACGCAACAGCATCTAAGTCCACGAGCGAAATTGCTCGAGGGCCTTCTTCGGCGAAGCGCCTGCACAGGGCGGCGCCAATTCCGCTTCCTGCTCCGGTGACCACAATGTTGCTGTTCGAGAGTTCCATGGATCCTTCTCTGAAAGTAAACGGTTCGCTGATGTCTGGGCGTCTGTTCGGTGCTAACTCTTTTGACGAGGGGAGCTGGGGCGGGGCTGGTCCTACCTACTGCAGTTGACCGATTGCTGCGCGGAGCGTGGCATAGATCACTGCGGAGCGGTCCTCGCCCCAGGGCATAGGCATGATGACGGGAACCTCTACTCCTGCATCGCGGTATTCCTGAACGGCCTCGGCCACCCTCGCTGATGACCCACAAATATTGATTGCGTCAATCATGCGGTCCGAGATTGCCGCCACAGCTGCATCTCGATCTTTGCTTGCCATAGCTACGTTCAATGCCTCGACTTCGTCTTGGAATCCGGCTCGAGCAAACGCTCGCGCATAGGCGGGGACAACTGCGTATGAGTAGAGATCTCGGCGAGCTTTTGCGAGCGCTTCCTCCCGATCGCAGACTGCAACGTGCACATATGCGTACACCTTGCAGGAACCTTCTGGTCTACCTGCAGCAGCTTCGGCTCGGCGAACCTGTTCGATGCACCAGGGCACGGCCGAGGCGGGAAGATAGTTAAGGAGAACCCCGTCAGCTAGTTCGCCGGCTAAGGAGAGCATCCGTTGATTGAGCGCACCAAGAATGAGCTGTGGTTTGCGTTCACCCATGCGGACTGCGAGACGGAACTTGTTGCAGTGGTAGTACTCGCCTTCATGAGTTACTGCTTCTCCGCTCAGGCAGGCTTGAGTGAGTTCTAGATACTCTCGGACCTGCGCCAAAGGGTGAGCGGAATAATCGGCACCGTGCCAGCGGCCAACCACAACAGGAGACGAGATGCCGACTCCGAGCAAAATCTGAGCATCGGGCGAGATATCTTGAAGAGTCGCGGCGCCCATTGCAGCCAGCATCGGTGTGCGCAGTTGAAGGGCCAACACTCCAGTCCCGAGATCGAGAACTGGCTGTTGAACTCCTACAGCAGCCAAGGTGGCGAAGGCTTCTTGGCCAACCGTTTCGGCAGTCCAAAATGAGCCATACCCCAAGAGCTTCGCCTGTTCTGCAACCTCAAGGCCAAGCTGTAGGCCAAGACTCTGAAAGCTTGCGAACGTGACTCCGATAGCGGGAGGGTTTGTGTGCATTCAAGACGGTACCCCGCGACTGTGCCGAGCCATCGCAACTGCTCTGAGGCAAGGCGCCTGGTGCACAATCGCATGGAGTAGCTAAGCGACTGACGCACGCAGTAACTGCGAGAGCATCTATCAGGCTGAGATTCGAAGAAGTTTCTGAGCAATCTCCGTGAACTCTCCGTAAAGCGGTCGTTTTATGTCCTAGGGCGCTGGTACCTTGGAGATTGTTCGCTTCGGTCTCCCGAGGCGGCAGAGCGTAGGAGGCAACATGACAGAAGTTCTCGAAACAGAAACTCTTGCAGCAGCAGTTCTGGACGCGGCAGTTCTGGAAACGCCCACGATGCTAGAAGCGCTGAATCTTATCGATCGAGGCTTGAGCGATGCTTCTGACCGGTCGCTGGTATCGGCCGTTGAGTTCACCGACCTCTTGCTAGATGTCCGCAGCATTTTGGTTCGGATCGATTCCGCGTCTCACGCGAACTGAAGCTGGCACTCAGCGCCAACTCACTAACTCAACAGAACTCTGGCCGCTGACGATTCATGCCGACTGCGCTAAAGAGCCGCTCGTAGGCATTGTCTAATTCTTCGAGCAGTAACTGTGGTTCGCTCACTGCAGCAGGATCAGCGGCAAGACCAATAAAGAGCCAACCGTGATACGACATCGTGGTCAGGTTGAATGCGGTTCCTGCAAGGGGGCCAATCGGGTAGTTGGCCTGCATAAGTGCCCCGCCAATAAAGAGATCAAATGGTGCCGCACGCACGTTGGAGCAGACGAAATCCACTGAGTGTGCAAGGTGTTGCCCAGAGCGAAGGATTGCTGCGGGGGGCAGCATTGCAGCGGCTTGGGCTGCTGTATCCATCGACTCGATGGCCCGCTCGCTACGAACTGTCGCAACGATGCTGTGAATCTGGGTCATCCGTTCGCTGGGGTCCATGAGCCCCGTCGGAACCAACATCTGGGTAGGACTAAAGGCATTGCCCCCTGCAGATCGATCATGTCGAGTGCTGACGGGCATAGAAACTCGAAGCTGTTCTACGGGCTTTCCTGCCTTACGGTGAATTTCACCAGCCGCATCGGCCGCCCCCGCAATAAAGAAGTCGTTGACGCTGCCGCCAAGGATGTGTGCGGCCGCTAAGACATCTTCCAGATTCAGCGTGGTGGTGCCAAACCACCGGCCAAGGGAGCGCTCTGTCCACAGTGGTGAACGACGGTGACCAACTCGTGCTTGTCGTGCAGCTGAGCGGACAGCACCGGCAAGATCAGCAGTGCGCGAGGGGAGCGAAGCTGCCCCGGTTGCCACTGACACCAAAGGTGCTGAGGCACGTGACCACCAGGGCTTAGAAGTTTCATGCAGGTCGGGATCATGGCCGCTGCTACTACCGGCGGCAGCGTCCTCTAGAGGTTTGGGTGATCGAGTTGACTTCTGATCGCCTGTTCGGGGACGTGGAACTGGCTGGCGCTCAAAATCTAGGAATTCGATCGACAACACGATGCCACCCTCGCCATCGGTGATGGTGTGGTGGAGCCGCTGCAGCATTGCGGATCGACCACCGGCTAGACCTTCGATGGTGACGAACTCCCAAAGCGGGCGCTCGCGGTCAAAGGGCTGTCGGCTAAGGGTGGCCACTAGATCGTAGAGCTCACGTTGCGAGCCCTGACCACCTAAGTCCATCCAGCGAAGGTGGTGGTCTAGGTCGACATCCGGATCATCAACCCACTTTGGCAATTCCCAGGGAGCCATGCTCGTAACCACGCGTTGGCCGAGCCGCGGAACATTGATGATTGCTTGTTCCATACGCTTGCGGAATGCTCGTCTGTCGACCGCTTGGTCAAAGACCGTCAGGTTTGCGAAGGTCGAGGAGAGTTGTGGGTCTCGCTCCAAGTCCCACATGAGGGACTCAAAGCCGCTCATGTGTTGTTGGTCAGAAGGAGTCGAAGCCATATGAGAGAGGGTAACCAGTCGAGGCCTAGAACGCTCTCAAAGCTTTAATTTAGACTTAGCTGAGCTAAAAACGGCTGGGCCAAAACCGCTGAGCAGTTCGGGCAATGGTGCGCCCAGCGATCAGGCCTGCCACCACGTCACTGGCATGGTGTACCCCAACATGAACTCGACTCCAAGAGACAGCAGCGGCGAGCGTCCACCAGAGCGGAGCCATACCTAGGTCTTCTGATAGCAGTGTGGCTGCGCATGCGGCAGCCGAGGCATGACCACTCGGAAAGCTAGAGGTCTTTGGCGCGCGAAGCTCGTGCGGGTGATGCTCCTTCGCGGTCGGGCGTTCCCGTTGGGCAATGAGCTTGATGGGGCCGTTGATGAGTGCTTGCTCGGTAGCAATGATGGCGCTGCGCCGCAGAGCGCGCCGCCGCCGGGCGGGGCTAGCAGTCAGTGCATCTACGGCGTTGATGCCATGCCAGAGCAAGCTGTGGTTTGCTGCTTGTGAAAGCGCATAGAACATGCGGTCGGCTGGGACTGAACCATGAGCAGTCTTTGCGATCTGGTCAGCCGATTTGTCGAAGCCTTTAACTAGCCGGCTCTGCAGAACCCGGGTTGCAAGCCCCCGGGGGTTCGCGCTCATGAGGGTGCCAGAGTGGGTGCCAGAGTGAGTGCCATGGCGAGATGCTAGAGCCCAGCGCTGGCAGCAGCGAGAGCAGATTGAACTGCTTCTGCAACTACGACAGGGTCCTGCAGCGGGCCAAAGTGCCCAAGGGCTGGAAACTCCTCAAGAGTCGAAGAGGGAAGGGCCTGCGAGATAAGCGGTGCTAAGTCAGCCGGCCCCGGAAATTTGGTGTGCCCTCGGGCCACGGTGACCGGGCAGGCGACTTCGCCAAGGTGGGCAAATGCGCTATGCCTGGCTCCCATTCTGTAGGTATCGGCTTCAATCTCGGGCCGACAACGAAGGGTGATCGAACCGTCGGGGAGTTGTTCAAACCCGTATTCCACGTAGGCTCGAAGCGCTGCGGGGCACAAGTCGCTCAGGGGCGGTTTGGATGCAAAGTTCTGTTCCGCGGCGCTGCGAGAAGGGAACGTATCTCGCCGTCGAAGGGCCGAGGCGACTAGGGGATTACTCGAAGAAATATCTTGGATCTTCAACCCTGTTGGCTCGAGACCCGAGTCTTGCATCGGGAAGATAATCGGTTCGTACACCCACAATCCACTGAACGTGCCCGGGCGCATCTGCTCGGCCAGTAGCAGCGAGGCGCCCCCCATGGAGTGACCCACACCAAATGGCTTATTCAGGCCTAGTGCGTCAACCACCGCTAAGACATCTTCAGCAGTCCCTGACCAGTCCATGCCAGCAGCAGGAATGCTGGATAGACCATGGCCACGAAAGTCCAGTGATGCTCGTCGGTACTCCTCGAGCTGATCTGTTACTGGTGCCCAGACGGCGGCGCAAAACCCCGTGGCGTGTGCAAAGAGGACAGATTGGTCGGCAATTCCTGCCCTGCCGGGTTTTCCGAGGTCATAGGTAGCAATCTCAACCCCAGAACTCGACAGCGTCCGAGTGGGCAGGGGGAGGGGGTGAAATTCGAACGGGAGTCTGCTGGGATCTGACACGAGTACAGACTGTCATCCCTACACTGCCCTGTTGGTGCGCTCTTGCTAACTCGTTGGGGCGGGCTACAGTAAGTGTCAGCATTACTACTCTAAGTGGGAGGGTGTCTGAGCTTGAACGGCTCTCGGGAAGATGACTGATCCTTCACATGTGGCGGCGCCTGTAGTGAAGGCCGATACGGAGTACTCCCTGCTTCGTCGCGCTGCGTTTGCAAGCATGGATGCCGAGTCGATATTGACCGCCGAGTTTGATGCAGATGGACAAGTCGTAGATTTTCGTTTTGCTGTGACGAATCTGGTTGCCTCACAGGTGTTGCGCAGACCCATGGTTGAGCTCCTCGGATACACAGTGACCGAGGTTTTTCCCTCCTCAGGGGCGAACCTGGTCAGGATCTGGGCAGAGTGTCTGGCCTCGGGTATTGCAATGCTTGAAGAGATCCAGATTGATACCGATACTGAGCATCCACGCTGGATTCGCCAGCAGGTACTCCCCCTCGGAGACGCCATTGCAGTCACCTCTCACGACATTACTGACCGTCGCCGAGCCGAGGCTGACCTGCGGTCCTTGGCCCACCAAGACCCGCTGACTGAACTCCCAAATAGGCGTGCGGCGCTTGACGGGATTTGTGCCTCGTTAGAACGTCATGGCCACGGGTCGCCAACCACGGTGCTCTTCGTTGATCTGGACCGCTTTAAGACTGTCAATGACACCTTTGGGCATGCAGGTGGAGATGAACTACTACGACAAATCGCTGCAAGATTGGGCTCTGTCCTGAGAGCCGAGGACATGGTGGCCCGCTTCGGCGGTGACGAGTTCGTGGTTTGTCTTGATGGGTCGACATCTCCGCAAGGTGTGAGCTCAATCATTGACAAGTTGGTTGATGCGCTACGCGTGCCTTTCAGAATTGGGGACAGTGACATTGCAATCTCGGCAAGTATTGGAGTCGCTACTAGTCACCCCGACTGGTCCGGCACCATCGATACTGCCAACCTCCTCGTACACCAGGCTGATATTGCCGCCTACGAGGCCAAACGTCAGGGACGCGATCAAGTAGCTGTGTTCAATGAAGACATCGGTCACCGAGTCGACCGTGCGGGCATGATTGTCAGGGAACTGCGCAATGCCCTCTCGCAAGGCAATCTGGAGGTGCACTTTCAAGCTCAGGTGCACCTAGAAACCCGGAGGCCGGTTGGACTCGAGGCGCTGGTTCGATGGAACCATCCGGAGCATGGGCTCCTGAGCGCAGGCGAGTTTTTGCCGCTCGCAGAGGATGCAGGGCTGACCGTGCCCCTCGGGAGATGGGTGCGACAGCGCGCAATGGGGTCATGGAAGCGCAGCCTGGGCTCGCTCCCCTCGGACTTGACTGACAACATGATCCTCTGGTTCAAGGTTTCGCCAACCGAACTGCACAGCAATTTTACTGCTTGGCTTATTGCTGATGCAGCGGCGGCAGGTTTTGTCCACTCCTCCATTGGAATTGAAATGGAGGCGGAGTCTCCCGAGGCAGTTTTTGCGATCAAGAAGCAAACCCTCGAAGAGCTTCGCGACCTTGGTTTTAGGATCGCACTGACAGAAGTCTCGGTGAATCATGCAGGAATCTCGGCGCTGCACTCCTTCGCTGCAGATGTCATCAAACTAGAGCGAGTGGCTGTCACCCAGCTGGGGGAGTCGGCGGGTTCGACCCGAACAGCGCTCCTCGGGGTTCTCTCTGTCTTGGGCTCTCTCAGTGCGGAACTGGGTATGCAACTTTGCGCAGGCGGCATTGAGTCTGAAGCACAAGTTGCGCCACTAAAGGATCACGGGTTTGTCTCTGGGGCTGGAGCTCATCTGGCGCCGGTTGTGTCAGAGCCAGACTTAGTTGAAGCTCTAGAAAATATGTTTGCTACTTCAACCTAGAACTTGCTCACGTCTGGAAAGGCCCTACCTGATGCCCTCAGGAGCCACTAGCTTGGCGCGGTGCTCTCCAACACGAAATTGGTTCGCGGGGTTCTTGTCGGCCTAGTTGCGGTGCTTGGCGTTTCGGCATGCAGCGAGTCGGAAAGCAATTCTCAGGTTTCTTCAACCGTCAAGTCAACGACTCAGGGTGAGTCGTCGGCCTCAATCCCAGCAGGTTCACCCTTAGCTGAGTTTACGGGTGATGATTTTTATGCAGTTCCCGAGCCGTTGCCGACTGGGGAACACGGCCAACTCATCCGCTATGAACCCTTGGACCGATCTGGCAACGCCGATCCGGCTGTTGAAGCCACGGGCTACCGAATCATGTATCTGTCTGAGTCACTTGCAGGTGTGCCAATAGCGGTAACTGGCGTGGCCAGTGTGCCCACGGCACAAGCTCCAAAGGGTGGACGGCCGCTAGCGACTCTTGCGCATGGCACAACTGGAATCGCTGATGAATGCGCACCTTCCAAAGAACTCACACGTCTTGACATGGGTTTGGCTATAGCTGCGTTGGGCGCAGAGTTTGTTATTGCCGGAACCGACTATGAAGGGCTTGGCACCCCGGGCCGGCACCCGTACTTGGTAGGTGAGAGCGAAGGGCGATCCACCATGGATGCCATCGTTGCGGCCGGGCAACTTCCAAATGCCGACTCAGGTAAGAGGGTTGCAATTCTGGGCTATTCCCAAGGAGGCCACGGCGCACTCTGGGCTTCGCAGGTGGCAGCAGACTGGACCCCGGAATTACAGGTGGTGGGCACCTTCGCTGGCGCACCGGCTAGCGAAACTGACGTGATATTTGCTGCGGCGCCAGGTCTGGCAGGGTTTGCCTACATGCTGGTTGCTGGCTACGCAGCGGCTTACCCACAAGCCGACCCAGCATTGTTTCTGACCGAGCTTGGGCTCTCTCGTCTTGATGAGGTCGATACTGGCTGCGCAGGTGAACTGATTGCGGGATTCTCGGGCACTAATCCGGCCGAGTTGATCCGCCTAGAAGGTCCAGCAACAGAACCTTGGAAATCCTTGGCGGCAGAGAATATTGCAGGCAGTGAAAAAACCAACGACGCTCCGACTCTGATTATTCATAGTCAGAAGGACGAGACCGTGCCGATCTTCTTTAGCGAACGTCTGCTGAGTCGCATGTGTGCCAATGGTCAAGTGGTCGAACGAAGGGTGCTCCCGGAGGGTGGCCACGGCGCAGCAGCGCTTCCCGCATATCAACAAGCACTTAGTTGGGTGAAGGAGCGCTTTGCTGCTGACCCTCCTGCTCCGGTCAACTCCTGTTAGTCGTTTTCTCCCGCAACCTTGTTCATGTGAGCACCCTGGAGAGCTAGCTGCCGCTGCCGAAAGTTCGGTCCGGCAACGACGATTCGCTTCAGGTCTCCGGGTTGAGCGTGCGGAGTGCCCTCTGGCCAGAGTCCCTCGAGGGCGCCATAGGGCATGGCTAGTTCCATGCTTCGTAGGGTGGTGCAGACACCTGCGAAAGCAGCTCGGTCGGCGTTCGACCATCGAAACCCGAACCGCCTGCGCAGAACATCTGGCATGACTCCGTAAACCACGATGCGCAACATGTCAGCACCAAGTTGATTGGCTATCCCGTTGAGTGCAGATAGCGGCCCCGGGAGTCGCAGGTTGCCACCTGCACCAGTCTCAGACTGTGGGTCGAGCACCCATTGAGCTGCGGGGGTGAGCTCAAGTTCCTCGCGGCAGATCTGATCGAAACGAATGCGAAAATCTCGCAAGGTCAATGGGACCGGACGATCACTTAGGCCATAGCGACGATACCAAGTGACGCTTTCTGCATACAGCTGCTCACGTTCTGACCGGTCGAGTGGTAGTGCAAAGAAGAGTTCTCGTGCACGCAGAAACTCCCAAGTGAACGTGGCGTGTGCCCACCAGAACACCTCGGGGTCCAACGCGTGATACGGCTCGCTGTTGTGATCAGTTCCCTTGATTGTTGGGTGAAAGTCTCGGATTTGCTTGCCGCGCTCAGACCCCTCTTTTTCATCCTCAGTAAAGATGCTCCCCCAGATATACGGCAGCGAACGATCGATTCGGTCGAAAGGGTCATCGAAAAAGTTGGAATGATCAGTGACCCCTGCGCCAAGTCCCGGCAGCATCAACTGCATAATCCCTGCTGCTATCCCAGTAAGGAGGCTGCGCGGATCGGCGGCTGTAGCCCAGAGAATTGAACGAGGATTGATAGGCGCGCCGACAGCTCGAACTCGTCCGTCAGGCTCGGTCACAACTTTTCTCCTCCGGGGGTATCAACGAGTAGGTGAGTCTAGTTAGCTGAACGCAGCGATCCCCGTGATGGCATTTCCTAATATCAGGGTGTGGATCTCGTTCGTACCTTCATAGGTGTAGACCGATTCCAGATTGTTCATATGACGAATCACGGGGTACTCAGTTGTGATGCCGTTGGCACCGAGAATGCTTCGTGCCTCTCGGGCAACCTCTAACGCCGTTCGCACATTATCCATCTTGCCAAAGCTGATCTGTGGTGTTGCGAGCGTTCCTGCGTCTTTCATGCGCCCCAAGTGAATGGCGAGCAACATGGCGTGTTGCACCTTGACCATCATGTCCACCAGTTTTTTCTGCGTCAGCTGGAACCCAGCAATTGGCTGATTGAACTGAACTCGGTTGAGTGAGTACTCCAAGGCGGCCTCGTAACAGGCCCGAGCAGCGCCGACGGCTCCAAAGGAGATTCCAAAACGCGCCTCGTTGAGACAGGAGAATGGGCCGCGCATGCCAGACACCTCTGGCAGTACTGCGTCTGCAGGTAACCGCACATCTTGCAGTATCAGTTCAGATGTGACCGAGGCGCGCAGCGAAACTTTGCGGTGAATCAGGGGGGCAGAAAACCCTTGCGAGTCGGTGGGTACTAAGAAGCCGCGAACTGCTCCTTTGTCAGGGCCTTCTGGGTCGGTGGTTGCCCAGACCACGGCAACGTCGGCAATCGAGCCATTGGTAATCCACATCTTGGCTCCGTTGAGAATCCAATCCCCAGAGGAGTCTTTGCGTGCATTCGTGCGCATGGAAGAGGGATCAGACCCAGAGTCTGGTTCGGTCAGTCCGAAGCAGCCGATCAGTTCGCCAGCGGCCATGCCAGGCAGCCACTGCTGCTTTTGATCCTCTGAGCCAAACGCGTGAATGGGAAACATTGCGAGTGAGCCTTGAACCGAGACAAAGCTGCGGGCACCTGAGTCGCCCGCCTCAAGTTCGGTGCAGGCCAAGCCGTAAGCCGTGGCGGAAGTCCCAGCGCAGCCGTAGCCCTCGAGGTGCATCCCGAGCAGGCCGAGCGAGCCGAATTCTTTGGCCATTTCCTTTGGGAAGATGCCCTGATCGAACCATTCGCCCACCTCGGGCAGGATCCTGTTGCGAACAAACTGCCTGACAGTGTCGCGGAGCATGACCTCGGTTTCGGATAGGAGCGAGTCAGTTGCCAAGAAGTCCAAAGGATCAACTGCTTGAGGCAGTGCAGCATGGTCAGTCATGTTTGCAATGCTAGGCCCCATGGTCGGGATTGTGTGAGCGCAGAGGTGACCAGAACTAGCGAACTACTCGCTGAGCAGTCATCGAAAATCGAAATACTCAGGTAATCTCAACTGATGACGATGCAAGGGGCAACGCCATCGGGGTTTGTATCTCGGGCACCGAGACTGGGCTTCGTCGGCGGATTTGATGGGGTACGTGGCATCGGAATTCTGATGGTTCTACTGAACCATGCCTATTCAGACTTGTCGCCTTCCTTTGCAGGAATCATCGATGTGTTCTTTGTGATGAGCGCTTTCTTGATTGTGACCCTGCTGATGCAGGAATATCGCGATCACGAGGGCATCAACATGCGCAAGTTCTATGCGCGACGCGTGGTGCGGTTATTGCCTTCTGCGTATCTCTGCATTCTGGCTTGGATTCTGTTCTGCCTGCTGTTCGACCGGGAACGCCTGATCTACGTGCTGCAAGACGCAGTCGCTGCTGTTACCTATGTCTACAACTTGGTCTTCCCAGTAGGCCTTGCCTATGTAGACCCCATAGCTGCCTCGCACCGTTCGATCGATCAGTTCTGGTCGCTTGCCGTTGAGGAGCAGTTCTATCTGGTGATTGCAATCACGGTGCTGGTCTGTTTGAAGCGCCGCTGGATGACCCAGCTAGCGGTCGGACTCTGCATTCTGGCTGCTTGGATTGGTTGGCAACGCTGGACTGGTCACACTGGGCCTTGGAATGGGGGAGTGCCCACTAACTCGAGTATTCCTGCACGCGGGCTGAGCTTGTTGTGGCTGTCTCGCTATGACTCTTTGATGTGGGGTGTGGGCTTGGCGGTGTTCAACGCCAAGCTGCCGAACCCCCTGCCCGCTAGTTGGCATAAGTGGCTACCAAGGGTCGGGATTGTTGGTCTCGTAGTCGCTTCGGTCAGCATGCTGATGTCATCAAAGTTCCTCTTTGACCTGACTGGCAAGTTCGGTTTGCCGTACCCCTATGTGCCCATGGCTGTTCCTAAAGGGGTGCTCTATAACGGCCAAGTCTGGGTGCAGTACGGCCACACACTCACAGCGGTGGCCTTCATGCCAGCACTGTTGGCGATGGCTCGATGTGGCGAATGGTGGGCTAACCGTGCCCTGTCATGGAAACCACTCAGGTTCTTGGGTCGGATGTCATACACGGTCTATGTCTGGCACACATTCTTTTACTTTGTGATTCTCGAGGCCCTTGGAGCAGACGCGTTTTTGGGTCAGAAATGGCGTGCCCCCATTCTTGCTGTCATCGCGATTGTGGCCTCTCTACCGATTTACTACGGAGTTGAACAGCGCATGCTTCGCGTAAAACTGCGCTTTGCTTCAGAAAAAGAAGTACTCGACCTGACCACCGGCAAGATGATGTCGGTTGAAGCAGCGCGTGCTGTTGGGAAGGGAACCTTTAGCGCCGAAGCCGTTGAAAGCCCTGAGGAGTACAGCCCTGAGGAATACAGCCCTGAGGAATACAGCCCTGAGGAATACAGGCCTGAGGAATACAGGCCTGACCCAGATGAGTAGTTCAGACCTGACCGGAACCGAAGTCGATGCCACAGCAAAGCCTGCCGCTGCGTTTGTAACCAAGGCACCCAAGCTGGGATTGGTTGGCGGGTTCGACGGTATACGGGGCATTGGCATCTGCATGGTGCTCATCGGGCATGCGCTCTTTGAGTACGTGGAGTCCTGGGTGACCATCGTCGACACCTTTTTTGTACTCAGTGGTTTCTTGATCACGACCTTGCTGCTCCAAGAAACGCGTACCACGGGCACCATCAGCCTGAAGAAGTTCTATTCACGCAGAGGGATTCGACTGCTGCCCTCCCTGTGGCTGTTCGTTGGCGTCTGGCTAGTCATTTCAACTATCTGCACTCTCATTGGGTTCAAAGCACTGAGTCTTCGTTACGTGGGCCAGGACGCCGCAGCAGCGCTGCTGTACATGTATCACCTGTTCTTCCCGAATGGTCTGGCAGTTATTCGGCCAGACATTCAGGGTAATCGAGTGATGTGGCATCTCTGGACGCTCTCGGTCGAAGAGTGGTTTTATGCCGTCATTGCGGGCACGGTTCTGATCTGCGTGAAGAAGCATTGGATCAAGCAACTCGGCGTGCTGATGGGTGTGTTCTTTGTCGGTATTGGAATTGCCCGTTGGTATGCGTATACGGGGTTCTATCAAGACGATGTGACCATGATCTCGGGCGTGCGGATGGCTCTGCTGCAGCGGCCCGACGCACTCATGCTGGGCGTTGGTATGGCTACCTTCAACGCCTACCTCACTGAGGAGCGCTTGTTGCGTTGGCGCAAGTTGTTTCTGTTTCTCGGAACAGTTGGCCTGGTGGTGTGGTTCGTCATGCTCAACCTGTCGAGCGGACTGGTGCGCAAACTAGGTGGCCCGTATGTTGATTATCTGCCTGCAGGGCCCGAGGAGTTCACCCGGCCGCAAATGCTCGAGACCATGTATTGGTTCCGCTTTGGCCACACCTTGGGAGCGCTGGCTTTTGCACTTATTTTGATCTGCCTCGTCAGGTTGAGTGACTGGTGGCTCAGCCGATTTTGGTCACTGCCGCAATTTCGTTGGCTCGGTCGGCTCAGCTACACGCTCTACATCTGGCATGCGCTGCCCTACATCTTCATCTTTGCGTTGATGGGTGGCGCTGATGCCTCACTCAAGGTGCAATTGATCCGCACACCCATCTTGATAGCAGCCGCTTTCGCAGTCTCGTTGCCGGTGTACTACCTCGTCGAGTTACGGGTCCTTCGAATGAAGCTCAAGTACTCATCTGAAAAGGAAGTCCTCGATCTACGCACCGGCAAGATGGTGCAGGTGAACGTGGCCGGCCAAGTTGACCAGATCAAGTCGCCAGACAGGACTCTTGCCGCAGAGGAAACAGGCGAGGTCCCACCTAGCTCCCCGCAGCCCTAGTGGCTGTGCCACCGAGCCGCCCTCGGTGGCACTACTAGATAGGGATCAGCTGCTGAGTGTCTTGAGTAGCTTCTGTAGTTCGCCGGAGGGATCCTCGGGAACGATGTAGCCGGTCTCATCGCGGATCTCGTCAAAGTGATCGCGAACGTCTTCAACGCTGTGACCTTCGCCGTACCAACCTGGGGTCAGACCGATGAAGTAGCGGGCGACAACGCCTCCGGCCACGGAGTAGACCTCGCCCGACACGGGGCATTCCTCGTGTGCCAAGTAGACAACGGTTGGTGTTACTTCTGCGGGCTCGAGCTTGTCGCCGAGTGGGCCGAGCAAGTCTTCGGTCATGCGGGTCTTAGCAACCGGAGCAATGGCGTTCACCTTGATGCCTTTGGACTTGCCTTCGTTGGCAAGCACGCGAGTGAACCCAACGATGCCGAGCTTTGCGGCCCCATAGTTGGACTGGCCAAAGTTGCCGAGCAGGCCCGAGTTAGAACTGGTGTTAACCACGCGGCCATAACCTTTTTCTCGCATGATGAGCCAAGCAGGCTGCGTGACGTAAAAGGCGCCGAGCAGGTGCACGGCAATCACAGGCTCAAGCAAATCAGGGGTCAGATTGTGAAAGGTCTTGTCCTTGAGGATGCCTGCATTGTTGATCACGATGTCAACAGTTCCGAACGCATCCACGGCTGTTTGCACGATGGCCTGGCCACCCTCTGGGGTTGCTACCGAGTCGTGGTTCGCCACTGCCTCGCCGCCGGCGGCGATGATCTCATCAACTACCAATTGTGCTGCCGATGCGTTGTCACCAACCCCATTGACCGAACCGCCAAGGTCGTTCACCACGATGCGTGCGCCGCGTCGGGCCAATTCCAGAGCATGTGATTTTCCGAGTCCGCCACCTGCTCCGGTGATGATTGCTACTTGTCCGTCAAATCCGAGATCAGTCATCTGTTGCCTTCATTCAGTCTTCGTCGTGAGTGCTCGTAGAGGCACTGCTGCTGCATCGGGCACGGCTGTGCTCCAAAGAATCTCCATAAGGTACCGACAGCACTGCCGCTGGAGAAATCGAAAGCAACCTATGGCTCGGCATTTCCGAAGGAATCCGCAGCACTGCTAGTCGGGAGCGGAACTCCTGCCCTATTCGGGGACTATCCCGAGTTGATCAAGTGCGTATTGCTTGTGGCGCTTGTAGTCCACCTTGCCATTTGGTGCGCGACCGATGCTGTCTACAAACAGAACAGTCTTTGGAGCCTTGTATGCGGCGAGCACCGTTTTGACATGCTCAATCAGTTCGGCGGGCTCAACACTGGCGCCTGGTGCGATCTCTACAACGGCAGTGATGGCCTCACCGAACTTCTCATCGGGAACTCCCACTACGACTGCGTCGTGCACCTGCCCCTGAGTCTTGAGTGCCTCCTCCACCTCTTCGGGAAAGACTTTCTCTCCTCCCGTATTGATGCAGACAGACCCCCGGCCCAGCAGCGTGATGGTTCCGTCAGCCTCGATCGTGGCGTAGTCACCGGGCATGGAATAGCGAACGCCTTCGAACTCGATAAATGTCGCTGCTGATTTTTCGGGGTCTTTGTAATAGCCCAATGGCTGATTGCCTGGCACCGCAACACGACCGCGTTCACCTGATCCCGCCTGAACGGCGTGGCCGTCATCACTGATGACCTGCGCTCCATTTCCGAGCGAAAAGTGAGCAGTCTTTTCTTCCGCGCCGGAAGATGACACGGACTGCCCTAGGCCGATCGCCTCGGAGCTTGAAAACGAATCGATCAGGAACATGTTGGGATTGTGCTTGAGTAGGCCCTGCTTGGAACCCTCGGACCACATCACGCCAGAAGAGGTGATCAGGAACAGGCTCGAGAGATCCCAGCGATCTGGCTGAGCATCCAGCACCCGCAGAATCGGTTTGGCGAATGCATCTCCGACAATGGTCAGAGCACCGACCTTCTCCCGCTGAATGGTGTCGAGGAGTTCTTCGATGTCTAGGTGACGGTCCTCAAGGAGCACCAGGGATCCGCCGGCGGTGAGGTACAAGTTCGCAGTGAACCAACCAGTGCCGTGCATCAGTGGGCATGCGGGCATGCCGGGCATGCCGGGAGCCTCTAGGGAGTCAATCGCTGCAGTAAAGCCGATTGTTTCGGGGTCCTCGTTGAATAGTGGGTTGCTGACCGAGATGACGGCGCGAATCAGATCGTCTTGCCGCCACATCACGCCCTTCGGCATGCCAGTGGTGCCCCCCGTGTAGATCATCAAGATGTCATCGCCAGATCTACCCCAGGCCGGTACCACGCGCTCGGTGGGCACTGACACCACTGACTCATAGGCGGTTGCCCATTCGGGCATTTCGCCGCTGCCGTCATCTACCCAGAGCCAGTCGCGTACCTGGGGAACTCGCTCGCGAACAGCTGCAACGCGCTCGGTGAAACACCCATGAAAGATCACGGCCACGGCGTCAGCGTTCTGCCACAGATAGGCAAGCTCGTCATCCAAATAGCGATAGTTGGTGTTGACGGGAACGAGGCCGGCCTTGAATGCGCCGAATGCGCCTTCCATGTATTCAGGAGCGTTGTACAGATACAGCGCAATCTTGTCTTGGTGAACGGCGCCTTGGTCGAGCAGATACCTAGCAAGGCCATCTGCCCTCGCGTCGAACTCCTTCCAAGAGGTCCTTCGCTCTCCCTGTACCTGAGCATCTGACTCGGGAAAGCGATCGGCTACTTGTTCCCAAAGTTCAGCAAAATTCCAACCGGGCATGTTGCCCCCTTCAGCTTGTTGCGTACTTGACTCGCCACTGCGCAAACCTTGCGGCCGCTGCAATGCAACCACGTAGTAGGCCCCTAACGCAGCGGAGTGTAGAGCAGCATCAGACTTCGAGTCGCCGGGCCGCCTACTCTGCTGCTGTGGACTTCGAACTACCTCCAGAGACTGACCCTCGTCGAGTAGAGATCCGGTCTTGGCTCAACGAACATCCAAGCCCAACGGGTCGGCAACTAGCCGAGGCAGGTTATGTTGCACCTCATTGGCCCAAGCCCTTTGGACTCGCAGCGGATCCAATTCATCAGCTGGTTATCGACGATGAGCTACGAGCCGCTGGAGTGCGCCGGCCGAATAATCCAATCGGCATAGGTTGGGCAGGACCAACCCTGCTGTCCGCTGGCACCGAGGCACAGCAACACAAATATCTGCTTGGACTACTCAGCGGCGAAGAGATCTGGTGTCAGTTGTTCTCCGAACCCGGGTCTGGGTCAGATCTTGCATCCCTTGCGACTCGGGCAGTCAAAGATGGCGACGAGTGGGTGGTAAACGGCCAAAAGATCTGGACCTCACTTGGCCATCAAGCCAAGTACGGAATCTTGATAGCTCGCACCGACCCGGAGGAATCAAAGCAGCGGGGAATCTCGTACTTCATCTGCAAGATGGATTCCCCGGGTATCGACATCCGCCCAATCCCCGAGATGACAGGTGGTCACACGTTCAACGAGGTGTTCATGACAGACCTTCGGATTCCCGCAGAGAATCTGGTGGGTGAAGTGAATGATGGATGGCGCCTTGCCAAGGTGACGCTCGCGAATGAGCGCGTCTCCCTCTCGGCTGCAGGCGCATTGTGGGGAATGGGTCCAGACGCTGGGGACCTGTTGGATCTAGTGCGTTCAGCTGGCGGCGTCATCGACCCGCTGATGCGTCAGCGACTCGTGGACATGTACATGCAGTCCGAGATTCTGCGACTGATTCGACTTCGGACTGTGACTGCGGCAATTGCTGGTCGGGAGCCAGGCCCCGAGGCATCAGTGCGCAAAGTGCTCGCAGACGAACATGGTCAACAGATTATGGGCATAGCTAAGGATTTGGCGGGAGCAGGCGGAATGCTGACTGATGCTGGCCCGCTCGGCACAGAAGTGGGCATCTGGCACTACGGCTACTTGTTCGCCCCAGCGCTCACGATCGGCGGCGGTACTGGAGATGTTCAGCGAAATATTATTTCTGAGCGGGTGCTCGGTCTTCCGCATGATGTTGACGTAGAGGTCGGAAAATCCTGGTCTGAGAGTCAGCGTTCAGCCGGGAGTAGCGCCACCTGAGCAGGTCGCTACTGCTCGATTCCGAGTTGTCCGGACCCCGTACTGGGAATCTGAATGCTGCGGCCTAGCCCTGAGATTGGTACGGTAACCAGCAATGGCAAAGAAACGAGTCGGTGATCAGTTGCAGGTCAAGGACAAGGTCGTTGCAGCAGTGGATCTTCTTGGAGTTCCTGCTGGCACCCGCGGCAAAGTCTCGCTAGTGAACGGGTTTCGGTGGATTCGCTACCGCGTCTATTTCGACAACGGCGCAGACCTTGGCTCAATCAATCGATCCGATCTTGTTCTTGCCAAAGAATGGACAGGTACTAGCGACCAAACCGAGATAACCCAAGGGGAAAATTCATGAAGCTCAGCATGCAAATTGGGTACGCCGGCGGGTTTGCCGAGTCCGTGGAACAGGTACAAGCACTCGAGTCCGTAGGCATGGACATTGCCTATGTGGCAGAGGCCTACGGCTACGACGCTGTCAGCCTGATGGGTTACCTAGCTGCGAAGACTTCAACTATTCAGATTGCTTCTGGCATTTTGCCGATCTACACGCGTACCCCAACTCTGTTGGCAATGACAGCGGCCGGCATCGATGACCTTTCCGAAGGCCGTGCCATTCTTGGTCTCGGTGCCTCGGGCCCGCAGGTGATCGAAGGGTTCCACGGAGTTTCCTACGACGCTCCCATTGGCCGCACACGAGAGATCATTCAGATCTGTCGTGATGTCTGGAAGCGCGAAGCTCCTGTTGAGCATGACGGGAAGTACTACCAACTGCCGCTCCCTGCAGACAAGGGAACTGGCCTAGGCAAGCCGCTCAAGATCATTACGCACCCACGACGGTCTGATATCCCCATTCACGTTGCTTCTCTTGGTCCGAAGAATGTGCAACTCACTGCCGAGTTGGCCAATGGTTGGCTGCCAATCCTGTTTCACCCTGAGCGCGCTGCTTCGGTCTGGGGCGAGGACCTTGCGATTGGCGCTGCGAAGCGAGATCCGGCCCTTGGTGAGATGGACGTGATCGCCGGAGGAATGCTGGCAATTGGCCCAGAGTCCGAGGTTGGCGGGTTCCGTGAGTTCTCCCGGTCCATGGTTGCGCTCTATGTGGGTGGCATGGGTGCCCGAGGCAAGAACTTCTACAACACGCTCTTTACTCGCTACGGCTACGAGGCCGAAGCTCAAGAGATTCAAGACCTGTACTTGGCAGGAAAAAAGCAGGAAGCCGCAGCAGCAGTGCCGGCGAGTTTCCTAGAAGAAACCTCTCTTTGTGGAGAAGAGGGATACGTGCGTGAACGCGTTGCTCAGTTTGCCGAGGCAGGCGTGACCATCCTGAACGTGAGTCCTGTAGCTAGAACTCTTGATGGACAAAAAGACGTGATTGCCAAGGTCAAAGAGATGTGTTCCTAGCGATACGCCGCTAGGCGCTCAAGTACCTGTTCGGCCTCGGCCAGGAACTGCTGGACCATCTGACCTGCCGGAACCAGAGTCTGAATCGCTCCGATTCCTTGACCTGCAGGCATGAACTCAATGCTGGGGTCAACCCCAAGAGTGTGCTCATCGCCACCAAGGTGATTGGCGCCGTCTTGCATGGACTTGATGACCTGGCCGGGGAAGGGTTGGGCCACAGCTCCAGAGGCCTCAAAGTCTCGGGCGTAACTGGTGCGCAACACGCGACAGGTCTTGCCGGTGTAGGCGCGGGTAATCATGGTGCCGTCATCGGCACCTCCGAGGATTGCCTCCTTATAGCCAGGGACGGCCCGTGCTTCGGGGCTCGCAATAAAGCGAGTACCGACCCAGATTCCGTCGGCTCCCAAACCAAGAGCGGCTGCCAAGCCGCGTCCGTCAACGATCCCGCCAGCAGCTACAACCGGTACTTGAGCGCCGACGGCGTCAACCACCTGTGGAACAAGGGCCAACGTTGCTACCTGGCCAGTGTGACCACCCGCCTCGGTTCCTTGTGCAACCACGATGTCGCATCCAGCGTCTACTGCCGCAATTGCATGTGAGACCTTGCCGCACATATTCACCACGAGTAGTCCGCGCTCATGACATAGGTCGATCACCTCACGTGGCACTCCCAGGCCAGCCACAAACACCGTTGCGCCACCATCTGCGATTGCGGTGACTTTCGCAGCCATGTCTTGTGGTGCAGCAGTCAGCAAGTCCACGCCGAATGGCTTCTTGGTGAGTGCTGCAGTTGCTGCAATCTCGCTCACCATCTCTTCGCTGCCCATAACAGAGGCCCCAAGGCAGCCAAACCCTCCAGCCTCAGAGACAGCCGCTACGAGTTCGTTATACGAGACTCCGCCCATACCAGCCAGCATGATCGGATGGTCAACGTTCAGTAGTTCAGTCAGGCGTGTTTGCATGGCGCCAATCTAGGGCCTTGAGATGGCACTAGCGCGATGCGTAGGCCCCTGGCTGGCTGATCACACCTTTGCCCCATCGGCGCGGAGTAGCGATGAGCGCCCGTGGGTAATCCTCAAACAGCCATCTTCCAAAGTTCCTGCGGGTCCAAGGTGTTGCGCCAGCTATTCGTACAGCTCGGTCTGCGCCGCCTACTGAACTCAAACCCCGAACAAGCAGTTTCGACATGCGGTGATCGGCAACCAGTTCCTTTTTGAGAGCCACGGCATAGGCTCGGCCTGCCTCGCCTGACCGCCCGTGGTCTCGCACGGCCTCTGCAGCTCGGATTCCGGTCACCAGAGCCTGGGCAATCCCTTCTCCAGTCATGACATCGCAGGCTGCAACAGCGTCGCCCACAAAGAGTGCCCGCTCTGTGGCGGGCAGCATCTTGTCTACGCGGGCAGGGATCGGCCATGCCCGGTGAGGCTCATCAGCTACAAAATCTTCTCCGAGAACGGCCCGAATATGGGGCCGCTCGAGTAGATCCAACCACAGGGCCTTCATCTCTTTGGTTTTGCGCTCACCGTCACGCTGAATGCCAAAACCAACATTGGCCCGACCGCCAGGCAGAGGAAAAGACCAGAAATACCCCGGCAACAAGTCAGCCTCAAAGGAGATGAACAAGTCTTTAGCCGCAACGCGCCCAACGCCCGAAACGTACTGTCGAAACGCGTGCCACTCGCCCAAATAACCTTGCACGGCCACACCAAGGTGTTTGCGTAAAGGTGACCACATCCCGTCAGCCCCAATGACCCAAGTTGCCCGAACGAGACCAATCCCTTCTACCTCGACTGTTATGCCGCTGGCGTCCTCTTGTGCCCCTAGTAGGCCATGCCCGTCGAGGACCTCGGCACCCTCTTTGCGTGCAAGGTTCAGCAGCGCCTCGTCAAGGTCCTTTCGTGTCGCGATTGCAGCAAAGCTGCCACCCGTGCGAGGTAGTTCAAACAAGCGGGTTGTTCCCGTCGGGGAGCGCACCCAGCAGTCTTCGGCTTCTTGCCAAGACTCGATGCTCTCGGGAACTACTCCCAGCTCCTCGAGCAGTCGAAGGGCGCCTGTGGTCAAGCCGTCTCCGCAAATCTTGTCTCGAGGGAACTCGGCCTTGTCAATGACAAGCGACTGTATGCCCGCCCGCGCAAGGGTAATTGCAGCAGCCGAACCTGCTGGGCCTGCGCCAACAATGAGCACATCTACGGATCTATCTGGGACTCCGGTACCTGCAGAACTCAAGCCAAATCCAGAAGTTCGTTGTAAGCGGTTCGCAGGCATTCCATGAACACATCACCATCGGGCACAGCGGCGGGGTCAAGGTTCACGCCAATATTGAGTTCATTCTGATAACTCAGGAGCGTGATGTTCACTGCGGCCCCTGCCAGGGGCCCAAATGGGTACACCGACTGCACTGGCACTCCCTGCAAATACAGCGGCACGGGTGATCCAGGCACGTTCGAGGCTTGGAAGTCCAACCCCTTCATCATGCTGCCGAATACTTGAGTGACAACCGTGGTGGGCAGCTTATTGAGGATTCCAGAGAGCGGTTCAACGAGTTGGTTAGCTGGTTCATCGCGGGCGGCAATAGCACGCTCGCGAATGTGGGTCATGAGTTCAGTTAGGTCCTCGAAATCAATCTGAATCTCGAATCGCGCTGGCACGAAGGAGTTGCCAGATGTCTTCATCGATGCCGCACCACGGATATTGATGGGCATACCCATGCGGAGCGACCCTTGCTCAGCCCCGTGATGCTGGTGATACAGCGACATGCCCCGAGCAATCCCAGAGAGGAACGTGTCGTTGATCGTGCCCCCAATGTGATTCCCAACCTTCTTTGCAAGGTCAAGTGGCATGGAGAGAACATCGAGGCTATTCGAGAGCGTTCGGCGGGTCATGATCGCCGAGAGTGGTGTGCTCTCTGGCCGAAGAATTCTGGTGGCAGAGGCAAGTAACTCACTCGATGTCGTCACCGACCCACCGGGATCTGTGAGTGCGTCACGCACTGATCCTGCACCGGCCGAAGTGACCTGTCGAGCAAAACTGAACTGCCTGCGGGACTCATGTTGGAAAGCGTTCATGAAACGCTGGGCCTGATTAAGTACGTGAACGTCGGGGGCATGGGGCATCATGCGCTCTGCAGCATCTGGCTCAATCTCGAAGATCTCCAACATGAGTTCGACTCCGCCAACCCCATCTGTGATCGAGTGATGAAACTTCAAAATAATCGCAGATTGGTTATTTGACAGGCCCTCGACGATGGTCGCCTCCCAGAGCGGCCGCGCCCGGTCAAACCCCTGCATAGCAATAGGTCCAGCCATGGCGAGAAGGTCTGCCATCGAGCCCGCGCCGGGCACGCGGGCAGAGCGAAGGTGGTAGCGAAGGTCGAAGTTGGGGTCGATCTCCCAACGGGGGGGAGCAAGCGAAAGGGGGTTACCGCGTACTCGCTGCCGCAGACGCGGAACAATGCGACTGGCTCGATCAAAGGTGTGATGAAGTTGGTCTGAGCGAACTTCTCCTTCGAGCACCATCAGCGTGGTGACGGTTGAGCGGAGCATGGGATCCTTCTCGATGTTCCACATCAAGGCGTCCGCATCGCTCATGCGGTCCTCGAAGGTGACACCGATGGCCTGACTAGATGAAGTTCCTTCTGTGCTCATTTGACTGCCTCAGCGATCCTCGATGTTTCTACACATACTAGGGATGCTGCGGGTGTGCTGCTTCGCGAGGACTGTTCTCAGTACTGAGCAACTAGTGCGGTGCCGAGTTGCAGTCGTAATTTGCGTGGAAGTTGTCTTTCTCTGTATGGCCATCCACAAAGGTTCGGGTTCGCTCGGTGGTGACCTTGCCACAGCCGGAAGTTGGATTCTGTGCCGTCTGTTCACCTTTGGCAAAGGGTGTGGACCACATGCTGACTGTGAGCGAGGTGTTGGTATATGTGGGCCAAATCACCACACCATAAGGAGTTTCGTTGCGAATCTTCAGGTCGACACTGGGATAGGCCAATGTGGCCTCACGGCCAAAGGGATACCTGCTGATGTACTTCGAGTGCGCTTTATAGGCGGGAATGTCGAGTCCGCCAAAGAACGCTGCATTGAATGTGGTAGTGCCGAATTGGCTTACGCCACCACCGATGTCGGTAGCGAATTCCCCGTCTTGGATAACCCCACCCTCGACAAACCCCTTTGCGGTGGTTCGTCGACCGACCGTGTCGTTTACAGAGAATGTGGCGCCAGGAGGAATGAGCGTGCCGCGAACAATGTCGGAAATCTTGTGGATATTGGTAACTCTCGATTCGCAGCACTTGTGATTTGTGGTGAATGACCCAATGACTTCCTTTACGCCAAGACCAGCGGCCCAATCGCGACCTTGTTGAGCAGTCTCGACACGAGTGGGTAGTTCAATCGTGGTCTGAGATGCCAGAAGGCCGTCAACAATCTTTTGTGGGGCTTCTGCCGTGCAACAGACTTGAGCATCCTCACCGCCAACAGGGGTGGGTACCCCATCGATAATGTCGAAGCGCACATTCGTTGGGTTTGGCTTTGATGGGTTCTTGGACTCGAGAATGAGCGAGACAGCCTCGGGCTTCATCGTGAGCTTGGGGGTGGAGTCCGTAATTGTCAGAGCGAAGGCGGGGCGGAAGGCCTTGCCTTCAACTTCGATCTTTGTGCCACCAGCATTCAGGGTGACTGGACCGGCAGTCACAGCGTTGGCCTGATCCACCAGCGTTTGCACAGCCGCATCGGTGACTAGGGGGTCGGTGACGGTTGGGTCAACGGTGATCCTGATGGGCTTGGAGAGATCAGACAGGGACTGCGGCAGGGCACGCACCACGTCGTTGATTGTGACCTCGGTGCCGGGGGAACCTGCAACCAGCGTGACGGACTCTTCCGTTGCGGCAATGTTTGGTTCGACCGGCAGCGTCCTTCGGTCGCCTTGGAGGGCTATCAGGGTGGGAGTGAGTTGTTCGCTATCTACGCTCAGGGTGACCTCGGCCGAGCGACCACCAAAGAGGGCCTTGAACCAGCGGATTGGCCGAGTAGGTAGCGGATCGACCCGGCCAATTTCGTTGACGTCTTGTGCAGTAGCGGCAACGTTCATGCTCAGGCCAAGCTCGCCGGCTGTCGTAGTCATGGTGTTCGCACCAGACTGAATCTGCACTTCGGTGCTCGGAAGTTCCTTTGCTAAAGCCTGCAATTGTGCCTTCAGTTCGGTTGGGCTGTTACCGCCAACCTCGACCCCCGCTACCGTGACATTTCGCGCAACGTTGTCGCTACTACGCCACTGGTCCAGTGCCCACACGGCTGAGATCAAGGCAATCAGGATCAGCGGCGTTGCAACCACGAGCAGGATGATCTTGTGGGCCTTCGTCACCGGTAAATGTTCGCGCATATTGAAGGGGCACTCGCGGCAAGACCCCACAACATTCACAGGATGGTGAAGCACCCCTCAGGACTGTCAGAAGAGAGTGAGGTCTTCTCTGCGGCTTCCGCGCAGCACCTCGTAGTCGATTTCTACCCAAGTCAGGCCTCTGGACTCTGCCAGAACTTTTGCTTGTGGCTTTATGGTTTGGGCCACAAAGACCCCCCTGACCCCACGCAGGTTTGGATCGCGCTCCATACGTTCTAGGTATCGAACAAGTTGTTCCACCCCATCAATATCGCCACGCCGCTTGATCTCAATGGCTACGGCCTGACCCGAAGCGTCCCTGCATAGCAAGTCAACAGGTCCGATATCGGTCGGAAACTCCCGCCGGATGAGCATCAGGTC
This sequence comes from Actinobacteria bacterium IMCC26207, assembly GCA_001025035.1. Taxonomy (GTDB): domain Bacteria; phylum Actinomycetota; class Acidimicrobiia; order Acidimicrobiales; family Microtrichaceae; genus IMCC26207. The sequence continues at coordinate 99,536 of LCZK01000010.1, forward strand.
CTGAGCAATTGCTGTCGGGTCCGCGGCGAGCAACTCTTGAAGGTGTGCCTCGACGCCATCTTTTGTGAGCCCAGGGTCAGTACCTAGCTCTTGGGACAGGTCGCTCAACATCTCGTACAGGTGAATGGTGAGTTGTTCGCCCTTGGGGTTCGTCACTGTCCAGTAGTCCGGATGCTCCACCAGGCGGTTGGGTGCGTTCATCCAGTTGAGTGGCTTATACGCACCACCATCTGCATGGATGGCTACACAACCATCGGCCTTGACCATGATCAAGCGGATTGCCTCTGGTAGGTGAGCCGAGAGGCGTCCCTCATAATCGACTGAACAGCGGGCAATGACAAGGCGCACAGGCGCAGAGTCTAGGCCTGCCTAGCGAGAGCTTGAAGACAGGCCCGGAATGCGCAGCGAGATGTCGTTGCACTCGGCGCAGACATCTTCAGGGATGACTCCTGCTCGCATCAGCAAGGCAAAGACCTTGCACCCCAAGCAGAATCCGAGCGCAGCCTCAAGAGCCGCCGCAAGAACCAGAAATCCAACAACCACGCGAGCAGCCCCGGGCATACCTGCCAGCCAGAGTGCAGAGGCAGTCACGGTAAAGGCCACACCGATTGCCTGGGCAAACCGCTTGGGCGGACCGGGGACCAATTTCTCAAACTGGGCGAGCTTTGGTGCGATCACCTTGGTGGCGATGAGGCCGAGCGGGCTGAACCTGGGACCGCAGGCAACCCGAGCCAGAAACCCATAGGTCAGCGGAATCAGTATCCATCCCCAGCCGAGGCCTGCTACTGCCAGACCCATGAGCACCACTCCAGTAGCGACGGTACGGGCGGCCACGTCATTGACGGGGTTGGGAAATGAAAAGAACGAGCTAGATGAACTCACCCGACTAGCGTAACTCTCTAAACCCGACCAAACAAGTCGGGTTTAGAGGAATGCTTTTGGAATCAACCGAGCTTGGCGCTCTTGATGGCCTTGGTAAGGCGTGCGCGAGTTCCTGCGTCAAGGGCAACCTTGCGCAGGCGCACCGCCTGTGGGGTGACCTCTACGCACTCGTCCTCTGCCAAGAACTCAAGCGCCTGCTCAAGAGACTGCCTGCGTGGGGGAGTCAATCGCTCAGTGTTGTCCGAAGATGAGGTCCGCATGTTCGTGAGTTTCTTCTCGCGACAGATATTCACGTCCATGTCTTCAGCACGGGAGTTCTCGCCAATCACCATGCCCTCATAGACCACGTCCCCGGGTCCAACAAACAGCGAGGCCCGCTCCTGAACCTGAACTACTGCATAGGCCGTGACAGGGCCAGAACGGTCCGCCACGATGGAACCGCGATCCCGCGAGCGAATCTCGCCAAACCAAGGTGCCCAACCGTCAAAGATCTGATGCAACATGCCAGTGCCGCGAGTCTCGGTCAAGAACTCGGTTCGGAACCCCAGCAGGCCGCGAGCGGGAACTCGCTGCTCAATGCGCACCCAGCCAGTTCCGTGATTCACCATGTCCACAAGCTGCCCCTTGCGGGTAGCTAGCAACTGACTCACTGCTCCGAGATACTCCTCGGGGACATCCACCGAGACAGATTCAACAGGCTCGTGGATTTTGCCGTCGATTTCACGCGTCACCACTTGTGGCTTGCCGACGTTCATCTCGAAGCCCTCGCGTCGCATGGTCTCGACGAGCACAGCCAACTGCAATTCGCCACGAGCATGAACTTCCCAAGCATCTGGACGCTCAGTTGGGTTCACTCGAAGGCTCACATTGCCGACCAATTCGGCATCAAGGCGCGCCTTGATTTGCCGAGCAGTGACCTTGTCGCCCTCTCGGCCATTGAGCGGAGACGTGTTGACTCCAATGGTCATTGACAAGCTGGGTTCGTCCACGGTGATTACAGGCATGGGGCGAGGATCCTCAGGGTCGCTCAGCGTCTCGCCAATGGTCACTTCTTCAATTCCTGCCACTGCGATGATCTCGCCAGGTCCGGCCTCGTCCACCTCTATGCGCTCATGGGTCTCGGTTACATACAGAACTGCAACCTTGGCTCGTTCAACGGTGCCATCGGTTCGGCACCAAGAAACCTGCTGGCCTTTTCGGATAGTTCCGTGCAGCACACGACACATGGCCAAGCGGCCAACGAACTGACTCGAGTCCAAGTTGGTGACCCAAGCCTGAAGCGGGTGATCGGGCTCATAGGTGGGTGCGGGCAGGTGCGTGACGAGCAACTCAAACAGCGGAGTGAGGTCAGCCTCAAGATCATCCGGGTCTTGGGGGCGAGTCATGCTGGCTCGACCGGCTCGGCCGTTGCAATAAATAACTGGGAAGTCGATCTGGTCAATATCTGCATCAAGGTCCATAAACAGGTCCTCAACTTCCGAAACCACCTCGTCGATTCGTGCATCAGGACGGTCAACCTTGTTCACTGCCAGGATCACCGGCAGGTTCAGAGCGAGCGCCTTGCGCAGCACGAACCGTGTCTGGGGAAGTGGCCCCTCGGATGCGTCGACGAGCAGCACCACTCCGTCGACCATGGTGAGAGCGCGCTCCACCTCGCCGCCGAAGTCGGCGTGGCCAGGTGTGTCAACGATGTTGATCTTGACCTCCTCGCGGCCTTCACCGGTCCACCGCACAGCAGTGTTCTTGGCGAGGATGGTGATCCCCTTTTCTCGCTCAAGGTCGGTGTTATCCATAATGCGGTCGATCTCGGCAGCACCTTCACGGAAGGCTCCGGACTGACGCAGCATGGCGTCAACGAGCGTGGTCTTGCCGTGGTCGACGTGAGCGATGATGGCAACGTTGCGGATGCCATCTACTGACACGCGGGCAATGGTTGGATCAGCAGAAACAGAAGGTGAAGTCATAGAACAATCCGGTCGTGGGTGCGCGCAGCGCTAGAAGGGGGACACAACAGTCTGCCCGATCTGGGGCCTCAACCCCGAACTCATCACTGTGACACACGCCATTCATGGCGTTTAGCCCTATAACTACTCAGGTAGCGAAACGGTTTCGCACCTCAGCGATTGCGGAACTTGAGCCTTAGCTGTTGCGGCGGTCGAGGCGCTGGCGAATGATGTCTCTGCGTTCGCGAAGGTCGCTATAGGTCAGGCCAGCGCCATCTGATAGGTCGATACCTGTGTTTCGTTGGATGGCCTCTGCGTCAATCTGAAAGTCCATGGCGTTGCCGCCGACCTCGGCTGCAAAGCGTTCGCCGTGGGTAACAGCAAGGTAGGTCGAGAGGGTCGCAATCTCTGCAATGAGATCAAGGTCGGGAGCTAGGGTCGCCATAGCGCCATCCAGAAAGACCAAATTCTTGACATACAGCATCAAAATCTTGGGTAGGCGGGCGCCCATTCCAAGCAATGCCTTGATGACTCGCTGCAAGTCGTTGACAAGTTGTTCCTGTGACAGCGTGGTTGGGTCAACTGGTTGCTCGTCAAGGCGCAATTCAGAAATGACATCATCAAGATCCGTATCTGGCGGAAGGGCACCGAGATCTCTAAAGGCTGCGAGTTGACCCTTGATATCTCCCGTGGCACCCGTCATCATGAGCCGCAAAAATGCTGTGCGTTCTAAATCAGTCAAGCGAGCAGTAATGCCAAAGTCCAGCAAGGCGATTCTGCCGTCGGTCATCACGAACAGGTTTCCGCCGTGCAGATCCCCGTGGAAGATGCCATTCACCATGCAGCTTTCGGTAAAGCCTGTCATGCCGATGCGAAGCACTTCATGAGTATCGATACCCGCGGCCTGCATTGACTCAAGATCGTCAAAGGCAAACCCGGAAAGGCGCTCCATAACCAGAACCCGGCGTGTGACTAGTTCGGGATGAGGCCGAGCAATGACCATGCCACGCTGGCCGAGTTCAGCAAAAGAAGCAGCTACGTCCAGCATGTTTTCTGCTTCAAGGCGAAAATCAAGTTCCTCGGTAATGGTTTCTGCAAAGAGTTCGACCAGCGCCGGTGGGTTCGCCAGTGCAGCGATCGGGATTCGTCCCACTAAGAATGGCGCGAGCCAAGACATGACTTTCAGGTCAGATTGCACCTGCTTGCGAATGGTGGGCCGTTGCACTTTCACAACAACCTCCTCACCAGTAATGAGTTGTGCTGAGTGAACCTGCGCAATTGAAGCAGCAGCAATTGGAGTGCGCTCAAACCGTGAGAACACAGTCTCGAGCGGTCGACCGAAATCAGCCTCGACTACCTGACGCACCGCATCAAAGGGCTCCGATGGAACCTGATCTCGGCAGGCTTTGAACTCTTCAACAAGTTCTGTCGGGAACAACCCTTCTCCGCTCGAGATGACTTGACCCAATTTGATGTAGGTGGGACCGAGCTTCTCTGCTGCAGAGCGCAATCGCTTGGATAGGCCCAGACGCGAGTCCGAACCTCCACGGCGGCGGTCGATCACGGCCCACCCAATGACAGCAGCGCCAAGTTGTGCGGAAACTACTGCCAGACGGCCCGGGGGCGGCAGGCGACGCTTTGCGGTTAGTTGCGGCACAAGACGACGAGTATTGGCCCGGAGGAGAACAATTCCAGCCGTCCAAGTGAGTTCAGTACGGTCAATGATCCATGGGCCGTTGTCCGAGAACGAGAACTCAACTAGATCGGGGGAGACGGCGTTGTCGGTTGAGGGTGTTCGTTCGGGTTGATCAGAAAGAGAAAGGCTTACCATTCTCCTAGTTCACCACGGCAAGCACTTGTTCTGTATTCGCGGGTCGACAAATGAGCAGATCAGGAAGATATGGGTCTGCGCAGTTGTAGATAAGGGGCGACCCATCTAGGCGGGTGCAGGACAACCCGGCTGCAGTGGCAACCGCTACGGGCGCACACGAGTCCCACTCGAATTGGCCGCCTGAATGAGGGTAGATGTCAGCCTCACCCCGCAAAATCGCCATGGCTTTAGCTCCGGCAGAACCCATCTCGACAAGATCCGCATTCAGGGCTTGGGCAATTTCCAGCGCCTCTGCTGGCGGCCGAGACCGACTCACAATGACTCGCAGCGGACTTCCAGGTGCAGGAAGTTCCGGAGGGTTATCTGTGGAGAACACAATTCCTAAGCCTGGCAATGAAACGGCTCCGGCGGTAGGTACTCCGCCTTCGACAAGTGCCACATGAACGGCCCAGTCGGAGCGACCCTCGCCAAATTCGCGGGTCCCGTCGAGCGGGTCGATCACCCAGACCCGGTCGGCTGTCAGTCGAGCGGGGTCGAGTCGGTCCGCTTCGGATGACTCCTCGGACAGCACCGAGTCCGCTGGCCTTCTGCTGCTCAACTGCTGCATGAGAAACTCATGCGCTCGCTGATCGCCCTGATCTTTGATCTCGGATTGGGCAGCCTGTTGCTGCTGAAGCTCCAGACGTACCTGCAGCAGAAGTTCCCCAGCCGATTGAGCAAGTTCGGCTGCGAGCAGGTGATCATCAAGGTTGGCCATACCCAGAATCTACGGCAAGCGCCCCTAAATATTTGAATGAACCAGAGTGGAATGAGCTGTCGAGAGTGGGTTGTGGCGAATCAATCGCTATATTTCACATGCAGTGTTGTGGGGTGGTAGTTGCAGAGCTTGCCAAGGCATGTAGAACCAGCCTCGCATTTCTCCCACTTTTTTGGAACGGTTGTGTAGTGAATTACGAACTCTCACATCTCAAGACGCTCGAATCAGAGTCGATCCACATCATCAGGGAGGTCGCAGCAGAGTTTGAGCGGCCGGTGTTGTTGTTCTCGGGCGGCAAAGACTCCATCGTGATGCTGCGATTGGCGGAGAAGGCTTTTTGGCCTGCAAAGATTCCGTTTCCGGTGATGCACATAGATACGGGCCATAACTTCGAAGAGGTCTACGAATACCGAGACCGTCGGGTAGCTGAGCTAGGTATCAAGCTGGTCGTCGCTTCTGTTCAGGACTCAATCGATAGCGGCAAGCAGGTCGAACAGAAAGGCCCACGAGCAAGCCGTAATCAACTACAAACAATGACGCTGCTTGATGCCCTCGAGGAGCACGGCTTTGATGCCGCGTTTGGTGGTGCACGTCGGGACGAAGAGAAAGCGCGCTCCAAGGAGCGGGTGTATTCATTCCGAGACGAGTTCGGTCAGTGGGATCCAAAAAATCAGCGGCCAGAGCTGTGGAGTTTGTACAACGGCCGGCACCTGCGCGGCGAACACATTCGGATCTTTCCGCTCAGCAACTGGACCGAACTGGATATCTGGCAATACATCGCCGAGGACGGAATCGAGGTTCCAAATATCTACTACGCGCATGAGCGCGAGGTGTTCGAGCGTGACGGGATGCTGCTTGCCGTGACCGAATTCGTAACAGTCATGGATGGTGAGACACCCGAGACCCGCACGGTTCGCTTCCGCACCGTTGGAGATGCCTCGTGCACGGGTGCAGTTGAGTCCGATGCGAGGACGGTTCAACAAGTCATCGATGAGGTCTCCGCCACGCGGGTAACTGAACGCGGTGCCACTCGCGCCGATGACCGTGCATCAGAAGCCGCCATGGAAGATCGTAAGCGTCAGGGGTATTTCTAATGAGTGAACTACTACGGTTTGCCACTGCTGGCTCAGTGGACGACGGCAAGTCCACGCTGATTGGACGCTTGCTCTTTGATTCCAAGTCAATATTCGAAGACCAGATGGCCTCTGTGGCTGATGCCAGCGAGAGGATGGGGTTAGAGGGGCCGAATCTGGCGCTTCTGACTGATGGCCTGCGTGCCGAGCGCGAGCAAGGAATCACCATTGACGTTGCGTATCGTTACTTCGCAACTCCAAAGCGCAAATTCATCATTGCTGATACGCCAGGTCATGTTCAGTACACGCGCAATATGGTCACTGGTGCCTCAACCGCCGACCTTGCAATCGTGCTCATTGACGCTCGTAAAGGTGTCCTCGAGCAATCGCGTCGGCACGCCTTTATCGCGTCGCTCCTGCGGATTCCCCACCTTGTGATTGCCGTCAACAAGATGGACCTCGTTGACTATTCCGAGGATCGCTTTAACGAAATTGTTGAAGAGTTCGGATCCTTTGCAGCAAAACTAGATATTTCGGACTTGACCTTCATCCCGTTGTCAGCCTTGAACGGAGACAACGTGGTCGCGCGATCCAAACACATGACATGGTTTGAGGGATCCTCGCTATTGCACCACCTCGAGACGGTGCACATCGCCTCAGATCGGAATTTGATTGACGCCCGCTTCCCAGTTCAGTGTGTGCTTCGACCGCAGACCGAGGAGTTTCACGATTACCGAGGCTACGCCGGCAGGGTTGCATCTGGCGTCTTTCGCTCTGGGGACGAGGTCATGGTCCTGCCATCTGGTTTCACTACCAAGATCAAGCGAATCGACACCTTCGATGGAGAGGTGGAGGGCGCGTTCGCTCCTATGTCGGTGACACTCCTACTCGAGGATGAGATTGATATTTCTCGGGGTGACATGATTTGCCGCCCGCAAAATCAGCCCACCTCGGCACAAGACATTGATGCCATGGTCTGTTGGCTAGCCGACGAGGCAGTTCTGTCAGAGGGATCCAAACTCTCCATCAAGCACACGACTCGCACTGCTCGTGCGATTGTCAAAAATCTGAAGTACCGGTTGGATATCAACTCGCTGCACCGTGATGAGGCTGCAGAGACCCTGCAACTCAACGAGATGGGGCGTGTTTCTATTCGGACCACCTTGCCACTGTTCTTTGACGAGTACCGGCGCAGTCGCGAGACCGGATCATTCATACTCATTGATGAAGCCACGAATGCAACGGTGGGCGCAGGGATGATTCTGGGTGAGACATGAGCCCTGCTCAGGAACCTCAGCGAATCGTGGTTTGGCATCCGGGGGCCGTTGAGCGCTTCGCCCGATCGAACATCACTGGCGGCGCAGGACAAGTGGTCTGGTTCACTGGATTGTCCGGATCCGGGAAGTCCTCTGTGGCAGTTGAACTTGAACGCAAACTCGTGGCTGCGGGCCGTGCCGCCTATCTGCTTGATGGGGACAATCTTCGGCAAGGACTCAACGAGGACTTGGGCTTCAGCGCAGCCGACAGGGATGAGAACGTTCGTCGAGTAGGCGAGGTTGCAGCCCTCTTTGCCGATGCAGGCTTGGTTGCACTTGTGCCCTTGGTGTCGCCGTATCGTGCCGCCCGTGACGCAGTGCGCAAGCGAGTTACTGATGCAGGCTTAGCGTTCATTGAGGTGCATGTGGCGACCTCTCTGGCCGAGTGTGAGCAACGTGACCCAAAGGGGCTCTATGCCCAGGCGCGGGCAGGCACACTGAAGGGCCTGACCGGGGTAGATGATCCCTATGAGGCACCCACCTCACCCGAGCTTGTGCTGCAGGCTGCAGACGGTGACGCTGCGACTCAAGCAGCGCTGGTGTTCGCAATGATCTCACCGCAATCTCGTTGACTTGATTCGGTCAAGTCGATAGCTGGTGCGGGCCTGTGCCTGTGCCGATCATGAAGGTTTCGAATCAGTCTCTCGCCAGCACCACCAGGCCAAGATTGAGCGGTAGGGGGCGAAAGCCTCGCCAAGTTGCCCAAGCTCTAGCGGGCTCGGCATGCCATCCAGAGCGAACGCCGAAGCAAATCCAGCTCGAACTCCGTAATCGCCAGTGGGCCAAACGTCGATGCGTCGCAACTCAAACATCAGAAACATCTGCGCAGTCCAAGGCCCGATACCTTTCACCGATGTGAGTTGCTCGATCACCGTTTGGTCATCGAATCGCGCAATACGGTCGAATCGAATTTCGCCTTCAGCCGTGCTGAGGGCAAGGTCGACAATTGCTGCAGCTTTGGCCGTTGAGAGTCCGCAGGCTCGAAGCCCCTGCGGTCCTAACTCCAGCACAGCAGCGGGGCTGAACTCGGAACCAACAGCTAGAGCGACTCGTGACCAGATTGCGGCGGCTGCCTTTCCTGCGAGCTGTTGATGTGCGATTGCTTGGGCCAGACTCTGGAATCGGCTGCTGGCCGCTGGCTTTACCCCTAGACGTGGTGGTCCGTGAGCCCTCAAGAGCCTTGCTGGTACCGGGTGGGCTTTGGCAAGGGCCAGTGCCCCCGAATCCCAAGCTGCTCGAGTGGTGGACGCTGCGGCTGCTCTCGGGCTGGATACTGCCATACAGCAAGTCTCCCAGACAGAGAGGGGTATGAGTCACCCAGAAGATGTCTGAATTGCCTGATTAGGCTTTCTGCATCTCGGGGTTGTTCTTCGCTGCAACCCTTCGAGCCTTCACCACAGGGGTGGTGTCTGCTGGGCCGTGCGGCTCGCCAGCCTCGGCATAGCAAGGAGCGTGAAAGTGCTCTACTCGATCCCAGTTCTTGCCCTTGTACACGTTGCAGATGACCTGCTTTGGCCGGATCTTGGCCTGAAACTTGATGCGCTCCCCGCACAGGATGCATTCAACAATGCTTCCTGGTTCGATGTCGCGCTGCACTGCGCGGCTGTGAGTGGAGCATTTGGTGGGGGTGGCTGCGGTAGTCGTACTCATGCCCGTATGTATCGGTAGACGAGTGGGACGACCTGAATTTTTCTCCTGTGAATTGTTCCACAACGAGTGCCCACCACACGCAGGCTTCTGTCTTGCGCCTGACCCCCAATAGGGGGTCAGGCGCATAACAGAGCGGGGCTCTAGCGGGTCAGTGGCTTGTACTTAATGCGATGTGGCTGAGCCGCATCAGCACCGAGTTCCTTCTTTCGCTGAGCCTCGTATTCGGTGAAGTTCCCTTCAAACCAACGAACCTGCGAGTCGCCCTCGAAAGCCAGCATGTGTGTAGCGATCCGATCCAAAAACCAACGATCGTGTGAGATCACAACAGCACAGCCAGGGAATGCAGCTAAGCCATCTTCGAGCGCACGAAGGGTGTCGATGTCCAGGTCGTTTGTAGGCTCATCGAGTAGGAGCACGTTGCCTGCAGTTCGCAGCAACTTGGCCAGGTGAACTCGGTTGCGCTCTCCACCGGAGAGTTGTCCGACCTTCTTTTGCTGGTCTGGACCCTTGAACATGAAGCTTGCGCAATAGACCCGTGAGTTCACCTCGCGGTTGCCCAACTTAATGAAATCCAGCCCGTCTGTGATCTCCTCATACAGGGTGTTGTCGTCAGTCAGAGAGTCGCGAGACTGATCCACATAGGACAGGTCCACGGTTGAGCCAACGATCAGGGTTCCGCTATCGGGGACGTCCTCAACGTGGCCACCCTCAAGGGCTTGAACAATCATGCGGAACAGCGTGGTTTTTCCAGCCCCGTTTGGACCGATCACTCCTACGATTCCTGATCGCGGCAGAGTGAACGTGAGTTCCTCGATGAGGAGTCGATCCCCGTAACCCTTGCTGATGGACTCAGCCTCTACCACTTGATCCCCTAGGCGCGGGCCGGGCGGAATCGTGATCTCCATACTCCCGTCTTTGCTACGAGCAGCCTCGGCCTCGGCACGAAGCTCTTCATAGGCCTGAAGGCGTGCCTTTGACTTTGCTTGCCGAGCCTTTGGTGCCATGCGAACCCACTCAAGCTCGCGCTCAAGATTCTTGCGCCTGCCATCGTTCTGCTTGTCTTCGAGAGCCAGACGCTCTTGCTTCTGCGCTAACCAACCTGAGTAGTTCCCCTCGAAGGGGTGGCCGCGGCCATGCTCGAGTTCAAGAATCCACTGAGCAACATTGTCGAGGAAGTAGCGATCGTGGGTAATGGCGACGACGGTGCCCTGATAATCCTGAAGGTAGCGCTCGAGCCAAGCCACTGACTCGGCATCAAGATGGTTCGTTGGCTCATCAAGCAACAGCAAGTCAGGCTGCGCCAGGAGCAGGCGGCACAGAGCTACCCTTCGCCGCTCGCCTCCCGAGAGCTTTGTGACATCTGCATCGTGTGGGGGAGTGCGAAGCGCATCCATTGCAATGTCGATTGTTCGCTGCAGGTCCCAGGCGCCGGCCGCTTCGATCTTCGCCTCAAGGTCTGCCTGCTGGGCTCCGAGCTTTTCGTAGTCAGCCTCGGGGTCACTCCACTTTGCCATGAGTGCGTCGTAGGAAGTCAGGAGGGCAGCGACTTCGGCCACGCCGTCCATGATGTTGCCGATCACGTCCTTATCGGGATCCAGCTGCGGTTCCTGTTCAAGCATCCCCACGGTGAACCCAGGGGTGAGTCGCGCCTCGCCGTTGAACTGGTCATCGACTCCGGCCATGATCTTTAACAAGGTGGACTTGCCCGACCCGTTCGAGCCGATCACACCGATTTTTGCGCCCGGGTAAAAGCTGAGCGTGATGTCTTTGAGAACCTCGCGGTCAGGTGGAATGAACTTGGTCACGCGATGCATGGTGAAGATGAACTGTGCACTCATGGCATCGCAGAGTACTTGGAGTCGGCAGACTCGCTCGCACTGAGGTAATCCCATAGCCGTAGACGCAAGAACGGCCCGGATTTCTCCGGACCGTTCTGGTAATCAACTTCTGAGGCCTGATGGCCAAATTAGCGCTTACGTGCTGGCGCCTTCTTGGCTGGTGCCTTGCGTGCTGGTGCCTTCTTAGCTGGAGCCTTCTTGGCTGGAGCCTTCTTAGCTGGTGCCTTACGTGCTGGCGCCTTCTTAGCTGGTGCCTTACGTGCTGGCGCCTTCTTGGCTGGTGCCTTGCGTGCTGGCGCCTTCTTGGCTGGTGCCTTGCGTGCTGGCGCCTTCTTGGCTGGTGCCTTGCGTGCTGGCGCCTTCTTGGCTGGTGCCTTGCGTGCTGGCGCCTTCTTAGCTGGCGCCTTCTTAGCTGGCGCCTTCTTGGCTGGTGCCTTCTTGGCTGGTGCTTTCTTAGCTGCTTTCTTCACTGCCACTTTTGCCTCCTCGGCCGGCTCCTTGGGGAGCAATGGTTGTTTAGTGCTGCCCTTGGAACGGCCTCGTGAACCCGTAGATTCCTGAGACTGCTTCGGGGACTGCGATCCGACTTCGAGTTGTTCGAAGTCGGCAAGTGCAAGGTCGATACCACGTCGTGGCGTATCGAATCCCTGCACGATAAAAGAGCGAACCTCCCCCATGGCCAAAATCTCTTTGGCACTTCGGGGGGCCGGTTCGCCCATTGATTTGAGTGAGATATAACAACGAGCGCCATCTACATCTAGGTAGGCGCCGTGTGATGAGAAGTCGGTAACCGTTGCATTGACGGTTGCGCCGAGTTGGTGAGCAGTGACAAATGCAAGAAAACTGCCGGGGGTGTTAATCGGAGTTGCTGACTTGTTGCGAGATCGCGAGGCTGGGCTCGTCTGAGGCGCTGAGGCGGCCGCATCTTTAGCTGTGGCACGAGCTGAAGCTGCCTTCTTCAGCGAAGGCTTCGGTGAGTCGGTCTGTTTTGTTCTGCCCTGAGCAGGTGCGGAAGGGGCTCGCTTAGCAGCCGGAGACCTAGTGGGGGATGCGGGGGGCGAGTCGTCTCGCTTTTTCTCTCGCACTGCTCGACGGCTTACTGGGCCTCGAACGGGAACTCGAGGAACGAAAACCCATCCAACTCCAGGAACTGGTTTGCCGCCCCACAGCCGCCCATCTGAAAACAGCCACTCATATGTTGCGTGGAACTCTTGGAATGAATCGTTCGAGAGAATTGTTGCACCGGAGCGCTCCGCGATCTGAAGAACGAAGGCGTCTCCGCGCCCGACTGCACCAGCCGGAGGAGTCAGCAGTTCTCCTGCGAGCACGCCCTCTTCGTAAATCTCTTTTTCGGATACATCAATGCGATGAGCAAACGTTGCGTCGACGACTACGACCACATTGTCGAAACTGTGCTCACTCGTAAAATCGCGAACAGCCTGATCGAGTTGCGCGAGTGAAGGCGCAGTGCGTCCTTCGGTTGCGATGTTCGAGCCATCTACGACTAGGTGTGTGTTTGCCATCCCGAGTCATTAGTGAACCAGAGTTTGCGATCAAAACCGCGCAATTCTTCAAGGTTGTTCAAGCGAATGTTTTTTCCGTTTGACTATGAACGGTTCGGCTGTTTTCGACATGTACCCCTAGGGGGTATTGACCTTCTAGTCTTCTAAAGATGTACGACGCGGTGTTTTTTGATTTTGGTGGCGTGATTTTGTCGAGCCCCTTCGAAGCATTCGAGGCCTATGAGACGCGAAGCAATCTTCCACTCGGAACGTTGCGAGCAATCAACTCGCATAACCCAAACTCGAATGCCTGGGCTCGGCTCGAGCGCGGCGAGGTCTCTGTCGAAGAGTTCGTCCACGTCTTCCAGACTGAGGCACTTGAACTTGGCCATGAGGTCGATGGGATACAAGTGCTGGGGTGCCTAAGTGGTGAGATTCGCCCAGCGATGGTCGAAGCCGTGCGACGCTGCCAGCAGAAGATGGGCACCGCACTCCTGACGAACAACTTTGTCGCAGCAAGCCCACATTGGTCTTCTGGGGGGAGTTTCGCGGCGCTCCTGCCCTTATTCGACGTGGTTATTGAGTCCTCAACGGCAGGTTGCCGAAAGCCCGAACGGCGGTTCTATGAGATTGCACTGCAGCAGATGCAGGTTGAGGCGAGTCGTGTGGTCTTCCTTGATGACTTAGGGATCAATCTGAAGCCAGCACGCGAACTCGGCATGTGGACAATCAAAGTTGAGGATCCAGATGTTGCATTGCAGGAACTCGAAGACCTGCTCGGAATCGATCTCGGTAGGGGCTGATCGGCAGATCTCACCAAGCCCTAGTGGAATCGGCGGCCGTTGGCTTTTGGTGGGAGGGGCGCAAAGGCAGCGTTCAGAATCATGTCCTGTTCCTGCTCATGAATAGCATGACTTCCTGTAGCTGGGCTGCCCTCGTCTGCTCGGCTCACCCGGCGAATTTCAAAGCGGTCACCAAGTGCCTCGTACAAGTGGCCCTTCACAAAATTCCAGGGTCCCATGTTCTCGGGTTCTTCCTGAAGCCACACAATCTCAGTTGCGTTCGGGAATCGTTCGAGTTCTTTTGCGACTGCTTCGTACGGCCACGGGTACAACTGCTCCACTCGCGCTACGGCGGTGTGGACTCCAAGTTCGTCTCGGCGTGTGATGGCCTCTTGGCCGACTTTGCCTGATGCAAGGACCAGGCGTGTCACCGAAGCGGCATCAAGGTCGGCAGAGGAGTCGCCGAGCAACTCTTCAAAAGTTCCGTGCGTCAGCGCGCCGACCGAGGAGCGCCAACGCTTATCGCGAAGGCCTGACTTTGGCGTCGTGATGATCAGTGGCTTGCGCACCGTGCGCTTCACCTGACGACGGAGCAGGTGGAAATACTGCGCAGCAGTGGTTGGTTGACAAACCTGGATGTTGTCTTCGGCGCAGAGAGTTAAGAAGCGCTCGATTCGACTCGAAGAGTGCTCTGGCCCTTGGCCCTCATAACCGTGAGGCAGAAGCATGACCAGACCAGAGGTCTGTCCCCATTTATCTTCTGCGGCGACAATGTACTGATCGATGATGATTTGAGCACCGTTGGCAAAATCTCCGAACTGTGCCTCCCACATCACGAGTGCATCGGGGTTCTGGACGGTGTAGCCGTATTCGAACCCCAGAGCCGCGTACTCGCTCAATAGTGAGTCATAGATCCACAACTGTGTATGCGGAGGGTTGGCCAGTTGGGCAAGGGGCGTGAACTCGGCACCAGTCTCGTGGCAGAACAGTGTTGAGTGTCGATTCGAAAATGTTCCCCTGCGCGAATCCTGGCCAGCGAGTCGAACCGAGGTGCCCTCATTGAGCAGGGTTCCAAAGGCCAAGGATTCAGCTAAGGCCCAATCAACTTGGCCTGCCTGCAACATTGCGTCGCGTGCAGCAAACTGCTTGGCGAGCTTTGTGTGCACAAAAAACTCTGGTGGCGCTGTACTGAGGACGGTGTAGACCGCCTCGAGTTCCTCTGCTGTTGCTGCAGTGGCGGCATGCGGCAACACACCCTTGTTTGGCGGATGCGGCGAGGCAAGGTACTCCTCCTCGGGTGCGCTCTGGCGAGTCTCATCAAGAGCAGTCTGCAAGCGGCCTTGAAAATCGGCCAAAGCTTGTTCGGCTTCTTCGAGTGTGAAGTCACCGCGTCGCACGAGAGTCTCGACATAACGCATACGCACGTTGCGAAGATTGCTGATGGTGCGATACATCAGTGGCTGCGTATAGCTGGGATCGTCGCCCTCATTGTGGCCGTGACGGCGATAACACACCATGTCGATCACCACGTCTTTATGGAACCGCTGACGGTACGCAAAGGCGAGTCGTGCCACTCGCACACATGCCTCTGGGTCATCACCATTGACGTGAATGATGGGAGCCTGAACGGCTTTCGCAATATCGGTGCAGTACTCGGATGAACGTGCAGACTCGGGAGGAGTCGTGAATCCGAGCTGGTTGTTGACAATCACGTGGATGGTGCCGCCAACGCGGTAGCCCTTGATGAGCGACAAGTTGAGTGTCTCGGCAACCACACCCTGACCAGCAAATGCAGCATCACCGTGCATCAGGATGGGCAATACCGGAAAGCGTCGCTCGCGATCATGGGGAATTGCGTCCATGCGGGCGCGTGTCATTCCTTCAACGACCGGGTTCACAGCTTCAAGGTGAGATGGATTGGCTGCGAGCCCAACTGGCAGTTCTACGCCTGAACGAGCGACGAAGGTTCCCTCGGCGCCAAGGTGGTACTTCACATCACCGGAACCCTGAATCGATGCAGGGTCTACGTAGCCTTCGAACTCGCGGAATAACTGTGAGTAGGACTTTCCAACGATATTGGCTAAGACGTTTAGGCGGCCGCGGTGCGACATGCCGAGCACTGCAGAGTCCAAGCCCTGATCTGCGGCTTCTTCTAACAGCGCATCCAAAATCGGAATCAGCGACTCGGCTCCTTCAAGGCCAAATCGTTTCTGGCCCAAGTACTTCGTAGCCAGAAACTTCTCGAGTGCTTCTGCGGCGTTGAGTCGTCCCAGGATATGACGCTGATCATCTACGGGAAGCTTGGTGGGTGCACCCTCAACCTGTTCTTGGATCCAACGCTTCTCTGCAGGCTCTTGGATGTGCATGAACTCGATACCTACCGTGCGGCAGTAGGCATCTCGCAGCACATGCAATAAGTCCCCAAGGGACCGTTTCCGAATTCCCCCTACTGGCGCGTAGATCCCAACATCTCCACCGGTCAGGAACTCACGGTCGAGATCCCAAATGGTCAGGCCGTAGGTTGCTGGATCAAGCTCGGCGTGCATCTCTGGCAGCTTGGCCGAAAGCGGATCAAGGTCCGCAATGAGGTGCCCGCGAACGCGATGCATGTTGATCAGAGTTGAGACCTGCATCTGCTTTTCTATTTGCGAGGATTCATGGTCGGCGGGGTTTACATCTTGGCGCCAGCGCACTGCCTCATAGGGAACACCCACTGAGCGAAAGATCTCTTCATAAAAATCATCTCCGCCCAGGAGGAGATCATGAATCTTCTTGAGCATCATCCCGGACTCTGCGCCCTGAATAATTCGATGGTCATAGGTAGAGGAAAGCGTGATGACTTTGGAGATCCCCAACTCAGCAATGGTGTGTGGGTCTGCGCCGGCGAACCCGGTCGGGTAGTCCAGTGAGCCTGCACCAACGATGGTTCCCTGTCCGGGCATGAGCCGCGGCACCGAACGCTCAGTCCCGATTGTGCCTGGATTCGTCAGAGTGACCGTGACTCCCGCAAAATCTTCAACCGTCAGCTTGTTGGTCTTCGCCTTGCGGATGAGGTCGTCGTAGACAGCCGTGAACTGCGCAAAGTCCATCTCGTTGGCATTTCGGATACACGGCACCACGAGGGAGCGAGAACCATCGCGCTTTTCCATGTCGATGGCGATACCCAAGCTGACCTGAGCGTTGCGAATGATCCGGGGCTCGCCCTCTGGGCCTTCAAGGTAGGCAGCGTTCATCTGAGGAAGATGATCGGCAATGGCGCGAACCAGTGCGTAGCCAATTAGGTGTGTGAAGCTGACCTTGCCGCCACGGGTACGACCGAGGTAGCCGTTAATGACACTGCGGTTCACTTCCAGAAGTTTTGCTGGAACCTCTCGATAAGAAGTTGCGGTGGGTACTCCAAGGCTGGCCTGCATGTTGGTGACAATGCGTGCCCCAACTCCCCGAATGGGGTCCCCAAGCAGTTCTTCCGGTGGCTCTGGCGCTGATGGAGTTTGCGGAACTGGCGAATTCGCAGCTGCAACTGCTGCCGGATCTGACCCCGCTGCTACAGGTGAAGCCGCAGCTGGGACTGCCTGAGCAGCGGCGCTAGCACCTTGGGGTGCAGCCTGTTTTACGGGTTGGCTTGGTGGCAGATTCTGGGGGCGATAGCCCTGAAAGAAGTCTCGCCAGGTCTCGGCTACCGAGTTGGGATCTTCGAGGAACTGTGCATGCATCTCTTCAACCAACCATGCGTTGGGTCCAAGAGGGTCAGGGGAATGATTTTCGGCCACGATCCTGAGACTACCGGTAGCTCACAGGTCTGATGTGCCGCTAGCGCGAGTGCGGCCCATGGACACCTGAACGCATAGATTGGGAGTGTGCTTGTCGCAACATGGAATGTGAACTCACTCAATGCCCGAATGGAGCGCGTCTCCGAATGGCTCAGCGAGGTTCAACCCGATGTGCTGTGCATGCAAGAGACAAAGATGACGGACGAACAGTTTCCGTCATTGGATTTCTTGCAGCTCGGCTACGAGAGTGTCCACTTTGGTCAGGGCCGCTGGAATGGGGTCGCCATACTGTCAAAAGTTGGTCTGACAGACCCGTTGTTTGGGTTTGCTGATGGCCGCGAACCAGATGTGGATGCTCGCATTGTGTGGGCTACCTGCGGCGGGGTGCGGATTTGTTCGGTCTATGTGCCCAACGGGCGAGAGCTAACCAATGATCACTACACCTACAAGCTGGATTGGTTTGGGCGGCTTCGAGCGCATCTAGATGCGAACCATTCCCCCGACGAGAAGCTGGTCATTCTGGGTGACTTCAACGTTGCGCCCACTGACATCGATGTCTGGAGCCCAGCTGCCTTTGAGGGCGGAACTCATGTCAGCCAGCCTGAACGTGACGCCCTGCAGCGACTCAAGGACTGGGGCCTTGTGGACACGCTTCGCGAGCGCTACCCGCAAGACCAGATCTATTCGTTCTGGGATTACCGCAACGGCGACTTTCATAAACGCCGTGGTGTGCGAATCGACTTTTTGTTATCCACTCCTGCTCTTGCTGAGCATTGTTCTGCAGACCTCATCGATCGAAATGCTCGCAAGGGGACCAAACCCTCTGACCATGCTCCGGTCATGGGAGTCTTTGACCTATGAGCTCTGCTGACAAAGACCAAGATCAATCAGACGATCAATCAGAAGACCCGACTCCAGTCGCAGCGGACAGCGATGATCTCACTGTGATCAGCCCTAGAATTTCTGGGCTTAAGGCCCTGGCAGTTACTCCTCGCCGCAAAGAGGAACGCCGCTTAGCCGCAGCCATGCGTGAAGTAATCGAGCTCTTAGTCTCTACGAGTGCTGGTAGCGAGGAGCTTGCTGAAGCAGCAGCGGAACTCGAAGCTCTTGGCGAGCGCCTGCGAGCCTTTCCCGAGGGCCGCACCTACCTGGGGTTTTCTGAGTCAGCCAATGCCGGGCACGAGATTGCCAGGCTTCACCCTGGCGACCCAGAGTGGAACGAGGAACTCGCCGACGAGTTGGTCGCTCACGGTGACATGGCCGAAGGTGATCTTCCAGCAGGTGACCCTGAGTGGTATGCATTTTTTGATCACAGCCCCTTTATCGGCCTTGCCAACCCGCTGTCACCACCAGTGGAGCTTGAATACGCCGGCGACAGAGTGCTGGGCCGTGTCACCTTCGGATCGGCATATGAGGGACCGCCTGGGTGTGTTCATGGTGGGTACATCGCAGCAGTGTTCGATGAGGTTCTTGGATCTGCCCAATCTCTCTCTGGTACACAGGGAATGACGGCACACTTGGGGATTGATTACCGACGCCCGACCCCGCTGCATGTTCCCCTTTTGCTTGAGGGGTGGCTGGATCGTCGCGAAGGCCGCAAGATCTATGCCCGAGCCACTCTGCACGCAGAGGGCGAACTCACCGCTGAGGCCGGGGGACTGTTTATTGCTTTTGACCGCGAGCGATTTACGGCTCTGCTGGATTCTAGGAATAAGGATCGGTAGCCCAGCAGCCTTGACTGCTAGTTGTCAGCTACGACTTGCAAAAGATCATCGCCGAATCGCTGAGCCTTGACTGCACCAATTCCGTGCAGGGCTAGCAGTTCTGAGCGGGTCTTCGGCCTAGCTTCTGCAACGGCTCGTAGGGTTGCATCGCTAAAGATCACGAAGGCGGCAACGTCGGCCTCTTTGGCCTGTGCCTTACGCCAGGCCCGCAGAGCCTCAAACAATTCGATCTGACTCTCGGGCAGATCTGAGGTTGGCTTCTTGAGCGAGGCGCGTGCAGCTTTTGCTCTTCCGGCTCCGGCCTGTCGAGGAACCTCGGGTGGAGTTGCTCCTACTGTGTTGGAAATGATGCCGAGCCAAGGTGAGGGCTGGCGGTTGGCTGTACGCGAGCCAAAGGTTCGGGTCTTGGCCCAGGAGCAGATGAGCTCATCTCGAGCGCGGGTGAGCGCCACATACAACAGGCGCCGCTCCTCATCAAGGTCGTCGGGTGAATCCTTAGCGTGATGAATCGGGACGAACCCCTCTTCAAGGCCGGCAACGTGCACCACTGACCATTCCAGACCTTTGGCAGCGTGAAAGGTGACGATTTCTACAGCGTCGCCACCGGAGCGGTCCTCGCCCCGCAGCGCCGAAGTGAGCCAGCCCAGAAATCCAGGAATTCCACCGGTTGGATCGAGTACCGAATACTCGCGCCCAAGTCGCACCAACTCAGACATGTTGGCAGCGCGTTCCTCGGCCAGATCACCAACTAGTTGTGGCGTAACCGCTGGGGACGTCCGCTGAGCCGAAGTTGTCTGCTCACCGGCCACCTCGGGAGCCAACCTGCGGATCTCGTCCTCTAAGTCGCCGAGTGCAACCTGCAACGTGGAGGCGCGACGGAATCCGTTTATGGCTTGACGCACCTCGGGCTGTTCGAGCAGGTCCCCGCCTCCACGAACTCGATGTGGAATCCGGGCGCTCGTAAACGCCTCAGACATGAGCGCAGCTTGGGCGTTGGTGCGTACCAGAACGCATTGGCTGTTCCAAGGTGTTCCGGGTGCGTGGTGATCTCGGGCAGATCGAGCAGTGGCCTGTGCCTCGGATAGGGCATCTGCGTACTCGCGGACCACTGGTAGCGGTCCGTCAGGCCGATGTGAACGCAACTTGATGGGAACGCTAAAGCCGGCATCGAGCACGGCATTGGCAACTGTGAGTACCTGCGGAGTTGAGCGGTAGTTGTCCTCGAGTGTGACTGTTGAGCTGGAGGGAAAGTACTGCTCGAAATCGGTCAGATAACGTGCATCTGCACCATTCCAAGCGTAGATAGCCTGATTCGGGTCGCCAACGGCGCACAGGTCTGACTCGGGGCCGAGCCAAGCAGTCAAGAGTTCGTGCTGTAACGGGTTGACGTCTTGGAACTCGTCTACGAATAGATGACGGAACCGCCAGTGACGCGCCGATGCATAGACCGGGTCTGCTGCAAGGTCCCGAGCTGCAAGTCGGAGCAGGTCATCAAAGTCCACCAAACGCTTGCGTAGCTTTTCTGCCATGAAGCGCTCGTAGATTCCAGCCACGGTGCCAAGCGCTAAGGGTGGCCGACGGCGGGCGACTGCAGCTGCTGACTCGTAGGTTTCTGGCGTGATTCTTCTTGCTGCTGCCCACTCGATTTCTGCCACCACATCTAGTGGCATATTGCGGTCTTTGGATGACATCAATCTGGCAACAAATCCCACTTTGCGCTCGAGTAGCTCTGGAGGACGAATGCCGCGCTCCTCCCAGCGTTGGCGAAGCTGCGCATAGGCAATGGAGTGAAAGGTTCCGGCGTTGATGCCGCCACTCAGGCCCAAGCGCCCAAGTCGTTCGCGCAATTCCCCTGCTGCTTTGCGAGTGAACGTGACTGCTAGCACCCGGTTGGGGTCGAGGGTGCCCTGTTCGGAGCGATATGCAATGCGATGGGTCAGCACACGAGTCTTGCCCGACCCGGCACCAGCCAAGATGCGAAGGGGGGATGCCTCCGATACCACGGCTTGGTGCTGAGCATGATTGAGTCCGCGCAGCAATTTGGCCACAGCAGGGGAGTCAGTGGGGGAGCT
Organism: Actinobacteria bacterium IMCC26207; assembly: GCA_001025035.1. Taxonomy (GTDB): domain Bacteria; phylum Actinomycetota; class Acidimicrobiia; order Acidimicrobiales; family Microtrichaceae; genus IMCC26207. The sequence goes on from LCZK01000010.1 coordinate 120,676, forward strand.
AGTAGGGGAGCCAGAAGGGGCTGCTGCTACGGAGTCTGCTCTTGATGGATTGGTCATTGCTCACCATGCACGGCACTGACGGTAGCAGCGCCGAGTGACACTCTGGCCGGGCTGTTCCCCCCGAAATCTGCCACGGGGCGATAACCTGCCCATGTGCCATTTAGCCAAGACAACCTGCATCGAGAAGAAAAAATTGTGTTGGATCTTCATCCGCACTGGATCATGCTTGCGAAGGGGGTCGTGATTTTGGTTGCGGCCATCCTGTTTGGCGGATTCGTGAAGTTCGGATGGAAGCCCACAGGGACGATGGGTGACTTTGCCTCGGGCATGGCGGCGCTGTTTGTGATCGGGGCGCTCTTGTATTTTCTGCAGCGTTGGATTGCCTGGATCTCGACCAACTTTGTGGTGACTACAGATCGCTGTATTTACCGAGAAGGGATCATCGCCAAGAAGGGAATCGAGATTCCCCTTGATCGCATCAACACTGTGTTTTTCAATCAGGGGATCATTGACCGCATGGTGGGAGCGGGAACCCTGACCATTGAGTCTGCAGGTGAGCATGGTGAGCAGACCTTCGAGGATGTTCGCAACCCCATTGGGGTTCAGCAGGAGTTGTACCAGCAGATGGAGGACAACGAGAACCGCAAGTTCGACCGTGGGCGAAGTCCAGCAACGCCGCTGTCAGTAGCAGATGAGATTGCCAAACTCGCATCGCTCAGAGATGACGGCCACATCACCCATGCCGAGTTCGAGTCACAGAAGGCAGCTCTTCTGGGCCAGCAACCGCCACCGGTTGTCTGAGTTCTAGCTTGTGGCCTAGCTCAGCCACTCAACCCGGGCACCTGCGCTTGGGCTCACTCGCCAGCCTTCGAGTTCTACCTCGGGGTCTGCCAGCGCCACCACGCAGCCTCCGAAGCCCGCTCCGGTTACGCGAGCTCCAAAGACTCCGGGAGTTGTGCAGAGCTGCATGACGAGCGAGTTCAGAGTTGGTGTAGAGACCTCGTAGTCATCGCGCAAGGAGGCATGACTCTGGAGCATCAGCCGGCCGCATTGATCCAACTCTGAGTTTGCTAGCGCTGCTGCAAATTCCTTGACCCGCTCACATTCGGATTGCACATGCCGAGCCCGCCGCCGAAGGAGCGGGTCGGCCAAGGCGTTGATGCTGATCATATCTGCCTGCGGGAGAGGCCCAAGCAGTGCAGCAGCAGCTTCGGCCTGAGCCCTGCGCTCACCGTATGCCGACCCAACCAGCTTGCGCTCCTGCCCACAATGAATAACCCAGAACTGCGCCTCTTCAGGAATTGCGACATTGGTGACTGAGTTGTCGCTGAAGTTAATGAGCATGGCGTTACCCAAGGTGGCCGAGGTGATGGCCAACTGGTCCATGATTCCACAGGGCACACCACTGGCAAGTTGTTCAGCGCGTTGGCAGCGAACTGCAATCTCGAACGGAGACCCCGAGTCTCCTAGGGCGAGCGCTGTTGCAACCTCTAGGGCAGCACTCGAGGAGAGTCCGCTACCAAGGGGAAGCGTTGAACTCACGCGCCCAACAAATCCCAAACGGCTACCAAGCTCTGCAGCTACGCCCGCCACGTATCTCCCCCAACTCGGTGAAGCCAAATGGGCGTTGCTCGCCGGAAGCGGTAGATCCAAAGTGCCTTCAAGCTGCTCTGAGGTCAGCTCAATTCTTGAGCCGCCGCGAGATGCAGTGATCGTGGTTGCCAGGTTGATTGCCATAGGCAAGGCAAGACCGCCCATGTAGTCAGTGTGGTCGCCGATCAGGTTGACGCGCCCCGGAGCAATCGCCCGGAACTGTTCGGGCAGAGGTTGCTTGCTACTCACCGAAAGACTTCGGTTCCGTCACAGCCTGCGCATGCTCGGAGTTGCGCTGCGGCATCGGCGGGCTGAACCGGGTTAAAGGTGATTCCCGAGCCAAGTTCAGCAGCGGCGACAAAGCGCTGCGTGTGTGCGCTTCGAAGCAAGGGTGTGATGTGCAGGTGTACCCGTGCTGACGGCCAGTCGCCATCATCGGTTGGACGTTGATGGATCCACATCATGTAGGGCATCGGCTCGGAGAAGAGTTGGTCAAGTCTTGCTAGGGAGTCGATCAAGACTGCAGCTAGGCCGGTTCGGTCGCAATCTGAGTCTGTGAGCGATCCCACCTGAGTTCTGGGGGCGATGCGGAGTTCATACGGGTAACTCGCTGCCTCTGGAACCCAACTTAGCCAGTCGCCCGAGGAAGAGACGAGGAGTTCTGCGGCGATGCTTGAAGGCTCAAGCACGCCGTCATCGAGTTCCTTCTGAGGCACTGGCGGAATGGTGTCAAAGGCGTAGACCTGACCATGTGGATGCGCAATCGTGGCACCAACCTCGGGTCCGCGATTTTCAAAGATCAAGACATAGTCAACATCTGACCGAGCACCGAGTGCCGCCGTTCGCTCTGCCCAGAGGTCGACAACTCGCGTCGCTCCAGAAATCCCGAGCGACCAAAACTCTGCAGTGTGGTCTGGGGTATACAGCAGGAGTTCGCAGCAGTCTTCGGGCAGTGCTGGCCACCGATTGACAAACCAACGAACCTCATAGAGGTCTGGTGCTTCAAGGCCGCCGGGGCAGAACGGGCAGCCGGTATCAGGAAGATTTGGGCGGCCTTGACGCGAACCGACAATCACCGTTGGCGCGCCGCTCAGAGGGTCGATGCGCAAGTCCGGGCGATCGGGATCGTTCATAACAGGTTCGGTGTCCCTTCAGCATCTGAACGCAGCAGGAATGCTGATAACAGAAACTATTCACCTCATCGTTGCGATACCGCAACCCCTCAGCACTTGACCAGATGGTCAACTCAGAGAAAACTCACCCGATGGCAACAACATCAGCAAATGGAATTGAGCTGTACTTTGACACCTTTGGTCAGGCTGATCACCCGAGCTTGCTCTTGGTATCTGGCCTTGGGGCGCAATGTTTGGTGTACGAGGACGAGTTCTGTGAGCAACTCGCAGCCACGAATGTACATGTCATTCGTTACGACAATCGCGATGTTGGGCTGTCAACGCATCTTCACGATGTGACTGTGGACGCTATGAGTGCGTTAATCGCTGCCTCAAGCGGGGAGCATGTCGATGCCCCCTACACGTTGTCCGATATGGCCGCCGATGGGATGGGCTTGTTGGACTCGCTTGGTGTCAAGCGGGCGGACATCTTTGGCGCCTCGATGGGTGGAATGATCTCGCAGACAATGGCCATTGAATACCCGGAGCGGGTCAAGAGCCTGACCTCACTGATGTCAACCACAGGTGAGATCGAGGTTGGCGCCCCAGACCCGGACACGCTCACTGCGTTGTTGTCGGTCATGGTTCCCCAGCAGAATCGGGAAGATAAAATTCAGGGCAGTGTGAACGTGTCACGCGTTATCGGCACGCAGCGCTTGTTCGACACTGAGCGTGCAACTGCTCGCGCTGCAGTGGCCGTTGATCGCTCGTACGATCCAGAAGGAACCGCTCGCCAACTCGTAGCAATCTTTGCTTCGGGTTCTCGGGCAGAAGGGTTGTCACAACTCACCGTTCCTACAGTGGTGATGCACGGTGATGAAGACCCCTTGGTGAATATTTCTGGTGGCCTACGCACCGCCGAATTAGTCCCCGAAGCAGAGTTCCGCTTGCTAGAAGGCATGGGGCACGATCTGCCGTTGGAATACTGGGACCGCATCATTGAAGGCATCACGGTGAGCGTCGGACGCGCCACACTGTGAGCCTGCGCATTATTCGCACCCGGGCAACTTGCCCCTCAAAGGAGATCTCATGGGCCCATTATCTGGTCTGAAAATTGTTGAAGTTGCCGGAATCGGTCCTGCCCCATTTGCAGCGATGATGCTCTCGGATATGGGCGCAGATGTGATCAGAGTCGACCGTCTCGAGAACTCAAACGGTGGAGATCCGGCAGCTCCTCCCTCTGACATATTCAATCGTGGTCGACGTTCGATTGCGTTGAACCTGAAGTCAGCCGGCGGCCTGAAGACCTTGCTCGATTTGATTGGCCAAGCCGATGCAGTCATGGAGGGGTTCCGGCCCGGTGTGGCTGAGCGTTTGGGATTCGGTCCCGAGGTCTGCCAAGAGATCAATCCCAAACTGGTCTACGGCCGCATGACCGGGTGGGGTCAAGACGGGCCGTATGCGCTCACTGCTGGCCACGACATCAACTACATCGCACTTGCCGGAGTCCTTGCTCACCTTGGCCGAGAGGGTGAGAAGCCAACGCCGCCGATCAACCTGGTCGGCGACTTCGGTGGCGGAGGGATGCTGCTGGCATTTGGTCTGGTGTGTGCGCTGCTCGAGGCCGGTCGCTCAGGCCAAGGGCAGGTCGTAGACGCTGCGATGGTGGATGGGTCTGCATCGCTCATGACTATGGTCTGGGGATTCAAAGCCATGGGCATGTGGTCTGACGATCGCGGCACAAACCTGTTGGATACGGCCACGCACTTTTATGACACGTACGAATGCGCCGACGGAAACTTCGTTTCGATTGGTTCGATCGAACCGCAGTTCTATGCAGAACTCCTCAAGCACACCAACCTTGAGCAGGTATATGTGGATCTCGGAGAGCCGATGCCAACCCAGATGGATAAGGCTAAGTGGCCAGAGATGAAGGCACATTTGGCGGCCATTTTTGTGACCAAGTCCCGTGACGAGTGGAGCGCCCTGCTCGAAGGCACTGACATCTGTTTTGCCCCTGTGCTGACCATGGATGAGGCAGCGCAGCATCCTCACAATGTCCATCGAAAGACCTTCGTCGAGGTAGCCGGTATCACCCAGCCAGCGCCATCTCCTCGCTTTGATCGCACGCCAGGGGAAATTCAACGACCGCCTTCACATCCTGGTCAACACACCGATGAGATTTTGACCGAGTGGCTTGGTGCAGAGAGCCAAGAGATTGCAGAGTTACGACAAAGCGACTCTGTCGCTTAACCGCAAGACAAGTGGCTTAACCGCAAGACAAGTCGCTTAACTGCAAGTCAAGTGCCCTAGCTGCAACATAACGTCTCGTTCCGACCCAAATGGCAGTTGGGAATCTGTGCTTGCTTGAGAGCAGCACTAAGTTTGAAACGTGACCACCCTCGTTTGTTTTCATGCCCATCCAGATGACGAATGCATCAGCACCGGTGGGGTTATGGCTCGCGCCGCTGCGGCAGGTATTCGGGTCGTCCTAGTAGTTGCAACACGCGGTGAGCGAGGAGAACCTACGCCTGGAGTACTTGCCGAGGGCGAGCCACTCTGGGAACGCAGGATTTCTGAAAGCTACGCATCTGCAAAGATCTTGGGTGTGCAGCGCGTGGAGTTCTTGGGCTACGTAGATTCGGGAATGATGGGCGAGACCAGCAACGAATCGCCCTACTCGTTTTGGACTGCAGATGTCGACGCTGCTGCCGGACGCCTTGCGAGCATCCTGCGGGAGGAGGATGCTCAAATCTTGACCATCTATGACAACAACGGCGGCTATGGCCACCCAGACCACATCATGGTGCATCGAGTTGGACTGAGGGCCGCCGAGATGGCTGGAACTCCCCGAGTATTTGAAACAACGATGAATCGCGATCATTTCGAGCGGATGCTGGCGAAATTCACCGAGGCTGGCGAAATCCCGCCAGCTCTAGAGGCAGCGCTTGAGGTAGCTGAGGACGAGACGAGCACAGGGGCCCAAGAAGAGTTCGTTGCCTCACTCGACGAGTTTGGAAAGCCTGAATCAGAAATCACTCACGCAGTCAACGTGGCCGATCTAGTCGGCCTGAAGCGTGAAGCCATGCTGGCTCACCGAAGCCAAATTGCAGATGACTCCTGGTTTCTCACCATGGACCCAGATTCATTCGCTTCAGCATTCGGCACGGAGTGGTTCATCGAGACGGGAGTCCCACGAGCCGAGGGTGACCCATTTAGTGACGCTCTCTGGTCTGCGGAGTGATTGTCAATCTGCACGCAACCTGGGCTTGGATGGTCATTGTGGGCAATGGCGTTGCGGGCCTGTGGTGCCTCGGGGCGCACTGGTGGCCACCCCTGCGAGTCAAGGTGCTGTGGGGGTTTGTGGTGTTCATGGAACTCACCATTTTTGTGCAGGCTGGTTTGGGGGTCTACATGATGGCAGTTCAGGGCATATCGGCCCCCGCAATGCACACCTTCTACGGATTTATCGCAATTGTCTCCGTAGCCATCCTGTACGGCTATCGCACGCAGGTGCGCGCTTGGCAGTACCTGCTGTACGGATTCGGTGGCCTGTTTCTGATGGGGCTCGGAATTCGAGCGCTGTTGCTTGCCTAGGGCGATACCGTCAGGCTCGCAAGCGGATCACCTGCCCTAACGAGTCAGCCAGCCAGGCGCTTTTCTAGGTTCTCAAGTTCGTCACGCATTGCCTGTGGAAGCTGCTCGCCCACAAAGTCGAAGTGATCATTGATCAGTTCAACCTCGCCGCGCCATGCGTCGTTGTCCACGGACAAGAGCTGCTGCAGTGTGACTTGATCGATTTCAAGACCAGAAGTGTCGAGCGAGTCAACAGTCGGGACGTAGCCAATGGCAGTCTCAGTTGCCTCGCCAGTGCCAACGACACGCTCAAGAACCCACTTTAGGACTCGGCTGTTTTCGCCGAACCCAGGCCAGAGGAACTTGCCCTCTTCTGATTTGCGGAACCAGTTCACCCAGAACAACTTGGGAAGCTTGGACGCATCCGTTGCATCACCAATTTCGAGCCAGTGATTGATGTAGTCGCCAACGGCATATCCCATAAACGGGACCATGGCGAAGGGGTCGAAGCGAACCTCGCCTACGGTTCCTGCCGCAGCAGCAGTCTTTTCAGAACTCATGATTGACCCGAGGAACGTGCCGTGTTGCCAATCGAAGGACTGGGTTACCAGTGGCACGTTTGTTGCACGACGGCCTCCGAAGAGGATCGCAGAGATAGGTACTCCTGCTGGGTCTTGCCACTCTGGTGCAATCGAGGGGCACTGAGACGCTGGCGTAGTGAATCGGGCATTTGGGTGAGCGGCAGGCGTGCCGGACTCCGGAGTCCAAGCGTTGCCTTTCCAGTCAGTCAGATTCGCTGGAGGCTCATCGGTCATGTCTTCCCACCAGACGTCGCCCTCTGGGGTCTTGGCCACGTTGGTAAAGATTGAGTTGCCCCACATGGTGTCCATGGCGTTCTTGTTGGTCTCATCTGAGGTTCCTGGCGCCACACCAAAGAAGCCGGCCTCGGGATTAATTGCATAGAGCTGCCCGTCGGCTCCGAACTTCATCCACGCAATATCGTCGCCAACAGTTTCGACCTTCCAACCGGGTAGCGAAGGCACCAGCATGGCCATGTTTGTCTTGCCACAAGCAGAGGGGAAGGCCGCTGCGATGTACTTCTTTTGACCTTCAGGCGACGTGATTCCCAGAATCAACATGTGCTCAGCCATCCAGCCCTCGTCGCGGGCCATGGTTGAAGCAATGCGCAAAGCGAAGCACTTCTTGCCAAGCAGTGCGTTTCCGCCGTAGCCCGATCCGTAGGACCAGATCTCACGAGTTTCGGGGAAGTGAGAGATGTACTTGGTCTCTCCATCGCAGGGCCATGCAACGTCTTCACGTGCGGTTCCGGCCTGGTCAACAAGTGGGTAGCCAACGGAGTGCAAGCAGGGGACGTACTCGCCAGTTTGCCCAAGCACGTCAAGTGCTCCTTGGCCCATACGAGTCATGATTCGCATCGAAACTGCAACGTAGGGGGAGTCAGTCAATTGCACGCCGATGTGCGCAATCGGCGATCCGAGTGGCCCCATCGAGAATGGCACCACGTACATGGTGCGACCCCGCATGACGCCGCGGTACAGGTCCAGCATCTCGGCTTTGAGCTCAGCAGGTGGGCGCCAGTTGTTCGTCGGACCTGCGTCGGACTCGTTCTCTGAGGCAATAAAGGTGCGGTCCTCAACTCGGGCAACGTCGTTGGGGTCTGACAGGGCCAAGTAGCTATTCGGCCGAGTTACATCCGAGAGGCGTTCGAAGGTGCCGTTGTCCACCAAGAGCTGGCACAGACGGTCGTACTCCTCGGTGGTTCCGTCACAGAACTCCACCGCGTCTGGCTCAAAAATCTCACGCCACTCTTCAACCCAGTCGAGCAACTTCTGATTTGTAGTAGTACCGGGCATGGGACTCCTCAATGGTTATCTAAGGGACTGCACTCGCAGCTGAATTGGTCAGCACAAGCACCTGTCTGAATCGAAAATGGTCAAGAACTACTCGTTGGCCTGCAGATCCTTATGAGGCTGCAGGAGTACTCCAAATGACTGTACGTCTCTCGGTAGAAGTTTCAACAACTGCAGGGATAATTTCCTTCCAATATGTTGCCCAACCCCTGAGCGCGTTCGCCAGTCGAAGCATGGTGATCGGAAAAATATTTCCGACAGCCCGTAACGGCGTCAGACCTCGGGGACCGGCTCAGCATGCTGCTGAAACGCCGGGGTACCCATATCTACTTCTGATCCCAGGTTCAAGTTTGTGGCTCGACCCTCTGTGTCCAAGTCGAAGCACACTCGTTGGCCTTGGCGAAGCATGCGGAAAACCGTTCCTTCAAGAGAGTTCGGCGCAAGGTCGTACTCGCTCATGTCAGTGTCGCGAACGATGATTCCATCGCTCGAGGCCGGATCGTAGGACTTAATGACGCCTTGCATCTCGGAACTCCCTGTCGCTCTGCGGGGGGTTACCTGATTTGGGTAAACCCAGAGCAGTCAGTTACGCGTTAGTGCGTACGGTGGGCTTTTGGATCTTCCCGGCTTTGATGCAGCGGGTGCAAACGTTCATTCGCTTGGTGGAGGATCCCACCTGAACGCGGATGCGCTGAATGTTGGGATTCCAACGGCGCTTTGTGCGGCGATGGGAGTGGCTGAGGCTCATGCCGAAGATGGGTTTTTTGTCGCAGACTTCACAAACGGCGGCCATGCTGTGCTCTCTTGTCGCTCTTGGAAACGTGACGGCGGGGCTGTCGGACCCCTAGGGGATTCCTTCAGTAGCTCTCACGGGATCACTTAGGTGTGAACCGAGGCGAAATACTAGTTCAGGTCGGCCACAAACTCACAAGCAGGCCTTGAGCGCCCTAGCAACCCCAGGTCACAGGTCCTCAGTAGGATTCACCCTGATGTCATTCCCCTCGCAGATTTCCGCCATCGAACTGCTCTCAGCGTTTCGCTCCATTGCTCAGGTCGTGGCCGAACATGAACAAGCACTCAACCGACTGCAGACTGAAGACGAAGAGGATTCGGGGTCTGCCTGGGAGTCCGCGCGTGAGCAGGAGTTAGAGAGTGAGCAGGGATTAGAGGGTGAGCAGGGGTTAGAGGGTGAGCAGGGGTTAGAGGGTGAGTCAAACCCTGGGGTTCGAGAGAACCTCCGGTCAGATACCAGCGACTCGACTGGCAGTGATTTTGACGGCACAGATTTTGCCGGCACAGATTTTGCTGGCACGGATTTGGCTGGCACAGATCTTGCTCGGACGCTGGCAGCAGCGGTTGCGGTTGCGGACGGGGCTGCAGATATGGCACATCTGTTTGACGGCCTGCGGCGCGGTGCTGCCGAAGGTGCAGCAGGTCCGGCCGGTCAGAGCCTAGCTACGGTCTTCTCGGGTCTAGCTGAGGTGCTGTGCAACCTTGATCACTTAGACGGCGCAGGTCTTGCACTCGGCCTTGAGGTTGCCGCAGAACTGCTTGCATCTCAAGAAAATGGGCAGAATCGCGGTGCCATGGCGGCAGTGCTTGCGGCAACGGCGGCCGGCGCATTGAGCGCAGTTGATGACGGCGCAGATCTTGCAGAGGTGGTCATCACTGCAGCAGATGAAGGTCTGGAAGAACTCGAGCTTGGCCCGCAGTCCAACCCGGACCTTGCCGACCGCGGGGTAGTCGACGCAGCCGCAGCAGGGTTTCTTTTGATGCTCGACACCCTTGCCAGCGTGCTGACCGGAGAACCGCTCCCTTCCCCGCCAGAAGATGCGCCCCGACTGATCACCGGAGGGCTCCAGTTTGTGGTGCGTTGTGAAGTCGTTGCGCACGAAGGCTGCGGCCTTGAATCTGCGAACTGGTTGGAGAGCACCTGGCATGAACTCGGTACGCTCAAATTGTTCGACGGAATCGGTCCAATTTGGAAGGCGGAACTGCTCACCACGCTGCCGGGTGAAGCAGTGGAAGCAATCTTTGCTGTTGGCCGTCCCCAGAATCTTCATATTGGCCTGCCAACCGAGCCCTCATGACGACCCCCATCACCCTGACAGATCTTGATGGGATGGGCGTGAGTCGATTGCAGGGAGTGGGCCCCAAGAAACTCAAGGGCCTTGAGGTTCTGGGGATTTCTTCGCTGCTCGACCTGCTCACGAATTACCCGCGCAGATATATCGATCGGACCCGAGAAGCGCAGATTGCATCAGCCGGCCTTGGTATAGAGGTCTTGATTCTTGGAGAGGTCGCCTCGGTTTCTGCGCGTCGCACTCGAAACGGCAAGGTGATAGTCGTTGCAGACATTCGCGACTCCACGGGCACCTTGCGCTGCACCTTCTTTAACCAAGCTTGGCGAGAGCATCAACTTGGTAGCGGTCAGGTCGGCGAACTTGCAATCTTCGGCAAGATCGAGATGTTTAACGGCAAGCGGCAGATGACGAACCCGGTTGTCGACCTGATCGGGACTCGCACCGGAAAAATTGTTTCGGTGTATCCACTTTCGGAGAAGTCAGGGCTGTCGACTTGGGATATCGGAGACTGGGTGGCGCAGGTCCTCCGCCGCTGTGCTGATCGAGGCATTGCAGACCCTGTGCCGGCCAACGTTCTGCAGTCGCTTGGCCTGATGGACCGCCAGTCTGCGTTCGCTGGAATTCACGCACCAGATTCCATGGCACATATGGTCAGTTCTCGGAATCGCTTGGTCTTTGACGAACTGCTTCGACTGCAGTTGTCGCTAGTACAACGACAACGGGATCTTGAGCGGAATTCGATCGGCATTGTTCAAGAGATTGGCGCTACATCTGGGCCTGCGCCTGGGCTGGTGCGCTCCTTCTTGGAGGCACTTCCCTACAGCCTTACCTCGGCACAGCAGCGCGCCATAACCGAGATCAACGCAGACCTTGCTCGCCCGATCCCAATGCACCGGTTGTTGCAGGGGGACGTGGGCTCCGGAAAGACTGTCGTAGCTGTCAACACGTTGCTCACGGCAGTCCAAGGAGGCCATCAAGGAGCTTTGATGGCCCCGACGGAAGTGCTAGCGGAACAACACGGCATATCTGTCAGGGCTCTGATTGGTGAAATGACTATTGATGCGCCGGACACACTGCTGGGCACTCGCCCGTTGTCAGTCGGCCTGCTCACCAACCGAACTCGAGCAGCACAGCGCCGCGCGGTGCTCGCAAGTTTGGCCGACGGAACCCTAGATATTTTGATTGGTACCCATGCGCTGATTCAAGAGGCAGTTCAGTTTCATTCGCTTGGCGTTGTGGTGATCGATGAACAGCATCGCTTTGGTGTCGAACAGCGCGCTGCGCTGCGCTCTGCGAACGCCGATTCCACGATTCCCGATGTGTTGGTCATGACCGCAACGCCCATTCCGCGCACTGCTGCGATGACCGTGTACGGAGATCTTGACGTAACTGTCCTCGACGAGCTTCCACCGGGCAGGACACCAATCGAAACCAGTTGGGTGGCAGGTCAAGCAGAAGAAGAACAAGCATGGGAACTCGTACGCAGCCAAGTTGAAGCTGGCTATCAGACCTATGTGGTGTGCCCTCTTATTGAAGAGTCAGAGAAGCTTGAAGTGGCCTCTGCGCAAGAGACTCTTGAACGACTTTCCGCCAACGAACTGAGTGGTCTTCGTCTTGGTCTATTGCATGGCCGGATGGCCTCGGATGACAAGCAGGCCGTTATGGATCAGTTCCGAGCAGCAGAACTAGACGTACTGATTGCAACCACGGTGATCGAAGTTGGCGTTGACGTTCCGAATGCAACCGTGATGGTCATCCTTGACGCTGACCGGTTTGGCATTGCTCAATTGCATCAGTTGCGAGGCCGAGTCGGGCGCGGTGGGGCCAAGGGATACTGCGTGCTCGTAGCCACATCGGAACTCACACCCGATGCGCAAGCGCGCTTAGAGGCAATGGTGAGAACTACGGACGGGTTCGAGCTAGCCGAGGTTGACCTTGACCTTCGGGGCGAAGGAACAGTTATGGGTGAGCGCCAAAAAGGCCGAAATGACCTACAACTGGCATCCCTGCGCCGAGATCGGGATTGGGTCGAGAAAGCACGTGCGGTTGCAATTGAGATTGTCGGGGACGGCACAGGCTTGGAGCAACATCCGCTGCTTGGTGCAGAGCTCGCCTTGGTGCTTGACGATGAGGATCGCGAGTTCCTGCATAAGTCCTAACCGGCACGGATGACTCTGCCATACCGCTGACCCTGCCATACCGCTGACCCTGCGATACCGATGTCAGTGGTGGTCGGGGAGTCTCCTAAAGTGAAACTGTGAACGCTGTTGCACTATGAGGATCGTTGCGGGATCCCGCCGAGGCCGAAAACTAACCACGCTGACTGGTACCGATGTTCGCCCAACTGGAGACAGGGTCCGTGAGGCGATCTTCAACGCACTCGGCTCAATGGGAGTCATTGAGGACGCGAATGTGCTGGACCTTTTTGCTGGTTCAGGTGCACTCGGCCTCGAGGCAATCTCTCGAGGTGCGAAGCATGTGACGTTCGTTGACTCATCTCCACAGGCCCTTGACGTTGTCCGAGCAAATATTGCTGCCTGCGACTGTGCTGACTCCTGCACGGTGGTCCGTTCCGAGGCTGCAGCGCATCTCGCCCGGAACCAAACTACCTATGACCTTGTGTTACTTGATCCCCCCTACGAGTTTGATTCTTGGGCAGAACTACTAGGCGGTCTTGAGGCGCAGACTATGGTCATCGAATCCAACCGACCGATCGAAGCACCTGCTGGCTCACAGGTTCTCAGAGAACGCAAGTACGGGGGTACGGTGGTTACAGTGATGGCTCCCATCCTTGCCGTTGCCAGTGACCGCCCCCCATCGGAGGAACACTCATGACAGTCGTGTTGTATCCAGGATCCTTTGATCCGATTCACAATGGACATGTTGAAATCGTTGAGACTGCAGCGCGCCTGTTTGACAAAGTCATCGTTGCGGCGATGCGGAATCCTCAGAAGGGCGAGCCACTCTTTACCCTCGATGAGCGCCAGGAATTGATTGAGGACTCCCTCGCACACCTCGACAACGTAGAGGTCACGATGTTCTCTTCGCTTGTCGTTGATCTTGCCAAAGAGAAAAACGCTCATTTCATTATTAAGGGTCTACGGGCAGTCTCGGACTTTGAGTCTGAGTTGCAGATGGCGCAAATGAACCGCTCAATCTCTGGAGTAGACACGCTCTTTGTTCCCTCTGCTTCGAGGAACTCTTTTCTGGCCTCGAAACTGATTCGTGAAGTAGCCCGATTCGGAGGCGACGTCACCACCATGGTGCCTGCACCTGTCGCCAACCGGCTACAAGAGAAATTCGGCTAACGGCCCAAAGAAATCGTCCGAGCCCTCGTAGGACTGAGTAATCGCGAGTAAGGCTAGTGACTCTGACAATATGGAGGGACCATGAGCCCACGAGCCTTCGATGACCTAGATGATGAAACTGCCGACGAGTCTCCCTCCTCTGCGCGGCGAGTTGCTGCAGGAGAGCAGTACCGCGTTCCAGAGAGCGAGGCAATTTTACGAAGAGTGATCGAGATGATCGACACCTCGCCCGGCATGCCAATGTCTGCATCAGTACGCGTCAATAAAGAGGAAGTCCTTGAACTGCTCGATGACGCAGTGTCTCGTCTTCCCGATGAGCTTCGTAGCGCAAGGTGGCTACTCAAAGAACGTGAGGAGTTCATTGCGCGATCCCGAAGAGACGGAGACGAACTCATAGCGGATGCAAAGTCGAGAGTCGCCCATATGGTGCAGCGGACCGAGGTTGCAAAAGCGGCCGAGTTGCGGGCGACACAGATCATCGAGGATGCAGAAGCCTCGGCGCGACGGATGCGCAGAGAAACCGAAGATTACTGCGATCAGAAACTCGCCAGCTTTGAGAATGTTCTTGAGCGCATCCAAAAGACGGTCACTGCGGGCCGAAGCAGACTCTCTGCTCCGACCATTGAAGAAGCTGAATTGGGTGCAGTGGGCCGGGACGACTCATTTGAGTACGAGGATCAGCCCACCGGTGCTGTTCCTATGTTCGACCAAGATCAGTGACTGCGTCCGAATTACGCATAGGCGTTTCGGAGTTGCGCAGGCGGCCTGGCAACCGGATGCAACTCGAGCGCTCCGTACCCCTAGGCCCGCTCGCAATCTCTAGTTCCAGCATTCCAGAAGGTGAAGAGGTTCTGCTCAGCGTCACGATGGAGGCCCTCTCCGATGGGGTGACGCTGTCAGGAACAGTGCAAGTGCCGTGGCAGGGGGAGTGCCGGCGCTGCCTTGAGATGACTACCGGGCAGGTGACGGTGGAGGTGGCCGAGATATTCAAGGAGCGTACCGAGGGCGAACTCGGAGATATCCTTCCGATTGCGAATGACTCCATCGACTTGGGGCCAACTGTGCACGATGCGGCAATTCTTGCGCTCCCCATAGCTCCGCTTTGTCGAGCAGACTGTGCCGGACCGATCCCAGAATTGTTCCCTGTTATCACCGCAGAAACCGCAGGTGCGGAACCGATTGACCCCCGTTGGGCTTCCCTCGGAGACCTTCATTTCGACTCGGACCCCCCTGAGTAGCTAAGATGCTCATTCCGCCGGGACACTGCCTCGACCAGAGGTGCGATACCGACGAGAGACCGTTCTGCGTGAGACTGCCCAAAGCACTGTCCGCGCCCCTCAAAAGTAGAGAAGACCATGGCCGTACCAAAGAAAAAGACCTCGAAGTCGAAGAGTCGCAGCCGCCGTGCTTCCAACTGGACGCTCAAGGCCTCCCCGCGCAGCGTGTGCCCCCGATGCAACGCCGTGAAGCTTCCCCATGTGGTCTGTGGCAACTGTGGTTGGTACGCCGGCCGTCAAGCTATTGAGGTTGACTGATCCACAGGAACTCTGTGGATCGCTAGTTTTTCTTGTTTCTGCCAAGTAATCGCTGTTTCTCAGCTGTTTTTGATCTTTGGCCCCGTTCGCTGCTTCATGCGTCTCGTCCAAGGAGCATCCTGTGGCGAGTACAGTGTGAGGCACTTGGCCCAGCCAGAAGCGGCTGTAGCTAGTTATTAGAGAGAGAGTGTTTGTGTCTGCTGAGATGCCATCAGAAAGCTCTGCACCCGATAGGGCAGAGGTTTTTCGAGTGATCCAAGACCTGCTCGCGGACATCCTCGAGGTGGAGACCAGCTCCATCAACGAGGGAGACTCTTTCGTTGAGGACCTGCATCTGGGTTCACTGGAACTCATTGAGCTTGTTGAAGCAATCGAAGAAGAGTTCAGCCAACGCTCCGATGGCTTTCGTATCGAGGACGAAGACCTCGAAGACCTGAAGACTGTTCGTGACGTCGTCGACTATGTACTCCCCCGAGTCTGAGGTTCACATCCTCGGTCCCCGGGAGCAACTCTGCAGCCTTCTCGGGTATCAGTTTGCTGATCCGGGATTGCTCGAGCTTTCTCTGCGGCATCGATCCTGGTGCGCCGAGAACGGCGCAGTCGCGTCGAACGAGCGGCTCGAGTTTCTTGGGGACTCCGTCCTAGGTCTGGTGATCACCGATCATCTGTATCGGTCAGACCCAGGGATCAGTGAAGGGGTTCTGGCAAGAAACCGCTCCGAGTTAGTAAGTGCAGTTGCCTTGGCCGGCGTAGCGAGGACCCGTGAATTGGGTGCAGCTATGAGTCTGGGTAAGGGCGAAGAAGCCACTGGAGGCAGGAACAAAACCTCGATTTTGGCCGATGGCATTGAAGCCGTAATTGGCGCCGTCTATCTCGACGGCGGCATGGGTGCGGCAACTGTTGTTGTTCTGGACCTTCTGCACGATCGAATTCAAGATGTCCTCTATGGCGGTTTGGCAAGTGATCACAAGTCTCAGCTACAAGAACTCAGTGCTCGGCGCTTTGGGCAACTTCCTAGGTATGTCCTCACAGAGGAGGGCCCAGAACACGAAAAGCACTTCTCGGCTCAAGTTGAACTAAACGGTGAGCCTTGGGGTGCCGGAGAAGGGCGAACCAAAAAAGAGGCCGAGCAGGCCGCTGCTGAACAGGCCTTTGAGCGCCTGCAGAATCCCAGCAAAGAGAATTCAGACCAGACAGATACTTCAGCCCAGCCAGATTTAGCCCAGCCAGATCTTGGTTCCTTAGCGGTGTCGGACCGCCAAGAAGCCTCATCGATTCCGACGGAAACTACCCCGGGGGGTACTCATGCCTGAGCTTCCAGAGCTCGAACTTTTGCGACGCGACCTTGATCGAGAGGTTGGCGAGAGAAAGATCAGAAATATAGAAGTCACTGCGCCATCTGTGGCTAAACACCCGAATAAAAAGACCATGACGGCGGCTGTTGAAGGTCTCAAGCTGAGCGGTGTCACTCGTCGCGGCATGTTGTTGATCTTTCAGGTTGAGGGGGACCAACTGCTAGTTATGTCACTCGGCGAGCACAGCCGAATGACCCGAAACCAGCCAAAGGATCCAGTCGCTACGGGAACAGCCCTCATCGTGTCGTTTACTCAAGGTGGGCAGCTTCGATTGGTTGACCCGAAAAAAGAGGCCGCCGTTGAGCTAGTGGCCGCCGATGAACTTGAGGAACTTCACCCCGAACTCCTGACGCTTGGTCTGGATGCCATTGAGGAACCAATTTCTTGGACCACATTCGGTGAGCGACTCATGCGCCGTGACGGCAAGCTGAAGTCAATTCTGATGGACCCAACCTTTTTGGTGGGGTTTGGCCCGATCTACTCGGACGAGATTCTCTTTCACGCAGGGTTGCGCTATGACCGCAATACCTCCACGCTCTCTGCGCAAGAGGTTCGTCGGCTGTATCGCGCCCTAGTGGAAACCATCCATGAGGCCGTGAAGTACGGCGGAACCACACTCGAACCTGACGGCTGGGTGGGACTGTCCGGCAAGCCTGGTGACTACTTGCAATACATTGCCGTCTACAAACGCGATGGAGAGATGAGCCCCCGGGCCCGTGGCCCCATTGTCAAAGTTCGCTTTGGTGGCGGCTACACCTACTTTTGCGAGCAAACTCAGGTCTGAGCGGTGCTGCGCACTGCCAGGGTCCTCGGCTGAGGATTGCTGAGCGGCACCGTTGCCAAGGATCTGATCTACTTTCTAGTCCACCTGTCCGTCCTGCCTACTGAGTTCGTTCTCGGCAAGAACCTCCGGGAGAAGCGTGTTTCTGAAGACTCTGCAGATGAAGGGTTTCAAGTCCTTCGCCGATGCAACGACCTTGTCGCTCGAACCTGGCGTCACTGTGGTCGTGGGACCGAATGGTTCGGGTAAGTCAAACGTGGTCGATGCCATTGGTTGGGTTCTCGGCGCCCAGAAGCCTTCCATTGTCCGATCAGCAAAAATGGACGACGTCATTTTTGCCGGAACCTCAAACCGCCCAGCACTAGGCCGTGCCGAGGTGTCACTCACCATCGATAACTCTGCCGGGCTGTTGCCGATTGACTTCACAGAAGTCACTCTGAGTCGACTGTTATTCCGGTCTGGTGACAGCGAGTACGCAATCAATAACGTGCCCTGTCGATTGCTCGACATTCAAGAACTGCTTTCGGACTCAGGTGTCGGACGGCAGCAGCACGTCATCATCTCGCAAGGAAACATTGACGGGGTACTCAATGCACGCCCCGAGGATCGTCGACTCATCATTGAAGAAGCCGCCGGCGTATTGAAATACCGGCGTCGTAAGGAACGCGCCGAGCGCCGTCTCACCGCAACCGAGGCAAACCTCACCCGCATTCAGGACCTACTGCGTGAGGTTCGACGGCAGTTGCGCCCATTGGAACGTCAAGCTGATGCGGCACGGCGTCACGGTGACTTAGTGAGCGAACTTTCGGCACTCAAAGTGTTCTCGGCAGGCCGCGACTTGGGCCGTTTGCGAGTACAACTAGAAGAATCAGCCCGAACCCAGACTGACCTTCGTGGCCAGGATCAACAACTGCGGGCGAAACTTGCCGACCTTGACGCTCGGATTCTGAGTTCTGAGGCACAACTTTCTGCACTCGGCGGACGAGATGTTGGCGATGCACTCCTTCGCTACGAAACCCTGCGAGAAAAGGCTCGGGGATTGCTTGCGTTGTTGGCAGAGCGCCGCCGCGGCGTTGAGCGTGAGCTCAGTAGCGCAATTGATGCCGCTGTCATTGCGAGTCTTGAGTCTGAACAAGCACAACTTCGCGATGAGTTCGCCCAAGCCGAACTCGAAGCAGAGAGAATTCTGGTTTCTGCCGGCGAGCTTGAAGAATCCGAGGCCGCTCTTGCTCAAGAGCGCGCTCTGTTCGAGGCCGACTGGGCTGATGGTATTCCCGCCCCGACGGGTGAGGCCGCCGGAGTGCGCGGGGAACTTGCTGCGCTGCGCTCAGCGATCGAACGCACCACGAACGATCAGGTTCGGTTGGTATCTCGGCGGGATTCTCTGGCAGAGAAAGTGGAGCGGCTCACTGTTGAAGGGCAGCGCGCTCACGATGAGCGCTCCGCTGCTGAGTCAGCAGTCGAGGCCATTGAACAGAGCGCAGCTGCTTCAGTTGAAGAGTCGCTGGCCAAAGAGGCAGAGCTGAGAACTGCCGAAGAGGCCGCAACTTCCGCCGAGACCGAGCACTCCGCTTGGGCCGCCCGAGTAGAGGCTCTGACGCTGGCTTTGGACGAGGCCCGGCAGCGCGCCGGTGCAGAGCATCTTGATGGCTTGACTGGCGTTCTTGGCACATTGTTGGACCTAGTAGACGTTGACGCTGGCTGGGAAGAGGCCTTTGAAGCCGCAGTCGGTGAGGCCCTCACGGCTGTCGTGGTTGCCGATATTCCATCGGCTCGATCTGCGCTCGACGCGCTGGTTCAGGGCGATCATCGCGGTGCTGTTCTTGCGCTTTCCAGTGGAGCCTCACCTTCGGCCACTCTTCCATCGCAAGGCGAGCCTCTGCGACGTCATGTGCGTGCTCTGCGCAGCGGATCGGCAGCATCCTCAGCCGAGGGAATCGAACGAGTGCTCGACACGCTCCTGGGTTCTGCAGTCTTGGTTGACGGCAGTTGGCAAGCGGCACTCGAACTGGCTTCGCAGCATCCGGGCGCCGTTGTCGTCACACGCGTTGGGGACCGTTTCGGTGCAGCAGGTTGGCGAGTAGGAGCGGCACGCTCTGGGGCTACTGGCGCAGCGCTAGAAGAGGCCTTGCAGCGCGAGGCCCTGAGTTTGACCAACCGGGATCAGGCTCGCCAAGCCGTGGATCAGGCTCGCTCGGCGATGATTGCTGCTCGTACTGATCAGCAAGAGAGCGCCAGGAATCGCGATAGCAACGATTCACTTCGACGAACGTTGAGTGAATCAGTAGCGCGCCTAGAGGCCGACGTGATTGAGGCTGCAGCAGAACTGGAATCACTCAATGCTCACCTTGGCGAACTAGCCGAGCGGCTCAGGCGCGAGAACCTCCGAGTTGAAGAACTAGCTGCTCAGTTGCCACAGCTCGAAGCTGCTGATCTGGCGCTGTCATCGCAGGCGCAAGTCATGGCTGCTGCACGGCAGAGCCTTGAGGAGCACAGCGCAAAGGTGGGTGCGGTTCGTACTGACCTAGAGGTGCGTTCAGCGGGCATAGAGGAACGGCGTCGCTATGTCACTGAGCGATTGACTCAGGTAGATGAACGTCTTTCTCGAAACATTGAACAACGAGACGCTGCCGCTCGCCGACGGGTTGAACTCGTCGCCCGAGCAGACGCGACTGACCGCCTGACACAATTCACCCTCGGACGAGTTTCAGTCATCGAGGCGAACCTGAGCACGTTGCGCGATGAGCGCCAACGGCAATCCGAAGAGGCTCGGTCCGTGACGAGTGGTCTTGAAGGGTTGCGCAGTCAGCGAGTGCAGTCTGAGCGCCAACTCGAAGAACTACGCGCCCTTGTGCAAAAAGCAGAGATCGCCGACGCCGAGGCCCGCTTGCGGCTAGAAGCCGCAACCGAGAGCCTTCGAAACGACCTTGACTGTGAGCCCGATGTAGCCATGGCGGCGGAGTGCCCGCCATTGCCCGAAGGGGTCGCACTCGGTGCACGAGTTCGCGAGCTTGATCGTGAACTGCGGTTGATGGGTCCAATCAATCCGCTGGCATTGCAAGAGTTCACCGAGCTTCAAGAACGACTCAACTTTTTAGAGGGGCAACTCGAAGATATTCGCTCGAGTCGTCGTGAACTCTCCAAAGTCATACGAGCCGTGGACGAAGAGATCGTCAAGGTCTTTAGCGCCGCCTACGCAGACGTCAGCCAGAACTTCACGCTCCTGTTTGAGACGCTGTTTCCGGGCGGAGAGGGAAGGCTTCGCTTAACCGACCCAAACAACTTGCTAGAAACCGGAATCGAAATTGAGGCCAAGCCTTCTGGCAAGAACGTGCGCAAGCTCTCGCTGCTGTCAGGTGGCGAGCGCTCCCTGACGGCGCTTGCATATCTGTTCGCCGTGTTCCGGTCTCGTCCTTCACCGTTCTATGTGATGGACGAGGTTGAGGCCGCACTTGATGATGTCAACCTGCACCGATTCTTGGACCTAGTTGCAGAGTTCCGTCAGACGGCGCAACTCATCATCGTGAGCCATCAAAAGCGCACGATGGAGGCTGCAGACATTCTCTATGGAGTGACGATGGAGCCTGGTGGCTCTTCGAAGGTGATTTCAGAGAAGGCCAGCTCTGCACCCTAAGGAGGTGTGCTTGCTCTCCTGGGGGTGGCTCACTAGGGAAGGCGTGTTGACCACCGCAGCGAGCATGCAGCAGCGATCAGCATCAGGACTAGGCCTGCGCCAACAAACTTGTAGCTCACGTCTGTGTTCTTCTCTTCAAAGCCGATGGTTGAGCCAAGTTCCTCGTACACCTTGGCCAAGTCGGTAGCGCTCTCAGCTGTATACGCCGTACCGCCGGTATCCTCGGCCAAGCCTTTGAGTTCTTCAACGTTGACCGGCACCCCAGTGAGCTGCCCTACGCCGTCTCCGTCCTCGTCGACCATGATCTGCCCGTTAGCTGTTCCGTAGGCGATCGTCGACACAGCAACGCCGGCCTCTTGTGCCAAGGGAATGGCCTCTTCGGTGGGCAGGCCAACGGTGGTTTCACCATCAGAGATCAACACGATTGCGGCGTCAGGTACGCCATCCGTTACCCCAACTGCCTGATCGGCGATGACCTCGAGTGAGAGCTTCACTGCATCGCCGATGGCGGTTGCTTTATCAAGCTCCAGCCCGTCGATTGCAGTCTTTATGGACTCATGATCTTGTGTGGGCGGCACCAGAAGCTGTGCTGTGCCAGCGAAACTCACCAGGCCCACATTGAGATCATCGGGAAGTTCGTCAAGGAAGGCAACTGCTGCGGCCTGTGCTGCCTCGAGACGATTCGGGGCAACGTCCTCGGCGGCCATGGACAGCGAGGTGTCGATAGCCAACATGATGGTGGTTCGCTCTTGTGGCACTTTGATTGTCATGATGGGCTGTGCGTAAGCAATCACCAATGTGGTCAGGGCTAGTGCAAAGAAGCCAGCCCCAAGGTGACGCCGCCAACCTGGGCGCTTTGGTGCGACCTTGTCCAACAGATTGAGATTAGAAAATCGCACGGTGTAGCGGGGGCGCTTGAACTGCATAAACACGTAGGTGGCTACGAGTGCAACAACTCCCAGCAAACACCACAGGCGCATGGGAACGAGAAACCATTCGGTCATCGGGTCCGCCTCCCAGCGGTCATTTCTGCTCGGTGTCGGCGTCGAGACACGTACTGTGCAAGGTCCATCAGCCAGTCGCCATCAGTTCGTAGAACGAGGTGGTCGCCTCCTGCTGCTCGAATCTGCGAAGCAATCTGACCCTGCTGTTCGGCAGCAGCCGCGGCGTAACGCTCGCGCACGTGTTTGTCATCAGTATTGACCTCACGAATTGAACCATCTGCCGGATCTTGGAATTGCAACATTCCGGTTGCGGGCAGGTCAAGATCTCGAGGATCGACTACCTGTACGCACAGCACTGAATGGCGAATTGCTAGCGAACCCAAGGGGTTCTTCCACGTGGACGGGTCTGCCAAGAAGTCTGAGATGGCAACCACAAGTCCCCTGCGGGGTGCAACGGCTGCGATGCGTTGAAGCCCAGCGGCAAGGTTGGTAGCGCCGGTGCCATCCTCTCGCGGGGATTCGAGCACCCGATCCAAAATGCCGAGCAGGTTCCGCCGGCCTTGTCTTGGCGGCATGGTGGTGACTTCGCTGCCGCGCAACATGACTGCGCCGACCCGGTTTCCGCCTCGGGCCGTCAACAATCCAATGCCCGCAGAGGCACCAAGGACTAGGTCGCGCTTCTCACATAAGGCCGTTCCAAAATCTAGGCCTGCCGACCGGTCGATCAGCATCCAAGTTTCTAGTTCTCGGTCTGCAATGGTCTCTCGCAGGTATGGGTCCTGCATGCGGGCAGTTACGTTCCAGTCGATGTGACGCACGTCGTCGCCGGGGGAGTAGGCGCGAGCTTCTCCCGGCTCGCTGCCTCGGCCCGGGACAATGCCCATAAAGTCGCCGTGCAACATGCCGTCGAGGCGGCGCGTGATATCCAAGGTGAGCCGTCGAACGATCTCTTCGGCTGGTCGGTCCCCGACCAAACCCAAGGTGTCAGATAGCCCCGCCATGTGACTCAGGCCCCCCAGGCAGGAGCAACTGCAGAGTTGCCGTTGTAGGGGTCAGTCTGGGTGGCTGGAGCCTGAGCGGGGCTGACCCGTGGAGCCGGCACAGTAGACAGAATCCGATTCACAACTTGTTCCACGTCGATGTCTTGGGCGAGGGCCTCATAGGACAACAACAAGCGGTGGCGCAGAATCTCGGGTGCAACGTCGAATACATCTTGGGGTGTCAGGTAGTTGCGTCCACGCAGCATGGCCAGAGCGCGTCCGCCGCGAATCAATCCAATCGAGGCTCGGGGGCTTGCACCGAGTTCTATGTAGCTTCGGAGCTCGGCTAGGCCAAAGTTCTCTGGGGTGCGGGTGCACAAAACCAGATTCACGGCGTATTCCAACACGCTGCGATCGACGTACACACGCTCCGCTGCGCCCTGCAGTTGCCGTACCTGATCCAGAGTGACTACTTGGTGGGCTTCGGGGGCCGCAGTTCCCATCCGCTGAACGATTTCCACTTCTTCTGCCGGAGACGGGTATCCCAGAACAACCTTCATCAAGAACCGGTCTCGCTGGGCCTCGGGTAGTGGGTAGACACCCTCAGATTCAATGGGGTTCTGGGTAGCGAGCACGATGAAAGGCCCATCGAGTTTATGTGTCGTTCCGCCGATCGTGACCTGCTGCTCAGCCATCACCTCGAGCAGAGCGGACTGCACCTTGGCCGGGGCGCGGTTGATTTCATCGGCCAGTACAAAGTTGGCAAAGATCGGCCCAAGTTCCACATCGAATGACTCGCTTGAGGCCCGGTAGATTCGAGTTCCCACCACGTCTGCAGGCAGCAGGTCTGGGGTGAACTGAATACGAGAAAAAGTTCCTCCTACTGAGAGCGCCATGGTCTCTGCAGACAGAGTCTTTGCCAAGCCCGGAACACTCTCCAACAGGCAATGTCCGCCAGCAAGCAAACAGGTGAGCAGCCGTTCAATAGCGCGATCCTGACCCACGATGACTTTCTTCATTTCGAACAGCAACTGTTCGAGGACTGCAGAATCAGCCAGAGGTGCCTGAGGCTGGGCCGGGTCAGTTTGTTGTGGTGTCGGCCTGCCCGACGGGCTAAGCGGGTCGGTTTGTTGTGGTGTCGGGGCGGGGTCCATCTGGCTCCTCGTGTGAGCAGTGCTGCTCGGAATGGTGACAAGTGCGGTGTAGGTAGATCTGCAGAGCGGTTTTCTGTACGGGATGCACCGTACGGGGGGAATTGATGTTCTGCTCGTCGCAAGCTCGAATTACTGACGTAATTTTCAGCTCATTGCTGTACTGCTGTTGACATAGCTTGCCCCGCGTGGGCAGGACCCTTGTGCATCTCGCTGCGCAGCAGGTGATCAACAGGTCAACACTGCTCGCTTGGGAGTCGGAGGTACGCAGTTGTTGAGCAGCCTGAGTGGGAGACAGAGACTGCAGGGGCCCGCGACTTGTAGCATGCACTTCTCATGTCTCCCATATTGATCATCATCATTATTTTCGCAATCGGCGTTGTGGTTGCAGGAGCCCTACTGCTCGGCCGCCCCAGCAAGGGCGAGCTCCTTGAGGGCCCGCCAGAGGGTGTCTTACCCCGTGAGGCAGGAACTCAAGCCCTAGACCCAGATTCCTTGGACGGTCCAGAGATCGAGACGGTCGAACCCGTTGCCGGAATCTTGGGGTCGAGCGTTGCGATTACTGGTCCGGAACTCACTGCCGAAGAAGAAGCCGCAAATATCGCAGCGGCTGAACAGGCCGAGCAGGAGGGCGAAGATGCCAGGCTCGCTCAAGTAGCCGAAGAGGCTGCGGAGGATGAGCGCCCAAATTTTCTTGAGCGCCTTGCGAAGGCGCGCTCTACGTTTTCGGGTTTCCTTGGGTCAGTTCTCTCACGATCCCAAATTGATGCCGAAAGTTGGAACGAACTTGAAGAGGCTCTGATTCGGGCAGATGTGGGAATCGGTCCGAGCCAGAAATTGCTTGATTCAGTGCGAGTCACCGTCAAAGAGAACGGTCTCACGACATCTGCCGAACTTGTCGAAGCAGTGAAAGATCAGATGAAGGCAGATCTTGCAGGCCCAGTCACCCTGGCTCGCGCCGAGACTGCCCCCACAATCTGGCTGTTTGTTGGCGTCAATGGCGTTGGCAAAACCACCACGATCGGAAAGCTCGGCAAGCGACTCACTGATCAAGGCGATCGCGTTGTGATGGCAGCCGGCGATACCTTTCGTGCAGCAGCGGCAGAGCAACTGGGAACATGGG
The DNA here is from genome assembly GCA_001025035.1 of Actinobacteria bacterium IMCC26207. GTDB lineage: Bacteria > Actinomycetota > Acidimicrobiia > Acidimicrobiales > Microtrichaceae > IMCC26207. The sequence goes on from LCZK01000010.1 coordinate 145,723, forward strand.
CGGATCGATGCGGTGCAGATCTGGTCCGAGGCGAAGAAGGCGGAGACCCCTCGGCAGTCATCTTCGATGCCGTCGCGTCAGCTGCAGCCAAGGGAGCAGACATCGTCCTGGCCGATACTGCAGGGCGGTTGCACAACAAGACCAACCTGATGGAAGAACTTTCGAAGGTGCGAAGAGTTGCAGACAAGGGTGAGGGAACCGTCACCGAGGTCCTGTTAGTACTTGATGCCACCACAGGCCAGAACGGCCTACAACAAGCACGTCAGTTCACCGAGGCCACCGAAGTCACCGGCGTAGTTCTGACCAAGCTGGATGGATCAGCCAAAGGTGGCATTGTTTTTGCAATCCGTTCTGAGCTCGGGATTCCCGTGAAACTGGTCGGACTCGGCGAGACAGCCGTTGACCTTGTGGACTTCAACTCAGCTGAGTTTGTCGACGCACTCTTTGCCCAAGACTGAGCGTTGGAGTCAACCAGTGCGGGACCGGTAGCATGAGGGCCAAATGTTTGAGTCACTCAGCGATCGATTTGATGGAATTTTTACTCGGCTTCGTGGGAAGGGTCGACTTTCTGAAGCAGATGTAGACGAGGTGCTGCGGGAAATCCGCATGGCGTTGCTCGAGGCTGACGTCAACCTGGCCGTAGTCAAGGCGATGCAAGAACGCATTCGCGAGCGTGCCGTAGGAGAAGATCTTTCCCTTTCGCTCAACCCGGCGCTACAGGTCAAGAAGATCGTCCTCGAAGAACTCACCCAGACTTTGGGCGGCGAGACCCTCCGCATCACCTACGCATCCAAGCCCCCCACTGTGGTGTTGATGGCCGGCCTGCAGGGATCCGGTAAGACCACCAACTCGGCCAAGCTGGCAAAGTGGTTCAAAGCACAAGGTCGCAACCCCATGTTGGTCGGTGCTGACTTGCAGCGGCCCGCCGCAGTGGCTCAGCTGCGCACTCTGGCCGCTCAGATTGATGTGCCGGTGTTCTCTGCTTCTGATGAGGTGGTCCTCTCAGGCGTAGGCGATCCAGTCGACGTTGCCCGAGCAGCCGTTGCAGAGGCACGCCGCTTGGGACGAGATGTCCTCATTGTCGACACTGCGGGTCGCCTCGCAATCGATGCCGAGTTGATGACTCAGGTCAGGCAGATCTCCGATGAGGTGCAGCCTGACTACACCTTCTTGGTTGTTGATGCCATGACAGGCCAAGACGCTGTGGCAGTTGCTGAGTCGTTCCACGCCACGCTCGAACTCGACGGTGTGATTCTGACCAAGCTCGACGGCGATGCTCGCGGTGGAGCAGCACTGTCAGTCAAAGAGGTAGTCGGCAGACCAATTGCATTCGCATCTACTGGCGAGAAGCTCGAAGACTTTGACCTGTTTCATCCGGATCGTCTGGCGGGTCGAATCCTCGGTGAGGGCGACCTTGCCACCTTGATCGAAAAGGCCGAGGGCGCATTCGAACAAGACCAGGCTGAAGAAGCCGCTGCCCGTCTTATGGACGGCTCGTTCACGCTTGATGACTTCTTGGACCAGATGCAGGCGCTCAAAAAGATGGGCCCTCTCTCTGGCGTAATGGCCATGTTGCCCGGAGTACCCAAAGAGGTTCGCGACGTAGAGATTGACGATCGGCAAATCGCCCGGGTGGAGGGCATCATCAAGTCGATGACTCCGGCCGAGCGAATGAAACCAGAAATCATTGATAACTCTCGCCGAGACAGAATTGCAAAGGGGTCTGGTTCCTCGGCAACTGATGTGACACAGCTTGTCAATCAGTTCAAGCAGATGCGCCAGATGATGCAGCAGATGGGTGGCAATAAATTTGCGAAGCGCAAGGCCAAGAAGGCCAAGAAGGGAAAGAAGGGCGGAGGCAGAGTGACCGCCAAGGGCCCGGTACAGATTGATAAGAAGGCATTTGCGCTGCCGACCCTCGAGGAGATGGAGGCGCAACTGCCCAACCGTGCAGGCGCGAGTGGCTCCGAGAACTCGCCTTGATTCCATGCTGCTGCCGGCCCGAACCCCAAACTCAGAATGACAAACCCTGTCTGAGCTTGCCCAAGGCACCCTGCTGCGACCATCATATGTAGTCGCCCGTTTTGGGCTGAGGGTGTTGCAGGTCGTTCTGCTGCACCAAGAAGAATCACTTGTGACGTTCTCGCACTCCCGTGGGTGCGTCACCACCGAAGAACCAGACTGAAAGAAGTTACACATCGTGGCAGTTCGACTCCGCCTCACGCGGGTAGGCAAGAAGAAGCAACCTTCGTACCGCATCGTTGCAGCAGATGCCCGCTCACCTCGTGATGGCAAGTACCTAGAGATCGTTGGAACCTACGACCCTCGTCGTGAGCCATCGGCAATCACGGTTGATAACGAAAAGGCCATCGAGTGGCTGAAGAAGGGCGCGCAGCCCTCTGAGCGTGTTCAGAAACTCCTCGTTATTTCTGGTGCATGGGATGAGTTCCAAGCATCGAAGGCGAGCAAGTGAGCGAGGAAGACCTCGCGTCCGAGGATTCCGCCAATCAGCAGGACCCTGCAGGCAGCGGTGCGCGACCAGTTCAGGCAACTGCTGTGTTGGAGCACATCGCCCGGTCACTCGTAGAGACTCCCGACAGCGTTCGAGTCGAAGTTGTAGATGGGCCATCACATCCCAGACTGAATCTGTATGTGGCCCAAGGTGACATGGGACGCATCATCGGAAAGCGTGGACGTATGGCATCTGCCATTCGCATCGTGACTCGCGCTGCAGCAGCACGAGATGGCGTCGAAATCGACGTCGAGTTTGTCGACTGAGTTCCCCCATGCCAACTTCGGGCGCGGCAAGCTCCGATGGCGGTGGCCTGCTTGAGGTAGGTCGAATCACCAAAGCTCACGGCCTGCGCGGCGAAGTCGTCGTGTATCTCAGTTCTGATCGCACTGAGCGCGTTGCGCCGGGGTCGAAACTCGAGTCCGACCGCGGGCCCCTGACTGTGGTCAGTTCTCGCAAACACCAAGACCGCTGGATTGTTCAGTTCCAAGGGTGCACTACCCGGGAAGCTGCCGAGCAGGCACGTGGAACCGTTCTGAGCGCTGCTCCCATTAGCGACCCCGAGGGGATGTGGGTGCACGAACTCATTGGGTGCATGGTCCAGACCACAGATGGCACAAACCGTGGTCGCATCGAGTCAGTCATGGACAACCCTGCGGCAGATTTGCTAGTGCTTGAATCAGGGATCTTGGTTCCAGTGGTCTTTGCTCTGGGTGGACCAGTGGACGGGGTTCTCCTCGTCGATACTCCTGACGGGTTGTTCGAACTGCTCGACTCATGAACGCTTGTGTTGATAACGCTTGTCTTGATGACGCCTGCCTCGCTGTTGGGAGGCCGATATGCGCATCGATGTTCTGACTATTTTCCCCGAGATGATTGTTGAGTTTGGTGCACACAGCCTGATCGGGCGCGCAGCCGCTGAGGGGTTGTTAGATCTGCGGGTGCATGACCTTCGAGCCGCAACCCAAGATGTTCATCGCACGGTGGATGATTCTCCCTTTGGCGGAGGTGCGGGCATGGTGCTGAAAGCCGGTCCGATCTTTGACACGGTAGAAAAAGAGCAGCCACCGCGCCCGCTCTTTTTGCTTGGGCCCGGCGGGCGGCCACTCGACCAAGCCTGCGCTCAAGATTTGGCTGATTGCGGAGGGTTTTCGCTGCTGTGCGGCCGCTATGAGGGGATAGACCATCGGGTTCGCAAGCACCTAGTCGATGATGAACTCTCGATCGGCGACTTTGTGCTCTCGGGTGGCGAGGTTGCGGCCATGGTCGTGATGGAGGCCGTGGGTCGACTTATTCCGGGTGTCATGGGTAATGCGGATTCTGCCCAAGAGGAGTCGTTTTCTTCCGGTCTCCTAGAGCATCCTCAGTACACCCGACCAGCAGAGTTTCGGGACATGGTCGTGCCGGATGTACTGCTGTCTGGAGACCACGCTCGTGTTGGCCGGTGGCGAGAGGCCCAAGCGCTTTGGAAAACCCAACTCGTTCGGCCCGACCTGATTCAGGCACGGGGTGGACTCAGTGAACACGAGCGGTTACTCATGAATGAGTTTGAGTCAGAGGCTGAGGGCCTGCCGCGCTGGGCTGCAGAAGAGTCTGACTAATCCCGGTTCATTGCACCGGGGTGTGCTCCCCATTTTCTTCTGTTCGCTAACAGCTACTATCATGGCCATCTTGGCAATTCCGGTGCTGCAGACCCGCAGCGCTGTTCTAGGAGACCAGACATGAATCCCACCGACTTCATCGATCACCCCAACCTCCGTGAGGACATCCCAGAATTCGCCCCCGGCGATACTCTCAAGGTTCACGTAAAGGTGATTGAAGGAAACAAGGAGCGCACGCAGCTCTTTCAGGGTGCTGTGATTCGTCGCCAAGGCAGCGGAATTCACGAGACCTTTACCGTGCGCAAGGTCTCCTATGGCGTCGGAGTTGAGCGCACCTTCCCCGTGCACTCTCCCATCATCGACAAGATCGAGCGCATGTCCCGTGGTGACGTTCGTCGGGCAAAGCTCTACTACCAGCGTGATCGCATCGGTAAGGCTGCGAAGATCAAAGAATTGCGCGACTGAGTTCTCGTTAGCTGGGTTCTTGTTCCTGGCGTTCTTGTTCGGTGGTTTTGTTCCCGCAGTTCAGCTGTAGACGTTTAGTTGAGAGTTTTCCTTCCCCCTCACTCATGCCCATTGCGTTTCAACGCGGATCGGGCGCAGCGAATAGGGAACAGATGTCAACCTCTAGATTCGACCCACGCAAGCTGGGTGCCTACGGCGAGAATCTTGTAACGCAGTGGTATCTGGATCGCGGCTACTGCGTGCTTGAACGTAACTGGCGTTGCAGATCCGGCGAACTCGACATCATCTTGGCCAAGGGTCGCAATGTTGTCATCTGCGAAGTAAAGACCAGATCTTCAGAGCGGTACGGAACACCCCTAGAGGCCGTAGGTCCTGCCAAGCAGCGCAAACTCCGCAGACTGGCCGCGCAATGGCTGCGAGAAGAGGCTCCGTTCAAGCCCGATTCAGTGCGATTCGATGTCGCAGGAGTCATGGGCCGGCAAATCCAGGTAGTCGTCTCGGCCCTCTAAATCGGGGACTCTAAATTCAGCCCTGTGAGCTCAACCCCTGGGGTAGTGCGTCAAGCGACGCTCCCAGCAGCCCCGATGCCAATGCCGCCTCAGGTCTGGGGCCTCAATCGGAACCGCCACAAGGTGGCCCATGCCAGCTGGAATATCTCTGTTACAGCCCGGACAGGTGTACTGCTTGTGAGCCTCATATGGCTGTATCCGTCGAACCTCGCAGTCGGCAGTGGCCGTAAAATCAACCACGGCTCAGAGCCAATTGCGCCATCACCCGAGAAACGCCCAGACCAGCAAGCCGGCAGCCACAAGCAGAGCCGAGGCTACAAAGAGGTAGTCCCAAGCAGATTTGCGAGTCTTTTGATGAGGATTGAAGCCCACGCTTCATTATCCTGCGGATCATGACCCAGATGCACGCCGCCACAGAAGATTCTGAAAGCGACAGCGAACCGGCGGTGAGTGATGAGGCTGAACCGGCGGTGAACAATGAGACTGAACACGCGGTGAGTAATGAGGCCGAACCAGTTGCTCAGGATGCGCTGCTTACAGAAACTGAGGCGCGGGTTCTTGGCTGTCTGCTCGAGAAGGAGCGCACTACTCCGGCCGATTACCCGCTCACCACGAATGCTCTGACTCGGGCTTGTAGCCAGACCACCTCACGCAACCCGGTGGTTGCCTATCAAGAGGCAACGGTTGACGCGACGCTCGCTGCCCTGAAGGATCGCGGCTTCGTCAGGTTTGTTCATAGTCAGTCCAACAGATCGACCAAATACCGCCAGGCAGTTGAAGAAGTCTGGGACCTCTCTGCGGATCAGGTAGCGGTTCTGTGTGTGTTGCTACTGCGCGGTGCCCAGACCACCCAGGAGCTAAAAACTCGAACGGAGCGACTCTTTCCATTCGACTCCGCAGAGGCTGTCGAGCGTTCTCTGGTCTCTCTGGCAAGTCGGCAGGAAGCAATGACTTTCAAGCTTGATCGGGCACCCGGACAAAAAGACCAGCGTTGGGTTCAGCTGTTGACCGGAGCGCCTTCAGCTCAAACGATCGCTCAGGCAGCAAGCAGTAGCTCTGTTCCCTCAGTCGCGCAGGCTCAGCAAAAGGCTCTTGAGGAACGTGTTGCAGTAGTTGAGCTAGAGCTTGATCGGATGCGGAAAATTCTCGAAGAGTTGGTCGGCCCTCTCGAGACCTGACCTGCACATGCAAGGCAGGAGCCATGAGATGGGTCAGACTCATAGTTCCGAATGAAGGAGGAGGCCGCTCGTGAGCGTTGAAGCAATCAGAGCGCCAAGTTCTCCGCGGCGAACCTCTAGTGCGTATATGGCTGCTGTTGGCTGCTCTGTGGCCGGATCTGCTGCAGGATTCTTGGGTGCCACAGGTACGACGAATGCTGCCGGTAACCCCAGCAACGGTGCGGTGTATACCGGTATCTATGTCTCTGCGGTGCTGCTGACATCTGCACTGGTGATTCCCTACGCTCCGATGCTCTCTCACCGTTTGGGGGCCCGCTCACTCTTTATCAAATGCAAAGCGGTGACTGCTGTTGTGTGGCTAGCTGTTGGCTTCTTACTCCTTGCTGGAGTTCCAGGTATGCCACTCCTTTTGGTGCTGTCACCTGTTCTTGGGGCGCTGTCGGGTCTGGGGTCGGTGGTCTCGCCCGTTATGAATAAGGCCTACCTGGCGGCTCCTGGAATGGCTGCGGCCTTCGCTCGGATGGCCGTGATCTGTGGATTTGCATGGGGAATCGGATCACTAGCAGGAGGGCTGCTTCTCGATGTTGCACCCCTGGGTTGGGGCCTTATTTTGAATGGCGTACTGACCATTCCGCTCGCAGTGATCGTCAGTAGGTTTGCACCGCTTGCAGCGCTGACCGATCCCATCGAACGAGGTAGGCCTTGGCATGATGTCTGGGCCAGTTTGCGAGGCAGTGAAGCCTTGCGCCGGGTCACGTTATTGGCTTGCGTTGTTGCGCTGTGTATCGCCCCGCTAGCTCTGCTGTTGGTACCAATCACGCAAGACCTGCGGCATCAACCCCTTCTCGTTGGCTCGGGATTGCTCATGGCGGCAATGGCCTTAGGTGAGGCGTTCTCACCCAAGTTGGTTCGCCGACTTTCAATTGGGCATGCAGATCTTCCTAGTTCGGCAGTCACTGCAATTGGGGCCGGGGTGGTCTTGATTCTGTTCGGAATCAGCTCAGTCTTGCTATCAGGCCCTGTTGAGCTTGGAGTTTGGACTCTGATTTCAGTGGCATTCGGAGTGTTTCGCTTTGCATCGCGGGCTTTCACGATTGGCGCAACAGCAGAGTCTCGGGCGCCGGAACTCACTGCGAGCAGCTTGGCCACGATGATGCTCGTTGCTGGGCTCTTTGCCCCCATCGGTACGTTCGTCTGGAGCCTGCTGATTGGCTACTTCTCGGCCTCGACGGCAGTGCTATGCGGCGGGACAGCAATGATTCTGCTGGGGGTCCCGATTCTGATTTCTACGCAGTCTGCGAACTCTCGGAATTCCGCAACTGGCGCTGCTGCCGAGTAGGTCGCCTCGGCCTCAACCTCGGCGACAGGGGAGCGATCCCCTCTCAGAATCAATCAAGTGTCTGAGCAACTCTCTACACTGTCAGTACTGACTCCTTGCGAGCAGGCTCGCAGCATGCGCTGCCTCCACGGCCAACTTCTGGCCTAGTGCTTCTGGAGTCTCATGCTTGCTGAAGTCCCTTCCGCAACCCTGCTCGGGGTAGAAGGCCATCGCGTTCTTGTCGAGGTTCACGTCGGCCAAGGCCTGCCGGGTTTCACTGTGGTGGGCCTGCCCGATGCCTCATGTCGAGAGGCTCGCGATCGGGTGCGTGCAGCGGTCTTATCGAGCAAGCTCAAGTGGCCCGACACGCGAATCACAGTGAATCTTGCTCCAACGCATGTTCGCAAGGTGGGCTCTGGCCTAGATCTTGCTATTGCTATGGCACTTCTCGGAGCGTCCAAGCAACTCAACCCCGAAGCCCTCAAGGGCCTTATGTTTCTAGGGGAACTGGGTCTGAACGGAACGCTACGCCCAATCCTTGGGATCCTGCCGTTGGTGGATTCCCTCAGTGCTGGCCGAGTCGTGGTGCCTGCAGAGAACCTTGCCGAGGCAAGGCTCGTGCGGCCTGATGCCCGAGGGGTGCGCACTCTGAGCGAGCTTGTTTCTGCTCTTCGTGCCGAGGAGCCTTGGCCTGATCCTCCTGTTCGTGACTCCACTTCGGGTCCGGCCGATGCCTACTGCGATCTCGCAGAGGTGCAAGGTCATCCCGTGGCTCGCCGAGCCCTCGAGGTTGCTGCCACTGGAGGCCACCATGTGCTCATGGTGGGGCCGCCCGGTTCGGGCAAAACCATGCTGGCCGAGCGGCTGCCGGGCCTGCTCGCCGACCTTGACGCTCGCGGGGCCATGGACGTCTCTCGAGTTCATTCCGCTGCAGGCTTACTCCGCGTGCACAACGGACTGCTCACTCGGCCACCGTTTCGGTCTCCGCATCACACCGCCTCGCTGGTTGCACTTATCGGCGGGGGATCAACCCTCTTGCGCCCGGGCGAAGTTTCGTTAGCTAGCGGGGGCGTACTTTTTTTGGATGAGCTCGGGGAGTTCCCCGCAGCGCACCTTGATGCGCTCAGGCAACCCCTTGAATCGGGAATCATTCGGGTTGCTCGGGCCAACGCAAATGTCACCCTGCCGGCCCGGTTCATTCTGGTTGCGGCGACCAATCCGTGTCCCTGTGGAGTCGGCCAGTGGGGGGAGTGTCGCTGTACCCCTGGCCAAATTGCGCGCTACGGCCGCAGGTTGTCCTCGCCACTGCTCGATCGTTTCGATATTCGCCTAGCCATAGACCCTCCCGAGGCAGCCATGGTGTTCGCCTCGCAACGCAAGGGCGAGTCTTCGATGGAGGTGCGAACCCGGGTAGAACGAGCTCGAATGAGGGCTCAAGAGCGTGGGGTGAGCTCAAACCGTGAGCTGAGAGGTGAGGCCTTAGAGAAGTTCGCTCCCTTGAGCGACCAAGGGCGAATGTTGCTGCGCTCACGCCTTGAGACTGGATCGCTCAGCATGCGCGGTGCTCAGCGAACAAGGGCAGTGGCCCTCACACTGAGAGACCTAGAGGGCACCGGAGGCCCGATCACCACAGATGACCTAGAAGGGGCATTGCTGCTGCGTGGAGAAGAACAACAGATTGGGGTTCTGACATGACTCAGTTTGCGGCCACGCAGAACCCGTCCCCTGATCTGCCGCACGAGGCGTACCTGACGGCCCTCGCCTCGCTTGAGCAAGTCGGCCCAGCTCGCATGCGATGGCTGCTCTCCTATGGCAGCCCCGAGATGGTCTGGCAACTACTCAGGGCAGGCAAGATTCGCAATCCGCCAGCGCGATTAGCAGTCAAGCCGCCGCAGCTCACCGAGTGGGTAGCTCAGGCCAACTCGGCAGACCCTCAGCAAATCTGGAACGCCTGCTGCGCTCTGGGCGTGGGGGTTGTCTCGCTCGGAAGCCCCGGTTATCCGCCTGCGCTTGCAGCTGATATCGACCCGCCAGTGGTGCTCTTTCACCTTGGAAACCCAGATCTGCTCTCTGCGCCGAGTGTGGCAATTGTTGGTACCCGACGCGCAACTGGGTATGGCCTGCGGGTGGCGGAAGAACTCGGTGCGGGTCTGGCGCAAGCTGGAGTCATGGTGGTATCAGGTCTGGCGCTAGGCATTGATGCCGCAGCCCACTTTGGAGCGCTCAGTGTTGGCGCAAGTGGTGCCGCAGTAGCTGCTGTAGTGGGATCAGGGCTTCACGCACCGTGCCCGGTCCGAAATCGAAAGCTGGCATCTCGTGTGGCGAGTAGCGGAGTGATCTTCTCTGAGGTGCCACCCGAGGTCTCGGGGGCACCATGGCGGTTTCCAGTTCGCAACCGCATCTTGGCTGCCCTCTCCGATGCCGTAGTGGTAGTGGAATCGCCTGGTGCCGGCGGATCAATGCACACTGTCAGAGAGGCACTGACACGCGACATTCCAGTTCTGAGTGTCCCCGGCCCGATAGACAGCAGAGCCTCTGAGGGGACGAACCGGCTTCTTAGCGATGGGGCCGAGCCCTGCCTAGGCGTTGATGATGTGTTGATGGCGATTGGCCTTGGGGGCAAGCAATCAAACACAAGCGCTCCCAGCCCGATTCCATCGCAGCCGGACACACGCCCCGTCCCCGATGAAGCTGGGGAACGAGCGCTAGCAACAATTGGCTGGAGGCCTGTGTCCGTAGAGCATCTCGCTGCGCGCTCAGGCCTAGATTTTCAACAACTAGCGAGCACTCTTGCATGGCTTGAAACGCACGGCTGGATTCAACGCACGGGCGGGTGGATCGAGCGGCGAGCCAAACCTGATGGGTCTGAGCGGCTAGGAAGGCGGGCAACCTAAGCAAAAATCCAACAATCACGCTGTGTGGTGACTACGCTACAGAAGGCGATAAGTAGCGTGCTGCTCAGACTGCTGGCGAGAGAGACGGGGGTGAGAGAATTGACTGAGACTTCTTGGATGTTGACAGAGTTCATTCAGGCTGTTCCTCTGGCAAATTCAACCCTGTCTGTCTACCAACGGGACCTCGAGGCTTTTCTCGTCTGGGTTGAACGACTCGGAGCAGAATCTCCCGGGCAAGTCACTCGGCTCACCGTTCGGCGTTATCTGGCAAGTCTGAGCACTCGAGCGCTCGCACCGCGCACTATTGCACGCAAAGCTGCAGCCTTGCGCCGCTATTTCGCATGGCTCGCTGTGACCGGTGTGATCCCAACGGATCCAACTGCTGGCATCTCCTCGCCTCGCGGGCCAGCGAAGCTGCCACGAATCTTGACTGCTGACGAATTGCAACAGCTCATTGATGAGCCGTCCACTGCAGCTCTAGCCCAACCCGCAGTGGCAGCACGAGACGCAGCCGTGCTCGAACTGCTCTACGGGTCTGGTCTGCGAGTCTCTGAACTCTGCGGTCTAAACTTGGAGTCCCTTGAACTTGAGAGACGCCGACTCACTCTGTGGGGTAAAGGTTCTAAGCAGCGGGTCGTGCCCATCAGCGAGCCTGCTGCGCAGGCTCTGAGCACCTGGCTTGATTCGCAACGAGCGGAGTTCATTCTGCAGTTCTCGAAAGAATCGACTGCTGAATTGCTTGGTGAGCCGAGCGAGCCAATGTTCTATAACCGTCGCCTAGTTCGGCTCAATCCTCGTGATGTGCGGCGCATCTTGGACGCTCGTTCGCCTGTGCCTACGCATCCGCACGCATTACGGCATACATTTGCTACTCATCTTCTCGACGGTGGTGCCGACCTGCGAGTGGTGCAAGAATTACTAGGTCACTCAGATCTAGCTACAACTCAGATCTATACGCATGTCAGCAGAGAACGACTCCGAACTGTGTTTGAGTCCTCCCACCCGAGGGCGTAGAGCATGGTCAAACCTTGGGAATCACGTGAGAACTAGCGAGCCCTCAGATATTGAGCTTCAAGAGCTCTGGTCGAATTACAAAGCCGAGGCAACTGCCAAGGCCAGAGATGTCCTTATTGTGCATTATTCGCCGTTGGTTAAATACGTGGCTGGCCGTGTTGCGGCTGGACTTCCACAAAACGTCGAACAGTCTGACTTGGTCAGCTACGGCATGTTTGGGCTCATCGATGCCATTGACAAGTTCGAGCCAGAGCGCGGATTCAAGTTCGAGACGTATGCCATTGCTCGAATCAAGGGTGCCATCTTGGATGAGCTTCGCTCGATTGACTGGGTGCCACGTTCTGTTCGAGCCAAAGCCCGCCAGATTGAGACTGCTTACGCCAAAATCGAGGCAAGGCACCATCGTCCCCCCTCGGACGAAGAGCTCATGGAAGAACTCGACTGGACGGACGATCAGTTGCAAACAGCACTGATGCAGATTTCCCATGTTGGCCTAGCTGCACTCGATGAGATCCTGTCCATCGGTGGCGATGGCGGCGACTCCATCACGCTTGGCGACACCATTGCCGATACCTCTTCGCATGGCCCGATGGGGGCATTCGAAATTGCAGAGACACGTCAGATGCTGGCTCAGGCCATCAACGGTCTGCCGGAGCGAGAAAAACTCGTCCTGACCCTGTACTACTACGAGAATCTGACCCTTCAAGAAATCGGCCGAGTCCTTGGTGTAACGGAATCACGGGTCTGTCAGATTCACACCAAATCGGTGTTGCATTTGCGGGCCAGGTTCTCGGCCCTTGAGCACGAACCCGCTTAGCTCGCAGCAGTGCGGCCCAGGCTTGCCCAAGCGACTCTCTCCCCGGCAGTTTTAACAAGTGACTCTCACACCGCACCTTTGTTGGTGTTTCTTCCCCTTCGCACCATAAGCACGCAGGTTTTGCGTGCCGTCCAAGGGAACCTGTTATGGCCACATCTGTCAGGAGCGCTGCGCTCCTAGTGCTCGTGAGCTCGCTCGCAATTTTTGCCCTCGCCGTCCCGGCAGCAGCAGTCTCTGACCCTGCGAGTAGCAACGGGATGAATCAGCCGGAATCCTTCGGACCTCCGATACCTGGGGTCTACCACCGGCCGGTGGAGCGTCCGGTACGTGACCCCTTTCGCATGGAAAATGGTCCCTACGGTGCAGGAAACTTTGGGCTGGAATACGCAACATCGCCGGGAGACCCAGTGCTCGCCATCGGGTCCGGCATGGTTAGCTTTGCTGGATCCGTGGCAGGTCGCCTTGCAGTGACTGTGCAACACCCCGATGGCCGACGCTCAAGCCTGACGGGGTTGAGTTCGGTGGCAGTTCAGGCCGGAGAACTTGTGGTTCAAGGTCAGTTCCTCGGCCGAGCGCTCCGAGGGCTGCACCTAGGTCTGCGAGAGGGAGACCGCTATGTCGACCCGGCGCTGTTTCTGGGCGTGATTCAACGAAGAGCCCGCCTTATGCCGCAGCAACTACATCGCAGATAGACCCCGCTTGCGCATGGCCCGCTTTGGAACTGAGTAGGCGAGCAGCACTACACTCAATTCCGCTCCACAAGGGGCACAGTTATGCCCACTCGCTGCCACCTTGGCAACGATGGTGAATGTTTACCCGGAACAACCTCGGTCGCTTGCCTTGAATGAGGGGAGCGTGGTTCTCGGGTTCGATCAACCGAGGAGAAGGAGAAGACCGTGACACCAGTAGTCACTATGAAGCAGCTCTTGGATGCCGGAGTTCATTTCGGCCATCAGACCCGCCGCTGGAATCCCAAGATGAAGCGATTCATCCACGGTGATCGCGGCGGTATCTACCTGATCGACCTGCATCAGACCCTGAGTGGTATCGAAAAGTCGTACACCTTTGTCCGTGACCTTGTCGCCGACGGAGGAACCGTGTTGTTTATCGGCACCAAGAAGCAGGCTCAGGATCCAATCCAAAGCCATGCTCTGAACTGTGGCATGCCGTACATCAACCAGCGTTGGCTCGGCGGTATGTTGACCAACTTTGAAACCATCTCGAAGCGTGTGCAGAAGATGAAGGAATACCAGCACATGCGCGACACCGGTGAGTTTGAACTCATGCCCAAGAAAGAGGCGCTGCTGTTGTCCCGTGAGCTTGAGAAGCTCGAGCGCAACTTGAATGGCATCCGCAACATGGAGCGGCTTCCCGATGTGGTGTTCATCTTGGACACGAAAAAAGAAGACATCGCAGTCACCGAGGCCAACAAGTTGAAGATTCCAGTGGTTGCAGTGGTCGATACCAACTGCGATCCCGACATCATCCAGTACGTCATCCCGGGCAACGACGATGCAATTCGCTCCGGCGACTTGCTGACCCGTGTGATTGCCGATGCCGTGCTCGAAGGTCGCCTGATGCGTTCAAAGACGCACCCAGAGACAGCAAAGCCCACGCCCCGTGAGCGCAGCGCAGAAGAAGCCGCCGAGTATCGCAACCAGCAGGACCGTGCACGCGTCGAGGCAACTGCAAAGGCCGCTGCTACGGATGCCCGCCTGTTGAGCGCCAACGAAGAAGCCCTTGAGTCCGATGCCCAAGCCGGACTCATTGCGGTTGAGCCCGAGATTCAAGGATCCGATACCTCTGGGGTAGCTGCTGCTGGCGAGATCGTTCCCGATCAGCCAGCGCGTGTGACACCTGAAGCAGAAGTAGAAGAACCAGCAGCAGAAGGTGCGCCAGAAACGGAGACCAACTGATGGCAGCGATTACTGCAGCAGAAGTAAAGTCCTTGCGCGATGCAACCGGCGCCGGAATGATGGACGCCAAGAAGGCACTCGTTGAGGCCGACGGCGACCGTGAAAAGGCAGCCGGGATTCTGCGTCAAAAAGGGTTGAGCAAGGTTGCAACCCTTGAAGACCGAGAGAACAACCAGGGTGCGATTGCTATTGCACAGAGCGGCAATGTCGCTGCCATGGTGCAGCTCAAAGCCGAGACTGATTTCTCTGGCAAGTCTGACGACTTTGTTGCCCTCACTCAGAAGCTGGCTGATGCCGTACTCCAGGGTGGGGAGTCAGCAGTCGACACACTGTCTGATGAACTCGACACGCTCAAGATTCAAAAGAAAGAGAACATCGAGCTTGGTCTTGTTGTTCGATTTGAAGCAGCTGACGGAAACCTGCTCGATACCTACCTGCACCGCCAAGACGGCCGTGGAGTCAACGGGGTCTTGCTCGAGGTGACCGGTGCAACCGAAGAGGCAGCGCACGAGATTGCGTTGCATATCGCCTTCGCAAAGCCCGATGCGCTCAGCCGTGACGAGATCGACCCGGAACTCGTCGAGCGTGCACGTGTTTCTTTCGAGGAACTCACACGCAAAGAGGGCAAGCCCGAACAGGCTGTCCCAAAGATTGTCGACGGCCGCCTGAACTCTTGGTATGCAGAACGCGTGCTGCCAGAGCAGGGTGTGTTCGGAGAGAAAGAAACCGTGGCTGAGCGTTTGGGTGAGGCTCGCATTGCGCGTTTCGCTCAAGCAATCATCGGCTCCTAAGCACAGAGAGTCGGATACAAGAATGACTGCACCACGTTGGTCCCGAGTCCTCATCAAACTTTCTGGCGAAGCTTTCGCCGGGGATGAGGGCTTTGGGATCGACGGTGAAGTTGTGACCAGGCTCGCCGCCGAGATTGTTGCTGTAAAGCAACAGTTCGAAGTGGACATTGCAATCGTTGTGGGTGGCGGCAATATTTGGCGCGGCATGACTGGCGAAGGCGCCGGTATGGATCGCGCTCAGGCTGACTACATGGGCATGCTTGCCACGATCATTAATGGACTCGGCCTGCAAGAAACTCTTGAGCGCCTAGGTCAACCGACTCGAGTGCAAACAGCGATTCAGATGTCGCAGGTGGCCGAACCGTATATTCGCCGTAAGGCAATCCGTCACCTTGAAAAGGGGCGTGTGGTGATCTTTGCTGCCGGAACTGGTAACCCGTTTTTCACTACTGATACCACCTCGGCGCTGCGTGCAGTTGAGATCGACGCCGAAGCAATCCTGATGGGCAAGAACGGAGTGGACGGCGTCTACACCGCTGACCCTCGACTCGACCCCACCGCCGAGTTGCTGACCGAGGTGTCCTATATCGATGTGCTCAACCGTGGACTCAAGGTTATGGACTCCACCGCAATCACCTTGTGCATGGATAACAACCTGCCGATCTGCGTATTCGACCTGATGGGCGAGAACATCGCCCCGCTACTTGCAGGCGAACACATAGGCACTGTTGTCTCCTAGTTCCGGCTAGCTCCAGCTAGCCCCGCGACGCTCAAGGCGACCGCCAGCCCTAGGCCTGTTCTGTCATGCGAGGGACCCGGCGGGCGGGGTCTGACGCAAGACAGAGCGAGTATTCTCCGGTGATGGCTGACACAAGTGGAACCAACTGGACTGAGCTTTCGGCTAGAGCCTCGATGGCCTCGCACCGGTTGATCGGATGGATCTATTGGGACCCAACCGCAATCGACGCTTTTACCCGCTTGGGTATTGAGAACGGATTTGGCTATTACATCGCTAGCCGGGGTGCACCCTTGGCTGCAGCCGGCCACCAAAGCGTCGCGGCCGCTTTCTATTCGATTCACCCTGGGTTTGTTCAGATCTCTTTAGAGATGGCCGCAGCCGTGACCACCTTTGAGCAGATCACTCAGGTGCGTAACGAGGCAGTTGGCATTGGTGTTCGAGCTACGGCTCCCGAAATCTGCGATGCGTTAGCTGACATGGGCGAGAGGCTGTGGGAAGTGGTCGACTCGATGCCATCTTCGGGGCGAGTGCTGTTCGCTGCTCACCGGCAATGGACTCGATCACAAGACCCACTCGTTTCGGCTTGGCTAGCGCTTAATTGCATCCGGGAGTATCGCGGTGACACCCACTTCGGGATTCTTCTGTCAGAAAACCTGAGCGGTACGCAGGCCGGTCTGCTGCACGACGCTCACCTGAACTACCCAGGGGATTGGATTCCTCGCAGCCGAGGGGCTGATGATGCTGCCCTTGAGTCTGCTTTGGCCGATCTTGAGTTGCGTGGGCTAGCGGCGGGCGGAGTAGTGAATCAGGCTGGGCTTGATCTGCGTGAACGCATCGAACTGCGCACCAACGAACTCACCGAGGTTGCTTGGCGGGCGCTCGGGGAGGAACTCACCCGGCAGTTCGTAGAACTGATTGAAGCCGTTGGGTCGCGGTTTATGGACAGAATCGATGCGACTGCAGGGCCCAACTGGATGCCAGCCGCACGCGACCGGCGAGCCAACTGACAGCCGAACAAACTGACAGCCGAGCCGACTGAGCGCCGCCCTCACGTAGGTCGGGCGTAAGTGCTAGTCGGCTTGAATGATCCGGGCTACCAGCAGAACCAGAATCACCAAAGCGATCGAGGTCTGAATCATCATGAGTGCTTTGGCTGGCCGGGTCCGGGTGTTCTCGAGCGTTGGCCCGAACGTTGAGTTCGTGAAGAACGACAGCACGAAGTAGTCGAACCATCTTGGTGGTTCATCTGGGCGATGCCCGTTTGGCTCAAAGTCGAAGGCGCCACCGGGGAGGTGCGCGTCTGCAAGTTGATACCAGAGAGAGAAGTTCAAGGTGATGGAAATGAAGGCCAAGCCCAAGTCCAAGGTAAGCCCGAGCTGACTCTGGGTGCTCAATGCAGGAGCGGCGATCAGGGTAGTCAGATTGATGAGTAGGTTCATTCCCGCAAAGCTCAGGTACCCGACCATAAGAGGCATGGCGATTCGGGGGGTCCTACGATTCGCAAACAGAAACATCGCCAAAGCCAGCATCATGAGCAGCACAAAAGAAATGTTGGCTAGCAAGCTCACAATGCGGCCCACCTGATCGACTGTCGCTCCACCGGGCATCGCACTTTGAAGCCGAGAGGTGAGGAGCAGGTCGAACAATTCAATTGCGGCAGCCACTCCGACAAAGGGAAGCAGTCGCATTGCCGGCCGGTCGCGTGGTCGGTCGTAATGATCATCGCCGGGTGAGAGTGGCTCAAACAGGGCTCGTAGTGCACCGCTTCGCGGCACTGAATCCTCTGGAAGGGTTTTGGGTGAATCGGACACGTGAGCAACCACCTGAGATTTGGCGTACACCAGCACGCTTGAAGCATCTGAAGTTATCGCGCAACCACTCAGTTCTGGTGCTGCGATGTGGAAACCTAGGCTGATGAGCGAACCGATGAGCGAACCAATGCGTGAAAAGTTATTTGTTGATTGCGACCCTGGCCACGATGACGCTATTGCGCTTGCCGTAGCGGCGCACCGCGGCCAACTGCTCGGAGTGACCACCGTGGCTGGCAACGTTGCCGTTGAGCAGACCACCATCAACGCTCTCACGGTGCTGCAATTGCTCGGTAGTGAGGTTGAGGTTCATTCAGGCGCTGCTGTGCCCCTGAATGGTCAACCGGGGCAGTTCGCATCCTTTGTTCATGGCGACAACGGCCTTGTCGGCGCGACCATGCCAGAACTGACTCGCTCAGTCGCGAGTGATGACGCGGCCGGGTACTTGATCGAAGCGACTGGCGAACATCCCGGTGCTTGGATTCTGGCGATTGGCCCCATGACCAACTTGGCACTCGCAGTTCAACGCGATCCCACCCTTGTGGATCGGATTGCTGGCATCACCATGATGGGTGGTGGCACCTATGGCAACATCACTGCTGCCGCCGAGTTCAATATCAGCTTCGACCCCGAGGCCGCTGACGTGGTATTTCGCAGTGGCGCAAAGATTGTGCAATGTGGGCTGGATCTGACCCATCAACTCTGTGTTGATGACGCTCTAGTTGCTGCATCGCGAGCTACCGGTACTGCGTTCGGAGAGTTCTGCTCCGGCATGCTGGGCGGGTATCTGGACAACATCCGGGCGCTGACTGGGAGCAACACGGAGGCCGTCTTGTATGACCCGTGTGCCGCACTAGCGGTGACTGATCCTGAGTTGTTTGATTTTGCGCAGCGCTTTGTAGAGGTGGAACTGACCGGTGCGCTCACTCGTGGGATGACGCTTATGGATCAGCGCTCCTGGATGTCCGAGGGCGGTCCTGTGCAGTGGGCACAGACCATTGATGCCGTTGCTGCCACAAACCTGATTCTTGATTCGATAGCGGCGGCGCCCTGAGCGGCAGCGATTGCTATGCCCGAAGTAAGGCCTCGACCTCGGCTCTTGTGGGCAGTGCGGCGCGTGCACCAACAGAGCGGGTGGCGAGAGCCCCAGCAGCGCAGGCGAATGCAGGGTCTGCGCTGACTGCAAAGGCTGCGCAAAAACTATCGCCGGCTCCCGTGCTGTCGATTGCGCTCACGGTGTAACTGCTGAACCCTTGCACTGTGCCGCTGCGATGTAATTCCGCTCCGGCTGCGCCCTTTGTGACTAGTACTTCGGTTGCGCCGAGTGTCAACAATTCTGCGGCGCCGCCATACGCATCGGCCTCGCCCTGATTCACAATGACGGTTTCGCAATCCGCAATCCAAGACAGGTCGCTCAAATCAATCGGACTTGGATTGCAGATGGTTCTAGTCTCGCTGAGCTGTGATTTTG
The DNA here is from genome assembly GCA_001025035.1 of Actinobacteria bacterium IMCC26207. Taxonomy (GTDB): domain Bacteria; phylum Actinomycetota; class Acidimicrobiia; order Acidimicrobiales; family Microtrichaceae; genus IMCC26207. Next base: position 164,756 of record LCZK01000010.1, read on the forward strand.
AAGCTTTGAGTTCCTGACCGACCCGTAATGCCAGCGTTGCCATTTCTATGCCGATCTCGAAGCCCACAATGAGTACCTCGGGTCGCAGCTCGGCAAGAGCTTGGCGCAGGTAATGCCCGCTCAGGCATCGGTTGGCGCCCGGAGCTACTGCAATGGTGTTCTCGCCGTGAGCGTCCACGCTGATCAACGCAGTTCCGGTTGCAGCGTCCGAAACCGCATGCAGGTGATCAATGTTGATCCCACTCGCCCGCAAGTCGGCCCGAATCGCGTCTGCGTACTCGTCTTGGCCAGTACAGCCCACAAAGGCAACCTCGGCTCCAAGCAGAGCCGCAGCGCTGGCTTGGTTTGCGCCCTTGCCACCAAGAGCCTGTGTGAACCTACCGTTGGTGACTGTCTCGCCTAGCGCGGGAAGGTGCAGCCCGTGCCAGATCAGATCCATATTGCAGGAACCAACGACAACTATGCGCGAGCTGCTCATGTGCAGAGGCTAGGCGTGCAGAAGCGGTGCCGCTTAGCTATCAATCACCCTCGTCGTCAGCCACAGCTGTATATGTAGTCGCTGGCTTGGGCAGAATCTGGGAATCAAACATGGTGAGCTCGTCTGTTGAACAGGTCTCACTCAGATCGATTCGCATCCCGGCAAACAGCAGTTGCCCTTCATGGTGTAGCGGAAGGGTCTCCATAAAGGTGGCAGAGTCCGAAATGACCTCACGCCAGCTTGGTGCCATCGCAATGATGGACTTATCAGTCTCGATCTTGGCACCAAGGCCTTCTCGAGTCCAGAGGCTGCCAACAAAGTGCGTTGGAACATCTAGCGGAATGATCTCTCTAAAGAGTCCCTCGGCAGGGTCGGCCGATTGCGGAGCAGCCGGATCGGGGTAGGCCGTTGTCCCGTCGACGAGTACCTCGGTGGTAATCGCCCCGATTGAGCTGGAACTAATCAGTTCCCTAGTCGTGGTCTCGGGCCCCAACCGGCAGGCTTGGCCGTGGCCGCCAACCATAAAGGTGGTGGAGAGATAATCGAGCAGCCCGTTCGGACGGCGTGGGTTCTCTTCGAACGGATCAGACACCTCGTTGAGAGCTTGTTGCGTATGGAAGTCCTCTGAGAGTTGAACCTTTGCGGCCTCCCAGGAACGTTGCGCCCAACCCATTGTAAAGATGGTCCGGCGTGCCTCATGAGTCAGCACGTCCAACTTTGAGGTATCCGGTTTTGCTGTGGCTGAACGGGTTGCTCGGGGTGCGTCAGCTAACAGCATGGGGGTAGATCCCAAGGTTGGGGCTGTGCGTCCGGCGAAGGGGTCATGCAACAGAGATGACAAAATGGGTGTCCAGCGAAGGTATTGCCAGTAGGCCGAGTTCAGTCGCAATGCTTCTCGGGCGTAATGGGCGAAGGCCTTTGTGGCCTCATTTCGCTGGTCGATCCCAGACTCGTATTGATGCATGCGCCGGAACCGTTCGGCCAGGTCCTTCCAGAACTTTCTAAAGGCCCAGAGCACACAGACGATCAGCGTTAGGACTCCGGCTGCTACTAGCTGCGCTGAACTAATTCGGTATATCCACCCGAACTTCCAAACGACCAGCGAGTAGATCAGTGTGGCAGCAAGCGTTCCGATACCAAAACCCAACAGGCGATAGATGGCCTTGCGGGAGGTATCGTGATCAGTCGGCATGGTCGGGCGAGGTTGCTGCAGCGTTGCAATAGCTATCAACAACTCCATCTGAGCTTTTCCGAGTCCATCGCCGATTCGGCTGCCGACTCTCCATGCGTAGGGCTCGCGTGTATTTCGCACCCATTCCTCAACTGTGTGGAGCTGCGTTTGGGTCAACTCAACAGCCTCTAAGCGTGCTGCTTCTGCCGGGTCCACCGCTGCTTCTTCAGGGTTATCGCTTGGCGCACCATCTCCGCCTGATACGGCAGAGGGCGGCGGGGGCGGCGGGGGAGGGGGTGTACCTGCGGCTGGCTGATAGGCGGGTGGAAGGATTGAAGGTTCGCTCGCGGGGGAGTCTGCTTCCCCCTCGCCCTCAGCAGCAGGTTCAGCAGCCTCTGCCTCTGGGGATTGTCCAATGAGCACCGTCAGACGATCGCGAAGCCGGCCAACGGTCAGGTTGACCAGCATCGGATCAAATGCGGTGAGCTCAACTCCTACACGATCATCTAGTGATTCTTTAGACACCCGTAGCTTCGGGTAGTCCGGTCGAATCACCACATCGGACGGGTCTTGAAGTACTGCGTGCGCATCACCAATCTGCGGGCGGCTTTGCTCAGGCGGCATGGTCGAAGCATCGACGAGTGCAATCCCTACTCGCAGGTACTCCTCCCACAACACCTTGGTGTTTGCTGGCATATACCTAGTGGTTGGGTTGGCGAGCTGAATCGCCGATTCCAGAGCCTTCTGCAGTGCCTCGGTATCAGAGGTAGGCCGCTGATGCGGCTTGCCGATGCTGACCTCAAACGCAGAGGATGATCCAAACAGAACCCCCGTAGCCATATTCGATGCCGCCGTACTTGCTGCTGCAACTGCGGCATCAAGCATGACTCGCGGTGCTTCCTTGACTCCCTTGACCATATAGCTAAAGAACATTTTGAGCGCTGCGAGTAGCTTGATCTTTTGCATCGGTCGGTACGCTGCAGGAGGAATCGTGACGAGGTCAATGAACTCGCTATGACGATCGCACAACTGATCGGCGGCTTCTCTTGAGAACGGTTCCGGCGGGATTGCCGAGATGATCTGCGGAGTTGAAGTTGGCACTGGCCATCCAGGTGCACCCGTACCCGATCCTGGTTTCAGGGCGTTCTCGGTGACCTGAACAGTTGGATCTGCAAGGTCGAGCGAGCGCACAAAGCTGCGTACGAGTTGAACTCCTTGTGGTCCGCTGTCGGCTGACCAACTGTCCATGGGGCCTTCACCGACAAATGCCCAAGCGGCACCAAGAGTGCACAGGTTTTGCGAGGCTAGGTCTGCAAAAGCCTGGTTTGTTTCACCGCTCGCAGTGTAAGCAGGTACGGGTGCTGCAGCACCACCCGGCAGCGACTGATCTGTTGGGCTAATCACTAGATTGGCAGACCAAGTGGGTAGTACTGACTGCGGGCTAGCAAGGGCCGTATCGGGGTCAATCAGAAAGCAGGCGAGCGTAACAAGGTGTTGTTCGGGGCCGATATAGCGAACGAGTTCCTCCCTGAGCTGCTCTGCAGAATGCACGCCCTCGGTCTCGTCGCCTTCTGGGGTGCTGGTATGCAGCGTGACGATACGGATCACATCGCAGTAATTGTCAGACAGCCAGTCGAGCAGGCGCGTTGGTTGTTGTAGCTCGCCAGCTATCAGCATGAAGTGCTCAACGTCTTGTGGCCGAGCACCATCAACAAGGTCGCCCAGATTCAGAAAGCTGACTGGATGCAGCAACCCAGCTTGTGACCACTGAGTCATCTTGTTAACGGTGTTTTGTTGCAGGTCTTTCCCCTGCAACAAAAACACCGTATGGCGACGTGTCTCAGTCCCCGTCATCATCCGCCTCGGAGGTAGAAATATTTGCCGTCTCTGAATAGAGCGCTGCGAATGCAGAATCCAAAATGTCTCTCAGGTCTAGCCAGCGTGGCTGCGTCAGCATCGATGCCTTGGTAACTGGGCTCTCGTCGAGGCGATCAACATAGTTGCGCTTGCGACCATCAAGGTAGGCGAGCACTGCCCTCTGTCGGTCCGCTGGAGTTGCATCCTGCTCACTCGGAATCGACTTGTCTGCATTTTGCCAAGCACGGGATAGAGCGGGTTTCCCGTGGGCTGTATTACCGAACTGAACCCAGTTGCGCAGATGCTGTGGTGCATCCTCTCCAAGCGACCGCAACAGTGAGTATGCCCGAAGCGGCTCAATGTTTCCTCGTATCTGGCTCTCGAGCATGGACAATCCCATTGACTCGAGCACTGCTGGCAACAAGTCCATCTCGCCGGTCGGGCTCGGGCCCAAGTAGGGGAACGGAAAGGCCTCATCTCGCTGGTACTCGGGGTTATAAATCTGCACGGGATCAGAGCCGATGGCCTGCTTATCCCAGGTCAGGTCACCCAAGAGTCGGCCAAGGAACCAGCCGCGAGTCATGGATGCAATGACCTCGGGTGAGGCTGGGATGAACTCAGGCAACGCGCGTGCCCGACGCCAACGCCAGAACTGCTCGCGTGTTGCGTTGTTGTCTCGGCTCGAGGTCCACTGCTCGGCAATTGGCTTAATCACTGACTGCAACACGATGGGCTGAACAGGTGCGCTCAGCGTGGTGATGATCTCAATGCGCTGCTCATCGCCTGTTCCCATTGCCTTAGACAGTTGTGCCAACACATCATCTGGCTGCCCTGCGTTCTGAGTCATGGCAACCAGTTCTGGCTCAATATCAGTCTGGGCAAAGGGGATGGAGGTGAAGTGATACTGCGCAGTCGGAGCAGTTCCATGAACTGCGCCGACAATCGCGTTGTTGATCTGCACAAGAGGAGGCGAGACAGCGAGCACCTCTTGGAAGGCGTTGAGTACCCGCGTGCGGCGGTTGGCGCGCTGCTCCATATCGTCCACCTCCACGTAACTGCGCAGCGACTCGTGAACAAACTCACCAAGTGCGGTATCTCTGCGATGAGTCCACTCCTCGGCGCGCTCCAGCATGTCTGCCCCGCCCAGTCGGAACTGATACCGCGCTGCAGTTGCCGGACGCTGCGTGTTCAGCATCTGTGGCCACCAGGTGTCGTCATGAAGAAGAACCTCATCAACTGACAGGTCTCGCCCTCGGCCCGTCATGATTTCGCCCACGGCTAGTCGCTCTGCCTCTTTTGGAGACAACATGCGATCTGGGTCGAGCGCATCTCGCACTGTATTTGCAAGTTGGTCTTCAAAAGACCTTGGAAAGGTCTCGACATCTTCAACGAGGCGCTCGTTGAGTGCCGGGAAGAGAGCCCGTGGGATGATTCCAGCGGTAGGCCAGTCCTCTATCCCCATACTCGGTGCACCAGCAGGAGGATGCTCGTCCACTCTGAGCCCACCGAGAGCGTTGCTAGAGGCATCAAGAAGGGGCCTGAGTTCATTTCGCGCAAAGTCATCAAGCAGAATGCAAGCGGTCTGTCGGAGCCGGGCCTCAAGGCCAAAAGCGAGAGTCTTTACTGCTCGCCCGATTCCCCTTGGGATGAGTTCGTTATCGGCAGTCATGGCTGCAGTACCAAACTCGTTGAGCGCCCCAGATACCCCCTCGGCCATCCGATCTGCCATGCCCTGATATTTTGAGATCTCATTCGTTAGGTCATTAATCACGTTACGCACGTGGGTTTCCATGCGGCGAAGAATCTCGACTGTGGCCTCAAGGCCAGAGCGGCTTAATGACTCAAGCGTTGCTGCCTCAAGTCGACCTACGATCAGCCCAACCCAGATGGATGCCTGCTGCCGTAGTGCTTGATCTGTGGCAGAGACATAGGTAGGGCGCTGGTGCTCTGCATGTTGAATAATCATGTTCGAGTATTCAATTGGTTGCGCTTGGGTGAACTGCTGAACCTGTTGGCGAATAGCTGCTCGTGCCGCCTCTTCTGCATCGGTGTTGGTTGGCCGTAGAGCGTCAAGTACTTGATTGCGCTCCTCGCCTAGTTCGTCAAGGCCACATTGGTTGATAAACCATTCCAACTGAGACACTGCAACTTCATCTCGTGCAGCCTCGAAGGTGATTTCTTCGGGAACCTTGCGGCCAACCGTGTGCGCACGCAGTGCGTGTTCTACGCCAGAGCGGGCTAGACGCTGAGCGGTGTATCGGGCGAACCGGTCTCGGCCAAGGCTCAGCGAACCCATTCCCATCGCCGATGCCACTGTTCCCTTTACGGAATCCTTAAACGGGGTTGCATCCTGCATGGCTACCGATGAGTTCACCCAGTTGCCGGCAAGGTACGCATACACAGAGTTCTGCGCTGCGGGCGAGGTCATAAATGCCGCGAGCGTCTTGGCTGAGGCCTCGTACACGGCGTTCTGATCGGGCAGCGTGACGGAGTTATTGGATCGCCCCACAAACATCGGGTAGCGCAGGCCTCGCCGCTCAAATGCGGCGGCTGGGATGCCTGCACGCTCAAGTGCTCGGTACTCGTCACCTGGTTGGGTGTTGTTCCAATACCCGTTCATCATCTCGCAGAGTGCGGCAAGCGAGTTCGGCATGACGCCCTGACGGGCAAGCTCGGGGATCTCAGAGAACACATCAGCGGTATACAGAATGCCGATTGAGCTATCGCCCCATCCGGCGGGGTTTGCGGCGCGGATAATGTCAGCAACATCCAGGAACATGCCGGCACCCGAACCGCCAGCCATAGATGAGACGACAACGGCTTGAGGGTCGGGACTAATTCCCGCAGCCTCGGCGCCAAGGTGAATGCTCAGGCGCTGAAGCTGTGGGGAAATTCCAGGGTCTGACAGCTTGGTGCGAGCGCTTGCGAGCCCATCGCGAATCAGGTTGGCCTGAGAGAGCGAGACCACACGCCCGATGGTGCGGAACTGGCCAGCCCCAGCACCGATTGCCACGTTGACATCTTCTGCTCGAGGTCGCCAGGTGGCGACTTTGGCGAGTTCGGGTGATTTGGCATCGTTGATCCAGTCGTTATCGATCGCGCGATAGGTAACTGCCGGTGGTGCAAGACCGATGTATCGACCCCCTACGAGGGCACTATTCAGCAGCGAGGCCTCGTTTGACATGATGGTGTCTGGTGCAGCGGGAACGTCAATGTGAATGAACTGCCATCCGGCGGGGACGCCTTCGGTCCACCCGGCGTCGCGCAGTCTCCATCGCAGTTCGCGGTGAAGTAACTGAAGGGTCTTTCCTCCAGATCCTCCAACACCGACAAGCATCATTGGTCGAAGCATTATTTTCTCATTTCTCTATATGAGTTAGTCATCCCAGATGGATGTGTTTGGTGGTGCAGGGGCCGGCGAAGACGGAGCATCAGTGCTTGGGGTGGTTGGTGGTGCTGCCGTTGGTGGTGCAGGGGTTGGTGGTGCCGCCGTTGGCGATGCAGGTGCAGGCGCTGTCCAGGTTTGAGACGGCGGGGATTGCGATGGCTTGACCTGAGATGAGCTATCGCCCCAGTCGATCCCGCCTGCGCCTCCGGGAGGGATTGTTTCGCCGCCCGGCCCAACTTTTGTCTTGGGTTTTTTGGGGATTTTTTCGGGACGTTCTGGGACTAGCCGGGCTTTCTTGGCCTGTTCGTATTTGCTCGGCAGTCGATCACGCAGCGTGTCCTGCAGCGCAGCAATTGCAGCAAACCTTCCGAGTGCGGGAACAAACGCAATGAGCCGACCCGTAACAGCGGCCTCGGCCGGCTGAGATCCGTCCAGATCACCAAATGCATCCGTTTCCCGAGCAGCGGTCTGCGAGCTGACCGGGTCTGGAATAAAGAGCCATTCCTTAGAGATCCACAGTGGGATTCGCGCAGCAGTACCAGCAGTGCCGCCACTCGAGCGGTCACTACCAATGGCCGCCTGGCCTGCTACCGAGGCCTTGCCGAATGGGGGACTGAATGGGTTTCTTGAGACTGCAGCACGGAAATGAACACCTGAATAGTCAAACGACTTGCTGGGTTTTGAATCCCCACCTAATGCAGTGAAGTCCTCGGGAAGCAGAAGGGCTCCACCGACTGCAGGCTCTAGGCGCTCCACCGTGGTCTCGGTCAGCTTGACCTTGACGGAGCCGCCCTCCATCAGTGCTAGCGGAGCAAACTTTCCGACGATGAAGTTGGTGACATAGAAGGCCAGAATCGGTAGCCCGACTCCGATCAGCATCAAGATGGCGAAGAGTGCTCCAGCCACACCAGCGTTAGCCGGCTTGACCAGTTGCACGTCAAGGCTGACTGTTGCTGGACGGTTCTTGTTGGCCTCTAGAGACCGGGTGCCTAACTGCAACTGACCAGTTGCTAAACCGCGAAGCGACTCCGAAGAAGTAAAGCGAAGCTCGAGTTCTTCTGCTCCGCCCTTCTTAATCTTCAGGCAGTTCTTCTCGCTTGCCCCGCCGTTGACTGCTTCGACAGAGAGCTTTCCCGCAGCGAGCGACCCCGGGTCAAGCTTCATCTGATCAAGCCAGACGCAGGTTGCCGTGTTGGGTGAACCCTCAACCTTAATCTTGGCAACGCCAGCCGATTGCGCCTTGGTGCCAGAGATCGGACCCACGCTCAAGGTTCGAGTGATGATGATGGGGAACCCAATCGGGGGCAACACAACAACCGGCGAGGTTGCAGAACTCGGCGGAAGCGCTACGCCAGAAGCAGTGGTGACGTTTGCAGTTAGAGACATATTTACCGAGGCGGCCGAAACCTCATTCTCTGCGCGGTACACGCCCTGCCAGGTTCCGTCGGGCTGTTTGGTGAGCGGGCCAAGGTCGACAGTTTTTTTCGAGGATGGGTCGGTGACTGTGGCAGTCATCGTGGTCGTGCCCGTCAGTCCAGCAGCCGGAATAGGCGTGCCTTCTGAGCGAGTGAGAACGGCTACAAACTTGTTCTCTTCTCCGGCTCGGAATTTGGTCCCCTCTTTGAGTTGAGGAACCACGTCGCCGAACAAGTAGATCTGTGCGCGAACGGGTGCTCCCGGGTTTTTCCCGGTGGTGTCAATAAACGTGACCGTCCAAGTTCCGGCCCAGTTATTTCCGCTCGGAGATGACTCAGCGTCAATCGTGAGCGCATTTCCCGAGAGCCAAGCCCAGGTGATGGCGGTCTCGCCTGCTTGAAGCGCTCCGGAGGTACCCGCATTTCCAGAGACGGGAATGTCGACCGGTGCAGCACCTGGAGCAGTGAGACGAACGGCTACCCCGGGAGTGTCGACCTGGGCAAGCACATGGAACCGGCGCAGCGCTCCGTCCACATCAAAGGTTTTTGTGCCCTGCGGACATTGCTCGGTAGTACTCGGACAAGTAGTCAGGTCAACGGTTTCGGATGAGGACGGGTTTCCAAGACCAGTAACGACCTGATCAAAGAAGCTCACGAGTTGCCCCAAATCGCCTGCAAGCAGGTCGCCGTTTTGGGTGCCGTCCTGATCCCCGCAACCGCCGCCTGCCACTACTGATCGCAGAAACTCTTGATCGGCTGGGTCAATCTGGGTGGTGAGTGCTACCCCAAAGAGTGAGGTTTGACTTGAGCGGTATTGGTCGGCCACGCCACCACCGACACACAAGGTCTGCTTGCCCCGCTCAACTAGGGCCTGCCCACCACCGTTGAGGTACAGGTCAACATCGGGTGCATAGTCCTTGAATTGACTATTGCCGTTGGCGTCCTTACCAACGTCTTTAGATTTCGGCGTGAGACGGTCCTCAACATCAAACTTTCCATCGGTAAACCACAGAACTGCGGTGCACGGTGGCTCTTCGTTCTCTGGAGTCATCAGCTTTGCTTGGTTCTGCAAGCTGAGTTGTGCCCCCTGCAGTGCGTTCACATAGTCGGTATCGAATCCCCGATTGCGATCAGCGAATGAGGCAACCCGTTCTTGGGTGGCAGCCAAGCTGCCTGCGTTGAGGGTGCCCCAGGGGGCGTCTCGTTCGAAATCCACGCCGAAACCCGCAACTTGTAGGTCAATGCGCACCTGATCGTTGCTACGGCGAACAAGTTCAGCCAGTCCGTTGACTGCTGCTTGGGCTGCAATAACGCGACCGTTGCCGGGATCTGTTTTTCGCAGGCTCCCAGATTCGTCCACCAGCAAAACCACGGCTAACTGCTTCTGGCCAGACACGCAAGCGGCAAGGCGCTGCAGGGCTGGAGTGAGAGGAGATGTAGCGCCCTGGCGCGCCTTCGATGGTGCAGCTCCGGCAGCACCAGCAAGCGTGATGAGCAGGGGGACCAGCGTGAGGGACAGAAGCAGAATCACTAGAACGACTTTCGTGACGGTTGCTCTGTTCATGCGAGGGTTTTTATTGCGGGCTGTTTTGGCCGTTGCTTTTTTGGCTGTTGCTTTTTTGGCTGTTGGTTTTTTGGCTGTGACCTTGTTGGGCCCTGTGGGGTTTGATTTGGGAAGAGTCTTAGAGGAGGTCATCTGGCCGCCAAGCTCCATGCCAGGGTCCACGCGTGGGCGCCGCATAACAGCACTGCGATGAGCGCCATTGCGAACCGTATTTGGCCAGTAACCGGTTGCGGGGAGTAGTTGGAACGCTGCCGGCGTTTCAGGTCCTCAGCCGTGAACGCCGCAAGGGCACCGATTGAGATCACGGACGCAAAGATCCAGCCTGCAACATGGGCGATGTCATTGAAAGAACCGCCCAGTAGAAGCAGGGCCGAAACCGCCAGCGCAACACCTGCTCCGACCAAATACGGAATAGGCGGAGCCAGTGGCTGCGTGCTACTCATCGAACCAGAAACACCTGATCCTGCCCCGTCCGGAAACGGGGTAGCACCGGAAAAACCGCTGCTTGCCATAAACATCCTCCCTCAACCGGTTTCTATTGAAACAGGTTCAGGCTCCCAAGGAAAATGATTTAAAAGAAATCCGATTCCAAGCCCCCTGAAGAACCCGCTTTGTTATGCGCCTGACCCCCTATGGAGGGTCCCTCGCATGACAGAGTCGCAGGGAGGCTGCTGTCGTTCTGAACTTGTTTAGGTTTGGGTTCCGCCATGCCGACAAAAGCAGATGCTTCAAGGTCAACTCGAGCGTCGAGCACCACAGCCGGCGTGTTCCTATGCAAGGCTGTTTCGCTCTGCTAGGCGGCGCAGCCCGCTACTACTCCTCACAACGATCACTCTGTTGCTGTCGATGTCATGTGCAAGTAGCCCGGCTGGGAGCGCCCCGCCGTGGAACCCGGCGGATCATCTTGCCAACGATTGGGGGCGAGGCAATCTGACTGCTGCCTTCACTCAGATTGCCTACAACCCAGATACTTCCGACCCGGTAGTACGCGCTGATATCTATCTGCCTCGAGCAGGTGGGAACCGTGGGGTCCTTATCTATATACATGGCGGCGGGTTCCTTGGTGGCAACCGTGCGCAGATGCTTGATGAGGCGGGACCGCTGCTGCATCAGATTGATCGCGGGTTTGCGATTCTTAACATTGACTACCGGCTCGGCGCCTTCCCAAATGGCGTACCTGACGCGAATGCGGCCGTGCAGTTCGTGCGCAGCAGGGGAAGCGAATTTGGCCTGAATGCTCAGAGCATCATCATCGGTGGATTCTCTGCCGGCGGAGCAATCTCGGCCGAAGCAGCCCTGTCGGCAAACGGGCAGAACAAAGCCCTCTTTGGGTTACCTCAGGCTGTGGACGGGTGGGTCTCGATCGCCGCGCCGCTTGACTTCTACTCTCGGCCGACCCCGTTCTGGTCGGCGCCTACTGCATGGTCGACGCTTGATCAGCGGGCCTCGGCGGTCAGCCACCTTGATCCTCTCGATCCTCCTGGATTGGTCATCCAAGGTGACAGCGATGGGATCGTTCCCCCACTGAACGCAATCACTTTTCAAGCCGCTGCTCGCCGAGTCGGTTATCTCGGCTTGAATTTGGATTATGTGACCACTGCTCCCGCGAGTTGCCGGACGCACCAAAGTGCGTGCGGCGCATCCGTAGCCAACCTCGACCGATTCTTCGATCAAGTCGTCGCTCGCACGCCCTAATTGCCCCCCAAACATCTCCCCAAAAAGCTCGTTTCGTTATGCGCCTGACCCCCTATGGAGGGTCCCTCGCAAGACAAAGCGGGAGTGGTGGGGTTAGTTCGAGGGTGCGATGACGCTTTCGCCGAAGGCGGCTAGCGCTGCGGTGGTATCGCTCAAGAACATGTACGACGGGATGATCACCCGGTCGACACCCTTGTCTGCGAGTTCTTGAACTGCGCCAAGCGGGTCGTCACCAAAGATTGAAGCGTCGCCATAGGTGATCTCGATGCTCGAGGGGTCACGGTCAGCTGCAGCAGCGGCCTGATTGACTATGTCGACGAGTTCCAGGATGTCGCCGTTGCCGGGGAAGAAGCCGTCGCCGATACGTCCGGCGCGTTCCGCAGCAATGCGGCTGTGGCCGCCAATGTGAATCGGTACCCGACCATTAGTCGGCTTTGGGTTCACGCTCGCATTAGCAAAATCGGCGAACTCGCCATGGAACTCGGCATTGTCGTTGTCCCAGAGGGCGCGCATGGCGCCGATGTACTCCTCGGTGCGAGCACCACGTCGGGCGAAGGGAATTCCGAGAGCATTGAACTCTTCCTCAAGCCATCCAACGCCAACCCCAAGCTCAACACGCCCACCCGAAATCTCATCCAGAGTTGCCACCGATTTGGCGAGCACAACTGGGTTTCTCTGCGGCAAAATCAGGATTCCCGTAGCCAAGCGAATGCGGGTGGTAACTGCGGCAACAAATGACAGCCAGATGAGTGGGTCGGGCAAGGGGGTGTCAGTGGCCATCATCATTTTTCCGCTTGGGTCATACGGGTACTTCGAGGCGTAGCCGTCGGGGTAGATGACATGCTCCACCGTCCAGAGCGATTCAAAGCCTGCGGCCTCGGCGCCCTGGGCCATCTCGGTCAGGCCGGGTTGGGTTGCAAAGCTCATGATGTTGGCAAAGCCAAGTCCAAATTTCATTCTGAATCGCTCCTAATTCGTTGTTTCGTTCGGTGGATCTACATGGTCTTGAGCGGGGCCTAGAAATTCGAGGCCGGCGAACTCGCCGTTGCTGCGCCAGTTGTCGATATAGGCAAAGTAAGCAACCGGGCCGGCCGGGTAGCCCGAGGCCCCGAGTCGCTCACGGCGACCCATTGGTTTGCCCTCGTTGTTGTAGTAGCCAGGCGTGCAATCCAAGTTGCCAAAGATCGAGGTTCCCATTCCGTCGAGCAGGTCAATCCAAGCCTGTTCGGCCTGCTCGGTGACCTCTACCGTTTCTGCCCCACAGGCAGCTGCATGCGCAATGGTCGCAGCCACCGTGGTGCCGGCCTCAACCAGGTTGTGCGTGATATTCGAGATCAGGTTGGCCCCCTGATTAGGGCCGACGATGAACAAGTTGGGGAACCCGTACACGTTGATTCCGTGCAGGGTGGTCATACCCTCGGCCCAATGCTCAGAGAGCGCTTCGTTGTTGCGGCCCGTGGTTTCGAATCCCGCGCGCCGAGCGTGCTCTGTCCCCACCTCAAAGCCTGAGGCGAAAATCAAACAGTCCAGTTCGTAATGCTCGCCCGCAACCCAAACCCCGGTCGCATCGATGCGCTCCACCCCTAAGCCTGCAGTGTCGATCAGATGGGCTCCCGGCTCGTTATAGGCCTGCAGATACTCATCGTGAAAGCACGGCCGTTTACACAGTTGGCGGTACCAAGGCTTGAGGTGCTCTGCAGTGGCGGGATCGTTCACGATGGCATCAACGCGAGAGCGAATCTCGTTCATCTTCTCGTCGTCGCTCTCATCAAATGCACGCTTGACTGTCTCGGGGCCGAACTCCACCCCGGGGACAGACATCTCAGCCACGACGCGGTCACGAATCCGCTGCGCAATGTCAGTCCACCCATCTTTGACGAGGTCAACATCGGTGAATCCACCGGTTTGCAGCGTCGCAAAATTGATGGCCCATTCCTGCTGCCAACCCTCGCCTAGGGCCGCAAACTCTTCGGCATCGATCTTCTGGTTGTTGCGCACATCGATTGAGGATGGAGTTCGCTGAAACACGAACAGTTCTTGGGCTCCTCGGGCAAGGTGCGGGATGCATTGCACCGAAGTCGCACCAGTTCCGATAATGCCCACTCGCTTGTCGGCAAGCTTTGTCAGCGGCGCGCCCGATGGGTCGCCGCCGGTGTACTCGTAATCCCATCGGCTGGTATGAAAGCAGTGGCCCTCAAATGTGTCGATCCCCGCCACGCCGGGCAGTTTCGGTCGATGAAGTGGCCCCGTGCCCATGGTGACGAACTGAGCGCGGGTCTTGTCTCCACGGTTGGTTGAGATGATCCACCGGCCGGTGGACTCATCCCAGTCCAGGGCCGTGACCTGAGTCGAGAACAGTGCCTTCTCGTACAAGTCAAAGGTGGTTGCGATGCGTTGTGCGTGGCCAAAAATCTCGGGTGCCATGGTGTATTTCTGGCTCGGCATATGCCCGGTCTCTTCGAGCAGAGGCAGGTAGATCATGGCGGCCGTGTCGCACATCGCGCCCGGGTAGCGGTTCCAATACCAAGTTCCGCCGACATCGCCCCCTCCATCAATAAGGCGAACGTCATCAACTCCAGCCTCCTTGAGCCGGGCTCCCGTCACTAAGCCTGCAAAGCCTGCGCCGATCACAGCAACGGTGACCTCGTCGTCAAGCGGCTTACGGGGGACAACCTCGGTGTACGGATCTTCCAAGAAATGTGCAAACTTGCCGGTGGGCTCGAGGTACTGGGCGTTGCCTTCTGGTCGAAGCCGCTTGTCTCGTTCCTCTTGGTATTTGGCCCGCAAATCTGTGCGGTCGGTAGAACTCATCTCACCATCCCGCTTCGAGGAAATTCTGTAGTGCTGACATTGCTGTGGACTGTACTTCCTCATCGGATTTATTGGCCCACGCCCTAGCGGTGGGGCCACCGAGTAGGGCCAGCAGCACTGGCTCTCCTGTGAGCGGAGCCATGTTGAACCATTCAGTAAACGGCTGCCCTGTGGCGGAGGCTGGGTTGGGTGAGATCTGAGTCCACATGAGCGTGTCGTTGCTCCAGAATTGCTCATCGAAGCGAAACCAGAATTTGTCGAGTATCCCCATGCCTATGGCGTCGATCGCTGCTTGTGTTGCAGCCGGAAGCGGAGGGTCAAAAACAATCGATGCGGCTTTGAGAACCCCGAGCGGAACGGTGACGACAACACGGTCAGCGGTGCTTGTCTCGGTGCTGCCCTCGGTGCCGTCGGCTGGGCTCGCAGCGGTGTGGTCGCTGTGTGTCAGAGTTACTCCCGATTCGCTCCAGCGAACAGTGCTGACTTTCTCGTTGAGCCTCACCGTAAGGTCCTTGGCTGGGCGTGTCACTAACTGCTCGTAACCCCCGGTGACCAGTAAGTCGTCTCCGTCGCTGCCCTCCTCTTGACCCCACCATGCAGAGAGTTCTTCGGCGGAAGCTCCGTATTCGGTGGTGATCTCGCCGTTCAGCACGGCCGCCAAAACCTGCGGGGCCACGTCAGTCTCTTCTGCTGCTCCGCTCTGCTCGATTGCTTGGGCCAAGGAGAGGTCGATGTCTTGTTCATTGGCCCAAGTTGTAGCCAATTCCACAGTCTCTTGAGCCGGTTCGACTGCTTGTTCCATGTTGTCTACGGGTTCGCCGTTTGTGCCGAGTGCAGATTGCTCATAGTCAAAGGGTGAAGTTGCTACACCAAGGCCGGCGAGGTCTGCGGCTAGTTCGCTAGCGCTGGTGTCATGCACCCAGGATGCACCTAGCTCAATGGGGATCGGCCACCCTGTTGGCTGAACCGTTCTGATCCTTCCGCCCACTCGGTCGCTGGCCTCAAGCAAGGTCACATCGTGGCCGGCCTTGGTCAGTGCTTTGGCTGCAGTAACGCCTGCAATGCCAGCGCCAATGACCAGGATCTTCTCGCTGCTAGTCGACCTGCTTTTGGCAAGCACATCAAGAATCTCCTTGGCTACTCGGACCCCAGAACCTTGGGCTCCGTGGACTGTGGCGGGGTTCTCTAAAGAGGTGGCCTCACCTGCAAAGAACACTCGGTTGCCGAGTGGTGAAGCTAACGCCTTGCGCATTGTGGGGTCCGCACCGACGGCCATATAGCTGTACGAGCCAAAGGCGAGTGGGTCGGTCGACCAAGATGTGCGGATCATGGCCGCAGGAGTCGGCGTGTCTGTGGACTGAGCAGTGGAGTTCGGTTCGGTAGTGCTCTTGGGCGGTGTCTCTGACTCCGAAGCGTTGTCGCTGCAGGCAGCCGTTACTAGCCAGAGGCCAGTTGCAATGCTGCCTTTCAGGTAGGTGCGTCGTTGCATCAGGGGTGCTCGATTGCCTCAATCACTGCCTCAAGCACGAGCGGGTTCCACGTCAGAGCAAGGTTCCAAGGCAAGTCGAGTGCATGAGAGAAGAAGATGCTGTGCACATTCGGGAAGGTCAGGCTCCGGTGCTGTGGCAGGACCTCGGTTGCAACGTTGTCCGCGAGGGCACTTTGCAGCGCGACGAGACCGTCGTGAGGCCAGACCCTGCTCATCCCGGGCTTGTCAAAGTGATTTCCGCCGATGGTCACCACGGGAATGTTGGCGAGTACGCGTTGTTGAAGGTCATTCCAAGCAGTTGATTGTTCTTTGCCGTCGATTCCAAGGCCGTCTGTTTCTCCGGCAAGGTATCGCTGGGTGACCTGTTTGCCCGCCCCTTCAGAGTCGGTTGCATCGAGTGTTTTGGCGCCGGTCATCGCAGCCTCGCAGGCCGGGTCGCCGTTACAGGCCGCTAGCGCAAGGTCGCCATGGGCAAAGTCTGCCGCGAATGCACCAGTCCACGGGGTGCCGATCGTGGTGAGCGTGCGCACTTGTAGGTTGGAGTCTGATTCCTGGAGGACTCGAATGGCTGCTCGTGAAAACAGCCCGCCCATGGAGTGGCCAACAAGGTTGACTGTGGTGATGTCGTACTCGGTTTCTAGGTGACCCAAGAATCTTGCGAGGTGTGCTCCGGCTTTGTCGATGTCTCCGACTGAGTTCACGGTCATCTCTGCTGCAAGGGGAGTCGGCCCGTCTGCAAAGCCCTGCCAGTTTGAGTCCTCTGCTATTTGCCCATCACCGATTCTTGCTGGTGAGGTAAAGACTTGGAGCCCGGCGGCAAGCAGGCCTTGTCGTAAGAAGGTGTCTGTGTTGCCTGCTGCAAGACCTTCGGCGCACGCGGCCTCTGGGGTAGTAAAGGGGGTGACGGCCGCGCCCCCCGACACGATCACCGTTGCGGTGTTGTTGTTGGTCTTTGGCTCTGTCATAGCTGGTCGCTCCTTGCCCTGTGCTCTTTGGGCCGCCGGCGGATTCCTTGAAGGGGTACAGTCTGCTCGCTCTCATCCGATGCTGCACTCCTGACCAGTGGGTTAGACGCACGCACCGGAGGGGGCCAAGCAGGAAGGGCTTGTATGGGGGAGAAGGATCGGACAATTCGCCTATCTCTAAGGAGCATGTTCGAGTGGATGCGCCACAAGATTGACTGGGCTCTGAACCGGGGGCCTATCTGGATTATTGGTTGGCTTGCGCTTGCGGTCTTTACGGTTGCGTTCAGTTCCGCAGTTATCGTGAGCCTGTTGCACCTCACGCATGACGGCAGCTTTCCGCACGTCCTTTGGACGACGCTGATAAGGACCATCGACCCCGGCCAGATTGCTGAAGACAAGGGCGGCTTTGCCTTTCTTGCCTTGGGAATCACCCTTGTCGGTTTGTTGCTGTTCTCCTCATTGATCTCGCTGACGAGCGGCCAGTTTGAGCGTCGTGTTGAACATGTTCGTCGTGGCCGCGACGAAGTTCGCTTGAAGAGGCAAGGCAAGGATGAGCAGCCCAAAGAGCCCTATTACGTGGTTTTGGGCTGGACTGACCTGACCCGCAAGGTGGTTGAGGAGCTTCTGTTCTCGGGGTCAGGCAAGCATGCTCCGACGGTTGCGGTCATGTCGGACACGCCCTGGCCTGAGATGGACGCGGTCATGCACGAGTGGTGGCGCGGGGTTCGCTTGAGTTACAAGTCTGATAGGGAAGAAGGATCTGAGCCTTGGCGAAATCGACGTCAAAGCCCGGTGCAGCTTCGTAGGGGCAACCCGAGCGACAAGCGTGACCTTGTCAAGATCTTGAAGATCGATCGTGCCACGGCGGTTGTGGTGCTCAACAAGGATCACCCTAGTGATGTTCTTGGTGCGCAGTTCACCGCCTCGCAAATTCTGGCCCAGTTGCAAGATCAAACGAGGAAGTCGCTAGGCACCGCTCCTGACTCTGTATTTGCAGCCCAGGTTCGTGACCCAGATTCGCAGCAAGGTAGTCACGGCATTACGGCGCAGGCCATGCAGCCCGAAACTGCCGAGACGGTCAAGTGCATTCTTGCAGTCGTTGCCGCGCTAGAGGAGCGTGAATCTGATGCTGATGCTCCCAAGAAGGGGGACACTGCGTGGGTCCCGCCGCGGGTCATTGCAGAGTTCCCTAGGGCATCCGGTGAGCGAGTGAACCTAGGGTCAGTGCTTGCCGAACGGCTCAAGGCAGTGGGGGTTGAACTCGTTACTGCCGAAGCGGCCGACCTGCAGGCACATCTTGCAGCCCAGGTTGCCTTTAGCCCCGGGCTATCAGCAGTGTTTCGGGATCTCGTCAACTTTGGTGGCAGCGAGTTTTATGTGCGCGATTGCGATAAGGGTCTCCCTGCAAAAACCTTTGGTGGTGCAAGGTCCATCTGCAGCGGGTCAAGGCCTGTGGGCATGTACTCCGCTACTGGTGCGTTGCCGGGTGGACGTCGAGTGCACTTTTGCCCGCCACCAGCAACGCCACTCGCGGGTCACCAGCTTGTGATCCTTGCGGAAGAAAAAGCAGCAGCCTACGAGTCATCCTTCATCGCGAATCAGGAAGCAGTCGAGGGGCAACCCGCCCCGAGCGATGAAGCCCTGTGGGGTGAATCTGCAGACATGTTGAAGTCAGGCTCAAGCGAGACCACTCTGGCTGCTGCGCTGGCGAACAAGGACACAGAGAGGGTTTTGATTCTCGGTTGGAACGCTCGTGCCGCTGAGTTACTGATCTCTGTTCGCCATATGCACCCAGATGCCGAGTTGACCGTGGTGCTTCCGCACTGGGTTGAGCGGGATGACCTGTTGGCATCGTACAAAGACGATCACCTGAAGTTTGAGTTCGCCCAAGAAGGGATTCAAGCCTGGGTTGAGACGTACTCCGCCGCGCCGAGTGGTTCTCACAGCAGATACCACAGGGTCCTCCTGCTGGCCGATGACACGGTCGCCCCCGAAGTTGCCGATGCCGAAGTGTTGATGTCTGCCTTGGCGTTTCGCCCATCAAGCAATGACCTCAACCCCAACAGTTCTGTAGTTGAGTTCCGGCAGCGGTCGAGTCGCTATCTCACTACTGCCGGGGTTGTAGATGACCACATCATCGCCGACAGCTTGTTAGCCAATCTGTTGGCTCAATACGCCGTTGAACCCAAGATGAAACTCGTGCTCAATAGGCTGTTAGAAGTAGGCGGAGGGCAAGTTGAACTCCACGCCTATGTCCCTAGCGTCAAGCTCGTCGGCCGGACTGACAATGATGAGATTGACCCTGAAGACTCGCTCGGCGAACTTGGGCTACCAGCTAACTCTCTCTACTTGGGGTTCCGGATGAAGCCAAAGAGCGGGGTTGGCCTGGGAGAGGTAGTTCTCAATCCGCCGATGGGACCGAAAGCTCCACGGGTCAAGCGCGGTGAAATATCGGATCTGATTGTGTTGGTGCCTGACCGGGATTGAAAATCAGCCGGTAGAATTTGGCCTGTTCGTAGCCTGCGGAAGCGAATTGCTTACCGAATTGCAGAGCGCCTGCTAGCTGAAGAAAGGACCGGATATGACAGAGTTTTTTGTTGGGGACACCGTCGACGCTGTAGTGAGAGGCCTCCTTGGTGGGATTGACGTTGATGACGGCCCAACAGCGGAGCAGCTAGCGATTCTGTCTGTTATGGCCAAAGTGGTGTGGAAGCGGCCCGATCTGGATCTCGCGGTCCTGAGCCCCAACTCGCTCACACCTCTCAGCCCCGAAGAGGTGGCAGCCGTAGTGACTGATCCTGCTGCGCGCAAGAGATATATCGGTCTGCTTGTCATCCTCGAGATGTGCCGGCACCCGGTTTCGGCGGATCAGGTAGCCCGGGTCGAGGAGTGCGCTGCGGCAATGGACACCACTGGCGACTCGCTGACTGTGATTCGCACATGGATCGACAAAGGCGCGGCGCAGGCCAGCGAAGACATGATGCGGTATTTCCGTGAGTGGGATGAGATCCGCGACGAGCCGAGGTTCCGTGATCGTGGCGTAGCACCAACGGATCTTGACCCTGATTTGGTGGAGCAACTCAAGGCTCTTGGTGATCTACCGGAGGGCACGTTGGGGCGGATGTACTTCGACTTTGATCGGAGCCATAACTTTCCGATTCCGGGGTCGGTTCCCGAGAGTGTGTTTAGCAACGGCACCTACGTGCAACACGATATGAATCATGTGATTGCGGACTATCCGCCGACCGGCGAAGGTGAGATTGCGCTCGGGGCGTTTGAGTTCATGATGAATGACAGCGAGGCAACCTGGATCCGGTTCTTGTCTAGCTTGGCGATTCATGAGGCTGGCATGTCTCGACTCGATGGGTTTGATCCTAAGCAATCGACTCTGAGCAGGCCTGGGGCAATCGAGATGTTGGGCGAGGCGCTTGAGCGTGGCGCAGAGTGCTCATCTGATTTCTCGATGGCGGACCACATGGCGATGGCTGACTGGCCCATCGAGAAGGTGCGCGAGTTCTACAACGTTGTTCCGCTCAGTTCTGCAACCCGAGGTTCCTGATCTTTCGAGGTCGGCGGGTGGGCGCAGAGTTGTTTTAAAACCGCGTTATGACGAATTGGAGCCGGATGGGTAGCGGCTCAACCGCCTTCGCTCATGCCGGGTGTCGCCCGCAAGCCCTCAAGGAGTTGTTTCGTCTGCTCAGGGGAGAGTTTCGCAACGGAGTGAAGACCAAATCTGGTGAAATACGCAGGTGGCATCGACCCCTCCTCAATCACCTCGATTGTGTTCTCCGCCTCGCCCGGGTTGGTTGCAAACTCCGAGTAGTTGACCGCATCGCGGCCTTCCTCGACGTGGTGCTGAACCTCCCAAGAGATTGGCGCAATCGAGGCGTACGGCGGGTACTCCACCTCATTGGAATGGCAAGCAAAGCAAGAGTCCACCATGAGCTGGCGCGTCTCAGGGGTAGCCCACTTCGGCTCGCCCGTGACTGGCGGATTTGAGTGAGCGTGGCCGTACGGCACGAGTTGAATGATGCCAAAGGTCAACACGCCCGAGATCAACACGGTAACCACTCCCATGCGTCCGGCTGTAGAGGTTGCGATTGGCGTGTCAGCAGGTTGGCGGCGAGACCACAGCACCCACAACAGGAGCGCTCCCGCTCCCACCATCCCCAACAGCGCGACCGTCACAACGGGCTGCAGGCCACCGTAGATAGAGATCCCAATCGCCAGCAGAGCTAGCGCCACCCACAGCACCGTGATTAGGGGGTGAGATTTCACGGCGTGAAGAGCGGCAGCGAACAGATCAGAGGGTTTGAGCGAGAGCTTGCGGTTTGTCACGAGGTGATCTTGGTACATGGGGACGGGAAAGGGCCAGACAACAGCAGCTCACTTCGGTATTTGGGCCGAAAGACCCTTTGGGGCAGTTCCAGCAGCCAGCGGAGGGTCTGCCCTCAACGTGGTGGTCACGAGCTACCTAGTTGTCCCGGAAAGCAAGAGTCGCTTCTCCTACGGGGAATCCCGGTCTGCCAAAACCTATTGCTCCTCGGCCATCCGGCACTTCTTCGCAAGGCTCTCAGGGGTTCGCGGAAATCGTGCAGCATCCACTTCATCACTCATCCCATGTGCCCGCATGAGTCGAAAGAATTCGTAGCGCTCATTATTTGCAACGTCTATGAAGAGCGAGCAGTGCACACCCTCGTACCCGTCGGCCCCGAAGAAGTCGTCGGTAACGCTTATGAAGGTGTCACCCCAAACCTCTAGGTAGCGACGGTCAGGGACAGTCAGAATCTCAATGGCCAAAGCTGCGATTCCGTGGTAGCCGGAGGAGCAAACCCAGTCAGCAATCCGCCGCAATCGCTGATGGTTTGTCAGGGCGTTTCTAGTGAGCTCGTAGGCCCTTCCCCAGGTGTCCTGATCAACAAATTCAGCGACCAAACCATCTGCTGCTGGCCCTATTGCACAGGTATCCGCTGGCCCGCTAACCATTGAATCCTCATTCTCGAAAGTGAGACCAGCCCAGCTCGTTTGAGGGAATTCGCCCCCGGAGAGTGGCAGCAGCGCAGTGCGTCTCGTGCCGACAATGTTGAAAAATCCGATTGGTTGAAGGTTTACCGATAGGTATCGTCCTTCGAGGCCTTCGCAGCTGAACTCGTCGATAGCTAGGACTAGTTTCTCTAGAGCAGGATGGAGATCTTCGGTGTCCCACTGATCGAATCCCAGTTGGTCTCGGTTCTCGCCTTTCCGGACCCTCAGGCAGGTGAGCAGGTGGCTGAGTGTGATTCCGACGTTGCCTCGAATAAACACTTCGGTTGCGGTCAGTTGGTGCAGCTCACCCCAAACTCCGCAGGAGTGGAGAGCCGCTCCGAAATCTGACGTTGCTAGAACTCTGGCGCTCCCCCGAGATGATATGAGTTCGATATTGCCGTCAATGCCTGGCAAGAGCATCGCTGCTTGTGGCACGGGGGAGGATCCGTTGACCTGCTTGAGCGAAGTGCGCCGGATAAGGATTGCTGGCACATCGATAGGAGGCAGTGTGAGGTTCTTGAAGTGGAAATCTCCCAAGCCGACAGCGATCGGATCATCTCTCGTCTCGGGTAGTCGGACTGGGACGTATGGTTCAGTGATAGCGGGTCCGCGTTTAACCCGAGGACAATCGCTCCAGTCGGGCCGGATGTCTTCGGGCGGGGTTCCGTCGTACACGAGTTGTGCGACGTCTTCAATGTCGTACCCCCAACGAAACCATCTCCGAACTTGGGCTTCGCTTGTGTGTTGCTCGAAAAAAACTCTGTGGTTCGAGTCCTCAATTTCAACCAGCGCAAACGGGTCAGTCCTGATGAGGTCATTTCGAGTGGCGAGCCGAAGTTTCTCTCTTGAGTCTCGATCCCGTCCTCGGCTCTTTTCAGCTTCTTCCAAACGGTCGGGGTGAATCGCAAGGGCGGCTTCAATCGTTAAACCTTCAGTGATGTATCTGGCTGCGTCATAGGGTCCAATAGTGGTCGCAGCCCACATTCGTGCGTCCTCGGCAGCGCAAGAAGTCCTGCTTTGGATGATCCGTGCTTTTGCTGCAGTGGATTCATCGCGTCGAGTTGCTCTCGCGATCTCGTCATCCGTGTCTTCCATCATGATGACTCTCTTCCTTCCTCAACTTACAAAGCTATCGCACCGGAGTTTTCACCTCCGCCTGTGTTTCTCCTTTGGCCTCCTTAACGCAAATGTTGTAGCCGGCCAAGAGATCTCATGCCGAGTAGATTCGCCTCGGCGGTGCTGCCGCTCCGGGGACTCAGGGAGATCAACTATATGAAGCTCGAGAAAATTGAGATCAAGAATTACCGTTCGCTATTCCATGACTACGAGGGCCGCGCGAGTTTCACGCTTGATCTCGGAACCGGAATGAATGCCATCACCGGACCAAACAACGTTGGAAAGTCCAACGTGTTTCGTGCCTTAGCGCTGGCACTTGATCCCGATTTTCAGTTCAATCGAATGACGGACATGCCAAGTGCCACGACTTGGTCCAAACCCGTTGTGACGCTCACCTTTAGGGTTCCAACTAAGCGAATGGAATCGCGCGAGCGAACACTTCTGAAGCATCTTGAAGCGTACGAGCGAGCTGTGATGCCCAAGATCAAGAAGACATTTGCATCGCAAGGGATAGTTAAGTTGCGCGTCACGATCGATGGAACGGCTGAATCGCAAGGCACGCGTCATGAGGTCTTTGTGGCCAACGGCGGAGGCGCAAGAAAGCTCGCGACTGATGACCCGATTTCCATAAAGGCGCTTTCGCAGTTTCACAAGTGTTTCCACTTCGTGATGATCAGCAGCGGGCAGTCTCTAGAAAGTCTGATGGAGGGGAACTTTCGAGACATTCTTCACAATGTGCTGCGAGAAAACCTGAAGGAGGCCTACACAGGTGCTGAAGAATCACGCACGCAGTACTTGGAGGAACTCCAAGAAGGGCTGTTGCAGCCGCTAGCTGGTCGGATCGGGGACGAGCTCAGAGACTTATTCCCAGAAATTGCATCTGTGGACCTGCTACCCAACGTACTTAGTTTGGAAGAGACCCTGGCGAAGATGCAGGTAAGGGTGTCAGACAATGCCATTACTGACCTTGGCGAAAAGGGAACTGGTGTGCGCGGTGGCTTGATCATCTCGATACTTCGGCACTTTGCTGAAGTTGGTAAGCGATCCATGTTGTTTGCCGTTGAGGAACCAGAATCCTTCTTGCACCCTGCAGCCCAAGAGCACTTACGGGTGGACCTAGAGGCCTTGGCGGTGCGTGATGACATCTCCCTTCTGGTTTCAACCCATTCTCCTTACATTGTGTCGAGAGACCCTCAAGCGAAAGTATTTGCCCTAGCCAAGCTTCCTAACGGAGGGACGGCGCTCAATGACCAAGCGCGGGGAGATGAGCCGCACGCTCAGGTGCTCGGTGGGTTGTTCCGAGACCGGCTGTTTGTTGAATGGCTTGATCGCAGTGCTGCAGCTGCGTCGGAGGACACGAAACTAACGGTGGTGGTAGAAGGCGGGACGGATCAGGTTTATGCCGAGATTGCTCTGCAGGCGGCTGGGCGGACAGACCTGCTTGAGGGCCTTGCGTTTCTTGAGGGGGGAGCAGGTAGCCCCGACGGCAGCGGTGGAGCCAGCATGGCAGTCATGCAGGCACTTCTGGCTCGGTCGGTTTCGGCTACGCCGGTGGCAGCCCTCTTCGATAACGATGAACCCGGCCAGGAGGCAATGGCCATGTTGCGCAAGATTCGCTCCAAGACTGGAGACTGGGGTGAGAACAAGCGGCTCTTCAATTACCAGAGAGTGTTTGAGGGAGGGCATAGGACCTTCCCCTATGAGGCTGAAGACCTGTGGCCAGACCACCTGTACGAAACGTTTTTCGCCGAGAACCCAGACATGGATTACCTCAAGGGCAAGGTGAAGCGACCCAGACCCGATACCGGGTGGCATTACGACCTGACCATGCTTGCCAAGAGCGTGTTCGTTGGCTTCTTGCGCGAGCGCGTAACGGCTGAAGACACGGCACGCTGGGTGCAGCTGTATGAGGCAATTTGGGCCGGCGCTTTAGGAGATCAGCCGGTTCGCAGCTCCTGATTACAGGTTGCGCTGATGGCCCGAGATCAATTTGGCTTTGCGGGACACTTGGCCCGGGCAATCAGTTCCAGCCGGGTCCAAGAGCCGAAAGTGCAGCACCAAAACCGAGTGGCATTGGCACAGCGGGGTAACCCGTGCTGCTAACATAAGAAAGGGAGAAGCAGAGAGGCCGGCGGGTCATCTGGAAGAGGGGTAGTGAGCGAACTTAATTGGATTTTTGACCCTATTCCTCCGTCGGGGGAGATCACAGGCGGGGACGTAACCCAGTACGTGTTCCCGCGGAAGCTCGACACTCTGGTTCGGGAGGCGATCCAGAACTCGAACGACCAGCGCCTGCCAGGTAACGACAGTGCGCACATCGTTTTCGAGTTCCACGACCTGACTGGCGATGCAAAGCAACAACTTTTGTTGGCGCTCGGGTGGGGCCACCTTGAACCACACTTAGGGGCTGTAGCCAAGTCGGCCAGCTTGATCGCAGGCAGGGTGCAGGACACTCTCGATGGCGAGGCGTCCGGAGCCCCATTGCGGGTGTTGGCCATCAAAGACTTCGGAACTAAGGGCCTGTTCGGCGGTGAGGATTCCGTTGACGGCAACTTTGCACCACTGTGCAGGCACCGGCTGGTAACTACTCATGACAAGGCGATGGGCGGCGGGTCACACGGCTTGGGTAAGGCAGTTCTCTGGGCCTTTTCGAGCATTGCAACTGCCGCATTTTCCTCTGTTCCTTGGGTTCCTGGCGTCCACCCCCCGTCCGCTGATCCGCTTCGGTTTATAGTCCGAGCCGATCTCCCGTACCACCTGATGCCTTCGGGCGAGCGTTGCAAGGGCAGCGGGTGGTGGGGATCGCCCAATAAATCGGGAGACCGCGCTGAATCGGTCCGAGGGGATGCTGCGACGTCGGCTGTCAGTAGCACTGCTTTGGAACGATCAGAGCTCGGTACCACGGTAGTCATTCCGTGGTTCTTCGAGCCCTCCGAGGAAGAACCCCGGGCACTCTTAGAGATTGCCAGCGACACGGCTAGTTCCATCCGCAAGTGGTTCTGGCCGAGCCTTACTGAAGACCGGCTACGCGCCGAGGTTCGCGTGTTCGAGAGTGGCGCAATCACCATGGAGGAGAACGTTCGTCCGGACGCCTCTGTTGCTGCCTTTATTTCAGCGTGGAAGGATCCCGCCTCAGGCGAACACGCTATTGAGCCAGAGGAAACTGCCGAGCGCTCGGTAGCTATTACGCCGCCAAAGCGCCGGTCCGATTCAGGCACGAGCGTCAAGGTTGGCCAAGTTAAGGTCCGCGTGCATCGAACGGGTGGATCGACGCCAACGCCTGCAGCTGACAGCGAGCGGGTCGCCCTAGTCCGCGGTGCACTCATGGTCGTCGAATACTGGAGGCCGAAGGGTGGCCAGTATGGAGGGGATGGGTGGGTCGGAGTGCTGAAAGCTGGGACCGCTCATGGGGACGAGCTGTCGGACGACGACATCGAAGCCTTCCTGCGTGCTTGTGAACCGCCGGCGCACGATAAGTGGGAGAAGGGTACGAATAGGCTCCAGTCAGAGTACTTTCGCGGCGCAGGCAAGCAGCTAGAGGAACTGTTTAATAACGCCTCTCACCACGTTAACGAGATGTGCAAGCCCACTCCAGCGAACGCTGTATCTGGTCCCCAGCGGCTTGCAAAGATGTTCCGACTGCCGGGCGATGGAAGCTCGTCGTCTGAGGGGTCCAGTTTCTTGGTGCATCACCAGTCGTTCGAGTATCCAATTTGGATCGTCGAGGCAACGGTGAACGGTCCCAAGAAGCAGACCGACAAAGGTTGGACTGTCTCCGGAACACTCCTCGTCGACTCGGAGAGCGGAGCAGGTTCGCCTGTTCTGATCTCTGCGATTACGTCCGCTCAGCTCACTAAACCTGCAGCTATCGCTGGCAATAAGTTTAACGCTGTGGTCTTGGGAGAAACCTCGGTCCGAATCACAGTTACCGGGTCAGTCGATGACCAGAGCCGGAGTGTTGCTGAGCGATCCAGACTGCGCGTAGATCTACTAGCTACGAGGAATGACTAATGGCGACCAAATTTCTCTACCCGTACAAGGTCGTGCCAGAGGCGATAACCGTCCAAGTGCTGTCGACAAGTCTTGAGGATGAACTACTAGGGCCTCAATTCGATCTACGTGAACTAACGGAGTCGGCTGGCGCAACGTTCCAGATCGCTGTTCGGTGCTCGATCGCTCCGGAAACGGTGAAGGAACTCTTGCCTGCTGGGTCTGACCCCTTCACCTCGGTGAGCCTAGGAATCAGAGAGTTCTCCATCAAGAATCGCCGTCGCAGAATTCACGCCGCTCCAGACGGGGTCTTGGACCACACCTTCGATTTAGTGTTTGAGGTCGATGATAACTGGGGCAAGCTCGAGCTCAAGCCCGTGCTCCTCTTAAGGTCCGACCTCGCCGCCGAGCCCGGCTTGGCGAAATCGGCAGGTTCCGTTCTCACCTGGGGATCGCCGCTTGCATTACTGTTCGACACCCCCGAGTCGTTTAGCGGCGGATCGATGCTGGAGGTTGAGTGGCGGAACTTTGAAGAGGATGCCGGCCTACCCAACGATGCTCTCCACGCTCTAGAGATCGACGCACGGCCAAAGTTGCTACTGAACTCAAGTAGCGCAGCTGCCTATGACATCCTGCGCAGCGAGGCCACGAGGGGTAAAAAGGCGAGGCTCAGAGACGTGGCTTTCGCCAGCATTGCTACGGCCGTGTGGACAACTCTGATAAGTGTGTCGTTTGCAGCGCTGCGGGCAGAAGCTGTTCTCGACCCCAGTTTGGAGGCGGACGAATTGCTAAACGAGATGGCCGCTTGGCAGCGAGCGGTGCTCGAGGCGTGGGCACCGCGCCTTGCAGGAGAAGCGGACCCAGTTACCGCCATGTCGGAACTTGCTGCAGCCGCAAAGACTAACGAGGTAGACATTCTGGGGCGTCTAGACAGGCTGATATCAGAAGAGCTGAATCAGCGCCGTCGTTTCGAACTACTCGCCCAAGACGCCCTCGGAGACTGAGATGACTATGCCCGTCCTAATGAGAGTTCCCTCCCCCCTAGCTATCGAGCAGGTGGCGCAGCTGATAGTCGACCCTGCCACTTTGACTGGGGAGCCAACCGGTGATTATGCAGACTTGGCGGATTTCCGACGTCAAGTCGACCAGCTACTCGTCAAGGATGCAATTCTCACCGCAGGTTCTGATGCGGAGCTCGCAAAGGTGCTTCATCAGTCCCTCATTGGAGTTCGCAGAAGGACACTTTTGGATCCGCGCACTTGGCACTGGCTCTGTCTGGCCGAGTACGCGGACTACACGCTAGCCCGGTGGGCTGACGGCGCAGACAGAGATTTGGCTGGAACACTTGAAGGAGCGAAGCTCGTTAGGTTCCTTGGACAAGATTCCCTCGTAGGGCGTTCCCGGAACGCCCTAGCTCGTCTCTACTGGGGTGCAGACACCGCCTTCTCCGTCAGCGGCGACTACACAAAGGTGGCGACCGTTTTCGAAATCCCAGACCTGCTGGTCGGTGTTTCCGAGCGAAAGATGGGTCTCGATCCCTCAGCTGCTATCGCAATAATGGAGGAGCTCAAGGGTCTGAAGGAGAAGGCGAGGCGAAAAGCGCTAAAGCGTGTCAAC
Source organism: Actinobacteria bacterium IMCC26207 (assembly GCA_001025035.1). GTDB lineage: Bacteria > Actinomycetota > Acidimicrobiia > Acidimicrobiales > Microtrichaceae > IMCC26207. The sequence goes on from LCZK01000010.1 coordinate 193,337, forward strand.
TTTATCCTGAGCACTACTTCGCTCGAAGCTCTGAGTCCTGCTCAGGTGGTGGAACTTCTTGGATTGGACTGAGCGGCAGGGGGATCAGGTGGCGCTGTACCCCGGAGCCATTGGTCATTGAGGTCTGACGGAAGTCTGACCCTGAGACGGATCCGTTTGTGGTTGTTGCCGCCCTTGGCCCCAGGTCTCTGGGCGACCGTTCTCTGAGCGGCACAAATTTCCTTGCGGAGTGACGGTATGTCGGTGTGAGTCGCCAAGTAGACGGGGTAGTCCAGACGGAGACGTCGCGCTTCGATTGGAAGCTTCAAGGCAACCTTAGAGTCCACGAGGATATCTTCGATTACGGCACCATATTGTTGGAGCCGTTCCAAGAGCAGTTCGAGAGCTGAGAAGTAGTCCGGGTTCAGCGGAGGATTTGATCCAGACCTCGAATGCAGAATCACTTCTATTGACGAGCGGTCGATTTCGAAAGCCGCCGAGAGAGACGTTCCATCATCACTGAAGAGTTCGAGTGTCATTCGCTCGCCATTGTCTGAATAGTTCGTGCCGCTCGGAGCAGCGGCAACACCCTTGTCACTAGGTAGGCAGTTAGCGGTCCAGCGGCAGCATCATCAGTGAACGTGGCGCATTGGTAGTGCCGCCGGCGCCCACTGTCGCCGAGGATGGCTGACCGCTCACCAACTGCGCCACCGCAGGACTCAGCGATCACTGCGGTTACGTCCACACCGGCTCCCTCATTCAACTCTGCTAATGACGCTTGGAAGAGATTTGACCAGTGAGCACTTCGTGATGGCTGCAAGCGAGCCTGACGAAGCTCAGCCCAGAGTCCGACCGAAGGATCACTAATGATCCCCATGCGAAGACCCTGCTCTAGGCGCTCCAGAACGGGAACAGCACCAAAGGTTTTGCTTGTGTGGACCCAGCCAGTCCCATTGGGTTCCCTCACAAGGTCGACAATCAGAGTGCCAGCATCAGGAAGTGTGACCCGGAAACGCTCAACATTCATCAGCGGGATCGGATCACCCTTGCCCATGGGCGGAACATTCTCTTGCTGGAATTGTTCGGTGGGCTCGATGACCAGATCACCTAGCCGCCAACCACCCAGAGCCCGCACTGCAAGGTCAAATGCCGCCTGCATCTCTAAAGCAGACGTAAAGCGTTGGGTCCGCTGTGGAGCGACTGCCTTAGCTACAAACTCGGCGAGCGATTCTGGAACATCTGGGTTGATCAGGGGTTCTTTCTGAAGCCCCTTTACCGGAGCGCCAGTTAGCAGCTCATGAAACACCAGGCCGGCCGCATACAGATCACGATCATGCGGGTACAAGTGGTAGTCAACATCTGGTGGTAAGTACTTTGGTGATCCACCTACTTGGTCGGCACCCGGAGCCACTGCAAGGTCAAAGTCCACGAGCACTAGGCGTCCCTCAGACAAAACGAGGTTGGCGGGTTTGAGGTCTCGATGCGCTGGTTTGCCTTCAGCCTCGTGCACCACGACGAGGGCCTGAAGTAGCCCAGACATCAACCCCACAGCTGTATCAGTATCAAATTCGGCGCCTGACTTAAGTGCCGAGGCGAGATCAGTCCCTTCAAGGTACTCAGTCACGAGAAAGGCCCCATCTCGCCTGAGCCCGACGTGGCGAATCTTGACCACATTGTCGTGGTTGATCTGTTTCAGCAGGCGGTGTTGATTGCTAGCAGAAAGGACCCCGCCCTCACCTGGGAAGAACTTCAGCACGCAGTCCATTCCTGTCACACGGTCACGGGCCTGCCAAACATCATCGCCTGCACCAAGCAGAGCGTTCTGAAGCTCGAATGAGTCCACAACCACCCCGGGCGTTCGAGAAGGTTCCGGTGTGCCGGGCTCTGGCGGGGGAGTTGGGGCGTGCGAGCGCATTGCCACATCAGCAGCGCTCGGCTCGCGATCCTGTGGATTTGAGGCGGTGAGCGAAGCTGCAAGAGCAGCGAGGTCCTCAGGGATCGGCAGGATTGGTGTTGGGCGACCCTCATCGTTGGCCTCTTGTGGCCAGAGCCACTCAATGAGTTTGCCCAGAGCAAAGAGATCAAGCGGAATGCCTTCGCTTGCGTTGTCTAGGGACTCTGGTGCTGCAAAAAATGGGTCGAGTTCAGCAGCAATCACGGTCTTACCTGAACTGTTTGGTAGGCGGATCGAGCCGAGCTGGCCAACCTTGGCTAAACCGTTCGGGGTGATTCGTATTGATTGTGGCGAGATCCGGCGGTGCGCTAGGTCGGCTCGATGCAGCGTTGCGATGCCGCTAGCCACGTCAGAGATAATGCTCCGGCGTTGTGTCTCGGTGATTTCGCTGGCTGCTGCCCATTCCTCAAGTGAGACCATTTCATTTATCGGCGAGGTGATGACGAGGGATCCATCGTCAGTCTTAAATACCTCTCCCGGTTCAATAAGGTGGGAGGAGTCATCTAGAACTCCTGCAACTTCAAACGCTCGAAGTGCTGACTTCTTTTTTGCTTTTCTGTCGGCCTTTTGCGTGCCCGGATCGAAAATTAACCGTCTCAGACGAACGGCCTGACCTGTGATTTCATGGTGCCCTTCGTAGACCTCTTCCTCAGCGGTCCGACTGAGAACCCGGTCGGTGCGGTACTGCCCGAGTTTGCGCGCTAGTTCTCGAGGCTTGAGATCTAGAGCGTTTTGGACACGTTCGAGTTTTCCCTCTAGCAGCCCTGGATCTGAAGCGCCCTGTGGTCTGGTTCCCAAAATTTCTAGTGCTCTAGCAATTTCAACCACCCGATGTGTCATCAGCGGGTCGATCTGAAGCATGCGGGGTTTCCGCGCAAGAATAACTAGCGGCCAGACTCGGGCTTGAGCAAGTTGGCGATCGGAACTGAGTTTCCCGCTGATCCTGCGAGCCTTGTAGTTCGTTAAGACGTAAGGGTTGGTGCGATTGTCTCCATCAACCACCATGCGCTGCTCTTGCACGCTTACGGATCCTGCTAGGTCCTTAATCTCTATGGCGTAAACCAGATCAGGGGTTACAAGAATTGCATCTAGGTCATCCACGCGATCGCGTGTCACTACCTGGATATTTGGAAATATCACGTAGCCCTCGGGGAGCGCTGCGGCGAGAGCGTCAACAACCCGCTCTTCGCCGTCGTTGGCGTATCCCTCACCGCCAGGTATGTGCCTTATCTCTGCCATGTCAACCACCCCCTGCTGCCGCAACCAGATCTGACGCGCTCTTCATGCCGAGTGCTTTGGCGGTATTGCGCAGGACGGCCGGAGAAAGATCCTTGCGGTCCGGCAGCACTATGGGCCGGGCACCGTCCACCCGGTACATTCGGTGGGATCCCTTCCCGCGTCCCTTGACTAAGACCCATCCTTTTTCGGCCAGAAGTCGCTCCACAGTGCGGGTCGAGACTTGGGGCAGTGAGAGGCCCTTAGTCGGGAGCAGCGGGGAGCTCCCGCGGCTGCTGATTGACCAGAGGTCCTGACGAACGGAGAAGAGCGAGTGCGTCAGGTGGGTGGCGATCACGAAGTCGTCCGGCACTGAGCGCACCGGGTTGAGTGTCCCCTCTTGGAGTCGTGCAAGGAGCTCGCACTGGTCGGAGCTGAAGGTGCCGTACTCGACGATGTCTTCGGCTAGGCCGTACCCGGGGGGCGCGATGCGGAAGGAGTCCCGCAGGTGCTGCTTGAGGGCTGAGCGGACCGCCGTCCCGAGCCAGGAGCTGTATGGGTCACTATCAAGGCGGTAGAAAGAGTCGGCGTTGGCTAGGCCTTCCTCAAGCTGGTCATCGGTGCCATCGGCAACCATGTACACACGGGCCATGTACCGCAGGTAGATATCTGATTGCTGCACGATAAGCATCCGGATAGCAGCGGACTCGACCTTGTGGTGGTATTGCTCGTGCAGGAAGAGAGCTGCAAAACCTGCCCGCACCAAGGCCTTGGCCAACGTCATGCTCAGGGTCGGGCTCCCGAGCCGCCGGTACACCGCTGCGGCGATGTCTAGTATGCAGTGGTCGTAGATATAGATGCCCCAGTCGAACCCTTGGAAGTGGATCGGCTGGTACCAAGCGCAGACATCCCACCCAGGGACGCCGTTCGATCGCTCCCCGGTTCCCGGATTCCTGCCTGAGCGGATCCGATCCAAGGCCTCCTCCGGCAGTGACCAGTCGTCGCCGCCGCCGTACAGGTCCCAGTCCTCGTTACCTCGATCAATTACCCTGCCGGGGAACAGCTGACCCCAGTCCACCTCGCTGATCTCGACCTCTTCCGTTTCGTCGATGCTAGGCCACGGCTGGACGGGGTCGTCAAGACTCAGTACATCGTTGCGGTCCAATAGATCGATTATCTCAATAAGTTCGGGCATGGTCCTGTCCCCTTGGGCTAGTAACGGCTGATGGCATCAGATCCCTAGTGCGGCTTGACGAGGCGCCTTGGGCGCCTCTGGTGGTTTACGGAGTTCGGGCGGGACCGGCGGAAGGTCGGACGCGGCGATCAGCGGACCCGCGCAGACCCGGTCCAGCAGGTCCACGCCCACGGGCTGGAGCTCGAGCGTCGTTCGGAGGATCGAGACGAGGTCCAACAGTTCTTCGGTCCACTCCTCAAGCCACTCCGTGGGTCGGATGTGGTCAAGCGGCGACTTGCTACTGGTCGCCTTCCCGGCACCCTTCGCCGTGCGGTAACCGAGCCACTTCTTCAGGACCGGCATGCCGCTGACCTCGAACTCCCACACCTCGGGCGCCACTCCACCGATACGACCGTCACCGACGATCAACTGCTGTCGGTCGGCGTCGTACCCGACCTGTTTCGGAGTGGCTGGAATCTGAGTGACGGGCACCACCACCCTGACGTCCTCATGTCGAACGGATCCAGTGACTCCGTCGGCGAAGCGCTCACCGAACGTGTGCAGCCAGAGAAGCCGGCGGCCGAACTGCGCCACCTCCTCAAACAGCTGCGGATCAGCAGTCAATGGCACTCGCGGCCCCGGGGTCTCCAGCTCATCGACGAACCGCTCCGTGTAATTAGCGCCGGCGAGCACGGCATAGCAGTAGGAGAAGAGATCCTCTGGCGAAGACGCCATCGCTGATGGGTCGGACGCAGTGTGAACCGCTCCTATCGCCTCTAGCGTAGCCGGATCGACGTTAGGTGTTCCAGCGGCATCCCGATAGAGCGGAATAATGTCCTTTCCTCCGAACGATCCGCGAAAGTAGTGAAGGTCGGGTACGGCAGTGGTCACTGTTGCTGCTGGGCCGCCCCCTAGTGGATGAGTCGGCTTTGAGACGAGAAAGACCTGACTCGGGGGCATCGCTGCCCAGAGCGACGGGCTTTCGGTCTTTGCCATCCTCGGGTCATCGAAGGCCCACTGACGATCGAATGAGCGGTAGCCGTACCTCACGATCCTTGGGGGCGATCCGCCCACCGGTTCGTCGAGGAGACGCTTCAGACCTCCCACCCTGGTGTCGACCCGCCGACCACTTGTCGGGGTCACAAAGCAGGTGGCCCTGTCCGCTGGATCATCGGAATCGGTAAACCGGTCCCATCGCTGCGTTAGCACTTCGGAGTCGGGAGCGATGGGCCACGTCCGCCCGAACTTGCAGCCCGGCTGCTGCCAAGGGAGCAGGTCGATCAATGCGGGGTGTTCAGTCCAGCCCGCCGCTCCGCTCGACGGAGTGAAGGGGCTGTGCGGTCCACCGCTGACCTCCGTCCAGTCCGAACTGTCGAGATCTGCGCTGGAGGAGGCGAGGGAATTCAGCTTCTCCTCGGCCGTGCCCGAGAAGCGCCGATATCGAACCGATGCAGGCAGACTCAAGTCGCCTGCTCCAGATCGGCAGATAGTCACGATCGCAACCGGCGTCTCGATGTCGAAGATGTTCTCCTCGCGCCTCGTGCCCCGGTTGTCGCCACCGAGGTCCACCACCCAGACGTCATCAGCCAGCTGACGAACCAGCTCGCGGAGTCCCATGAAGCCTGGGCCCGTGAGCCAGGAACTCGGGGTGATGAGCGACACGACACCAGGCAGGCCGGGCCGATCCTCAAACACCTTCCAGAGTGACCACCGCCAGAAGTAGACGAACTTGTTGTAGAGGCTCGCCTGATGGCTGAACATTGTGTTGGCTTTCGCTGGATCCAGAATGTCGTCGAACAGACTCCGGCCCGCCGAGGCGTCCGTGATCCATCCACCACCCACCCCCTTGGCAACCCGGTCGTAGGGTGGGTTGCCGATGCACACCGTCGTGAGCGAGTTGCGCTTGACCTCGTTCGCACGCTCGCCCTCGACTGACAGCGCATCGGGCTGCAGGCTCAGCTGTCCCGCTCCACCGCGCTGGAGGGTGTCGGTCAGGTAGATGCCGAGCTCAGCGCCGTCGATGCCGTCGCCGTGCAACTCCAGAGCGGTCTTCAGGTGAGCCACTGCGTACGGCGCCAGCATGAGCTCAAGTGCCCTCAGGTGTGGCAGGACGACGGCCCGGGCGTGATCGGGCCACCCTGATGCCGGGTTCCTCGCCAAGAACGAGGCACGAGCCTGACGGATCCACTCCACTAGGTACGTCCCCGTCCCGGTGGCGGGATCAAGCATCGAGACGAACGGTTGGCCCGGGTCGATTGCGCCCGGCACTTGGCGGCCGAGGCGTTCGCAGATCTCGCCCCACGTGGTTCCGTCGGCAGCACCAAGGGGGAGTCCGAGTCGATCCTTGAGCACGGCGTCACACATTCGGACCATGAAGCGGACCGCAGCTTGGGGCGTGTAGAACGCACCCGCTTGTATCTTCGCTTCGGGGTCGTACTGGTGTAAAAACTCCTCGTAGAGGTGGATGACCGGATCGCCGCCGCGAGCGGTCGACCCGAACTGGTCCAGAACGGCCTCAATTTCGGAAGCTTTGAGGTCAGCGACCAGCTGCTCTAGTCCATCGTCATCTGCGAATTCAGCGGCATGGTCGTGGACGGACTCGAAGAAAGATGCGAGGAACGGATTGGCGAGAGGCACCGCCGACAGAGTTGGACTCGCGCCGAATGACTCTGGATCGGTAACACGCCCAGTCAAGGTTCCGTATACAAGCGTCTGTGCGCACATGTCTGCGAAACTGTCAGGTGTGACTGATCCGATCAGCTGGGTCCGCACCTCGTTAAGCAGATCGGTGAAGGGTCCTCTTCCTTCTTCGGCCGCAAGCGCAACCTCCACGCTGACCCGGATCTGCTTGGCGGTCGACGCCATTCGGTCGACGAGTTTGCCGACCGTTCGGATCGCTTCGCCGTGCCTGAGCTTGAACGCGGCTCGCCACTGCTCGCCCCACTCCTCCGAGTCGGCCGAATTCTCTGGCCAGGAGAGATGTGGCAGCAGTTCGGTGGCAACTCGAGTGAGGTGCTGCGCTGGTGACTGACCGGGTCGCCAAGGGATGGAGCGGATTTCGGAGTTGTGCCCCGGCTGGTCAAAGAATGCGAGGAAGTGGAGTTCCACCGACTCGCCACTGCTGGTGGTGATGATGAAGAGAAGATCGTTCAGCTTCCAGGATGCCCGCGAGCCGTCGCCTGACTGACGCTTCCGAGTCACGAGCTTGTCAAGCAGGCGTCGCAGGGTGGTCAGCGGCAGGCGCGGACCTTTGAACTCCAGGAAGAACACAGCCCACGGCTGGTTGGTCACCAGTGGTGGAAGCTGCCGAAAGGAGTTCAGCTTGGGAACCTGGTCTGCGGGGATTCCTAGCTCCTCGGACTCCCAATCCCAAGTCGCCTCTTCCAAACCGTCCTCGGGGATCGGCCAATCAAGCTCATCGGCCAGCAGCTTGATGACCTCATCAAGCGAACGGACCTGCCGGAGTTCTTCCCCAGTGATGTCCGCCATAGTCAGGCCACGGTCAGTTCAAGCCATGCGACCAAGACTGGGTCGGGTGCCGACATCGGGACGTTGAGCCGCTTCATGTAACTGTTCTTGATGTGCTTGAGGACCTTGTCGCGAATCGCGATCAGGTCTGCGTCGCGCCCGCTCGCCTGACGGGGAGTGTCTGGCTCAGACCTGATGTGTCCGGCGATCAAGGCGGCGTCGTCAAGAATCTCCTCGGATCCAGCAGGGAGTAGGTACCACTTGGTGACACCGGCATCAAGGGTGAACTCTTCAAGCGTCGGGTCGAGCGCAGGTAGTCGAAAGCATAGGAACACGCCGCTGGTTCCCGTATCGGTTGGCTTGCGGCCACTGAATATCCCCGCAGGGAGTGCAGTGAGGCGTCCTTCAAGCTCTGGATGCTCGCGAAGGAGTCGCTGATATTCCAAGTGGAGCTCCTCAATCGGGCTTATCTTGCCCTCATACTGATGGCTGAACTCTTTCAGGATTCCGAACTTGTCATCTGGCGTGAGGAGGAGGCCATGTTCAATCCCCAGTGTCTCCGAGATCAACAGAGTCTTCTTGGTCACGTTGGAATACAGGCTCAGGATGCTGTTGAGCTCAGCGGGGGGTAAAAAGTTCCAAAAACGAATGCGCCCTCGATCCTTCTTCAGCTCAGGATGGTCCCGAACCATCAAATCCTCGACCTCTGGATTGAGGCGGCGATCAACTCGCCCGATGCGCTGCATGAGTCGCACAGGGTTCCAATGAATGTCGTAGTTCACCATTCGCGAGGCGTCCTGCAAGTTGAGGCCCTCAGACAAAACATCGGTCGTGATCAGCACCGTGATCTCGTCTTTACCGGAAGCGGCAAGCTCTCCGGAAGAGGTCCCGTTGTAATAGGGAGAAAACCGCCGCAGGATTTCGGTCCTGTCACCTGCTACACCCGAGTCAACTTCAGCTACACCGACTATTCCTGCAGCGATCAGGTGTTTTTTCAGATACCGGGCAGTGTCTGCGTACTCGGTAAAGATCAGCACCTTGTTGCCGTCAACGGCCTTCCCCTTCAGCAGCTTCAGCAAGGCGTTGAGCTTGTCGTCCTTCTTTGGGGTGAGCTTCTTTGAGGCCTCAAGCAACTTGGCAATCTGCTCCAAATCCTCAAGAGACTCATCCAGCATCGTTGGCAGGTCGTACTCGCTTCGATCAAGGCGCTTCAGCTCAGCAGCGATTACTAGCTCTGGAGGAACGATATCTTCATCGTCTTCGTCTTCATTCGTGTCGGGGAACAGGTCAAGCCGTCGCGCAGAGGTATAGGCGAGGAGCTTCTCGTGTCGACCCAGCCAAGCGTCATACGCACTTCTCTCGGAAGCGCTTTCGGAGTGAACCTCTACGAAAGCCATCAGCTTGCGCATCAGGCGATCGCAGGAGCGCTCAAACGCATACACCGAGCTTTCGAATCGCTTCAGGAAACTCGTGCGAATCAGACCGACAACTTGTTGCTGTCGCCCATTTTCAAATGGGTCAACATCGGTGTCGGGGCCCGTGTAGTAGGCCAATGGGTAATACATGGCGAGCGAGAACAACGGGCGATCCCGTCTAAAAGCCGTCTCGACCATGTCAAGCAATACGCCGTAGGACTTCTTTAGCGAATATTCGGCAACCTTTGGGTCATCGCGCTCAGGAAACGCAGCTGCCGCTCCCGTCTCTTGAATCTGACTCTGCCGGGCATAGGCTCGACTTCGTTGCACCACCAGGTTTTTGAAGAGCTCATCTGCCGAGAGCACCTCAATCGCTTCCACCGCGTTATCGGCGATTTCCTCTTCGGCGATAACACTCCCAAGCGATTCCTCGCCTGCGACTGCGTCAACCCTTGTTGTGTCCCGTTGGAGCGGTGCGGCAATTGCACCTGAAGCGCGCCTAGCCGCTTGTGCAGCTTCAGCTTCATGCCGCAACCGGATGTCACGCGTGATGGCGTTGAGTCGCGCAGAGAGACTGTTGACGCCAATGGTGCGCGCAAAGTAATCGTCTTGTCCGCGGGTGAAGAGCTCAACCATGTTTCGGAAGTCGTTGAGCGAGTTGTTGATTGGTGTAGCAGTGAGCATGAACAGCTCTTTGGTGGGGCTGTCAGCGATCAGTTCAAACAGCCTGTAGTAGCGAGAGCGCTTGTCGGGTCCATCCCAACCGTCTTCGTCTTCGAGGGGGCCGAGCGACCCGCGGTTTCTGAAGTGGTGGGCCTCGTCGATGACTACGGCGTCGGCGAGCTCAGTGATTCGCCTAAAGCGCTCGGGGAAATCCCCAATTCGGGTCAAGTCCGTGTGGCTAAATACGCTGAGACTGGAGTAGTCCGCTATGCCTGACACGCCCCCGATGTGATCCAAGTGCTTGCGAATCTCTGGGGTCCAGACAGAGTCCACTACGGCCTTAGGGGCGAACAACACCACCCGCTTCTTATCTCGCATGATGAGTCGCTCGAGCAACATCAGGCCAACAAAGGTTTTACCAAGACCAACGCCGTCGCACAGAAATGCACCGCGATATTTTTCGGCGATTCCAAGCATGGCCCAGTAGGCCTCTTGCTGGTAGAGATCTAGCTTGGGGAACATCACAGAACGGTGTTGTTCCCAGTCGGCGTCGTTCTCCTCGTGGCCTACGAACAGCTCTTTTAGGGAGCGAGCGTAGATTTCAAACGGAGTGAAAGGGCGAGTATGGCGCTCAATCGTGGCGAGCACGCTTTCGGAGACGTCAACCCCGTCTTCCCAGTGCTTATCGAACCATGCTTGAAGCTGTGCAACCTCGCTGCTGCTCTCTTGCATGATGTTGAGCTCTACGTTTTGCGTGAGTCCCGGGCGTGTAAAATTAGACGAACCGACGAGGGCTCGTGAGCCAATAATCTCCATGCGCCCGTGGGTGATATAGGCCTTTGCATGGAACTTGTCCTTGTTGTAAACACGACACTCAATCTGGCCAGAGGTGATGGCCTGAACGATTGCCTTGGTTCCAGTCAGAAAGGGATTCTTGCCCTTGTCGCCTGTCAACGATTCGTCGAGCACCTTGGTTGCATTGTTTGAAATCGCGGCCAGCAGGGCAGCCTTAGTTCGGCCGCCCACCTCGTCGCCCAAAAGTATTCGAATCTTGTCGAGCTTCTGCCATTCGCCATCTAGCTCAAGCAGTGCGCCGATCTCAAAATACCCCGTCGCTATGTCAACCGAAGCCGCAAGTTGACACCAGTCTTTGAGGTACTCCAGTCCTTGCCGGCCACCTTTGCTGTTATCCACGATGAACAGTGGTTCATGCACAGCACCCTTTTCGCTCAACTGAGCCTCCCATCCAGAAATAGGAAGGTTACAAGATGATTCTTCAGGCGGCTGCCTGCATATACAGTGAGCTTCGTGCGATCGCTACTGCGGTAGCCGCTGCCAACGATGCGACGGCGTGAGCCTCCGAATTTTTCACCGGCCGTGAATCCCCACCGGCAGTGCCCCGGGGTAATTGTCCTACCTAAGACCTACACTCCGCCGGATGAAACTTGACCAAGCGCTACTCCAAGATGCGCTACCAGGAATTGAGAACCTGCTGGGTACCCCCTCGGAGGATCTGCTCGGTGGCCCACTGCATCGCTTCTTAGAGGGCCACAATCGGCTGAGTTGGGCAGCGATTGCGAGCATGACGGAACAAGAGATTGCACTCGTGCGCAACGTGGGACCCATTCGAACTAAGAAAGTCCTTTCGAACATTGCATCCCTCATCGCTCAGGAAGGTGTTGAGGTAGTTGGGAACACACTCTCAACGCAGTCGACGCAATCGAAGACTGTCTCAGGCGCAATTCAAGAGATTGCCTCTTGGGCAGTTGCAACGGGCCAAACGGGATCGGTGTTTGAGGCTCTGCTTGCTGCCTTGGCCCCCGCTTCGGCTGACCTGAGTATTCCTTCTGGAGCGCTCAGCTCATTGCGCTCCACGTCGGTGCTAGAGCTTTCGGACCCGGAGCAGGTAGCTCTGTATGACCCTGAGCTGGTTGCGAAACGCGTGCTGGAAAGTTTCGATGACCGCGAGCGAATCATCCTTGACCGAGTTCTCAGTTTTGATAAGCGACAGGTCCCAACTCTGGCAGTTCTTGGCGCCGAACTAGGACTAGTCAGCGAGCGAGTAAGGCAGATCGAGGTGATCGTCAAAGAGAAGCTGGGGATTGAGCTCGCTCGCCCCGAGGCGCAGGCACTTGTTGCGGCTGCGGACCGTTTAAGGGCGCGGCTGGGCGCTGCGGCACCTGCCGAGTTGCTGTCACAGTTGTTTGATCAGTACCCGCCAGACCAAATTGACCAATTGATCCTCTACATGGCAGGCCCATATCAATTTGATGGCGACTGGTATGTCTTTTCTGAGCTTGCCGAATTTGATAGCTGTGTTCTTGCTGCATTTGATTCAGCACAAGAGGGCGGGGTTGCCTCTCAAGATGCAGTTTCGGATGCTCTTGCCGAAATAGGGGTGCGGTCCGAATACGTCGAACAGGCACTCAATAACCCGAAGCTCCTAGTTGTGGACGGTCAGGTACTTGATTGGACAGGATCCATGGCAGAGAAGGCCGAGCGAGTGTTGCAGATGACGGGTCGGCCAATGCTCATGGGCGAGATAGCTGAGATTGTTCAGCCATCCAGTAGCCGCGGAATGGCAAATCAAGTTCAGGGGAGCGCGAGCATCAGCCGGGTCGGGAAAGCAAGGTATGCGCTGGCTAGCTGGGACCTTGGTGAGTATCAGGGCATTGTGCCCGCGATGCTTGAGAGGTTGGCTGAGGGCCCCGTGCCGATCAGTGTCCTCGGGGCGGAGCTCGCCGAGGAGTTCGGTATCAGCCCGCAGTCAGTAGTTATTCACTCCACAACCAACCCGGCCTTTCTGAAGGATGGGGACCGAGTGATGCTGCGGCCCCAGGATCAGCCGTACGTACCCTCTGCAACCTTGGAGTCAACTGCTCACTGCTATGTAGTCGGCGGAGTTTGGGCAATGAGAGTCCAAGTCGACAGAGATGTTCTTCGAGGAAGCGGCAGGCAGATCCCCGAGGCGATGGGTGTCCACCTTGGTGTTGAACCGCTAGGGCGGGGCTCGGTTGATTCCCCGGTTGGCACAATTAATCTTCACTGGGGGCAGTACCCGGCAATTGGCAGTCTGAGAGCCCTTGCCGGATCGGTTGACGCCGACGAAGGTGATTGGCTCTTCATCCGTCGAGTCACGCCCTCCTCAATCGACGTGTCGTTGCTTCGCTCCTCTGAAGTCCCGACAGACCCAGCTGCCAAGCTCTGCGCTTTGGTCGGTTCAGCCGGATCAACTCATGACATTGAGCGAGTGCTCGCTGATGCCCTGGGCCTGAAGGGAACCATTAATCACGACCTAACCGAGGAGCGCGATGTGTTGGTGGCCCGAAGGGAACACGATCTTGTAGATCTGCTTGCAGAGCTATAAGAAGAATCCATCACTAACGTGTAAAGGTTCGTAATCGGCTGCTTGACCATGGATGGTCCCCACAAGTGAGACGATGGAGACGGATGGACGTAGAAGAAGACGCCGCAGAAGTAGATGCCTATACCCCCCTTGTTACCCGCGGCTTTGAGCTTGTCCCTTGGCAGCTAGCGGCTGTCGATGCCTGGGTGAAGGGGTTCCAACAACCATTTTCCGGTTCCCTTGAGGTGTTTACCGGGGGTGGCAAAACCCTGCTGGCGATAACAGCAATGGCTGAAGCTGCGCAGGAAGAACCGCTACTAAAAGTTGCAGTGGTAGTCCCGACCGAGGCGCTTGCTAGACAGTGGATTGCAAACATCTCGAAGTTCACGAATATCGCAGCTGACCAGATCGGAATGATGGGTGCTGGCGGCAAAGCTGATCTTCACCAAGTGCGAATTTTGGTTTGCGTCCTCAACAGCGCCGCCAAAAAGCTGCCAGACATGGCAGCCGACATTGCTCCGCTCATGTTGATCGTCGACGAGTGCCATCGAGCCGGTGCACCATCGTTTGCCAGAGTGCTCGACACGCCAGCGCAGTTTCGAATGGGGCTGTCAGCGACTCCCGATCGTGAGGAGCTTGACGAAAATGGCGAACCCCTTGTGTTTGACGAGCAGCGGGTAGGAAAGGCTCTTGGCGGAGTGGTGTATCGGTTCTCGCTAAAAGATGCGCGAGAAATTGGGTGGCTACCCGACTACAAGATCTCTCACCACGGAATCACGTTGACTGAAGACGAGAGGAATAAGTACAAAGAGCTCAGTCGGTACGTTGATGATCTTGCAGAGAAGCTCCGGCAGTTCGGAGTGGACTCATCTCGAGCCTTCAGCATGCAACGGCAACAGGGTGAGACCGGCGATCTGGCTCGGGCCTATGTTGGCGCAACGGCTAAACGTAAGGACTTTCTGTATCGCGCGAAAGATCGTTCGCGTGTTGCCGCAAAGATTGTTAGTGATGCAATGCAGAGTCGAACGCGAAGGGTGCTGCTGTTTCACGAGCGTGTGGCAGAGGCAACTGACCTGTATCAGCAACTTGGTGTTTTGTTGCCCGAGGTAAAGGTCGTGCTCGAGCATTCACAGCTTCCCGATTCTGTCCGAAAGTCCGCGCTAGCTGAATTCCGCACAGGTGAAGCACCAGTTTTGGTATCGGTGAAGTCGCTCATTGAAGGTATTGATGTGCCCGAGGCTGACGTAGGTGTTTCAGTTGCATCATCGTCAAGTGTGCGCCAGCGGATTCAGGCTCTTGGTCGAGTACTTCGACGAACCTTCGATGACGAGTCGATGGAGCCAAAAGTGGCCGAGATGCACGTGTTGTATGTCGCCAAGACCGTGGATGAGCTCATTTATGCAAAGGAAGACTGGGGTGATCTGACCGGCGACGCCGAGAACTCCTATTGGCTTTGGTCGAATGACCCTGACGCTGCACCCGCTCAGCAGGAAGGGCCCCCTGCTAGCCCCCGTCCAACGGAAGATCAGGAATGGGAGCGCCTTGGCCAGCGATCACCAGCAGAGCCAGTCCTTTGGGAAGGAGCCTTTGTCGGGCAGGAGTACAGCGTTGACACGCTCGGGAATCTCCGCAACATGCACGGAACGTTGATCGCCAACCCGCAGGGTGTGAGCCAGATGGTTCAGGCTGTGCGAAAGAGCCCCGGGGGAAAGTTCCGTGTCACGCCACTGCATCGTCTGGTCCTTATTGCCAGCGATGGAAAGGAGCGAAATGGTATCTGGGTGGCAGGGCAGCTTTCAGTGCCGTTCGCAGCAGTTGAGGAGCCGCTCCAAGCCGAGGCTGAAGCAGTTGATGTTGAGACTCTCAAGCCTGGCGAACGATATCTTGGGCCCGCTAACGCAGACGGTGGCACTTTCAAGATTCGTCAGAAACAAGGCGGGGTGATTGAGCAAAAAGTTGGGCGTTCGGTCATGTTTGCCCTCACCGAGAGTGAAGCTCACCCTGACCTAGCTGCCAATGCCGTCCGACTGCTTGCAGCTTGGAAGTCCGCTCTAGATTTTGGACTGACCGTGAAGCTCAATGGGTTAGGTCATGTATGGTACGAAGCCGAGGGGGAGCGAAGGTTCCTAGTTTCAGCGCCGGGCGGGTTTGTCTGGCCAGAAGACCCCTAAGAATTGTTAAATCTTCACAGGTAGGAGAGGACCTATGGCTGTTATTTATCCCGGGAACATCCCAGCAAATGTTGGCAAGGACGCCAAGTATTCCGTGGTAAGCGGAGCAGATGGGTATGAGGTTCGCTTGGTGTATCGAGTGAGTAAGCGTGAGAAGCAGCTTCTCACCACGGCTGCCCATCCGAATCTTGTTGAGATGGTCAACGCAGTGAAGAAGGAACATAACGGTACCCCTGGTGGTGCGTTCTACATCAACGAGTTTCTAGATGTGCTGGTACCCACCGCCGATAGCGGGTGCTACTTCGCTGGTACCTACCGTGAAACTCTGGCCTTTGATATGGAGGGCACCAAAGTTTCGGCTCTCTCCCCCGAGGGGCTGGAGCCCGGGGATGAATGGCCGGGCCCGCGCGTGGGAATCCGCTACAAGCTGAAAGCCGGCGGACGCGATATTTCGTACACGCGCAAGGACGGTTCACGAGAGACTGAGCATTGCCTTTCTGACGTTCACGATTCGACTCAGGCTGCAGCGTTAGCGAAACGGATTGCTCGGGTGAAGGGCGACAGCGGCGGGCGGATTTATCTGAACGAGGCGGCGGAGTTTTTCGGTCCGCCAAGCGACCCCGGCGACCCTTTTGTTTACCTAGGACCGCTCGGCGATGACCTTTGGTTTCCGCCGCCCTCGGTTCCCCGCCCATGAGTCAGGCGAGCACCATCTGGACCTCCGCTCGTGTTGACGGAATTCCCGTACCCTCGGCCGGGCTGAGAGCAAATAGCTATAGGGACGAGTCGCAGTGGACTGTGCGAGTCCATGCAGAGTTCTTTGATTGGTTGTATGACCCGAGCGAGGACCGTGATCTTCAAAAGCGCGCCCGCTATTGCCTTGGCGAGCTTCTGACGACTGGCGGGTGTGCCAGACGAAAGAACGTCAAGGGCGAGGGGAAAGGCTGGGTACGAACGCAGCTTGGTGGCACAGGCGGGAGTCACTACTACTTGTGGTGGGCACCCTCCGGGTATCCGGCAGTAGATGGCTCGGGTTTAGAGACAGGTGAGGTCTTGGTGCGTGAGGTTCGCCACCATGATGATACGAATCAGAGCCTTGATCCAGGGTCTCCCGATGACTGGCATGTTCTTAAAGCCAAAGACATCTTGGACGTCGAAGAATCAGAGCTGACCGAAGGTCAGCAGCAGGTTGGGGCACTTGAGGGTAAGCCAATCCGAATCGTGAAGGGTTCCCCAGGGAGTGGAAAGACCACATCGATGCAGCAGGCTGCGTCAAACGTCTGGGGCGACAAGCTGCTCTACCTCACCTACAGCAGCAAGCTAAAGGAGGAGGCTGAGAACTACTTCACCTCGTTCGCCCCGGCTAACACCAGCGTTAGCTGCATGACCTTTGGGAAGCTCATGAAAGAGCTCGGAAGTGATGTTCCGGGGGTTGAGTCCCCAATGCAATTGGCGGATTTAATAGCAAAATTCGAATCGAAAACGAGTACGCAACGTCCTCAACTCGGCAGGTGGGCAAACAGCGGGAGCGAACTTTACGCCGAGCTCCACGCACATTCATTTGGGAAGGCCCTGCCAGTTGAGTTCCGCTCCAGTGCAGCATGCTCCAAGGTCTACGTTGAGCCGGGGGAGTACAAGGCCCTCAGAGCTGCGGATTTGAATGGGAAGGTTGCCCTAGCGGCAGCGAAGGCCGCAAAATTTATAGGCACGAACGGCTTCGCAGAGGAGCTCTTCCCATCCGTGGTTGCGGCTCGGAAGCTCCTTGACAGTTCCTGCGCCGATTTGCCCGAAAATTTTGTGGGCATCTCTGCAGTCATGATCGACGAGGTTCAGGATCTAACGGCCGTGGAGGCCTTCTTCTTACTGACTGTTGTCGGACGGATTGGCCTCCAATCGGGGCAGATGCCCCACCTGTTCGTTGCAGGTGATGAGGCTCAAACTGTTAGACCAACAGCATTTGACTGGGGCATATTTGGCGACCTCTTAACACTTGCGCTGGGGGATGCAGCATCTCAGCGTGAGGAGATCGCACTTCAGTCAAATATGCGTTCTCCAAAGTCGGTAGCCAATCTCATCAAATCCACAAAGAGCCACTACAAGCTGCTTCACAGGGAGGATCGTCCTGGTGATATGAGCTACATCGAGTCTGATTCCGACCGTGATGGCAAGGTTCTTTACTGTCACGCTCCTTTAGGCGATGACTGGAACAGCCTGGTGAAGCTGTTTGAGTCTCAGAGCTCAGCGCAGTTTGTCTACCCCGGAATGATTGTGCCGGAGGTGCTAAGCGCAGGACCAGCCGACATCGCGACTGCTGATCAGGTCAAGGGTTTGGGCTATGACCTCGTCGGAGTGGTTGATGCTGGTGAACGCCAATCTGAGCTTGTAAAGCTTGCGGCCAAAGTTGCAGAGAACGACGACAAGATGTCGGGCTCGCTCGGGCGAATCATGGCTGATCAGTTCCGAGTAGCAGTTTCTCGCTCCCAAGAAAATGTGGTTCTCCTTGACACTGGCAAGACAGATCGAAGCGAAGAGATCCAAGATCTTGTGTCCGACTATCCCGACCTACTGGTCAGAGTCGACGTAGCTGGATTAGGGCAACACCTAGAGGAGGATGTTGATCTCGTTGACCTCATTCAAAACCGAATTGATGACGCCCGCGGGTTGCTTGCGAACGACCCTGCTTGGGCACTCAAAAAGGCGAGGGCCGCTGTAGATCTGATTCCTCGGGCGGAGCAGGCAAGCGAGCTAATAGATGTCCTGCGCCGTGATGTCTACCGAATTGCTGGTCTGGCGGCAGCTTTGGCTGCCGACGTAGCTGATCAGTTATCGAAAAATACAGACGCCACTAGCCTGCGTGCTGAAGCGACAGAACTACTTGCGAAGGTTGCACTTGATACGGCGTACTTAGCGCTCCAAGATCTACACGCATCGGTCACAGCTGATACCGGTGAACCTGACCCATCGATTGTGCAGAGAGCAGCTAAACAATTTGCAACGGTCGCTGCTGACCTCCCGGAGCTACTTCCCATCTTGAAGTCGGACTTGTCGACTTGGCTCTCTTTGGTTGCCGAGAGCGGGTTCGCTGACTCGCATGACATTGAACTCTCAATCGCCGCATCACAATCTGCTGCTGAACAGTTTGTTGCCGATCAACCAGACAAGGAACGGCTTCACAAGCAGGCATTGTTGAGGACAGCTGAACTCGCTGAGGAGGCGGAGCAATTCGAGAGGGCGCTACTTTGCCTCGACGAGGTCGAAGATGCAGATGTTGATACAAAAGCCCGTTGCCTAGAGGGTGTAGGGCGTTGGGGTGATGCTATTGAGGAATATGAGGTCAATGATCGTCCGTTCGATGCCCTCCGATGTGCTCGCCAGATTCCCGATTTTGTGAAGGCAATTGAATTAGCCAAAGGCGTAGCTCCAGAGCAGGTTGGTCGACTGAAGTGGGCTCAACGGCTCATGGAGCTTGCTGACCCCTCCTTGACAGACGAAGGGATTCCTCTGACTGTTGCCGAGCGTGACAGCCTGGTTGAGCTGATGACGAACGGCATTAGTCGCGCGGTTGATGCCACCCCAACGGAAAACGCTCCAGTTGACATTCTCTGGAAGGCCGAGAAGGCGAAGCCTGAACCACCCGGGGAACTGCCACCGGCCGAGGTCACCGCGCCTGAGGTGACCAAGTCTTCTGATGATGAGATTGATGGAGCAGTTGAGCTCGAAGAGAGCACTTCAGAAGATTCGGATGCTCCAGAAATTCCCGTGTCACCGCAAGCTGAAGTAGTCCTGAACGTGAACGGGTACGTGACGCTTGGCGATCTTGCAGCCGAATTCAGCAAGGATCTTGGCAGCGTCACCGAACTCGCCAACAAGCTGGGCATCGCAACCGTGGGTTCTGAACTCACCATCACTGCTGCGCAGGCAGCAAGGCTTCGACGAGGTATTGCGAAGCACCTTGGGTGAGGTGCCCGGGAACTGGTTGCCCTGCCGTGTAACGCTGCGGCAATAGGTCCCGGCGCTCCACGCGACAGCTACTGAGCGATTGCCCAGATCCTCAAATTGGATTATGACCCTCCCCGGTCCAAGAGTCTCACTTTGACAGACTCACCGCTAGGAATCCTCCAGATTTCCACGGGGGTTACGATCCCAGCATGGGAGAAGACGGTCAGAGCTCTGAGCAGCTTCGTCGCGACATCGAACGCGCTGCTCGATCAAGGAATCTTCAAGCTCGTCTATCTGTTGGGGATGCGCAGAAGTCCCAACTGAAGGCGCAGCAGAAGAGTCGCATCAAAACTCTGAATCGCAAGACCCAGTTGCAAAAATATCTGGGCCCGATTCTCGCAGTTGGATTAGTGGCCGTAGGTGCTGCACCTGCGGTCCCGATTCAGGTCTGCCTTCTGCAACTTCGCCTATCGGGCAAATTGGGTAGCAGCGAATTGTGAACGATCGGCCTGATAGAGCAGAAGATTCTCCAGCAAGTTTCGCCGAGCCAGCATGTTCGGAATGAATGCTGTAAATGCAACCGTGGTGCCTGTTTCGTCTTTTGTAGCATCGGGGCACCAAGCTCCAAGCAGATTTAGATCGGTGTGCTGAGTCGTTTCAAATTGGTTGATCTGATTTGCGGCGGCGGCAGGATTCGCAAAATCGGGTGGCGGCCTCAGGATAAGCAGCGCACCAGATCCAAACACTGGATGTTCTGCTGCAGTCTCGATCACTAGCAGCGAAGTCTCAACTGGTTCTCCAAGCATCATCACTTCAGCCACGCTGCGGCGCCCGGTATAGGGCAATTCGCAGGTGTAGGAGGTGTCACCCAGCGAGCCAATCACGCCGCGTTGGTCGCCGAACGATGCGAGGCTTTCGAGAAGCGGTCCGGCGAAGCGAGAACCTCCTTGGCCTTCAGGCAAAATGACTTCCTCTGGGACCCTCAACATCTCGTCCATCTCCGCACGACAGCCCATCAACGGATGGTCTGAGGCGGCGGGTTTACCACCGACGAGTTCCGCAACCCCAAAGGCCCTGCCGTGCGCAGCTGCGTTCTGAAGGATTGCGGCAGTAGCGAGCACGTCGATCAGCCAGTGGAAGTTTCCATCGGTAACCACCACGCTGCAGGACTCGCTGATCCTCTTGGTCTCCGGGTCCCAGACGACTGCACTCAGAGTGGACTGCATGTTTGCTACTGCGATCACGGAACAGGGGTCTGTTTCGGAGTCAACGTCTACTACGACCTCAGTTGAGATCCGCACCGTCGTGCAGTCCATTGAGCCATCTGACCAAACGGGACTTGCCGTGATTCGCTGAGCTAGCCGATAGCTCCACCAGGTGAAGCCTCTCTCCCGTGTCACTGACCAGAGTTCGTCCACTTGCAAAGCTTCAAATAGGGCAGCTACTGATCGCACGCCAAGGTCGTCTAATTGGTTCATGACCCTCCCCGGTCCAAGAGTCTCATTCTGACAGACTCACCGCCAGGAATCCTCCAGAATTCCACGGGGGCTACGATCCCAGCATGGGAGAAGACGACCTGAGTTCTGAGCAGCTTCGTCGCGACATCGAACGCGCTGCTCGATCAAGGAATCTTCAAACTCGTCTCGCTGCTGAGGATGCGCAGAAGTCCCAAATTAAGGGGCAGCAGAAGAGGCGCATCAAGACTCTGAATCGCAAGACCCAGTTGCAAAAATATCTTGGCCCGATTCTCGCAGTTGGATTAGTGGCCGTGGTTGTCTGGATGAACTATTCAAACAACGGTTCAATGGTGGCTTCTCCGCAACGTCCAGAGAATTATCCGCCGCAGGATTCGGCGGTCTCGCAAGAGCCGCTGGGCGTTCCTCCGGCTGCACCGAACCCCTCGGGTCCATACGAGTTTCTGATGAAGCAACCGGATGGCGGTGGCCCCGTGGCGTGGGATCCTTGCCGGCCAGTCCGCTATGTGGTGAATTCAACAGGAGAGCCTGCCGGGGCTAGCGCTCTCGTAGCAGAGGCAATCAGTCGCACTGCGGCTGCAACGGGATTGCAGTTCGAGGACGCTGGATCGAGCGACGAACTTTGGACCAAAGACAGAGCTCCCTATCAGCCTGATCGCTACGGCGACCGTTGGGCTCCGGCGCTGATTTCTTGGTCAACTGCCTCGGCAGTACCCGACCTTGCGGGCTACATAGCTGGATTTGGCGGGGGAATTCCTCGTTCCGACCTAAAGACGGGTGAGTTGGTATACGTCAGCGGGGGGCTCGTCCTTGACCTAGAGGATCTCGGCACGCACCTAGCGGAGCCGGGCGGGACACAGGCTGTAACCGCCCTGATTCAGCACGAACTGGGACATATGGTGGGTCTTGGTCACGTAAATGACCCCGCCCAGTTGATGTACTCGCAACGGTCACCCTCTTCGCCTATTAATTGGGGTGCCGGAGATTTGGCTGGCCTTCATGCTCTTGGTAATGGAACCTGCTTACCTGAGCTCTAGCTACGCGCTTTTGCTTGGCCAATCTGGAGTCATGACCCAGCCTTCGGATTCTTTGGAGAACAGGACGAAATGGAAGGTGCCTGAGTGGCCGGCATCAGGCCCAAACCAGCCTCGCAAAAGTTCCCATAAAGCATTGCCTTCAACGCCAGGCCGGGTGGCAACATTCAGCGCAACCTCCCTAAATCTGCCCGTGTATTCCTCGCCGTTGGCGCTAAACGGCACTTCGCCAAGGGGTAGTTGAGCACTGAGGGTGCGGTCGAATCGCACAATCGGCGAGCCGCTGCTGTGGCTTACTTTGCACCGGATGCTGCCGAACTTGCGCACCAGGTAGTCAGCTAAACGCCAGTCCACAATCTCGGCCACCATGGCATCAAAGGCATCCGCATGCTCTGGGGCAACGTCAAACGTGGGCACGAAATCATCCCCGCGATAACGAAAGAGCGCTCCCGCTCGAGTTCCCCCACCTGCTCCCTCTGGGCCAGCGCCAGCACCGTCGCCGCCAGCAGTTTCACCGTCGCTGTCGCGCTCACTGTCAGCGCCGCCAACTTTGGCTAGGCGATCGAGGGGCCACTTGCGCCAGAACTTGCTCCAAGCTTGCGGGCTTGCGTCGGCCGGGGAGGGCAGGGCTTTGCCGGTGGCATCGGCCAGCAAGCGAGGGTCGCCAGCAACAATGCGTTGCGAGCGCTCAGCCAGAGCGTTCACGCTCATGCCCGTGCGCAGATTCCCCGTTGCGATTAAAGCCTTGAGTGCAACCAATTTGTATGACTTAGTGACGTTCTCTTGTTCGAGTTGCTCAAACAGCGAGCGATACTTCGCCCAGACTTGCAACTCTGCATCCTCTAACAGGTCCAAATGTTCAAGTAGACCAAACCACGCGTCGTAATGCTTCTTCGCATCAGCAGGCTTGAAAAGGGGTTTAACTGCTCGCCCGGCTGCGGCCGCTCGCCCGGCTGCGGCTGCCTGCGCAGCGGTGGGCCGGCTCTCGTGTGCGGCTGCGAAGTCTGTACAGTACTGCGAGAGCGCAGCACCTTTGCTCAGACTCTTGTTCGCCAACATGGTGAGCAAGTCAATCGACTCAACATCAAAGGTGATTGAGCACCCTGGCGGTAAATCCCATTCACCGCTCCGCAAGGTTTGCAAGATCATCGCGGTGGAAGCCTCACCCGCCTCGCCCATTCCCAACAACACTCTCGGGTGCAATAAAAAGCTGTTGTGGTTGCCCACAAAGTCAACTACTCGCAGATGATCTTTGCCTTCGCTCAAACGCAGACCGCGCCCGAGTTGTTGCAGGAACACCACGGGGGATTCGGTGGGCCGCAACATGAGCACTGAGTCAACCTCGGGCACGTCAACACCCTCGTTGAACATGTCGACTGAGAACACCACTTGCAGCTTCCCCGACCGCAGATCAGCGAGCGCATCTCTGCGGTCGCTTGACCCGGGCTTGGAGTGAACAGCTGCGCACTTCACACCGCGCTCCGTAAAGAACCGGGCCATAAAGTCTGCGTGCGTCACCGCTGAACAAAACCCCAACGTGCGTTCTCCGCAGAGCGATTCCCACTCATCAAAGGCCTGCTGAGCGCGCTGCTGAGTCTCAATTCGCGTCGCCAACTGCGCAGGTTCGAAACGCCCCCCGAGCCAAGGAATCTGCTCATAGTCCGCAACGTCCTTGATGCCCCAATACCTAAACGGCACGAGCTCGGATCGTTCGATTCCCTCAACGAGCCCGCACTCAAAAACCAGATTGTCGCCGCACAGTGCCAACAGATCAGCACCATCGGTTCGCTCCGGGGTTGCCGTTAACCCGAGCAAAAACCTTGGCTCAAGGTAATCGATAACCTTGCGGTAACTGCCCGCCGCGGCGTGATGAAACTCGTCCACCACGATGTAATCAAACTCATCAGGGGCGAACTCGTTAAGGCGCCGAACCAGAGTTTGCACCGAGGCAAAAACCACATCGGCTTCAGGTTGTTTCTCGGCGCCCATAAACAAACCAAGTTCGGCATCAGGGCGAACTTGTCGGAACACGTCACGGCTTTGCCGCAGAATCTCTTCACGGTGCGCCACAAACAGCGTGCGACCAAATGCTGCTGAATCAAAAGCACCCAACCAGGTTTTGCCAAGTCCCGTTGCCATCACCACCATGCCGGCAGCGAACCCTTCACTACGGGACTCTTCAAGCGCAGCCAGCGCCTCGGCTTGAATGGGGCGAATCTGCGGGGTGAGGGTCGGAGCTTCCGTCTCTACTCCAACAGGCACGGTCTGCCCAGCCGTTGGGCGCCAAGCATTGCGGTAGGTGCGCAGGAACTCGTGGCTGAGTGGTTGGTTTCGCTTGTCGGCCCAGAGTTGATCAAACGCAGTGACTAGTGGCTGCACCTCTCGGGTGCCCAAACTCCACTCAACACCAGTTTCAATGCCTGAGCGTGACAAGTTGTTGCTGCCAACAAAGCCTTGGGCATGATCAGACTCGGAAGAATGAAACAGGTAGGCCTTTGGGTGAAACGAGGTTCGCGGATCACTAAACAGGCGAACATCCAAGTTGCCAGTTAGGGGTGCTGCATCCTCGCTCATGTCGAGCAGTTGAGCGAGCGCATCAGCATCGGTGACACACAAGTAGTCCGTGGTCAGCACCCGTATCTGAGCTCCACGCTCAATGGCCGACTCAAGGCGCTCACCGATGATCCCCATACCCGACTTCATAATGAAACTGACGAGCAGGTCGATGCGGTTGAGCGACTCATCTCGAAGGCAACGGATGAGTTCTAGGCGCAGATTGCGGCCATCTTGAGCGTCAATCAGATGCAGGCCTGAGGGGAGTAGTCCTGAGGGGAGCAGTCCAGTGGGGGGCAGTTCAGTGGGGGGAACTGTGCTCGCGACGGGTTGCGCGCTCTTGATGTGAATCTCTAAGTGCCCAGAGTTGATTCCGTCTTGAAACGAGACCTGAACGGACGGCGAGCCTTGAGCGACTAGGCGGTCTCGCATCGCTCGAACAAGCTCCCAGAGGTCATCTCGTTCCTCGGGAAGGGCGTCAAGCCAACTCGAAATCTCACGACGGGGGAGGACCACAACCTCGTCCTCGCTTGCAGGCTGAGGCGCTGCAACGGCAAACGCTGATGCGTTACGCGCTAACCACTCGCTTTGTGGCACATCATCAGCCCTCCTCATGCAGGTGAGGGTAGCTGGCCTTGGCTCTGTGCCTGGATTCTCGGCGCAGAGTGTCACACCCCGTGTGTAGGTTCTCTGCGTGCTCAAAGTTGTGATGGCCGATCGGCCCCAAGATCTGATCAATGCGCTCGTAGAAGGTTTGTCTGAACCGACTCCCGACCCCTTCCAGCAGGAGTGGGTTTCGGTTCCCTCGTTGGGGTTTCGTAACTACCTCAACCAAGAACTCGCTCTGCAGCTTGGGACTGATCGCAAAAGGGGTCAAGCGGACGGCATCTCAGCGAATATTCAGATGGTCTTTCCCGGAGCCTTGCGTTGGCTGATTCTGGATGCTGATCGTGCAGGGCAAGGCTCGGGGCAGTCCGCTGCCGAGCAAATTGTCGACCCTTGGCGCGCCGAGCGCTTGGTCTGGACTCTGCTCGAGGTGTTGTCTGGGTCCTCATCCGGACTCGATGAGCGACTCACCAACCTGAACTCGGCAGTCTCACTAGCCGGGCGTGCCCTACCAATATCACTGCTCTTTGATCGCTATATGGTGCATCGGCCGCAGATGATTCTGTCTTGGATCGACCACAAAGACCTCGGGCCTGATGGCAATGACCTGCCCGAGGCACAGCTCTGGCAGCCCAGTTTGTTTCGTGCTGTTCATGCCCGAATCACTGCTCAGTACACAAATATCGCTACCCCATCCGAACGACTCGAAGGTGCGCTCAGCCGAGTCAGTTCGGGTCAGGTCAAGCTGGGCCAACAAGGCAAGAAGTCATTGCCGGGCCGCATCTTTGTGTTTGGTCAGTCAGTCATTTCAGCCGATCTCGGCCCGCTGCTCACTGCAGTCTCGAAGCACCATAAAGTCACGGCGCTTCTGCTGTCTCCTTCGGCGGTTACATCACAACTACTAGCTCAGCGGGTAAAGGCAAATCCGCCTGTTCTTGCACATCGCAGCACATCCTGGGCCTTCTCACGATCAGACCCTCAGGCAGAAATCAACCCCACTCTTCAACAAGGCGGCACAGCCGGGCAGCTTCATCCACTACTCAACGCGTGGGCGTTACGGCCGCTTGAGTCGGCCCTTTTGCTTGGCGCTGGAGGGCTGGTACCGGACACTGTCCTCGCCTTGGATGATGCAACGGCCGACACCTTGCTGAATCGCATGCAACAAGACCTGCACGCAGGATCGATTTCACCTACTCCTTATGTTCCCGCAGAGGAAGATGTTTCGGTACAGATTCACTCAGCACCAGGCGCCACTCGGCAGGCCGAGGCCCTGCGAGACGCGATTCTTGGATTGCTTCGTGACAATCCCGACTTGACCGAATCTCAGATCGTGATTCTGTGTCCACAACTCGAGCAGTTCGCGCCGGTACTCAGCGCTGTATTTGGTGCTCCTGCAAACTTCGGCGAGCAGCCAATAGATGGCCAGTTGCCTGCCCTGCGCTACAACGTTATTGACCGTTCGGCACGCTCGTTCAATCCAGTTCTCGACTCCATCGCCACCATGTTGCAGATCCTGCCTGGCAGATTCGATGTAGAGAGCGTGAGCCAATTACTTCACACATCTGCAGTCAGGGAGCGATTTGGCCTAGATGGTGAGTCACTCGGGTTGTTGTCCACTTGGACCAAAGAAGCCTGCATTAGTTGGGGCCTTGATGGTGCGCAACGAGAGACCTGGAACATCGATCCATCCCATACGGCGAACTCTTGGGCGGCCGGAGTTGATCAACTCATGATGGGCATCGCACTGGGGGATGACCTGCGAGATGCAGTACCACCAGGCACAGCAGTGGCAGAACTCGCCGAGGCTGCAGGAGTTTCTGCTGCTCGCAAGTTTGCTTTGGCTACTGGCGGCATTGCCCCAATGCCACTCGACGACGCTGGAATTTCTACGGCAGGGCGTTTAGCCGAGGCTGTACGCACCCTTGCTCACATCCACGATTCGGTGCTTCCCGACTCCAACAGCGATAGGAAAAAGACCATTGAGCAATGGGGCGAGGCTCTGCGTAAAGCAGCCGATCTGATGGTTGCGCCGGCCAGATTTGAGTACTGGCAACGATCGCAATTCGACACGATGTTGAACGATCTTGTTCAGGATTCTCAGGGCGCTGGGGACTCTGCGAACGCCGGGGAATCTGAGGGTGCTGAGGATTCTGCGAGTCAGGTGCTGTTGACCTTTGCTGATGTGCGTGCCCTTCTCAAGATGGGCCTTGAGGGTGCCAAGTCAAAAGCCCGTATGGATGTTGGAACCATTCTGGTAGCTACACCAGGCCAACTCGCTGCAGTGCCCTATCGCGTGGTCTGCATTCTTGGCCTAGATGCCGATGCACTCCCGGGGTCAAGAGCTAGCGGCGATGACCTCATCCCTACGGCGCCCGCAGTCGGTGACCGCGACCCGCGTAATGAGACCCGTGCTGAACTGCTCGCAGCGCTCATTGCAGCCCAAGACCACCTTGTCATCACCTGCGCCTCACGCGATGTGCGCACGAACAACAAAGTGCCAGAGTCGGTAATGCTCGATGACCTACTCAAGGTCATTGCACAGACCACCGGAGTAGAGGTGCAAGATCTGCAAGGAGTCGAGCCATCGCAGGGCGAGGGCGAGGGCGATACAGGTGCGTTTACGGTCATGACTACGCACACACGGCAAGCCTTCGATCCCAAAAACTTCAGCGTCGATGGCGGCGAGCAGCCCATCAGTTTTGACCCCGCAGCATGCCAAGGTGCAGTGGCGCTGTTGAACTCCCAGCAGAACCAGCCGGTTTCCAATCAGGTCTTCATGTCAAAGTCGCTACCGGCTGATGATTCCGCCACCGCGACGGTTGAACTTACTCAGCTCGGGTATTTCTTCGAGGCTCCAGTAAAAACCTTTTTCCGTAATCGGCTCAATGTCTATATACCCAAAGCTTCCGAGGCTTCGGGAAGCGAACTGCCAATCAAGCTCGGAAGTTTGGATGCATCAGAAGTTGGTCGGGCGCTACTCGAGTTAGGCCTGACCATGCCTGCTGCGGACTCTGTTCGCTTTGTTCCTGATGAGGGCCCCACCCAGCCCCAGGTGTTGGCGCTTCATAACAGCCTGCGTGCTCGCGGGTTATTACCACCAGAGAGCCTGGCCATGCCCCAGCTTTCTGAGCTGTCAGGAGATGTGTCCGAGCTACTCGCTTCGGCCGAGAGCATTGGGGTGAGGCGCCCGGCTCCGCATGCACACCCAATTGACCTGAGGCTGAGCGAGGATACCCACATTGTTGGATCTGTTGGCAACTGCCTAGATGGTGATCGCCCAGGTCCGGTACGCATTTTATATAGCCGACCAAAACCGAAACACCAGATCCGCCTTGCCCTTGATTTGCTTGTCCTCACAGCTACAGACCCGAGCCAGCATTGGCGTGGAGTGCTCATTACTCGGCCCGAGTCAGACGCCAAGACAACTGTCGAGCAGCGCTCTTGGTCTGTCAGAGGAGCCACTGCAAAGGATCGGCAAACCGATGCGCTCGGTGCTCTAAAGGAACTTCTGGAGCAGTACAGGGACGGCTTGCTGTACCCACTGCCACTCTTTCAGCGGACCTCATATGCCTTCCACAACAGTCTCGCTCCACTGAAGAAGTGGGGTAAACCCGGCGGAGATTTTAACGCCTATGACGCTGAATGCGATGACCCATATCACTTGTTGGCCTTCGGGCCACTGAGCTACAACGAGCTCTTCGCTGCTCAGTTTGGGGACTACAACTTTACGACCGAATCCAATCGCCTCTGGTCGGTTATCGATGATGCACTCACGTTCGAGACTCTTGAGACTGCAGAAGAACCGAGCGCAGAAGATGCCGGGGAAGACGAATGAGTAACCAGAAGAACCCTTCAATAGAACAAGTCTCCTCGCCTCCTGAGGACCGACCTGTGTTCCAGATAGATGATGCTCTTCCCATGGGTATGACCACCATGCTCGAGGCCAGCGCAGGAACCGGCAAGACCTTCGCTCTGGCGGCGCTGACGGTCAGGTTTGTAGCCGAAGAGGACATCTCAATCTCGCAAGTTCTGCTCGTTACCTTCACCCGGGCAGCGACCGCCGAGCTCAAGGATCGAATCCGAGTGCGACTCGCAGAATCAGCCGAATACCTAGGAAGATGCTTACTGGGGCAGAACGACACCGATGATCCACTCCTCGAACATCTAGGCAACTGCGAAAACGATCAGATTGCGATCCGTTTGGAACGACTCGAACGGGCAGTTGCCGACTACGACACGGCTCAGATTCACACCATTCACGGGTTCTGCGCTCAGGTGCGTGAATCCTTGGGGATACTCGCAGACCTCAATACTGATTCCGTTCCTACAGGCGATGAAGCCAGCCTGGTCCAGCAGGTTTGCGCCGACTTACTCTTCATCGAAGCAAGCAAGCGAGCCGCCTCTAGCGAAGTCGACTCGGCCGAAGATGCGCCTGCAGAACTGCCGGAGCTCGGCGACCTGATGAAGGATGTGCGCAAGGCGCGCCAGCTCGGTGAATGCGTGATTACTGCCGAGTCAGGCCAAGCCAAGGACGTGCTCCGCAGAGACCTCATCGAACTCGCCCTGCAAGAACTCGCTCGTCGACTAGCCCAAACAGGGCAGGTCTCGTTCGACTCTCTGCTTCTCATTGTGCGGGACGCTCTCAGAGCGGATTCGCAGCTCGTCAAGGATCTACAAGCCAAGTTCAAAGTGGCACTCATTGACGAGTTCCAAGACACAGACCCCGTTCAGTGGGAGATCTTTAACACAGCGTTTGGCAGTGGCCCTAGAACGGCGGAAGCTTCGGTAACACCCACTGCTCACCCGTGCACGTTGGTGCTCGTTGGCGACCCGAAACAAGCCATCTACTCGTTCCGCGGGGGTGATGTCTATACCTATCTTGCTGCTGCGCGTGACGCAAAGGTGCAACGCCTTGGGACGAATCAGCGCTCCGATAAGGCTGCTGTGAGCGCAATGAACGCTCTGGCCGAAGATCAATTTTTTGGAGAACCAGAGATCGAGTACCAGCAAGTTGAGTCATCACCGCGCCATGCCGGCCGAAAGCTTGTTTCTCCTGGGCTTGGGCAATCGCCGGCCGAAGCTAAGCCTTTGCCAGGTTTGGTGCTGAGATGCATTGTCAATGCAGAGACTTCGGGCTTAAGAGATAGCCAGAGCGGCAAGCTGGCAGCAGATCCCGTTCGCGAGCGCATCGCCGCTGATCTTGCTTCTGTTGCTGCGGAACTCCTTACCGAAGGCGTCATCGAGCAAGATGGCAGTTCACGCAAGCTGAACCCTGGGAACATTGCAGTGCTTGTGGGCGGCAAGGCAGGCGCCCCGCAGATTGCCGAGGCACTCAAAGAACTCGGCATTCCCGCGATCCTGCGTATGGGAGACAACGTTGCCGGCTCTGAGGCTGCGGACCAATGGCGCACGCTGTTTCATGCACTTGATCGGCCTGCGGCTACCAACCGGGCCACCGCTGCATCCTTTACTTGGTTCTTCGGATGGTCTGCTGAACAAGTAGCCGAGGCGCTGGCAGCTAGCGACCAAGATTCCCAGGCGGCTAGTGACCTAGCCAACCTTCAGAGAACGCTCATGGACTGGGCTGAACTCATGCAATCCAAAGGCATGGCAGCGCTCTTTGGCGCAGTTCGGGCCCACTCAGATGATTCACGGGTTCACCAGACCCTGCTTGCTCGAGTCCTCAGCGCCGATTCCGGTGAGCGGAACCTGACCGACCTAGAACACATTGCCGAACTCATTCACGCCGAGGCAAGGCAACGGGGCCGCGGCCTTAGTGCAGCCGCGGCGCTGTCAATTCTCGATGCTCTCAGTGGCACAGGGAGCGACGAAGTTGCAGGCGAAGCTGCCCAACGTCGGGTTGAGTCAGAGGCGGATGCCGTCCAGATCCTGACGATCCACGGAGCGAAAGGCCTTGAATTCCCGATTGTCTTGCTGCCAGAACTCTGGTCTGGCGGTAATCGGGTCGAGACAAAAGGGGAGCTGTCATTCTTCTCGAAAAAGCTGAAGTGTCGGGTGCTTGATGTCTCTACCAAGGGAGAAGACGGAACTGCCTATGCCAAGAAGGGGCGGCCAATGATGGCGCCCCTTGCTACCGAAGAAACGCTTCGGCAAAACTGTGGCGATCAACACCGCTTGACCTACGTGGCCCTGACTCGAGCAGTGCATCAGTCGGTGGTCTGGTGGGCTCCGATGGTCCACAGCGGTGCATTCAAGACTGGTCTTGCTCGCATGTTATTTAACAACGATCCGGAGCTGAGCGCCGGCGCCAAAGTTGACGTTGGCCTTACTCCGCCCCTTGAACTGCTTGCAGCGCGCTTTGCTGAAAGCATCGCATCTGACGTCATCCAACTTGTAGAGGTGCAAGCCCCGGATCCTTCACAATCCGGTGCGGGCAATCAGGGTGGCGAAGGAGCGGCGGTAGATGGACGTTCCCTGAGCGCAGCCACGCTTGACCGTGAACTCGACCGTGAAACCTTCCGTTGGTCTTATTCAAGCCTTCAAAAAAAGATCAGCTCATCAAAGAACGCCGATGTAGAGGGCGACCCAACCGATAGCCGCTCCGAAGACAGCCGCGCCCAAGACGAACTCCTTGTGAGCCCATCAAGTGACTCAGACAAACTCGCGGACCTTGCCGCAGCCGCACTGACTGATCAACAGGCCGACGCTCAAGGGTGGAGCAATCCATCGCCATATCTTGGTCTTGGCGGCGGAATTCCGTTCGGAAATCTGGTGCACGAACTGTTCGAGAACCTTGACTTTGCTGCAGAGAATCTCGAGGAAGAGATCAAGCAACAGCTTCTCAAACTGACCTATCACCGGGTGACCGCGGAGCAATTAGAGAAACTGCCCGAGGTACTAGCTAATACCATTCGCACCCCGTTCGGCCCGCAGTTTGGCGAGCTCTCTCTCAACACCCTCGAAGCTTCCGACCACCTCGATGAGTTGGATTTCAACCTGGCACTGGCTCAGCAACAGCCTGTCTCGGCATCTCAGATCGGGAAGGTGATTCGCAAACACCTCGACAGCAATGATCCCTTCGCGAAGTGGGCCGACCGACTGGCCACGGGTCTGGGTCACATCAAGCTCCAGGGGTATCTGAGCGGCTCAATCGACCTGACGCTTCGCTACACAGTCGATGGTCAGCAGAAATATTCCGTGGTCGATTACAAGACCAATCAACTCTCACCCAGAGATCAAGTCGGATCACTCCTCGATTACCACCCAGCAAAGCTTCCCAAGGTGATGACGCACACTCATTATGCGTTGCAGGCTCTGCTGTACAGCGTGGCCCTGCACCGTTACCTGCGCTGGAGGCTTCCAAATTACCGACCAGAGCTACATCTGGGCCCCATTGGGTATCTTTTTGTTCGAGGGATGGTCGGCCACGATACCCCTGTTGTTAGCGGCGGACCCCATGATGGCGTGCCCGCCGGCGTGTTCTGCTGGCAGCCACCGGTGGGACTCATCGAGGAACTCAGCACCCTGCTCGCAGGTGGCCAGACTCAGGCGGTGGCCTCATGAAAATACCCAGGTTTATTCCGGCCGAGGTCAGCGAGCTTGAGCCGTTCGTAACAGCTGGCGTGTTCGGCTCAACCGAAGTTCAGGCGGTCACGACCTTCGTGCGGGCCGCAGCTAGCCAAGGCGATGCGGTTACACGAGACGTCATCATCGCAGCGGCACTCGCAGTGCGGGCGCCGATGCACGGCCATGTCTGTGTCGACCTCGGCAGCATTGCCTCAACAGTGGTCGGCAACCAAGATTTTTCCTCGGGGGCTCTGACTGATGATGAGGTCGACTCGACAGGCGCGCTGGCAGGCGAGGAAGACGCCGGCCTAGATCAGGACCAAGACTCCACAGGCGACCCTGTGCTTGACCAGCAACAATTGCTTGACAACCTCAAATGGCCTGATTCCAAAACCTGGATGAAGAACGTGGCGAGATCATCCTTGGTGCGAGTTGTCACAAGCGGCGACTCGGCCTCTGACAGTTCTATTGATCTTGCAACGCAACTCCAGCCACTCGTCGTCGAGGACGGTCGCTTGTACCTGACCCGGTTCTGGTCACTCGAGCGCTACGTTGCCGCGGACCTGTTACACCGCAGCCAAGCCGCAACCGTCGAAGAGGAAGAGCAGACCTCCGATGGCGTTTTACCTTCCGAAGAATTCGCAGCTGCAGAGGTAACGCGACTCTTCCAAGAGAGTGGAGGTCCGGTAGATAATGACCAACTCCAAGCTTCACTTGCCGGAGTGCACCGCAACTTTGTGGTCATCTCGGGCGGCCCCGGAACTGGCAAAACCACCACTGTTGCCACATTCCTGGCCGGCCTCGTCAGCAGCATGCAACCCCCAGCAGGATCAGGTAGCAACAGCACGAATCAAGCCACTCAAAGAATTGCTCTTGCAGCGCCGACGGGTAAAGCAGCGGCGCGCATGACCGAGGCGATTCGCAAAGCGATCAACAATTTGGGCGGCGCACTCGATCCGGAAGTTGCAAAGGAGCTCGGTGAGCTTGACGCATCCACGATTCACCGACTGCTCGGTGCATCCCCCGGCACTGGATTTCGCCATAACCCCAGCAACCCGCTGCCACACGACATCGTGATTGTCGATGAGGTCTCGATGGTGTCGCTGTCGCTCATGGCGCATCTGCTTGCAGCAATTCGCCCCGATGCCAAAGTGGTACTCGTGGGCGACCCCTATCAGTTGGCCAGCATCGAAGCAGGTGCCGTACTGGGAGACATCGTCGGAATCGGCTCCGGTGGGGGCGCAGTTGCCGGAACAGCGCCGCCAGCAGCAATTGCTGAGAGCGTCCGCGTGTTGACCACCGTTCACCGCCAGGGCAAGGATTCGGGGATTTTGAAACTCGCTGAATGCATCCGACAAGGCGATGCTGACGGGGCTATGGAGATTCTGAAGGGGGCGAACGAGGACGTCATCTGGGTTGATCCAACGAACCCTGACCATAAGGGTGAAAAGATCCAGGCTGAGCAAGACCTCAAACATGCGGCCACCAAGGTTGTGCGGGCAGCACAGGGCGAAAATGCCGAGATTGAGAAAGCGCTCGAAGCCATTCTGAGCGTCAAAGTGTTGAGTGCCCTGCGGCGAGGCCCAACAGGTGTGGATCATTGGAATCAGCTCGTAGAGAACTATCTGCGTTCCGAGGACCTAAAAGGGTATTCGGATTGGTACGCCGGCCGCCCGGTCATGGTGACCAAAAACGACTACCTCAACGGTGTGTTCAACGGTGATGTTGGTGTGGCTATTGCCAAGGAAGACCTCAACCGGGATGACCGGTTTCAAGTGTGGTTCGAGCGGGCCGAGGGCAACCAGATGGTTGAAGCCACCCGACTCGATCAGATCGCTACTCAATGGGCCATGAGTATTCACAAAAGCCAAGGATCAGAGTTCGAGCATGTGGTGGTCAGCATGCCGCCACCGCCGTCAAGAATCCTGACCCGAGAACTGCTCTACACCGCAGTGACTCGAGCTAAGGAGAAACTCACGATTGTTGCGACCGAAGAATCCATCACCGAGGCGATTAAGCGTGAGGTCGCCCGATCCTCAGGCCTTGCAGCCAGGCTCGCAAACCCAACTAGCTAGCGGGCCGCTCATCAACAACTATCGATTTCGCTGCTCAACGTAAAGGCCACTTGAACGCACGAGCGAGCATAGGAGCAGTGAGATAATCTAATGAGTGCCACCGAGAAAGGGTCGTCCATGAAAGCTAAAACACTGCTCGTCATACCTCTTTCAACCGTGCTTTGCTTGCTTTTCGCTGGCTGTAGTAGCGGAGGTGACAAATCCGACAGCAGCAAGTCGAGTGGAGAATCGACAACCACAATGAGCGACGATGGCAATGATCAGGTTGCTGCAGACTGCACGGCTCGTGGGGCGGGTGCTGAACTGTACGGGTGTGACCTGTCTGGGGCGGATCTTTCAGGTGCCGTTCTATCGGATGCAAGCATGAGCGGGGTGAACTTGACGGGTGCCAACTTAACTGGGGCGAACCTCTCGGGAGCCGTCCTGGACGATGCAAATCTGAAAGACGCAAATCTCACAAACGCAAACCTTCGGTACGCCAACCTCGATGGTGCTGTTCTGACCGGTGCAACCCTGACCGGAGCGGACCTGCAGTTCATCACATGTCCGAACGGTGAAAATGGTGACGCAAGCTGCGTGACAACCTCATAGTCGGCGCATCCGGAGTCCCGAGATTCAAGTTGGCCCGGGATTCACACCTGGCTCACTTACGTGACTTGGTGCGGCCCTTTTCAGGGACAATAGCGAACAGTTGCCAGCCTGGCTGCGACTCATCATCGCTTATGAACTCGAGCGCCGCACCATTTTCAATCAGTGACACCATCAACACCTCGAGTCGAGAGGGCACCGTTGCCGGCCCGGTGGCAACTCCGAGCGCAGCATGGCGGCGATTGACCAACAAGAAGGGCTGCTCACGAAAGCGACACAAGTCGTCGCGGGCAAACACCGCAGTCAGACGGTCGGCCTTGAATACCGAGAAAGTGTCTGTGCTGTTATCGAAGTACCGCACGGTAACGGAGGCTCCGTCTAACTCAACCAGAATGGCCGGGCGAGCCGGGCTGTCTCCGTCTGAGCTGAACGCAATCTGAGCCTGGCCATGCGAGAGTTCGCCGGCAGGGGTATTTAGAGTTTCTGGACGTTTGGTCATGTTGTTCTCCTCATCGAATCCGGCGGGGGCACCTTCCCGTTTTCGGGGGTTGCCAGACCGTCATAGAGCCGGGACTCTCGGGCCTTCTTGATGATGCAAGCCAAGTTGAACCTGCAAAAAACAGTGTACCAAAAGGGTCTGACAACCTCCCCTTGAGTTTCCGGATTTCGGCCAAATCAGAGCTCCAAAACTGCCAAATTCACCTGTTCCCTGTCACCCTGAACTGGTAGTATTTCGGCAGGGAAATTGAGGGTGAAATTAAGGGAGATGAGTGGATGAGCACTGTTGAATCGTTGCCTCAAGATGCAGAACCGATTGAT
This sequence comes from Actinobacteria bacterium IMCC26207, assembly GCA_001025035.1. Classification (GTDB taxonomy): domain Bacteria; phylum Actinomycetota; class Acidimicrobiia; order Acidimicrobiales; family Microtrichaceae; genus IMCC26207. The sequence goes on from LCZK01000010.1 coordinate 229,338, forward strand.
GGGATGCCGGATGAGAAGGCCCGCCTGTATGCAAAATATGCAGGGCTTGATCGCGCTTCGGCCCTACCTTGGTGGGAGCGGAATATCGGCCCGTACGACACTGGGCGCGCTGTCAAAGAAAAGCTGACTCCTGAGGAGTTTGCAGATCGCCGACTCCTCGAGGAGCAGGAGCTTGCGGCTAAGAGAAAGAGGGCCTGGGATCTGGATGCGCCCCGGCGCGAAGAAGCTGATCGCAAGCGTCAGGAAGAAGAGTCTCAACTGTCGCGAATGGATCAAGAAAGCGCCGAGGATGAACGGAGGAGACGCGCCGTTCTAGAAATTATGGGAAGAGCGAAAGAAAAGAAGCGCCAGGCCGTCGTATCCGCATGGGCTGATGTCGGGATTCCCGAAATGGTTATTGCTGCGGCGATTTCAAACGGGCTGACCCCAGATCTACTAAGGGGATTTGATCTCGGATCTCTCTCAATAGACGAAGTCGCAGCGTTGATACTCGGGCGAGAGGCCGGTGTCACCCGTGATTCACTCAAGCCCTGGCTTGATTGCGACCTGACGAAAGCTCAGCTGATTTCGGCCGTGCAGTTCACCGAGGTCAGTGAGCAAGATGTGCGTCAATGGGTGGAGTCAGGTCGCCTGGCAAGTGGGCTTCTAGAAGAATTGAGCTCGGTCGCTGCGTATCAACACCTTGTGGATGGCTTCTAGCTACGGGTGTAAAAATTTCTTTCGGAAACACGATAAAGAATGTCACATATTCGGGTGTTCTGACTCATAGAAAGTGTGAGAGAGAACCCTGCAAGGCCACCCCAAGATTACCGATATTCCCTACCCAACCCCGAGGGCAGATGCCCCACGCAATACCCCCGAAGGGCCGTGAAACCGCCCGCATTAAAGGCTGCTAGCGGACCGAGCGAATCCTTCGATCCAGACAAGTTTCTGGAGATTCTTTTGAACGAGCAGGCAGCCGTGATCCTTCCTGAGGGACAGGGTGTGCCGCAATGAGGCCAATATCGGTTGCAGCTCCGGTCACCATTATCGAGGAGGAAGAGCTCCGCTGGGTGGCTGACTTTCTGAGCGAGTTGCGCAACTCGGATTCCGGCGCCTTCCCCGGGGTGCAGCTGTCTCTCTTCGGCGGTAGGCGCGAATGGACCATTGCCACCAACACCACCACGGTCACCTTGCATGGCGGCGAGGGCGCAGAAGGCCTGAGCGAAGCAGTTTGGATTCCTAGTAATTGCATTTCATACGGGTCCGAGGCGGCACGCTCCACAGGGGTGTGCGCTTTGGGCATTCGCGATGAGCGCAGCACCGGGGGAGTGGTCACGCTCGAGCTCAGCTCGCCCAGCATCGACGCGATGTTTGAGCTTCGTGCAGCGCCACCGGTTCGCACTGCTCGCTGGTACAGCAGCGCTGCGGCAGTGGGCGAATGTGATCTACAAATCGACGACCTTCGTGCGATCCTGCGCAACTGCTCACGCTGGGATCGTTGGAGTGCGCGTTTTCAGCCCGTTTTGGGCCAGGTTGGACTCAACGAGGTTGGAATCCAGATTGATCTGCTTCCCACAGAGCACCAAAGCCTAGTTGCTAGCTTTCGCATTCCCGCAGCAACGGTTGGGGAGCTGTCCGGAAATCACACGGCAACCCTGGACCTCGAGCATCTGCGTCGAGCACTTCGCCACATTTCGGGTGAGCGAGTACTCCTCGCCACGACTCCTGCCGGACGTTTGTTAGTTATTGACGACAAACACACGGTGGTCGCTCACGGAAATGCTGCATTTGATGCACCCGAAAACTTGGCTGACGTGCTTGCGCCGCTCGCGCCCAAAGTCAAAGGCTCCGAGTGGCATATGAAGATCTCTGGGGCCACGGTCATTCTGCGGCAAACCCCTGATGTGGATTACCTGATGTACAACGTCACCTCGGAACTTGCCCAGGATGTCACCCTGACACGAGCAGTCATGAAAGAACTCAACGCTCTGAACGCAGACCTGAGCGTGGGCCGAGTCTGGGTTGACCGTAAGCATCGACTCCTTTTGGGTACACAAGTGCGCGTTTCTGACCTTGAGGACCTTCCCCGCATCGTGGTTCAAATCGGCAAAGAAACCGAAGGTCTTGGAACGTTCATCGGCGGACTCTCATGAGCAACTATCCGCAAGATCCTTGGCGAGACCCTTGGGAAGACTCCTGGCAAGATCCACGATTCCCCAGAACCTCTTCAAGCCCTCTTGGTCTCGGCGCTCACCGCAGTGTGCGTGCCGGAGAAGAACCAACCCCGAGCGAGGCCGCCATGATCGCGGCTGGGTCAGCGTTCATCAAGGATCTCACCATTCGAGCCGATGCCGCCTATCTCATCAGGAATGGCGTGCCAATCGAAGAGGTGTCCCCTCGACTGATTCGCTATCAGCGTTACGTTGTCTGCTGGGGTGCCGTTGTGTTCTGGCTCTGGTTCTGGGCAGCATGCGCACTAGGTGGCGGCATCCGATTCCTTATCGTCTGGGCCGGGATGCTCATCGGCCGGCAAGACCTCAACCCAATTCTGCTCTGGGAGGGAACGATTCTGTTCACGCTTGGCCTCGCCACCTACTACTTGACTTGGCTTGCGTTGATTCGAGCATGGAGGAGAGCATGTGCAGGAATCCCCGAGGTTGACGCCAGAAACAAATGGCGCATGTACTGGGACAAGGAACGCGGTAGCAGGCTGGGATTCCAAAAAGATTCCTTGGATCCGCTTCGACAGTTTCTTGGCCTAGCAATCGCATTCGCTCTGGCTTCGTTCTACCTGCTCATCATCGCAATCCAAGTCATAACCGCTTTCGGCGAACTGCTGCGTGAGTTTGACCTCATCCACTACTTGGGGCTGCACTGATGACAGATTCGCAACAGCCCGATTCGCGACAGCCAGCTTCGCAACAGCCCGACTCACAACAAGAAAATCTTGAGCGCGCATCCCTTGAGCAGCCAGAGATTCCGCCCCTCGCTGATCAGGTCGAATCCTCGGCCCTTCACGGGATGCTCACAGGCCTGTTTTATGGATACCGAAACCCCGTCAACATCGCAATTTTGGCGGCAGCTGATTTGCATATGCAAAGGACCACTCAGCGGGCAGTTGCTGCCATTGTCGAAGCGCAACAACAAGCTGCAGATGCTGCTCAGGATGGGACAGACGAGAGTGCTGATGATGACCACGGTTAGTGGCAAGCTAATCAAGTGACACCTGCTCGTTCGGCTTCTCTGAGGGATATTCGGTGATCCAGTTCGACCAACTTCAACAACAGGTACTGGCTGTGGTTCAGGCCAATCCGCCAAAGAATCTGGTTCTTAGGGACTGCGTTGGCGCTGTGTTAGCCGAACCGATTCTTGCAACGGTTGATCTTCCGCCTTTCGATAACTCGGCCATGGATGGCTACGCCGTTCGTGCCGCTGACGTTACGAACCTGCCAGTGACGTTGCGGGTCGTGGGCGTGTCTTCTGCGGGCCACCCAGCAGACTGCACAATCGGGACTGCCGAAGCTGCGCGAATTTTGACTGGCGCTGTGATGGTGCAAGGCGCCGACACTGTGGTGCGGGTCGAAGACACCCAGCCGGCAGCGAGCCCGCACAGCCCCGATACACAGAGCCTCGATACACAGAGCCCCGATACACAGAGCCCCGATACACAGAGCCTCGATACGCACAGCCCCGATACGCACAGCCCCGAGATGCAGATCTCAGAAGCGCCGAGCGAGTTCGTCGTCATCACTGCCGCTCCTGCACCTGGAGCAAATATCCGAAGAGCAGGCGAGGCAGCCAGAACAGGAGATGAGCTCGTAGCCGCAGGGACGGTGCTCAACCCCGGTCACTTGGGCTTAGCGGCCAGCGCCGGCTGTAGCGAGTTGTCGGTGATTCAGCGACCACGCGTTGCCGTGCTGTCTACTGGCGATGAACTCTTGCCACCCGGTGCAGGCCAACTTGAGCCCGGGCAGATCTTTGAGTCCAACAGCACCGTGCTGGCCGCACTTGCACGCTCAATGGGTTGCGAAGTCACCACGCACCACTGCATGGACGATGCGGCAAGTTTGCGCACTCTCTTGATGGAACTCGCCGGCTCCCATCAACTCATTCTGAGCTCTGGTGGCGTCTCGATGGGCGGGGAGTACGACTCGATGCGACAGGCTGTTGCAGGCTTCGATGTTGAGTTCTTAAAGATTGCAATTCGGCCAGCTAAGCCCATGGCCTTTGGCAGAATCGAAGAATCAATCCTCTTTGGACTTCCCGGAAATCCTGTGTCCTCGGTGGTTGCATTTGAGCTATTCGTGCGACCAGCCATTCGGCAGATCTCGGGGTTGGCACCGGCCTTGCCGCCGCTGATCCATGGTGTTGCAGGGGAGCAACTCCCGCGAATCGCCGGCGAGTTCACTTACATGCTGAGCACGCGACAGGACTCACAAGGTAGTTGGGTGTCTACCGGAGGCTTTGGCTCGCACGTTCTTGGCGGAATTGCCCACGCACAGGCCTTAGCCGTCATCCCGCCGGGTCCCGAACCTGTAGCTAAGGGCAGCGATCTACACCTGATTCCCTTGTGGTCTTAGGGTTCGAAACCGGTAGGAACTAGGTGCAGTAATTCCGCCAGATCACTTGGGGTATCCACATCCAAGAATGACCAGCCGTGTGCATCGAAGGTCCGCCACTCCTGCTCGGGCATGTACTGCGTAGTTATCCGTGCCAGCAATCCACGCATGCTGCGTTCGCCTTGGCCAAGCATCAGCTCGGCATCGGACAACACGCTGCGGTCGTAGCAAGCAACCAAGGGTTGAGGCCCGTGTTCGGTAACGGGCACCACAGCTACAGAGTCGCCCTCGGTGCAAAGCCGAATGAGTTCTGCCAAGAGCCTGGGTTGCAGAAGTGGGTGATCACCCGCCAGGACCAAAACTTGCTCGGAGGTAACTTGGGTCAATGCGAATGCGAGCGCACCGACAGGGCCACCGAAGCGCTTTGGCTCAACCACCCAGTTGGTCCCTTCAGGTGCCCAAGGCCCAATGACCAAAACCTCTTCCGCCAGCGCGCTTGCAGCGGTGATTGCACGCTCTAGCAACGTGGTGTTACCGAACTGGGCTCGAGACTTTTCGCTGCCGAACCTGCTTGACTCGCCACCAGAGAGAATCACCGCGGCAGCCATGTTCTCGATGGTACTCAGCGAGTCATCACTGCGCAGCAACCCCGCCCTAGGACTCACTGCGGCCCCGAGTAACCCGCAGCCGTGCTAACCAATTCTCTATGGATGAAAACGAGTTTGACCACACATGGATTGCTGCATTCGCTGCGACTAACAACACTGCTGCCCTTAGCCCAGAGCAGGTCGATGCACTGCTCGACCTAGCTGGTCGGGCGGCTCATCAAAGTGGGGAGCGTCGTAACGCTCCGCTGTCTTGTTTTCTTGCAGGCCTGCAACTTGGTCAAGCTGGGTCTACGCCCACCGCTGAGGCAATCTCTGGTTTTTAAGCAGCGGCAGGCTTGCCTATCGAGAATGCGCAAGACTCCATTCAGATCGAGCTAGCAAACAGGATTCAGTCCACCGAGCGGAGCACCCCGTGACACAGCAATCAACCAGCCCAGCGGTAACAACCCCAAGCCCAGCCTCCGGCAGCCCAGACCCAAGCAGCCCAGACCCAACGCTTGAGACCCACATCAGGACCTGTCCGCTCTGCGAGGCAACCTGTGGTTTGGAAATCACCCTGAAAGATGGCGAGATCACTCGCATTCGAGGTGACCGAGAAGATGTGTTCTCGAAAGGATTTATCTGCCCGAAGGGGTCAACCCTCAAGCAGCTTCACGCAGACCCCGACCGGGTGCGCACGCCACTCATCAAACGCAATGGTGAGTTCGTTCCAGCTACATGGGATGAGGCATTCGAAGCAGTTGCCGAAGGTTTCGGAAAGATTTGGGAAGCAGGGGACCGCAACGCGATTGCGGTGTACTTGGGTAACCCGACTGCGCATTCGATGGCAGGCGCAATGTTTGCCCCTCCGCTCATCAAGGCCATAAAGACAAACAATCTGTTCTCTGCCTCCACGGTGGATCAGATGCCGAAGCACGTTTCTAGCGGGTTCCTTTTTGGCGGCCCCAACGCTATTCCCGTACCAGACCTTGACCGCACCGATTACCTGCTCATGCTCGGCGCCAACCCGCTTGAGTCGAACGGCAGCATTTGCACTGCTCCCGATTTTCCAGGTCGCCTCGAGGCCATCCGTTCCCGAGGTGGAAAGGTCCTGACCGTCGACCCTCGCCGCACCAAGACTGCTGACGCCTCAGATGAATACATGCCGATTCGTCCCGGCACAGATGCACTTTGGCTCGCAGCTCTCGTTACAGAGATAAACACGGCCGGACTGGTTGACCCGGGTCGACTCAGCCCGATGCTTGACGGCCTAAATGAGACGCTGCAGATTCTGTCGCCGTTCACCGCCGACTCGGTTGCTGCGCACACTCGTATTCGTCCCGAGGACACTCGAAGGATCGCTCGTGAACTGGGCGAAGCACCCACGGCGGCTGTCTACGGACGGATCGGTACCCACACAACCGAGTACGGAACGCTTGCCTCTTGGCTTGTCGAGGTGCTCAATATCGTCACAGGGAATCTTGATTCAGCCGGTGGGGCCATGTTCCCCGAGCCAGCCTACGGTGCACCGACCAAGGGTCGAACCCCTAGTGGCCGCGGATTTCTGACTGGTCGCTGGACTTCGAGAGTGTCTGAACACCCCGAGGTGCGCGGTGAGTTTCCCGTGGCAGCACTTGCCGAAGAGATCGACACTCCCGGTCCGGGACAGGTACGCGGCTTGCTGACAAGTGGTGGCAACCCCGTGCGATCCTGCCCGAACAGCGAGCGACTCGACGCAGCGTTTGCCCAGCTGGAATTCATGGTCTCGATCGATATCTATATCAACGAGACCACTCGCCACGCCGATGTCATCCTGCCCTCGCCTTCGGCGCTAGCGAAGCCTCACTTCGACTTTGCGTTCTACGGACTCTCGGTCCGCAACATTGCCAACTACAGCCCACCGCTTCACGATGCAGATGACGCAACCGAGCCCGGAATGGATGAACACGAGATCTTTGCTCGGCTCACCCTGATTGCTAGCGGACTTGGCGCACAGGCCGACCCCGAGATGATGTATTCCATGATGCTGCAAACAGTCGCAGAGCGCGGCGGGTTGAATGCCGAAGAGGAACAAACTGCTGCGACCGCTGCCAACTACACGGGGGTTGAGGCAATCCTCGATCTGATGTTGCGAACCGGTCCATATGAGGATCTCAACCTTGCAGCACTACTCGCTGCGCCTCATGGGATTGACCTTGGTCCGCTCAAGCCGCGTCTGCCCGAAATGCTGCGAACGGCATCAGGGCATATTGAGATGGCGAACCCTTCGATCACTGCCGACGTACCGCGGTTGGTGCTCCTGTTGGACTCCGTTCCCGATGACCGTTTGTTGTTAGTTGGTCGCAGGCACCTGCGTTCCAATAACTCTTGGATGCATAACATTTCGGTGCTCGTGAAGGGCAAGCAACGCTGCACTCTGCAGCTCAATCCGGTTGACGCATCCGAGCTCGGGATTCTTGATGGCCAAGATGCATCCCTGCAGTCAGAGACTGGTCAGGTTGTCGCGCTGGTTGAGATCACTGATGAGGTCGCCATTGGTACCGTGAGCCTTCCGCACGGATGGGGACACGATGCTCCGGGCACCGTGGGCTCTGTTGCTGCAGCAACCCCCGGGGTGAACAGCAACCTGCTCACTGGGGATCAGTTCATTGACCCGCTCTCGGGCAATGCTCGACTCAACGCTATTCCAGTAACGGTGGCCGCTATCTAATTCGGCAACTCTGGGTAAAAAGAGTTCTGCGCTGTGATTGCCGAGGCAACCACAGCGCAGAATCAAGCACTTGTGTTCAAGTCAAGAATGACTGATTAGCTGACCTTGCAAGGGGACTCTGCCAGGACTGCTGCGGGGATGTCCTTATCGGCACAGGTTGCTGCGTCGGTTGGGATGACCACCCACTGTCCACTGTTGTCATCGCCTGCTGCAAGCAGGAATGCCGAGTCAAAGTCGCCGTTGCTCTGTGAGCCAGCAGCGAAGTTGTTGCCGCAGATGTAGCCATTGACGGTGTTCGGTGCGATGGCTCCACTGATCGCTGCAGCAGTACAAGGCGGGTTGTTGCGAGGAACAGTCGTAGAAGGTGCCTTGGTGGTCACCGTGGTCGCTGTACAAACAACCTTCTTCGAGTTCGCAGCAGCAGTGAGTGCTGCGTCAGTCTTGGGGCCAAGCTCTCCGTCAACGGTCAGGCCGGACGCAGTCTGGAACAAGATGATTGCCTCATCAGTCTGCTTTCCGATAACACCGTCGTCTTTGCCTTTGTAGCAGCCGACCACGACGAGTTGCGCCTGGACTTCTTTGTCAAATAGAACTCGCTCTGCGGCGGCGGCAGCAGCGGCTGCGTCGACGGTAGTTGAAACGGCAGGGTCTGCCGTGGTGCTGGGAGTTGAGGTCGTTGTGGTCGTTGTGGTGGTGTCCTCAGTCGTGCTGTCTTTGGAACATGCTCCAAGCGTCACCGCAGCGACGGCAAGCAGGCATGTGCCAAGGATGGCTAGTCGGGTTCGAGATGAGTACCGCTGGTTATTTGTCATGCAAAGAGTCTAGAGGTAGGGAGAAGCAGAGAGGTGGATTTCTGGACGCGCCACCAAGTCCTTGGACAGTTCAGTACAGTGTGTGCTTCTAGAGATAAACAGTGTTTAGCTCTAGGTCGATGCGGGCCTCGCTCGCCGAGTCAAAACCAGTTCCGGGGAGTCACTATGGACGTTGCAGTTGAACAGACCATTCGTGAGCGCATTGAGATGGAAAAGGCCCGAACAGCCCCGCCCGATGATGCAATTGCCGTGCCCCTGATTCCAGCGACTCGCTATACAAACCCAGACTTCTTCGAGTTGGAAATGCAGCAGATCTTTCACCGGAATTGGCTCTTTGCTGGCCATGAGTCCGAGTGGGCCGAACCAGGCGCGTACCAACTCTTTACCCGCTCCGGTGCACCGATCGTGATTGTTCGAGGCCAAGACAATGTCTTGCGCGCCTTTTACAATTCTTGTCGTCATCGCGGGGCACCTGTCACGCGAGATGTCTGCGGCGTGGCGAAGCGGCTTACTTGCCAATATCACTCCTGGTCCTACGACACGCAAGGCAAGCTCAAAGCCGTCCCCGATTCGCGAAGCTTTGTGGACTTAGATACAGATGACTTGGCGCTTGTGCCTGTGCGCTGCGAAGTCTGGCAGGGCTGGGTATTCGTCAACGAAGACTCTGAGGCGGACTCGTTGGTTAATTTTCTTGGTCCAATCTGTGAGCAGATGCTCGATATCAACGGCCCCGGCATGCGCCGCGTTGGTCGGCAAATTCACCGAGTCGAGGCCAACTGGAAGCTCATGGTCGACGCCTTCTTGGAGGTGTACCACATCAGAACTGTGCACCCAGATAACGCAGCACTGCTCTACGACGATCAGTCAGTCACCGTGTCGATGCTGCCAAACGGTCACAGCCGCCTCACGACCGAGAAGCGTGAGGAGTTACGAGATTTTCCCATGGTGTCCGATCAGTACGACAACCCTTCTGTTGGTCTGCTGTGGCGTCAGACTTCTACCTCGTTTGGCATCTTTCCCAACTTGGTCGTGCCGATGGACACCGGAGCGTTCACCTTCTTGTCCATGTGGCCCGTAGACCAACGCACCACCGAACTTGAACTCAACTGGTTTGCCCCAGAATGGCAAGGCGACGAGGTGCCCGAGGAGCACCTGCAACGCCTAGAACTCTTTGACACAGTCATGGCCCAGGACAAGGCCAACATGGCGCCTATTCAAGCCTCGGTTGAATCTCCAGGAGCTCAGCCTTTCCAGATCGGGTGGCATGAAAGGCTCATTCACCACTTCCAACGAGCGGTTGATCTGAGCATTGGCCCGGACTTGTTGCCCGCGGGCACAGCAGTCAGCACTGCGCTCGATTCGTATGTGGAACGGTGAGTTGTGGCTAGCTCTGACTTAGTTCTACTGCAGGGCGGAACGCTCATTGATGGAAGTGGCGCTGCGCCCAAGCCCAACACTGATTTGTTGTTCTCGGGGGATTGCATTCTTGGAGTCGGCGCTGAGGCCACCCAAGCTGCTCAGACTGCCACTGAGCAGGGTTCAGAGCTCAGGACCCTCGATGTCACTGGCCGAACAGTCATGCCCGGCCTGATCGACGCCCACTGTCACATCACATTTGGTGAACCGTCTAGCAATGATGAATTGTTCTTTCATCGGCAGCCCTCCACTGCGATGCTGCTCGCCGCATTCAACGTACCCAAGCTGTTGCGTGCCGGGGTCACCGGATTCTTGGACGCAGATTGTATTTTTGATCTTGGGCCAGCTCTGCGAGATGGAATCGCCGCTGGCCTAGTTGAAGGCCCACGAATGGCTTCGGGCATGAATGCTCTGCTTACTTCTGCGGGCGGAACTGCTGGCCGGCTGATTCCCGATTCGGGAACGCTCGGGTACGCACAAGTGGTCGGTAACCGAGACGAAATGGTTCGCCTCACGCGTCAGCAGATCAAATATGGCGCCGACTGGATCAAGATCCACGTTACGGGATCGCTTCCCAATCAAACCGGCGAGGCCACGGTCTGGTCACTCGATGAACTCCGAGCAGTGACCGAGACTGCACACGCGCTCAACACTCCCCTGCTGGCACATTGTCGCAGCGCCCACTCAACCCGTTTGGCTGCGCAGGCTGGGGTCGATCTGATCCTGCATGGCAGCTTTATGGATGAACCTGCCCTCGAGGCAGTGGTAGAGGCGGGAGCGGCTCTCGCACCTACCTTTACTTTCTTGGCAAACCTGGCGGATTATGGCGCCAAGGTTGGAGCGGGCACCACTCAGGTGGACCTGTTTCGTGGAGAGATTCAAGCCACTGCAGCCATGATGCTTCGGGCCCACCAGGCGGGTGTTCGCCTGCTCTGCGGGTCAGAAAGCGGCTTCTCGCTGACTCCTTATGGGCATTGGCACGCAAGGGAACTCGAGCTATTCGTGTCACAGATCGGCCTGTCTCCACTCGAGGCAATTACCTGTGCAACGCGCAACGGTGCACTGGCGCTTCGCATGCAAGAGGGCTCCGTTGGAGTGCTCGCCAAGGGTGCGGCAGCCGACGTGTTAGTGGTCAACGCAAACCCGGCTGTTGACGTTTCGGTGCTCGGGAATCGAGCCAACCTTGACCACGTGTTTTCTCGAGGAGTTTCAGTTGACTTGACGGCACCATGGCCGACCCGAGCGGCACTCCCTGGAGAGCAAGTTGGGCGATGGTCGGAGCAGTTGCTGACACGTGACCGTGCCGATGCAAACGACTCGGGCATAACGCAGTGACTACACAAGGCATCACCGTTCCCAAGACGCTGATTGTGACTGGAGCTGGAAGCGGCCTGGGGGCAGCAATCGCTCAGGCAGCGGCTGTTGCGGGTTGGCGGGTTGGCGTGCTCGATCTTGATGGCAACGCGGCTCAGGATGTGGCGAAGCGAATCGGTCATGAGTCGGTCGCGCTTTTGGCTGACATTGCCCAAGAAACAAGTGTGCAAGAAGCGCTGGAGCAGTTTGCTCAGGCCACATCATCCGCAGCCCCTGATGCCCTTGTCTGTAACGCTGGGATTGTTCGCTTTGGTCCCTTGCTCAATGCCAGCCTTGAGGATTTTCGGGCAGTTGTTGACGTGAATCTGACTGGAACATTTATTACTGCACGAGCAGTTGCGCGCCGCATGATTGCAGCCGAGCAACCTGGATCAATCGTTACGGTGACCTCTATGAATGGGGTTGCTCCGGGGCCAAACTCCGGTGCCTACGGTTCGACTAAAGCGGCTGTAGCGCTGCTCACTCAGCAGATGGCACTTGAATGGGGACCCTTCGGAATTCGTGCAAACGCGATTGCCCCGGGTCTCATCAACGCGGGCATGTCCGAGCCGATCTATGCAGATGATGAGATCCGTGCTCGTAGAGAGAGCAGTGTGCCTTTGCGGCGTTTGGGTGCTGCAGAGGAAGTAGCCGCTGCTGCACTCTTTTTGCTGTCTGATGCGGCGAGCTATATCTCGGGAACCGAACTGCTTGTTGATGGGGGAGTGACCATGAGTGTGATTGCTTCTCTGCCGCGACCGCAGTCCGTTGATTCAGTTGGTGACGTTCTCAACGAACAGCCGATTAGCCAAGTGGCTAAGGAGCATGATCGGTAATGCGCAACCTTTTGCTCTCCGGTGGTCCAGGTCATGACTTTGAGCAGACTTCGGCTGCGCTGGCCAAGATTCTGGCGAGTCCAGATACAGCTACCGAGATCGTCACCGATCCCGCCCACTTCTTTGATCTGTTGCAACTTGGTACGAACGGGCAGATTGAGCCATGGGACTTGCTGACAGTGAACGCTCTGCGCTGGCAGATGGGTCAGGATCGCTACGCCGAACAGCGCACGGAATGGGAATACGTAATCCAGGAGAATGATCTTGAGTTGATAACGGGGTTTGTGAATTCAGGAGGAGGTCTTTTGGCTCTTCACACTGCAGTGATTTGTTTTGATGCGCACCCCCTCTGGCAGCAGTTGACGGGAGCGAGCTGGAACTTCTCTACCTCTTCTCACCCGCCAGTAGGGGAGTTCGAAGTCGCAGTCACGCAAGACGGGCTCAAGCATCCATTGACTGCTGCTGCGGAGAACTTCTCTATTGCCGACGAGCTCTATGGGTTCCTAGATCAAGTTCCTGGCCTGGCCCCATTGCTGACTGCTCGCTATCTCGACAGAGACCAGCCGTTGTTATGGGCTCGGTCGCTCGGGAAGGGACGAGTGGTCACTGACCTGTTGGGCCACAGTGTGGATTCGATGAGTAATGCCACGCACCAAGGCATTCTTGTTCGCGCTGCACACTGGGCGGCTAGAGAATCTGAGCCGTTGCAAACTCATTCGGTCGGGAGTACCTGATGTCGGATTCAGGCCCAGAAGAGCAGCCAGAAATAATTACTGTCTCTTCTTATGAGCAGGCCCGCGAAGTGTTCAGACAGAAGGACCTTCGCCAGGCTCTCTACGACGCGGGTGATGTGGTCATGGCCGACGTGTTGGTGAACCTGCACGGTGATGATCATCGGGCGCGGCGCAGGTTAGAGAACCGCCTGTTTAGAAAAGACACGCATCTTCGCTACGAACGAGAACTCTTCCCGCCGCTCCTTGAGGTGACCCTTGCCCCTGCCGTTCTGGCCGGTCGGGGCGAACTCGTTACGTTGAGTCATCAGATCATGATGAATCTTGCGGCCCTAACTGCGGGAGTTGATCGTCCCGCAGGAACGCCCGAAGAAACCCTTCGCCTATACGCCTACCTGATGACATTTATAGAGGGAGCGACGCTTGCGCATTACAGCGGAGATGTTCCTGCCAAAGAGGCCCAGGTGGCTCAGGCCCTAAAGGATTTCGACCAAGAGTTTTTGCAGCCATCAATTGCCCGGCGATCAGCACTACTCAACGAGCTTGAAGCCAATCGGATTACAGAGGGTGACCTTCCCCAGGATGTGCTGACCACTCTGCTGCGCAACCAAGATGATCTTGAATTGCCCGGCGACGTTCTGCTGCGAGAAGTGTGTTTCTTCTTGCTGGCTGGGGCTCATACCTCGGCCACTGCGTTCCTCAGAACGCTGGACCAAATCTTTGTGTACGCAGACTCACAACCCGAGTTAGCAGAGCGTGCCAAAACCGACCCCGTATTTCTCCAGCGGTGCGTGCACGAAACCATCCGACTGAATCCATCGAGTCCCGTAGCCATGCGCTGGGCCGTTCAGGATCTTGTCCTGAGTGACGGCACCCAAGTAGCTGCTGGCGACAAAGTCATCATTGACTTGATGGCCGCAAACCGAGACCCGCAGGTATTCGGTGAAGCAGCAGAACAGTTCCAACCGGAGCGCAGTCTCGACCGGGGCGTCGCTCCGTGGGGGCTGAGCTTTGGACTGGGTATGCATGCATGTATTGGACAAGATCTTGCTGCCGGAGTGGACCCAGCCGGGCTACCCCCAGAGGCAGAACACTTGTTGGGCCTTGTACCAGCGGCCGTGTCGGCCGTGCTCCTAGCTGGTGGCCGACCCGATCCTGAGGCAGCAGCCAGGCTTGACCCGCTGAGTGCAAGAAATTATTGGAGCGAGTACCCCGTGCTGTTTGGTGATGGCGCGCCATGATCGATCTTCACGCTCACGTGGTCTTAGAGAACAGTTTGGGAGCCTGCGGAGCCCATGGCCCCGAATTGCATGAGGGAAACCCGGAGTGCGGAGACCTGCCGTACTTTCGAGTTGGTGACTATGTTCTGCACGGAGTGAAGTACCGAGGGTCTGCGTTTATGGACCTTGATCTTCGACTAGCCGCACTAGACGAACTTGGTATCGAACTGCAGGTCCTGTCGCCGAACCCGCTCACCTATTTCTCGGGGGTCGATACCCAATCGGCAACGCTGTTCGCTCAGACCCACAACGACGCTTTGGCTGCACTTGTTGCGCAGGCGCCCCACCGTTTGGCTGGTTTGGCGCAGTTGCCTACACAAGACCCTGCGTTGGCCGCTTCAGAGCTGCGTCGTGCAGTCAAGGAACTCGGCCTGCTCGGTGCCTATATTGGGACCGACCTTGGTCGTCCGCTCGATGACCCAGAGTTCGATCAGCTGTATGCGGCCTGTGTGGAACTCAACGTTCCGCTCTTTTTCCATCCTGCCCCTGATGGCATTTCTGCTCCCCGACGAGATGAGCGCTTGGCCCGCTTTGATGGTGACCTGTGGTTGGGGTTTTGTTACGAAGAGACCCTTGCAGTCTCCACGCTGATTTTGGGTGGAGTACTGGACCGTCACAGCGAGCTAGATATCTGTATCTCGCATGGCGGCGGAGCAAGTTCGTGGTTGGCAGAGCGGCTCGAGCACGCTGCTCGCAGTAGGCCTTGGTCAACCAAAGAATTGAGCGAGCCGGGTGCCGTTGCAGATCGATTGCAGCGCTTGTGGTGGGACGGTCATGTTGGCGGGCCCAAGGCACTTGCATCCTTGCTCGCTGCATTTGGCTCAACACAAGTCGTGGCCGGAACAAACCTTGCTGGGTGGGACCAAACCGAGGACCCTGCTTTTGGCGACTCGGATTTAGCTCAGCGATTCGACCAGAACGCTCGCCGTCTTCTTCGCTTAGAGAACTAACTAGAAACAGGTGAACGGTGCTCAAAACATGTTCTGCGATGTGGAAAAGAGAAGCTGCATGAAGTCGTTGATCCGAGGTAGTGCCTGCTGCGCCACTGCATTATTTCTGCTCATCTCTGGCGCCTGCAGCAACGCTGAGACCAAGTCAGAGGGGTCAAGCACAACGACTGGCTCGGGTTCTGCTGCTTCTGCATCAAACGAGCCAACACCCGAGCAGATCGAATCCTTGGCTGGCCGGTATGCGCATTATGACGTGGTTGCGTATCAGAGCACTGACATGAAGACCTTGATCATTAGCTATGGGTTTACCGATCTAGCAATGAAAGGTGGATCTTTGGTTGCTACCGAGTCCTTCTGTCATGCAGAACATCGCGGAGATCAACCGATAGTAACTACCATTTCTGACGCTGCCACGAGCGCAATCAAGCCAATCCCAACAAAGGTGGATGTCAGTCTTCGGAACGGAAAGCTCCATATCGAGCGGCCACGAACGCCAACTGGAATTGGAATTAAGTTTGCAGATCCGGCCAACGATGCACTCCCAACTGATCCAAGCGACCCACGGACTGTTGACGACGATGGTGATGGCAACCCTGGAATTACCGTTCACGTCAAAGTGACCGATGAACTTCAGGGCGATATTTTCATCGCACGCAGAGAAATCTTCGAGTATCAGGTAACTCAGCAAAAGAACCTGTCGCTGATTGGAACCGTTACCGATAACTCTGAGCAACTGATTATCGGTGCATCGAACCCCATGTTCATTACTCGCTCAGAGTGGCTCCAAGTGCCCGACCTCAACAAGAGTCCGATCGTGTTGGTGCCAGTCGAGCCAGATTGGGATTGCGAGAAGCTGATGAATCAAAGCGCAGAGATCTTCCCGGCAGTGCCGGTTGTGGACTGGTAGGGCTAACTCGGTTCAGTCTGGTGGGGGTGCTGCGGCTAGCCTCGCTGCGTGCTCAAGCTCGTACTCCCCAAAGGTTCCTTAGAAAAAGCCACCATGGAATTGTTCGAGGCTGCTGACCTGTCAGTGAATCGCAGTTCCTCGGTGGCCTATAAAGCAACCATTGACGACCCTCGCATCGAAAGCGTCCGAATCCTGCGTCCCCAAGAGATTGCAGGCTACGTAGCCGATGGCCTGTTTGACCTAGGTATCACTGGCCGCGACTGGATCGAAGAGACTGGTTCTGATGTGGTCAGCCTGGGTGAACTTCGCTATTCGAAGGCGACGAGTAAGCCAATCAAGGTCGTGCTCGCTGTTCCCGAGGATTCCCCCTACCAGAGTGCCGAGGACTTGCCAGTGGGTGTGCGAGTGTCCACTGAGTACATGGGAATCACACAGCGCTACTTCGAGTCCAAGGGAGTGCAGGCCGATATCCGGCTCTCCTACGGCGCAACCGAGGCCAAAGTTCCAGACATTGTTGATTGCATCGTCGAGATCACCGAGACAGGAAACGCGCTGCGAGCCGCCGGGTTGCGAATCATCGACGAGGTTCTGATTTCCTACACCGAACTAGTGGCCAACCGTGCTGCCTATGAGGACCCAGACAAGCGCCATGCAATGGAGCAGGTCCTCACCCTGCTACTTGGTGTGATGGAAGCTCGTGGAAAAGTTCTGGTCAAGTTGAACTGTGCAAAGTCCCGCCTTGAAGAAGTCATTGCGGTTCTGCCTGCCATGAAGACCCCCACTGTGAACGAGCTCTACGGCGGCGCTGGGTATGCAGTCGAGACTGTGGTTCCAAAGAATCAGATCAACTTGCTCATTCCGGCGCTCAAAGATGCCGGGGCCACAGATTTGATCGAGCTCTCACTCAGTAAAATCGTCCACTGAGTAAAATCGTTCACTGAGTTTATGGTTCACGAGTTTCGCTGAAGCAGTAAGGGAGAACACCGATGGCAACTCGAGCGACTCAGTCAGGCACAGTGCAGAGCTTTGATGAGTTCGTTGGCCTTGGAACAGTTGTTGACGCTCATGGCACTGCGTTCAACTTTCATTGCACTGCAATCGCAGACGGCTCTCGCAACATTGCAGTTGGAACCGCTGTCACCTTTGTACTCAAGCAGGGGACACTCGGCAGGGTAGAAGCCGTGCAGATTACGTCCTAGTTAGCTGAGGAGTCAGGTGAGGCATGCTCCGTGCCCTGCTTCACCTGAACAAACACCATCTGCAATTGACCAAGTGCTTCGGTCAACATTGGACGGTGCTCTCCGAGTCGATCACCGAGTCCATCCAACACAGACCTGAACGCCTCGATGACTGTTGCAGCCTCGGCAAATGCCGGTGGCTCGCCCTCTAGGTAGATCGTGGCCAAGTCAAAGAACCGCATCAAATAGTTGGCCAGCATCTCTGCTGCCGGAGTAGCTGCGACCTCTCGGCGTACTCGCATCATCTCATTGAGCTCGCTTTGAAGCTGGTTTCTTTCTTCCTCAGTTAAGGAATCCAGATCCACGCCAATTGCTGCAGCTGCGGCCCGAAGTGGGTCACCACTGAGTCCTTCTTCCACCTCTGCGGCCGGGCTAGCAGCTCGCTGAACTGGTCGTTCGCCGTCGGGTGTCCAGAGCGAGCTCATGGTGATTCTCCAAAGTCTTGGTTGCCGGTTATGCGTATGGGGATTTCTAAGATCCAAACTCAATGCTGTTCGGAGCTAAGCAGGCTGTTACAGTACTAGCTACAACTGAGCAAGAGGGCTCCCGCCCCTCCTGGCCACAGCACGAAATCCCACTTGTGGGAGTCCGTCAGGTGCGATCAGGATCTGATATGCCCACAATAGCCGTGCCAAACAGCACTGCGATTGCCGGTCATTGGCGGGTGCTCGCGCACTCGCCCCTTTCGTTTTTGGGCCGCCGTTCTTGAGCAGTCGTGCTAAATCCAATGCGATCCCTGCAGAAAGGACGTGATGTTGAGGAGTAACCAGTCATAGCTGCTTCACCTGGAGACGAAACTCGGACCAATGACAGGATCCGAGCCCGCGAGGTTCGATTAATCGATCCCGACGGACAGCAACTCGGAATCAAATCTTTGCCCGAGGCACTGTCTATCGCTCGATCGATGGATCTTGATCTTGTGGAAGTGGCCCCAGAGGCCAGACCTCCTGTTTGCCGAATCATGAACTTCACCAAGTTCAAGTACGAGGCACAGCAACGAGCAAAAGAGTCGCGTAAGAAGGCCACAAACATCATCGTCAAGGAGATGAAGTATCGCCCCAAGATTGGGAGCGGAGACTTCGAAACCAAGACGAGGAAAGTTGCTCAGTTCTTAACTGAGGGCCACAAAGTCAAAGTAACGATCATGTTTCGAGGCCGAGAGATGCAGCACCCAGAACTTGGGCGACGCATCCTTGACCGAGTAGCAGCAGAAGTAGTCAATGTCGGCAAGGTCGAGATCATGGCCAAGCAAGACGGACGCAATATGACCATGGTCCTTGGGCCAGACAAAAAAGCCCAAGACATGGTGAAAGCGCAGGAAAAGAAGGCAAGTGAGGCTGCAGCAGCAGCGGAACATGCTGAAGAACGTATGGACGCCATCATGGCGGATGCCACACCAGAGGCACCCGAACTAGTGGGAATCAGCGCCGATGGGCACACAGCCCAAGAAGCGCAAGAAGTCGAAACCGTAGAAGCCGCAGAAGAAGTCGAAATCGCAGAAGCAGTTGAGGAAGTCCTCGAAGCCGAAGCAGAGATCGAACTAGAAGCAGAGATTGAGGCTGTAGCCGAGATCGAAGTAGTAGCTGAAATACAAGAAGTTATTGAAGAAGCAGAAAACGAAGCAGAGCCGGCCGTTGTCGGTGAAGCCAACTGATCCGCATCAGACAGAGGAAAAACAATGCCAAAGATGAAGACACATTCCGGAGCCAAGAAGCGTTACAAGGTCACCGGCACAGGAAAGATCACCCGCCGCAAGGCCGGACTGAATCACATCCTTGAAAAGAAGTCCCCAAAGCGCAAGCGTCGCCTTGCTGGCTCTAGCGAGTTGTCCCCTGGTGATGCCCGTCGTGCTCGCCGGTTGCTCGGTCTTTAAGGCAACAGGGTCTGTAAGCCAACAGGGTTTGTAGACCAACCGGATCGCTGATCCGGAGCTGATTTTTCGTCACATCTAGTAGAAGGAGCGCCCAGTGGCACGTGTCAAGGGTGGAGTTCACGCAAAGAAGAAACGTCGCGCCGTACTCGGCAAGGCAAAGGGTTATTACGGAAACCGGAGCCGCAGCTTCCGGTCCGCAAACGAAGCCGTCATGCACGCAGGGCAGTACGCCTTCCGTGACCGTCGCGCACGCAAGGGCGAGATGCGTCGGCTCTGGATTCAGCGCATCAACGCAGCATGCCGAATTCATGGCATGAGCTATAGCCGCTTCATCAACGGGCTGAACTTGGCCGAGGTTGAAGTTGACCGCAAGGTGCTTGCAGACCTCGCCGTTCGTGACGATGACGCTTTTGCGGCGCTCGTCAAGGTGGCGCAGGACGCTCTTGCCGCCGCCCCGCAGTCCGCTGACGATAGTGAGCCTGCAGGAGCCGAGAGCTGAGCGCTCTCAGTCCGACCAACCCAGAACTTCAACGGCTGCGGCGCCTTTCTCGGCGCCGCAGTACGCGTTCCGAGGAAGGTGCATATCTCATTGACGGTCCGATCTTGCTCGCCGAGGCGTTAGCGGCAGAAGCGGAGATCGAGTCAATTTACGTTGAGCCCGAAGCTCTCAACCATGAGGCAATCTGGGCTGCACGTGCAGCGCAGGTTCGGGTAAAAGAAGTCACCAGAGGTGCCCTCCGCAAGGTTCTCGAGGTTGCAGCACCGCAGGATATGGTGGCGGTCGCAAAGCAGCGACAAGCTGATGTTGCAGACTTGATTGCTCTGGCAGTGGCTACGAACAGGCCTCTCCTGGTGCTTGTGGAACTAGCTGATCCTGGGAACGCCGGCACCCTCATCCGCGTAGCCGAGGCGGCTGGTTGCGCCGGGGTCGTCATGACTGAACGGACCGTGGATCTCTACAACCCAAAGACGGTTCGAGCTACAGCCGGCGCAGTGTTCCGTGTGGCAGTAGCCGAGAACGTTGACGTCGAACAGTTGTTGACAGACTGTTCCTCGGCGGGACTTGCAACCTGGGCCACGGTGGTCGGTACGGGGATACTCGCTGAACAAGCACCTCTTCAAGCAGCTGGTGCACTGTTGTTGGGTAGCGAGGCCCATGGCTTAGATCAGAATCTGGTTCAGCAGTGCACCCTTGCGGTCTCGATTCCGATGGATGGTCAAGTTGAGTCGTTGAACGCTGCTGTCGCAGGGTCAGTATTTCTCTTTGAGGCTGCGCGTCAACGTCGAACAGCCGGAGTACATTTTGAATCCGCGGCCGGAACCTTGCCGCTGACTGAGAAACAAGAATGACTCCGAGGCCGAACACCAAGATGCAGGACACCTAGGAATGACAGTTGACCCACAACAGATTGCCGTTGAGGGTGCTGCCGCGTTTGTTGCTGCGGAATCGCTCGCCGAGATTCACGAATTAGAACTTCAGTACCTTGGGCAGCAATCTCTGTTGAGTGGCATGAAGGCTTCGTTCCGGGACCTTGAACCACAAGAGCGCAAAGCGCTTGGTTCGCAGATGAACGCCGCCCGGCAGCAGCTCGAACTTGCAGCGCAAGACTCAAGGTCGAAGCTCGAGTCAGCCGCTCGCGCAGCCCAGCTTGCCACCGAACGCGTTGATCTAACTGAGACGCTTGCGAAAGCAACCGTTGGTCATAGTCACGTGATTACCCAAACTTGGGAACGCCTTGAGGACGTGTTCTGCTCGATGGGGTTCACCGTTGCCGATGGTCCCGAGGTCGAAACCGATTGGTTCAACTTTGAGGCTCTGAACCTGCCTCCTGCGCACCCCGCTCGATCGCTCTGGGACACCCTCTATCTGGATTCATCGCAACTAGAAGGCCTTGGCGAGGAACAACTTCTGCTCCGCACGCATACTTCCCCGGTGCAGATTCGATCCATGCTGCGAGCCGTGCGTGATGGTTCGGGTCCACCGATCTATGTCGTGTGCCCAGGTCGGGTTTATCGGCGAGACACTGCCGATGCCACGCACCTTCCGGTTTTCCATCAGATCGAAGGGCTGGTCATCGACAGAGGCATCACGATGGGCGACCTAGCGGGAACCATCGAGAGCTTTGTGAAAGCCTATTTCGGCGATGAGATGACAAGTCGATTGCGGCCCTCTTATTTTCCATTCACTGAGCCCTCAGCGGAGTTCGATATTTCGGCAGCTGACGGGTCATGGCTCGAAGTCGGTGGCTGCGGGATGGTGCACCCCAATGTTCTGCGAGCTGGCGGCCTAGATCCACAGGAGTGGTCAGGGTTCGCCTTTGGTTTTGGCATCGACCGCCTAGCCAAGATTCGCTACGGGGTTGAAGACCTACGCGAGTTCGTAACCAATGATGTTCGCTTCCTCTCGCAATTCTGATACTGCGCTGATCCCACCCGATACCCGACTGAACTGACTCACCAATGGACCACACAACATGAAGGTGCTTCTCTCTTGGCTCCGCGAGTTTGCCCCCATCACGGGCACGACCCCTGAGATTGCCATTCAACTCACTGACCTTGGTATGGAACTTGAGTCCATCCATCAGATTGGTACCTCCCTTGGTGGCATTGTCGTAGCTCAGGTACTCGAGATTCGCCCTCATCCCGACGCCGACAAGATCTGTTTGGTTGATGTCGATCTAGGTGATGGTGAAGCTCTGCAGATCTGTTGCGGGGCGACAAATATGGCTGTGGGTGACCGTGTCCCCCTCGCCACGATTGGTACCGAGATGCCCTCGGGAATGCTCATCGCACCGCGCAAGATGCGTGGCCAGGCGAGTAACGGCATGTTGTGTTCTGGCCGCGAGATGGAGATTGGCGATGACCACGAAGGCATTCTGATCCTTCCGCCGGACCTTGCTCTTGGTCTGCCCATAACCGAGGCACTCGATCTGCGTGAGGATGTCGTCTTTGAATTTGATGCACTTCCGAACCGGCCCGACACGCTGAGCGTTATGGGTGTCGCGAGGGACCTCGCAGCGCGCCAAGGTGTGCCATTTTCACTGACTGAGTTCAGCCCCCCGACAGCAGGGGAATCCGCAGCAGGGGAGTCCGCGACCGGCCTTTCCTCGGTGCAGATTCTTGCCCCTGAGCTGTGCGGACGGTTTGTCACCCGAGTGATTTCTGGCGTGCAGCTAGGGCAGTCTCCGCGATGGATGGCTCAGCGACTCATCGCTGCTGGTATGCGTCCAATCAACAACGTGGTTGACGTATCGAATTACGTCATGCTCGAACTAGGACAGCCGAATCACACCTATGACCTTTCCAAACTTCCTTCGGGGGAACTGCGGGTGCGCTGGGCAACAGAGGGGGAGCAGATCCTGACTCTGGATGGCGTCACGCGCAGCCTGACTGCGGCAGATGGCGTGATTGCGGATGGATCAGATGCAGCAGTAGGAATCGCAGGGGTCATGGGTGGTGCCTCAACAGAAATCTCCGAAACCACCACAGATGTCTTGTTGGAACTCGCATGGTGGGACCCAGAGGCCGTTGCAGCCACCTCCACCCGACTCAACTTGCATTCCGAGGCATCGCTCCGATTCAAACGCGGTGTGGACCCCGAGTTGGCACCGCTTGCGGGCCGTCGGTTTGCTGAACTGCTCTCTGCAATCTCCCCAGCTCAGCTCCATCCAGATCAAAACGATGTTGCGGGCAACCTTCCGCAGGCTGCAAGGATTCGAGTTCGCCTGAACAAGGTGAATGGCCTGCTTGGAACAGCCCTGAGCCGTGAACAGGTCCAGGGGTTGCTTGATCCAATTGGATTTGTTACTGAGCCTGTCCAAGATTCGGGCGATGGTGAAGAGCTACTGGTGCAGGTGCCAACTTGGCGGCCGGACTCGAGCATTGAAGTAGATGTCATCGAAGAGGTTGCCCGCCATTACGGCATGGCTCGAATCCCAAAGACCATTCCAACATCTCCGCATGCAGGGGAGCTCACGCAGCGGCAACTGGATCGACGTTGCTTGCGTCGCGCGCTGGTAGGTGCTGGCCTGACAGAGGCCATGCCGGTTCCATTCTTGGCACCCGGTGATTTGGAGCGAGCAGGCCTAGCTGCCGACGGACTCTTATTGGCAAACCCTCTTGTCGCCGAAGAGTCGGTGTTGCGCACTTCCCTCCTGCCCGGGCTGTTGAAAGCTGTGGCCTATAACGCAAGTCATCGGCAAAACAGCGTGGAACTGTATGAACTCGGTCGAGTCTTTCGAGTCGGCGAGCGCGTCATTGCCGATCCGGGGGAATCGGCAAAGCTCGATCGCGTGCTTGCCGGCGAGACCGAACACGTAGCTGTTGTGCTCGCGGCCAAAGAGGGTGGTGCCGCAGTCGAACTGCTGCAAGTGCTGCTTGCTAGCGTCAATCGTTGGGGACTTGAGCCCGCTCCACTAGCCGTGGAACTCGTAGCCGGGGAGCTTGCCGGGTTGCACCCAGGTCGTGCGGCAACTGTGCTGCTCGCCGGCCAAGAAATTGGGGTTGTCGGTGAAGTTCACCCCGATGTGCTCCAGGCTTATGGAATCGAGCAGCGATTGGCTTGGCTTCAGTTAAATCTTGACGTACTGCTGCAGATTCCTTCGGTTGTACCTCAAGCCACTTTGGTCAGCAGGTTTCCATCTAGCGATATGGATCTGGCCTTTGTTGTGGATGAGCAGGTCACTGCTGAATCTGTTCGAGCAACGATTCTGCGGTCTACCCCAACCGCCGGTAGCTCCGGCTGGGTAGCTGCTCGAGTCGAACTTTTCGACGTGTTTCGTTCTGAGCAACTTGGGGCCGGATTGAAGAGCTTGGCGTTTCGCCTGCGCTTTCAAGCCTTAGATCGAACTCTTACCGATGAAGAAGTAACTGTGGTCCGCCTACAGGTGATCGATCAGATTGAACAGCATCATGGTGGACGTCTGCGGGACTAAGGCTGAAATCAACATTATCGCAAGATATTGCATAATGATGCACAAGAATGCGCTAAGGTGAATTCATGATTCCTATCGGCATCGTTGGAGCATCCGGATTCACTGGCGCAGAGCTATTGCGTTTAGCGGCTCAGCACCCGGAGTTTGAGGTGAAATTTGCAACCGGTGACAGCATGGCCGGCACTGCAATTGAAGAGCTGTACCCCAGTTTGGCAGCGGCCTACCCGGGGATGGTCTTTGATGCTTGGTCTGCTGAGCTGCTCGATTCGGTCGAGGTGGTGTTCTTGGGGCTACCTCACGGGGCGAGCCAGGGAATTGTTCCTCAGCTGATCGACAGCGTGCGGCTGATTGTCGATCTTGGAGCCGACTTCCGTCTCAAGACTTCGGCTGAGTACCTGCAGTGGTACGGAGAGGCGCATACGCAGCCCGATCTGCTCAGCAGCTTTGTTTACGGACTTCCTGAGTTGCATCGTGAGCAGTTGCAAACTGCAACGCGGATTGCCACGCCTGGGTGTTATCCCACTGCAGCATCGCTGCCCCTCGTGCCGTTAGTTCGGGCAGGGCTGATACAGACTGACCGAATCATCGTGGACGCTGCTTCGGGGGTTTCAGGGGCAGGTCGGCCGCCAAAGCCGAACACGACGTTTTGCGCCGTGGACTCAGACTTCACTGCCTATGGGCTCATGAATCATCGCCATACTCCAGAGATGGAGATGAACATTGGAGCCACGGTGCTCTTCACACCTCACCTTGCACCCATGAGTCGCGGAATTTTGGCAACCTGCTACGCGCAGCCTGTTGACGCTTCCCTGAGCACCGAGGACGCCCTTCAAGTACTCAGCGACTTCTATGCCAATGAGCCGTTCGTCGTGGTCTCTGAGCGCTTGCCGTCTACTAAGGCAACGCTTGGGTCAAACTCTGCGCATATCACTGCTCGTGTTGATGAGCGCACCTCAACAGTGATTGCACTGTGTGCCATCGACAACCTGGGTAAGGGAGCTGCAGGTGCTGCGGTGCAATGCGCCAATCTGGCATCTGGATTAGATGAGACTGCTGGTCTTCAACAAGTTGGGACGTACCCATGAGCCAGCAGAGCAGTTCACAAACCCCAAGCAGCGTTGATCCGCGTCGTGATCCAGAGCTCGCAGTGGACGTGCTGCTGCAAGCTTTGCCTTATATCGAGGCGTTTCGAGGCGCTGTCGTCGTAGTCAAGTTCGGCGGCAATGCAATGTCGAGTCCCGAGTTGTTCGATGACTTTGCAAAAGATGTCGTCATGATGCACCGAGTCGGGATGAAGCCAGTAGTGGTGCATGGCGGTGGCCCACAAATTGGTGAGTGGCTCAAGCGAATGGGTAAAGAGTCCACCTTTATCGATGGCCGTCGCGTTACCGATGCAGAGACTCTCGAGGTCGTGCAGATGGTTCTGATGGGCAAGGTCAACGCTGACATTGTCACGGCACTTAATACCTTTGGTCCGGTTGCGCTTGGGTTGTCGGGAACCGATGCGCGTTTGCTGACTGCCAAGGCGCATGACCCTGCTCTCGGGTTTGTTGGAGCAGTCACCAAGGTCAACCCTGAACTGATTACGCGGACGCTGTCGATGGACCTGATTCCCGTAATCGCAACCGTCGGGGTCGATGAGTCTGGCCAGACCTACAACATCAACGCCGATGACGCTGCAACAGAAATTGCGCAATGTCTCAGCGCAGAGAAATTAATCTTTCTGACTGATGTTCCTGGCCTGCTTGAAGACGTCAACAATTTGGATTCGCTGATTCCTCGAGTCACCACCGATCAAGTGCGTGAGTTCATCTCGAGCGGAGTGATCTCGGGCGGGATGATTCCCAAGATGGCTGGGTGTATCCGAGCCATCGAAAATGGCGTGGGATCAGTCCACCTGATTGATGGGCGACTGCCACATGTCCTGCTGCTCGAACTCCTTACCCGTGCCGGAGTCGGGACAATGGTCGAAGCAAGCGAACCCCAACAAGCCCAGTCACAATCAGCCCAGTCACAATCAGCCCAGCTCTCAGAATCGGATCCAGAATGACTCCCGCTACAACCCATGCTCAGGCCATGGGAGCCTCAACCGAACTGCAACACTGCCCCCTGATGCCCTCCTATGGCCCACCCTCGGTGCAGTTTGTTCGCGGCCAAGGCTCTTGGCTCTGGGATCTTCAGGGCAAGCAGTACCTTGACCTGCTCTCTGGTCTGGCAGTTACCTCGCTAGGTCATAGCCACCCAGACGTCAGCGAAGCACTGTGCGAGCAGTCCCAGAAGTTGTTGCACGTCTCCAATCTGTTTGGGACCGAACATTCAGCACCTCTTGCTCAGACACTGGACTCACTACTCGGCGGTGGTGGACAGGTGTTCTTTGCAAACTCAGGCGCCGAAGCGAACGAAGCCGCAATCAAGCTTGCTCGCAAGTTCGGAGGCCCCGGCCGCCACGTGGTCCTCAGCGCTCTCGGTAGCTTTCATGGGCGGACTCTGGCCACCCTGCATGCCACGGGGCAGCCTGCAAAGCACACTGCGTTTCAGCCGCTGCCCGAGGGATTTCGCCACGTAGAATTCTGTGACATCGAACAACTCGAGGCGGCACTCGATGACACCGTTGCTGCAGTCTTGCTTGAGGCAGTACAGGGCGAGGGTGGAGTAAATCCTGTAACCGTCGAGTACTTCCAAGCAGTACGTAGGTTGTGCGATGAGCACGGCGTTTTGTTCATGGTGGATGAGGTGCAAACGGGGCTTGGCCGCTGCGGAAGTTGGTTCGCCTTCCAACAGATGCAGGTACAACCTGATGTGGTGACGATGGCAAAAGCTCTTGGGAACGGCGTTCCCATTGGCGCCTGTTGGGCGCGAACAGATGTCGCTGCAGCGTTTCAGCCTGGGGATCACGCAACGACATTTGGTGGCCAGCCATTGGCCGCTGCAGCCGCTCGCGCAGTGTTGCGGGTGATGCAGGAAGAGAATGTTCCCCTGCTAGCGCAAGTTGCGGGAGCGCAGTTTGCACAACAACTTCAGGTCCTGCCGGCAGTGGTTCAGGTGCGCGGCCTTGGCCTGCTCCTAGCTGTTGAGCTTGACCAAGACTTGCTCGGCGAGGCAGCAGCAACACGTGCAGCTGCACAGTTACTTGACCAAGGAGTGGTGGTCAACGCTGTTACCCCAACGGCGATTCGTTTGGCACCGAGTTTGTTGATCTCTGAAGATGAAATTCAACAAGCAGTCAGTGCTCTCAGCGCAGTCTTTGCTGAGTTACAGGCAGAGCACGAACAAAAGGCAACATCATGAGGAGCCTGTTAGAAATCGATGATCTGACTGCGTCAGAACTACTGCAGGTTCTGGATCGTTCTGAGCAGGCAGACCTGTCAGCTGTACTTGCGGGCAAAGGGGCAATGCTGCTGTTCGAGAAGCCCTCTTCACGCACTCGCACTTCTATGGAAATGGCAGTGGTGCAACTCGGTGGCCACCCAGTTACCTTGCGCAGCGAAGAGATCGGCATCGACACACGCGAGTCGGCCGAGGATCTTGGACGGTTGTTCTCGGGGTACGGATCGATTATCGGTGCGCGGGTGTTTGAACACCACAAGCTTCAGCGACTTGCGGCCACTGCCACAGTTCCAGTCATCAACCTGCTCTCTGATGAGGCCCACCCCGTGCAAGCCCTCGCGGATCTGCTCACTATTCGACAAGCGTTTGGAAGCTTCGAAAATCTGACCGTTGCCTATGTGGGCGATGCCAACAACGTTGCAAAGTCACTGGGTTTAGCCTGTGGACTCGTTGGTGTTGAGTTTCGGGTTTCCAACCCACCGGGCTATGGGTTCGACGCCGCCACTGTTGCGCAGTTCGATCAGGTGGGCGCCTCGCTCAGTCTGATTGAGGACCCACATCAGGCTGTGGCAGGCGCACAGGTTGTCTACACCGATGCTTGGTATTCAATGGGCCAAGAGAAGGAACAGCAGGTGCGCACCAAAGCCTTTGCTGCTTGGCAGGTCAATGCTCAACTGATGTCCGAAGCTGCGAGTAACGCAGTGTTCCTGCATTGCTTGCCAGCGCATCGCAATGATGAGGTGACCGATGAAGTCCTTGACGGCAAACAGAGTCGGGTGTGGCCACAGGCTTGGAATCGCATGCACACAGCTCGTGGCCTGATGCACTGGTTGCTCACCGATGGTGCCGCATGAGTACTCGAAC
Source organism: Actinobacteria bacterium IMCC26207 (assembly GCA_001025035.1). Taxonomy (GTDB): domain Bacteria; phylum Actinomycetota; class Acidimicrobiia; order Acidimicrobiales; family Microtrichaceae; genus IMCC26207. Next base: position 257,697 of record LCZK01000010.1, read on the forward strand.
AAATAAGGCGCAACGCCAGCACCTCATTGCAGGCCTGCTCGAAAAAGATCGCGTCACCAATCAGGCTCACCTCGTTGAGCTACTCGGCACACTTGGAGTCGAGGTCAATGTCTCGACGGTCTCTCGCGACCTAGAAGAACTCGGTGCAATCAAGGTGCGCATTCCGGGCGGTGAAACTGCCTATGCCATCCCCGAGATGCCAAAGGCGCAGGTTGCCCCACAGGATCACCTTCGGAGGGTGCTGGGGGACTGGGTGGTAGAGGTTGAGCGTTCGGGGGATCTTGTTGTCCTGCGCACACCACCTGGCTCGGCTCATGTCGTGGGATCTGCAATCGACCGCGCCGGTGTCGAGGGTGTCATTGGCAGCCTGGCGGGAGATGACACGCTGCTGTTGATCTCACGTGAGGCCCAGGGCGCTTTCGTAGCTGACTTAATTCACGATCTCGCTGGGCTCACTTGATGAGTCAGAGCGCGAGTAGTTCTTTTAATAACCTCAGCGGGTTCAATCTGAGCCTGCACCGAAACGGAGAATTCTGATGGCAAAGCGAGTCGTACTGGCCTATTCAGGTGGCCTTGATACTTCAGTTGCAGTGCGCTGGATGATCGAGAACCTTGGTCTGGAAGTCATCTGCCTGTCGGCAGACGTCGGCCAAGAGGGAACCTTGGAAGGTAATCGTGAAAAGGCGCTCGGCGCAGGAGCGATTGCCTATGAACAACTCGACCTGCGTGCTGAGTTTGCTGACGAGTATCTAGCTCCCATCATCAAGGCGAATGCTCTTTACGAGAAGCAGTATCCGCTGGTCTCGGCACTGTCGCGGCCACTGATTGTCAAGCACCAAGTTGCGCTCGCTCGCAAATATGGTGCCGACGGAATTGCTCACGGATGCACCGGAAAAGGCAACGACCAGGTTCGCTTTGAGGTGTCCTCTATGGCGCTTGCGCCAGACCTTGAACTCATTGCACCGGTGCGGAACTGGGGGTTTAGCCGCGAGGATTCAATTGAATACGCGGCTCTGCACAACATCCCCGTTGGCGCCACAAAAGAGAAGCTCTATTCCATTGATGACAATTTGTGGGGCCGAGCGATTGAGTGCGGTGAGATGGAGGACCCTTGGGCTGAACCACCTGCTGGCGTTTGGCAGATGACTCAACTCACTGCAACTGAACCTCGTGAGATCACCATCTCGTTTGATCAGGGAGTCCCGGTTGCCCTTGATGGCTCGGCTTTGTCCTTGTTCGAATTGATCATCCAGTTGAATCACATCGTTGGCTCCTATGGCTTTGGTCGCCTCGATATGGTCGAGAACCGTCGAGTCGGAATCAAAAGCCGTGAGACTTATGAGGCTCCGGCGGCACTGGCACTGATGATGGCTCACGCAGATTTGGAAGCAATTACTTTGGAACGGGACTTGCAGCGAGAGAAGATCCGTTTAGAGCACCGCTACGCAGAGATGGTTTACGACGGACTGTGGTTCTCGCCCTTGCGTTTGGCGCTTGATGCCTTTATTGAGTCCTCACAGGAGTTCGTCACTGGCGATGTTCGGCTGAGGTTAGAACCGAACCGTTGCGTAGTGGTCGGGCGTCGCGCACCCAAATCCCTCTACGACTATGGCCTTGCCACCTATGACTCCGCTGATCGCTTCCGCCATGCAGACTCCGAGGGCTTTGTGCGCCTATGGGGTCTTGGCGTTCAGACCTGGTCAGCAGTGCAGGGCCCAGGGTCGCAAAGCTGATGGCCGAGGAGCGCAAGCAACTCTGGCATGGTCGTTTCGACACTGGCCCGGCCGCTGAACTCGTGGCCTTCACACAGAGTCTGAGCTACGACCAACGACTCATCTTTGATGACCTGCGTTGCTCAAAGGCACATGTGCGCGGCCTTCATCGTGGCGGCTTGCTGACCGAGGAGGAACTCGGTCAAGTGCTTGGCGCGCTCGATGCAGTAGAGATGGAGTTCCGTATGGGGCAACTTGCCTTTGTGGAATCCGACGAGGATATCCATACCGCTATTGAGAGGCGAGTCACCGAGATCGCCGGTTCAGCGGGAGCCAAGCTTCACACTGGTCGCTCGCGTAATGACCAAGTAGCGACGGCGTTTCGTAGTTACGTCAAACGTGAACTCGCAGAAATTGCGTCACGCGCACTCGACTTGGTCGATGCCCTAGCCACACGGGCAGATCAGGCTGGCACCGGCAAAGATGCTGCGTACCTACCGGGGTATACGCATCTGCAGCAGGCCCAGCCGGTGCTCCTTGCGCACCATCTGATGGCGCATGCATGGGCACTCTTGCGTGACGTTGATCGCATTGCAGATGCCCGAGTTCGACTCGACGTCTCCCCGCTAGGTGCCGGAGCACTCGCAGGCAGTTCACTGCCGCTCGACCCTGATGGCACTGCTCAAGACATTGGTTTTGCGCGCAGGTTTGAAAACTCGATGGATGCCACATCCGATCGAGACTTTGTTGCCGAGTCGCTCTTTGTGCTGACACTTTTGGGCGTGCATCTGTCGCGAATGGGCGAAGAGATCGTGCTGTGGACCACCGAGGAATTTGGCTTTGCTCGCCTTGATGATTCCTTTGCAACAGGGTCATCGATGTTGCCGCAGAAAAAGAACCCGGACATTGCAGAACTCGCTCGGGGGAAAGCTGGTCGCCTGATCGGAGACCTGACGGGGTTCTTGGCCACGCTCAAGTCATTGCCGCTGTCGTATAACCGTGACCTTCAAGAAGACAAAGAGCCGCTCTTTGATGCCCTCGACACGGTGCGTTTGGGTCTGGGTGCAATGACTGGCATGTACGCAACGCTTCAGTTCGATCTCGAGCGGATGGCTGAATCAGCAGATTCCCCATATGCCGCCGCAACCGACTTGGCCGAGTTATTGGTTCGCAACGGTCTGCCCTTTCGGGACGCTCATGCAGTGGTGGGTGCGCTCGTGCGCACCTCAGTTGATGACAAGGTCGACCTGAGCGAATTGGTGCAGGCCGAGCCTCTTCTTGGCGATGCCGGTGTGGCCTTGTTGCAGCCCGGTGTCTCGGTTCAGCAGCGCAGCACCCCAGGCGGTGCCGGCCCCGGCCCCGTTGCAGGTCAGCGTGAACAACTCCGGGAGCGCGTCGCTGCGGAGCGCTCCCGCTGGTCTCTTGGTGAATAGCCAAACTCCGCTAACTCAGGGACATCCAGATATTGCGTCATCGCAGGATCCTGCACAGTCTCGGCTTCGTATCGAAGAGGCGATCTGGAACGACTCCGAACGCGATACTGAGCGAGAGCGGATTCTTCGCCTGCTCACTGAACACGGTGTGGCCCTAGCTGATCGAACAACCATGCCGGGTCATCTGACGGGATCAGCACTTGTTGTCAACAACGCTGGAACGCATGTGTTGTTGCTCTTTCATGCCAAGTTGCAGCGCTGGCTGCAGCCGGGTGGCCATGCCGATGGAGACCATGAGTTGGCAGCCGTTGCCCTGCGTGAGGCAACTGAAGAGACTGGAATTGAGGGACTGGCAGTGTTGCTGCCAGCAATGGACCTAGACATCCATCGGATTCCGGCACGAGGAGATATGGACTCGCATCTTCACCTTGACTTGCGGTTTGTGGTGCTCGCCCCGGAAGACGCAATCGCGAATAAGAATCATGAATCGGAAGCGTTGCGCTGGGTAACCCCACAAGAACTAGCCGAACTGACTGATGAACCGGGCCTCGTCCGATTATGTACTGCCGGACTAGAAGCGCTCGAGCTGTACCGCGGCGGTGGGCAGGCGTAAACAGGCTCGGCTTTTGGTGAGGGGGAGCAGGACTCAGCTCAGGTCAGCTGGAGTGGTGCAGGAGTCCATTCGGTTTACCTGAGCAAAGCCGTTGATCGCCCGAGTGATTCCCTTTGTGCTGCTGCCCTTGGTCGACTCCAAGAAGCGAGCCTCGGGGTCTTTACGCAGGTTCTGAACGTATTCCTCACGGTTACCGATGTAGGTATCCCAATCATCGAGCCACTCGGTTACTCCCTTGGCTACCTCGCTGGGTTCGCTCGGAGCGATTGGGCGCAGGTCTTGAATCATCTGACGAAGGATGGTGTTTGAGGTCTCTACATTGCCTGCTCGCTCCGCTGGAGTGGAGGCCAGATTGGCAAGAGGGAGTTTCTCAATCTCGGCTACAGATGCCGCGCAAATCTTCTCGGCTTGAGTGGGAAAGGTGGGATCGGCCAGTTCGTCAATCATCAGACCCGGGTCGTAGAAAAATATCAAGTAGACCCAGCCACCCATCAGAGCGAGGATGGCAAACAGCGTTATGAAATAGGTGAGCCGCCGGCGCTGAGGGGGCGCTTGTTGGTCATCGGGTTCAGCGCCGACTGGCGGCGTGTTGCTTGAAGTGTTGGGGGGTTCCATGTGGCAGGTATCTTGTCACTGCGTCTTGGACAGGGTGGTATCGCGGCCGCTTAATCTCTTGGGCTGACTCGAGTCGTGCTGGGCGAAGAGGGCTTTCCCTCACCCGCCACAGTGGTGGTTGAGGCTGCGGGAATCGTTGTTGTTGTTGTCGTCGTGGTTGTAGGCGGTGCGATTGATTCAATCCAGACTGAGGAGCCCGCACGCAGCTTGGACCCTGGTCGCGGACTTTGAGCGGTGACTGAACCTGCAGCCTCAGTGGCCGAAAAGACCGTCACGCTCTCGGAGCTCAGCCCAAGTTTCTCGAGTGCGCTCTTAGCAGCCGACAAAGCCATTCCCTCTAGGTCTGGCACCTCTACAAATGAATTCGCAGGTACAGGCGCCAGAACTGATGCGTTGGGAGCGGCAACGGTGGTGGTCGTGACCTCTGGGGGTACTGGTGCAATCAGAGGAAGTTCCGGCGTATCAGCCAGCGCACCCTTCATGAAACTGGCCCAGATACGGGCCGGATAGGTTCCGCCAAAGACCGTGATACGAGTGTTTGGGCTTGTCATCGATACCAAGGAGCGTTGCCCCGACTTGTTGGCCCGTGGTTCGGCAAACCCCACCCAAACTGCCGTCGCGAGTTGCGGCACGTACCCGCAAAACCAAGCGTCGGTGTTGTTCTGTGCAGATCCGGTTTTGCCTGCTGCTTCTCTGCCGATATTTGCCGAGGTTCCAGTGCCGCCAGTAATCACGCCCCGCAACGCGGTTGAGACTTGGGCGGCAACCGCTGGCTCAATCGCCTTGGATTGTGAATGAGCATGCTGATAGATAACCGAACCGTCAGGGCCGGTGATCTTTGTAACCACCGTTGGCGGTACGCGTACCCCGGCGTTTGCAAAGGTGGCGTAGACATCGGCCATATCTTCAACAGTGGTGTTGTTCGGCCCGAGCACCATTGCCGGCGTGGCAACAAGCTTGGTAGACACAATGCCAAGCTTCTTGGCCATCTCGTTGGTCTTCTCGGGCCCGACTGCTGGGTCCTGAATGACATTTGCAAAGCAGGTGTTTGAGGACACAACGGCGCAGTCACGCATCGTGCCTGATCCCAACCCGGCTCCGCCCTTTACGCTCCAGACACCACCGGGGATGTTGAATCGGGCGTTACTTGGTGATGCGAATTGCTTGCTCGGCGATACTCCGGCATCGAGCGCAGTTGCCATCACGATGGGCTTAAAAGTGGACCCTGTCTGACGTCCTGAACCCATTGCCAGATTGGACTGCCGGTAGGAGTGTGTTCCGAAGTAGTTGTACCCACCCACCATGGCTCTGACAAAGCCTGTGCCTGGCTCAATCGAGACCAATGCCGCATCGGGAATCTTTGGGTCTACGCCCTGACCGGGCAGTACCTCGGCGATCGAGGTTTCTGCTTGGTTCTGCAAGTTGAGGTCAATCGTGGTGGTAATGCTGAGTCCGCCTCGGAGCAGAGCCTCTCGCCGCGCTCCGGGGGTCTTACCGAGAGCGTCAGAGTCGTTGAGTAACCAGTCCTTGACTGCATCCACAAAGTGCGGGGCGGCGTACGCAGCCTGCTCAGTCTGAGCTTGCAGTTCCACTAACTCAACTGGAGTAGCGACTGCAGCTTCATATTGGGTAGCCGTGATGTACTGCTGATCTCGCATGCGCTTCAGCACCAGGTTCCGCCGCTTGAGTGCGCTGTCTGGGTCTGTACGAGGATTGTTCCGCGATGGTGCTTGGATGATCCCGGCGAGCATTGCTGCTTGATCAACCCGAAGCTGCTCCACGGGTATGCCGAAGTAACTCTGAGATGCGGCCTGCACCCCGTACGCTCCGTTGCCTAAATAAATCGTGTTCAGATACAACTCGAGAATCAGTTCTTTGGAATAGTTGCGCTCGAGCGCCAACGCCAAGCTCGCTTCTTCTAGCTTGCGACCCAAGGTCTGCTCTGGAGTCAGGATGGCTAGCTTGACGTACTGCTGAGTGATGGTCGATCCACCCTGAGACACTTCTCCCGAGGCTGCGTTTGAACTGGCTGCTCTGGCCACGGCTCGTGGGTCAACACCTTTGTGTTCCCAGAATCTTGCGTCCTCAATGGCAACAACCGCATCTTGCAAAACGCTAGGGATGCGCTCGAGGGGAACCGAGGAGCGGTTCTCTTCTCGAAGCGTGGTGATGAGCGTTCCGTGCATATCGTAAATAGCAGAAGGCTCGGCATTCACTGGCAACAACACGGGCGCTGCTGAACGTGCCGATGAGCATGCAGAGGCAGTGACGGCAATGACCGTCAGCATCAGAATAAATGGCCGTGAGAAACGCACCCCACCATTGTTGTTGCAGTTGCCTCTGAAGCGGTGGCATTGGCCCCTGATTGCCAGAGGGAATCCTCAGAATGGGGGAGTCCCTGATTTGGCGGGGAGCCGAGTACGATTCGGCCCTGTTGTGGTGCCGCTGCCGGTCAACTCAGGTCGGTGATCTGCGTTCGGTGAAGTTGCCACAGTCTCTGCCATTGTCCTGGTCGTGATCGTTGGAGGTTGCTAGCTATGCCTACGGGAGCAGAACTGCTCGAGGAACTCCAGCTTCGGGGTTTGCTCCAGGATTCCACTGATGCTGATGCGCTTGCGAAGCGACTCGATGAGGGCCCGGTGGGTCTCTACTGCGGGTTTGACCCAACGGCTGACTCGCTCCACATTGGAAACCTGCAATCCATCATGCTGCTTCGGCGCTTTCAGCTTGCGGGGCACCGCCCGATAGCTCTAGTCGGGGGAGCCACCGGAATGATCGGAGATCCATCTGGTCGAAGCGATGAGCGACAGTTCCTTGATACTGCGGTGCTCGATGCAAACAGGGCCGCAATCGGTGCGCAACTCACCCAATTGTTGGACTTTACGCCCGGTGATTTCTGCGCCCGTCTCGTGGACAATCGAGATTGGACCGAGCGCCTCTCGGTGCTCGACTTCCTGCGAGATGTGGGCAAATACGCAACGATCAACACGATGTTGGCCAAAGAGTCCGTCAAGACCCGGTTGCAGCGGGAGTCAGGCATCTCGTTCACAGAGTTCTCGTACATGCTGCTACAGGCAAATGACTTCTTAGAACTGCATTCCCATCATGACTGTGACCTTCAGGTGGCAGGCTCAGACCAGTGGGGCAATATCACCGCTGGGGTCGACCTAGTCCGCCGTAGGACTGGTGATTCGGTTCACGGCCTAACAGCGCCGCTTATTGTCCGTGCGGACGGAACCAAATTCGGCAAGAGCGAGGGTGAGAACCTTTGGCTGTCCGCAGAACGGACGAGTCCATTCCGGCTGTATCAGTACTTGCTTAACCTGCCCGATGACGACGTCGAGCAGCTGCTACTTCGCCTGACCTTGTTGCCGGTGAACGAGTGCCAACAGATCGCTGCAGAGCATGCATCTGCACCAGGGGAGCGGCAGGGGCAGCGACGCTTGGCTCGTGAACTCTGCAGTTTGTTGCATGGTCCCTCTGTTATCGGCCCGATTGAGTCTGCTTCGGCTGTGCTCTTTGGCGCACCAATAGCGCAGGCTTCGGAGGATGCTCTGTTGCTCCTGAGTGATGAGCTTCCCTCAACTCAGCTACCAGCAAGTGACCTGCTCGGTGCTGACCCGCTGGATCTGTTGGTCAGCGTTGGCCTTGCAAAGTCCAAGGGTGAAATACGCCGAAACCCTGCCGGCTACTACGTGAATCAGGTCTCCTTGCAGGCTCGAAGCGAAGGCGATCTTGACGCGATGCAGGGTTCGGACGTACTTCACGCTAAGTTCACCTTGTTGCAGAGAGGAAAGAACGCATACCACTTGTTGGTTGCGGACTGACTCAGTCTCTTGCGGTTTCAGGCGCTCCTTTCGGGGGGTGTCGGGCGTCACTCAGTACCGAGTTGACACCCTGAACCAGAAGGAGTAAGTTCTCCTCTCGCCCCATACGGCTGGAAACAGCCGCTGGGAGCAACTATCGGAACCCCTAGCCATCGAGCTATGTTCCGGCTGCAGTCTCCCATTTGGGGGATCGGCGCTTCTTGACAACGGAAGACAGAATGCCAAATAGGCGAGTGCGGGCTGCCGTACGTTCGGAAGCGAACGTATGAGGCAGTTCCAAATCAATACATTTATAAGCACATAACGGACAATCGCTATCGGGTTAAACCGATGGCAAAATGCCAGAACTGTGCCAGTTGGTATCAAATTCCTTTTTTGATACCGGCTCTTCGATTTGCGAGGCTCAGTCTTCTTCGGAAGATTGAGTGTCAAAGATCTCGATGGAGAGTTTGATCCTGGCTCAGGACGAACGCTGGCGGCGTGCCTAACACATGCAAGTCGAACGGGGTCCATGAGAGCTTGCTCTCGGAAGACCTAGTGGCGAACGGGTGAGTAACACGTGAGAAACCTGCCTTGGAGTGGGGAATAACTCGAGGAAACCCGAGCTAATACCGCATACCTTCTCTTGACCGCATGGTCAGTTGAAGAAAGAATTTCGCTCCAAGAGGGTCTCGCGGCCTATCAGTTTGTTGGTGGGGTAACGGCCTACCAAGACTACGACGGGTAGCTGGTTTGAGAGAACGATCAGCCACACTGGAACTGAGACACGGTCCAGACTCCTACGGGAGGCAGCAGTGGGGAATCTTGCGCAATGGGCGAAAGCCTGACGCAGCAACGCCGCGTGCGGGATGAAGGCCTTCGTGGTTGTAAACCGCTTTCAGCAGGGACGAAAATGACGGTACCTGCAGAAGAAGCCCCGGCTAACTACGTGCCAGCAGCCGCGGTAATACGTAGGGGGCAAGCGTTGTCCGGAATCATTGGGCGTAAAGAGCTCGTAGGCGGTTCAGTAAGTCAGGTGTGAAAGCTCCGAGCTCAACTCGGAGAGGCCACCTGATACTGCTGTGACTAGAATCCAGTAGGGGAGTGTGGAACTCCTGGTGTAGCGGTGAAATGCGCAGATATCAGGAAGAACACCAGCGGCGAAGGCGGCACTCTGGGCTGGAATTGACGCTGAGGAGCGAAAGTGTGGGTAGCAAACAGGATTAGATACCCTGGTAGTCCACACCGTAAACGTTGGGCACTAGGTGTGGGGAGGATCAACCCTTTCCGTGCCGTAGCTAACGCATTAAGTGCCCCGCCTGGGGAGTACGGCCGCAAGGCTAAAACTCAAAGGAATTGACGGGGGCCCGCACAAGCGGCGGAGCATGTTGCTTAATTCGAGGCAACGCGAAGAACCTTACCTAGGTTGAACTACGCAGGAAAAGCTACAGAGATGTGGTGTCCTTCGGGGCCTGCGATAGGTGGTGCATGGCTGTCGTCAGCTCGTGTCGTGAGATGTTGGGTTAAGTCCCGCAACGAGCGCAACCCTTATCCTATGTTGCCAGCGCGTAATGGCGGGGACTCGTGGGAGACTGCCGGGGTCAACTCGGAGGAAGGTGGGGACGACGTCAAGTCATCATGCCCCTTATGTCTAGGGCTGCAAACATGCTACAATGGCTGGTACAAAGGGCTGCAAGACCGCGAGGTTAAGCGAATCCCAAAAAGCCAGTCTCAGTTCGGATTGAAGTCTGCAACTCGACTTCATGAAGCTGGAGTCGCTAGTAATCCCGGATCAGCAACGCCGGGGTGAATACGTTCCCGGGCCTTGTACACACCGCCCGTCACACCACGAAAGTTGGCAACACCCGAAGTCAGTGGCCGAACCCCTCGGGGACGGAGCTGCCTAAGGTGGGGTTAGCGATTGGGGTGAAGTCGTAACAAGGTAGCCGTACCGGAAGGTGCGGCTGGATCACCTCCTTTCTAAGGAGTCCATTCCGCTCGGTTCATGAGACTTTCGTTTCATGTCGAGTCTGGACACCCAGTTGATGCACTCGTTTGGTGCCAGGAATCCTCAATTGCCAAGGGTGATTGAGTGCCAGGTACCCGTTCTGTCTTCCGTTGTGAAGGTGCGCCCTTGTCCCCCTGGGGACACTGACGCTTTGTCCCCCTCGGGGGACATTGCCGCTTTTGTCTCCTCCGGGAGACATTGTCGCGTGGCCTTCTAGGGCGAGCTCTGCTCGCCGGCGTTACTTGAGAATTTCATTGCGAGCACGAGCATCTTTGTATGCGAATACCCAAGTTATAAAGGGCCAACGGTGGATGCCTTGGCGACAGGAACCGATGAAGGACGTGGGAGGCTGCGAAAAGCTACGGGGAGGTGCCTACCAACCTTCGATCCGTAGATATCCGAATGGGGAAACCCCACACCCGTCATGGGGTGTGACTCCCGCCTGAACACATAGGGCGGGTAGAGGGAACCACGGGAATTGAAACATCTCAGTACCGTGAGGAAAAGAAAACAAAAGTGATTCCGTCAGTAGCGGCGAGCGAACGCGGAACAGCCTAAACCGAACTGGTGTGATAGCCCTACGGCGTTGCCAGTTCGGGGTTGTGGGACATGGTAAAGGGCGCGTAGGCCCCTTACAGAGTTACAAAATTGCTAGATAGTGGAAGTGATTGGAAAGTCACGCCATAGAGGGTAACGGCCCCGTACACGAAATCTATGCAATCTCTGATCATTGCTCCCGAGTAACGCCGAATCCGAGAAAGTCGGCGTGAATCAGCGAGGACCACCTCGTAAGGCTAAATATTCCCTGTCGACCGATAGTGAACTAGTACCGTGAGGGAAAGGTGAAAAGTACCCCGGGAGGGGAGTGAAATAGTACCTGAAACCGTTGGTCTACAAGCAGTCAAAGCCGTCTTCGGGCGGCGATGGCGTGCCTTTTGAAGAATGAGCCAACGAGTTACGGTATGTGGCAAGGTTAACCCGTGAGGGGCAGCCGGAGCGAAAGCGAGTCTTAATAGGGCGTATAGTCGCATGCTGTAGACCCGAAGCCGGGTGATCTATCCATGGGCAGTGTGAAGCGAGGGTAAGACCTCGTGGAGGCGCGAACCGACCTAGGTTGAAAACTGGGCGGATGACCTGTGGATAGGGGTGAAAGGCCAAGCAAACCCGGTGATAGCTGGTTCTCCGCGAAATGCATTTAGGTGCAGCGTTGCGTGTTCATCCATGGAGGTAGAGCACTGGATGGGTTAGGGGGCCTACAAGCTTACCGACCCCAACCAAACTCCGAATGCCATGGATCCAGAGCGCAGCAGTGAGACCCCGGGGGATGAGCTTCGGGGTCGAGAGGGAAACAGCCCAGACCGTCGGCTAAGGTCCCAAAATTCAGACTAAGTGGTAAACGATGTGAGATCGCAAAGACAGCCAGGAGGTTGGCTCAGAAGCAGCCACCCTTAAAAGAGTGCGTAACAGCTCACTGGTCGAGTGGTCTTGCGCGGACAATGTAACGGGGCTCAAGTCTGATACCGAAGCCACGGGTGCGTATTTATACGCGCGGTAGCGGAGCGTCGATCTCGCTGAGAAGCGGCAGGGTAACCGGTCGTGGAGCGTGGTCGAGTGAGAATGTTGGCATGAGTAGCGAAAGAGGGGTGAGAAGCCCCTCCGCCGAAAGTCCAAGGGTTCCTGGGGAAGGCTAATCCACCCAGGGTAAGTCGGGAGCTAAGGCGAGGCCGAGAGGCGTAGTCGATGCACAACTGGTTGATATTCCAGTACCACTACAAGCGCGCCAATTCCAATTTCAGGTTGCTAAGGGGCTGACCGGGCGTTTACGCCTGACTCGAACCGACCCACCAGAAGGAGGAAAGCCGTAGGGGGACGCAGGAAGGTAGATGAACCCGGGCGATGGTTGTCCCGGGGTAAGCGTGTAGGGCGAGGTCTAGGCAAATCCGGACCTCATGAAGCCTGAGACGTGATACGGACCCGATTCAGGGGAAGTCATTGATCCTATGCTGCCTAGAAAAGCCCAGCGGTGAGTTCTTGTGGTGCCCGTACCCCAAACCAACACAGGTGGACAGGTAGAGAATACCAAGGTGATTGAGATAACTCTGGTTAAGGAACTCGGCAAAATGCCTCCGTAACTTCGGGAGAAGGAGGACCTCGTGATGGTGACGGCACTTGCTGCCCGAGCTTGAAGAGGTGGCACAAAATTGTGGGGAGCGACTGTTTACTAAAAACACAGCAGCGTGCTAAGCCGTAAGGCGCTGTATACGCTGTGACGCCTGCCCGGTGCTGGAAGGTTACGGGGAAGGGTTAGTCTTCGGACGAAGCTCTGAACCTAAGCCCCAGTAAACGGCGGCCGTAACTATAACGGTCCTAAGGTAGCGAAATTCCTTGTCGGGTAAGTTCCGACCTGCACGAATGGCGTAACGACTCCCCAACTGTCTCAACCAGAGACTCAGCGAAATTGAAGTACGAGTAAAGATGCTCGTTAGCTGCAGAAGGACGGAAAGACCCCGTGGACCTTTACTATAACTTGATGTTGGGTTTTGTCATGCGTTGTGTAGGATAGGTGGGAGACTGGGAAGCATTGGCGCCAGCTAGTGTGGAGTCAACCTTGAAATACCACCCTGCGTATGGCGAGGCTCTAACCCAGACCCGTTATCCGGGTCGGGAACAGCGTCAGGCGGGTAGTTTGACTGGGGCGGTCGCCTCCTAAAATGTAACGGAGGCGCTCAAAGGTTCCCTCAGCCTGGTTGGCAATCAGGCGTCGAGTGCAATGGCAAAAGGGAGCTTGACTGCGAGACCGACAGGTCGAGCAGGAGCGAAAGCTGGACATAGTGATCCGGCGGTTGCGTGTGGAAGCGCCGTCGCTCAACGGATAAAAGGTACCCCGGGGATAACAGGCTAATCTTCCCCAAGAGTCCATATCGACGGGAAGGTTTGGCACCTCGATGTCGGCTCATCGCATCCTGGGGCTGAAGCAGGTCCCAAGGGTTGGGCTGTTCGCCCATTAAAGCGGTACGCGAGCTGGGTTTAGAACGTCGTGAGACAGTTCGGTCCCTATCCTCTGCAGCCGTAGGTAAATTGAGGAAAGCTATCCCTAGTACGAGAGGACCGGGATGGACGTAGCTCTAGTGTGCCAGTTGTCCTGCCAAGGGCATGGCTGGTTGGCTACCTACGGACGGGATAACCGCTGAAAGCATCTAAGCGGGAAGCCTCTTCCAAGATGAATTTACCCACAGGGTTAACCTGGTAAGGCCCGTGGCAGAACACCACGTTGATAGGCCGGAAGTGTAAGCGCAGTAATGCGTTCAGCTGACCGGTACTAATCGGCCGAGGGCTTGGGTTTCTACACAGTCGTTCGTGCTCGCAATGAAGTCCTTGAGTTGTCGCAGGACCCTCTTTTGGGTCCGCCGCTCATTTGACAACTGATTTTGGTGGCCATAGCGGAGGGGTCACACCTGTTCCCATCCCGAACACAGAAGTTAAGCCCTCCAGCGCCGATGGTACTTGGGACGAATGTCCCTGGGAGAGTAGGACGCCGCCAGATTTCTTTCGAAAGGGGAGACGCTTGCGTCTCCCCTTTTCGTATTTTTCGGTTCGGGTCTCTGGTGTTTCCTCGCCTAGACTGCGGGTCCCCCGTGGGATACCTCCCCATAACGTCAGGTGCGTTTCTTGCCAACAGATCGGCCTTCAGAGCCTCGATCCTCCTCGTCTCGGCCCAGTTCGTCTCGGCCAGCTAGTCGGCGCCCAAAGGACACTCGATCTATCCCTGCCCCTCCAAAGCTCAGGGAACGCCCGCCGCCTAGAGAGCCCGGCGAGGATTTTGTGGTTCCCGAGCCAGAAATCTGGATCGATGACGGTCCGGTGCATTCCGGGCGTTCATCTGGTTCCGCGCAGCAGCGCAAGTCAAACGGCTCGAGTGGCGGGGGAAGCAGTTCGACAGCAGCAATAACCGTGCATGCACCACAGCTCGTAGAGCTAGTTGGAGTCAAGCGTGCTGCGCGCCTCGAGGGTCGTCTAGGCGAGGCAGCTGATGCGTTCGCAACCGAGCGATTCGGCCAGGCACGTCAGATCCTTGCGCCCATTGCCAAAGAGGTACCAGATCTGCCCGAGGTGCGTGAGCTTCACGGGCTGACGCTGTATCGGCTGGGCAAGTTCAAAGAGGCTGCACGAGAGCTCGACGCATTTGTTGCGTTGAGCAACGGCAGCACTGAGCAGCACCCAGTCTTGGCCGATTGTCGACGCGCTCTCAAGCAGTACAAAGAAGTAGATCGGTTGTGGGAGGAGCTTCGTGAGGCTTCGCCGAGCGGAGCACTAGTCAGCGAGGGTCGCATCGTCGCAGCCGGCGCTTTGGCAGATCAGAAGGAACTCTCTAGCGCAGTTCGTCTGCTTGCCAAGGGGTTTCGCTTTCCCAAACGCCCGATGGAGCATCATCTGCGGCGCGCCTATGCACTGGCAGACCTCTATGAGCGATCCGGAGATATGCCCCAGGCCAGAGTCCTTTTTGGGCGCATTGCTCGGTCAGACCCAGAATTCTTAGATGCTGCCGAGCGCGCTTCTGGGCTGGGCTAAGGCCAGATTACGCCCGGGTTTACTCAGGTAGCTGAGGCCGCACAGATGCTACCGATGGAAGCATCTAAGGCGGCGTCGAACTCCGCAGCGCTCTGCTGTGCGGTCAGCCCTTCGGTCAAAGCTCGCGAGAAGCTAGCAATGACTCCATGGTTGCGTGAGAGGCGAGCGTTCGACTCTTCGCGGCTATAGCCACCCGACAACGCAACGACACGAAGCACCTGCGGGTGATCGACTAGTGAGGAATAGAAGTCGTCAGTTTCGGGCAGCGTCAGCTTGAGCATGACCTTTTGGTCTGATGCAAGGGCATCAAGTTGTTCTGTGAGCGCTGCGCGGAGTCGCTCCTCGGCTGCTGCCTTTGAGGGGCTGTTGATATCGACCTCGGGCTCAATGATTGGAACGAGTCCAGCGGCAAGAATCTGCTTGGCTACCTCGAATTGCTGCTCAACTACTGCCTGAACTCCGGCGGCGTCGTCGACCTTGATAACTGATCGCATCTTGGTTCCAAACACCCCATTGCTGACTGCTCGTTGCAGCAAGGCATCTAGGTCAGGCATGGGCTTCATGACCTGAGCCCCGTTGACTTCGTCCTCAAGACCCTTGTCTACCTTGAGAAATGGCAGGACTTGCTTCTTCTCCCAGAGGAACTGTGCAGTTCCGAGTCCCTCGATCTGCCGATCCATGGTGTTTTCGAACAGGATTGCCCCAAGCACCCGATCGCCAGTGAAGCTGGGGCTCGTGATGATCCGCGTGCGCATCTCATGAATGATGTCGAACATTTCAGCATCGCCAGAATAGGAGCCTTCTTCGATTCCGTATAGGCCAAGTGCTTTGGGAGAGCTCCCGCCACTTTGGTCCAATGCAGCGATGAATCCTGCGTCGTTGCTGGCCTTGGCGAGCTGCTGCTCATTCATACTGGATCCTTTTCTGGTGACAAACTGGGTACGAAATCTGTTGACTGCAAACTGCAGAACTTTCAAGTTACAGCCTGTCGAGGATTTCGAGTGCGGTGTACAAGGAATCTCTGTGCAAAGGTGACCGGGTGACACGTATAGCAATAGATCTTGATGGGGTTATCTGGAGGGGTACCGAACTTATCGAGGGCTCGGACAGTGCAATCCATGCGCTCGTAGCTGCAGGCCACGAAGTGGTTTTTTGCACAAATCATGCTCAGTCCCCAGCCATGAAGCTTGCAGTTCTGAGCGAGTTTGGAATCGATGGAATCTCGGTTATCACTGCTGCGCAGGCCGCTGCAGCTTGTTGCACACCCGACCAAACGGTGTTGATTCTCGGCGATCAATCACTGAGCGAGGTCTTTTTTGCAGCAGGAATTGCGGCTCTCAATGTGCAGGATCTGCCCGCTGATGGACCAGTGCCCAAGGTTGACGTAGTAGTCGTCGGTGCTTACAGCCTGTGGGACCGTTCTCGCATTGGCCTAGCAGCAGACGCGATTCGCTCAGGTGCTCGCTTCTTGGCAACCAATAATGACGCCACGTTTCCGGCGAGTGGCACAGCGGGTCCTCGAATCTTGCCCGGCAACGGTTCGTTGATCGCAGCACTGACAGCGGCTACGGACGTCATTGCCGAGGTTGCTGGCAAACCTCATGATGCAATGGCTCAGGTCCTGCTGCAGGAGTTTGGTGGCATTGACGTTGTGGTGGGAGATAAGGCCGAGACAGACGGAGGGTTAGCAGTTCGTCTGGGAGCCAAATTTGCGCTGGTCTTGAGCGGAGTGACGGGGGAGTCTGACCTGCCCGTTACTCCAACTCCTAGCTACATCGGTGCCAACCTGGCTGAACTTGTTGGGCTGAACGTGTTTGGCTGATTCTGGCAGCCCTTGATTCTGGCAGCCCTTGATTCTGGCAGCCCTTGATTCTGGCAGCCCTTGATTCTGGCAGCCCTTGATTCTGGCAGCCCTTGATTCTGGCAGCCCTTGATTCTGGCAGCCTGATTCTTGCGCGCTGAGTGAACTTGCCGCCGCCGGCTTCTATGCCTCGGTAGTCTGATGCAGTGCGCCGCCGCTTGGATACAGAACTGGTCCGCAGGGGACTGGCCTCATCTTCAGATGATGCCCGCGAGAGCATTGCAGCGGGACTGGTTTTTGTTGGCGGGGCACCAGCGCTCAATGCCCAGCGCCAGGTTGAGGCCTCGGAGTCCGTGCAGTTACAGAGTCCGCCTTCACGCTTTGTTGGCCGCGGTGGCGAAAAGCTCAGCGCCGCTTTGGACTCTTTTTCGCTCAACCCCTCGGGCCTGCGTGTCCTCGATGCCGGCGCATCCACCGGCGGCTTCACGGACTGCCTGCTACAAGCGGGGGCGCGAGAGGTCGTGGCGCTAGATGTAGGGCACAGCCAACTGCATCAGAGAATTCGAACCGACCCTCGGGTGATTGTTCTGGAACGAACCAACCTGCGCCATGTGGAGCCAGGTTCGCTTGGGGTCTGTGATGCAGTGGTAGCGGACCTATCGTTTATCTCGCTCACGCAGGTCATGGGAGTGCTACTGCAATGCTGCTCAGCAGGTGGATGGTTGGTACTGCTGGTAAAACCACAGTTTGAGGCAACTCGGCCCGAGACCACCCTAGGCAAGGGAGTGATCACCGATCCGCTGGTTTGGCGCAGCACGCTCATGAGAGTGATTGGCTCGGCCCATGCCCATGGCGCGGTTCTGCTTGGGGTGAAGGAGTCTCCGCTGCGGGGTTCCGAAGGAAATCTGGAGTTTCTCTTGCATCTTGGTAAGCCCGGGAGTGACAGAATGGATTCTGTTGCAGGGAAAGTCACAGCCGAGACTCTGGTCGATGCACTCCTCCTGACAGAACCGGAACCCAGAAGAGAAACAGAGCAGACATGAGCGTCTTTGGGCTTGTTATGCATCGTGAACGGGCCAAGGCCTTGGCGCTCGATGCCATCGAATGGCTCGGCTCTCGAGGCCATGAAGTTCGGATGCTCGCAGAGGATGGAATCGCTCTGGGATTCCCCGAATTGGGAATGCCCGCTGAGAAAATTGCGATCGGCGCAGATCTAATCTTGAGCTTTGGTGGTGATGGAACCATGCTCCGCGCTGTGGAACTAGCAACTCAAGAGGATGTTCCTGTGCTGGGAGTCAATCTGGGGCAGTTGGGCTACCTGACAGAGGTAGAACCTGCCGGTCTGCGAATGGCGCTCAAACGCTTTCTGTCGGGTTCTTACACACTCGAAGAGCGCTTGCGGGTCCATGTCGTCACCACTCGAAAAAGTGGCGGAGTAGAGCATCACGATGCCCTGAACGAGGTGGTGATTGAGAAATCTCAAATGGGCCGAACAGTTCGACTCGATGTTGATCTTGATGGTCGCCCATTCACAACCTATGTCTGCGATGGTCTGATTCTGGCTACCCCTACAGGTTCGACGGCCTATGCATTCTCGGTCCGAGGCCCCATTATTGACCCGCGCCATCGCGCAATCCTTATGGCGCCGGTTGCCGCCCACATGCTTTTCGACCGTTCGCTGGTCCTGCAGCCGGACTGCAGCATCACCGTGCGAGTCTCGGGGGATCGCTCAGCGGGAGTCTCGGTAGATGGCCGCACAGGAGATCCCCTTTTACCTGGCGACTCAGTCGCGTGCACTGCAAGTGCGCATCCGGCGCAATTCGTCACCTTCGGCGGCCAAGACTTTCACTCCGTTCTCCGCGAGAAGTTTGGACTTACCCCTCCGTAGCTGAACATCAAGCTGTGGTTGCGTGTTGCTCAGGTCTGTGCTGAGATCCGCGCCCAGCTCAGGGTGCCGAGTTCTTGACAGTCGTTCACCTACGATCAATGTTCAATGTTGGTGGAACTCGTGGTGAAAAACCTGGGTGTCATTGAAGAAGCGCGGATTCCACTTGGCCCGGGCTTGACTGCGTTGACTGGTGAAACCGGTGCCGGTAAGACCATGGTGGTTGAGGCATTGAACCTGCTACTCGGTGGGCGTCCGGACCCCGAACGCGTTCGAGTAGGTGCGACTGAGGCGACCGTAGAAGGATTGTTTGCCCAAGGTGATACTGAATGGGTGCTGCGCAGAATCCTGCCTGCATCTGGTAGGTCCCGGGCCTATATCAACGGCGAACTAGCAACGGCTGCTGCGCTGTCGGAGCTTGGCGCAGGACTTTTGGAACTGCATGGCCAACATGCGCAACAGGCATTGTTGCAGCCGCGAACCCAACGCGCTGCGCTCGACGAGTTCGCCGGGATTGACCGCACCTCGCTCCTGAGTGCCCGGCGGCAGGTCGACCAGGCTCGGACTCGCCTAGAAGAAATGGGAGGAGATGAGCGATCTCGAGTGCGAGAGATCGATCTCTTGCGATTCCAACTCGAAGAAATTGATCGCGTGGCTCCAGTAGTTGGCGAAGAGGTGCAACTCGATCAGGAGGAAGACCTTCTCTCTGGTGCACTGGCGCATCAGCAGGCAGCGTTTTCTGCCGTTGCGTCATTGAGTGATGACGGTTCGGCAACTGACTTAGTCGCTCGCGCTATGAACAAACTTGCTGATCGGGCTCCGTTTGTCAGCGTGTTAGCTCGGCTCCGCGATGTGGCCGCAGAGCTAGAGGATTGTGCAGCGGAACTTCGGCAACTCGGCGAATCCATCGAACCCGATGAGGAACGACTTGATCAAGTTCGTTCGCGGCGACAACTACTTGTTGAGCTTCGTCGCAAGTATGGCGATTCTCTGTCAGCGGTGGTGGATTATGCCGCAGAGGCGCGTGGTCGCCTCGAGGAACTCACTGCTCATGATGCAACGCTCGCAGCCTATGAAGCGGAACTCGCAACTGCAGTTGCTGAACTACAACTCGTCTGTAAGGGAATCGGCAAGAAGCGCAGAGCTGCCGCAGCAGGCCTTGCCGTTGCAGTTGAGGCACACCTTGGTGACCTAGCGCTCGCAGGTGCGCGAATCGAGGTGCGAGTTACTGATACCGAAGAGTTACCCGGAGCAGGTGAGCAGGTTGAGCTACGGATTGCGGTCAATACTGGCTCTGCAATGGGCAGCCTGAGCAAGGTTGCTTCTGGAGGAGAACTCAGCCGGGTGATGTTGGCTATTCGCCTGGTGCTATCTAATGGGCCGCCAACCATGGTCTTTGATGAGGTGGATGCAGGTATCGGCGGCGAGGCAGCGCTGTGTGTTGGGCGGGCCCTCGCCGAATTAGGAGCGCAGAGCCAAGTCATCGTGGTGACGCACCTTCCACAAGTCGCCGCTTTTGCTGACGAGCAAGTCTTGGTGTCAAAGACCCAAGGCGATCAGCTTGCACGAACGACTGCTGTGGTGCTCAACGAGGAGGATCGCGTCGTCGAGCTCTCACGAATGCTCTCAGGCTCGCCGGATAGTTCCACAGCTCGCGACCATGCGTATGAGCTGCTGAGCAGTGCCCAAGGTGAGCGCCGGCTAGGAACGCAATGACCCTTTTGCTTCTCGGGCTGCTTGTGGGAGTTGGCCTTGGCGTGCTCCTTCTTCGTGCACTCATGGACCTACTTGAGCGTCCAGTATTTCTTCGAACGAACTACCGAGGCGCGCCGATCTCAACTGCTGCTGGCCTTGTCATTGTCCTAGCGGTGGTTTGCTTGACGGCCATGCTCTCTGTGCTGGCTGCGCTCAATATTCGCTTGCCTGATGGAGTGATTACCTCGTGTGAACTGACTGCGCTAGCCGTGGCGGGCTTCGGCCTTCTCGGACTTCTTGATGATCTGGCCCAAGACGCAGGTGCCTCGGGGTACCGGGGCCATGTGAAATCAGTTTTCTCGGGCAAGCTCACCGCTGGATCACTCAAGATGATTGCCGGGCCAGCGTTTGCGCTCGTTCTGGTTCTGCCGCTTCAACAGAACTCGGTGCTTTGGTTGCTAGTCGATGGTGCAATTATTGCTCTGGCGGCGAATCTTGCGAATCTTTTTGATCGGGCACCGGGACGGGTGACCAAGTTCTCATGTTTCTGCCTAGCGGGCCTAGTACTTGCATGCGGAGCCACGGCTCTGCTCGCTGACACCCTGCAGTTGCAAAGCTTTACTGGTCTATTAGGTCTGTGCGTTGCAGTGGGCGCAGCTTGCGGCATGCTTCCCGCAGAGATGAAAGAGCGAGTGATGCTGGGTGACACTGGCGCAAATCCGCTCGGCGCAGCAATTGGTCTAGCGGTTGTGCTCACCCAAGAAGCTCCTGTCAGGCTCGGTGTGGTTATCGCCCTGTTGTTCATGAACCTGCTGAGCGAAAGGGTTTCCTTTAGCGCCGTGATCGAGCGGGTGGGTCCTTTGCGAGCAGTAGATCAACTTGGCCGGATGCCACGAGAACCCTGAACCTATGCCGCCGAGGCGGTTTGCCCTAGCATCTATGACCGATCATGACTTGCTCCAGTACTCCATGCATGCAGAACCTGTCGTTCATTCAGATTTCAGAAACTGGCCACTGCGGTGACTGAGACCACAGCAACTGCGCACGTGTCGATTACTGGCGTTGCCAGAGTCGACCCGAGGACTAAGGACTTGGTGAAACGGCTCAAGCCTGGCGAGATTGCCGTTATCAATCACCGCGATCTGGATCGAGTTGCTGGTGAAGGCCTAGCAGCGGCGCAGGTATCTGCGGTGATTAACGCAAGCCCAGCTATCTCTGGCCGATACCCCAACGGTGGCCCCAAAAGGGTTGCCGAGGCCGGGATTGCCATGGTGGATGCTGTCGGCGCCGCCATCATGAGCGACCTGAGCGACGGGGACACCATCACTATTGAGGATGGCAGGATTCTTCGTGATGGCGTTGAAATCTGCAGCGGCGAGATGCTCGACCTTGAACAGGTTGAGGCCAAGATGGAACTGGCTCGCGATGCCATTGGCAACGAACTCGAAAGCTTTGCTGTCAACACATTGGAGTACGTAGAGAAAGAAGCTCGGCTGCTCTTTGAGCCGATTGTTATCCCCGAGATTCGTACCAAGTTCGAACGAAGGCATGTCCTGATTGTGGTTCGTGGACATGACTACAAAGAAGATCTGCGCGCCTTGCGGAACTACATCGTCGAATTTCATCCGATCCTGGTTGGGGTGGACGGTGGTGCCGATGCGCTACTCGACATGAAGTTCACCCCCGACATGATTATTGGTGACTTCGACTCACTCTCGGAGCGTGCTTGGAACTGCGGTGCCGAACTGGTTCATCACGTGCATCCAGATGGCCGGGCCCCGGGCAGGGAAGAGCTTCAGGAACAGGGCTTGCCCTATAAGGAGTTCATCATCGAAGGCACCAGCGAGGATGCAGCAATGCTGCTTGCCTATGAGTGTCGAGCCGAATTGATCGTCGCTGTTGGTACTCACGCCACGATGGTTGAATTCTTAGACAAAGGTCGAGCAGGTATGTCATCGACCTTCCTGACTCGACTGCGCCTTGGTCCGATGCTCATCGACGCCAAGGGCGTGAGTCAGCTGTATCAGGGTCGTGTTCGTCGACGAGACATCCTGTTGCTAGTCGCCGCCGCGCTGCTCGTCATTTTGGCAGTTGCAGTGGTCTCGGATTCTCTGCAATTACTTCTGCGCACGGTTTGGCTCGACCTTCGTGACATCTTCTATTCCTTGACTGGACGGCTTTCCTAACATGGTGACTTTTCGTTTCTACCTGGTGTCGATCGTGGCGTTCTTTCTTGCCTTAGCCGTGGGCGTAGTGCTTGGCTCCGTCCTTGACGGCGGTATCTCAGACTCACTGAAGGACCGACTTGCTCGAGTCGAGGCGAATCTGAACGAAACTGTCGCTTCTATCGACGACAAGAACACCGAAATCAAAGACCTGCAGGAATATGTTGATGCATCCGCTCCGTTCTCAGTAGAAAGTCAACTTCCAGAGACCACAGCAGTTGTGGTCATCGAGCCCGGTATTGAGTTAGGCCCAGTACAAGACCTTGTCCTCCGACTTCGCCAATCTGGTGCGAGCGTGGCTGGGATCTTGGCCCTTGAGCCCAGTTGGATCCTGAAAGACAAGGCGGACCGTGAACAGCTAGCTCAGATTGCCGAATCTGCTGATGTACCAGTTGCGCAACTCCAAGGAGCAGTCTGGAGTTTGATACTTCGGCCGGCGGAGGCCGAGTCGGCGAACGCCTCGAGTACAACAACAACAACAACCACGACCCTCGCTGCAGGGCAAGATCCCGGTTCGACTGTTCCTGTGACCACTTCGGTTCCGGCTCCCCCGCTCGACATTCTGAACAACGCTGTGCTGAAACAATTGCAAGAGGCTGGCTTTGTGAAGTTGCTCAATGTCGATGGAACTGATGGTGCCGGCGGGCAGCGACTCTCTCTGTTTGTCGTAACAGGGACCAATAGCAGCTTAGAAAAACCAGGATCTGCTGCCGGCGAGCTTGTCGAAGCTGCCTCGGCGCTCAAAATCCCGACCGTGCTCGCAGAAATATTTGTGCCTGCACCACCCGAGCAAGAGAACCCCGCTCAGCGTGGAGATATTTTGAGATCCGCAGTGGCCGGACGTGAACTGACGATCTCGACTGTCAATGATCTGGACCTAGTAGCAGGCCGAGTTGCTGCAGTTCTGGCCGCAGCAGATTTACAAAAAGGCACGAGCGGCAATTTTGGGTATGGCCCTGGGGTTGATGGTGTGCTGCCACAGTGGCTCGGCCCATGAGTGAAACGGCTGGCGGTTCACGTGCAGTGTCCCGTACGGCCGCAGGAATGGGTGCGGCCGCAGCTGTTTCTCGGGGATTCGGCGGGATCAGAGTCCTAGCCATTGCAGCCGTGCTCGGGACGACCTACCTAGGCAACGCATTTCAAAGTTCGAATACAGTCTCGAATGTTCTCTTTGAGTTGTTAGCTGCTGGGGCACTCTCGGCTGTGCTGGTGCCTACATTTGTTGGCTACTTTGAACGTGGCGACCAAAAAGGTGCCGAGCACCTTGCAGGGGAATTGCTCGGCGTCGCAATCATCGTTCTCGGGGTGGTCGCGCTTGTTGGCATGCTCGCAGCACCGTGGATTGCGGATCTGCTCACTGCTGCAGTCGAGGACCCGACTATCGCCGCTGAGCAGCAAGCCCTAACAGCGTTCTTGTTGTTGTTCTTCATCCCTCAGGTTGTCCTGTACGGCCTAGGTGCAATCTCTACTGCAGTGCTCAATGCCAAAAGAAGTTTTGTCGTGGGTGCCCTAGCCCCGATTGGCAACACGTTGGTGATGGTCGGATTCTTGTTGGCGTTTCGATATGTTGCAGGTCCAGACCCGGGGTTGGAACTGAGCACAAATGAAAAGCTGCTGCTAGCACTCGGCGGCACGCTCGGGGTTGTTGCCTTTGTCGCCGTGCCCTCGATAGCCGTCTGGCGAAGCGGCTTCTCGCTACGTCCCAGATTTTCTCGACAGCACGAAGGCCTTCGAAAGGTTCTTGGGCTATCGGGATGGGCAAGCCTGCAGCACGGATTTGCGGCGCTACTGCTAGGTGCAGCAATTATCGCTGGGGGAGCGGTTGAGGGCGGGGTAGTTGCCTATCAAGTGGGCTGGTTTTTCTTCCTTGCCCCCTACGGAATCATTGCTCAGCCGATCCACACAACGATTCTTCCGGAGCTCGTTGCCGAGCATCAGGCGGGCGATACCTCTGCCTTTGTCTCTTCGCTGCGTTGGGCTCTGGATTCGATGTGTGTGCTCCTGTTGCCGATCAGCGCGTTGTGCGCGGCTCTAGCGGTGCCGGCGATGTCGGTGTTGGCTTTTGGCTCAGCGAAGGATGCGCAGGGTATTGATCTCCTCGCAGCGGCACTTGCCTCGCTCGGGCTCGGACTCTTGCCTTATGGGGCGTTCTTCTTGCTGGCGCGAGCTTGGTATGTGTACGGCAACAGCCGCGTCCCGGCGATTGCAGGCGGGTGTGCTGCAGCAGTTGGGGTGTTGTGCATGGCAGCAGCGGCAGTGTTCATCTCGGGGACAAATTTGGTTCTAGCTCTTGGACTGGCACACAGCTTGGCGTTCCTTGTTGGCTCGGTTGTGTTGGTCGTGTCGCTTCGAGGTCGCACACACATGTGGATCCTGCCCTCCCTGCTCATACCGTGCCTAGTGGGCTCCGTGCTAGTCGGACTGCTGGTCTGGGGGATCTATGAGTGGTGGGGGCCAACCGGAAAGCTGATGGATCTGCTCGCACTGCTGGCACTGTGCTCGCTAGCACTTGGGCTATATGCGGGGTTCTTGCGCGTTCTGGGTGTATCAATCACTCAGCGACTTCCCGGTTCGGGAACCCAGCCAGAGCCTGAACTGCCAAGAGTCTGAGGCAAGGATGAAGGAAATGAGTACATGAACTGCAACAGGTTGAACCCCAAGCTAAAGGTCTTGGCGTTGATCGGCATTGGGCTAGCTGTTGTCTGCGCAGGACCTTCAGCGTTGGCGGCCCCTGCAGAAGGTTCTGCCGATGCCCCACTCGGCAGAACCGAGTCGGTACTCATCTTTTCGATTCCTACCTTGGCTTGGGCTGACGTCACTGCAGAGGAAACACCGCATCTGGATGCCCTGCTGAGGCAGTCGGTCATAGCGGACCTCTCTGTTCGGTCCGTCACTCGTGACACCTCTGCA
Organism: Actinobacteria bacterium IMCC26207; assembly: GCA_001025035.1. Taxonomy (GTDB): domain Bacteria; phylum Actinomycetota; class Acidimicrobiia; order Acidimicrobiales; family Microtrichaceae; genus IMCC26207. The sequence continues at coordinate 282,969 of LCZK01000010.1, forward strand.
ACTGATGGTTACACGACACTCAACTCGGGAACTCGCGCCGAGGGCGCCCCCGAGGGCATGCTGGCTTACCTTTCACCTGAAGGCACTTTGGCTCAGCAGTTTGCAGTGCAAACAGGCAAACTCCCGGCCACGGGCGAGGTGTTCAACCTTGGTCTCGTGCCGGTTCAAAAAATCAACGAATCGCTGCTCTACGGAGCCGAAGTGGGTGCGCTCGGGACGGCGCTGAGCCAAGCGGAGGTCAGTCGGGCGGTTATCGCAAACGGAGATCACAGTGCTGCTCCGGGGCAGATCACTTATCGCCGAGAAGCCAGCCTGGGTTTGATGGATGAGCATGGAATTATTGACTCTGGCGAGGTAGGCCGAGAATTGCTCGAGGATGACGATGAGTATCCATTCGGGGTGCGTTATAACAACGAAGAAGTCGCCGACTCTGTGGGGAGCTTTCTTGAGCCTAAGTCGGTGGTGCTCGTAGAGGCATCTGACATGGTCCGAGCCGCACAAGCTCAACTCCTAGCTACAACAGCGCAACAGGGAGTCATCAGATCTCAGGCGATTGCTCACTCAGATGCGCTCCTTGGTTTAGTCCTAAAGAAGGTGGACCTCTCGAAGACTGCTGTGCTCGTAGTGGCCCCAAATGCAGTCGACGATGGAAGCTCGCTCACTGTGGTTGGAGTGCGTGCACCTCAAGTCTCAGCCGGCTTGTTGTCTTCTGGTACCACTCGCCGGGCAGGTTTTGTTCAGACTGTTGATATTGCGCCAAGCGTTGCAGGGTTTCTTGGGGTTGCAATTCCGAGTTCCATGGAGGGGACACTCATGGAGCGAAAGGGGTCCGGCGGAACCTATGAACAGCGCACCGAGATGTTGGTCTCAGAAAATGAAGCGGCGATCTTTAGAGACTCAGTAGTGGGGCCAGCTTCAACACTTTTTGTGCTCGTTCAGCTCTTGCTTTGGGTCCTTGCGATCGTAACGTTCTCTAGATCTTCAGCTCGGCTTCGAAAGGGCGTCGAGATTGCGACGCTCGGTGTGCTCGCCTACCTGCCAATCACGTACTTCGCAGGAATTTTTCCCTTCGAACAATGGGGCAGCGCTGCGTTCTGGGCTTTTATAATCCTCGGGTCAGCCATAGTGGCCAGCGCAATCTACGCACTCACCCAGCGGTTCTTAGTGGACCCACTCCTAGCAACCCTGGGGACAATTCTGGTGTTGCTCAGCGTGGACATCTTGATTGGGGGACCGCTGCAGTTCAACACCGTCTTTGGCTACACCCCAACAGTTGCGGGGCGGTTCAACGGCATGGGTAACCCAGCGTTTTCAATGTTTGCAGCCTCGGCCATCATGGCCGCCGCTCTGATTGCCTACCGTGTGGCAGGCCGGCGCGGCACGTGGTTGGGAATCGCATTGTTGGGTTGGGCTGTGCTGCTCGACGGCGCACCGTTTTGGGGAGCAGACGTCGGAGGGGCCCTTGCCATGATCCCTGCGGCCGGGGTGACGGCTTGGATGTTGCTCGGGCTCAAGGTTCGCGCACGCACTGCTGCGCTGTGGGGAGCGATCTCGGTGCTCGTCGTAATCGGTTTAGGTGCACTAGATCTGACTCGACCACCCGCAGAGCGAACTCACCTAGGGCGCTTGCTAGCGGACATCGGAACGAATGGGTACGAGGCGCTCAACACTGTGGTGTTGCGAAAACTTGACGCCAATTTCTCGGTGCTCTCAAGTTCGGTCTGGACGCTGATGTTGCCGCTGGTCTTTGCCTTTATCGCCTACCTGTTCTGGAAGTCTCCTTGGCGTCTGCAGACAATTGCTGAACGCATACCTCAAGAACGTGCAGCAGTTGCCGGCCTGATAACTGCAATGGTGCTTGGATTCGCTCTGAACGACTCCGGTATTGCAGTTCCGGGAATCATGTTGGGCGTGATCAGCGCATCGTTAATCCACCTGATGCTTCGCGTGGATGATGACCTACCCCGAGAATCAGTCGCAGTCGGAGCGGATGAAAACGCGCTGGAGCCCAGCAGCGGAGCTTGACTCCTGAGTCACGATAAAGCCTTGGTTCGCTAACGCTTCTGGCAACCCGGGGAAGTTGCCGAATCGCTGATCAGAACGAATCACCACGGCGCACACTCTGGGATCACTCGCAGCTTCTGCCAGTGAACTCTCGGTGTAGCGGCCCTGTTGTACTCGCAGCATTGACGGATCAACAAGGTCGTCGCTAGTCCGCTTGCCCGCACGCCAGGCCAATCCCGGCTCATCGCTCAGCACCCATGCACCCTCGGGAAGCGCCCTCAGCGCTTCAACCACCTGGGCCTCAGAACCCGAATACGGCCCTGGAATCAGAATCTCATTGAGTTGCCAGAACAACAGCGGCACCGAGATCAGCCCAGCGATAAGTGTGACCCGAATGGGTGGCCGGTAGATCCCAATCAAAAGAGCCAAAGGCGGGATCATCGCCGAGACATGTGGTCGCCATAGGGGGCTCACTACTGCAATGAGCCACAAGGCCGAACTGATAGTCCAAGCTGCCATCAGGAGTCCCGCCGAGGGGGTACTACTCGGTGACGGATCTACACCCTGGGGGTCTTGCTGCTGCGGGGATGGGCGGAATCTGGTCCACAACCCTGCACCGAGAGTGACACAAGCGAACAGCAGCAGCACTAGGTCGCGATCCCACAAGGTAGAGAACAGTTTGGCTGCGTTCGCTGGAATATCTTTATTTGTAGAGGCTGCGGTGCGGTACACGAACGACTGGTCCCAAACCTCTGCAAAACCAAAGGGCGCGCTGATCAGAACGAATAGCGCAGCAGCGCTGAGAGCCACCACGCCACCTTGCAGCAGCGCAGTTCTTGCGAAGCGATGCTGCCGAGCAGCTGCGAGCAGCGGTGCGAGTAACACGAGTGCTACCACTACCAAGATCGGTGCTTCCATTGCTTTGGTAGAGAGCGTTGCGCCAACAGCGAGGCCCAGAAAAACTGCGTTGATATACGAGGGTCGGTCGCGCTGACGAAGAGACAGAAAGACAGCGAGAACGGCAAAAGCCAAGGCCGGGCCATCGGCAGCGAGTGGTCCAGTTACCCAGATCAAGCTTCCCGAGGTGGCAGCAAGAACTGCAGCAAGAACAGCGCCAAGCCGATCTGTCATCTGCAGCGCAGTCCAGTAAATCCCCACAACGATGGCAATTCCCGACAACACAGCTAGAACTCGCGGCGAGTTCAGCTTGTGCAAACCAACAAGATCACCAAGGGCAACCAGAGGTAAAAACAAGGGCCCTTGGCTCGAAAACACATCTCGAAAGGGCAAGCCCCCTTCTCGCATTGCCAAGGCAGAACTGGCAAATACCCCGTCATCAAAGGTCAGGTGGCGCTCAGAGAAGAATGCGGGCAGTCGAAGTACCAGAGCAAGAACTGCGAGCAACGCAGAATCAACGAAGCGGGGGACGCGCCGGGTTTCGCTAGAGGAATCAGACATTCGTCACCAACTGCAGGGCCATTCAGGCAGGGAATCGTAGGTTAGTGATGATTTGGGGTGCATTCAGTGACACAGTTGCCGCGCTACAGTTAGCTGTTCCGACGTACAGGAGAAGCTGTGACAAAGCACATCTTCGTCACCGGTGGGGTGGCTTCAAGTCTAGGTAAGGGGCTCACGGCTTCTTCGCTCGGTCGACTCCTGAAGGCCCGCGGTCTTCGGGTGACTATGCAGAAGCTCGACCCGTACATCAATGTCGACCCTGGCACGATGAACCCCTTCGAACACGGCGAAGTTTTTGTGACCGAGGACGGCGGTGAAACCGACCTTGACCTTGGTCATTACGAGCGCTTCATCGATGAGCAACTCACCCGTGACTCCAATGCCACGACGGGTTCGATTTACTCAGCAGTACTCGCTGCCGAGCGAAGAGGTGAGTACCTCGGCAAGACCGTTCAGGTCATTCCGCATATCACCGACGAAATCAAGCGGCGTATTTCTCGACTTGGTATCGATGGAACCGATGTAGTGATTACCGAGATTGGCGGAACAGTGGGGGATATTGAAATCCTTCCCTTCCTCGAGGCCATACGACAGTTCCGTCTTGATGTTGGCCGCGACAGCGTCTGTTACGTGCATGTGACCTTGGTTCCATTTATTGGTCCGTCGGGCGAGCAAAAAACAAAGCCCACCCAGCACTCCGTTACAGAGCTTCGCAGCCGTGGAATTCAGCCAGATGCCATTGTGTGTCGCTCCGATGAGGCAATCTCTTCTGAATTGAAGCGCAAGATTTCTGGCCTCTGTGACGTCGAGGTCGACTCGGTCATCAACTGTGCAGATGCAAACAGCTTGTACGACATTCCGCTGGTGATTCACGATGAGGGTTTGGATGCTGTTGTTTGCAAAATACTGCACCTTCCAGACACCCCACCTGATCTGACCGAATGGAAAGCGCTTGTTGCCCGCGTTGCGGCAGCCACTTTTCCCGTGCGCGTTGGAATTATTGGCAAGTACGTCAGCTTGCCAGATGCCTATCTGTCTGTAGTTGAATCCCTCAAGCACGCTGGATTCGCTCACGGAGTCGATGTCGAGATTGAGTGGATCCAAGCCGAAGAGGTGGAGGGTCTGTTGACTGCTGGCCGCCTGAGCGGGTTGGACGGCATTGTGATTCCCGGCGGCTTTGGTGAGCGGGGGATTGAAGGCAAGATCGCAGCTGCTGGTTTCGCACGCGAACACCAGATTCCCTGCCTTGGTCTGTGCTTGGGGATGCAGGTCATGACGGTTGAATTCGCACGAAATGTTCTGGGCTTGGCAGGTGCGAACTCCACTGAGTTTGACCCCGCAACCCCGCATCCTGTCATCGACTTAATGGACTCACAGCGAGAGATAACCAACAAGGGAGGCACCATGCGACTTGGTGCCTATGTTGCTCAACTCGAGCCAGGATCGCAGGTGGCTCAGGCTTATGGCAGCACCGTGGTCTCGGAGCGGCATCGTCACCGCTACGAGTTCAACCCCGCATATCGCCGCAGGTTTGAAGGCAGCGACTTTAAGTTCTCTGGAACATCTCCAGATGGTCGTCTTGTCGAGTTCATCGAGCTCGAAAATCATCCGTTCTGGGTGGCAACTCAGGCCCACCCAGAGTTCAAGAGCCGGCCTACAAACCCTGCGCCACTCTTTAGAGAACTGATTGGCGCTGCGGCCGAGCGCGCACGTGGGCGCAATCCCCAGTTGCCCGACGTGAATATTGACCTTGCAGCGGAGTCGGCTGTTCTGAGAGACGCGTGAGCGGATTCAGCCATCTTGGCGACACCGTCCTGCACACGGGTTACGTGATTTCACTTAGCCGGTCACAGTTCCAAGCCCCCGATGGCACCCTGTTTGAGCGAGATGTTGTTCGCCACCCTGGTGCCGTTTCTGTCGTGCCGCTCCTTGAGTCCGGCGAGGTTGTTCTGGTGCGTCAGTACCGTGCTGCTATTGATCAGATGGTGCTCGAGATTCCTGCAGGCAAGCGAGATGTGCCCGGGGAACCTACCGAGGTGACAGCCCAGCGAGAACTCATTGAAGAGGTCGGGTTTGCCGCCGGAAGGCTTGACTTGCTCTCGCGGTTTCATAATTCCATTGGTTTCAGCGACGAAGAAAGCTTTGTCTACCTCGGCCGCGATTTAACTGAGCGGCAAATGGATCGCCAAGGCATCGAAGAGAACTTTATGGATGTGGTTCTGGTGCCGCTCGAACAAACACCGGCGATGATTAGCTCGGGTGAGATCACGGATGCAAAGACAGTCATCGGCCTGAGTTTGGCTATCGCTCTCTTGCGCGGGGCTTGAGTCAATGCTGCCTGCAGCAGCCGACAGTGCTCAACCGTCAGACAACCCAGAGCAGGCTGCCCTGCCGTTAGATGTAGAAGACTTCCTGACTCATCTTCAGGTTGAAAAAGGTAGGTCTCCGCTCACGATTAGCGCCTACCGGAGAGACCTGTTGCGCTACTCCGCCTTCTTGGCGGAACGTGGGTGTTCCATGTCTTCAGCCACCCCAGCGGAGGTTGCTGCATATGCGGGATCTTTACGTCAGGCGGGACTTGCGGCTTCCTCCGTGACGAGGATGCTGGCATCAGTTCGATCTTCGCATCGTTGGCTGGCCGCTGAGGGAATCTACCCGGGGGACCCCGCACTGACTGTTGAGTCACCCCGCCTGCCGGAGCCCCTTCCAAAGGCGCTGTCGGAGGAACAAGTCATGTTGTTACTGGACTCAGTTGAGCAGGCCGTGGTTACTGCAGAGAGCGACCCCTTCGCTCTGCGTGATCGAGCACTGCTTGAGGTGCTCTACGGAACAGGAACTCGCGTATCTGAGGTCTGCGGCATTGGGTTCGGCGACATTGACCTAGAGGGCGCGCTGCTTCGGGTAATGGGTAAGCGCTCCAAGGAACGGATCGTTCCCTTGGGTAGGCACGCTGTCAGAACCGTGGCTGCCTATTTGGATGATGGTAGGCCGCAGCTTGTACCTCGACTCTGGCGAACTCGTGACGATGCTGACGCCGTGTTCCTGGGATCAAAGGGGTCGCGCCTGACTCGGCAAGGCGTCTATCTGGTGCTGCAGAAGCGTGCTCTGGCAGCGGGATTGTCGACATCTCTGATTAGCCCGCATGTGCTGCGCCATTCTTGCGCTACGCATCTGCTCGATAATGGTGCCGATATACGAACAGTTCAAGAGATGCTGGGGCATGCCTCGGTGAGTACGACGCAGATATATACCAAGGTTGCAACCGAACGACTCTGGCAGGCCTACCGCGATGCTCACCCTCGTGCCCTCTCTCGACCCTCGGATGCAAAATCATGAATCTGCGACCGGTGCATCGCGCAGAGCGGTTTGTGCGATCGGTGTTTTCAGTGGCGCCTGCTCTCGAGAAGGTCGAGTGGGCTTCAAGTTTCTTGACTGAACCGGAACAGCGACTTTTTCTACGGATGCCCTCAGTGGATCAGTCGCATTCCATTGCAGTAGCGCGTGCAGTTGCGGCACACCTTGATCAGGTTGGTCTCGAGGTGTCGGATCCCGATGCCAGATGGCTGATTGCCGCTGCTTTATTACACGATGTCGGAAAGTCAGTAAGCGGTCTTGGCACCTACGGCCGGGTCGTGGCCACCGTGTCAGAGGCCTTGGGAGGTTCGGAAATGGGTGCTCATTGGGCAGAGCGCAGTGGGATGACCCGAAAGGTTGGTCTCTATATGCAGTACCCACAACTCGGCGCAGATCTGTTGGCCTTGGCCGAATCCGACGAGCGCGTCGTTGCCTGGGCGCTTGAGCATCACCTTCCACAGGAGCAGTGGACCCTTGATAAAAACTGCGCGCTGTTACTGCAGCAGGCAGACGATGGCCGCCTAGCAAAGACCTAACGGCGGGGGAGGAGGCCGATGTTGTTCTTGGCCCGCTCAACTACAGCGCTTGCAATCGATCCAGCCTTTTCTGCGCCCACAGACAATAGTGCCAGGGTGGCGTTCGGGTCGGCTTTGAGTTCAGCCATGCGGGTCTGAATCGGCCGGAGTAGTTCCACCACAGCTTCAGCTGTGTCTTTTTTGAGAGGGCCGTATTGCGTGTACTCGGCGGCAGTCTCTTCAGGGGTGCGTTGGGTGAGTGCGCTCAGGATGGAGAGCAGATTTGATACTCCGGGTTTCTCTGCAACGTCGAACCGGACCTCGCTGTCTGAGTCAGTAACTGCACGTGAAAACTTCTTTGCAATCGCTGCAAGGTCGTCGCTCAGGTAGACAGTGCCAGCACCGCCATCAGAAGACTTAGACATCTTGTTTGTGGGGTTCTGAAGGTCCATCACACGAGCACCAATACGCGGAATTGAAGCTTGCGGAATGACAAAGGTCTCGCCGAATCGTTTGTTGAACCGCTCGGCTACATCCCGTGTCAGCTCGATGTGCTGGCGCTGGTCTTCACCCACTGGCACCTTGTCAGTGTCGTATAACAAAATGTCGGCCGCTTGCAGAGCGGGGTAGGTGAACAGGCCTGCTGATATGAACTCTTGCTGTTCGGACTTGTCTTTAAATTGCGTCATTCGGCGTAATTCGCCCATCGATGTGACGCATTGAATGATCCAACCCAGTTCGGTGTGTTCGGGAACGTGGCTTTGAACAAAGAGTGTGCACTGTTCGGGGTCAAGACCACATGCCAGCAGGCCTTGTGCCAGCTCTAGGGTCCGTTCCCCAATCTCGCCAGGTTGTTTCGGGACTGTCAGGGCATGCATGTCGACAATGCAGTACAAGCTGTCTGCTTGCTGCTGGTCTTGCACCCAGTTCAGAACCGCTCCCAGCAGATTGCCAAGATGAAGGTCGCCTGTAGGTTGGATACCAGATAAGACTCGGGGCATGGCCCGTGATGCTACCGATTGGGCGGTACCAGCGGGTAAAAGGTGCAAATGACATCAGTGTGATACGGGCTCCAAATCGCGGCTAACATGGTGAAGTGGCATACGCAGTGCAAACCCCAGTGTTCGAAGGTCCCTTTGATCTGTTGTTGCACCTGATTCTTCGTGAACAGGTAGATCTGTACGAGATCGACCTTTCGGTGATCGTCGATGCGTACATCGCGGAACTCGCTCGCATGGAGCATCTCGATCTAGAGGTCGCCACCGAGTTTCTGCTTATTGCTGCGACTCTGATCGAACTAAAAACAAAGAGGCTCCTTCCAGGAGACGAAGACGTAGACCTCGACGATGACCTCTCGTTGTGGGAAGAGCGAGACATGCTGCTCTCTCGGCTCCTCGCATGTAAGACCTTTAAAGACGCTGCCATCATCCTTGAAGCACGGCATACGGCGGCGGCTCGATGTATTGCACGCCGGGTCGGCCCGGATGAGCGCTATTTCGACCTTGCGCCAGATCTGCTTGAGGGAGTTACTGCAGTTCGGATTCGCGATGCCTTTGTGCGAGCCATGCAGCCCAAGGCACAAGTTCGAATCGACCTCTTCCACGTTGCTCCAATCCGGGCAAGTGTGGTCGATGCCGTAGCTGATTTGTGTGTTGAGCTACCTGGCCGAGGTCGAGTCTCATTCAGGGAACTGACTGCTTCTTTTGGTGAGCGCCTCGAAGTCGTGGTGCATTTCTTGGCTGTACTTGAACTCTTTAAACAGGGTCTTGTTGAACTCTCGCAGCCACAAGCATTCGGAGACATCGTCATCTGCTGGCAAGGTGGGGCATTGTCCGAGTCGGAGGCACTCGAACTGGTCGATGCCTACGAGGGTTAAGTAGGGCGGCGAAGATCAGATGCAAGATGAATCACGTAGGGCGCTTGAGGCAATCATCATGGTGGCCGATCATCCAGCCGACCCTGCGGTGCTGGCACAACTCGTAGAACTCTCTCCGGCTGCTGTAGAAGAGATCTTGGTGCAGGTCGCCGAGTCCTATGAGCAAGAAAACCGTGGCTTCCGTTTGGTAAAGGTTGCCGGTGGTTGGCGCTACCAGAGTCACGAGGACTGCTCTGCCTATGTTGAGCAGTTTGTGCTCACTGGCCAAACTGCACGACTGTCGGCTGCGGCCCTAGAGACGTTGGCAATCGTGGCCTACAAGCAACCGACTTCACGTGCACAAGTGGCGGCAATTCGTGGTGTCAATGTGGACGGTGTCATGCGGACCTTGCAACAGCGGGGCTACATCGACGAGACCGGCAGGGACGTGGGCCCTGGTCAGGCTTCGCTCTTTGGAACCACGGCACTTTTCTTGGAGCGACTTGGATTGAACTCCCTTGATGAGTTGCCATCCTTGGGTGATTTGATCCCAGGTGCAGATGTTGTTGAACTCCTTGAGCAAAGCCTGATTGGCCTGCCTGAGCTTGCTCCCGAACTCGACGAGCCCGAGCCAGAGGCCGAACTCGGTGAGCCAAAGACAGAGCCAACTGACCTCGAGACCGACTGAGTTTTTTGGGAACCGACGCGACAGGGGAGCGCCTACAGAAGGTGCTAGCAAGAGCAGGCTTCGGTAGCCGGCGGGTCTGTGAGGACCTCATAGCCGACGGCAGAGTCACGGTGAACGGCGAAGAGATTGTGCTGGGCGCTCGAGTCGAAGTTGACCGAGATGTTGTGCAAGTCGACGGAGTCCCGATCGGCATTCAACCTGACTCGGTGTATTACCTCTTGAACAAGCCTGCTGGAGTGGTCACCACAGCAGACGACCCGCAGGGCCGAACCACAGCTTTGTCCTTTGTCCCCTTGGAACCGAGAGTCCATTCGGTGGGCAGACTGGATCTAGAGACAGAGGGGTTGTTGCTTCTAACGAACGATGGGCAACTGACTCATCGCCTGACTCACCCGAGCTTTGGAGTAGAGAAAGAATACCTAGCCGAGGTGGAGGGCGACCCTGGTCGGGGAGCACTGCGCTCGCTCCGAGAAGGAGTCGAACTCGAAGATGGGGTAACTGCCCCAGCCAAAGTCTCGGCTCAGGCCCCGGGATTGGTGCGCATCGTGATTCACGAGGGCCGGAACCGGCAAGTACGTCGGATGTGCGAAGCAGTTGGTCACCCGGTTACCCGACTCATTCGCACACGAATCGGCAGCCTACGCGATACACAACTTGGGCCAGGTAGTTGGCGCGAACTCACCCAAGACGAATTGCGTGAACTGGAGCGATCGGTTCAGCTCCTCGATGAATCCACAGCAGAGGCTTCAAGTTCTGATGAGACTGCCGAGGACAGCTAACCTTCCAGTGATGTCGACACAGGTTCTCGCACTTCGAGGAGCAATCACTCTGGAACGTGATGACCGTGACCATCTTCTGGAGAGAGTCGAGCGGCTCCTGACCGAGATGATTGAACGCAACTCGCTCTCTTCGGATGACCTGATCTCGATTCTCTTTACAGCTACTCCCGATATCCACTCGGTGTTTCCAGCAGTCGCTGCGCGACAGTTGGGTCTGGGCGATGTTCCACTGATCTGTGCGCAGGAACTCAGCATTGATGATTCGATGCCCCTGTGCGTACGCGTCTTGATGCACACAAATACTGAGTTGACCCGAAGCGAATTGCGTCATGTCTACCTAGAAGAGGCTCGCACCCTTCGAGATGACCTCCCCGGATGACGGCGCAGGGCGAACAGCGTCGCGCTGCAGTCGTTGGAACCGGATTGATTGGCGGTTCTGTGGCGCTGGCCCTTCAGGCAGCGGGGTGGCATGTCACTGGATCAGATATTGACCCTGCTCGTGCGGAACGTGCATTGCAGCTCGGGGTTATCAACTCCGTCGGCAGTGATCCAGATGCCGAGATTACGTTTCTAGCGGTCCCGGTCAGCAGTGTGGCAGACGCTGCTCGCGAAGCGCTTCGTTCTGGCGGAGTGGTCACCGATGTCGGCAGCGTGAAAGCACCATTGGTTGCCGCAATCCAAGACGCGAAATTTGTGGGTGGTCACCCGATGGCCGGCTCCGAAGCCATTGGAGTGGATGGCGCTCGTGGAGACCTCTTCGATGCAACGACGTGGGTCTTGACCCCAACTGCAGCCACGGACCCTGCCGCTCAGGCGCTGGTTCATTCGGTGGTTCGCTCCTTTGGAGCCGAGGTGCTGACACTTGACGCCGCACAGCATGATCACCTTGTAGCCACGGTGTCTCATGTTCCGCATCTGACCGCTGCAACGCTGATGGACCTTGCAGCAACACAAGCAGAAGAGCATTCAGCGGTGCTGCGACTTGCTGCAGGCGGGTTTCGAGATATGACGCGCATTGCAGCGGGTGACCCGGGCATGTGGCTAGATATTTGTACTGATAACCGCGAGGCGATTCTTGGAGTACTTGATGATCTCTTGGATTCACTCAGCGCGATGAGGGGAATCGTTGCCACAGGGGATTCAGAGGCGTTAGAGCAACGACTTCGCTTGGCTCAACAGGCTCGTCGGTCCCTGCCTACAGGTGCCCCGGCTGCCGAACAGTTGGCCGAGATTCGAGTGTCCATTGTTGATCAACCAGGCGAGCTTGCGTCGGTCACTGCTTTGGCAACCGAGCTGGGAGTTAACGTCTACGACGTAGAGGTTGCTCATACTGCAGGCGACCGTCGCGGCCGCTTGATTTTGGTTGTCGACGCAGATCGTGCGGCCTCACTCGCTGAGGCACTTCGCTCGCAGTCCCGAGTGGTATCGGTACATGAACTCGCTTGAGGTAGAACCGCTCTCGCAACCCTTCGATGTTGTGGTTCGGCCACCTGGTTCAAAGAGCATCACCAACAGGGCCTTAATCTGCGCTGCCTTGGCTCGCGGAACCTCGACTCTCGAGGGCGCACTTTTTGCTGAAGATACCGAGGCAATGGTTCGTTGTCTCGGTGCACTCGGCGTGGGCATCGAAGCTGAGGAGTCAGCGCAACGACTTACGGTTCACGGCACCCGCGGGGTACCGCCCGTAGATGGGGCAGTTCTAGATGCGGCTCTGTCAGGGACAACTTCTCGGTTCATAGCTCCAGTTGCAGCGTTGGGTAGATCCACTGTGGTGCTCGACGGGGCCGGCCCGTTACGCCTGCGGCCAATGGGCGAGATGTTCGATGCGCTAACGGCTATGGGCTCTGTGCTCGTGCCCCTTGGGGATCCTGGGTGCTTGCCCGTGCAGATTGAGGCTCAGGGGTTGGCGGGTGGTCCGATTGAGTTGCGGGGTGATGTCAGCAGTCAGTTCCTCTCGGGGCTTTTGCTCGCAGCCCCAGAGATGGAAGCGGGCCTGCAAGTCGAGATGGTGTCCGATCTAGTCTCAAAGCCATATGTAGAGATGACCCTCAAGGTCATGCAAGCATTTGGTGCGCAGAGCACCCATGAGAACTTCCGAACGTTGTCGGTGGAGCCCACGGGTTATCGGGCCGTGAAGAAGTTCGTAGTGGAACCGGACGCGTCGGCTGCTTCGTACTTCTTTGCGGCAGCTGCGCTGCTTGGTGGGAGCGTCACCATCCACGGCCTAGGTACGGACTCGCTGCAAGGCGATCTGAGCTTTGTTGATGTGCTCGAGCGAATGGGCGCACAGGTCACGAGAACTGCCACTTCAACCCAAGTAGTTGGGACGGGAAACCTGCACGGAATTGAAGTGGACATGGCCGAGATATCTGATACTGCTCAGACGCTCGCGGCCATTGCCCCCTTTGCTGACTCGCCGACTCGGGTGACTGGTATCGGGTTCATCCGGGCCAAAGAGACTGATCGAATCGCTGCAGTAGTGACAGAACTGAAACGCCTTGGGATCTCTGCAGTTGAAGAACCAGATGGTTTCTTGATTCACCCAGGTGTTCCCAATCCGGGGGTCGTGCAGACGTATAGGGACCACCGCATGGCGATGAGCTTTGCCCTAGTTGGCTTGCGCTCAGCCGGCATTCAGATTGCAGACCCGGCCTGCGTCGCAAAGACGTATCCCAACTTTTGGAATGATCTTGAGACTCTTCGTGGATCAGGTGGCAAATGATCCCGGTAGAGTCACTGAAAATCGGAGGACGAGTACCGTGCGAGTAATTGCAATTGATGGCCCAGCGGGATCAGGTAAATCGACAGTCGGCCGGCGCTTAGCTGAGCGACTCGGACTGACGTACCTCGACACGGGGGCGATGTACCGCTGTATTGCCTTCGCTGCAATTCGCAGGCAGATCGACCCGGCAGACCCAGATCCGGTTGGTCGACTTGCGGCCACAGTAGAGATGTCCGTTATTGATGGCGTGGTCACTGTGGACGGGGTTGACGCAACCCTAGAGATTCGCGGACCCGAGGTCTCTCGCGCTGTCAGCATGGTGGCCTCGAACCCAGCTGTACGTGAGCAGTTGCGGGCACGTCAGCGCAGTTGGGCCACCCAACACGGTGGAGGAGTAATCGAAGGTCGAGATATTGGGTCAGTGGTTTTCCCCGACGCAATCCTTAAGGTTTTTCTGACAGCCTCGCCCGAGGTTCGCGCCCAGCGCAGAGCCAAAGAGATGACCGACTTGGAATATGACCAAGTAGCTGCAGATATTGCGCGACGGGACGCAGCCGATCGTGGTCGAGCCGATAGTCCACTTGTCGAGGCCGATGGCGCTGTCAGCATCGACACCTCCACAATTGAGATTGATGAAGTCGTCGAGTTATTAGCTGCACTCGTGGAGAGCAGATCGTGAATAATCCGCTTGAGTCCAGTGGCACCGGGGTGCAACAGGATTTGAGCGGCGCTGCCTCTAACCGGCCGCACACCCAAGGCCGCCACGAGGTGGCGCCGATGAGCAAGTCGGGCCGCATGGTTCATCGCTCTATCCGCAGGTTGGTCAGCTTGCTGGCGCGGAGTTACTTTCGTTTGAGCGTTCATGGGGCCGACAGAATCCCTATCGATGGCCCTTACCTTGTGATTGGAGTGCACCGCTCAAACTTGGATGTGTTCTTGATTGGGGCAGCTCTGCCGTCTGAACAAATACTTCGATGCATGGCCAAAGAATCTCTTTGGCAGCATGCATGGATGGGCAGCTTTCTAGAAAAGATGGGGTCCTTCCCGGTGAGCAGAGGGCAGGCCGATCGGGCTGCTCTTCGGTGCTGCGAGCAGGCCCTGGCTCATGGCGACTTGTTGTTGATGTTCCCCGAAGGAACGCGAATGTCGGGACCACTGATTACAGAGGTTCGCGAGGGCCCCGCGTGGATTGCCTGCCGGTATCGAGTGCCGGTTCTTCCCGTTGCGTTAGGAGGAGCAGAGCAAGCTCTTCCGCCAGGTGCAAAATTCCCTCGTCGGGTTCGTGTTTCGGTTGTAATCGGCGAGCCGATTTACCCGGAGGTGCCACTAGAGGGCAGGGTGCCTCGGCACAGTGTCACTGAGTTGAGCGAGCGCATGACAGTTGATCTGCAACAATCCTTCACCGCTGCTTCGAGCCACAGTGTGAACAGCTCAAGCCAAGCTGGCTAACACTGAGCTTGCAGAGAGTTCCCGGTCGCCCGAGTTGACCTGAATGGTTGGGTCTCCACCCAAACCAAACCTGCCTAATTGATCGACAGCGCCGAGCAATTCACGCAGGTTTCGCGGGGGAGGGAAATACTCCTCTTCCTCCGTAATTCGCACTTCTTCGACTCCGTTGAGCGGATTCAGTCGCTCGAGAACCGCTTCGACGAGTTCTTCTGGTGCCGATGCCCCCGCAGTCACGCCCACGACGCCGCTCAGGCCAACGGGTAGTTCCTCGGGCGCATTGATTCGGTACACAGCCTTGCATCCGGCCGAGCGAGCCAACTTCTCAAGAGCAACTGTGTTCGAAGAATTCGCCGACCCAATCACGATGATTGCATCGCATCGATCGGCAATTTGCATCAAGGCAGACTGGCGATTCGTGGTTGCAAAACACAGGTCCGAGTGACCGGGCATCCACATGTCTGGGAAGCGAGCTTGAGTCGCTTCTGCAACCTGTGCCCAATCGCGATGCGACAGGGTGGTCTGAGCGAGTAGCGCCACGGGTGTTTCAAACGCAGGTAGCGCCGCTACCTCTTCTAGGGATTCGACCCGGTGCACCGATTCGGGGGCTACGGCCATGGTACCGACAGCCTCTTCATGGCCTTCGTGGCCGATGTAGACAATCGAGTAGCCCTTACCGGCACGGACTTTGACCTCGTGATGCACCTTTGTGACGAGCGGGCAGACGGCGTCCACAACAAATCCGCCTCGCTCCCGAGCCTGAGTGACTACCTCTGGTGCTGACCCATGCGCGGACAACATAATTGGTCGACCCTCTGGAACCTCGGAGATGCTGTCCACAAAGACCACGCCGAGTTCTTCGAACTGCCTAACGACTCGTTGGTTATGCACGATCTCGTGATAGCAGTAGATCGGTCCATCGAATGAGGTGACCATCCATGCAAGGGCTTTGATGGCCATCTCGACCCCGGCGCAGAATCCGCGAGGGGCGGCAAGCAATACTTGGTCCACACGTTCTGTCACGGCAGGTAGCTCATGGTTCAACTCGACTCATGGGTTGTGACGGTAGCGCGCAATATCGTCGAAGCTGGTCAGCACCTGGTCTCCTAAACCAACAGGCTGAGCGTCTAGTCCGGACCGGTAACGAAGCTCGGCCGTCACAAAGTGGCGAACCTCTGGCCAGACATCTGGCGAATCACGGAATGGGGGAACTTTGCAGCCGTTATCGCCGAGTGCCAACAAGGAACTCGGAATCGGGATGCCAGTACTGAGGGCAAGAGCAGCAACCCCACCTTCACCAATCTCACAGATATCAGTAAAGGCATTGTTGTGGCCAGCACCCGAAAGCTCTATCAGCTTGCGCTCGCCTGGGGTGTAATCAAACCCACGTCGGACGTCAGCAATTGCTGCGATCCCGTCGCGAACGCCACCAATCCACGCAATCGACTTTCCTGCAGGGAGCGTCAAGCTGCCATTCAACTGAGAAAGCAGGCTGTACCCAGAGGCCATGGGAATAACCGAATGAACATCCGCTCGCTCCAACAAACGAAGCGAGGTGCCGCCGCCTGCGGAATGGCCAATGGGATAGACCGAGGTGGAGTCGACACGGCCCTCAAGAAGCCCGCCCGCAGTCAGGTTCTCAGCGCGAATCAAGCTGATTGCTTCGTCTGCAATGGCCGTATCTGCGCGAGGTGAAGCCGGGGGTTCACCCAGCACGCTTCGCAATCCCCGCTCCAAATAGTCCGGAGAGATTACTACGAACCCCCAACTCGCTAGGTGGGTCGTCAGCGAAGTTGACTGGGTGCGATAGCTGGCAAATCCGTGTGAGAACAGCACAAGCGGAAACGGGCCAGCCTCGCTAGCTGGAACGCCGCGAGTTGCATCCGTAACAAAGGGTGGGTTCACATCGGCTGGCAGTAACTCGTCAAAGGCAGCGCTGACATAATCCCGGATGAAGTACTCGTCGCGAGGAGCAGTCCCAATGTCTTGCGGGTTGACCGGATACCAGACCTCGACCTTGCGATCAGACATCTGCAAGGTAGTCACGCCAACCTCGAAGGGTCCGTGCTGTGCATAGGCAGCCTCGCCGGCTCGAGGTGCTGAGTTTGGGTTGATGCCAGTCGCAGGCTGAGGCGGAGCAGGTACGCAAGCAGCGGCAAACATCAGCACTACCGCAAGCACCGAACATGTTCCAAAGGTGGTTCTTTTCATCTCACATCTCCCCGTCGCCATCCAAACCATAAGTTTTGCATGGAATTCCGCCCGAGGTCCATCAGGGTGCTGTCTAGTAGCATTGTTGAGCCATGCAATCCCCCTCAGCCCTTGAATCGAGCCCTGCTGCTGCAGCATCAGTTGCAACTGTTGTTGCGGTGACTTCTGGATCTCCTGCAGACCTGCTTGGGATCCTTCCGGGAGATCAGGTCATTGCCGTGGATGGTCGTCCTGTCCGCGACATCATTGAGTACCGGGTGCTGACCGATGAGACCGAGGTTTCGCTTGATCTGCTGAGAGATGGGCTGGAACTGACCTTCGACGTGCTGAAGCCTCCGGGCACTCCGCTGGGTATCGAGATCGATTCACCCGTGTTTGATGAGGTGCGAACCTGCGATAACCACTGCGAGTTTTGCTTTATCTACCAGCTTCCTCCTGGGATGCGTCGCAGCTTGTACCTCAAGGACGATGATTACCGACTGTCGTTCCTTTACGGGAACTTCACCACTCTGACGCGATTCACCGAGGCCGATCTTGAGCGTGTGGTCACCGAGGGATTGTCGCCGCTTTATGTCAGCATTCACGCAACTAACCCCGAACTTCGCACCGAGATGCTGCGCAATCGGCGCGCTGCAATGAGCCTGCGGTGGCTTCGGGCTCTGTTGGATCATCAGATCCAGGTTCACGGACAAGTCGTGGTCTGCCCGGGCGTCAATGACGGGCCGGCGCTCGTCGACACGCTATGTGGAGTGCTTGATGAGTACCCAGAGCTTGCCGATATTGCCGTGGTTCCGCTCGGAGTGAGTTCCTACAGTTCCGAAAAGCGCATGCGGGCGCACACTCAAGAAGAAGCCAGATTTGTCGTTGAGACTGTCGACGCGTGGCAAGAGGTTTTTCTTGCAGCGATTGGCCGACGCATGGTGTTCGCCGCAGATGAGTACTACCTGCTAGCCGGAATGCCGTTTCCATCGGCTGGGACCTACGGGGATTTTTCCATGCACGAGGATGGAATCGGAATGGCTCGAGCCTTTGAGATGGAATTCCATGGCGGGTCGGCAGAGGGAATTGGCGTTCAGCCCGGCTTTTTTGCCTCCGTTGATGGTGCCCCGGCAGTTGGGTATCGCGCTCCACGAACTGTGCCTGAGTCCGAGGGCGGTCAAACACTTCTGCAGTTGCTACCTCGACGAACTGCTCCAGTCGGCATTCTGACTGGTGAGTACGG
Organism: Actinobacteria bacterium IMCC26207; assembly: GCA_001025035.1. Lineage (GTDB taxonomy): Bacteria > Actinomycetota > Acidimicrobiia > Acidimicrobiales > Microtrichaceae > IMCC26207. The sequence goes on from LCZK01000010.1 coordinate 301,223, forward strand.
GGCGCAAGTCCTAACTCCTTTGCTCAGCACCCTAGACAGGACAGATGTGCGCATCGTCACCGTCGACAATACGTTCTTCGGTGGCAACATCTCTGTGGCTGGTCTCATGGTGGGAGAAGATTTGCAGCGGGTGCTGGCTCTGGAGCCTGTCGGGCACCGTTACTTGCTTCCCGATGTGTGTTTATCTCAAGGCCGCTTCCTAGATGGTCTCACCCCTGCAGACTTGCCACGACCCGTTGAAATTATTCCTACTGACGGCGTTGCGCTGCGAGAAGCGCTTGAGCCATTGACGAACAACCGGACCACTAGCTCAGAAACGGATGCCCGATGACGAGCACTGACCGTCTACCACTCGTTGCCATTGTGGGACGACCCAATGTTGGCAAGTCCACCTTGATGAACCGGATTCTTGGCCGACGCATTGCAATTGTCGAAGAGAAATCCGGAGTGACCCGCGACCGCAAAGAGGTTCAGGCGGAGTGGCTGGGCTACGAGTTCCGCCTTGTCGACACCGGCGGTTGGATGGTTGGAGGAAACTCCCTCGACAAGAAGGTCAGCCGCCAATCCGAGCAGGCCATCAAAGAAGCTGATGTGATTCTGTTCGTTGTTGATGCCGCTATTGGTGTTACCGACGAGGATGCGAGCGTGGGCGAACTGTTGCGACAGGCCACCGCTCCTGTCCTGTTAATTGCAAACAAGGTGGACGACCAACGTCACGAGGCTGGGGTGTGGGAGCTTCTCTCACTTGGCCTCGGCGACCCGATCGGAATCTCTGCTTTGCACGGTCGCGGGACTGGTGACATGTTGGATCAGATCATTGCGTTCCTCCCTGAGCCTGAGCCCACTGAAGAAGAAATCGCAGCCGAAAATGATGACGGGATCACCTCCATTGCATTGGTCGGTCGACCCAACGTTGGCAAGTCCACTTTGTTCAACCGCCTGATCGGCGAGGACCGCGCCGTCGTGCACGACATGCCTGGTACCACCCGAGACAGTGTCGATACTGTGGTCGAGACCGAGGTCGGACCCCTGCGCTTCATTGACACAGCAGGTATGCGCCGCAAGTCACGAATTGATGACGGCACCGAGTACTTCTCGATGGTGCGGGCACTGAAATCCGTTGATAAGGCAAACGTGGCGTTGCTCGTCATTGACGCAACGGAGGGGATCACCCATCAGGACCAGCGGCTAGCCGAGCGGGTTGACGGTGCAGGATGCCCAATCATCGTGGTACTCAACAAGTGGGAACTCCTTGATGAAGCAGCTCGCCAAGATGTGCTCTATCAAATGGGCCAGAAGATGCACTTTCTTGGCGACGCAGCAGTGCTGCGAGTTTCTGCGCTCAATGGCAGGGGAGTGCACCGTCTGCTTCCGGCGCTTGGTGAGGCAATCTCGCAATATGAGACCCGGATTCCGACTCGTAAAGTCAACGACCTGATTCGCCGTGCACAGCAGGCTCAGCCAGCTCCACACGGCGGCCGGATCCTCTACGCCACTCAGGGCGCTACCGATCCTCCAACCTTTACGCTCTTTACCAACAAGATCGTCCCTGCTAGCTATTTGCGCTACATCGAGCGACAGATCAGAGATGAATTTCATCTGCCGGCGACACCAATCAAGCTACGGGTTCGCCGCCGAGGGGACTGAGGGTTCTACCATAGGAACCTGTTGCCAATCTCTAGCTGGATCAGCCAGCACTTAGGGCGAGTGTTCGCCAAGGAGTTTCACGTGAGTCAAGTACAAGAACAGATCGAAGCCCGCGGCAAACCACAGCTGTCGGCAACAGATGCAGTCACCGAACTCGTCATTACTGACGAGGTCATCGGTGAGGGTGACGAAGTCACAGTTGGAGCAACAGTGACCGCGCATTACGTCGGCGTTTCTGCATCCTCGGGCAGTCAGTTTGACGCCTCTTGGGATCGCGGAGCACCCATTAGCTTTCCGCTCAATGGGGTAATCCAAGGTTGGAGTGAGGGTCTGATCGGAATGAAGGTTGGAGGCCGCCGAACCCTGGTGATTCCAGGTGCGATGGCGTACGGGCCCAACCCTCCTCCCGGTGCCGGCATTGCGCCAAATGAGACGCTTGTCTTTACCGTTGATCTTGTTGATGTTTCTTGGCGCTAAGCGCCACCAATGCAGTGGAGTGTGACATGAAAATTTCTAGCCGTTCAGTTCGGTCAATGTTGGGTGCGGCGTCTTTGTGCTGCGTAGTTGTGCTCCTTGGAGCATGTTCTAGCGATTCAGACTCAGCCGACTCTTCAACAACGACGACTGCAAAGAGTCAGAGCACCGACAGTGCTGCTGGGGGTAGCACCTCGGAGGCGAGCAGCGAGTTCCTTGCTGCAGCTGAGGAGCGCGGTAAACCCACGCTCGAAGCAACTGACCCTGTTACCGAGCTTGTCATTGTTGATGACGTGGTTGGCACCGGTGAAGCAGTCAAGCCTGGCGATACCGTCACCGTTCACTATGTCGGTGCTGCAGCCACCACGGGCGAGGAATTCGACTCCTCCTGGTCGCGAGGCGAGCCAATTAGCTTTGGTCTTGATCAAGTGATTGCAGGCTGGGGGACTGGCCTTGTTGGAATGAAAGAGGGTGGTCGCCGCACGCTCGTCATTCCGGCCGATCAGGCCTACGGCAACGGTGGCCCCGCTCCGGGTGACTCCTTGGTATTCACCGTGGACCTCATCTCGATTGATTCGTAATTGATCTGATCTCTGCTCAGTCTGCAGACAAGAAAACTGGCAAGTGATGGGATGTCCATGACCGAGGATCAGGTGAGTCGTATCGAGCAGGCCACGGCTCGGGCCCTTCAGGGCAACCTTGAATCAGGCGCCGAAAAGCTGGCCAAGCAGAACAAGCTGTTCGTGCGTGATCGCATTGATCTGCTCTGTGACCCGGGCAGCTTTGTCGAGGATCAACTGCTGGCGAACAGCGCCTATGGCCCAGGAATGGACCCAAACCTTCCGGCTGATGGCGTGGTCACCGGAGTTGGATTGGTTGACGGCCGACCCGTGTGCATCATGGCCAATGATCCGACAGTCAAAGCTGGTTCTTGGGGCGCTCGTACGGTTGAAAAGATTGTGCGGCTCACCGAAACTGCGCTGCGTGATGAGCTTCCCGTGGTGTGGTTGGTGGACTCGGCTGGTGCGCGCATTACTGATCAGGTTGAGCTGTTCCCGGGCAGGCGTGGAGCGGGACGCATTTTTTATAATCAGGTCAGGCTCTCTGGCAAGGTCCCACAAGTCTGTTGTCTATTCGGCCCGTCAGCTGCCGGTGGTGCCTATATCCCAGCGTTTACCGACATCGTGATCATGGTCGAAGGAAACGCGTCGATGTATTTGGGGTCTCCGCGTATGGCCGAAATGGTGATCGGCGAGATTGCGACGCTCGAAGAGACCGGTGGTGCTCGCATGCACGCCACGGTGTCGGGCTGCGGGGACAATCTTGCCGAGGATGACGAGGATGCGATTGAGCAGGCCAGGGCCTACCTGACCTATCTGCCGACGCGCTGGACCGAAGACCCTCCCGTCTATGAGGCAACCGAACCAACCCGTGCACTGAACCCTCAGATTGTTCCCGCCGAGGAGTCGATGGGCTACGACATGCACGATGTGCTCGAGGGGCTACTCGACGCAGAATCCTTCTTCGAGATCAAGCCGCTGTTCGCCCCAGAGATGTTGATCGGTTTTGGGCTGTTGGTTGGTCGCCCAGTGGGGATCGTTGCAAACAACCCGATGCATAAGGGCGGGGTGATCTTTACTGATTCGGCCGACAAAGCCGCCCGATTTATTTGGCTCTGCGATGCGTTCAACGTCCCGTTGATTTTCTTGGCTGATGTGCCGGGGTTCATGATCGGCACTCAGGTAGAACGCGAAGGGATCATTCGTCACGGCGCAAAGATGATTACCGCTGTGTCCGAGGCAACGGTGCCCAAAATTTCGGTTGTCGTACGCAAGGCCTACGGGGCGGGGTTGTATGCAATGAGCGGCCCGGCCTTCGAGCCAGAGGCCACACTGGCACTTCCTACTGCCAAGATCGCAGTGATGGGGCCTGAAGCTGCCGTGAATGCTGTGTTTGCTAACAAGATCGCCGCGATCGAAGACCCAGACGAGCGTGAGGCCTTCGTGATGGAACAACGCCGCCTCTACGAAGAAGACGTTGATCTGTTGCGACTAGCTTCGGAGTTAGTGATAGACGGGATTGTCAACTGGGAGGATCTGCGCTCAGAGGTCCATCGCCGGTTACTTCGAGCCGCAGGCAAGAACAGACATTTCTCATCGCGCCGCCACGGTGTTCCACCAGTCTGAGGTCTGGTCAACTCATGCCATATTGTGAACCTTGCGAGCGCTTCTATACGCCCTCCACGCTCTCTGCCGAAGGCGATTGCCCCGAGGGTCACCATGTGGCTAACCCTGAGGATGCTCCGACGCTGATCCAATCAGATGCGCCTCCGAGAGAAGAAGAGAAGGACCCAAAGGTTCCTTGGCACTTCTGGCTACTGCTTATAGCTGTGGTGATCTACCTAGGGTACCGGGCGTTTCAAGGAGTGGTGTGGGTGCTGTCTCGGTGAGATCGGTGACGCTCTCTTCCTGGCGCAGGTCGATTGGTGCCTGTGATGGCGACGGTTTCGCTGCGACCAGCATGGTGTCGCCCCTTCCGATCAGCGGTCCAAGAACTGCAAGTGGTGCAAAGGCCGCTGCGTAGACGAGCCGCCTGGGATCGGTCAACATTTTCTGGAGTGACCCAAAGCTGTAACCCAGAGGAATGCTCTGCTGTTTCACGACCACTTGCTCGAACCCTGCTCGATGCAGGGCATCGGTGATTGTTTGCTCAGAGAACTGCATCAGGTGATACGGGGGTTCTGGGTGCGGCCACTTGCCGACGCTGCTGGCCACTCGAAGCGAGGCTTGCGGAAACAGCCCGTCGATATTTGGTGTCGTCAACCAGAGCCAACCGTCTTCGGACAGCAGTTCGCGAGCTTGACTCAGCAGTGCGATTGGGTCGGGCACGTGTTCCACGATGTCCCACATGGTGATCGCATCAAATGAGTGAGCGGCTTCGTGCACATCACTCAGGGTTCCTGTAGTGACGTTGAGCCCTCTAGCTCTAGCTAGGTCAGCAGTGTCGGGGTTGAGTTCGACTCCCTGCGCAGAAAATCCGGCGCTGTTGGCTGCGGCAAGGAAGCTTCCAGCGGAACAGCCCACATCGAGCAGCGAACCGGTTGCGGTCGTGGCCAGGATCATGCTCATGTGATCCTGAGCGGCTTGGTCGGCTGCTTCGATTGAGGCCGCATCATCAACGAGCTGAGTATGAAAACCAGACTCGAAGGAGTACAGAGATTTGAGTTCCTCCTCGGAGGGAGGGTTACTCAGATACACCAACGAGCAGTCGGTGCAGCGTACGAGTTGCCATTGCTCCTCGAGCCAAATCTCTTCGGCGGCGTGAGCTTGGCAAACCGGACATGAGAGAAATGTCGGCCCCTGTGACATATGTCAATTCTATGGAATCCCGGCTGAGCCTGCAATGGTTTCTGTAATTCCTAGCAAGACTTCTGCCTCGGCTACAGTGACCAACTCCACGGGCTGTGGCGCAGCTTGGTTAGCGCGCCTGACTGGGGGTCAGGAGGTCGGGAGTTCGAATCTCCCCAGCCCGACGGAACGGAACCCCTGCAATTGCAGGGGTTCCGCCAGTTTTCGGCCCATATCGAGCACGCTCCGAGACGCTCTAGGTGACCTATTAGGTGACCTATAGGAGCCTAGATATTTTGCACTAGAGAGAAACGCTAAAGGATCGGGGTCATAAGCAACGGGGTTGGGGTTGTAAAAATGTGGAAGGCCCCGACATTGTGTCGGGGCCCTCGCTTAGTCAGTGGGTGTGCGGGTCAGCCTGCAGCTGTGGGTGGGCATTGCGTGGATTGGCGGACACCATTCGGACACGTCGTGTTAATCCAGATGGTGAAGATCAGGAAGGCGCCGGTCAGGTCGGCGCCGGTCAGGTTGGCGTCGGTCAGGTTGGCGAAGATCAGGTCGGTGTTGGTCAGGTTGGCGCCGATCAGGTCGGCGCCGGTCAGGTTGGCGTTCCCCAGGGTGGCGGCGGACAGGGTGGCGCCGATCAGGTTGGCGTTGGTCAGGTTGGCGTAGGCAAGCTCGGCGTAGGTCAGGTTGGCGTAGGGCAGGCGGGCGCCCGACAGGTTGGCGCCGGTCAGGGTGGCGCCGGTCAGGTTGGCGTAGGTCAGGCGGGCGCCGGTCAGGTTGGCGTCGTTTAGGTTGGCGTCGTTTAGGTTGGCGCCGGTGAGGTTGGCGCCGGTGAGGTTGGCGCCGGTCAGGTTGGCGCCGGTCAGGTTGGCGCCGGTCAGGTCGCAGCCGCTGAGGTTGACGTACGGGGCTGGTGTTGCGGTGCAGTCAACTGGCGCAACCGTCGTGGTGGTGGTGGTGGTCGTGGTGGTCGTGGTGGTTGGGACTGGTGCAGGTGCACACGCAGCGAATAACGCCACACACGCCGCTGTCAGGACTACTAGAAGTGAACCTTGTTTTCTCATGTGTTTCCGCCTTTTCGTTGGCCGCCTAATTACGACTCTGTGACGGTAACAGAATAAAAGTGGATAAATTATCCAACTTTTTTTCAATAATAAATAAACAGTTTTCAACGCAGCAAAAGTGACAGAGCCCACGCCTGCACAGTGGGGGGTGTAAGCGTGGGCTCCGTACTCTGTTACCTGCCGCTGTTCCCATAAAACAGGTAAGGGAGAAGGTGTTAGGTGTAAGGGTTAGCTAGTGCTCCGCCTGACCGGATTTCAGAATGGTCGATCAGGCCGGGCATTCCGTAGACATTGCAACCCCATTCGGGCAGGTTGTGTTCATCCAAGTTGACCCGAAGAAATAAGCACCCGAGGTGTTTGCACCTGTCAGATCGGCCTGTGAGAAGTTCACGTTCTGCATGTTTGCGTTCGCCAGGTTTGCGCTGCGCAAAATTGCAGAGCTCAGGTCGGAACCGTATGCGTAGCTTCCACTGAGGTTGGCGCCCGTTAGGTCAGCCCCGCCCAAGAGAGTCTCCTGAAGGTTGGCGTTACTCAGATTGCTCCTCACCAGACTGGCTCCAGTCAGGTCGGCCATAAAGAAATAGGAGCTACTGAGGTTCGCATCCGCGAACTGTGCGCCTGTCATGACGGCACCTTGCAGGTTGGCGTTGCTCATCTTTGCGCCAGAGAAGTCTGCGTTGGTGAGGTCGGCCATGTACAGGAAGGTGCTCACGAGATTCGCCCCAGAAAGGTTGGCGCCTGCTAGGTCTGCGTTGCTCAGGTTCTCTCCACGAAGGTCACAACCATGAAGGTCTGCTCCTGCGGTGCGGAGACTGCAATCGACTGCCACTGGAATCGTGGTTGTGCTCGTAGTTGGTGCCGGACCTGGAGGAACGCAGGCCGCGACACATGCGCCAAACAGAAAAACAACCATCAGTGCCCTCGGCCAGAGGCGTGGTACTACATTCACAAATAGCTCCCGTTCGATCTTCGCCTAACTCACAAGGGTGCAGGTCTTGGGTGTGAACTCCAATAGGTCGTTTGGCCCAAAGCTGACACTCATACACCTGCCTGCGCAAAGGTCCACCAAGGAGTTGCCGCGCCGGCATCTTCAGGATGCCGGCGCGGGTTGTCCTTGGGGGGATCGTCAGGTGAGGCTGGAAACTGTGCAGTCGGTGGACTGAACCACTCCATTCGGGCAGGTTGTATTCGACCAGGTCGCGGCGTAGAAGCCTGAGCTAGGAAAGACTGCTCCAGTGAGATTGGCTTCAGTCAGGTTCGCACTTTGGAAGTTGACGTTCGTGAAACTGCCCGAAGTCAGCAGCGCAGCCGTCAGGTCGGCCGCATACAGCGAACTGTTCGACAGGGTTATTCCACTCAGGTTTGCTCCCGTCAGATCTGCTCCCTGCAGGTTCAGATTGCTGGCAGTCACGCCCGACAGGTCGGCACCTCTCAGGTTGGCTTGGTAGAGGTTGCCGTTCGAGAAGTCTGCGGATCGAAGATCACAGCCGTGTAGGTCAGCGTTGTTGCCTCGAGCAGTACAGTCATCGGCAACCGATGGCAGCGTTGTGGTGGGCGCTGGGATTGTTGTCGCTGGGATCGTCGTTTCTGGGACTGTGGTCTCAGGAACGGTGCTGGTTGTCTCCGGGACCGTAGTCTCTGGAACGGTTGTGTCCGGAACTGTCGTTTCGGGAACCGAGGTGCTCGTTTCTGGCACCGTAGTCGCCGGGATGGTTGTTTCGGGGACCGTCGTGGTGGTCGGGATCGGACCCCCGGGGGTACATGCCACGATCGTGACAGTAAGTATTGCCAGAAAACTTGCGGTAATCGCTGATCGCCTCATCAGTACTCCTTAGTTGGGTTTCCCTAGTGGCAGAAGAGTGACGAAAGATCGATCGGAAGTGAATGGGTGAATTTACCTAGTCGGCCTGCCCATGCTGGCTTGGGCGAGTAGCAGTTGCTAGCGCTGCTTGCGCCGCCAGAGATAGGTCGTATTGAGGAACCAGTTCAAGATCAGGGCGATCGATGCGCCGATCAGGTTCTGCACAACACGCGATGCACTCGTTCCAAGAAGGTTGAGCAAGAAGCCGATGTTCTGCAGCGAAGTGAAGACTGCAACGTGAACACAGAAGCCGACTAAGGACATGACTTCATAGAGGGCAAACGCTGGAATCAGCGCCCAGCCCCGGTAACGCTGCTCCCAAAAAGTGAACTCGTTGTTCATAGCGAACAGCAACAGAATGGTGATCTGAACGCTGAAGAGGAACGAGGTTGCAACGGGGTCGATCGCAGCGTTTAGCCCAGTGGTGATCTCGGGGAATCCGAGTGCTTCGGCAAGCGTGAAGAGAACAGAGTTGACGGCCAAACCAACCAGCCCAACCATTGCATACAGCAAGAAGGTGGGATTGATCTGCCGGCCAACCCTCAGCTCCGCAACGCCCAGCAGGTACGAGCGGATGACGGATCGGTTGAGCTTGGTCTCGCCGTGTATCCGGTTGGAAAACTCGTAACCAACTTCGTCCACGCGAAGTTGGTGATTGCGACCAATAAATTCCAGCAGAATTTTAAATCCTCGAGGATTGATCGAAGGGGCAGTCTGCTCGTATGCCTCACGAGACACAACGAAGTACCCGCTCATCGGGTCGCTCACCGAGACTCGCAAGAGAAGCTTCGCAATCATGGTGGCAACCCAGCTCACGAAGCGCCTACTTAATGACCAATCTCCGTACCCGCCGCCAGCAGTGGACCGCGAACCAACGCATACGTCGACTCGCTTTGACAGCACATGGCTGAGCATCTCGGGTAGCACGCCGGTGTCATGCTGCAGATCTGCGTCGATGACTACAAGCACCTCGCCACGTGCAGTCGACAACCCGTCGAGCACCGAGGCCGAGAGTCCGGGATCGTGGAACCGACGCATGACTCGCAGGGTCGGGTCCTCGATCGCAAGGGTTTCTCCGACCTGCCAGGTGCCATCGGGGCTGTTGTCATCAGCAATGATGATCTCGTGCGGGAGTACACCAAGGGCCGCATGTAGACGCTCGATCAGAATCGGCAGATTTTCGGCCTCGTTATACGTAGGCGTAACGATCGACACCAGAGGCTGCGGCTCGGAGGCGACGGGGGGTGCTGAAGGCTCGGGCGGTGCAGACATGGCCACGAGGATCCTACCGGCGCGGCTTGGTGGACTCAGGCTTGCTCATCATTTCTCTACTTGGCCGCCTAGATTGAGCGCATGTGCGGTCGGTTTGTTTCTACCTCCACTTCGTTGAGTCTTGCGGACTTCTTCTCCCTAGATGCAGTTGAGGAGCAGCTGCTCGAGGCCGGACCCCGCTACAACGTTGCTCCCACTGCACTAGTCCGCGTGGTACTCGAACGGGGGGAGTCTCGGGTGCTGACAGCTTGTCGTTGGGGGCTGGTGCCCTCTTGGGCACAGGATGAGTCCATTGGGGTGCGGATGATTAATGCCCGAAGCGAGACTGTGGCTACGAAGCCCTCGTTTCGCTCGGCGTTTGCTAAGCGCCGATGCATTATTCCGGTGGACGGGTTTTACGAGTGGGTGAACCTGAAAGAGTCCAAGACGAAACAGCCCTACTTCATTTACTCCTCGGCAGAAGAACCTCTCGCCTTCGCTGGACTGTGGGAGGAGTGGCGAGGCGATCATGTTGAAGGGGCAGAGGATTCAGTACTGCGGACCTGCACGATTATCACCACGCAGGCAAACCAGAAAATCTCTGCGCTCCACGACCGAATGCCGGTCATTCTGCCCAGGGAAAGCTGGGAACACTGGTTGTCCCCGCAGGAACAACAGCGCGAATCGCTAGAGGGACTTCTGGTACCAGCAGATGAGGATGTGCTCGAGTACTTCGCCGTTTCAACAGAGGTGAATAACGCCCGCAATCAAGGCGAGCAACTCATCAAGGCCTTGTAGGGCCGTGGCCCAGCAAGACCTGGGAACCCCGGCCAGTCACCCAGACCAGGACTACTCAGAGCAGGGCTATTCAGAGCAGTGCTACTCAGAGACTTCGGGGTGACCAAGTTCTCGTAGTGCCGAGCGGAGTCGCTCGGCAGCCTGGTCAAGGTCCTCGGCACTTGCGGCAGAGTCAGCGTTGGCAAAATTCAGGTCCGACTCATGGTCAATCGGCACCAAGTGAACGTGGCAATGCGGAACTTCAAGTCCGGCGATGATTGATCCAATTCGCACGCATGGAAACGAAGCTTTGAGCGCAGTCCCCACAGCAAGTTGAACCCGAGCCAACTCTTGCCAAGTGTCTGCATCAAGATCAGTCCACTGGTCGACCTGTTGCCTCGTCACGACCAACGTGTGGCCGGGGCGAAGAGGAGCAATGGTCATGAAGGCGACCACGTCTGGCCCTTTCCAAACAAAGCGACCAGGGAAATCACCGCGAATGATCTTGGTGAAAACGGAATCTTCAGTTTGGGGCGAAGAGCTAGTCATGGACGCAACACTACGAGGGGCCGAAGACTGGGGTGAATGTTTTTGCCCATCGGAGCCGAATTGCCTCTCCGAACAGCCTGTCTGGGCCATTGCTCTGGCCATAGACTGCAAGAGATGACAGACCCGGAGACAAAACATCGAGGACTCGCAGGAGAAGAAATCCCAGAAGGTGAAGACCGCCTCCTCACTGCACCAAATGCAATCACCTTGGTCCGGTTGTTGTGCATCCCGATCTTTATCTGGTTGCTCTTTGGCAGAGAAAATTACTTAGCCGCTGCTGTCCTTCTTGCAGCGCTCGGAGCTACTGATTGGGTTGACGGTTACGTCGCTCGGCGGTTTGGGCAAGTCTCGAACTTTGGGAAGATGTTTGACCCAACGGTTGATCGGCTGTTGATGATCGTTGGCATTATCGGAATCATGTTGGTGCATTTAGATATTGCGTACTTTCAACTCTTTGCGTGGATTGTCGTCATTCGAGAGGTCGTGCTTTCAGTGTTCGTGGCGGGGACGGTTCTGCTTGGCGCAAAGCGCATGGACGTGACCTGGGTTGGTAAGTGCGGAACCTTTGCCATGATGACTGCGTTCCCCGCGTTCCTAGCTTCCGCTGATGCGAGCTTGGCGGGCACTTGGCAGGAAACGGTGCTCTTGGTCATTGCTTGGTGCGCAGCAATCCCCGGACTCGTCTGCAGCATGATCGCCTTTTTCGGATACTTCCCGAAGGGGATGATCGCCCTCCGTGAGGGCCGGGCCCAACGTGACGGATCTGCCAAGACGGCATCGCCAACTGAGTCCAGATGAAGATGACCTCTCACCCGCCAATTCCTCAAAGGATGTACCAATTGTGAAGGCCGTGATCATGGCAGGAGGCGAGGGCACCCGCCTGCGTCCTCTGACCTCAAATGCCCCGAAGCCCATGTTGCCGTTGGTGAACAGACCGATGATGGAGCACATCATCGACCTTCTCAAAGCGCATGGTATTAACGAGATCGTTGTGACGGTTGCGTTCATGCCAAATGCCATCCGTAACCACTTCGGTGATGGCTCTGAGTTCGGAGTCAAGATGACGTACGCCTCGGAGGAACACCCGCTTGGTACGGCGGGTTCGGTGCGCAACGCAATGACTGAACTCACCGAAACATTTCTGGTCATCTCTGGAGATGTACTGACCGATATTGACTTGTCTGCGCTTGTTCAATCGCATGTTGACCGGCAGGCGTTGGCCACGATTGGTTTGGTTCGCGTTGAAGACCCACTCGAATACGGAATCGTTATTTCGAATGAAGACGGCTCGATCGAACGGTTCTTAGAAAAGCCGACATGGGGTCAAGTATTTTCAGACACCATCAACTCAGGCATCTACGTGCTCGAACCAGAAATCTTCGACTGGATCGCGGCTGACGTTCCCGTGGACTTCTCCTCCGATGTTTTTCCGGCGTTGCTAGAAGCGGGCAAGCCGGTGTTTGGGTCAGTGGCAGAAGGCTACTGGGAGGACGTTGGAACCCTGAGTGCCTACTTGCGGGCGCATAAAGACATCTTGGACGCCAAAGTCTCTGTTCGAATTCCGGGATTCGAAGTCTCTACCGGGGTGTTCATTGGAGAAGGCGTCGAGATCAACCATGGTGTGGTGATTAACGGCCCTGCTGTGATTGGCGACAACTGTTTCTTGGAATCTGGGGCCGAACTCGGCGAGTACTCGGTGCTGGGCGACGGTGTGCGTATGCGAAGAGACGGTCACATTGAACGAAGCGTGATCCACGAGAATGCCTACATCGGCGAGAGCGTCATGATTCGCGGCACTCTGGTTGGGCGTGCATCAGACCTGCGTCGTGGTGTGCGCTGCGAGGAAGGAGTGGTGCTCGGCGATGAAGTGTTCGTTGGTGAGAACGCCGTTCTGTCCTCTGAAATCAAGGTCTATCCCTTTAAGACCGTCGAGGCCGGGGCAGTGGTCAACTCCTCGGTTATCTGGGAATCGCGTGGCGCTAGAAGTCTGTTCGGCAATGGGGGAGTGACTGGTCTGGCAAACGTCGATATGACCCCCGAGCTAGCAGCCAAAGTCGCACTCGCCTTTGCGACTTCGCTCAAAAAAGATGCCACGGTGGTGGTATCGAGAGACTCAAGTAGAGCCGCACGCATGTTGAAGCGAGCGATGATTGCCGGACTCAACGCCGGCGGGGTCAACGTCTTAGACCTAGAGACGGCGAGCGTTCCGCTCACGCGTTTTCATTGCAGGGCAACGTTGGTTTCTGGGGCAATCACCCTGCGACTGAGTGCAGATGACCCTGACTCCGTCATCATCCGGTTCTTTGATCGTGGCGGCTCGGACATTCTCGAAGAGCAGCAGCGAAAGATAGAACGACTCTTTACGCGTGAGGACTTCCGGCGAGTGCGACCGGCCGACATCGGCGACATCGACTTGGTACCGCGTTCCCTTGAGCAGTACGCGCTTGCCCTTGAGCAAACCATCGACGTCAAGGCGGTCGCTGCAAGGCGGTTCAAGGTGGTGATTGATTACTCCTACGGTTCAACCAGCTTTGTTATGCCAAACGTGCTGGCAAAGCTTGGTGCAGAGGTTCTGGTGGTCAATCCTTTCGCATCGACAAAGGGAACCCTTGGATTCGATCGCGATGAGCATGCCGCTCAAGTTGCGGCATTAGTCAAAGCTTCTGGTGCCGATCTTGGTGCGCTCATTGATCCAAGCGGTGAACAGTTGTTGCTCGTGGACGACCACGGAACCGTCCTTAGTTTTGATCAACTGCTGTTTGTCTTCTTGGACTTGGTATGCGACAACCTTCTAGGTGACACCGTGGCATTGCCCGTAACGGTTAGCAGGGCGGCAGCAGAGATAGTTGAGTCTCGCGGGTACAAAGTCTTGTGGACCAAGACTTCAGCAGCCGCACTGATGGAAGAGGCTGACTCTCCTGCGGTTGGGTTCGCTGCGAATCTTGAGGGTGGGATTATCCTCCCTGGCTTCTTGCCTGCCTTTGACGCCGCAGCGGGACTGCTCAAGATGCTTGATCTGCTAGCGGGCAGAGACGTAAAGCTGTCTGAACTCGTTGCGCATGCGCCATCTGTTCATCTCCTGCACGAACAAGTGATCACTCCGTGGGAACAAAAGGGCACGGTGATGAGGACTCTGGTGGAGCAAACGCATGGCCGAGAGGTGGACCTGATCGATGGCATCAAGGTGCATCACGATTCGGGCTGGGTGCTCGTTCTGCCAGATCCCGAAGAGCCGATTACACATATCTGGGCTGAAGGCGACACTGCAGGTGATGCGCGGACATTGTCTCAGGAGTACGCCCGACGTATTCGGCAGATGCTGAAGTAGGTGCAGTGCCCTACCGCTCACCTGATCTGGAGACCCATCGCAGTTGAGGACTCATCTGTATGTCTGTGTCGGGTAGCTTTGGCACCATGAACGTGCCAGAAGAACTCAGGTATTCATCCGACCACGAGTGGATTCGGATTGAGGACGGAAAAGTGCGGATCGGTATTACCGATTACGCACAGGATGCTCTTGGAGACGTTGTGTTCGTCCAAGTGCCAGAGGTAGGAGCCACGGTGGGCGCCGGAGATACCTGCGGCGAGGTTGAGTCCACGAAATCCGTCTCCGAGATTTACGCCCCCATCAGCGGCACGGTCGTGGAGACCAACTCAGAGCTTGAACTCTCTCCGGAGCTGATCAATTCGGACCCCTACGAGGCAGGTTGGATCGCGACGATCGAACCGACAGATCTTGCTGCAGTCCAGGAGCTTCTTGACGCTGCCGCCTACCGGCAGATCACCGAGAGCTGAGCGCAGAACCTATGGGCGCCGATGGAGTCATCTGCCCTGTTTGCAGCATCTTGAATCAGCCAGGAGCAAACTTTTGCTCAGCATGTGGCGGCGAGTTACCCGAGGTGACCGAGCTTGCTACTGGCAGTTATCCCATTGTGGGTGTTGATGTTGCCGGTGCGGGCGAGGTTGGGCAACTCATCATTACCCGCGGTTCCACTGCTGGCGCTCGGTTTGCTCTCACAGCCGATGTAGTCACAATTGGTCGTGATCCCAAGAGCATCGTGTTCCTTGATGACATCACCGTGTCCAGAAATCACGCAGAGGTGCGTAGAGACCCCGATGGGCAGTTTCAATTGATCGACTCTGGTTCGCTCAATGGCACCTACCTTGATGGCGAGCGGGTTACACAGGCGCTGCTGCGTGAGGGTGCGCAGGTTCAAGTTGGGAAGTTTAGGTTTGTGTTTGTTATCGGGATTCTCGGAGGTCCGGCATGAGTGATACTGCAACGGCGGGGCATCTTTCCATTGGCGAGGTGCTTGCAATGGTGCAACAGGATTTCCCTGATGTGACGATTTCCAAGATTCGCTTTCTTGAAAGCCAAGGTCTGATTGCGCCTGAACGGACAGGCTCTGGTTATCGCAAGTTCTATGAGGCAGACATTGAGCGGCTGCGCTGGATTCTGCATCAGCAGCGAGACAATTTCTTGCCGCTCAAAGTGATCAAGAACATGTTGGAACAAGGTGTCGATCAATACGACCCAATGGGCGATCAGCCGACACTGTGGTCCACTACCACCGACCTTGATCTACTTGACCCATCAACGGTTCAAGGTGACGAGGACGACGAGGACGAAGACGACCCAAGCCTGAGCGATGAGGCTGCTGCAGGGGCTGAGCGTATGTCTCCGGCCCACCCAGCGGTGGCTTCAGCTACGCAGCGTTCAGAAGACTCCACGTCTGCTCAGCGCTCCCGTGCGCTTTTGCCCGAAGCCCGAAATGCCCAACGAGACGCAGATCTTGCAACTGAAACCACTTCCACTTCCGGAGAGCCTGTGACCGAGTCAAACCGTCCTGCGCATACCACCCCCGCAGATGTTGTTGCAGCCCTTCAAGAGGATCCTCGCATCAAGGGGCGTTCCCGCAAAGGCTCTGCTGCATCAGATGGCGACGGCTCAAGCAGTGCACAATCCGAGCCCTCCGAGGCTGCTCGATCTGGGCGCGGAAAGCCTGCGCGAAAGAAGAAGTCTTCTGCTTCGGACACGCTGCTTTCCGCTGAAGAGTTGTGCGAGTTGTGCAGCATTAGCGAGGACCTTCTTGCAGGGCTGGAGCAATACGGTTTGGTTGTGCCCGGATTCATGGGTGGCCGGCCAACCTATGACGGCGAGGCAGTAGAGGTTGCACATTTTGCAGCTCGCTATGCCGAACTGGGCGTTGAGCCTAGGCACCTGCGCATGTACAAGGTCTCGGCCGAGCGAGAAGCTGGTTTCGTCGAGCAACTCGTTGTCCCGCTCATGAAGCAGCGCAACCCGGCATCGCGGCAACAAGCAGCAGAGCGCTGCGATGAACTCCTCGCCATGGGGGCTGAATTGCATGCTGCTTTGCTGCAGCGGCAGCTGTCGCAGATCACCCGCAGCGACCAGGACTGAGAGCTAGACAGCCGGGCTAGGTGGGGCAGTCAGCGGGCAGCGTAACTACCACTAAGCTAACTATGTGATCGAGCTTGAGTTGGTCGCTGTGCGCGTAGAACTTCCGAGTAACACCCCAGTGATGGTGCTGCGCGAACTTCAAGGCCGTCGCCGGCAATTGTCGATCTTTATCGGTGGGCCAGAGGCTACGGCTATTGCTTTTGCAATGGAAGGAGTCGAGACTCCTCGCCCCCTTACTCACGACCTGTTCTGCGATGTTCTTGATGGCCTGAGCGCTCAACTCGAACGAGTCGTGATCACCGAGTTGCGTGAGACAACGTATTACGCCGACCTAGAAGTCAGTTCTGCTTCTGGGCTGCAACATATTTCTGCTCGCCCCTCCGATGCCGTAGCGCTCGCCGTTCGAGCAGGATGCCCGATTTTCTCTTCCGAAGAAGTCCTTGATACGGCTGGATTTATTGAAGATACGGGGTCAGATGATGACTCCGATGACCTTCCTGAAGCAGTGGTAGAAGAGTTCAAACAGTTCATTGAGCAAGTTTCACCCGAGGACTTTGGTTCCTAATCGCGACCGCACTCCCTGCTGCGACTAGGCAAATCGGAACATCCACCGCATACTTACTACCTCGGAGTAATTTCTCGGATGCAACTTGCGGCCGGAATTCACTGGCACAAAGACGTGGAGCGCGATCAATGGACGAAATTTTGAGCGAATCCCTAGAACTGCCGACACCAGAGCAGGGCTTTAGTGGTCGCAAGACAGCCGAGATTGTCGGGATCACCTACCGTCAGTTGGACTACTGGGCTCGAACCGATCTGTTGGTGCCATCGCTAGCAGAAGCTCGCGGTAGCGGGTCTCGTCGTCTGTACTCCTATCGCGATCTGCTGGAACTCAAGATCATCAAGACGCTGCTCGATGCAGGACTGAAGCTGGAGTCTGTGCGGCAGGCCTTCGATTACATGCGTGAACACCTGATCGAGGACATCACCTCGGCGAACTTGGTCATTAGCGGGCGAACCTCGGTTCTGGTTCGCTCTGGCGAGGAACTCATCGACGTGTTGCAGAAAGGGCAGGGAGTGCTCAACGTACTTCCGCTCGCGGGCGTCAAAGAAGAGGTGGATGCTCGCATCGTCGAGTTCCGCCCGGCAGGAACTCCCGCAACCGAGATCTCTGCGGTTGCAACAGAAGCGCCGGCCGTTTCTGTGGCTGCTGGTCTCTGAGGCCGTAATTGATGCAGTTCTCACCTCTAGATTCGGTTCACCGCGCACTCGACGCCAAGATGGTTCCCTTTGGTGGTTGGGACATGCCCCTGTCGTACCCTGGTGGAACGCTGGAGGAGCATCGCGCCTGCCGCAGCGACGCAGTGGCATTCGATGTCAGCCATCTTGGAACGGTTCGCGTTCAGGGGCCTGCCGCATTCGAGGCCTTGCAGCGAACCCTGACCAATGACCTGAATAAAATCCAGCCTGGTCGGGCGCAATACACACACCTGCTCGATCCAGAGACTGCCTCGGTGGTAGATGACATCATTGTCTGGTGGGTTGCACCGGACGTCTTCGATGTCATGCCGAATGCATCAAATACCGAGGGTGTGCGCTTGGCTCTAGCCCATGCCGCTGAGCAAGGCGAGATCTCGATTGCCGAGACCACACCACTGCGGGCCGTCATCGCAATTCAAGGCCCGAAAGCTATCGAGAGGCTGGCAACCGTCTTGCCGGATGCGGCTTCGGTCGGCCGATTCCGTGTCAAAGAGTTTACCTTCGAAGGTGCAGACTGCATCGTTGCTGGAACGGGGTACACCGGCGAAGAGGGCGTCGAATGCGCAGTGCCAGTTAGCGTCGCGAAGTCCTTCTGGGACCTCATTATGAGCGCAGGCGTGACTCCCGCTGGCCTTGGTGCTCGAGACACGTTGCGCCTTGAGGCAGGCCTGCCTTTACATGGCCACGAGCTCGGTGAAGGAATCACCACACTCAATGCTCGGCTGGGATGGGTTGTGAGTTGGGATAAGGGAGATTTCCGAGGCAGGGATGCGCTCGAGCGTCAGAAACTCAACGGCGTCTCACCCTTGATGTACGGACTCAAGACAGAAGGACGCCGGCCCCCGCGGGCTGACCAACTAGTGCTCCGTAATGGCGAAGTCATTGGCCAATTGAGTTCAGGTAACTTCTCGCCAACTCTTGGGTATGGAATCGCTCTGGCCTTCCTTGACCCAAGCGTGCAAGTTGGCGATCAGGTCATGATTGATCAGAGGGGCACGCAAGTTGCGGCCGAAGTGGTCAAACTGCCGTTCTTGTCACAGACCTGAGTTCCACAGGCCTGCGGCTTGAACTTGCCTGCTCCCTATTCGGCGAAAGCCTCAATGGGCGGGCAGGAGCAGACCAAGTTTCGGTCGCCATAGCCGCCGTCGATCCGACTCACCGGCGGCCAGTACTTGGAATTCTTCTGATGCTCAGTTGGCCATCCAGCTAGCGATCGTGAGTAGCTGTGATCCCAGGCATCGCCTGCGACTTCTTGCGCAGTATGCGGAGCGTGAACCAGTGGGTTGTCCTCGAGCGTCCACTCGCCAGCGGCCACGCGGTCGATCTCGGAGCGAATCGAGATCATCGCATCACAAAAGCGGTCAAGCTCGGCAAGCCCTTCGGATTCGGTTGGTTCAACCATGAGCGTTCCCGGCACCGGGAATGACATGGTCGGCGCATGGAATCCGTAGTCGATCAGTCGCTTAGCGACATCCTCATTGGTGATGCCGACAGACTTCTCGAGCGGGCGCAGGTCCAAGATGCACTCATGGGCAACAAGGCCACCACGGCCGGTGTACAGAATCGGAAAGTGATCGGCGAGCCGGAACGCAATGTAGTTCGCAGACAGAATTGCAAGCTCTGAAGCTCGGCGAAGGCGGTCACCCATCATGGTGATGTACATCCAAGAAATTGGAAGGATGCTGGCAGATCCGAACGGTGCTGCAGAAACTGCACCAGGCCCAGTGCTCGGCCCAGCGTCTGAGCGATGCTCGTGGTTCGGAAGGAAGGGTGCCAGATGTGCGCCTACTGCGACAGGCCCCACGCCCGGGCCGCCACCGCCGTGGGGAATGCAAAAGGTTTTGTGCAAGTTCAGATGGCTGACGTCGGCGCCGAACTTTCCTGGCTTGGCAAGCCCAACTAGGGCATTCAGGTTTGCGCCGTCTACGTACACCTGCCCGCCATGTTCGTGAACAATCTCGCAGAGTTCGCCAATGCTCTGCTCGAATACCCCATGGGTAGAGGGGTACGTGACCATGATGGCTGCGAGAGCTGCTGAGTGTTCCTCTGCTTTCGCTCGGAGATCGTCAAGATTGACGTTTCCGTTCTCATCAGTTTCGACCACGACTACCCGCATGCCGGCCATGACTGCACTCGCAGCATTCGTCCCATGAGCCGATGCAGGAATCAAGCACAAGTCGCGCTCGGGGTTGTTGCGTGAGCGGTGGTACCCGCGTATTGCGAGCAGGCCTGCAAACTCACCCTGACTGCCAGCATTGGGCTGCAGCGACACTGCGTCATATCCCGTAATGCGAGCCAAAGAATCCTCGAGCTCTCGAATGAGTTGCACGTAGCCCTCGGTCTGCTCCGCAGGAGCGAACGGGTGAATCTGTGAAAACTCAGGCCAGGTCACGGGAATCATCTCGGCTGTGGCATTGAGTTTCATCGTGCATGACCCCAGAGGAATCATGGTTCGGTCGAGAGCCAAGTCCTTGTCAGCCAGACGGCGCAAGTAGCGCAGCATCTCTGTCTCTGAGTGGTAGCTGTTGAAGTTCGGGTGGGTCAGGTAGTCGCTGCTTCTGAGAAGTGCCTGTGGCAGGTGCGACCAAGTTTCACTGGCGGCCGCTGCGGCAGCCTCAACCTGCTCGACGCTTCGAGTTACTCCAAAGGCAGACAGCAACTGCACCAAAGTGGCAGCGGTTGTGGTCTCATCGCAAGAGAATCCGATTGCGTCTTGGGAGTGGGCCCGGAGGTTCAGCCCAGCCTCGAGTGCTGCAGCGAGGTACCCCTCGGCTGCGTCTGGTGTGCGGAGGGTGACCGTGTCAAAGAAATACTCAGAGGTCAGAGCAAACCCTGCCTCGGCCAAAGCATCGGCTGCCACACTCGCAAGCAGGTGAGTGCGCTGCGCAATGCGAAGCAGTCCCTGAGGGCCGTGATAGGACGCATACGAGGCCGCCATCACTGCTAACAGGACCTGAGCTGTACAGATGTTTGAGGTGGCCTTCTCCCGGCGGATGTGCTGCTCGCGTGTCTGCAGTGCAAGGCGTAGTGCAGGCCTGCCGTGGGTATCCCTCGAGAGCCCAACAAGTCGACCGGGTAGTGAACGCCGAGCAGCGCTTCGAACGGCCATAAACCCGGCATGAGGACCACCGAAACCAAAGGCAACGCCAAAGCGCTGGGCCGAGCCAATCGCAACATCGGCACCCCATTCGCCAGGAGGGGTCAACATGGTGAGTGAGAGCAAGTCAGTGGCAACACAGACCAAAGCGCCGCGCTCACTTGCAGAAGCCGCAAGGCTAGAGAACTCACGAATGGCACCCGAGGATCCGGGATACGAGAGCAGGATCCCGAAATATTCATGAGCTTCGGAGTCGGCAAAGGGGTCGCCTACTGCAACTTTGATATTGAGCGGCTCGGCTCGAGTTCGAACAACTTCGATGATCTGTGGGTGACAGTCTGCGTCAACAAAAAAGGTCTCGGAGGCAACCTTTGACTGCCGACGCGCCAGCATCATGGCTTCGGCCGCCGCAGTTGCCTCGTCGAGCATCGAGGCGTTAGAGATCTCCATTCCCGTCAAGTCCGTCACTACTGTCTGAAAGTTCAGAAGTGCTTCGAGCCGACCCTGTGAGATCTCGGGCTGATATGGGGTGTAGGCCGTATACCAAGCGGGGTTCTCGAAGATGTTTCGAAGGATCACGTTTGGAGTGATATTGCCGTAATAACCCGCTCCGATCATCGTGGTCACAACCTGATTGCGTTCGGCAACCTCACGGAGTCGCGCTAGGGCTGCCTCCTCTGTTGGGACCGCCTCAATCCCGAGCGCCTCACTGATGTGAATCGCGTCCGGAATGGTCGTCTTCATGAGTGAATCGAGCGTGTCGTATCCGAGCGCTCCCAACATGGTTGCTACATCAGATTCAGTCGGGCCGAGGTGTCGATCAGCGAAATCCTCAACGGGAAGATTGGTATATGCGGCAAGAGGGTTCACAGGGTGCTCCAAGTCGTACGAGAAAGTGGATGCCCCCTCTGTCGCCGTACCTGAGAGCTTCACCGGTTGCCGAGTGGCAACTGGCTTTCCCCGTCGGTGAGTTCGTGCTGATTCGCAGCACGAACTGCTTTCCAGAGTTGCCTGACCAAACCGGTTCGGGTGCCTGAGAGATTCCGGGGCGGTTGCTCCTTCGGCGCCCGCCGCTGGTGGCGACGGAACTCTCCCGGTGAGGTTTCAGCATAAATTGTCTTTGCAGGTTACCCCGCCGCAGGAGCCGCGTGCCCCTCAGCAGATTTACCAGCGGATTTCCCAGCTGATTTCTCGGCGGCATGCTCTTGCATTGCGGCACCGATTGCGTTCATCGCTGCACCCATTTGCTCGTTGCGATTCGCCATGACCCAGTTCATTGACTCCTCGGTTCGCAGCGAGCGTGAATCGAACGCTGGGAGTACGTATTGAGCAAACAGTTCGTAGCTTCTGCGGGTGGCCTCTGGGTTTGCCCATTCATGAGCCTGCAACAAAATGGTTCCAAAACCGCCGTTTGATTCCTGAATCAATTCCTCAATCAGAGCAATGGCGTCCTCTGGGGTTCCGATCACGGCGCCGCCCAAGTGGTTCAGGTGATCAGCGAGTTCCGAGGGAGCAACATCGGGGAAGATCGGCAGGGCTGCAACCTCGCGAAAGTACGTCGCGTAGTCGGCAAGACCGAACTCAACATCTTTGTAGGCCTGCTCCTTGGTTTCGGCAATGTGCATCATGGTGACAAGGCGCCAGTCGCGGCGTTCAGCGCGTTGGCCGAACTGCTCAGCTCGCTCCTCCATGACTGTCCAATGGCTACCGAGCAGATCAATGCCGCTGCGTTGGCTGGCTCCGATGGACAACAACGAGCAACCGTACTTGCCTGCAGCGCGAGGGCCTGAAGGAGAAATCATCGCAGCGACGGCAACTTCTGGGTGTGGGTCGGTAAACGGTCGAATCTGTAACCGTGCCTCTCGAAGTGTGAACCAGTCGGTCTCGATCGACACGGGCTCCTCGCTGCGAAACAGTTCAAGGATTGCCTCGAGTCCCTCTTCCATCCTGCGTCGCTGATCCACAGGGTTGATGCCCAACATGAATGCGTCCGAGGGTAAAGCTCCAGGGCCGACTCCCAGCATGACTCGGCCACGCGTCATGTGATCAAGCTGCACAATGCGTTGAGCTGTCATGAAGGGGTGGTGGTAGGGGAGCGATGCCACCCCAGTACCAAGGCGGATATGCCGAGTGCGCTCGGCGGCAGCCGCAATAAAAACCTCGGGCGAGGCAATGATCTCGAAACCACCTGAGTGATGCTCGCCGATCCAAGCCTCGTGAAACCCAATGCGATCAAGATGCTCGATGAGTTGCAGATCGCGCTCTAGTGCGAGGGTGACGTTCTGATGCACCGGATGAAACGGTGCCATGAAGATTCCGCAGCGAAGAGGCCAATCCATGTTGCAAGCTCCCGTTAGTTTGCAAGGTCTGGTTGTTGTTCCATGATCCAGGTGTACAGCGGGTGAAAGCTAAATGCGCCGGCCATCTCTGAACCCATTTGTCCACGTGTATGGCGTGCCACATCGGGGTCAATCAACACGGGTTTGCCGGCAGCCATGGCCATCAGTTGTGATTGGCAGGTTCGCTCGGCCGTGATGAACCACCAAGCTGCTGCATCCACTGATGTTCCTACGGTCAGCAGTCCGTGATTGCGCAAGATTGCCATCTTGTTGTTGCCAAGGGCTTCTGCAATACGGGCGCCCTCAGAGGTCTCGTTCACCACGCCTGTGAAATCGTCGAATAACGCATGGTCCTCAAAGAATGCACACGAGTCTTGGGTGAGTGGATCAAGTTCGATGCCAAGCGATGCAAAGGTCTTGCCGTAGATCGAATGGGAGTGTGCTGCGGCAATCACATCGGGACGGGCCATGTGAACCTGTGAGTGAATGGCAAATGCCGCTGCGTTCACTGGCCAATCACCAATAACGACATTGCCATCGTGATCAACACAGATCAGGTCAGAGGCCCGAATCTGCTTAAAGCTCATACCGAACGGATTCACCCAAAACCTGTCTGGAAATTCGGGGTCTCTCGCCGTGATGTGACCGGCGACGCCCTCTTCGAATCCAAAGAGCCCAAACAACCGAAAGGCGGCGGCGAGGCGCTGCTTGAGGAACTGCCGTTCCTCTTCGATATCAGAGAATTCGGGAATGGTGAACGGTGTGGGTCGCATGGAATGCTCCAGTAGTTGTCGGGGAAGGTTAGGTCAGTCGGTGCATGCGGCGATGACCTGATCCCAGTAGGACTCAAAGCTATCTCGCTGGTCTGCTGTGGTCTTGCCGAGCCGCACCAGAACCGTATCGCTGTTCGGTATACACATGACGATCTGCTTCTCGTAACCATTCGCCCAGAAGATCTCGCCTGGTCCTGTTCCACGAGAGCTACTGGCTGACCCCCGGCGGACCCACCAGTGCTGGCCATAGAGCCAACCATCTTCGGGGTCTACCGAAACTGCTGTTCTTGCAGCGTTCACCCAGCCCTCTGGCAGTATGCGTTGCGAACCCCACACACCATCGCGCAGGTAGAGCAACCCAAATCTTGCAAAGTCCTGAGCGGAGGCAAAAAGGTAGGAGGATCCAATAAAGGTGCCGGCGGCATCGAAGCGTGGCTCGGCAGTGCTCATACCCAGCGGACCAAAGAGCCTTTCCTGAAGGAACTCCTGCATGACTCTGCGTCGCTCAGCAGGGTCGGCTCCTGCTCCGAGGACCTGCGCTACGTGTCTGGCAATGATGTTGGTAGTGCCACTCGAATAATTGAAGACCTGACCGACGCTGTGTTCCAAGGGGCGCGAGGCCGCATAGCCAGCAACGTCATGTGTTCCCGACCCGAACAACATCTCTAGGCAGTCTGATTCCTTATCGTCTACGTAGTCCTCAACAAACTGCAGTCCCGAGCGCATCTCTAACAGGTCATTCATGGTGATGGCCTGGCGCGGATCGCCTGCGGTCTGCCATTCGGGCGCGTCCACCGGCATGGTTGGGTCGAGCAGACCGTCGGCTACAAGTATTCCAACAGCGGCCTGAGTAATGCTTTTACCTACAGACCATGAGATCAGGGGAGTCTGTGCTGTTATCTCTGCTGCGTAGCGCTCCTCGACGATCAGCCCGCCTTGCACGACCAAACAAGCCAAGGTCTCGCCAAGAGAGTCAGCGCTAGCTGGGTCGAAAGCCTGATCGAGCAAGTCGCGTAGCCGTTCGGGGTCCCCAGCTAACTGAGGCCCGGAACTCCACGAAGAAGTTGGCCAACTCACTGCCGCAGGCTGAGCGGGCAGCGAAGGCAGCGAAGAGTTGCTCGCAGGAAGACGAGAGTTGCTCGCAGGAATTCGAGAGTTGCTCAAGCCAGTGGCCTTCCAAATGGCAAGCTTTCTTGCCAAGTAAGTAGGAATGCTTCGGCCGCATAGCAGGCTGCTAGGTACAGCCCTTCGGGATGCGTAGACAGCTGGCCGAGGGCGCTAGAAAGCGTATCCGTGGCAGTGGCCACGATCTGCTCCGCTGTGGCCGAATCTGGTGGGTGATCCGCAAACAATGGCCCAGCAGTAGAAATGAAATCGGGAAGAACAGCGATGCCACGATGTGTTGCAACGGCTAGACCCTTTGCAGTCACCGGTGCAGGTGCAACCGGAACCACCATCTTGCAGTCCAAAGTCTCTGCAAGTAGATGGTCAATCAGACCCATTTTGGATCCACAAAACAGCAGATCTGTCTGAGTTTGAAACAATTCGTTGCTAGGGACTTCTGAACCCAAGCTGGTCGGCAGTGCAGTACCTGACTCGGCAAGCAGACCCAAGAGATCGTCAAGGTTGAATCCCTCTGGGTTAACGACTGCGCCAGCGAAGGTGCCAAGGCCAACTATGTGCGCTCCGTGAGTTGCTGCGGCGGCAATGAAAGCCGCAGTGTTTGCACCAGTCCCTTCGAGAATCACCCGAGCCCCTTCAAGGGCGCCGTGTGCTGTTGCCGCAGAAGCAAAGGCACCGCTTGCGAGGAGTTCCTGATTGAGGGTGCCGTTCGCTCGGGCAGTCTGACCGATCTTGCTGCGAGTGTCGGCCTGAGCGAGGGTGCTCAGATCTGAGTCCGACACACCTTTTGCAGCTTCGAGTGAAAGTTCCCCGGCAGAGACTCGGTCCAGAACTGCACCCACAAAGGCAACCATGCCAGCTTGGCTCTCGGCCGGGTCCACGCTCACGCCTGCTGATGCACCCGAAACCTGTTCGTTCAGAATGGCCCAGGCATAGGTCTGCGAGCGGGCCATGGTCTTGGCTCCGTCCATCAGGATCTTCTTGGCTAGACGCACCACACCGGTGGCACGTGTAGATCCGGGTAAGTCAGTAACAACAAACCCAGTCATGGGGGAGGGTGTCTCGGCTGCGATCTTTTGGATTGGCACGTCCGCAGTCTGCCTGATGACTGACAAGATCGCATAGGCAAGACGCTCTGAGCGCCAGAGAATTCTTGGCAGCACTCCCTTGAAAAATGCCGGGCCTACAAAAATGCCGGGCCTACAAAAATGCCGGAGGCCATGTGGAAGAAACCCCCCGAATCCATCCACATGGCCTACCCGGAACCGGGAGGCATTCTGCAATTTGGTGCCTACCTCGGAAGGTGTTCACTGAACCGCTGATTCCTCTACCGGACCAACAAAGTTGGTAGATGCACCATAGACACAAAGAGTGACCTCTGTCACGCGGATACTTGGATTCTAAGGTATTAGCACTCAGAGTGCAGAAACTTTCTGGGCGCTACCTGCATTCACGTAGGGGAAAATATGCTGCTATCCGGGCAGAGAGCAGCGAAACCCTAGAACGTGTACTGGGCGGCGGCTCGGCTCGAGAGCTCGGCCACAATCTGCTCTTGGATCACCTTCTGGTGAGCTGGGTGATCGCGATACAACTCGTAGCCCGCAACATCATCGAACTCCGCCATGATGATCATCTGTGCGTTTCCGTCCGCAAGGCCAAGGTCCGCGTTCACCGAAAACTTTCGGACCGTAGAGATCTGAGGAGCTAATGCGTGCAGGGACTCGGTAATTCCTGCGATGACCTCTGCAGAAGTTGTGTCTTTGAAACTGAGCAGAACAACGTGACGCAACATGGGATCCCTCGCAGGAGTCGTAGGAACAAAAACCTCTCGGCGTCAGAGTAGCTGGCAGCTTGAAGCCTTGCTGAAATGTTCACCGGCCGGGATCGCTCTTGCCTTAGCTCCGTTATGCGGGGGAGAGTACTGACATGCGTGACGTTGATCGGGGAAGCGGAGTGCTCATTGCACTGCATGGCCACGGAGATGACCCGGCCTCGGCTAGAGCTTGGGGGAGACAGCTTGCGCCCCACGGATGGGAAGTTCTGGCTCCTGGTGCGCAAGAGGATGCTGACGGACAACGCAGTTGGTTCTCTACCGGCCCTCGCGGGGTGGTCCTCGGGGAGCTTCGTTCTTCGGCTAATAAAATCGGCGATCTTGTTGAGCGACTTCAGGCCGGTGGGTCGCGTGTAGCTGTTGCAGGATTCTCACAAGGTGGAGCTCTAGCGCTGGCACTTGGCCTGTTTGGGATTCACCCCGATGCAGTGATCTCGATCTGTGGTTTCTATCCAGAACTTGAGGGCAAAGTTGAGGTTGCGGTTGCGAGCGGGAGTGCACCGGCTGCTTCGCAGGCAACACAGGTTCTGGTGCTCAATGCTGCTGAGGACGAGTTCGTGCCGGCCTTCTTAGGGGCGGACGCTGCGGCCATGCTGTCAGCTCAAGAAATTCCTTCTACCTATCAGGTTGTTGGCGGCGGGCACCAGGTTGGGAAGGACGCCCTCAAGTACTCGCGAACTTGGATGGCTCGGGTGTTGAGTTCGGGAATTCGAGTCTCACTCGGGTTGCCAGTAGACCGAGTTGATACTGGCGCTGAGTTGGTCTCGGGTGCTGCCGTTGCGGACTTGGCGGCGGGCTACGAGCGGCTTGGATTCCATGCTGCCTATGTCACCGATCACCCTGCACCAGATGATCGCTGGTTGAGTAGCGGTGGGCATCAAGCGCTTGAGCCGACGGTGGCGCTCGCCGTTGCAGCAGCAGTAACTGACCGCTTACTGCTGCACACCAATGTCTATGTACTGCCGTACCGAAATCCCTTTCTTGCGGCCAAAGCCCTGAGCAGCTTGGACGTGCTCTCGGGTGGACGTCTCATTCTGGGTGTGGCCGCTGGGTATGTCGGGGCGGAGTTCTTAGCTGTAGGTGCAGATTTCGATTCACGCGGCGCCACCCTTGATGAGTCTCTAGAAATGCTGCTGCGTATTTGGACCGAAACCTCGATCAGTGGTGCAGGGGCAAACTGGTCTGCAAGATCAGTAACAGCGTTGCCCCACCCTTCGGCAGTTCCTCCGATTTGGGTCGGCGGCAACTCAAAGGCTGCGATTCGCCGGGCAATTCGCTACGGCCAAGGCTGGTCGCCGTTCCCGACTCCAGTCGGCTCGGGTAAGGGGCTTCGCACTGCAGAGATCAGTTCGGTGGATGCGCTCGCAGAACGTCTGCAACTGGTCAAGCAGCTTTGCGAAGAGGCTGAGCGCACAGAACCCCTCTCGATTTGCTTCGTCCCGTTTAGTCTCGGTGCCTACCTTGCAAATCCTGCCGCTGGCTTGGCCCCGCTCTTGGACGAAGTGGCCCAGCTGAGTGAGCTTGGTGTGGATTGGCTTGCGTTGATGGTTCCCGGAGACACTCGATCAGAAGTACTGGATCATGCACGCGAGCTTTCCGGCGCGCTCAACCTGGCTTGATCTACAGATGGCGATCTAGGCCCAATGCTGAACGAGTGCCTCGGTGCTCGTGATGGCACCTAGCATGGCAAGCGTGTTCTCGATGACCTGCTCGCCGTAGGCAACAGGCAAACCGACAGTCGAGTCCCTGCACAGCACTAATTCATATCCCAGATCAGCAGCGCTCAGACACAGTCCCAACATTCCGACATTGAGCGAAACTCCACACGGCACTAGCGCTGTTACCCCCAAGGATCGAAGCGTCGCATCTAGGTCTGTCCCAGTAAACGGAGTGAGCCCATGCGCTCGCTGGCTCAGAAGATCATTACTGGTCTCGCCCAGTTCGGGAATCAGCTCAACTGCCGGTGTTCCTTCGAGCATCTGCTCTGGGTTCTTTGCCAGACTCGCTAACAGCGGTGTGTTGGTAAACGTGCCACGACGGTCAGAGCGCCAAGACACAACGGCGTGAATGATCGGAACTCCCGCCCGGCGCGCAGCCGAGGCGAGCCGCCCACAGTTCAGCAGGCTTCCCTGTTCAACGGCTACATCGCGAAGGGCCGACATGCTCGCCAGGTCACCTACCACGCCGCGTTGGAGTTCCATCGTGATGAGCGCAGTTGATGCTGCCGGAGGGAATGGACGAGTCACGCACCGATGGTATCTGCTTCTACAGTTCTGCCACATGAGACTGGTGCAACGAACTCACACAGCGATGACTGCACAAAAGCGATGACCGGCCAACAGCGATGACTGCGCCACAGGACAACCCAGCCCTGCATCTGCCGTTGCCCCTCGTGCTTGCATCTTCATCTCGATACCGTGCCCAGATGTTGGCCGAGGCCGGAATTGCATCCAGTATCGATCCGCCGCAAGTTGACGAGCGCTCCTTTGACGAGCTTTTCGACAGGATGCTGCCCGCAGAGTTCGCCATGCTGTTGGCAAGCAAGAAAGCCGAGAGCGTGGCGGGTCGCCACTCGGCTGCGCTGGTGTTGGCCGGTGATCAGGTGGGGGTTCTTGTGGTTGATGGTGTGGCGATGCAACTCCACAAACAGCCTGTTGTTGATGCTGCTGTGGACCAACTCATGGCCATGTCTGGCAGCACACATGAGTTAGTAAATGCGCTGGTTGTGATGAACACCTCGACAGGCCAAGTTGAACAAGGAATCGATGTTCAGCGGGTCAGCATGAGACCATTTTCTCGGCTTGAGGCTCAAGCGTATGTTGAAGAGTTCAAGCCTTTTGATTGTGCTGGCTCGTACCGCCTCGAGGACCAGAACCTGATGGCTGCTGGTAGCGAATTCGTGATTGATGTGCAGGGCGAGGACCCGAGTGGTGTGCTCGGCCTGCCCATTCCGCTGCTGCGAAGGATGCTTGCTGCCATGACGCAGGAATAATGCCCTCTGCCGGGGTTGGCCTAGGTAGTTACCTGGAAAGCGGCCGTGCTGCGGGTATCTCGACTCGAACTTGAGAGCCTGAACTTAATCTCCCCGGGGTGAACCAACCAAGAACGGCTGGGCTGATCCCAGACTGCGCAGCTTCGGAAGTTGAGCGGAATATTTACCGTTGCAGTCTGGCCGGGGGAGAGGTGCACTTTTACAAAACCACAGAGTTCTTGTTCGGGTCGACCTGACTGCGATTGGTCTCGTTGGACGTAGCACTGCAGGACTTCGTAGCCTGAGGTATCGCCCGTGTTGGTGACCTCGGCAGACAGAGAGAACTGAGCCCCGTCAAGCAGTTCGGTTTGGCTCAAGCTCGAGGTTGAAAGTGTGGCGCCAGACCAGTCAAAGCTGGTGTAGCTCAGTCCGTGACCGAAGCAGAATGCAGGCTCTATCTGCTGCTGATCAAACCCTCGGTACCCCATGAACAGCTCTTCGCCGTAGAGCACTTCACCGAATTCACCCGGGTAGTTCAGGTGTGAGGACCAGTCCTGCACCTTCTTGCCGAAGGTGGTGGGCAGGCGTCCTGACGGGTCAACGCTTCCGGTCAGGACAGCCGCCACAGCGTTTCCGGTTTCTTGGCCTAAATACCAAGTTTGGGCAATGGCCGCTGCTCCTTCGGTAGCGGCTAAGTCCACTACCGAACCCGCATTGACTAGGACAACGGTGCGGGGATTTGCGGCGATCACGGCGCGAAGAAGAGCGTCTTGTTCGCCCGGCAGCGAGATGGTCTTTCGATCCTCGCCCTCTGTCTCGGAATCTTGATCTAGGCCAACCACCACAATGGCAACCTCTGCCTCTGCAGCAGCTTTGGCTGCTCGTTCGATGCCATCTGCAGCAAGCGGCTCCCGATGTCCAATCAAGAAGGCTGCAACGTCCATCCCCTCGTAGCCGGTGAACTCGCCGATGATTCCCCGCTCCTCTCCCTGCTCGAGGTACACCTCGGCAAGGATCTCACTCGACCCCAGACCAAAGAAGGCCGTGCCGGACTCTTGGCCGGTGTAATTGTCCAAAATGCTCTCGCCATCGAGGAGCACGCGGCCGCCGGTGCCTCCAGTGACGAGTGCAAAGGTGTGCGTTCCGGTGCTGCGAGCGATGAAGGTGCCCGACACTCGAACAGACAGATTGTTGGTAGCAACTCCAGAGGCTGCTTCTGAGCCCATCCACACAAGTCGTGGCTGAGCAGCATGTTCGACGCAGGCCGGGGTTCCAGCAAACTCACGATTAGCGAAGTACTCCACATCAAGGCCTGGTTTGTCTGGTTGCACTGCTGAACGCAAGCATCGAGAATCAATTGGAGGAGCGCTGTGAGATGCGTGAACGCCGATCTCATGGGTGACCTTGACATGACTTGGCAGAGCTTCTTGAAGCCCCTGCAGGATACTTACTGCGTAATGCGGGTTCACCGCGGCGCTGCCTCCCCCAAGTACGGCGGCAGTGTCGGCGCTTGGCCCAATGACTGCAACATGTCGGAGCGAGGACACATCAAGGGGGAGCACTGTTTGCCCCTCGATGAGGCGGTTGGTGAGCAATACCACTGCTTGCTCGGCGGCAGATCGAAGAATTGCTTGATGTGTCGGTAAGTCCTCTGAACGCTCCGCTGCTCGACTCGGGGTTGCAGGTGATGAATGGGCGAGCAGGCCTAAGCGTTCTGATACATGCAAAATGCGCCGGGCCATCTCGTCAAGTGCTGTCGCATCCAGAGTCCCATCTGCAACCATCTGAGCTAGCTGTGGACCCAGATACTTTGCAGGCCCTGGCATCTCTAGGTCGAGGCCCCCAGCAGCCGAAGCGCTGCTCATCGTTCCCCACCAATCCGACATGACTAACCCATCGAATCCCCACTCCTGCTTAAGAATCTGATTGAGCAGCCAATCATGTTCGGCGCAATAGGTTCCGTTGAGCCGGTTATAGCCAGACATGACTGCGACCACATCGGTGTCTCGAATCACCATTTCGAAGGGCAACAGATATAACTCGCGAAGAACTCGCTCGCTGACCTGCGAGGAAATCGTGTGACGTTGGTACTCGCTGTCATTCGCCACAAAATGTTTGACACACGCACCTACCCCAGCGGATTGGATGCCGTTGATGATGGCGGTAGCAGCCAAGCCCGTCAGAAAAGGGTCCTCGGAGAAGCACTCAAAGTTTCTGCCAGCGAGTGGGTTTCGGTGCAAGTTCACCGTCGGCGCCAAGACGATGTCTACTGACTTCGATTTGGCTTCCTCACCCAGCACAACCCCGACTTGCTCGATGAGTTCCATGTTCCAAGTTGCGCCGAGCGCCGTGCCGCACGGGGTACATGCAGATGTGGTTCCCACCCAGCGCTCACCGCGCACACCAACGGGGCCATCGCTAACTTTGAGCCCGGGGATTCCCAACCTGTCGATTCCGTGAGCATTCCACATGTCCGTGCCGCTAGTCAGCGTGGCCTTCTCCTCAAGGGTGAGCCGCAAGATGAGATTTTCTACTAATTCAGACACGTTCCCCCTAGGAAACCAATCAAGCTGGTTCCAACTTCCGCTAGCCGATTCCCCAGAATAGAGCCCGGGTGTCCAATCGTCAGAAACGATCCGACCCAAGGTCGAGACATACAGATACAGTCTGGACGTTCACGGTGGATGTGTTGAGATCGCGGAGGCAGCAGCTTGCGTTACGAAGTGATTCGGATGGCTCAGTTTCTGTTTTCTTTGGCGCTCATCTTTGGCGCCTTTGCCAGCGGGCTCCTTTTAGGTTGGTACTGCTGGGGCCCACGTCGCTCGGCGAATCACCAAGGTATGTCTGGGGCTGATGACGCTGTGGGTGATGAGCGAGAGTGGGCGGGCAGCACGCAGAATGGCCGCGGCCGCTTGTTTTCACCTCAAGGCGATGATGCTGAAGGTTCAGGTCTGGAGAGCCCAGCGCTAGACCTAACAGAGTTGTCGCCCGTGGATCTTCGCTTTGGAGTGAGTCCACGAGGCGAGCTGACCCCAGGTGATGAATCACTCGGGCAAGAATCTGTCCCCCAATAAGCGTTAGTTGGAGAAACCCCATGATGACCCTCGAGGAACTCTCGGACCTTGAAGAAATTAAGCGAGTCAAGTACACGTACCTTCGCTGCCTAGATCAAAAAAATTGGGCGGGCCTCGGTGCCATTCTTTGTGAGGATGCAACAGCTGCTTATAGCGGTGGCAAGTACAGCTTCGGGAGCAAAGCCGAAATTCTGGAGTTTCTTGATCGCAGCATGAGTCGAGAGACCTTTCACTCGAGTCATCGGGTTCATCACCCAGAGATCACCCTGAACGGAGACTCGGCCCAGGCCACTTGGGCACTCGAAGACATTGTTGTAGACGACGAGTGGAAGTTCATGTTGATCGGTGCTGCGTTTTATGAAGATACCTATGAGCGACGTGATGGTACGTGGTTGCTGCTGCGAACCACCTACAAGCGCAGCTTTGAAGTGATGTTCCCTACAGCATCGCTGCCCGGCTTTGCGCTAACAGCGAGTTGGTGGGGGACAAACGGTCAAAGCACCCTTCCAGCTGGGTGACCGGCGGCTGGGTGATCGGCAGCAGGGTGATCGTGTGTTACCTCGCCGTTCGGCATACAATCTGACGACCCGTCAGATTTGGAGCGACCTATGGCGATGACCGAGGAATCAACGAGTTCTGGATACTCAGAAGATGAGTTCCCCATGATTGTCAGTGTTGATGATCATGTTGTTGAGCCGCCGCATCTGTGGACTACTTGGCTGCCGCAGAAGTTCCGCGATGCCGGCCCCAAAATTGAACGTCGCAATATTGGCCACATGAAGCACATCGGTGGCGGCACGTATGAACAAGAGTTCACCGCCGATGGCCGTCCGGCCGACTGTTGGGTGTTCGAAGACTTGGTGTACATCCACAAGCGCCATGTGGCGGCCGTGGGGTTCAGCCGCGATGAGATGACGATGACGCCAATGACCTATGACGAGATGCGGCCGGGTTGTTATGACCCCGTGGCGCGCGTTCAGGACATGTTGGATAACCATGTTGACGTCTCGCTCTGCTTCCCGTCATTCCCTCGCTTCTGTGGCCAGACCTTTACCGAGGCCAAAGACAGAGCGCTCGGCGAGGCCTGCGTCTATGCGTACAACGACTGGATGGTCGAGGAGTGGTGCGGAGATTCAAACGGCCACCTTGTGCCGCTCTGCATCATCCCGCTCTGGGACGCTGAGTTGGCGGCCGCAGAAGTTCGGCGCAATGCCGCTCGCGGTTGCCACGCAGTCTGCTTCTCAGAGATCCCTCCGCACCTTGGCCTGCCAAGCATTCACTCCGGCTATTGGGACCCGCTGTTTCAGGCCTGTTCGGATACACAGACAGTTGTCTGCATGCACATCGGCTCATCTTCTCGGATGCCTGCAACCTCACCCGATGCCCCCGTTGCAGTTGCGGCCACGCTGAGTTTTAACAACTCCATGGCCAGCTTGGCTGACTTCTTGTTCTCGGGTGTGCTCGTGCGCTTTCCTGAGTTGAAGCTTGCTTACTCCGAAGGGCAGATCGGATGGCTGCCCTACATTTTGGAGCGGGCTGATGATGTGTGGTCAGAGCATCGTGCCTGGGGTGGAGTGGCAGACATCATTCCTGAGCCACCCTCGAGCTATTACTACAAGCAGGTGTTCGGTTGTTTCTTCCGCGACCAGCATGGACTCGACAGCATCGAGAAGGTCGGCATAAACAACATCACCTTCGAAACTGACTATCCCCATACTGATACCACCTGGCCAAACTCCAAGGCAGTGGCTCAAAAGATGATGGGGCAGTTGCCCAAAGATGTGCAGTACAAAGTGCTTCGGGGTAACGCAATCAGGATGCTCTCGCTCGACATCACATGAACCCGGCCGAGCAGGAATCGGCATGCAAGCTTTTGGTCTCTGCCCCCGATTTAGGGGACGAGAACTTTGATCAAACAGTGGTTCTGCTTTTAGAACATGATGCTGAAGGTGCGCTCGGTTTGGTGCTCAATCGGCCAACCTCTAGCGAGGTCCGCGAACACCTGCCTGACTGGGCGGAGATGGCTGTTAGCCCAGCGTTGTTTTTCTTTGGAGGGCCTGTCTCGGTTGGGTCACTACTCGCCATTGGCCGACGCCAACTTGGAGCAAGCTCGCGCAACGTGCAAACCCTGATCGGGCCGCTCGTGATCGTCGACCCAGCAGCGCTCATCACAGGTGAGGTAGAAGGAATCGACGCACTCAGGCTCTTTACCGGCTACTCGGGATGGTCAGCAGGCCAGCTTGACGCAGAGCTTGCCTCGGGTGCTTGGCATGTTGTTTCACCACTGCCCGATGACGTGTTGTGTAGCGACCCAGATGCTCTGTGGCGCTCCATCATGCGCCGCCAAGGTGGAAAGCTCGCTAGCCAGGGTTTGTACCCAGAAGATTTGAGCTCTAATTAGCTGTCGGTCTGACTTAACCAGGCAGTGAATGCAGTGATCATCAACTCAACATCCGCAACTGCCATGACCTCTCGGATGGAATGCATCGAGAGTTGTGCCATGCCAACGTCAACGGTGGGAACGGCGAGCTGCGCAGCAGCGAGAGGCCCGATTGTTGACCCGCAGGGAAGGTCCCCGCGATGCGAATACTCCTGAACAGGTACCTGCACTGAATGGCAGACTTCGCGGAAAATTCCAGCAGTGGCAGAGTCGGTTGCGTAGCGGCCATTCACATTGTGTTTGATGACCGGACCGCCACCTAGATGCACCCAGTGGTTGGGCTCGTGACGCTCGGCGTAGTTGGGGTGAGTTGCATGAGCCATATCGGCAGAGAGCATGAGTGACCCTGCAAGGCTGCCCAAGAATGCTGAGCGGCTCGCACCAAGAGCAGCGGCTCGCTGTTCAAGGACTTGGCTGAACCAGGTTGAGTCAGCGCCCGTGGAAGAGGTGGAACCAATCTCTTCGTGGTCATAGAGGACAATCACCGAGGGGCCGTGGCCTGCCCACTTGGCTGCTATGAGAGCCTCGACAGCACCAAAAGAACTACACAGATTGTCGAGTCTGGCACTGGCGAGCAGTTCCGCCTGACAGCCAAGGACTGCCGCAGGTTGAACATCAAAACACGCCAGATCCCATCCAAGAATCTGCTCTGGACCACAGTCCGTCTCGTTGCCAAGCCAGGCGCGGAACTCACCCTCATGAGGGTTACCCAGCGCCCAAATCGGCTGCATGTGTGTTTGCTTGTTGAGCAGCAAACCACGCTCTGAGAGTTCGCGATCAAGATGGATTGCGAGTTGTGGCACACGTACCTGTGGGCCCTCGCTGCGAAACAGGCGGTGTTCAACTGCTTCTGCGGACTGACTGGAGCGAAGCGCAACCCGGCCAGCAATTCCCAAATCCCTATCAAGCCAAGAGTTCAACAGCGCTCCGCCGTACACCTCAACTCCGAGCTGCTGGAGGCCAGCACGACCGGAGTCTGGACGTGGTCGAATACGCAGATTAGGAGAATCGGTATGTGCGCCGATCATGCGCAGGGGGCCGAGTGGGCTTGTGCCATCTACCCAGGCAATGAGTGCGCCATCGCGAACCACAAACCTGGCACCGGGTTCTTGGGGGGTCTGCTCATCGGCAGCTTCTTGTGGGTCAAAGAGGGCAAACCCAGCGTCAACTAGGCGTTGCGCAGCGTTATGTGCAGCATGAAACTGAGTGGGGGACGCATCAATAAAGCCGGCCATTTCCTCTGCTGGAGTCAGCATCATGTGCCCTTCTTTGTGCTCGGTGGCGATTTGGTAGCCGGCGGGTCCTCAAAGCCGGGCCCGGTGGCAGTAGGAGTCAGCCCTGCGCAGGATTGAAGTGCATCCATAGCCTGCACTCCTGCCGAAGCCGCGGCACCAGTGAGCGGCACCGGCACAAGATTTTGAATCTGGGCTGGCTTCCACTCGTAGCCATCGATGCGACGCCCGGTGGCGGTGACGACAAGCACACCGCTGGTGTTTCCCACGGCAGAGGGTGCTTTGAAAATAAAGTTTGATAGCCCAAACGCCACAAGCTGATCGCCCTGATAACCCATGCCCTGCAGTCGGTGAGCGTGAGTGCCAACCACAATGTCTGCCCCAGCCGAAATCAGCAGGTCCACGAGTTCTTTCTGCCGTGCATTCGGGCAGGTCTCTTTTTCGGTTCCAAAGTGCAAGTAAACCGCAAGCGTGTTCACCGTCGGCCGGGCATCTCGGACAGCTTGAGCGAGTTGTTCTTGGTAGGCCTCTTCGGCGCTCGCAATGCCGGGAACCCCTGGGGCTGCCGTCCACCAGGTGACCATCGAGGATGGGTAAATGTCATTGGCCGCAATGATTCCAATTCGCTGCCCGTTAACCTCTTTGATGTACGGGGCGTAGGCCTCGGTGTCGTCTTTGCCGATTCCAATGATGGGCATCTTGCCCTCGGCCTTCACACGCATCGTGTCTGCAAAGCCCTCTTTGCCAAAGTCCATGCCGTGGTTGTTGGCCATGGTGACCACATCCACACCGGCTGCGCCAAGCGAGTCCAGCGCTTGTTCGGGAACCTGAAAGGTGAACTGCTTGTTGACTGCAGTGCCACCCGTGCCAACAGCAGTCTCGACATTGACCATTGAAATGTCTGCAGCAGACATGACTGGCGCAATTGCAGACAGCAGACCCGTGGTATTTGACACCACAGAGATGCTGAGACCCTCAAAGCTGGCATCACCAGCGAAGGCAAGCGTGACGGCCTCGCCGCTCCCGAGAGGGTCAGCCTGCTTTGCCGGCTCAGTGCTGTTGGTTGTGTCAGCGTTGGTTGTGTCAGCGTTGGTTGTGTCAGCGTTGGTATCAGCGTTCGTATCTCCAGCACCTTGTGCAGTGTTGACCTCATCTTCGGACCCGGAACACCCAAAACTGATCACCATGGCGGCTACTACGGCAAAAATCACAAGCGATCGAGTTCGAGTCATGAGGCTCTAAGAGTACCGGAGCGCTGAATCCACTTTGGGACCATTGCCATCTGCGACTAACTTTGAGTTTGTACGTGATCGGCTCTGAGCAGCGTTGCTCGGCCGATCAGGTACATGCAGCAACGTCGCTGCCCTGCAGCCAAAGATGCCTGCAGCGCGTCTGTCTCAGTCGGCTCGATAGATCCGATCACCGTGGCCAGAATTTCACCTGTGTCCACATGTATCTCAGGAAGCATCATGTCTCAGCATCTCCCCGGTAAAACGGGGCTTTATCAGCCCGAATTTGAACATGACGCCTGTGGCGTTTCGTTTGTGGTGGACCTATATGGCCGCAAGTCCAGCGGTCTAGTGGCTCAGGGTCTGACTTCGCTCTGCAACCTTGAACACAGAGGTGCTACCGGGGCGGAACAGAACACGGGTGACGGTGCGGGCATCCTGATTCAGGTACCTGATGCCTTCTTGCGGGCCGTAGTTGACTTTGAGCTTCCTGCAGAGGGGGCTTACGCAGTTGGTATTGCATTTTTGCCTCAGCAGCCTGATGACTGCGATGCGGCATGCAAGGTGATTCACGAGATCTGTGAGGCCCAAGGCCTGACTGTTCTTGGGTGGCGCGATGTGCCAGTGGATCCATCCATGATTGGCACCGCCGCTTTGCAGGCAATGCCCACTTTCCGTCAGCTCTTCATTGCAGATGCTTCGGGCACCGAAACTGGAATTGTCCTTGACCGCCGAGCGTTTCTTGCTCGCAAGCATATTGAGCACGAGATTCTTGATGCGGATGGCGACCAAGCCGTCTACTTTGCGTCGCTCTCTGCACGCACTTTGGTCTACAAGGGAATGCTCACAACGCCTCAACTTGGAGAGTTCTTCCCGGACTTGCAGGATGAGCGCATGGAGTCCGCGATTGCCTTGGTGCACTCACGATTCTCTACGAACACCTTTCCTTCTTGGCCACTCGCTCACCCGTATCGCTATGTCGCTCACAATGGCGAGATCAACACAGTGCAGGGCAACCAAAACTGGATGCGCGCCAGAGAAGCACTGCTCGGATCTGATTTGTTCCCGGGCGGTACCCAAGCGCTCGAGCAGGTGTTCCCAATCTGTACGCCCGGCGCCTCTGATACAGCACGACTAGACGAAGTACTCGAATTGTTGTGCCTCGGCGGCTACTCGCTGCCGCACGCCATGCTCATGATGATTCCCGAGGCTTGGGAAAACCATCAACATATGGACCCAGCAGTCCGCGACTTTTATCGCTTTCATGCCTGCCTGATGGAGCCCTGGGATGGCCCAGCCTCGGTCTGTTTCACTGACGGAACCGTTGTCGGCGCGGTCCTCGACCGCAACGGCTTGCGTCCATCGCGCTACTGGGTGACTGATGATGGCCTAGTGGTCATGGCATCTGAAGTTGGAACGCTCAACATCGACCCGGCAAAGATCATCCAGAAGGGCCGGCTTCGCCCCGGTCGCATGTTCTTGATTGATACTGAACAAGGCCGGATCATTGAGGATTCAGAAATCAAACAACAACTTGCTGCCGAGCACCCCTACAAGGAGTGGCTCAAGGCTGGCATGAAGCACCTTGATGACCTTCCCGAGGTGTATCACATCGCGGAGCTACCCAGAGATGTGCTGCGGGAGCAGCAGACCTTTGGCTACACGCACGAAGAGATCAAAATTCTGATCGAGCCCATGGTTCGCAACGGTGGCGAGGCGCTCGGATCAATGGGTACCGATACACCTATTGCTGTTCTCTCTGACCGATCCCGGTTGTTGTACGACTACTTCAAGCAACTGTTTGCGCAGGTCACGAACCCGCCACTTGACGGGATTCGCGAAGAGCTTGTGACCTCGGCAAGTCGTGTGATCGGCCCCGAGGGCAATCTGCTCAACCCCGGCCCCGAGAGCTGTCACCTACTTGAGTTGCCGCACCCGATCATCGATAACGTCAGCCTTGATCGGATCCTTCATATCGAAGAGGCTGATCCGCGCTTCAAAGCTCACACCGTGCGCACCTTGTTCCCCGCATTCTCGGGCGGCGATGGCCTCCGGCGAGCGCTGGAGCGAATCCGTAAAGAGGTTTCCGAAGCAATCGCCGATGGTGCGAACATCATCATTCTTTCTGACTGGCATTCGAATGAGGACCTTGCGCCGATCCCCATGCTGCTCGCAACGGCGGCTGTGCATCATCACTTGATTCGTGAAAAGACCCGAACTCAGGTTGGTCTCATCATTGAGACCGGCGAGGCGCGAGAGGTGCATCACTTTGCACTGCTCATTGGATACGGCGCTGCTGCAATCAACCCGTACCTTGCCTTCGACACGATCGAACAACTGGTTCGTGAAAACCGAACCACTATTACTGACTTTGAACTCGCCCAGAAGAACTACATCAAAGCTGTAGGCAAAGGCGTGCTCAAAGTGATGTCCAAGATGGGTATCTCTACCGTTGCCTCATATACCGGTGCGCAGATTTTTGAGGCAATCGGTCTGAGCTCTGGACTCGTAGATGAGTACTTCACGGGAACGGTCAGCCGGCTCGGTGGTATTGGGCTTGACGAAGTAGCTGAGGAAACTCGTCTTCGGCACGCCCGCGCCTACCCGCTGCGCCCAGAGGAGCAGGCTCACCGAGATTTGGAATACGGGGGTGAATACCAGTGGCGCCGAGAGGGTGAGTACCACCTGTTCAACCCCAAGACGGTCTTTAAGTTGCAACACTCAACGCGTACTGGCCAGTACAGCGTGTTCAAGGAATACACCCAGCTTGTAGATGACCAGTCACGCAACCTGGCAACCCTGCGCGGCTTGTTCCAACTCAATTCCGACCGCGCGGCAGTGCCGCTCGACGAGGTCGAGCCCGTCTCAGAAATTGTCAAGCGATTCTCGACAGGCGCAATGAGCTACGGCTCAATCTCGGCAGAGTCGCACGAGACGCTTGCTATCGCCATGAACCGCCTAGGAGCGAAGTCAAATACGGGTGAAGGTGGCGAGGATCCAGAGCGTTATCTACCCATGCCAAATGGTGATTCCAAGCGCTCTGCAATCAAGCAGGTTGCCTCGGGGCGATTCGGGGTCACCTCCGAATACCTGACAAACGCTGATGACATTCAAATCAAAATGGCGCAGGGTGCAAAGCCCGGCGAGGGCGGCCAGCTTCCGGGGCACAAGGTGTACCCATGGATTGCAAGCACCCGATACTCAACCCCAGGTGTGGGGCTCATCTCACCGCCACCGCATCACGACATCTACTCCATTGAAGATCTCGCTCAACTCATCCACGACCTGAAAAATGCAAACCCATCGGCTCGCGTCCACGTGAAACTGGTGTCAGAAGTCGGTGTTGGAACTGTGGCTGCGGGCGTTGCAAAAGCCAAAGCCGATGTGGTGTTGATCTCTGGTCACGACGGAGGCACCGGTGCCAGCCCGCTCACCTCGCTCAAACACGCCGGTGCCCCATGGGAACTTGGCCTAGCCGAGACCCAGCAGACGCTGGTTCTGAACGGCCTGCGCGACCGGATCGTGGTGCAGGCAGATGGTCAGATGAAAACTGGCAGGGACGTCATGATTGCGGCGCTACTCGGAGCAGAAGAGTTTGGTTTTGCTACCGCCCCACTCGTGGTTTCTGGCTGCATCATGATGCGTGTGTGTCACCTAGACACATGCCCTGTTGGCATCGCTACCCAGAACCCAGTGTTGCGTGAGCGGTTCTCTGGCGAGCCCAAATTTGTAGAGAACTTCATGCTGTTTATTGCCGAGGAAGTGCGCGAGTTGCTCGCTGAACTCGGATTCCGCAGTCTGGAAGACGCAATCGGCCATGCCGAAGTGATTGACGCCGCCGAGGCTGTAGGTCATTGGAAGGCGGCAGGCCTTGACCTGAGCCCGATCTTGCATGTTGTAGAACCACGCCCCGATGATCACTTGTCTTGGCATCGCAAGCAGGACCATGGTCTTGAGGCGGCACTTGACGTGACTCTGATTGAGCAGTGCGCTCCAGCGATTGAACACTCCCAGCCCGTGCATCTGCGCCTTGGGATCCGAAACGTCAATCGCACCGTTGGTACCTTGCTCGGCCATGAGGTCACCAAGAAGCACGGTGGTGCAGGCCTGCCTGCAGATACCATCGTCATCGACTTTGATGGTTCTGCAGGAAACAGCTTCGGAGCATTCTTGCCCCACGGAATCACCCTTCGTCTGCACGGTGATGCAAACGACTATGTAGGCAAGGGTTTGTCGGGCGGTCGAATTATCGTGCGGCCACCAGAGGGTAGCCACGCTGATTTGGTTGCAGCCGAGAACATTATCGCCGGCAATGTCATCTTGTATGGAGCCACTCGCGGCGAGCTGTTCTTGAACGGCAAAGTTGGCGAACGGTTCTGCGTGCGTAACTCCGGAGCCACTGCAGTTGTCGAGGGCGTCGGGGATCATGCATGTGAGTACATGACGGGCGGGCGCGTCGTGGTGTTGGGTTCCACCGGCCGAAACTTCGGTGCCGGTATGTCTGGCGGCATTGCCTATGTCTATGACCACGACGGCCAGTTCGCGACCAGGGTCAACTATGAGATGGTTGCCTTTGAGGCGCTTGACTCAAGCGATATCGAGTTCCTCAAGAGCAGCATTGAGCGTCATCAGTCCGAGACAGGGTCCGCTCGTGCGGGAGAGATGCTTCAGGATTGGGACAACGTGCTGGGCTCATTCAAGAAGGTCATGCCAAAGGATTACAAGCGAGTGCTAGAGGCCATCAAGCGGGCCGAGGCTGAAGGACGAAATGTTGACGAAGCAGTCATGGAGGCGAGTCAGTAATGGGTGACGTAAAAGGCTTTCTAAAGCATGATCGCGAACTTCCAACTCGCCGGGCGGTTCCGGTACGACTGTTGGACTGGAAAGAGGTCTACGAGGAGTTCCCAGAGGATCACCTGAAAGACCAGGCCAGCCGCTGTATGGATTGTGGTATTCCGTTCTGCAATAACGGCTGTCCGCTCGGAAACATCATTCCCGATTGGAATGACCTGGTCTACAAAGATCGCTGGCATGAAGCCATCGAGCGCCTGCACGCAACGAACAACTTTCCTGAGTTCACGGGCAGGCTTTGTCCGGCACCCTGCGAGTCCGCTTGTGTGTTGGGAATCAATTCTGACCCGGTGACGATCAAGCAGGTTGAAGTCTCAATCATTGATCACGCATGGGAACAAGGATGGGTACACGCCGTCCGTCCGGCGCGACTGACTGACAAGAAAGTAGCCGTGATCGGGTCAGGCCCAGCGGGCCTGGCCGTAGCCCAACAACTCACAAGGGCTGGGCATTCCGTCATTGTCTTTGAGCGCGCTGATCGAATCGGCGGACTGCTTCGCTATGGCATACCCGAGTTCAAGATGGAGAAGCGGGTTCTTGATCGTCGCCTGGCGCAGATGCGAGCAGAAGGAACCGAGTTCCGCGTCAATATCGATGTCGGAGTCGACGTCACCGTGGCGGAACTGCAAGAAGATTTTGATGCAGTGGTGATTGCCACTGGGGCCACCCTTGCCCGAGACCTTCCCATTCCCGGCCGGGAATTACAGGGAATCCATCAGGCAATGGAAATTCTGCCGATGGCCAATCGTGCCCAAGAGGGTGACTGGGCTGTCGATGAGGTTGAGATCTCTGCCGCTGGCCGGCATGTGGTCATCATTGGAGGTGGAGACACCGGCGCTGACTGCTTGGGCACTTCGCATCGTCAAGGTGCCGAGGCGGTCTACCAGTTCGAGATCATGCCGCAGCCTCCAGAGGCTCGACCCGGTGAAAACCCGTGGCCAACCTGGCCATTCATCTATCGCACCTCCTCGGCTCACGAAGAGGGCGGGGATCGCGTCTTTGCAGTGAACACCATTGAGTTCCTTGGCGATGACGAGGGCCGCGTGCGGGCGTTGCGCTATGCGCAGGTTGAGCAAGTTGTGACCGATGGCCGCATGAGCTTTGAGCCAGTTGAAGGTTCAGAGGTAGAACTCAAAGCCGATTTAGTTCTGCTGGCGATGGGCTTTACTGGGCCAGAAACGAACGGACTGCTCGATCAGTTTGAAGTTGCGCTTGACCCTCGCGGCAACGTGCAACGAGATGATGACTGGGCGAGTTCGGTTCCGGGCGTTTTTGTGTGCGGAGATGCCGGTCGTGGGCAGAGTCTGATTGTGTGGGCAATTGCCGAAGGGCGATCCTGTGCTGCCTCAGTAGACGAGTTCTTGATGGGCGAGACGTCACTCCCAGCACCTATTGCTCCCTCTGAGCGCCCTCTCGTGTGACCTTGTCGACTTCACCGGCGCCGTTGCGTGTGGTGCTTGTCCACTGGAATCAAGTTGAGGCATGTATTGAGACAATCGACCGGTTCCTGAACCGTGAGGTGCCTGTTCGAATCACGGTGGTAGATAACGGGTCTCGGCCCGAAGCGCTCGAAGATTTACGCCGCGCAGTTCAGGACAGGCAGTCACAAGTAGGCCTGATCGAAGTCGGTGCGAACGCCGGATTCGGTCCTGGTGCAAACGTTGGCCTGCGCGAGTTTCTTGCTGACCCAGAGGATGGCGAATGGGTTGTGCTTGCACCCCATGACGTCGACCCCTTCCCCGGCTGTCTAGCGGCCATGCTTGTAGAGGCCCAGGCTCAACCAATGGCTGGGCTGATGTGTGCCGATGTGGGCGATGGCATGATCCCAGTTATTGACCCTTACTTTGGCGGCATGGTGGTACCTGCAACTCAGGCACCGCCAGCTGGGGCTGCTCCTGCTGGGGCTGC
This sequence comes from Actinobacteria bacterium IMCC26207, assembly GCA_001025035.1. Taxonomy (GTDB): domain Bacteria; phylum Actinomycetota; class Acidimicrobiia; order Acidimicrobiales; family Microtrichaceae; genus IMCC26207. The sequence goes on from LCZK01000010.1 coordinate 345,748, forward strand.
TCATTGGGAGGATGCTGCGTTTCCTCATGGCACGTTGATGATGTTGCGCAGAGATTGCTTGGCCGAAATTGGGCTGTTTGATGAGCGCTTCTTCTCGTATTGCGAAGAAGCTGATTTAGCGGTGCGGGCACGGGCAGCAGGCTGGAGTATTGGCCTGATCCGCGGGGCCCGGGTGCAGAACATTCACATTGGTTCAGGCTTGGCCGTGGTGGATTATCTGCAAACCCGAAACACGCTGCTGCTCGTGCAAGAGATGAGTGGCAATTACCACGCGTTTATTCGTGCTTGGTTCACCATTGTGCAGACTTTGCGAGGCATTCAGAAACCGTCAACACGTCCCATCATCTTTGATGCACGGGCGCGAGTTATGGGTCTTCGAGACTTTGTGTTGCGCCGCTTCGGTCCGCCCCCGTCCAGCATTGCGTCGCCTCCGAGTCAGTTTGATCCAAGCATGCACGGGGCGAGGAACAACTGAAGCGCAGGCTGACTTCTACCAGCCTTCGGCTTAGTTGATCTGGTTTCTGCCCAAACGGTCAGACCCTGCGTCCACTCCCGGTAACTGATTCGCAAAGCTACCCACCTTCTCGGCGGCAAGCTCAGAGACGATTGCCTCGACCTCTACCCAATTGCCGGCCCGTAAGCCATCCAAATCTCGGTTATACGGCTGATCAAAAACAATCACCGTGTTGCCCCGCTCGCGCAGCGCTTCGACATTGTGAGGGGCATCCTCAACATAAGCGTCGGCCTCGATCTCTGGCTTCCGGCCAAGAAAGCAGATATCTCGATACGGGATGCTCTTCGCGTCGAGCCAGTCAACCGTGTCCGAGACTATGAGCGCATGACCCCAGTGCGTCACAAGGCGATGGGTAACGATGCGGATCCAGACTCCGGCATCAGAGAGCCGCCACAGCGCATCAGACACACCTTCCAAGGCGGGCATGTTCTTGAACATACGGTGGTCTTGAACCGAGGTCTTATGGAGTTCCAAGAACGAGTCGCGATTCAGGCCCCATTCGGCAAAGTCCCAGCTGACTTCAGTGGTGAGCGAGTCTGCATCAACGTTGCGCTCCATGGCCACAATCCGCCGAAAGGCACTGGTGTAGTCGGCGCAGACCCCATCGAGGTCAACTCCTAGGACAAACTCGTTCATGGTTTCCTCCGGCGAACTCTGCCTCGGCTGCGAGCATCCTGTGCCAGCACCTCAAAGTTGGCAATCGCAGCGTGCTCCCAGGTCAACTCGGCAGCACGATCAAGCGCCCCCTGTTGCAATTTGGCCCGCAGAGGCGAATCGGTGAGAACCTGAGTCATGGTGCCAATGAGTTCCACGTCGGAGCTCGCGAGTAGCCCGCTACGGCCAACCTCAACTGCATCTGCGTGACCAGAAATATCGGTTGCAACGGTAGGGGTTCCACAGGCGGCAGCCTCGGTCAGAGTCATTCCCCAGCCCTCGCGAATCGAGGCCGAGGTTGCCACCCAAGCCTTTCGGTACAGGGAGCGAAGCTCCTCGTCGGTGACTCGACCGGCAAGTTGCACCCAGTCCTGAGCCTGGTGCTGCGCAATAGATTCAACAATGAGATCGCGCTCGAACCCTTCACCCACAATGACCAACTCAACATCGGGGACATTTCTGCGAACCCCCGCCATGATTCGAATCAACCGTGGGAAGTCCTTCACAGGTGCGAGTCGACCCACGGCAACGGCAAGAGGTGTAGCGGACCGAGTTTCTCCGGGAGTAAAGAACGGGTCAACCCCGGGGGTGATGACCGTGACCTTGTCTGCATCAAAACCCAAGTCCTCTACAAGTTCTTTCTTGGAAGATGGGGAGAGTGTCACGATGGGTTGATGGCGATAGAAGGGTGGAGCGATTTTCTCCTCGATTGCCACCCCCACCTTTGCCACGGGACCTGGCAAGGTCATACCCCACATGGGGCCATGCACATGGTGTAGCCAGATGGCACGGGGACCCCGCCACCAGATGGGCGAACCAAAGGGCATGCCATTCCAGATTTCAATGAGACCATCACATGGCCCAAGGCGACCTGTTATTTCGGCCAGCGCAGAGCGCGGAAAGACTCCGTATCTGCCAGCCTTGCGAGACACGGTGTAGCCATCTCTTACGGTGCTGCTTGGCTGACCCACAGCTGCCGAAGTACGCATCGTGACCTGCACACCGCTCTGCGCCCAGATAGACGCGATGTTGTGGGCGTGTACTTCTGATCCGCCTGCTTCTTCATCGTCAAGGTCTCGCCATCCCAGCATGTGGACGTGTCGTAGCCCAGCAGCTTCAGCCAAGTCCGATATGGCTTTGATGGTGGTATCGCTAGCGACCGGAGTCTGCACGAGTTGAATCTCCAGATGCTGGCTGTGGCCTGAGTTGAAGCAGGCTCACGAGAAGAGGTCAGGTTGGCACCTATGCTATCTCCCGGTCACTAGTACACATGCGGAGGACCCTTGAAGCTCACCGGAGAACGGCCCATGGAGGGCCAGACCCCAGATTCGTTGTTGGCGCTGCACGCGGCTGGGTATCGAGAAGTCCGAGCGCGGGTCGGGTCGGGTCGAATGTTGGACTTGGGCTGTGGCCTAGCTGACGGAACGGTTGGTTTTGCAGCTGCTGATCGCATGCTCATTGGTGTTGACTACGACCAAGAGACTGCAGCGAGCGCTGTGAGACTGCACCCAGATGTTGACCTGCGGACAGTCTGTAGCGACGGAGCAAAGCTGCCACTGCGAACTGCTTCCTTTGATGATGTGTGTTCCTCACACCTGATTGAGCATTTTGTCGACCCCGAGTTCCACGTAGCCGAGGTTGCCCGGGTGCTCTCCGATGACGGGCGAGCATTCTTTCTGACTCCAAATGAGCCAGCCGATTTTGAGAACCCGTACCACGTGTATCTGTTTTCTCCAGAAGATCTTCAAGCCATGCTCGGTCGGCATTTCAATACCGTCACCATCATGGGCCTCGATGCCACCCCAGAGGTGAAGGCCGACTTTGAGAAGCGCCGAGCCATGGCCAACAAACTTCTGCGGCTCGACCCGTTTGGGATCCGTCACAAGCTGCCCCGTTCGGCCTTTGTGTGGCTGCACGCAACGGGACGTCGCGTGGCCTACCGGTTTACTAACACCGAGCAAGTAGGCGGTCAGTCGGGCATCACCGATGCAGAGTTCTTCACTACCGACGACATCGATGCGTCCACCTTGGTGCTCATTGCTGTGGCCGAGAACCCGAAGCGCTAGGAACTATTCCTCTTTGGAGCGCACATCCGACACAGTGTGTCGATTTTCCGCTCCAGACGCGTCGGTCGGAGCTTGCACAGTTGAGCGGAGGCCGTCAACGGCGACATCCACTGCAAGCAGAACAATGGCAAGGATTCCCCAACTGTGGGTGATCTCAAACCACTTCGCCCAATCAAAGTCCAAGCGGTAGCCGTTGAGACCTTGCTTCAGCAGAATGAAGGCAAAGGCGGCACCGAGCACGCCGACTGTGGCCAGTCGCAGGATGAACTGCCCCCGAGGAATCAGGGCTGCAACCAGCGTAAGAGCCACAACCACGAGTGCTACCCAAACCCCGGCAACGAAGAATGCAAGTAGCCCAGCACAGAGCGTCGCGACTGCAGCGATCTTTGGACTCAGGGCCGGCCCATCCGCCTGCAGGGGCGACGCATACATCGGGGTCATCTCTAGGGCCGCAGCAGCGGGGGAGTCGCCAGCTGTGGAGTCGCCAGCTTTGGAGTTGTGGCGGCGGCCACCGAAGATGAGCAGACCAAGACACAGAAGCACGCCTAGGGCCGACAGGGCGAGTCCTGCCCAGACCAGTCGCTGCGGAGTCCAGGTGATGTGCACCGTGGCGTTCTCGCCTACTTGAGCAGGGTCAACTCGCCATCCGTTGGCATAGCCATTGATCAAGGTGGGTGGGCCCAGGTCTTTGCCTGTAGAGGTTTTTGCAGCCCAGCCTGGCCCGTAGCTTTGCCCAAGAACAACCCAATAGGGGTTCTTTGCAGAGGTGGTGCTGATCTCGTAAGTGTTGCGTCCCTTGCGGTCAGTTGTTGAGTCAGGCGGAGTTGGACCTGGGTCCGGGGGAGACTGCAGTGTGTCAACGCCGGCACCTCCACCAGGGGCAGATGACAGGATCACCATGTCCACATCAAAGCCAGTGGTAGCACCCGGCGCAGTCTGCAGCAGGGTTTCAGCAGCGGGAAGAGCCACGGGTTCTAACGGGGAACCACAGGACTGTATGGTCAAAGATGAACTAGATAGCGCCGCATTGACAGTCCCTACTACAAGTTGCGGCACTGGTCGATCACCGATGGTGACCAGGTCAGTGCGACACGATGTTGGCAGCGCTGCATCAGGTTCTGGGGCAGTAACCCCGGGCAGGTTGATCTCAGCGATGCCTACCGGTAGAACAGTCTCGCCACCGCCAAACCAATCAGTCGAGGTTGCCTGATGCACTGCGTCGATAGTGATGCGAAAGGTGCTGCCCGTGATTGGCGCAATCGGAACGGTGAGCTGTTTTGTGGTTCCCCGTGCCGCACCTGAGCCCAGCGAAGTGCGCGTCATGATTGCCTTGACCGGAGCAGCACCATCAGCCGAGATTGATAGCTCGGTAGGAATCGAATGCTTCCCATCAGCGATGACTGCGAGCGTCAGTTCATTCAGCGTGACTGGCTGAGGGTAGGTGTACTGCATCCACTGAAGCGGGCCGTTGACGGGGGTCTGATAGGCCGTGCTCAAATCGCCATCCACTGCAGTGGAGGCACGCGACCCGGGGTCGGCAGGTAAGCGAGCAGAAGATATCGCGGTGACTCCGCCTTGGGTCGCATCAGGCAAGCCGATGATCTGGTCGATGCGCTCATCGGGAAGACTTGCAGTCATGCGAACTCGCCCAAAGGGGGTGAAGGCACGGGGGGCAGGCCCAGAAACAACGCGCCGCATGATTGGTTCTTCATCCGAGGCAATGACGTCGCCCGGATTAGCCGCTCGGCGCGTGAACACATAGCTCAACTGCTGCGAGATGGACTCAGGCCCGGCTACATCGAGCAGGTCTGTGGGTGGGCGGACGACTTCGGTGATAGGTCCGAGACCCGGAATGGTGACTTCTGCGAAACCAACACCTGAGGTGCCGCGGTAGGTGGGCATCTCGCCGCGATCGGTTCCGTCCACGGTCAGGCGCAAGGTGCTAAAGCTGCGATTGGGGAACTGGATTCTTTGCCCCGGAGCGACTTGTGAGGTTTGGTCCAAGGTTGCAGAGATCGGGTCGCCGCCATCGAAGCTGAGTTGCAACTCGGTGATGTAACGATTGGCTCCACCTTGGACCTGTAACAAGTTGATGAAATCGGTGGTGACGGGCTTGTCTAGGGTGATCTCGAGGAACTCGTCGACTGGGTTAGCAAAGGCAGCAACACGCCATGCAGTAAGTGGGTCGCCATCTAGTGCATTGACGGCCCGGTCACCCGCTGTATAGGTCACGCCATTTCCATATGTTGAAGCAGCAACGGTTGCGCCGCCACGCTGCTCGACCACTGTGCGTTGGTCATCTCCAGCATCTGGGAAGACCTCAAGGCGATTATCTGTGTTGTCCTTCACGAGCGGAATTTCGCCGACGCGCTCGGTATAGCCGTCATTGTCTCGAACAGCACCCCATCGTCTTGCCTGCTTGCGGTTTGTGTCAGTCACGATGAGTTCGGAGTTTGGTTCCGAAATCTGGCTCTGCAGGGCTGAAGTATCTCCAGCGAATGAGGCTGAATAAAAAATTGGGCGGTCTACTTGCAAGCCACCAGAGGCTGCGAAATTGACTAACCCAGCAGCATTTCCAGCAAGCAAGGTTGGCCCCTGTGCTTGAACAGTTCGCAGGATTGGGCGTGAGTCCTGAACGCGAAACAACGTCACCGGAGCAGGATCAGGCGCCGTGCTAGGCGTGTTGAACTCAAGCTCGTCATCGAGTGGCAGTTGCTCCGTCGGAGTATTCGCAACCGCGCTACCGAACTGGGCAAAAGGGTCGATTCCGGGTGCCTCTTTGAGCTGCTCAAAAGTTACTCGCGGGCGGGGAGTGCGGAATCTCTCTTGTTGTAGGTCGGCTCGCAACAAAATGTCCCCTACGCCCAGCAAGCGAGCAAGCGGTGCAATGGCAGACGGTTCCACGCGGCCGGATTGAAACGGCAGATCGAAATCGTTGAGGAAATTGGCCGAGGCGGGGGATCCGTAGGGAATCAACTCTCGGGCTGCGTACTCGCGGTCAGTCAGGCCTGGGGTAATCGGGTCAACAGTGTTGCCCCAACGGTAAGAAGCAAAATCGGTTCCCGGCACCTCGAGCACTCGAGTGTCCAAGTCCCCGGCATCAAGAGCATCAGCGGCCTGCAGCCAATATTCGGGGACATCTTCTTTGCGGTCAAGGTTGCGATCCACCATCAAACCCTGGAACAAGGGCAGTTGGTTCAAGCAGATCAGCAGGAGTAGAGCGCCTGCTGCGAACCGATGCCAGGTTGGCCGCCAAGCGCTCAGAGCCGCTATGGCAGCCCCAAGAAACACCGCTAGGCCCAAAGCTATGAGTGGTACTGCTCGCGGAGTTGACCGGAAAGACAATCCAAGGTCGCCCCGTGTAAACGCCTTAAATATGCCGCCATAGGGTGAGGGCGAGTCCCAAGGGTGAGCACCAACACCAATGACCAGGCCAACAAGAACTACGGAGGCAAAAAAGATTCGGTGCCGGAAACGAGTCAGTACTGCTGCAGCGACAGCGAGAAGTGGGATCGCAAACGACAGCGAAATGAGTAGGGGAGACTCGATATATGCACGAGATGCCTGAGTCCAGGGCCCAAGACCATCGGTACCGTAAAAGAACCAATAGCCCAAACCCCGCAGCAGTTCTGGTGCGAGCGCAGCGTTTGCCACTGTCTCATAGGCTTCGGTGTAGCGCAGGATAGGTATCCCGTGCTCGCCTTGGGTGAGTAGACCCACCACCCACCAGATCGATGTAATCACGGTCAGCAGCGTTATCTTTCCGGCAGTCTTCAGTGCGCGAACAAAGCTGACTTCACGCTCAATAAAGGTGGCGTAGATAAACCACATCATTGGAGCAACCATGACTAACAACAGCGAGGTTGCATTCACTCCACCCACTGTCAACGCGACCAGTGCGAACAGAGCGGGAGTGCGCCAATCGTTTCGGCGTAGGGAACGTGCCGCCAAGCCAATGAGCCAAGGAAGGCCCGCAAACGGGAGCAGAATCACAGAGATTCGAGCTCCATAGTTGATCAGGTACGGACTCAGCGCGTAGGCAAATGAGGCAACTGTTACTCCCGCAGAACGCCAGCGCAGCTCACGGAGCATGAACCTCATGCCCAAGCCGGCCATCAGAATGATTGAACCTAGCCAGATTCGCTGTGCTACCCAATCGGGTAAACCCAGAGACTGCATCACGAAGTAGTACGGGCCCATCGGCCAGAGGTAACCGATGTTTTGATGTGTCACCGTGCCAAGGCCGATGTTTGGGTCCCACATGTACGGCGCCCGTGACAGCAGGCGTCCCGGATTCAGGTAGAGATAGGTCTTGGTGTCGGCTCCGACCATTCCGGGCTTGGTGAGCAGTAGCGGGACATAGCTCACGATGGCAAGCAGGATCGCCCCAAGAGGGACCGGGTGCCCAGCAATCCAACCACGTACGCGGCTTGTAGAAACAGTAGTCATGGTCAGAGGTAGATCGTACCGGTACTCGCTCGCTCCCTGTGGCCTCAAGGCCCAGCAACTAACCTGCAAACGTGCATTCGGCTACACAGGACAGTGCTCCGCTTTCCCCCGAGGTAGCCGATGGGTCGGGGAACTCGTACAGCAACGCTGACCATGCGCTCAGTGAGTCTCGGGCGGCGGTAGGAGTAGGTCTGATCGCCGCTGGGCTACGAGCCATGTGGGTTCTACTCGCTGCTCGCACCCCGGTTGGGTTGTCCGATCCCTATGTGTATCTGAGTGCTGCTGCTTCGCTGTCCGAAGGGAATGGCTACGCCTCGTTATTGGGTAGACCTACTGCTTACTATCCACCCGGCTACCCCATGTTCGTGGCCTTAGTACAACGAGTCTCTGAGCTCATCGGTCAGGGGCCAAGGTTGATTCTGGTTCTGGGCCTGGCCCAAGCAGTTCTTGGAGGTATTGGCGCCGCTGCATTGGTCATAGCTGGCAATCGACTTCGACCGGGTACTTGGTTGGGAGTGGTAGCAGGACTGCTTTTTGCCTTCTGGCCAAACCTGATTATTCATTCGGGTCTCGTGCTGTCAGAGTCCCTTTATTTGTCCGCTTTTTGCGTGTTACTCGCAGCGCTGTGTGTCTGGACATGCAGCTCAGGGGCGAGAAGCCGCAAGAACTCAGTCTTCTTAATCTCAGCCGTTCTGGGGGCAACAGCGCTCTGTACCCTGGTGCGTCCTCAGTCCGTTGCGGTGCTCCTGCCGGCCGCCGGCCTGGGTTGGCTGCTGGGTGGTCTGGGTTGGCGCGTCGCACTGCGCGGTGTGGCGCTGCTGGTCTTGGGAATGCTGATAGCCATTTTGCCTTGGACTCTGCGCAACGCTCTGGTGATGAACGCGTTCGTTCCCATGTCGACAAATACTGGAGATAACTTTTGTATTGGATTCCATGACGGAGCTACAGGAGGGTTCAGCATTGCAGCGGCCTGTGCGACTCGCGGCAACTACACCGACGGACCAGAGATTGAAGTTGCGCGTGACGGCGAGTTGCGGGCTCGGACCCTTCGATGGATTGCAGAACACCCTGGTGCCATTCCCGCTCTGAGCTTCCAAAAATTGCAGATCACTATGAGCCATGATGCTGATGCCGTGTTTGCCTTTGAGTCCTACGGCGCAGACGCTCATTTGAGCAACAGTGAACGCTCGTTGTTGAACTGGGTTTGCAATGTTTATTACTGGGCTTTGAGTCTGCTGGCCTTGGTTGGGGTGGCGCTGGTGCTGCGTGACTGGCGCGCCGCGAACAAGTCGTCTGCGCTCCTGCGACAGACGAGTTACGGCTTAGTTCTGGTAGGTATCTGCCTGTTCGGTGCGCTCTTGCCGGTGCTGTTTTTTGGTCATGAGCGATTCAAGATTCCGATCCTCCCGTGCGTGGCACTGCTCGCAGCGCTCACCCTTCATACTTTCTTCCGCAGGAACCCGGACGGAAGCACCCAAGAATCTCAGCGGGATCTGGCCTCCGAAACCGCTGAGCAAGAAGCCAGACAATGAGCAAGGTTGCAGGTGCAACTAGCCGCAGCCATACGCGCAGAACTTTCCTGCTAGCCGCAGGACTTGGGGCTCTGCTGGCCTTGGCGATTTTTCTTGGGATCATGCAAAGCGCGCGACAGACCTTCCTTGATGAGGACCTTCTCGGGAATTTCTACGATGGCCAAGCTCAAGCTCTTCTCGATGGCCACATGAGCGTTGATCCAAAGGTTCCAGGGTTTGAGGGCTTTCGGATTGGTGATCAAACGTATATTTACCAGGGCATAGTCCCTGCTCTCGTGCGCATGCCGTTGCTGGCTGTTACCGACAGATTCTTCGGTCGCCTAACTGGCTTATCGATGCTTCTTGGGTTTGGTACTGCTCTGAGTTTTCTGATCGCTGCGGCTTGGAGGGTCCGCTCGCTCATGCGAGGAGAGATTCAGTTAGGCCGCGCAGAGACGGCTTGTACAGCAGTTGTTTCGTTTGGGATTGCCGGCAGCTCACTACTCTTCTTGAGTTCCGCATCTTGGGTGTATCACGAGGCGCTGATCTGGGGCGTAGCGCTGTGCCTCGGGTCAGTCACCACCTTGATCTATTGGCTGGCCCCAGTTGGGCCAGCAAAGGTCTCGGCTCGGCTGTTGCCTCTCGTAGCTTCGCTGTTCCTAGCTGGACTTGCTATCAACACCAGATCCTCAATTGGACTGGGTCCGATAGCTGCTCTGGGGCTGACCGCAGTCTGCTTGTTCTTTGCTGTTGTTGCTGGCCGTCGAGTGCAGTCTCAGGTTGATGATGCGGTTCAGACTCGTCCCCCGTTCCTGCAACGAATCTCCGGGTGGGACCCGCAACGCTCAACAACTCGACCAGTCCTTTCGCTGATGCTGATTCTTGTCGGAGTGACGTTGGCGATTGTGCTGTACGCCGGAGTCAATCAGGCCAGGTTTGATTCTTGGTTTGGTGTCCCGCTCGACAAACAGGTGCTCGTAGACAGTGACCCGGCGCGTTCTGCAGCACTTGAGGCAAACGGGAATTCGTTATTCGGACTGAAATATGCGCCGTCTGTTTTGCTACAGACTCTCCGACCAGATGGCCTGACGGTTGGTTCTGAGTTCCCATTCATCGGCTTCCCACAACAAAAACCATCGCTGATTGGAGAGGCTCTATTTGCGGAACGAGACTGGTCATCGAGTCTCCCCGCTAGCGAGCCCTTGTTATTTCTAGCGGCGATTTTTGGGGTGATTGCACTCCTTGTTCCCAAGAAATTCCACGCAGATGTTCTACTGCTGAGCTTGCGGATTCCTGTACTCGGGGCTGCTGCAGGCGGATCTCTCTTCTTGGCCTTCGGGTATATCTCTCAGCGCTACCTGACCGACCTGTTTCCCTTTCTGGCTCTTGCAGGGGTGATTGGGTTACAAGCCATTGCGGCACTACTGCAACAGCTACAAGCAAGACCTGAGCCGCAAGGATCTTCGATCATGCGCCGCTTGATTCCTGGCGTTGTCGTCTGTGCCCTAGTTCTGGGTTCTCTCTGGACCGTCTGGGTGAACGCCTCGTTGGCTTTGCAATATGGGTTGGAGATTGCTCCGAGTGCCCGAGAGGCGCAGCGTTCAAGGTGGCTTGACCTTCAGCAGAAGCTCGGAGGGGGAGTTGCAGTGCTCCGCCTCCCGAGTGGTGCTCCGCTGCCTGCTCCAGGGCCGAGAGGACAGGTGGTGATCTTTGGCAACTGTGACGCGTTGTATCGGAGCAGCGGGTCTATTTGGTACTTGCTCGAAGCAGGAGAGGCCGCTGGGGGTCTGCAGGTTCTCCTCAAGAAAGTCGCCCCGCTTACCAAGCCGGTCACCCTGCTCACAGCTGCATCGCCTAGCGACAAGGTCAGCTTGGTGCTGCAGGCAGTGGGCAAAGATCGGGCAGTTGTTTTTGTTCAGAGCACAGATCCTTCCGGCACGACCCAATCTGCGCTTAGTAAAGAGTTTGTCCTGTCGCAGGATCGACAGGTTGGTCTGAGGCTTGTCATGACTGCCAGAACTCAGACGGTGTTGATCACCGAGCAAAGCTCAGGCCGTGAATTACTCCGGGAGCAGGTTGGGCTTTCGCCGTCAGTGGCGGTTGCGCAGAAAAACGAAAGTGTGGAGGTAACAATCTCGCCGCTTGCCACTCCAGTTTGTGAGCGAGTCAGTCAGTAGCACTGGCAAGTGGACTTGTTAGGGCAGGCTCGGAGCGGATTCTGCAGGAGGGTGCTCAACGGTTGGCGGCAGGGGGCTGCCCCGGTGCCTTGCTCCCCAACGAATCGCCGGTTTCTCAACCAGATACCAGCTCAAAGTTGCGCACAGCATGGTGAGGGCCAGCGTGAACGACAGCATCCCTAAGAAGTTGGCATTCAGGCCAGGCTGATCAGTGATGCGCAGGTAGATGTCCTGCCAAGCTTCGTGCCAGATATAGATCCCGTACGAGACAAGTCCTAGCCAGATAGCCACAGGATTCGCTGCGGTGGCAGTCACCAAGCCCTTGTCCGAGCGGGCTAGTACTGCGGGGATCACTAACAGCGTTGCAAACACCAAGTAGAGAACCCGCACTAGGTAGGCCTGAGCTGGAGTAAAGATCGGGAACATGGGAAGACCGAGTTGGGTTGAAACGAACCAAAATACGCCAAGGGCTGCAACCCAGAACACGAGGGCCGCTGGACTGCGGCGGAGCCAACTCGGCAAGCGAGTCTTGTTATGCGAAACCCATGCGCTGCCAACAGCGAGCAGCATTCCAGGAACGAAGTCACCGATGCGAAAGGGAAGCCAGGTGCCGAGTTGAGCGAAGGTGGATTCGGCAACTCCGATCTTTATGAGGCCAAGGTTTGCGGCAGCTGAAGCAATAAAGATGGCAACCAGTGCGATGACCTCGACCCGTAATTGCCGCGAGGCAGATCGCTTCCGTCGTGACATAGCCCAGGCCCAGCAGGGTACGAACACATAAAACGCGACTTCGGTGGCAAGCGACCAAGCTTGCTGAATCGGTCCGCCAACTAGCTGTGTTGAGTCGTAGATCTGTAGGAGCAGGTAGTGGCTGATAATGCTGTGCGGCTCTACAAAGCCTGGGGCTTTCAGAACAAATCCAATAACTGTCAAGGCAACCCAATAAGCGGGGATGATCCGCAGCATCCGTCGCCTGGCGTAGGCGCCAAGATCGCCGGGCGACTCGGCAGCGAATCTTGCCGCCACGAAGGGCCGATACAGCAAGAATCCTGACAGGACAAAGAAGACCGAAACTCCTACGTCCATCCGAGCCAGGTACGGGCCGAGCGTGGTCGAGCGATTGCTGAATCCGCTGAGCAGACTCACATGGGTAATCAGTACACCTAGAGCGGCTACAGCCCGGCAGCCATCGAGTGCAGGAAAGCGAATCTTCGTGGCTGGAGACGCGGCAGAAGCCGAGGGGGAAGCCTCGCTCATTGCTGCCGATCCAGAACTGTTCATGTGGTGGATCGTAGACGGGTTATAAACTGCAACGCTTGACCCCGGAGGCTCTGTGACAACGAAGAAAATTGGCATCCTGGTGGTTGCGTATAACGCTGCTACCACTCTTGCCGCAGTGCTTGACCGCATACCCGAGGATTTCCGGGACTCGATCACCTCGGTCATAGTCGGCGATGATCACAGCCAAGACCAGACGCATCTTGTAGCAGTTGGGTATCAGCAGCTCGAGCCGGATCTACCCCTGCAGATCACTCGCCATAAGTCGAATCTTGGCTACGGAGGCAACCAAAAATGGGGTTATCGCACAGCTATTGATCAGGGTCTCGACATCATCGTGTTGCTACACGGCGACGGGCAATACGCGCCGGAACTTCTGCCGCAGATGGTGGCACCGCTGCTCAACGATGAGGCTGAAGCAGTCTTCGGGTCGAGGATGATGCTCGATGGTGGTGCTCGACGTGGTGGCATGCCGATGTACAAGTTCGTCGGAAATCGGATCCTCACTACTGTCGAGAATGCTGTTGCAGGGGTGGAACTTACGGAGTGGCACTCGGGCTATAGGGCTTACTCGGTTGCTGCGCTTGCCCAGTTGCCTTTTGAACGCAACAGTGATGGCTTCGACTTTGACACACAAATTATTCTTCAGTTGATTGAGTCCGGACAGCGAATTGCCGAGATACCAATCCCTACCTATTACGGCGAAGAGATCTCGCATGTCAACGGGCTCAAATATGCCAAGGACATTACCTCCGAGGTTGTTCGCTATCGAGCCCACAAGATGGGATTCGGCACTGGCGAGTTGGCCTTCTCGAGTAACGCCTATGAACAGAAACAAGGTGATGATTCTTCTCATCACATCCTCAAGTCTTGGCTCGGCACTCGGACAGCAGCCAGAGTCTTGGATTTGGGCTGTTCCGATGGGCGCTTTGCAGAGGACTTGCAGGCCATGGGTCACCATGTGACCGGAGTCGACTTACAAGCTCATGAGGGCGTGACGGATCGGGTTGAGCAGTTCGTTCAGGCCGATCTGGATCAGGGACTTCCTTCGGATCTTGATGGCCCCTTCGAAATCGTGCTCGCTGCTGATGTTTTGGAGCACGTTCGGCGTCCAGATCAACTACTACAGCAGATTCACAAGGTCCTAGCCCCCGGCGGATCAGTTCTGGTGAGCGTTCCAAACTTTGGTCACTGGTACCCGCGCCTGCGTGTGGCGCTCGGACGTTTCGACTACGACCGGCGCGGGATATTGGATTCCGACCATGTGCGGTTTTTCACCAAGAAGAGCTTTGAGCGCTTAGCGCTGGCATCAGGATTTTCGATCTTGCGAAGAGAGGCAACCGGATTGCCGCTCGAAGTTGCAGAGCGGGGCGGTCACGGCCACGAGGTACAGGGCAAGGGCTTCTCCCGACTTCTGAATCAGATTGACCGAGCAGCAGTGTCGGCACGGCCACAGTTGTTCGGCTACCAGTTCCTCTTTGAGCTTCGTGCCGACTCCTCATCCGATTATTCGAAAGCGACCGAGTGACCACAGCAGTTGCTGCAGAGTCCGAAACTAGGCAGCCGCGTGCCCTGCCGGACAAGCGTTTTCTGGCATGGCTGACTCCAATTCTTGTAGTCGCCCTAGCCGTGCGGGTTGGGTTTGTTCTGATCCGGCAATCATCTGTGCAACTCGTGACAGGGGATGCTTACTGGTATCACTTCCAAGCAAAATTGGTTGCCCAAGGTCGCGGGTTCTTGAACCCCTTCGACTTCTACAAAGAGGGCATAGTTAGCCAAGGTGCTGATCACCCACCAGGGTTTGTGGTTGTCCTCACAATTCTTGATTGGCTAGGAATCGACAGCCCTCAAGGCCAGCGACTGGTGATGTGCCTGCTGGGAACCGTGAGTGTGGCAGTCATTGCGTTTCTAGGTCGAAGACTCGGAGGGGTCCGGGTCGGGCTGATCGCAGCAGCCATCGCCGCTCTCTATCCAAACATGTGGATCAACGACGGCATGCTCATGGTCGAGACGGTCTTCATTCTGGCAACGGCTGTTGCACTACTTGGTTGTTATCGGTATGTGAGTCGACCAAACCGTGTTGACGTAGCAGTGATCAGCCTTGCGCTGACTGTTGCCGCAATGACTCGTCCGGAAGCAATCCTGCTGTTCCTGTTGCTACCCGTCCCGATTGTTCTTGGCCGCCGTGAGGTTGCGTGGAAGGAACGAGTGCTACAGCTTGTCTTAGCTTCGTGTATTCCAATTTTAGCCTTCGCCCCTTGGGTTCTCTACAACCAGAGCCGGTTTGAGGACCCCGTGTTCATTAGCACGGGTGCCGGCCAGACCCTAGCTGCAGGAAATTGCGACCTGACCTTTAGCGGTGTGCATCTGGGTTTTTACGATACGAAGTGCCTGCTTGCCCCGCAGATTCAGGAGCCCACTACAACTGATCGATCCCTGCGAGACAGTGAGTATCGCGAGATTGCTCGTAGCTATATCGGCGCTCATAGCAGCGAACTTCCAAAGGTTATGGCTGCCAGGGTAGGTCGGGTTTGGCATCTGTTTCGGGTTGATCAAAGCGTGGGCCTTGACGGCTTTATCGAGGGCCGAGCGGGGGGAGCACCGGGCAGCGGATTCTTTTTGGTTCGCGAGGCTCTCTGGGCGTACTTCGTGCTTGTTCCATTAGCGATCTACGGACTCGTAGCACTGCGCCGGAGGCGAACATTGGTGTATCCACTGCTGATGCAGCCAGCGCTCGTGACCTTGGTTGCCGCGATGACCTTTGGAATCACCCGCTATCGTGCCGGTGCCGAAGTCACGATTGTGGTCTGCGCTGCGGTAGCGATCGAGATCATTGCCAACAAGTTGTTTCCGCCAAGAACCCCAGAGGTTCAACCACTTCCCACTGCTCAACCCGAGGTCACCACATGACACCATCTGATTTCACTCAACAAGACATGGTGCATCGCCTACCCCCCGCCAAGGTGGTGGATCGGTCTGACTTTCTGGTCGAGTTTGTTCGTAATAAGCGGGTAGCCCACGTTGGCTTTGTTGATAGCGGATGTTGGGCTTATCACGCCACCTTTGACAGCTGGTTGCATGCGCACCTTGACCGCTCTGCAGCCTCTTTGATTGGGTTAGACCTTGATGAAGCAGGGGTTGAGCGGGCAAAAGAAATGGGTTTTGAGGCCTACACAGTTGATTGTTCTGATGATGTGGCAGTAGCAGCGCTTGGCCTTGAACCCTCAGACTTGATTGTGGCGGGTGAGATTATTGAGCACCTTGATGACAGCGGATCCTTTCTGGAGGGTCTGCATTCACTCGTGAAGCCTGGAGGGCGGCTTGTGGTAACGACTCCAAACGCCAGCGGTCTGCTCAATGCCGGTGCCGCTGCGCTCGCTGGCTATGAGGTCAATCATCCAGATCACGTCACCTTGTACTCCTGCTACACCCTGACCAATCTGCTGCGTCGCCACGGATGGGAGACCGAGGAGGTAGCAACCTATGTGCCCGTTCTGAAAGAGTTTGCGGCCCTCAAGGGTCGGGTCAAAGTTCTTGGACTTGGTGCCAGGATGGTCCTTGGGGCGGAACGCCTTCTCGGAAAACTTGGCCGGCCTTATGCAGCCGACGGACTCATTGTCGTTGCGCGTTCAACTCGCTAAATCTGGCGCACAACCGAGAACGCAGGACTCAGGACTTAGGGCTCGGAATCGGCATCTTCAGAACTCGAGCCGGAAGTCTGAGCTCGCATTTGCTCAGTCAGTTCCTCATGAGCAGCGCGCAGCAGTGCCAGATCTTCGGCCAGGGTTCTGATGCGCTCTTCGGACCGTGAAAATTCCCAAGAGAAGTGCACCACGATCAAGAAGAGGAATCCCACCGAGAGAATCAAGAACGTGGCTGGTGGATAGTAGACACCCGCAGCTTGAGAAACGGCCTCGAGTAAGCCCGGGAATACTGCGATCGTCGCTAGCGCTACTGCAACGGCAATCCAGAGGAGTGAGTACTTCGTTCGAAGCTTGTGGCGTCGTACCAAGCGGACAATAAAGAACACACTTAATAGGGTGACTGCTATAACAAATACGTGGGCTCGAGTCGTAAGGGCGCCGTTGCCAACAGGCTCGGTGGTCTCGGCTGCGAAAAGTGTCTGCAGCTGGGTGAAATTGAAACCTAGATTCATGCGCTCTGCCCTCCTTCAGACAACTCGGCGCCTGTGGCCTCAACAGTGCGGTTCTCGGGCGCAGGTGCTCGCCTGCGGCTTGCCCGGGTAAACATCGTGAACATGACGCGCACGTAGTGATAGATCAGCTTGAACCGCATAGCCGACGGGGTGCCACCTGCGCGCTGGTGCATTTGGACTGGTACTTCAGCAATCCGAAAGCCGGCGTAGTTGGCTGCGAGCAGTGCCTCAACTGACTCCATGTACTCCGACGGGTAGCTCCGGGCGAAATACTCGAGCACTGGTCGGCCGAATGCCCGAAACCCTGAACTGGTATCGGTAAATGTCCGACCGGACAACACTCGCATCGAGAACTCGAGCAACTGCATGGCCTTACGTCGGGTCAGGCCTACCTCATATGAATTTTTGGTTGCAAAGCGACTTCCCACGACAAAGTCAGCGCCATCAAGGGCAGCGATGAGCTTGGGGATCATGGTGGGGTCGTGCTGGCCGTCAGCGTCGAGCTGCACTGCTGCATCAAAGTCCTGTTGCACTGCATATCGAAACCCCGTGCGCAAGGCCCCGCCGATTCCTAGGTTGAATGGCAATACCAGAACAGCACTTCCATGGGCTCGGGCGACATCGGCCGTACCGTCGGTGGAGCCATCATCAACAACAACAACCGCGTACTCGGGGACGGCCGCGTGTAATGAATCTAAAACGGAAGGCAGGGTGGATGCCTCGTTCAGTGCAGGGATAATCACTAGGACGCGAATCTTTGTCCTCCTCGACAAATCTGACCCCTTCACCTTGACACATCGCAGGCCCTGAGAGATTCCAATGGCCAAGGATCACCTCTCAGTGGGTCTATGGTCGAGCGGTGCTCTTCAGGATCAACCGACCTACCGACTCGCAATGAGAGCCTCGATTTCCGCGCTCTCTGAGCGAACTCGAGATGTTCTCTCTGTAGTCATCATCGCCTGTGCCCTTCTGTTACCAGTGTGGGGGTTGCTTCATTACCAGGGCCCTCCGATGGAGGAGGGTTTCATGTTGGCGTTCCCAGAGCAGATCCTTCAGGGTCGGTTCCCACACCGCGACTTCCTGCATCTGTATGGGCCAGGTTCGCTCTGGCTCCTTGCAGGGATCTACAAGATCTTTGGAACCACCATTACAGTCGAGCGCTCGGTGGGCCTTCTGCAACACGCAGGGGTTACCTTCGGGATGTTTGCACTACTCAAGCCATTTGGCAGGCGTATCGCAACTGCTGCGGCGTTAGTGTCGCTCGTCATTTTGATTGGCCCTCTTGGGTTGTCGGCAATGGCTTGGAATGGCGCCTTGGCCTGCGCTGTGTGTGCTCTGGCAGTTGGTGCTGCAGCGTGTCGGCCGAATATCAAGCATGCGAACTCTCTAGCTGTGCTGTCGGGAGTTCTAGCCGGAGCAGCATTGCTGTTTCGGCCGGACTTGGTCATAGCTGTTGGCATTGGATCCGTAGCCATGATGTTCCGACTCGGCAAGCCCCAACGAATCCGTTTGATTCTTGGGGGAGTCGCAACTCTGGCCTTGTACATACCCCACATATTGATCTCTGGAGTAGGTGCAGCATTCGAGGGAATGTTTCTTGACCCCGTATTCAAACTTCGAGCGGGCCGGTCGCTACCGGTACCACCCTCTTGGAATCAGGTAGACGGATTTTTGCAGCGAGCCGGAGCGCTGCGGCTTTCTGGCTGGCCGCTTCCAATGCCAGCACTCTCGCATCAAATCTTTTTGTGGTTCTTTCTGGTACCTGCGTCAATTCTGTTGGTGCTCTTCGGTGCATGGCGCCTGCGCAAGCGGGAACTCAGTTCGCAGCGGACCACTGCACTGTGGCCCGCAGCGCTGTTCTGCGCCGCACTGATTACCCAAGCAGTACAACGCCCCGATACGGCACATTTGTCTTGGGTGACCGGGATTTCGTTTGCCTTATGCATTCCAGCAGTTGCGGTGCTCATTCAGCAGGCCAGGCCAACCTGGGAGGTTGGCAGAAGCGCATGGTTGGCCACCCTGCCAATTGCTTTGATTTTGCTGGCCGTCATCCCGTTCTACCCACTGCGAACCTACGCGGATTTAGTCGGTCAGACCTTTGGCCGGAATCAGTTTGGCTACGAGATCAGCCGGAATGGCAGGGTCTTTTATTTTGGTAGCGCCGAGGGCGCTGAGGATGCACAAGCAGTCACAGACAGCCTCAGCGAACGCTCTAAGCCGGGGGAGTCGCTCATTGTGGGGCCTACAGATCTCTCGCGGGCGAACTACAGCGATGCGTTCTTTTATTACTTATTTCCGGAGTTGCCGCCCGGTACTCGGTACATCGAGATGGATCCCGGCCTAGCAGACGCACAGGACTCCGGTCTTGCGGCAGAGCTGCTCCGAAATGACTGGCTTATTCTGTCCGATGCTTGGTCTGGTTGGACTGAGCCCAATCAGAGTGCGGGTTCAGGCTCCCCTGCACCCAATCAGGTGGTGAAGGATCACTACTGCATGGTTACTGAAGCCAACATGTTTTCGCTGTATCAACGCTGCCGCTAGCTAGGAAATCGGGCGAAGCCGACCAAAGCAAAGCAAGGCAAAGCATCGCCTGACGGTACAGTCTCTACGTGCAAAGAACCCTTGTGATCCCCACATATCAGGAAGCCGAGAACATCCGGCCCCTGCTCGAGAGAATTCGGGATCTTTGCCCAGACCTGCATGTGATTGTCTGCGATGACAACAGCCCAGATGGAACGGGCCGTATTGCAGATGCGGCGGCAGCCGAGTTGGGAGGTATCGAGGTGCTTCACCGTCCCGGCAAGGCAGGTTTGGGCGCTGCCTACCGCCACGGATTCCGCCATGCGTTGGATGCTCACTATGAGGTGATTATCCAGATGGATGCAGATTTTTCACATGATCCGAGTGTGCTGCCAGGGCTGATCACAGCTGTGGATAACGGAGCCGATGTGGCTATAGGTTCGCGCTACGTGCCGGGCGGCTCGGTTCCGAACTGGAAATGGCTTCGGCGGCAGCTCTCGCAGTGGGGCAATTCCTATGCCAGGGCCATGCTCAGACTGGAAATGGCTGATGCGACAACTGCATTTCGTGCCTACCGGGCAACTGCACTTGAGCGAATTGATATCGATGGAACAACAGCGAATGGCTACTTGTTTCAGATTGAGACCGCGTATCGGCTTTCTGCTGCCGACTTGGTGATTACTGAGCTTCCGATTGTGTTTGTGGATCGTGTTGCGGGGGCTTCAAAGATGGCTGTGCTTCGAACCATGGTAGAGACGGAACTCAGGGTTACTTGGTGGGGATTAGCACTTCGAGCGCCCCGAGTCTCGGAACGGCTGCGTCAGACTGCACCCGGGAAATACTTGATGTCCAAAATTCAACCTAGTGGCCCACCTACTGTTGAGTAGATCATGGGTACGGCCGACGTAGCTGCCCCTAGCGGGTCCTCTCCAACAAGTGCTGAGAACACTTCAACTCAGCTGAGCGGCATCCGCCTGCAAGGAATTCCAGTAGCCCCACTTGGCCAGGTTTCAGCGCTAGATGGCATGCGTGCGCTCGCAGTTCTTGCCGTGCTGTTCTACCACGCAAGATTCAGGTGGCTTCCAGGTGGATTCCTTGGTGTGTCTGCATTCTTTACCCTGTCAGGTTTCCTGATCACTTCTTTGCTGCTTCGGGAGTGGGTCTCTGCTGGAAAGCTTGATTACCGCAGGTTCTGGTCTCGTCGCGGTCGCCGACTTCTCCCCGCAGCTTGGGTCACGATCGCCCTCGTCATTGCAATGGGGGCTGCAGGAGTGTGGGACACGGAGCAGCTTCGTGATCTGCGATCTGATGTGCCTTACTCGCTGCTGTCATTGTTGAACTGGCATTTCATCCGGGCTGACCGTTCCTATGGCGCGCAGTTTGCTGCGCCTAGCCCACTGGAGCACTTTTGGAGTCTTGCAGTAGAGCAGCAGTTTTATGTGATCCTCCCCCTCATTGTCATGGGAGTCCTGTTGTTGAAGGGGAGAGGTACCCAACGCAAGCGCCTACGACTGCTCGCCATGGTGTTGTCAGGGCTTATTGTCCTGTCGGCCACAGCAAACGGATTGCTTGCACAGGGTGCAATTGACCGGTCCTATTTCGGTACTGAGACCCGTGCGGCAGAAATTCTGATGGGCGCACTCCTAGCTTGTTTCACACTGCGTCGGACTCAGGTGTATTCCGTTGTGCTGCAACGAGTCTTGGTGCTCTTCGGCATCCTTGCAGCGTGTATCACGGTATGGCTGTGGCACGTCGCTCGCCTGCGAAGCGACTGGTTGTATCCCTGGGGATTCCTCCTGACGGCTGTCTGTACCTCAGTAATCATCTCTGCTGGCCTGCAGAAGAGCATTTTTAGCCGGGCGCTGTCGTTGGCTCCGCTGCTGTGGCTGGGCCGTATCAGCTACGGGGTGTATCTGCTGCACTGGCCAATTTTCTTATGGTTGACGCCGGCCCGAACCGGACTCTCACAATGGCCACTCTTTGGGCTGCGTCTCGCCGTGACGTTGCCCTGCGCAGCAATCATGTTTCGCATGCTCGAGAACCCGGTGCGACTAGGCCTCCGACTCAAAGGCCGTGCCGTGTTGGTAGCAGGTGCTGCAGCGGCAGTGGTAGTACTCGTGGGCAGTTTCCTGACCACGAGTAATCTTGACAAGCCATCCTCGCTGCGTTTGGCCTCGGCGCTCTCTCCGGCTGTGTCAACCACCTTGCCTCCTCCCGCACCACTGCGCACGCTGTCGATTGGTGATGAATTCATTCAATCCGTCACTGCAACCGCTGGAGAATCTGGCGGTCTACAAAATTCGGCGCACGGCGTAGCTCACTGCGGCTTGGCCCTTGGCGGCTGGGTTTCTCTTTCGGACGGGCGAGTCGAGCGGGACGCCGAGCGTTGCGCCGGAGTGCGGCAGGGGTGGATTTCATCGGTTCAGGCGGAGAAGCCCGAGTACGTGCTCGTTGTGGGTTCCATACGCGATGTCTCGCCTCGCAGGCTTGCAATCGAATCCCCATGGCAGCTTTCGGACTCCCCCCAAATTGATGACCTCATCCGCACTGACATTGCTGACCTTGTGGATCAACTCTCTGCAACGGGGACCAAGGTCGTATTGCTCAGTGTGCCGCACATGCGAAATACGGCTGCGCCGGCAGTCATTCCGGACCCCGCGCCTGAGCCTGACCCAGATAGGGAGGTTCTTCGCATTGCCAAGGGTCTTGCTGCGCTGCAGGGTGCACCGGGGCCTGGGTTTGCCGAGAATGAGGACTTCCGCATCGATCGTTACAACGCGCTGCTAGCAGAGGTGGCGCAAACTCGTGGACTGCAGTTCTTAGACCTAGCAACTGCGATGCAGCGATGGCCCAAGGGTGAGTTCGATAGTTCGCTGCGACCCGACGGGGTCGGTGTGAGCGCGAGCGGTGCTGCCCTGCTGCGGGAATGGATCGAAGAACAACTCCGTGGCGCAGTGAACGTCCCCAGTGCTGCTGCGGAGTTGGCTACCCTGCCACAATCCGGTGGGGTATTGGACTTGCAACGCCCACTTCCTGAGGCACCGGTGGTTACGCCCCGAAGGCAGCTTTCCCCTCAGGTCAGACCCAGCGTGTTGGTGGTAGGTGATTCGGTTGCTCACGGCTACGGGTTTGGCCTAGAGAAGTGGGCAGAATCCACGAAACAGATCAGCGTGTTCAATGCGGCTCAGTTTGGCTGTCCGATTGCACGAGGAGGAGGGTTTCGCTTTCAACAGGACCTTGATTCTTTTCGAGATGACTGTGACTGGAGTCGGCAGATTCCTGGCTGGCTCAATGGGTTTCAACCGGACATAGTGCTTCTTTCTTCAAGCATCTGGGAAGTTGTAGACCGACGCTTTCCCGGAGACAGTCGGTTCCGCCATATTGGCGACCCCGCGGTAGATCGCTACATATTGTCGGAGTTTCTGTCAGCCATTGACCTGCTCGCAAGCACGGGCGCCAGAGTTCAGGTTCTGACACAGGCTCATATCAACGCGGGACTCGATCAAGGCTTTAGCAACCTTCCCGAGTCTGACCCCGCTCGAATAGACCGCCTGAATCAGATCCTTGCCGAGGCAGTCTCGCTGCGTCCCGGTGTTGCTACCCTCGTTGATCTTGGAAGCTGGATGGCCGACCAGCCTGGTGGGGACCTGAACACCGAAGCTCGTCCAGACGGACTGCACTACACCGACGAATACTCACCACAGATAGCAAATTGGCTGGCTCCGGAGGTGCTTCGTGCGGGCAACCAGCTGTGATCTGCTAGCCCAAGCGTGAGCTAGCCCGAGCAGCGTCACGAGCAATGACGGGTGCATCTCGACCTGTGCTGGTAGAGCCGTTTTGGCCCTCTGACTGCTCGTGGTAATCCTCGTCCACATTCACAGTCCAAATATCGTGATCGCCAGTACCCAATATGTTCTGAGCGGATAGCAATGCAGTCAGCATGGAGTGATCCTGGTTGTTGTACTTGTGCATTCCGTTGCGTCCGACCGGGTGCACGTTCGGTGTATGTTCGACAATCCAATCGTTGAGCACAGCAACGTTATCGGCGTAGAACTCGTCATAGACCGGATAGGCCTTTGGCTGACGAACTACATAGCCAGCCTCGACAATTGAGGGGTCACCAAGACCCAGGGCAGCAAGTTCCCGTGTACCACGAGCGATGAGTTCCTCATCCGTGGCATTCCAGAGTTCGTCGCCCTCAAAGACGAAGTACTCCAACCCCAAGCAGGTTTTGCCATCTTTCACTAGGTACGGCGACCAAGAACCGAAGTTCTGAATACGTCCAACCATCACATCAGGGGAGTGAATGTAGATCCAGTTGTCCGGGAAGCCAGCGGTCTCTGGCACGACGAGAGCAACCGTCAGAAAGTCTCGGAAGTGAAGATCCTTAGCAGCGCTCAGCACCTCTTCGGGCGGCTGGGGACTCATAGCCCGGAGCAACAACGGAAACGGCATAGAGGAGACAACATGATCGACTGGGTACTCCGTTAAGTCCCCACCCTTGGTTCGAGCCCAGACTGAAGTTGCTGCCCCGTCTGCGTGATCGACCCTCTCAACCCGAGTCTCCATCTGAACTGTTGATCCAGAGGCCTGAACCAGTTCAGTGCAGCGCTCCCACATCATTCCGGGGCCATATTTGGGGTACTGGAACTCCTCGATCAGGCTCGTGACTTGCGCGGAACCTTTGCGGCGGCCAGCAAACTTGGCTCGAATCGGCTCCCAGACTGCTGCAAAAAGCGACATGCCCTTGATTCGCTGAGCACCCCAGTCTGCGGAGAGTTCTGATGCTGGAACACCCCAAACTTTCTCGTTATAGGTCTTAAAGAAGTGATCAAACAACCGGCGACCATAATTTGCGACGATGTAATCCTCGAGGGTCTTTTGCTCTTTGGGCGGACGAATCCGAACCCAGAGCGCTGATGCGATACATCGCACGGCCTCGATGGGACCTAGGTTTACTAGTGCGTTCACCGGTTTAATGGGGTAGTCGTAGTACTTGCCGCCGTAGTAGATCCGACTCATGCGCGGACGCAGCAAAAAGTCCTCATCTGGCAGGATCTCGTGCCAGAGGGCTTCGACTTCGGGCACCTTGGTAAAGAAGCGGTGGCCACCGATGTCAAAGCGGTACCCGTCCCGTTCAACTGAACGCGAGATTCCCCCGACGATGTCGTCAGCTTCAAGAATGGTGCTGTGAACTCCACCCTTTTCGAGTTCAAATGCTGCTGTCAGGCCTGCCGGACCAGCCCCAATTACTAGGACGTTTAAGTTGGCGGCTGTGGGTGAGTTCTCTGGAGTGGGTTCTGTCATAAGTAGGTGGCCGACTGCTCGGAGCGGCCCGCACTGGAGATTACCGCGTGGGGGTCCTTGGCTGGTATTCACATGCATGAGATTTAGCCGCGTCGAGCGGTCCCCCTTCAGGACTACAAGCCTCGGCTGAATGGCTCCGTCATGCGGGCTTCAAGTGACGAACCTCTGCGGCGACGGCCTCAATGCGCCGAATCCACAGAATGCCATCCGTGCGAAAGCTTGCAACGCGAACCGACCAGCAGTCCACCGTCTGCCGACCAGCGTTGCTGCAAAAGAAGGTGGTCATTGACTGTTCTTGCTGGTAGGCATCTGCGCCCTCAACCCGTTGAACTGTCCCATCCGCAAGGTGAAGTTCAAACTGGGTTCCTTGGGAGCTGTTGGATGCAATAGCGGAGTTCATGAGTAGATTTTAGAATGTTGCCCCTGTGGATCGCTAGAGGCCTAACCATGTGAATTCAGCAGTATTTTCGGGGGAAATCCAGTTGAGATCAGGGGGATGAGCTGGGGATGGGAGTGAGGGTTTCCACAGATGGCCAATCAAAGGAGCTCGACATCACCGGCAGTAGCGCCCGAGGTGCGTACTTCGTGGCAAGCTCACAGGGTGACCGAGAATGAAGCAGCCACACCTGACGCCCATGGTGAAACCCTCAACTCGCAGTCTGCCGAGGACTCAGTTGATGTCGGTGACGGACAGCAACTTGAGTTCACTTGTCCTCGATGCCGCCTAGATGTCACCGAGGAGTTCTATGGGCCTTGTACTTCATGCCGAACGACTCTGCGTGTGCAGGTTGGTGGAGAAGCTCGTGAGGTCGAGTCAGAGGCCTACGAACCAAAGATGAATGTCACTCCAAATGCTGTAGCAACCAAGGAATAATTCCCCCACTCAATCCGTGTTTCCGGGCGGGGTACTACGCGATTCGACTAACCGAGCCGGGCTTGCTCGGCAGCCCACCGGTAATCGGCCTTGCCCGAGGGGGAGCGGAGAATCCGATCGCGCCGCAAAATCGCCCGTGGCAGTTTGTAGCGGGCGATGTGCTCAGCCGCTACTGCACGAATCTGTTCATCGCTCGCACTTGCGCCGCTCCGCAGCTGAATAATCGCAACGACTTCTTGACCAAAGCGCTCCGAAGGCCGTCCGCATACCACTGCATCGAAGACAGCTGGATGTGCCTTGACAGCAGTCTCGACTTCCTCGGCAAAGACCTTCTCGCCACCAGTCGTGATGCATGCTGAGTCCCTACCGAGTAGTTCGAGCGTCCCATCTGCAGATAGACGTGCTCGATCACCAGGAATTGCGTAGCGGGTTCCCTCAATCCTAGGAAATGTTGCCTCGGTCTTTGTCTGGTCGCCGAGGTAGCCGAGTGGCACGCGTCCAGATTGGGCAAGCCAGCCTGACTCATCCTCGCCAGGTGTCAGCAGCCGACTGAGGTCCTCGCTCAGAACCACAGAGGTATCAGCTGGGGTGAACCGCGTGGTGCCGCTACTCGACGAAGAGCGACGCGCAACGCCTTGCCTTCCAGATTCAGTGGATCCTAAGACATCGAAAATCTGGATCTCGGGTAAGAACTCTAGGAGCTGATTCTGGATAGCCGGCGAAAGAACCGCACCACCGGACAACACATGCCGAAGCGAACTCAGTTCTCTTGAGCGGCCGGATTCTCGATCTCTGCCAAGCTGATCCACTAGCGGCCTAGCCATGGGGTCTCCAACTAGGAGCAACGAGGTGGCAGCAGTTTGCTCGACAGTCAGGAGCACATCCTCAGGGTCGAAATGGTCAACCACGCTTTGGATGATGACAGTTCCGCCAGCCACCCATGCAGACAGGGCATTCCAATGCGCTGCGCCATGCATGAGTGGGGGAGCCGGAAGTGCTCGAACTCGACCGGTTGCTTCGGAAACAACCTGCTCAAGACTCAAAAACTCATGGCCGGTACGGCTGCGAACTCCAAGGGCAGCAACTAAGAAATCTGCCTGCCTCCACATGGCACCCTTGGGCATTCCTGTAGTACCACCCGTGTAACACAGGTACATGTCATCCCCAGACCAGCCTTCAGTCAGAAAACTCGGCAAGGTGGGACTTGCATCTGCAATCGCAGACTCGTAATCAACTGCCCCTTCCAGCAGTCCGCAGTCCGAGCCGTCGGCAACCTGCAAGATGAGTTTCGGCTGGTTCTTCAGGGTTGGTAGAACAGCTTTGAGCACGGGTGTAAACCGTTCGTGAACGATTATTCCTTCTGCTGAAGAGTCCGTGAGCAAATAGCGCAGTTCCTCGGCCACATAGCGGTAGTTCACGTTGAAGGGGACTGTTCCTGCCTTCCAGCAGCCCAGCATGGACTCAAGGTATTCGTTGCCATTGAGCATGTAGAGAGCCAGATGGGACTGCGAGGATTCCCAGTTTTTCAGGTGCTGTGGACGAACCCGCTCAGCGGCCCCTTGGGGCCCAATTCCGGCTTGGTGAATAACCTGAGCCAACCTTCGGGTCCTGTCGTGAACCTGGGCCCAGCTCAAGACTCGGTCACGAAAGATCACACAATCAGCATCTGGCTGCCTGGCTGCGATTGCCTCGCAGATGCTGGCCACATTGAGTTCCATGGTCAGCTAGTACCCCAAGTACTCCGGTGGTGATGCAGCCTCACTGGTTGAGAGCTACGGGCACCTCGGAGACGGCCTGCAGGGGAAAGTGACACGCAACGTACTGGTCACCCGTCACGTGTTGCATCTGGGGTTCAACTTGTGCGCAGATTTCTTGTGCAAGTGGGCAGCGGGTGCGAAACCTACATCCGCTTGGAGGCGAGATCGGCGAAGGCAGATCACCTTCTAGATGATGTTCGGTGTCAAGCGACGCGTTGGGGTCGGGCAACGGGATAGCCGCTAACAGCGCTCGCGTGTAGGGATGTGCCGGCGCGGCATAGAGCGCATCCGGGCTACCGATCTCGCACATCTTGCCGAGGTACATCACAGCAACACGGTCAGATACGTTCTTCACCACGGCCAAGTCATGGGCAATGAACACCAAGGTCAGGCCATAGCGAGCCTTCATATCTTCAAGAAGATTGAGGATTTGAGCTTGCACGGACACGTCCAATGCAGAGACAGGCTCGTCGCAAATGATCACCGAAGGCTCGGTAATAACAGCCCGAGCTATGGAGATCCTCTGGCACTGACCACCAGAGAACTCGTGCGGCTTACGCTCGGCGGCAGCATCGGGATCAATACCAACAGCAGAGAGAACCTCTTCTACCTTGAGACGCCGCTCCTCAGGGGTGCCGATTTTCCAGATGTTGAGGGGTTCCTCAACGATTTGCATCACGGTGCGTCGGGGGTTCAGCGAGCTAATCGGATCTTGGAAGATCATCTGCAGTCTTGGACGTGTATTGCGAAGCTGCTCGCCCCGCAGAGAACACAGGTCAGTTCCGTCAAGGGTGACCTCGCCACGAGTCGGGCGTGGAAGCTGCATAATCGCTTTGCCGGTGGTGGACTTTCCACAACCTGATTCGCCAACTAGGCCGAGAGTTTCCCCACTCGCAATGTCGAACGAGACGTTGCTAACAGCAGACACTTTCTTTCCACGGCCTGCCGGGAAGTCGACCACTAGATTCTGAATCCGTAGCAGTGTTTCTGAGGGCTGCCGAAGGTGCGCCGTTCCGCTTCCTGCCATGTCTACATACCCTCTGTCTGCTCTGGAGGTGCGGGAACTGCTGCACTCTCCGCATCGGCGGAGCCATGTGCTGGTGCAGCAACAAATTCCGGAGCCGTAGCCATGAGTCTCTGTGCAGCAATCCTTAGCCGCACTTCTTCAGTTTCTGGCGATCCAATGGGGTAGAAACAGGCGAAGAGGTGCTCAGGTGCCGTAGGCGAAGGGGTCAAGGTGGGGGACTCCTCATGACACCTTGGTTGCACATAGGGGCACCGTGGACTAAACGCACAACCCTTTGGCGGATTGACTAGGTCTGGCGGACGCCCGCCGATAGCCGCAAGGCGAGTATGAGAGGCGTCTGTGAGCTTGGGAATAGCTGACATGAGTGCCTCGGTATAAGGCATCTTCATTTCGCTAAAGAGCAGAGCCGTTGGCGCTTGTTCCACAATTTGGCCGGCGTACATCACCGCAATCTCGTCGGCTCGCCCAGCAACAACACCAAGGTCGTGAGTAACCAAGATCATTCCCATGTAACGCTCGCGTTGTTGCTCAGCTAGCAGGTCAAGAATCTGAGCCTGCACTGTCACGTCTAGCGCAGTAGTTGGTTCGTCAGCGAAGAGCAGCTTCGGCCCACAGGCAAGAGCGACCGCGATTACGACACGTTGCCGCATTCCACCTGACATCTCGTGTGGGTAGGAAGAGAACCGCTTTTCAGGCTCGGGAATCTTGACGGCTTTGAGTAGCGCAACAGCTGTGTCCTTGGCATCGGACTTGCTCATGTTCAGATGAAAGCGGAGGGACTCCGTAATCTGTAGGCCAACCTTCATGACAGGGTTCAACGCAGTCATTGGATCCTGGAAGATCATCGCCATCTCGTCCCCCCAGAGCTCGCGATACTCAGAGTCGTTCAGTCCAGAAATCTCTTTACCTTCAAAGATCACTTTTCCGGAGCGCTCAGTATTCGAGCGAGGTAGCAAGCCCATGATCGAGCGGGATAACACGGACTTCCCAGAGCCGGACTCACCCACCACTCCAAGGGTTCGACCTCGCTCGAGAGAGAGCGACACTCCGTTCACTGCCGTGAGTGAGCCCCGATCTGTCGTAAATCGCGTCACGATGTCGCGGACTTCAAGAAGCTTTGGAGCACCTGGGGTACCACTCGGTGTTGGGAGGCCGCTGATCGGCGTTTGAACGCTCACAGCACAGACTCCCTCACGCCGAAGCGTCTATTCACGGCGTCTCCGAGGAAGTTCAAAGCCATGACAGTCAGGAACAGAATCAACGAGGTGAAAATCACGATATGCGGAGAGTTGCGCATCTGCCCGCGCCCCTCGGCGATGATATTTCCCCAAGAAGGCATCGGCAGCTGAACGCCCACGCCAAACAAGCTCAGACCACCCTCCGCCACAATTGCGATTCCCACGCCCAGTAATGAGATCGACAACATGGCGGGCATCACATTGGGCAGGACCTCTCGCAACATGATCCGACCGTTCTTTGCCCCCATCGCTTTGGCCGCAAGCACAAACTCCCGCTCCGACCATGCAAGTGTGTTTGCCCGTGTGATTCGCCCGAGCAACGGAATCGACACGATGCCGAGTCCTACGACAACCACTGCGAGGCGACGAGTTGAGTTGACACCGGCGCCACTCGCAAGCACGGTGACCAGTGAAAGCGCTAGAACGAACTGCGGGATTGCTAGCAGCACGTTCATGAGCGGGGTAATGAATCCGTCGACTTTCCCCCGAAAGAAACCGGTCATCAGCCCGAGCATGCCGCCAATCAAAAGGCCAAAGGCCACAGCTCCGAATCCAACGATGAACGAGGATCGTGTCCCCCAGATAATCCTTGACAGCAGATCGCGCCCAATTGCGTCGCCGCCGAACCAGTGGCCGGCTGCTGGGCCCTTTCTGGCCAGGGCCACGAACGACTGATTTGGGTCGGGTATTGGTAGAACCGGCGCAAGGATTGCTAAGAGCGCAAGAAACGCAATCCACGCGATTGCAACCCAAGCTGCCGTACCGAGGCGATCCCCGCGCACAGTATGCGAGGAGGGTGCCTCGATCGCCTCAATGGTGGGCAGTGAGGATGGATCAAGATGGGCTATCGAAGTATCACGATTTGTTTGCATTACGAATCCGTGGGTCGAGAACGGTGTACAACAGGTCTACGGCAAAATTCACCAGAATGTAGAGAATGGCGATAACAGCCACCATGGATTGGAACGCAACGATTTGTCGCCGACTGATGGCTTCAAAGAGCATCAGGCCCATTCCCGGAAGTGCAAACACCACTTCCACAATGAGTGCCCCACCGATCAAGGTTCCGATATTGAGCCCGGCCACAGTCAGCAGCGTGAGTGAAGATGGTCGCAGCGCATGGCGGAACAGAATTCGCTTTGACTTCAGGCCCTTGGCCTTAGCCATCAGGATGAAATCCTGCTGCAGGGTGGCGATCATGTCGCTGCGGAGCAAGCGCATGTAAATGGCAATCTGACCCACGGCCAACGTGATCGTGGGAAGAATCATGTACTGAAGGTGCTCGATCGGGCTCTCGTTGGGTGATGCGTACCCACTGGTCTTAAACCAGCCGAGCTTGACCCCTAAGTAGTACTGCAACAAGAAGCCTAAAGCGAAGTTGGGGATAGCAAGCATAGCGAACGCCGCAGTATTAGAAGTTCGATCCAACCAGGTTCCCTTGCGATACGCCGTGATTACCCCCAAGGGAATCGCAAAGATCAATGCAAGCATCTGGGCATAGAACATCAGGAGTAGGGAGACCGGAAGCGACTGCCAGAGCCGATCAGATACCGGTCGATCAGAACTCACTGTGTAGTAGTTGCCCATATCTCCAGTGGCGAAGTTGCCGAGCCAAGTGCTGTAACGAACTGCAAAGGATTGATCCAACTTGAGTTCTTGGCGAAGTTCTTCTCGCTGCTGGTCACTGCCAGAAGGAATGAGCACTTCAGTGGGATCGCCGGGAAGCAACTCAAGGAGGAGCGAAGCAAACAAAGTCACAAGAATGACTGTGACTAGGAGTTGCCCAAATTTTTTCAGAATGAACATTCGATCCAATTCCCACTAGGTGTGGTCTTCGACTCCGAAACTTCGAAGGATTCACGGTGACCGGGGCAAGTGCCCCGGTCACCGCAGGTGCTACTAACTCGTTGTACAAGCTGCTATTTGAAACTAGCTTTGGATCCACATCCCGGTAACCGGGTGTCCTGTGGCAAGACCGGGGAACGGTTTGCCTGCATCATCAGGCAAGTCTGGCCCAAGCGTGCCGAAGACATCAGTCGCAGTCGCAATATCCCAGAGGGTCCACTGCAACCAGATGCTGTAACCCTCGGAGGCGAATTCTTTATTGATATCGCCGTAGATCTCCTGACGCTTTGCCTTGTCAGGAGTTGCTCGACCTTCATCGAGCAAGGCATTGATCTCTGCATCGTCATAGCGACCAAAGTTGACGGGGTTGCCGCCACCCTTCCACCAGACATAGTTGGCGTCGGGGTCTCCACCGGGATAGTTGCGGAAGACCATGGCTTGGTATTTGCCCGAGATGGCAGTGCTAATCAACGCGGCCTGCTCGAGAGCCGTGATCGTGACATCAATTCCAGCAGCCTTGCCCATCTGCTGAACAACTGCAGCAGCCGCTTGGGTTGCCGGGTCGGGAGTCGCAATCAAGGTGAACGCCAAGTCAGTGCCAGTCTCTTCTTTGTATTGAGCAACAAGCGCCTTGGACCCGGCAAGGTCGTAGGTGGGGTAACCCGAGTCCTCTAGGTAGCCAATACCGCCGGGAGCAAATGGGCCATTGGCATTTTGAAGGACGTCGAGGTTGACCGTCGCGTTATAAGCCTCCATATCGATGGACTTGATGGCTGCAAGGCGAGCAGTCTTGGAGTTGAACGGTGCAACTGAGGTGTTCAACTGCCCGAAGGAAACCTCGCCAAACTTGTCTGACTCATAGGAGTTGATGTTGCCAGCCTCGGTCTCTGTGCGAAGCTGATCGATTTGCTCGCCGCCAGACATTTGGACGGCGTTCAGGTCACCTGCGAGCAGTCCGTTGATACGGCTAGCAGCCTCGGGTGTTGGCTTGTAAATAATCTCGTCAAGGTAGGGGAGCTGGGTGCCGTCGGCATCCTTCTGCCAGTAATTCGGGTTCTTTTTGAGTTCCAGACTCTCGTTCTGTGTCCAGTTGACCAGGGTAAATGGCCCTGTCCCAATGAGCTTGGTGTCGCAGGTTGACGGGTCATCAAGTTGTGACTGAGCGACCATGCCGACTCGACCAGAACCAAACAAGGCTCCGGGCAGGGATGCCCATGGGGTGTTCGTCGTGATTGAGACAGTCATGGGGTCAACAACAGTCACGTCAGCGATATTTGAAAAGACGAATGAAAACAGCAGCACGCTGCGTGCCGGGTACTTGCCCCGGTATGCGTCAAGGTTGTTCTTGACAACCGTTGCGTCAAGAGCAGTGCCATCGTGGAAGGTGATGTTGGGCCGCAACGTCAGTGTCCACTGGGTGTAATCGGCGTTGGGTGTGATCGTCTCAGCCAGGAACGGCACGTAATCGCCATCTTCGTTCGGGGCAGTGAGGGTGTCGTAGATGGACCGTGCCACTTGAATGCCAGAGATGGCGAGCTGCGCTTCGGGCAAGCACCATCCGTCAGCAGTCTCACCCTCGAGTGCGTAGGTCAGAGTCCCGCCGGGGGTTGGCTTTCCTGAGCCGTCGCCAGTTGGTTCTTTGTCGCTGCTGCTACTGCCTCCGCAGGCGCCAGCGAGAACAGCTACAAACAGAAGCGAGCTCACTACCAATAGTGATTTTGTATTCTTACGTTTTTGACGTTGCATGTGTTCCCCCTAAGGACAAGATGTTCTGGAGCGGGTGATATGGGATGCGAAGAAAACCGCCGCAGAAGAACCGCCCGGATGAATCAGGGACTGTTCCGCAAAGGTGACGCTCTTCACACAGTAAGCAGACTCTACATCCGAAGGCGGCTGAGTCAATGACAACTCAGAGCACAACTGTGCCTGAGTATCGCTGTGGCTGAGAATCGCTGAGGCAGAGAATCGTTGAGGCCAAAAATCAACCGAGCGGAACCGAGCGCTGGTAATCAAATGCTTGGCTCATCACGATGTCTACGTAGCGCTGGCTTCGGTTGTAACTCAGGTAGGCAGTCCGAAGTGGTCCCTCTTGGTTGAGCCCGGGGCCTTTTCGGCAGAGGTAAATGCCTGCCGTGAGCGCTGCGTCGTAGAGATTCTGCGGGTCTGCAATGCCGTCCCCCGTTGCATCGCGTGCCACAGCTTTCCAAGAGCTCGGAAGAAACTGCATGGGGCCAACCGCTCGATCAGTGCTTGCAGTTCCGTCGAGTGCTCCTCCGTCAGAATCTCGCACGATTGCAAAGGAGTTGGAACCGTCTAACTCAGGACCAAAGATTGGAGGCGAGACAAGGCCATCCCTGCCAAGTGATGCGCCGCGATATGTGCCGTGTTTGCTCTCGGTCCTGCCGATCCCCGCAATTGCCCACCATGGGATTGCGCAGTTTGGATCGGTGTCTTGGAGGGCAACAGCAGCACGCCAGTAAGCGTCGAGGGCGCCAGTGGACAAGTCCGTACCAGTAACGGTTGCCGACATTCTCGCCTCGGCCACACGTTGTTCATTCTGTGTCAACTGTTCGCCGAGTTGCTGCAGTGCAGCAGTCAGGCCCTGGGACTTTGTGGTGAGTTGACCTAGGGAGTCCTCAATCTCGACAAGCTGGCTTTGTAACTCTGAGCGCTCTTGTTGCAGTTGTTTGAGCAGTTCGCGGGCGAAGCGCTCCTTGCTGATGGTGCTACTCGCTGCCGACTCCGACAGAACACGCGCTCGGTCCAGGCGTTCTCGTTCCGCTGAACTCACCGTGGGGTTTAATGCAGAGAGCCTGCCGAAGCCGGTGATGAACCACTCAACTCCGATGACTCGCAGTGCGCCGTGAAGTTTCTGTTGAGTCTCGGCGGCCTTGGTGACCTGTTCGGACCTGCGAGCGAGCAATTCTGTGGAAGCTTCTCGCCGCAGAGTCGCTCCCTGAATCTCTTCATCAGTTCGCAGCAACTCCTGCTGCGCTCGCTCTTGTTGCTCAGTCAGCTTCTTTCCTGCAGCCAAAGCCGCGTCAAGCCCCGCTGAGTTTGCTGGCACCGCAGCGACTGCTGCAGAGAGCCCTTGACCAGGTGCGGGATCTGAGGGCTGGAGGTCTGAGGGCTGCTGAAAAAGGCTCGGCGGGGCATTTCGTTCCAGAGCGCTGGCGCTGCCAACCACGGTCAGTTCCGTGAGCAGACAAGCCAGAATCAGCACGATCATGGCGAGCAGCGTGGGAACACGCATACCAGACCGAGTCGATCCGGTATCGGTGTCTAGGAGTTCCATTGGTCGCGCTCTAACAGCACGGCTCGTAATCGACTCGGGTGATCGGTGATGATGCCGTCGACACCAAGGTCGAGCAACTGGTGCATCACTTCTGGCTCATTAATTGTCCATGCGTGGACCTGGCAATCGCGCTCATGGACAGTCTTCACGAAGCCCTTGGTAATCAAAGCAATACCGTTCTGCTTCACGGGTACTTGAACACAGTGATAGTCGACCGGCGATGTCGGCGGTGAGCTTCGCAGGCGCGCTGCCGCCATGACCATAGCGACCTCTTTTGGAGATGCTGCCGTGCACTGCTTGGGTCCAAGGAGCTCGCGAAGCCTGAGTAAGCGACGATGCGAAAATGCCGCAACGCAGGCGCGTGAAACTGCCTCATGTTGCAACAGGGTTTGAGCGAGAGGCTCGACAGCAGAATCAGACTTAGCGTCAATATTGAAGAAGGCAGAGGGAAACGCCTCGAGAAGTTCTGCCAGCGTCGGGATGGGATCAGACCCGTCGATCCGCGCTTCAGAAATTTGCGCCCAACTCAGCTCGCTGATCTTCCCCTGCTCATTGGTGACCCGATCGAGCTGGTCATCATGAAAGGCGATGAGTACTCCGTCGGCGCTCACATGTACGTCGGTCTCTAGATGCGTAAACCCCAGCTGCGTCGCAGCGGAGAAAGCCGCCAACGTATTCTCGGGAGCGGCCTCTGTGCCTCCACGATGGGCGATCGCAAGAGGATGTTCTTGTTGGTAAAAAGCATGATCCCGCACGCCGCAATGGTAGTTGCGCGTTTTGCTCAGGCACAGCATGTAAGAGTGACCCTGTGATTCCTGCACAGGTCGAACTCCCTGACCGCTCTCTGCGTGGATTACCAGTTATCGCCGCCGCAAGTGTTGCTGCCATTCTGCCGGCATTTTTTCTAGGATCGCTCTCAGTCGAGATTCGATCTGAATTGGGTTACGGCGAAGCTGCGGCGGGTTTGGTTTTTGCTTCGTTTTTTGCGGCAAGTGCAGTGGGGTCTTCTCGAGTAGGAGGCTGGGTGGATCGTGTCGGGCCCAAAATTGGGTTGAGCACTGCGCTCCTAGGAGCATGCCTAGTTAATCTCGCCATCGCCCTTGGTGCACGGCATCTCGCTGCACTTATTGCATTGTCTGCGATTGCCGGAATCTGTAACGCGACAGCGCAACTCGGGGCAAACGTTTATATCGCCCGCAACTTACCCATTCGCCGTCAAGGCATCGGCTTTGCCGTGAAGCAGTCAGCAATTCCTGGCGCAGCACTCATTGCAGGAATTCTGCTTCCATCCGTGGCGCTCACTCTTGGGTGGCGATGGGTGTTTGCTATTGGTTCTGCCCTGGGTGTCGCTGCACTGATAGCTGTTCGAGTTCGAGTGCAATCTGACTTGCAGTCAGCACATAATCGCGAGCACCTAGTGCACCGAGATACTCTGCGGGGACCAAGAGGTGCGCTTGTCATGCTCGCTGTGGCGGCGGCCTTCGCAACGGCAGCAGCAATCACCCTGGGTGGTTTCTTTGTTGAGTCAACGATCAACTCTGGTGTGAGCCCGGCCACAGCCGGATACGCGTTAGCCCTCGGTAGTCTCATCTCGATTCTTGTGAGACTGCTAGTTGGTGGTTACGCCGACCGGCAAACAGGAAACCTGCTCGGAGTCGTAGCCATCATGATCCTGCTTGGGTCATGTACCTCTCTCATCTTTGTCGCTCAGACTCCAACTGCGCATTTCATTGGATTGCCACTCGCGTTCGGCGCTGGGTGGGCTTGGCCGGGACTCTTTAACCTGTCGGTGATTCGGGCCTCACCTGGTTTTCCGGGCCGGGCCACTGGGATTACCCAAACGGGCGTCTACATCGGGGGAGCAGTTGGACCGGTCCTGTTCGGGTTCACTGCTGAGCATTGGTCGTACTCTGCGGCATGGGTGCTAGCAGCCGTGCTGGGAGTGTGCGCCGCAGGAGCAGTCACCTTGGGACAAAGGTTGCTGGTTGGCAGCGGGTCGAGAACTGGAAATGATCTCGAGGCGGTTGATCGAACTCACGAAGTAGGCACCTAACCAACCTGCTAGATGCTTCGCCCCGCATCCTGCCAGTACTCGTCTTTCAGGAGTCGCTTGTAGAGCTTGCCCGTGGGGTGACGAGGAAGTTCCTCACGGAAGTCGACACTGCGGGGGCACTTCACGTCGGCCAGACTCTCACGACAATACGAGATGAGTTCGGCTGACAAAGCTGCCGCTTCGGCCGGGTTTGCTGGCATGTTGACGGGTTGCACAACGGCTTTTACTTCTTCGCCAAAGTCCTCATTCGGAACGCCAAACACTGCCACATCACTCACGGCCGGATGCATCGTAAGAATGTTCTCGGCCTCTTGCGGGTAGATGTTTACCCCGCCGCTGATGATCATGTACGCCTTGCGATCCGACAGATACAAGAACCCGTCCTCATCGACTCGCCCGACGTCGCCGAGGGTCGACCAACCAGCGGTGTTATAGGACTCTTTGGTCTTGTCTGGATCGTTGTGGTAGCTGAAAGCCGCTTCTGACTCAAAGAACACCGTTCCCGTTTCACCAACAGGGAGTTCCTCGCCATCATCATCAAGAATGTGCAGCACGCCAGCTAGCGGCTGTCCGACGCTTCCCTTGTGAGCTAACCAAGCTTCGGAGTTTGCCCAACAAAATCCATTGCCCTCAGTGCCTGCGTAGTACTCGTGAATGATCGGTCCCCACCAGTCGATCATCTTTTCCTTGACAGGAATTGGACATGGCGCAGCAGCGTGAATAACTACTTGGAGCGAAGACATGTCATGGACGGCCCGTTGCTGATCAGTCAGCTTGAGCATACGAACGAACATGGTCGGCACGAACTGTCCAAAGGTCACCTGGTACTTCTCAATCAGGCGTAGTGCGTCTTGCGCATCAAATCGCTCCATAACGACCACAGTGCCACCAGCCCTCTGTACCTGCATCGAGAAACGCAACGGAGCCGAGTGGTATTGCGGTGCTGGGGAGAGGTACACCGTTTCGGTGTTCGCCCCAAAGAGTCCGGCAACGAGCATGTACAACATGTCGCCCGTTCCGAGTGGCACATCACGCACCGGAACCTTCACGCCTTTGGGTTGGCCAGTGGTACCCGAGGAGTACAACATGTCCATACCTTCAGTCGGTTCTATGAGTTCAGTTCGGGGCTGTGCCTCTACTGCAGCCTCGAAGGATTCGTAACCGTCAATGGTGGAATCTAACAAGTAGCGATGCTCAACCCCCGGGGTCAGCAACAGCAACTCGCGAGCAAGCTCTGATTTGTATTGGGTGCTGATCAGCACGCGTGCACCAGAGTCGTTGACGATATAGGCGACCTCTTCTTGGGTAAGTCGAGATGAGATAGCGGTGTAGTACAAGCCTGCGTAGTGCGCACCCCAGGCTAGGGACAGATACCACGGGTGGTTCTCTGCGCACCAAGCCACATGGTCCCCAGGCCGTAGGCCAAGTGAATGCATCAGGTGTGCAATCTGGGTAGCACGTTCGTGGAGTTCTCGGTATGTCACGGTGAGCCCAGTGCTGGCCATGATGTAGGCAGGGTGGTCGCCGCGATCTTGGACGTATCCACCTGGATACAGAAGTTGTTCAGTCACTGAAGTTCCCCTTGTTGAGATTGCGCAAAGCTGAACTCGCGCAGCTATCGGATGGTAGTCGTTTGGATCGCCTTGACTATTCAAGCCTTCGGCCGACAAGGCCTGAAACCCGAGTGGACTGCGCGAGCCCACACTGGTGGAAGTACCTTCTTGTGGTGGACGCAGTTGCTCGATTCGCTCAGGTTTGTGTGCAGGAATCACCACGTCTTGACCTCGGCCTTGCCGCCATAGCGTGTGCATTCCAAAGCAAGGTCACAGAAGCCCAACTCCTAGCAAGGCTTGACGAACTCGCAGAAGGGCTAGCGGCCAAGTACCGCCTTGAGATGGGCCAAGACATCTCCTGGCTCTCTGGTGCTGAGTTCAGTCGGGAATTGTTTGGGGCGGATGGGTTTCAGGGTGACCAACTGGAGTACTCGAGTCCCTCGAACAGTCTGCTGAATGAGATGCTTGATCGCCGAAGGGGAATTCCGATTACGTTGACGATTCTCGGAATCGAGATCGGTCGAAGGTGCGGATTCAATTTCTTTGGAATCGGTATGCCCGGACATTTCCTGATGGGCGAAGTGGGGAACTCGAGGCAGTTCTTCGATCCATTCGAGGCAGGCAGAGTGCTCTCCGCGCAGGAAGCGCGTGAGTTCTTTCACGCCATGCATGGCAGCCAACATACATTTGAGAAGGTGTTTCTGGCGCCCGCTGAGCCTCGACAGATTCTTATGCGAGTGCTGAACAACCTGTACGCCGCATTTGTGAACCAGGGAGATCCTGAGAATCTCGAATGTGTCCTGAACTTGCAAAGCGTGATCCCTGGGTATGCGAAGGAGGCTCTGGGGCAGCTAGCCGGGCTGCTCGCTACCCAAGGCCGTTTCACAGATGCTGCGAACGTTCATGACCGGTTGCGCCTTGAGGACCCTGCGAATCTCCAAGGCCACGAGCGGGCCGCACAACAGCTCCGGGCACGACTGAACTAACACGCTGACTGAACAAACAAGGCGGTCGTGCGGTAAATTGACCACCCAGTCAAGTGCTCCTGCCTCCGGCGGGCCAACGCTTTGGAGGATGTATGACAGCTCTCGAATCGCAGCAGGTTTCTACTGATCCCGATCGACAGAGGGTGGAAGAGGCCTGTGATCGTTTGCTCACAGAGTGCCCGCCCCAGAGTTGCTCGGAACAGCAGTTCCTCGAGGCGCAGTTCGATGCGGGTCTTGCTTGGGTCCACTTCCCAGTGGGCAATGGCGGTCTTGGTGTCAGCCCGGGTCTCCAGAGAGAGGTGATCTCAGCCTTGAGTCCACAGGGTGCACCCATCGGCGGCGCGAAGAACCCGATTGGATATGGCATGTGCGCTCCAGCGGTCGAGGTCCACGGCACCGATGAACAAAAGAAGATGCTTCGTTCGTTGTTTTCTAACGAGCACGTCTGGTGTCAAATGTTTTCTGAACCAGGAGCTGGCTCAGATGTTGCCTCCCTAGCTATGCGAGCCGAACGTGACGGCGATGAGTGGATACTCAATGGCCAAAAAGTGTGGACAACCTTGGCTCACATCTCGGCGTATGGGCTGGTAATCGCTCGCACCGACCCCGAACTACCAAAGCATCGCGGTATCACGGCATTCATTGTGGACATGCACGCCCCCGGTGTAGAGGTCAGGCCATTGCGTCAGATGACGGGTGAGGCGGAGTTCAACGAGGTGTATCTCACCGATGTCCGAATCCCTGATTCGATGCGCCTTGATGATGTTGGTCGTGGTTGGGCCGTGTCGATTACGACGCTCATGAATGAGCGCGTGTCGATCGGTGGTGGTACGCCGCCACGTGGGTCAGGGCCCATTGGGCAGTTGCTGCAAACCTGGCAGAGCCATGGAACAGGAGATCCTGTGCAGCGTGATCTGGTTACCAAACTCTGGGTTGAGGCCGAGGTGAATCGTCTTACCAATATCCGTGCCTCTCAACTTCGCAAAGCAGGAACTCCCGGTCCAGAGGGATCCGTAGCCAAGTTGGCCATGGCCGAGAACAACAAGGCGATCTATAGCCTCGCTCTAGACATCATGGGCGCTGCAGGAATGCTGTACGAGTCCTATGAGTTTGGTCGTCCACGGCATGCGCTGTTCTCAGATGACATGTACAAGAACTTCCTGCGTGCGAGAGCTAACTCGATCGAGGGTGGTACTTCAGAGGTACTCAAGAACATCATCGGTGAGCGGGTCTTGGGCTTGCCTGGTGATGTTCGAGTGGACAAAGTTGCAGCTTGGAAAGACGTTCCGCGGAACTAACAGGTGCACTCAACTCCGGCATGGTTTCAGCGCTAGAAGGAAGCATTCCTGATTGCTGCTGAATCGGCCTAGCCTGATGCCATGGCACGTCGAACCAAAATTGTCGCAACCATCGGTCCCGCCTCGGATTCCGAGGTGGTACTTCGCCAACTTGTCGAAGCTGGGATGGACGTAGCACGGCTTGGCCTTGCGCATGGAACCGTTGATGAGACTTTGGAGCGATTCAGAAGGATTCGCGCAGTTTCAGCTGAACTCGGCCGGCCAGTCGGAATCATGGTCGACCTGCCCGGTCCCAAGGTGCGACTCGGTAGCTTTGGGGATTCAGCAGTTGACCTACCCACCAACAGCACAGTTTTGTTGTATCCGGGCCGAGAGAGTTCAAACGCATCGGCTCTTGGAGTGGACTATGAGAATCTGTTGTCTGATGTTCACGTGGGTGACCTGCTCGCAGTTGGGGATGGCAGCGTCACGTTGGTCATCGAGTCGGTAGATGGTGACTCGGCGACCGCACGAATTACTCATGGCGGACCCGTACAAGGTCGCCCAGGTTTGCACGTACCTTCTGAACGGCTTGGGATTGCGTCGCCCACTCCGGATGACTTAGTCAAGCTGGATGCGTTTGTAGAAGTCGGCGTGGACATGGTTGCGTTCTCGTTTGTTCGTTCGGGTGCCGATATGCGTAAAGCTGGCACCGAGCCTCATCCGATCGGCCCTCTGTTGGTTGCAAAGATCGAGACTCGGGCAGCAGTAGAGAATCTTCAGGGCATCATCGAAGCCTCTGGTGCTCTGATGGTTGCTCGTGGTGACCTTGGTTCGGAGCTAGGGATTGAAGAACTGCCCCACGTGCAAAAGCAGATCATTCGCGAGTGCATAGCCCTTGGAAAGCCAGTGATAACCGCGACTCAAATGCTGGAGTCGATGGTGACAGCTCCTTCACCTACTCGCGCCGAGGTCAGCGATGTTGCAAACGCAGTGTTCGACGGGAGTTCCGCAGTGATGCTGTCGGCAGAGAGCGCTGTTGGCCACGATCCAGTCAACGCCGTGGCGACCATGGCGAGAATCGCAGATCGTGCTGATCAAGATTTTGATTACGACGCGTGGGCTCGCCGGATCCGTCTGCTCAGGAGTGAAGCTCTAGGCGATGGCCCTGCGCGAATCACTGACGCCATGACAGGTGCCACTTGGCGAGCAGCAACCGAGATGAACGTGGACGCAATTATCTGTATCTCTGAATCTGGTTTCACTGTTCGCTCGATTGCTCGGTTCCGACCGAGCATGCCGATCATTGCGTTCACGCCGTTGGAGCAGACCCTTCGGCAACTCACTCTGAGTTGGGGTGCAACACCTTTGCTTGCACCACACAGGGTTGAGAGCTTGGCAATGATGGACCACCTAGTGGAGTTGGCGCGTGACTCTGGTCATGTCCGAACGGGTGACACTGTTGCTGTGTTGGCAGGCGGCGGCGGAGACGGACACCATGCAGCGGATGTGCTGCGAGTGATGATCGTGAAGTGACTGCAAGTCCATCGGACGGTTCGCTCAAGGTGAATGGTCTGGCGGTGGTTCGCCGAACCCGGGCCAATCTTGACCCTGATCTACCAACAGTGCTGTTCGTGCATGGGGCAATGGATCGGGCTGCGAGCTTCAGCCGGGTTATGCGCCGGCTCGTGCAATTCGATCTGATTGCCTTTGATCGGCGTGGCTACTCCGGCTCGTTGTCCGCAGGAGTAAACAAAACTCTGGACGGCCATGTAGATGACGTGGTCGAAGTCATTG
The DNA here is from genome assembly GCA_001025035.1 of Actinobacteria bacterium IMCC26207. Taxonomy (GTDB): domain Bacteria; phylum Actinomycetota; class Acidimicrobiia; order Acidimicrobiales; family Microtrichaceae; genus IMCC26207. The sequence goes on from LCZK01000010.1 coordinate 388,082, forward strand.
AGTTCAGTGGTTCAGAGTCCGTGGTTGTTATCGGTCACAGCCTGGGCGGAACGTTGGCACTTGGTCTTGCAGCCCGAGCAGATTCTCGAGTGAAAGGACTGGGAGTTTTTGAGTCACCGATGCCCAGCTTGGACAACTCGTATGCATCGGTTGGAGCTGGAGCAATCGAGCGTGGAGAAGAGCAAGGCCCAGCTTCCGCAGCCGAATTCTTCTACCGTTTGATGGTCGGTGAGGCCACATGGACTCGGCTGCGAGAGCGAGATCGTGAGGCCCGACGCGCAGAAGGTCCGGCTCTACTAGCTGAGCTTCGCTCCCTGCGAACACCCAGTGCGGCGATTGACCCCGTGGGCATTTCGCTTCCCGTCCTCTTGGGTGTGGGGTCTGAATCTCCGAGCAGCCTGCGGACAGGTTCGGCACTCCTTCATGCGGCTCTGCCTCGCTCCGAGGTGGTCGAAATACGCGGGGCTGGTCATGGTGCCCACCTGTCACATGCCGATGAATTCGCTCGCTATGTGCAGTCGTGCGTCGTGTTCGCCGGTGGACCTTGAAGTTCTCGTGCTCAGACCCTGAGTACGATGTGCCCATGTCAGATGCACCCGTCCAACTCACTCCCTCAGGTCCACCGCAGACTGTGCTGTCCTCGGAGTCGCCTGATCTGCTTGCTGCGCTAGCAGATGCGCTAGCGCTGCCTCTGACCGAGAGGCGAGCGGCTGTGGCCGAAGTGGTTGCGAATAACCCTCGCTTTCTTGACGGCTGGGCTCAACTCGGTCGCCTTGGCCGAGACAATGTAGAGAGCTATGCGTGTTACCGGGTTGGGTATCACCGAGGCCTTGACCGCTTGCGTGCTTCGGGGTGGCGAGGAAGTGGCTACGTGCGCTGGGAGCACGAGACGAACCGCGGATTCTTGCGTGCGCTGCAAGGGCTTCGTGACATGGCAGCAGCAATTGGTGAAGTGGACGAAGAAGAACGTTGTCGACACTTCTTGTATCAGTGTGATCCAAACATGGGTGAGAATCTCGACTGAAGGAACTTGTCGCTGCAACCATGAGAGCCCCGTAACTCACTCATGCCGCCTACACTCCGATCATGTCTCAGACAGAAATCAACATGACCAAGAGTGAGTCAATTGGTGGGATTCCCGAACAGGGAATGGCCGGTGAGGAGTTGCTTGACTCGCTTCGGATTGAACGAGCAGGCGACCTGAACTGGCGTGGCGGTAAGGCCTTCAGCTTGGTCTACAACAGTGATGATCCAGAGCTTGAGCGTGTGCAGCATGAAGTCGCTGCAGAGTTTCTTCATGAGAATGCGTTAAATCCGTTTCGCTACAAGACGCTTCTCCGCATGGAGAGCGAGATCTTGAGTATGGCTAAGGGGTTGTTTCATGCAGGCCACGCTGCACTGACCTCGGGCGGAACGGAATCGATCTTCCTTGCTGTGTTGACTGCTCGAGAGCGTGCAGCAGCGCGAGGCGTGACTTCGCCAACTCTGGTCTGTGCAGTGACGGCGCACCCCGCCTTTGCTAAGGCATGTCACTACTTGGGCCTCGAGATGATTCGTACTGAGGTAACGGCTGATGGTCGAGCAAACCCCGAGGCCATCAGCGCAGCAATCGATGATCGAACCGCCTTGGTGGTTGCATCTGCGCCCTGTTACCCGTTTGGTGTGATCGACCCGATCTCCGAGATTGCAGCGCACGCCCAGAATCGCGATGTGTTGTGTCACGTGGATGCATGCCTTGGTGGCTATTTGCTTCCCTTCTGGGAGGCTCTCGGCCAAGAGGTTCCACCATGGGATTTTCGTGTAGCAGGCGTGACGTCGATCTCGGCCGATATTCATAAATACGGCTACGCATTCAAGGGCGCATCCACCGTGCTGTACCGAGATCGCGATCTGTATCAATTACAGATCTTTATGTATGACTCTTGGCCAGGTGGACTGTATGCATCCTCCACGGCCGCTGGTACACGCCCTGGTTCGCCGATCGCCGGTGCTTGGGCCACCATGAACCATCTCGGTATCGAGGGCTACATGCGCCTAGCCCGAAGAGTGTTGAATGCCACCAATGGCCTGAAAGACGGAATCAACGCCATCAATGGCCTGCAGATCACTTCGAATCCCGACATGTCTTTGTTCGAATTCGGTGTTGACGCGCACGCGCCGGCAAGCCTGAGCATCGAAGCTGTCGGAGATGTGATGGACGACCGAGGCTGGAACCTTGACCGTCAACAAGGCGGACTGCATGTCATGACCTCTCCCGGCCACGACAAAATCATTGATGCCTTTGTGTCCGATCTTGAATTTGCTGTTGCAAATCACGGAGAGGCTCGCGGAGAAGAGCACATCTACGGCGGGGCCGTTTCTTCCTGAGTAACCGGATTTTTGAGACCTACAGGTAGCTTGTAGGTCAGTGTGCGTGGTCCGAGAATCGCGTATCCCCACTTGAACTACCCGAAATGTTCCGCCGAAATCTCTGGAGTGCGAAGTGATCCCTGAAATCGATGTCGAGGCTCTGAGTGCAGTGCTAGATGACGGCGCTGTGCTGATTGACGTGCGGATGCCAGATGAATACCAAGAAGCACATGTTCCAGGTGCGATTCTGATTCCCCTACCTGAACTTCCTGAACGCCTCGGGGAACTTCCAGATGAGTCTGTGGGTTATGTGATTTGCCACCTAGGTGGTCGAAGCCTCAAGGCATGTGAGTTCCTCGCCACACAGGGCTACGAGATGGTCAATGTTGCAGGGGGTACGCAGGCTTGGATTGAGTCAGGCCGTAGCACTGCCTCTGGATTTGATCTCGGCTGACTACATGGTTGAGTCAGCGGGGCGTGAATTTGAACTCATCCAGGATGATGCAGCTTTTGCTGAACTCGTGAAACGAGTTGAGTCTGAGCCGGTCTATGCCATCGATACGGAGTTTCATCGAGAGCGCACCTACTTTCCGCAGGTTGCGCTGGTCCAGATTGCGGACAGCCACGGCATAGCCCTTGTTGATTCGCTCAAGGTGGACCTGCATCCGTTTGCTGCCGTCTTAGAAGGGGACGGCCTAGCTGTGATGCATGCCGCCCGTCAGGATCTAGAAGTTATGGAGCGCTCCTGTGGGACGATTCCGCTGCGCCTGCTTGATACTCAGATAGCGGCAGGATTTTTGGGTTACACAAGCCCCTCATTATCAACCTTGCTCGAACGTGAACTTGACGTCATCGCGCCCAAAGCAGACCGCCTGACCGACTGGCTTCGGCGGCCGCTTGGCGAAGCGCAGTTGATCTATGCAGCAAGTGATGTCGCTCATTTGCTTGAGCTCTCTGCGCAGTTGATGGGCCGGATTGAGGAGCGGGGAAGGACAGCCTGGGTCGAGGCGGCCTGTGAGGAACTCCGAACCGAGGATCGAGGCCCAAGAAACCCTGAGGAAGCATGGCGACGCATCAAAGAAGTCCGGCATCTTCGAGGTGCGTCTCTCGCTATAGCTCAGGCAGTTGCGGCTTGGCGTGAAACCAAAGCAGTCGAGACTGATCAGACGCCAAGGTTTGTCTTGTCAGATCTAGGAGTCGTGGGTGTTGCTGCAGCAGTCCCTGCCACGGTTGAAGAGATCAGGTCGCTCCGCGGTGTAGAAGGCCGGAACCTGCGATCGGGAATGGCCGAGGAATTGCTCGTTGTGGTGCAGGAGTCACGCTCAAATACCCCCACGCGTGCTCCAGTTTCGCATTCCCCCGAACTACCCTCGGAGCTCAAGCCGGCCCTTCCGCTGGTAAGCGCTTGGGTGAGTCAGCGGGCCAGAGAATTGGAACTCGAGACTTCACTGTTGGCCACTCGTTCAGACCTCGAGGATCTTCTGCGTGGGGTTCCCGATGCACGTCTGACGTTGGGCTGGCGGGCCGAGCTAGTAGGGGAGCCGATCCGACGTTTGGTAAGTGGGGAAGCAACGCTAGCGTTTGACCGCAAGGTTGGACTGCTGCTCGAACCGCGAATTCCCTAGGCGAGTAGCGCTCCGACTCCGACCACGAGCAGGACTCCTGCTGCGATTGCAGCAAAGCGCAGGTCTCCCCGGCGAACCCAACGCTGCACGAACCAAAGTACTCGAGCTAGCGGTAGAGCTATCAGTAAGCAGACGAGGACAAGACCGAGCTTTTCGGCGGCGGCCACCGGCAGCAGCAGAGTCAATACTGCAAGCACTGCAACAAGTAGTACTGCTCGTCGCAGCCAGATCGATAATCTCGAGAATCGGTTTGGTCCGTGAACTACCCGGGGGAACCGTTCCGCGCCGCTGTCGGGGGTGGAGTCGGTCACCAAGAACCACCGATCACGACAACTGCAACAACGAGCAGAAGTAAGCCCGTCACCTTGCGTACTGTGCTGGCATTGAGCCGAGACTGCAGGCGGGCTCCGCTGAAGCCACCGAGGAGTGCGCCGGCAATAACTGCTGCAGCAGGGCGAACCTCTATACGGCCTTGGATCCCATAAATCAACAGGGCTGTAGAAGCTGTGATCCCAGAAACAAAGGTAGAGGTTGCAGCGGCAACCTTGACTGGAACTTTCATGACCTCGCTCATGGTTGGGGTTTTCATAAACCCTCCGCCAACTCCAGCTAAGCCAGAAACAACACCTGTGAATACAGAGATCCCCAAGCCATACCCCACGTGCTTGGCCTGATACGGAACCACAGCATCGTTGAGGGTGTAGGTGCCGCCGAGTGTTCCTGGCCATTCACCTGCTGACTCGTCGTCAAAGATGCCCACTGGTTGGTTTCGGAGTCCTTTGCGGGCAATGGCGGCAATCGCCCCGGCTAGGGCAGCGGTGCCCAAAATCCTCGCTAACCATTGCTCCGAGATTGATGTGGACAGCAGTGCCCCGAGCACCGTGCCCATCGATGCAAAGAGTTCAACCGACAACCCCAGCCGATGGTGAACTACACCGTCATCGAGCTGCCGAGAGGCCGCCGCTAGGGACCCGGCGGCTACGGCGACCATGCCGAGAGGGGCCGCAAGTAGCGGCTCTACGTTGCAGATGAGAAGAACCGGGACCAACAACGTGGCTCCACCAATGCCACCGATAGCGCCCACAAAGGCACAGAATGTTCCAAGTAAACCCAGAATAAGGATGGATGGCACTAGCGCTGCCTGCCGTTGTCGTCTTGCAGCTTCACAGGCTTCTCTCTAGCGAGATGATCGGTCAGTGGCTGAAACCACAAAATAGTCAAGGTGCAACTGCTCTGAGGTGGACTCTCAATAATTTCATGCACTCTGAGGTTGCATTGTAGCTATCAGGCGCGCGCATGATTTCAACAGAGGCGCTACACTTGCGCACTCAGTCCACGATGACGGGGAGTCCCACCGTGAAGAAGGGTCGGCACCGCAGATACGAAGAGGCACGTGCTTTGAAGCGCGGGCCAGACCTTGATATTGAGGCACTCTTCACAGATCTAGAAGGTGAACCAATAGTTCAATCCGTGGTAGTTCAGCAGGACCTCGATACTGATATCGAGGCAGATCTTGGCGATGACCCGGCTTTTGGCGAAGAGGATGACGAATTCGAGGAAGAAGATTCCTCAGGCTCAGATTCCTCAGGCTCGGATTCCTCAGGGGAATTTGAGTAGTCCGGTTCTGGCTCTGAGCTACCGCATTCGCTGAAACATCTGCTGACTGCTCCCCGTGTTCAGGTTGGGGTGCAGAAATCTCCATTTTCCCAGTTCAAGGCCTGTGGCGGTGTAGCGGAGTTCTTGAATCTGGCCTGTTTCAGCCTCCTCCTCCATAACCAGGCGAAGTAGCTCTGAGTGATACTGAGCCGTTGTGCTATCGGTCAGACCATCAAGGAGTTTGCTTGGCTGAGCAAAGGGATCCAGCGAGAACTCCTCAAGCGCTAACAGTGGCGCAAGCTGACTGCTGCGCCGATTCCGCTGCAGGCGCCAACGCTCTCTCACCGTCGGAAGTTCCGCACGTACGCCGGCCAGTCTCTTATCTGAGCGTCGCCTGGAAGCTAGGTCGGTAACACGTGCGATATGTTCGCTGTTCGCGCTCATTGCATCGATGATGTCCGGGCTCAGCCTGAGCAGTGCTGATTCCGCTGCACTCAGGCTGAGAACTGTGGCCGCTAACCAACGATTCGCTGGCGTGTCAAAGCTTCGCGATGGAACCGAGCAGACAAAGATGTCCTCGTTTCCCAGTGCACTCGCACGTGCTGTGATGGTTTCCGACCACAGAACAGACCCACGTACAGAGTTCACGCAACGCTGAGTCACATGCTCCGAGGAGACCTTCATGGAACTCAAACTCTGATCCAGTTGGACAAGAAAATCCCAAGCCGAATCAGAGCCTGCAACAGTCACAGAAACAATGTCTTCAGCCTGATCGCCCGGTAGTCCGAGTAGCGCCGAGATACAGAGCGCAGAGTCCGAACCGGGTACTCGTCGGGACCAAACTGAGGCCGTGGGGCGTGCCGAGCCAAGAGCAATTCCATCGTTGAATTCGGGCTCGGGAAGCATCAGGAAAGCAGTTCTTCCCCAAGTAGTTCAGAGATCACGCGGTGTGACTCGGCCTGCTCGGCGGGATCGAGGTGCTCCGAGAGCAGTCGATGCAGTCGCACACCCTGCCGGTGATCCATGCCCTCGAATTGAGGTAGGAAGTATGCGTAGAAAACCTCATAGATAAGGCGTGAGTCCGTAATGCCATCCTGAGCCCTGCGTTGTGCGTACTTGGCAGCGTCCACATAGATGGCAGGTCCAAGATCTTTGAGGGTGCGAAGGGGTAACAAGTTGCGAACGATGCTGTCGGGCCCGCCTAGGAGTTGCTCATAGACGGCCTCCGGTGGCGTACCAACCTCGATGAATGCAAACCGCCGCATCAGCGCATAGGACATGTCGAAGAGCAGGTGCTTATCCATGGCGTTCATCGTCGCAATGATCCGCCAACTCGCCGGAACACGAACTGGATCGGTGCCTTCGGGCGTCTCCGCCCCATGTGGCACGAGTGAGATGGGCTTCACCTGACCTGACCTGCGGAAGGGAAGCACCACGGGCGATCCCGAGAGCACCGTGAACAGCTGCCCAAACGCACGATCAAAGTTGGATCGATTCAACTCGTCAATGACGAGCCACTTTCCTGCCTCGATAGCCTCGACAAAAAGTCCTGGCCGAAAGATCAGCCCTTCGGGTGAAGGCTGAAGGCCACCGATTGTCTCAAAAGTGGTCCACTCGGAAGTAGCAGTGGTTGGCTGGTAGCCGGTACACATCATGGCGTGTCGAGCCTGTTCCGCAGCTAGATAAGCCAAGGTTGTCTTGCCGGTTCCAGGGGGCCCAGTCAGAATGACATGCTTGCCCGAATCTATTGCGGCTACGAGTTGATCGATCACAAACTCCGGAAAGATCATTCCGTCTGCCACTGCTGCAGCGGTGAGTTCAGCCGATGAGAATGATGCCATGAGGCAGTATCGACTCAATCATGGCCATTCTTAAGATTCGATCTGTACTGAGCAACCTGTTGGGTTGCTTGCTCCGCTGCTACAGAGTGGAGTTTCAGCTAGGGAGAGGACCTTCTGCTAGAGGGTGGAGTTTCTGCGAACGGCTGGGTGAGGTACCCAGGTAGCGAGCTGAGGTTGGCCCAATGCCTGAAGGAGTCTGTCGTACACCACGGCGCCTACGAGTCGGATGATCTCTTCGCTCAGCGTCACTGCTACAGAATCCGCTCCAACAAAAGCTTCGGGGCTTTCGGTGCACCACCAGTGAAACTCCTCGCCGCCCTCGCCCCAGTCTCGGCGCATCCACTCACGCAGCGTCCATGTGGTGTGGCCTACCTCGTCAATTTGATGGGCGAGTCGCAGTGGTAGCTGCCAGCAGACTTCTGGCTTCCAATCAAGGAAGCTCTCGCCCGCATCGACTGCACCAACATGCAGAGCGCAACCGGCTCCAATATGAAAATCCGGTCGGTTCAAGAAGATGCAGGCCTCGTTGTGTACTCGAGTCATTGATTCGCCCGCCTTGTTCTTTTGGAACGGGCCTCCGAGCTGCTCTGCCTCATCTTTGAACTGCCACTGCTCGGCAGTCAGGCGTGCAGATGCCTTGCGAACCCGCTTGCGGTCTGGGGAGTCGGCAAAGTGGGCGCCGTGGGAGCAACAGCCCTGCCCGAGCTCAGTGGCATCCTCATCCAAAATCCCCTGACATCCCTGCCCAAAGATGCAACTCCAGTTACTTCTGAGGAACGTCGCATCGAACAGATATGTGTCCCCCTCGAACTCGAAGGACACCCATTCTCTGAGGGAAGGATCGGGGGATGAATGAGTAGGGGTAAGCACGGCAACAACAGTACCCACCAAAGAGGCAAGCCGGCGCTACCTTGTGTAGATGGCGAGTTCTACACAAGGTCCTAGCTTGAGCGAGAGCCCGTCTCAGGACCGCAAGTACGCGCGTCCTGCGCAAGACGAGGACTTTGATCTGCTCTTTCCGATCGCCGTCGGGCTAGGAAGACGAATCCTGGATCGCGACGGCCGAGACTTGCAGCGAAGTGTCGCCACAGCCGAGGAGCTAGCAGTCAACGTGTTTGTAGATTTGCCTCGGCCCCTGCGCCAAGACGAGAAGACCTTTTCCAAAATGTGTGCCGAGATGGCCGATGTATGCCTTGAGGCACTGCTTGGCGATCAGACCGTGGTGTCTGTTCCGCTGGGACTGCTGCCGCCCGAGACAGGGTTCCTCGGAGAGTTGCCGCTCCGCGAATTGCAGGCCACCTTGAGTGAGATGCGCCGCTCGGATCGCCGAGTTGGGCTTTTAGTTTTTGCAGCTGGGCTGAGCCCTGCTCAGGCCGCTTCAGCATTGGGAGTTTCCTTGGATCGCGCCTTGAGTTCGATCAACCGGATTGGCCAACGATTCCATGACCGTCAGGTGCTTGGTCTGGGGCCAAAGTTCAAAGCGACGCACTCATGAGTTCATTGGCTACCGAAGCGAGTGAACTCGACGACCCCAAGGCGCCTTCTGCTGAACAGCAACGAATCTTGCTACAAGGGCTAGCCGAGCCGGGAGTAGACAGCAGTGCTGCGGCGGCTCGAGTCGCAGAGCTTCGCCTAGCCCGCCGCTCCCGTCGGCTAGTTCTGGGCGGAGCTTCGGCTGTGTTGCTGCTTCTTCTTCTCGTGGGTTCTTGGACGTTGCTAAGGGATCCAACTCCAGATTCAGTACTGGCAGACAAATCCGAGGAGTCTTCTCTTCGGATTGCATCTACAACAACAACGGCACCCCAAGGCCTACAAACTGTTCCGCCGAGCAGCACGGTTCCACCAGTTGCGACAGTACCCGTAACGACTGCGGTTCTTGTTGCTCCTCCGCTTGGTCCCGAATCGACAGTGGCCACTGCACCGACCACAGTGGCGCCCCTTCGGAATCAGCCGATGACTGCCGAGCTTGTAGTCTCAACCAGTCAGATTGAGGCTGGCTCTGTGATTGAGGCGACTGTGCGTTGGTCAGATCCTGACCTGGCTCTCGGCTACTCAGCGCCTCATCAGATCCAGAATTGGGGCGACCCGGTGCTGGCCGCGGAGGTGACGCCTACCCCTAGTCAGAGCTGCGACACTGCTGGGTCGCCTGCCCAAGGAGAGACCATCTCGCGCTTTAGCTACAGCACCCCTGGGCAGTACACACTCCGAGTGGTTCTTGATACCTGCGCTGGGCAGGGCGGCTACTCAGAGCGAGTAGAGAAAACCCAGTTGATTACAGTTCTCCCCGCTCGTTACTCAAACCCAACTGACCCAGACTCGCAAGATGTGGCGGGTCAGGCTCTAGTGGTTTCTTGGACTACCCCCCAAGGCCAAGCTCCATACCCGGCATTGAGTAGCGCTCAGGCTGAATACATCGCATCGAGCCCAGCCTCTGCGCGGCTACCGATTCGAGTCAACCCAGGGGTACAGCAGTTCACCGCCTCGGGACCTGCAGCAGTGTTCGTTGTGCCGCGTGACGCAGCGGGTCGACTAGTTGTGAGCTTCCCCGACTCCTCGGTTTGCGCTGCGACTGATGAGTTCCCTGCAGTGCTACCGGGGTCTGCAACCCCCATACTGCAACTGAGCGCGGTGCCTTGCGCGTAGCTAGGTCGTGGGATCCGTGTAGACCTGCTGAGAGTTACACCGAAACGGCGGCTACTTCTTCGCTCTGAACGCGCCCATAGAGCGTGGTCCGTTGTTCAAGAGTTCGGCCGAGGGGCTCGACTAGATTGCGGAAGTCCTCTGGGGTGACGTCTGTTCCGTGACTAGCGCCTGCGGCACGAGAGATGTTCTCGTCCATCAGCGTGCCGCCAAGGTCGTTGACTCCCGCTTGCAGAAGTTGGGCAATCCCTTCTAGGCCGATCTTCACCCAAGATCCTTGAATATTGTCGATGTAGCCGTGATAGGTGATTCTTGCCACGGCGTGCATCAGCAGCACCTCTCTAAATGTGGGGCCGCGCCGGGCGTTGCGTTGCAGATACAACGGGGTTGCCATATGAACAAATGGCAGTCCGACGAACTCAGTGAATCCGCCGGTTTCTTTTTGTAGATCCCGCGTGGCGAGCAAGTGTCGAGCCCAACTAACGGGGTGCTCAATTGCCCCGAACATGATTGTCACGTTGGAGCGCAACCCTAGGGAATGCGCAATGCGGTGCGCATCGAGCCACTCTTGTGTATTGATCTTGTCGGGGCAGAGAACTGCTCGAACTTCATCATCGAGAATCTCTGCAGCTGTACCAGGCAGGGAGCGTAAGCCTGCATCCATGAGTCGCTGTAGGTAGGTATCAAGTGGTTCGCCAAGCCGCTTCGCACCTTCGGTCACTTCTAGGGCAGTGAACGCGTGAAGATGCATGTCTGGAACAGCCTCCTTCACGGCCTTACACACATCGATGTAGTAATCCCCGTCAAAGCTCGGATGGATCCCTCCCACCAAACAGACTTCAGTTGCGCCTACATCTCGTGCCTCGCGTACACGCTCTTGCATATCTTCCAAGGTGAGCAAGTAGGGAGTTCCGCGAAGGTTCAGGCTGAGCGGACCTTTCGAGAATCCGCAGAATTTACATTTGAAGGTGCAGACATTGGTGTAGTTGATATTGCGATTCTTGACATAGGTGACGGTGTCTCCGACTGCACGCTTGCGAAGCTCATTCGCCACCTCTGCTACTGCAGCTACCTCAGTGCCGCGGGCAGAAAAGAGCGTCACAATCTCTAGCTGTCCGACTTCTTGTCCGAGTAGTACACCCTCGAGAACCTCGTGCACTGCGCCACGAGTCATCCGGTTAGGCGTGGTGCCAGGAACCAGTATCGGTGGTGAAACTGCAGCACCGGAATACCAGGCCGTAGAACTCTCACCACGGGCAGAGATACTGATGACCTCTGCACCAGTCCCAGCATCTTGCTTCGCTGTCATCTTCTCAGGAAAGACTGACCCCGGATCATCCCTACCAAGACCCTCGGCGTCTGAGCGGTCCATCACCGCAAATCGCAGGCTCGCATCCAGAAAGCGCTCGGGTAGCAGTGCAAACTCAGGGTAAATCGTCAAACGAGGCGCCAATGCAAAGCCAGCAGATCGGCTGACCTCTTCTAAGCGATCTAGTTCAGGCCAAGGCCGCTCCGGGTTGACGTGGTCTGCGGTAATCGGAGACACGCCGCCCCAGTCGTCGATGCCAGCATCGAGCAGTCTGGCGAAGTCCTCGGACAGATTGGGTGGCGCCTGCAAATGAATCTGCGTGGGAAGGATGAGGCGGGCAAGTGCCAGGGCCTCGAGGTACTCCTCCTGAGGACAGGGTGGTGATTTGTGCATAGACGTTCCCTCCTTAGGAAGGAAGTTCTGGACAATGACTTCTTGGATGTGGCCATGTCGTCGATGCGAATCAGCAATGGCTTCGAGTGCTTGCACTCGGTCTGCGCGGGATTCGCCAATCCCAACGAGAATTCCTGTCGTGAATGGAATCTGAAGTCGTCCGGCTGCTTCAAGGGTGAGCAGCCTGCGCTCGGGAGTCTTGTCGGGTGATCCGAGGTGACAGGAGAGATCTGGATTCAGCGACTCAATCATCATTCCTTGGGATGGCGAAACCCGTCGAAGCAGAGCGAGTTCATCCTCGGACAGTGCACCAGCGTTCGCATGCGGCAACAGACCCGTCTTTTCTAAGACGAGTTCGCACATAGCGACGAGGTACTCAATGGTTGATCCATAGCCGTGCTCGCTGAGCCAAGTAGCGGCTACGGGGTAGCGCAACTCCGGCCGCTCGCCAAGGGTAAACAGGGCTTCGTGACATCCTGCCCGCGCACCTTGTTTTGCGATTGCGAGCACTTCAGCGGCGCTCAGAAAAGGAGCCTCAACTCTCGCTGGTGGTTGAGCAAAGGTGCAATAGCCGCACTTGTCTTGGCAGAGCTTTGTGAGTGGGATGAAAACTTTCGGGGAGTAGGTCACCCGGGTTCCGGTGGTGCTGTCACGCAACGCGCTTGCACGCTGCATTAACTCACCCAGGGATAGATCGAGAAGGCCTTGGTGCAGATTCACGACTTAGTTGCTCCGTTGTTTTTGAGGTCGCCCTCTTGAAGGACTGGCTGGCTTTGAACGGCTGGCCGGCTTTGAAGGGCTGGCTGGCTGTGAACTGCTGGGGCAGTAACTGCGCCAGGTTGGCTGCTGATCTGACTAGGCGTGAATGCTTCCTCACAGGTCCAGCAGTAGAAACTCATGTCGATCTCGGTGGCGCAGGGTTCATGAACTAGCAGGCGCGGTGGGCCTTCTTCTCCTGAAAGCCAGCGGTCGCCCCACTGCATAAGTGAGACCAGGATCGGCGAGAGTTCCATACCCATCGGTGTGAGGCGATATTCGAATCGTTCCGGGCGCTGCTGATATTGCCGCTTGACGAACACACCGCTCTCAACCAGCGAACGCAGACGATCGGCCAGAATGGCGCGGGGAATTTCTAAGTCCCGGCGAAGGTCATCGAATCTTCGAATTCCTCGAAACGCGTCTCGCAGAATCAGGATGGTCCAGCGGTCCCGAACAATCTCGAGTGCTGCTTCGATGGAACACCCTGGAGGCTGAAGCTGGGGTGCGCTGGCTGAACTGTTGGCCGTGGACATCCCGGAACAGTAGCTGGGTTCAGATTGCGAACCAACTAAGTTCAATTTACGAACTAGCTCAGTTCAATTTGCGAACTAGCTATTCCCCAGCGACTCGCAGCGGCGGGCCAACACTTCCAACAAATCCAAGAAGCTCTTCTCGAACGCCTCAACGCCCTGTGCTTCGAGCACCTGTGCAACATCCTCTAGATCCACGATCTCACCTAGTCGTTGCCAAGTCTGCTGAGCTACCAACGGGTCTGAGTCAACTGTTCGCTCAACTGTCCCATGGTCCTCGAAGGAACGAAGGGTGGCATCGGGCAGCGTATTGACGCTATGGGGACCAATCAACGAATCCACATAGAGCGTGTCGGCTAGGTCGGGGTTCTTTGTTGAGGTCGAGGCCCAGAGTGGACGCTGAACTCGTGCGCCGTGAGCCGAAAGGTGATCCCAGCGCGGGCCGCTAAAGGTCTGAGCAAAGGCCGCATAGGCCAATTTCCCTTGGGTGACTGCTGCTGTGCCCCGCAGAGCGACCGCCTCGGGGCTGCCCTCAGCGAGCAGGCGAGCGTCTACCTCGGTGTCTACACGACTGATAAAGAAACTGCCCACGGAACTAATGTGAGACAGGTTCTTCGTGCCATTCGCAAGCGCAGTCTCCAGACCAGAAATGTACGCTTCCATGACTTCGGCGTAACGATCCAGACTAAAGATCAGCGTCACGTTGATGCTTCTACCCTCGGAGATCATCTGCGAGATGGCTGGTAATCCTTCTTTGGTGGCGGGAATCTTGACCAGAAGGTTGGGCTGATCGACCCGATCCCACAAAGATCGAGCCTGGTCCTCGGTGCCTTTGGTATCTCTAGCCAGCAACGGATTTACCTCAAGAGAGACAAACCCATCGGCACCATTCGACTGATCAAAGAGCGGTCGCAAGAGTCCAAGAGCTGAATCGATATCTTGCAGGACGAGTTCCCAATAGGAATCCTCAACGGTGAATCCGCCAGCCACTAGCTCGGCCAACTGCGCGGTATACGCCTCGCTCGACTCAATAGCCTTTTGAAAAATTGACGGGTTTGAGGTGATCCCTCGAACCCCGGCATCGATCCACTGCTGAATCTCACCCGAACTCAGCCAGTCGCGTTTCAGATTGTCCAACCAGGGGCTTTGGCCCTGACGCTCGAATAACTCATTCAGCTTTGACATTCCCGTCACTCTAGGGCCTGGCCGCTAGAGGGATTTCCGGGCTAGGCGAGTTGGTCTCGCACCACCTGCGCTACATGAGCCGGATTGATTCCCAACTCGTCGAGCACTCGGCTACCTGGCGCCGATGCGCCAAATCGGTCGATTCCAACATTTGCTGATGCATATCGTGACCAACCCAAGGTGACACCGGCTTCAACCGAGACAGTCGGTATTCCCGCTGGCAGGACCGATAACCGGTACTGCTCATCTTGAGCCTCGAAGAGTTCCCAACTTGGCAGCGATACCACTCGGGTCGAAATCCCCTCTGAAGCGAGCATTTCTGCAGCCTCAACGGCCACGGCAACCTCTGTTCCGGTTGCGACCAGAATTGCTGCCGGACTCGGCGAATCCATCAGCGTGTACCCGCCGCGAGCAACTCCCTGAGCTGCGAGCTCCTTGGTCCCGGCTAGGACTGCTGTGTTTTGGCGACTCAGAATCAGAGCGCACGGTCCTTCGCCTTCAATGATCACCTTCCATGCTGCTGCCACCTCATTGCCATCGGCCGGTCTCAGCACCGTGAGCTGTGGGATCAGTCGCAAGGACATGACTTGTTCGACTGGCTGATGCGTGGGGCCATCTTCGCCAACGCCGACCGAATCATGGGACCATACGAACACTGCCTTGGCTCCAGAGAGCGCTGCGAGGCGAACTGCTGGCCTCATGTAATCCGAGAAGACCAAGAAAGTTCCACCGGCTGGCAGCACGCCACCGTGTAACGCCGCTCCAACAAGGATTGAACCCATCGCGTTTTCTCGTACCCCAAAGAAGATCTGTTGACCTGTTGGGTCCTCGGCCGACAGCACCGTCTGGCCTTTCAGAGTAAGTCCCACGTTGCCAGTCAGGTCTGCTCCGCCGGCCATGATGCCTGGGACCTGAGCAAAGATTGCATTGAGTACCTGCTGTGAGGCCACGCGTGTTGCCGGCTTCTCTCCAAGTTCAAAGACGGGTAGCGACTCCTGCCAACCCGGCAACCCTGTAGCACCCAAGGTTGCTTCCCACTCGGCCTCTCGACCCGCTAGGGCAGCGTGAGAACGTTGATTCCAATCCTCGCGCTGCAGCGCACCGCGGCTTCCGGCCTGCCGGTACATCTCGAGGACTTCCTCCGGCACATAAAAGGGTTCTTGCGGCAGGCCCATAACCTCTTTTGCTGAAGCAATGGCGTCAGTATCAAAAGCAAGACCGTGAGCGGCGGGGGAGTCGGTGTGCTCTGGAGATGGAAATCCGATGTGGGTTCGTAGAACCACCAACGAGGGTTGGTCCACATTCTCTCGAGCCTCAACAAGCGCAGCTTCAATGGCATCGAGGTCCTCTGAGGATTCCCCGAGCTCGATGACGTGCCAGCCATAGGACCGGAATCGCTCCGCAGCATTGTCAGAGAGCGACAGCTCGGTCGGCCCATCAATGGTGATGTGGTTGTCGTCGTAGATGTAGACGAGCTTGCCCAACCCAAGGTGCCCAGCTAACGAGGCTGCTTCGTGGCTCAGGCCCTCGGAAAGGTCCCCGTCAGAAACAATGGCGTAGATGTGGTGATCGCAAACATCTTCACCAAAGCGACTGCGAAGCGATTGCTCGGCAATTGCCATACCCACACCGTTTGCAAAACCTTGTCCGAGTGGCCCTGTGGTGACCTCAATACCTGCCGTGTGATGTACCTCGGGGTGACCCGGGGTGGCAGATCCCCACTGGCGGAACTGTCGCAGATCTTCTAGTTCGAGGCCGTACCCCGTTAGATACAGCATCGAATACTGCAAGACCGATGCGTGGCCGGCACTGAGGATAAACCGATCCCGATCAGGCCAGTGTGGTGCGCTCGCCTCGTAGCGAAGAATCCGAGTCCACAGAACATGTGCCAGGGGTGCCAAGGCCATGGCCGTCCCCTGATGGCCAGAATTCGCTGCGTGAGGGGCATCCATGGAGAGACCGCGAATCACGTTGATAGCCAACTGTTCAAGGTCGGTACCTGCTGGGCTGGTCGAGGCGCTCTGTGTCATGTGACAGGACTTTCTGTTGCGAGGACCGCATGATCGTAGCGATTGCTTGGAGTTGGGAGTAATGCCAGCTCAGATTGCGCCGAAATCACCACGCACCGGAACAGGAAAGGTCAGCAGGCCTGCCGCATGTTGAAGCACCTGAACTCCTGCTGTGTTCGATCCGAAAACGTCAAAGCATGAGAGCCCCCAGACGGCCGCTGCGGGGAGCGCTTCAGAGATCAGGGATGCCTCATGGTGAGGAGCGCCAAAATACGCAAGGTTGCGTGAACTCGAGGTGAACGCAAGGCATGCCTGTGCTTGCGGCAAGGTCGACAGCACAGCAACCAAGTCCTCGGTGGCACTTCTTGCATCTCGCAACGCAAACTGAACCGTTGCGCCAAGACCGACCTCCTCTTCGACCATGATTGATTTCGCCGCCTTATCTGCCCCGAGAACCCCAAAGTAATGAATCGGATCGTGGTCGGGTTCATTCGTCTGGGCCACACCGATCCTGAGTGCGTCACGTGCTGCGGGACGACTGTCCAACGCCACTGTTGCGAGGAGTTCTTGCACGACCTCGAGCGCTGATCGACCATCGAGTTCATAAATCACGTTGCGTTCCGCTCTGGTAGCGAGCATCGGAGCCCCAAATGCTGTGCACCCTTGCGAGAGGGTTGCATGGGTGGGCACCAGTGGCGAGACCAGCGCAGCAATCAAGCCATCGGTGTGCATCTGCCCATCTAGAAATAGTCGTGCTGTTCCTGGACTACGACTGCTGCCAGTGGTGCCACCGATAACTCGAAGACCCGGTGCTACTTCGGAAATGCTCTTGAGGATTTGCGCCGCACTGCGCAGGCTGGGATCGCCAAAAAGGATCAGCGTCCCGGTAGCTGCACGAAGCTGTTCGAGTTCTGAATCATCAGGTTTCTCCCAATCAATGCAACCGGACAGACGAATAGCTTTCGCCCCAGGCTCAGGCGCTCCTGCAGGAGTCTGCACAGTAGGCAGCGTCAAGCCGTCGGTGATCCACATGGCGCACATGCTGAGTGCAGTTGTCATGGTGACCTCACGCCCAGCAGTGAGAATGCGGTCGGTTGTCACTGCTACTTCTACTCCAGGTGCGAGGAGTGCCCGCGTTGCACCGAGGATGTCCTCAAGCGCGCCCGCTAGCGGGGGAGTCACGCTGAGCAGGACAAGATCAGGCGCGTGCCCACCAGCTTCGAGTAGCGCCCCTGCGCATTCTCCAACTGCATGAGTTGCAAGTGGATGCTCCGACAAGGTCGAAGCAATGCGCACTGCCACGACTAGGCCTCCTCGGACACCGGTTCGAGCAGGGTGTAGGGAACCACGGTGACGTCTCCTAAGCCGATTCGGCAGTGAGCCTCAACCGTGCAGGCCGAGGGAAACTCCAACTCGCCGCGCACCAATCGGTAGGCGAACTTGCCGGGCTCAACCTCGATGGGTTGCACGTTCCGCGCAATCTGCTCGCCCTCTCGATGAAACGTCACCTCGAGGACATCGTTCGCTTCCTCACCAACACCATTGCGAACAATGATGACCAAATGTGGCGTGACCGTTACGGGAAACGGTTCAGGGGCTGCGGCAGAAAAATGGATTCCTGTGAGATCAATTCGAGTCGAAGGTCCGGGGACCTGCCGTAGTTCGATCTCGTCGATAAAGAGTGCTGACACAATCTGCATGCCCTCACAGTAGGGCTGAGAGGATTCTCGATACGAGTCGGCCCC
Organism: Actinobacteria bacterium IMCC26207; assembly: GCA_001025035.1. Taxonomy (GTDB): domain Bacteria; phylum Actinomycetota; class Acidimicrobiia; order Acidimicrobiales; family Microtrichaceae; genus IMCC26207. The sequence goes on from LCZK01000010.1 coordinate 406,063, forward strand.
TCCTCGGGCTGGCGCCGGCAGGCTTATACACTGCGCAGATGTCGCGCACCTTGTCCGAGGCGGACTCCAAGGCCTTTCTGTCTGAGTTCAACATCCCGTTTGCCACAGAGGTACTTGTCAGCACTGCCGATGAAGCAGTCACGGCTGCAATAGCAGTTGGACTACCCGTGGCAGTCAAGCTGTGTGGGGAGCAGATTTCCCATAAAACAGAGAGGGGACTTGTTCGCCTAGGTCTCTCGGATAGCAACAGCGTTCACGAGGCTGCGACTGCTTTGTTCGCAGCTGCTCAACCCGAGGATTGCGCAACCGGAGTTCTCGTCGCTCCCATGATTGGCGGTGCACGTGAACTCATTGCAGGCATCTCGGTAGATGAGCAGTTTGGGCCTACCGTCCTGATCGGGATTGGCGGAATTCTTGCAGAGGCGATCGCTGACGTCGCAGTGCGCCTGTTGCCAATAGCCGAGGTTGATGCCATGGACATGCTCGATCAACTCCAAACCCAGAGCTTGCTAGACGAGTTCCGTGGCGAACCTGCGGTGGATCGAATCGCTGTTGGCAAGGTCCTGTTGGCCTTATCGCAGATCGCAGCAGAACATCCAGAGGTGCTGTCTATAGATTTGAACCCCTTGATCATTTCTGATGGGCAACCCATAGCTGTTGACGCCCTTGTTGAGGTGCAGTCGTGAATCAGATTGTTACTTCATCTGATCAGCTTGATGCATCATTTTCTGCCCTCTTTGAACCAAGAGGAATTCTCGTTGCTGGCGCTTCGACGCATCCCGGCAAGTTCGGGTTTGTCAGCCTTCATAATGTGATCGCATCGGGATACGCCGGGAAGATCTTCGCTACAAACCTCGAGGGGGTCGAGGTCCTAGGTATCCAGACCCTGCCATCGCTCGAGGAATTACCCCAGGGCGCAGCAGACCTGATCTTTGTCTGTACTCCCAAGGCAGCAAATCTTGATCTGCTTCGTGCCGCAGCCTCGAAGGGGGTTCGTGCAGCGTTTCTGACTTCTGCAGGGTACGGCGAGGCAGGGGACCAAGGTCGAGCAGATGAAGCTGAGTTAGTTGAGTTGTGTCAGGAGCTTGGGATTTTGCTTGTGGGTCCAAACGGTCAGGGGGTCGTGTCCACGCCAGCAAAACTCTGTGCGCAGATTGTGGCTCCGTATCCGCCAGAAGGTGGGATCGGGATTGCGAGCCAATCAGGAAACTTTGTCTCTAGCTTCATGAACTGGTCCTGCGCTACAGGAGTGGGAGTTTCTCGGGCAGTGTCTGCTGGAAACGCGGCGGCCACCTCGGTTGGCGATTTCCTGCAGATGTATAGCCATGACCCCGCCACGCGAGCTGGTCTTGCCTACGTCGAGGGTGTCACTGATGGGCGCAAATTCTTTGACCAGATGAAGGCAGTTGCGCAAAAGATTCCGCTGGTCGTCATCAAAGGTGGTGCCACTGCTGGCGGTGCACAAGCAGCGGCGAGTCACACGGGCTCTCTAGCAAATGATGATCGCACCTTTGATGGCGCCTGCCGCCAAGCAGGGGTCACGCGAGCGGCAACGGTAGAAGAAGCCTTTGAAGCAGCAGCGACATTCGCAACCCAACCCTTGCCACGTGGCAACAAAGTGGTGGTCATGACAACTGCCGGGGGGTGGGGAGTGGTGACTGCCGATGCAATTACTCGTGACCATGACCTAGAACTGATTGAGCTACCTGCGGATTTGCGAGAAGCAATCGACGCCTACCTTCCACCGCGCTGGAGCGGAAGCAATCCGGTGGACCTAGCCGGCGGCGAAACTCGAGACACCATTCCAAAGGTGCTCGAACTTGTTGCCTCTCACCCGCAAGTTGACGCAGTCATTTACCTAGGAATTGGGATTCAATCGAATCAGGCTCGGATGCTCAGCGAAGGACCGTTTGCCGATGAGGCTGACGTGGAGCGGATCATTGCGTATCACCAGAGACAAGATGCACGATTCGCACAGGCCGCCCACGACGTATCGGTAGCAACCGGAAAACCAATTCTGACTGCAACCGAGCTCGCCGTAGCTTTTGGAGACAATGCCGGTCCAGCCACGGTTCGCAGCACGGGGCGCTTGTGTTACAGCTCAGCCGATCGCGCAGTGACAGCACTTGGCCACATGTGGAGGCATAGTCGCTATCGAATTCTGCGCGACATGCCATTGATCGATGGCTGCCCAGAAGCTTTTTTGCCAGCGGGGAATCTCTTAGGCGGTTCGGTTAGCAGTGACTAGCGAAGAGCCCCCGCCACCGACACGCGATCAGACCCCAGCGGAACGTGCCGGGGCGACCCCACTCGACCCAGATTTGTTTCGGGCAACTGCTGCGCAGGCGGCCGCGCAGGCTGTGCCGAAGCAGCAAAGCAGCCCATCTGCGGAAGGGGCTGAGATTGCAGTTGTCAGAAGGAAATCCCGTCAGAGACACCGTTCCCTAGAGGCCTCCCGGTCTCAGTCAAGGGCATCTTCAAAGCCTTGGATAATTGCCGCTGCATGTACTGCAACGCTTGCACTGCTTCTAGCTGTAGTGGGCTATTCCCAACAGGTGGATACTCCCGTTGCTGCAGCCTCAGGGGCGCCGCTAGTTGCTGCCACTGACGTCTTTTCGGCCCGTCGAGTTGCCGAGGCTGTGGTTCGCCCAGTCGCTGCTCGAAATCTTGACCGCACCTTGCAGCCGATCCTTGCCAAGGCTCCTGCGAGCACCTGTCTTCAGGTTCGAGATTCCAATAATCCCGTGTTTTCGTATCAGACGAACGAGCCGCTCGTCCCGGCTTCAAACCTCAAGCTGCTTGTCGCAGCGGCTGCACTCGATCGGCTCGATCCGAATAGTCGACTCAGCACAAAATTTGTTACCGATGGCCAAGCCACTGATGGCTCAACTGTTCAGGGCAACCTGTACATGGTCGGCGGAGGTGACCCAGTGCTCAGTACGGCCTCGTTTGCAGGTCGGCCTGATCGAGCAGGTCAGGCCTTTACGGACCTAGACAAAGTCGCTGATCAGATTTATGACACTGGAATTCGCACCATTACTGGCTCAGTTGTAGGTGATGCGACGCGTCACGACGGAGTTGGATCCGTTGATTCTTGGCCCGAGCGGTACACCACACAGGGCCAAGTAGCACCGCTTTCAGCGCTACTCGTGAATGATGGCGTCGATGGCAGCGGGACAGTGGTGAAGGATCCGACATTGCATGCTGCAGCAGTGCTGACCGAACTGCTTCGATCACGTGGCGTCACCATCGAATCAGACCCCAGCGTCGGTGTAACCCCAAAGAATGCCACCGAACTTTTGCAGGTCGAATCTCCGACAGTGAGTGAGTTGGTCACCGAAGCAGTTCGGTTTTCTGACAACACCACTACTGAACTGCTCGTCAAGGAGCTTGGTCTGTCTTCTGGGGGCACTGGTTCTACTGCGGATGGAGTCGGAGTCCTGCAAGAGTGGGTCGCAGCTTCGGGTCTACCTTCTGAAGGTGTGAGTTTTGTTGATGGTTCCGGGCTCTCTCCGGATGATCGAGTTACCTGCGAGTTCTTGTCGGCGCTAGTGGCCAGCGAGGGGAGCGAAGGCGAAATTGCATCTTCCTTGGCTGTGCCTGGCAATCCAGGCACCCTCGATGATCGCTTTTTGTCTGAGCCACTCCGAAGCAGTTTGCGTGCAAAGACCGGGACCTTGTTGCAGGTCACTGCTCTTTCAGGCTGGTTAGCAACAGCTGCAGAAAAGAACTTGGGCTTCTCATTACTGATCAATACAGGCAGCAGGAACGTGAATGCTGCCGACCTGAACACACAACGAGAGGTTTTGCAGGCAATGTTGAGCTACCCGGATGCGCCGGCACTTGACACTCTCGCTCCTCTCGCACCGGAACCGCCAAAAGGATAGTTGTGACGCAAGAACCTGCAGGGGAATCCTCGCCGAAGAATTCGGATCAGGCATTTGAACCCCTTGACCTGCCCATGTTTCCGCTTGGGTCGGTGCTGCTTCCTGGTATGGGTTTGCCGCTCCACGTCTTTGAGCCACGGTATCGGGTGATGATGTACGACTTGCAGCAGTCGAACTCTCAGGAGTTCGGGGTAGTACTGATTGAGCGGGGAAGCGAGGTAGGCGGCGGAGACACGCGTGGGCAAGTTGGATGCAGGGCAGCTATTGCCCAAGCCGAGGAGCAACCCGACGGGTCGTGGGTCTTGATCGCCGTTGGCACTGAGCGGATCAAGTTGCTTGCTTGGCTACCAGAGGATCCATACCCAAGAGCGAGCGTTGTTCCTTGGCCAGATCTGCGAACTGAGCAGCAACTCGATGATGCCTTGATTGAGGGTGCTGAGCGGGTTGCGCGCCGGGTGGCGGCCTTGGCTGTAGAGATGGGAGCACAGGGGTTACTCGCAGATTGTCAGCTCAGTGCCGACCCCAGCAGCCGTCTCTATGAGTTAGCGACTATGGCCCCGCTCGGGGCTCTCGACCGGAGTCGACTGCTGTGCACGCCTGATCTCCCTACCCGCTATGAGTTGCTTGTAGCGATGCTTGAAGAACAAGAACTCCTATTACAAGCACGCTTAACGTTCGGCGACTAGAGGATCTTGCGCTCCGGTCGCTCCTCCTGTTGGGGGTGATTGGCTTGGGCTGCGGACCCGAGGTCCTGCGCAGTAACGCTTCTCTCTCTTCTGGGGGTGGTAAATTGAGGCTCTGAAAAGCAGGAGGGCAAGTTGTCAGATCAATTCGCAGAGAAGTACCGACCGAAATCGAAGTCTGGGCCGGTAGGGCAAATCAACGAATTGAAAGACCTAGTAGCCGGGTACGCCAAACAGCAGACGGTGGATCCGCTCAAGACTCTTGGTCGGTACTTGGGGTACGGGTTCGCAGGTTCCATGGTGATGGGGCTTGGATTCTTCCTGTTGTTGCTCGCACTCCTGCGAGGCCTTCAGCAGTTCACAGTTTTTAATGACCCAAGCCAGATCGACGGCGGAACCTTTTCTTGGGCACCGTATTTCATAACTTCCGCTGCAGGTACGGTGTTGGTAGTGATCTTTCTGTGGCGTTTGATCGTCAACTTAAACAAGCATCACGCAGCAAGCGCCCACCCAGCATGAAGACATCGCTCACCAAAAAGAACAAGGGATCGCAATGAGCCAGAGCAGGTCAGACGTTCCGATCAGTCGTGAAGACATCAAGAACAAACTCGGAGACCTTCAGGGTGAGGCCCTCGATCAGGTCGGCGAAGCAAAGAGCCAACTCGTCGCAGTAGCCGCGGGGGTTGCCGTAGCAGTCCTCGTCGTGGTGTTTCTTCTGGGCCGCCGCGGCGGCAAGCGCTCCTCTGCGATTATTGAAGTTCGCCGCTCCTAATGCTGCAGAACTTGTGGGAGTGGCTTCTCTCCCGCGTTTTCGGCGAGGGCATGGCTTCGGGAGTCGCTGTTCGCGGAACTGAGTTCCTCGGAAAAGAGATTTCCCAGGCAGTCCACAGAGAGGACCAAGAAGTTACGCGTGTCCGCTTGCGTGCTGGCGAGAGCTACACAGTCGTCGCAAGGCCTCCCGCCACGCGGAGGGAACGCAAGTTGGCAAAGTCTGAGCGCTCCCTCAACCGCAAGTTCGAAGCGCTCAATCGTCCAACGAAATCGCAGCTTCGCAGCGCCAGAAGGCTCTCTCGTGCACAGCGCCGGATGGGACCAGCTACTCCACTCAGCAAGCGAGGTCGGAAACGAGCACAGAAAGAGGCTGCACTCGGTAGGAGATTTGATCAGAAGATGCGGCCGAGCAAACAACAATTGAAGGTGGCACGCGAACTCACTGCCACCAAAAATCAACTCGATGCCTCTCGAGCAGTCAGCTTGCAGCTTGCCCGCCGTAAGAATCGGATTCGCCGCAGACGAACCAAAGTCACCGTGTACGACTGAGTTTCGTATCGGGCAGGTGCAGCATCACTTAAGAGTCAGGGTCCCTGGATTGCCAGAGTTCTCGGGCTGGTCACACAAGTGGTGCACTCTCGTCCATCATGTAGCCATGATTGTGCGCCTTCGAAATCCAACTTCTGAAGTAATCATGCCCGGACCCGCGTTGGTCTCGGTGCTGCTTGAGCGTTTGCAACTCAATCGTGAGTCATTTTTGGTGATACGCAACGGCACAATTGTTGCTGGCGATTGCCGTCTCGAGGATGACGACGAGGTCGAGGTTCGCCCCGTTATTTCTGGTGGAGCCTTCGATGTTGAGCCCGTGGCGAACCGAGGCACGGCAGCTGAGGCAAGGTATCCGAAATGAAGTGTGTGGTTTGTCGTGAGTCGGCTGTTATCGACGTCCGAAGGGCAAATTCTAATTTTTGTAGCGATCACTTTCTGCGTTTCTGCCAAGAGCAGATGTCGCGAGCGATTCGAGAATTCGACATGTTGTCACCCACGGATCGCGTGCTCGTTGCCGTATCAGGAGGCAAAGACTCGCTGGCAGTTTGGGATTTGCTACAGAGGTCGGGTTACGAGGCAGACGGCCTATATGTGGGCTTAGGGATTGACAGCTACAGCGATACCTCTGGGGACTTTGCACGTGCCTTTGCTGAGTCGCGCGGACTGAAGTTGATAGAGATCGACCTTCCCACGGATTACGGATACGACATCCCAACGGGAGCCAGAGCGGCACGAAGAGCGCCGTGCTCTGCATGCGGTACATCCAAACGTCACCTCTTTGATAAGGCTGCGCTCGATGGCTCCTATGACGTTTTAGTTACGGGACACAACCTCGATGATGAGGCAGCAGTCCTGTTCGGAAATGTGTTGCGTTGGCAGACCGAATACTTGGCACGCCAGATGCCGGTGCTGCAGGCCCGGGTTGGATTTCCCAAAAAGGTTAAGCCACTGATTCGTCTATCGGAGCGGGACACTGCGGCCTACTGCATTCTTCAGGGTATTGATTACATGGTTGAGGAGTGTCCCATGTCCGCTGGCAATAAGCATCTGGGTTACAAGGAGGCGCTGAACTCAATTGAGCTTGCTTCACCTGGAACTAAGTCTGACTTTTATTCCGGATTCTTGAGGAAGGCATCTGCGTTGTTCCGCGCTGAGTATCTCGAGAAGTCACAGACGGACCTGAATTCGCCCTCTGTGGACGAACTCACTTACTGCGTTCGTTGTTCGGCACCGAGCACGGCAACGCTCTGTGCCTTCTGTCGATTAGTGGACAAGGCTGGAGGGTCAGTCAGGGTCGAACAGGGCAGGTTCACAGGCGAGTTGGAGGACAATGCTGCGCAGTCTGTCAGGATAACTACTCGAGCAGAACGCTTGGCATCAGGTACAACCAGAGAAGTTGAGGCAGGACAATGAGCGGACCATTAGCCGAAGGGGACTTAGTTCAGTTCCTTGATAATAAGGGTCGGCGGTATCAGGCGGTGCTGACCATTGGCAAGGAGTTTCACTCCCACTCTGGATATATCGCTCACGACGAAATAATTGGTCGAGCCGAGGGATCCAAGTTCAACACGACGCGTGGCCAAGTGCTAACGGTGCTCCGGCCGACGCTGTCGGACTTCATTCTGAAAATGCCACGGGGCGCGCAGGTCATCTACCCCAAAGACATCGGGCCGATACTGATGCTTGCTGACATCGGCCCGGGTGTCCGTGTCCTCGAGTCTGGGGTTGGTTCAGGGGCGCTGTCTATGGGCATGCTGCGCGCAGGCGCCGATATCGTGGGCTATGAGATTCGAGAGGACTTTGCATCTCGTGCTCAAAAGAACGTCGAGCAATTCTTGGGTTCGGATGTTCTGAGTCGCTATCGCGTCGAGTTGCGCGATTGTTACGAGGGGATCGACGAAAAGGAACTCGACCGGGTAGTCCTCGACTTGCCGGAGCCTTGGCAGGTCGTACCGCACGCAGCAACGAGCCTGCGAACTGGCGGAATTTTCCTGGCCTACACCCCAAGCGTTACCCAGGTCGCTCAGCTCCGAGAAGCCCTGGCTGCAGCATCATTTTTTGCATGTGAGACCCTTGAGGTTCTCCAGCGGGGCTGGTACGTGGAAGGCCAAGCAGTTCGACCAGATCATCGCATGGTGGCCCACACGGGATTCTTGACTCACGCTCGGCTCGGTGGATCCTGAGATGGAACAACGCCCCCTCAACTGCAGTTCGATGCTCGCAGAGGGATGAACCTTTTTGATGGCCTCCTAGTCGCCGGCGCAGCGTTTGGCGCCTATGGGGGCTGGAAGCTCGGTTTCTTGCAACGGTTTTCCGGATGGCTTGGCGCGGCGGCTGGGTTAGGTCTGGCGCTGTTGCTGCTTCCCGAACTGAGCAGGGTGTCCGGTGTGAGTTCTGACCTTGCAATCTTGACCCTGAGCGCGGCTGTGCTGTTCCTTGCGTTCATGCTTGGGCAGGCCATCGGTTCGGCTATTGGATCACGGCTGCGTAGCGGAGTTGATAGCAGTGCTGCGCGAGGCGTTGATGCACTTGGAGGCGCGCTCCTCGGTGTCCTCGGGGTGATCCTGCTGGCTTGGCTGATCTTGCCTGTGATGTCCGAGACGAAGGGCTGGCCGTCTTCGGCCGCTCGAGGTTCCGCCATCTCTCGCGAGATCAGCAACTCACTACCCTCACCTCCCTCGCAGATTACAGACCTTGAACGGCAACTCACAGGAGGTGAGTTTCCGCAGGTGTTCTCTGGTCTTCGATCAGCACCGGAGATCGTTGCTCCTCCCGAGGGAAGCACAATCACGCAGGGTCAACTCACCGCCGCATCAAGAAGCTCGGTACGAATCGAGGCCTCGGCCTGCGACCGGGTTCAGGCGGGAAGCGGGTTCTTTGTGGCGGACAACTTGATTGCTACCAACGCTCATGTGGTGTCAGGTTCGACATCTGTTCAGGTAGTGACCGCTGACGGGGGGGACGTGACCGCTGGCCAGGTAGTTGCCTTTGACCCATCGGTTGATCTTGCCCTCATTGCTACGGACCTGAATCGGCCAGCTCTACCCCTAGCTGATCCGGTAGTTGGTGACCGCGGCCTAGTCATGGGCTTTCCGGGTGGAGGGCCGTTTGCCCCTTCGCCTTTTGAAGTCGGTGAGCGTGTAGACGCAAGCGGCTACGACATCTACGACCGCAGCGAAGTCACTCGAGACCTTCTAGTTCTGGGTAGCAACCTCGAACCTGGCGACTCGGGTAGCGCAGTCTTACGGGCGGATGGTTCTGTAATCGGAGTTGCTGTAGCAATTGCCCCCGATAAACCCGGTGTTTCGTATGCGCTCTCGGCAACAGAGTTGAGTCAACTTCTTCAGCAGGGAACAGGTGCAGCAGTCAGCACGGGGAGTTGTGTCTGAGCGGCCAATAGCGCCTGCTTGATTGCGCCGCAGCAACGAGTCACTCCAATTACACGGCGGAGTCGCTAAGTTTGCTCTTACTCGTTTACCAGCGCGGTACCACCAATGAAGGGCTTGCGTTATGTCTGATGAGAACACACCAGTTGGCGGATCCACTCCAGGCGGCGGCCTTGAGCCCTCCGAGGGATCGGTTGACCCGACGCAAGTACTCCCAGCCACGGCAGCAGTGCCGGCAGCGAGTGATCCGGCTCCAACAGCCGCTCAGTCAGGACAGGCGGCGACAGAGGCCAGCCAGAATGCCCCTAGCGGAGGTGTTCCGGGATGGGCAGTAGGAATCATTGTTTTGCTAGTGGTAGTCGTGATGCTGGTGTTGTTCCTTGTTCTGCGTGGAAACTCTTCATCTCCCGCAGATTCCACAACGAGTTCAACCAGCAGCAGCGTTAGCACCACGGTGACAACCTCGGCACCAAGCACCACAACGCGTCCAACAACAACTGAGCGGCCAGCAACGACTACTACTGCAGCGCCAACAACAACTCAGGCTCCGACAACGACTACGGAAGCACCAACAACTTCAATCAACCAGGGATTCTGATTGATGGTTAGCCCGCTTCAATGAAGATGCACTCACCTGGGCATTCTTCGGCTGATTCGACAACGCCCTCGATCTCTTTTTCGGGGATGTCTGCAAGGGCTGCGGCTCCGCCGGGATCGCTGAGGATGTCGCTGCCTTGTTTGACATATGCCAAACCATCATCGAGCAGTGCGAACACAGCCGGGGAGATTTCCTCGCACAGACCGTCTCCTGTGCACAGATCCTGATCGATCCAGACCTTCAAACCCATGTGAATAACCTGCCTTAGTGTCGGCCCTCGGGGGAGCCAGATTGACGAATATCTAGAATCCCATCTTAGCCCTACTAATTAATTATCACGGTAATCACGGTGGAAATTCGTCACATGCCTGAGCCTTCTCAGCATTCTGCCCACCCAACCGTGCAGATGCGGGGTATACAAAGGAAGGGCGTTTTAGGTTCGCCCCTAGCTGAAACTGAGAGGGTTCCATGAACGATCAGGAAACCACAGATGATTCTGGCTTCGGAGAGAGCGAGAACGACCTGCTGCGCGAACAAGTTCGCGAGTTGAATGAAGAGGTCTCAGTCCTGCTCCGGCGACTTCAGGACGCACCGAAGCGAGTTCGGACCCTCGAGGAAAGACTGCTCGAAACCAAAGGACAACTTTCTCAAGCCGTGAGCCAGAACGAGAAGCTGTCCTACACGCTTCGAGAAGCCAGAGATCACATCTCATCCCTTCGTGATGAGGTCGACAAACTCACGCAACCTCCTGCTGCGTATGCAACCTTGCTTGGGGTAAACGATGACGGCACGGTTGACGTGCAGGCCGCTGGTCGAAAGATGCGAGTTGAGGTTTCCCCCGGCATTCAGCCCGAGGAACTATTTGCCGGAGCCGAGGTCGTGCTCAACGAGGCATACAACGTGGTCATGATTCGGGACTCGGAATCCTCGGGCGAGATTGTTACCTTCAAGGAACTGTTCGAGGACGGCCGACGGGCTCTCGTTGTTGGCAGAGCAGATGAGGAGCGAGTTGCCGAACTCGGCGACAAGTTGCTGACCGTCAAGATGCGAGCTGGTGACAATGTCCTGATGGACTCGCGGTCAGGGATGCTCCTTGAGCGCTTACCTCGGCCCGAGGTGGACGAGTTGATTCTTGAAGAGGTTCCCGATATCACCTACGAGGACATCGGTGGACTAGACGAGCAGATCGAGATGATCACCGATGCAGTGGAACTGCCGTTTCTTCACCAAGACCTGTTTCGCGAGTACCAACTACCAGCGCCAAAGGGCATCTTGTTGTACGGCCCCCCTGGATGCGGAAAGACGCTGATTGCCAAGGCTGTGGCCAATAGCTTGGCGAAAAAGGTGACCGAGTCAACTGGCAAGGAGGCTCGAAGTTTCTTTCTCAATATCAAGGGCCCTGAACTGCTCAACAAGTACGTCGGGGAGACTGAGCGACATATTCGACTTGTGTTCCAGCGAGCGCGTGAGAAGGCAGCTGACGGGACACCAGTGATTGTTTTCTTCGACGAGATGGAGTCGCTGTTTCGTACTCGCGGCACTGGGATTTCCTCCGATATGGAGGCAACCATCGTTCCTCAACTGCTCGCAGAGATTGACGGTGTTGAGACCCTGAAGAACGTGATCGTGATCGGCGCTTCAAACCGAGAAGACCTCATTGACCCAGCAATCCTTCGGCCCGGCCGATTGGACGTCAAGATCAAGATCCATCGACCAGACGAACGTGCTGCAGCGCAGATCTTTGGCCGGTATCTGACCCCGGAGTTACCACTCGACCAAGAAGAGGTTCAGCGCTTAGGTGGCGGTGATCCCGAAAAGGCAATTCTGGTGATGATCGAACAGACGGTTGAAGAGATGTACCGCACTGATGAGTCGAATCAGTTCCTCGAGGTGACGTACCAAAATGGCGATAAAGAAATCATGTATTTCAAGGACTTCTCTTCGGGTGCCATGATCGAAAACGTTGTGCGACGCGGCAAGAAGCTAGCCATTAAGCGGCAGCTTGCAGGCGGGAGCACAGGTATCCGCGTTGCGGACCTGATTGCGTCAATTCATCAGGAGTACAAAGAGCACGAAGACCTGCCAAACACTACGAACCCAGACGATTGGGCCAAGATTTCTGGCAAAAAGGGTGAGCGGATTGTCTATGTGCGAACGCTCGTTCATCACATTGATGCAGACCCAGCGGGCGGTCGGTCTATCGATCGCGTGGCTACGGGTCAGTACCTCTAGCTTGCGGACTTTGGAGGTTGGGGCACTGCGAGGAACTTGTATCGGGTCTTGAGCGTTTGATAAAATCAATATGGTTTGAGGAGGAGGATCCTTGTTGATAGCTAGCTCTAAAGTTCGCGTTCAGCAACACATGTTGCGTGTTGCTCCAGCAATTCTCATGATCTCGTGTCTGCTCGTCGTGGCTACAGGGTGCGCACCAGAACTTGGAGCTTTGTTCAAACTTCAGACAATATCGGAGCCTTCGTTACCTGAAACTTCCGACCCTTCGGTTGTTCGGGTGGACACACAGTTTTATATCTATGGCTCCAATAATCACTTGCGGGCACCTGTTACGAAGACGACTAACATCGACCGGACGTATTCGCTTGGAGAAAAGAACGCCCTGACTACCAATGCGATGCCCACCTCGGCGGCTTGGGTTGCAATGCCCCAGCAACTCTGGGCGCCCACGGTGGGGCGGTTTGGATCGCGCTGGGTCATGTTCTTTGGAGCAGATCGGCGCTACCCGCCGCAGCCCAATAATCCGCAATGTATCGGGCGAGCATGGGCCACAACTCCAGAGGGCCCATTTGTGCCGGAGCCAGAGCCGTTTACCTGCGGCATTGACCAAGTTGGCGGAGCGCTCGACCCGGAACTCACCAGTGACGCACAAGGGAACCAGTTCCTGCTCGTTGCTTTTAGCGACACCGCGGCACCCTTGCATTCAATCCCCCTTGATGCCAACGCGAATGCTGTCGGGCCGCCCGTGCAGATTTTGGCTCGCCAATACGGGTGGGAGTACCACTTCATAGAGAATCCCTCCATGGCCTATGACTACACCCGCGGAAACTATCTTCTGACCTACTCGGCTGGGGTCTGGTGGCAGCGGGCCTACTCCACGGGGATCGCAAGGTGTTCAACGCCAGTTGGGCCTTGCACTTCGGACCCTTCAGGGCCTTGGATTGCTTCATCCGCAGGTCGAACGGGACCCGGCGGGCTGAGTTTCTTTACGGATACCTCTGGCGGGGCGAGAGCCATATTCTCGACTTTCGCTGAGGGGCGTGAAACCCAAATCGGTGGACGGTCAGCTTCGATTATGCCGCTGACACTCTCGCCACTTGTTGGCCTTGGTCCGATCGTCAAGTAGCAAACCGTTCCTGCCGCTAGCGTCAGGGTGTGGCGATACCAAAGATCTGCGGAATAGAGACGGAATACGGCATTCTGATTCGCGGGGTTGCCGAATCAAACCCGATCTCCTCTTCCTCGATGTTGATCAACTCCTATCTCTCGCTACTTGAGGGGGATCGAATTGGTTGGGACTTCGAAGATGAGATGCCTGGCAATGATGCCCGCCAAGATCAGCGACTCCTATCAGTGGCACCCGAGGTTGAGACCCATCTCGTGAACGCAGTCCTCACCAACGGTGCGCGCTACTACGTTGATCATGCACACCCAGAATTCTCTGCACCTGAATGTATTGATGCTGCTCAGGCCCTTCTCTATGACCGTGCCGGCGAAGAGATTCTGTTGCAATCCATGGCAGCTGCCCAGCGGCAGATGCCTGATGGGCAAGAGATTGTTGTCTACAAGAACAACTCCGACGGAAAGGGTAATAGCTACGGGTGCCATGAGAACTACCTCATGGATCGAGCTACTCCGTTTCCTTCAATTGTGTTGCACGCAACCACACATTTTGTTACCCGGCAGATCTTCACTGGCTCTGGCAAAGTCGGCACAGAGATGCCCGGGGTTCGTCGAGATTCCGTTCCATTCCAACTGACGCAGCGGGCCGACTTTTTTGAAGAGGAAGTTGGTCTGGAGACCACCCTCAAGCGGCCGATCATCAATACTCGAGATGAACCCCACGCAGACCCCGTGAAGTACCGCAGGCTTCACGTCATCGCCGGCGATGCCAACATGGCAGAAGTTGCAACGTTTCTCAAGCTTGGTAGCACTGCAATCTTGTTGGCCATGATCGAGGACGAGGTTCTTGACGACCTGCCTCAGCTTGCTCATCCAGTTCCGGCCATGCACCAGGTTTCGCAGGATCTCTCGCTGAGCGAACCGCTTCTTCTGGCCGACGGAAGCAGCATGACGGCACTCGAGATGCAGTGGCTGATACTGGAGCATGCACAAAATTGGGCGGGCAGCAGAGGCCTGTCATCAGTAGGCGAGGAAGTTGGCGAGCAGATTCTGCAGCGCTGGGAAGAGGTGCTGAATGGTCTTGATCAAGATCCCTTGAGTTTGGCCTCGCAGGTTGATTGGGTTGCCAAGTACAGGTTGTTCCAAGCATCCATGGAACGACATGGCCTGGACTGGTCGAGTCCGCGCTTAGCTGCCATGGACCTGCAATATCACGACCTCCGTGCAGGTACTTCGCTCTCTCGGCGAATGGGACTTGAACGCTTGACTACTGATGCGCAGGTTGCTCTCGCAATTACTGAGCCTCCACCGGAGACTCGAGCGTATTTCCGGGGGCGCTGTTTGGCTCGCTTTCCTGAGCAGGTAGTAGCGGCGAACTGGGATTCCCTAGTCTTTGACATCGGGGAATCGGCCTTGCAGCGAGTCCCCATGCTTGAGCCGGGCAAAGGCACTCAAGAGGCCGTCGGCGCCCTGATCGATTCCTCTGCAGATGCCGCCGAATTGCTGCAACGATTAAAGTGACTGGTGGCAAACCCTATGCGGAGTCTGCTGGGGCTGAGATTGCTAGGTAATGCGTCGCTGATTTTGCCTCGGCGCAGGGTACGGTTAGATGAAGCGGAGGTTGAACATGCCAGAACGAGAACTGAAGAAAAAGCCAGAACCACAGCAGCGTGAGAGCGAAGCTGATCTCAGCCCGGCAGTTGCCGAGTCGGGGACCAAGATCAAAGCTGAACTTGATGATTTGCTTGATGAGATTGACGAGGTCCTTGAGACCAACGCCGAAGAGTTCGTGAAGTCTTATATCCAAAAGGGTGGCCAGTAATTCTTCTGGACTCGGAGCTTGTAGCCTTCCCAGCGTGACTCTTCCCAGCTTCCGCCTCAGCGAGGACCCAGGGCCCGATTTTGCAGCACTCGTGCGGCGAATGGGGCTGTCGCCAGTAGTGCCAGATAGTCCGGTTGATGCCAGGCTGACGGTTACGCACGGGACAACGTGTGTTGCTGTTCGTTACCCGGGTGGGGTCGTCATGGCAGGCGATCGTCGTGCAACATCGGGCAACTTTATAAGTCACCGAACGATCGAGAAGGTCTTCCCTGCAGATCGGCATTCAGGGGTTGCCATCGCAGGTGCTGCGGGGCCGGCAATCGAGATGGTTCGCCTGTTCCAACTTCAACTTGAGCATTACGAAAAAGTTGAGGGAGCTCCACTGAGTTTGGAAGGCAAGGCGAATCAGCTCTCGCAGATGGTGCGAAATCACCTTCCTGCTGCAATGCAAGGACTAGCCGTGGTTCCGATCTTTGCTGGTTTTGATACAGCTCGATCCGCAGGACGACTCTTTCAATACGACGTAACTGGTGGCCGCTACGAGGAATTTGATCATGCTTCAACCGGATCCGGACAGATGCATGCAAGCACCGTCATCAAGATGGGCTGGCGAGGCACCTTGAGCGCTGACGAGACCATCGATTTGGTCTTGCGGGCGCTCTACGAAGCCTCGGATGAAGACTCCGCTACTGGTGGACCCGACCTGCTGAGGGGAATTTTTCCTGTGGTGGCCACGATCACCTCTTCCGGGTTTGAGCGACTTGAGGACGCAGACCTAGAGGCCCGCTACCTGAACATTCTGGGTCAGGTAGCTACTGAGCGTGGAGGATCCAGATGACTGCACCGTTTTATGTAGCCCCAGAGCAGATGATGCAGGACCGGGCCGACTATGCGCGTAAAGGAATCGCACGCGGTAGAGCGATGGTCGCGTGCACCTATGACCAGGGCATTTTGTTGTGCGCCGAGAACCCCTCGCGGATGTTGCGCAAGATTTCAGAGATCTACGATCGCATCGCTTTTGCTGGAGTTGGGAAGTACAACGAGTTTGACCAATTGCGCATCGCTGGGGTGCGTCACGCGGACCTGAAAGGGTTCTCGTTTAGTCGTGAAGACGTGGATGCTCGCAGCTTGGCTAACCAATATGCACAGATGCTCGGTCAGGTCTTCACCCATGAGATGAAGCCGATGGAGGTCGAGATTCTTGTGGCCGAGATCGGCCACGATTCGGCGGGCGATCAGCTGTTTCACATTCTCTATGACGGCACCTTGGTTGATGAGACCGGCTGGTGTGTACTCGGTGGTGAAGCCGAGGCGATCGGATCCAGAATGAAGGAGCAGTGGGTAGAGGGAGGAACCTTCGCAGAGGCGCTCCAAGCAGCAGTGGATGCTCTCGCCGGACCTGACCGCACCCTGGTAGTCAGCGAGATTGAAGTTGCTGTGCTCGATAGGGAAGGCCCGAGACGAGCGTTCCGAAGAGTTGAAGACGAGGACGTCACCTCGGTGCTTGGCAGTAACGATACGGATATCGACACCTAATCGCTTATCACGGCCTGTAGGTTGACCATATGGAACGGCGCATCTACGGACTCGAGAATGAGTACGGAGTCACTTGCACTCTGCGAGGCCAGCGCAGGCTGAGCCCAGATGAGGTAGCCCGTTACTTGTTTCGCAGGGTTGTTTCTTGGGGGCGGTCCTCCAATGTTTTCCTTGCAAATGGCGCACGTCTGTATCTCGACGTTGGCTCGCACCCGGAATATGCCACAGGCGAATGCGACTCGCTCTATGACCTTGTAGCCCATGACAAGGCGGGGGAGTGGATCCTTGAGCAACTCGTGGAGTCGGCTCAGGAACGTCTCAATGAAGAGGGTATTCGCGGAGACATCTACCTCTTTCGCAATAACACTGATTCGGCTGGCAATAGCTATGGGTGCCACGAGAACTATCTCACCAGCCGAGATGATGACCTTGGCCACTACACCGAGGTACTGATCCCATTTCTTGTCAGTAGGCAGATCTATGCCGGTGCGGGCAAAGTCCTTCAGACGGCTCGTGGTGCGCAGTTCTCCATCTCCCAGCGGGCGGAGCACATCTGGGAGGGTGTCTCATCTGCGACAACTCGTTCGCGTCCGATCATTAATACGCGAGATGAACCCCATGCCGACTCCGATCGGTTTCGGCGACTTCACGTGATCGTCGGTGACTCAAACATGAGCGAGTATGCGACTTTTCTGAAAGTCGGTGCCTGCTCGATCATCCTGCGGATGTTGGAGGACCCGACGGTGGTGCTGCGCGATATGACTCTCGAGAATCCGATTCGGGCTATTCGCGAAATCAGCCATGACATCACCTGCACACGCAAAGTTCGCTTGGCCAACGGTCGTGAAGCAACGGCTGTAGAGATCCAGTCTGAGTATCTGGCGCGAGCGCTTCGATATGCAGATAATCACGATATGTCGCCTCAGGAAAAACAGGCCCTCGGCATGTGGGAGCACGTGATGACTGGCCTGCAAGACGAGCCACTCTCTTTGGATGCCGAGATTGACTGGGTAACGAAACACAATCTGATTGAGGCCTACTCCGCCCGACATTCTCTGAAAATTGATGACCCGCGAATCGCTCTGTTGGATTTGCAGTACCACGACATCAATCGAACGCGCTCAGTCTTTTACAAGCTGCAGGATGCTGGACGAGTGGAACGAATCGTGAGCGATGGGGCAATTGCCGAGGCCATGGAAACTCCACCTCAGACCACCCGCGCCAAGCTCCGAGGCGAGTTCATTCGCAAGGCTAAGGAACGTAAACGTGACTACACCGTTGATTGGGTGCACCTCAAGCTCAATGATCAGGCGCAAAGAACAGTCCTGTGTAAAGACCCGTTCCTTTCAGAGGATGAGCGTGTAGAACGGCTCATCGAATCTCTCTGAGTTGTTGACTGGCGTACTCTGGCGAACTTCAAAGGAGGGACGCCGAAGCGTTCTCAATCAGATTGGTCAGCGAGGGGAATTCCATGAAGGTTCACGGAGGTGTCGAGACGCTCACAGTGACAGGGGCCGAGGTGGGAGCCCATCTCGAGGTACGAGATTCACAGGGGAAGTTGCTCGTCACACTGATTGCAGATCACGCCGGGAATGCCCACTTGGCCTACGTGCCAGCGGAGCCAATAGTTCTTCGCAGTCAACAGGACCTTGCAGAAGCGCTCTCTGATGGCGAAGTCCTAGCGCCTGGCGACTACACGGTGGCCGATCTGGCCGTTCACGTACTCGCTGTTGATGACCATGCTGACCCTTCGCTCTATGAGCAGACTCTGTCGCCTGGGTTTGGCTACTTGCGTGTTCGAGATGGGGTGGACCTCTCAATCCTGGTCAGCTTTCCAGATGAGAACCTGTATGGCGCTGGTCCGTATCCCACAGTCATCGAATACTCGGGATACGGGCCCTCGAACCCTGATGCGCCTCAGCCCGGAACGCTTATCGCGAATCTCATGGGCTTTGCCGTAGTTGGCGTCAATATGCGCGGGACGGGTTGCTCTGGGGGAGTCTTTGACATCTTCAGTCCGGCCCAAGCAGCTGACGGCTACGACGCTATCGAAACGGTTGCCCGTCAGCCTTGGGTCCTCCACAACCATGTGGGCATGGTTGGTCTGAGCTATCCCGGGATTAGCCAGCTGTATGTTGCGGCAACACGACCGCCAAGCCTGGCTGCGATTACACCACTATCGGTCATCGACGATCTCTGGCGCCAGCAATGGCCCGGAGGGATTTACAACGCCGGTTTCACCCGAGCATGGCTCGTTGCGAGAGATAAAGAGAGTGCTGCAGGTGGGATGACCTGGGATCAAGAACGCATCGATGCCGGTGACGAGGTAGCGAAACAGAATCAGATGATCCGAACCCAAAATTTTGATTTCGAACAATTCGGTCGTGCCATCGAAAACTTCCGGCCCACGATGGGTGCTCGTCGTGCTGCTTCGCTAGTTGATCAGATTGAAGTGCCGGTGTACCTCACAGGTGCTTGGCAGGACGAGCAGACGGGTAGCAGGTTTGCCCTGATGCTTGAATCCTTTGATTCAAGCCCCTCGCAGCGGTTCAACCTGTTTAACGGCCATCACCCAGATGGCTACAGCCCGATGGTGATTTTGCGATGGTTTGAGTTTCTGTCCTTCCACGTAGCGCGGCGGGTTCCAGTCGTGCCCGAGTTGATCCGCAGTTTCGCTCCACTTCAGTTTGCTCAGGTTTTTGGGTACGACGCAGAGTTAGAGGGCGATCGTTTTGGGCATCATGCGGATGATTTTGAGGCCGCTTTCGCAGAGTATCTAGCCGAGCCTCGGGTCAGAATCCTGTTCGAAAGCGGCGCAGGCCATGAGGTCACTGGGGCTACAGCACATCGTTATGAGGTGCAGACTGACGCCTTTCCCCCGAAAGAGGTGAAGCCTCGGCGTTGGTACTTTGATCAGGGGGCAACACTGGTTGGGTCAGCCCCAGATGGCAGCGGAGCGGATTCCTACTCGGATGACCCCGCTGCAGGTGAACTGGCTTATTCGATGGAACTGCTGAGTGATTTGGATCAGTTCACTCGACCTACGGTGATCATTGACTGGACACGCTTTAGTGATTCACACCGGGTGGCCTATCAGACTGCTCCGTTGACGGAGTCCGTGCTGATTGCTGGGTCAGGTCATGTAGATCTCTGGATGTGTGCGGGGAGTGCTGATACGGCTGTGCAGGTGACGCTGACCGAGGTTCGCCCAGATGGCATGGAGCAGCGATTGCAATGTGGTTGGCACCGCCCGATTCATGGGGTCGAGGACCCCGATCATTCCGATGGGCTGCGAGTGGATTACACCTTTCTCGAAAGCGATCGGCAAGAGCTTGTCCTGGGGGAGTGGAAGAGATTCCGGATTCCTATTCATCCGCTCGCTCATCTGCTCCGGGTGGGCTCTTGTTTGAGGGTGGCAGTGTCTACGCCCGGGCGCGATCACCCATTTTGGTGTTTCGAGAACCCGGTTGTCGAGGGTGCTACTCACTTAGTCGGGCGATCTGCTGATCACCCCTCCTCGCTCGTGTTACCAGTCTGGAGCCTTGACCTTGATCACCCAGATGACTACCCGCCAGCGGGTTCGCTTCGGGGCCAGCCCAGCAGGCCGGCTGAGGTAATTCGGAATGTCGCGGTGAGCTAGTGCCAACCTTTCGCACTGCGACAGTGACAGAGATTCTGCAAGAACGGCCAGGGCTACAACGCGTAGCTGTTCGGATGCCGGATGGCGTTTCCGCTCGGGCGTACGCGCTCACAGCACTCACTGGTGAGTGCGCCGTGGGCGATCAACTCATCTTGAACACCACCGCAGTTGAGTTGCAGCTAGGGACCGGCGGTTGGCATGTGGTTCATTGGAACCTCTCCCTCGAGGAGTTCATCTCACCTGGCCCCGATCACATTATGAAACTCCGCTATAGCAGCCTTCAGTTTGATGCTGGAACGGATGAATTAACCCATCCCGAATGTGACCTACCCCTAGCTGCAACTCCGGTTGTGGTTTGTTCAGTTCACAGTCAAGTAGCAGCAGTGGCAGCTGCCTTTGCGCACTTCGCTCCGGATAAGGAACTCGCCTATGTGATGACCGATGGTGCATCGCTTCCCCTAGTTATCTCGGATTTGATTTGGGACCTACAGAGTCGGCAACTCATTGCAGGCACGGTGACTGCCGGCCACGCCTTTGGAGGAGATCTTGAGGCAGTGAGTGTGCCCTCGGCGCTGGGCCTAGCAGTGCACATCCTCGGTGCAGATGCTGTTGTGGTCTGCATGGGCCCGGGCGTGGTTGGAACTGGAACTGCTCTTGGGACTACTGCTGTCGAGGTGGCATCCATTCTCGACACAGTCTCAGCTCTTGGAGGAACCCCCATTTTGTGCGTGCGTGCATCAAGTGGCGACCCGCGTCCGCGGCACCAAGGTCTGTCGCATCACACCATCACGATTGCGAGCCTGACGCAGTGCTCGCCTTGGGTTGCGGGCACACCTGCTACTGCTTCGGATCTTTCAGGTGTTCGAATCTCTGAAGCTTCAGCTGTGATTGACGCTGCGGAGATCATGGATTCGGCGGGACTCAAAACCACAACCATGGGACGCACAGTGAGCGAGGATCTCCTCTTTTTCGAACACGCCGTGGCGGCAGGAGCCCTGGCGGCGGAAATGTTGGGAGCGCAAAACTTGCTAGCAGAGATGATGCCCCGGGATGCGCACTCCGCCGTTCGCCCGACCCAATAAGATCAAGTCGTGGCAAGGGTAGAGCGACTCCTGAATCTGGTGGCGGCATTGATCGACACCACAACTCCGCTAACAGCGGAGCAAATCCGTATTCGAGTGCCTGGCTATCCAAACGCTGAGTCTGGTCAGTCTGATGCTGCATTTCATAGGGCTTTCGAGCGAGATAAGGAGTCTCTGCGAGAGGTTGGGATACCTATCGAGACAGTCGAGGTTCACCACTTCGAACAGCCGCGTGCTGCTTACACAATCATCCGTGACAGCTATGAGTTGCCAGATCTTGGCCTCGAACTCGAGGAACTCGCAGCCCTTCACTTAGCAGCAACCATGATTCAAGCGGAGGGGCTTGACCCGGATGATCTTGAAGAGGGGCTTCGCAAGCTCGGTGGCCTTGCTTCGGCTGCGGCTGCAAGCGCCGCCCCTGTCGGTGCAGTTCCCATGCCTCCACAACTCTTGACGCTGTTCGCCTGCACGTTGGAGCGGCGTGTGGCCAGCTTTGAGTATGAAGGCGCCCCCCGACAGGTGCAGCCGTATCGTCTGGAGTACCGGCGCGGGCATTGGTACATGACTGGCTTCGACTTAGACCGCGAAGCGCAGCGAAGCTTTCGACTCGACAGGTTGACAGGTCCAGTGGATTCCGGTGCCGCGGATTCCTATGCGTTGCCCGAAGTGATCGAGGGAGTGCTGCTTCGTCAGTGGGAGATTGGTGCTGGAGAAGTGAGGTTAGCCAGAGTGCTGATTGACTCAGAGATCGCCCCCGCAGTGCTTGCAGAAGATCCAGACTTGAGAGTTGCTGAAACTCGAACTGACGGCTCGCTCGTGTTGGAACTTGATGTACGAAATCCGGGTGGCTTGAGGAGCTTCATGATGAATTTCCTTGACCGAGCCGAAATTTTGTCGCCTGCTGAGTTTCGTGACGATCTCGTTTCATGGCTGAGCAGCTTTGTCACTTCCGAGGCTGAGAGGTCAGCGTGAGTGGCATTGCAGCGCCTGATCGGGTGCAGCGCATTCTGGCAGTCATTCCGTGGATTGTTCACAATCCTGGGACTCCTCTGACTGAGATCGCTCAACGGTTCGGTCTCAGCAAAGAGGATCTCCGTAAGGACTTGGAACTTGTGTTCTATGGGGTTGGGCTCTATCCCTTTACCCCAGACGTACTCGTTGAGGTGAGTTTCGAGAATGACTGTGTGACCGTCAACTTGGCGGACTACTTTCACCGACCGGTTCGCCTGACTCACGAGGAAGCCCTCACGCTGCTGGCTGGTGGACGTGCTGTTCTGGGTCGAGACGGGTCAGATCCCGAAGGGGTCTTGCGTAGCGCAGTACAGAAATTGTCGGCTGTTCTCGGTGAGGGCGAAGTGTCTGCTGTCGAAGTCGCTTTGGGACCAGCCGATCCGAGGATCCTTCAGGTGCTGCAGAAGGCCGTCGAGGAGAGTTCGGTTCTAGCTCTGAGCTACTTCAGTTACGGCCGAGATCAGGCCACTGACCGAGAGGTTGATCCCTACAGCGTTCTCAGTCGAGAAGGTCATTGGTACCTGCTTGCCTATTGCCACCTGATGGAGGCCGAGCGACTCTTTAGAGTGGATCGGGTCCAGAAAGCTGAGTTGACTGGTGATTCCTTCGACCCGCCAGATTCGATAAGCCAAGTTGGAGCCACGCTGTCTGGAACCTCTCGCTCTGTTGAATTGATGGGCCCCGAGTCGATTTCTTGGGTAGCCGACGCCTACCCGTATGACGTCTTTGAACAGAATCCGGACGGCACCGTGCGCTTAGTCCTGCCAGTTACTGCCACTCCTTGGCTGGAACGATTGTTGTTGCGCCTCGACCCGTCAACCGTGGCCACTGATGGTCTTACGGGGGAATCGCTGAGCCGGGTCCGTTCTGCGGCAGCGCAAAGAATTCTGAATCGCTATCTCCCCACATGACACTGCTGGCTTGAAGATGTAATTCCTCAGCTCTGGCTGCTCTGAGCCAAGGCTGTGGCCTGTAACCTACGCCGGGTGACAGATCAACCGCATGACTCCCCACCCGAGTCACCTACCGCTGCAGCTAGCGACACAAGTTTGCAATCCACAGAAACACCAGTTGCCGCAGTGGAAATGCAGCCCGGATCGGCAGTGAATCGCAAGAGCATCGCCCGGCGCCAGCGTGCGGCATCTCTGCGCAATCTTCTCGAGTGGGTTGCAGTCATTGTCGGTGCTGTGCTCGTAGCAGTGCTGATTAAGACCTTCCTAGTTCAGGCCTTTCGCATTCCCTCTGAATCCATGGTCCCCACGCTCGAAATTGGGGATCGTGTACTGGTGAACAAGCTGAGTTATAAGGCGCATGACATCAACCGCGGAGATGTGGTGGTGTTTACTCGCCCCCCAGGATTGCCCGCTGGGCCGGGTGAGCCAGAGGACCTGATTAAGAGGGTCATCGGGGTACCCGGCGACACTGTTCAAGCCAAAGACGGTTCCATGTATGTCAATGGCAAGCTACTTGAGGAGCCGTATTTGCCTCCCGGGACCTCTACGGTCAACCTTGATAAGCCCGTGACGCTCCAAGAAGGCCAGGCATGGGTAATGGGAGATAATCGCAACAACTCTCAAGACAGCCGCGTATTTGGGCCGATCGAAACCAGCACAGTCATTGGTCGTGCATTTACCATCATGTGGCCACCTGGCAGGATTGGCTCGCTGTAGCTACTCGCTGTCTTGTGACGCCAAGTCGACCATGCGGTCAACGTGGTCACTGAACACCCCGTCGATACCCATCTGCAACAGGGCGCCGATTGTCCGCTCGTACTGTGCATCCCAGCCGAGTGTGAACCGGGTAAACCTGTGAAACAACGTGACCTGCCCGGCGCTCCATTCGCTGTGATGCAGATTCACCGCATCTATTCCAGCTTGGCGAAGTTGGGCTGCGTGACGCTCTGCACCAAAACTCATTGCGGTGAGACGCGTGGAATGGACTAAACGGGCAGGTCGGCTGAGCTCACGCCAAGATTCCAACAACTCCAAGTCAGGGTGACATAGCCAGAGCTGTTCGCAGGCTCCAAATGACCGAGCAACCCGCAGGACTTCTTGCGTTGCGTTTGGATCCTTAATGTCGAGGGAGAGCGCATACTCCTGACCGCACTCCTCATACAGTTCCGCCAAAGACGGAATATGCGGGGGTAGCTCCTGACGATGTACAGATGAGATCGGTTTGCGCCGAAATGTGCCACCAACCACGCCGTCGTGGTCGAGCACAGCGACACCGTCAGCAGTAATCCAGACGTCGCTCTCTAGGCCGGTTGCGCCAAGTCGTAATCCGAGTGTGAAGGCCTCAAGGGTGTTGTCCGGAGCGTGAGCCCGGGCACCACGATGGGCAAAAAGCACTGCCTCTGCCTCAAGAGTAGGAAATTCAGGGTTCATCAGGATGAATATTGCCACTGAATGCAGGGAATTAGGGCCATGTCGGAGCCCACAGCACGGGTATCCAAGCCAAACAGGCCTTAACAGAGTAAAAAAATGAAAAGGTTGAGGGGAAAGTTCAACCCTGCCCCATATGCGGCCGATAGTAATCAGGTACGTGACACAAGGAGACACTGATGGCACTGATTCGAGCAACCTGTAGCGACTGCGGCGACGTTGAACTGCGTTCCCGAGACCTTCGGGTTCGTACCTGTATCGACACAGCCGAAGCTACCTACCTGTTCCGCTGCCCAGTCTGTCGAATGATCGAAGTCCGTGCGGCAGAAGACCACGTAGTCGACGTGTTGCTCGCCGCCGGAGTGCAGTCAGAAGATTGGCTGCTGCCAGCAGAACTTCACGAAGTGCATCAGGGTGAATCCATTGATCACGATGATGTTCTGGACTTTCATCACCTGCTGAGCACCCCCGACTGGTACACCACCTTGACCACCATGACAGACCGATAATCGATTTTGCTCTCCGGGGCGTCCCGCTGCTTCGTGCCGGGACGTCCCGCTGTATTTTTGGCAGGGTTCAGGGGTGATTTCTGAAGGTTCCGATCTTGCGGGTTTTGCAGGGTATCTTTTCTAGGTGTTCGCTGTAGCTGTAACCCTTGCTGTGCTCCTTGCCTCGATGGCGCTGATCTATCTGGCAATTCAGAAACTGTCTCAGGCCGGCGAGGAACTGCAAGTGCAACAGTTTGTTCCTGCGGTGCAAGTAGCCGAAGAGCTACGGCATGCCTCAGATGAGTTGAGTTCCAAGGTGGATGAACGGACCAAGGGGTAGCGCGCAGCAATGTTCAATGTGACAGGCGGCGAGTTGATCATCATTTTAGCGGTCGCTCTTGTCGTTCTTGGCCCAGAGCGCATTCCCGAGGTTGCGCGCAGCGCCGGTCGCATGATCAACAAGATCAAGACGATGACTGAGGGGTTCAGCAGCGGGGTATCGGACGTGATGGACGACCCGGCGATGAAGCCCTTTAAGGAACTCACTGAACTTGCAGCGAATCCTCGACAGAAGTTGGCTGAGTACGCTCTCGAGGCCGAAGCCGAGGAGCGGGCCAAGAAAGAGGCTGCACGTCAAGCAGCAGATGAACCAGTTGCTACTGAGTTGGCCGAGCCGGAGCCAGAAGCTGAAGTAGACCCAGAGGAACTCGCCGAGCCAGAGACTGAAGCTGAAGTCGACCTAGAGCAGCTCGCCGAGCCCGAGACAGAGCTAGAGCTAGAGGCCGAGCCAGAAATAGTGGCAGTTGCCGAGCCGGAGATTGAGACCCAGACGGTTGCGGTGCAGGACCCATGAGTAGACCGTCATGGTTCAAAGGAGCTGAACGCGAGGGGGGTGATATGACCCTGAGTGATCACCTGCGCGAGTTTCGCTACCGCTTGTTGATCTGCGTGGTAGCTGTGCTTGTGGCGATGCTGCCGGCCTGGTTCTTTTATAACTGGTTGCTAGAGATTCTTAACGCCCCCTATTGCAACGCACTTCGCGGCGTGGATCCAGGATCGGATTGCAAGTTTCTGGTCACGAACTTGCTTGACCCGTTTTCTTTGAGGTTAAAAGTCGCAGGTTATGGCGGGCTCTTCTTAGCTTTGCCGATCATCCTCTGGCAGTTGTGGCGGTTCATTGCACCTGGCCTATACAAAAAGGAACGACGTTATGCACTCGCATTCGTGCTGTCCTCGTTCTTTTTGTTCACAGCTGGCGCAATCGTGGCTTACTTCACCCTGAGCCAGGCGGTGAACTTTCTTGTTCGGGTTGGCGGACCAGAGATCGACATTCGATCGGGGCCGGTTGAGTTTGTGCGACTCTCGCTGTTCATGATGCTGGCATTCGGGACTGGCTTCTTGTTCCCTGTGGTGCTGGTTGCTTTGCAGATGATTGGAGTCGTCTCTCCGCAGCAACTCTCATCCTGGCGGCGGCAGACTGTTCTGATCATTGTGATCCTCGCGGCAGCGATCACTCCCAGCGGTGACCCCATTTCTTTGGCGGCGCTAGCAATTCCGATGTACATCTTTTATGAGATTGCAGTGGTGATCGGGCGTGTGCTCGTTCGCCAGAAGAACAAGGGCGAGGAATCCTCATCCACGGAGTCGGACGAGGCGGCAGTCTGAAACCCAGATTCGACCACGAGTTCGCTCTCGACCCGTTCCAGAGCGAAGCAATAGCGGCGTTGGAACGCGGCCAGAACGTGCTTGTTGCAGCCCCGACAGGTTCCGGAAAAACGGTAGTTGCAGAACACGCAGTCTCCCTAGCGCTCAAATCCGGGGGCAAGTGTTTTTACACTGCGCCGATTAAGGCGCTGTCGAACCAAAAATACAATGATCTCTGCGCCGTGTTAGGCGCAGATCAGGTCGGTCTTTTGACTGGTGATCGGGCGATCAATAGCGGTGCCGCTGTGATCGTGATGACCACCGAGGTACTGCGCAATATGGTCTACGCGGGATCTTCAACTCTGGATGAGCTTGAGTGGGTGGTGCTCGATGAAGTCCACTTTTTAGCGGATGCGTACCGAGGTCCAGTCTGGGAAGAGGTGCTGATTCACACACCGAGCAAGGTGCGTTTTGTGTGTTTGTCCGCGACAGTGTCCAATGCCGAGGAGTTGGGTGACTGGGTGACTGCCCTCCGCGGCCCAACCGAAACCGTTGTTGAACATCGTCGGCCCATCGAGTTGGACCCATTGCTCTTTGTCGGAGATCGCACAGCCGAGAGGGAACATCTGCTGCCCCTGATTGTCAACGGGGTTACCAATCCCGAAGGCCACCGCTTTGACGCAGAGCAACAGCGTCCAAGTTCGCCGCAGCACCGCAAGCAGCGTGCAAGGTTTTATACGCCGCGAAGAGTCGAGACGATAGAACGACTCACCTCGGAAAGCCTGCTGCCTGTCATCTACTTCATCTTCAGTCGCAAGGGTTGCGATGAGGCAGTCCGGCAGTGTTTCGAGGCTGGAGTACGGGTCACGCAACCCGAGGACCGAGTCCGAATACGGCAGCTCGTAGAGACGAGGACGGCGAGTTTGAGCGATGCGGATCTTGATGTGCTCGGCTATGACCTATGGCTAGAGGGCCTTGAACACGGCATTGCTGCGCATCACGCTGGAATGATCCCGTCGTTTCGCGAGGCTGTAGAGGATTGCTTTGTTGAAGGACTCGTCAGGGTTGTGTTTGCGACCGAGACTCTGGCGCTAGGTATCAATATGCCGGCGCGTACAGTCGTGATTGAGCGGCTCAGCAAATTCAATGGCGAAGGCCACGAGTTCTTGACACCCGGGCAGTTCACACAGCTCACTGGCCGTGCCGGCCGACGCGGAATCGACGACCAAGGCTCGGCTGTGGTGCTGTGGTCGCCCTTCTGCACATTCGCCCAGGTGGCCACTCTGGCAGCAAGTCGGGAGTTTCCCCTAGTCTCGTCGTTCCGGCCCACCTACAACATGGCTGCCAATCTGATTGAGCGTTATGAAGAAGCTCCGGCGATGGAAGTACTCACTCGTTCCTTTGCTCAATTCCAGACTGACCGAGCAGTAGTCCTGCTGTCTGCGCGAGTTCATAACCTCGAGCTAGAGATCGACGAGTACCGCTCAGAACAAGCCAGCAACAGCGAGTTGGTGTTCGACGTGGCGGGATATGTAGAGATCACCGATTCCATCCGGCAACTCAAGCGCGATGCCCGTGGCAACCGAGTTGCAGTAGACAAGGCGCTGGCGGCATTGCGGCCAGGGGATGTTCTGGAACGGGGTACCCGCAAGGGGAGCAAGCTGTTCTTAGTGCTATCGGTATCCTCTCGAAAGGGGGGAGTCATGCGTGTTCGAGGCGTAAACCCGAGCGGAAATTCGGCCTCGGTGGAAGCTGCCACTGTGAGTGGTTCTCTGCAGCCGGTAGCTCACATCGATCTGCCAGTTCCCTATATGCCAAAGGACCCCAACTACCGAAGGCAGTGCGCCGGGCTCCTTAAGCGCCTGAATCCAAAGCGCCTGAACGCAGCGCGCCTGCCTGACATGGGTCAGCATGAAGCCGGCCCTGAACGCTCAGAAGCTGCTGCGAGCTGGGGCGCTGACCCGTATCTCGATGCCTTGCAGGCACAGCAGGACCATCCGCTCCATGATCACCCCGATCGAGATCAGCTCATGCGTGTTCAGTTCGGCCTGTCCAAACTGCAACAAGAACAGCAGTCACTAGTTCAAGAGATTGACCGCCGTGGTTCTGGCCTTGTGCAGCGGTTTGGTTCGGTTCGAGAGGTCCTTGAACGAACTGGCCACAGTGACGGATGGGCGCTGACTCCGGCTGGCCTCCGGTTACGCCGGATTTACCACGAGTCGGACCTGCTGATCTCGCTCTGTCTGACTGAGGGGATCTTTGATGGTCTCGAAGATGCCGAGCTGGCGGCACTTGTGAGTTGCGCAACCTACGAACACCGGAGTTCTGAACCGGCCCCCGCACCACTCTTGCCGAGCACGGAACTGCGCAAGCGATTCGGCCTGATGCAGAGCACATGGAAACGCTTGGAACGTCTAGAGCGAGGCTTGAAGTTACCGCTGAGCCGTGAACCAGAAGCAGGGTTTGCCGCTTCTGCATGGTCGTGGTCTGCGGGTCAGGAACTCGATGACATTCTCGATGAGGATCTGTTGGGCGGAGACTTTGTGCGCAATATCCGCCAGCTGATCGATCTCCTAAGACAGTTTGGCGATGTTGCACCAAACCCAACCACGGCAAAGTCCGCACGGCGTGCCGCAGAGTCGCTCTCTCGTGGGGTCGTGCTTGCTTCGGGCGAGGTCTCGTGAGGGTGTGTCAGTTTGGATCCCAGGCTCAGAGATGACAATCCGCAAGGGTGAAACATGGGGCGAACCCGCTGGAATCGAGCGTCCAAGTGAGTTTGTGTCCACCGACTCCGAGTTGGCAGCAGTCCTACAGGGTTACCGGAACTCCCAGACGGTTGCTCCAGTGATCGGTCTACTCGGCGGTTCGCTGCACCGGACCCTTGGTGCGCCACAGCGAGACGAAGCAGCACTCAGAGCGGGGCAGGGGTATATCTATCCGATAGATGTGGGAATTTTAGAGTTCAGTGATACGCAGGGAGAAGAGCACGAGGTGGTTTTTGTGGCGCATCTGCTCGCCTTGACAGATCCCAGATCAAGACTCTGGAAAGGCCGCACAGTCGTCGCTATGAATGCCGCATTCCTTGATGACTTGAACCTGGCACCTAAATCACATCCCAACGATGGCCGACTCGATGTGACGGATGGGCAACTCAATAGGTCACAGAGGAAGCAGGCCTTGCGCCGGGCTGTGAGCGGTTCGCATCTGCCGCACCCTGCACTGATCGAGCAGCGGGTGAGCAACCGATTAGAGATTCGCGGGAATACTGAGTTTCGTTTCTTGGCCGATGGACGGCCCTGTGGGGCTGCCCGGCAGTTCTCAATCACATGCAGTCCCGATGCTGCAAGAATTTTGCTTTGATGCAGCTTCAGCGCAATATGGGCAGACCTCGCTAGCCTGAGTTCCATGCAGGCATGGCATCTTCCTGAATCACCAGGTCAGTTTGTGTGGGGCGAAGTCCCAGATCCCGAGGCTGGCCCGGGCCAAGTCAGGGTTCGGGTTCGTGCTTCGGCCCTCAATCATATGGATCTTTGGCTCACCACGGGACTTCCCAAACCTCCAGTGTTTCCGCATGTTCCGGGAAATGATGTTGCGGGAGTAGTTGAGTCACTAGGCGAGGGTGTGACGAGCTTTGCGATAGGTGATGAGGTTGTAATCAACACGGCCCTCGTACCTGAGTCTGCTTTGCAGCGTGGGGTTGACTCGGTTCTCGATCCGAAGATGCGACTGCTAGGGGAGCACTGCTGGGGAGGCCACGGAGAGTTCTGTGTGGTGGCCGCACATCAGCTTGAGTTCAAGCCAAAGAACCGGACTTGGGCCGAGGTTGCCTCCTACCCGGTGTGCACAACCACAGCATGGAGGCTCTTGCGAAGAGCCCGACTCGCTCCAGACGAGACGGTGCTCATCACAGGAATCGGCGGCGGTGTGGCAACGGCTGCGATGCAGCTAGCGATTCACCTTGGGGCACGCGTTTTTGTTACCTCACGAGACCCGGCCAAGCGCGCTCGAGCGCTCGAGCTTGGTGCCGAAGGTGCTTTTGATTCCAAGGGGCCCTATCCGATCAGCGCTGATGTCGTGGTAGATAGCATCGGCCCAGCTACATGGGAATATTCCGTACGCACTCTTCGACACGGCGGGCGCATGTGCGTCTGCGGTGGGACCTCCGGGCCAAAAGTCGAGCTGAATCTGCCCCGATTGTTCTTTAAACAGCTTGATATTTTGGGGGCGAGTTGCGGCAGTCAGGATGAGTTCCGGTACGTGACTTCCTTGATGGAACAAGGATTACCAGTGGTGCTCGATGAGATCCTGCCATTGTCTGAATTTCCACGAGGGCTTGACCGACTCCGCACGGCATCTCAATTGGGCAAAGTCGTCTTGGAGCATCCGGAGTGACTGGAGCATCGGGAGCGGCTGGATTATCTGCGCAGGCCAAGCAGCGAGCAGCTGAGCTGGTTCAGAGCCAGTCGGACTTGCTCGTTGACATCTCACATCAGATTTGGGAGAGGCCCGAGTTAGCCTTTCAGGAGCGATATGCCCATGACCTTTTGTGTAAGACCCTGCGTGAGAACGGACTAGATGCTCAGGCGCATGCCTATGGTCTCGAGACTGCTTTCGTAGCCTCGGCAGGTACCGAAGGACCAGAGATTGCAGTGCTCTGTGAGTACGACGCATTGCCAGGGATAGGTCACGCTTGTGGCCACAACGTAATTGCAGCGGCAGGCCTTGGGGCTGGACTTGCCGCAGCGAGTTTGGCTGCGGAGTTGGGAGGCCGAGTCAGAATTCTTGGCACACCTGCCGAAGAAGGCGGAGGCGGCAAAGTCTTTATGTTGCGTCAAGGTGCCTTTAACGGGGTAGATGCCGCAATGATGGTTCATCCGGCGGATCATGACCTTCCCACACTCACGACTCTTGCAGTTCATACGCTCCATGTTCACTACAGCGGGGTTGCATCACACGCCGCTGCAGCGCCTCACCTAGGTCGAAACGCACTGGATGCAGCCGTTCTTGGTTACGTAAACATCGCTGCGTTGAGGCAGCACATCCGCAGCGATGAGCGCGTACATGGCGTGTTCCCCAATGCCGGAGAGCAGCCAAATATTGTGCCGAGTACTGCTAGTGCTCATTGGTATGTCCGAGCGTCAACCACCGAGCGTCTTGAAGAACTCAAAGAGCGAGTTGTCAACTGTCTGGCAGCCGGAGCGCTAGCCGCTGGCTGCGTCATGGATCTGAATTGGGTTGACCCTGCCTATAGCGAGATGAGCGATAACGATCAGTTGCTCAGCAGGTATCAACGTAATGCGGAGTTCCTCGGGCGGCCGTTCGAAGACTCCGAGGTGGTTGGCTACGTCACGGGAAGCACAGATATGGGGAATCTGAGCCAAGTCATGCCCACTATTCACCCTCTCATTGCAGTCGCTCCACCTGGAGTCTCGATTCACACGCCGGAATTTGCAGCATGTGCTCGCAGCGAGGCCGGGGATAGCGCAGTACTGGACGGAGCCACAGCGCTAGCTGCAACAATCATTGACTGCTGGCTTGACCCTTTGTGAGCCTGAAATCCTGAGTAGTGCGGATACCGAAAGTGCTGATTTGGCAGAAATATCGTCTGTTTTGCTTGATTTACCCTGCCGGGTCGCCAACGTGCCCGCCGATGGGACCTATTGTGGCTAGGTGAGTTCCCTCGTACCAACGTACGTCGCAGAGCAGTTCACGGAGGAGGAGCAAGTTGTCCTCCGGCGGTACTTCTCAAATCTCGACGGTCCAGTCTTTGCGCTTGTCAACCTTCCCGAGGTGGTGAAGGGTGCGCTGTTTGCGCGTTATTCCCGATCTGCTAAGTCGCTGCGGAGGTTGTTCGTCGACGAGTTCGTCGGGGAGCTTGATACGACTGGTGATGAGTCAGTAGATGCGACGATTGGTTTGGATCGCGCCGAGGCTCTCTACGACCGAATCTTTTTTGAATACGGCGACGACAGCGTCGCTCAGCTAGGTGGAGTACACCTTGCATGTGAGCAGGCCTCGAATCTGCTCACCAAGATTCTGGAGTGGGGTCGGCTGATGTCGTACCTTGAGCAATCGACTCGATACATCCCCTATGACGAGCGGCTTGGTGGTCGGTTCCGCTATCACCGTGATCCCGAAGTTCTCGGGTCCAATATGGGGGCTCGGTATGTAGGCGATATGGACCGCTTATTTGATACCTACGGAGAGCTTGCACGTTCAATTCAGGAGCACTTCCGGGAGCGCTACCCAAAGAACGAACAGGATTCCGACTTCGTTTATCGGCAGGCCATTCGGGCCAAGGCCTTTGATGCCACCAGAGGAATCCTTCCCGCTGCCTCGCTCTCCAATGTTGGAATCTATGGCTCGGGTCAGGGTTTCGAAGCCTTACTCCTGCGGATGCGCTCTCACCCACTGCCAGAGGCTCGGCAATATTCGGAATTGATGCTGGTTGAGCTGCGTAAGGTCATACCTAGCTTTCTGCGGCGAGTTGATCTTCCAGACCGAGGCGGAGCTTCCTCGAAGTACATGTCCAACAACCGTGAAGCTATGGAAACTGTTGCCTACGAGATGTTGCCCGGGGACGAATCCTCTGGCCTAGCGGCCCCAACGGTGACCCTGCTCGATTGGGATCCCGAGGGCGAAGTCAAAGTCATTGCGGCGATGCTGTATCCGCATACCAGTATTCCAGAGGCCCAGATTCTTGACCGGGTACGCCTGATGTCGGTTGATGACCGACTCGCAGTCGCTCGGGCATATGTTGGCGAGCGAACAAATAGGCGTCATAAGCCTGGCCGGGCATTAGAGCGAACTGATTATCGCTTTGATGTTGTCTCTGACTACGGCGCGTTCCGTGACCTGCAGCGTCACAGACTCATGACTATTGAATGGCAAGAACTTACGCCTCGGCATGGGTACACGCGACCAGTTTCTATCGATGACGCTGGACTCACGGCCCAGTTTGATGAGGCCATGGGTATCTCAAAGGATCTCTGGACCGACTTGTCCGAACGATTCCCTGAGCGTGCTGGGTACGCAGTCTCCTTGGCGTATCGCATCCGTTACGCCATGCAGTTCAACGCACGTGAAGCCATGCATTTGATTGAATTGCGAACCTCTATTCAGGGCCATCCCAGCTATCGCTCTGTGGGCCAAGAAATGCATCGCCTCATCGCCGAGCAGGCGGGCCACAGGACCATTGCCGAGATGATGCTGTTTGTGGATCACTCGGGTGAGCCAGAACTTGAGCGTCTTCAGGCTGAACGTCAAGCTGAGACTCGCCGTAGTCCTGCGAGCTAGCCGTACTCCAGTGAGCTACCGGGGTTTGCGGCAATCCTGAGTGTCCTGAGGGCCGAGGAACTTGCCAAAGTTTGAGCAGAAAGCGCTCTTTTTGGAATGGATGCGCACAAGTGGCTATTTGAGTGTCTAGGATGCGGCCCGACTCAAGCCGATTTCTGGTTTGTCTACGTGAACGGAAGAGAAATCTTGGAAGATGACATTGATGGCGAAGAGGCCGAAGCCCTTGAGGAGGACGAACTCGAGGAAGACGAACTCGAGGAAGACGAGCTAGAGGATGACGGTGAACTCGACGATCTTGTGGTCGGAGACGTCATCGTTGACGATGTCTCTGCTGAGGTTGTTGTCGAGGAAGAAGAGGATGATGCTCCAGCCGCTCGGCGTAAGCGTCCTTCCGATGTCAATGACGACGAAGATGAAGACGTAGACCCTGACGACGTAGAGGCTGACCTCGACGCCATTTTGAAGGACCGAATCGCAGCTACTCCTGACGACGAGGATGAAGAAGAAGAAATTTCCGATGCCTCTTCTGATGCGGACGGTACAGAACGGGTTGCAGCCAAGTCTGCTGAAGAGTTCACCTGTGGGACCTGTTTCATGATTGTCCACCCCCGCCAGTTCGGACCTAAAGACAATCTTGTTTGCCCCGAGGGCTACTCACCCTGCCCTTCGATTGCACAGGTTCAGAAGCGACTCAAGAAGGCTGCAAAGAAGTAGAACTTGCCGTGTCGGTGTTCTGACTTTCAGGCTCGACAAAATCAGGGCATCCTTGTACCTATGTCAGAGCAGCTAGATCTGGATGAATCGGGAAGGCAGCAGGATGCTGCATCCTCGGCGCCATCTACCCAGGAGAATTTTGGTTCGCTGCTTTCGGCAATCCCGAGACTGTTCGACCGCAGCGTTCGTCAGTTTGAGCTAGCAAGTTCCTTGCTTGTGGCGCTGACCTGTCATGCTGCGAGTTCCAGCGTTCATGAGGTCACGGCTACCGAACTGCTCGAGGCAGGTGCAGTACAGCCGGAACCCCTCGACGTGCTCGATGTGTTGCAAGCCGAACCTCTTGAGTCCGAGCGGGGTACAGATGGCAGTCTCCAGAACGAGATGGCGAATACAGGCGCCTCAAGCATGGCTCCTGAAGCGGTCCCAGAGGTTGCTGGCGTGCAGGTACTCGAATCGGAGCTAGGAGTTCCTGATTACGACAGTCTTGCGGCCTCTCAAGTTGTGCCAAGACTTGCCATGCTTTCGGCTGCGGATCTTCAAGCAATAGTTGACTATGAACTAGCGCATCGCCGCCGGCAAACAATTCTGAACCGTGCCCTTGAGCTTTTGGATTCAAACTCAGATGAGTCTGAGTAGCACTGGACCCGACCCAGACATTGAGCAGTTCGCTCCGGAAACGGGTTTGTTAGATATCGAGTTGAAGACGGCTGTTCGTCCAGCCAGGCTCGAGGATGCACCTGAGCTTGCCCGATTGCGAGACTTGGCCTGCGAGCACATTGCGCAGCAGCGCGGGGGAGCAGTAGCGCTGCTCAGCGAGTTCCCGGAGCAGGACTCACTCAAGGCCAGCCTTGAGCCCGGATCTGCTACAGAACGCCTATTCATCATTGCTCTGATTGGGAATACTCCGGTCGGCTACTGCTCAGCTGCGATAACGCAGCTTGAACAGGGCTATGCGCTCTGTCGGATCAGCGAACTCTTTGTTGAATCACCAGCACAAGAAATCGGGATGGGTGCGCTGCTCCTGCAGTTCACCACGGAATGGGCAGTCGAGCGCCAATGCGCTGGGATTGACGCCACGGTTATGCCTGGTGATCGTGAGACCAAGAACTTCTTCGAGACCTTTGGTCTTGTAGCACGAGCAATCACCGTGCATCAGGACCTTTCTGGCAGATGAGTCATCTAGCCGTCCACGTAGCCGCCCTTGTGGTGAGTGGGGATGACTTTCTGATGCTGAGGCAACACAAAAACTGGGCTTTACCCGCCACAGCCGTTCGCTACGGCGAGACGCTGGCCGAGGCGGTGGTTCGAGCACTAGGAGACCAAGTCGGTGTGGCCGAGGCTATCTGTGGCCCGTTCATCGGTTGGGCTGAGTCAATCGACACCGAGACACCACAGAGCCACACACTGACTATGTACTTTCGGGCGGTGCTTCTTGATTCAACGACCCAACCTGCGTCACAGACTGCAGAGGTTCGCTGGATCCCATCTTGGGACGCGGCAGAACTCGGCTTGGCGGACGGCCTCGCCGAGTTCCTCGGTGAGCACGGATTGATCGAGACCCTTATCTGAATCCCGCTTCCCGATTCTGTTATGCGCCTGACCCCCTAGAGGGGGTCAGGCGCAAGACAGAGCGAGTTGGTCTTAGCGGCCCTTCCACTCCGGAGGGCGCTTCTCAATAAAGGCGTTGAGACCTTCTGCAAAGTCTTCGGTGCCAAACATCTTGACGATGCCGTCTCCCGAGAGTTTCCAACCAATATCGTCAGGCTGGTCTGTGGCTTCGAGCACGATCTTTCGACTCTCTCGAACTGCTAGGGGTGCGTTAGCAGTGATCTCTGCGGCGAGAGCCTTTGCAGTCTCGAGGGCTTCACCCTCTTCGCAGAGCCGGTTTACCCAGCCGAATTCGTATGCCCGCTCAGCAGGAAAATCAAGGCGTCCCGTCAGTACGAGCTCCATTGCAATATTCCTGGGCAACTTGCGTGGAAGGCGAAAGAGCCCACCTGCGGCTGCAACAAGGTTGCGCTTTACCTCAGGCACACCAAACACAGCAGTCCTTGAGGCAACAACCAGGTCGGCCGCTAGGACCAACTCTGTCCCACCTGCCAACGCTGGGCCATCAACAGCAGCAATGATCGGCTTGGTCCGTTCACGCTGCACAAACCCGCCGAATCCGCCTTTTGCCGTGGACATACCGCCAGGGTCAGTTGCCATCTGCTTAAGGTCAGCGCCCGCGCAGAAGATGTAGCCCTTTTCTGTTTTAGCGCCAGTCAGAATCCCGACCCACACCTCGTCGTCTGCTTCAATCTGATCGATCGCCGACTCAATCCCTTGGGCGACTTCGCTACTTACTGCGTTGCGCGCCTCAGGACGATTAATCGTGATGATTCCAACATTGCCGAGTTTTTCATATTCCACAGTCATGACGCGGAATCTAGCGCAGCAAGAGAGCTAGGTGCGCACTCCTGTGTTTTAGGAGTCTTCGGCTGTGAGTTCCTCGACGATGATGACCTCATCAACCGTGACTGTCTCCTCGACGACGAGGATTTCCTCGACGTCAACGACGACGCCGTCGATGCTCTCAACGAGCAGCACATCATCAATCACGATGGTGTCTTCCACAACGATGATGTCCTCGACAAGGACGACTTCTCCATCGCTGTTTTCCATCAAGACTTCCTCGACCAAAATGGTCTCTTCGACGATGATCTCCTCGCCGATGATGATCTCGTCAATAGTGACTTCGCCAGTCGCTGCTGCTGATGATTCCTCTGAAGTATTCATTGAATTGTTCTCCCTATCGTTGTTTGCACTTGCAGGACTTTGTTCAGCACCCGGATCCGAACTGGGTGTCGGAGTCTCGGGCTCTGCTGATGCAGGCTCGGCTGATTCAGGCTTCGGTGCGCCGGATTTTGAGCCGCCGGATTTTGAGCCGCTGGGCTTTGAGCCGCTGGGCTTTGAGCCGCTGGGCTTTGAGCCGCTGGGCTTTGAGCCGCGGGGACCAGTTCGCCCACGCTTCTTTGCTGCTGCAGCAATCTCGGCGGGATCAAGCCCAAACAACAGAACAATCTTGGGAAGGCGATCACCAACGCGACGAACGGCGTCGAGCAGAGCGGGGGAGGGTTCCTCGGGTCGGCCAGCGGGGGTGACTTGATTCCGAACAGGCGAAAAGGCCAAGGCATCCAATGCTGCGGCCCAGAGGTCTTGATTGACCGTCGGGGTAAGCCCCTCAGACACCGCAGTGACTAAGCGACTCGATAGTTCAACCGGGAGCGGGGCGCCGGCCTTTGGGGGACGTGAGCTCAAACGGAGCGCTCTGACGAATCGACCACCATCAAGATTGGCAGTGATATCTGCAATCCATAGGGCCTGTTCCTCTTCAATTCGTCTCGTCAGTCCTGCTTGAATCTGATCTTTCAGGGCTAAGGCCTCGGGATCGCGTGCAACACCATCAGCTGCCACGATTACAGAACGAAGGTCGCGAAGATCAAGCTCCTCTAGGTCAGCTAGCGCAGCCTCGGCCCGATCCATCCACTCAGCAGCGCGCAGCTGAGGTAGCAAGTCTTCTGCGAGAGCAATGAGTTGCTCCGAGGGGATCTCTGCTCGGCCTTCCTTCTTTGCCTGGGCATTTTGCTCAGCAATAGCTTCACGCACAGCCGGAACTCCGCCGCGAATGACCTGCTCGGCAATGGGACGATGCTCTACCGGGAGCGTGTCAAGAACCGCTGCTCGGTGTGCGCGACCAGGGCGCAAGCGCTTTGGCCGTGGACGTTCTGGAACAGCATCGGGACGCGGGCCGCGCGGGCGATCGCTGCGTGGGCGGTCTCCTCCGGGCCGATCTCCTCCAGGACGGTCTCCTCCTGGACGGCCTCCACCAGAACCGTCGCGTCCACCGCCACGGCCGCCACTAGGACGATCGCCATTGGGACGATCGCCGCGTGGACCTCGGTCGCCACGTGGCCCGCGATCTTCACGATCACGACGTGACCCTCCACGGTCGCCATCTCGTGAACGACCCGACTTCTCGACCAGAGTGCTCGTAACGAGCGGCTCGTCCTGGCGTGTTCCAACCACGGTCAACATCTCAGGTTCTTTTCTTGCTGCTTTTGGAGGCAGCACAGTAAGAATCTCGATGCCCTCTAGTTCGAACTCGGCATCAGCCCGAACAACATCGCCGACCTTGCAGCCTGCAGGAAGAATGGATGAGCGTAAATCGCCTTTGGGCTGTTTGGCTCCGGCTGCGCGCCAGGTCCACGTGCCATCGGGGCGTTCACTTGTTAGTTCGATCTCTAGACGACGGGGCATAGTTGTCCCAACCTATCGAAGATCACTGCCAGAGGAGAACCCCCGATGAGTAAGAACATCTCAGATGCCCGTCTTGAACCCACATCCGACTGGTCTGCAAGCCCGAGAACAGTGGTGATCACAGGAGTCACCGGCCAGGTGGCAGAGGTTGTCGCAACAGAGTTGAGTAGAGATAATCAGGTTGTGGGCTTGGCCCGCTTTACAGATGAGGCTGCTCGTCGGCGGCTCGAGGAATGCGGTGTCGAGTGCATACCAACGGATCTCCTCACAGCTGAGTTCGTTGGAGTTCCGACCGATGTTGACGCAGTACTGAATTTCGCTGTGGTGAAGTCCCAACGTTGGGATGTAGACCTTCGGGCAAACGCCGAGTCAGCGGGGTTGCTCATGGCTCACATAAAGCCGAAGGCATTTATGCATTGTTCTTCGACCGGTGTGTACGCAGCCGCCGGCTCCAAGGTGCTCGAGGAGCGATCGCCACTCGGAGATAACCACGCTCCGATTATGCCGACCTATTCAATCTCCAAGATTGCAGCTGAAGAAGTGGTTCGAACGATGTGTCGACTCCTAAATATTCCGACCACCATCGCAAGATTGAATGTTCCCTATGGCGTGGGCCCGCTCGGTGAACCGAGAGGATGGCCGGCGTTTCATCTAGCAATGATGCAAGCAGGCATGGCGATTCCCGTTGAGGCAGATCAACCAAACTTGTTCAACCCCATAAACTTGTTGGACATCGCAGCGAGCATCCCGGCTTTATTGGAAGCGGCCACTGTGCCAGCGACCATCCTGAACTGGGCCGGAGCGGAGCAGGTCTCGCTCGAGGAGTGGTGCGAGTTCTTGGCCGA
The DNA here is from genome assembly GCA_001025035.1 of Actinobacteria bacterium IMCC26207. Classification (GTDB taxonomy): domain Bacteria; phylum Actinomycetota; class Acidimicrobiia; order Acidimicrobiales; family Microtrichaceae; genus IMCC26207. Next base: position 446,049 of record LCZK01000010.1, read on the forward strand.
CCGTTGCGGGCTAACTGCAAGTTTTGAGGTAACCGATTCCACCATTGGAGGAGTCACAGTAGACACCTCGAAGCTGCAGAGTATCGGCGGCGCAACAAAGGTCTCTTGGCAAGAGGGGTTTGCTGCGCTAGCCGATGCCTACCTCGCAGGTCAGGACTCTTCTTCAGATCCGACCGCAGGTTCTACAGAGCGCTGAGCAAGGCGTTCTCGAGCACCTCAGGCAGCGCTGGATGACACCAGATCTGTTCCCGTGCCAAGCGATTGGCGGGGATGTTGAACTGCATGGCTTGAGAGAGTTGTTGCATCAGAGTCGCAGCCTGAGGGCCAAGTACATGCGCTCCCAGAATGCGGAAGTTTGCGGGGTCTATAAGGATTTTGGCAATCCCTGTTTGGTCTTCCATGGCCCAGCCAAACGCAACGTTGGAATACTCACAGGACCCAACAATGAAGTTCTGGCCGCTTGCCCGTAGCTCCTGTTCGGTGAGTCCGACCGAGCCAATCTGAGGATGTGAGAAGACTGCGTGGGGCACAACGCGTTGGTCAATGCTGATGGGGGAGTTGGTGTTGAGCAGGTTGTGACCCACTACTCGTGCCTCTTGATTTGCTAGGTGCTTAAGTTGCCAAGAGTTGCGGACATCGCCGAGCGCCCAAACCCCGGGGGCGTCAGTCAGCAGCGTGGAGTCCGTGATGATGTAGCCATCGGAATCAAGCTCAACTCCCGCTCGACCCACTTCAAGCTGAGCGCCGTTTGGTGTTCGTCCAGTAGCCACAAGCAATGCATCCCCAGACAGCACAAACTGATCGCCCACATCGTTTCGCAAAGTGAGTTCGAGCTGCTCATCGCGCTGCTGAACCGAAACTGCTTGTGTTCCGAGGTGAAGCTCCACCTGTTCGGCAAATGCAGCTGTAAAGCGCGAAGAGATGTCTTGATCAGCGTGTCGCAGCATCGTTGAACCCCGGTGAATGACCGAGACTCTCGAACCAAGTGCAGAAAATACGTGGCCAAGCTCGGCAGCAATAAACCCGCCGCCCAGAATCATGAGGTGCTCAGGTAGCTCCTCTATTCGCATAATGCTGTCAGAAGTGTGGAACGGGGTCTCGTCTAAGCCCTTGAGTTCAGGAAGGTGCGGGCGGGCACCAGCAGCGATCACAATCTGCTTGGCAGTAACGATCTGGGTCGCTCCGTCCTGTAGTTCGATGCTGAGCGTTCGCTCCCCAATGAAGCGAGCATCTCCAAGAAAGACCGTGACGTTCTGCTGGTCTTGCCGGTACCGGGTCCCGCCGGCAGCGATGGGGTCAATGCGTCCAAACACACGATCTCTGAGTGCTTCAAAGTCAGCTCCCCGAGCTTCGATATCTACGTTGAGCCGCTCTGTCGCCTCTGCAGCCTCTCGCATTCGGTCGGCCGGGAGGACAAACATCTTGGATGGGATACAGCCAGCATTGAGGCAGGTTCCACCAAAAACTGAGCGCTCGATGATTCCGACCTTCCACGAACTGAACTCTTCATTCAGAAGCGAATTGCCCGAACCAGTGCCAATAATGAGCAGGTCAAAGTCATCCATGGCTCAAAGCTAGGTGTTCGGATTGATCAGGGCAGAAACTCGCTGACCGGTTCGGTTACAGATATAGAACGCGTTACAGTTTCTACGTTCAGTCAGACGGAGGCAATTATGCAGATCGCTTATACAGAAGAACAAGAGAAGCTTCGGGACGAACTCCGGGCTTACTACGAAAACTTGTTGATCCCTGAGATTCGGGACGCACTTCATCAAGAGATGGGCTGCGGTGCCGTCACAAGAGAGATCGTCAAGCAGATGGCAGGCGACGGTTGGCTCGGAATCGGATGGCCAACTGAGTACGGCGGCCAGGGAAGAAGCCAAGTCGAGCAATTCATCTTCTTTGACGAATCGATGCGCTCAGGCGCACCTGTTCCCATGCTTACGATCAATACGGTTGGACCGACGATCATGCAGTACGGCACTGAGGAACTCAAGGCGGACTTCCTGCCCCGAATTCTTTCAGGCGACCTGCACTTCTGCATCGGGTACTCCGAAAATCAGGCTGGCACTGACCTAGCTGCACTCAAGACCAAAGCGGTTCTCGACGGTGATGAGTACGTCATCAACGGCCAGAAGATGTGGACCAGCTTGGCCTCAGATGCCGACTACTGCTGGCTAGCTGTTCGCACGGATCAGGATGCGCCAAAGCACAAAGGCATCTCCATGATCATCGTTGACATGAAGACGCCAGGCATCACCGTTGACCCGTTGCATCTGCTCTCAAGTCACGATATCAATGCGACATTCTTTGACGACGTGCGTGTTCCGGCGAGCAACCTTGTTGGGGGAGAGAACAACGGTTGGGGTTTGATTATGAGCCAACTGAACCATGAGCGTGTGACGCTGTGTTCCTCGGGCTTGTTGGAGCAGAGCTACTTTGAGGTTCGCCGCTGGGCCCAGGAAAACGTCGGCGCAGATGGCAAGCGCGTGATCGACAACGAGTGGGTGCAACTCAACCTGGCCAAGGTTCATGCCGGGATCGAGTTCCTGCGACTCATCAACTGGAAGGTCGCATGGACGGCAATGCATGCGCCGCTCGACATTTCGGATGCATCGACGATCAAGATTTTTGGAACCGAGTTCTATCTCGATGCCTTCCGAATGATGATGGAGATTTTGGGCCCGCGTGCCTACCTCGATCGTGAGTCCACTGGTTCGATCCTCAAGGGTCGACTCGAGATGAACTACCGAAGCCTGCTTATTTTGACCTTCGGTGGCGGAACGAACGAGATTCAAAGAGACCTCATTGGCATGTTCGGGCTGGGCCTGCCTCGCGCACTTCGCGGCTAACTGAGTTCTAGTTCTGCCCGCAGGCGTAATCGAACAACAGGCGTATTCGAAGGATTTGAAGGGATAGTTACATGGATTTTGCTCTTAACGAAGAACAACTAGCAATCAGCGAACTCGCTGGACAGGTCATAGGCGATGCATCAACCAACGAGAGATTGCGTGAGCTTGAAAAAGCTGACGGCCCTCGCTTTGATGCAGCGCTTTGGGCCTCGCTAGCTGAAACCGGAATTCTGGGGGCATTCTTGCCCGAGGAGCATGGGGGAGCGGGCCTGGACTTGATCGCTCTCGGTGGAGCGCTCGAGCATGTCGGTCGCACTGCAGCAGCAGTTCCACTCTGGGAAACTTGCGGCTTGGGAGTCCCCGCGATTGCGGAGTTCGCTCCGGCGAGTCTGGCCGCAGAGATCCTGCCTCAGGTAGCTGACGGGTCCATGATCCTGACAGCCGGATGGCACGAGGACCTAGGGGAGCCGCTTCTTCCCACGACGATTGCGAGCCGAAATGGTGATGGCTGGGAACTGACCGGCACAAAGATTTGTGTGCCCGCTGGCGCCATTGCCGACGCATTCCTTATGCCAGCTGCAATTGAGGGAGGGTCCGTTGGCCTGTTCCTAGTCCGAAAGACCGGCGAAGGCGTCGGAATCGAGCCACTAGACACCACACTTGGTGACCCGCAGGCGGCTGTTCTCATGGCGCTAGCACCAGCAGAACTCGTAGCAGAGGGTTACGAGTCGTTGCAGTGGACTTATGACCGTGCTGTAGCTACACAGTGTGCAGTTGCATCAGGCGTGTTTGCTGAGGCGCTTCGCCTTACAGCTGAGTACACCAAGGAGCGCAAGCAGTTCGATGTACCGATTGCCTCGTTCCAGGCTGTGGCCCATCGTGCGGCAGATGCCTTTGTGGACACAGAAGCAATCCGACTCACGTCAAAGCAGGCTTTGTGGAGACTGTCAGTAGACATGCCAGCCTCAGCTGAGGTTGCTGTAGCAAAGTACTGGGTCTCATTTGGTGGCCAACGAGTAGTGCATACGGCTCAGCATCTGCATGGCGGCGTTGGAGTCGATCGCGATTATCCGCTGCATCGGTACTTCCTGATGGCAAAAGAGATTGAACTGCAACTCGGTGGCTCTACCCGGCAGCTGCTTGCCCTTGGCAAGATTATTGCCAACGAAGCCGTCTAGCAGAGGTTGTCTAACTGAGGCTGTACCTCACCCCTTTAGTCGGGTTGAGACAAAACGCCGGAAATCCTCATTATGTAAAGTGATGGGTATAGCTGGGTCGAAATGCCCATTCTCTAGGAAGATCCCCAAAGGTCCTTTACATGCGCGCCCGAAAGGTGTCAAATGCATGTAGCGATCGGGGTTGGCCCCGGTCCCTAATACAACTGAGGAGGTGCCGATGTCTACTCGTCATCGTGCCCGGCAGTCCGGACCTAGTTCAGCTCTCCAAGAGGAGCGCGAGCAAAGAAAGGCAGAACACCGCAGGGTGCGCCGTACCGTCAATCAGTCATTGCATGTTGCCGTGCTTGAAGAAGATCTTGATGGTCTTGTTCTTGAGCTGCCGCACCCGACGCATGGATACACCGATGAACATGCTCCTGCCACGCCGCATGCTTCAGCCGATCCAGAGCGCCGGATTAAGCATTGGAAGCAATCATTTTGGAAGCGGCGCTCGCTTGAGCGTCAGCGGCGAGCACGTGCAGAGTTGCGTACCGCAAGCTATTCCTGATCAGAGCAGTTTCAGAGCAGTTGCTGCTGACGGCACATGTACTAGGGGGCTAGGGTCAGATCGTGTCTGACCTCACGCCAGCCCTGATCGATGGGCAAGATCTTGTCACCGGTGACTCCATCCTGGTTCGTTCTCCGTATAGCGGTGACCTCGTGGGTGAGGTCACTGCATGCTCCGCGGAGCATCTTGATCAGGCCATAGCCGTGGCTGGCCGGAGGCATGTTGAAGGCGCACTACCTGCCTTTGAGCGTGCAGAAATTCTGGATCGAATTGCCGTTGCGATGCTGGAGCAGTCCGAGGAGTTTGCCCAGTCAATTTCGGCTGAGTCGGCCAAGCCGATTTCAACAGCCAGAGTTGAAGCTGTGCGGGCCGTTGACACGATACGGTTCTCTGCTGCGGCAGCGCGCACCTTTACTGGCGAGATGGTTGCCATGGATGCTTCCGCTGCTGGCGTGGGCAAACTGGGTTACGTCAAGCGGGTGCCAATCGGTGTAGTCGCTGGTATTTCCCCATTTAACTTTCCTCTCAATCTTGTTTGTCACAAGATCGCTCCGGCCCTTGCAGCGGGTGTCCCGATTGTGCTCAAACCGGCCTCGGCCACTCCCCTAACTGCACTCAAGATTGCTCGCCTCTTTGAGGCATGCGGACTTCCTCCCGGCTGGCTCAACGTTGTTCCTTGCGCAGGTTCGGTTGCGAATCACATGGTCGAGCATGAGGGCGTGGCCATGATCACGTTTACAGGCTCCCCAGAGGTTGGATGGGGAATCCGGGCGCGCGCGCCAAAGAAGCGTGTCGGCTTAGAACTCGGAAACAACGCGCCCGTCATTGTCGAACCAGATGCAGATCTAGAGGTTGCAGCCAGCAAAATCGTTGCTGGTGGATTCGCATTCTCGGGCCAAACCTGCATTTCTGTTCAGCGGGTCTATGTGCATGCCCACGTCCACGATGAGCTACTTGGCATGCTCGAGCAGAAGGTGGCTGCGCTTCAAGTTGGAGACCCCGCTGATCCGACAACTCAGGTCAGCGCATTGATTCAGCAGAGCGAGACCGACCGCGTGGCTGGTTGGATTGATGAGGCTCAAGGCGAGGGTGCACGTGTGGTTGTTGGTGGCGGCCGACGCGAACGTTCAATCCTTGAACCAACTTTGCTTGATCGGGTAACTCCAGGGATGAGGATCAGCAACACAGAGGTGTTCGGACCAGTTATTGGAGTGGCTTCCTACGACACCTTTGATCAGGCCGTGAACTTGGTAAACGACTCTCGCTATGGATTGCAGGCTGGAGTCTTCACTGCTGACATCAGTACTGCGCTTCAAGCGGCTGACCGGATTGACTTTGGTGGGGTGTTGATCAACGAGGTGCCAGCATTTCGCACCGACCAGCAGCCCTATGGAGGGATGCGAGATTCTGGAAACACCCGTGAGGGCCCCGCCTACGCAATTGAGGAGATGACCGAACGAAAGCTCATCATCATCCAAGGGTGAATGGCTCTAGTTATGTCTGCCGTCGCCGGCCATCCAGCTGCGTCCAGTAACCTCTGAGTTTGATGTTTCGTTCCCCCGGCATACGAATTTTGTGCGGTATCACCGTTGTGGTGATTGCTGCTTTTGTCCTGCTGCGTTCGGGAAGTTCTTCAGACATTGACAGAGTCTCTGCCGAAGGTTCACCGCCCAGCACCGAGGTCAAGCGAGAAGCAGGTCAACTTGTTGACCCAGCAACAACAACCCTCCTCTCCCCCAGCACAAGCTCTGCTGGTACAAGCAGTCCTGATACAAGCCCTGCTGATAGAAACTCAGCCGATACAAACCCGGCTGATACAGGGCCCAATGAAACCGAATCTGTGGAACTGCCAGCAGAATCTGGTTCCGGCAAGCGGATGGTGATGTCTATCTCTCAGCAACGAGTCTGGTGGGTAGATGAGGCAGGGGCAGAGATCCGAACAGCACTTGTGTCGGGTCGAGCGAACACTCCTCAGACCGGCACCTTTCAGGTCTACTCAAAGACAGAGAATGCAACTGGACTCGATGGCTCAAAGATGGACTACTTCGTGAGATTCACCAAGGGTCCCCAGGGTTGGGCAATCGGATTCCACAACATCCCAAGAATCAACGGGGTGCCAGTACAGACCGAAGAGCAGCTCGGTCAAACTCTGTCGCACGGATGTATTCGTCAGGCACAGGATGACGCTGTGTTCACTTGGAGCTTTTTGGACATAGGTTCCACGGTGGTTGTTCTCGCCTAGGTCCGGCAACCTTGCCCAACACCGGGTAAACCGATCCCGTAGTCACCCCCCCCCTACCCCACCCCCAAGTAACGAGGAGTCTTAGATGAGCATCAACATGCGCATTGGTATTAATGGAACAGGCAGTTTGGCAACTTTGGACCAAGTGCTCGCAGAGGCAAAGCGGACAGAGGCCGATGGCTTTGACTCGTTCTGGATTGCTCAGATCTTTGGCATGGATGCCCTGACTGCGTTAGCAGTTGTTGGGCGTGAAGTGCCCCGAATCGAACTTGGTACTGCAGTAGTCCCCACTTACCCGCGCCACCCAATGATGATGGCAGGTCAGGCGCTGACCGTGCAGCTGGCAAGTCAAAATCGACTTGCACTTGGAATCGGGCTGTCGCATCAGATTGTTATTGAGTCGCTGTGGGGCTACTCGTATGAGAAGCCCATTCGTCACATGCGCGAGTACCTGTCGGCACTCCTCCCATTGCTCAATGGTGAGTCGGTTGATGTGCACGGTGAGGACATCACTTGCGTGGGCGGAGTCGATGTTCAGGGTGCTGAGGCGCCGCCTGTGATCGTTGCTGCGCTTGGTGCTCAGATGCTCAAGTTGGCTGGCTCAAACGGCTGCGGCACGATCACTTGGTGCACGGGTGAGCGAGCACTACTGAGCCATGTCGTACCCAAGATCACTCAGGCAGCTGAAGCTGCTTCTCAGCCTGCGCCTCGGGTGATTGCTGGTTTGCCGGTCTGTGTCACTTCTGACCCGGACGCAGCGTATGCAATCGTCGCCGAGCAGCTAGCGCTGTACGGGGGCCTACCTTCTTACCGTGCGATGCTCGACATCGAGGGTGCTGAAGGCCCAGCGGATGTTGCCATTATTGGCGATGAGGAACACGTTGCCGCTGCTCTCGGTCGCCTAGCCGATGGTGGCGTAACTGAGTTCTCTGCAGTGATAGCCGCCCCGAGTGCCGAAGATCATTCGCGCACCTGGGAACTCCTGAAGTCCTTGATCTAGGCACAGAATTGTCTGAGATTGATCATGACCTCATAGCGTTCACTGTCAGAACTGGCAGGACTATTGCTGCGCAGTGTTGGGGAAATCCGACTGATCGGGCGGTGGTTTTGGTTCACGGTGGTGGTCAAACTCGTCATAGCTGGGGTGGTACGGCTGAGGCGTTAGCTCAGCAGGGTTGGTTTGCGGTCAGCTACGACCAGCGTGGTCACGGCGAATCTGACAAGGCCGATAACCGTGACTATTCAACAATTCGCTTTGCCGAGGATCTTGTGGATGTCTGCGTGGCGCTAACGGAGCAGACAAATTCGCGACCAGTAGTCGTTGGAGCTTCTCTCGGCGGATTGGCAAGTCTGTTAGCAGAGGGCCTGCTGATGCCAGGTTGTTGTTCCGCGATCGTCTTGGTCGACATCACTCCACGGATGGAAAAGGTCGGCGTGGACCGGATCGTTCAGTTCATGCTCGACCGCGCTGAGACAGGTTTCGAGAGTCTTGATGATGCCGCCGATGCAATTGCCGCATATCAACCGCACCGGCCCCGACCAGCGGATACGTCTGGCTTGGCAAAAAATCTGAGGCTTGATAACGACGGAAGGTGGCGCTGGCACTGGGACCCAGACATCTTCTTAGGCCCGCTACCAATTGGAACGGGATCGGTGACAGGGCAGTTTGTTGATGCGACTGTGGCGTTGACTGTGCCAACCCTGCTCGTGCGCGGCCGGATGTCTGACTTGGTCAGCGAGGAGACTGCCCAGGAGTTTCTTGTTCTCCGTCCTGACGCCAAGTTTGTAGATGTCTCTGGCGCCGGTCACATGGTTGCCGGAGACCGCAACGATCTCTTTACTGCAGCGATCGTTGATTTCATGGATACGCTCCCGTGAGCTTGCGCACGGCGGCATAGGCGTGAGCACTGCGAAAATAGATGCTGCACGTCTACTGCTCGGTGTTGAGGCTGCTTGCTCAGAGACTGAGATTCGCGCTGCCTACAGAATGCTGCTGCTGCGCACACACCCAGACATCAACTCCAAAGCGGATGCCACCGAGCGAACCATGGCACTGACTAGTGCTTACCTATTACTCACTTCTCTAGCGGTAGACCCTGCTCCTGCTCGTGCTCAACAGGAAGAGCCCGCTGCAGAGCAAGGCCGCAGGAGAGCTCAGAAAAAAGAGGAAGAAATTGAAATTCTGCTGCTTGGGGATTTGACGATTTCGGTGGCCGCTCCAGCTTCAGAAACACTGATGTTGCTGATCGATATGGCGCACGAACTCGGCGAGATCAGTTACCTTGATCCCTCAGCGGGGCTATTGGAGATAGTGATTGAATTCGTTGAAGAGCCGACCAGTTCGGTGTTACTCAGCATGCAGGGCAGGGGAAATGCTACGACCGAGGTTTTCTGTTCGGTTGAGCCCCTGAGTGGCGGTATTTCACCACCTGCTGATGCAGTAGCGAGGCTTCTGCATCGCACTCTGACTCACGCAGAGTCTCCATGATTGCTCAGGGCTTGGTGCGAGCCGGTTCAGGGTCTAAGCGGTTCGCTTAAATCGCTTCATTCGAGTAGCGAGCGTGGTTCCAAATCTTGCCCTGGCCGAAGTTATCCCGAGAGCCTCGAGGGCCTTGGGGACTGGGAACCACCACATTTCGCGCAGAGTAGTCACACGACTCGACATGACGGACTTCACCGAAGAGAACTCTCGCAAACCTTCTGGTCCATGCACCCGGCCGATTCCTGACTGCTTCACTCCCCCAAAGGGCAAGCCGGGAATTGCATAGGAAACAATGCAGTCGTTGATGCAAACGTTTCCAGCCTCAAGGCGGTTGGCGATCGAAATTCCGAGTTGCTGATCCGAGGTCCAAACAGAACTGTTCAACCCGTAGATCGAGTCGTTTGCAAGACGAAGACCCTCCTCTGGGTCCTTCACCGACATAATCGGCATGACTGGTCCGAACGTCTCCTCAACCATGATGCTCATGGTGTGATCGACGTCGACCAAAACTGTGGGCTCAAACCAAAGGCCGGGTTGGTCAAGACGCTTGCCGCCCGCAAGGATGCGAGCCCCTTTGCTGACTGCATCTGCGATGTGCTCCTCGACAATGGCCAACTGTGGGGCGAAGGTCATTGACCCGATATCTCCCCCACTCGCGTTCTGGCGAATCTGGGCCGTCTCTACGAGTACTCGCTCCACGAAATCCTCAAAGACTGTTTCCTCCACGTAGAAGCGCTCCACTGACATGCATGTCTGCCCTGAGTTCTGAAATGCGCCCCAGACGGCCCCCTTGGATGCCCGTGCAAGATCTGCGTCAGCACAGACGATCATCGGGTCTTTGCCACCCAACTCGAGCAACACCGGCGTGAGTGAGTCTGCAGCCGCTGCCATGACGCGCTTGCCAGTGCGGACGGACCCCGTAAAGCAAACCTTGTCTACCCCGCTTCGCACCAACGCCTCGCCAGTTGCACCGCCTCCCGTGACGACCTGGACGATATCTCCCCAGTTCTCATCCTCGAACAGCTTTCCGATGGCGAGCCCAACAGTTGGAGTTACCTCAGATGGCTTGAGTACCACTGTGTTGCCAGCAAACAAGGCAGTAATCACAGGAGTCATGGACAAGGTAAATGGGTAGTTCCAGGGGCTGATCACTCCAATGACACCAAGCGGCTCGTAGCGCTTCCAAGCCTTCTTATGAGCCATGAGACCCGGCGAAACGCTCTGGGGCATGAGTACCTGCCCACCGTTCTTCGCGTACCAGCCGATGGTTTCGCAAACGGCCATCAACTCGGTAGTAACTGCCTCGGCGCGCTGTTTTCCAGTCTCTGCACAAATGGCGTCAACAAGTTCCTCAGCGGAATCGAGAAGCCGATCTCGAACATGGAGAAGATGCCGCGAACGCTCCTTATAGGTCAATGCCGACCAAGCCCCAGCTAGGTAACGCGCCCGATCTACCGCCTTCTCAACTTGCGCAGGCCCCATCTCTTCGATCTCTGCGATCAGGGTGTTTGTCCGAGGGTCGAAGGTCTCGAACGTGTTCAGAGGTGGCTGCGTCCCTGCAGTGGTCACACTGGAATTGTCTGCTGGGGTTCTTGGTTCAGCGGTGATGCTCATGGAACGACGCTACACCGGAGATGACCGAGAACCCTTAAAAAAGCTATTGAACGAACGTTCAGTAGGGGGTACGATTTCGACAGAGGAACGAGATGTTCCCAGCACCACCACAAGTAGCAATAAGGGGTTCTCATGACCGTAACGGATTCCGCAGTGGACTATTCCAAGACTGATTTCAACGACCCACGGGTTTTTGATGATCCGTACGATCTGTTCACTTGGCTACGTGGTCTGGATTATCTGCATTACGACGCAGTGAACGATCTGTACATCGCTCCCCGACACGAGGATATTTTCGCTCTGAGCCGGGACGAGGAGACCTACTGCAGTCGGTTTGGTGTGCGCCCCAAGATTGCCGGCGATATGTCCATCATCACCCTTGATGGTGAAGAGCATGTGCGGCAGCGGCGTTTGATCAACAAGGGGTTCACCCCGCGACAGGTGCGAGAGATGATTCCGCATGTTCGCGAACTCACCAACGAAATCATCGACGCCATGGAAGCCAAGGGTGACGTCGACTTTGTCTCTGACTTTGCAATTCACATCCCGCTGATAATCATTTGTGAATTGATGGGACTTGATCCGAGTCAGCGCATGTCTATGTACGGATGGTCAGACGCAATGATGGATGGGGATGGCCACGTCGAGGCCGACTCACCTCAGTTGTTAGCGGCAGCTACGGCCTTCGGCGAGTTTGCTGAATTGGCCCTTGAACTGATTGCCGAGCGTCGAGCAGATCCGCAGAGTGACCTGATCAGCATCCTGACTCAGGCCTTTGACGATGGAGGTTTGACGAAGGAGTACAAGGCTACACAGGGCCTTGACGAGGAGTCTCTGGCCAAGATGGCCGAGGAAGTTCGACTTCAAGATGACGAGTTGTTGGCCTTTCTTGTTGTGCTCATGGTGGCTGGGAACGAGACCACTCGAAATGCCCTCACTGGCGGTCTAGTTGCTTTGAGCAGGTTTCCAGAGCAACGCAAGTTGCTACTTGAAAACCTGAATAATGCCGAGTTCATGGAACTGGCAGTTGATGAGATTGTTCGCTACGTGACACCAGTGCTTGGCTTTATCCGCACGGTGACGGTTGAGCACACCTATCGCAACACGGAGTTAAAGGTGGGTGATCGCGTGCTCATGCTCTACGGAAGCGCCAACCGTGATCACCGTGTGTTTACCCATCCCAATGAACTTGACCTCACGCGTAATCCAAACCCACATCTTGCCTTTGGGATCGGGCCTCATTTCTGCTTGGGAGCAAACCTGGCCCGAATGGAGATCACCACTGTGTTTCAAGAACTTCTGACCCGGCTACCAGATATTACGGTTCCGGTGGACGCAGTTCCCTCTCGCGGGGATTCCACTCTGGTGCTTGCGCTGAATCATCTACCTGCCACCTTTACTCCTGGGGCTGGCTGCCCTGTGGACCACTGAACTCATCGTGAATCAACGTGAGCGGATCCTTGACGAGGCGCTGCGCCTGATGTCTGCAGAGGGTTCGGCTGCGATGAGCATGCGGCAGCTTGCTCAAGCCTGCGGCGTGCAGGTGGCTGCGATCTACCACTATTTCCCTTCAAAGGATGCCCTGCTGCAGAGTGTGTTTGAGGAGCGACGCTATGACACGCGCCTAGCGAGTCAGGTGCAAGTTGCGGGACTCGAGGCTACAGCGGATGTTCCCGAGCGACTCCGTGCAGTATTTAACTTGTTCTGGACGGGTGCACTCGAAGAGGAGGACGTCTTGCGCCTTCTCTTGGGTGAGGGGCTAAGAAATCAGGCAGTAGCCCTTCCAACTGGTTCGGCAATGCTCGAACTTTTCAGGACGGGTGTGCTGAGCTTGCTCGAACAGTACGTGCCAGAGATCCAAGACACAGAGACTGTCTCAGAGGTGTTTATCGCCCAAATCTTTGCTGGATTTATCCAACATATCTTTCAACCAGATCTTGATACAGACCTGATAGCTAGCCGGGCTGCAGAGGTTCTAGTTCGTAGTGTCCTGTAGGGATCGCAAGTTCTAGGTCCAACGAATCACTCGCTAGGCCAAATGACCTAAAGGTGCAGCTGTTTCGCGCCGACAACTAGCAGGTGAAACTTCTTTCTGGACGAGCGCAGCATGCTCGCACACGCTCGCAGCAGGGAGCAGTCATGGTGGAGGCTGCAATGGTATTGCCGGTCATGATCCTTATCGTGGTCGGAATCATTGAGTTCGGAATGCTGTTCACCTCCTATTCCACCTCTACAGCTTCTACCCGCAGCGGAGCCAGACTCGCTGCAACTGCATACGCGCAGGCCGGATCCGTAGCTTCCGCTCAGAATGCTGCACTCACACAGATCGCACTCTCATCCGCTGCAGACCTGAAGGTGCTGACAAACGGAACCCCTGTCGGCATGGCTGTCTACAAGGTGAATCCTGCAGCAACTGACGGAGCCCCATTCGGTGGATACCCAGGGGACGCAATGGCGGGAGGCTGTTCCTCGAGCTGTGTGAAATTTACGTGGAATCCGACTACCAAAACCATGACCCAAACAACTGGTAGCTGGACCAACGCAGATGCCTGCGGAGTGACAGTGGACACAATTGGGGTATTTGTTCAGGTGCAGCACAAATACATCACCGGCTTTTTTGGGAGTAATCGAACCGTCACAGGCCACACCGTGATGCGCCTTGAACCGCTGCCGAGTGATCAATGCCCCGGCGGATGAGAGTGATGCGCGGATTCCGGCCAATTCGAGGAGCCTTCACCGGTGGCGCGTCTGCTCCTGCACGAGGCAGCGCAAACCTCCGTGCAAGGGGTAGCGAGCGGGGCGAGCGCGGAGTCGTGCTGATCTGGTTCGCCCTGATGTTGATCATGCTGATGGGGTTTGCAGGGTTCGCCGTAGACCTATCGAACTGGTGGTTCCAAGCTGAAAAGATTCAGCGTTCAGCCGATGCTGGTGCCCATGCGGGTGCAGCGTTTCTACCTGGGGATCTACCTTCCGCTACCACAACGGCCCGCAGCTTGACAGGTCAAAATGGATTCACGAATGGGTCAAACGCAACAGTGACCGTGTCACAAGAGCCAAATCCAAACCGTCTGAGGGTCAAGGTCAAGGCGACAATCCCAACATACTTTGTGGGGCTTCTCGGAGTCAGCAGCGTGGATCTAACTCGAGAGGCAGTAGCAGAGTACGTAGCACCGGTGCCGATGGGCTCACCAGAAAACAAGCTGGGTAATGACCCTGCGCGAGCCCAGAATACCCCTCAGTTCTGGATCAATATTGCCGGGCCGAACGCAACCAAAAAGTCAGGCGATCGCTTTCAAGCAAAGTTCTGTGCGACCTCGGTAGCCAACTGCACAGGAACCGTGATCTCAGGAATTAACAATGATGAGTACGCAACCGAGGGCTACTTCTTTGCACTCAAGGTGGCATCGGTTGTGGCTGGCCAGCCACTGAACATCCAGGTGTATGACCCAGCCATGACGTATGTGAATGACACATGCGGTGTGAATATGCCGACGCAGTCAGAGGCGAACGCTCTGCAGGCCCTCCCTGGGAACCCGTACCCAGATGGAGCGCTCCGCTTTGCACCGGGTCTCACCTCGTGGTGCACAGGCGACCAAGACATCAGCGGACGCGGCACCAAGACCACCTTTATTGTGCGTGGCCCCGACGCTACGCCTTGGTCTGACTTAGATAATCCAGTGGTAGCTGGATGCACTAAGCAGATGCCCTCCTTCGACCCTGGTGGAAGCAATCCCACCATTTATCAGTACCTTCACCCAACCGATGGAAAGCAGGATGCTCAGGCTGTAGTTAACGCTGCTGATGGCTCGAACACCTTTGCCGAACTCTTTCGACAGAACGTCACTATTTGTTCCATACCAGCAGGGTCGGTGTCGACAGGCGAATACATTCTGCAAGTCAGGAGCAATTCCACTGCCGCAGCCCCTACGGTGTATAGCGCATCTGTTGTAGATGGCGGTCATAACCGGATGTCGATCTTTGCTGGTTTCGGATCGGCCGGCCTTGCTGCCGTAGATGGTTCGGCTGTGTCGATCAATGCCAGAGGACGTCTTCCGATTTATGCCAATGCCACTGCTGCAAATACTTCGTTCTACCTAGCTCGGGTACTCCCCTACGACGCAGGGCGGACACTTCGAGTCACGCTGTTTGATATCGGCGACGCAGCCTCGGCAGGGGTGCTACAGATTCTTCCCCCAGCTGAGTTTGCTGCGACATTCTCGGGGTGTGTCTTTAGCCGAAACGACGGGGCAACTCTGAGTTCGACTCCCAGCACTTGCACGCTCAGTAACGTCTCAAGTGCAAACGGATTTGACGGTCGAAGCGTAACGGTAGACATCCCTATTCCGGCTAACTACACCTGCACTCCGGCTGTTGCCACTCAGTGCTGGATCAAGGTTCGTGCTGCATTCCCTAGTGGGGTCACTGACACCACTACATGGTCTGCTGCCATTCTCGGCAACCCAATTAGGCTTGTTGAGTAGCTGCAGCACTCTGCCAGTCAGCGATCTTCTCCCCCATGGGAGTTGACGGTGGTCCCGAGACAAAGGGCCAAAGCTCTTCAGCAATCTGTCGCCAGTTTCCGCGAGCCTGAAGGTCTCCGAACAGAGCAAAGAGACCTAGGTTGATCCGCTGGATGATGACCATTGATGGCGGCAGGTTCGCAACTTTCATGATTTCGGCGTGGGGTCCCGAAAGGTCAAAGAATTGTCTGACTGACTGCGAGGAATACTCGGGTGTGATCTCCATGACCTGATCATCAAGGACGAACTCGTAGAAGTGCCCGAAGTATTCCTGCATTACGGGATCAGGGACCTCGAGGTCGGGCGGCAGAATACCGATTCTTTGAATAATCTCTCGGAACTTGCCGATGTCCTTCTCTAACACGATGGCCTGAATCATCTCTTCAAAGACCTGCACTTCTGCTGCCGAGAATCGCTTGCAGAGCCCGAAATCCAAGAACGTGATCTGTCCGCCGGGTCGAAACACATAGTTGCCCGGGTGAGGGTCACCGTTGAAGGCATTGAGCTGGTAGATGCTGCCAAATGCAAAGCGGTACAAGCACTCCGCTGTTAGCTGCCGCTCCTCGTCCGACCAGGTCATCACCTCAGAGAAAGGGACTCCATCGGCAAACTCGGTTGTGAGAACCCGCTGGGTTGACAGCGAATCGATTACCTGAGGGACGTGGATATAGGGATGGCCGCCGTAGGCCAAGGCGAACATTCGTTGGTGGTCGGCCTCGAGGGCATAATCAAGTTCCTCTGCTATCCGTTCCTTTAACTCCGCCACAATCGGACCAGGATCCATGCCCGGAAAAAGCAGACTCATCATCTGGAACAGCAGATCAGTGTTGTCTAGATCCGCAGCTATGGCCCGATCAACCCCCGGGTACTGCACTTTCACTGCCACCTTTTGCCCAGCATGAGTGGTAGCGAGATGAACTTGGCCAATCGAGGCCGCAGCTAGCGGCAGCTGAGCGAATTCGGCGAACACAACCTCAGGTGCGCCACCGAGTTCCTCGATGATGACCTGTTCAACCAAGGCGTAGGCCATGGGAGGAGCATTGTTTTGCAGCTGAGCGAGGGATTGCCTTACTGGCTCGGGCAATCCCTGATCTAGATAGCTTGCCATTTGACCGAGCTTCATCATGGCCCCACGCATGTTGCCAAGGACCTGAGTGACCTGCTCGGCCGTCTGCAGTTCGAACTCTGACCGGAGTTCCTCACGACGCTCCTCGGTAGCGAGTACTCCGCGAGCCTTCATGGATACATAGTTGCCGCCGCTCCGCGCGCCAACCACGGCTAGCTGAGCAGAGCGCCGAGCCCTATGGGTAGGGATGATCGAAGAGTTGGGTGACTGGTGCGCAAGCTTTCTGAACACCAGAAACAACGCGCCACCGACTGCAACGCTGCCAAGGCCAAACAGGGACCCTGTCTTAAGTTTCATCGAGCTTCTTGAAATGCATGGAGACTCTTAAGTTCATAGGGTCCACTCGCTCGCGGTGACCAAGGCGCCGACCACCACTTTGGGATCTGAGCCAAGGTCCACCGAGTCCGAGTTAGCTTTCAGTGATGGTGATGGACTCGATGACTACCTCATTGACCGGGCGATCTTGTGCAGCGGTTGGCAGGTTCTCGATGGCCTTGAGCACATCCTCGCCAGCTATTAACTGACCAAAAAGCGAGTACTGCGGCGGCAGTCGAACTCCTGCAGCTCCGGAGATGATGAAGAACTGGCTTCCGTTTGTATTTGGCCCGGCATTCGCCATTGCGAGCGAGCCAACCTTGTACTTGCCGGCTGCTGGTAGTTCATCGGCAAACCTGTACCCGGGTCCGCCGCGTCCTGAGCCTTCGGGGTCTCCACCTTGAATCATGAACTCGCGAATCACACGGTGGAAGATGACACCGTCGTAGTAGTGATACCGGGCCAGGTTTACAAAGTTGTTCACGGTGTTTGGGGCATCGCTTGCATGCAGAAACGCCGTCATCGTTCCGTGGTTGGTGACGATCTCTGCTTGGTAACTTTTCGAGGGATCGATGTACATCGGAAAAGGCTCCGAGAACTTTGTCTGACGTGGCGACGATCCGTCTGCTGCTGGTTGTTCTGTAGGCATAAGGCGAGTGTAGTCAGCGCAGGCAGCATGCCCATTTTCCTGAGCAGTGATCCCAGCAAATTAGCGGAATCCTTGAAGCACAACTTGTGCGTCTGGCTCAAGGAGCACGAGGACCGCTGCCTTACCTTTACGTACCCCTTCCGTAGGGAGCACAACCGTGGCAGGGTCCGAGGAACCAAGTTTGCGAACGAATCTCAGAGCCTCACTAAATCCAAGATCAGAGTCGATAATCAGTTCCGAAGACATGGAGTCAGCAACTCTGAGCAGGGTCAAAGGGTTGCGGGTAGCTCCCACCTCTTTCAGGGCAGTTCGCAAGAACTGTTGCTGACGTTGCTGACGACCAAGGTCGGCAGTCGGCTCGGTGACCTCTCGACCGTCAATAACCTCGGTGTAGTTCCGCGAGCGGGCATACGCCAAGGCCTGCGTCCCATCTAGGGTCACGGGCCCAGCAGTATCCACAACGAGACCTGATTGTTCGTCGAATGCAGGGTTCGGGAACTCAATCGTGACTCCCCCAATTGCATCCACTAAGCCAGCAAATGAACCAAACCCAACTTCCATGTAGTGATTGATCGGAATGTTCAGATTCTGTTGCACGGTTCGGACGAGGTTTGCTGGCCCGTCGTTGTAGGCGCCGTTGATTCGGCCTGGCTTGGAAGTGCTCGCAATGGTGACCCAGAGGTCACGAGGGATCGACATCATCGAGGAGCCCGTCGGAGTGGTGCGTAACACGATGAGGGTGTCGCTCCGACGACCAGTCACTCCGCTTGAGCCTTCGGGGTCAAAGGCCTCACGCGAGTCGGACCCAACGAGGAGATAGTTGGTGGAGTCACCGGAGACGGGGTCGAGCACCCCTGCCAGATCTACACGCTGGATTTTGTTGTACGTGGAGTAGGCCTTGAAGAGCAGGCCAAACATTGCGATTAGTAACAATA
This sequence comes from Actinobacteria bacterium IMCC26207, assembly GCA_001025035.1. Taxonomy (GTDB): domain Bacteria; phylum Actinomycetota; class Acidimicrobiia; order Acidimicrobiales; family Microtrichaceae; genus IMCC26207. Next base: position 464,509 of record LCZK01000010.1, read on the forward strand.
TCGGAAGCAGAATGAGCCACCGCAGGCCGGTTCGACTCTTCTTGGGTGTAGGGGGGTTCTTGGTCCCTGGTGAACTTCTGGCGGCAGAGGACTTCTTCGATGCGGGAGCTGAACGTGGCGCCGTAGTAGCGGGGACAGTCTGCTTTTTAGGGGTCTGGCCTGTGCTCCTTGGGGGCGCTGGCTGTTGACCCTTGGCGCTGGGAGCACTCGGTGAAGGCACAAAGAACTGTTTGCCCGGACCTTTTGGGGGTTGGTTGTCCGAGTTCGGGGGCAGAGCCATTGCTTTAGTCTTGCTGGAAATCTGGTAGCGCGGGCGCACCCCCGCAGCACGAGTTCGTGCTGTGGTCCTCTTCAGCGCTTGACCCCGCCTACGGTACGGGGTTCAACCTTTCGCCTCAGATGAAGATTGATAGATCCATGGCCGCTCCAGAAGACGATCAGACCCTTCACGCCAATTCTTACGCCGTGTCCTACAGGCTGTTAGGAGACTCAGAGTTAGCGGGAGCGGTGTCGGCCGTGGCTGTGAATCGGGTTCGACAGCTTCCCGAGGAACGGTCCGGGCAATGGCTTGAGCAGCTCACTCTGTTCACCGTGCAACAGGCACTTCAGCCAAGCGCGCTTGGGAAGGATGCAGAGGCTCCTTCGCTTGAACCAAGCAGTAACGCTCCGAAGTCCGATGCCAACGCATCGCTACGCGAGGCTCTGCGGCGACGCCTCGCTCGGGCTACTCCCGAGGAGCAAGTAGCAGGCGCTCTGCTGCAACTCTGCGCGTACCCAGCCGAATTTGTTGCTGGTTTGATGGGAATTTCGGCTGATGAGGTTGTGGCGCTCGCAGGAATTATCGCTCCCCCACCTGGGGTGTCCTATCGAGACCTCGGAGACCCAGCGCTAACAGGGTCTACTCGGCCAGCTGCTCCGAGCAGGTACCGGCGCAAGCCGCATTGGACCACCCTGATTGCCGTCTTGCTGGTTGTCCTAGCCGTGCTCTACGCAACTCAAGTCACTGGCCCACGGCCAACTCTTACTGATGAGGGTAGTTTCGGGACACGCACGCAGACAACGATTATTCAAGATGAGCATGCGCAGCGCTTTGGTTACTAGCCCCCTGGACAAAAGGAGACCTAGGTGTAGAAGGGTCAGTTGGGTTTGACTCGATCAACGCTCAGTCAGCGCTAAAGAACACAGTCTTTTGCTCGGTGTAGTGATCCATCGAGGCCATTCCGAGTTCTCTTCCAACTCCAGACTTCTTGAACCCGCCAAAGGGAAGTTCGTAGCGGACGCTGCGATTGGTGTTGACCGACATCACCCCAGTGCGCACTGCTGAACTGACGCGAAGCGCTCTGCCTAAGTCCCGGGTCCAGAGAGTCCCCGAAAGCCCGTACTCGCTGTCGTTTGCAATCATCACAGCTTCGGCTTCATCACGGAACGGGATCACGCTAAGAACCGGCCCAAAGATCTCTTCTTGCGCGATGCGATGGTTGTTGTCCACGTTGGCTACCACCGAAGGTGACAGAAACCAGCCCGGCCCAGAGGCGACGCCACCACAGACAATCTCTGCACCTTCAGATTTGCCAATCTGCAGGTAATCCAGGCTTATTTCTCGCTGCCGTTCAGAGATCATCGGACCGATCTCTGTGCTCTCATCGCTCGGATCCCCAACTCGTAGCTGTTCTGTCCGCTCAGCAACCGCAGCGACAACCTTGTCGTAGACAGAGTCCTCTACCAAGAGTCGACTACGAGAGCAGCAGTCCTGGCCAGCGTTCGCAAATACCGAGTAAGGAATGGCATCAACGGCGGCGTCAATATCTGCGTCCGCAAAGAGGATCGCTGCGGACTTTCCGCCAAGCTCGAGCGACACACGTGTCATGTTGTCCGAGACACGACGAAGGATCCCAGCCCCCGTGCTCGAGTCTCCAGTGAATGAAATTTTACCAACTCGCGGGTCGCCCACTAGTGCGTCGCCCATGGTTGAGCCCGGCCCGGGAATGACAGAAACAGCCTCTGGCGGTACCCCTGCATCGAGCAGTACCTGACCCAAGAGAAGTGCTGAGAGCGGGGTGAGGGTTGCCGGCTTGAGGATCACCGGGTTGCCGCAGGCGAGGGCCGGGGCCAGCTTCCACGATGCGATGTACATCGGAAAGTTCCACGGCACGATCAGTCCACACACACCAACCGGCACGCGACTCACCACTCCTAAACCGGAGTCTTGGGTTGGGACCACCGATCCCATGTGCTTGTTGGCAGCGCCTCCGTAGTATTCAAAAACATCAGCCATGGCGCTGGCTTCCCAACGGGCATCATCAATGGTGTGACCAGCATTGATCACCTCAAGTTGAGCGAACTCCTCGGCACGCTCTCGAATCAACTGAGCAACCCGCATGAGGACATGACCTCGATCGGTTGCGCTGACCGATGACCAGACCTGCGAGTTGAATGCGCGCGTCGCGGCGCTGAGGGCATCCTCGAGATCTTGTTGGCCACCCTGAGATACGGAACCTATGCAGGCGCCCGTAGCTGGGTTGAAGACCTCGAACGTGGAGCCATCGCTAGCAGAGCGCGACTCTCCACCAATGATGAGCTGAGAGGGAAGCTGAAAAGAAGTCATGGGGCAAGAGTGTATGTACCCCGAAGCCTGACTACTGTGCCCCTGCTGATACGAAGACGCGAATCAGTTCTCAGCCGCATCTCACAGGAGTTCAAGACGCATGGCACGCCTAGACGGAAAGACAACAATCATCACTGGGGCCGCATCTGGCTTGGGCCGCGTGGCAGCAGAGCTGTTTGCGCGTGAGGGCTCACGAGTGGTGGTCGCCGACCTGCAAGACGGCAGCGAGGCCGTCGAGGCAATCCGCTCAGCAGGCGGCGAGGCAATGTATGTGCCCTGCGATATCAGCTCCGAAGACTCTGTGCGGTCCGCCGTTGAAGCCGCAGTGCAGGCCTATGGCGGGCTGCACGTCATGTACAACAACGCTGGTGTCTCACTCGGCGAGGACGATGGCCCCGAGAACACGACTGTTGAGGTTTGGGATACGACGCTGAAGATCAATGTGACTGGCGTGGCATTGGGATGCAAGTACGCATTACCTGCGATGCTCGACACGATTGCTGCTGCTGGGGACGGCGCAGCCAGTGCATCAATTGTCAACGTTGCGAGCTTCGTTGCGCACCTTGGTGCTGCCACTCCACAGATTGCCTACACCGCATCTAAGGGTGCTGTGCTGTCAATGACCCGAGAGATTGCAGTGATCTACGCCCGGCAAGGGATTCGTGCAAACGCATTATGTCCCGGCCCGGTCCTCACTCCCCTGCTTGCCAAATTTCTATCCGATGAAGAGAAACGTCAGCGCCGATTGGTCCACATTCCGATGGGTCGGTTCGGGGAAGCGATCGAGATTGCTAACGGGGCACTCTTTTTGGCCTCTGACGAGTCCTCATTCATGACTGGTCAGTCTCTGCTCGTCGATGGCGGAATTACTGCTGCATACACCACTCCCGAATGACCTTGAGTACTCTCTTACTGCACTTCGCCTAGAGGAGAACTTGTGACGACTACTGGACTAATAGATCTGCCGACCCTTGATCGACTCGTAGCTGACGGTCAGATCGATACGGTGGTTGTTGCTTTTACCGATGTGCATGGTCGCCTGATGGGCAAGCGTGTCACGGGACGGTTCTTCTTGGACCATGTGGTGGGGTCACCCGCTCCTGACGGCTCTGCAACCGGGGAAGGGATCGAGGCCTGTAACTATTTGATGACCGTTGATGTGGACATGAACGTCATCGCAGGGTTTGAATACTCCGACTGGGAGGGCGGCTACGGCGACTTTCGAGGACGCCCGGACCTGAGCACGCTGAGGGTCACGCCTTGGCTTGATAAGACAGCTTTGGTTCTGTGTGACGTGGTTGACAGCCAAACCGAACAGGCCGTGCCCGTGTCTCCACGGCAGGTACTCCAGGCACAGTTGGCACGAGCGGCTGAACATGGGTTGACCGTAAAACTTGGCTCTGAGCTCGAGTTCTTTGCTTATGAGGCCTCATATGAGGATTTGGCTCGAGGCAAGTACCGCACGCTCGAGGAATCAACCTCTTCTTGGTACAACTTGGATTATCACATCTTCCAGACCACCAAAGATGAGCCGCTCATTCGCGCCATTCGTAACGGCATGCTCGAGGCTGGGCTACCAGTTGAGTTCTCCAAGGGTGAGGCAGCACCAGGGCAGCACGAACTCAACCTGCGCTATGCCGAGGCGCTGAAGATGGCTGATAACCACACCATCTATAAGAATGGCGCAAAAGAAATTGCCTACCTTCAGGGCAAAGCGATCACCTTTATGGCCAAGCCCAGCATTGACCAACCGGGTTCGAGTTGCCATATCCACTCCTCGATCTGGAGTCTCGAGGATGACCGTCCGCTCTGTGCCGGTGATGGCCCGAATGGGATGAGCCCGATCTTTCGTTCCTGGGTTGCGGGTCTTCTGGCTCATTCACAAGAACTTTCGCTGTGCTTTGCTCCGTATATCAACAGCTATAAGCGCTATCAGCCGGACTCTTGGGCCCCTACTGCTGTGGTCTGGTCACCGGATAATCGCACCTGCGGGCTGCGCTTAGTTGGCCATGGTGCGGGAATGCGCGTTGAGTCACGAATTCCCGGTGCGGACTGCAATCCGTACATTGCTTTTGCGGCACTGATTGCAGCAGGCCTAGATGGAATCGAGTCCGGCCTTGATTGCGGTGACCCCTATATGGGCAACGCGTATACCGCCGAGGAGATCCCACGTATCCCTTCGAACCTTGTCGAGGCGATTCGCGGATTTGAGCAGTCCGAGTTTGCACGTGCTGCCCTCGGATCTTCTGTATTCGAACACCTTCTGCATGCTGCACGGGAAGAGTGGAAGTCCTCCAACAACGTGGTTACGGAGTGGGAACTTCGACGGAACTTTGAACGTATCTAGTCCAGAGTTGGGCAGTGCCGTTACCCTCACGCAACGTTAAGTCGGAGCAACACTTGCAATTCCTTCGAACCCCTGAATCAAGATTCCTTGGCCTACCTGACTGGCCTTATCAGCCCAACTACTCCCAAGTGGATGACACAGATGGTGGCCAGCTTCGCGTTCATTATGTGGACGAAGGCCCACGGGAGGCCGACCCGGTTCTGTGCATGCACGGAGAGCCGTCTTGGTCCTTCCTCTACCGTCACATGATTCCGCCGCTCACCCAAGCAGGACACCGTGTCATTGCCCCGGACCTTGTTGGCTTTGGCCGGTCGGATAAGCCCACAGAGCAGGAGAGCTACACATACGAACGACATGTGGGCTGGATGTCTGAGTGGCTAGTGAATCTTGACTTGGAACGAATCACATTGGTTTGTCAGGACTGGGGTGGGCTGATCGGCCTTCGTTTGGTGGCTGCTTTTCCTGAACGGTTTTCTCGGCTGGTGATTGCCAACACGGGCCTGCCTACTGGCGACAAGCCACAGCCTGCGGCCTTTGCGCAGTGGAGGAAGTTCTCCCAAGAGGTCGTAGTTTTTGATTGTGGCGCGATCCTGCAGATGGGAACCACAGCTGACCTTGCTGGCGAAGTGGTAGCTGCCTACAACGCCCCGTTCCCAGATGATTCGTTCACGGCTGGGGCGAGGCGCTTTCCGCTGCTCGTACCCGACTCCCCTGATGACCCTTCGGCCGAGGCAAACAGAACCGCTTGGAAGTTGCTCAATACTTGGACCCGGCCGGTCTTGCTCGCGTTCTCAGATGCTGACCCGGTCACCAAAGGTGGGGAGCGGGCATTCCTGACGGGAATTCCCGCGTGTGCGGGGCAAAGCAACCAAACAATCCATGGCGCTGGTCATTTCCTTCAGGAAGATTCCGGTTCCGAGTTGGCGAGCATGGTCCATGAGTTCGTAGTGTCAACTCCACTATGAACCTTTCGGCGGCAGAGCTTGCAGCGCAGACCCCCTCTACTGATGGTCGCGTCCTCCGGGGAGCAAAGACTCGAACAGCAATAGTCGAGGCACTCTTCGAGCTATTCAAACAGGGCATTTATACGCCGACTACGAAACAGATCGCAGAGCAAGCTCAAACCTCTGTGCGATCGATATTTCAGCATTTCGAAGACATGGAGACCCTCTACGCCGACCTTCTGGCGGTGCAGACTGTTCGCATCACTCCGCTAATGGAATCTCTTTCTGCCGACGGAACTCTGGAGCAGCGACTAACGGAGTTGCAGGCCCAGCGTGGCCAGCTCTATGAGCTTGTCTCCCCCGCCCGTCACGCTCTGGCCACTCGGCCAAATATCTCCAAGTTGATCACTCAGGGCTTGAGTGACCTCTCGGCAGAGTTGCGAGGTCAGCTCCTATCGCAGTTTGCTGCAGAGCTGAGTGTTGCGAGCACTCAATCAGCGGCAGATTCCGTCGAGTGGCTCGACCTGCTGTGGTCGTTCGAATCTTGGGACCGCCTTCGAAATATCCAGCATCTCTCGGTCGAAGAAGCAGGTAGATCTCTCTGTGCCGCGACACTACGCGTTCTACCCTGAGTTTCGAGCTGCTGTAGCAGCCGGCAGGACCTTGCCGACTCCTTGATCGCAGATCACTCGCACTCGATCTACGCCGAGCAGCTTGGTCGTTGCATCGATGCAACCAACCACACAGAGCAACCCCAGTTCTCGGCCAAGGATGGCTGCATGAGAATTTCGACCGCCTTGGTCAGTGATGAGTGCAGAGGCTTGGAGCATTAAGGGCAGCCATGAGGGATTGGTGCTGTGCGTGACGAGCACATCGCCCTCTTTGAAGGCCCCCGGCTCGAATGGGTCACTCAGGACACAGACATTCGACTCAACCGTCCCAGAACCAATTGCCAGCCCAGAAGTGAGAGCGAGTTTGGTCTCTGGATCTGCAAGGGAACGATCCGCTACTTTCGGTTCTGCTGAATGGAGGAATGGCCGGACCTGCAGCAAGACCATCTCCTGGGTGATGCCATCGAGTGCCCATTCCAGTTCAACCTGGTGTCCGAAGCGTTCAGCAAGTAACTGTCCCCAATCGTTCAGCAGCAGTATCTGATCCAAGCGAAGCACCTGTGTTGACTTCTCAGTGTCGCTAGTTGGGATCAGGTCAGCTGACCCGTTGGACTTGAGTTCCTGGGCTTGGGGAAAGACCCGCACCTCGGGCCGCTCCAGACCCGAGAGGCCCTGATGTGTGAGCTCGTAGCGCTCCGGGATAAGAAGTCCGTCCACAAGAGCATCGCCCATGCCCCAACATGCTTCTATTGAGGTGACGGCTGCAGGGAGGTCTTCCGTGTTGTTGTCATTACTGTTGTTGCTGCTCTTGGGCCCACCGCTCAAGGTCACATGAATCTGCAAGTCAGGGTCTGCGCTCAGCAGTACTCCAGAAGCACCTAGGTCTGATCGCACCATGCGCTGTACTGCTACGGCCATAAGATTTTGGCCAAACGGTTGCTGACGGGCATTGGTATAAGCAAGAACTCTCGTCGAAAACATCGAACCCAGAATGCTCCGGTACGCGCTTATGACCCCCGCAAGATCGTGGACACCCAGAACAGTCTCGTATTGGCCGGCATAACTGGCCTGCTTGAGGTCTTCGTAGATTGCCGATGAGCGCACTGCATAGGCGGCGTCCGCGTCTTTGCCCTGTAACTGCTCGAAAGCAAGTCCCAGTTGGTTGAGCAATTGCTCCGAGATTGTGGCTTGATTCATCAGACTCTGAGCTTGCTCGGCAAAACCCTTGGGTAGAACCTTGCCATCTGCGAGAGACTGCAAAAGGGTTGTAAGAGGGTCTCGCACTGAGTCCTGGCCGAGCAACTGAGCACAAGCCTTGGTGCTGATGATGAAACCTGCAGGAGTCGGGATGTGCAGGGAATCCTCCTGCGAAGAACTGATAGCAGCGACACGAGCAAGTGCCGAGGCCTTGGCGCCGACTACGTCTGTGACCGTGGCATGCGGGTCGTCCATCCAAAGGATCAACTCGGCGGAAGTGCTCATCTGAATAGTCTCGCTCAGGATCGAGTCGGGAGACGGCAGTCCGGCATGAGGATGAACAGCGGCGCCGAGGTGAATTAGTCTGAGCAAAGTTCTTGGCTGGGTGTTTCGCTCTGTTGCACTGAAGCTATCTGGGGGATCTCATGGCCACGCTGACCGAACAACTTGCAGAACTTATTCCCGGCGACCGCGTGCTTCGTTCCGAACTGAGTGCCGACTACGGCAGCGATGAATGTCTCACCGTAGAAGCTGTCGCACCAGCAGTTGTGGTGTGTCCCGAATCCACAGAGGAAGTTTCAGCAATCTTGGAGTTTGCTGACAAGAACCTGGTGGCAGTGACTGCTCGCGGAGCGGGAACGGGACTCTCAGGTGCTGCTGTGCCTACACCTGAGTCCATCGTGATCTCGTTTGAACGCATGAACAAGGTGCTCGAGATTGATACCGAGAATCATGTCGCAGTGGTGCAGCCGGGCGTGCGTCTCAACGAGCTTGATCTGCTGACTCGTGAGCACAACCTGATGTACCCCGTCTATCCCGGCGAGTACTCCTCGACCCTCGGCGGCAACATCTCGACGAACGCCGGAGGAATGCGTGCAGTGAAATACGGCGTCACGCGTCATCAGGTACTCGGCGTGGAACTTGTTCTAGCCGGTGGCGAGGTGCTCCGATCAGGTGGCAAATTTGTCAAGGCCTCAACGGGGTATGACCTGACCCAACTCGTGGTGGGTAGTGAAGGGACCCTCGCTTTGGTGACGGAGGCAACGCTCAAGTTGTCTCCGCGAATCGAGCATCAAATGACAGTTCTGGCTCCGTTTAGCACCCTGGATCAGGTGTCGGCTGCAGTTCCCCGAGTGGTTGATTCGGGCATCGGACCAGTAGTGCTGGAATACATAGACCTGCTCACGATGTCCGCTGTTCACTCGTACACGGGCCTTGAGCTTGGCATTCCTCAAGAGATTCAAGATACTGCGCTGGCCTACCTAGTGGTGATGATGGAAAATCCAGTTCTGTCACGTCTCGAGGAAGACACTGAACGCTTGTCAGAGATGCTCTTTGAACTCGGGGCTATTGATGCATACGTTTTGCCCGCAGGTGCTGCATCAGGCCTGATTGACGCACGCGAGAAGGCGTTTTGGATGGCTAAGGCCGCTGGTGCTGACGACATCATCGACATTGTGGTTCCACGAGCTCAGATCCCCCTTTTCATGGAACGTGTGGCAGCACTTGCTGGTGAGTATGACGCATGGATCGCCGGATGTGGCCATGCTGGCGACGGAAACGTACATATGGGAATCTTCTGTTCCGACAGTGAGCGAAGGCATCGTTTACTCACGGAACTCTTTGCGGCTGGGCTAGCTCTGGGTGGTGCAATCTCAGGTGAACACGGCGTGGGTCGTGCAAAGAAGCAGTTCTTTAATGAACTCGTAGATCCAGCCAAGATTGCGCTGATGCGTCGCATCAAGTCAGCATTCGACCCCAATGGCATTCTGAATCCAGAAATTCTATTTAACACTGAGGACCAATCATGAACGGCGCACAAGCACTCATCCGCACTCTCGTCGATGCGGGGGTGGACACCTGCTTTATGAATCCTGGAACTTCGGAGATGCATTTTGTTGCAGCCCTGGATGAAGTTCCAGAGATGCACGCCGTACTCGCACTGTTCGAGGGTGTGGCTACAGGCGCTGCTGACGGTTACGCAAGGATGGCCGGCAGGCCCGCTGCCGTACTGCTTCACCTAGGTCCGGGCCTTGGAAACGGACTGGCCAACTTGCACAATGCTCGGCGCGGATACACGCCCATAGTGAACATCGTCGGTGATCACGCGACTTACCACGCACAGTACGATGCGCCGCTACAGAGCGACATTGAGAGCATTGCTCGAGGCGTTTCAGGGTGGATTCGCTCTGCTGATTCGACTGCCACGCTGCAATCAGATGCAGCCGATGCAGTAGCCGCATCCTTCGGTCCTCCCGGGCAGGTAGCCACACTCATTCTGCCGGCTGATGTGTGCTGGCTCGAGTCTGACGGCCCTGTTCCCCCTGCCACAGTGACCACTCCGCCGCGCGTCGAGCAATCGACTCTGGAGCAGATCCTGCAGGTGCTGAAGTCTGGTGAACCGACTGCGATTCTGCTGGCAGGTTCAAGTCTGATGGAGCCGGGCCTAGTCGCCGCAAGCCGAATCAGTGAGACCGCACAGGTTCGGCTGATTGCCGAAACGTTTCCCCCACGTCTGCAGCGGGGAGCGGGGCTTCCCGCTTTGGACCGCCTCATGTACTTGGCTGAGTTTGCTCAGATGCAACTAGACGGATTGAAGCACCTCATTTTGGTCGGGGCTGCTTCACCTGTCTCTTTCTTTGCTTATCCAGAGATTGCCTCGGACTTAGTTCCGCAGGGCTGCACTGTTCACGTTCTGGCACAACCAGGGGATGACTCAACTGGGGCATTGGAAGAGCTTGCGGCCATGCTTGGTGCTCCGGCTGATGCGGCAGTGCTCGCAGCTCCATCACGGCCCGAGAAGCCAAGCGGAGTTCTCAGTGCGGAATCCTTTGCAGCTGCAATCGGAGCGCTGCTACCAGAGGACGTAATTGTTGTTGATGAGGGCAACACTGCAGGTCTCTTCGTGGCTGGGTTTACAGCTGGTGCTCCAAGGCATGACTGGCTTTGTTTGCCCGGTGGAGCAATTGGTTTTGGTATGCCCGTTGCCACTGGTGCGGCGGTTGCCTCTCCCGGGCGCAAGGTCCTGAATCTGCAGGCTGACGGCAGCGCGATGTACACCTTTCAGGCGCTGTGGACCCAGGTGCGAGAAGGTCTTGATGTGATCACAGTGATCCTCAACAATCAGTCGTATGCAATCTTGAATCTTGAGCTTTCACGTGTTGGAGCACACCCAGGGCCAAAGGCACTCGAGATGCTTGATCTGACCAACCCTCGACTTGATTTTGTGGCTTTAGCTCAGGGGCTTGGTGTGGCGGCTACTCGGGCGACCACAGCCGAGGAGTTCTACGACCAGCTTGAAGTTGCTTTCGCTACTCCTGGACCGCACCTAATCGAAGCGATCCTGCCTCCTACTTTGTGAGTCGCAGTGCTCCTATTAGCTGTGCTCGGTTGTGAACTCTGCGCCTTGCTCGCGTAGGTCCTCTTCTCGTGCGGCAGCCGGCAGGAACAAGAAGACACATACTGCGCCGATCACGACCGGAATTGCTGCCACGAGAACGCTCCAGTGCAGTGCGTCCACGAAGGCGCTATTGGCAATACGAAGCAGTGCCGCTGCTTGTTCTGGGCTTGGAGCTTGAGAGGCAACCAGATTCGCTCCACCGAGAGATCCCTTAGCTGCCTCAACAGCTTGAGTCGGCGCACCTACGCCGCTCAGGAACTCGTTGACCTTGGATCCGTACACGCTGGCGAGCACGCTCCCGATGATGGCCACGCCTAGCGCGCCGCCCACCTGTCGAGTTGTGTCGTTCACGGCTGATCCAACCCCAGCCTTGCCGAGCGGTAGCGAACCCATGACTGAATCTGTTGAAGGAGCCATGGTCAACCCCATGCCCACTGCAAGCAGCATGAGCCTCCAGACAATCTGCGCATAACCGGAATCCACCTCTAGGAATGCCATCGTTACCAAAGCGATAGCCACTATGGACAGCCCTACTGTCACAGTCCGCTTTGTGCCGAATCGCTTGACTACTTGCGAGCTAGTTGGCGCAACGACCATCAGCGTGAGAGCAAATGGCACCATGCGCACACCGGTCTCGAGCGGGGAATACCCCAAGACAAACTGAAAATACTGTGTCAGCAAGAAGATCGATCCAAACATGGCGAAGAAGACTGCTGTGATGGCACCGTTAGCTGCGCTGAAGCGAGGATTCCGAAAGAAGCTCATGTCGAGCATCGGTTCGGGGACCCTACGTTCCCAAAGAACAAAAGCTGTTCCGAGGAGCAGAGAAGCCGCAAAGATCCCAAGAATCTTTGGCTGCAGCCATCCCTCTGTCGGTGCTTCAATAATTGCAAAGAGCAGCAGGCTCAGAGCTGCAATTGAAAGCACTGCGCCAACAGGATCGAGGCGAGGGGCAGCGGGATCCTTCGACTCTGGTATCAGGAAGATTCCAGCAATCAGCCCAACGATAACGATGGGAATATTTACTAAGAAAACTGATCCCCAATAGAAGTGCTCAACTAGGAATCCACCAGTGAGCGGTCCGAGTGCTGCGCCAAGGCCGGCCACACCAGCCCAGATCCCAATGGCCTTGGCCCGTTCTTGGGGCGGGAATACATTGGTGATAATCGACAAGGTGGCTGGCATGATGAACGCAGCGCCTACACCCATGAGTGCCCTTGTCGTGATGAGTTCGCTTGCGGAAGAGGACAGAGCCGCGAGTAAAGATCCGAATCCAAAGACGACCAGCCCAGCCTGCAGAGCCTTCCTTCGTCCGAACTTGTCGCCCATTGCGCCAGCGGTCAGGAGCAGCCCAGCAAAAACAATCGTGTACGAATCAACAATCCACTGCAGCTGACTATTCGTTGCCTGCAAATCGCGAATGATGGTCGGAATGGCCACATTGAGGATGGAGTTGTCCAACACGATGACCAACAGGCTGAAACAAAGAACTGTCAGAATCCACCAGCGCCGCTCGTACTCACGAGTAGCTGAATCGGAACTGCTCGTCGCTGTAGTCATGGTCTTCTTTCGGGGAACGCTTCAGGAGGTGGGGGGTGTGCACTCTCGGCGTTTACTCAACCACACTAAACGGGCCCAGTACTAAACGAGCGCATTACTAAACGAGCCTAGAGCAGCCGGGCACAGCGCAAATGGGCCGTAGTCTTACCGTGTGTCCGAAGCTGCCGAGATGGAACAGAATCCACCCAGTTCCTCTGCTGCAGCAGTGCTCCTGAAAGCAGCGATAGCCGCAATTCCAGAGGGAGAGGAGCGGGCAGAGCAACTTCAGATGACTCAGGCCGTGGAGCATGCGTTTTCTGCCAAACAACACCTGGCTGTGCAAGGTCCCACAGGTGTGGGAAAGTCGATTGCGTATCTGATTCCGGCGATCTTGGGAGCGCGCAGCGGATCACGAACCGTCATAGTGACGTCCTCCAAAGCCCTGCAGGATCAGTTGGCCTCTGTGGAACTTCCCTTCTTGCAACGTGTCCTGGATCAGCCTTTCACCTATTCCGTCCTGAAGGGGCGGTCGAATTATGTGTGCGAGGCGGCCGTAGCAGAGGTGCGAGTGCAATTGGGCGGGGCAGGACAACAGGGTCTTGATCTTGGCCCGCAGGACTCATTCGGAGATGTTGATCTCAGTGATGCCGAGCTTCGAGATGAGGTACTCGAAATTCTCGACTGGGCCGAAGGCTCCGCAACCGGCGATATGGCGGAGTTGCCCATCACGCCTCATTGGAAGGCTTGGTCAGCAGTATCCGTTGGCCCGGGTGAATGCGTCGGGGCGAGTAAGTGCTCATACGCGTCGGACTGCAAGTCAGAACAAGCTCGTGCCGCTGCCGAGGAGGCCGAGATCGTGGTGGTGAATGCTCATCTGTATGGGGCACACATCCAAACAGGTGGAACCCTTCTCCCAGCGCACAACCAACTCGTGATCGATGAGGCTCACGAGTTTGAGGATTCGATCGTTGGTTCCTTGAGCATTGAGCTCACCGAGGGCAGGCTGTCGAACCTCGCCAGGGTTCATGATCGCTGCGTGGCCGCTGAGGACAAGGTGTCAGGCTCTCTTCGGTCGGCTGGTGCGATGCTCGAAGCATGTATGGATGGGATCGCAGGGTCTGGAACTGTTCGCCTGACGAGTGGTCTTGGCGAGGATCTTGCAGCTGCTGTCTCGACTGCTGCGGTGGCAGCAGACCGAGCGCTCAATAGCTTGCGTGCTGCAGCGAAGCACGCTGGCGAATCAACCGCGAAGCACCGTATCGAGCGCTCAGTCCGCATCGCTGAATCAGTGGTGGATGACACGCAGTCGCTCTTGGGAAAGCTGGGCAAAGGTACCGTGCTGTGGGTTGAGCCCACGCGCAACTATCGCCACGTTTTAAGACTGACGCGAATCGACGTTGCCGATACTCTGCGCTCACAGGCTTGGGCTGAGAAGGCGCTCACCGTGGTCTGCTGTTCTGCAACGCTTGATTCCGGCACGGCGAGTCGACTTGGCCTCGAGGCGGAGTACCTCTCTGTGCCATCTCCGTTCAATTTTCGAGATCAAGCGGTGCTTTTCGTTCCAAAGATCCACCGGCCAACGCATCCGGACTGGGCCGAGGAAGTCGCCCAAGAGGTTGAGCATGTGATTCGGGCCCTTTCGGGAAGAACCCTGGCGCTCTTCACTTCGAATCGCATGCTGCGCTCCACTGTTGACCTGTGTCGAGAGCGACTTGAGGGATTTACCTTGCTCGCTCAAGGTGACGCTCCAAACCCCGTGTTACAAGATCAGTTTCTGAACGATGAGCATGCAAGCCTGTTTGCCACAGCTAGTTTCTGGACGGGAATCTCGAGTCCCGGACCAACCTGCTCGGCAGTGATTTTGGACAAGATCCCCTTTCCCGTGCCGACGGATCCCATTGTGCAAGCTCGCTGCGAAGTGGTCGGAGATGCAGCCTTTATGGAGGTCTCCGTGCCGGCAGCAGGTATGCAGTTGGCTCAGGGAGTAGGAAGACTGATCCGCACTGCTACTGATCGTGGAGTCGTGGTGGTCTGTGACCCTCGCCTTGCAGAAGCGCAGTATCGCAACCGGATCCTTGACCTGCTCCCACCCATGCGACGGGTCAGGAATCGCGAATTTCTTGATCAGTTCATTCGTGATTTAGAACTGGACTAGCGGTTCGACTCAACCAGTCGCGCTGGTCCGGGTGGGCCAACCGTTGTTTGTATTTGACGGTGTAGTCAGGCCAGTTATTGGTAACACGACCACTGGCATTTTTGTACCAACTGCTGCAGTCCTCATCCCAGACCGTCTGAGCAGTTGCGTCAGAAATCTCTGTATCGAACGCCTGCATTGACCGCTCGCGAACTTCAACCGAACGAACACCCTTCAGGACGAAATCGTCGACTAGTTGCCGGATATATCCCACCTGTTGCTCGATCATAAAGAGAATCGAATTGTGCCCAAGGTTCGTGTTTGGTCCGTACAGAATGAAGAAATTTGGAAATCCGCTAACTGCGAGTCCGAGGAATGCCCGAGCGCCGTCTTTCCAGACTTCGTTCAGGTCTTGGCTATCTCTACCTGTGATTCGCATGGGAGCCAAAAATTCGGTGGCCTGAAACCCGGTACCAAAAATGATGGTGTCTGCTGGAATCTCTTCCCCCGATTCGGTCACAACTGCCGTCTCAGTAATAGCAGCAATGCCTTCGGTAACGACTCGAGTGGTTGGCTTCAGCAGCGTTGGATACCAGTCATTAGCAATCAGGATTCGTCTGCAGCCAGGGGTGTAGTCAGGGACGATCGCCTCTACGGGAAGCTCCGGACTTGCCAGCTGCGATACCTGCTCCCGGAACTTCTTCTGCAGAATCGCTCCGAGCCGACTGCCCTTCTTCATCAGCCGAAACCGAAACTCAAAGCGCCAGTAAATAGAGGTTCGATACACCTGACGCACACCAGGAATATGCCTAAGCGCCGAGAGTTCCCAGCGCTTAAAGGCTCGGTCCGGCTTGGGCGCCACGTAGTTGACGCTGCGTTGGAACAGGGTGACTGCTGCTGCTTCGGCTGCCACCTGAGGAACAAATTGAATGGCACTCGCTCCAATACCGATTACAGCCACGCTCTCACCGCTCAGGTCGTGCTCATGGTTCCAAGCAGCCGAGTGGAACATGGTTCCTGTGAAGCTTTCAAGTCCAGGTATCTGTGGAATGTTTGGCCGGTTGAGCTGTCCCAATCCACTCACAACAATCTCGGCCTCGCAATGTTGAGCTTGCCCCGAATCGTCCCCAGTAGCCTCTTGGCCATCGGCCCCAGAATCGGTGTTGGCTCGCCGAAGCTCAAGGCTCCAGAGGCTGCGTTCCGCGGTCCATGTTGCAGCAGTGACCTCGGTGGCGAACTGAATATGCGGTCCAAGATCGTGCTCGTCTACAAGTCTCTCGAGATAGTCAAGAATCTCGGGTTGTTCAGGGAACTTGCGCGTCCAGTCAACCTTGGGCGCAAAGGAAAAGCTGTACAAGTGTGAGGGAACATCGCATGCAGCACCCGGATAGGTGTTGTCTCGCCAGGTGCCGCCTACCCGATCGGCCTTCTCATATAGCGTGAATGAGGTGATCCCCTGCTCAAGAAGCTGAAGTGCCATGCAAATTCCGGCAGCGCCAGCGCCCAATATCGCTATCCGAGGTGTGGGGATTCCTTCAGCGATTCGGCGCCGTACCTCTGCGTCTTGAGCCCTTCCTGCTGAGGTGGACGTCTGTTCGTGAGAGGTGGGATCGATAAAGTTGTGTAAATGGGAACCGAGATGAAGTGCCATGACACTCACAGGCTATGTCCCCTGAACCACCTGCGTTCCCATAAACTTTGTACGAGGCCTCACTCCTTGAGGTCATACCGACTGCAAGAGATTGACCAAGAATCGAGATACAGCTGACATGAGCACAATTGAGCTAACGGAATCAGTTTTTGAACAAACTGTGACAGCCGACGGGATTGTTCTGGTGGACTTTTGGGCCTCCTGGTGTGGGCCTTGCCGTGCCTTTGCGCCGGTGTTCGAAGAAGCCGCTACTGAGAATCCGGAAATCACATTCGCAAAGGTCGATACTGAGGCCGAGCAGCAACTAGCAGGCGGGCTCGGGATTCAGTCCATTCCAACTCTCATGATGTTCCGTGACGGGATACTCATGTATCGGCAACCGGGCGCCCTGTCGAAGGACGTGCTGGCCGACTTGATCGCACAAATAGCTGCTCTGGATATGGGCAAGGTTCGAGCCGAGCTTGCAGAACAAGAGGCTGAGGCGGCCGAGTACGACGCGGCTAGTTCGGATCTTGATCAGCCTGAGAGCTAGACGGTTCGCACTACTGTTTGGTCGGAAGTTCGCCCGAAGCTGGAACTGAGCTCTCCGTTGTGGAATCCACCGGCGTTTTGCTGCCTTCGATGTTGAGGTGCGGCAACCAGGACAGCCAGCTCGGAAAGTACCAAGCCTTTGCGCCAAAGAGTTCCATGATTGCCGGAACAAGAATCATCCGGACAATGGTTGAGTCGATGAGAACAGCGACTGCCATGCCAAAACCGATCAGCTTGACTGTGGGGCTAGGACTGGCAACGAACGAGAAAAACACCGCCATCATGATGAGGGCTGCAGTGGTAATCACTCTTCCTGTTGTGGCTACTCCGAGGATCACTGATTGCCGAGGGTCATGCGTGCTGTCCCAGATTTCCTTCATGCGGCTCATCAGGAACACCTCGTAGTCCATAGACAGGCCGAACAGAATGACAAACATGACGAGCGGGACAAACGAGACAATTGGAATGGTCTCTGTCAGGCCGACTATCTGCCGAGCCCATCCCCACTGAAAGACCATGACAACAACCCCATACGCAGCAGCAATAGAGAGCAGGTTCATGATTGCTGCCTTCAGGGGAACCAGAATTGACCGGAACACCAGCATCAACAGAATGAATGCTCCGAATACCACAGCCCCAATCACGATCGGCAGATACTTTTGCACCAGATCTGTCAGGTCGATCAAAGTTGCAGTGCTGCCTCCGACGTGGGCATCGAGCGAAGTTCCTCGAGTTGCGGTCTCTAGTGAAGCTCTCAGTCGCTCTACTAGTGCCTTTGTCTCTGGGGCATCGGGACCCGAAGTAGGAGTGATCTGATAGATGACGGCGGTAGTCTTGTCTGCCGAATTCGGGATGGGGCCAAGCGAATACTGAACTCCCTCAATGGTGCCTGCGGGCTGTTCGGCGGCAAGGGCTTTGCTCACCGGGGTGAGTTCTTTGAGCGCATCAAGGTATGCCAAGGGTTTATCTGGGTTGAGGCCAACGGCTACGAGTAACGGAGCGTTCACTCCCTCGCCAAAGCCGTCCGTCATCAGGTTGTAGGCAACACGTTGCGAGAGCGACTTTGGTTCTGAGCCGTCATCAGGCATGCCGAACTCAATCTTTAAAAAGGGAGCTGCCAATAGCAGCAGAATTATTGAACCCGCGATCAGGCTCAGCCAAGGCTTGCGCGACATTGCGGTGGCGAAACGGCCCCAAAAACTTCTTGCTGGGTCCTCGGGCTCATCCTTCCTGCCGGGCAGCATGATCGTATCAATTCTTGAACCAGCGAAACCTAACCATGCGGGGAGCAGAGACAGGGCAGCGAACAGCATGACTGTCACGCCAAGTGCCGCAGCTAAGCCAAGGGTTTGAACAAGTGGGATCGGAACGAGCAGCAAACCCAGAAGTGCCACCACTACCGTGATGCCAGCAAATAACGCAGCGTTGCCAGCAGTCTGCAGAGCGTGACCGACTGCCGATACTGGCTCCTCGCCGCTTTCGATGAACTCCCGATACCGAGTGACGATGAGGAGCGAATAGTCCAAACCCACACCCAGACTGATCATGAGCGCAACCGGAGGTGCAGAGGAAGAGACCGTGGTGAAATTGGCAAGGATGAATACCACCCCGCTAGCTGTGACCGCACCGAACAACGCTGTGGCAATGGGGATTGCCATGCCCCAGAGCGAGCCGAACGCAAACAGAAGTAGCAGAGCACCTAGTAACAGTCCGATCTCATCGGCGTGATTTGCAAAGGCGCTGACAGGTACATTCCATGTGTCTGCCACAGCCCCACCAACTGCAACAGTCAGGCCAGCAGAGCGAGCCTGCTGTAGCGCATTGTTCACCTGTGAGTAGGGGTTGGGGTAATCAGCAGCCTTGGTATCGGCACTCACGGGATAGGTGTTCAACAAGTCCAGTGCGGACTTGTTGAAGGTGACTGTTGAATAGGCAATTGCCCCGCTCTTGCTCACAGCGGAAGGAATGTTCTTGGCTAGTTCTTCGACCGCAGCAGCTTGGTCTGCTGGCAGTTTGCCAACAATCTGCTGGAGCGAGTCTGCACCGGAAGTGGATACCGGGTTAGATACCGAACCCACCCCTTTAACCTTTTCTAACTGTGCAACGGCAGCGTCAATCTGTGCAGTGTTGGCCGCATCGGTGAGGAGTGTTCCCTTTGGCGCTGCAAACACAACCGTCGCAGTGGCTGCATTCTGTGAGCCAAACCGCTGGTCCAGCAGGTCGTAAGCCGCCTGTGAATCGGTGTTTGGAATTCGCACATTGTCGGAAATGCTCTTCTTATAGATTCCACCTACATACCCCGCAGCAACAATGATGATGATCCATGCGAGCAGCACCAGTCGGTGATGCCGAGCCATAAATCTTCCAATTCTCCCCAGCAGCGGCGGCCGGTCCGTGGGCTGCAGATCAGGAGTTTCGGTGCGATATGCCATGTAATCAGGCTACCGGCGACCGCAAAGTACTGGCGTGATCTGCTTCCGCCGCTTTCGAGGTGGTCGAGAGCGTAACCTTACTGATTGCTGTACCGAGTTGAATGAGGGGTTTGGAGTGGAGCCGAGCGCTGCAAGCGGGTTTCGAGTGGAGCATGACTCGCTAGGTCAGGTCAGAGTCCCCGCAGCAGCACTGTGGCAGGCGCAGACCCAGCGGGCCGTCGAGAATTTTGCGATCTCTGGGGAGCGAGTGCACCCAGAGGTGATCCGGTCGCTCCTACTCATTAAACGCGCTGCGGCTCAGTCCAATGGCCAGCTCGGGGTTGTGTCAGCGAGTGTTGCAGATGCAATCGGGAGGGCTTGTGACCAGCTACTTCAAGGTGACTTGCAGCAAGAGTTTCCGGTGGACGTGTTTCAGACAGGCTCAGGCACTTCCACCAATATGAATGTCAATGAAGTGATCTCGACTCTGGCAAGCAACCACCTTGGCGAGAAGGTGCATCCGAACGATCATGTCAATGCATCGCAGTCCTCCAATGATGTCTTCCCTACTGCAGTCCACATTGCAGTACTGACACGAGTAGAACGGACTCTGATTCCCTCGCTTCAGAACCTGCTCAACTCCCTTCGACTCAAGGAGTCTGAGTGGGCAGGGGTTGTCAAGGCGGGTCGAACTCACCTGATGGATGCAGTACCAGTCACGTTGGGGCAAGAATTTGGTGGCTACGCCACAGCGGTCAGCCTGGGCATCGACCGCATACATGCCACTCAGCAGCGAGTCAGTTCGTTGCCGCTCGGTGGAACTGCTGTCGGAACGGGGCTGAATGCACCACCAGAGTTTGCTTCGCTGACGATTGAGAAGCTTTCGCTGGACCTTGGACTGAGCATGCATGAGGCCACCAATCACTTCGAGGCTCAAGGCGGACAGGACTCACTCGTTGAGTGCAGTGGGGCCTGCCGAGTAGTGGCCATCAGCCTGAACAAAATCGCATCCGACTTACGGTGGATGTCCTCTGGCCCCGCTGCAGGTCTTGGGGAACTATCCCTTCCGGCACTGCAACCTGGCAGTTCAATTATGCCTGCGAAGGTCAACCCGGTGATTCCCGAAGTGGTACATCAGGTAGTTGCTCAGGTCATCGGAAACGATGCTGCGATTGGTTTCGCTGGCGCCTCGGGCAACTTTGAGTTGAATGTGATGATTCCAGTTATGGCCCGAAACTTGCTGGAGTCGCTCGACCTTCTGAGCAGTGCAACACTGGCGCTCTCAGAGAAATGTGTGCGTGGCAGCGTGGCACATGAGTCAGTGCTACTCGCCAATGCCGAGCGATCATCTGCCCTCGTCACTGCGCTTGTGCCCCTTATTGGATACGAGGCTGCTTCGAGGATCGCGCAAAAAGCCCAAGCCGAGGGATCATCGATACGCGAGGAACTACTCAATGAGGGGCTACTCACAGCAACGCAGATCGAGTCCGCACTGGACCTTTTGGAGATGACAAAGGGCAGATCAGAACTGCCAAATCACTAACTAGTCAGCACTGACTAGCTAACGCTGACTAGCCAACGCTCGTTAGTCGACGCTCGTTAGTCGACGCTCGTTAGTCGACGCTGAGGAGAGCGAAGAGTTCGGTCTTGCGATCCTCGAAGTCCTCAAAGGTGATCTCTTCATCTTCAAATTGCTGATGCAGGTCTGCGACCATCTTGAGCAGCTGATCGGGTGGGATCTCGTCGCCCTCAGAGAATGAGGAGAGTTCAATCGTCTCTTCATCCTCATCACGGGTCAGGGCATCTTCTGGACTCTTGTCGAGTCGCTTATCCCTCTTTGCTGATGCCTTGGCCTTTTTGGCCCGGTCACGTTGCAGTTTCTCAAAACTTGTTCGACTCGCACCCATGGTGCTCCTTCGTCCGGCGCCGGCACAACAGAGGTTGCTGCCGGGAATGGTAAATACCGAGAACTACATTTTGCCACGCGACTCAGAGAGAGTCGCATCATGGGCACCAAAAACTGAGCGTCCTCTCGGATAGGACGAACCCCTGAACTCAGACGATCCCATCGAGGTGGCGATCGAAAGCTGTTTCAGGGCATAAGAAAGCCGCCGGCTAGCAGCCGGCGGCCCCAAAGAATACTTAGGTTCAGACGACCCGAACGTTCTGGGCTTCTTCACCCTTACGACCAGGGGCTACGTCAAATTCAACGCGCTGTCCCTCTTCCAAGCTCTTGTATCCACTTCCTTGAATGTTTGAGTAGTGGACGAAGACATCCTCGCCTTGCTCACGCGAGATGAAGCCGAAGCCCTTCTCGGAATTGAAGAACTTTACGGTACCTGTTGCCAACTTCTTCTCTTTTCACTTTCGAGCACGCCCGTATGGCTGTCCCAACGGGAAGAGTCTAGACCATCGCCACAGAGAATGTCGTATGGAATGTGCAGATTTATTCCGGACCCACTTCGAGGGCAAAAGAACTGCTACCAAACTGGGTGTGAATCTTTCCTAGTAACTCAGAGAACCAGCGCTTAATCAGGATCGAAATCCTACAGGCCTGTGTCGAGTTACAGCGCAGTAAAGACAATCCAAGCGAAGAAGCCAAGAACCAAGATTCCCATGACCAGAACTATCGGCCAACCACCGAAGGCCTCTTTCTGCTTCATCTTGATGTCGTAATCCAGGTTCTCTGGCGATCCCACCTTGGGCAATTTGTGTTGCTTTGGCTTGCGTGGCTTTCCGCCGGAACTTCCCATAGTTGCAGTGTACTTCCTATCGCTGGTTCTCCCGGCTACTCCTAAAGCTGATTCTGTGGTCTATAGTCCCACTTGTACATATCCCATCAGGGCACAGCCTCCTTTCGAGTAGAGCCGGCGCCGCGATGGCCGAAGCAATCCAAATGGATCGCACCGGGAAATCACGCCCAGCACACATGTCGTGTTCAAGCTCTACGAGTGAGAAAACGCATCGCCCTTGTGCTTGTAGTGATGTCAGCGCTAGCAGCGCCGAGGAGCTTATGCAGACCGTAGGGGAACAAATCACAACGAGTGCTAGCCAAGGGAACCTGCCAAGCGGGTTTACCTTTGCAGTTGAAGCCGCTGCAGCAGCAGAAGCAACAGCGGCGCAGCTAGCGATGCTCGAGCAGCATCAAGGCTCGTGGAAGTGGACGCTTGAGCGACTTCTCTACCGCACTGAAGAAGACCTTCTGGCTGTTCGTCGGCTGAGCACCCCGGAGCGAGAGCAAGTGATCTCGGACTTCGAGGCAGAGCGAGACCGGCTCGAGGCTGCGCTAGATCGCCTCCTCGGAGACACGAAGTCCGGGCAGGACCCGGTACTGCTTGAGTCAGCTGGTGAAGTTCGGCTGCAGGCTTCTTGGGCAGCGGGCAGGCTTGTTGTATGGGCAGCAGGGCCCGGCACTGCTCCGGCAAACGCTGCGGATCTTGCCGCTCGCCTCGAGAACGCTGGTGTGCTTGCAACTGGTTGGACATCGCACCCACCGGTGAAATTGCCTTCGGGAACTGCAGCCCCTGCGCTGGCGTTACCGATTGGCGATGCAATCGGTTGGCTAGCAAACGTGGGTGGTGGTCACGATAATGATGCAATCGGATCAAGTGTCACCTGGCTTGGGCGAGTAGCCGTGTGGGCAGTTCGACTCGTTGCTGCAGGTCAAGTCGTGCCAACCATTCGTAACCGCCGCCGTGGTCGACAACAAGAGGGCGTCGAGGGGCGAACCGAACTCTCTGTTCGCTGGGGTCCTGCACTGTTGGGCTCTACAGAACTGAATGACTTAGCAGCAGCTATGCCTGGACCGGTGACCGCACTTGAACGAACCGATGCGAAACCACTGACGTTGTCGGTACTTGGCTCAATCATCAACGCAATCGTGAGTGACGCAGCAAGCAAGCTGACCCTTCCCGCTCCCCCGCCAGAGCCGAACGACTCGGTCAGCATCGCTGAGACAGTGCTCACTCGTATGGACGGCTCAGGTTTTGAGGTGCCGGCTCGCGTTGGGGCCGATATTGCAAAGCGCATGGAGCGTTGGACAAGTGCTGTTACTACCCCTACTGACGCACGCCTAGTCATAACGCTCGACCCACCAGATAAAGACAATGCATGGTTCCTGTCAGTTTCCGGACCTGACCCCGACGGCCAACTTGTCCCGCTCGAGGTTGCGCTTGTCGAGAGCCGTCCGAAGCGACATCTTGCCGATGAGCTCGTGCGTCTTGAGCGTCTTATGCCGGTGCTCAAGCGGCCAGGTGCAGCGCGCCGAGGTCAAGTAGTGCTCAGCCAAGATGAGGCTTGGCAACTCATGACACAGACTGGCCCGCTCGCTGCCGCAGCGGGTTTTGATGTTCGTGTTCCCGCACTGAGCCGGAAGAAGCCGACAGCGGCCCTGCGCCTTGACACGATCTCGTCTGACCCATCTGTGGTGGGTGCACACCAGTTGGCTCAAGTGCGCTGGTCTGCAGTCTTTGACGATGTCGAACTCAGTGCAGCGGACATCGCCCGACTTGCGGCCGAGGCCAGACCGCTGGTCCGGAGTCACGGAAAATGGGTGGAACTCGACCGGGTTGATCTTGCTGCCGCGGCTGCCGCATTGGCTGAGCGTGCGTCGACTACGCAACTTACTGGTGCGGAAGTTCTGCGTTATGCCATCGGCCTAGAAGAGTCTCCGCTGGCTGGCGGGTTTAGCGTTAGCGGAACCGGCTGGGCAGCCGACCTGCTGAACAAGGCGCAGGTCATCTCCAAAGAGCCAATCACATCTCCTGATGGTTTCGAGGGTGAGTTGCGGAGCTATCAGGGTGAGGCTGTGGCCTGGCTCGGATTCCTCGACTCGGTGGAACTCGGCGGTTGCTTAGCCTTGGACATGGGCTTGGGCAAGACCCCAACAATGCTGGCGCACATTGCGCGCACTGCCGGCAAGGGGCCAGCGCTGGTTGTTGCACCGCCAGCCGTCGTCGGCAACTGGGCTGCAGAGGCAGGTCGGTTTACACCGGGACTCAAGGTTGTGGTGCATCACGGGGCATCTCGCGCCTCTGCCAAAGAACTGTCAAAAAAGGTCAAAGGTGCTGACATTGTCATCACTACCTATGGCACTGCCGTTCGTGATGTCGAGACGCTCGCAGAGCTCAGCTGGGATCGGTTGATTCTTGACGAGGCTCAGGCGATCAAGAACTCGGCGAACGAGACTTCGCAGCAACTGCGCCGCATCCCAGCCAGAGTCAGGGTTGCCCTGACGGGTACGCCAATTGAGAACGGTCTCGGAGACCTCTGGTCGATTCTTGACTTCACAAACCCCGGGCTCGTCGGTCCCCGACCAGCATTTATTGCACAACTGTCTGCGGGCAAGGATCACTCGCGCCAAGGGGCCGAGACTGCCCTCCGAGCGTTGAACGGAATTTTGGTATTCCGCCGCACCAAGTCAGAGCCGATCGTTGCAGCGGAACTACCCGAGCGGATTGACCAGTTGGATCACTGCACGATGACTCCAGAGCAGATTGGCTTGTATCAGGCAGTGCTAGATGGTCTCGTTGCAAATAGCTCGGACGAACTCGGTGCAGAGCCACGCAAGGGTGCGATCTTGGCTGCGATTACTGCGCTCAAGCAGATCTGCAACCATCCATCTGCCTATCAGCATGACGATCGGCCGCTGATCGGCAGATCTGGAAAGCTGACGCGATTAGAAGAGATTGTCGACGCTGTGTATGCCTCGGGTGAACGAGTTCTGGTGTTCACTCACTTTGCCTCTTGGGGAATGCGTTTGGCAGAACACCTGACTGCTCACACCGGGATAGAAACCGCCTGCTACCACGGCGGTCTTGCTCGAGGCGCACGAGACAAACTTGTCGAGGAGTTCCAAAACGGTGAGGGCCCTGGAGCGCTAGTTCTGTCGCTGAAAGCGGGAGGAACTGGTCTGAACCTGACAGCGGCAAGCCATGTCGTGTTGTATGACCGCTGGTGGAATCCCGCCGTCGAAGATCAGGCACGAGACCGTGCATGGCGCATCGGCCAGACCCGAACGGTGGTATCGCATCGCTTGGTCTGCCCCGGAACCGTTGATGAGCGAGTCGAGGAAGTCGTAGCCGGTAAGCGCCACATTGCAAACCTGGTGCTACCAAAATCTAGTTCGCTGGCAGACCTTGACACCTCCCAGCTGCGTACAGCTTTGGGCCTGCAGCAGGAGAGTCTGCTGACAGAGAATCCTGCCGAGTTGGCCCAAGATGTGATCGAGTCAGAACAACAAAGCAACTCACTAGGTAAGCCACTCGAAGGAGCAGCAGGATGACCGAGGCTCGGCGGCGACCAAAACAGCGGCGTGGATCAGGCGGCGGGTCAGGCGGTGGAAACGGCGGTGGAAACGGTGATGGTAGCCACAATGGCAACCAGCAACAGCAAAAGAACTCCAACGGCTCATCTTCAAAGAACCAGCCGAAGGGCGGTGGGAAAGCTGGCGGCAAGGGAGGCGGAAAGTCGGCCAACAAAGGTGGCCGCCAGAACAAGATTGCACCACCAGCGGAGTTCTGGCGTGCAGCTCCTGAGCCTCCCGAACCACCAGATATTCGTCCAGCGGATGACCCTACGGCGCTCCTGCAATCCATGGGGACTGCTCCCCTGCCGGGGCAGGCTTCTGTGGCTGATCACTACATGGCGGCAGTTATTCAGCGAGCGGCCATGCTCGCTACTGCGCTTGCCGCCTCGGCAGACCTGCTCGAAGAAGCGGAATAGCCATCAACAACGATTCGTCGCTACCCACCACATTGGGCTGGGGCAGACCCGTCAGCTGTTCGCTCGGACCGGAGTGTGCGCAACATCGTCTTCGGTGAACGTGCTCGTCCAGCAGGCAAACTCAAGCAGGATTCCATCGGGGTCTTGGAAGTAGATCGACCGTACGTACACCTCATCGGTCATCTCGGCGCTTAGACCAAACTCGCTGTTGTCATGATTGGCCACTTCGGTACATTCGATCCCGTTTTCAACGAGCCGATCCCGATACTGCTCAATCTTGTCTGGCGGTACGGCGAACGCAACGTGGTTCATTGACCCAATGGCACTCGAGAGCTCGCCTTGGTCTGGACGCCCGCGCGGGGCCGAGACGCCGGGAATGCCCTCGGGTGCTTCTGGGAACCAGAAAAACGCCAGATGGTCGCCACCCCCGCAATCAAAAAAGAAGTGCTGCCCCATTCCGACTGGCAACTCGATGGTCTTGACGAGCGGCATGCCCAGAACCCCAGAGTAGAAATCCACCGTCACCTGCATGTCCCTGCACACAAGTGCCAAGTGATTAATCCCCTGAAACTCAAACTTTTGATCAGCCATTGCGGTTCTCCTCTGAGGCGAGAAATTTTCGGAGCGAGATACAAGCTAGACCGCGAAGCGCATGTGCAGAGCTCAAAATTCGCTGCCGATCCCATTAAGCCGATCCCATTGCCGATTCCTCTGTGCCGATCCCTTTGGGAGTGAAGTGCGCTTCCGATCAGTAGCCTGAAGCGGTGGCAGTCACTTCGCTCACTCCGCGACGAATCAAGTTTGAGTTCCCTGAGCAGATCCCGCTTGTGTGGACTCCAAGGGTTCCCGAGATTTCGGCAGCTGCAAACTCGGTTTCCCTACTCATGCCACATGTTGAGCCCTATGTGATTGCTTCTGTCCGCGCTGTTCTCGAGCAGCTTCCGACCGAGCAGAGAATTGCCGCTGCAGGGTTCATTGCACAAGAGGCGCAACATCAGCGACAGCACCGGATCTTTAATGCCAGCGTCACCCCTCAGATTCCTGGAATGAGCCGAGTTGAAAGCTGGATGCATAGGACCTATGCCTGGTTATCTCGAACCCGATCAACCCGGTTCAATCTTGCGTTTGCTGCAGGATTCGAGACGGTGGCTTTTGCATTGGCCCGGTGGACGGAGTCCCACCTGCGAACACTCTTCGATGGAGCCGATGAACGGATCACCACCATGTTCCTCTGGCACCTAGCCGAAGAGGTGGAGCACAAGTCTGTGGCCTTCGATGCGTACGAACAGGTAGACGGCTCACGAGTGCGCTATCTGCTGGCCGCAGTGAGTTCAATACTGATCCTGAGCGGTTATACATTGATCTCCACGGCTCTCAACCTCAAGGCCCAGGGCCGGCTGTTTCATCCGGTTGCTTGGTGGCGGTTGCTGCTCTTCAGCATCAGTTTGGCTTGGGAAGTTCTGCCCGACGTTGCGGCCTCGGCTATGCCGGGTCACCACCCGAGCGATTTCGCTGACCCAATAGCCCTCAGTACTTGGCTCAGCCAGTACGACCCCGAGACTGCCTCGCTCCCCCTGTGGTGGACCGGTGAATCGGCGCAGCAACCGGTTGTTCTTCGCTAGCGAGAGAACCTCTAGAAAAGCACTCACTGCCAGGTCAGGCTGGCGGATTCTCCTCGGTCAAGGTGATCGCGTATTCGGGACAGTTGTCCACTGCTAGCTGGGCTTTGGCGTGCAACTGCTCAGGCACATCACCCGTCACCAACAGCACGGCGTATCCCTCGTCGTCTACATCAAAGAGTTCTGGAGCTAGCAAGTAGCACCGGTTGTGGCCTTGGCAGGCTTCACGGTTGAAAGAAATCTTCATCTGGCTCCCGTGGTCGTTGTAGAAGTACCTGGCTCGAGGATCCGGATAGGCAGCTTGCGAGGGCCGCGCACCTGCCCGGTCGACCACAGAACAGCTTCTGGGTCAGCTAACTCGAACTCTGGCACCCTCGCTAGCCACTCCTCGAGGGCAACAGTGAGCTCCATTCGAGCCAGATTTGAACCGAGACAGCGATGAATCCCGAGACCAAAAGCTGCGTGGCGGTTCTTTTCACGGTCAAGAATCACCTCGTTTGGATTCTCAAAGAACTCGGGGTCACGATTCGCTGATGGGAATGGAAGCAAGACCCAGTCCCCCTCATGAAGCTGTTTGCCGCCGAGTTCTACGTCCTGAGAAACTTTGCGGGCCATGGTCACCGGAGCGAAAGCTCGCAGCATTTCCTCCACAGCGAACGGCATAAGTTCCGGCTGTGCGATGAGACGCGCGCACTCTTCCGGGTGCTGCGCCAAGTACCAGATGCTCGCTCCGATCGCAGACCAAGTGGTGTCGATCCCTGCAAGGAGGATGAGTGCAATCGTGCCTCCTACGTGGTCGTCGCTGAGGGGCACTCCGTCAATCTCTGCCTGCAGGAGAAAGCCGATTAGGTCGTCACTTGGCTCGTCTCGCCTCTTTTCAATCTGGGTAAAAATGTAGTGAACCATGGTGTCTTCAGCCGAAACTGGTTCCTCATTTTGGCCGGCCATCTCAAGAATCCTGTGAATGAAACCTCGGAATCGATCTCCGTCTTCTGCGGGCACGCCGAGCATGTGAGCTATGACGCGAACAGGGATGTGTTGCGCGTACTGCTCCGCAGCGTCCACGACTCCTGAAGCAGGTAGATCAAGAAGGATCTGATCGATGAGCTGCGCACAGAACGCTCGGGTAGGAGCCTCGAGCGGACGGATTGCCTTCGGCGCAAAGGCCGGTAAGAGCAGGCCTCGCGCAATCTGATGAAAGGGCGGGTCCGAGCTAATCGGAGGTGCGTAACCGACTGGCGCAGGAACCTGGGGCTCAAGCACCGAGACGATAACCCCACGAGATGTGAAGTGCTCGGTGTCATGTGCGATGGCCGAGATGTCCTCATGGCGAGTGGGCAGCCAAGTTCCGCCGAAGCGGTCAGAATGCGCCACGGGGCAAGTTTCTCGCAACTCTTGCCAAATCGCAGGAGCGTCAGCCGCGTACTCAGGCGCAGTATGGTCAAAGTCGGTTTGCCAGTCTGTTACCGGGCACCGCTCAGGTCCACTCATTACATGCTCCAATCAACTGGGATTGTGAATACTAGAGAAGATTCAAGGTTCCACATTTCTGCCCATCTTTGCGCAGGCGGAACGGATTCCGCTCGCGCCGCTTGGAGAAGTATCCTCAAAGGCTTGCCGGATCCCACACCCCCTGACATCTCGGACACAGATCCTCTCGGCACCGACTCGTCACCGAGCGTTGACTTGAATGAGGCTGCAAGTGCTGCTCTGGCTGACGACGCGCAAAATTCGGTAGATCAACAGACGAGTGCAGCGGCGATGGATGAGATGCGAAGTGCCCGCAGAAGGCGTCGCATCGGGGACGTGGCCTGGGGAGACTTGGCGTATCGCGTATACACCACAGCTCTGGCCTGCTTGGTGTTTGCAGTGTTTGCCTCTGGTTGGGTCGGCGACTCGGAATTATCCGCAGCCTCGCAGACATCAGCTCAGAAATTTGGCCCTGTGTGGGCAGGTCTGTTTGCGGGCCTTGTGTTGCTGCTGGGTGTGCGATCTGGAACCCGAGCGGGTCCGATTGCACTCGAATCAGCCGACGTCTATCACCTCTTGCTCGCTCCGATCAGCAGGTCTCGAGTGCTGCGACGCCCAGCCGTGGGCGTAGTTGGCTACGGAGTTGCAACTGGGATGGCAGTGGGAGCCCTAGTGGGGTCGCTCTGCAGTCAACGGCTCCCGGGTAACACCTTTGAGTGGATGCTTTCGGGCGCGCTTTTTGGCGGCGCAGCAGCAGCGTTATCACTGGGAGCGGCACTCATCACTGCATCACGACGTGTGCCGAGGCCATGGATCGAACTTCTGGCTTGGGCCCTTCTCATTGCCTCGGTCGTGGCTGTTGCTGGCTATTCGCCATTCGCTCCGCTGACCCTGCTTGGGCAGATTCTCTTTTGGCCGCTTAGCTTTTCGCTGCTACCGCTCGTGCTGGTTGCTCTGGCGATGATCCTGGCTGTTGTGGGTCTGAGGATTGTCGGTGGGCTTTCTATTGAGCTTGCTCAACGCAGAACCCGACTGGTGGGTCAACTGCGGTTTGCAGTCACTCAGCAAGACTTGCGGTCAGTGCTGCTCCTTCGAAAGCAGCTTGCCTCGGAGCGGCCTCGCAACAAGAGTCGCTTTGCCCGACTTCCAATTCGTTTTGGTGGCCGGTTCCCGGTGTTTACACGTGATGTGCAAAGTTTTGGCCGTTGGCCTGCGGTCCGAGTTCTACGGGTGACCGTGCTCGGCCTTGGTGCTGCGTTATGTCTCTATGGCGCCTGGTCCGGGACTACACCACTCGTGCTGCTAGCTGGGCTCTGTACCTATGTGGCCGGCCTAGATGTGATCGAGCCGCTCGCCCAAGAGGTGGATCACCCCATGATGCTGGCCTCATACCCCGAGCCTGCTGGTGTGATTCTGCAGCGACACTTAGTAGCACCAGTGTTCGTTATGGTCCTCGTTGGATCTGAGGGATTGCTGTTGGTCTGGTTGCTGCACCCTTCGGTCAACATCATTGCCATTGGAGCGATCACGGTGATCACTGCTGCAACTACTGCAGTGGCCGGGGCGTCGATCAGCGTGGTATCCGAAGCTGTGCTTGACGCTGGCGATGCGGCAATGATGCCGCCCGAGGTCACCGGGCCGAGAGTCGTGATCCGCACCCTTTGGCCTCCGCTCGTAGCCGTGATTGGCGTGACTCCTATCCTGGTGGCGCAGCGAGCAATGCGACTGGGCAACGATCCAATTCCTCCTGCGTTGACCCTGGCGATTCCGATATTGGTGCTCGCAGGAATTGTGTTCATGTGGGTGAAATACCGTGAGGACCTTCATCGCACAATGGGTGAGGCTATGGGGGCCAAGACATGAAAGTTGAACTGATATGAGCAGATCCGCTTCCTCAGACGCGAAGAATCCAAAAGAGGTTGTCAGGCTGATCGGCGTGGCAAAAGAGTATGGAGACGTGGGCGCACTTGCTCCCGTTGACCTTTCGGTCATGGCAGGAGAAGCAATCGTGTTGGTCGGCCACAACGGGTCGGGAAAGTCCACGCTCCTCAGCATCATTGCCGGGATGCTCGAGCCTTCGGAGGGAACCGTTCTGGTACACGGCCAGCCGCCCGATTCGGTCTACGCCCGTGAGCGCAGATCCTGGCTTCCCGACACGCCTGTGCTCTATGACGACCTCAGCGTACGAGAGCACATGGAATACACCATTCGGATGCACGGCGGTCAAGGTGATGAACCCATTATCGATGACCTGATCAAGCGCCTCGGCCTTGCCGATAGAGAGGACGACCTACCCTCGCAGTTCAGCAGGGGTTTGCGTCAAAAGGCGGCTGCGGCAGTTGCTCTAGTCCGCCCCTTTACGCTCTTGTTGGTCGATGAACCCTTTGTCGGGCTTGATGTTGCCGGACGCGAAGCGCTGCTCGGATTGCTCGAAGAAGCGAGGCGAGGTGGCGCTACCGTGCTTGTTGCCACGCACGACCCTGCAGTGATCTCAAGATTTAAACGTGGTCTCGTGCTCGATGACGGCCATGTTGTTCATGACGGAACTGCCGAGTCGCTTCACGCCTACCTGTCCGCCGATGTCACCCATGGCGAAACCTGACTGCTCGCTAAGCAGTATGTTCAATGATGTTTAACCATCTGCCAGGGTTGCGACCTAGGCAATTCTGAATCGGGGATTCCCATGTCTGGAACCATTCATCTCGAGATCGATGCTGGCATTGCGACCATCACGAATGACAACACCGAGAAGCACAATGCGTTCGATGATGAAATGGATGCTCGCCTGTTTGAGATTTTGGCCGAGATTCAATCGCGCCCAGAGATTCGTGTCGTCATCTGGCGAGGAGAAGGCAAGTCATTCTCTTCGGGTCGAGACGTCGGATCCATAGGGGTGGCACAGACCGAATTGACCCACCATGAGCTCATGCGCAGGGGGCATCGGGGTATCCAACAACTCTGGCAAATGGACCAACCGGTGCTCGTTGCCTGCAAGGGCTGGGTGATGGGCGGCTCGTTCCAGCGAGCACTGCTCTGTGATATTCGCGTGGCCGCCGAAGGAACCAGGTTTCGGTTGCCAGAACTGACCTATGGGGTAATCCCTGACACGGGCGGTGTGGCGGTATTGCATCAGATGTGTGGAGATGGAGTTGTGAACGACATGGTGTTGACGGGCCGAGTCATGGACGTCGAAGAGGCCCTTCGACACGGTGTAGTGAGTCGGGTGGTGGCCGAGTCCGAACTTGACGAGGTGGTGCGCTCTATTGCCGAACAGATCGCTTCCACTCCGATGATCACCGTCAAGTTGTACCGAGAGGTACTTCGACACCTCTCTCTTCCTGCGCTTCGTTCATCGATGGATGATGAACTGACCTATCAGACGACACTGAACAAGAGCGACGACTTTGCGGAGTTCAAAGCGGCCAAGGCCGAGGGACGTGACCCTCGTTACAGCGGCAGCTGACTCCGAATTAATTTCCTGACCTGTGAACAGAGGAACAGTTAGCCATGAGCGAGATTATTGGATTGCCACAACCGCCGGCAGTTGGTGCATCTGCACTCGCCTCGGGAACCTTTGAGGGCGTGACGGTAGTTGTTACTGGTGGAGGCACCGGTCTTGGAAAGGCAATTGCATCTGAGTTCGCCCGACTTGGTGCACGCCTCGCCATCCTGAGCCGTAAGGCAGAGCACCTTGATGCTGCCGAGGCTGCAATGGCTGAGATTGGCGCAGAGGTGCTGTGCATAGCCTGCGATATCCGAGAAGCCGACAGCATCGCTGCGGCATTCGATCAGATCGAAGAGCGCTTCGGTTTGCCGGGAGTCCTAGTCAATAACGCCGCAGCGAACTTCCCTTCGCCAAGCGAGGATCTCTCCCCCAACGCATGGCGCACCGTGGTGGATATCACGCTCAACGGAACATTTCTGATGTGCAGAGAGTACGGCCAGCGTTTGTTGAGCGCAGGCGTGGCGGGCTCCATCATCAACATCGGGGCAACGTATGCGTGGACTGGTGGCCCTGGATTTGCGCATTCTGCGGCTGCTAAGGCTGCAGTGAAGAACCTGACCGAATCTCTAGCAGTTGAGTGGGGACCGTACGGAATTCAAGTCAACTGTCTGGTGCCAGGTCTGATGCCCCATGAGGACATGACAGCCGATATTCAAGGGAACCTGAAGAACACAAATGACAAGGACCTTTGCCAACCTGCCATGCGCGTAGGGCAACGACAAGAACTTGGTTGGGCCGCAACGTTTCTTGCATCTCCCTATGCCCGGTTCATCTCAGGGCACACGCTGGTAGTGGATGGGGCCAACTGGCAGCGCAGGTCACTCACAAACCCAGAGGTCATCCCGATACGCGTGCAGATGGGCCGTCCACCATTCGGAGAAGACTGAGAACCGACAAGCTTGAGCCGATCGGTTAGACCAGAGCTTCTTGTTTTTGCAGCTCTGCCTCGTCCTCGGCGAACTCCGTTGGTCCTTCCACGTTGATGCTTGGAAGTAGGCGGTCAAGCCATGCCGGGAACCACCAGTTCTTATCGCCCAGCAACTCCATAGAAGCTGGAACTAACAACATGCGGACCAGAGTCGCATCGATCAGAACAGCAAATGCGAGCCCAAATCCAAACAGCTTTATGGCTCGGTCGCTCTCTAACAGGAACGATCCAAACACAAACACCATGATGGCAGCAGCAGCAGAAATAACCCTGGCCGTGGCTGCGAGACCATTGGCCACTGAGGTGTGGCTGTCGCCTGTACGAAGCCATTCCTCTCGCACGCGAGACAGCAAGAAAACCTCGTAGTCCATCGAGAGTCCGAAAACGATTGCAAACAACATCATCGGAATGAACGGCTCAATCGGTGCTGGTTCGATTCCGAAGAGGTCCTTTGCCCAACCCCATTGGAAGATGGCCACGATCACACCGTAGGCAGCACCAATCGACAAGAGATTCATGATGACTGCCTTGAGCGGAACCAGGATGGAGCGGAACACCACCATCAGCAACATGAAGGACAGCGATAGCACCGCAGCAAAGAACAGGAATAGTCGACCCGATAGGTAATTGGAAAAATCAACAGAGATGCCTACCTGCCCAGTTACGAGCACGTCGATACCGGTCTCCGCAGTCACCTTGGGCAAGAGATTCTCACGCAGGTCAACAACAAGGTTGGTTGTCGCCTCATCCTGAGGAGAG
This sequence comes from Actinobacteria bacterium IMCC26207, assembly GCA_001025035.1. Classification (GTDB taxonomy): domain Bacteria; phylum Actinomycetota; class Acidimicrobiia; order Acidimicrobiales; family Microtrichaceae; genus IMCC26207. Next base: position 498,883 of record LCZK01000010.1, read on the forward strand.
GTGGTTGGGGTCACTACCCAGAGCACTGCTCCGGACTCGCTCGGGCTCTGTAGATTCGATGGGATCGGAGGCGAGACGGCCTGCACACCCGGAACTTCCTCGAGCTGTTGGCTGACTTCAATGAGGGACTTGGGATTGGAAATATCTGTACCTTCAGGTACCTCGCCGACTAATAGCAGCTTGCCGTTGGAGCCCGCACCGAAACCATCTGAGAGCAGGTCGTAGGCTTTTCGGCCGGTGTTATCAACCGGAAGGTTCCCTGCGTCAGAGAACCCAAGGCGAATTCCAAAAAGCGGGATGGTGAGGAACAGAAGAATTGCCGTCGCTCCGAGCGCCAAGGGCCAAGGGTGGCCCTGCACAAACCGGCTCCAACGGTAGGCCGAGGTTTGATTCAGGGGCTTCGGCGCTTTGCGTTTGAACTCTTTTTTCAACGGAGCGAACGCAAATCCGGCGATCATAACGATGACGGCAAGTGGAAATCCGACTAGCAGCGGGTTCAGGTTCAGTCCCAAGCCAATGAGTCCAACGGCTACTAGACCGGCGGATATGAGTCCGCGCCACCGTGTGACCTCTATGCGTTCGCCTGCAAACCCCAGCAGCGCAGGAAGAAGGGTGAGCGATGCAACCATCGTGACCGTCACAACAGTTGCTGCGCCGATGCCAAGGCCGGAAACAAAGGACACACCCATTACGAGCATCCCCAAAAGTGAAATGACAACGGTCAGACCTGCAAAAGTCACAGCCCGGCCAGAAGTGTCAATGGCCATGACTACGGAGTCTTCAACAGAATTCCCGAGGTGAAGTTGCTCTCGATAGCGCGTCACAATAAAGAGGGCGTAGTCAATGCCTACGCCTAGGCCAATCATTACTCCCAAAGTGGTCGCAAAGTCTGGCATCTCGATCAGGTTGGATAGCAGGGCCAGCGTAATGCTCCCAACTCCGATGCCAGCGAGTGCAACCCCGATCGGCAAGCCCATGGCCAGCACGGACCCGAAGGCAAAGATGAGGATCACTATGGCAAACGCCAAGCCAAGCAACTCTGAATCTGGAGCCTCGAAGTGCTCAAAGATTCGACCGCCGTATTCGATCTGCACACCGGGAACATCGGGCGCAAGTGACTCGATCTGCGTGCCCTGCTTTCGGGCCACATCCAAGCTGGTGTCACGGGTGATCTCAACTTGAGCCACGGCAATATTGCCGGCATCTGGGCCCGAAGTCGAGATCTTAGAATTCGCCTCAGCGAGTTTCAGTAGCAGCGAAGGGTCATCCACCCCAGACAGATACCAAGTGGCGAGGGGGGAACTTGGGTCGAATTGTTCTGCCTCAAATGGGCTAACAACCGTAACGCCCTTCTCGGCGTCGACCTTGGCCAGAAAGTCAATCAGTGGTTGACGAACGGCTGGATCATCGAATCCAGTCTCAGAGCGAAAGACAATCGTTCCTTCAATGCCCGCCCCGGCACCACCCATCTGGCTTTCCAGAATGTCCAGACCTTGACGACTCTCTACATTCGGCAACTCCATATTTGTCGCAAAATGGGGCCCAACTGCGCCAGCGGCCACGCCACCCAGCACAAGAACGAGCAGCCATAGCGCTACAACTGTCTTCCTGCGACGGAAACACCAAGAACCTAAACGACGATACAAAACGGACTCCCTGACAGGTCAATTCACGGGCATTGCGTAAGCCGAGTTTCCTCAACTATCTCCTCAGCGCCTGCTGATTCTAGACTCTGGAATCCTGCGATCTTTCAGATCAGGGAGTGCTACTAGTCACACCCCCAGGCTTCCAAACTCCATGATTAGCAAAGGCTAAAACTTGATGAGCGATCAACTCACTATTCAAGACAGCAACGGAGTGCGGCTGATTTCGTGGACTCGACCGGATGCGCTCAACGCGATGTCCATCGACATGTGGCACGGCACGCGTGATGCTCTTGATTCAGTTGATGACGACGGGATCCGTTGTGTGGTCTTCACAGGAAGTGGGCGGGCGTTCACCGTCGGTCAAGACCTCTCTGAATTCGCTGACCCGCGCCACGGCGAGGCCGACGGTGGATTTCGAGGTTTGATGCGGGCAGTCTCGCAGGTCCCCGTGCCAATGATTGCCGCTGTCAACGGGATGGCTGTTGGGTTTGGCTTTACTCTGCTGCCATGGTGCGAGGTCAGTCTGCTCAGCCCAGAGGCAAGATTCAAAGCACCGTTCGTGGGACTTGGTGTCACCACCGAAGCAGCGGCAAGCGTGTCGCTCGCAACAGTTATGACGCCTCAACTCGCAACTTGGCACTTGCTGACTGGTGAGTGGCTCAGCGCAGATCAGGCCCTAGCTCATGGGTTGGCCACCCAAATTGTTCCCGCTGAAGAGTTGCTGTCGACTTCTTTAGCGATCGCAGAGCGTTTCGCAGCGCAGCCCCCAAACGCAATGCGCACCACCATTCGCCTGATTCGCGAGGGTCGCAGGCAGGGTTGGCAAGCTGCTCTCAACAGGGAGTACGAAGAGATGGCCCGGCTCGCTGGGTCAGAAGAGAACATTGCAGCAATTAGTTCGTTTTTCGATCGCAGCTAGTGCTCCCATATACTCCGCCTAACCCTCTGAACGCACCATGTGATTCGAGTCGGTATGGGCGAAATCTCCCTCGACTTGGTCCATGCGCAGCAGCGATGTTTGGGCATAAGTCCAACTGTCATCCTCATGCAGAGTGACCGTGATTTCGTATGACAGGGTGCTCGCATGATCAACCAAATAGGAGTTCTCTCCGACGCGGTAGGGGGATCCGTCTGCCCCTGCAGACATCTTGAATGAGGATGCGTCAGCACTCGTTACGCCTCCAGCGAGAACGGTGATTCCACGGCGGAGAACACATGCGCGAAGAATCTCACCCGTCGCTGAATCCCAAAGCCAGTATCCAACCTCGGCATGGAAAGGATCTACATCCTCTCCGCGCCACATTGCGCTGCGGTAATCCAATCCGTAGAGCGACTGACTGCCATTTACCACCGGACCAAATGGCTTCAAGCTGGCCTGCTCGCGGTAGTGGGTATTCCAGACTTGCTCACGCCCATGCGAGTACGAGACGTCCAAGCCATCGAGGGCTCTGCCTTCATTCTCCCAGTCGCCGATCAGTGCCGCTAGTGGTCCCCATTCATCTGCCATTAAGAGAACTCCTCTGGATCTGGGAACGGAAGGTTAGCAATCTCTGGCAGCCACACCTTGTCTGCATTGGCCTAGTTTCTAGAAATGGATTCCCCCTCCTGCTCCATTGTTGTGTTCACACGAGACCTCCGCATTCGTGACCTGCCCGCTCTTCAGGCTGCGATTCAGGCCTCCCCCAAGGTCATCACGGCTTTCATTCTTGATGAGGATCTCGTTGAATCCCTGAGTAGTGCACCGAACCGATTGAGCTTTCTTCTTGATTCTCTCTGTGATCTTCGGGACTCGATTCGCAAGCTCGGCGGGGAGCTAGTCCTGAGGAGGGGAAACTGGGTGGAAGAGGTGGCGCTTCTTGTATCGGAGACCGGAGCATCCTCGGTTCATGCCTCGCAGGATGTTTCGGCTTTTTCCACGACACGTATGGACCTGCTGACTGCACGCCTCGCCGATTCCTCTTGCAAGATCCACTTGCATCCGGGAATAACTGTGTTGCCGCCAGGAACGAACAGCCCCGGAACGGGCGGCTTCTGGAAAGTATTCACTCCCTACTACAACAAGTGGATCGAGGCGAGATGGAGAGATGTGCTTCCACCGCCAAAGCAGATTCATCATCTTGAAGGAATCCCCACACTGGCGATCCCCAGTTTGGGTGAGCTGAGCTTCACTCCCCCATCGCCAAATCTAGCGACCGGCGGAGAATCCGCAGGCCTAGAGCGACTCAAGATCTGGGCGAAAAGCTCGCTGGAAAGGTACGAGGAGAACCACAATGCTCTCGCTGCAGACGACAGTTCTCGAATCGCCCCCTATCTTCACTTTGGATGCCTATCTCCGCTCGAGGTTGCTGCTCGGCTACAAGGTCGACCCGGTGCAGCACCGTTTATCCGGCAACTCTGCTGGCGCGATTTCTACCACCAAGCGCTAGCCGCTCGCCCGGAGATCTCGCAGGTTGATTACAGAAATCGCGGTGACGTCTGGCGTCAAGATGAGCAGGATGCAGAGGCCTGGCGGCAAGGACGCACGGGGTATCCACTTGTGGATGCAGCCATGCAGCAGCTTCTCCTCGAAGGATTCATGCATAACCGAGCGCGCATGGTGGTTGCGTCGTTTCTAACCAAAGACCTGTACCTGGACTGGCGCATCGGAGCCGCTCACTTCATGAAGTTCCTCACAGATGCCGACGTTGCCAATAACCAGTTGAACTGGCAGTGGACGGCAGGAACTGGGTCTGACACGAATCCGAATCGGATCTTCAATCCGACTGTTCAGTCCGTTCGATTCGACCCTGATGGCGTCTATATTCGCCGATACCTACCTGTGCTCGCAGGTCTCGAAGCGCCCCTGATTCACGACCCTGATATCGAGACTCGCAGACTGCTCGGCTACCCGGAAAAGTTGGTGGATCACAAGCTGGCCATCGAGGCGTACCGGGCACAGTTAGCCTCGTACAAAACGAGTTAGTTTTTTGGCCTGCTTGGCAAGTTGTTCCGCAACTTTGAGTCGATGCGCTGACTGCGCGAGTATCTGCTTAGTTCAACCGGTCACTGGCTGAATTCTCGATACAGATAGGCGACCCCTTAGCCCATGGCATCAACCCTGAAGCGATTTATGATCGGTCGGCCACTTGCTAGCGCCGAAGCAGACCATCAACGCATACCCAAGACCATCGGTCTTGCAGTTTTTTCATCGGATGCCATTTCGTCCACGGCCTACGCGACGCAGGAAATTCTTCTGGTGCTCGTACCAGTGGGTGGTATGGCGCTCTTGGCGCAGTCGAACTACACCTTCGGGTTTCTGACGCCAATCGCAATTCTTGTTGCGCTGTTGCTCATTGTGGTGGCGAACAGCTACCGGCAGACGATCCACGCCTACCCAGATGGCGGCGGGGCATACGTTGTATCTCGTGAGAATCTGGGAGAGGTTCCTGCTCTCATCGCTGGCGGATCTCTGCTAGTTGATTATGTGCTCACCGTTTCTGTTTCAGTGGCAGCGGGTACTCAGGCAATCTACTCAGCAGTTCCATCTGTTGCGCCCTTTAAGGTGTTGCTGTGTCTGGGGTTTATTGCGCTTCTGACGCTTGCCAATCTCAGAGGTGTCAAAGAATCTGGACGACTGTTTGCTGCCCCTACGTACATTTACATTTTCGCACTGACAGCTCTCATTGCCTTCGGCTTCTACAAGATGACCCAAGGAACTCTGCAGGAACTTCCTCCTGACTTGCCCGCTCTCGCCAAGTTGAAAGAGGAAACGGGAACACCGCTGCTCGGTCTTGGGGGAATCACTATCTTCCTATTTGCAAGGGCGTTTAGTTCTGGTGCAGTAGCGCTCTCTGGTGTTGAGGCAATTTCAAATGGAATCCCAGCTTTCAAGAAGCCAACCTCAAAAAACGCAGCCATCACTCTGGTTTGGATGGCCACAATTTTGGGATTCTCCTTCATCGGCCTGACCGTGCTGGCCGAGAAGATCCGGCCCACACCTTCTGAAACAGGTGAGTCAGTCAACTCCATTATCGGCCGGACGGTGTTTGGTGGCACTGGCTTCATGTATTGGGTGCTTCAAATCTCGACAGCTGGAATCCTCATCCTTGCGGCAAACACGGCCTATGCAGACTTCCCACGCCTCGCTGCACTCGTCGGCAAGGATGGCTATCTTCCTCGGCAATTCGCGAATCGCGGAGATCGCCTGGTCTTCTCCAATGGAATCTTGTTCCTAGCGGGGGCCGCTTCACTGCTGATTGTCGTCTTCGGTGGCAACGTCAGCGCCTTGATCCCGCTCTATGCCGTCGGAGTGTTCACCTCGTTCACCCTGTCGCAGTCCGGTATGGTCCGCCATCACCTCAGGCTCAAGGAGCGTGGTTGGCGTCTATCGGTTGTGTTCTCGGTGTTGGGTGCGATTGCCACGTTCATCGTCATGATGGTGGTCATCATCTCGAAGTTCACAATCGGTGCTTGGATTCCTGTGGCTCTCATTCCCATCATCGTGGTGGCATTCAAATCAGTAAAGAAGCACTACGCGGGCGTGGCAAAGAAGTTGCGGGTACCAGCTGGTTACACCGAGCCAGATAGGGTCCCGGGCCATGGTGTCGTGGTGCTCGTGGGCGGTGTCAACCAGTCATCCTTGGCCGCCATTCGGTACGCGCGTTCAGTGAACGCAAAGGATGCCATTGCAGTAACGGTCGCCCTAGATGATGAGCACGCAGATCGCATTCGCGAGGAATGGGAGCGTCACCACGTGCAGTTCCCGCTCGAGATCATCGAGTCGCCTTACCGAGACTTAACTGGCACGGTCGAGGATTATCTGGACGAACTCGACCAGCGCTGGAAGCACGACTACGTGTCAGTGGTGATCGCTGAGTTCGTCTTGCCTCATTGGTACCAAGGGATCTTCCACAATCAGTCTGCCTTAGCGCTCAAGCTGGCCTTGAAGTTCCGCAAGGACACTGTGGTGGTGAACGTGCCGTACCATCTCGGCGAATCAGATGAGGAAGTTGCGAAGGAAGCCGCTGACCTTGGCCTGAGTGGACGTGGGCCAGACCAGCAGCCAACCGTCGATATTGTCGTTCCGGGTGCAAAGCCCTCACAAGAATCCGAGACTGCTGATTCTTCAGATCAAGACCCCAGCGATTCCTGAGAGTTGAGATCAGCAACTCCCCTAGAACCCCGCGAGGAACCCGATATGCCGCTTCTCGGCGAGTACGAACCCAGCCCATGGGAACCAATTTCTGATCAAGTAGCACTGTACGAGTCGAGCGGTGGTACCGAAGGCGACACGCTAGAGGGTGCGCCATGCATCATCTTGTGGACTACGGGCCGCAAGAGCGGAAAGGTTCGCAAGACCCCGCTGATTCGCGCGGAGAGCAACGGTTCATACGCAGTGATTGCATCTATGGGTGGTTCACCGACTGCGCCCGTCTGGTCGCACAACATCGATGCTGACTCGTTGGTCTCCCTGCAAGATGGTGCCGAGTTGCGGGATTACTCCGCACGAAAAGTGGAGGGCCAAGAAAAGGCTGATTGGTGGGCCATAGCTATGAAAGTGTGGCCTCACTTTGATTCCTACCAAGAGGCGACGACTCGGGTCATCCCGCTATTCGTGCTTGACCCAATCACATAGGCCTAGGCAGTTCCATTTGGGACAGACTGTCCACATGCTTACTCACCTACACGATGATCTCCACTCGCGTTGACAAGTGGCTTTGGTCAGTTCGGTTGTATTCGACGCGCTCTCAGGCCACTGCGGCATGTAACGGTGGTCATGTACAGATCAATGGGAACGCGGCCAAGCCATCGAGTTTGGTACGCGTAGGAGACTCCGTTGAAGCGTATTCCCGAGAGGTTCATCGGGTCCTGATTGTACAGCAGATCATTGAGAAGCGAGTGGGGGCAGCCGTAGCGGTGGAGTGCTATTCCGACCAGACTCCACCTGCTCCTCCGGCAGAGCTGCGGGTACAGATTGCGGTTCGTGACTCTGGGTCTGGGCGACCGACCAAGAAGGACCGTCGCGACCTAGAGAAGTTTCATCGCAGACAACGCTAAGTGTCATCTGTTTTGGAAATTGGGTGACAATAGGGACCCATGTCCACTCCACTTGAGCTTCAGTTCGTTACCTCTGCTGCGCAATTCAGCCAGTTGCCGCAGACTGGAGTCCCCGAGATTGCGGTTGTCGGCAGGTCAAATGTCGGAAAGTCCTCCCTCATCAATGCCCTGAGTAATCGCAAGGGCCTGGCCCGAGTATCGAAGACTCCCGGTCGCACTCAACTCATCAACTACTTCTCGCTTGGTGAATCAGCCGCTGTTGTCGACCTTCCCGGGTACGGCTTTGCCAACGCGCCGGCCCGGGTGCGCGCAACTTGGCAACCGATGATCGAGGGTTACCTACTCGGCCGTGAGGAACTAGTAATGATTCTGGTGCTCGTGGACGGCGAGATTGGCCCGACCAAGCTTGACGTACAGATGCTCGAATGGTTGCAGTCTTACGACCGGCCCTGCACAGTCGTCGCTACTAAACATGACAAGGTGAAGTCTGCTGTTCGTGACAAACGCAAGCGCGAACTGGCTACCAAGGCGGGAGTGGAACAGCGAGAGGTTGTCTGGGTGAGTGCGGCAAAGAACGTTGGGATCGACAACTTGCGCACATTGGTTCGGCAGTGGCTGGGACTGACCTCAGATAGGTAAGTCACCAGTTGCAGCCCGAGTGCTTCCGCTATCTCGATACGCCGAGATTGTGCGCTGCGCAATCCTCATCTGGTGGACTTCATCTGCCCCATCGGCAAAGCGTGCCCATCGAGCATGCTGGTACATATGGGCGAGTGGGGTGTCGGTTGAGTAACCGAGGGCGCCGTGCACCTGAATAGAGCGATCAATAACTCGTCCGAGCATGTTGGCTACAAAGTGCTTCGCCATCGATACTTCGCTCTTGAACTCAAGGCCGTTATCAATACGATACGCAGCGTGCAGAACCATGAGTTTGGACTGGTACAGCTCCATCGTCGAGTCAGCAATCATCCACTGGATTCCCTGTTTCTCAGCCAACATTGACCCGTGTGAGTAACGGTTGAGCGATCGATCAACCATCATGTCGAGGGCAGTTTCTGCTTGAGCGATCCAGCGCATGCAGTGAGCAAGGCGGGCAGGGCCAAGTCGATATTGCCCGAGCAGGTGTCCTTGTCCTCTGCCGCCGAGCATGTTAGCTGCGGGTACCCGCAGATCTTCGATCACAATCTCGGAATGTCCAGAACCTCCGTGCATGGTCTCGACCTCCCGAACGCGGTTCCAACCCTCAGAGGGAATCTCGACAATGAAGGCCGAGTTCGCAGCTTGGGGTAGGTCTGGATTGTCCTCGGTTCGCGCCACCAAAATGGCAAAGCTTGCACGTTGCGCATTCGAGATAAACCACTTGTGGCCGTTGATGACCCATTCCTCGCCATCTTGGATGGCAGTGGTTCGAATCAATGTGGGGTCAGATCCAGCTACTTCTGGCTCTGTCATGGCAAAGCAACTCATGGCCATGCCATCACATAAGGGCTTGAGGTACTTCTCTTTTTGCTCATCTGTTGCCCAGTGCAACAGCGTGTGCATATTGCCCTCATCTGGAGCCTGACAGTTCATGACGAACGGTCCGTAATAAGACTTTGCAGCTTCAGCCTGAACCATCGCGAGCTCAACGTGGCCGAGGCCCATGCCTCCCCACTCTGCAGGCATGTGCGGCAACCAGAGTCCAGCCTCTTTGGCTTGGGACCGCATGCCAAAGAGGATTCGGATGTACTCGTCGCGCTCGATCTTCTCTGAATCGCCAATAAGCGCCTCGCCGGGCTTGACAACATCCTCGATAAAGGCGCGAACACGCACACGAATCAGTTCGAGTTCGGGCGAGAGCGTGAAATCGATCGACATTTCAGAGTCCTTTGAGTGCGAGGGAACCGTTAGTACGAAACGCAGGGAGTGGGATGTGCAGCTTTGCCAAGAACCTAGCGCGCCGATCCACAAGCGCTGCCGATTCCGTCCTGCGCACCCCACCCCAAGAACTCGTTTCGTTATGCGCCTGACCCTCTATGGGGGGTCAGGCGCAAGACAAAGCGATGGGGCAGGGGCGGAGCTCAGGGGCTTAGGGCTGCAGAAGAAACTCGTTCAGGTCTGGCTCTTTGGTCCAGTTCCAATAATCCACAAGCCGCCAAGGAGAGAGGATGTAAATATCGCCTGAGGGATTGCGGAACCAACTGTGAGAGATCGAGGGATGCGACCACACCATTGTGCGGAGTTCGGCCTGGGTGCGTTGTGTGTACTCCTCGCAGACCTCGCTTCTGCACTCGATGGAGCGGTACTCCCCGCTGATGAGAGCATCGAGCGCTCCCATGACATAGCGAATCTGACATTCGGAATGAAAGATCAGGCTTCCCCCATGGGCAAGGTTGGTACCTGGCCCATACAGACAAAACATGTTCGGAAAGTTCGGGACTGTGATGCCGAGATAGGCAGTGGGTTCATCACCCCATTGCTCTGACAAAACCGCCCCATCACGCCCGGTGATCTCCATTGGCCAGAGGTACTTGTTGGCATGAAATCCGGTGGCATAAATGATGAGATCAAACTCCGCCAGAGACTCCCCCTCAAGCTGCGCTGACTCGCCACCCGAACCTTGGGGATTCCCGGTGACTATGCCGGTTGGTTCGATTCGCAGAATCGGATCAGTGACCAGATCCACATTTGGCCGCATCAGGGCGGCTAGCCAACTGCCGTTGTCCTGCAGCGTGCGCTTGCCGAGGCATACGTAGTCCGGCACGACTTTCTCTGCGAGCGCTGGGTCATCTGCAACTTGTTCGACCATCCATTGGGTAAAGAACTCTCGAGCTGCGTCATTGATTTCGCTGATAGCGCGATCTTGATGCGGGTAATCAGGATCGATTCGCATTGCGGGCAGGCCACCATCGCAGGCAGGCCAAAACAGCAAGAATCGGTACCACCGGCCATAGAAGGGCAGATGCCTCATCGCCCATCGCACTCCGTCACCTACCTGCTCGTGATAATTCGGATTAGGAAACATCCAGGGTGCGGAGCGCTGAAAAACGCTGAGGTGCTCAACCTGATCTGCGATCGTCGGCACAATCTGGAAGGCACTTGCGCCCGTACCAATCACCGCAACGCGCTTGTTGCGAAGGTCGGTTCCAGGAATCCACTGCGCTGAGTGCATCGCTGTCCCGGTGAAGGTTTCACGACCTGGAATCTGGGGCAGCGAGGGACGGTTGAGCTGGCCCACGGCACTAATCACAGCATTGGCAGTCAGAGTTGTCCTGCCCTGACCCTGCCTAATCTCGACCTGCCAACGAGCCTGCTCCTCGTCCCACTGTGCTGTAGAGACCTCGGCCCCGAATCGGATGTGATCCACAACATCAAACTCCCGGGCGCAGTCCTCAAAATATTTCTGCAGCTCGGGCTGCTGTGCGAAGAACTCTGACCACTCGTTATTGGGTGCGAAGGAATAGCAATAGAAATGGTTTCCGACATCCACTCGACAACCCGGATAGCGATTCTCGAACCAGGTACCACCCGCTCCTGAGTTCTTCTCAAGAATGGTGTAGGGAATCCCTGCCCGACCAAGACGAATGCCGGCCAGAATTCCAGACATCCCAGCACCAATAACTACGACATGGAACTCGGAGCCTTCGCTCCTCAAGTTCGAATAGACGGTGCCAGCTGCACGTGCGTCCACCCCGTCGAGTTCGAGTTCCTCCATCAGCATGGGGACGTATTCCTCGGGAACCGTGTCCGCTACTAGGGCGTTCATCATCTGATGGATGACCTCGGCGGGCGGATCTGCCGGTAGGACGCAGCCAGAATCGCGATACTCGCAGATAGCTTGTGCCGCGACCGCTCGCACCTCAGCCTGAGATTCCGGGCTCATAAAGCCCTGCACCTCGTTCAGGTAATTGCCAGCAGGAACATTGGGGCCGCTCAGAAACGACAGGTCACCAGTCATGTGCACCAGCGACATCAACAAGGTTGGAATGCTGAGATCTTCTAGGGCTTCAGAGATCTCATCGTCTGTGGCCGTAATCAAGTCTCCTGCGTACCTGCTGCGTGCAGGGAGCGACTCGTTCTGAGGTTCTGTCACGTATTCCGCACTCTCTCGCTAGTCAAGGATTCGCCACTGCGAACGCTACAGCGAAGGCGTCAACGACTCAGAAACAGCGCGCCTTCTTGTGTGGCAAAATTTGCAGCAGTACTACTACGAAGCCCACTGACACATTCAGACTCAGAGAGATCAGGCCCATGGCACACCCAGGAGTTGAAATCATTGCTGCACTGATGGCCGAATCTGGCATCATGACCGGCACCCTCGAAGAGAGACGCGCCGCTATGTCTTCTGGCGCACTGGCGATGCCGGCCCCTGAGGGAGTCAAACAGCAGTCGAGTTCCCTTGGCGGCCGCCCCGCTGAGTGGCTGATTCCCGAGGGTGTACCCGAGGATGCCGCAGTGTTGTATTTCCATGGTGGCGGCTATTGCCTTGGATCGATTGACAGCCACCGAGATGTAGTTGGTCGAATCGCGATGAGCGCAGGGGTAAGCGCTGTTTCTCTGGATTACAGGCTCGCCCCAGAGGACCCGTTCCCTGCAGCCGTTAATGATGCTCTTGCTGCCTACGTCGAGTTGCTGGAATTGGAATTTGAGCCATCACGGTTGTGTCTTGCAGGTGACTCGGCAGGAGGTGGGTTAACCGTTGCAACGCTGTTAGCCATCCGGGACTCTGGGCTACCAATGCCAGCAGCGGCCGTCTGCCTCTCGCCTTGGGTAGACCTCACGCAGAGTTCACCCTCATGTCTTGACGACAGCCTGAGTGATCCAATCTTGAGTACCGAAGACTTAGATCTTCTTGCGGCTCTCTATCTTGGCGACACAGAGCCGACTACGCCGCTCGCATCTCCACTGTGGGCAGATGACCTTTCAGGTATGCCACCGATGCTGATCGAGGTAGGAGAGGATGAGCCACTTCTTGACGATGCTGCCTCATTGGCTGGACGAGTCGGGGCAGCAGGATGCGATGTCACGCTCAACATCTACAGCGAGATGGTGCACGTATTTCAGATCTTCCCCAAGGAAATACTCCCCGAGTCAGAACAAAGCTTGCAGGTGATTGGAGCATTCATCCACAAACACCTTCTCTAGGTATTTGCATCCAGATTGGGGTTCCTGATCGAATATTGAACATGTTTCGCAAAATGATCATTCCAGCCCTAGTTGCAGTCGGTGCAGTCCTTATGGGGTGTGCCCCGATGCCCGCTCCAGTGACCACCACTGTTGAGTCCGTTGACCTCGGTCGCTACTTGGGTACCTGGTACGAACTCGGCAGCGTCAAACAGTTTTTCTCCGTAGGACTCGTCAATACAACTGCTGAGTATTCTCTGCTGCCAAGCGGAAACGTCAAAGTGGTCAACACGGGTCGTTATTTCAGTGCAGCCGGTCCGCAGTCTCAGGTTGTTGGGTCTGCAGTACCCGTGGATTCCTCCAATGCTCGCCTCAATGTTTCGTTCTCCGGATCGAATTCTGCGACACCTCCGGGCAACTATTGGATCGTCGATCTGGACCCTGAGTATCAATGGGCCATTGTGAGCGATGCCACTGGTAAGAGCGGGTTCATCCTGTCTCGAGACGCTTACGTTGATCCGGCTTTTTATGCCGAGCTCGTTCAGAAGGCAGCCGATAAGGGAGTCGATACCTCGAACTTGACTGTCACCCCGCAGCTGCTTGGGGCCATTTAGTTCCCCCTGATTTTAATGCCGCCTGATTTTAGTGCCGCCTAATTTTCCATCTGCATGAATCGCGCTCAGGAGAGACTGCTCCTAGCTTTTCGTGTGGTAGCAGTGGTTGAGGCAGTGTCCTATGTGGTGCTCGTCTTGGCATCGATAGCGCACAGGGTTGGACAGACCCAGAACTTTGTTCCCAGGATTGGGCCGATCCACGGAGTGATTTTTTTGGTGTATCTAAGCTTCGCACTTCTGCTGCGACGGGCTCTTCGGTGGGATACGTCAATGACACTCTTCGTTATTCTTGCGGCGGTCATTCCTCTCGGTGGAATCTACGTGGAGCAGCGAGTAGCCAAGCTGGCGAAACTGAGTACATGAAGGTCAGAGTTCGCTTCAGTAACTGACCTATCCTCGCCTTGTGACCGCCACACCCCCAGAATCGTCAGCGCAGGATCCAGCTATCGCATCCGAGGTCAGCGCTACAGCCGTGGCCGGGATAGAGGTCATCTCTGATGGCGGAGTCGAATGGCATCTCGACACTTCGTTTCTGCAGTCAAACTGGAGTTGCATCTGGGGTAGAGGGTGCCAGGGAATCCTTGACCACCCGGCCGAAGAACTCGGCCAAGGTTGCTGCTCAGTCGGTGCCGAGCTCGTGGATGATGAGCCAGCAACGACAGCGATGCTCGCGGGTTATCTAGACCCCGAGTTCTTTCAATTTCATGAAGAGGCCAACAGGGGCGGGATCTTTAGTGACTCGACGCAAACAAATACTCGAGTGATAGACGGCGCATGCATCTTCTTGAACCGGCCGGGCTTCGTTGGTGGCGCAGGCTGCGCACTGCACCTGGCTGCTCAGAAAGCAGATGAGTCAGCCCTGGACTGGAAGCCATCTGTCTGTTGGCAGTTGCCCGTCAGGGTTCAATGGGAAATGCAGGAATCAGGCGTTGAGATTGCTCATGTACGAGCGTGGAAGCGCAGCGACTGGGGCGATGACGGAGACACCATGGCATGGTGCTGTACCGAAGAACCCGAAGCGTATGTAGGAGATTCTCCGGTCATTGAATCTCTAGCTGAGGAATTGCAAGAGATTCTTGGAACCGCAGTCTTCGTCGAGATTCAGCGTCGCCTTTCCCCACCAGATGTTCACCTTTAGGCGTTCCCAAAGTTGGGCGGACCTCCGGTATGGTTTCGTTTTCTTCCAGTTGTGATCCAGTTGTGATCAAGGCAAGCAGTGATCCCAGGGGGCAGACGCGTGACAGACAGTTCAAGGGAAACTGAGGGCGCTCCGTCGGAGTCGGTCGATGATGGCCTCGAGACAGCCCCAAGATCTGGAATTCTTGGGGTGGTGCAGCGGCACAAGTTCTTTAGCGGGGCTGCGTTGCTGCTCATTTTTGTGGGAGTCGCTGCGGCTTGGACACAGCTACGACCACTTCTTGCCCCGGACTTCCGCAACATCAGCTACGAAGTACCAGACGCCCCACAGCTAGTAGCTACTCCAGAGGAAACCCTCTATCGGATCGATCCCTCTCAGTCCGAGGCCACCTATGAGGTAGACGAGACCTTTGCCGGTTCAAAACCTACGCGAACACGTGGTACGACCAACGGAATCGCTGGAGACTTTGCGATCAATGCCACAAGTCCCGAAAACTCTCGAGTTGGCGAGATTGTCGTCGACCTTGAACAACTGCATTCCGACGACACCCTCCGAGATACGAGGCTTCGTTCCGCTTACCTCGAGTCCTACTCCTTTCCGTTGGCCACCTTTACGGATGCAAAGCTTGTTGGTCTGCCACAGAAACTGAACCAAGGGCAGCAGTACGAGTTTGAAATGCAAGGTGACCTGCGGGTCAAATCAACCACCCTGCCAGCCACCTGGAAGGTGACAGCTCGCCAGTCAGATAACAAGCTGACTGCCACGGCGACCACAACCGTCGCCATGAGTGACTATGAGATCGGTCCAATTTCTCTAGCTGGAATGCTCCGCACAGGTGACGAGGTCACCCTCACTATGAATTTGGTTGCGGTTGATCCCAGTACGGCTTCGATCACAACTCAGATCACTGCTCCCCCATCACCCGAAAAAGTTGAGAACGCACCTTCTTTCGAGACTGAAGTGATGCCCGTGCTCGCAGCGAATTGCGCGTCATGTCACAACAGCAATGCCATGGGTTCGCATCACTGGAAGCTCGACACAGCTCAGGATGCATCGACCTATGCGCATGCGCTTGGAGTGGTGACTACGGCTAGGTACATGCCTCCATGGCCCGCTTCAGACAAAGGCGTGCCGCTTGCACACTCCAAGTCACTCGATGAGCAAACCATTGCGATGCTGGCCGAATGGGCAGATGCTGGTGGGCCACTTGACGTAGCCAAGGACACCCCGATTCGACCCTCTGCAAAGGCGAAGCTCACGAAGATTCGTAAAGACAAGTCCTTGAAAATGCCAAAGCCCTATACCGGCTCCCTGACAAACCAGAACGATTACCGCTGTTTCGAAGTCGACCCCGGCCTAACCGAGGCCACGTTCATGACTGGTTTTGAATTCCTTCCAGATCAGATCGAAGAGATTCATCACGCCCAAGTGTTTCAGATCGCAGCATCCGCTCGAGAGGGACTGCAGCAGCTAGAGGGGACGAATCTGGCCAAGGTACCTGACGGTCAGCCGGGGTGGTCCTGCTATACCGGTACAGGCGCTGGCGCTGCAGTTTCTGCTTCTGGAGAGAAGTCAGCTGGGTCCAAACTCATCGGAGGTTGGGCTCCAGGGCAAGAGGCAGCAAGTTTTAAGGGCGCCGGCATTTTGTTCCAACCCGGCGACACGTTAGTCCTGCAGATGCACTACCACTATTCAGATTCGGTCACCCCGGACCAGTCGAGTTTTGTCATGCAAACCGAGCCAGGCACTAGCCCGTTGCGCGAGATCACGGTTATGAACCCGCTCGCCCCGGTCGAAATCCCTTGCCCAGCAGGAGCTACTGAGCCGCTATGCGATCGAGCGGCGGCGCTTGAGAACAACGTCAATCTCTATGGACCCTCGGGGAAGTTTATTGAGCAGGGACTTCTTCGAGCATGCAAGAAGACTGCCGAGGAATTGGCCGTCGGCATGAATGGCACCTACTCCTCCTCTTGTGACTCTGTTGTTCCCTTTGATGGTCAGATCATCGAGGTACTCGGCCACATGCACACGCTAGGGCGGTCCTTCAGGATGACTCTGTGGCCCGATACTCCACAGGAGAAGGTGCTACTTGATATTCCCGACTGGAATTTTGACTGGCAGATGCTCTACGAACTGCAATCCCCAGTCGACGTGGTCAAGGGAGACAAAATCAGAATCGAGTGTTCTTGGAACCGAGATGCTGACCCACTTCGGGCAAAGCGATACATAGTTTTTGCCGAGGGAACAGAGGATGAAATGTGCTTCAACACCTACTCAATCGTCCCGCCGGCCCTAGCACCCGTTCCTGCACCAAACGCAGCTACGCCCTAGTTCTGTTTCAGCGGGAATGGGTTCGGGACTGTCACGAAAGTCTCAGGATTCGGATTTGAGCTGCCTGCGTGCCAACGTGATAGCAGAGCAAGTTGCTATTTAGGTTCGGAGTTCGTAGATGAGTGAGTCGGAAAATACTGAGATTATTGGCTTTGCCGATCTAGGACTTCGCCCTGAACTGTTGGATGCTCTTATGGAGCTTGGCTACGAAGAGCCAACTCCCATACAGAGAGAGTCGATCCCTCGCCTGCTTGAGGGAAGGGATTTGCTCGGTCAAGCGGCCACTGGAACTGGAAAGACTGCAGCGTTTGCCCTGCCGATTCTCGAGCGCGTGATGGACAGCGACCGGACGGCTCCCACGGCCTTGGTCCTCGTGCCCACACGTGAACTAGCCATGCAAGTCTCAGAGGCTGTCCACCGATACGGCCGAGCTGCTGGAGCGCGTGTCCTACCCATCTATGGCGGGCAGCCAATCGGTCGACAGCTCGATGCTCTGCGACGGGGTGTTGATGTTGTCATCGCAACTCCGGGACGGGCTTTGGATCATCTCAAACGCAGAACGCTCCCCCTGCAGTCGATTCAAATGGTTGTCCTTGACGAGGCTGATGAGATGCTCGACATGGGCTTCGCAGAGGACATTGAGTCGATCCTGCAGGCAACTCCTGAAAATCGCCAAACAGTGCTGTTCTCGGCGACGATGCCAGGGCGAATCAATGGAATTGCGAAGCGGCATCTGACCGACCCGGTTCGGATCGAGATTGCAAAAGCATCAGCTGACTCAGCGACTGCTCCGCTGGTACGCCAGACGGCTTATATCGTGTCTCGCGCTCATAAGGCGGCTGCACTGGGAAGAATCCTCGATGTCGAAAGTCCAGCCGCGGCAATCGTGTTCTGTCGCACACGCCACGAGGTGGACTCCCTAGCCGAGACCCTCAATGGTCGTGGTTACCGTGCCGAAGGTCTGCACGGCGGTATGAGCCAAGAGCAGCGTGATCGCGTGATGGGTCGCTTGAGAGGCCAAACGGCCGAACTGCTTGTTGCCACCGATGTCGCTGCACGTGGCCTCGACGTGGATCACCTGACACACGTGGTCAACTACGACGTCCCCTCTGCACCAGAGGCGTATGTGCACCGTATTGGTCGAGTTGGACGTGCTGGCCGTGAAGGTATCGCCATTACTCTGGCCGAGCCTCGCGAGCAGCGACTCTTAAAGAACATCGAGCGAGTCACGGGTTCTCCAATCAGCATCGAGAAGGTTCCTACTGTTGAGGATCTCCGCAATCGACGGATGGAACTCACGATGGCAACGCTGCGGGAAACACTTCAATCAGAGGATCTGGACCGCTTCAGAACCGTGGTGGAGTCACTCTCTGAGGATTCAGACCTGTTCCAAATTGCACTCGCAGCCGTCAAGCTTGCACATGAAGCAACCGTAGGTTCCGAGGACATCGAAGAGATCCCCGAGGTTGCTAGCCGCCCCTCAAGAAATACAAAGGACTCAACCAAGCGTGGGCCGCATGCAAAGAAGGGCTCGCCATCTCAAAAAGGCAGCCGCCGCAGCGAAGGCTCCGCCGGCATGACCCGGCTCTACTTTGGTGCGGGGCGTGCCACAGGTATCCGTCCGAAGGATCTCGTGGGTGCAATTGCAAATGAGACCAAGCTCAGCGGAAAAGACATCGGCAGCATCGAGATTCAGGACCGGTTCTCTCTAGTCGAAGTTCCAGAATCTGCCGTTGACGAGGTGCTCTGGGCTATGAAACGAACCACACTTAAAGGCAAGAAGACCAAGGTGCGCCGAGAGCGGTTCGATTCCCCATCAGATTGAGCAGATGACTCCCACATATCAATACTGAAGGCTCTCAAGCAGCCTCTGACTGCGGTCAACTCTCAAGAACCCAACTAGCCTGCGATCCCTCATGGAAAGATTTGTTGTCCCCCAAGGTGAGTTTGCCCTCGCCACCACTAGTTCCACGCAACAAGAATCGCTTCGGGCTTGGGACGCTGCTGATGAGTATCTGCTGCAGCAGGCATCCGAGCTTGGCGATCTGAGCGGCAACCTGTTACTGATCAACGATCGCTGTGGTGCGCTCGCAGTTGCCTTAGCCCCATGTGGGCCCAGTTCTTTGGGTGATTCCTATGTCTCCCAGCTTGCAACTACTGCCAACCTTGAGCGCAACAAGATCGACCCCTCGAGCGTTACCTTGCTAGGCAGCCTCGATCCTCTGCCCGCGCGTGTGGATTACGCCTTCATCAAGGTGCCTAAGACTCTGGCGCTTCTCGAGGATCAACTTCTTCGGCTAGCGCCCTCGGTGCACTCCAGCACGGTGATTGTTGCTGCGGGCATGACCAAGCACATTCATAACTCGACTTTGGCTCTGTTTGAGCGAATTCTTGGGCCGTGTACTACATCGCTTGCTAAGAAAAAGGCCCGCCTGATCTTCGTTACTCCACACGAGGCAGAAATGGCCGTGAAACCCTTGGCAGTGTCGAGCTTTACCCTCGATCCGGGCAACATCAAGGTGAAGAGCTATCCGGGAGTGTTCTCCTCAGAGCGTCTCGACATCGGGACAAGCTTTTTCATTGACAACCTCCCTGATCAGGCTGGGCAGATTCGCATCATCGATCTGGGCTGCGGGAACGGTGTCGTGGGGTTGGTTCTGGCACTAGACAATCCTGATGCCGATGTGATGTTCATTGACGAGAGCTTCTTAGCAGTCGCTTCAGCAGAATTGACTGTGCAGAGCAATCTGGAGGAACACGGTCAATTCGAGTTCTTGGTGGGTGACAGCTTGGGCTCACTTCGTTCTCACCCGGGTATCGCAGACGCCAGCATCGACCTTGTCTTTACCAACCCGCCTTTTCATGACGATCATGCGCTCAGCGATGCAACCGCTTGGCAGATGTTCTCTGATGCACATCGGGTTCTTCGCAGCAACGGCCAACTCTGGGTTATCGGCAACAGGCATCTGGCTTATCACGCCAAACTCAAGCGGATCTTTGGCAATTGCGACATCATCGGTAGCAACTCCAAGTTCGTGGTGTTCCGCGCGACTCGAAAGCCAGCGCCAGTGCAACACAAAGCTGATGACTTCTCCTGAGAACTACATCTCCGTTGGATGTTCTTCTTCCCACCAGCTCAAGGCCCCGTTAGCTGCAGCTACTGCCGTGCTCAGAGTGGCCTGAAGCAGATAACCGCCAGTGGGTGCCTCCCAGTCGATCATCTCGCCGGCGACAAACACACCAGGAAGCCGATGAAGCATAAAACGGTCGTCGAGTTCCTCGAAGGCCACGCCGCCTGCTGTTGAGATTGCCCGGTCTAGTTCTTCTGTAGCCACCACCTGTAGCGGTAGAGATTTGATCAACACGGCCATGTCAAAAGCTTGGCGAGGCAGAACGTTCTTGGTTGCTTCTCGCAGTAGGCCAATCGCCACAGGAGGAAGACCGATGGTGCGCCGCAGAAGTGTCGAGGTTGATTCTTTAGGCTTCGCAGTGCTCAACCTCTGCTCAACCTGTTCAACTCTCAGGTCGGGACGAAGGTCGATCAGCATGACCGTGTTGCCCTGAGCGTCACAGGCAGCTCGGAGCTCTCGACCAACTGCGTACACACAGCCACCCTCAATTCCATCGGCAGTGATCATCATCTCCCCACGCACTGGGTTCCCACGGGCTTGAACCGAAACATTCTTTACTGGCATGCCCTCAAATTTGGTAATGAACTCAGCCGTCCAGTCAACCAAAAACCCTGAATTTGCAGGACGAAGCTTATGAACGTTGATGCCCATCTCTTCGAATTTCGGTACCCAGCGACCATCGGAACCCGTTCGCTGCCAGCTGCCACCTCCAAGACTCATGATGGTGATATCCGGAAACAGTTGCTGCGGCTGGATCGGATCCGAGTTCTTCTCGTCAGCGGCTACCAATAAGGCACCCGTTGCTTGGTCCCAACCTAACCAGCGGTGACTTGTTTGGAGACTGACTCCGAGCGTTTCAAGGTCTACGAGCCAAGAGCGCAGGAGTTCGGTGGCACGAAAACCGAGCGGAAATATCCTGCCACTCGAACCAACAAAAGTCTTCTGCGATAAACTCTCACACCAAGCTTGAACAGATTCTGGAGGAAAAGCAGATACGGACTGAGCAAGCGCATTCTGCTTGTCTCCGTAACGCGTCATGAACTGCTCTAAAGGCTCGGAGTGCGTGATGTTGAGCCCGCCACGACCAGCAATCAAGAACTTTCGACCCATGCTGGGCATGTGCTCATACACGGTCACCGATGCGCCGGCACGAGCAAGCACCTCGGCTGCCATGAGCCCACCGGGCCCACCACCGATAACTGCAGCTGAGGGCCTGGCTGCACCAGAGGCTGCAGTTGCTACTGCTCCGAATTCAGAGTTCACCGCACGCAGCCTAGATCGCGGCACACGAGCCACCACCCGTACCTGCTGAACCTGGTCACCGCTGGGCGTAACCTGAGGACATGGGATATCAAGACGTGGACCGCAGTAGCGAGAGCGATCGAATCTGGCGACATGAGGCGATCCAGAAAGTCGAAGCTGATGCGAACCGCTCAGCGGACACTCATCTGCTGGTACTCCCGCTACCTCAGGATTGGGGAATCCAGCTTTACCTCAAGGATGAGTCAACGCACCCAACCGGCTCACTGAAGCATCGATTAGCTCGCTCGCTTTTTCTTTATGCGCTGTCGAACGGATGGATTGGTGCAGAGACCACCGTGGTTGAAGCCTCATCGGGCTCAACTGCAGTGTCTGAGGCCTACTTTGCTCAACTCCTAGGTCTGCCGTTCGTAGCAGTCATGCCACGAAGCACAAGCAAAGAGAAGTGCGTGCTGATTGAGAAATTTGGGGGTAGTTGCCATTTCGTCGAACAACCAGCCCAGATGTACGCAGAGGCCAGAGCAGTCGCGGTGCAGACGGGTGGGCACTATATGGATCAGTTCACCTTCTCAGAGCGAGCGACGGACTGGCGTGGCAACAACAACATTGCTGAGTCGATCTTTGAGCAGCTCAGACTTGAACCGAATCCAATTCCGTCTTGGATCGTTGTCGGGGCCGGCACTGGTGGCACCTCAGCAACCATCGGCCGCTTTGTTCGCTACCGCCGCCACGAGACTGCACTCGCGGTGGTGGACCCCGAAGGCTCTGCCTTTTTTGAGGGCTGGATGCGTCAGGACCCAGGCGTAACGAGCTCTGTGGCCTCACGTATCGAGGGGATAGGCCGCCCGCGAGTAGAACCGTCATTCCTGCCCAGCGTGATTGATCGGATGATCCAGGTCCCCGATGCGGCTTCGATTGCAGCCATGCAGTACTTGCTCTCTGCGATCGGACGAAACGTTGGACCCTCGACGGGAACCAACCTGTGGGGATCGCTGCAGATCATCGCTGGTATGCGTGCTGCTCAGCAGACGGGCTCGGTGGTGACCCTGATCTGTGACGGCGGAGAGCGCTACAGGCAAACCCATGACAAAAAATGGCTGAGCGCAAGTGGACTGGATCCTAAGCGTCACCTTCAGATGCTGGAGCAGTTCGTAACTGGTGGACCGTGGATGAGCAACTAACTCATTGGCTGAAGATGAATCCGCTCTGCAAAGGCTGACATCTCGTCGCAGACTGCCGCGAGTTCTGTGCTCTGCGAAGGCGAGACCACGAGTCTGTGAGCACCTGCAGCAGCGGCCTCCTCCACGGACTGTTCCGTAGTAGTCGACAACGCTCCCCCAAGGCTGAGTTCAAGAGCCGACGGGTCGCGTCCTGACTCCTCGGCGGCTTCGTTCATCACCTTCAGCATTCGGCTCAGGTCTTCGCCGCGTAAGCCGAGTGGCTGAAACCCGTCCCCGCGCAGTCCCGCCCGCCTAGCTGCTGCTTTGGTATGGCCACCGATATGAATGGCAATCCCGTTTTCCTGTGCAGGCTTCGGGTTGCTGTGAGCATGGTCAAATTCAAAGAACTCCCCAGAAAAGGACAAGCCGTTCTCGTCCTCCGCTCCCCAGAGCCGCCGGAGCACGTCAATGCATTCATCGGTGCGCCTACCGCGAGTCGAGTACTGAATACCGCATGCCTCTAACTCTTCCTTCATCCAGCCAACGCCCACGCATAGTCTGACTCGACCAGCTGACAGCCGGTCGATCGTAGCGAGCCGCTTGGCTAACACCACCGGGTGATGCTCGGGCAGGATGAGGACTCCGGTGGCGAGCTTCAATGTTGTGGTGACTGCGGCCAGGTACGCAAGCAGGTCTAAGGGGTCGGGCACAATGCACTGATCAGGAAGGGGCATTCGGCCAGATTCTGAATAGGGGTATTTGTGCTCGTAGCCAGAGATGACGACGGCGTGTTCAACCAGAACGATCGACTCGAATCCAAGGGCTTCGGCATGACGTGCAAACCCGGTCATCCAATCGGGATCGGCGGTTACGTCGGAGCGAACGGGCGGAATGATTGCGAATTTCATTGGGGCCGGCTTTCCGTGGGATGAGGAGGACAGGTTCCTAGTTGAACAACTTTGTGAATAGGTGAGCAGTAAAAACAGCGGCGACGCCATTCACCTCAGCGGACGTTGCATATTTCTAGCTAGTGCTCAACAATGCCATCTCTGCAAGCGTGGTTGATACTCAGGGCGTAAGTTGCAGACACTCGTTCACCCCCTAGCATCAACAGCAACAGTGCATCTTGTGCACCCCTGATTGGTTCGCATGGACAAAGGAGCTTCCCGATGAGTAGCAACGCATACGAGTTGGTCATCTTTGGCGGAAACGCCGGTGGCCTTTCGGTTGCGGTCTCTATGCAAGAAGCTGGCCTTGAACAGGTTCGCATCTTGGAGCCCAGTTCGGCAGTGGCATTCCCTGAACTCGTTGGAGAGCATCAGCTCGATGTCGGCTACGGCGAGACGGTTCAATCTATTGCTCTAGCAGCCCCCTCAGATACGAACTCTGACGGTGGCTCATCTGGCAGCGATCTCATAGTGACAACACAGCGGCATGCCTACCGGACTCGTGCAGTTGTCATTGCGCAGCGTGGAGATAATCCCGACTGGCGCCCACCTATCGCTGCAAGCATTGGGGAACGAATTCTGATTGATCAGATCCCCACCACTGCTGTTGATGAAGACGTCCTCGTGATCGGCCATACGGATCACGCCGTCGAGATTGCTTCTGCACTGGCCACAGCCGGTGCTGGCGTGGTTCTAGCCGGCGGCGGGATGAACCCCGCCCTCATGTCACCGGCTGGTGAATCTTGGCTTCGGCGTCTGGAACGTGAGCGCCGGGCAACCCTGTTGTATCGGTCTATTCCAGATCAGGTCGACGAGGTGGACGGATACCCGATGGCATTCTTTAGTGACCGTCGGACACCTGACTTGCAGTTCGATCATGTGGTCTTTGCCTCGGAACGCACGATCCTGCAGCCCGAAGAAGTAGGGGCGACGCAGGAGGCTCTAGCTTGCGGCAGAGTGTTCTTTATCGGTGATGTCGATCTTGCGGCAGAGGGCCTTGCAGTGGCTCCCGGTTGGGATATCGCCCGTGTCGTGGCGCAAGTCTTCCCGCAGGTTGAGTTAGTCGAACCACCCTCCGCTGCAGAGCGACGCCGTGGCTTTACCGGAGCGATCGAGGAACTCTGCGCCGAGAACTACAACGCCACGATTACGCACTTCGAGCCAACGCATTCAGACCTTTGGGTTCTTCGGGTTCGGCCTGATCGCGGGGAAATATCGCACCTTCCCGGGCAGTACGCCTCGCTGGGCCTGGGGTACTGGGAAGCTCGAATTGATGATGCAGAGGACCCTCGCCTAGATGAGCAGTGGGAGAAGCTTGTTCGTCGCTCCTACTCAATTTCTAGTCGGATGTTCGACGAATACGGTTACCTCTCTGGTGAGGAAGGCGTCGAGGAACTTGAATTCTACATAGTTCTTGTTCCTCCAACCGAGGACAACGTGCCAGGTCTGACTCCAAGGTTGGCGCTGAAGCGCCCGGGAGACCGCATCTACCTAGGACCAAAGGTGGCAGGGCGCTACACCCTTGCCGCTGTAACGGACCCACTGAGTACGGTCCTGTTCTTCTCGACTGGTACTGGCGAGGCACCCCATAACGCAATGGTGGTTGAACTGCTCAGAAAGGGCCACCGCGGGCCGATCCTTTCGGCAGTATCCGTGCGCGAATGGGCAGACCTTGGCTATCTCAAGCAACATCGAGAACTCGAGGAGCGATACTCGAACTACCACTACTTACCCATGCCAACTCGCGAGGCAGATGTCCCTAAACGCTATATTCAGTCGCTGATTACAGAGGGAACCTTGACTACGGAATATGGGATCACGCTCGACCCGGACAGAACAAACGTGTACCTGTGCGGCAACCCATCCATGATTGGGCTTCCCGAAGAGGTGGACGGGGTTGAGGTCTTCCCAGAAACGACCGGAGTCGTGGAACTCCTCGCTGCTAAGGGATTTTTGATCGATCACCGCAAGCAACGGGGAAACTTGCACTTCGAAGAGTATTGGTAGGCCCATGCTCGCAGTTCGGTGCGTCTCACAATCCGCCACAGATCCACTCAGTGGTCTGAGGATCGCAGAGGTTCCGCCTCCCGAACCGCCAGATGGCTGGGTGCGAGTGAATCTGCGAACCTGCGCTCTGAATCACCATGACTTGTGGTCACTGAAGGGCGTTGGGTTGGACCCTTCGCGTCTTCCTATGACGCTCGGCTGCGATGGTGCTGGAGTTCTTGATGACGGCACCGAGGTGGTGATTCATTCTGTGATTGGCGACCCCGAGGCTGGTCAGGGAGACGAGACTCTTGACCCGCGGCGGACTCTCCTGTCTGAGTTGCATCAAGGGACGCTTGCCGAGCAGGTCATAGTCCCGCTCCGAAACTTGGTGCCAAAGCCACAGGCGCTGACCTGGGAGGAAGCTGCATGCATGCCTTCGGCATGGCTGACTGCTTACCGGATGCTGACTACCCGCTCGGGCCTAGATGGTCCAGGGAACGTTCTGGTACAAGGTGCTGGTGGTGGCGTCGCGACGGCTGCTATTCAATTGGGTGTTGCTCTGGGACACCGAGTGTTTTGCACCTCTCGAGATCCGCAGAAGCGTGCTCGCTCGCTCGGCTTGGGCGCTGAACTCGCCCTCGCCTCTGGGGAGCGATTTCCCGAGAAGATGGACCTGGTCATCGAGACGGTCGGTGATGCCACATGGGAGCATTCGCTTCGTTCGCTGCGCCCGGGCGGCCGAGTTGTCGTCAGTGGCGCAACTAGCGGAGCGAATCCACCTGCGGACTTGAATCGGGTTTTCTTCTTGCAGCTCAGCGTGGTGGGATCAACCATGGGAACCCGCGAAGAACTCCTCCAACTGCTCGAGTTCATGGAGTCATCAGATGTGCGACCTGTTATTGACGAGGTTCGCCCACTAGCTGAGGCTCGACAGGCCTTCGAGCGACTACAAGCTGGTGGCGGTTTTGGTAAGCAGGTTTTTACGGTCTAGGACCAACTCGGCCTGATCAGGTTGGCTCCGCTTTGGCATCCCTATAAGCATCTAGTGGAACCTCAGGCCAATTCAGTGTTAGAGGAATTCTGCGGTTGACCCGCCTAGCGGGATCGGGTCCATACCCAATTTGCGGTGGTCCCATGAGCGGACTCTCTCCGTGTCGACACGCACGGCTACACGCTTATGCAACATGAACTCCACAAGCGGACTGAGGTCTTCGGTGTAGGGCCCGTTATAGCGTTCCCAGATATTGACCCCCACCTGCCAGAGTAGGTCGGCATCTTCAACGATTTCAGCAGTCCCCTCTAGGGAAACTCCGCGAAGCGTGTCGTAGGTGTGGCCATCTTCCACCATGACGGTGATTCGATTATCTCGTCGAAGATTCACAGCCTTCTGCGAACGGGCCTTGGTCTCAAACCAGATCTGCCCGTCAATCACGGCATACCACATGGCAACAAGGTGAGGGGTTCCTGTTGAGCCAACCGTGGCCATAGTGGCTGACCTGCTGCGCAGCAGGTAATCCCCGATCTCATCCTCACTCATGGTGATTTGTGACCGCTGGTTGGCACCCATAGAAGAACCTCCGTGGAAACTAGAACTGATTTGAGGAATCTAAGCCATCAAGCCGCCGCATAAACAACTGCCGAGCAGATTCAGCGCGATCCCTAGGAAGAAACTGCAATAGCATCAGCGGGTCATCACCATCCGCCTGAACACCTAGGCAGAAAGTCAGGAACCAATGGCGATCGAGATTACTCTTTTAGGAACCGGAAGCCCCCTCCCCGACCCGTTACGCGCTGGGCCATCAACGCTTGTTCAGGCGGGGCAGGTCAACTTGTTGGTAGACGCAGGTCGTGGGGTGTTGATGCGCCTTGCCGCTGCTGGCCTTGGCCCGAGTGAG
This sequence comes from Actinobacteria bacterium IMCC26207, assembly GCA_001025035.1. GTDB lineage: Bacteria > Actinomycetota > Acidimicrobiia > Acidimicrobiales > Microtrichaceae > IMCC26207. Next base: position 526,133 of record LCZK01000010.1, read on the forward strand.
ATCACGGCGGTCCTCCTCACCCATCTGCACAGTGACCATCTGACTGATCTCAACGACGTGATTACCACTCGATGGATTACGAGTTTCCCAGCTACTCCCCTGATCGTCCTCGGCCCGCCAGGGACTGCGAATGTTGTGGACCACCTGATGTCGATGCTGCGGGCAGATATCTCGTACCGGATCCATCACCACGATGACCTAACGGATCCGCCTGTGGTTCACGTCACGGAATGCGTAGCGGGTATGACCTTCGAGTTTGAAGACGTCACGGTCACGGTCGGAGAGACTGATCACAAGCCCGTTGAGCCGTCGATTGGCTTTCGGGTCGATTACGAGGGGGTTGGGGTCGTCCTCGCTGGTGACACGGTCCCTTGTGAAGGGCTCGACAATCTCTGCGCTGGGGCGGATGCCTTAGTTCACACTGCCATTCGCTCAGATATCGTGGCCATGATTCCACTGCAGCGGATGCAGGACATCTTGGATTACCACTCCTCAGTTGAACAAGCAGCACAGACGGCACAGCGAGCAGGAGTTGGGACTCTTGTCTTGACGCACTATGTGCCCGCCTTTGCTGCTGGGGAAGGTCAAGATTGGCGAGACCTGGCTGCAACCGAGTTTGGCGGCAGGATCGAGCTAGGCGACGACCTGCATCGAGTTTCCGTGACCTCAGCTGCAGTCTGAACCTTGAGTTTCATATTTGAGAAAGACTGAGCATGACTTGACTCATGATGGTAAGGGTGCTTACCATCATGAGTATGGGACCAAGTTTACTCATTACGCTTCGTGAAGGACTTGAAATTTCGCTTGTCCTAGCGATCATCGCTGGCTATCTCAAGAAGACTGATCGGAGCGACCGGATTCCGACCATGTGGCTAGGTGCTGGGCTCGCCGGCGTTAGTTGCATCCTTCTCGGGCTCGCCTTTGATCAAGTGATTGGAGAGTTCACCGGGAAATGGGAGCAATTCATCGAGGGGACTCTTGCGTTAACTGCAGCAGCGGTTCTTACCTGGATGATCTTTTGGATGCGCGGCCATGCCAGAGGAATGCAATCAGACCTTCAGCAAAAGATCGACACGGCGATTGAACGAGCCCCGTGGTCCTTGGCCTTGGTTGCTTTCGTAGCAGTTGCTCGAGAGGGATTTGAGACAGTGTTGTTCCTGCTTGGCGCAGAGTCATCGGGAGCCTCTGGCAAGGCAGTGCTGCTTGGTGGCTTCATCGGCCTCCTCCTCTCAGCTGTCCTCGGATTTGCCTTCTATCTAGGCAGCGAGCGGATCAATCTGCGCAGCTTCTTTAAGTGGACAGGATTGTTACTCATCCTGTTTGCCGCTGGACTCTTCGCAAAAGGTATCCACGAGTTCCGAGAGTTCTTCGAGTTTGAGGCCTCTTGGTATGCGGCACCCATGTGGCAGATCACTCGAGGACCACTAGCTGAAGGGTGGACTGCTGACTTCCTGTCCGGGCTCTTCGGATGGAGCTCAGATCCGGAGCGAATCCGAGTTGCGGCCTACTTCGCGTTCTTGATTCCTGCACTGTGGTTCTTCTACCGCGAGCCATCGCCACAGAAGCCACAAACCGCTGCTTTACAGGAACCCGTTCTCCACGGTGACGGCCGTGGATAAGAGCACTTCTAGGGCATCAGCAGAAACAGCCTTCGAGAACAGGAACCCCTGGGCGTAGATGCAGCCTGACTGAACCAGCCACTCTTGCTGAGCTGCTGTCTCTACCCCTTCTGCGATCACCTCATGCCCAAGTGCGTCAGCAAGACGGATGATGGCAGTGACGATTGCCTCGTCCTCTAGGTCGCTACCCAGACCATCTACGAACTCTCGATCAATCTTGAGTGCACCAATCGGATAGCGCTTTAGGTACACCAGCGAGGAGTAACCGGTTCCAAAGTCGTCCACCATGAAACGGACCCCAAGAGAACGAAGAGAGCGCAGAATCTCCAGGGTCATCGCATCGTTTGCCATAACCATGCTCTCTGTGATCTCGAGCCACAGCCGGGAGCCGTGCAGCCGATACTTGGCCAGAGTTTCAGCCACAAAATCAACAATCTCTGGGTGGGCAAAGTGGCGGACCGAAAGATTGACCGAGATTGTTAAGTCAGGATTTAACCGTGTCCACCCAGCCAATTGGCGACAAGACTCATCAAGAACAGATTTGTCAATCTCAACGATAAGCCCAGTTTCTTCTGCTAGTTCCAAGAAGGCGTCAGGTGCGAGCAGACCGCGTGTGGGGTGGTTCCAGCGGACCAGGGCCTCCAGACTATGGACTTTCCCGGTTTCCAAGTTCATGCTCGGTTGAAAGAACGGAACAAATTCGCCGGCCTTGAGGCCAAGAGAAATCTCTTGTTCAAGATCGGCGCGCTTAAACATCTCGTCGCGCATCTGAACGTCGTAACAGACCACGCAATCGCGACCACTGGTCTTTGCTCGATACATCGCAACATCAGCATTGCCAAGGAGTTCCTCCGAGGTCAGGCCTGCAGCTGATTCCGCCACGCCAACACTGACACTCAGATGGGTACCACGACCGTCGATCACAAGGGGCTGTGTCATCTGATGAGTGACCCTCTGAGCCAGAGCCTCTGCATCCTCAGCCGAGATTCCTGGAGCGACGACCACAAACTCGTCTCCAGCTAGGCGACCGACAAGGTCCTCCTCTCGCACTGCACTGCGCAGACGACTGGCGACTTCGATAAGGACTCTGTCGCCAAAGGGGTGTCCATACATGTCGTTGAGAAGCTTGAACCGGTCAACGTCGATATACAACACTGACAGGGGTACTCCTCGGGCAGAATGATCCAGCTCGTACTCGATCATTTCGAGCACGGTGGTGCGGTTTGGTAAAGCAGTCAGCGCATCATGGCTGGCCTTGAACCGTTCTCCTTCGAGGGAATTGCGTAGGGCGTGAATAGCCGCAGCATCAGTGACTGCGAGCGAAGCATGATCAGCTAGACGGAGCAGGATCTCTTCTTCGGGCGGAGTGAAGATCCGACCAACCTCACGTGAGGCCACGTTGATAACCCCAACTATGTGCCCATCATGATGCACCGGTGCGGCCATCACTGCCTCGATAAACGCCTCAGGGGCACTTCCGAGTGCCGCTGCATCAGCAGGGAAATCCTTGGTGGAAACGAGAACACCTTCAGTGAAGGCACGACCAGAAAACCCTTGATCTAGTGGAATGGATCGAAAGTGAGCCAATCCTTCTCCGGGATAACCAGCGAGAGATGCAATCGCGTCAGCCCCTTCCCCAAGGCCGACTACTCGAAGCCCGACCACGTCAGCGCTCAGAAGTTCGGCAGCACCTTGAGTGATGCTGTCCATGACTTCCTGAAGCGGCGCACGATGTGAGATTGACTTTTGAATCTGCGCAAGCCGGTCGCTCAGATACTGCCGCTCTGCTAGGCGCTCAGCCAACATCCGACTCTCGGTCAGCCTGTCGGTAGCAGTCATAGCAAGACCGAGTGCTCGAGCCATCGAGCGGACAAGGGTCTCTTCTTCTTTGTCGAAAGCATTGCCTGCGCGCAACACCACCATCGTGCAGCCCGCAGTCGACACAGCGGCGCTCAACGAATGGACTTCACCAATCCCAGGTACGTCCAGTATCGAGAACCGAACTTCGGCGGCATTTCGAAGCAGCTTTACTGGGACAGCATCTGCAGGAAATCCAAGGCAACGAACAACAGTCTCGTCAATGAGAAGTGCGACCACTTCAGCATCAAGGGCAGCAGCGACTCGATCAACTGCAATTCGAGTCATATTTACACCATCTAGCATTTCGAGCAGCTCGAAAACCTCGAGGAACTCGGCTAGTTGAACAGTGGACCACGGAGCTGAGGGCACTCGGTTACCCCAATGCCAACACGACGAGAGTCTGGTTGTGGAAACCACTAGAACCGGAGGTCCGAGCAAATTCACCGTAGCTGTAGAAACCAGCTACGGCTGCTCCGTCTGCCCCATCCGCGATCTGACTGATCTCTCTCTGAATGCCCTCGCCGAGCACGCCTTTGCGGGCTATGCAATCAAAAACCATAAAGCCCTTGGGTGGGCTTCCCTGAAATGTTTCAACTGCGCCTGAACATGCCGCATCGGTGGCACCCAATACTGACTCGGCATCCCCCTCCATAATTGACACTGATCCCCCCTGCGGTACCTCGGCAAAGCAAGTAAAGGTTCGGTTCTCGAAGTCGGCCTTGGCTACGAAGCGAATCTCATCACGGTTGCGCCTGATCAAACCAATAGGTCGTGTGGCAGCAAAGTCAGTAAATGCTGCAGCGTCGACTCGCACCTCGGCGGGTGCGTCTAGGCGGTTGAGGTATGTGTCAAGTGCTGGCTCATCATCAAGCGTCTCGACGACTACCCCAGAGGACTTGGTCACCGTCATAGATCCGCCAGTTGAACGCCAACCGTGACTTACCCCGATGCCGATTGGGCCGTCCGAGGTGATGGCCGCTGCGACGATTGCATTTGTCAGCGCCACTGAGCCGAAGAACTGAGTCGTTCGCTCCATTCGAAGACCATCACCCGCACATCCGCCAACTAGGGGCACCTCGGCGCCAACTCGGTCATAAGCCCCCCGAACGACCTCCTGTTGATCGCCGGCAAGGCCATCAGAAAGCAGCAGTAACACCGTGGATTGGCGTCTAGCTAACTGCTCTACGCAGCCGGCAACCTCAGACCCGGCACTGCGAAGATCGCCGTCGTTCACTTCCTGGCAGGAGACCTCGACGGCAAATCCGTCACCACCCAGAGCGAACACAACAACCCCGCCATCGTCTGCACCACCGGTTGCAATCTCTCCGGCGGTTGAGCACCCAATAAGCGGCACCCCGCCAGCAGCCAGTCCGAATCCCTCCGCTAGCAGGTCTGCGTCATAGGTGGATGCGGCATAGGCCACAAAAAGGACGGGTTCAACGCCAGCCTCTCGCAAGGAAGCTGTAGCACTTTGCACAGCTTCCTGTGCGGCCTCGGATGGTGCGGGCAAGCGCGATACCCCTGTGGCTGTCTCTCGTTTATTCGTACTTGCCGATGCGGCACTATCTGCAGGATCCGAATGAGTGGACACTTTGTTTAACCCCCGATGAGAGAACGACCCGACTCTAATCGGCTTGGCAGACCTCACCCTTGATAATCTTTTGACTCGCAATCGGGCCCATCGCACCTTCTGAACCATAATCAAGCACCCCTCTGCCGAAGCAGTGTCGGTGAGAGGGTCGCACCGGAGGTACTTCATGACAAAGAAACCGAACATGTCCCTCCGAGCGAGACTCCTACGGTCGACCCCACAGGCAAAGCAAGACAAGTCTCGCTCACCGAAAGACGCAGCACAGGCTGCCTTTGGTTCATTCCTAACTGCGACTCCTCGCTCGAACTCAGAGGTCGAAGCCGAAGTTGATCGACTGCTGAGGTCGCTTTCCATGCAAGAACGCATGCATCTGATGTCCGGAGATGGTCCGTTCATCAGGGGTACTCGCGACATGTCAAAGCGCTATAACGGGGTTCCCGTGGTTGCTGGGGCCGTCAAGAGACTCGGCATTCCGGGACTGCGTTTCACCGATGGCCCCCGTGGTGTCGTGATGTATCACTCCACTGCTTTTCCCTCTCCCATGGCTCGCGGCGCGAGCTTTGATCCAACCCTCGAGCGCCGCATCGGTGATGCGATTGGAGTAGAGGCACGTACTCAGGGAGCAAACCTATTTGCTGGGGTCTGCATCAATCTGCTCCGGCATCCAGCTTGGGGACGCGCTCAAGAGACCTACGGAGAAGACAGCTACCTGCTTGGCGAGATGGGAGTTGCTCTCATTGAGGGGACACAACGACATGTGATGGCTTGCGTGAAGCACTTTGCAGTCAACAGCATGGAGAACTCCCGTCTCTGGCTAGATGTCCAGATTGATGAGCGTGACCTGACAGACCTCTACCTCCCCCACTTCAAAAGGTGTGTAGACGCAGGGGTAGCGGGAGTCATGACTGCTTATAACTCCGTGAACGGCAGCCCCTGCGGGCAACACCAGAAGCTCATAACCCAGACTCTGAAGCAGGAATGGGGCTTCGATGGTTTCGTCATTTCAGATTTCACATGGGGAATTCGTAACCCGGCAGCAGCAGCCAATGCTGGGATGGACGTCGAAATGCCCTTTCGTTGGCGATTCCGCGCCTTGCCCAGACTTCTTCGCTCAGGAATAGTTTCGGCTGAGCGAATCAATGATGCTGCCAGGCGCGTCCTGCAAAAGCAGGTCGAATTCGGGGCAGTTGGAGAGCCAGAGCGCTATCTGCCTGAGGTAGTTGCTGGCTCTGAGCATCGAGAGCTTGCTCGTCAGGCAGCCCAGCAATCTATGGTCTTGCTCCGAAATGAGCCCACTCAGGCGCCTTGGCAAGAGCGACCGAGCTCTTCGGGGCAACAGATTGCAAGGGAGTCGGCTCCTGAGCCTCTGCTGCCGCTCAATCCGAGCCGTCTGAATTCGCTAGCAGTTATTGGCTGGCTCGCCTCTGAGCAGAACATCGGCGATTTAGGATCGAGCCAAGTCCACCCCCCCTCGGTCGTGACCCTTCTTCATGGTCTAACTGCAGCAGGAAGCGACCACGGCATAGATGTTCGCTATCACGATGGGGTCGATCAGAGCGGAGCAGTGGCCCTAGCAAGAGGCTGCGAGGCAGTGGTTCTCGTTGCAGGGAGTAGCTATCGAGACGAAGGCGAGTGGATCATCCGTGCAGGCGGGGATCGCTCAACTTTGCGACTCAGCCAGCATGACGAGCAACTCATCGAAGCTGTTGCGAGTGCCAACCCTGCGACTGTCGTCGTCCTGATGGGTGGCAGTGCCTTCGTCACCGATACTTGGCACGATCACGTTCCAGCGCTGCTCATGGCTTGGTATCCAGGTATGGAAGGAGGCCACGCTGTGGCAGATCTGCTCTTCGGAGTTTCATCGCCTACTGGCCGACTTCCGTGCACCTGGCCAGCGAGCAAGAACACTCTCCCCCCATTTCGGAAATTTGCTCGGTCCATTGAATATGGCCCGTTGCACGGGTACCGGTTCATGGAGGCAAGCAATCAGGTTCCGGCGTTTCCCTTTGGCTATGGACTGGGCTTTCACCCATTGTCTTGGTCAGATCCTGTACTCGAATCAGTGACTGAGCAGACTGCTGGAGGGTTCACAGTTCAACTGGCTGTAACAGTTACAAACAACGCAACTCGGTCAGGCAGCGAGGTTGTTCAGGCATACATTGCTCAGTCCCGTGGCTCCTCGAACGTTCCGTTGCTGACCTTGGTCGGATTTACCAAAGCCCAGGTGGATCCTGAGTCCTCGACCAAAGTCAGCGTCACGCTGCAGCTGGATGAGTTGCCCGAAATTATCTACCTTGGTGAAAATGCAGATCCCAACAGTCATCTGCCAATCAACGTCAACAGTGACTGACCTGCACCGTGAAGGTTCAGTATGTCGAGGGCTCGGCAAATCAAAACGGAGTCTTTTCGGCCGAGGCAGCGTAACCTCATGGACGGTCGTACAATTTTGTTTTTTGTCGCGGCCTTAGGATTTTCTCAAGACGAGCATTACTGAGATAAAGGGGCAGCAGGTGGGTTCGGAAGAGGTGCCGGAATTTTTGATGGATGAGATGGCTCTCATCACTCATATTTTGGACCACAGCACCGAAGCCGCCATCGTCCTCGATCCGCTCCTTGGGATCTGTTACGCGACTGCTTCTTGCAACCAAGTTCTGGGTAAGACCCCGTCCGAGCTCTTTGGGGCTGCAGCAAAGAGCTTCGTTCACGAGAGCGACGTGGCCCGCGCCATCGAGGCCCGCGTTGCAGCGCTATCAGTGGGCCATAGCGGCCCGATTGATCTTCGGGGTCTTCACGGAGATGGCGAGTACCACTGGTTCGAGGCTGAGTGGTGGAGGTTCGATGAGCCAGGCTCTGGCCGTCAACGAGTAGTTCTGCACCTCAGAGACATTGACCATCGCATCAAGACCGTTGAGGCCCTCAGCGTGAGCCAAGCTCAACAGGATCGTCTCTTGCAATACGGGGCCGGGGTCACAGCCATTCTGAGTCAGGACTCTGGTTTCTTGAGCTATGTCAGTCCGTCGATCCACCACGTTCTTGGTTGGTCGCAGGATCAGATCTCGGAAATTCCAATGAGTCGCTTCATCCACCCTGATGACTCCACTGCGTTCGAACAGATCCAAGGTCAGGTTCTGGAGATGCCGAATGGCCGGGCGCAGATTGAACTGCGATGCCGCCATAAAAGCGGTGCTTGGCGGGTGGTGGAACTCACTTTAGAGAATCTTATTTCAGAGGATGCAGATTCGGGCCTGCTCTTTTATATCTACGACGTCACGGATAGGCGACAAGCCGTGGACGAACTCACTAGGCAGCAGCGAACAGACTCGTTAACTGGGCTAGCAAATCGATACCTTCTGCTTGATCGAATCTCGATTGGACTTGAGGGTGAAGATCAGGAGACGTCAAACATGGTCCTCTTGAAATGCGATATCGATCGCTTCGGCATGTTCAACGATGCCCTTGGCCAAGATGTGGGTGATGACCTGCTCCGGGAGTTTGCACGCCGCCTCCGGGCACTTGCTCGGAGATTGCGGAGCCTTCGCAACGCAGAGGTCACAGTTGCTCGCCTTGCGAGCGACGAGTTCGCTCTGCTGGTGTCTTCCTCGGACCGAGAGACCCTCCCGGCAGAGGTTGTAGAAGAACTTCGCCAGATGCTCCTGGAGCCATTTAATCTCCAGGGTACCGAGCATGCAGTGACCGTCTGCGTGGGAGTAGCCGTGGCGGAGCTCGACAGTACGGCTGAGGAAATGGCTCGTGATGCCAGCGCAGCAATGCATTTCGCCAAGAGCACCGGCGCCAACCAAGTCTCGTATTTCAATAGGCGAGTGCGCGAGGCTGCTATCGAGCGGCTCGAGACCCAGAGCGATCTAGTCAGGGCGATCGATCGCGATGAGCTTGTTTTGCACTTCCAGCCTGCCTACGACACTCGCACAGGCTTACTCGAGTCAACAGAAGCTCTCGTGCGTTGGCAGCACCCCGAGCGGGGACTGCTCGGTCCCGGACATTTCGTTCCGGACGCAGAGTCTTCAAATCGCATTGTTGAGCTTGGGCAGTGGGTGATAGACCACGCTGCGCAAACTGCTGTGGCCTGGAACTTTGGTGACCCGAGCATGCCTCGCAAGATGTGGGTCAACGTCTCGGCGTTGCAGTTGCAGTCAGCGGCGTTTGCTGAGAATCTCGCCGAATCCCTGAGGTCAGCCGGTCTAGCGCCCTCAGCCTTTGGGATTGAGGTAACTGAGTCAGTGTTGTTGGTATCTGATCCGCAAATCTCAAAGACACTGGATGATGTCCACGAGAGTGGATGCTCGATAGCTTTGGATGACTTTGGGACCGGATACTCTTCGCTGACCTATCTGCAGAGATACAACGTTGATGCCATAAAGATTGATCAATCCTTTGTGGCTGGACTTACCTCTGACGCAGACGATGCCAGCATTGTGGTTGCAGTGAACAGCTTGGGACGCTCACTCAACCTGTCTGTCATTGCAGAAGGGGTAGAAACCGCTGGCCAGCTTGACGCTCTGATCTCAATGGGATGCACGTTGGTGAGCGGGTTCGGACTTTGCCGTCCAATTCCTGAGGCTGAACTCACACCGCTGCTAAACGTACCCCTCGAGGCACGCAGAATAGAGATCGACCTGACTGATCAGAGCACTGCAAACCGCTAATCAAGCACTGCAAGCTGTATCGGGTGACATGACCACGCTGCAGATATTTCCCCTTGGCAGGGCTGCTCAGCTGTGCTTTACTCGTCTTTGCGCTCAGCACCTCCGGTGTTGCTGGGGAGAGCGTGTCCCGAAGGATGAGACACGTTGGCGTTACTCGAAACCACATTTTCAGAAGTTGTCCCAGATACGCAGCTTGAGCGGCAGTCTGCCGATTTTGCGGCACGGATGTTTGACCCTGAGCGTCTTGACTCGGATCTGACATCACAAATTGTGTCCTCGAGTGATCCCCTATGGGACCCTGCGGAGCGGTTCGTCTACTCACTGTTCCGGCTGTCTGGTTTCTGCGCTGAGTCCCCTAGGGAATGGGTGGAAGAGACCCAGCCATGGCGAGAGAAAAGTCGCTTGCATGTCATCACCGAGCCTGGGGACATCGTCACAGGCGTAGCTCGAACCTTGATTGGCACCTACCAAGATCTGCCCGTTAGTCAGTTCACCCCGACGATCCCCATTCCTGATGGGCCGCTCTGCGAAATTGGTTCTTTGGCAGTGCGACCGACTCAGCGAGGGCTCGGTGTTGCCAACGAACTGCACCGAACGGCATTCCAATATGGGATTCGCCAAGGTGTTCAAGGGTTCGTGTTTCTCATTGACCAATGGATGTTCGAGTTTTTTGAGTCCCAGTACGGGCTTCCGGTTGTCGCTTTAGCTCCCCCGAGAGAATTTATGGGTGGCACTGTGGTTCCCACGGCAATGTGGCTACCAGAGATGATGCAACAACTGGTGAGAACCAGGCCCAACGTCTTCAAGTGGTCAGTCGAGGGCTTTGATGCTGAGACCATCGCCAAACTCGACCTGCCCATTCTTCTTGACTGACATCTAGAGCCGAGGATCACTGGCAGCGGCGGCTGCCTGACATAGATTCCTCAAGGTAGAAGCCTCATAACGTCATGTTGCAGGGAAGAGACCAATGCGGGATAAGCAAGACTCCCCTATCCTCAGCGAAATCACCTCACTTGGGGGATTTGGACGCGCTTGGTCTGTGGGGATCATCCTGTTCTCTGCAGCTAGGGCACTGCTGGCATGGCCGGCACTAGGTCGCTACGGTGTGAACCCTTGGCTATTTCTAGGCCTTGACCTGTTGACGGCACCCCCCTACGGAATTAGCCAGGCCGTGACTGTAAAGATCCTGAGGGACCCTACGCGCCCACCACGAGATGCCTTTGGCTGGGGAACTGTCGTGGTAGCGATGTTTCTCGCCCCTTATGCCTACATTTTCTTGGTCTCGGGAGAAATGCCCGTTCTGGCATACGCCGGACTTCTGGCGTGGATCGTGCTGTTCGGATCTTTAGCAGTGTTTCGGATGGTCCGTCAGGTTCGAGCCCCCGTTGCCGCCGTCGATGAAGGAATAACTTCAGAGACAAATCTGAGTCCCCCTCGCAGCGCAGCCGAAGCAGGGAACTGAAGGCGACTCAGAATTTTCTCTAATTCCTCAACAACGCTCTCAAACTGCCGAAAGGCAGCACACAAGAAAGAGCGTCGAGGAATTGATGTCGGGCAACATCCCCAGAATGAAACCCATCCGTGGAAAGGCGAGCGAGCGCTCGGTGCTTCGCCGTTACCTCATTGGCAGTGCGGTCTGGGCTGTCCTTTTTCTGGTGATGCCAACAGAACTAAAGCCAGTGTGGTACTCACTATTTGGCTGGACATCTGTCGTCGTTGCTGGGATCCGAGTGAGAAAGCTCCCGGCAAATATCCGCAAACCGGCAAGCCTCATCATTCTCGCAGGCGCCCTAGCCCTGGCTGGGGGAATCGTACGATTTGTTGATAGCGAGATTCGCGGGATCGATTACCCGTTCCCATCATTCGCTGATGCGTTTAGCTTTGTTTCGGTTGGACTGTTTCTGGTTGCAATCCTCTCAATCGTCAAGACTCGAGTCGAGCGAATCACGCTCGATCCGCTCCTCGATGCAATCATTGGAGGTGTCGCTGTCGCTTTGCTGCAGTGGACCCTGGTGCTCCTGCCGTATCTGCAGAGCAGCACAGCACCTCTGGCTCACAAGCTGACCAACTGTGTCTACGCAGCGCTGTCTCTCTTGTTGGTAGTCGCGGCGCTACTTGCCCTTGTATCTGGGGCGCAGCGATCCGTCAGCAACCGATTACTAGCTGCTGGACTAGTCGCGACATTTGCACTTGATCTCGTGGCGACTCTCGTAACCGCTGGCCGACTTGGAACTGAGGCACGCCTGTACGTTGCTCCCCTAGCCTTCATTTTTGCAGTAGCTGGATTGCTACACCCGTCTGTGGTTCTGCTCACCTCTCGGCCCTCTGACCCGACGCTGCTGCGAAGACTCACTAATCGCAGAATCGGCATTCTTGCTCTGGCTCTGCTTACTCCCCCAGTGCTTATTCTGATCGCACTGCTTCGCGGAAATACAGCCGGGCTGGTTCTTCCGGCTCTGGCGGCGCTGGCGCTTGCACCATTGGTAGTTGTGCGACTCGGAAGGCTGGTTCGCCAGAATGAGCTCTTGGCGGAAACAGAGGAATCGCTCCGCCACGTGGGAGAGCGACTCGTCGGGGCCGAGACCACTCAGGACATCATCCATGTGATCACTGTGGGTTCCGAGCAGGTACTGGGGAAGAACTTCCTGAGTGCCGAGCTGCGTACCGAGTTCACCCTTGATTCCACGAGCCCTCAACAACTCTCGGCGGCTGCGAACTTCTTCCTCGATGATGCTTCTGAGCAAGCTGATGGCCAACATGGCCTTCCCTCCGCTGGCCAGTTGCAGGCACACCCAGGCCCAGACGGAAGCATTATCAACGTTGTGGCTGTCAGGATCCGGCCTGATCTTCGGGCCGCCTTCCTTGTACGTTCCAAGCATGGGTTGAGCGATGTTGAACACAATGCCGTACTCGCACTCTGTCGCGAATCGGCGATTGCTTTCCGATCTGTGGATCTCACTGAGCAGCAGGTCCTACAACGCAGCGAGGAGAGGTTCGGGGCTCTGATTGACAACTCCTCCGATATTGTTCTCGTACTTCAGGAAGATTTGAGTTGTAGCTATATCTCGCCGGTCGCAGCACGACTACTGGGCTATCCAGCAATCAGCTTTAAGGAGTTCGATCTGCTCGCGCTTGTCCATCGTGACGACCGCACTGCAGCACTCTCTCTGATCAAGCATGCAAAGCAGGGTTCCTCCGAGACTAGCGAAGTTCGTTTACGCCATTTCGCTGGCACATACGCCTGGTTTGAAATTGGTGGTACCGATCTGAGCGAGGATCCGAGTATCAACGGCCTTGTCCTGAACGCTCGCGAAATCGGAGACCGGAAAATGGCCGAGGAGCGCTTATTGCATTCCGAAGCCCGATTTAAGGCCCTGGTACAAAACTCGACTGACCTAGTCATCGTGCTCGACCCGTGTGGTTCGATTCGCTACGCAAGCCCCTCAGTAGAGGCTGCTGTGGAGTTGCCAGCTGAGCAGATCCATGGCCGACAGATGGGCGACGTGTTTGCAGAAAGCACACTGCCGATTGAGGCACTCCTCGATCCCAGTCAACCGGTTCACGGTTGGAACTCTGCGGCAATTGAATTTGGCTTTCGTTCGCTCACTGGCGACTGGCGAGTGCTTGAGACAACCCTGACAGACCTTCGTGACGAGCCTGCAGTCGGTGGACTGGTCCTGAATGCAAGAGATATAACCGACCGAAAGCATATGGATGACCTGTTGCTACATCAGGCCAATCATGATGAACTCACCGGACTCCCCAACCGCAGGCGCCTGCTTGACCTACTGACCCAAACCCTGCAGAGAAATAGCGGTACGACAACGGTCTCGGCCCTCTTGATCGACATTGATAACTTCAAAGAGATCAATGACTCCCTTGGCCACGCATTCGGCGACCGACTGCTTGTTGCAATCGCCGCTCGACTAACCGGACTACTCGATCCAGGGGACGCGGCAGCAAGAATTGGTGGCGATGAGTTCGTAGTCGCCTTCGAGCGTGCGCACGGTGAGAAGCCGACAACAGATCTTTGCGAGCAGATTCTGACCACACTGAGTGCCCCCTTCATCATTGAGGGTCGGGAACTTTCCGTCACCGCCTCGGCTGGTTTGGCCTTCGACCATGACCGCAGCAATTCGGCTGAGTTGCTTCTGCAAAATGCCGACACTGCCATGTACAAAGCAAAGGGGCTTGGCAAACGCCAGGTCGTTGTCTTTGAGAGCTTCATGCACACTGCCACCTTCGACAGGCTCGAACTCCGGGCTGATCTTGCACGGGCAGTGGCCCAGGAACAGTTCGAGGCCTTTTATCAGCCGATTGTTCAGCTTGAAACCCGAAAGATTGTTGGCGCCGAGGCTCTCGTCCGTTGGAGGCATCCAGAACGCGGTTTGGTCGGTCCTGGGTTGTTCATTCCGCTCGCAGAGGAATCTGGGCTGATTGCGCCCATTGGCGAGTTCATGCTCAACACGGCCTGCACGGATCTAGGTGCATGGCGACACGAGTTTGGTCAGCTAGTCGAGGATTTCACGATCTCAGTAAATCTGTCGGTTCAGCAACTCCATGATCGACGCATCGTGGGCAAAGTCTCTGACATCCTTGAACGCACTGGGCTACCCGCTGAGCGCCTCGTTCTTGAGGTCACTGAGTCAACCCTCATAACCGATACCGAGATGATTGCGTCAACGATGCAGCAGCTCCGATCCTTTGGCACACGCCTAGCGATTGATGACTTTGGTACTGGCTACTCTTCGCTTGGCTACATCCAGCAGTTCGAGTTCGACGTGCTGAAGATTGATAAGACCTTTGTTGATGATCTCGACAGTTTCACCAATCAAAGAATCGTCACTGCAGTGCTTCAACTCGCCGAACAGCTCGGGGTAAAGACAATCGCCGAGGGGATCGAAGAGGAACTACAGGGTGAGTTGCTCAAGGCGCTTGGATGCAAGCTTGGCCAGGGCTACCTGTATGCCAAACCAATGCCGGCCAACGAGTTTCGTGAGCTTCTACAGACAAGTTGGGCAGAGCAAGGTCAAACTCCTGAGGCTCAAGAGCAATTCAGCTAACAGATGTTGTTGATCGATAGCTCTGATGATCCATTACTCAGCGACTACTGCAATCTGACTGATGCGGCCTCTGCCAGAACTGGGTTCTTCATAGTCGAAGGTGTGCTGGCAGTTCAGCGATTGCTCGACCGAGAGACCGGGCGAGAATCCAGCGCTATTCGTTCAGTCCTCCTCACCCCAAATCGTGCCGACACGCTGACAGATATGATCGACCTCTGCGAAAGTTTCGACATCGCAGTTCTCGTCGCCCCACGTGATGTGTTGGTTCAGGTCACAGGATTCGATGTCCACCGAGGCGTACTTGCTGCAGTCAGTCGTACTGAGCAGCCATCTCTTGACGCCATCCTGGAAGACACTCAGCGCCTTGTGATCCTGGAAGGCATCAACGATCACGAGAATGTTGGCTCGATCTTTCGTAATGCTGCCGCTCTTGGGGTTAACGCTGTTCTCATTGATGCCCGAACCTCTGATCCGCTGTATCGACGGAGTATTCGCGTATCTCAAGGTCATGTCCTCAGCACAGACTGGACCCGTGTCAACAATCTGAATTTGGCGCTACAGCAGGTTCGAGAGGCCGGCTTTCGCCTAGTTGGCCTTACCCCGAAGCCACAAGCCGAAGCAGTCGGAATTGCTGCGGTGCAGGGCACCTTGGACGTGCCCGTAGCGTTTCTCCTTGGGGCAGAGGGTCCGGGACTATCTGCTGAAACCCTTGGGCTCTGTGACGCCTTGGTACGAATCCCCATGAGCAATGGGGTTGACTCACTCAACGTTGCTACATCGCTAGCAGTTGTTGCGAGCTTTGCAATTGCTAGAAACAGCGAGTAGCTCGCCCTCTAGCGGCAAACTCTGAGACTCATCCCGCTCGTACTGCTTCGAGCACTGCAATCATTTCAAGCGCAGTCTCTGCAGCCTCGGCGCCTTTGTTATCTCCCGCCACATCATCATCCACCACGGATCGGACCATCGCCTGCCTGCGGTTTTCAACTGTGAGAACGCCAAAGATGATTGGAATCTCAGTCTCGAGCTGTGATCGCAAAATGCCATCCGCTGCGGGGCCCGCAACGTATTCAAAGTGTGCAGTGTCTCCACGGATGACACAGCCCAAGGCCAGAATTGCATCGTAGCGACCAGTTCCGGCCATGACTTTGGCAACCAATGGCAACTCGAAAGCACCCGGTACGCGGAATATGTCTATGTCGCTATCTGCTACTCCTGCTGCCGCAAGGTGGCTCTTGACACCCCACAACAACCGCTCGGTAATGACCTCATTCCAGCGTGCAACAGCGACCCCAATTCTGCGACCGGCCCCCGAGGTAGCAGCAGAACTATCAGTCTCCGAGAGAGAAAAGTCCTTACCCATCAGTCCAACCCATCGAGCAGATGACCCATGCGTTCGCGCTTGGTCCGCAGATAGTCAATATTTTCAGGGTTTGGAATCGATTCGAGCGAAACACGCTCGCTAATTTCCAGACCAAATCCCTCAAGACCGCCGTATTTGGCTGGATTGTTGGTCATCAAGCGCATAGTCGTGATGCCAAGATCATTCAATATCTGTGCACCGATGCCATACTCCCGGCTATCGATCGGTAGCCCGAGCTCAACATTGGCGTCAACAGTGTCATGGCCCTGTTCTTGCAGGCTGTACGCGCGAATCTTGTGACCTAGACCAATGCCCCGGCCCTCGTGGCCTCTCAGGTAAACCAGGACACCAAGGCCCTCGGTGTCAATTGCCTTCATTGCAGCATCGAGTTGCAAACCGCAATCACAGCGCAGCGACTGAAACACATCACCAGTGAGACACTCGGAATGCACGCGCACCAGAACGTCTCGCTCACCCTGTACGGCCCCACGCACCATAGCCACGTGCTGCTCACCGTCAATGACTGACTCATAGACATACGAGGTGAATTCGCCCCAAGGCGTAGGAATTCTGGCCTCTGCAATGCGGCGGACCAGTTTTTCATTCTGCCGGCGGTACTTCACAAGTTGCGCAATAGTCACCATGAGTAGGCCATGAACCTTGCAGAACTCAATGAGGTCAGGAACACGAGCCATGGTGCCGTCGTCATTGACAATCTCACACAGCACTCCGGCAGGCTCGAGTCCAGCTAAACGTGAGAGATCTACAGCAGCCTCGGTATGGCCTGCACGCTTGAGCACTCCCCCTTCGGAGTATCGAAGCGGAAAGATATGACCTGGGCGCGCGAAGTCAGCTGGGCGCGTTGAGGGGTCGATCAGGGCGCGAATCGTGGCTGAGCGGTCTGCAGCAGAGATACCAGTCGATGTTCCATGCACGTAGTCAACTGAATAGGTAAACGCCGTCCTATGAGACTCGGTGTTGTTGTGCACCATGAGCGGGATATCGAGTTCGTCAAGGCGTTCGCCAGTCAGGGGGGCACAAATCACACCAGAGGTATGACGAACAAAGAACGTGATGTTCTCGGGAGTAGCTGCCTCGGCAGACATGATGAGGTCGCCCTCGTTCTCACGGTCCTCATCATCTACAACCACGATGATTTCGCCCCGAGCCATAGCTGCAACGGCATCTTGAATTGAGGCAAACACGGAGTGTTCCTGTCCCTGTTCGGCTAGCGGTTCTCTAGTCTCATTGCTCATCTTGGGGGGCTCCTTCGTAGTTCGTATCGGTACTGCTCGCTGGGTCTGATGGGAGATAGCCAGCAAGCAGGCTTTCCGCGTATTTCGCCATGACGTCAACCTCGAGGTTGACGAGGTCTCCTGCGACATGAGTACCGAATGTCGTCACATCGCAAGTATGAGGTATCAACGCAACTGTAAAGCCATCTTCTAGAACTTCAACGACGGTCAGTGAGACTCCATCAATGGTCACTGACCCTTTCTCTACGACATATCGCAGCAATTCGGGAGGCATAGTAACTTGCAGGTTCGGTGCTGGGACGACCACCTGACCGACTGCGTCAACATGGCCTTGCACTAGATGGCCTCCCAATCGGTCATCTAGGCGAACGGGGCGCTCAAGGTTCACAGGATCACCGGCGCTCAGAGACTTCAGAGAGGTCCGTTCGAGGGTCTCTTCGCTCAGGTCGGCATCAAAGAATTCGCTCCCCCACTCCACCACCGTCAAACAACACCCGTTCACAGCTATCGATGCTCCAAGAGTCACGTCCTCAAGAACCACTCTGGCTGCTATTCGTAAACGCGAACCAATCAAATATTCAATGGTCCCGAGTTCCTCAACTATTCCGGTAAACACTTCTGACTCCTTGCAATAGTCCTTGCGAGATGATCGCTACTGCTGAGCTGATTCTTGAGGAGCAAGCTCTAGACGTAGATCTTCTCCAACACGTTCCACGCCGACAAATCGACCACGCCAGACATTCGAGATATCCCACGCACCAGCACCTTCGAAAATGCCGTTCGCGTCATCGCCACCAAAGAATGCGGGGGCAAGGTAAATCACATATCGATCTACGAGACCTGCCCGGTGGAACTCGCCTGCAACTCCTGCTCCACCTTCGACCAAGAGCTGCAAGATCCCTTCTGCACCCAGCTGATCGAGTATCGCACCTAGGTCCCCACTCATCTCACGGCAGGGCTGCACCTTTGCCGTTGCAGCAGCCTTTCCGAGCACAATCCGAAGCGGATCTAGGGGATTCAGCAGCGGGGAAACGGGCGGAACATAGTCACGGACATTGAGCGACGGGTCGTCCCTGCGGATAGTGCTCGCACCCACCATGATCGCATTTGACTCTGCTCGGAGCCGATGCCCATCCACCCTGGCTGCAGGGCCAGTAATCCACTGACTCGAGCCATTCGGTGCTGCCGTTCCGCCATCCGAGGTGCTTGCCATCTTGAGAACAACCCAAGGCCGGCCAGTGCGACGATGTTTTAGGTAGGGAGCGAGTTGTTGGCTCACCTTTTCGGCTTGAACCCCTAGGCGAACGTCAATCCCAGCTTCTTTCAATCGGGAAATTCCCGCTCCCGAGACTGCAGGATCAGGGTCCTCGATACCGATCACCACACGTGTCACTCCCGCAGTAATAATTGCCTCGACACAAGGTCCGGTTTTGCCAGTGTGACTGCAGGGCTCGAGAGTCACGTACATTGTCGAACCCGCGGCATCCTGCCCAGCCAGAGCTAGTGCAGCAATCTCTGCATGGGCCTCTCCAGGCTCCTGAGTTGCCCCTTCAATGAGCCGCCCGGCCTCAGTTCGAATAACGGCACCAACCCAAGGGTTTGGAGCCGTAATACAACGAACCTGAGCCGCCGCTGCAAGTGCCCGGGTCATGCATTCCCGGTCGATTGCGTCAGTTTTTGGCGACTCTTGCATGCGTGAACCCTAGTGGAGGGGCTTGAAATCGGTTGAACTGACACCAGTCGTTTACATTTCGACCAGTTGGATTTTAGTCCGCCGATGTGAGTTCAACTGCGTCCACCGTTGGCGCAGACCCGCCACCAAGTAGCTCAAGCGCCTCAGGGATGACATCGAGCACGGCCTCGAGCATTTCGAGTGCTCGCTCGGGGGCGCTACCAAGGTTAAGAATTAACGCCGGTCCACGAGTTCCTGCTTGCGCACGAGACATACGGCCTCGTGGACTCACCGAGCGCATGGCCTCGGCCATTCCGGGGGCAGTTCTGTCGAGAATCCGCTGGGTAGCCTCTGGAGTGAAGTCACGAGGGCCAAAGCCCGATCCGCCTGTAGTCAAAATGAGGCCGTTAAACCCATAAGCCATGTAGGACAGAGCATTAGAAATCTCGCCGACGTTATCGGGAACAACTCGGTGCTCGATGACTTCAAAACCGCCGACATCCAGTCGATTGACTAGAGCCATGCCGCTCAGGTCCTCCCGACTACCAGCAGCAATGCTGTCGGAGACGGTGAGCACTTTGGCTTGAAGAAACGTGGGCTGTGGCATGGGAAATCCATCTGAGTAGTAGCGGCTGATCGTTCATGCTAGCTGTACACAAACAAGCACATACCGTCGGTGTCCTCGGCCTGCGGCAACAAGATTGCTCCACGCCCCCAAGGCTGCCAAGGCCCAGCTGGGGGCGACAAGGCTTCTAGTTCGGGGTACCTCTGCTGTATGTACTCGTCCACGCCAGTCGTTTCTACTGCAGAGAGGGTGCACACGCTGTAGGCCAGACGGCCTCCTGGGGCAAGCAATCCGACGGCAGCATCAACTAGGTCTCGTTGGAGCGAAGCAAGGCGTTGTGGAGCTTGGGAGTCAACTCTCCATCGAGCATCTGGGCGACGACGAAGTACGCCAAGACCGGAACAAGGGGCATCCAAAAGGACGAGGTCTGCTGAGTGCGGACGAAGGCCCGGATGAAGTGCATCACCCACCATCGGAAGCAGATCGTTGAGCCCGAGACGCGAAGCATTCTCGACAATCAGGTCTACCCTGTGCGGCTGCAGGTCTGCAGCTATCACCACGCCACCCGCTGCTGCACAACCTGTTGCCTTGCCTCCGGGAGCGGCACAGAGGTCAATCACCAACTCCCCGGGCTGTACTGCCAAGAGTTCGACTACCCATTGCGAGGCAAGGTCCTGGGTATAGCCATCGGCTCGGTGAGTGGCCTCCGCCGAACTGTTCATGTTCCTTAACGCCTCTACTGCTCTTTCGTGGCCGAGATCCGTGACGAGTTGCTCGTAGATCCAGTCTGGATACGAGAGCTCTGTTTGCTCATCGGGAAACTCAATTTTTGAACGTGTCACCTGTCGCAGAACAGCATTTGTGAGTCCACGAAAACGCTTCGGAGCGGCCTCGACAGTTGTTCCAACTGCGGCGTAATCGGGAATGTCTTCGCGGTAGGCAAGCTGATAAGCACCCAGACGCAGCACCCGACGCGCAGCCGGAGGCGGATCAGAACTTAGAAAGCGGTCGATGAGGTGATCACAAGCCCTTTGATGACGAAGGCTGCCATAGACCAAGTCAGTAGCGAACCCACGATCCTGCTGCCCGAGACCAGAGCCATCAAGAACCTTCGAGAGGATCAGGTTGGAATATGCACCTTCATCCTCAACCCGTGCGAGAACCTCAAGCGCAACTCGCCGAGCCGCTACGCCCTCCATCTGACTCGTTGATGCGCTCATTCGCCCAATACCTCTCCCCCAGGTCGTGCCCCGTTGGCCCAGTCAGAAGCAGACATCGCCGCCTTCCCTTCTGGCTGAACACGGAGCAGTTCAATCCAGGAGTCACCCGTTCGCACCAAACCTGCCGCTGCAAGAGTGCCCGGCGCAACTTGAGCTGACCGCATACTTGGATCACCCTCAAGCACATCAACTTGGACGGTCTGAGCACTCAGGACTTTGAATCGCTTCTGTCGAAAAGATGTCCATGCTCCACCCACACGAATCCTGCGAAGTAGGAGCTCGCTTGGGCTATCCCACAGCAGTTGTGCATCAGGGGCGTGCAGCTTGTGCGCGTAGGTGACTCCGACCTCAGATTGGGGGATTGCCTCACCAAGGCCTTGATGAAGTTGATCGAGCAGCAGATCAGAACCCAGTGATACCAATTGGTCTCGTAGCTCTGCAGCAGTCACGCGATCATCAAGGTCGATCTCCGCCTGCGCATAGATTCCTCCCGTATCTAGACCCTCCGCCACCTCCATCACACAAACCCCCGTCTGAGCATCGCCAGCAAGAATCGCTCGTTCCACTGGTGCAGCCCCGCGCCACCGAGGCAGTAACGAGAAGTGCAGGTTGACCATGTTCAGGTGATCCAGCAATTGCGAGGAAATGATTCGCCCGTAGGCGACAACTACCCCTAAGTCTGCATCCAGACTCAGGACATCTTGAGGGTCTTCAGAGACTGTCAGACCGAGCTCCATCGCGACGGCCTTCACTGGACTCGGGGTAACTGCAGAACCTCGGCCGCGCCGTGTATCTGCAGCAGTCACGACCATGACCACCTCGTGGCCAGCCGAACAGAGCGCTCTCAAGGGAGTAGTAGCCACCTCGGGAGTACCGAAATACACCAACTTCACGAGAGCGATTCGCTAGTAATGATGTCCATCACTATCAAGACCGAAACAGCCCAAATTTTGGTTTTGCCGGGGATGCAAGTTCGGCACCAAGGCCAGCAACCCCACTGGGTGCCTCCATGGCTATCTTGCGTAATGCCTTCTTAGCGGAACGACGCTGATCCTCGTCTAGGTGATCGATGAGCAAAATCCCATTGAGGTGATCGAGTTCATGTTGCATCAGTCGGCCCAAGAAATCATCAGCCTCAAACTCAACCTCATGCTCATCTAGGTTGAGGCCAGCGATATTGACGGTACTGGGCCGAACAATGTCAAAACGCAAACCTGGAACCGAGAGGCACCCCTCGTAGAACTCGCACTCCCCATCAGACTCTGTGATGACGGGATTAATGAGGACCTGAGGCCCATCTCCTGCGCCAAGGTCATAGACCATAAATCGCTTCTGCACACCTACCTGTGGAGCCGCTAGTCCGGCCCCTTGAGCCTCGTACATGGTCACGTACATGTCTTGACAAAGTGCCGCTAGCCGACCGTCGATCTCGGTGACATCTGAGGCGCGCTGGCGCAACACGGGGTCGCCAATGATTCGGATGGCATACGGGGAGGCCATGGCGAACAGACTACCGTGCTTGCCGTGCACCCACCCGACAGTCCTGAACCAGAGAAGCAGGAGAATGCCGAGGAGTACTATTTTTCTGGCACTCCGAGCGGGCCCTCACGGCCTTCCTCAGTTCGACTCGTGCTCCCTGACTTCACCGTCGAGCTCATTACTGACAGCGGCATATTCTCATCCTCTCGCATCGATTCAGGGACCAAGATTTTGCTGATGGAACTGGAGGATCTGCCCCTAGGCAATCTCGTTGACTTGGGCTGCGGATATGGGCCAATTGCAACAACCTTGCTCCGGCGATTTCCGGGCCAACCAGTCTGGGCAGTTGATGTGAACTCGCGGGCTCGCACAGTCTGCGCTCAGAACCTAAAGGCCAACGCTCAAGCATCTTCAGAGTTCCACGTCATTTCCCCTGAAGAGGTTCCACCAGACCTTGTGGTAGCTGCCCTTGTGTCGAACCCGCCCATCCGTATCGGAAAGCAGGCTTTGCACACGTTGCTTGAATTTTGGCTTGGGCGCTTGGTCTACCCAACGGGTGTTGCATGGCTCGTCGTACATAAGCACCTCGGCGCCGATTCGCTTACCCGCTGGCTCGAGAGTCAGGGCTACCTAGTGACCAAGGTGCGATCCCGTCAAGGCTACCGAATCCTAAAAGTCTCCCCTGGCGAACAGTACGCTCCACGAGCAGACTCAACTGCGTAAACGAGCGGGATCGACTTGTAGGCGGAGCCGTCCAACTGGGCGATCAACCTGGGACAAAACCTCTTGTAGCCGGCCAGACTCGCGTGACCTAAGAAGCCACTGCCCATCTTCGGCCTGTTGAACCTCTACACCTTGGGGCGTGCCGAGCCGTGCAATGAACTCCGGCGCAGCCTCGTAACCAACCTGCGCAATAGCTGCAGCGGGAGGAAAGCCAAGCAGTATGCGACGTTGGGCCTCGGAGAAACTGACGAGCATCGGCTCAGCTCTGAGCGCTGCCTGAATAGATTCATGATCAGGGCGGCGTGTCTGCACGACTACGCGCCCGCCAGCCTCGCGCCCACCCACTCTGCCAGCCTCCCGCCCACCCACTCTGCCAGCCTCCCGCCCACCCACTCTGCCAGCCTCCCGCCCACCCACCAGTCTCGAGGAGAGCATGAGTAAGGCGAGCGCTTCTTCGGCGGCGCGGTAGCGCGGAGCAAGCAACTCCTGATCGAAGTCCAAAAATGCCACGAGCGAAACATCTTGAAGGCGATGAAGCACTGCCTGAGTACCAATAAAAATCCGAGCGGCTGCTGAGTAGTCAGATCCCGAGGGTTGATCTGCCGCGGACTTCGGACTAGCAGCAGTAATGGCATGCACTGGCTCTTTTGCCAGCGCCTCTAACTCTTCTCTCGCCCTCGTTACCCCTCCACGAAGAATCGATAGGGCCATCGATCCGCACTCCAAGCAGATAGCTGGTCGCTCTTGAATGCATCGGGTACAGACCAATCGGCCGTTGTCGTCCTGAGAGACTGCGGCGCTACACCGCTCACACTCCGCGAGAGTCCCGCAACTTCTACAAGCCAGAAGCCTGGCCCTACCTGTCCGGTTCAAAACACAGACCACTCGCTCACCAGAGCGCGCAGTTTCACGGATCATTTCCACAAGCCGTGACGAGAACAGCCCTGTTCGCCCCATGTCCTCGCCGCGCCGGTCGAGAACAGTCAGCGCTGCCCACCCAGCACGCTCCTCAGTGCGAGACAGCCTTCCCCGAGGCTCAAGGGGTACCTTCAAACTAAGCAACGGGCGTGCAGGCAAACTAAGCAACGGGCGTGCAGGGAACTGCTCATCCGCAATTGAACCGTCAGTCCGAGCTTCGATCTCAGAGGACTCATGCTGGGCGAGTAGCGCCTCTAGAGACGGACAAGGCGAGACTAACAAGCAGGGCACCTGCGCCTGTCGTGCTCGCTCGATTGCTATATCTCGCGCATTCCAGGTTGGAGAGGACTCGCTCTGCAACATCTCGTCGTGCTCGTCGATAACCACAACCGCTGCTAGTGCCGGTGCCGGTGCAAACGCAGCACCTCGTCCGCCCACAACGCTGGCCCCACCCGCAGCAGCTTGGAAGTCCCATGGCCAAGCAGCAACTGCTGCCCCCGAGGCTCGCAACCCTCGTGCCACGCGCTGCGACTCAGCAATCGTGGGCAGGATTGCCAAGACTTGGCCCAGTCGCGCTGCTGCGACGACGATGCTCAGCGGATCCGTGCTTGGGGAAACCTGCAGGACATGGTTTCCCGCTCCGAGGAGGAGTATCGACTCTGCTAGCTCATTCGCCTCTCCGCCAGTAGCAGGGCGAACTCGTATCGGAGGCAGTCGGTTGACCACTCGCTCGGGTGAAGCTGCCCGCAGCATGGTGGTGAGCCTGCCGCTCCATCGCCAGGCAGCCCAGCGACACACATCAATCATCGTCTGATCAGGCCCAAAACCAACTATCTTCAGAATCGCACTGAGTTCCACGCCCTCTGGCGGCTCAACATCAAGAGCAAGGACCCACCCGGCGACTCGACGTCCGCCGAACGGAATTCGAACCAGACTCCCGACGCATAGTTCTCCGGGCAGATCATCTGCAGCGAAATAGTCAAAGGCGCGATCTACTGCAGGTACATCCGGGAGCACCCGAATGACTCTCACCGTGAAGTGAACCCGAGATTGGACCTAGAGCCCAAGCGCCGAGCGAAGAGCATCAACACGATCGGTCCGCTCCCAAGTGAACCCATCTCCTGTTCGGCCGAAGTGGCCATATGCGGCGGTCTTACGGAACACAGGCCGCTTCAGCTCAAGGTCACGAACGATCGCCCCAGGTCGAAGGTCGAAGATGTCCTTCACTGCAACGTCAAGCTGCAATGGGTCGACAGTCTCGGTACCGAACGTCTCGACCAGGATCGACACGGGATGAGCCATTCCTATTGCGTATGCAACCTGCACCTCGCAGCGTGTTGCCGCCCCCGAAGCGACGACGTTCTTTGCGACCCAACGCGCAGCGTAAGCGGCTGACCGGTCAACTTTGGAGGAATCCTTGCCAGAGAAAGCGCCTCCGCCGTGGCGTGCAGAGCCGCCATAGGTATCAACAATGATCTTGCGGCCTGTTAGGCCAGCATCGCCAACAGGTCCACCGATGACGAATCTTCCCGTTGGGTTGATAAAGACCTCGTAGTCGTCGTCTGCAAATGCCTCTGGAATGACTGGACGAATGACCTGCTCAATGAGGTCAGGGCGAATCTCCGTATCACGATCGATTCCATCATTGTGCTGCGTAGAAATCAGCACGGTCTTGAGGCGGACAGGGCGGTTGTCCTCGTACTCAAAGGTGACCTGGGTCTTCCCGTCGGGGCGGAGGTAGGGCACAGTTCCTGACTTGCGAACCTCGGCCAAACGCTCGGCTAGACGGTGCGCAAGATGGATCGGCAATGGCATCAGGACGTCAGTCTCGTCGACTGCATATCCGAACATCATTCCTTGGTCGCCAGCACCTTGCTTATCGAGTTGGTCCTCTTCACCGGCTGTTCCTGAACGAACCTCTTCTGAGTCGTCCACTCCCTGAGCGATATCTCGTGACTGCTCATCGACTGCGACCATCACGCCACAGGTCCGACCGTCATAGCCAAAGCTCTCTCGGTCATAGCCAATATCACAGATGGTGTCGCGAGCAATCGAGGGGATGTCTACGTACCCGGTCGTGGTGATTTCTCCGGCAACGATGCACAAACCGGTGGTGACCATTGTTTCGCATGCCACTCGAGCATCCGGGTCCTCGGTCAGGATTGCATCCAGAATCGAATCCGAGATTTGATCTGCCATCTTGTCGGGGTGCCCCTCGGTTACTGACTCCGAGGTAAACGTCCAGTTGTTCATTTCTTATTCTCCTGATGAGGGCACAGGTTCCTGCGCCGATCGTGTGTTGACAACTACATCTAGAACTACCGCCGCAACGGATCGCTTATCGGTGAGCGGAACGAACCTGTCTTCCGATGCGGCACAAAGAATTGCTACTTCATTTGTTTCGAACTCAAAGCCAACTCCTGGAGCGGCAACATCATTTACCACCAAAATATCCGCTTGCTTCTCTTTGAGCTTTCGCTCGGCGTTCTCTCGAACGTCTTGGGTTTCTGCTGCAAATCCAACCAGCGTCTGCCCCTTTGGCTTGCAGGACCCTAGCGCAGCCAGAATGTCAATAGTGGGGTGCATTTCCAACATTGGCGCACCATCGCTCTTCTTGAGCTTCTCTGGCGCAATCTGGCTTGGAGCAAAGTCCGCAACAGCGGCAGCCATGACAATGACATCTGCAGTTGCCGAACGACTCATAACCGCATCGTGCATTTCTTGTGCTGTATCCACCGAAACGCGAGTGATCGCTGCGCTGGTGGCAATCTGCGTTGTAGTCACGAGCGTCACCACTGCTCCCCTAGCGAGCGCCTCTTCAGCTAGCGCATGACCCTGTTTGCCAGAGGAGCGGTTGCCGATGTAGCGAACGGGGTCAATCGGCTCACGGGTTCCTCCGGCCGTAACGAGGACGTTCAATCCATTTAGACCGCTTGGAGAAGGCGCCAAATTCTCATCTCCACGAACTTCCCCGCTGGGAGTAGAAGAAGAGAGTACGCCTCTCATGGCTTGCAACACTCGTTCGGTACCTGCAAGGCGACCAGAACCAATATCGCCTCCTGCAAGCCTGCCCTCTTCGGGGTCGACAACATGCACCCCGCGCTGAGACAGGATCTTGAGGTTGTCTTGCACGGCTGGGTGTTCCCACATCTCGGTATGCATCGCAGGGCAAATCACCACGGGAGCGCGAGTTGCTAACAACACGTTGGTTAACAAGTCGTGCGAGTAGCCCGTGGCATAGGCCGAGATCAGCCTGGCAGTGGCTGGAGCCACGACGATCAGGTCGGCAGCTTGGCCTAAGCGCGTATGCGGGATGGGGTCTTGCTCAGCAAAAAGCGAGGTCCAAACGGCTTCGGAGGAGAGGGCAGAAAACGTGGCCTCGCCGACAAATTCCTTGGAACTCTCGGTCATGACCACGCTCACGAAAGCGCCAGCATCTACAAGTTGCCGACACAATTCGATTGCTTTATACGCAGCGATTCCACCGCATACGCCGAGTACAATTCTTCGACCCTGAAAGGAGTTCACCTGATCCACGTGTCTCCGAGAGTCTGTAGCAACCGCGCAGGCGGAGGCTCAGTCCTCGCCCTCGGCGATTTCAGCTTCTTCGGCACTCGGATCGAGTCGACCAGTAGCTCCACCGACGCCTTCGATCATGTCTGCGTCGATCTCTTCAAATGCTATCGAGAGCGAGGTCCGCGCAGTCGAGGTCACCTGTGGCGGCACCACGGACCCAACGCTGCTCTTGGCTTTGAGGCTGCCGTAATACGAGTTGATTTCTCGTGCCCTCTTGGCTGCGAGTGTTACCAAAGAGAACTTGGAACCGCTCCTGAGGAGGAGTTCCTCAATCGGTGGATCCATCATTGTGTCGAGACGATCTGCCATGGGACGCTTTACTCCAACAAGGTGGTGGGGAAACAAACTCTTGATGCGGCCTTCGAAGAAGAACCAGCGGGCAATGTTAGCAGAGAACGAGTTGCACCAGCGATTAGCGAGACCTATGCAGCTCAATCAAGGCCTGAAGCTCTCTCACTGAGACCTCAAGGTCATCATTCACTAGATGTATAAAACTCATCAGCGAAGCACGCTCAATCTCTTCATGCGCCTTTGCAAGGCGTTGCAGGATTCGTTCCTCGCTATCGCCACGGTGTCGCAGACGCTCTTCTTGGACGGCACGATTCGGCGCATCTACAAAAATCAGGAGTGCATCGGGAAAGTGGGCTTGAACATTTGCAGCGCCCTGAACATCGATCTCGAAAAGCACATCGCGCCCAGCGGGAGGGTGTGGAAGTGGACTTCCTTGGAAATAGTCCAAGAACTCAGTCCATTCGAGAAACCCTCCAGCATCGACATGGGCCAAAAACTCCTCCCGAGTCGCAAAGTGATAGGCATCTGCAGCCTCGTGTACTCGCGGAGCTCGGGTCGTCCATGACTTGCTGACCCATAGTCTGTTGTCTTCCCGCAGCAGTGCCTCAACCAAGGTCCCTTTCCCTACTCCCCCAGGGCCAGAAATCACGATAACACTGCTATCGGCGGGCAAATCGGCTGATTCCGGAGGGGTTGCTGCGCTCATCTTGTGGCCTCAATCTGGGCCAGCGGCAGAAATGAAGCCAGAACTGCGTTCGTACTCGTGGGGTCCAGCTCATCAATCAAGGTCATCTCAGAGATCTGCAGCTTCCCAAGCTGCCTACGGGTATCTACTTTGCGGGCTCCTGGAAATGATTCCAACGCCCAGAGCAACTTGATCTGACCAACACGTGCGTCTTTTTGCGCAAGCTGCAGCAGCTCACTCAGGGTCAGCTCTTCGGAACGGAGCTGCTCTCGAATCTGATAGCGGGTACTTCGCACAGAACCGGCCCAGGCCAGTGCTCTCTCACGTTCCACTAAGGCCTCATTGCCCGGGATCAACTGATCGGTCACTAGATCGCTGCGGCAATAGCTGCTGCTGCCGCTGCGGGATCATCTGCGTTGGTAACCGCCCGACCAATCACCAGCAGGTCGGCGCCGTTTGCAACTGCTTCTTGGGGGCTTGCCGCTCGAGCCTGATCGTGACGCTGTCCGCCGGCTAGACGAATGCCCGGAACAACTCGCTTCAAACGTGGAGCCAGTTCTCGGGCAGTCTGCAGGTCTTCTGCTGCTAGAACCAAACCTCCGCAGCCGCTCTCTAATGCAAGACGAACACGGTTCGGCACGATGTGCGGGGGTGCAGTGTCATCACTCGTCAACACTGTCACTGCCAGAGCAGTCGGTGCTGGTAGTCCTGCGCGTTCCGCACCCTCAAGAAGACCTTCGACTCCAGCTATGAGCATCTCGGTTCCGCCGAGTGCGTGAAGGGTCAGGTATTCGACACCCAAGGAACCAAGCACACGGGTTGAGCGCTGCACAGTCGTTGGAATATCAAAGAGTTTTAGGTCCAAAAACACTTGATAACCGAGGTCTCTGAGTGAGCCAATTGCATCCGGCCCATGTGCGCTAAATAGTTCAAGGCCAACCTTTGCAACCCCAAACCACGGGCGCATTGCAACTGCTAAGCGATGTGCCGCAACGAGATCGTCAACATCGAGTGCCAACGCAAGCCGAGCTCGCACACTGTCATCTACGGCACCGCTCTGTGCATCTTGGCTATTCACAAGTTCGCTCCTGCGCAGGTAGTTGGTTTCATCAGTGTTTCACTCCCCCAGTGAGTTCGGAAACTCGAGGAACGCCGTGAGAGAAACACCAGTGTCTCAGATCATCCTGTACCTGCTCAACTGAGCTTGGCTGAACAAAGTTTGCGGTACCTATTTGGACTGCGCTTGCCCCTGCCAGCATGAGTTCAACAGCGTCTACAGCAGTTGCGCAGCCACCTACGCCGACGATGGGAAGGTCGGGCAACGCCATGTGCACATCATGAATTGCACGGACTGCAACTGGCCGAATTGCAGGACCAGATAAACCGCCGCCACCTCCACCAAGGAGCGGCCGACGAGACTCAGTATCGATGATCATCCCGAGAACAGTATTGATCAGTGTGACAGCCTCTGCTCCAGCCTCTTGAGCAGCCGCTGCGACTTCAACGAGCCGGTCGGTGTTGGGGCTCAGCTTGGCCCAGAGCGGAAGGCCAATTTGTGTAGTTGCTTGGAGTACCTGCGAAGTTGCAACCGGATCGTGTGCAAAGAGGTGCGTTCCACCATCGAGGTTTGGACAAGACAGGTTTACTTCTACAGCTACCACCTGTTTGGGGCAGTCCTGAAGTGCTTCTGCTGCTCGGGCGTAGTCCTGCACGCTTCGGCCCCAAATGCTCACCACCACTCGTGCCCCGGTCTCTATCAACTCGGGCAGCTCATGCTCTCGCCAGGCCGCAACCCCAGGCCCCTGCAGGCCAACACTATTGAGCATTCCCGCTGGGGTTTCGTGAACTCGTGGCGCAGGATTCCCCGCCCACTCATCAGCTGAGAGGGACTTGACCACAACGGCTCCAAGGGCTGATAGATCCATGAAGGCAGAGAGCTCAGACCCGTAGCCGGCCGTTCCTGCTGCAGTCATGAGTGGTGCAGGCAGAGAAACGGACCCAATTTGCACAGACATGTCCACTGCCGCTGCCCCGGCCCGCTGGCTGCGAGATCTCACTATCTCAACTCCACGGGATTGCTTTTGAGGTAAGTGTCACTAGCTGAGTCCTCAGAGACCCAGACACCGGCATGAAACTCTTGAAGGCTTCGCACTTGTAGATCGCTCTGTGCCCAGTCCCCGATGCCATTGGCCGCTGCTAGTGCTGCCGCTGCGGTGGTCAGCAACGGCACAAGGTGCGTGGCCGCTGCTCGACGAATATGTGCCCCGTCTGCACGTGGCCCGCGCCCCCTCGGGCTGTTGACTACTAGGTCAACTCCACCGCTCGAAATCAACTCAACTCCGTCGACTTCACCAGCGGCGGAGTCGGATCCATCGGCTGTAATTTTGGCCACGATCTGAGCAACCGCAATCCCCTGCTCGGTCAAATAAGCAGCAGTCCCGGATGTGGCGACGATACTGAAACCCAAACTGACAAATCGTTTGGCTGCTCGTGCGCCAACCACTTTGTCCCGATCAGCAAGAGAGAAAAACACTGTTCCTTCTGTGGGCATGCGATCCCCCGCAGCAAGCTGAGATTTCGCAAACGCCATACCCACAGAGGTATCGATTCCCATGACTTCACCAGTGGAACGCATCTCTGGTCCAAGCACGGCATCAACATCTGGAAAGCGACTCCATGGAAGGACAGCCTCTTTCACTGCAATGTGGTCGCCTTGGACCTTTGGAACGAGGAGACCTTCGACTCGGAGCTCTTCTAAGGTCGCACCGCACATGACCCGAGCGGCAATCTTTACCAGCGGCACTCCAGTTGCCTTTGCTACGAAAGGAACTGTTCGCGATGCCCTCGGATTGGCCTCAATCACAAAGACCTGACCGCTCCCGGGGACCTCGTCGGATCGCTTGACTGCAAACTGCACGTTGATCAAGCCCTTCACCTCAAGCGAGTTCGCAATACGCCTGGTGTAATCCTCGATCACGGCAATGGTCGCTTCGCTGAGGCCGACTGGCGGAATCACGCAGGCGGAATCCCCAGAGTGCACTCCCGCTTCTTCAACGTGTTCCATGATTCCGCCAATGATGACCTCGCCTGTTGCATCGCGAATCGCGTCAACGTCAACCTCGGTTGCGTCTTCTAAGAACCGATCGATCAGAACAGGACGATCAGCAGACAGCCCTCCCTCTCGTCCAAGTGACCCGTTTGACGCAATTGCCTTCCAAGCGCGTTCAAGGTCTTCTGGCTCGTACACAATCTCCATTGCACGGCCACCAAGTACGTAGCTCGGCCGAATCAGCGCAGGAAACCCAATGCGATCAGTGGTGGCGAGCGCCTCTTCTAGCGTGGATGCTGTTGCGCCCGCTGGCTGGGGAATCTCGAGTCGGGCACACAGGGCACTCCAGTGGTTGCGATCCTCTGCGGCGTCGATACTCGCAGCCGAGGTACCCAGGATCAGCTCTGGAGGCAACACGTTGGCCAGCTTGAGTGGAGTCTGTCCGCCCAATGAGACGATCACTCCGACGAGCTTGCCGCCCCCTTGCTCAGCGGACCGTCTCTCGGCATCGATGACATTGAGGACACCCTCGGTAGAGAGTGGCTCAAAGTAGAGACGATCAGAGGTGTCGTAATCAGTCGAAACCGTCTCTGGGTTGCAGTTGACCATGATCGTCTCGAAACCCGCATCCGACAGAGCGAAGCATGCATGAACACAGCAGTAATCAAACTCGATCCCCTGCCCGATCCGATTCGGCCCAGAGCCCAGGATGATCACCTTGTCTCTACTCGAAGGAGCAACCTCGCTCTCGTCCTCATAGGTGCCGTAGTGATACGGGGTTTCTGCCTCGAACTCTGCGGCGCAGGTGTCGACGGTCTTGTACGTCACCTCAACTCCAGCTGCTAGCCGGCCCGCTCGAACTTCCTCTTCACTCATATCCCAGAGGTACGCCAACTGCGAATCTCCAAAACCAAGCTGCTTAGCGCGACGCCAGTCTCGACGGTCCATGGATGCAACGACATCACCAGCCGTTGAACCAGATGTCTTGTGAGACTCAAGCGTGCTTCGCTCCTCACACAACATGAGTATTTGATCAAGGAACCAGCGGTCAATCTTTGTTGCTTGGAACACATCCTCCACGCTCACACCGCGACGGAGAAGAGATGCAACTTGGAAGATCCGATCGGGTGTTCCGATAGCAGCTTGAGCCATTAGCTCGACAGTTTCGACCTGATCGAACAGTTGCTCAGCTGCGTCACAGTTGAGTCCAGCGCGACCTTGTTCGAGTGAGCGCATTGCCTTCTGCAGGGATTCGGGGAAGGTACGCCCAATGGCCATCACCTCGCCCACTGATTGCATCTGCGTGCCCAGAGTGGGCTCAGCTCCCGGGAACTTCTCGAACGCCCAACGCGGAACTTTGGTCACCACATAATCAATGGAGGGCTCAAAGCTTGCCGGAGTCATTCTGGTGATGTCGTTAGGGATCTCGTCCAGGGTGTACCCCACGGCGAGCTTTGCAGCGATCTTGGCTATCGGGAACCCAGTGGCCTTGGATGCAAGCGCCGAGGAGCGACTCACTCGCGGATTCATCTCAATAATCGCCTGCTCCCCCGTCTCGGGATGGACTGCAAACTGCACGTTGGAGCCGCCCGTCTCTACCCCCACCCGACGCATGACCTGAAAGGCCGTATCGCGCATGAGTTGATACTCAACGTCGGTCAGCGTCTGAGCTGGTGCGACGGTGATTGAGTCACCCGTATGGACTCCCATTGGATCAAAGTTCTCAATCGAACAGATGATCACGCAGTTATCGGCCTTATCG
Organism: Actinobacteria bacterium IMCC26207; assembly: GCA_001025035.1. Classification (GTDB taxonomy): domain Bacteria; phylum Actinomycetota; class Acidimicrobiia; order Acidimicrobiales; family Microtrichaceae; genus IMCC26207. Next base: position 559,486 of record LCZK01000010.1, read on the forward strand.
CGCATGACTTCAAGCTCAAACTCTTTCCATCCTGCGATGGACTTCTCAATGAGCACCTCTGTGATCGGGCTTGCATCGAGGCCACGGCCAACCATGAACTCGAACTCGGCTTGGGTGGAGGCAATTCCTGTTCCCTTGCCACCGAGGATGTAGGCCGGGCGGATGACTACTGGCAGACCAAGCTGGCCCAGCACTGCTGCGGCTTCAGTCATATCGTGCGCAATCCCGGACTCCGGCACATTGAGCCCAATTTCGATCATCGCCTGCTTAAAGAGATCACGATCCTCTGCTGTACGGATGGCCTGAGCGTCGGCGCCGATGAGTTCCACCCCATAGGCGTCGAGCACCCCCGTATCTGAAAGCTCCATCGCAAGGTTCAGAGCCGTCTGCCCTCCGAGAGTTGGAAGCACAGCGTCGGGTCGCTCTTTGTCGAGAATGCGCTCGAGGACATCAGCTACTAGCGGCTCGATGTACGTAGCATCAGCAAAATCAGGGTCAGTCATGATGGTGGCGGGGTTTGAATTCGCCAGAATGACCCGGTAGCCCTCTTCCTTGAGCACCCTGCAGGCCTGAGTCCCCGAGTAATCAAACTCGCAGGCTTGCCCGATCACGATTGGTCCGGAACCAATCAACAGGATGGATTCAATGTCTTCACGGCGCGGCATGAGGTAACCCTTCTTCAAGAAATGCTGTAGCGGGGATTGCTTGTTTTGTGTGGGACTGAACGAAAGGCTTCGCCCTGCAAAAATCCCTTCTGCTTGCACCTGACTGTGCAACGCTGTGAAGGTGAAATTTACTGAGGAACAAAAATGGTCGGCCACCACCCATGAGGTGCTCGAGGTCTACCTTGACTCCGAGTTCTGGAGTTCTTTGACAGACCTTTCGGCCACGAGCACCCCTGAGGTGCTCGACATCAAGCGTGATGCTCACACTGCAGTGGTTCGGCTTCACTACGTGCTCGCTGTGGACCTTCCCAAAGAGGCCTCTCGCTTTATCGACCCGAACGATGTTGCCTGGGTTGAAGAGACGACTTGGACGTTGAAGGACATGTCGGCTCAGGTGCGATTCTTGGCAGACCAAGCTTCTCAGCTCCTGAAAGCGAACGCATCTGCCGCACTTGCCCAACAAGGGGACTCTGCGGTGCGATCCGTCCGTGGCGAGGTCAAGGTTCATATCCCGCTGCTCGGCGGACGGGTCGAGAAAGTCATTGTTCAAGGGGTACAAGACCACCTGAAAGAAGAGGCCTCTGCAGTGCAGGACCGCTTGAGCTGACTTCACGAGGCAGACCGGTCCATCAGTTCGGCGAAGCGTTCAAACAGATACCTGCTGTCGTGTGGACCTGGTCCGGCCTCGGGATGATGTTGAACTGCAAACGCAGAGAGCTCCTCACAGGCAAATCCCTCGACCGTGGAATCGTTCAAGTTCCGGTGGGTCACTTCTACGTTCGCTATGGCATCTACGTCCACGCAGTAGTTGTGATTCTGACTCGTAATCTCGACCTTGTTCGTGGTCAGGTCTCGAACGGGGTGATTTCCGCCGTGATGGCCGAAGGGCAGCTTGTACGTAGTACCACCAAGTGCAGTAGCGAGCATCTGGTGGCCCATGCAGATTCCAAAGACTGGCACCGTCCCGAGCAGAGCCCGCAGGGTCTCCGGTACGTGAGCAACCGCTGCGGGATCGCCAGGACCGTTCGAGACAAAGACACCATCGGGACTGAGAGCAAGGATCTGCTCTGCACTCGTTGAAGCCGGTACCACTTCGACGGTTCCGTACTCGGCCAAATTGCGGAGGATCGTTGTCTTGATGCCAAGGTCAAGGGCCACAATTCGCCGGGAAGATCCACTGCTGGTTGGCACGGTATAGGCCTGAGCTGTGGTGACGCTGGCTACTAGGTCTCTGCCCTCAGTGCCTGGAGCGCTAGCTGCCGCAGCAGCGAGTTCGGACTCTGATGCCGTTCCGAAAGCGCCCGGAATCGCTCCGTTGTCTCGCAAATGTCGTGTCAATCTTCTGGTGTCGATCCCACCGATCCCAGCGATTCCGTGTTGCTCAAGGTACGAGACAAGGTCTCCCTCAGCCCGCCAACTGCTTGCCCTGCGAGACAACTCACGAACAACGATTCCTTCGCACCTCGGATTGACAGATTCCTCGTCGGTGCTGTTCACGCCGTAGTTGCCAATATGGGGTGCAGTGAAGGTGATGATCTGCCCTGCGTATGACGGATCGGAGATCACTTCCTGATAGCCGCTGAGCACGGTGTTAAAGACGAACTCGCCAGTGGTGATTCCACTTGCAGGGCTCGCTCCGAACGACTCACCTTCAAATACTGTTCCATCTGCGAGCACGATGACTGCTGGTTGAATACTCATCTCTGAACCTCCCCGTCACGAACAACTACCTCACCGAACACAATCGTGTGGCGCACTTTTCCTCGCACCTCTTTGCCTACATACGGAACGTTACGACTGAGTGAGGCTCCCCCTGTCGCGTCGATCACCCAGCGTTGTGAGGGGTCGATAACGCACAGATTTGCGGGGACTCCCACAACTAGACGCTGGCCGTGGTTATCCATTCCCGCAATCGCAGCCGGTCGCCAAGACATCGCTGCCAACACTTCGGCCTCGGTCATTTCGCCACCATCTACAAGCTCAGAGAACGCTAGAGCTAGCGCATATTCAAGTCCCAACATTCCAGGTGGCGCCTGATCGAAGGGAAGCTCCTTATCTTCAGCCGCGTGTGGTGCGTGATCTGTAGCGATGGCATCGAGTGAGCCGGCGGCGAGAGCGTTCTTGATTGCCTCAAGGTCTGACTGCGATCGAAGGGGAGGATGAACTTTGAACGTTGCGTCATAGTGCTCACAGCAAGCATCAGTCAGCGTGAAATGATGCGGTGCGGCCTCGGCAGTGACAGACATACCCTTGGCTTTAGCGGCTGCAATCAGCGCTGCGGATCCAGCAGTAGACATGTGCTGGAAATGAATCTTGGCTCCTGTCAATCTGGCAAGAGCAATATCTCTCATGACCATGAGCTCTTCAGATTCACTTGGCTGGCCAGGAAGGCCAAGCCGTGCCGACCATTCACCCTCATGCATGCAGGTTCCCTCCGAGAGGGAGTTCACCTCACAGTGCTGTGCCAAGGTAAGGCCGAGTCCGCTTGCGTACTCCATGGCACGCCGCATCAAGCGATCGTCTTGAACCCCAGTGCCGTCATCAGTAAAGACCTTTACTCCAAGCGCAGCCATCTCGGCCATGGGTGCAAGTTGTTCGCCGGCGCGCCCAACCGTTATTGCCCCAGTGGTGTGAACGTCGCAGACTGAGGCCCGCCCGAGCTCGAGTACCTCTCGCACTACTGCTGCGCAGTCAATGGTCGGGGTGGTGTTGGGCATAGCTAGGACTGCGGTGTATCCACCTAGAACAGCAGCTCGCGCACCGCTCGCAATGGTCTCGGTCTCTTCCTTGCCTGGCTGGCGAAGATGGGCATGAAGGTCAACGAGGCCCGGCGAGACGATGCAGCCACCTGCATCGATCAGAATCTCCCCCTGCAAATCTTGCCCCACAGCGACGATCTGGCCATCGGAGATAAGGATGTCTCCTGATTGCTCACCCGAGGCATCAATGAGGCGTCCGCCCTTAATCACAGTGTCTGGATGGCGGATCATGTGGCTTCCTCAGCATGTGCGAGTTCTTCTGCGAGAACAGAATCAGTTTGGATAGGTAGTTCATTGGATACGTTTGCCGCGTAAGCAGCGCTACTGCTTTGCTGCCGGCCTGCACCGAGCAAGGTGAAGAGAACTGCAGAACGCACAGCTACCCCATTTGCAACCTGCTCTGTAATGACTGCACTTGGCCGATCTGCGACCTCGCTCGCAATCTCTACGCCACGGTTCATCGGTCCTGGATGCATGATGATTGCGCCGTCCGCCATTCGATCCGCACGAGCCGAAGTCAGGCCGTAGGTAGCGGTGTATTCACGCAGGGAGGGCACAAGTGCCTCGGTCATTCGCTCCTGTTGCATACGCAACAAGTAACAGACGTCCACCGTCGGCAGCACAGCATCAAGATCCTGGCTGACCTGTACCGGCCAAGCACTCAGTGATGCGGGCAACAGGGTACGAGGAGCAACAAGGGTGACCTGTGCACCGAGGGCAGTGAAGATCTCAATGTTCGAGCGCGCCACCCGGGAGTGCTTGATGTCTCCAACCAGCGCAATTCTGCGACCCTCAAGTGACCCCAAATGCGAACGGGCAGTGTAGGCATCTAAGAGCGCTTGAGTTGGGTGCTGATGCCAACCGTCACCAGCGTTGATGACCGAGGCAGAAGTCCAGCGTGCAATCTGCGCTGGCACTCCAGAGGATTTATGGCGAACAACCACAGCGTCGATTCCCATTGCCTCGATGGTCTCAATGGTGTCTCGAACCGACTCACCCTTATTCAGAGATGAGGAGGAGACCGAAAAAGACATCGTGTCAGCCGACAGACGCTTGGCTGCTGTCTCGAAACTCAAACGAGTTCTCGTTGAATCCTCGAAGAACAACATCACAACTGTGCGCCCTCGCAGAGCTGGCACCTTCGGGATTGGGCGGCGACCGACCTCTACGAAGGTATCGGTGACACGGAGCAACTCTTCGATCTCCTCGCGGTCAAGGTCCGCTATCGAAAGAAGGTGCGCACGTTGGCTGCGACCTTTATCCCGAGCCTCTTGAGCATTCAAGGAATTCATGCTGCTGCTCACGACTTCTGCAACTCACCGAGTTCGACCCCGTCCATGGTGACGTTGACGAGCTCGTGCCTTCTCGTGGGCAGATTCTTTCCAACAAAGTCTGGTCGAATCGGCAATTCGCGATGGCCGCGATCAACCATGACAGCCAGTTGCACCATTTTTGGCCGTCCAAAGTCAATGACGGCGTCGAGTGCAGCTCGAATGGTGCGGCCAGTAAACAGAACATCATCGACGAGAACTACAACCTTCGAATCCAAGTCGAAGGGTATGTCGGTCACTTCTTCGGGGATCACAGGTCGGATGCCGATGTCATCGCGGTACAAGGCCACATCAAGCGTGCACACTGGCAGCGAATGCTGTTCAAGATCCTCAATATCCTCGAGCGTGGCTGCAAGGGCATGCGCAAGTTGCACGCCACCAGTCTGCAATCCGATCAGGATGAGTTCTTCGCTGCCGTGGTTGCGTTCAAGAATCTCATGCGCCATGCGGCGTAAGGCCCGGGTTATATCCTCGCCGTCCATGATGCGTGACCGGGCAACAAAAACGCCCCCGTAGGGGCGCGACATCCTTCGTTCACGTTCTGCCACAGGCATGGCCTTTCTGTGCGTAGTGGCCTCTCGGGACCACCGTGACGTACAGGCTTACATGTTAGCAGGTCGCCAGAAGGCGGTCTGACAGAAGAACGCCGACGCAGAGCTAGGCGAAGGAACCCTTATGCGTAGGGGTAGGCAGCACCTCGATACGCTGAGACCCCTTACGCACTCGGAACCGAGCACCATCTACAGCCTCTGCATCAGGGTTCGTGGTGTCAATGTTTCGGATCGTAACCAGGGTTTCCTCAGGTGTTATGTCAACCACCGTATATCCCTGATCGATCAGGTTGATGTGCCTCAAAGCAGGCGTATTTGAGTTGAGCACGATGCGCTCTGCGGCCCGAAGCACTTCTTCTGCAACGTCTTCAGGCAGATCTCCAAGAAATGATTTCCGGGGATCAGGGTCAGCGGTCATCGAACCTGTGCAGAAATCGAATGCGGCAACGGGAGTGCTAGGACGGTCGTAGTCGACGCGCAGTTCGCTCACCAAAGCCGTATGCGTGTGACCACTTGCAAAGATCGTGTCTGAAACTCCTTGGTCGATCAGGAACTGCAGCAAGTCGCGGCGCTCTTGAAGGTAATCATCCCAAGCTTCATTCGGAGCATAAATTCCAGCATTCGGCGGAAGATCGGGTCGAAGCGCTCGCAGGAACTCTAAGTTGACGAGCTTCCACGGACTGATGTTGTAGGGATTACCGATGACACGCCAAGCGGCTTCGGAAGAAGCAAGACCTTGGGTGAACCACTCGTACTGTTCTGCTCCAAGGGTGCTCCGGCTTGGATCGTAGGCACCGCCGTTATCGGTATAGACGATGTTGTCCAAGGGGTCGTCACGGTACGCCCGGACGTCAATCATCGACAGGTCTACGAGGTCGCCCCATCCGAACCGACGGTACGCCTGTAAACCCCCCGGATCATTCACTGCGAAGGCCTCGAACCAAGCCTCTTTAGCAGCCCTCAGCCGATCGGCCGGACCGTTCTTACTGATGCCGTTATAGAACTCGCCATCGTCCCACATAGCAACCATGGGCAATGCTGCGTGCAGATCCCGAAGCAAGGGCTGCTTGCGCCACCGCTGATAGGTCTGACGGTAATCCTCACGACTCAGGGTGTTCGTGTCCGAGACGTACACGTAGTCGCCAAGGTGCATGAAGAAATCAAGATCTGGCTCGGCCGCTGCTGCTGCATGGGCGTTAAACCAGCTGTCATTAATCTGCTGGCAGGAAGCAAAGGCAAACCTCAAGCGATCGGGTGAGGATCCAGCAGCAGGAGCTGTTCTCAGGCGACCTGAACGGCTCACCACTTGGGAACCACTCTGGTCGGCTGCCTCGAACCGGTAGTAGTACCAGCTATGCGGATCGAGTCCAGTCACCGGAACTGTGACGGCGTATCCCTCGGCAGCATTCGCAGTTGCTAATCCGGCGGCGCGGATAGAGGTAAACGCTGCATCGTCTGCAACCGTCCAGAGAACGGGCATATCGGCGCCAACAACTCGTGGCTCTACGCGGGTCCAAATCAATGCGCCGTCTGGTGCGGGATCACCCGCAATGACGCCATCAAGGAAGGGAGATACATCCGGGGTACCCGCTGGCGGTAGCCGAGGGTTTTCACTGGGCGCAGGAACAACGCAACCGCTAATTAGAACAGTCGCACCCACCCCAAATCCAAGACCTTTCAGCATTTCTCTGCGGGTCATACCCCGTCCGGACGAAACAATGCTGGTCAAAGGTGACGTACTCAACTCATTCCCCTACCCGTAATAGATTTAGCCGCACTACTCGCCTTGTCCAGCCTTGCCTGCGCCGGACTTCGTTAGCAGTGTTGCATGTACCCCTCCGCATGTGAAGGGCAGATCCACAAATTCACCTGCAATCCATGCAGGGCCCGAGTTTGAGTAGTCCAACTACCTAGATACCTGCGAGCCCAGAGCCTGGACCCTGCGGCTCAGGCAGGTCGAAGCTCGTCAGCCGCCGCTGTCAGCAGACCATTCACGAACTTTGAGGAATCATCGGTGCCGTAGTGGCCCGCCAGCGCCACTGCCTCGGAGAGCACTACCCCTCGAGGAATCTCGGGAAAGTAAGCCAATTCGCAGCACGCAACTCGAAGCAGTGCCAAATCTAGCGTGGGCATACGCTCGACCGACCAGCCTCGAGCGAGTCGACCAATCAGTTCAGTCAATTCCAGTTTGTGCTGTTCCACTCTCAGGACCAGCCTCTCGGTATACGAATCTGGAACCAGAACTTGCGCGTCAAGAACCTCTTGAATCGGTAGGGACTTGATCTCGGACTCGTAGAGCAGGTGAACTGCTCGTTCGCGGGCTTCGTGACGTCCGCCCGCAACTGAGCGCAGTGGTTGGGCGGCAACAACTTGGATTTGTTCGACACGCGAGTCTGCATCGAGCACAGAATCTATGACTGACTGGCTCACCTCGGCTGAGGCCAAGTTGGCATCAGCCTCTGCCATGGAATCCTGGGACTCAGATGGCTGAACCTCGCTAGCCGGTGGCTCGGCTGTGCCGTCTGCTGAGCTCACGCCCGTGAGATGAACTCGCCGGAGCGGGTATCAACTTTGATGCGCTCACCCGGTTGAATGAACAAGGGAACCTGCACAACAAGACCAGTTTCGAGTGTCGCAGGCTTCTTTGCTCCCGAGACACGATCACCCTTTTCGCCAGGTTCAGTCTCGGCAATGTTGAGTTCCACTGAAGCGGCGAGTTCTATACCGATGATCTCATCGTCATACATCATGAGCTGAGCCATGGATGAGTCCACCATGTACAGCGCCCTGTCGCCAAGCGTGTCACTTGCAACGTTCAACTGGTCGTAGGTGCTGTTATCCATAAACACGTAGTCATCGCCATCGCGATAGAGCAACTGCATCTCTCGCTTATCAATGATGGCGCGCTCCATCTTTTCTCCAGCTCGGAAGGTGCGCTCCACGACTGCACCATTTCGAACATTCCGCAGCGTCGTCCGAACAAAAGCACCACCCTTTCCCGGCTTGACATGTTGAAACTCAACTATCGAGAAGAGTCCGTCATCGAGGTCGATAGACATGCCGTTTTTAAAATCAGAGGTGGAAATCTGTGCCATGGTGCTCTGTCTGTCCGTTCTGCTTCGTGTGCATGCGGGAAGAAGCCGTGCGCTTAATCTCAAACAAGTGCGGGGTTCTTCGGTGCCAATGTCAGGCGATCGCAGCCGCCTTCGGTAACCAGCAGCGTGTCCTCAATGCGAACCCCGCCAAGCTCTGGCAAGTACACACCAGGCTCCACGGTCACTACGTGGCCAGGGCGAAGAGTAGCAGTAGAGCGAGTCGAGACTCGTGGCTCCTCGTGAATATCGAGCCCTACCCCGTGACCAGTGGAATGCAAGAACGCTTCACCTAGGCCGGCTTCGACTATGACCTTGCGACAAGCAGCATCCACCTCTGCTGCTGCGACACCCGGTCGAATAGCGTCCACTCCCGCCTGTTGAGAAGCAAGCACCACATCGAGCATGTTGCGTCGTTCATCACCTACGTCTCCGACTGCGACCGTTCTGGTCATATCGGAGTGGTAACCATCGATCAACGCACCAAAATCAATCACCACAAGATCCCCTTCAACAATCCTTCGGCTCGAAGGGCGGTGATGCGGTTTTGCGCCATTTGGTCCCGAGGCCACAATCGTCTCAAAGCTCAGATCGGCTGCACCGAGTTCGCGCATTCTGGAATCCAACTCGAGGCCAAATTCAATCTCTGTTGGCCCATCACCAAGTCGAGGTCGGATCTGCAGCAGCGCTTCATCTGCGATCGCACATGCTGCGCGAATCCTTGCTGCCTCCCCTGCGTCTTTGATCAGGCGAAGCTCCTCAACGATCCCGTTTGTGGCAGCGATCTCTCCTGTAGTGAACAGTTCTGACTGCCACCTTCGCTGCGCAGCCCAGGTGACGGTCTGTGCCTCGAGGCCAACCGAGGTCACACCCGCAAGCTTGGCAGCCTCGGCGATGCATCCGTCGGGGTCTGCTGCAACGATCTCAATTCGACACTCAATTCCGGTGGACTGGATCTCTGCAGCAGCTTGGTCGCGGTAGCGACCGTCGCTCACAAAGACCAACTCCTCGGATGTCACAAGCAGAATTCCTGCTGATCCAGTGAACCCTGTGAGATAGCGAATGTTCGTCAAATTGGTGACCACGAGCCCGTCCCAACTCGCTTCGCTCATCATCTTGCGAAGACGCTCCGTGCGCCGAGGAAACTCCATAGGCGGGAACTGATCAGCGGACAAGCTTGGAGTGAGATTTTCGGTTACGGCCATGGGTACACAGTATGGCCTCGTTGACCCTGCACCCTCGCGTCAAGGCTGCATTAAGGAGCAGGCTTCAGCAGGCTCAGACGGGCTAGAAGCCCACGGTGATCTGAACTATTCCGAGGCAGTCGCTCAAAGGAGTTCAACTCCATTCCCTGTCCGAGCAGCACATGGTCAAGTCTCAATAAGGTTGGAAAGTGCGCAGAGGCAGGCCATGTCGTTGCGAAACCAACGGATCGAACATCTTGCGCATCCCTGAGGTCTGCCTGTGCGAGCAGCTGCCGAAAGCGAATGTGTCCCCAATCTGCGTTCAAATCTCCGGCAACAACAGTTCGAGGACCGGCCTGTTCCAAGATGGCAGTTGCTCGTTCGAAGTCGCTACGCCAGCGCGGAATATCCCAGACCGAAGTGGGCGCATTGAAGTGAACTGCAAACAATTCGACTGATGAATTGGGCAGTTGCAATTCCATTCTCACACCAGAGCCGGACAGATCTAGGTCCTGTGGATTGATAAACGGAATGGAACTGAACACAGCAATCCCGTGGCCATATGGCTCAACAAGTTCCCATCGATACTGATACTGACCCAGTGCTCCCGCATCCTGAAAGGCATGTGCATGTGAGGGGGTGTACTCCAGCAGAACCATGACCTGTGAATTGCGTGCGAGCAACTGTTGCGCCAGTGCCTCTGGATCTTCGTTTCGGTACCACAAGTTCTGCACCAAGAGTGTGAACTCAGGGACTTCGTCCTCAGCTGCAGGCTCAGCCCACCCTGAAAGAATTGGGTGGGCAACAAAGAAGAATGCCAACCAGGGAACTGCGAGCAAAGCTGCAGAATAACGAAAACAAGATCTTTGATTCTTTCGAATCTCACCCATCATCAGAGCCGCTCCAAACAAGGCAACTCCCCCACACAGCAGGAGTAGCTGACCGTCCATGCCAGCCACCGCCATCAGACGCGGGCTGAACTCCTGAGCGGGCAGGTAGTGAAGCAGCAACAGAAGCAGGCTGAGAGTGAGGGAACCGGCAACCATGGCCGTCCCGATCCAAGCGGTGAGTCGCAGCCCAGACCTGTTCACTCTTGCGTGGACGCCTCTGCCAACCCGGGTTGCTGCGTGTCCAGCAAAGCTGCTGCTGCACGAACTGCCATCGGGTAGCCACTTGCACCGAGGCCCATGATCACAGCCGTTGCTACAGAACTGACTACTGACAGGTGCCGCCAGGCCTCACGCCGATGCGGGTTCGAGAGGTGTACCTCGATGATCGGAAACTCACAAGCTGCGAGGGCGTCGTGAATAGCCCAAGAGTAATGAGTGAAGGCTCCAGGGTTGATGATAATTGCGTCATGCACACTGCGTGCTTTCCCAATTGCATCCACTAGATCACCCTCGTGATTGGACTGTAAGGACTCAAGGGAAAATCCAAGGCCACGAGCTTCATCACGAGCAGCACTCATATGATCCTCGAGGGTGGCCGATCCATATATCTCGGGCTGTCGAGACCCTAAAAGCTGCAAGTTCGCTCCAGAGAGAACCAACAACGATCGCTGGGCGCTCTGCCGTGAGGTCACCTCACTCAGATCTTCATCACTCATCCGTTTGCTCGCTCCAAGGTCGTCGACAGTTTCGGGCGCAGAACCACAAGACTGTTCAGTATGTCAGTTGAGGCCCTCTGAACTGCGCTCACTTCGGCGATCTGCGCTGCTCAGGCTGACGGGCGCATAGCCTCAAGGGCTTCACGCATGAGAACTGGATCCACGTATTTGACCACCTCGACACCAGTACTCCCGAGCAAGGCGAAGGTATAACCGGCATCAAGAACTTTTTTGTCCCGGCTCATCAGGTGCATCAGTTCCTCGTTGTCAGATCCGGCAGGTAGCTCACTTGCAAGGCCATACCCGGCAAGCACTCTGCGGTGTTCTTGGACAGCGTCGCCATCAATTCGGCCCATGAGACTTGCCAATTCGGCGGCGTACATTAAGCCAATTCCAACCGCCTCGCCGTGACGCAATTGGTGATCTCCGGCTATCTCCAAGGCATGAGCCAAGGTGTGGCCATAATTCAAGATCGCGCGTCGGCCAGACTCACGCTCGTCTTCAGAGACAATATCTGCCTTGATCTGTACGCAGGCTGCGACTCGCTCATCAATTGGGAGCGCATCAAGATTGCCTCCGCCAAGCCAGTGATACTTGGCCAATTCACCCAGTCCGCACTGCCACTCTCGCTTCGGAAGGGTGAGGAGTAGATCTGTATCGCAAATCACTGCCGATGGCTGCCAGTAGGTGCCGACCAGATTCTTGCCCTGAGCCAAATTGACTCCGGTCTTACCACCGATTGCTGCGTCAATCTGTGCCATCAAGGTTGTGGCTACGTGAATCACCTGCATCCCGCGGTGATAGACAGACGCAGCGAATCCAGCTACGTCGGTCACGATGCCTCCGCCGACTCCGACAACACAGTCGCTTCGAGTCAGACCCCACGCAGCGAACTGCGAACAGAGTGACTCGACTGTTGACATCGTCTTGTGCTGCTCGCCCTGACCGATCAGGAACACCTTTGTTTCACGTCCGGTTTCAACCTGAACAGGCAGGTCAGCCTGGGTGACTACGGCAACACGCTGAGCACGCTCCGGGATTCTGGCGGACAACTCATGGTGCGCCCCTGCACCAATTAAAACGGGGCAGGTTCGTCCATCTGGAAAGTCAAGCTCAAGGGTGATCACGAGAGTGCCTGAATAACTTCCTCTGAAACGGCTTGAGGATCCAAGCCATCAACGTCAATAACGAAATCAGAAACGCTGGAGTACAAGGCATTGCGCTCCTCTGCGAGTCGATGCAACGCGAATTCAAGATCGCCGGCCAGCAGGGGTCGCGACCCATCTGCGTCTGTCAGGCGATCTGCAAGGTCTGAAACGCTGCACCTCAGCCAAACGACTGTTGCTTGTCTGCTCAGCAAGATTCGATTTGTCTGATCGAGGACAACGCCCCCGCCGGTAGCAATCACCGCTACTGGTCCTGCGAGCGCCTCTTGAAGCGCCTCTGACTCACACTGACGAAACGCCACCTCGCCCTTATCGGCAAAGATCTCACTCACAGAGCTACCAAGACGTTGCTCAATCACCATGTCCAGGTCAACACAAGCTCCGAGGCGCAACCGCCCAGCAAGGATCGGTCCAACGGTTGACTTCCCTGACCCGGAGAGTCCAACCAGACAAATATGTTGCTCGGCGGTATCAGTCACACGACTAAGACGGGAAGGCCAGCCAGCAATTGAGTAATTGCCGAGCGAAGCGGCACCGTGGAACAGTCCCGAGCCTCGAGTAAGAGGGTAATACCTTGATCACACTCGATAACTAGAGCAGAGGAATCACGATGGATCTTGGTATTCATTCGGAATCTAGCTTCGTCTGAATTCTGCGGCTCGACCGAGGTCACGGAATCCCAAGACATCCGAAAACGAAGGTCAGCAGGACCGACTACCTCGAGTCCAGTGCGTGTGAGGACTGCGGTGCAGTTCTTGCGCTTCTTCGTCTGGCCGGGGTAGCCGCCGAGATACACCACGTCTTCGAGTTCTAAGCCAGCGGAAGTTCCATCTACTGGGGCGACATCACTGAGCGACTGAACTGGTTCAGGCGCAACAGCTGCCTGCTCGCTCGGAGCAGCGGCAACTTCAAACTCGAGTCCCTCGGCTGATCCGGCCTCTACTGATCCAGCATCTACAGACCCGCCCTCTACTGATCCGGCCTGTACTGATCCAGCCTCGGCTGATGCAGCCTCGGCTAAGCGAGATCGGTCACGCACCACAGGGGGTGCCACCTCAAGGACGGGATCACTCGAAACCTGAGCGGCCTCGGCAAAGAAATTTGGCGGATCTTCCTGAAGTTCACCATGTGTCGCATCAAGATCGACCGGGAGGTATGCCTGATCCTCTGTCTGGGCTTCGACAGCAGAATGGCCTGAAAGTGCACTGACAACAGCCGTACAAAAAGCCTCGGTCCACCCAGCGCCAACAACGGTGGAGTCCTTCATGACGATCTCTACGTGAGTCAATCCGCCCTGGGGTTCACCGATGGCATCCATAGCTTCAACCTCTGAGAGGTCAAGCCAAACCGGGGTGGTGACTACATCTGTTCGCTGAATGCCAAGTCCAAGACCGGCGAGCACAAAGAGCGCCTCAATACGAGCCTGCTCCGGAGGGTCAACCCAACCACGGCAGGCTGAGTCCGGAAGCGGCTCATCAGGATTTGATTCATCAAGTCGAGTATCAGTCACGACTTTCTGAATTCCTTTAACTGCATATTTCTGACCTTTTCTTGCAACATCTTTAGGCAATGGTAGTTGTATTGAACCCCTGTGGGACTCTTCTCGCTGGACCGGGTTCGTCGAGAAGGGATTCTGCTGAACTGCTACTCCCACTAGAACGAGCCAATGAACGAGATCGGACCCAAGGGGCCCTCATCTTCGCCGAGTCCAGCAACAGCGGGGAACTCCCCTTGTGGCGAAACCAAGCCGAGCATGTCATCGCTCGAGTCTTCGCTAGCAAGCTGGGCTTCTACGATGGTCGACTCGAACTGATGAGCGTCTGAGTTGTCTGCGTCTCGGCCGCTCACAACAACGGAGCCTTCGTGATCAAGTACCGGACGGGCGTTGAGAGCTGCTGCAATCGCATCAGCGGCTTGAGGGCTGAGCGTGGACATCTGCCGAAAGACATCCTCCTGTGTTGACGGTGTGTCTTCTAACTCCTCATAGGAGGCGGGATCGAGTTCCTGAAGATCCTGCAGCGGCGAGACAAGCTGATCCCATGCCGCTGCCGCAGTCACGGTCTCCATTGAAACCGCAGTGTCCAGAGAATCCGCAGTGGAATCTGTGGCAGGCGGAGCTACAAACTCTTCGGTCCGATGCCACAGGTCCGAGGAGTCTGCTTCGCTTGAGCCAACAAGGTCATCAATCGGAAAATGCTGGGGGAAAGGAGTTTCCACCACTTCGATCGGCACAGAGACAGGTATCTGCGGGTGAGTTTCAGTATCAACAGCAGCCTCATCCAGAACGGCTGCATCAAAAGCGGCTGCATCAAGGGGCTCAGAGACCTTGGCAAGACCTTCAGCTACCAACAGAGCTAGTGCAGCGCACACATCAAGCTCATCTGCCCTGACTCGCTCCACTACATCGCAGACAGCCGATGTTCCTTGAACTGCAACGAGCAGTGACCAGAGCAGCGGGTCTACAACAATCTCATCGCTCGGCAACTGGCGAACCAGTTCAATTCGATGCGCTGTAGACGGAAGTACTTGTTCGATTTCTTCCCACCGCTTCAGTCTGAGCTCAGATTCCTCTAGACAGTCCGCTAGGGAGGTCCCTTCTACCGTTGCGTCAGACAGCTCAACCTTGTCCAGGGCTAGAAACTCGAAGTCACCGCCCGTGCAGCGCAGAAGTTCGAACAGCGCGCATCGGGGTTCAAGACTCGCCTTTCCTTCGATCTCGGCAGCATTCAAGAATCCACCTGCAACCTCGATCCAGCCAGTGTGCCGGTCGCCTCGAACCGTTAGCCGACCGAGTCTGGACGAGGAATTCAGCAGACTCAACACATCCGCTAATGGAAAGCTGTCGATTGTCCCTTGTAGCGGCACGTGAAGTCCTCCGAATAATTGTCGCCGGTGCGACAAGCTGTGAGGAATACATCGGCAGGTTCGGGCCAATAATTCAACTTTTCTCTGAACTCATCTAGAAACAGCGGCTTCGGTCGCACGAGTCATGGCATTGATTGGCGCCTTGTGGCCCGTCCATATCTCGAATGCAACTGCGGCTTGGTGGATCAGCATGGACAAACCGTTCGAAACCCGACAACCCTGAAGCTCCGCCTGACGCATGAGCTCAGTTTGCCTGGGGTGATAGATCAGATCCGCCAGAATCTGATCGGGTCCCAACAACGATGGGTTACAGGGCATGTCCAGAGTAGATCCCGAACCGGTTCCGGCCATGCCTACAGAGGTGGCGTTGACCACCAAATCCGCCCCTCGAATTGCTTCGACCTCGACTACCTGTCCCGCTGCGCCGGCCAGAAGAACAGCCTTCTCCGCAGACTCCCGAGTCCGATTCACAACTCGCACCTCGGCTGCACCTGCTTGGGCCAGGGCAAGGATTACCGATCGCGCCGCGCCTCCAGCGCCTAGGACGGCACATACCTTGCCAGCTGGATCAAATTCAAAGTCGGCTCGTATCGCAGCAAGGAATCCGTCACCGTCAGTGTTGTGGCCCTGGAGGCCAGACTCCGAATGTGAAATGCAGTTCACGGCCCTGAGTAACTCGGCGGTAGCAGTGATGCCATCAAGCTCGTCAATGACTGCAGCCTTATGAGGCATCGTCACTGACAGGCCCGCAATTCCAAGTGCGCTCATGCCACGTAGCGCTGCCGCTGCCGCGCCGGTCCCCGTAGGAAACGCAACGCACACCCAGTCCAGACCTAGTGCTACAAACCCTGCGTTGTGAATGACCGGAGAAAGTGAATGCGCAACTGGGTCACCGATAACGCCAACTACCTGAGTCGAGCCGCTCACCAACAGTTCGACCATCTAGAAAACACCTCTGGCTTGAGCGTCGTCCTTAGCCCTGAGGAACTCGTTATAAGAATCAGTGAAGAGATGCTCGGGCGGATCATTCGAGGTGAGCACGTAGTACTTCCAAGTTCCCTCGGTCGGAGCAATCGCCGCCTCGAGTGAAGCCCTTCCAGGTAGAGCGATCGGCGTGGGCGGCAGACCCTTCACCTTGCGAGTGTTATACGGCGTATTCGAAGCTAAATCCGACTTGGAGAGTGCGCCACTTGGACGATCAAGGCCATACAGAACTGAGGCATCGATTCCAAGGGTTTCTGAGTCATCTAAGCGGTTGGAGATCACCCGAGAAATTTTGCCTCGTTCCTCGACTGGGGCACCTGTCTCTTTCTCTATGAGCGATGCAATGGTGATCAACTCGTATGCAGATCTTCCTTGAAGGGCCTGAGCCTTGTCGTAGCCGAGCTCATCGAGCACCTTTTCCATCTGAGTGGCCATGGTCTGCAATATCACCTGAGGTGTAGCTGTTTCTTCAAACTCATAGGTATCTGGAAAGAGCAGCCCCTCCCAACTCGTCACATCCTCTGGCTTGTAGGCCGACAAAATCTTCCCTGAGTCCAAGGTCTCTTGAAGTTGCTCTGCCGTAATCGTGCCCATCTGGTCGGCAATTGTGATCAGAGCCTCTTTCAGGCGGGTTCCTTCTGTCACACGAACAACTTTTGCCTGAATCGGAACCGGGCCGGCATCAAGTACCTCAATTGCTTGATCAAAGCTTGAGGAGGCTCGGAATTCGACGTACTCGCCAGCATTCCACGGTCCGGCATTCTTCCAGCCTGTGTAGTACCTGAACATCCGAGCGTCAGAGACAACGCCATTTTCGGCCAGCAGTCCGGCTATGGAAGCAGTAGTCGCACCTGAGGGAACGACGAGCGATGCAATAACCTCACCTTGCTCCCCGGATGGATTTATCGTCCGCGAAGCCCACAGCAGCAAGCTTCCCAGCATGATTCCAAGGACAAGCAAGCTAACGGCACCGATTGCTATCAGGTTGCGGCCGCCACCGCTTGGGGCTGGTAGCACCACATATTCATCAGCTGCGGCCTGAGGGCGAGCAGTGCGTGCTGGCTCCGCTGCTGCAGATCGTTGCGCGGCTGCAGATCGTTGCGCTGGTGCAGATTCTTGCGCAGCGGTTGGCTTGACCGAGGAGGAGGGCTTCGGACGCTGCCGACGTACCACAGGCTTTACGCTCGTTGGGTCGAATTCCTCTGACGAGTTCACGCTTCCAAATCCTTTATCTCGTTGCTGCTGACATCTGCTGATATTTCCGACTGTCGATGGTCTAACCATGACTGAAGAATGATTGAAGCAGCCACTGAGTCGACCATCTTCCGCCGCTCTGCTGCACCCAGATTCATCTCCCGGAGGGACCTGTCTGCTGTAACCGTAGTAAACCGCTCGTCATAGGTCTCAACTGAAACCGTGAGCAACTTCCGCAGGAGCTTGATCTCGGCTTGCGCCTTTCGTGCTGCCGGCCCCATCGACCCATCTAGCGAATAGGGCATTCCGACCACCACGCACTCAGCCTCTGCCTCTGCTACGAGTGCAGCAATCTTGCGATGATCGCCGTTGCGATCCTTGCTGCGTGTCACAACTTGGTAGGGAACAGCGACTGTCCCCTCGGAGTTCGAGAGTGCGACTCCGATTCGCACCGAGCCCAGATCAAGTCCAAGCGCCCTCATCAGAATAGGGTTCGGACCTGATCAAGCGCCTCGGTGATCTTCTCCGGATGCCGACCGCCAGCAGCCGCGAGTTCGGCCCCCTTGCCACCCCCGCCGCCCACAATCTTGATGGCATCTGCTATCAGTTCGCCAGCATTCAGGCCGCTCTCCTGACTCACAGCCGCTACGAACGCAACACCTTTTCCGCCCGGGGAGGTTGCAAGGATTACTGCTGAAATGCCTGGCTTATCGCGAATCGCAACTGCCAAATCACGAAGTTCTTCCCTGCTCTCTGCCGATACTTCGGCGATGACCACCCCATCAACCGCCGCTGCCACCAGATCCTCAGACTGACTTCCCGCAAGCTGTTGTCTTGCTGCTTTGAGTTCCTCGCGAAGCGACTTCACATCTGCGAGCTTCTTGCTGACTCCCTCAAGGACTGCATCCGCAGCGACGCCCAGCAATTCCGCTGCCGATTGCAGGGTTTGCTCCTGATGCCGCAGCCGAGCCGCTGTTGCATATCCGGTTACTGCTTCGAGCCGGCGGACGTTGGATCCAATCGAACCTTCTGAAGTAATCCGGATCAGACCGATGTTTCCAAGTGCCGAAACGTGAGTTCCTCCGCAGAGTTCCACGCTCTGATCCCCCGCTTGCAATACGCGAACTCTCTCGCCGTACTTGTCCCCAAAAAATGCGAGCGCCCCAAGTTCGACAGCTTCGTCCATCGTTGTCTCGAAGTGCCGAACAGCACCGTTGGAGAGCACCTGAGCGTTAGCAAGCTGCTCAATCCGCTCAAGCTCCTCTGCAGTAACTGCGCCATGGTGAGAGAAATCGAAGCGCAATCGATCAGCATCTACCGAGGAACCCTGCTGCTTGACCTGCTGGCCGAGGACTTCTCGCAGAGCCCAATGCAACAGGTGAGTGGCCGTATGGTTGCGCCGTATTGCAGATCTACGATCATCGTCAATGGTCGCAACCACCTGTTGGCCCGGGTTGACCTCACCTTGGATCACTTGGAACTGATGTCGATGAAGCACCCCAGGAATCGCATACGTCGTCGCAATCACCTCAAGAGTGCCTGTTTCGGATGTAATCCTGCCGGTGTCACCTATCTGCCCGCCTGACTCGGCGTAAAACGGCGACCTATCCAAAAAGACTGCTTCGCCGATTACTGCCAGCACAGTTGCAGTTGTGGTGACCTCTTCTCGGCCCGTAAACACCGTTGGTCCTGAAGCCGCTAGCACTGCGCGTTCGGCCTCAACTTGTTGACCAGTTGCAACTCCGGTCTTTTTGCCGGCAGCACGTGAGCGCTCTCGCTGCTCTGTCATTGCCAAGTCAAATTCATCAACATCGACCTCTAGGCCCTGAAGTTCGGCCATCTCACGAGTGACTTCGAGGGGGAAGCCAAAGGTGTCGTGCAGTTCAAAGGCGACTCGCCCGTCGAGCTGGTCGCCGGGCGCCAGGCCAGCCAATTCAGAGTCGAGTAGGACAGAACCGCGGGCGAGAGTCTGGCGAAAGTTCGCCTCTTCCCGGCCGATTATTTCGGTCAACGCATCTTGTTGCGTGACTAACTCGGGATACGCCTCCCCCATGATTTCTACGCAGCGCTCAACCAGCGGTGCCATGATCATCTTTTCGACCCCGAGCATGTAGCCAAATCGAACAGCACGCCGAATAATTCGGCGAAGCACATAGCCGCGATCCTCATTCGATGGAAGTACCCCATCTGATACCAAGAACGCCGCAGTTCTGGTGTGATCTGCCAGAAGGCGAAGGCCAATGTCTGTGATCTCTGACTCTCCAATCTTGTGCGAAGTCACCTGTTCAGCCCGCTGCACTAGGCCAGCAAGAACATCAGCGGTATACAGCGAAGCGCTGCCTTGAAGCACGGCAAGAATGCGCTCCATTCCGGCACCTGTATCCACATTGCGCGTGGGTAGGTCAGTGAGTTCACCTGACTCACCTCGGAAATACTGGGTAAAGACTAGGTTCCAAATCTCGACAAACCGATGTTCGGCAAGTTCGTTCGCCGGTCCCCCATCGGGACCGTGCTTAGGGCCGAAGTCAAAGAAGATCTCGGTCGAAGGACCGCAGGGGCCGGTTTCGCCCATCTCCCAGAAATTGTCTTTATCGAGCCTTTGTATTCTGTCTCGGGGCACACCGACGACATCTGCCCAGATTCCCTCGGCCTCATCGTCAGTGACATGACAAGTCACCCACAAGCGGTCCCCGTCTACGCCAAGTACCTCGGTCACAAACTCCCAGGCCCACGGGATTGCCTGATCCTTGAAGTAGTCACCGAAGCTGAAATTTCCGAGCATCTCGAAGAACGAAAGGTGCCGGGGCGAGCGACCAATGGCATCTAGGTCGTTGTGCTTGCCACCGGCTCGCACGCATTTCTGTATGGAGACGGCACGGGGAGGATCGTACGGGGCTGTCTCCTCGCCCAAGAAGTACGGGACAAAGGGCATCATCCCTGAGTTCGTAAACATCGGAGCCGAAGGGTGCGTGGGAATCAGGCTGCCGGAGCGGACAGGTGTATGGGCGCGCGCAACAAAGAATTCATTCCACTTCGAACGAAGTTCGTTCGCCGTCAATGGGCGTGGCGGGGTTGCAGACATGACTTCCCCACACTATCGGGGCTACCGCTGCTGCTAACAGTCAGCGATAAGAACGGGACTCGGTCACTCGGCGCGTAGAGATATCTACTACCTCCCGAGGGAACTCCGAAACGAGTGGGCTGTGGTACTGATCACGCAGCTCTGCCTCTCGGTCTTGCATTGCTGATCGGCCTTCTAAGGCTGCGTCTAGCAACTGACGGCCCATAGAGGTGGCCCGCTTTTGTGCCATCACAACTAGGTGATCGGGCTGCAGAGAGTCGAGCTGGGTCCGAACTTTGCGCTCAGCCCAGATAGTCCCTGAAGCACCGGCTACCACTCCTACAGTCAACCAAAACATGCGTCTCATCAAGAACCCTTTCTAGAGCCAGCAGGAATCATCTCGTTGTTTGTGGCACTACGGCCTCGCAACCGTCTAGCAGCGCGCCTGGTGCCAGAAGCGAGCGCAACGCTTTTGATCACCGGAGAGGTGAGCGCACGATAGGTAGCTTCGGTTGCGGAATCGACCCGATCGCCGATGGCGCCGGCCACCTCGAGTAGGTCGTCGATGCGATCAACCTCGGAACTTGCTCGGCCGGCGGCCTCACGAAGTTCTTGCACTGCAGGCACTGCCTCGGCGAGGAACAACTCGGTTGCTGCGTTGAGAGCTTGGACACTGCGAAGAACTCGACCTGCTAGCACTGCAAGCGACGCGGCAAAGCACATAGCGAGCAGTCCGCAAAGAAGGGTCACAAGATCGACAGCTGACATCAACTCATATTCTTGTCGCTGGCCGGGTCCGATTTAGGGATGTCCCCCCGTCGCTCACGCCAGCGTTCAACGAGTCGACCCTCGGCCCCGTTCGCAGTTGGAACGTAATAGCTCGAATCCGACAGTTCCTCGGGCAAGTACTGCTGTTCAATCCACCCCCTCGGATCCCCATGTGGGGTGCGATAGTCAGTACCGTGACCAAGGTGTTGCGCCCCTTGATAATGCCCGTCACGAAGGTGCGGTGGAACCTCTCCAATCACCGAACTCTCGACTTCTGCTGCAGCAGCCAATAGCCCCTGATAGGCCGAGTTCGACTTGGGGGCCAGGGCAAGGTGCACAGTTGCCTGTGCCAAATTGATGCGTGCCTCTGGAAGTCCCACAAACTCAACTGCCTGAGCCGCTGCATTTGCAATGAGGAGAGCGAACGGATCGGCCATTCCAACATCCTCAGAGGCCGCTATGACTAGCCGCCGCGCAATGAACCGGGCATCCTCGCCTGCTGCGAGCATTCGTGCCAGCCAATGCAGCGCCGCATCTGGATCCGAACCACGAATGGACTTGATAAAGGCAGATATAACGTCGTAGTGATCATCTTGGCCGTAGCGAACAGCCGAGGCACCGAGAGCACCCTCAGCATCCTCTAATACGACATGCACCGAGGACACGGATGGGTCCCGGGTGGATGCCAGTGCAAGGGCCACCTCCACACTTGTGAGCAGGTGGCGTCCGTCCCCACCCGAACGATCCACCAAGTGATCCACGGCCTCAGCATCGGCTGAAGCCTGCTCAGAATCCAAGGCTCGACTCGCCAATTGCCGAAGTGCTTCGAGGTCGAGGACTCGCAGGCGAAAAAGCGTCGAGCGACTCATGAGCGGAGGGTTGACTTCAAAGTAGGGGTTCTCTGTTGTCGCCCCGATGAGCACGAGTAGCCCTGTCTCTACTGCAGGAAGAAGCGCATCTTGTTGAGCCTTCGTGAACCGGTGGATCTCATCGAGAAACAGAATGGTTCCGAGTCCACGAGCGCCGAGTCGCTCTTGAGCCGCAGCCGAGACTTCACGTATGTCCTTCACCGTGGCAGTAACCGCCGACAGCGGAATGAACTCCTTGGAGGATGCCTGAGCGATAAGCCTTGCAATCGTGGTCTTACCGGTTCCGGGTGGACCCCACAAAATGACTGAGCTCAGGCGATCAGCATCTACAAGCGCCCTCAGGGGTTTCCCCGGGCCTAGAAGGTGTTCCTGGCCAACGACTTCCGCCAGGGTTGTTGGTCGGAGACGATCCGCCATTGGGCCTGCGGAACGGAGGTGCTGTTCAGCGGCTGCAGAAAACAGATCGTTTGAGCCTCTTAGCTGTGAGGAACCCGAACCCGTAGAACCGGCACTTGGTCCCATCAAGCTGAGGCATCCCTGCGAATCAATTCGTGACGAAGAATGCCAAGCAACGTAATCACCGTGAACTCTCGGACTTGGGTTCGGCCTCCAGGAAGTTGAAGTTGCTGCGTGAACGTGGAACCTGTTGTTTCTGGGTCACCAATAACAACTGCCACACAGACGGTTCCGGGTTTGTGTCCTTCTGCGCTGTCGGGCCCTGCAACCCCTGTTGCAGAGATTGCAACGTCGGCTGACAGAGCCTTCTGAGCACCGAAAGCCATTGCGAGCGCAGCGAGTTCAGAGATGACTGGACCGACGGGCACTCCCAAAAGGTCGAACTTCACTTCGGAGGCATAGGAGACAATTGACCCCTGAAACACCTGGCTTGCACCCGGTACCGAGCTGATCCTGGAACCAATCATTCCGCCAGTCAGCGACTCAGCCACTCCTAGCGTCAGGTTGCGCTCCTTCAGCATGCCCAGCACTACCGACTCCATGGTGTCGTCATCGACACCGAATATCAGGTCACCCAGAAGGTCTCTCACGATGACCTCTTCCGCGGCTAGCGCAGCATCCACTAATTCTCGGGTCTCGTCCTTGGCCGTGATCCGCACCTTGAGGCCCTCCATTCCCGATGCCAAGAATGCAAGGGTGGGGTTTCCAATAGCGTCGAGTTCGCCGATTCGATCATGAAGCATCTCCGCAAGGGCTGATTCAGACTCCCCCCATGTGCGCAGGGTGCGGCTGGCAATCACTGCCGAGATACCTGCGCGCTGCTGCAGATCCGGCAGGATCGTCCCGAGCATCATTTCTTTCATTTCCCAAGGGACACCAGGAACGGCATAGATCACCTTCGAGGTAACCGTTGAGGTTGAGTCAGTCCACTCAATGGGACAAACCAACCCTGGCGCTGTTCCCGGCTGTTCTGCGATGAACCTTGCCCCGACGGGCAGTTCAGCTTGTAAGAGATTGTTCATCGGCATTCGCCTACCACGTGATTGAAACATGGTGGCGATGTGCTCTTCCATTTGCTCATCTGGAACAAGATCTACACCCATGACCCGCGCTATGGCCGCTCGAGTGATGTCGTCTTGGGTCGGCCCGAGGCCTCCGCAGCAGATCACGGCATCACTTCGGTCGAGAGCGAGTGAGAGGGTAGCTACCATCCGGTCAAGGTTGTCTCCAACCTTGGTTTGATAGAAGGAATCAATTCCCACTAGAGCAAGTTGCTCGCCGATCCAAGATGAGTTGGTGTCTGTGATCTGCCCGAGTAGGAGTTCGGTTCCAATTGCAACGACTTCTGTGCGCATGGCCTCACGCTAACCGGCAACATACACCTATGTTGACGCGTCCATGCTTGAGGTTGCTCGCGAGCCAGATGAGATGTACTGAACAGCGCTGATCCATGCAACTGCTACTCCGGCCCACAAAAACCCGTTGCCAATCCAGAGGATGTTCGTGGTGAGCGGTAGCGCCACCCAGGCCACAGCGTTGAACTGCAGAAAGGTCTTGAGCTTGGCAATTTTTGAGGCCTGTACAGCTCGCCCTTTCCTTCCCCAATACGAACGGAACAGAGAGATGACAATTTCTCGGAGGGTGATGAGCGCTACCGGAACCCACCAGAATCTTCCCGCAAGAACCATTGCCCAAAGTCCGCCAAGGGCCAAGACCTTGTCTGCCAACGGATCAAGAAACGCGCCCGATCGGGTGGTGCCTTGCTTGCGGGCAAGGTAGCCATCCAGGCTATCGGTGGTGGTGATCACCACCCAGAGTACAAAAAGTAACCAGCTTGATTCTTGGCGAACAATCATCACGAAGGCCACCGGAGCCAACAACAGTCGCGCAATGGTTATTGCATTAGCCGGAGTGAGCAGTGCGCTCGGCCCGAAGGACCTCTCCTGTTCAGCTTCACTCACGTGTACGATCCGGCAGCTGAGCTTGGAGTGACCCTTGGTCAGGCTGATTAGCCTGATCAGCCTGATGAGTGAGCAGTTCCGCAAAGAGATCTGGACCCTGAGCATCGGTCACGAGGACGTTGTGGAACTCACCAATGGCGAGTGACTCATCTACGAAAATGATTCCGTCAATCTCGGGCGCTTCAGCAGAGGATCTAGCCACACCAGGCTCGTCCACAAGCACAGTTAGTACCTCCCCAATGCAAGCGTCCCGAAGGGCTGCAGAGATGTCGTCTTGCAGTTCCCGAAGTTCTGCAAGACGATCATTCATCAGTTGAACTGGCACTCGTTCCTCAAGGTCGGCGGCATAGGTTCCGTCTTCTGGGGAGTAGGCAAAGAACCCGCACCAGTGCAACTGCGCAGCTTGCACAAATTCCAAAAGCTGATCGTGATCTGCTTCGGTCTCACCGGGATAGCCCACAATAAAATTGGACCGAAAGGTTGCCTTCGGCTGCAAGGTTCGGATCTGCTCAATGCGTTTCAGGTACTTCTCGCCCGAACCCCACCGACGCATGCGCCGAACCAACGGGGCCGAAACATGCTGCAGGGAGAGGTCGAAGTAGGGCACTGGGCTTGCCGCCATGAACTCGATCAGCGGATCGGTGAGTTCTGAGGGGTAGAGGTACAACAAGCGAACCCACTCAACTTGTTCCGATACTGCCTCGAGTAGGTTCAGAATTCGCTTCTCGCCAACTCCCTGATCGCGACCGTATGCCGCAAGGTCTTGAGCAATCAGGACGATTTCGCGCACATCAAGTTGCTGGACCTCATCAACTATTGAATTGATGGATCGGGATCGCTGAGGACCCCGAAACGAGGGAATGGCACAAAAGCCACAGGCCTTATCGCAGCCCTCGGCAACCTTGACATAAGCCCAAGGAGACTCTGACTTTGGGCGAGGCAGATTGAGCAGATCCAGCAGTGGCACACTCTCCGAAGTAGCAGAGAGCGCGTCACCTCCAGGCTTTACACCGAGATGTATCGGCACGCCGAAACCAGATACGGCATCAACCTCGGGAAGGGCTAAGGCGAGTTCTTCCCCGTAACGTTCAGCCATGCAACCAGTCACCACGAGTTGTGAATCCGTGAGCCGCGTCTCATCGAGCGCAAGGATGGTTGCCACGCTCTCTTCGCGTGCCTCTTCGATAAAGGCACAGGTGTTCACCACGACTAGATCAGCCTCTTCTGGTGAGTCCGCTGCTAGCAGGCCATCGGCAAGCATGGTGTAAGTCAACTTGTCGGAGTCGACCTGATTCTTAGGGCAGCCGAGAGTCTCGACCCAAAATGAGCGTTGCACGGTGTGCAGAGACTAGTAGCGAGGTCCAGAGAAACCAGAACTAGCACTGGTAATTCAGGCGCAAGCCCGGGCAGTGCCAGTCGAATGCAAGTAGACGCCCCGTACCAGAGGAAGTCACATAGGCCGTGCGCATGTCCGGGCCTCCGAACGCAATATTGGTCACAAGCAGATCATCAATGGGTAGGTGCTGAACGGAACTACCATCTGCAGAGACCACAGTAATTCCACCATTGACAAGTGTTCCCGCACAGACATTGCCCTCGGAATCTACTGCTAGTGAATCGAGCAACTGATGGCCAGCTAAACCGGCCAGCAAGTCTCCGTGAGGTGCCATAATCCCCGACCCAACTGCCTTGCCGGGTTGAGGCACGTCCCACTGCCAGATCCGCCCTGTGTGCGTTTCTGCTACGTAGAGACGGTCCCCTGCCGGAGATAATCCAACACCATTGGGCGCTTCAAGCGGAAAAAGGACCTCGGTGATTGAGGATCCGTCGGCGAGCGCATAAAACACTCCAGTCAAATCAGAACTGCGCTCGAGTCGAACGCCATGGTCTGTGAACCAAAAGCCACCGTGTTCATCAAAAACCAAGTCATTGGGTGAACGTAGGGGCCGACCATTGCATTCGGTGTAGATGGTCTCAACTGCTCCGCTAGTTGGGTCTACTCGTTGAATCGAGCCTGAAACCCACGAGGGTGGGACTGGCCCTGGCAACATAAACTCTCCAAAGTCAATGTATGAAAATGAGCCACCATTGTTGGTAATCCAGATCCAACCATCGGGGCCGACGGCTGCCCCGTTCGGGCCACCTGGAATCTCTGCGACTGTCTCTACTGTTCCATCGGCAGAGACTCTTGTGAGTCGTTCTCCCGCGATCTCAACGAGTAACACAGAGCCATCATCACAAGCGACTGGTCCCTCCGGAAAGCGAAGTCCAGTTGCAAGAACTTCTGGTTCACCAAGGTCGATCTGAGAATTCATGATCTCACGTTAGCGGCGCGTGCAGTCCGCTGCGTGTTGTCCCAAGCAACGAGATTCAGAACTCGCCGCGCTCAATCATGTCGTCGAGTTCCTCAGGAGAGATCATCACGGTTCGGGCCTTGGAGCCCTCCGATGGACCCACCACGCCACGCTGTTCAAGCAGGTCCATAAGGCGGCCTGCCCGAGCAAAGCCGACTTTGAGCTTTCGCTGAAGCATCGAAGTTGAACCGAGGCCACTGCGCACAACCAACTCCATGGCCTGATGCATCAGGTCGTCATCGTCACCTGCAGTCCCGCCCGAGAACGAGGAACCGCCGGATGGAAGCTGATCATCGCCAGCTACACCTTCTACATAATGCTCTTCAACTGCAGGCGCCTGCTTACGCCACTGATTCACGATGCTCGACACTTCGGACTCTTCTACCCAAGACCCCTGAATTCGCTGTGCAGAAGATGATGTTCCGCCAAGCAACAACATGTCGCCCCGGCCTACGAGTCGCTCGGCACCTGTTTGATCGAGGATGACTTTGGAGTCCATTGAGGAGGCAACAGCAAAGGCCAAGCGGGCTGGAATATTCGCTTTGATAACGCCCGTGATGACGTTCACAGATGGACGCTGTGTAGCGATCACTAAGTGAATTCCCACAGCACGCGCCTTGGCTGCGATTCGCGTAATGGACTCTTCTACCTCTCGCGAGGCAACCATCATGAGGTCGGCGAGTTCGTCAACAACCACAAGAATAAAGGGCATACGCTTGAACTCGCGGTCCTCACCGAGTTGCTGCTGCAGGTCTCCCCGATCGAATGATGCGTTATATCCAGTGATATCTCGCACTCCAACCTCGGAGAGCAAATCGTAGCGACGCTCCATTTCGTGCACTGCCCAATTCAGGGCATTTGCGGCCTTCTTTGGGTTGGTGACCACCTGGGTGAGCAGATGTGGAATGCGGTTGTACTGAGTGAGTTCCACCTGCTTTGGATCAATCAGGATC
This sequence comes from Actinobacteria bacterium IMCC26207, assembly GCA_001025035.1. Lineage (GTDB taxonomy): Bacteria > Actinomycetota > Acidimicrobiia > Acidimicrobiales > Microtrichaceae > IMCC26207. The sequence continues at coordinate 587,305 of LCZK01000010.1, forward strand.
ATGCGAACTTGGTCGGGCGTTGACCGCATAAGGATGGAAGTGATGATTGAGTTAATGCAGGAGGACTTGCCAGCACCTGTCTGCCCTGCGATCAAGAGATGCGGCATGGTTGCCAGATTCATCAACACCGAGGTGCCCGAAATATCTCGACCTACGCCAACCTCGAGAGGATGAGTAGCTCTGTGTGCCTCTTCCGAGGTGAGGATGTCTCCCAGATTGACGATCTGGCGGTCTTTGTTGGGAACCTCGACTCCAATTGCTTGACGGCCAGGAATAGGGGCGAGAATGCGAACGTCCGGGGAAGCCATGGCGTACGCGATGTCTTTATGCAGACTCGTCAGCCGCGCAACCTTGACTCCAACACCAAGTTCGAGTTCGTACCGCGTGACAGTCGGGCCGACCACCATTCCAACTAGGCGTGTTTCTACGCCGTGCTCCGCAAGTGCGCCCTCAAGGACACGACCACGCGCTTCTACAGCTTTGGTGTCCACCGTTCGCTTGCCAGATAACGAGAGCAAGTTCTTTGGAGGCAAACGCCAAGCCGACCCCACTGCTGCAGGACCGAGGCCAAGGCCGAGTTGCTCCGGCGCAACGGGTTCCTCCGAACCTTCGCTAGGCGGTGTAAAGGGCTTCGGTCCAGACACCACTACTGTCGGCCCGCTATCGGTTGCCTTCTTAGATCGTGGACGCTTTTTCTGCGGAGCAGCCCCGTCGTCTTGGTCGTACAGGTTGACCTCTAGCTCTACCTGTTCTCCAGTAGATCCGCCTTCAGCAGGCTGGCCCTGAGAAGCCCGGTCTGAAGAGCCCAGATTGAAGAGGTCTTTGGCCCAATTGCCTGCCGCCTTCGCCGCTGGCCTGGCCACCCGAATAACAGACTGTGCCATGTAGCTCAAAGACCACCCGGTCATCAGGCTCAAGGAGAACACTCCCAGGACCAAGAGCACTGCACATGCCCCCCATCGCCCGAGCAATACTGCTACTGAGCCGAAAAGGGCACCGAGCATTCCGCCGCCGCTTGAGTATGCGCCGAGTCCATCTCTTGAAATTGACGCTCCCTCCTCGAAGAACAAGTCCAACATGCCTGCAACCACAAACACGCCTAGCAACGCACCGATTGCTTGCACTGCCCTGCTTGGGGATTCCTTGTGGCCCGGTGGCTTGTTGGATTCTGCATTATTGGAATCTGCAGGAGCCTCAGATTGCTCCGAAGCCGATTCATCGGAGTGCACATGGGCGCTTCTGATGAGCAACACACCAGCGAGAACTAGTGCCGGGGGAAGAAACACGCGTAGCAATCCAACCAAGGCTGCCGTTGCGGACCCGGGCCAGTTGGCGACTCCTCCTGGGCTTTGGCTGTAAATGCTCACACCCAGCACCACTGCTGCAAGTATCGCTACCAGTCCCCAAATGTCCCGTCCGTGGCCATCTACCAAACTGTGCCAAGCACTACTGCCAGATGATGATTTTGCGGCCCCGGCCTGAACACCGCCCCGTCTGGCCCGTGCCTTCTTGCGCGCTGCGGAGGAGTTCGATGAAGAACTCGAAGTTGGTTTGCGTTTGGCAGACGCAGTCGAACGAGTTGACGAAGAACTTCGCTTCTTTGCAGGGGTTTTCTGAGAAGTAGCCACAGTGCTTCAAGAGTACTCAGGCTGACTGACAGCATCGCGGCACTCCGAGACCTAGCGGCGTTTACACCTCGAGCAGGATGGGGACAATCATCGGCCGTCTTCTTGTGGAATTTGCAACGAATCCACCAGATGCTCGCCGAACTGCGCGCTGCAGGCCAGCAACGTCTGCACCGTCGAGAAGCGCTTTCTCTACGGCGGCCTTGACCCGTGTAGAGAGCTCAGCGAGTAGATCCCCCGCTTCTGGTTCGTGTATCCATCCTCGAGTTGCTATCTCTGGCCCAGACACAAGGCGCTTCTTCTTTCGATCCACGCATACTGTTACAGCGACCACGCCGTCATCGGCCAGGATCCGTCGATCTCTCAGCACACCGCTACCAATATCTCCAACCGTGCCGTGAACATAGACGTACTCAGATGGAACAGTCCCAACTTGCCGAAGACCATTGTCGTCAAGAATCAAACGGTCCCCATCCTCGGCGATCAGGATGTGATCCTCGGGGGTTCCCATCACCTGAGCCAACCGGCTGTGGGCAATCAGGTGGTGGTACTCGCCGTGGACTGGCACAAACCAGTCGGGTTTGGCAATGGAGTGGTAGAGCTTGAGCTCTTCGGACTTTGCGTGGCCCGTGGCGTGGACATCAGACAGTCCTGAATGGATGACTTCGGCGCCAAGACGGAAGAGGTTATCTATGACCTTCGTTACTGCGTTCTCATTGCCCGGAATGGGATGTGAAGAGAAAATCACCGTGTCATCCGGAGTGATCTTGAGCCATCGATTCTCATTGGCTGCGAGCAGAGTCAACGCTGACATTGGCTCACCCTGAGAACCAGTGGAGAGAACGAGTACCTGACCGGGCTCGTACCGATCCACCTTCTCGATATCAATCAGCGAGGTATCAGGAATGGTGAGCAGGCCCATCTCTCGAGCCATGGTGATATTGCGCTTCATGGAGCGTCCAACCGGCGCAATCACTCTGCCAAATGAGATGGCTGCGTCAGCGAGTTGCTGAATGCGATGAATATGGCTCGCAAAGCAGGCCGTGATCACTCGCCGGCCCTCTTGTTCGTGCATCAGATTGTAGAGAACCTTGCCCACGCTGGTTTCTGAGCGGGAGTGACCAGGCTGATCGGCATTGGTGGAATCGGCGAGCAACAGCCTGATGCCATCGCCATCAGCAAGCGCACCGATCCGAGACAGGTTGGTCAGGCGACCATCCACTGGGGTGAGGTCAATTTTGAAGTCACCTGTGTGCAGAATTGTCCCTTGAGGCGTATGAAACGCAGTTGCAACTCCCTGCGGAACAGAGTGGGTTGCCGGAATGAACTCAGCTTCAAACGGTCCGATCTCCCAACGCTCGCCGTCGGCTACGACAATGAGCTCCGTGCGCTTCATCAGGCCGGCTTCTTCGATTCGTCCAGAGGCAAGCCCGAGCGTCAGCTCGGTACCGAAAAGGGGAAAGCTGGCCTCACGAAGTAGATATGAAAGCCCGCCGATGTGATCCTCGTGGCCGTGCGTCAGCACACATCCGACGATGTCCTCGGCACGCTCAACTAACCAGGTGAAGTCGGGTAGAACGAGATCAACTCCCAGCATGTCAGTATCGGGAAACATGAGACCGCAATCGATGAGCAGCAGTGAACCCTCAAGCTCCAGAACTGCGCAGTTTCTTCCAATCTCGCCGAGACCGCCTAGGAACGTGATGTGAACGGGTGAAGCCATTAGTTGAGGTCCTTGAGCACCTGTCGGGCGCGATCTGCGAGCCAATCAGGAGCGGGACCCATTGGAGGACGACAGTCGCCCACCCTGAGACCGAGCACCCGGAGGAGCGTCTTGGTGGGAATTGGATTCGGCGCTTCATCGCCAGACTCATAATCATAAGAAGCAATCAACCCAGCGTTGATGCGTCGAGCAAGCTCTAGGTCGCCCTTTGAGACGGCCTGGATTAGTTCCCCGAGTTGGCGCCCAACCCAATGCGAGGCAACCGAAATCACCCCAACTGCACCCACTGCCAACAACGGAAGCGTAAGAGCGTCGTCACCGCAATACACCTCGAAACCCGAAGGAGCTTGTGCAATAAGTCGCGCAGTTTCTGCAGGGTCCCCTGCTGCATCCTTGAGGGCAACGATATTTGGAACATCCCGGGCTAGACGAAGCACCGTATCGGTAGCAATCTTTCGGCCAGTCCGGGCTGGAATGTCATAGAGCACCACGGGCAAATCAGTTGCCTCGGCCACGGCCTTAAAGTGCGCCTCGAGTCCAGCTTGGGATGGTCGGTTGTAATAGGGGGTGACAGACAAGATTCCATCAACTCCCAACTCGCTCGCCCGCTTTGTTTGCTCCACTGCGCTCGCCGTTGAATTAGATCCTGCGCCTGCCAAGATCGGCACTGTGACAGCCCCACGAATGGTGCGGAACAGGACCAATTCCTCGGACTCGCTCAGGGTTGGGCTTTCACCTGTTGTGCCGCTGAGCACCAAGCCGTCGCTACCGTTCGCAACTAACCACACGGCAAGATCTACAGCCGCGTCAAGATCGAGATCTCCTCGATCATCGAACGGCGTCACCATTGCAGTGATCACCGAACCAAATCTGGGACTCATCCTTACTCCTCTAACTCTGCAGAACCGTCCTCGGCAGAGTCGTAGTCAACCCGCTCATCTGAGCGTCGACGACCGAGTGTCGCCAGAAAATCCTCATGCAGTTCGAACCACACTGTGTGATAGGAGTCGATTCTCGGCCCCGTCAACCACTCCGTCTGGCCGATCCCTATTCTCTCATGTGCATACCTGAGACGCGAACTGTACCCCTCGAATCGTTGCAAGCCCGCTGCTAGTTGCTCCAGAAGCGGCACGACATGTTCATGCAACTCTGCCAAGCGCGCTAACACGACAGCATCCCGAGCTGTATCGAGGTGGTCGTTGAGGACTTCTTCTTGCCCGACCAAGTGGACCTGCCAATCAGTACAGATAGACAGAAGCTCAGGATTCATGACCAGAAACTGCTGATAAGACGCAGCCACTGCACCTCGCAGAGACAATCGATCAAGCTGCTCTGCCAGCAGGCGCTCGCCTTCAGCGCGTCCTGTGGCAGTAAGCATCCAGCCTGCAAGACGCCCCTCGTAGAGCCTGGCAAGTTCGTACCCTCGCAGGACTTCCAGTGTGGATTTGACCTCATCGAGGTCTAGAGAGAATCGACTCGCGACGTCAGCCTCAGAAACTGGTCCCCTGAGACGTAGCGCATGAAACACAAAAAGCTGCACCGACTCAGTCATAGGGACCAGATTACTCACCCCGGAGTTAGTGCCGGGCGGGACTCAGGCAGAGCGAATATCGCTCTCAAGCAACGCAAAGCCGTCGAGTTCCGAAGCCGTATCAGCCCAGTCCTCAAACTGAATAACGCCAATCTCTTCAAAGCGATGCCGCAGCCATTTGTCGTTGCGGTCAAGCAGTCCCAGCTTCTTGCAGTTGGGGACCACCTTTGAGAACAGCATCATCTGGAACATCTGCCGGGTAGGTGTTCCCATGACGAGCTCAAGAGCGTCCTTCACTGGTACTCCCATGCGCTCCCAGACCTCTTGCTGCAAGAAGCGGTCCCGCATTCGCACTGCAGCCTCAAACGCAAACTGCTGCCGCTCAAAGATCTCTGCGTCTGAAAGCCCCTCGTAGAACTCCTGCAGGGACAGGACACCAAATGCCACGTGACGGGCCTCATCGCTCATGACATATCGAAGTAGTTTTTTGAGTAGTGGCTCGGTGGTGAGTTGGTGAATGAATCCGAACGCAGCCAGAGCTAGCCCTTCGACCATGATCTGCATACCCAAGTAGGTCATATCCCAACGACTGTCGTTCACAATGTCGTCAAGGAGCATCTTGAGATGAGCATTGACTGGATAGTGACCTGACAACTTGGTATCCAGATATTTTGCAAACACCTCGACGTGGCGGGCCTCATCCATGACCTGCGTAGCTGCGTAGTACTTGGCATCGATCCATGGAACAGTCTCGACAATCTTGGCCGTACAAATCAGTGCACCCTGTTCTCCGTGCATGAACTGCGAGAGTGTCCAGTTCTGGCTCTCGATGCCAACCTGGATCCACTCCTTGTCGGTCCACTTCGCGAAGGGCGTACCAGCCGGGTCAAACTCCAAAAGCCCACCGTTCATGTCTGCATTGGCAAGCACGACCTGCTCTTGGTCAACCTCGGTCTCCCATGGAAGGTCTTTCTCGCCATCCCACATGGAGTGCTTAGCCTTCTCGTACAACTTCTCAAGGCTTGGGCGAGCGCCCTTCTTGTAATCCCAGGTGAAGATCGCATCTGAGTTGTCCTCTACAACAGAGATCACAGCATCACGATCAGTGTTCGTGATTGCCAGGATTGCCTCGATGTCGTTGACATCAGCACGGCCGATCATGTCTTCAGTGGTGCGTTCCTGATCTAGTGACATTGTTACTCCTGAATAGTTGAAAGGGTCTGTAGGGGAACTGATCTGTTTGGTAGGGCTGAGCTAACTAGGTTGACGTTTCACCGGCGGTGCGCTGATTCCGGGCAACAAGAACATGCGCACCAGACGCCTTGAGTCTTGTTCCTTGCAAAGATCAAACTCAGCTGAGGGCTCCGACACATAGGACACAACGAGCCGCGCAACCCACATACCGACTGCGATGGCTGCTGCCTCGTCCATGAACCGGAGTAGCACGGGTTTCATAATCTGCGCCGCAGTGAGAAACAGCAGGTCCAGTTGTTCGGATGAAAGCAGTTGGTCGAGCAAGGCGCTCTCGTGGTCGCGCATAAAGGTCAGGGCCTGATGCTGTTCCAAGAATTGCGCCGCGTGATTCATTGCAACAGTGAGGCAATCCTCGACCTGATCCACACCGGCCAACTCGACTGTCAGAACCGCCAACAAAGAACGAACCTCTCCGAGCACTGCTGCTCGCATGATTGCGTTCTTGCCACCTGGAAACAGCCGGTAGACCGTTGCGCGAGACACACCTGCCTCTTTAGCTACGTCCTCAATGGTGGTCTTCGAGAACCCCCATCTGCCCACGCATCGCAGCAGCGCAGAGGTGACTCGAGCTTGAGCGGATCCAGCTTGCCCTCCACTAGTCCCAGGGAGATCTCCCAGTGACACCAGCGCGAGTGGACTTTGAATCGAATTTTCGGTCACCACGCACCTCCCCGGATAGCTGCTGTGGTTGTTACAATAAGACCATTACTGTCTCATCGACAAGGAATTCATGTTGTGACTTCAGTCACCCAAATTCTGGATCAGGCATAGCCTCAGAGGAGTCGATCAGAACGCCAGCTAGGAATTGGGTGCGGATGACACTGTGCGTCGCAACCTGATCGCTCAGGTCAAGCCCAGTAGGGCTAGCCATCCACGACAGGGTCATACGCATGAGATAGTCGGCACCCAGCTCAGGAGTCATACCGGGCCGTAACCGGCCAGCCACCTGCTCCTTGATCAGCAGGTCACGCATGTAGTCGCGGATCACGCCGTGGACGAGCGGCTCCGAAGGCTGCACGGCGGTAACAAGTTCGAGCATCTCGGATTCCACCATATTTTCTAAGAGCTGGCTTTTTTGGATCAGCTTTCTTCCAATGACCAAACCCGCGACCAACTGCTCCTCGAGCGTCGGAAGGTCCTCAACAGCTTCTGCTAATCGTGCCCAAAACCGGGCAATCTCCCAGGTGGCAGTTTCCTGAACAAGTTGCGGCCTTCCGCCCGGAAAGTATCGATAGATAGTCGTTCGTGAGACACCTGCCGATGCAGCTACATCTTCAAGGGAGAAGCCACCAACGCTGCTGGCCTCGGCGCAACGAACCGCCGCCTGCATGATCCGCTCGCGAGTCTCCTCGACCTCATTGCTCATGAGTTCGATGAAACTTCATGCTCGGGTCCAGCACCCACGGCCCACGGAATTTCGTCCGGGTCATAGTCAGGGTCATCATCCTCGGCAGGGGTTTGATCACCCTTGGCCTTGTTCCTGGCGACCATCCGCAGCACCAGTGGGTATCCACAGAGGGCAATCAGAGCAAAGATCCACCACTGCATCATGTACGAGAAATTCTGCGATGGATCTTTCGTCTGCAGTTCAATAACTGCGGGACTGCCGTTGGCCTGAGTCGGAGTCTGGCCATCAAGTAGCACCCAGACCGGTTCGATACTGTAGGGAAGTTGCTCCTCGTAGCGATCAAGATCAACCCTCGATAACGCAGAGAGTTCTCCTTGTTTTGGATCGACAGATCCGAACGATCCACGTTGCTGAGTTAATTGAATATTGCCAGTGACTGATACCTGACCCGTTGGGGCCTCAGAACCAGGAAAAGGAGGCTGCTGAGCAGACGGCTCAAGGGGAATCCAGCCACGCACGATTGGAACCGCCGTACCATCAGCTTGAACCAGCGGGGTCATGACCCAAGCTCCTGGGGCGCCGCCACGTGAACGATTTAGGATTGCGACCTCGTGGGCCGAATCGTAAACCCCCGTCACCTCGACTCTTCGGTATCGAGCACTCTCCTTCACCGCTGCCGGTTTCATCTCCGAGTCCCCAATAACTGCAGTCAGCTCCACAGGTGCGGCGCGCGCAATTGTCTGAAGCTGCTCCGACTTTTGACGCTCCTCGAAATATCGGGATCTCTGCCAAAACCCTAAGCCAATCAGCGACACCACGAGAGCTGCAATCAGCACATGGCTCAGCAACCAGAGTGGCTTTCGCAAAAACCTATACATGCAGTGACCCTAGGCGGCGATCACTACATGCCGGTAGGCGGCTGAAAACTGGTGCAACCCCACACAGGAACGGCTCTTTAGTCGCTCGGAAGCACATGATCTGCAAACTGATCCCGAAGGTCCTTCTTTGAGAACTTTCCGACGCTAGTTTTTGGGATCTCATCGATGAACACGACTTCGTCTGGCAGCCACCAACTTGCCACTCGGCCGCTCAGGAACTCCAGAACCTCGGCTTGAGTCAAGGTCATCTCGGGCCGAATGACTACAGCGGCGAATGGTCGCTCGCCCCACTTGGGGTGCGGCAAGCCAATGACTGCTGCCTCAGCTACCGCTGGGTGAGCCATGATCTCATTCTCGAGCTCCACCGAAGAGATCCACTCCCCTCCGGACTTCACTACGTCTTTCGTGCGGTCCACAATGCGGACATACCCATCTGGGGTCATCACAGCAACGTCGCCTGTTCGCAACCAACCGTCCGGGGTGAATGAGTCGGCCGAGCGGTCATCGTTGTAGTAGCCCGACGCAATCCAAGGACCAGCAGCCTGCAGTTCCCCTCGGGTTGATCCATCCCAAGGAAGCTCCGCTCCAGTCTCTTGGTCGACAATTCGCAGTTCCACGCCGAGTACTGCCGGACCCTGTGAGGCACGGAGATCTGCCAGTTCATCCTCGGGAAGGTCTGCCAACCACGAGCGAGTAATTGCCACGGATGCAATCGGGCTGGTCTCAGTCATTCCCCATGCCTGCAGGATGGGCAAACCGAGCTGTTCCCGATATGCCTCGGACAATGCTTTAGGTACCGCCGAACCACCACATGGAATTGTTCGTAGCGCGCTCGTATCTCTGCCTTTGAGCTCGGGTAACACCCCCATCCAGATTGTCGGAACTCCTGCAGGAACAGTCACACGCTGCACAACGATCAGATCTGCCAACGCAGCGGGAGTCATGCGCGGCCCCGGCAAGACAAGGTTGGCGCCTGTGGCAACTCCTGCGTGTGCAAGCCCCCAAGCATTTGCATGGAACATGGGCACCACGGGCATGACTGTGTCCGACTCGCAGACTCCAATGCTGTCTGCCTGCAGCACCGAGAGGGTATGCAGATAGGTGCTGCGATGGGTGTAGATCACGCCCTTTGGATTTCCCGTTGTGCCCGAGGTGTAACACATCGCAGCCGCGGCATTTTCATCACCGAGGAAGAACTCAGCAGGTTCAGCCGCACTCAGTAACTCCTCGTAATTCAACACGCTGACACCCTCGGGGTTTGGGGCTTCGCCGCCATCATCCATGACTATGAGATGCCGTACGGTCCGAAAGCTTGGAAGTAACGGCGCGAGGAGGCCCAGAAGAGAACGGTCCACAAAGATCACATCGTCTTCTGCATGGTTGACGATGTAGGTGAGTTGTTCTGGGAACAGTCGGATGTTCAGCGTGTGCAGAACGCGCCCGCTGCACGGCGCGGCGAAATACAGCTCCAGATGTCGCGCTGAGTTCCAAGCAAAGGTTGCAACTCGAGCCTCTGGCGGAACCTCGAGCGAGTCGAGCACGCTCACCAGCTTTCGAGTTCGCTCCGCCCACTCGCCGTAGGTCCTCTGCTCAACTCCCGTGGCAGTTCCCGAGACGATCAGCTTGGAGGGGGTATAGCGCTCCGCTCGCTCAACAAAGTGGTTCAGCCTCAGCGGTCGGTCTTGCATGGTTCCTTGCATCAGATCTCCCCTGGCCGCATAGTCCAGACATCGGGCGGCACTCAATGGTAGACAACCCAGCGGCAGGCCCTCATCTGTCGGGGTGCAAATGATGAGATTGCTAAATGACAGATAGGGTTCAGGAATCCGTATTCCCGCGGGCAGGGCCTTGACCCTCGCTGCTCCACCGTCTCTGACTCCGCTTCCTGACTGTGCCTCCTGACTGTGCCCATTGACTGATTGCCTCTTGACTGATTCCGAACTGCCCAACGAACCGACTTCAGCAGATGCCGGCGCCCTAGAGGCCTCGTCCGATGAGCACCCCGTTCATCCCCGCTGGCTCCTGCCATTGCTCGGGACTGGCATTGCGGTGCTGCTGGTCGCAGCCAATATTGGAAACGTTGTGTGGGTTCGCTGGAGCAACCCAGTCTCTGGCCACCCCCTCTGGCTACTCGCGCTGAATTCCTCTAACCGCTACCTGCTCATTACCTCGATCATCACGTCATGGCCGCCCTACGTAGCAATAGCCATGGCTCGACTACTAGCACCAGATCCGCTGTTTTACATTCTTGGTTACGCCTACCGAGGACGTGCACTTGGGTGGGCAAGAAACGTCTTTCCTGGCATGGATGGATTCTTCGATCAGTTCGAACAAGACCGCAGCGGATTTAAGCGCATCCTTGATGTCGCAGTGCTCATCGCACCCAACAACCCAGTCTGTTTGCTTGCCGGTGTGGCAGCTATGCCGATCCGAAGGTTCCTGGCACTGAACCTGATCGGAACCCTCGGACGAATTGTCCTGATGCGCGGCCTGGGACTTCTCTTTGAGGATCAAATCCGGGATCTGCTTGATGTAGTTGCCCGCTACCAGCGCTGGCTGACCCTCGGGTCGCTTGCACTCGTCATCGGGTACTTGATCTATCAAACTGTCGGCAAACGCGGAATCGTCGGTGGCCTCGAGAACCTTGAAGAAGAACTCGGCGACGAGTAGTTCTCGTCTTACAAGTCGAGCAATGCATCTAGGCCGAGCGTCACCCCTGGCCTTGAGGCGACCTGCTTCACAGCCAAGAGCACTCCGGGCATGAAACTGCTGCGGTCTAATGAATCGTGGCGAATCGACAAGGTCTGTCCCGTGGTGCCAAGCAGGACTTCCTGATGAGCAACCAGACCGCGCATGCGCACCGAGTGCACTCGGATTCCCGAGGGTCCCTCTGCACCACGAGCACCTTCGATTACTTGTTGCTCCGTTGGGTCAGGTGTCCAGTCCGAGGATGCCTCTGCCATCTTTGCAACCGTCAACATGGCAGTGCCTGACGGCGAATCGATCTTGGACTCGTGGTGGAACTCAATGACTTCTGCGGAATCAAAGTAGGGCGCTGCAATGGCTGCAAAATGCATCATCAAGACGGCACCGATGGCAAAGTTCGGCGCGATCACACAATTTGAACTTGTAAATCCGTCCTCGAACCCAGCAAGTTCCTCAGCAGAGAAGCCCGTTGTCCCAACCACGGCGTGCACTCCGTGACTCGCTAGCCAACTCAGATTCTCAACAGATGCTGCACGGCTAGAGAAATCAACGACTACTTGAGCGCCAGTACGTTCAAAGGAAACGGCTTCTCCAGAGATCTTCAGATCCGACTCAATCCCGGTGACTGTTCTCAGGTCAATTCCCCGAAAATTGGGATCTACTGCCGCGACCAAATTCAATTCGGGATCTTCCAGCACAGCCTGACAGACGGTGGAACCCATGCGTCCGCCAGCTCCAAAAACTCCCACGTTGATACTCATGGATTCATTCTACGACTCAAGGGTGTGCCCATCGGCGAACAGTCAGTTACCTTCGAATAGGTCGCGGCGTGGCTCATCTAGATACTCGGGTTCGAGTCCCCGGTCAAAGGCACGAATGGCCTCGGGCAAGTTGTTGGTGAATCCAGCCATGAGTTGGTTCCGGTCCTCAAACTCAATTGCCGCTGCGAGGCTCGAGATCTCTTGTTCCACCCAGAGTGACTGCTTGGTGGCTTCAAGGCCGTAGTGCGAGAACTTTGCCATGGCCTGTGCCATCTGAATTGCCTCGTCCAGCAACTCTTCATCTGGAACAACTCTTGACACCAGTCCCATGCGAAGTGCCTCGGCCGCATCAACACGCCGACCCGTCAGAAGTAAGTCATTGGAGTTTGCGCCCCCAATCAAGCGGGGCAGGATCCAACCTGCGCCCATCTCTGCCGAGGTCAACCCGTTGACGATTCCAGTTGCGTTGAATTCAGCTGACTCAGATGCAATTCGCAGGTCCGCTCCCAGTGCAACGCACATCCCCCCACCAAAGGCGGGGCCGTTCACTGCTGCAATGACCGGCTGCGGAATAGATCGCAACCTTCGGGTGATCTGCGAATAGATGCTCATGGAACGAGTTGCGATCCGATGAACAGACAAGTTGTCAATGTTTGGGATGATTCCGTAGTCCTTCAGGTCGAGCCCCGAACAGAACGCTCGACCGGTTCCAGTCAGAATCACGATGCGAACAAGATTGTCGGCCCCAAGCTGAGCTAAAGCCTCATCTAGTTCAACTGCAAGGTCGATCGACAAAGCATTCAGTCGTTCGGGGCGGTTCAGACGCAGGACGCGGATTGATTCATCAATATGATCCACTGCTACAAGACCCATCGGACCCTCTCTGACTGTTGTGCGAGTTCAGTGCCACCCAATTCCGGTGCTTGTTGTGGCCCATCTCGCCCTCACTAGGTTGAGCGTCGTACCGTAGCCCCCATGAACGCCAATCCCCTAGGTCCAGATTCCCCATCGGATGCCGTCGGCATTGGTGTCGAGCTCAGTTCCACAGAACTGCGCTTGGATGATGTGCTGCTTATTCGTGTCTCTGGACCCGATACGCCCGGGATCACAACTGAGCTCATGATTACGTTGAGCGAAGTTGATGCTCAGATCCAAGATCTTGAACAAGTGCTACTGCGCGGCCACCTGACCTTGGCTGCAGTCATTGATACACCCCTGCATCCCGACGCTCTTGTCCATGCTCTCGATCAGTTCGCACATCAGTTCAAGCTGCGTATTCATGTTGATTCGGTTCCCTCGGTGTCTACAGAAAAGGGTCCAGTAGAGGCAGTCACCGTGTTAGGCCACGAGCTTGAGACTGCGTTATCCCCCCAAGAACTCGGAGCTGTGGCAGCAGGGATCGCAGCCGCGGGCGGAAATATCGATCGAATTGTGCGGCTTGCCCGCTACCCCGTCTATGCCTACGAGTTTCGTGCATCTGGAGCAAAACCAGAGGTGCTTCGACGACTGCTTGGCGAAGTTGCAAGCGCACGCCGCCTAGATATTGCAGTCCAACCAGAAGGTATTGAGCGCCGCGCAAAGCGCCTAGTCGTCCTTGATGTTGATTCCACGCTGATTCAGGACGAGGTAATTGAACTCTTAGCAACCGAAGCAGGCTGCTTGGACCAGGTTCAAGAACTGACAGCGCAGGCAATGTCCGGGGAACTCGACTTTGAGTTGGCTCTGCGCCAACGAGTCATGCTGCTCAAAGGCCTCGATCAGTCTGCGCTGGATCGAGCGAAGGCCGCCATGCGGCTGACGCCCGGGGCACGAACTTTTGTGCGCACACTCAAGCGACTTGGTTACAGCGTTGGGATTGTCTCTGGTGGTTTCACGCACTTCACCGATGACTTAGCTTCCGAGTTGGACCTCGACCACGCCGAGGCGAACCAGCTTGAGATTCAAGATGGAAAGCTAACGGGGCAGGTGCTTGGCAAAGTGGTGGACCGTGCACGCAAGGCTGAACTACTCCGGCTGTTTGCTCAAGAAGAGGGCATTCCGGTTAGCCAAGCTGTGGCTGTGGGCGATGGGGCGAACGACCTAGACATGCTCGGCGCTGCTGGTCTCGGTATTGCCTTCAACGCCAAACCTGTGGTGCAGCTCGCTGCTGACACAACAGTGAACGTTCCTTATTTAGATGCGATTCTGTTTATTCTGGGAGTCAGTCGCGATGAGGTCGAACGAGCGGATCTGGACTCAGAGGACCCGATAGGTAATCCCCATATCTCCCAAAGCTAAACGAGATGCTCAAGGCCCTCGATAGCTGACCCCAACTGCCCATCGCCTGCGCCTTGCGAAGCGGGTCCAACTGCTGCCAAAACGGTTCCAGAGCCGAGCACCCGTTGAGCTGCAAGAAGCACCTGCTCTTGGGTAACGGAGTCTATCGAATTGAGATGCTCATCAAGGGGCGTCACGCTACCTCGCAGAGTCTCAGAGATCCCGAGTCGGGCGCCCCTTGCCCCAGAGTCTTCGATTCCTAGCAACACGCCGCCTCGGATCGATCGCTTTGCCCGAGACAACTCCTCGGCAGTTATACCAACGCCGCAGAGGTCCTCGACTAGCTCAGTCACCACTGCAATCAGTTGCGCAGCCTTGGAGGGACTTGTGGCGCACTGAACAGAGAGCGCACCAGCATCGCTGAACTGTGAAACTCCAGAAGAGATGGAGTAGGTCAGACCACGTTCTTCCCGAACTTGTTGAAACAGACGACTCGAGGGACCTGTTCCGAACACGTGGTTCAACAGCGCTAGGGCAAACCTGTCGGTGTCGTTCACCCCACCGCATCTCCAGCCGAAAGCCAAGTGCACCAACTCCCCCGACCTGGTCTCTGTCAGCACAGACTCAACTTGCTCGTTGGGTGCAATCCGTTGCGGTGCACTGCCGGCACGATGCTCAGGAAACGCAGCCTCAACCGCAGCAACGAGTACCGAGTGATCGACATCCCCTGCGCCAGTTACAACCAGGTTGTGGCTCTGGTACCAATTCTCAAAGAAACCCGCGATCTGATCACGCCGGATTGTTTCTACGGTGCTGCTAGTCCCGAGCACCTCTCGTCCAAGGGGGTGGCCCGGAAAGAGTGATTCAAAGAGGCGAACACCCACTAGATCTTCTGGGTCATCCTCGGCCGCTGCAAGCTCTTCAAGGATGACTTCACGCTCACCCTCAACGTCATCTTCAGCTAAGCCAGGGTGTGACACAACGTCCAAAAGAACGTCGACAGCTAGATCAGATTCGCTCGAAGGAACCCGCGCAAAGAACGCGGTGTATTCACTGGCCGTATAGGCGTTCATGTCCCCGCCAACACCATCGATTGCTATGGCGATATCGACGGCACTGCGACGAGCAGTCCCCTGAAACAGAAGATGCTCAAGGAAATGCGAAGCACCGGCTATCTCTACTGGCTCGTCCCTGCCACCGACGCCTACCCAGACTGCAAAAGTGGCGGAGTGCGTGTGCGGCACAGAATCAGTAAGGACCCTGACACCGTTCGATAGAACTGTCTTTTCAACGTTCGCAGCGAGGAGCGAATTGTTCGCTCCTCGCTGCGTAAGTTCAGTACTCATCAGCTAATCCCGAATAATCGAACGAGAAAAGCTGCGTTGAGATTTTAGGACTCATCGACGACGGCGTTGGCCACCTCGACCACCGCCATTTCCGCCGCCGCTTCCGCCGCCTGGTCCTCTTCCGCCACTGCGCACTGGGTTAGGCCCTAGGTCGCCGAAAGTTTCAGACAACTCGGCATCGAACGAGTCAGCGAAGCTCACCTCAATCCTGTCAGAAGAGGAAGCCTCTTCGTTGCCTTGTGCATCAGCAGAGTTGCCTTGTGAATCAGCAGAACCTGCTGCTTCATCAGCCGATGCCGAGGAGACGGAGCTTGCTGTGGAGTGAGCAGCGCTCGTCGCGCTGCCCTCACTCGCTTTTGGGGACTCATCTCCTGCTAACGCTAGAGAAATCTTTCCGTTCGGATCGATGTCTTCAACGCGCACAGCAACAGCATCGCCTAGGTCAACGACATCCTCAACCCGGTCAATGCGCTTTCCGCCGCCGAGCTTGGAGATGTGTAGCAGACCGTCTCGGCCAGGCAGGATGTTCACGAAGGCACCGAACTTGGTGATGTTCACCACTCGACCTTCGTAGATTGCGCCAACTTCTGCAGTAGGCGGATCGAGGATGAGCTTGATCTGACGCTCGGCTTCGAGCATCACGGCAGCATCAACTGCAGCGATGGAAACCATGCCGACCATACCGTCGTCATCCACGCTGATGTTTGCGCCGGTCTCAGCCTGAATGGCGTTGATGACCTTGCCCTTTGGACCAATAACTTCACCGATCTTGTCAATCGGAATCTCGAAGCTAATGATCTTTGGAGCAGTCGCAGCGACCTCGTCACGTGGGGCGGCAATCGCAGCCGCCATGACCTCAAGGATCTGCAAACGAGCCTCCTTCGCCTGATTGAGAGCTCCTGCAAGAACGTCAGCTGGGATGCCGTCAATCTTGGTATCTAGCTGCAAAGCCGTAATGAACTCAGAGGTTCCGGCAACTTTGAAGTCCATGTCGCCGTAGGCATCCTCGGCTCCAAGAATGTCTGTCAGCGTGACGTACTTGTCATCTGCATAGATAAGGCCCATAGCGATTCCAGCTACGGGAGCCTTGATCGGAACTCCAGCATCCATGAGGGAGAGCGTTGACGCACAGACTGAAGCCATCGAGGAGGAACCGTTTGAACCAAGTACCTCAGAGACCAAGCGAATGGTGTAGGGGAACTCTTCAAGTGAAGGAATCACTGGGAACACGGCGCGCTCAGCAAGCGCACCGTGGCCAATTTCACGACGCTTTGGTCCACGCATAAATCCAGGCTCTCCAGTAGAGAACGGTGGGAAGTTGTAGTGGTGCAAATAACGCTTGCGTGTAATCGGATCGATTCCGTCGATCATCTGGTCCATCTTGGCCATGCCAAGCGTGGCCACGTTCAGGACTTGGGTTTCTCCACGCTGGAACAAACCAGTTCCGTGAGCGGTTGGAATGACGTCAACCTCGGCCGACAATGCGCGTAGATCGCTGAGTCCGCGACCGTCGATTCGTGCACCCTCATTGACAATGCGTGAACGCACTGTTGACTTAGCCAAGGAGCGGAAAGCGTTCTTGGTCTGCTTGTTCGCATTCGCTGCTGCGTCATCCGCAGAGACACCATCTGCAACTGCTGCCTCCACGAGTCCAGGAACGATTCGCCCGAGCAGATCGTCACGCAACGCAGATTCAGCAGCGGTGCGATCGGCCTTATCAGCGATCTGCATGATCTCGACGATCTGCTTGCCGCCAAGGGACTCAACCTGAGCATAAATCTCTGAGCTGTAATCAACCTGAGGGTTGTAGTGCATCACGGCCTTTGGCCCGTCTGCTGCAAGAACTTCCTCGGCAAGCTTGCGCTGCAATGCAATGACCTCGGAGATCCAACGCTTTGACTCGTTCAAGGCATCAGCAAGGGCTGCCTCGTCAACCTTGGGTGCGCCATTTTCGTAGTAACCCCACGCGCCCTCGGTACCGCCAGCCTCGACCATCATCACGGCAACGTCGCCATTGTCGAGTTCCCGACCAGCTACCACAATCTCGAAGGTTGACTCATCGCCCTCTTCATAGGTTGGGTGCGCAATCCAGGTGCCATCGATTGAATAGGCCAAACGCACGGCGCCAACTGGGCCGTCAAATGGAATGTCCGAGATCATCAACGCAGCAGAGGCCCCGTTGATGGCAAGGACGTCGTAGGGATTCTTCTGATCTGCACCAAAGACAGTTCCCACAACATGGACCTCATTACGGAAGTCTGATGGGAACGAAGGCCGTAACGGCCGATCGATGAGTCGGCAAGTCAGGATTGCTGACTCAGGTGCGCGACCTTCACGACGGAAGAATGACCCTGGGATCTTTCCAGCGGCATACATGCGCTCTTCGATATCAACTGTCAGCGGGAAGAAATCAATGCCCTCTCGAACATGCCCCGCTGCAGTTGCAGTCATCAGGATTCTGGTGTTACCCATGCCGGCGAGTACTGCTCCGCCCGCAAGACCGGCAAGCTTGCCCGTCTCGAATGAAATTGTTTTGTTCTCGTCTTCACCAACTGGTGCTTCGACGCGAATGAATGTGGCCACGTGGCCCTCCTTCGATCCCCCTCGGGATCGTCTAGGTGCGACAAGGCCAGTTCCCAGTGGTCGACTCCCGAGGCATTCACAGCCAGCGCGAATCTGCTCAGCCGGGTTGCTCAGAGGTCGGCAACCGGTAACTGACCGGCTCGCCGCACTTCTTTTATTGTTGTTTGTTCCGACAGACTAACCGCGCTCAACACCCCATACGCGAATCGGCTGGCCCGAAGGCCAGCCGATTCACTAGATACTGCAAAGGTTTGCTGGCCCGAGAACCCGCTCAGCGACGCAAACCAAGCTCAGCAATAATGCTGCGGTAGCGCTCAATGTCATTTGTCTTGAGGTAGTCAAGGAACCGGCGGCGGCGACCCACGAGCATCAAGAGCCCACGACGAGAGTGGTGGTCCTTCTTGTGCTTCTTGAGGTGCTCTGTCAGGTGATCGATCCGATCAGTCAGAAGCGCAATCTGCACTTCGGCTGATCCGGTATCTGCCGAATTCTTACCAAATTTGGTAATGGTGTCGGCCTTCGGGGGAAGGTTGGTGGCCTGACGGTTACTCATGTTGTCTCTTTCTTGGGTATCTGACCCGGCTCCAAAGATCGTTGACTGCATCCAAAGAAGTACATCTTTGGTGCTGCTTCGTATCCCAGAGCGGCACGGCTACTCAGCCGAGGAACGACAAGTCTAGATGCCCACGGTCTCCTGCGTACAACCAGCAGCAGGATTGCCCCTAGCGGTCGGTATGCCAGGAGTACTTGGGCTTACGATGACGACCCACAACTTTGGAGGATCGTCCAGAGGGTGACAATGAAAAGATTCGAGCATCTGGCTGATAACAAACACGCTCAACATCTTCCAGCGTCGGGAATTCCTGATCCAGACCAGCTGACCGCAACGAGATCCGTATGCTTTCTCCAAGCTCGGCGGCGAGCAACTCGGCAATGACAGCTGGGAGCGTTTCTGGATCTCTCAAAATCCAAGAATGGCCACCTCCCTCGATGGTGACGAGCACGCCCTCAGTGCGTCGTGCAGTGTCTCGGGCCGTTCGATGCGGTACACCAAGGTCTCGCGATCCATGCAGGACAAATACCGGGACATCATTTTCTAACAAGGCGTCCAAGGCGTAGCGACTTGAGCGGCTGCGCAAAATCGTCCACATCGGACCAAGCAGTCGCCAAGGCTGAACCATGTGGCCTGCAACGGTTGGGACCAGCAGTCGAAATAGTTTGGTTGCCTGCACGGGATCGCTGAAAGTTGGCATCACTGTCAGCGAATCCACCAGTAGCAGTCCGCTCAACACTCCGAGCAGAGGCGGTGCGACTCGAAAGAGTTGCACCATCAGGTCCCAGGTATCGCCGACAATCGCATCGATCAAGACCACGCCGATTACCCGTTCCGGTCGGGTTGCCGCCATGCGGGTAATCAGCTGCCCACCCATTGAGTGACCCGCAACCACAAATCTGTCGATTCCGAGTTCATCAATGACTCGACCAAGCAGGTCTGCATAGTCATTCAAGCTTTGCCCAGACAGCGGCAGTCCCTGCGTGGCGCCATGGCCAGCAGTGTCGATAGCAATCACTCTAAATCCCATCTTGACTAAACGGGATAAGGACTGCGCGTATAAGAACCCCTCCACGGAGAACCCATGCACTACTACGAGTGGTACGCCCTTGCCTGCAACGGTGACCCCTACCCGGTGACCGTCATCCAGAGTGATCTCATGGCGAGCTAAGCGAGGAACCTCGATGGCTTCAGCGGCAAGAGGCGCATCAAGCACGGGTCCCTCAATGGGATCAAAGGTCTCGCTCTCGTCGATGTCAGTCTGATCCATCTCGTTCTCACTCACCCGCAGTCACTAGCTATCAGGATCGTCATGGCAGGCAAGCCCGGTCATCTGCTGCCACCGCCATGCCTAACTAGCTACGGATCGTAACGGGAATCCAGCCAACTTAGGGGTTTCTCGGCAAGAAATGGGGCCTACTCAGATCGAGGCGTCAACCTGCTCGTCCGCCGAGCAATCTGCGGGCCTTCTCACAGTCGAGTTGTAGTTGCTCGGTCAGTTCCGCAACCGAAGCAAACTTCGCGTCCGCACGCAGCCTGTGATCAAACCTCACCGAAACCTGCTCCCCGTACAGATCGCCGGCAAAGTTCAAAACATGAACCTCGAGCAGAGTCATTGCCTGATCCTCGTAGAACGTCGGCCGCTTTCCCACATAGATCGCTGCCGGTAAAGCATCGCTACCTAAGCTGCTATCCGAAGGTACCGATCCCGTATCTTGTCGCTGGATCCACCCGGCATAGATACCATCAGCCGGCATGAGCATCTCATCTGGGATGGCGACATTTGCTGTTGGAAATCCGAGAGTCCGTCCGCGCTGATCCCCAACGACAACCGTTCCGCGCATCTCGTGCGAGCGGCCCAGCATGAGGTTGGCGTCTACAAGCCGACCCTCATGTAACGAGCGACGAATTGCTGTTGAGGACACCTGCGCATCATCTCGAGCAGCCTGCCCATCGAGGCCAACAAGCTTGTGACCGAGCACCGAGAACCCGAGTGTTTGACCCATCTGGTTCAACAAATCCACATTGCCGCGACGTTGAAATCCGAAGTGGAAATCCTCCCCTACGACTACCTGCCGAGCGTTCAAGCAGCGGTGCAATACGGAGTCCACAAAATCCTCTGCTGACTCAGAAGCCCTATCCGGGTCGAACCGCACTACGAGTGCGTAGTCCACGCCGGTTTCAGCTAGCAGTTCCAATTTCTGGTCTAGGTCTGTCAACAGCAGTGGCGCTGAATCTGGACGAATGACTTGAGCAGGGTGCCGATCAAACGTGACCACCGCCGAACGCTGCCCTGCTGCCTCGGAGCGCCTGCGAACCTCTGCAATCACTGCCTGATGACCTAAATGAACACCGTCATAGGCACCGATAGTGACAACGGATCCCTCAGGAGGAGATGGGCATGCATCGGTATCACGAAGAACTCTCACACCACCACGCTACTCAGCGACCTCGTTGGACAGCACTATCGAGGGCTTGCATCTGGTTTCCCGGAACGGTTCGTACACGGCCAGCAGAGCAGAGCTTGCACTCAGAACAGCCCATGGTCCTACACCAGTAGCTCCAATTTGTGTCTGTTCAAGAACGCGTCCATGACGAACAAAATCCTCGATCTGCTCGTCCACCTGCAGATGCTGCAACTGCCGGACCCCCTCTACGGGCGGTAGCAAAACTGCAGCATCTATCGGCTGAGCCTCTGCGATCTCGTACGGGCCAACGGAGGTGCGCCGGAGTGCACTCAGGTGTGCGCCCCCGCCGAGGGCTTGGCCAAGATCAGCCGCCAAAGAGCGCACATAGGTGCCGGAGGAACACTCAACCGTGGCCTTCCAGACAAGGGGATCAGCAGTAGGTGCCAGATCAAACTGCGAAACCGTTGCGGGCCGAGGTTTGCGTTCAACCTCGATTCCCTCGCGAGCAAGTTGGTGCAAACGCCGACCGTCGACTCGTAAAGCAGAGACCATCGGAGGAACCTGAAGTATCTCTCCGGTCAGCTCTTTTGCTGCTGCATGCACCTGCGCCGGAGAAAGTCCTGCCATCTCATAGGTGGCCGTTACTGCTCCATCAGCGTCGAGGGAATCGGTCTCTACCCCGAACCTGATGGTGGCTTCATAGGTTTTAGAAACTCCTGTGATGAAGGTCAACAATTTGGTTGCTGCACCAACGCCAATGACCAAAACTCCAGTCGCCATTGGGTCCAGAGTCCCAGCGTGGCCAACACGTGGAGTGTCGAGCAACTTGCGGATCGCTGAGACCACATCGTGGCTCGTCATCCCTGCTGGCTTATCTACGATGCAGATTCCGACCGGGTCACCTGGCCGGTTACCGCGGGAGCGGCTCACTCGGAGTGAGTCCCGTCATCTCCTGACGGATCGGCTTGAGCCTCGGGCTGTACTGGTTTGGTCGAGGCCTCCGGGGATTCCGAGTCAAGCGGCTCTCGATCATCGAGCTCGCCACGGTCACTCATGCCGCGCAAAATCTCATCAATACGCAAGGCTGAGCTCAAGACCAGATCGGGCCGGAACTGGATCTGTGGGGTCTTTCGCGTACGAACTTCTCGGTTCACGATCTTCTGAATGGGCCAGCGCAATTCATCAAGCGCCTCGGCTACTTCTTCTGAGCGTCCCTCTTCCTCGGCTGACATTGCAGAGTAAAAAACATCAGCGTGCTCTAAGGATCCGTCGACTTTGACTGCAGTAATGGTGACCATCTCGAGTCGCTCGTCTCCGATTCTTTCGAGTTCGGAAGCAACGATCTCTCGCATGAGTTCGCCAATTCGGTCGGTTCGACTGAACTGCCGGGGAGCTGATGACCTCTGTCTTGCCATGCACTATTCGTACCATGCCAAGGAGTACCTCATCAGATCGGGAGCCAGACAACGCCATATTTGCGCTAGCAAGGTCCGGAAATTGCTGAGAAACCGCTGAGAGGTTACTGAGAATAAGTCAGTCAATTGAGGGTTTGCTCCCCCGGTTTTTCAGCAATCTCCGGCAGACTGTCAAGGAATGCCTAATTCATCTGCAACGAACACCCGCTCTGCGACTGGGCATCGCAGGGCTACACCACTCGTACTTGTACTGGTGGCACTGATCGCCGCCGCCGGCGCAGTAGCTGGCATTGTGCTTTTTCAGGACAGTCCCACTTTGTGGCCCGCCGCTGACGCTGTTTACCGGGCAGCGCTTGTTGGGCTCTGCGCACTAGCCGGATCAAGGGCTAGACGTTGGACCTTGCTCTGGGGCGGGCTAGTGGCCGCAGCGGCGAGTTATACCCCGAGTCAGTACCTTGCTCTAGTTGCGGCATTGCTGGCCGGTGCAATGCTGGTGTTCAAGTTCCGTCATCGCGTTCTTGGCGCAGCCGTTGGCGCACTCTGCGGCTTAGCTGTTCTTGGACTCTCGAGGCCGACCATTTCTGGCATCACTGCCCTAATCGCCGCTGTGGCAGTACTACCACTACTCGTGACCGGTTACGCACAGTCAAGGACTCAGCCAAGGCGAGTTGTAGCCGCTATCACAGGCATTTTCATACTGCTCGGAGCAGTGGCACTAGCTACAACCGTTTTCGTGGGGCTGACTCAGCGTTCAGCAGTCGAGGCCGCAGTGGCACAAACCCGAACCGCAGTAGAGATCGCCTCTTCCGATTCACCCGAGGGCTCAACTGCTGCGTTTACTCAGGCCAGCGAAAGCTTCAACAAGATTGAATCCACGCTGAACTCATGGTGGTTAGCCCCGGCAAAGGCAACACCGATACTGGGGCCCAATCTGGAGTTACTCCGAACTGCTGCCCAATCAGGAACCGAGCTCAATCTGGTTGGAAGCACTCTGAGTACCACCGTCACGAAGGATGCATTGCGCTCCCCGAACGGCGGGGTGAACCTAGCCGAGGTCGAAGCAATACAACTGCCCGTTACGAACGCTGCGGCACAAGTCGATGCAGCGGTTCAGTCACTAGATGCAAGTAAGTCGCCATGGTTGCTGCCTCCCCTGAACGCAGCATTTTTGGACCTGAGTACCGAACTGAACAATGCAAACGAAACTGCTCGTACTGCCGAGATGAGCGTCATGCGCCTGCCCAATCTGCTCGGAGCCGATGGCCCGCGCCGATATGTGATGCTGCTCGGCAACCCGGCAGAGTCCAGAGATATCGGCGGCCACATCGGAAACTGGGCCGAGCTCACCGCTCAGGACGGCATTCTCACGCTTGTGAAAGTTGGTCAGCCCTACGACCTTGCCAGCCCAGCCACATCGCCGCCTTTGACCCTCAAACCTGGGGCCTACCCGCCCTCGCTTCTGGAACTTCGTCCTCAATATTTCCCCCAGAACTGGGGCGGAACAGCCGATTTCCCAACCGTGGCAGCCCTCTCCCAGGAACTCTTTGAGCAGGCCCGTCCCGGCGCAGCTGTAGATGGCGTTATCTATGCCGACCCAGCCGCATTTGCCGCATTACTGAACTTCACCGGCCCAGAGCCAGTACCCGGTACCAACTTGGTTTTGACCCCCGACAACGCCGAGAAGTTTCTTACCACCGATCAGTTCACCGTTTTCAAGACCGAGACCCAAGCCAATCAGGTGGTCTCGGACTTGATTGACAAGGTGGTGAGGCAATTTGGAACGACACAGCTCCCCTCTCCGAAATCCTTGGTCAACACCCTCGGCCCTTTGGTGAAACGAGGAAGTCTGCAGTTCTACTCATTTGACAAGAAGGACCTGCCCCTACTCGAACGGCTAGGACTTACAGGCAGGGTTCAGAGGCCTGGTAGCGGAGACTTGCTCTCGGTCCTGACTCGTAATGCGAATCCGTCGAAGATTGACGTCTACTTAGAGCGCAAGTCGGAGTACATCGTCGACTGGGACCCGCTATCGGGTGACCTGACTGCCAAATTAAAGGTCACTCTGACGAACAATGCGCCCGCCACGGGACTTGCCGACGTGGTAGCTACTCAGATTCCAACACTTTCTCCGGGGACAAATCGCACCATCGTGTCAGTACTCAGCCCATGGAAGGTTGACTCTGCAACCTTGGATGGCAAGCTCACGACGTCCGGCACCCAGCTGGAGCTTGCCGGCATCCTGCGGCATAACGTTCTAGTCGACCTTCCACCAGGGTCAACTCGGGTGATTGAGTTGGAACTACAGGGAACCACCGATCAAGAACTGCCGTACACCATTGCTTGGATTGGGCAACCCACCGCAAACCGCACAGATTCTATGAAAATGGAGTTGATCACACAGGAGGTCCGCAATGGGCAGGGTTCTACGAGTTCGTTCCATCGTTTCGCCGGAGACCAAGACGAACTCTACATTTTTCGGAACTCGGGCCTATGAGGGCAGCGAATGCTGTAATGACAAATATTTCGAAAGAATTGCTGGACATCGTTCAGTGTTTTGCATGATAATAAAAGGACTTGTGTTGCGCGGGGTAGCACATAACGGCGAAATTCATTGCTTCCTAGGGGGATCATGAACATCACAGCTCTCACTCGAAATCGTCTCCTTCTGCCCGGGCTTGTTGCTCTGATGGCTGGACTTGCAGTTGCATGCCCGGGGCCAACCCCGACGCCAACAACTACCACCACCTCGACAACTACGGCATCAACCACCACAACTACCATTGATCCAAACTGTGGTGCGTATACACCTACCAACGTTGCTCTCAGCTCAAGTACTGCTTCTGCGGGTGGCGGCATCAACGTCTCAGGTACTAGCGAACCCGGCAAGCTTGTCGTCATCACGCTTCGTTCCGTGGCTACGGGATCAGTTGTCAACCCCAACACCACAGCAACGGTTCAGCCCAACGGGACTTGGACTACACCACTCACCCTGCCTGGTTCACTAGCAGCGGGCGATTGGGATGTACTTGCAACTGCTCAAGGTTGCACAGCACAAGCCTCGGCCCAGCTGACCATTGTTCCCTGATTCAGGGATCATCTGATCCATATCAAGAACTACGAGAAAGAACCCCGCTGGCTTCGGCCAGTGGGGTTCTTTCGTTTTGCACATCAAGCAGAAGCTAGAGCAACCAGGGTCTTTAGGGATCTTGGTCTAGCTCCAGAAGATCTAGGTGCGAGGGATTTCGCGCAACTCGAAGGTCTCGATGATGTCACCGGACTTCAAGTCCTGGAAGTCTGACAAGCCAATGCCACACTCATATCCAGAGGAAACCTCACGGACGTCATCCTTGAAGCGACGCAGCGAACTGACTTCGCCCTTCCAAAGGATGTTTCCATCTCGCAAGAAGCGCACCTTTGAGTTCCTAGTGATCACACCAGACTGCACCAAGCAGCCAGCCACAGAACCGATCTTTGGCACCTTAAAGACCTCACGGACTTCGGCATCGCCAGTCACGATCTCTTCGTACTCCGGCTCAAGCATGCCGATCATTGCTGATTCGACGTCTTCAAGAAGCTTGTAGATGACCTCGTAGGTTCGAATCTCAACGCCCTCGGCTGCAGCTAGGTCTCTGGCCTGCCGGCTGGGTCGGACGTTGAACCCGATGAGGGTCGCGTCTGAGGTTGCAGCAAGAGCAATATCTGACTCGGAGATTCCACCGACCCCACGAAGAACAAATGCAACCTTTACTTCTGGTCGTTCAAGCTTGTGAAGACTCTCGGTCAGTGCTTCGAGTGAACCCTGGGCATCTGCTTTGACGATGAGGTTGAGATTGCTCTGCTCGCCCGCTTGGATCTGAGCAAAAATATCTTCGAGGCGAGCGCCTTGAAGGCTGACGGAGGAGTCTCTTCCCCTGGCAGCTTCTCGGTGCCAACGCTCACGCGTTTCCGCCACTGAGCGAGCTTTGCGCTCATCAGGGGCAACAATAAAGTCGTCCCCAGCAAAGGCGATGTCTGAAAGACCGAGCACCTCTACTGGCGTTCCGGGTAGAGCCTCTTTCACTTGCTCGCCGTGGTCGTTGATCAGTGCGCGAATTCGACCCCATGCTGGACCGGCAACAAGCGGGTCGCCTACATGCAACGTTCCATGCTGCACCAGAATCGATGCGACTGGACCACGACCAATATCTAGGTGCGCTTCTAGGACGACTCCACGTGCACGACCAACTGGACTTCCACGAAGGTCCTCAACTTCTGCAACCAGCAAGAGCGTGTCGAGCAATTCGTCAATTCCAGTGCCGACCAGCGCAGACACCTCTACCACCACGGTGTCTCCGCCCCAAGATTCGGGCACAAGCTCATGTTCAGCGAGCTGCTGCAGCACACGATTGGGATCTGCGCCCTCTCGGTCGATCTTGTTCATTGCGACAACGATTGGCACCTCGGCCGCACGAGCGTGAGCAATTGCCTCAATCGTTTGGGGCATCACACCGTCATCTGCAGCAACGACGAGAACAACAATGTCTGTCGCCTCAGCACCACGGGCTCGCATAGCGGTGAACGCCTCGTGGCCAGGAGTATCAATGAACGTCAGGGAATGCCCGTTCTTTTCGACTTGATATGCGCCGATGTGCTGTGTAATTCCACCGGCCTCACCTGCAACAACATTCGCATCGCGAATCTTGTCTAGAAGTTTGGTCTTACCGTGGTCAACGTGGCCCATCACAGTGATTACTGGCGCACGAGTAGGCCATGACTCGTAATTCTCATCGTCGTCCTCGGGAACTTCGAGCACCTTCTGAAGCTCGACCTCTTGTTCTTGGCCAAGGTCAACGAGCGAAATCTCGGCTCCAACCTCTGCAGCAAAGAGTTCGATCATTTCATCGGGTAGCGACTGTGTTGCAGTCACCATCTCGCCCTGCTGCAACAAGAAACGCACAACATCGGCCGCAGTACGATTCAACCTGGCGCTCAAGTCCTGCGGAGTTGAGCCACGCTCAATCACGACTACGCCCTCTGGCACCGGAGCGCTAGCAGGCGTATAGGTCGGGATGTCCATTGGCTGGAGTTCTTCGCGGTTACGACGTCGACGGCCCTTGCGCCGCGGTGGGCGCTGCTGAGGTCCACCTGGACGACCACCACCGGGACGGCCACCACCTGGTGCGCCACCGGGTCCACCGCCGGGAGTTGCTCCGGGGGCTGCAAATCCGCCAGCAGCAGGTCGATTGAAACCGCCACCTGAGGGTGCACCACCTGGGGAGGATCCACCGCGGTTTGAGTCACCTGCAGTGCGACCGGGACCACCCGGTCCACGACCTGACGGGGATGGTCCTCTGCCACCAAGCCCCGGTGGAGGCGGAATCGGCTTTCCTGTAAGCGAACGAGGCGGGCCTGGGGGCGGCGGGATGACCTTGCCGCTGCTCGACACGGGAGCGCCGATGCTGGCTTCTGTTGAATCCGTCTCAGGTTCCGTTTGCGCAGCAGCATCCGCATCTGGCGAAGCTTTGTCTACTGCTGGGCTAACTGGTTCTGCAGCTGCTGCAGGAGCGACCGTTGTAGGAGCTGGCTCTGCAGTCTCTGGAGCGGCAGTCTCTGGAGCGGCAGTGACTGGAGCGGCAGTATTTGGTGCGGCAGTTGTTGAAGCGGCGGGTTCTGGAGCCTGCTGTGGCTCTACTGGGGCTGACTCGCTGGGCTTTGGAGCAACAGGTGCTTGAGCAGGCGCTGATGCTGCCGGTCGAGCTGGAGCAGGCTTTGAGGAGATCACCTTGCGAGGAGCCGCTGCAGGTACCACCTCTGGCTCGACTGCCTCGGGTGTTTGCTCTGAATCGGGGGTTAGCTCTGAATCGCTTGCTTCGGCACCCTCAGAGAGCGACTCTGCGGCGGGCGCAGTTGCAACCTTGGCAGTCGAAGGCCGAAGTGCCGGTGCCTCGGATTCGGCCGCAGCGGCTTCTACTGGATCGCCTGGGTCCTCGGCTGCGGTCGCTGTTGAGGTGGCCTTTGAGGTTGCGGGCTTTGCCGCAGCCTTTGACGCTGCCGACTTCTTTGCTGGAGCCTTCTTGGCAGGCGCCTTCTTGGCCGCAGCTTTCTTAGCTGGTGCCTTCTTGACTGCTTCGGGCTCTTCTGGCTGCTGCTCCCGAATCAGCCCGTCACGTTTGGCCCTGCGCCGCACACCGTCTGCATAGGCGTCGTCTAGCGAAGAGGAGTGACTCTTGACGCCATATCCGAGCGCGTCGCAGATATCCATGCACTCTTTGTTGGTGAGACCGAGCTCTTTTGCTAGCTCGTGCACTCGTTGCTTTGCCAAGACGTTCCGTTCGTTCTGTGAAGTAATGCTCACCGGGTGATCCGGTGAAGTTCCCGACAGCAAACCTGTAGAGGCTCGCGCGTGATCGGGGCGCCGGACGCTGCCGACAATTGCCTATTCTTTCACGGATCGCAGCCCGGCACGAACTGCATAAGAGAATCGCATCGGGGCGACTCCCCCGCCTCGCAGCCTAAACAGACTCTCCCCGTGGATTTATTGAGCTTGATCAGGCCTCGGGAGCTGAATCCGGGCCTGAGTCCTCCGCAGCGGCTTCAGATTCCTCTGCAATCTCTTCAAGTTCGGCCTCTTCCTCATCTACCTCAAGTTCAGCAATGAGTTCAGAGACCTCTTCGATCGCCTCAGCAATCTCTGCATCGAGTACTTCCTCGATCGCCTCCTCGACAATTTCGAGCTCAATTTCTTCGATTGCCGCGACAAGTTGAAGCTCTGGCACCGAGTTCTCTCGGTTCTGCATGGCTGACCACTCCTCGACAGTCAACGGAGCGCTTCCGTCCGCTGGCTTCCAGAGTTGCTCGCCCTCGCTCGTCGCAATCCACTCGCCTTCGGCATAGGAATCGTTTGCGTATGTGCGCTCGTAGGCCTCTTGTTCGGCCACATCTGACTCGCTGCGTATGTCCACACGGAATCCGGTCAGCCGAGTCGCTAGGCGCGCATTCTGGCCCTCTTTGCCGATTGCAAGCGAGAGTTGGAAATCAGGCACAATCACATCAGCTACGCGCTTTTCGAAGTCGATCCGGACCTCTTTGACCTTGGCTGGCTGGAGTGCCTTCATCACAAAGTCGCTGGGATCATCCGAGAAGGGAACAATGTCAATCTTCTCTCCCTTTAACTCCGTCACAACCATGCGAACACGAGCCCCTCGAGCGCCAACGCAAGATCCAACTGGATCGACGTTCTGATCGTTCGACCAGACTGCAATCTTGGTACGGTGCCCAGGTTCACGAGCACAGGCCTTGATCTCGACAACACCCTCGGCAATCTCGGGAACTTCGAGCTCAAAAAGTCGCTTGATCAGACCGGGATGAGTACGTGACACCACAATCTGCGGGCCCTTGGCCGTGCGGCGAACCTCGACGATGTAGGCCTTGACGCGATCTCCTGGCTCAGGCCGCTCATAATTGACTTGCTCAGACTGAGGGAGCAGTGCTTCGACACGGCCCAGATCCAACAAGGTGTAGCGAGAGTCCGACTGCTGGATGATTCCCGTAACGATGTCACCCTCTCGGCCGGCATACTCTTCATATTTCTGCTCACGCTCCGCCTCGCGGATCCTCTGAGTCATGACCTGCCGAGTGGTGGTTGCGGCTATGCGGCCAAAGTCATCGGGGGTGACGTCAAACTCTTCCCCATAGGGCTCGCCATCCTCGTCGACCTCTTGAGCAAACACCGTGATCTCAAAGGTTTCGGTGTCGATACTGACCCAAGCAAAGCCGAGTGCATCGGGCTGCTTCTTATAGGCGGTGGTCAGTGCCTCGGCTAGAGCCGAGTACAAGGTGTCTACTGAAATATTGCGCTCGGTTGCTAATGCTTGTAGCGCTTCATTCATCTCTGAACTCATGAGATTGCCTCACTCTTTGTTGTGAATTCGGGTGTTGTGAACAGTGTTGTTGGGAACTGTGTTGTTCTGAACAGTGCTGTTGGAACTGCAGTACCTGACATCAGCCTTCCTCTCCTGAAAGCTGCGTCTTGCTGGGCTTCTTGCCTGTAGCACTGGCCTTTTTGGCTGTAGTGCTGGGCTTCTTGCTTGTAGCACTGGGCTTCTTGCTTGTCGCACTGGACTTATTGGCTGGTCGCCCAGGACGAGAACCTTTGCCCGGCTTTGGCGCAGCGTCACCAACAAAGTGGGTCTTCGCCCGCTCGATATCGCTGAGCTGTAGCACTCGGCTGCTGCCGTCCTCGAAGCGAACCTCACAAGTTGCCTCGTCTGCCGCAATCAACGTGCCGTCCACGCGTCGCTCCCCTTCAACCGAGGGGCGAGTCTTGATTTTGACCTCTCGGCCAATTGCGGAGGCAAAGTGCATCGGTGTCCGAAGGTTTCGTTCGAGGCCCGGGCTAGATACTTCCAACGTATAGGCGCTCGAGATGATGTCTGCCTCGTCAAGCAGATTCGAAATCCGACGAGTGGCTTGAGTAATTGCCCCTAAATCGATGCCACCTGGACGATCAAGCAAGACCCGTAGATTGCCGCCCGAGTAGTCCAAGTCATAGAGAGACAACTCAAGTTCTGCGAGCACAGGAGCAATCAGGACGCCAAGACGGTCAGCTTGTGCACTCATGTTGTAGTCCTTTCGTTCTCGGTCTGCAGTGGAGATGGGAATCGTGTTCGGTAACGCGTTCCGCCCGACCGCAGCAAAGACAAGGAGGACCCTCATCTCGGCTGTCAGGCGCTCCAACTCTTCAGCACCATAGAAAAAGCGCGGGCAGTGCCCACGCCTTGCGGACTTCCGGAAAGCATGAACTATAGGCGAACGAGCGGTGTCAACGGTAGAACCGGCATCAAACCCACTATCAACCCGTACAAAACTGCCGATCTATCAGTAGGACCGAGCTAGCAGAGCAACTGCACCTGGCTCATCATCAGACTGCGCAAGACCACCCTCAGCGCTTTGCAAACAGCGCACCGTGATGGCCTCTTTTGCTAGTTGGTCAATCCCACCGTCGGCCAATGCTGCCCATGGAATTCTTGCGAATCCAGTGCTCGCTGCTTCACGGGCCTCGGCAATGCTGCTCACGTCAAATGTACGAGCATCACGATCAGATCGAGCCTGCTCGAGCATTCCAAGCTGCATCTCCTCGAGAATTGCTGCAGCGCGAATGTTGAGTTCCCCCAACTCGCAGGGAACCTTCTCGCCAGTGTCCCTTCGGGCGATTACCACACGACCCTCACCCAGGTCACGAGGACCCACTTCGATTCGCAGCGGAACCCCTTTGAGCTCCCAATCAGTCGCACGGCGACCAAACCCGGTTGCAACTTGTGCATCGAGTCGGCATCGCACACCAGACTCGGTGAGTCCGTCGAGCAGGTCACGAGCCACTTGAGTGACGGAACCGTCCTCATCCTTAACGACTAAGACAACAGCTTGCACAGCAGCCACCCGCGGCGGAACTCTCAGGCCGGCGTCATCGCCGTGAGCCATGATCAATCCACCCATCATGCGTGTAGACACGCCCCAAGATGTGGTCCAGCACAGCTGCCGCTCACCGTGTTCATCTTGGTATCCAATATCAAAGGCCCGTGCAAAGTTCTGGCCGAGCTCGTGACTCGTGCCCATCTGCAATGCTTTGCCATCTCGCATCATGGCTTCGCAGGTCAACGTGTTCGTAGCTCCAGCAAAACGCTCTTGGGGGATCTTGCGGCCAGTGAACACGGGGATTGCTAGCACGTTCACCATGAACTCCTCATAGACCTCATGAAGGATCCGGGCCGCATAGGAAGCTGCGTCATCTTCGGTGGCGTGAGCGCAGTGGCCTTCCTGCCACAAGAACTCACTAGTCCGCAGAAACAGCCTGGGGCGAAGCTCCCAACGCACCACATTCGCCCACTGATTCAACAAGAGCGGCAAGTCTCGATAGGACTGGATCCACTTGGACATGTACTCGCCGATAACCGTTTCCGAGGTGGGCCGCACAACCACCGGCTCGTCGAGTTCCTTGCCTCCGCCATGAGTCACGATTGCTAACTCAGGACTGAACCCTTCGACGTGCTGTGCTTCTTTCTTCAGATAACTCTCGGGAATAAAGAGCGGAAAATATGCATTCTCGGCACCCGCAGCTTTGATACGAGCGTCAACCTCTGCGACCATCCGCTCCCAGATTGCGTAGGCATAGGGACGAATCACCATGGTGCCTCGGACGGGGCCGTTCTCTGCGAGCTGGGCTTTGGTCAGGATGTCCTGATACCAGCGGGGGAAGTCTTCGGCTTGGGGGGTAAGGATCGGGGGCTTTGCCATCGCATGGAGCGTACCGTCGCTGAGGCCACCCGGTGAGCTTCCCACTTCTGCACGGCAGTCACCCCTGCCGATACTCTGATCCGATGAACCTTCCGACTCGTGCTCTGCGCACTCTGGGCGCCGCCTCACTTGGCGTAGGGGTCGCGGCCCTTGCCTCTGCGGTCGCAGTCCATGTCGCTGGCACCAAAATCAGGAAAACAGAAGACCCGCTGATTGATGAGTTGCTCGACATTCACACAGAGGTGAAGCACCACCACCTACCAACGCGTGACGGAGCCTCGATACACGTGGTGGAGCGAATTGGGCCTCCACTACCACAGCACACGGATGCACAAACCCCTCCTGTAGCCGAGGAGTCCACAGCCCTGGGCCAACCAGTTGTGCTACTGCACGGAGTGACTTTGCAATGGTGGGTATGGGGTGCACAGTTCAACAACCTCGGCCCGCAGCATCGCGTGCTGGCTTGGGATATGCGCGGGCATGGGGAGTCAACCGTGGGCAGCGAGGGCATGACTATGGAAGCCATTGCTCATGACCTTGCAGAACTGCTTGAGTTCTTTGATCTGAACGAAGCGATTGTTGTTGGCCATTCCATGGGAGGCATGGCACTCGGTGCATTCTGCGCAGATCACCTTGATGCCGCCCACGATCGAGTCGCTGGACTCATGTTTCTTGCAAGTAGCGCCGCCACCATGGCAATCCCTGCGCTGACCGGGGGTGCGGTCGGCGTATTGCAGTTGCTGGCCTCGACCAAGCTCGATTTGCGTCAGCCGAACCCCCAACGTTTATGGCGAAACAACAATCTGTCAGTGGTACTGGTGCGCTGGGCATTCGGAAGGCACCCCACAGCCAAAGCAGTCGAGCAAGTTCGCCTCATGCTGGCAAATTCAAATCCGGCCATAGCTCAAGATGCCGGGCGTGCAATTGCCGCACATGATGTGGTCGCTGATCTGCAGCATGTGCGAATCCCCACACTGGTAGTGGTTGGCGACCTTGATCGACTCACTCCTCCAGCGCACGCAGAAATTCTTCTTGCAGCAATTCCAGACTCGCAGTTGCGACTACTTCCCGATATCGGACATCAGGTCATGCAAGAAGATCCCGATGCCTTACATCGCCTGATCGAAGAACTCGCAGCTTTGCCTGCAAGCTAAAAGAACTCGTAGCAGCCCAGGCCGATCTACACCGTCCCGTAGCTGGGCGCTCGGTTCGTTAGCCCTCGAATTTCTTATGGATCAGGTCCACTCGCTGCTCACTGGCGTTGGCATCATCGCCCTGCTCTTCTAACAGCGCTGCGCGATCCTTCTCGGCCTCGCGCCGGGCCTTTTCGGTATCAACACGCGCAAGCGCTGCCTCGGCTCCGTGTTCAGCAATGAACTCTGCCCACTCGACAAGGGTGTCAACCATCTCGTCCTCGGGTACCACTGCAACGTTGATCCCCTTCACGAACAAGTGACCCCGGTGCCGGCCTGCAGCTATCCCAATATCGGCATCACGAGCCTCACCCGGTCCGTTCACCACACAGCCCATAACAGCAACCTGCAGTGGAAGTTCCTTGCCGGCAAAAGCCAACTGCGCAGCCTCTGCTACCGCGATCACATCGATCTCGGCGCGGCCACAACTTGGGCATGCGATCAGGTCGACATTCTTACGCTCACGTAATCCGTAGGATTCCAGCAACAGCCTGCCCGCTTTGGCCTCTTCAACTGGGTCAGCCGTGAGGGAATATCGGATTGTGTCGCCAATGCCTTCTGCAAGCAGCGTTGCTATGCCTGCGGTTGCCTTGATGTAACCGCCTGGCAATGGTCCGGCCTCGGTGACTCCGAGATGCAACGGGTGATCCGTTGCCTCGGCCAACTGCCGATACGCCTCAATCATCAACGGCACGTTTGATGCCTTGACCGAGATTTTGATGAGGTCGAAACCCACCTCATCGAAGTACGCAATCTCGGTCATTGCAGACTCGACCATGGCTTCGGGTGTGACTGTTCCGCCATATTTCTCATACAGCGCTGGGTCCAAGGATCCACCGTTGACACCGATGCGAATTGGCACGTTTCGGTCACGAGCCTCTGCTGCGACAGCCTTGATGTGCTCTGGCTTTCTGATGTTTCCCGGGTTGAGGCGGAGTCCCTGAACTCCCGCCTCTAATGCGGCTAGCGCCATTTTGTATTGATGATGGATGTCCGCAATCACGGGAATCGGGCTACGGGGCACGATTCGAGCAAGTCCTTCCGCTGCTGCGAGGTCATTGCAGGTGCAGCGAACGATGTCACAACCCGATGCCGCAAGGGCATAAATCTGCTGCAGCGTCGCATCGACGTCAGCAGTCTTAGTGGTAGTCATGGATTGCACGGTGATAGGTGCGCCGTCGCCAACGGGAACTTGACCAACTGTTATTCGCCGAGTTGAGCGCCGGGGGAAGGTAACTGCTCCTGCATCCATCCCACCAAGTTAGCGTTCGCCCAACTCCTTCGGCCGACACCTGCCAAGCCGAAACTGCTGAACTACATGCTGACACCCTTGGTGATGTCTAGGAACATTGCCAGAATGCCCACCACGGCAAGCACCGAAATGACCACATAGGCAACCGGTGCCATGCGAGACACATCTGCTAGATAGCGCTGATCAGTCCGCTTGCGCTTTTCTTGAAAGCGTTCGTACAACGCAATGACTACGTGGCCGCCGTCAAAGGGAAGCAGCGGAATCAGATTGAAGATGCCGATGAAGATATTCAGAAGTGCAAGAAACTGAATCAGATTAGAGATGTTCTCGGAGGACAGATCGCGTCCTAACATCGCTACTCCAATGATCGAAATTGGTCGATTCGCCGACGCTCCTGCTGGGGTGTCCTCGGCTGGCGTCGCTGTAGTTGTTGAGTCCTCTGGAGCCTTTCCAGTAATAGTGGAACTCACAAATCCATAGATATTTGGCGGCCAGAAGAACTTGCCAACCCCAACGATGCTGGCCTGAGCAGTTCTAGAAAAGGTTGTGACACTGCTCCAGGCTGCTGCTGGCACGGACTGAGTCTCCAGTACAGCCTGCTGCCCTACCCCGACGAAGGCTGTCGGTTGTGTAGTTGCAACCTCGGACCCCAAATCGATGGTGGCAGTGTTGCTGACCCCATCTGGTGATTGAGTCGTAAGAGTGAACTCGCCATCTGCCGAGTCAGCCATTGCAGACTTGACCTGGTCGAGCGAGTCCACATCAACCCCGTTCACCTGGACCAAGGTTGACCCTTCTATGAGCCCGGCAGCAGCAGCTGCACCGTTGGCCGGAGAACCCCCAACGAGGATCTGATCCCCGTTGTCGAGAACATCGATGTCCTCGCCCACGGTTCCGATGATCTTGACCCGAGTTGAGAGATCGATTGGGATAACGACCCGCTGCCCATCTCGCAGCACCTCAAAGTCGACTTTTCCTGCATCGGCTGTGCTGACTTGGGTCCGAAACTCGTCGAAGCTCGAGATCTCCGAACCATTAAATCCAACAACTTCATCTCCGGTAAGCACTCCAGCCTGCTGCGCTGCACCGCCTTCGGTGAGTTCGCCAACTTGCCAGCGACCCCCGTCGGGACCCCCAATGAAAGCGAACTGGATAAAGAGCAAAACAAAGGCAATCAAGAAATGCATCGTCGACCCGGCAACAGCCACACCGACTCGCTGAGAACAGGACTTCTGTCGATAGGTGCGGGACTCCAGGGCAGGGTCCACCTCTTCCATATTGCTCATCCCGATGATCTTGACGTACGCCCCAGCAGGGATCACCTTGAGTCCGTATTCGGTCTCACCGCGTCGGAACGAAAAGATCCGGGGTCCAAACCCGATGAAGAATTCGGTGACCAACATGCCGGCTCGGCGAGCCATGATGAAGTGGCCGAGCTCATGCAAGAAAATCATGATGACGATGGCTGCAACCACCACCAGCATCGACAATCCCTGTCGCATTCCGAGCAGCACCACAACGGCGACTAGACCAACGAGCCGGAGACCTCGAGACCACGGGTTGCCGACCACGCCAGCTAGATCTTGGCGCTCTTGTTGCACCTCGGCCTCGGTCGGCTCAACAAGCACCGTGGCTCCCGCCTGCGACGAAGTTTCTGCTTGCGAACCATCCGGCTCAGGTGATGTCGAATCGCTCATTTTGTTCCTCCCGCAGAAAAAGTTTCAAGATCGAATCGCCCGGAATCGATCAACTCACTCGCAGCTTGGCGACCTTGCATGTCGGCTTGAAGCACAGCCTCAAGCGAATCGGCAGGATCACCAGACCAAACTTGCATGGCAGCATCGATCACATCAGCTATGGCTGCCCATCCAATGCGCCCCGCTAGAAATGCGTCAACTGCAATCTCATTCGCTGCTGACAACCAAGCAGGTGCCGTCTTGGCTGAACGTCCTGCGGCATAGGCAAGATCGAGACAACGAAACGTTTTGCGATCTGGTGGCTCGAAGCTCAGCGAACTGATTGTCGACCAGTCCATTGACCCAAAGGCCGTGTCGATTCGGTCTGGGTAAGCCAGCGCATAGCCGATTGGTAGGCGCATATCTGGCATGGAGAGCTGAGCAATCGTGGCGCCATCAGTGAACTCGGCCATGGAATGAACAATCGATTGCGGATGCACCACCACGTCGATCTCGTCGTAGCCAACATGGAAGAGCTCATGGGCCTCGATCACCTCGAGGCCCTTGTTCACCAAGGTCGAAGAGTCGATCGTGATCTTTGGCCCCATACTCCAAGTCGGGTGCTTGAGTGCGGCCTCAACGGTGACCTCTTGTAACTCCTGAGGAGTCATTCCACGGAAGGGACCACCCGAAGCAGTCAGCACCAGCCGAGACAACCTTGACGTACCTTCACCAGCTCGCAGGCACATATGCAGTGCGCAGTGCTCGCTATCTACAGGGATCAGTTCGGCACCTGGGGTGGTACGAACCGCCTGCACAACTGGACCAGCCGCTATGAGCGACTCCTTGTTTGCTAATGCCAGACGCCTGCCTGATCTGAGCGTTGCCATTGTCACCGGTAGACCCGCAAACCCCACCACTGCGTTCACCACGATCTCGGCCTCGACTGCGAGCGCTGCTAACGCATCAGGACCTGCCTCAATGGCAACCCCAGCGGGAAGCAACTCAGCAAGCTCGCCAACGAGTGACTCGTCAGCGACTGCGACCACTTCGGGCCTCACTGCATGAGCTTGAGCTGCAAGTTCCTTAATGGATCGCCCGGCTGCTAAAGCAACGACACGAAAACGATCAGGCTGTGCAGCGATCACCTCAAGGGTCTGTGTTCCAATTGAGCCTGTTGAGCCGAGTACTGCAACCGTCGTCATGATGTTTCTATGCTACCGAGGACCGGTGTCAAGCACCGGACGCCACTGCTGAATCTTCTCAGGATGCGGACAAGGTCCACACATTGAACAGCACGGTTACGAAGTAGGCAGTCGGCAGAACGAAGAGAAGGGCATCGAACCGGTCGAGCACTCCACCGTGCCCCGGCAGCACCGAACCCATGTCCTTGACCTTCAAGTCTCGCTTAACGAAGGACTCGCACAAGTCACCGAGCGGAGCCGCCAAGGCACACAACACTGCGAAGACGATGGTCCGAGGAATGCTGTCGCCGATCGGAGAGATTCCACCAAACCCGATGACCACCACGGTGACCACCAGAGCGCTCAGCACCCCGCCGATCATGCCCTCTTGGGTTTTGTTCGGGCTAGCCGCAGAAAGTGGAGTGCTACCCATGTACTTGCCAACAAAGAACGCACCTACATCGTGGCTCACCGCGACGATTACTGCTGCCAACAACACGCCGATACCCGGATTAGAAGTAAGCGCTGGGCTGACATCTTCCATCTGCTTGCCAAGGCCCAAGAAGAGCGTTGCAAACGAACCCAAAAAGCCGATCCAGAGAACCCCAAGCAAGGTCAGACCCAGATTCGCAACCGAATGCTCTCCTGGTGCAACCCACAGGTACCACACCAGCCCAGCCATAACTGCCAGACCCATCACGATGGGAAATGCGCTCAGGCCAGAAGTAAAGGTGGCGAAGACCAGGCCAGCCACTGCAACGAGGCCGAGCAGCGTGGCCGGATTGTGGCCGCTACTCCGCACTGCTGTGAAATACTCAAAAGCAGCGAAGGTAATGATGGCTGTTGCAAGAATGGCAGTCGGTAGGGCTCCAAGCTTGAAGCACACCAAGCCCAATATGACGAGGCCAACTCCAACGCCGATTGCGGTTCCTAGGTTGCGTTCTCCGCCAGCGGAAACTGAAGCAGCCTGGTCAGCGTCACTGGGATCCGCTGAAACATCTCCAGATGCTGAGGCTGCTGCTGCCTGGCGACGCCTTCCGGCGCCCGACCTAGGGGAATCCAACTCGGAGAAATCTCCCTCGGGTGAGAAATCATCCATGGCGTCTGATGACTCAATGCCCTCGGCGCCATCTGTCCGAGTATCCGAGAAGAACTCGTCAGCAACTGAGGCACCGCTATCGCCGCTGAGCGCACCCAGACGCGGAGCATCATCGACAAGATCATCAAAGTCGGTTGCCACTTCACGCTCACCCTCGTCTCGCCAGCGTGGCTGATTTGAGTGAGTTGCCAAGGGCTCCGGCTCGGGGGCATCCTCGCCAATAACCACCTTGGGTACCTGCCCCGTTGGGGGCTCAGTCCAATGCGGCAGAACGAACGAGTCCTCATCAGAGTAGGGCTGCTCAGTCGCAGTCTGGTCGAACTCGTCTGGGTCAGTCATGTAGCGAGGGTCTCCGTAAGGTTCATCGCCAGCACCGGGAAATCCACTCTGGCTAGCCTGCTTAGTGCCGGCGCTGTCGGGTTCAGATTCTGCAGGAATCATTCGGGCATGACCAACTTCGATTCGGTCGCCGTTCTCGTCAGTTGGGCCATAACGCTCCACTGGTGGGTCGGCCCAAATGGGGCCATCCTCAGTACCGTCAAAGTCGTCGGAGGACCCGGCAGTTGCCCCATAGCGCTCAGGGTTACTCGCTGGGTCGTCCTCTGTGGTCGAAATCGTGATCTTTGGCAGATCAGCGCTGGCCGCTGGCTCATCGGGCCGGTCGCCGTACTTCTTTTGGCCTCCACGGCGACGGCGCACAACATCGCTGCGTCCGGCAGCCTCGGCTGCTTCTTGAGCCCCAATAATTCTTACGCCCTCTGTGCGACCCTCTTCAGGATCATTCTCGTCACTCATCACTATCCTCCTGGCCTTCTCGCTCTGTCTTGCATGCTTGTGCTGCGGGTAAACCCGAGTCACAGAATCTGCTCGGTTACCCCTCGAGGAGTTCCACTGTTTTGATGTTGAGAGCGTCGTCGATCTCCGCCTCAAACTGCTTTGTTGTTCGATCTAGCTCAGCCTCTGCGCGGTGCATGTCGTCTGAGGAGATATCGCCGTCCTTCTCGAGTGCTTCAAGGTCCTTGCGAGCATCTCGACGTGCACTGCGAACTGCTGTCCGGCCGTCCTCAGCCTTTGCCTTGACGAGCTTCACAAACTCCTTGCGGCGCTCCTCAGTGAGCGGCGGGAAAGCCAAGCGCACAGTAATGCCGTCGTTTGATGGATTCAGCCCGAGATTCGAGTTCTGCAGGGCCTTCTCGATGGCCGACATTGCGCCCTTATCGAACGGTGTGATGAAGAGCATTCGAGCCTCGGGTACCGAGAACCCTGCCAATTGCTGCAAGGGCATCGTCGAGCCGTAGTACTCAACTGGCAGCTTTTCGACCAGCGCCGGCGTTGCCCGACCCGTTCGCACACCTGCAAACTCGGACTTTGTGTGCGTCACAGCCTTAGCCATTCGCTCAGAGGCCTCGCTTTGTACTGTCTTCATCAACTCGTCACTCACCGGAGCAAGTTTCGCACATTGAGCGGTGAAGCGCGCGACAAGATGCTCGCGCCGGGCTCGATCTTTGGCTGGGAGCGTTGTTCTGGTTAGTGTCACACCCCTTGTTTATTGTAGAACATATGTTCGATAAGCGGTCACCCCAAACACAACCTGACCTGCCCGAACCAGCCTTCTTTGCTGATCTAGATAGTGCCAGCACTGCGCTCGCAGATCTGGCCCAGTGGGACACTTCGATGTTCTCGGGTGATGAGTTGTGTTTGGCGGTGACTCAGATTGAACAGACCCGTAGGTTTCTTGATGCTGCGTCAGTTCAGGTTCTTGCCGAGTTGGATTCCCGTGGGTTTACCGATTCTGAACACGGCATGCGCACTGGTGCTTGGCTCGCTAGAGAATCAGCTACATCAAACCTGGGTGCGAAGAGCCGTGTCAGAACAGCAAACAAGCTTCGGATGCATTTCCCCAAAGTCGCAGAAGCACTCCGCAACGGCCAGATCAGCTACGAACACGCCGCCGCAATCACGAGTGCAGCAAACCCCCGTATCACCAACCAACTTGCAGATATCTCCGATCAGATCCTGAACAACATCACGGGAACAACCTATGAAAAATGGAAACAACAACTCGGCGCGGTTGCTGAACTCCTCGACCAAGAAGGCGGCCACCGACCAGGAGACGACATCGCGGATAACACCTTGTCCATGCACCGGGGTCTGAACAACACCTTGTTCATCAATGCCCAACTCACCGGCATTCACGCACTGAGCGTCGAACACACCCTCAACGCCCACGCAGACCAGCTGTTCAATCAACTCAACAAAGACAGCAAACTCACAACCGATCTCCCCACACCCAACCGCAAAACCCTGCTCGCGCTTGCACTCAGCAACCTCGCCCACAACAACACCGGCACCAACAACACTGGCAACACCGCTGGCAGCAGCAACAGCACTAATGGCAGCACTGCTAGCTACGGATCAGGCATCGAACTCGCAATCACCATCAACAACGCCGATACCCGACTCGATCTCAGCAAACTCACCGATCACAACAACCAACCCCTCAGCGCCGAACTCGCCAACTCCCTCACCTGCAACCCCACCATCTACGCACTCCTCACCACCAACAACGCAACCACACTGCACCTCACCCGCACTCAACGCCTAGCCAACAGAGCACAACGCAGAGCACTCGCCCACAGAGACGGCGGCTGCGTGTTCCCTGGGTGCACCAACCCACCCCAATGGACCGACGCACACCACGTCGAACACTGGAACCACGGCGGAACAACAGACCTTTCCAACCTGGCATCACTGTGCCGCTACCACCACATGGTCACCCACCGAAACGGCTGGACCATGACCATCACCCCCGAGCAGTACTTCACATGGACCACACCCAACGGCCACACCCTCAACTCACAACGCCACCAAAAACAACAACCCAGACCACCCCCATAAGCACAACCCTCGCTGGTGCCCTAGGTTTCTTCTAGACCTATAACTAGCGAGTTCAAACGGGAGCCATTGCCATGCCAGAACCGATTTTCCTAGCCCAAGAAGACAGGCCCGAACCTCTTCCTATTGCGGGGTTCGAAATCACGGTGCTTGCCGAACAATCCCAGACCGAGGGCTATGAGATATTCCTTCAGTCTGGTCCAGCCGAAACTGGTCCAGGCCCCCACGCACACCCATGGGATGAATCCTTCTATGTAGTGAGCGGCACGGTCCTGTGCGGGGTCGGCGATCAGGAATCGCTTGCGACTCCAGGCACCCTGGTTCATGTTCCGGCGAACACGACTCATTGGTACAAGTTCGGCGAGGACGGTGGAGAAATGGTTTCTATGACCTCTTCTGGCAACGCCTCAAGTATGTACGCAGATCTCTCACAGTCAGACTCAGATAGGTCAAAGTTCGGCGAGATTGCGGGAATGCACGGGCAGGAATACCGCTAGCTTTCATTGCCTTATGGCGGAGTCGCTTACCAAAGACCCAAAGCAGCGGGCGCTAATTTTTGCAGCAGCCCTTGCGATCTTTGCCATTGATCTTGACTTCTTTGCCGTCCAAGCGGCGCTACCCGCAACTGCTGCAGATTTCAACACCACAACCACTGCGCTGCAATGGGTCATCAGTGGCTACATGCTGTCGCTTGCATCATTCTTGATCGTCGGTGGGCGTTTGGCGGATCTGCTGGGCCGAAAGACCTGGCTCTTCATTGGAGCAGGAATTTTTGCGGGGGCGTCCCTTCTCGGCGCACTTGCCATTGCCCCAGAGATGCTGATTGCTGCACGAATCGTTCAGGGTGCAGGGGCCGCAGTACTGATGCCGGTCTCGGTAGCTGTAGTCACAAACGGGTTCCCAAAGGAACAGACCCAACGGGCCGTGGGCATGGTCTTTGGTATCGCGGCAATCGGTCAGGCACTCGGACCCCTCATTGGTGGTGGGATCACGCAAGTCCTGAACTGGCGTTGGGTTCTGCTGATCAACGTGCCAATCATTCTTCTCGTGGTCACCTTGGCAAGAACCTCTGTTGTTCAGAGCCGAGACGAGACGGCATCACGCGTTATTGACTGGCCGGGGCTCTGCCTTATCGTTGGCTCAATCGCCGCCCTGACCATTGGCATCGATCAGGGCTCAATTTGGGGTTGGCTCTCTCCGCTCACGGTAGGATTCCTCCTCAGCGGCTCGCTAGGTTTTTTTGCATTTATTCTGGTTGAGCGCCGGGGAAGTCAACCTCTGGTAGATCTTCAACTGTTTCGGATTCGGGAATTCTCCGTCATGATTCTGGCTGGGGCAGTCGGCAATGTTTCTGAAACTGCAATCCTCTTCGTATCAGTAATTTATTTGCAAACCGTTGAGGGACTCTCCCCGCTCACCTCGGGCCTAACGCTCCTCGCTTTCTCAATAGGAGTCACCGTCGCTTCGCAGTTCTCCGGACGCCTCGAGCGGTTTCAGTCCTGGGCCGTCATGAACATCGCCATGCTCCTCGGTGGCCTCGGGGCAATCGGAATGGGCCTCAATTTGGGCAACATAGAACTCTTTTTGGCTTTCTCTCTCTCGGCAGGTGCGGGATTCGGCTTGTGCTGGTCATACGCCAGCGTGGTCACGCAGGCTGTGGTACCTCCTGAGAAAGCGGGAGCAGCCTCTGGTGTAGTACTCACCGTCCTGATCGGACTCGGTGGTGTCGGCATTGCCGTGGTCTCTTCGGTCATCGTGACGCAGACCGCAGGCCAATCAACAGCTGTTCTGAGCAACGTGCTCGGCGACATAGTGGTAGCTGTCGGAGTTGTTTGCCTGCTGTTCGTTCCAATCGTTGCCCTGCTGGGGCGAGGGTCAACCGCCCGTACTTGAAGGCTCAAATACCCGGCACTGCTGACCGCGCAGCGTTCCACAATCTGGAAGCGGCGCACCCGCAACACCACCCTCAACTACTGGCAGCACCAACGCAGACGGGTACTCAGCCGAGCGAAACACAGTCACCGTGGTCGTTCCATCATCAATCGATTTGAACGTCCAGATCGGTCGGTCGCCACCCGGAGCGCTGATACTCACTCTGATACGAGATCCGGCACGGAAGGTGTAGACCACAGGGAAAATTTGAACACGAGCCAAGGAAGGCTCACCGGCCGGCATCGGCTGAGCATCCTTTGCTAGGTGCGTCTGACGCGGATCAGTCGCCGTCGAACGCTTTGTGTCTAGCTGCCGGTGCGTTGCTCGAAGCCAACCCGTTTGCACATACATCTCTTTGCCATCAGGACGAACCTCTGACAAGGTCACCTGCAAGTCGGTGTTGCGTGCGCTGGCCTCGATGTAGGCATCAAAACTCGATGCCCCGGCAATCATCACATCCGAATCAAGAACACTGGTCGTGTAGCCAAGACCCTTGCCATCTACGAGCGGCACCCAGTTGTTCGGCTCATCTTTAAAGTTCGCTTTGGGCTTACCCTCACTGTTGTCTTGGCTGGTCTCGGGCCGTGCGGCGGGGTCAGCAACATATTGGTCAGACAGGTTGGGGTCATCAGATGTTGGGGCAGTGTCAGTGAGCGATCCATCTGG
The DNA here is from genome assembly GCA_001025035.1 of Actinobacteria bacterium IMCC26207. Classification (GTDB taxonomy): domain Bacteria; phylum Actinomycetota; class Acidimicrobiia; order Acidimicrobiales; family Microtrichaceae; genus IMCC26207. Next base: position 631,861 of record LCZK01000010.1, read on the forward strand.
GCCAGCGAACAGACTCTTAGCTTGCAGATTTGCAGGCGGCCACGAGTCGAATGTCTGCACATAACCGGGCTGAAGCGAACCGGGGCCTAATGGCCCGCTGCCTACGTCAAGAAGCACTGTCACCATCGGCTCAGCCCGAAACGCTGCTCGTGCCTCTTCCAAACTCGCCATCGAAGAAAGCTTGCTCTGCTCCAAGGGTTCTGCCGGCGCACCAGAGGCCTCTTCGGCGAGGACACCTGCAATGGCCATCAAGTCGCCGGGCACATTCGGCACACGGTCTGCCACAAATAGGTCAAGGAACTCGATCCACCTCGTCAGAATCTGCGGAGCGAGTGCGTCGTTATGCATCCCGTTATAGATCGTGATCCAGAGGTCCGGATTATCAGTCATGCCACTGAGTGCTTCAATCCAATGGCTATTCAGTTGCTCATCCTGAACACCTCCAACGATAAAGGTAGGAACGTCAATGTTTGCCGCCCAATCAGCAGGAGTGCGGTCCTTGAACAGCACAGGGTCTCGGAATTCCAGCTCAGACATGATCTTCAAGCCATCTTGGGCCTGACCGTGCAAGACCTGATTCGCTTTGCATTGCTCATCGCCCTGTTCGATTAAGAGCTTTGCCCACGGTTGGCCACCCTCTGGAGCAGCCATGGCATCGTTTTTACGTTCCGTGATCCAGCCTTTAGCAAACCCTGTGTTTTGAATTCCGCCTGGGAAGCCGATGCCGGTGTAGAGGTCATCGGTGACCGACATGGGAGCAAGGGCTGCAAGGTGCGGCGGACGTGTGCCACCCACAAAGAGCTGACTAAACCCAGAGTAAGAAATGCCGACCATGCCCACCTTGTTGTGAGCTACCCAAGGCTGCGCTGCCACTGTCTCGACTGCGTCGTAGCCGTCATAAATCGTTGGAAGGCCGAACAGGTCAAATGCCCCGCCTGAGCAGCCGCTTCCTCGAATCTGAACGCTGACGGTTGCATACCCGAGCAAGGGCGCAATCAAAGAACCAACCGCAGTCGAGCCTGATGGTGCGAGCGGGTCAGCCTTAGCAGAGGGGTCAGCAATCTGTGCCGCCATGCTGCTCAGCAGGTCATTTGGAGGAGCGACCTCATAACCTGAGTACTCAATAACAGTCGGGAACGGGCCGTCAGCGAGCGTCTTACCTGCCGGAAGACGCAGGGTCATTGCAATCTCGATGCCGTCGCGCATCTTTATGTAATTGAGTCCCGGGGTAAAGGTTTGGCCGGTGTACTGAGTCGTAGGTGGGGTGTCCTCACGGTTCAGCACTGTCACGGGAGCGGTTGATACCTCTCCATCACCGAAATCCCCACGGATCGTGTATCCCTCGCCGGGTTCAACCTCGTAGAACATTGCCGCCCCGAGCTTGTCCGCCTTCGCCGAGCGAATTGCCTTGCCCTGGTCGTTGAACAACTCAACCTCGGCATCTGTAGGAATCCCGATAGCCGAGGCCTGATCGATGCTGCCAATGCCTAGAAAACCAGCTGGCGCGTTCTCAGTTGCAGCTTCCGCTGGTTCAGTCGAGCTGTCATCTGTGCAGCCAAACAACAACACCGCGGGGGCAGCAACAACGAGTACAAGCTTTCGAAATCTCACAGAATCATCCCCAGTCGAATTCGGTCGCTCTCTCGCATGCCGAACAGAAACTGGACTTTAGCCCAGCCCTTGTCAGCTCCATCGGCTCTATCAAGCAGCTGGGATCAGGTCGGGGTGCTTGCCAGACCGAGCAGGGGCGAATCCATGGAGGCTGGTTCTCATCACGACACTGGTTACGCCGCGGCCACTAGCATCTCCAGATGAGTTTTCGTGCATCCATACGACACCACTCAACTGAGCTCGACCATGGCGACCTCACGGGAACTCAAGTTGGCCGAGATCACGCGCGATTCGCTTCGATGCGCCGCAATTACCTTGTCAGCCTCTTCGCTATGTATCTCGGCTGGTCCATGGTCAATATGGCAAGTTCCTTTTACGTCTATGACCAGTCAGGTTCGGTAACTGCTACCGGGTTCATCGTGGTTTGTCTCAACTTGCCCGCAGTCCTGCTTCCCGGGGCGGCAACCTCGCTTGCGAGAAGGTTCGGGGGGCCCACTATGTGGGTTGCCCAGTTACCGATTTGGTTTCTCCTCACGCTCATACCAGTGGCACTGTCGGCAACGGGGCACTTGAATACCACGAACCTGCTCCTGTACTTCTTGCTCGTGGGTATCGTCTTCGGCCTGACCTCCCCCGCGCCGAGCCTTGTTCGACGAATGATCGCAGCCCCAGGTCAATTGCCAGAATTCAATGGACAGGCCTCTCAGGCAGTAGCACTCTCAACGGTGATCGGCCTGCTCGTGGGCGGGGCTTTGTATACAGCGCTCGGACCAACATGGGTGTTCGCAATCGGTGCAGTCTTGTTGCTGCCCGGGCTTTCTCTTTTCAAATTGACTCAAGAGCCAGTGCCACATTTCGAAGGCGAGGTGGAACGCTTCCGGGGCGTCTTTGAGATTCGCCGCAACAACCCGGGCCTACGGGCTGTCTGCATGTTTACCGGACTGAGCTTCTTAGTCGGGAGCTACGTTGTGACCCTTCCTGCTGTGGCGGAGATCATCGCGAAGGGCGCCGGGATTAAGTCCAGCGCTGGAATTCAGTCGCTCCTTCAGGCAAGTTCGGTAGTTGGCGGACTATTCGTAGTCATGGCTATGCGAAAGGCACACGGGTCAGTCAGTTGGGCAGTGGTTCAGCGAATCTGCTTCCTGATCGCAGGGGTTGGCCTGTTCTTGATCGCAGTGATTGCCTACTGGGACGCAAGCGCACTGATCGTCATCACACTCACCATCCTTGTGCTGATTCCAACAGGCTTCGCTTTGACGCTCGACCAGTCGATTCTTGCAACGCTCATGCAAGCCGGAGCTCCCGCAAAGTCGCGAGCTTCGGTGCTGACGGGTTACGCGCTCATCCCGATGGTTCTCGCCCCAATCGGCCAAGAATTGGTTGGGTGCCTAGCAGACCTCATCTCGGTCTCTGCCGCTCTGATGATCGTGGCGTTGCTCACCCTCTTGCTCGTACTCATCGGCCCACACCTCAGCCTGAGGGAGGCGCTCAACGAGATGACCGATGAGGCTGGCGACGAGTAGGTCCTCAAGGCACAAAACAGGCCTACTCGTGTAGGTTCAGCGAATGAGTTTTCGTGCATCCATACGCCACCACTCAACTGAGCTCGACCATGGCGACCTGACGGGAACTCAGGTAGGCCGGGATCATGAGCGCTTCGCTTCGATGCGCCGCAACTACATAGTCAGCTTGTTCATTCTTGAGTACGGCTGGGCCATGATCACCATGGCAAGTTCATTCTTCATCTACGCGCAGTCGGGTTCGGTTGCAGCTACTGGGCTCATCGTTGTTTGCCTCAACCTGCCATCTCTGCTGCTTCCGGGTGCCGCAACTTCCCTTGCCCGACGTTTCGGTGGGCCAACCATCTGGGTGATGCAAGCAGGTGTCGAATTCACGATCACGTTGATTCCCGTTGCACTTTCTGCCACGGGTCATCTCAACACCACAAACCTGCTCATGTTTTTCCTGCTTCTCGGAATCCTCATTGGCCTCTGCGCCCCGTCGGCGGGTCTCGTCCGACGAATGATCGCAGCACCGGGTCAGCTTCCAGAGTTCAATGGCCAGGCCGCTCAGGCTGTTGCACTTGCAACCGTGATCGGCCTACTGGCGGGCGGTGCTGTCTATACCGCGCTTGGCCCGACATGGGTGTTTGCGCTCGGCGCACTCTCTCTCCTTCCAGGCTTTTCCCTTCTCAGGTTGACTAAGGAGCCAGTTCCACATATCGACGGCGAGGTGGAACGCTTCCGAGGCGTCTTCGAGATTCGCCGCAATAACCCGGGGCTGCGGGCCGTCTGCATGTTTACGGGCCTGAGCGTCATTATTGCTAGCTACGTAGTCACCCTTCCCGCCCTTGCTCAGATGATTGCCCACGATGCCAAAATGGACTCCAGTGCGGGAATCCAGTCTCTACTTCAGGCAAGTTCGGTGGTTGGTGGACTCTTCGTAGTCATGGCAATGCGAAAGGCACACGGCCGAGTGAGTTGGGGGCAAGTGCAAAGAATCTGTTTCCTCATTGCGGCATCTGGCCTTCTCCTGATAGCAGTGATCGTCCACCGAGATGTCAGCGCGTTGATCGTCATTTCGCTGGCAGTCCTTCTGCTGATTCCGATCGGGTTTGCACTCACGCTTGACCAGTCAATATTGGCAACGCTCATGCAGGCAGGGGCGCCCGCAAAGTCACGAGCTTCGGTTCTCACGGGGTACGCGCTTATCCCGATGATTATGGCCCCACTCGGCCAAGAACTCATTGGGTTTTTGGCCGACCAATTCTCAGTAACTGCCTCACTCATCATCATTGCCGTGCCGGCGTTACTGCTCGTACTGGTAGGCCCACACCTGAACCTGAGAAAAGCCCTCGACGAAGTTTCTGATGAGGCCACCGATTAGAACGAAGTTGGTGACCAAGCCGAAGCGAGTGGCCTAGGGCAGACCAAGTACCTAGGGTGAGCAAGTGACCACAGCATCGAATCAGCCGAAGCCTGCAAGCGAGTCAACCATCCTCGCCAACTCCGCTGCGCAGTCCCGATATAACTTCGAAGACACTGCAGACTTTGATCGAGCACGACGCGGCCTGCTCCAGCAGATCGAGTCCGGAGTCATAAACAGCGAACTGGGTGTTCCCGTTTGGGATCCTTCGCAGTACGAGTTTGTTTCCGGTGAGTCACCAGACTCGGTCAATCCCAGTCTCTGGCGGCAGGCCGCCCTCAACAATATTCACGGACTCTTTGAGGTCGTACCGGGCATCTACCAGGTGCGCGGCTATGACATCTCGAACATCTCGTTCATTCGCAGTGACACAGGCTGGATCGTGATCGATCCTCTGACTGTTGCAGAGACTGCAGCCGCCGCCCGCGGGTTGATCGACTCGCACTTTGGCCCACTACCAATTGTTGCGGTGATCTATACGCATAGTCATGCCGACCACTACGGCGGCATTCGCGGCATCGTGACCGATGAAGAAATCGAGTCGGGTCAGATTCGCATCATTGCACCCGAGGGATTTCTTGAGGCCGCTGTGAGCGAGAACGTCACCGCTGGTCCTGCAATGACTCGTCGAGCCATGTACATGTACGGCGTCCTCTTGCCAGTTGGCCCTCTCGGCCATGTCGATGCCGGACTTGGCAAGACCATCCCAATCCTCGGTTCACGTGGCCTGATCGCACCGACTCAGTCGATCACGCAGAGCGGTGAAGTGTTAGAAATCGATGGAGTGCCTATTGAGTTTCAGCTCACACCCGGGACCGAAGCTCCAGCCGAAATGAACTTCTATTTTCCGAGCTACCGCGCGGTGTGCATGGCCGAGAACTGTGCCGCCACGTTGCATAACGTCTACACACCACGAGGCGCAGAGATTCGTGACTCGCTGAGCTGGAGCAAGTACATCGACGATGCAATCGACCTGTTCCTAGACCGCAGCGACGTCGCTTTCGCAAGTCACCATTGGCCTCGCTGGGGTCAAGCAGACATGTTGGCATTCCTGTCCGGACAACGCGACATCTACCGCTATCTGCACGATCAGACCATGCGCTTAGCCAATCATGGGCATACTGCAAACGAAATCGCAGAGATGCTCACTCTGCCCGATGCCATTGCCGACGAATGGTTCAACCGGGACTACTACGGAACAGTGAGCCACAACGTCAAGGCCGTGTATCAGCGTTATCTGGGTTGGTTCGATGCAAACCCTGCTCACCTTCACGAGTTGCCGCAAGTGGACGCCGCGAAGAAGCTCGTTGAGTACATGGGCGGCGCTGAAGCCGTGCTGAAGCGGGCGACGGAAGACTTCAACCGCGGTGAGTACCGCTGGGTTGCGCAGGTTGTCAACCATGTCGTCTTTGCTGAACCTACAAATCAAACTGCACGAGAACTTCAGGCCGACGCTTTAGAACAACTCGGATACCAGTCAGAGTCAGGACCGTGGCGGTCGTTCTACCTCACCGGCGCAAGTGAGTTGCGCAACGGTAGCCCTTCGCTTCCCGGCGTGCGGGGGGCAGTGAGCCTTGATGTCATGGCTGCCATGACTCCCGAGATGGTGCTCGATAATTGCGCAGTCAAGCTGAACGGACCGCGTGCAAGCGAACACCAAGTCGAGTTCGAGATTGTGTTCACCGATCGCGAGCAGGCGTTTCACGTGTTCATCTGTAGTGGCACCTTGCGTCATCGCAGAGTTGACAGCCCGCCGGGCGGAGTCTCATCTTCAGCCGTCAGCACAACTGTTCACACAACCGTTCAGGAGTTCATCAGTCTCACGAGCGAACTCACCACGGTGGATCAGTCACTTGAGTCAGGTGCGCTTCGAGTAGATGGTCCGGTTGAGCCGCTAGCCACCTTTGTGTCCCTGCTCGATCAGTTCGATTTGTTCTTCTCGATTATCGAACCCTGATCGGCTGGATCTGCTGGATCTGCTGGATCTGCTGGCTCTGCACGCTCTGCTGAAAGTCGCTCTTGGAAGAGCAACAGGAACGCTGCCCAAACCAGCAAGAGCCAGCCGGTCGCTAGGAGCCATCCTCCCAGCACATCGGTCCCCCAGTGCCGAGCAAGAATCACTCGACTTGGCCCCACAAGTACGCCAACTGTGACGATCACGGCGCTTGCTACTCGTGACCACCGCTTTGGGAAGATGTAGAAGACGATGATTCCAATAGCGACCCAGCTGGCTATTCCAGTAAACGTGTGGCCCGAGGGGAACGAGGTGCCGGCTTGTCGAGCTGTGAACTCGCCCCAAGGTGGACGGTCCCGAGCAACGAGATACTTGACCGAGTTAGACACAAAGAACCCGAGTTGTGATGAGGCCAATAGGAAGAGAGCCCAAGGCCATTTCTTCGTCATTACCAAAAGAAGCGAGACCAACAGGACAATGGGCACTGTTCGTGCCCCAGACCCGATCCATGACAGCCAATCCGCCAGGGTCGTCAGCCACTGACTCGATAGTCCAAGGTCTCGGAACCAGGTACTGATCGGCAACTCGCGTGCGTTCATCCAGGGTTCCTGGGATGCCACCAGCATTCCGAGCAGAAGACCACAAGCCAGCACAACCACACCGGCGATCGCAAAGCGCGGGGCCGAGTTTCGATCGGGCAGAGCTAGGTACTTGGACTCTTCCATAGGCTGCACGCTCAAAGGATAGAGAACGCCACATGCAGCGCGGGGACTCTTGGTCTGTGTAACAGGGAGGACCTGAAGTTTCCAGCGCTCAGGCTGCTCGGCCAACTAGCGTCAGATGCTCAAAGGGGGAATTCATGTCAGCTACGAGAGACTCTCTGCGGAATCTTCGGAAGCGCCGAATTCCCGCGTGGTGGCAGGATGCCAAACTCGGAATCTTTATTCACTGGACCCCAGCAGCGGTGCCAGCCTTTGCCCCCGTGGAGGACGAAATTGGCGACCTGTTGCAGTCCGATCAAGTGAACCCGCTGCAATATGTTCCCTACACCGAGTGGTATGAGAACTCGCTGCGTTTTCCCGATAGCCCAGTGTCTCGTCACCATCGGCAAACCTATGGGGATCGCCCGTATACCGAGTTTGCTCGTGACTGGGAGGCGGGCCTTGAGCACTGGGATCCTGCAGAGTGGGCCGCGCAGTTCAGGGAGACCGGGGCCCGCTACGTGGTGTTGGTTGCGAAGCACTCCGATGGATATTGCCTATGGCCCACTTCTCACCCCAATCCGATCCGACCAAATTGGCACTGTGAGCGAGATGTGGTGGGTGAATTGGCCGAGGCAGTCCGCTCGGCTGGCATGAGGTTTGGGCTCTATTACTCCGGAGGGTTTGACTGGAGTTTTGATTCCACTCCGGTTGGAACCATGGGCGACGTAGCTAACTCGGTCCCTCAAGGTGAGTACCCGGCTTATGCCGATGCGCAAGTGCGCGAGTTGATCGACCGCTACCAGCCGAGCGTGTTGTGGAACGACATTGCGTGGCCCGGGGACCGTGCTCACTTGTGGCAGCTACTCGAGCAATACTACCGAGTCGTCCCCGATGGAGTCATCAATGATCGGTGGATTCCTTGGAGTCCGCTTATGGGGCTTACAAAATTTGCTGGGATCAGGCGATTGATCGAATCTGGATCTCGAAAGCAGGCCCGCAAGGATGGTGGTCTCATCCCGCCAAAGCCACCATTCTGTGACTATCGCACTCCTGAATATGTGGTCTTTGATCAGATTCAGAGCAAACCCTGGGAACTCGTCCGCGGAATGGACCGCAGCTTTGGTCATAACGAGCAGTCAACGCAAGAGCACTTTGTGACCCAGGACGAGTTGCTCTGGCAGTTCACGGATGTTGTTGCCAAGGGTGGAAACTTGCTGCTGAATGTTGGCCCCCGCGGCGTGGATGCACAGATTCCACCGCTGCAGATCGAACGGCTTTCTTGGCTCGGTGAGTACGTCAGCGCCCAGAACTCAGCACTCATCGGGACCCGCCCGTGGATTCTCGCAGCATCGATGAGTACCGAGGGCTTCGAGGTCCGCTATACATCAGCGGGGGGAACTGTGTACGCACTGGTTCGCGGCGTCACAGCTGCTGGGCCTCCTGCAAAGGAGTCGAGCAGGACGATCACGTTGGCCGAGGTTCAGGCCACTCCCGGTACTCGCGTCGAGCTACTAAATGGGGATGCGGTTTCTTGGACCGAGGCTCCTGATGGGCTGCGTCTTGAGTTCTCAGACACACTGAGCCCGGACCAACCAGTCGTGTTCGCCCTACACAATGTTCAAGCTCGGGGAAGTCAGGACTAGCTCCCGATCCCAACCCGCCAGAGCGACCCGCCCACGCTTTGTCATGCGCCTGACCTTCCATGGGGGGTCAGGCGCAAGACAGAGCAAGAGGTTGGAGGTCCCTCAGTGGGCCTTTTCGTCGAGGAGTGTCTATCCTGAAGTAGTCAGCAAATTTGTTGAACGAATATTTAGCGTGAGTAGCGATTGTCTGTCGCTACACAGTTCCGGCCGTGGAGGGGAGGGGCACAATGAGCGATTATCAAGTGAGCCCAAACTGGTGGGTGGCTATCGATGGCAAGTGGTACCCACCAGAGCAGCATCCCAACTTTGCTGCCACCGCTCCTACCAGTACCAACGCAGACATCTGGGGTGACGGAACGGGCGGACCACAGTCTTCGCCTTCCACCGCTTGGGAGGAACCTGGCACGCAGCGCTTGCCCGACGCATCAGGTGCATCAGCCCCATCAGGCTCACCTGGCTCATCTGGCAAGGGCGGGGGCATCTGGACAAAGAAATTGCCCTGGTTAGGTGTCGCGTTTGTTGGCCTGAGCGTGATGCTCCTGCTGTTCGGAATCTCTGGATCAACTCGCGGCGAAGAAGCCCAAATTGAGTCCACCGCTTCCGACCCCACGTCGCGAACCGAGTCTGAACTTGGGCCCGACGCGACCAATCCCCGAAAGAGCACTACTAGCTCCCTGCCACGGCAAACGACTGTGCCGACAACTATTCCCACCACCACCATCGCGACCACCACACTCCCCCCGACAACTGCCCCACCGACAACGGTGGCTTTTACCGTGCCGCCAGAGGCCATCGCCGCAGCGGCTGCAGCACAGGCAGCGGAGGACGCTCGAGTAGCTCAAGAACAAGCCGATGCGCAGGCCCGAGCAGCAGCAGATGCTTATGTCCCGCCACCGGCACAGAGTGGCTCTGGATCGAGTAGCTCTGGGTCGAGCGTGTACTACTCGAACTGCGACGCAGTGCGGGCTGCCGGCGCCGCCCCGTTGCTGGCCGGTCAGCCGGGGTACAGCTTCAAGCTTGATAGGGATCGCGATGGCAGCGCCTGTGAGCCATAAATCACACAAAGGTTGGGCGAACTTTCGTTCCCAACCCGCTCTTGTGCAGGGTCTTGTCTGGGTGTTTGCCCTGCCAGTTGCGATCTGGCTTTGGGCCAGCGGACGCAGTTCCGCGCGAGTTCCCTCGTTCTGCCTTGCTGCCCTAGTCACACTCGGCTGCCTTGCCTTTCCGTTTATGGGTGGCTCACCGACAGATTTGGTACGAACCACAGCAGCCGATGGGTCAAGCTCAAACGGACAGTCAGGTTCCACCAAAGCGACGACCACGACAACCTCGACCACCCCGCTAACACCCTCGCCCAGTACAGCGCCGGCGACTATCCCGGCCACCGTTGCGACTACGGCTCCGATCACGGCTCCCCCTCAGACCCAGCCCCCATCGACGCAGCCGCCAGCAGCGCAGGCTCCCACTTCCCAATCCGGCAATGCCGCACAGTTGCTCAGCCAAGTCAGTGTGCGTGATGAGTCCTCAGATTCGGGTTACGACCGGGACTTGTTTAACCATTGGATCGATGCAGACGGCAACGGCTGCGACACTCGCTGCGAGGTGCTCAAGATTGAGCGACTGCCCTCTTTGCCCGGACTGCCGAGCGGTGGATGGTTGTCGCTGTACGACGGGAAGGTCACCGAGAATCCCTCGGAATTCGACATCGATCACCTTGTCGCTCTTGGCGAGGCTTGGCGCAGCGGGGCCTCCGAATGGGATGGAGCAAAGCGCCAAGCGTTTGCTAATGACCTCGACGACCCTCGTGCGCTGATTGCCGTGACGGCCTCATCGAACAGGTCGAAATCAGATCGTGACCCCTCGAGTTGGCAACCACCGGACAAGGCCTATTGGTGCACCTATGTCACGGAGTGGATGGCTGTGAAGCTGAAGTGGGGTCTTGCCGTCGACCCAATCGAGTTCACGGCGCTACAAAGCATCGTCGAAAGCTGCTGACCCGCCTAAGTCAAGTTATTCACGCGAATTACCCCTTGCCTGCACGCTCCGGGCTTCGCGTTCATGGCTACATGCTCCCCGAGATCAGGCGAATTGGCTATTGGGTTGCACAGCGGTCACCTATCGACCCCTCTGCAACCCAATCCCCCGAGAGCTGCGCCGATGGACCCATCCATGAAGACAGTCTTTGAGTTAGCCTCAGGCTCTCAATGAGGAGGGTCTCTATGGCAGGTTTATCGGGGTCTGGTTTTCGGGTCGCAACTTGGAATCTGCAGGGACGGACGAGCGATGCGGCCGCCCGGTTGGGATCGCTGCTAGCTGAGCTTGGGGGCGCCGATCTTGTCTTACTGCAAGAGGCTTCCCAAGCGGGACTACCTGGATTCTGTGAAGCCGCAGGATTGGATTGGGCCGTGCATGTTCGCGACGAGTTCTACGACCTTCTCGCTGTTCGCGGTCGAGCAAGCGGTCCACGCACTGTGGCAATCGCAGGAACAGGCGAACAGTTGCGCGGGCCTACGGCGTTTCCGGGCGTGCCCTTACCCGAGAAAGTTCTGGCTGGCTGGCTCGATATTGGTCAGCAGCGCACAACAGCAGTGACTTACCACGCGCCCACCGGTGTCACGCATAAAGAGAAAAAGGCTGAACAGGCGGTCAAAATTGCCACCTGGCTCAACCAGATTGAAGGCCCAGTCATCTTGGCTGGAGATTTCAATACTCCAGCAGTTGATCCACCCGAGATCTCGAGCCTCAAGACCGGGTGGCACACAGGCAAACCTGAGTTACATGGAGCACCCGGCGAAGACTCCCTCGTTGGGGCAACTCCGCTCCACGAATTGCGCGACGCACTGCGGACGTACCTAGATGCCCACCCCGACGAGATGGAGCAGATCCGCTCGGATCGCCCTAATGGTCCGCTCGCAATCTCTCACCGCACCGGAACAGACCACGAGCATGCAGTGCGATATGACGCCATCTGGCACTCTCCCGAGTTCTCCGTTGAGTCGATCGACTACTACTTCGATGAGTCAGTCGCCGCCGGCAGTGACCATGCGCTGGTCATTGCCGAATTCACTATGAAGGAGTAGTGGGTTGCCGAGAAGCCCTCTGCAAGCGAGCAGGCCTAGCGATGGGGTTCGCCTTAGTTTGCTAGGCCCAGCGCAGCGGCCGTGGGCTCGTCGAGCTGCGAGGTGAACATGAAACCGGGCCAGGCATCTTGATCTGCTGGTCGGGCCAGGTCGAGCTGTCGGACTGGCTCGGCTCGCCACGCAACGCCCCATCCGGGAAGCGGGTCGGTGCCTGTCTTTATGAGAATTGGTTTGCCCCACCGGCCAGCAATCATGTCCCGGAAAGCATCCGCAGACTCAAAGGGCACAGAAACAGACTCGGCCACCCGAGTTTCCCAAACAATCCGATCAGTGGCGGGGTCGACCAAGTAGATGGTCTCACCCACGGCGAAGTGCTCGAACGTCTCCCATGGTGCATCCCACACCATGTACGTAACTTCCTCTCGAACCTGCTCCTCAGTGGCAGGGATTGTCGTACTCGGGGTAAACACCAGTCCGGATCGACCGCTCCCCCGGCGAGGCAGTTTCGCTGAACTTAGAAGTACAGGCTCGGCGGCAGGTTCGGCAGCCGAGGCTGCTTGAGCGACGCTGCTGGCAGGTCCTGAATCCGGCTTCAAATCGGCGAGGGAACTGCTGACCCTCGGGGATGGAGCTTTCTTCGGATACACCGTTCCTGAAGCATCGGCATCGGACCAACTCGCACGTGACACACCTGAATCAGTCATCCTGACCTCCTCATCCTCGAAGCGGGAGAGATAAGCCGACTCGGCACTGAACAACTCACCTCAAGCACAATTGTACTGCCGAGGTGTGACAGAGGGCAGTACTAACTCCTGCTCCAGAGCACCCTAAAGCTCACAGCCCCTTAAGGTTGAACCACGGATTCACCACGGTGTCAGTCCCAAAACGATCAACCCAGACTCGGTCTGGAGTTGCCCCCACAAACGCCGACCAAGCTGACCCATCGGTGACCGAAACCGTTGTGGGATCTACTGAAGTCTTGGGGTCAAGGACCGAGCTTTCATAAAATTCCCGATCGGCAACTCCATTTCGCCAGTAGCGAAGATCGCTCGATCCGACCCATTCGCGAGCTGCCACAACATCTGTACTTGGCCCGGCCTCGGGTAGAGCAAACGAGGAAGAGAACGCTGTCGGGCCTGAACCAATCGAAGTAGCCACAACAGTGTCTCCGGCAACCGGGCCCACGGTGTGTGCGATCGGGTACGGATCGCTAAAGAGGTTCACCGGATCGAGGGAGCGATACCCGGCGCGTGACTCCAGCACAAACTTGCGCAGGCCCACCCCGTCCGTGACATAGGTAGACCATTCGGCACGCAGCCCAAAAGAAGCGCCAGTATCGGCATGCACATTCAGCGTAAGCCAGTGCTCGGCCACAGCATCACCTTCTTGCAAGCGCACCGTTGACAGTGTCAGCCCAGCAGGTACTTGCGCAGCAGCGGTAAACGCTGCCAACTTGTCGGCCGGAATCTTCCAATGCCAGTTGACTGCCGCTGGCGAACCCTGGACCGAAGATTGCAGCAGTGGCTCCTCATTTCCAGTGAGCACCTGCAGTGCGCTCACGCTTGTCAGCCCGCCGTACAGCGTCTTCTTCAGGGCCTGCAGACTTGCCAGAGTGGTTGGGTCAACTCGGCCATCAGGCTGGGTAATGTTCCACCAGGGCCCGATCTTGAACTTTATCTTGTCTAGGTAAACCAGAACGTGTCCCGGAATTGGATCAACAAAGGGTGCCCACTCGGTGTCGTCTTGCAGCGTCACGTCACCAAGGTCCACCGATATCAACTGAGGGCTGTGCGATGTGCTGTTATGGAAGATGCGATCATTCACGCCGTTGCGCCAGTAAATAAAATCGTTCGCCGTCACCCATTGTCGAGTTGGCAGCACGTACTGACGATCCACCACCTCTGGTAAGGCAACGGTAGAACTGAACATGTTGTTTGGCGTCAGCACAGTCGCGCCGTTCTGCACAACCGTCTTGCGTATATCGGTTCGAATCACCCCAGCAGGGTCGACTAGATGTGTAAATGGTTCGGGTGGTGCCAGCGGCCCGATCGGGTCAAGGGAACCTTCAGAGGCTCGGGCACGAAGAATCATGAATCGCGGCACACCAGATCCATCGTCGACATAGGTGGACCATTCGGTTCGCAGACCAGTCGTTAGGCCGCTCACTCGATACACGTTGACGCTCAGCCAGAACCGCTCAACCGGATCAGACTCAAGGATGCGAACCTTGGCTAGCGAGAACCCCGGGGGAAGGCTTGCCACAGCGGCAAAATCTTCGGCCTTCTCATCAGGCACGATCAGGTTGATAAAGATAGATGGCGGCGTGTCTTCGACTGTGAAGTCCAGGACAGCTTCCTTCTCGCCAGCGGCAATCAGTGCAGAGTCGTCAAGTGCGAGGCGCCCAAACTCCGACCGCTTCACCTGATTGAGTGTGGCTTTACTAGGAGTTGTTCCTGGGGCGGGAAGCATGGCAGGCGAGCATGCGGCCATCGCTATGGCCATGAAGGTCACGGCGGCAATGCCCGCCAGAGCAAGTCTCGGGGTGAATCGGCCAGTTGCAGGCCGGGCTAGACTTGGTCTCCCGTTACGTGCGCCCCTGCGAACATTCGAATCAACTCGTGATTGCATGACATCCCCCAAATTTTTCGCCTGCACTGCCCGTCACAGCGCCCTAAACACTGTTTACCTTATAGAAATAGGTCTCCGCTGACAAGTATTTTTTCCCACCTCTAGGCTGCCATTCCTGCTGCGCTCAGCAGTCTGAGCCATGGCGCCGGTACCATAATGGCGTGGGGATTTCTCAAATTGGCGGGTTAAATAGCAGCCCCGAACCCACGGCTGACCATGTGGCTGCCGATGCGGTCACTGCGACCGAGCTTGGTATTGGACCGCTCGACGGCTTTCGCCCAGACATCCAGGCATTACGCGGACTCGCTGTGCTTGCAGTGGTGCTCTATCACGCGAAGGTTGTGTTTCCTGGTGGCTTTGTCGGAGTTGATGTCTTTTTCGTGATCTCTGGATTTGTGATTGGGCGAGTCCTGCTCAAGCGCTTTGCGGCTGACAACACTCCCACCGCTAGTGGGAACGGCTTTTCTTGGTTCTACGTTCGGCGAGCGCGAAGACTTCTTCCAGCGCTGGGTTTCATGCTTGCTGCGGTGATTCTCCTCGCCCCGCTCCTCGCCCCGCTCGGCGGCCTGCCTGCGACTTCACCAACTGGCATTGCGGCTGCCCTCTTCAGCGCCAACGCCTACTTGTTCTGGGGAACCGGTGTCGGGTACTTCGATCCCGTGGCAGAACTCAATCCGCTACTTCACACTTGGTCGCTCTCGGTGGAAGAACAGTTCTACCTGTTCCTGCCCGTTGTGCTGTATCTCTCATGGAGGCTCGGCAAACGCCGCGACCGGCCTGTCCAATCATTGCGAGTCTTTGTGATCAGCCTGATCGCTGGTTCCTTCGCACTCTGTATCTTGCTCAGCTATTCCGGCGCAATCGGCGGTGAAAGCGGTCTTCGCTTCGCATTTTTCTCGCCATTCACCCGCGCTTGGGAATTTGCAGCAGGCATCCTGATCGTGGTGTTACCCGTTCGCCTGCTAGCTCCGGCAAAGCTACGGAGGGTTGCCATCGGTGTAGGCCTGGTTATCATCATCGTTCCGATGTTGCTGCTTCTCGGCTCAAGTCAGATCCACAGCACGGCAGGACTTTTTGCAGTTATCGGCACCATGCTCGTGATCTACGGCGGAACCGTGCCAATCCAATTCGAAGCAAGATCCGGAAAGGGAACGGCAGCGCTGGCGCCTGCCATCTGGCTTGGTGACCTCTCCTATAGCTGGTACCTGTGGCACTGGCCGCTCATTGTTTTCGCCGCAGCCTTCTGGCCAAACTCAGGCTCGCTTCCGCTGCTTGCCGCTGTTGGTATGGCTCTCCTGCTGGCGTGGCTGTCCTACAACCTCATTGAGAAGCGATTCAAGTCGGCTCACCACAAGTCACTGAAACGGACCGTCACCTTGGCGGCCTGCTGCATTGCTGCACCCCTGATTGCCGCGGCGCTTGCCCCTACCTTGAAGCATGTAATCCCCGACACACCAGAGCGGCTTGCCCAACAGCGTCACGTTGCAGAGCGAGTGGGCTGCGATAGCGGCACTCCGATTGGCGAGCGAAAGAAACCCTCCTGTACCTGGGGGAATAGAGCGGGCAGTGCTCCGACCATTGCTCTCATCGGAGACTCAAACGCTGGGCAGTTCAGTGAGGCGCTGATCGGAGCGGCGGAGACGAACGGCATGAGTTTGAAGATTGGCATCCATAGCGGATGTCCTGCGGTGGATCTGCTCGTCGTGACAGCCAACGAGGACAAGGCCGCTGCGGAGTGTCTCGAGTTTCAGAACCATACGCTTAGGGACCTCGAGGCGGATCCGCCCGATGTGATTGTCCTGGCTAACTCGACGAGCGGCTACCTCGTTGGTTCGTATGCTCTAGAGAACCCATCAACCGGGCAGTCATCGCCTGTCGCTGAGCGCGTTCAGGCCTGGGAGCTTGCCCAAGAGCGGGTTCTAGCCCGAATGCTTGCGACGGGTAGCCGAGTCATTCTGATTGCTGAGGTGCCAAAGCCAGTCAATTGGAAAAACAGTGCAACCTGTTCGCAACTCGCAATAATCATTCACCCCGAAAGGTGTGGATTCGTAGACTTCGACTCACGCGGTGAGGCACCTCAGAGAACAGCGCACGGGGCTGAGACTGCAGCTGTGGGTAACGCTGGCGCCGAGCTCTGGAACTTCAGCGACTTGATCTGCCCCGAGGGTCGGTGCACCGCAAGGAGCAGTGGGCAGATGGTGTGGCGAGACGATAACCACATCAGCATTGCGACCTCGACAGCATTGGCCAAACGCACAGCTGAGTTGTTGCAGCATCCACCGGCGTGAGCTGATGCCAAGACGGCGCCGTCCTCGGATACATCAGCGGGCAGAAGGTCCTGACAAAGAGGATCCACGGGTAGCGGCAGACATCGCGATCGAAGAATGGCATCAAGCGATGACCTTCCACCTTCCGGGCCGAGGAACGATTGATGTTGCTGGAGACCGACTCCTCAACGCTGATCCAAACGCCGCCTTTCCTCGTATCAAGAAGGTGGCACCTCAAGCACTCGCCATCATCGGTGGTACCGGTGAGTTCAAATTCGCTCGCGGCGAAGTGACCACCGTGCTCAACGCCGATGAGGGCTACACGCAGACCCTGACCTATCTGCTCGACTGACCTGCTGCCTGTCTAAAGCGCAGGCGGACTGAGCTACCAGGCCAATAAGGCCAACGCGGGGAAAGTCCCGCTCAAGCGCAGACCCCGGAGCGCTGTAAGAACTCGGGTGCAGCGGCAGGCATCGCCACCGCTGCACCCACGCTCAGTCAAGGAAACTCAGCTTGCGTCAGACAGTTTCTGAATGTCGCGCCCATGCGAGGTAAGTGCCCAGATAATCGCAATATCAAGAGCAATGATGAGAATTGCCCAGATCGGGTACCACGGGAGCCATAAGAAGTTCACGGCTGCGCTGAGCCCAGCGAGGATCACTCCAACCGTTCGAGCAGCAACATTGCCCGTAAAGATCCCAAACCCGGAGAGCAACAAAATGACGCCAAGGATCAGATGGATCCAGCCCCAAGTTGTGATGTCAAACGTGAAGGTCCACTTTGCTCCGACGACAAAGAACTCGTCATTGAGTAGCGCAACTACTCCGGCGCAGGCTTGAAAGAACCCGACGATCACGAGTAGTACCCCAGCGAACGCGGCGTACCCCGCTGCCCAGCCACTTGGTTGTTCTGACATTCTTACCTTTCCTCGAGGTGGAACTTCCACCACGTATCTGCTGAACACGATGGCTGAGATGGCTAGCCTTCATCGTGGAGATCCTCAACCACTTGCCCCTCATCCGGTGCACCCTCAAGGTCTTCACAAATTCCGATGCATGCAAACATTCCGAAGCAAGCAAAGGATTTGTAACGGCCACTCTTCGGTCTCTCGTCTGGTGAGCGTGATGCTTGCTCTAGGAACTTACGGAGACTGCTCCCTCAGCTCTAGAGGCCAAGTGCCCTATTGCGATCAACTCGAGCCGTGACGGCTGATGCCACCGTTCGGACGTGCACCCAAGCGGCGCCTCGGCCTCTCAACCTGCGAATCCGTACACAAGATCAGAGCAAAAAGGACAGAGGGCCCCGGCAACAGCCGAGGCCCTCTCTAACTACAAAATGGTTATGGCGTGCGTGGGCACTCCGTGGATTGCACGTTTCCGTTCGGACAAATGGTGTCAGACCAGATTGTGTTGAAATCGAATACTGCGTTGGTCAGGTCGGACCCCATCAGGTTGGTTCTCGTCAGGTTTGCTGCCTCCATGCGAGCCGAGACGATGACCGTGTCAGTTAGAGTCGCCCCGACCAGGATGGCATCAATGAGGAAGGTGTTCTCTATACGAGCATTGGTCAGTACGGCGCCGGTCAGATCCGCGAATTCAAAACTTGCCCGATCCAGATTTGCACCCGTCAGGTCCGCCCCTGCAAGGTTCCGCCTGCTCAAGTCCTGCTCTGCGAGGTTACATCCTCGAAGATCCGCGCCAGCGACCCAATTTGCACTTGAACAATCGATGTAAGTGAAGCCAACGGGGTCTGAGGTGCCTCCCGGCGTGGTAAGAGTGACTGAACCTGGGCCTGCTGTGGCTCTAGGTGGTACCACTGCGAAGACAGAGCGCGGACCATCAATATCGAAGCTTGTTGCCTCCACTCCGTCGAATTTCACCGAAGTTGTCCCGAGGAGATTCTGTCCGAGCAACTCGACTCTTGTGCCACCGTCTGTTGTCCCATAGGGCGGGCCTGCCGAATCAACGGTGGGGCGTACCACGGGCACCAAGCTTGTCGTGGTCGTGCTCGTCGTCGTGCTCGTGGTCGTAGTCGTTGGGGTCGTTGGTGTTGTTGCGGTAGTGGTGCCGCAGCCAAGAATGGTGTTCTGGCCCGGACCAACGTTGAGTGCAACTACACAGACCGACAGTGCACCGGCTGTGGCTGGCAAGGTGACGTCGTAGCCAAAGTTCGCACCACGGCCATATCGAGCAGCTACGTCGGTGCGAGGGAGATTCGCTGTAAACACCCCAGGGGCCCACACGCCGTTGATCATGACAACAATGTCAATTGGATTGAGCGTGTTCCAGTCTGAGGTCCAGCCCTGAACGCGAACGCTGTCCGCTCCGCCGGTCACTACATCGACATATCCGGAGGGCGAGTTCGAGGTTCCAGGCGCTGGAGCAAGCTCACAAGCACCAAGCAAACCGGCCATCAAAGCCAGAGCCACGAAAGCTCCGCCCGCGCGAAGTTTTCTCTTTTTTTGCACACTTATAGAACTGCTGCCGCCGAGCGTCTCTCTCACGTGTCGCCTCCGTTGTTTGTAGACAAAAAGTTTCGCCTCTGATCAGACGATCACATGAAAAGTGGATAAACAATCCACTTTTGGAATATTTCTGGAATTTCACCCGTTCCGACTACCAAAACCCAGGTTTTATATGGGATTTAGAGGGTGAATCTTTATGAACTCGGGCGCACTCCCGGGCGTGCATCTAGTCTCGCTCCATGGAGTCTGAGGCTACTGAGGGTGCTGAGACTGCTGAGAACCAGGTTGATAGCGGTGACACCCAGAGGCTTCTGATCGATGTGGCTATCCGCCACCTCTCCTTGTATGGCTGGGAAGGCACACAACTACCAGCGATTGTCGATGAGGTCCACGTTGCGAAGAGTTCCGTGTACCACTTTTTCGGCAGCCGAGAGGGGCTCTTGGCCGCTGCGACTGCGGAACAGTATCGACGGACCCTGCTGGCCGAGGATGCACGCGTTCTCGATGATGCACGGGCATGTCAGACCGAGGAAGAGTTCTTGAGCTTCGTAGAGAGGGAACTGCTCAGAGTGGCGACTGACCCTGCGACGATCCGGGCACGGAAAGGGCGCGTGATTATTGCTACCGCAGCACTTTCACGGGACGAACTCGCAACTGATGTTGCCTCAGCACAACAGGTATTCGTAGACGCCATGGCAGAGATCATTTGTGATGCACAGCAGCGCGGACTCATCAACAGCACCGTGAACCCAACCTCATACGCAAGTTGGCTACACGGGATGACACTTGGACGAACGCTGACAGAGTCCTCATGCAGCGATCCCCTGAACTGGCTCGCAGTCGCCGTGCCCGCTGCGCTCGCCCCGCTCCGCCTAGAAAGTTAACGGCGGCTACGAGCCGGTGTCTTTGGTATAGCTGATGAAATCATTTGCCTGAGCTTGGTCAGCCTTATTGTCTGAGATGAACTTCTCACGCACATCGCCTGGCAGTTCCTGGGCCACTAGCCGGGCGACTGATGCTCCACTTTCAGAGTGCTAGATGGAGTCGAACTGCTTCGTCGAGCGCTTCCATCAGCGCGTACGGTACCTCGCCAATTACTGGACCAAGTCGTTCGACCGAAACCGAGCGAATCTGTTCCGCTTGTGCCTTTGAATCCGACTGAAGCCCTGTGGCCTCGGCTGAGAGCAAGACCTGGAACGGGTAGATTCTAGAAATATTCGAGGTGATTGGAACCACGGTGATGACCCCCTGACTGCTTCGCTCGGCTGAGGCGTTAGCACCATCGTTACTCACGATGATCGCCGGGCGCTGTTTGTTTGCCTCGCCGGATTTTGCAGGATCAAGATTCACCAGCTGGATTTCACCGCGTCGCACCTAGAGCGACCCATCACCAGTCGCTGTTTCCCAAACCGATTCGCTTTCTTCACGCCACTCAAGCCATGCAGCTTCGTAGGCCGAGCCCAGCCCACTGGCTCTGAGCAGACGAACTGCCTTATGCAGCGCAGCAGACCGAGATGGCAACCCCATTTCTACAACATAGGAATCAAGGAAGGTCACATCCTCTTCCGGAAGGCTCAAGCTGATTTTCATACTTTGATCCTACCCGGAGTAGGAAACAGGTAGGGTCGTTGATGCGAATCAGATCACCTTGACTATTCGCCGAGCTTCACTTCGGCGAGGGAACGAGCCGAGGAGTAAACAGGTACTGCTTGAGACCCTTCTGCGCTCGGCCAAGCTGGAGCCTTGTAGATCGCTATGCGAGAGAGTTGCGAGCAATCTCCCCCAGGATCACATGTGAGTGAACCTGATAAGCCGGGGTACCCCTCTACATCAAGCATCGCTGCGCGAAGGTCTGCCCTGTCCACCACGAGCGATCCACCTGGAACCCGAGTCGCAGCCCTGCGAAGCGCACCAAAGAGCAGGTTTGTGGCGTCGTAGGCCGAGGCATGAAAAACGCTCGTTGGAGCTCTGCCCGTACTTCGTTGGAGAGCTGGTAGGAACTGCTGTGAGTAAAAGGTGTTGTTCTTAATGTCGGACAGATCTGGTCCAGATGCCAAGACACCGTCTCCGGCTGCTCCTGCGGCAGCAAGAAACTCCGAGGATTGGCATGCATCAGAAGTCTGAATTGATAGGTCCGTGAGTGC
This sequence comes from Actinobacteria bacterium IMCC26207, assembly GCA_001025035.1. GTDB lineage: Bacteria > Actinomycetota > Acidimicrobiia > Acidimicrobiales > Microtrichaceae > IMCC26207. Next base: position 653,281 of record LCZK01000010.1, read on the forward strand.
AGGCCTACTGCGAATCTCGGTGACAACCTCATGGCAGGTTGGCTCAAAGAGCGCCATGAACACAGCTTGCGGAGGGTCAGCTTCTAACTGATCGGCAATCTGTGCCGGCGAGAGCATCTCTGTCCCACCGGGCGGATCCACTACCCCTGCTCCCCCGGCAGCAGAAAGTTGTGCTGCGGCCTGACCACCTTGTTGGGTGAATCGCTGCCGGAACACATTTGTCAGCGAGTTCGAATAGGCACTTCCATCGCTGACGGTTGCTGCTGCGTCTGCACCGAGGATTTGTCGGGTGTAGTCAGCTACCACCGCGCCCTGCACAACGTCGTTGGGTGCGGTTCGGAAATAGAAGCGTTGATGCCGATCTGGGTCAGTCAAACTCGGCGCTGTATTCGATGAAGAAACCAGTAGTACCGATTTGTCTGAGAGAGTGACATCGGCCGCATCCAATGCAGCCGATGAGCAGGTTGTGCCCACGACGCCAAGCAAGCGTTGCTCCGCTAACAGGCGCTTTGCACCTGACAGTCCACCCTCAGCCGAGCAGCCCTCGTTATCTACCGACAGACTCACACGGTGCCCCAGCAAATCACCGGGCACCTGATCAAACTGGCCATCTAGGTAGTCAATTGCCAGGTTCACTCCATCCAAGGAGTCCTGGCCGAGTCCGCCGGAATCATCACCAAGCCATGCCAGCACACCGAGCGTGATCGATTCACCATTTCCGATAAAGAGGCAGTCCTCGGGACGCTGTGTTGCGTCCTGTCGAGTTGTACATGTTCGCTGCGGACGCGGGTCGTCTACCCAAGATTGGTATCTGCCCGCTTCAAGCTCGGTAACGAGGTCTCGAATAGGAACTCGGTCAGCCTGAAAAGCACCGCGAAATGGGGCACCGATCGAAAGAATTGCCACAAGGTCAAGCGCGACCACTGCCACGATCCCCCAAGCAATCAGGGAATACTTGTGACCTGATCGAAGCGCTACCACCATGGCGTTAAAGATGAGAGCAATCCCCGCAAGTGCGCTAATGCCAAACAGTGCCAAGGGAAGACTCTCGGCAGAAATTGCTACACGCTGCCTTCGAATTGCAGCGAGTTGATCAACAGCCTGTTGCATCGCATCTGCCGCAAGCGTTGGCGTCTCCGGCTGCAACCCGACTTGGCGAACTCGGCCCTGAAGTTGTTTGAGCTCGTTGAAAGCCGATACCTCGGTTCCACCTCCGGCGCCAAGGACTCGCCACTCCGACTCATCAACTCTGCGCAAATAGGCATCGAGGTCATCAATGACTAGTTCTACCTGAGGAGCCGAGAGTCCCTGAGTGTTGAATGCCAACTGCGAGGCAGCAGCCACCTCTGAACCCACGAGTCGCTGCGTCTCGCGAAGGGTGCCGTACTCGCTGTTAATGAGAAAGCCTGTGAAGATCGCAAAGAGACTTCCCAGCGCTGTCATATAAGCAGCTGCGACAGGTGCCGCTTTGTCAATGTTGAGTCGCCGAATCATTAGCGCTGCGAGAACGGCCGCTCCGATTGCGAAACCGAAGACCAACAACAGCAACCAGCCTGAATTGATCGAGGAGAGCCAGCGCATCTTCTTCACCCTAGAGCGCTGCCTTGCGTGAACCGAACTTTGCTTCGAGATCTAACTGACACCGCATTCAGCTTCGATCAACTCAACTTCCCCATGAGAGGAGCGCGGGCCATACTTCACGGGTGAGATTTGGCGGCACAACCACATGCTTGGGCTTGAGCTTCGCGACAGCGCTTGCACTCGGTGGGCTGCTCGGCTCTTGCAGCGCCGACCCAGTGCGTCCAGAGTCACGAGCCGCCGGGTCCGAAACCATGCTCCCGCTGCTCAGCGTGAGTAGCGGAATGCTGGCCGAACAAGAACAAGATGCCCGTATTCGACTCGATACTTCTACCTCGGCCGATGGGATCGCATTGTTTTGTGATGGCCTAGTAGAGATGGCTGCGTCCTCGCGTTCGATGTCTGATCGTGAGAAAAGAGAGTGCAAAGACAGCGATAGGTCGCCAGTAGAGATTCCCGTTGCAAATGACGCAATCGTGGTGGTGACGAATCCCTCCAACCCCGTCAAGTGTCTGTCTACCGAACAGCTCTACGGTCTGGCTGGACCTGAATCCGCGGGGTTTGCCTCATGGGCTGATGCCAACTCACTGGGCAGTTCCGCTGACCTACCCGAACAGCCCCTCAAAGTGCTCGTTCCACCGAGCGGATCTGGCACCCTTCAACTGTTTGTCTCCACTGCACTTGGGCCGACAGCTGAGACTCGCAACACAGATCCGAAACTCCGAAATGACGCCGTCTCGGTTGAGAGCAATGAACTCGTACGATCAGCAGTACTAGACGAGCCGGCAGGTCTTGGCGTAGCTGCCGTGAGCTCGGCAAAAAGCTGGAATGACTCTGTGCGAATCCTGCAATTGCGCTCGGACAGCAGCGCTGATTGTGCTGACCCGACAGAGTCCAACGTGGCAAGCGGCGCATACCCACTTGGACGGAGCTTGTCGGTAATTGTCGACCGCAGAACCGTCCAGCAAGACCAAACGATCTCTGACCTCGTGTCACTTTTACTCTCTCCTGAGGGCCAAAAAGCTGTAGCCGAGACAGGCGCACTTCCTCTTGACCCTGCGCAACTCAAGGAGAGTCAACGGCTGTGGAACACAGTTATTGAGTAGTCGCTGAGTATTGAAAGACTCTGCTTCCCCCTCCCGCTGCGCCTTGGGACTAACCTCCGCAAATGACCACGAGCGGTTCGAGTCCTTCTGGGACACCGGCATTTCGGCGTGACCTAAACATCTGCACAACTTGGTCCCTGCCCTCTTGGAGCAGCGGCCCTCAAGGCGATGAGCAGGCCGCTCTAGAGGCTGCCCGTGATGCAGGTTTTGAGGGTGTGCAGGGAGCGAACCCTAGCCGTTGCCGATCTCTCGGATTAGTTCCGACCACGTTCGCCATCCAACCAATTCCGGGCGGGCTTCTTGAGCAGGCTCAACGATGGGCGGAGTCTGGTTTCGAGTGCTGCACGATTCTGTTAGGTACCGGACTAGAAGACGATGCTGCGGCTGACCTTCTGATCGAAGAAGTGCTGACCGCAAGTGCGAAGGTGGGGATCCCGCTGTATGTAGAGACGCATCGGGCCACGGTCACCCAGGACATGTGGCGAACAGTGCAACTTGTTGAGCGGTTCCCGGACCTGCGCTTTAACGGCGACTTCTCGCACTGGTACACGGGCCAAGACATGGCAGCCAATGGGTTTGAGGCGACCCTCGAATTTCTCGCTCCGGTGCTTGATCGAGTTCGGTATATGCACGGCCGGATCGGAACCTCGGGAAGCATTCAAGTTGACGTTGGCGATGGATCGGTGGAGGGCCAACCCCACATTGCACAGTTCAGGTCACTTTGGACGCGAGCGTTTGAGGGGTTTGTGCGGACCGCTGCGCAAGACGTTGTGCCGCCGCCACGCCTGGAAATCGGGTTCGCTCCTGAACTGCTGCCACCCGAGGTCGGCTATGCGCGCCTTGTGCCCGATGCTTCCGGCGGCTTACGCGAAGAGGGTGACCGCTGGGAGCAATCGCTAGTACTCACTCAAATTGCTAGCGAGTGCTTTGAGGCAGCACTCTGATACGACGAGTCGACTGAACCGAGTGCCTCTAGTGGAGCGCCTTCGGAAAATGAATAAGGGGGACAATGACTGACATTCGAATCGAAGATCTGCGCGTTCCCGTTCGCGATGCTGAACAACAGCAGATGTTTGATCTGGCAACCTCGATGGAAGTTGACCTAGCGCCCAACAAACTGGTTGCTGCAGCACAACAGCGCACTGGCCTACAAGACTTTGGCGACCCCACGCTGATGGACCGTCTCGCAGCTCAGGTCGCTTCGGTTGAATCCGATACGGGCCTGTCTGGTCTTGGACGCTTCCTTGTTCGCCGTCGGCTACTAGGTCTGCTCGCAGCCAGGCTTCGTCTGGAGGACTTCATTCGTAGGCATCCGGAGTCGGTTGAGACCGAACTCGAGCCACCAGTCATCGTGGTCGGCTTGCCCCGCTCAGGAACCACGCACCTCGTTAATTTGCTAGCCACTGATACACGATTCCGATCGATGCCTTGGTGGGAGGTTGCCGAGCCCATCCCCCTGATTGGCGATGGCCCGGGCCGCGACGGAATCGACCCTCGGTACCTTCGCTGCCAGGCAGATTACGAGGCTTCGAAGCAGGTCTCTCCGCTTACCTCGCTCATGCATGACCGGCCGCCCACGAGCATCGAGGAAGAGTGCGAGCTGCTCGACTTGGACCTATGCACCTATGTGTTGGAATGGCACGCTCGGGTCCCGGAGTGGCGAGACCATGCCGAGAACCTTGATCAGTTTGCTCACTACGCGTTCTTACACCGTGAGCTGCAAGTGCTCAGTTACTTGCGTGGACCAAATCGCTGGGTGCTCAAATGCCCTCAGCACCTTGAACGGCTTGGCCCGCTGATGGCAACCTTCCCGAAGGCCACAGTTGCGTTCACCCTTCGCGACCCAGTTGCTGTGTTGCAATCAGCAATCACCATGCTTGCCTACGGGGATCGCAACCGCCGGGTGCAGATCGATGCCGACCAGTTAGCTACATATTGGGTGGACCGGGTTGAGCGACTACTGCGTGCCGCGGTTCGCGACGCTCATCTGATCCCTACAGCGCAGCGCGTAGATGTTGAGTTCAAAGAGTTCATCTCTGATGACCAAGCAATGGCTGAGCGCATCATCGAGATGTCCGGACTTGAACTCACCGAGCAAGCCAGAACAGGGCTGAGGCAATATATAGAGAGCAACCCTCGTGGCAAAGAGGGTCGTATCGTGTATGACCTGCAAGGTGACTTTGGTCTGAACCCAGCTGAACTCTACGAACGGTACGCGTTTTACTTTGATGCGTTCCCACAGATCCGCAAAGAGGTGCACTGATGTCTGGAATCCACCGAACGCGACCGGGTGCCGACTCCATGGCTGCTGCCACCGACGCTCCGGCAATCGATCTTGGCGACGAAATCTGGATGTCACCCGGATGGTCGAACAGTTACATGATCCCCACCGAAGAGGGCCGGGTAATTATCAACACTGGGATGGGATTCGAGGGTCCGCTGCATGCACGTGCGTATGACGCTGTGGACTCCGCGCCGGTTCACTCTGTGCTGCTCACTCAGGGTCATTACGACCACGTTGGCGGCATCGACGTGCTGAAAGACGATGAGAGTCAGGTGGTGGCGCAGGCCAACTTCACCATGTGGCGAGATGACAACGAACGTCTTGAGACGTTCCGGTCGCGCAACTCGGCCTTTGCCTTTATGGATGCCATTCTCGGCGCGATGGAGTACGCCCGATCCGTCGGAGTCGGAGCAGTTCCCCAGGCGCGTCCCGAGCCAACACTGCTCGTCGAGGATCGCCTCGACCTTCAGATCGGCGGGCGCCGGCTCGAACTGATTGCAACCCCTGGCGGGGAAACTTTTGACTCGATGGTCATCTGGCTGCCCGAGTCTCGAACCCTGTTCTCTGGCAACTTATTTGGCCCGCTCTTTGGCCACGTTCCCAATCTGGTGACCATTCGCGGCGACCGATACCGCGACGCGCTCACGTACATTGACTCTCTCAATCTGGTGCTTGAGCTTGCACCTGAGCGGCTGATCACTGGCCACTTTGATCCGATCGTTGGCGCCGACCTGATTGCGGGTGAGGTTCGGGCCATGCAAGAGGCGATGCTCTCGGTGCACGACCAAACTGTGGCTGGCATGAACGCTGGCTCTGATGTGTACACGCTGATGCAAGAGATTCAGACTCCAGACCACCTTGATGTAGGCGAAGGGTACGGGCAGACCAAGTGGAACGTGCGCGCCATATGGGAGAACTACGCAGGCTGGTTTCATCACCGGTCCACAACCGAGCTGTTTGGGGTGACTCCCCTAGCCGTGGCCCCCGACTTAGTAGCCGCCGCCGGGGCGGATGCGTTTGTGGACATGGCTTCTGCACACCTGCAGGCTGGCCGGGCAGTAGAGGCGCTGCAACTGACCGACATTTTGTTGGCCACCGAACCCAGACACGCCGAGGCGCTAGGCGTTGCAATTGCGGCCCACGAGCACTTGATCGAGAACACAACAAACTTCTGGGAGCGCGCGTGGTTACGTCGCTCCATAGCCAAATTGGAGAAGCCATGAGCCCATCAGACCCGCCTTCCGGCACCGCTGCACACAATTCTGCGAGTTTCGATTTTGCCGGGGCTGCTGTGTTGGTCACCGGGGGTACTAGCGGTATCGGACATGCCATCGCCCAGGGATTCGCAGCAAGCGGAGCTGAGGTAATCGTGACTGGCACGAAAGCCTCGGCTGCTGAGTACGCCGTTGACCTTGACGGGTTCGGATACCGGCAGGTTGAACTCACCGATGCGGAATCGGTAGACGCACTCGTGGCCTCACTTAGTGCGTTGGATGTGTTGGTCAATAACGCAGGTGCGAGCTTGCCCAAGGGTCTTGACGAATGGGGTCCAGAGGGTTTCGCTGCCGCTGTAGAGCTGAATCTGGTTGGCCCGATGCGCCTTACAACCGCTTGTCGTCGTTTGCTCTTTGCGAGCGACCTCGCCGGCGGTGCAAGCGTGATCAACATGTCTTCAATGACTGCGTTTCGCGCTACCGAAATTGTGCCGGGTTACGGCTCAGCCAAAGCGGGGCTCGTTACTTGGACTGCAAACCTCGCACGCCGCTGGTCCAGCCGCAGCGTACGAGTTAACGCAATTGCTCCCGGCGTGATCGACACGCCGATGACTGCCCCGATGGCCGCTTTCCCTGAGTTGCTTGCAGGCGAACTGTCGCACATTCCAATGGGTCGACTCGGGCAATCTGAAGAGGTTGTCGGCACTGCACTGTTCTTGTGTTCATCAGCTGCCACATACATCACAGGCGCGACCATTGCTGTAGACGGCGGCTACCTAGCGGGCTAGTCCTGCTCACTCAGTCAACGTTTAATCCAGACGCATTAACTAGGAGTCTCACATTGTTGCAAGTACGAGTTCACGGCCCAGGAGATGCTCGGGTAGACGAGGTTGCTGACCCAGAACCCGGCCCAGCCGATGCGCTTGTGCGCGTTGCTGCCTGTGGCATCTGCGGGAGCGACCTGAGCTATATCAAGATGGGCGGGGTGGCCGGTCCAGGTCCCGAACCGCTGTGTCTGGGCCACGAGATCTCGGGCACAGTCGACTGGGTGGGTCCCGAGGTGGATTCGGTACATGTTGGCGATCGCGTGGTGGTTCAGGCGGGCTCATCCGAACCCATCAGCAAATACGGCAGCGGCGGCCCCTTCGGCGGTCTCACTCCCCTGCTGTGTGTAACCGAGCCCGAGCAGCGCCTACATATTGTTCCCGATCACGTTGCTCTGGATGTTGCAGCATTTGCCGAGCCGCTCGCCGTGGGCATGCACGCAGTAGACCAAGCCGAGGTGCAGCCTGGAGAGGGAGTTGTGGTGTTCGGCTGCGGGCCTATTGGTCTAGGAGCGGTGGCCACACTCGTTGACCGCGGCCACGAGCGTGTTGTTGCCGTGGACCTGAGCGCAACTCGGCGAGACCTTGCCCTCGGCTTGGGAGCCCAAGCTGCCCTTGACCCTACGACTACTGATGTCTGGGAAGAGCTCAAGTCGCTTCATGGAACGAAGCCATTTATGTTCGGCCCGACTGCGGGTACTGCAGCTTTCATTGAGGCCTCAGGTGCCGATCAAGTCATTCTTGATGTGATCGATAACGCCGCAGTCGGTGCACGCCTATCGGTTGTGGCGCTTCACTACCGCCCCATCAAGGTCAGCTTCTTGACGCTGCTGATGAAAGAACTCACCCTGCGGGGATCGATCGAATACCCGGCCCGCTTTGCGAACTCTGTTGACCTGCTCGCACGGCGTGACCTCTCTGCGCTCATCACCCATCGCTTCGACCTCGAGCAGTTCGATGACGCGCTAGCTGTGCTCGATGGCTCAAAGGACTGCGGCAAAGTTCTGATCGGCGTAGACCCAACTCAGTGGTGACACTCAGATTGATTCGCCAGGGCAGCGCACGGTCATGGGGCAAGCACTAGCTCATGGAGCAAGTACGAGATCGTCTCCCGCTGCTGCCACTAGCACCGGGCGCTCCACTATGAACATCACCGCCCAGTAGATAGCGAATCCCACAAACACGCCGGCAAACACATCGATCAGGTAGTGCTGACGCAGCATGACCGTGGCCGGAAACACCAACGACAACCAAGCAGACATCGTCCATGCTGTCCTTGGCATGACCTTGCGGAGCCGCATCAGGGCGCAGATTCCAATCATCGTCCAAGTGCAATGTCCAGATGGAAAGCAGTTGAAGGGCTGATCGTTACCCCAGACAAGATTCACCAAACTGCCGCCCAGTCCATCTCCAGCCTCCACATTGCGAATCACCTCGCTCTGGAACAGCAGGTAAGAAAGGTCAAGCACAAGCTGGCTAACAATGAGTGCGATCGACACCGTGAGGAACCGCTTAAAACTCACCCGCAGGCTCAGCAGCGGAATAACAATTGGAATCAGCAGAAGGAACGACAGGTAGGGTACGGCTAGAGCGGGGACAAACGGGATGTGCTTATCGGCCCAACTCTCGAGAATGAAGCTTTGGTAGGCGCCGGCACCCTTGAGCGGCTGAGCCAGCGCCGACGTAGCAGGGTCCCATGCGAAAAACCCCGGCCAGCGGCTAGGCGGTGGGGCCTGGTTGAGCGCAACGTATGACGCAAACACCAAAGCTATGCCGACCATGAGCCCAACCGCAGCAATGATCTGATTTCTGGTTAGGTTCCAAGTTCGCATGCACAGAACGTATCAGGGAGGCCTTCGGCTCCCCTGAGATCACACAACTTGCACATGCGATGCATCTCTCGCTGTAAGGGGCTATCGAGTGGGGGCAAAGCCAACACCGTTAGAGTGCAACGCTTACTACCGCGCACGAAGCAGGAGAATCGGATGTCTAGTCCCATTGATGGCTCCTGGAATGACATCGGCGAGGGATGCCACGCTTATATCCAACGCAGTGGTGGTTGGGGCTGGTCCAACGCTGGGCTCATTTTGGGCGATGGGGCTTCACTGCTAGTCGACACGCTGTTCGACAATCACCTGACCGCAGCGATGCTCCAAGCTGCTGCGCCTCTCACCAAACAATCCCCGCTAGGCACCGTGGTGAATACCCATGCCAATGGCGATCACCATTTTGGCAATGCGGTTGCCGCCCCTCACGGCGGTTCGGTCACTGTCATTGCCTCGGCCGCATGTGCTGAAGAGATGACTGAAGTTGGCCCCGAGGTGCTCGCATCTCTCACTGCAGACGCCACCGATGTGGGCGACATGTTCCGCGCTCTCTTTGGCGAGTTCAATTTTGTGGACGTGCAACTGCGGCTCCCCGACCGCACGTTCTCGGATCGGCTCGAACTAGTAGTTGGTGGTCGTCAGGTAGACCTTGTCGAGCTTGGCCCAGCACACACTCAGGGCGATGTCGTTGTGCACGTACCGGATACCGCAACCGTGTTCACGGGAGACCTGCTCTTTAACGGCGGTACCCCAATTGTGTGGGCGGGGCCACTGTCGAATTGGGTTGCGGCCTGCGACGCGATCATTGCCATGGCACCCGAGGTTGTTGTGCCCGGTCACGGGCCTCTTGCCACCCTCGACGCAGTGAGAGATGCACGTGAGTACTTGGTGTGGGTCGAGTCTTCAGCCACGCAGGCACACGCTGCAGGAATCGACCCGTGGGACGCGGCTCAGCAACTAGCAGGCGAGCTCAGCGGCACCTCGGGGAGCTGGGACCAACGCGGCGAGTTCGGTCGCCTAGCTGCAAACGTAGAGGCGGTGTATCTCGAGCTCGACCCATCGGCGCAGAGAAGTGACCTAGTCACGTTGTTTCGGCATATGGCTACCCTTGAAGGAAACCTCTTCACTTAGGATTGGCGTCTGTTGTAGAAGCCACGCATCGATCGCAATTTTGGGCTGAGGCATTGGTCACCCAGCATCCAGCCCCAACTCCCAAGCACCAAGCACCAAGCACCAAGCACCAAGATCACTATCTACCCGCCTACGCAATGGGTTGCAACCCGGTCGAATATCGACCACTGTGCAACCCAATCACCAAGATCCCGGCACACCACGGCGCTCACCGGCTATTGGGTTGCAGCCCGGTCGAATATCGACCACTGTGCAACCCAATCACCAAGATCCCGATACGACCGACTATTGGGTTGCAACCCGGTCGACTATCAACCACTATGCAACCCAATCACCAAGAACCGGGCGCATCCTTGCGCTGGACTAGCTAGCGACTGACACCACAAGCCGCAGTTCGAGCGACATGCGTACCACTCGCTCGCGGGCCGCCTTTGAGCGTTCCACCCACTGATCGGCCTGGTCACCGCAGACTGCTGCTGGATCCTGACGGGCTTCATCTAACACCCTCAACATCTCAGCAATCGCTTGGCCGAGAGCAGGCGTAGTTAGTTCAGGCATCTCAATGGAACGAGACTCCAACACAACCGCTGTCAACTCGGCAACCTTGCCAGCACTTGCCGCCGCCTCGGCGGACTGAAGTGCCAGATAGCACTGCTCTGCAACCTGCTCGCCAGGCAGGACTGCGGCACCGTGCGGCGTACTCAGCGTGTCGAAGACATAGGCGCTGCGATAGTCCATCTCGGAGCGGAAGTACCACTGCTGATCCGGGTCATGCATGAAGGTCCAGATGTCATTGACGGCAAGGTCGCCCTCGCGCTCGAGAAAGGTGTCAGTAGCTAAGCCGTAGCGAAGTTGGTGCTTTCGGCGGTCGATGCTGCGGCCATCGGCGATCACAAGCGGCTGGGTAATCTGCTGAAGCGGAATCCACATGTTGAGCAACATGGTCGACTCGTCGTGGTTGAACCCATCCGGCGAATCGTGGCGGAACAACGTTGGCGCACGGCCATCCATCAGTTGCGCCAGCGGAGTGCCGAACACGTCTTGGTCTGCATGCACCGAGGTTGCACCGCCGTGATCATTCATGCCTGTCGCCATGGGCCCAACTACCGACAGGCGGTTTGGCCCCGAACTGCGCATGATGAACCCCTCCTCTGCGATGAACTGAACCTTGAGGGCCTTTCCGCTTGCGCAACTCAGGACAGCACCATCTAGCGCCTCTCGGATTTTGGCGGACTCGTGGTCATTGACGCGACCATCAAGGCGAACCTGCTCACAAGCCTGCTGAACGGCCGCAAACCCCGAAAGGTCGACTAAATCAAACCCAAACTCAAACAGATCGGGTTGCGGCGTGTTCTCTTGGGACCAGTCAGTTGCAGTGCAGGTGTGCAGCTCGAGTCGGTCGTCTCCGTACGGGGCTGCAGCTCGCGGGCCGGCCCGCAACAGACCTGGGTGGTCAGGGTCGTCAATGGCCTGCGAAGCCGGCATGAACCCCAACTCAACGGCGTAACTCGAATCAAGCGCAGTTCTCACAACGCTAATGCTAGGTCACCAGCTTTCCGCATTGGCGCCGGTAAGCCACGGAAACCGTCGCTTACCGACGCCAATGACTCAGGGCAGTGTGGTGCGGGCTGCGGTTACCGGCGCCAAAGAGTCAAGATGGGTTGGCGGATTCGCGGTTGGACAGCTTATCGAGGTACATATCTTGATCTGCTAACCGCATCAGGTCCTCAAGGGTCTTCCCACTTCTTGGGTCATAGCTCGCCACCCCAAGGGCAGCAGAAACTGCAAGACCTTGCGCACCCCGATCAAGGCTTGCTGCGGCGATACCGCTTTGAAACCGCTGAATTGCCAGGGAGGATTCGGAGTCGAAGTCAACCAAAAGTGCAGCGAACTCATCGCCACCAATGCGTGCAATGACGTCCGCTTCACGGAATGCCTCCCGGAAGATCTCTGCCACTGAACAGATGAGTTCATCGCCCACCGCATGCCCAAAGGAGTCGTTGACGGACTTCAAACCATCCACGTCCGCACTGGGCCAAAGCCTGCTGACCCGAGAAGTAGAACCCGCGTCGATTCATCAGGCCTGTCAGTTCGTCGTGGGTGGCAGAATCCCGCAGCTTAAGTTCCTGCTCGAGAATCGCTGCGAGGTCACGAAGGGTCTCGTTATCGACTTCGGTCAGTTTGCGGGGCTGCCTGTCGATAATGCAGAGGGTGCCGATGAGCGATCCGTCGGGTGCTGCGATCGGGCATCCGGCATAGAAGCGGATTTGGGGCCCGCCTACCACTAGGGGGTTGTCCGCGAATCTCTCATCGAGGGCAGCGTCGGGCACTTCAAAAATTTCGGGAGCGTGGAGGGCATGGGCGCAGAACGACACGTCCCGGGGAGTTTCGCTCTCTTCAAGGCCTTGGTTTGACAAGAACCATTGGCGGTCTTCATCGACGAGCGACACCAAAGCAATGGGCGCTCCCATCACACGTTGAGCTACACGCGTAATTCGGTCGTACTGCACCTCTGGCAACGTGTCTAATAAGCGCAACTGGCGAAGTGAATCGAGCCGGACGTCTTCGTTGTCTGGCTTTTCAGCAGGAATCATTTTTCCTAGTTCCCTAACGTATTGGGAGCGAATACTCCCAACGGGTTTGCTTCAGATAACAGTAATTGACGCTAAAGCAAAAATTAGTCAAATGATCATCGGCTGGAGGATTTTTATGCCTGCATGCGGTAAAAATCTTTCACCTTTAGGTGTTGTTCACGTCCACCTGACCCGCTTCCGGGCCAGCCGCCGACACGTATTGGCGCCGGTAAGCTACGGAAACCGTCGCTTACCGGCGCCAATGAAACAGGTGGTATTGGGTGGGTGCAGGCTGATCACGCCCAAGTTGGCAGCGTCTAGGCGTCTAGGAACAGGTCGAGATTCATGACCTTGGTCCACGCTGAAACAAAGTCCGCTACGAACTTCTGCTGCGAGTCACTTGACCCGTACACCTCGGAGATTGCCCGCAGTTGCGAGTTCGATCCAAAGACAAGATCGCAGCGGGTTGCTGTCCACTTCGGCTCACCGGTGGAACGATCGCGTCCCTCGAATTCCTCCTCTGAAGCCGACAGAGGCTGCCACTGTGTATTGATGTCGAGCAGGTTCACAAAGAAGTCATTACTAAGCGTGCCGGTCTGCTCCGTAAACACACCATGAGCCGACCCAGCGGAGTTTGCGTTGAGTGCGCGCATACCGCCGACCAGCACGGTCATTTCGGGGGCGCTCAGTGTCAACAACTGTGCACGATCCACCAAGAGCACTTCCGCTGGCAGCGCCTGACCCGCCGCCAGGTAATTGCGGAACCCATCAGCTGTTGGCTCGAGTACTGCAAAGGACTCAATGTCGGTCTGATCTTGGGATGCATCGGTGCGCCCAGGTGTGAACGGAACAGTGATGTCTGCACCGGCATTCTTTGCCGCTGCCTCGACCGCTGCCGCTCCGCCCAAGACGATCAGATCGGCCATCGAGACCGTCTTGCCTGAGCTGTTGAACTCGGACTGAACGCCTTCGAGGACACCAAGAATTCTGCGCAGCTCGGGCGGGTTGTTGGCTGCCCACTCGTTCTGTGGCGCCAACCGAATCCGTGCACCGTTTGCGCCACCGCGCTTATCGCTATTGCGGAAGGTTGAAGCCGATGCCCATGCGGTGGATACCAAATCAGCAATGCTCAGACCAGATGAAAGCACTGTTGCCTTGAGCGCTGTGATGTCTGCCTCGTTAATGAGTTCGTGATCAACAGCCGGGACTGGGTCTTGCCAGATGAGCTCCTCATCGGGAACCTCTGGGCCGAGGTAACGAGCCACTGGGCCCATATCGCGATGGCAGAGCTTGAACCATGCACGGGCAAAGACATCGGCAAACTCTGCCGGGTTCTCATGGAAACGCCGTGAAATTGGCTCGTAGAGGGGATCCATTCGCAGAGCCATATCTGCAGTGGTCATCATCGGGGCGTGCGTCCGAGCGGGGTCATGAGCATCGGGCACCGAACCCTGCGCATCTGCGCTTGTCGGAGTCCACTGATTTGCGCCAGCGGGGCTTTGGGTCAGTTCCCACTCATAACCAAAGAGCGTGTCGAAGTAAGTGTTGTCCCAGGTGATCGGCGTGCGAGTCCACGCACCCTCGATACCGCTCGTGGTTGTGTCAACACCCTTGCCAGTGCCAAAGCTGTTGATCCAGCCAAGGCCTTGCTCCTGAAGTGGCGCACCCTCTGGCTCGCGACCAACAAGGTCCGGGTCGCCTGCACCGTGCGCCTTGCCGAACGTGTGGCCACCGGCCACTAGCGCCACAGTTTCTTCGTCGTTCATGGCCATACGGGCGAATGTCTCACGAATGTCTCGAGCGGACCCCAGCGGATCGGGCACGCCATTTGGGCCTTCAGGGTTCACATAGATCAGGCCCATTTGGACTGCGCCAAGGGGATCTGCGAGCTCTCGGTCGCCGCTGTAGCGCTCGTCGCCCAGCCAGGTTGTCTCTGGGCCCCAATAGATGTCTTCTTCTGCCGCCCAAACGTCTTCACGCCCGCCACCAAAACCGAAGGTCTCAAAGCCCATCGACTCCAAGGCCACGTTGCCGGCCAGAATCATCAGGTCGGCCCAAGACAGCTTGCGGCCGTACTTTTGCTTGATGGGCAAGAGGAGTCGGCGAGCCTTGTCCAAGTTGCCGTTGTCAGGCCAGCTGTTCAGCGGTGCGAAACGCTGCGTACCACTCGAGGCTCCGCCGCGACCGTCTTGGATGCGGTAGGTACCGGCGCTGTGCCAAGCCATACGGATAAAGAACGGGCCGTAATGACCGTAATCCGCCGGCCACCAGTCCTGGGATGAGGTCATCAACTCAACCAGGTCTTGCTTAACAGCAGCCAGGTCCAAGCCGTTAAACTCCTCGGCGTAATCAAAGTCCTCGCCCATTGGGTCCGAGGCTGGGGAGTTCTGGTGAAGCGTCCGCAGGCTCAACTGATTTGGCCACCAGTGTTCGTTAGCAGTCGAACCAACTGCTGTGTTGGCTGCGTTTGGGCCAACCATAACGGGGCACCTACTTGCACCATCGTTGTTCTCGAGTGGGTTTGAGTCAGTCATTGTTGCTCCTTGGAATTATGGGTTTGGGTTGGTGTCGGGTTATGGGTTACCGGTTTTGCTAGGTGTCGGGTGTCGGGTGTCGCGTTACGGTTATCGGGTTGCGGTTTGAACTTTGCTCGCGCCGCTCTTGGGCACCGACTGCTACTGAGTCGCCTTAGCCGTTCGGCATGTGAGGCACTGCCCCCAGTAGATGACTTCGGCTTCGTCAATTTCAAACCCGTGGTCCTGCTTTGCTGTTAAACACGGAACCTCGCCAGCAGCGCAGTCAACGTCACAGGTAATTCCGCAGCTCCTGCAGATCATGTGGTGATGGTTGTCCCCCACGCGATCCTCGAACCGCGCAGCGCTGCCCGCAGGCTGAATCCGGCGGATGAGGTGCTTGTCGCTCAGGGTGCTGAGCGTGTCGTAGACCGCTTGTCTGGAGATTGTCCCGATCAGCGCTCGGACGTCGTCTGCCAACTCATCAGCTGTGGCGTGAGGGTGAGCCGAAACCGCGCGCAGAATGGCCATGCGCTGCGCAGTCACCTGCAGGCCGTGATCACGCAACAACTGATCGACTCCGTCGGACATAGGTTTCAGTATGGCCCCGATTCTGTACTTTGTCAAGAATCTTCTTCTGTCGATTGTTGTACGACGCTCAGTTTTCCGAGCACGATCTCGGATTGGCGCCGGTAAGCGACGGTTTGCGTAGCTTACCGGCGCCAATAATTTCAGGAGGATCCCCAAACTTCAGAAGCGAGCCCCCTGTTGCGCCGGTCTAGCATTTAGCTATGTCTGACATTTCCAATTCTGCAGATGATCGAGGCGAGATTCGAGTCACACGCTTCTTCGCCGGAGTCCAACCCGAGCGCATCTTTCAGGCCTACACAACACCATCAGAACTCGCCGAATTCTTCGCACCCGCGGGCCTTTCCATTGACGTTGATTCCGTGGTGAGCGAGCCAGTCCCTTTCAGCTATGCGCCCGCCATTACCCGCTACGACTCGGTCGACATTCGCGTTTGAGACCAAGCGACCGCAGGCCTCTGGCACCGAAGAAGTACCAGCTATCGAAACTCCGAGGGATGGGCAATCCGGCGACCTTTCATGAGATCTCCCTCTCCGCGATCTGCCTTCGATCCGGCGGATACGGCACCCGATCAGCCCACTTTGTTGCTCGAAGTGCCACAACCATCAACAACAGCGAAAGCGGGATAATGACTGCACGCTGCGCAATGTAGGCACCACCGAGATTGGATACGAGGTCGACTCCGAGTAAGCCCATCGCGCTTATAACAACAGCAAAACTGAAGTAGTTTCAAAGGAAAACGCCCATCACCCTGTCGCCAACCTGCCGCACACAGAGGTCGACGAACTTGCGATCCCGAATACGACACAAGGGGCTCCTGAGTGCCATCAACAAGCTCACGCCCACTACACATTCGAGTGCAGCCATTGATGTCCGAGGAGATGACCCGATCCACGGTGGATACGGGCCAACCACGACCATCCCCACCATCACCAAGGAGCCCCCAACGACAATTCGCCACCACACGACTGCACGTACACGCAAAAGTGTCCCCTCTGCGTATGCAAACCCTGCGAACCACACGAGCAGCCACACCGAGATGTCATTCAAGGGAATCGTCGATCCGGTACTGATCCATCGTGCGTCGGAGATCAAACTGAAACCAACGACAACAAGTGGCATCACAATGCGCCAAGGGCCCCGCCATGCTCGAGCGAGCAGAGGGGTAGCAATTGTCAATGGCACAAGGACCATGAGAAACCAAAGCGGTGAGATTGGCATCGCAGTCGCACACGTGAGTCCTGTTGTCCACGAGGCGCACTTCCCCATCCCCGCAGCGCTCGTAGTGACCTGCAACAGAATCAGCCCGATCAGCAACGGCACCACCGGGACCAGCAGACGCCAAACCCTGCGCCCGATAAACACCCGCCAGTTCGTGCGCAGCGCTGCCGAATATGACAGCGCCGCTGCTGGAAGGAAGAACGCTTGAAGTTCCCAGATGAAGGGCCAAGACACCCAGGGATTCCCGTTCTCCTGAAGCATCACGAGTTCGAACTGCCCCTGCTGATTCCTAAAGAGAAGCGTGTATAAGTAGTGATTTGCTATGACCGCAATCATTGCAAAAGCTCGTATGACATCAAGAAACGGGTCACGAGTCGTGCTCGATACCTTTGCGACCTGATCTGCACTCGTCATGTCAGTTGACCTGCCGCTCGTTATCAGCCCAATACCGATCACGAATCATACGCCGAAGAACTTTTCCCGAAGGTGTGCGAGGCAGAATCTGAACAACTTCTAACTGTCGGGGCACCTTGAAGCGGGCAAGTCGACTACGACAGTGCTCCTGAAGTTCAGGCAGCGTGAGATCAGTTCCTTCGACAAGCTCTACGCTGGCGCACAAAGCCACCCCATAGGTTGCATCCGGCACACCGATCACCGCTGCTTCGGTCACTGCAGGATGCTCAACGACAACTCGTTCCACCTCACCAGGGAAGACATTCGCGCCTTGAGTTGTCACAAGATCCTCCTTGCGATCCACAACGTGTAAGTAGCCATCCGCGTCTATCCGGCCGATATCGCCTGTGCCGAGCCAACCGCCCTTCCCAAGGGCAGCGGCTGATTCTTCTGGCCGACGCCAATAGCCCGACATCACCATGGGGCTTCGAAGCAGAATCTCCCCTGCTCCGGTGTTATCTGGGCAATCGATAGCAACAGAGGTGCCGAGGATGGGCCGTCCAGCAGAGGCGAGACGCCCTTCGGCCGAAGCGGACTCGCCAGCGAGTCCTCGTTCATGATCGTCGAAGGGCAGCAACGTGGCTATTCCTGTGGTCTCCGTCATGCCCGAACCTCGCAAGCTTGCGTTCTTGGCTATTGGGTTGCGTGGGGGTCGCATGCCGACCACGCTGCAACCCGATAGCGGAACTGCAAAGCACGCGCCCCCTACCGAACCTTTACTGCTCCGGTCTCTACCGCTTTGGCGTAGGCCTCGCACCCTGGGTACTCACCGTTCGGGAACCGGAACTCGCACCAGTTGCAGAGCACGGTCGGGTTAGCAACCCAAGTGTTTGTCTCATACGAGTTCACGATTGCATCAATATTGCTGCGAAGCTCAACCTCGGTCTTGCGCAGCGTCTCCTCGGTTACATCCTCTACGAGAACACCGGGGCGTTGCGGGTTCAAGTACACCAACATGAGCTTGACCGGAACCCAGTCAGTGGACTTCCCCAGTGCATACGCATACAACCGCAGCTGCGCAAACTTCGGGCCAGCGAAACGCTTATCGGGTGCTTTGCCAGACTTGTAATCCAGAATTCGCACCCCCTTCTCGATCCCTTGCACAGAGTCCAACCTGTCGATGTAACCGTGAACGGCGTACTCCCCCAGCGGCGCTTCAACATGCGGCTCAATCGCTACTGGCTGCACCTCGTCCGGGTTTGCGCCAAGGTCGTAGTACGCATGCAAACGCCCCCGAATAGAGTCCAACATCTCGGCTGCTTTGACCGGGTCAACCGGAATGCCGTGGTCGATGTTCACTGGATCGGCCTCCGGGTCACGACTTGACCGTGAGGGCCACAGCACACCCTCGGGGACCTGATAACCATCGGGCGCAACGACCAGCGCATAGTTCGGGTCGTTCAACATCTCCGCCCAAGCAGCCTCACCTAGCGCAACCGCAGTTTCACGCGAACGTGTCCCCTGGGGCAGCACCATCAATCGCTCCGCCGCCGTGTGAACCGCAAGGCCGCGAGTTTGATCCGCTGTGGTGGCTGTCGGCAGGTTGGCAACACGTTCGCAGCGGTAGCGCTCCTGGCAATCCAAGTACGTTCCGATGCCAGAAGGCGAGAATCTTTTTGGGATTACTACATGTGTTTCCATCTACCTCTTCGAGCCCCTCTTCGGCGTAACCACCACGCGTGATCGCACCTGCAGAAACCCGACGCTAGCCGCCGACTCAAGGTTAGCGAGATGGGACTCACTCATCGACTTTGGCGCCGGCCCATCCCATTGGCGCCGGTAACCGACGGAATCGGTCGCTTACCGGCGCCAAAGAGTCAATAGCCGGGACTCCTCATGTTCGGACTAACTAACAGCGATAGCCTTAGATTATGAGCTACCAATTTGGCCTTGCCTATGAGTTCTCATCAACTGAGGAGCACCGCGCCCACTATGACAAGAATGCCGAGCTTTACGACGAGGAGTTCGCTCAGGTGAAGAACTACGACTATCCGGCACGCGTTGCGGCGGTCCTAAAATCCGTTGCTGTTGCTTCAGACTCGCCTATCGCTGACGTCGGCTGCGGGACTGGCCTAGTGGGCAGATCCCTGGCTCAGATGACCCCGGAGATGATTATCGATGGCCTCGACCTCTCTCCCGGCATGCTCCGAGTTGCTGTCAGCACCGGCACATATCGGGCCGTGCACGAGGTCGATCTGACGCAGGCTAACCCCAACCTTGAGGGACTTTTCGGATCTGTTATCAGCACTGGAACCTTCACCCTGGGGCATCTCGGTCCGTCCTCCCTGCAGCACGTCATCGCGCTTGGCCGTCCTCATGCCTTGTTCGTACTCGCTATCAATCAAAAGCACTTCTTGGCTGAGAACTTCGCTGCGGAATTCAACCTGCTTCAAGACGCTGGCAAGATCGGACCGTGGGAGATGCTCAGAGTCCCCATCTACTCTGAGCCGTTGCCGCAAGAGGAGGAGCGAACAGGCTGTGTCGTGGTGTTCCGGCGGCACACCTGACAACTCGCCAACACCCGTTCTCTCCTTCGGCGCCGATACCAACACCCACTACCGGATCCGCCGCGACCGCATCGACACAACCGGCGCCGTGTCACTGCGCCGAGCCGAGCGTATGCAGAACACCAAGCATCGGCCGCGCCCACGTCGACAAACCCGTCGTACTCCTCATCGCTGACCTCGACATCAGAGTCGTCGCGACCAACACCGGAGAACTCCTCCGACACCTCACACTCGACCCCACCCCCGGCTACCAACCCCGCCAAAAATGACAAAAGGACCGAACCCTGCAGGTTCGGTCCTTGCCGATGTCTCGCGACATCACATTGTGTCGGAGGGGGGACTTGAACCCCCACGCCCCTAAGGGCACCAGATCCTTAGTCTGGCGCGTCTGCCAATTCCGCCACTCCGACGTGACTACAGATTGCTCTGTTGCGCTCGGGACTCTAGCGCGTCGCCAAGCAGTCCCCAATATTGCAAAGTTGCTGTGGCCTCAAGCCGGTCTAGCAGGCAAGCCGTTTGGCCCAGGTTCGACACTTGGGGCCAGTGGACTCACCTAAAGTGTCAAACGCTCCAGTGCTTTCGCACCCCACACTGCTCGCCTATTTGATTGGATTTTCACGATGAGTAATTACGACACCTTTATTCTGTTCGCCGCTGAGTACACCGATTTGGCCGACGCCGAGGCCGACTACGAACTCGTCAAGGACATGTACTACGAGCTTGGTCTGGTCGACACCTTCGATGCTGCTGTCATCAGCAAAGACACTGAAGGCAAGGTCAAGATCGTTAAGAAGCACGAGCAGCCCACACGTAAAGGTGGATGGGTTGGCGCTGGGCTCGGCTTAGCTGCCGGCGCTGCGCTGTTGCTCTTTCCCGCCGCTGCAGTTGGAGCGGGTGTCATTATCGGAACTACAGGTGGCGGCGCCGCACTCGGTGCTCTTGCCGGCCACGTGTCACGCGGCATGTCTCGTCATGACCTGAAAGAGCTTGGCGAGTCACTCGACTCAGGCGATGCCGGGTTGATCGTGGTCGCCGCTCTGGACCTTCAGAAGCGGATTGACGAACTGGTCAAGCGCACCGACAAGATCCTGAAGAAGGAACTCAAAGCTGACCGCAAAGAACTCGAGCTTGAGCTCAACGAGGCCGCATCGGAAGGCTGACCTTCGGGTGACTCCTTGGCCAGCGGCCCATTGCTACGTCGCTGAGATCAACCAACGTTCGAAGGGTCAACGAAGGCCGCTTTGCCGTGGGTGAGATTCCGAGAACTTGTTTTGGTACCCGTAGGCGCAGTGCCATGGGGTCGATTCTGAACTTCAGCGGCGGCTCAAGCAGCGCGTATTCACCGTCTACCCCAGCTGCAATGGACTCCGAGGAGTTCAGGTCGAAGTTGGCAGCCTCCCATCGCAACAGCGGAGGTGTCGTGACCGAGTCTGGTTGCACGAGGGCAACGATGCCCAGCAGCCCATCACTCATTGAGGCTCGTCCACCCAAACTGAGCGGGCCAAAGTCGTAGGTGTTGTTCGACACATGAATCACCACAGCAGACTCGTGTTCGGCTTCATCGCCGTCGACAAACTGCAGATCGAGCGCTTCTGCATCGGGCCCGACCAGATCCGGGATGCGACTCATGGTGGTGCCCAACTTGTTGTCTCGATATTCCGAAGAGGCCACAATCTGCCCGTATGCACCTACCGAGACGTTATTGAGAAACAATCGGTCGTTCACTCTTCCAACGTCAACTCTTCGCTCAGATGCAGCGCCAAAAGCATCAAGGCCCGAGCGTAGGTCGGAGCGGTTCAAGCCAAGGTCCATCGCGAAGTGGTTTCGTGTCCCGGCCGGGATGCAGACAAATGGCAGGTCGTGCTCCATTGCCACTTCGGCCACGACTGCCAAGCTTCCGTCCCCTCCGGCCATGCCAATGCAGTCGGCTCCCGCTGCAACGGCGTCTTGGGCAATCTGCGCTAGGTCACCATCCTCGCCAAGGACTCGCACCGTGATTCCTATCTGCTTTGCTTTGGCCTCGAGCCCCACCTTTTGGGCTGCACCACCACCAGATCGGTTATTGATAATCAGAACGGGATGATGCGCCCGATTGACAACATGCTGATCGCTTGGAATGTGTGACCATGACAAGGCCAGGGAACTAAAGATGTTGGTCGCAATGACCGCAAGAGCAATGGCGAACAGAATCCGCAGATCGAATCTTGCCCAGGCCAAGGCAACGATCAATGCAGCTATCATGAGCAGAAGAAGGACTCCACTGATCAACCGCTTCTTGCCGCGACGAGTAATCGTGCGCCAAGCCAGCCAGACAATCAACACCATTGGCAAGAGCGCAACGATGAACTCGGGAAACTCCTTAGAAATTCCAACCAGAAGTAAAGCCCCGGCCACAGCAGCACTTGCCAAGGCCAAAACTGCTGACAGACGATGCTGCACGCGCACTTTGTCGGGACCCTCTGCCTGAGCATCAGGGTGCACTGGCGAGGTCACAGATTTTCTTTCAGGTATCGAGCACCATCGACATGATCAGCGTGTTGAAGGCAAACGCAAGTGCCAGAACCACAGTGATCCGGTCAAGGTTCTTTTCCATGACGGTTGAGCCCGCCGCCGATGCTCCGAGGCCTCCACCGAACATGTCAGAAAGCCCACCACCACGGCCACTATGGATGAGCACTAAGAAGATCAGGCCAATTCCAAGGCCGAACTGAAGTATCCACAAGATGACGGTGATGATTTCCACCATGCCATGCTAACCCAAGGCGCACCCCGAGTTGAATCCTGTGCGCAAATTTGGTCGGTAGCAGGCCAGCCTGAGCATTCTGCGGCGGCCGGAGCCAGCTTCAGTGGTTGCGGTACTGCACAATCGCAGCAAATTCGTCGGCTTCTAAGCTGGCTCCGCCAACGAGTGCACCGTCAATATCGGGCTGCGCCATGAGCTCAGCGATGTTGCCAGGCTTGACCGATCCACCGTACTGAATCCGAACCGACTCGGCTTGCTCTGCGCCACACGCTTCGGCCACTACGCCTCGGATGAAGGCGCACATATTCTGTGCATCCTCAGAGGTTGCCGTGCGGCCCGTGCCAATCGCCCAGATGGGCTCATAGGCAATTACCATCGATGCGACATGAGCCTTGGTGACCCCTGCCAAGCCAGCAAGAATCTGCCCCTCCACCTTGGCCTCAGCCCGGCCGGCCTCACGCTCCTCGAGCGTTTCGCCACAGCACAGGATTGGAGTCATCTCGTTCCCTAGGACGGCCTTGACCTTCTTGTTCACCTCATCGTCAGTCTCGCCAAAGATCTCTCGGCGCTCTGAGTGCCCGACGATCACATGCGTCACGTTCAGCTTGGCAAGCATTGGAGCCGAAACTTCGCCGGTGAACGCACCTTTGGGCTCGAAGTAGCAGTTCTGGGCCCCGATGAGAATTTTCATCTTGTCTGACTCGATCACCGTTTGAATCGAGCGAATGTCTGTGAAGGGTGGGTGTACCGACACATCCACATTCTCGTGGTCGTCGACATCTAGGCGGTAGTGCAGCTTTTGCACACACTGAATCGCCTCGAAGTGGTTGTGGTTCATCTTCCAGTTGCCACTGATAATGGGTTTGCGTGGGGTTGCCATGTCGCTACCTCTTCGGTTGGTGATGCTGGGTATTGGTCAGCCTGCGTTTGAGGCTAGGCGAAGTGCAGCGAGGCCCGGCAAGTCACCCTGCTCAATGAGTTCAAGTGACGCTCCCCCACCTGTAGAAATGTGCGAGACCTGATCGGCTAGGCCGAACTGAGCAACTGCTGCTGCTGAGTCGCCACCACCGATCACCGAAAAGGCTGAGCTCTCGGCCACTGAAATTGCAACGGAGCTTGTGCCCGCTTCAAAGCGAGGGTCTTCGAACACGCCCATTGGCCCATTCCACAGCACGGTTCGGGCTTCGGCGATGATGTCGCCAAATTCGGCTGCAGCACCGGGGCCGATATCTAGCCCCATCCAGCCTTCGGGTAGGGCGCGGCCAAAGTTGCGAACTTCGCCACCCGCAGAGGGGTCGCCGATTTTTCCGCCGGGGCCAAGTCCAACAACATCGCTTGGCAGGTGCAGACGGTCTCCGTGTTGCTCAAGCAGTTGAGCGCAGGTCTCAATCTGATCGGGCTCGCACAGTGAGTTGCCGATGGAGTTACCCATCGCAGCGAAGAAGGTGAAGCACATGCCTCCACCGATGATGATGGAATCGGCAATCTCGAGCAGAGCTGTCAGCACACCTAATTTGTCAGAGACTTTTGACCCGCCGGTAATGGCAACAAATGGGTGAGAGGGATTTTCACGCAGACCAAGCAAGATGTCGACCTCTTTGGCCAACAAGCGCCCAGCCGCAGAAGGAAGCTTGGTTGGCGGGCCGACGATTGATGCGTGTGAGCGATGCGATGCCCCGAAAGCGTCATTCACATAGAGATCGTGGCCGGCAATGAGCGAGTCCACAAACGCAGGGTCGTTCGATGTCTCGCCAGGATTGAACCGCAGGTTCTCGAGCAATTCCACGCCTGGAGCGAGCTCAGACAGACGTTGGCGAACGGGTTCTACTGAATACTGCGGGTCGGGTTCGCCCTTCGGTCGACCCAAGTGTGTGCACGCAGTCACCTTTGCGCCGTGCTCGACGAGCCAGTTTATGGTCGGGAGTGCGGCTGTGATCCGAAGGTCATCGGTGATGACACCGTCCTTGAGCGGAACGTTGAAATCGGCCCTCAACAGCACGGACTTGCCCGAGACATCGCCCAAGTCTTCAAGTTCGGGAACCCCAAATTTCACAACATCTCCTCAGCAATTCGGTGTAGTCAACTTCTGTTATGCGAGGGACCCTCCAGAGGGGGTCCCTCGCATAACAAAGCGGGTTTTTGGGGCCCGGGCATCAAGGATCAGTGGTTGGCTGCGCCTACGATTTTGGCCAAGTCAACCAGGCGGTTGGAATAGCCCGTCTCGTTGTCGTACCAAGAGAACACCTTGACCATGTTGCCGATGGCCATCGTCAGGCCAGAATCGAAGATGCTGGAGTAGGTGGAGCCGACGATGTCTGAACTCACCAGTGGCTCCTCGGAGTACTCAAGAATTCCCTTGAGGCGACCCTCGGATGCGGCGGCGGCAAACACGGCGTTGATCTCTTCAACAGTCACGTCGCGGCCAAGGATGCCAACGAAGTCGGTGATTGAACCCGTTGGGATTGGCACACGAAGCGAGGTTCCGTCGAGCTTGCCCTTCATGGATTCCAGAACCAATCCAGTAGCGCGTGCCGCTCCGGTTGAGGTCGGGATGATGTTGATTGCCGCAGCACGAGCACGCCGCAAATCGGAATGTGGTCCGTCCACAAGAACCTGGTCGCCGGTGTAGGCATGCGTGGTGGTCATCAGACCCTTCTGCACCCCGAAGGCGTCATCAAGGACTTTGATCATCGGGACGAAACAGTTCGTCGTACAGGATGCGTTCGAGACGATGAAGTCCTTGGAGGGATCGAAGGTGTCATCGTTCACGCCCACAACAAAGGTTGCGTCTGCGCCGTTGGCCGGAGCCGAAACAATGACTCGAGGAGCGCCGGCTTGCAGGTGCGCAGCGGCCTTGTCACGGTCGGTAAAGAAGCCGGTGGACTCGATCACCACATCGACTCCAAGGTCACCCCACGGAATCTCGGCCGGGTCACGGTGCGAGACAACCTTCAGCAGGTCGCCATCAACGTCGATGCCATCATCAGTCACGCTGATCTTGCCCGGGAACGTTCCCGCCACTGAGTCGCGCTTGAGCAGGTGAGCAAGCGTGGGCAGCGAGCCCAAATCGTTCACTGCAACAAAATCAATATCGGCTCCCTGTGCAGTTGCTGCACGAAAGAAGTTTCGCCCGATACGGCCAAAGCCATTGATGCCAACACGAATCGTCATAGCCATCCCTTGTGTACGTAGGTTGAAAAGTCTGAACATCTTCGCACAGCGGCCAACCCTTCACGACCAGCGGCCGACCAAGCGAGCAATCGGCCTTTACAAAGCAGTTGGTAACACGACCCCGGTGCTGGCGTGGGCGAGCAACTCTGCTAGCGCCGCACCGAGCAAGGCGGGGTCATGCGCCGTAGCTGACTGCGCCGCAAGCAGGCCTGGGACTGCTCGTGTTGAAACGAGTTCCCCAAGTTCCTCCGAGACGGCATTGGCGGTCGCTAGACCAGCAGAGTCAGAGTCGTAGAGCACCACGTCTGGCGTTAGTCCATGCCGTTGCAAAGCTCGAACATGATCAGCCACGGAGTAACCCACCGTCTCTGGCACCTGTGGGTTGAGGTTGCAGACGTAGACGAACTGCCCCGTGGCAGCCGCAAGCGCATCAGCAATTCCACTCACCGCAGTAGCCGCGAGCACGCTCGTATATAACGAGCCGGGGCCTAACAAGATCTGATCCGCCTCCAGAATTGCTTGGACGGCCTCGGGACAGGCCGTTGCATCATGTGGCGACAAACTCACAGACGAGACGTCACTCTGTGAGCCAACTGCTTGCTCACCATGCACCACGTCACCCGAGCGAATCGCTGCACGCAAGGTGACAGCCTGACGGGTTGCTGGCAATACACGGCCCACAGCACCGAGCAGTTCCCCTACCTGATCCAAAGCCGCAACCAAGTCACCTTCGGTATCTTCAAGGGCCACGATCAGCAGATTGCCAAACGCGTGTCCATCTAACTCACCTGCGGCAAAGCGATAGTCCATTGCCCGTGCCAAGACCGAGGACTCAGCAGCCAGCGCAACCAAACATGTTCGCAAGTCACCCGGGGCAGGGCGATCGACTGCAGCGCGCAAACGGCCAGTAGAACCTCCATCGTCGGCAACCGTGACCACTGCGGTGATTCCGGCCGCATAGGTCCGCGTGGCGCGCAGTGTTGCAGCAAGTCCGTGACCCCCGCCGATGGCTACGACCTTGGGCCCTGGCTCCGGGGAACGGTCATGCAGCAGGTTGACCGGGTTCCAACTCATTTGGCCACATCACGATGGCGAACTTGTGGAGTCATTCCTTGCTCTCGTAGCCAAGCAGCAGTTCGCTCGGCAATAGCAACTGAACGATGACGACCGCCAGTGCAGCCGAACGCAACAGTCAGCACCGAACGTCCCTCGTTGACAAAGGCCGGCAGCAAAAACTCCAGTAGCGCAGTCATGCGGTCCATGAACTGCTCCGTGAGTTCAAAGGAACCCACATAGTCCTGAATCTCGGGAGTAAGCCCCGTCAGAGGCCTCAACTCCTCTACCCAATGCGGGTTTGGAAGAAAGCGGCAGTCCAGAACCAGGTCAACATCTGGCGGCACGCCGTGCTTATAACCAAACGACATAATCGTGACTTGCGTGGAGTCTCGATCTCCGGCTTCACCAAAAATTTCAACCACCCTGCGCCGGAGATCATGCACGTTCATCTCGGAGGTATCGATGACAATGTCGGCGGACTCTCGCACTGGTTCGAGTCGCGTGCGTTCTTGATCGATTGCATTCACAACCGACCCCAAATCTCCCAACATCGGGTGACGACGCTTGGTATCGCCGTACCTGCGCACCAGTACTGGCGTTGCGGCATCTAAGAACACCGTGGTCACCTTTGCACCAGATGCTCGCAACTCATCGAGCGCAGGAGCGACTCCGTCAACATTGCCGTCTGAACCCACAATCAAGCCGACAGGCGTGGGCGACTCAGACTTAAATCGCGCCAACTCGCCAACCTTTGGAATGAGTTCGCTTGGCAGGTTATCGATGACAAACCAGCCAAGATCCTCGAGCGTGTTCCCCACCTGGGTACGGCCTGCACCAGACAAACCCGTGACGATCACAAAATCCATCATTCCCCCACTTTAACGGCCGAATCTGAAATACTCGCCTTGCTGCAGGCCGATGGGCTGTAGTGGTGAGCAATATTTATTCTGCTAATTGCATCCAAATTTTGCTCCGGGAACGAAATACACGAGTACACCCCCAACTAAAGGAGATATACATGCGGAACAAGTTCATGATCGGTTCACTGGCATTGGTAATGGGCTTCGGTCTTGTGGCCGGCGCTTGCTCAAGCGATTCAGAGTCAGAATCCACCACCACCGAAGCTGGCTCGACCGAAACCACCATGGCAGATGACATGGCAGGCGACGAGAACATCGTAGAGATTGCCGTTGGCAACCCTGACTTCACCACCTTGGTTGAGCTTGTCACTGCTGCTGGACTTGCAGAGACCCTCTCGGGTGACGGACCATTCACCGTGTTCGCACCAGTGAACGCAGCATTTGCAGAGGTTCCAGCAGACACGCTGACTGCGCTTGCAGCCGACCCGACTGGCGCACTGACCGACGTACTCAAGCTGCACGTGATTGCCGGCGAGGTTGACTCTGCCGCAGCCACAGCAGCAGTCGGCACCTGCGTTGAGACCCTCGGTGGCAAGGTGCTCATTGGCCAAGAAGGCGACAACTTGACCTTCGGTGGAGCAACCATCACCGACGTTGACATCACTGGTTCAAACGGAATCATCCACGTCATTGACGGAGTGGTCACCGAGGCCTCCGCAGATTGCCCAACGTGATCTGAAGTGCCTTGAACCGGAGCGATAAATCGCTCTGGTGACTTTCTGGAACGGGACGGCGCATAGCGTCGTCCCGTTCTTGATTTTGGAGCCTGCTCAGGGACAGATCTAGAGCTTGAGGAACTTCAGAAACATCAGTCGTGGGATCGAAGAGGCCGCCGCATATTCATCAGCTCGAGCCATGAATCCCGCCGCAGGAGCGGGCTCCTCCATCCGCTCCAAGCGAAACCCAGCCTCGGTAGCGGCATTGATATAGCGGCTCAAGGGCCGATGATAAAAACGAATGAACACTCCTTGCTCAACCTCTTCCATCGTGTTGGCCTCAGACAGATACGGCCCAACACGCCAGTACTGCTCAGGCGGGTCAAGAACCTGGTCGTCGATCCAGCCGCTACCGGGGGTTTGCAGCAGCGGGTGATTCAGCAGCAACAAAAAGGTGCCGCCCGGTCGCAGCACCCGGGCTAGTTCAGCGAGGGCTGGGTCAATCTGCGCAATGTGCTCGAACACCAGACAAGCAACTGCTGCATCTACACAAGCTGTGGCCAAGCCCACATCTGTGGCGCTGCCTTGGAAATACGCTGGCCCCCCGGCACGAGAGCCAGCAAGCGTTACCTGCGTAAATGCTGGGTCAAGCCCAACTACCTGCAGACCAAGTTCGGCTGCGAGTCGGGCCACCTGTCCCTCGCCACATCCCATATCGAGCATCCGACCACTGCGTGGTAAATGCTGCTGAATGAGCGGCAAAATCTGTTCGGTGTACTCGGGGTCAGCACCGTTGGTGAACTCTCGCTGCCACCAGTCGGCGTGTTCTTCCCAAGGGTCAGTCATGGTGCGGATCTCAACTTCTCATAGACGGCTTGGGCTACATCATGCGGTAGCCAAGTCAACGAGGTGAACTCCTGCAATTCGGCGGCCTTCACAGCCCGAATCCCGCCGAGCTCCTTGATGAGTCGCTCCTTGCGCTTGGGGCCGAGCCCTGCAATGCCGTCAAGAACCGAGGCAGTCATGCGTTTGTCGCGACGCTCACGATGAAAGCTGATGGCGAATCGATGCGATTCATCGCGGATTCGCTGCAACATAAACAACGCCTCTGATCCCCTCGGAATCGACACCGGCTGTGAGTTACCCGGCAGAAAAACCTCTTCGAACTGTTTCGCTAATGAGGCCACCGGAATCTCATCTGTCAGACCCAACTGCTCCAGAACACGCACTGCAACACTGAGCTGGCCCTTGCCGCCATCCACCAGCAACAACTGCGGCGGGTAAGCAAAGCGGCCGCGCTCTGCAATGGGAAGTTCTTTGTCTGCGACATAGGCAGCGAACCTTCTGGTGAGGACTTCTTCCATTGCTGCAAAGTCATCGTTCTGTGGCACATTCACTTTGAATCGCCGGTACTCGGATTTGCGAGGCAGTCCATCCTCGAGAACCACCATCGATCCCACATAATCAGTGCCCTGCAAGTGGCTCATGTCGTAACACTCAATGCGCAGCGGAGCTACTGGCAGCGACAAGTACTGCTCAAGGTCATTGAGAGCTTTGGCCCTGCTGTTGTGATCCGCTGCCCGCTTGAGTCGGTGTCGCTGAAAAGCGTCGACTGCATTCTTCTTCACTGTTTCTGCAAGCTCGCGCTTGGTGCCACGTTGCGGAATGCGAATCTCAACCCTGCTTCCACGCTGCGCTGTCAACCACTCCTCATACATGGAAGGGTCCTCGGGAATGGTCGGCACCAACACAGACTTTGGGTATCCAACTGCTGGGGCATCGCCGTAGACCTGCTCCAGCACAGCAGCCATGGTCTGAGCAGGATTCAAGTCCATGACTTTGTCGAGAATGAAGCCGAGGCGGCCCACCACTCTCCCGCGCCGCACAAAAAATATCTGCGCAGCAGCCTCGAGGTCATCCTCGTGAACCCCAATGATGTCGACATCTTCGGTGGTGTCGCCCACCATCTGTTGTCTCTCAACTGCTCGCCGTACAGCTGCGAGACGATCACGGGTACGCGCAGCTTGCTCAAACTCCATCGCAGCGGCAGCAGTTGCCATTTCGGTTTCGAGGCGCTGCAGAACTGGCTCGACATCACCCTCTAAAAATTCCATGAACTCGGTGACGAGTCCGGAGTAGGCCTGCGGGGTGATCTCACCTACACAGGGACCCGCGCATTTCTCAATGTGAAACAACAAACACGGCTTACCAACACGCTGATGATGTCGGAGCTTGTGATCAGAACAAGTCCTGATGGGAAAGGTCCGAAGCAGTTCGTCCAAGGTCTCACGAATTGCATAGGCATGCGCATATGGCCCGAAGTAGCGCGAGCCCTTCTTTCGCATGCCACGAGTCACCGTTGCTCGCGGCCATTCATCGCCCAAGGTCACGGCCAAGAAGGGATAGCTTTTGTCATCCACCAGGCGCACGTTGAACCGAGGGCGATGCTGCTTGATGAGCGAATACTCGAGCATGAGAGCCTCGACCTCATTGCGTACCTGGATCCACTCCACAGTCTCTGCGGTGGCCACCATTTGAGCGGTGCGAGGATGCAGACTGCGAGGATTCTGGAAGTAATTCGAAAGCCGTTGACGCAGCGACTTGGCTTTGCCGACATAGATGATCCGGCCCTCGGAGTCTTTGAACTGATAGCTACCGGGGGTATCGGGAATCGTCCCCGGCTCTGGTCGGTCCATTGCCCGTACAGTACTGCTGTGTTGCGGAAACTACTGCAGCGCTGAGGAAACTCTTGCAGCGCTCAGGAAACTGCTGCCTGATTAAGGAAACTGCTGCGCCCGCCGGCCCAGAACCGGGTAACATGTCTATGTCGGCCTGGTCTCCGGCACCATCACTTTTCGAGACCGACTTACCAGAGGCGTGGCGACCAGGCTGTCCCCACTGGATGATTCTCGAAAGTCTTCATCGTGTACGGGTGCGAATCCGTACATATAGGAGGTCACCAGAATGCTCAGACTGCAAGTTCAACTACCAGAGCAGTACCTGCAAGCCACGCAAGAAGAATTGTCTGAACGCATAGCCACTGCCAAGGCAACCCTTGGCGAGCGGGTGTTTATTCTTGGGCATCACTATCAGCGAGATGAAGTCATGCGCTGGGCAGATGCGCGAGGCGACTCGTTTCGGCTCTCGGTGCTGGCACAGGAACACCCCGAGGCTGAGTTCATTGTGTTTTGCGGGGTGCACTTCATGGCCGAGGCCGCCGACATCTTGACCGGAGACCACCAGCAGGTTGTCCTGCCCGATTTGAATGCCGGCTGTTCGATGGCGGATATGGCAGATATTGACTCGGTGGAAGAGGCTTGGGAATCCCTTGCAGAGGTCACTGACATTGAGCGAGTCGTACCAATTACCTATATGAACTCAGCTGCAAACCTGAAGGCCTTTGTGGGCAAGCAAGGCGGAGCTGTCTGCACCTCGACAAATGCTCGCGCCGTTCTCGACTGGGCTTTGCATCGCGAGGATGGCCCCCGGGGCAAGCAGGTTCTGTTCTTCCCCGATCAGCATCTTGGAAGAAATACTGGCTTTCAGATGGGGTTCAATGATTCCGATATGGCGGTCTGGAACCCCCGTAAGGAGTTCGGCGGACTTGAAGAAGCCGAGCTGAAAAACCGCACATTCCTGCTGTGGAAGGGGCATTGCTCAGTACATCAGCGCTTTCAGCCAGAACACATTCAGGCCTTTCGTGCGCAGTACCCAGAGGGAATCGTGGTGATGCATCCTGAGTGCTCACACGAGGCCTGCGAGCTTGCCGATCAGGTCGGGTCAACGGACTTCATTATCCGTGCCATTGAGGCTGCTCCATCGGGTTCGGTTATTGGAGTCGGAACCGAAATTCATCTGGTGCAGCGTCTGAATAACGAGACCCCAGACAAAACAGTGATTTCGCTCGACCCACTGGTGTGCCCCTGCTCAACGATGTTCCGAATTGACGCCCCACACCTGGCTTGGACCTTGGAGAGCCTGGTTGAAGGAACGGTCCGGAACCGAATCACAGTCAACCCAGAGGATGCACACTGGGCGCGGGTTGCACTTGAGCGCATGCTCGAAATCACCTGAGCTCACCAGCGAGCAGTGGCGCTAGAAAGTGGCCGGTATAGCTCTGTTTGGCTGCAGCGATTGTTTCGGGGGTTCCTTCGGCCACCACAGATCCCCCACCGCGACCGCCTTCGGGCCCAAGGTCGATGACCCAATCTGCAGTCTTGATCACATCTAGATTGTGCTCAATCACCAAAACGGTATTGCCTTGGTCAACAAGCCGAGACAGCACCGTCAGCAGCTTGCGAATATCTTCAAAGTGCAGGCCGGTGGTTGGTTCATCCAGCAGGTAAATCGTGTGGCCCGTGGAGCGCTTCGCTAACTCAGATGCCAGCTTGACCCGCTGAGCTTCACCCCCGGACAGCGTGGTAGCGGGCTGACCAAGCCGCACATAGCCCAGGCCCACATCTACAAGGGTGCGCATATGCCGAGCAATGGTGGGCTGATTCGAGAAAAACGCCAAAGCTTCTTCACAAGGCAGGTTGAGCACCTCGGAAATGTTTAACCCCTTAAAGGTCACCTCGAGGGTGTCTCGGTTGTAGCGAGCACCGCCGCAGACCTCGCAGGGCACATAAATATCTGGCAGGAAGTGCATCTCGATCTTTATTGTTCCGTCACCAGAACAGGCTTCACATCGGCCACCCTTGACGTTGAAACTAAATCGGCCTGGAAGGTATCCGCGCACTTTTGATTCAGAGGTCTGCGCAAACAGTTTCCGGATGTGATCGAACACACCGGTATAGGTGGCTGGGTTAGATCGAGGAGTTCGACCAATGGGCGACTGGTCGATGTCGATCACTTTGTCCAACTGGTCTAGGCCCTCAATGCGCTTATGTAACCCCGGTGGAATCTTGGATCCATAAATCTGCTGCATAAGCGAGCGCATGAGGATGTCATTGATCAGGGTGGACTTGCCCGAACCAGACACCCCGGTGACCGCAACAAAACACCCGAGTGGGATATCAACATTTACATTGCGAAGGTTGTGCTCACGGGCCCCTTGAATCTTGAGCCATTGCTCGCCTGGCTCCCGTCGAACTTCGGGCAGCGGAATGGAGCGCTTGCCTGACAAGTACTGCCCCGTGACCGACTCTTTTGCACGTAGCAACCCTTTGAAACTTCCCGAATGCACGACTCTCCCGCCGTGTTCTCCTGCACCCGGACCAACGTCAACAATGTGGTCGGCAATGCGAATGGTGTCCTCATCGTGTTCCACCACGATGACTGTGTTGCCCAAGTCTCGTAGTCGGATCAGCGTCTCGATCAGGCGATGGTTATCGCGTTGATGTAGACCGATGGATGGCTCGTCGAGCACATACAGTACGCCGACCAAGCCGGAACCAATCTGTGAAGCCAAGCGAATGCGTTGAGCCTCGCCGCCCGAAAGCGTGGCCGCTGAACGGGCAAGGGACAGGTAATCCAAGCCCACATCGCATAAGAACTTGAGCCGAACGTTGATCTCTTTCAGGATGCGCTCAGCAATCAGAGTCTGACGCTCATCTAGGTGGAGGTGCAGCAGTTTGTCTGTGGCCTCGGCGATCGACAGGCTGCAGAGTTGATGCATGTTGAGCCCATCAACAGTGACTGCAAGTGCATACGGGTTCAAGCGGGCACCATCGCAAGTAGCACACGGCACAAGGCGCATGTAGCCCTCAATGGCATCGCGTGAGGAGTCAGTTTCGGCCTCGCTATGACGACGTTTGAGATATGGAATCACGCCCTCATACTTGGCTGAGTAACTACGCGTTCTGCCGTAACGATTCTTGAACTTGACGGCTACGCGAGTTGATCCTTCAACACCAAAGAGCAAGAGCGTCTGCTGTTGCTTCGGGAGCTTCTCAAAAGGAGTGTTGATCTCAATCTCGTACTCCTCGCAGACTGATTCCAACAATCGGTGAAAGTACTTAGCGTGGCCCGAGGCCCAAGGAGCGAGTGCGCCATCGGCCACCGAGACCTCGGGGTCTGGAACCACCAGTTCCGGGTCGACCTCGAACAAGGTTCCCAATCCATCACATGCAGTGCATGCGCCATAGGGAGTATTAAAAGAGAAGTTACGTGGAGCCAGTTCCTCAAAGCTTTT
Organism: Actinobacteria bacterium IMCC26207; assembly: GCA_001025035.1. Classification (GTDB taxonomy): domain Bacteria; phylum Actinomycetota; class Acidimicrobiia; order Acidimicrobiales; family Microtrichaceae; genus IMCC26207. The sequence continues at coordinate 687,778 of LCZK01000010.1, forward strand.
GCCATCAGATGGGCGGGCCAGCTTCTCGGAAAAAGTCAGCGTCTCTGACTCTGCATCAGGACCGGCATCCTTAGCGGCAAGCAGTTCGATCTGTGCCACTCCCTCGGCCAATGTCAGCGCGGTTTCCATAGAGTCGGTGAGGCGCCGCTCGATGCCATCTCGCAACACCAGGCGGTCAACAATGACCTCAATGGTGTGCTGCTCATAGCGGGCAAGGTCGAGTTCTACCGGAAGCTCGTGTACTTCGCCGTCCACGCGCACCCGACCAAACCCTTGGCTGGCAAGGTCAACAAAAAGCTGCTCGTAGGTGCCCTTCCGACCACGAATTACTGGGGCAAGCACTTGAAAGCGTGTGCCCTCGGGTAAGGCCAAAATGCGATCCACAATCTGTTGTGGAGTTTGACGAACCAGTGCTTCGCCAGTATCGGGATCATGGGGTTCACCGACTCGTGCAAACAACAGTCGCAGGTAGTCGTATACCTCGGTGACCGTTCCCACTGTTGACCGCGGATTGCGAGAGGCCGACTTCTGATCAATCGAGATTGCAGGAGACAGGCCTTCGATCACGTCGACATCGGGCTTATCCATCTGACCCAAGAACTGACGCGCATAGGAGGAGAGTGACTCGACGTAGCGGCGTTGACCCTCGGCATAAATGGTGTCGAATGCAAGCGAAGACTTGCCCGATCCAGAGAGCCCAGTAAAGACAATGAGCTGGTCACGGGGAAGGTCAAGCGAGACATCGCACAAGTTGTGTTCGCGAGCGCCTCGAATCGTGATGCGATCGAGCGCATGATGCGACTGCGCTCTCTTGGCTACAGCTGCCTTGGGTGCAGCTGCGGTCTTGGCTATAGCTGCCTTCGTGGGTACAGCGACCTTTGGTACAGCTGCCTTGGGTGCAGCAGCCGTCTTCTTTGCAGGTGCCTTGCGGGGAGTGGCGCTTGTTCGCACCTTGGGTGTCGACATGATTCCCTAGTTTAGTTGGCGAACAGGTGTTCGTGATTCAAGCTCGTTACGGCAGAAAGTTTTGCGGATCTGCCGAAACAAGGCGTGGAGCGTCCTTCAGCGACTGCCATACTTGCTTGATATGGGTTCAAGCACCGGTCGCCTCTTTCGTATTACAACCTTTGGCGAGTCTCATGGTGGCGGGGTTGGCGTGGTTCTTGATGGGTGCCCTCCAGGACTCGCGCTCTCCGAGGCAGATATCCAGCCAGACCTAGACCGCCGTCGGCCTGGCCAAAGCCGCTTAGTCACGCAGCGGGATGAGTCGGACAAAGTCGAGATTCTTTCTGGGGTGTACGAGGGTCGAACACTCGGATCGCCGATTGCCATGCTCGTCCGCAATGCCGATCAGATTTCTGGCGCGTACGAGGAAATGAAGAGCAGCTACCGCCCCTCGCATGCAGACTTTACTACCGAGGCCAAATATGGGATTCGAGCTGTGGCCGGCGGAGGGCGGGCATCGGCAAGAGAGACGATCGGCAGAGTCGCGGCGGCCGCAGTGGCGCGCAAGCTTCTAGCTCAGAGCTGCGGCGTAGAAGTACTTGGCTGGGTCTCGCAGATCCACACAATCATGTCGGCCGTTGATGCCAGCGTGGTACAACTCGATCAGGTCGAGGCCACGCCCACCCGCTGCCCAGACCCAGTAGCAGCCGAACTCATGGTTACAGCTATTGAGCAGGCCCGCCGAGATGGCGACTCACTTGGCGGAATCGTGAGCTGCATTGCTCGAGGTGTGCCCGCCGGTTGGGGCGAGCCCGTATTCGACAAGCTCGAGGCCGACCTGGCAAAGGCTGTCATGTCGCTACCCGCGACAAAGGGTTTCGAACTGGGAAGTGGGTTTGGCGCAGTTGCCATGACGGGCAGAGAACACAACGACGCTTTTGTTCCCGGTGCAGATGGCAAGCCGCGCACACTCACGAATCACTCTGGTGGCATACAAGGCGGTATCTCAAACGGCGAAGAGATCAACATTCGTGTTGCCTTTAAGCCAACTGCCACAATTTCTTCTGAACAGCAAACGGTTGACCGAGATAACAATGCCGTCACTCTGGCAGCTAAGGGCCGCCACGACCCATGCGTGCTGCCTCGTGCGGTGCCACTCGTAGAGGCAGCCATGCTGTTGGTACTCGCCGATCACTGGCTACGCCAAGAGTCGATTCGCACTAGCGCTGGGTTGTCCTAGAGCGAGTGCTAGCTAGGCCCCGCCGGCAGTGCGAAGTTCCCTTTTCAGGTCTTTAATCTCGTCTCGCAGTCGAGCCGCTTCTTCAAAGCGCAGTTCTTCAGATGCTGCGTTCATCTCGTCCTCGAGCAGGGAGATCAACTTGCCAAGGTCAGAGGGAGGCAGGTCCTTGAACTGTTCAGCTCGAGCACGCTCGCCGGGTCGCTGCTTGCGCTTGCCTTGGCCCGGGTAGGGCGCCTCGTTCGAGGTTCCCCGCAGCTGATCCAAGATGTTGGTCACTGGCTTAATAATCGTCTTGGGGTCGATCCCATGTTCGGTGTTGTACGCCTCTTGCAAACCTCTGCGCCGGTTGGTCTCGGAGATTGCTTTGGTCATTGAGTCGGTCACGCGGTCCGCATACATAAAGACTTGACCGCGTACGTTGCGTGCAGCGCGACCAATCATCTGAATCAGCGAGGTTTCGGAGCGCAGGAAGCCCTCTTTGTCAGCATCAAGAATCGCCACCATCGAGACCTCTGGAATATCAAGGCCCTCTCGCAACAAGTTGATGCCGACGAGCACATCGAACTCACCAAGTCGCAAGTCCCGCACCAGTTCAATGCGCTGCAACGTGTCAACATCTGAATGCAAGTAACGCACCCGAACACCCATCTCAAGCAAGTACTGGGTCAGATCTTCGGCCATCTTCTTGGTGAGCGTGGTGACCAAGACTCGATCGCCTAGCTCCACTCGCTCATTGATGTTTCCTAACAGGTCATCGATCTGACCCTCGGTCGGCTTGATGACAACCTGCGGATCAATCAGGCCTGTAGGACGCACAATCTGCTCAACCACTCGAGAGCTATGTTCGATCTCCCATTTACTTGGCGTGGCAGACAGGAACACAGTCTGGCCGGCACGCTCCACCCATTCCTCAAACCTGAGCGGCCGATTATCGCCAGCCGAAGGCAGACGAAACCCGTGCTCAATCAGGTTGTTCTTTCTTGATCGATCACCCTCGTACTGCCCATGCAACTGCGGAATCGTGACGTGAGATTCATCAATGATGGTCAGGTAATCAGAAGGAAAAAAGTCGAGCAAGGTATTCGGCGGCTCTCCTGGGGCACGACCATCTATCGGCCCCGAGTAATTCTCAATACCGTTACAGAATCCCAACTCCTGCAGCATCTCAAGGTCGTATTCAGTTCTCATACGCAGTCGCTGGGCCTCGAGCAACTTGCCTTCACTCTCAAACAACGCCAGCCGCTGCTGCAACTCAACTTCAATGCGGCCGATGGCATCACGGAGTCGCTCATCCGAGGTGGCGTAGTGGGTGTTCGGAAAGATCACCACCTCATCCAATTCCTGCACGCGCTCCCCAGTCAGCGTGTCGACCACAGAGATCGACTCAACCTCATCCCCAAACAGCGCAATGCGCACTGCAGTTTCTTCATAGGCTGGGTGGACTTCAATGATGTCGCCGCGCACCCGGAACTTGCCTCGCACCAGGTTCATATCGTTACGCTCGTACTGCAGATCAACGAGCCGCCGAAGCATCTCTCGCTGGTCAATTGTTTCGCCCACCCGGGCGGCAAACAGTCTCTTGGAGTATTCCTCGGGCGAGCCGAGACCGTAGATACAAGACACCGAGGCCACGACAATGGTGTCCCTGCGAGTCAGGAGTGCCGAAGTAGCGGCATGACGCAGACGATCGATCTCATCGTTGACCGAGGAGTCCTTCTCGATGAAGGTATCGCTGGCCGCCATGTAGGCCTCGGGCTGGTAGTAGTCGTAATACGAGACGAAGTATTCGACGCGATTCTCTGGGAAGAACTCACGGAACTCGTTGGCTAGCTGCGCAGCCAAACTCTTGTTGGGTGCCAGTACCAGCGTTGGCCGCTGCACCTGCTCAATCGTCCATGCCATGGTGGCTGACTTGCCCGAGCCTGTGATGCCAAGAAGGGTCTGAAAGCGTTGACCAGTGTTGATGCCTTCGGCGAGGGCAGCAATTGCGGCTGGCTGATCCCCTGCAGGCTGATAGTCCGAGACCATTTTGAATGGCCGCAGTGCAGAGGGTTGCACCCGGTCGGGACTTGCCTCGGAACTCACGGGGCCAGGCTCTGGATCCACTGCCATGCAAGAGCGATCTGGTCATCAAGCTCGTGTGGTTGACCGTGGTTATCGATCACAAAGTCGGCGCGGGCTAGGCGGTCAGATCGGCTGGCCTGTTTGGCGATCCGGTTTCTTGCGTCCTGTTCGGAAAACCCCCGAAACTCGATAAGGCGAGCGATCGCCACCTCGGGGTCAAGGTCAACCACGATGGTGCCTCGCAGGTCCTCCCATCCAGATTCGACGAGCAACGGCACATCAAGAATGACGACAGAATCTGTGGTTGATTGCTCTTCGATTCTTCTGGCGATCTCTTCGTGCACCCTTGGGTGCACGATCGCACCCAGATCGGCCAAGGCCGTGGCGTCAGTAAAGACCAAATCGGCTACCGCAGCCCGGTCAAGCTGGCCCGAGTCATCGAGTATTCCCGGCCCAAAACGCTCTTCCATCTCCTTGAATACCTGCGTTCCCGGCTGCTGAAGTTCCCGCACGATTGCGTCGGCGTCTACCACCACAGCGCCTCGCTCAGCGAGACCCAGTGAGACTGTTGATTTTCCGGCGCCGATTCCGCCCGTGAGGCCTACTAACAACATGGGTTTGAACCCTACCCGCCCGCCGCCGCATAGGTAATTTGAACTATTTGAACTAATAGTCCAGTTCGGGATTCAACCTGCCGATACCAATAAATATCTCGGATTTTGACCCAACCTCAGGACTACATATGCCCACAGAATTTCCTACTGACAACCTGAGCGAGCACCCGCTATCAGTGGCTGAAAGAAGCAGCACAAGCTTGGATACTGGTTTGGAAACGGGATCAAGCTCTCTCTCACAATCCGACTCAGAACCGGAGTCACTCAGGCAGAAAGCCGCTGCCAGGCTGCGTAGAGACCTAAAGAGTGCACTCATAGACACTTCACAAAAGCCCACCGGAGACTTCGACCTTCTGGCGGATCAGAGCCCCAGCGGCACCGCCGATCGCGTCTCTAGCTTTAACGGCCTCATTACCACCATGCGTTTGGCAACCATGAGCATCTCGTTGCTGTTGGTTTCTGCAGACACGAGTTCTAATACGGCATCGCTGCGTTTTTGGACTGCTGTTCTGGTGCTCTACGCAATTTTCCGCACTGTTCGACCAATCAAGTACACGGATTCTGTCAGTTCGCTGGTACTCGTGATTGCCGAGGTGTTTCTTGGAGTCCTCGCTGTTGTCGCAACCGGTGGCTGCGATTCACCGCTCATCTTCATGCTGCTGCCTGCCATCACCGTGGCTGGACTTGCTCGAGGGTTTGGATTCTCGTTCAGAGTTGCAGTTGTAACGATTCTGGCAGTGAGCTTTGTGTTTGTAGATCAGGCGAGCAACCCACGCGAGGCGCTAGTCAGAGCAGCGTCATGGGCCGGGATCATCATGCTCGTGGCGATCATCGCTGGCTACACAAGGCGTATCTCTGGAGTAGCTGACCGAGATCGCGAGCTCACTCTGGACCGCCTCGACAAACTGTCTGACGCGAACGATCTGCTTTTCTCGCTTCATCAGGTCACCCAGACACTGCCTGCCTCGCTCGATATGGGAGAGGTTCTGGATACAACCCTTCAGAGACTGCACTCACTCGTGAGCTTTGAAAGCGCTGCGGTTCTGCTCTTCGATGAGACCGATGCCCACTGGGATGTTGTTCGCCATGAGGGCCTGCATATTCCAACTCGACTCGGGCCAACGGATTTGCCCGTCGGGCTTCGAAAGGCGCTTGCGCAGAACGGCATTGCGGCCGTTTCGAACCTGATTGCAGAGCCAGGAGGCGGCCTTTCCAAGCGCTCTGGGTCTGGGCTCTACAGCGTGCTCACCGCACGTGGAACCATCATTGGGCTGTTGGCTCTTGAGCATGGAGAGGTCGGCCATTTCACTCATCGGGAGGAAGAACTAGTCGCCGGATTCATTGCACCTGCTGCGCTCGCAGTAGATAACGCTCGTTGGTTTGCTCGGTTACGCACGGTTGGGGCTGATGAGGAGCGAACGCGAATTGCTCGGGACCTTCATGATCGCATTGGGCAATCCTTGGCTTACCTTGGCTTTGAACTTGACCGGTTGGTCGAGAAGGACTCCCACGGAGAATCAGTCTCCCAACCAATCGCACAGCTCCGAGATGATGTACGCGGAGTCATCCGAGAGGTCCGAGACACCCTGTATGACCTTCGGACGGACGTCTCTGACGAGCGCAGCTTGGGTCAGGTGCTTGAGCAATATGCAGAACGAGTCGCAGAGCGAAGCGCCCTGCAGGTACACGTCGAGGCAGAAGAGTCTGCTCGCCTTCCCATCCTGCAAGAACGTGAGATGTGGCGGGTCACCCAAGAGGCACTAGCCAACGTTGAGCGTCACGCCTCGGCCACTGCAGTACGGGTGGTCTGGCGCTGCGACGGCCACAGGGCACTAGTCGACATTACTGATAACGGCGTGGGGTTTGAACAAGGTCGAGCCGGCCGCTTGGACTCATACGGGTTGTTAGGGATGCGCGAGAGGGCAGCAAGTGTCGGAGCCAGCTTTGAGATTGTCAGCGCTCCAGGACGAGGAACACGGGTGCGTTGCACGCTGCAACCAGCCACTACCGAAACCCAGTCCTCAAGCAGCCCAAGAAATAGCCAAATCGGTGATTCAACCAGCACATCAAGAACCAGCAGCACTACTAGAAGGAAGAACGTATGACGATTCGACTCATGTTGGCAGATGACCATCGGATGCTCCGCGAGGGCCTTCGACGTTCCATGACAGAGTCGGGCTTTGAGGTGGTCGGAGAGGCCTGCGATGGTCTCGAAGCCGTCACCATGGCCGACGCACTCAAACCCGACGTCATCCTCATGGATGTGACTATGCCGAACTGCGGTGGGGTTGAAGCTTGTCGCTTGCTCAAGTCCACTGGCAACAAGTCCAAGATCGTCATGCTCACCATGCATGCAGATCAAGAGGTACTGACCAATGCCATTCGTGCAGGGGCGATTGGCTACCTGACCAAGGATTGTTCCACTCGAGAGATTGCTGATTCCGTGCGTCTTGCGGCCGAAGGGGACACGGTGCTCTCCCCCCACCTAGCTCGCTCGATGCTCGAGGAACTGCGCAAGCTCGAAGTCCCGCAGGATGCCGAGGAGGAACGAATCGTCACGCGAAGAGAAGAAGAGGTTTTGCAACTCATCGCTGATGGCTGTTCAACCCCAGAGGTTGCGGAGAAGCTGTTTATCTCACAGAAAACAGTCAAGAACCACTTGGCCTCGATCTATCAAAAGCTCGACGCACGCGACCGCACCCAGGCCGTATTGCAGGCAGTCCGAATGGGAATTGTCAGCCTGAGCTGAATGCCGTTGCAAAAGATTTCTAGGAAATTTCAAGAAATTTGTAAAGGTCCCAGCTGGACGGTCGATACCACTTACACGGATCTCACTACGGGGTTCGAAGTAGAACCCGATCCAACAACACCTCACCACTAGGGAGACAAAATGATTACTCAGTACAACTTCATCAAAGCATGGATGCAAGCACACGCAAAGACCGAACGAGGAGCCTCCCTCGTGGAGTACGCACTGCTCGTAGCGCTCATCGCTGTGGTCTGCATCGGCGCAGTTACCTTCCTCGCCAACGGCACCAAGAAGACCTTCAGCTCCGCTGGAACTTCACTCGGAGCCTGAGCAAGCAGAGCCAAGCGCTCAGCAACAAACAAACTTGAACGATGGGGTCCCGCAAGGGGCCCCATCTTCGCGTCCTGGGTCGAACGGCACGGCAAGCCTGCAGTGGTCGGTAGGTGTAGAGCAGTCGATCGGCCCTGACCGGCTCGCCATCACCAAAGGGGGTGCGGGGCACTAGTTCCTTCGACTTGGGTCATACGACCCAGAAAACTTCAAAAACATTGTCAAGGTTTCCGAAGAGTTGTCGATACAACAATCACGGATCTCACCCCAGGGGGTTCGCAACGGAATCTGATCCGACACCAACTCACCGACAAGACGGAGATCAAAATGACAACCCAGTTCAACTTCATTAAGGCATGGATGCAAGCACACGCTAAGACCGAACGAGGAGCCTCCCTCGTGGAGTACGCACTGCTCGTAGCGCTCATCGCTGTGGTCTGCATCGGCGCAGTTACCTTCCTCGCCAACGGCACCAAGAGCACCTTCAGCTCCGCTGGAACTTCACTCGGAGCCTGAGCAAGCAGAGCCTGAGCAAGCAGAGCCAAGCGCTCAGCAACAAAGAAACTTGAAGGATGGGGTCCCGCAAGGGGCCCCATCCTCGCGTTCTGGGTCGAACGGCTCAGAGGGCCCTCCAAGCAGTCAGTCAGGCAAGCAGTCAGTCAGGCAGTCAGGCAAGCAGTCAGTCGAGGAGTCGCATGCCTGCCGGGTTGAGCGAGCCGCCGTCGGCTGCCAATCCAACTGGCAACTCAACGGCAAAGCGAGTGCGGTGAGCCGGAAAGACATGCTCGCTCATCAGCACAGCAACACCGTCTTGGCTGCGAGTGATGCGCTCAGCGACGAGAACCGGGGAACCAATCGGCACACCGAGGAGCTCCGCATCGGCCTCGCTCACCAACTCGGCACCAATAGTTTGGGTCGCTCCCCCAATGCGAACCGGAAGCTGCTCTAGGAATGATGCACGCTCCACGTCATCTCTGCTCAGTGAAGACCCGAGCGCCTCGGGGCACCACACCGTCACTCGAGCAAATGCCTGACCATCGGCAAGGTTCAGCCGCCGAACCTCGAGCAGGTTGGTCTCGCCAAGTACTGCGGCAACGTGCTCGGGTGCTGCAACAAAACCGAACGAGAGGATCTTTCGGTCGGAGCGGATCCCGGCCGCTGCGAGCTGAGCATCAAGGGTTCCTAGATGAGAGAGTTGCTGCTGGAGTGGTTCAGCCGCCACGAGCCAGCCAAATCCTTGCTTGCTCTCGATCAGGCCCTCTGATCGCAGAAGTTCGAGCGCCCTACGGACGGTTACTCTGCTCGCCGAGTACTGAGACGAGAGGTCTGACTCAGATGGCAGCACTCGTGCCGATGCGAATTCTTGGCCTTGCAGCCGCCCACGCAGGTCATCGGCGATCGACTGATAGCGGATGCTCCTCACAGACTTGTAGTGTACTTGTATTCTTTTCCGATTCGATCCGAGGAACACCCCATGGCCGCTAGTGCTTCAACTCCGCTTGAGCTTGTAGAAACCGTTTACGAGCGATTCGAAAATCGCATTGACGCAGCCCGCGATCGCCTGGGCAGGGCACTCACGCTGTCAGAGAAGATTCTGATTGCACACCTAGATGATCCAAGTTCTGAGTTTGAACGCGGCGTGACCTACAACGACCTTCGCCCCGACCGAGTGGCGATGCAAGATGCCACGGCGCAGATGGCGCTGCTGCAGTTCATGACTGCTGGCCTGGACAAGGTGTCAGCACCTTCGACTGTGCACTGTGATCACCTGATCCAAGCTAAAGAAAACGGCAAGGTTGACCTGCTTGCGGCAGAGGCGAATAACTCCGAGGTGTACGAGTTCTTGGAGTCAGTCTCGGCTCGTTACGACATTGGTTTTTGGGGACCAGGGTCGGGAATCATCCACCAAGTAGTACTCGAGCAGTACGCCTTCCCCGGCGGCATGATGGTTGGTACCGACAGCCACACCCCAAATGCTGGCGGCTTGGGAATGATTGCCATTGGAGTAGGCGGTGCCGATGCAGTTGATGTCATGACTGGCTTCCCGTTCAACCTGCGCTGGCCAAAGCTGATTGGTGTGCACCTGACCGGAGAACTCAATGGTTGGTCAGCCCCGAAAGACATCATTTTGAAGGTGGCCGAGATCCTGACCGTCAAGGGTGGGACTGGCGCAATTGTTGAATACTTTGGGGCAGGTGCGAATTCCATCTCATGCACAGGCAAGGCAACGATTTGCAATATGGGTGCCGAGATTGGTGCGACCACCTCGGTCTTTGCCTATGACGAGGCAATGGGCCGCTACTTAGAGGCCACCGGCCGCCAAGAAATTGCTGCTGCTGCAAACGGCTTGGCACGTCACCTGCGCTCGGACGACGAGGTGCTGACAAATCCTGAGCAGTATTTCGATCAGGTAATCGAACTCGACCTGTCGACTCTTCGCCCTCATATCAACGGGCCTCAGACCCCCGATTTAGCAAGGGAAGTGTCGGCACTTGGGGACGAGGCTCGCGCCGAGGGCTGGCCACTCGAAATCAGCTCCGCGCTTGTCGGGTCTTGCACGAACTCCTCGTATGAGGACATCACTCGTGCAGCTTCGATTTTGCGATTCGCTGCTGCTAACGGTCTGGCTGTCAAGGTACCGCTCATGATCACCCCCGGTTCTGAGCAGGTCCGCGCAACCATCGCCCGAGATGAACTCCTCAGCACCTTCGAAGCCGCTGGCGCAACTGTGTTGGCGAATGCCTGTGGGCCCTGCATTGGCCAATGGGATCGGCCTACAGCGGCAAACGACCACCCGAACACCATTGTGACCAGCTACAACCGAAACTTTCCGAAGCGCAACGACGGCTCTGTGAACACGCTGGCCTTTGTCACCTCACCAGAGACAGTTGTGGCACTTGCACTTGCCGGGACGCTCGACTTTGATCCAATCAGTGACACGCTCACCAACGCTTCGGGTGAGCAAGTGCTTTTGCCCGAGCCCATCGGAGAAGAACTTCCTGCGCTCGGATTCACCCCAGGCGAGAACACCTTTGTGTCTCCCCCGCAAGACCGCAGTGGGATCAGCGTCAAGGTTTCGCCCACCTCAGATCGCTTGCAGCTTCTCGAACCCTTCGCCGCTTGGGACGGACAGGACTACCTCGACCTGCCGATCTTGCTCAAGGCCCAAGGTAAGTGCACCACCGATCACATCTCCATGGCTGGGCCCTGGCTCAAGTATCGGGGACACCTTGAGAACATCTCGGGCAACCTCTTTTTGGGCGCGATCAATGCATTCACTGGCGAGGCCGGCCAGGGCAAAGACCAACTCGATGGGACAACAAAGTCCTTCCCGGATATTGCCAAGCACTACCACGAGGCGGGGGAACGCTGGGTGGCAGTTGGTGACGAGAACTGGGGCGAAGGTTCCTCACGTGAGCACGCTGCCATGGAGCCCAGATTCCGCGGTGCGGCAGCAATCATCGTGCGAAGTTTCGCACGCATCCACGAAGCCAATCTCAAGAAGCAGGGAGTGTTGGCCCTCACCTTTGCCGAGCCTGAGGTTTACGATGTGATTGGCGAGGACGACCGGATCAGCATTCTCGGCTTGGCAGACCTTCAGCCGGGCAAGCCCGTTGAGTGTCTGCTCACCAAACCCGATGGAACCTCCCTGAGTTTCCTAGGGAACCAGACGATGAGCCCTGAACACATCGAGTGGTTCCGCGCTGGCTCTGCTCTCAACATCATTCGCGCTCGCACTGCCTAACGGGTTACTAATTTGCAGCAGGCGAGGGTTACACCTGTGCGACACCCTCCGTGATGCTGCACCTGCTGTCAGAGGGAGGGTCAGGTTGTGACAACGATCGCCGAGGAACCCCGCAGCCTTGCTCTGTCACAGGCAGAACCACTCCCCCACATTCCTGGTTTAGATGGTCTTCGGGCCATCGCAGTCATGTTGGTGCTGTTCTTTCACGCGGACTTTCCTTGGATGCAGGGTGGGTTTCTTGGAGTATCCCTCTTTTTCACCTTGTCAGGATTCCTGATCACCGCTCTGCTGCTGCGGGAGTGGTGGAATACCTCCTCAATTAGCGCCGGCAGTTTCTGGACACGCCGTTTACGACGGTTGACGCCAGCAGCATGGGCGGTGATTGCAGGCGTGCTACTCCTTGCCGTTTTCCGCGTCTGGGAGGACAGCCAACTTCGCGACCTTCGTAGCGACGTGCCTTGGTCGATTGTCGACTTGGTGAATTGGCACTTCATTTCTGTTGGCACCAGCTACGGCGAAGCGTTTACGGCACCTTCCCCGCTCGAGCACTTTTGGAGTTTGGCAGTAGAAACTCAGTTCTACGCGCTGTTGCTGATTGTCATTGGCACTGTCCTAGTCCTAGGGAGACCCACGACCCGACGGGTTCGCCTCAACCGCCTGATTGCAACTCTTCTGGCTGCCACAGTGATGTCGGCCACGGCGAATCTGTTGTTGGCCAGAAACTCAATGGATCGAGCTTATTTCGGCACCGATACCCGAGCAGCCGAGATGCTGATCGGGGCCTTGCTGGCATGCGCGACTCTTCGACACCTTCGACTGGGTTCGCAGATTGCTCGCAAAGCCCTCGCTGCCGCCGCACTGCTTGGCGTCGTTGTAATCCTCGCCCTGAGCAATCTGGCCCGCTTGGACTCAACTTGGCTCTACCCCTGGGGCTTACTCTGCAGTGCTCTGTGCACCGCGCTCATCATTGGCAGCGTGATTCAGGGCGGAGTTCTGTCTCGGGTGTTGCAAACTCGAGTGCTGGTCAATCTAGGCAGAATTAGCTACGGGGTGTATCTCATCCACTGGCCAATCTTTCTGTGGCTGACCCCACAGCGAACCTCGCTTGGGCTGTGGCCGCTTTTCGCCGTGCGTATGGCCATCGTCATTCCGCTAGCGCTGTTGTTGTTCCAGTTTGTAGAGCGGCCAATACGAACTGGCCTAGTACCCATCCGAACTCGCGCAGTGGTTGTGGTTCCCCTCGCAGCAAGTGTTCTGGTGTTGGCCACCTTGACAATCACCAGGGACCTTCCTCCTGCCCCAGCGTTTCTTCAACCGCGTGCAATGGGAGATATCTCCACCTCGAGTCCCAGGCTTGGGAAGCAGTTCGATTCAGCCCAAGAAGGCATAGCCTTTCTGCCTGTCCCCTCAACGATCGCACCTGCAGCAACTCCCGCCGCTCCCCGCCCACCGGCACGGGTGTTACTCGTAGGAGACAGCGTGGCCGCAAGCCTGCAGGACGCTCTGGCAGAGTCCCTAACGGCACGCGGAATCACATTTGCATCTGTCGCAACTCCAGGATGTGGGGTGATCGTGGGAGTTCCCGGCAAAGGCCCAGATAAGCCAATCACGATGATGGGCAATGTGAAGGTCGCTGAATGTGAGAACTCCATTCCGCAACGGCAAAGCGATTCCGTAGCCCAGTTCAATCCCGACCTAGTTATTTCGCTCTCGGTGTGGGAGGGCATTGATCGCACAGTCAATGACGTCTGGTATCAGTTCGGTACCCCCGAGTCAGACAGCATGTTGCAGCAGTTGTTCACCGATACCTATAACCGCCTGTCATCTGGCGGTGCGGCAGTGGCATGGGTACGCATGCCCGATACCGTTTCTGCGCCCAACACGCCGACCGGCAGCCCAAGCCCGCAGGACTTGCAGACCACGACACATCTGCGAGAACTGATTGATCGCTATGTTGCTGATCAGCCATCTGGAACAGCTATCGACTTGGCCGGCTTTGTCTGCCCTGAGATTCCCTGTCCGAAGCAGAGAGATGGACTCACGCTTCGTCCCACCGACGGCTTGCACTTCGATACTCCGGAGGGTGCCCGCTATGTGGCCGAGTACATGAGCGACCTGATTGCTCAGATGGACTTGAATCAGATTGCCAAGCAGTAAAGCCCAGCCAGTGCAGACTCAGTCAGTGCAGGCTCAGTCAGTACCGGCCCAATCAGTGCAGGCTCAGTCAGTGCCGGGTTAGTCAGTGCCGGGTCGGCGGACTGTTTCGTGATCACTGGCCCACTCGACGTCATCGGGTACCACTCCCCCGGGATAGGTCCGGGCCAAGTCATCTTGTGAGGGCGGACGTTGAGAACGCGACTCCTCGGGAAGCAGCGCAGAGATCGCTGACATCACTCGTTTGGTCTCTGAATCGACATCACCAGTTCCCAGTTCAACGGGGGCACCCACCTTGATGCTGACCTTGGGCGGGCGCAGCACTTGAGTCACGTCTGGGAACCGTGAACTACGGGGCCAAACCTGTTCGGTTCCCCACAGCCCGATAGGAATAATCGGCGCACCCGTGGCTTGGGCTAGCCGAACTGCACCCCAACGACCCTGGAGTTCGGGATTAAAGAAGGCCGGGCCGCGTGGAATGGTTCCCTGAGGCATCAGCGCAACCATTTCGCCTGCTACTAGGGCGTCCTCGGCAGCTCGCAGAGGTGCGTCTGAGCCAGTCCCGCGGTCCACTCTGATTCCGCCAAGAGCAGTCACGACGTCACCCACAAGCGGGGCATCAAAGACCTCTTTTTTGCCAAGGAAGCGAGCGGGCCGACCCCGACGAGCAAGCAGAAATGAGATTGCGAGCGGATCAAAATAAGAGCGATGGTTTCCTACCAGAATTGCTGGGCCATCTGTGGGCAGATTCTCGAGCCCGTCGATACCAAAGCGAACCCAGGGGAAGAGCTGTGGCTGGGCCAGCACGAGCAGCAAGCGTTGCGGCTCAATGCCTGCAAACTTGGGCACACCTGGGGGTACGTCGAAGTGCATGACTGGCCAACGTCGGATCGTGGCCTGAGCAAACATCCGCGGGTCTGGATTTACTGCGCGCGGGTTGGCAACGATGGACAACAAGGGGACGTCGTAATAGCTATCGGAGTAGGCATAGCTCTCATCTAGGTCCACCTGATGGTCCTGTGCCCACTGCCGTACTGCTCGGGCCTTACCCTTACCCCACACAAATTCGCCATCGATGGTTCCGTCATACTGGCCGCTGCTGTGGCCGTAACGAGTTGCCACTACATCATCAAAGGACAGGGCCTCGGCTAGTGGCGCAATCAGATCCGCAGGTGTGGTGGTAGCCATGACCAGTTTGCGACCGGCAGCGCGATGCTCCTCGATCTCTTGTAGTGCGAAGGGCAGAACTGACTGCAAGAGCTGAGCCGTTGCGATGTCTGCTGCCTCTTGAACGAGTTCAATAGGCCATCCCCGTGCAGCGCGTGCACCTTGTCGGGAAATCATCATGGATGGCCAAGTTTCACCGATGAGATTAAAAATCCCGAATGCCACCGACTCGATTCCCGAGGTCGAACCGGACAGCAGCCCAACCCGCCTAAGTGCATCACTAATGATCGGTCCGCTTGCTCCAGCTAGCAGTGTCCGGTCAAGATCAAAGAATGCTGCACCCGTAGTGGATGACGGGGCACTGCTGCTGCCGTTCTGCGATGTCTGCATGAGCAGAGAGTACTGCCGAAATCCTCAAATTACCTGACGTCGATTGGCTCTGGGTAAAAAGGCCGAAGGACTGGCGGGGGGAGCCAGTCCTTCAGCAGTTGAGCCATCAGATCGGGGGGAGATCCGATGACTCTGGCACGAGGGGGGCTTGCGCCCGCACCCTCGGCGTTTGTTTATGAATACTAAGATAGCCTTAAGCAAGCAATCTATCAAGCACCTTGTTCAGATAGTTGCTATCTCTATTTATGATAGAAAGTGTCCATGGACCGCAAGCAACTCAAAGCCTTTATGGCAGTGGTCGAACTGCACTCCTTCTCGGCTGCGGCTCGTTCCCTCGATACGGTGCAATCGAACGTATCCGCTCACGTCGCAAGGTTAGAAAGCGAGTTGGGCGTCACCCTGATTGACCGGGCAACTACCGAGCCAACTGATGAAGGCCGAGCAGTACTCAATCGTGCCCGCCGCATCGAGGCCGAGTTTGAGGCTCTGGACTCAGATGTTGCCTCACTACGAGACGAAGTCTCTGGAACAGTCCGGTTGGGCAGCATTGGTACAGTTACCCGCTGGCTGGTTCCCCCGTTACTCAACGAATTGGCGCTGCAGTTTCCGCTTGTCTCGGTCGTCATCTTGGATGCCACGACGAGTTCACTCGTATTGAACCTGCTCTCAGGTGCCGTCGACCTTGCAGTGTTGAACCTGCCTCTCGATGAGGTAGAGGTTCGGGTAGACCCGCTCTTCGACGAGGATCGCGTGCTGATCGCCCCGAGTACGCACCCCCTCTTTGCCTACGAAACCGTCAGCATTGAAGAGGCTGTGCATCATGAACTCCTGCTCGAAGCCCCGGGGAGCCCCTTTCGAACTCAGCTAGAAGAAGTCGCAGCACAGCAAGGGGTTCGACTGCGACCCAAGGCGCAGTTCGATGGCATGCGTCTGCTCGCCTCGCTGGTGTTCAGTGGTTTCGGAGCCGGAATTGTGCCCGCTTCTGCCGCTCCCGCAGGTCTGGCTGGCGACTGGCGACGAGTCCCACTTACTGGCGCCGAGGGACGCTCAGTCGGCCTTGGAGTTCGTCGGCGCAGCTTTCCCTCTGCTGCACAGCGAGTTGTTGCCGACACGATTCGTACAGTCATTGAGCGTGAAGCTGCCGGGCCATCTGGTATCTATCCGGCCGCAACGATAGGCAGCTGACCCACCTGCATGCCGCGTCATGGAACCCTCCACAGAGGTTCTAAGATGCACCACGAGTAGACCTCAGGAGAGCAGACGTGGCCGAGACAATCACCATCACCGATAATCGAACCGGTGAAGCAGTAGAGATCCCAATCCTCAACGGCGGAGTTGACTCCAAAGAGTGGAGCAAGTTGTTGCCAGGAGTCTGGTTCCAGGACCCCTCCTTTGGCACCACCTCAGGGGCATCCTCTGCAATCACCGAACTCGATGGCGAAAACGGCATCCTGCGTTACCGCGGATACCCGATTGAACAACTGGCCCAACATTCGAGCTATCTCGAGGTTGCCTACCTGCTGATCTTCGGGGACCTTCCAACCCCTGAGGAGTTTGAGGCTTGGCGCTACGAGATCACACACCACACGTTCATCCACGAGAACCTTCGCAAGCACTTTATGGAGGGCTTCCACCACGATGCTCATCCGATGGGAATGTTGGTCTCGACCATTGCGGCGCTGTCCACCTTCTACCCAGAAGCGAAAGACATTGAAGACCCGAATGTCGTGATGAAACAGGTCATCCGCCTGATTGCGAAAATGCCTACGTTGGCCGCTGGCGCTTACCGCCATTCAGCTGGAATGCCATTCGTCTACCCAGACAACAGCTTGGACTTTGCTGCCAACTTCTTGTCCATGATGTGGAAAACAGCCGAGCCTCGCTACGACGCCAACCCCGTGCTGTCGCGTGCCCTTGACGTGTTGTTCATTCTGCACGCTGACCATGAGCAGAACTGTTCCACCACAGCAATGCGAACCGTTGGGTCCTCTCATGCCGACCCATACATTGCAACTGCTGCCGCGACTGCGGCGCTGTACGGCCCTCGTCATGGTGGTGCCAATGAAGCCGTCATCAAGATGCTCAACGTGATCGGCTCTATCGACAACGTGCAGTCCTATGTGGATGCCGTCAAGCGTGGCGAGATGCGTCTGCAGGGCTTCGGCCACCGGGTGTACAAGAACTACGACCCACGTGCTCGCATCATCAAGAAGACTGCCGATGAGGTGTTTGAAGTAACCGGCAAGAGCCCGCTGCTAGATATTGCGCTCAAGCTTGAAGAGGTCGCCTTGAGCGACGAGTACTTCTTGAGTCGCAAGCTGTACCCAAATGTGGACTTCTACTCAGGGCTCATCTATCAGGCGATGGGCTTTCCGATGGAGATGTTCACAGTGCTGTTTGCCATTCCGCGTACTGCCGGGTGGCTAGCTCACTACATCGAACTGCTCGACCAAGATTCCCGCATCTGTCGGCCGCGCCAGCTGTATATCGGTAAGCCGGAGCGTGAGTATGCACCCATCGAGACTCGTAACGGCTCGCAGGCTGGATGAGTCCCTCTGCCTCAGAGCGCCAGCCGGATGTCACCGACATCACCATCGAGAGGGCGACTATGGAACTCCGGTTGGAGTTCGATGACGGCCTCAGTGGAACGATTGGGCTCACCGAGCTGCGACTGAACTGCCCCTGTGCTACCTGCCGCGCAGCCCGACAGGCTGGGCGAGCGCCGTGGCCGACTTCGAATAGTCAGCAGACCCTTGAACTCACCGATGCCTCCCTAGTAGGCGCTTGGGGACTTGGAATCACCTGGAACGATGGCCATGCCACGGGCATCTACCCCTTTGCTTCGCTGCATGATTGGATTCGCCTCGGCCGCCCCGGCTTCACACCCGATTCTGGACTAGGAAACTAACCAGCGCATGGAGTTTCGCCTGAGCCCCGAGTTGCAAGCGCTCTCGGATGAGGCCCATGCCGTAGGTCGCAGAGCAGCGGAGCGCCAAGAGATTCGCGAGGACTCTTGGCTGATTGGCACCTCACTGGAGTTCTCCGAGGAGTTGGCTCAGCGCGGTTGGCTCGGGATGACCTGGCCCGTGGACCAAGGTGGGGGCGGCCGGACTGCTCTGGAACGGTTCGTGGTTTTTGAAGCCCTGATTGCTGAGGGTGCCCCCGTTGCAACCTCATGGTTTGCCGACCGACAGATCGGACCAACCCTGATGCAGTTCGGAACGCAACAGCAGTGCGACCGTTGGCTTCCGGACATCATTTCTGGAACATCTGCTTGGTGTATCGGTATGAGCGAACCTGCGGCGGGGTCAGATGTCGCAGCGTTGCAAACCAGCGCTGTGAGCGTGCCCGGCCATGAGGATAGGTCCAACACCGCTGGGTGGGTGGTGAACGGGCAGAAAGTCTGGACTTCCGGTGCTGCCCAAGCTGACTGGTGCTATCTGATTGCTCGCACCGATCCGTCTGCGGCCCCCCACGCTGGGCTGTCTGAGTTTGTCGTTGACATGTCATCTCCCGGCATAGAAGTGCGGCCGATTCTGGACGCAACTGGCAACGCCCACTTTTGCGAGGTGTTCTTTAGTGATGTTGAGGTTCCAGCAGATCACCTGGTTGGCACCTTGAACGGAAGCTTCAAACAAGTCATGCGACAGATGGAACACGAGCGTGGAGGCATTGATCGACTGGTCTCAAACCGAGCCCTGTACTTGGATGCAGTGCAGCAGGCTGACATGCGCGACCCACTCATCCGTAACGAGTTTGCGGCCTTGGAATCGGGCTACACAATCGGCCGACTCTTGGTGCTGAGAGAGGTTCTTCAACAGGCACCTGCAGGCTTCTCGGCAGCGACCAAGACTATCTGCACCGAGTTTGAGCAGCGAGTAGCCGAGTTCTGTCTGCGAGTTGCCGGAGCTGAGGCCATGTGTTCTGGCCGAGTTGCACGAAATATCTGTTACGCACCCGCCTACACAATCATGGGTGGAACTACCAACATCTTGCGCAACATCGTGGCAGAGCGGATGCTGGGCCTACCGAAGGAACCGGTGCAGCGTGGCTCGTGAATCGACTCCAGTATCTCAAGCAGACGGGAGTACTGAGCTAGCTCAGATCTGTGCTGAGTTCTGGGCTCTGTCGCTGGAGAACAGCCCGCTCTCTGCGACTCTGCTTGGAGTTCACGATTTCGACGATCACCTTGACGACTTGTCGCTAGATGCTGAGCAAGATCACCGCGCAGCGCTGAATGGGTTGCGCCTGCGTAGCTCGGCGCTCAGTGATGCCAACCTGAGCATGGCAGATACGGTGACACGCTCAGTTCTTCTTCATCAGCTGCAAACGGGTATCGAATCAGCGGACTTGCGTCTGATTGAACTTGCCTCAGATCAGATGGACGGCCCGCACGCAGCGCTGCTCATGCTCGCCCCGCAACTCACGTACCCAGAGCCTGAACATGCTCAGGCAGCTTTGGTTCGCTACGCCCAGGTCCCTCGAATGCTGAGCCAAGCAATACAGCGATTCAGCGCAGGCCTTGCGGTGGGGCGAACCCCTTCTGAGCGGGTCATTGGCCGGTCGCTGCACTCACTGGATTCCTATCTGGCTTCTAGCCCCGATGAGGATCCATTCCTCGCGGCGGGACTACCCGAGGGGTGGTCCGGGGCAGAGCAGTGGCAGAGTCAGATGGCTCAGCTGGTTCGGGAATGCATTCGGCCCGCGTTTGGGGAGTATCGCGATGCGCTTCGCGATCAGATCGCCCCGTCAGCTCGCCCAGATGATCAGGCCGGATGGTGCTGGCTTCCTGACGGGCAGGAGTTGTACGCGGCGCTCATCCGTTCGCACACCACCTGTGAACTCTCAGCCAGCGAACTGCACGAGCTCGGCCGGCAGCACACCGAGGTCACCTTGCCCGCAGAGTATTTGGCGTTGGCCGAACAACAGCCAGACCCAAAGGATGAACTCTCGGCAAGCTTCAAGACTCTGCAGAACAAGCCAGCGTCGGATCAGAACGCTGCCTCAGACAATCTTGCGGCCATCTTTGAGTGTCTGCGCACCAACCCCGCGCTGCGCCATGCGGACGCAGCCGAGATTGTTGAACTTGCCGAGCGCAGTGTGGCTCGGGCGACGCAGGGACTTCCCGAGTTCTTTTCTTTGCTACCAAGTTCGCCGTGTTTGGTGTCTCCGATCCCCGAGTTCCTAGCCGCCGATGCTCCCTACGCCTACTACTTTCCTCCAGCCATTGACGGAACGCGCCCTGGCACCTACTTCATCAACACTGCTCACCCTGAACAAGCCTCTCGCACTGAGGCCGAGTCGATTGCCTTCCATGAGGCCGTTCCCGGGCATCACCTACAAATTGCAATTAGTCAGGAACTCACAGGACTCCCGGAGTTTCAACGTCACGATGGCCCTACTGCGTACATCGAGGGATGGGCCCTGTACGCCGAACGCCTTGCCGATGAGATGGGCTTGTATTCAGACCGGGTTGCCCGATTTGGAATGCTGGCCGCTGACTCGTGGCGATCTGCCCGTCTTGTGGTCGACACCGGACTGCATGCACTGGGTTGGTCACGCCAACGTGCCATTGATTACTTCGAGTTGCACACACCCGTTCCAAAGGATCAGATACCCGGTGAAGTGGATCGCTACTTGGCCATCCCCGGCCAAGCGCTCTCGTACAAGGTTGGGCAACTTGAGTTCTTGCGACTGCGTTCTTATGCAGAGGTAGCCCTCGGGGATCGCTTTGATCTGCCGCTATTCCATGACACGGTGCTGGGGTCCGGAGCGGTCACCTTGCCGGTGCTAGCTGACCTTGTCGAGGCATGG
Source organism: Actinobacteria bacterium IMCC26207 (assembly GCA_001025035.1). Classification (GTDB taxonomy): domain Bacteria; phylum Actinomycetota; class Acidimicrobiia; order Acidimicrobiales; family Microtrichaceae; genus IMCC26207. The sequence continues at coordinate 708,990 of LCZK01000010.1, forward strand.
GTAGCTGTGCAGTCAGCCCGCCCAGTCAGCGAGTCTGACTGAGTTCCTCGTTCAGAATGCTGGCCAATTCAATGGGGCGATCACCTTGGATACTGTGGCCAGCACCTTCGATGACCTGCACGCGAGCCTCGGGTTGGCGAACGAGAAGCTCAGCCACATCGTCATCGTCGACGACTGGACTGAGCGCACCCCTGAGCAACAGGTAGGGCGCTTGAACATCAGCAACCTCTCCCCACAGATCCCCCGAGAACGTTGCTGCGTCGCCATCTTCAGGATTAGCGATTGACTCCTGCAGGATTGGCCGGCGGTCATAATTCCACTCCCAAGAGCCATCCGGGAGTCGGTGCGCATTGTGCAAAATACCGCGTCGCAACGAATCGGCAGACCGGGTGGGGTTGAACTCTGCAGTTCGGTCGAAGATCTCTGTAAAGGATGCGAAGTGCTGAGGCCCTTCAATGAACGCGTGGACTTCGGCTGCTTTGTTACGAGTAACTCCGGGTGTCACATCAATGATCACGAGCCGTTCAACTAGCCACGGGTAGGTGGCAGCCAGGACGTTTGCAGTGAGTCCGCCTAGCGACATTCCGACAAGCACTGTTGCCGCCGGGGCAAATTTGTCAATCATCGCAGCAGCATCATCAGCATTGTTCACTGGCCCGTACGCACCATCACTTCGCCAATCCGACTGCCCGTGCCCGGCTAAGTCGATCGCAAGGATTGAGCAAGGTCGGAGCGCTAGCGCGACCGTGTCCCAGGTATGCGCGTTTTGTGCCCCGCCGTGCAGAAGTACCAACTCTGGCGGGCCATCGCCCCATTTCAATGCTGAAGCCTGCCTTCCATCAGGCAGTTCATGGCTCACTCGTGCGACCTGAGCCTGGCCATCCCATGCCAAAGCGAACTCTTCGCAGTTTCCTGCGAAATATGAGAACTCGTCATAGACAAACTCCGCCGAGTCGGGATTATCGCTTGAGGAAGGGACTTGCGAATCAGGGGTGTTCTGTTCAGCCATGGTGGTCATCCTCGCGCGTTCCTGCACCCGGGGGCATCTGTTGTCTCAGGTTTGGTTGCATTCTGCCGATACAGAGAGGATGACAGCGCCGGTGGATTCCCCGCATCTCCCCGGAGGGACTCATGTCAGCCCGCTGTGGTATTCCCACCACCATGAAGAGCAATACGACCGCTGCGTTCAAATAGGCAAACGACATGTGTGCCGACGTTGCGTGGTGTTGTATCCGCTCGTTCTGGTCAGTACAGCGGCCCTGATGGCCTTGGGAGTTTCGATTGGCCCCATTCTGGTTCTGGGAATGTGGATACTTCCGCTTCCCATGACCTTGGACTGGATCGGCGAGTATCTCGGTCAGGTTCGCTACTCCCCGAGTCGCCAGGTACTACTGACGGCTCTTGCTGCGCCTGCTTTGGGCTGCGCATTCGCGCTGCACCTGCAACACGCATTCAGTCCAGTGGCACTTGCGCCGATGACTCTTTACGTTCTGCTGTGCTGCGCCGCTCTCCTATGGAGATCACGAAAAGCTAGGGAAGTCCGGGGATTCGAATCTACGAGCGAACCCGCTCAGGCGGCCCCTCTTGGCACCCAAGTTGAACCGCCGGAATGGGAACAAGCCTTCCTGTCCGAGGAAGCCGAGCGCACTGCTGCTTTGCATGCACTCCTGAAATAGTTCGGACTCGTCACCTGCCAACGCCGCCACCGAAGAGCGTGCTACTCAGCAGGAGGGGTGTCTGCAGCCTTGCGCTTGCGCATCATGGTGACAGCAATGACCAGTGCTGCTCCGCCTACAAGCCCAATCAGTGCGTAGGGAAGGAAGTTGGTACTCGAAGGGTCCGAGGTTTCAGCGGCTTTGGTGGTGGAGGCTTCCTCGCTGTCGGACTCGTTTTTGCCGACAGACGGTTCGGCACCTTCAGCAGCGGCAGAACTTTCTGGCGCGACTGCATCACCCTCAGCAGCAGTTACTGCAACACCTGGAGTTAGCGTCACCGTGGGCGCTGGGAATTCTGGTTCTTCCTCGCCGCTCACAACTGGTTGGATCCACTCAACGGTGCCCTGTTCACAGGTCTCAATTGTTGGGAACCCGAGCATCGTTCCCGCAGCGTCGGGGAAGGTTGCCTGTATGGCGAACTCAATCTCCTCATGTGCAGGTTGCGGGCCACCCTGAAAGGTGACGACCGAATCGGTGACGGTACCCGTCCAGCCTTGAGGGGTTTCTGGCACGCTCACACCTGTTAGACCCGCTGGAAGTTGCATCTCGAGTTTGACGAGCGGACTCTCCTTGCATCCGTGCTCGACTGTGAAAGCAACGGTCTGGGTGCTGCCCGCTTGAACATCGCTAGGTGAAGGCTCAACGTGCGCTGAAGCCGTGCCGGCAAAGGCCAGGGTCAGCGCTGCGGCCATTGTGACCCCAAGAAAGATCTTCTTGGCATGCCAATGCTGCGAAGAAGTGCGAGTCGGCGAAGCGCCAGCTTCTGCTGCGCAAAGGGGCTTGGATCTACTCACAACTGTCTCCATCTGGAATCGGGTTCTGCCTCGAGGTCAGGGCGGCCGGTTTGCGTCGGTGAGCCCATCGGCCAGCCAGAGGCGCAATCACAATCCAGCTCAACAACATCACTGTCGGAGAGACAAAGGCAAGCGGGATCGTCACTAAAAACATGGTAAATGGGATGAGCGCAACGGATACCTGCCAGCGGTAGACCTGTTCCGAGGCTGGCGTTCGCATGAGTCCTGCCCTCTGAGCGTGCCACAACAGAACTGTCTCGAGGCCACTCACCGCGGCAAGGGACAGTGCGAATAGAACCCCAGAGATGGGGTTGCTCTCGTATTCGCCGATCAGCGAAGTCGGGAATGGCAGGAATGCGACAGTAGCTAAGTAACACATGCAGATCGTTAGGTACCGCTTGTCAAACCGTCCGATGCGGGCGAAGAAGCCATGATTAGCTATCCAGTATTTGGCAAGAAGAGCAAAGGCGATACCGAACGAGACGAATTTTGGAGTCAAGTCCCCCAGAGCGTTCAGAATCGACGCTGGATCGTCGGGGTTCCCCGACATCCGAGGCAGGCGCAGGTCGAGCACCAAAAGCGTAAGTGCTATCGCGAACACTGCGTCCGTGAAGAACGCTATGCGGCCGAATTCAGGCTCCTCGCCGCGTTCCCAGAACGTGACTGCGTCGACCTCTCGCTGCACAGCTTCCACTCGTCTTTCTTCGCCGTGGGCGGGAGTGTTGGTCGATTTTTCGCGCTTCGGTTCATCAGCGTCTGGGAGCACAGCTCGGATTGTAGTCATCATCTACCCCAGCGATTCTGTTCTGTGACAGAGAGTCGGAAGTTGTCCGGGGTCCCGCTAAAAGAAAGAGTCAAGAAGGGCTAATGCGATTCACCCGGGGCGAGCGCCGGACTCGCTAGGTGGGTTCAAAAGATTGCTAAGCGCCGTTATCGACCTGCGGTGAGCAAGGCTTGCATCTGCTCGATCTCTGCTTGCTGAGTGTCGATAACCCCTTGAGCCAACTTGAGCGCAGCGGGATTCTTGCCTTCCTTGAGCTCAGTCTGGGCCATCCCAATTGCGCCTTCGTGGTGAGCAATCATGAGTTCGAGGTAGAGCTGATCGAGTTCAGCTCCAGTCGCCTGTGAAAGCTCGTTCATCTGTGGCTCGGTCATCATGCCGTTCATGGCAGCACCGCCAGCATCAGCACCGCCCATATCGGCACCGTCCATATCTGCACCGCTCATATCATGGCCGTCCATCTCACCGCCGCCCATATTCATGCCGCCGTCATCGGTAACAGTGTCAGTGCCCATACCCCAATCCTTGAGCCAGGTTTTCATCTGCTCAACTTCGGGGGCCTGTGCATCAGCTATCTGCTGAGCAAGCGCTCTGACCTCAGCGTTTGAGCCTGCGGCCGAGACGGGCTGAGCGAGAATAAGATCTGACATCTCAACAGCTTGTTCATGATGAGGGATCATCCCGGTCACGAAGGCCACGTCCGCGCTGTTATGCACCTTCGCAGACTCGCTCCCAGCTGCAGGGACCGTGGTTGAGGTCGAGGTTTCTTGCGAGTCCTGCGTATTCGAGCATCCACCAGCGAATAGCATCATGGTTAATGCAACTGTGGCGCCCAGACGCAGACGGTTTGCAGTGCTGAGCACTTGGGTGGGCATGAGGTCCTTCACCACCCGCACTCTAGAGGTGAGGGCTGAACCTCTGCGGGCAGCTCACCGAGCGCGTTTGAGCCGAGACTCAGGATTACCGTGCAGTTCAATTCGCGTGGGTATGGTCAGGTGCCGCGCAATCATGACACTCAGGCTCAAAAGTGGCGTGCGCAATGTTGAAGCGATCATGCACCAGCACTCTCGCCGCATCAGCTAGTTCCTGAGCACGATGCAAGTCTGTTCCATCTTCAAGCTCTAGGTGGGCGGTCAGCGCAGTGGCCTCAGAGTCAATTGCCCAGATATGAAGGTGATGAACGGAACGAATGCCTGTCATCGACTCAATCGCAGTCGTTACATCGGTGGGTTCAATCCCCTTTGGGGTGACCTCGAGAAGCACCATCACGGTGTCTTTCATGAGTCGCCAAACACCCACCAGAATCAGCGCCGAAATCAGAATTGAGGCGGCGGGATCGGCCCATTCGGCATTGAAGAAGTAGATCCCCGCAGCAGCCAAGATAACGCCAAGCGAACCGAGCGCGTCGGCCACAAGATGCCAGAAAGCCGCACGAATATTTAGGTTGCTGCCACCGCTACGACTCAGGTACCAGGCACTACCACTGTTGACTACAAGACCAAGAAACCCAATCGCAGCCAGTGGCAATGGGTCGAGCGTTGTGGGGTTCGAGAATCGCCCGATGGCAGTGACCACTACCCAGCCTGTCAGAGCGAGCAGGACTGCCCCATTCAGCAAGGCGCCCAAAATCTCGGCTCGGGCCAACCCGTAGCTTTGGCGAGGCGTAGCTGGACGCGCAGCGAGGCTCTGGCCGATGAGTGCCACGATCAGGGCCACCACATCGCTGGCGTTATGCAACGAGTCAGCCAGAAGCGCCAGCGAACCAAGTATCAAACCAACAGCAACTTGAGCCCCGAGCAGCAGCGTGTTTGCGCCGATGGCAAACACGAGCGCATTCTTCTGGGCACTACGAACATCATGGCCGTGGCTATGGCCGTGGCTATGGCCATGAGCGTGAGCATCGCTGTGAGCGGAGTGAACGTCCTGCTGCCCGCTTGTGCTCATGTATCGATGGTACTGCCGCCCACCCGTTACCCACTGCTCCTGTTCTTGCAGCGCCCGATATCCCTGCTCCTAAGTTGGCGCCTGCTGCTTAGGGCTCTGCATGCGGCGATGATTCGCTTCACCTCAGCAAAATCTCGCTAATCTGCAGATGCGGCGGAACAATCATAATAAGTGGGTTAAATCGGTGAATATTCGGAATTTATGACGCAGATGCAACTAGGCGATTAGCATTTGGCGGATGCCCACCTATAAGCCCAGCCAAGTCGCAGAGATTTTGGGAGTGAGCCCCGACACTGTTCGCAGATGGTGTGAGGAGGGCAAACTGCAAAGCTCCGAGAACAGCGGCCGAGGTCGCATCATTGACGGCATCGACCTTGCGGCTTATCTGAGCACGCAGGGCGCAGCGTACGAACCAGAATCGGTCTTGCACCAATCGGCTCGCAACCGCTTCACGGGCATCATCACCCGCGTAGAACGAGACAAGTTGGTAGCGATCGTAGAGATCCATTCCCCGCCGCATCGCCTGGTGTCCATGATGACCCGAGAGGCAGCGGATGAGCTCAATCTGCAACCCGGCGACCTAGCAACTGCGGCAGTCAAGTCAACCAACGTGGTCGTTGAGTTGCCACAGGCTTAGCCCGCAGAACCGACGCGGCCCGCAGAGCTAGCCAGAACTAAACAGATCTAAACAGAACTGACGACAGAACCGTTGACTATGCGCACTCCAACTACTTCGAGCTACTCACAGCTGACTGCCAAGGTGATTCACCGACACAGCCGCAGGCAGCGCTCCGATCGACATGCAATCAGGATCGCCACAGCGCTGCTCAGCAAAGTCGCGTTCAGCACAGCGCTACTCGGAACTGCTCTGCTCATCACCGGATGCAGTTCGACCTCGGCTGACAATCAATCAGCGGAAACTCAATCAGCAAATACTCGATCCTCCAACACTCAATCCACTAAGGCCTCCCAAGAACTGTCGGGCAGCATCTTGGTCTCTGCAGCAGCAAGCCTGGATTCTTCGTTTACACAGATCAGCAAAGCATTTATGGAACAGCACCCCAGGGCCAAGATCACGCTCAACTTCGGCTCCTCCGGCCAGATCGCAGCGCAGATCGAACAGGGGGCTCCCGCCGATATCGCAGCATTTGCAGATACTGCCCCGATGCAAGCCCTCGAAGAAGCACAGTTCGTTCTTGCACCATCGAAGATCTTTGCCCGGAACTCTCTGACAATCGTGACGAAGGCGAATAACCCCAAGAACATCGAGTCGCTTGCCGACTTGGCCACCGTTGGGACGGTCTCGCTATGTGTTCAGACTGCCCCCTGCGGCAAGTTCGCTGATCAATCCCTCACTACCGCTGGGGTGAGCATTGCAGAGTCGAACATAACCCGCGGGGCCGACGCACAAGCCACCTTGCGCGCGGTAACTGAGGGGGATGCCGAAGCAGGCATTGTCTATGCAACCGATGCCAGCCCCGACGCTTCTGTGGCCATTGAGCAGCGGTACAACATCAACAATGAGTACCCGATCGCCGTGACAAGGTCGAGTTCGCAGCGGGTGCTTGCTGCTGCATTCATGGAGTTCGTGTTGTCAGCAGCGGGACAGAGCGTTTTGAGCCGAGCCGGGTTTCTAGCTCCGTGATTACATCCTCTAACGACCGCAGAGCACTACTCGTGCCGGCTTTGGCAGCTGTTGCGGCACTGTTCTTTGTGGTTCCGCTTATCGGACTTCTGCGTCGCGCCTCCTGGTCGACACTCGCGAGCGACCTGTTATTGCCCGAGTCACTGATCGCCCTGAGGCTCTCGCTGACCTGCTCGCTGAGCGCAACAGCCCTAGCTGTGCTCTTTGGTCTGCCGTTGGCTTTGATCCTCGCTCGAGGACAATTCTGGGGGCGATCACTTTTACGAGGGCTGATTCTGTTGCCATTGGTCCTTCCACCCGTAGTTGGTGGCATCGCACTCCTGACTGCGTTCTCACGAACCGGAATCATTGGGGAGTACCTCTACGACTGGTTTGGAATCCAACTGACCTTTAGCACCGCAGGAGTAGTTTTGGCAGAGACCTTTGTCGCGCTGCCCTTCTTTGTCATTACTGCAGAGGCCGGACTGCGCTCCTTTGATTCACAGTTTGAAGACGTTGCTCGCACCTTGGGGGCCGGACCGAGCGAGACATTACGGCGAGTGACGCTGCCAATCATCGCTCCCAGTCTGATCGCAGGAACTGTGCTGGCTTGGGCGAGAGCACTCGGCGAGTTCGGCGCCACCATTACCTTTGCTGGCAACATTGTTGGACGCACGCAGACCTTGCCGCTAGCGATTTACGCACAGTTGGATTCCAACCCGGATGCAGCAATCGCGCTGAGCTTGGTGCTCCTCTTTATTTCGCTCACTGTCCTCATTGCTTTACGAGACAAATGGCTGCGTCCGATCTGACCCCAATCGGAAAAGCAGAATCCCCTGCCGGAGCAGGGGATTCTTCGGGTGGGCGTACGCAGACTCGAACTGCGGACCTCTTCCGTGTCGAGGAAGCGCTCTAGCCAACTGAGCTATACGCCCGAGCGGTTGCGAACTTAGCAGGAGTTGAGCGGGAGGCGACATCTCAGAGCTGCAAGGAGGAATGAATGTTCTCCTGCTCGGCAGTCAGGCGTTGGAATCGGAGCCTAGAACTGCATCATCGACATCAGGCGGGCCGAGCACCCCAACCGCAATCACCACGAGCAGGCCAACCAGAAACTGCAACCAAATCCCAGAGCCAGGGCCGCTGCGGCTATTGCTAGCACCAAGGCCCCATTCTGCAACTGCTAGGAGCATCAACGTGGTTCCGCTGAGTACCGCCAGGACTCTTCCAGCTCGCCCGCGCTCTGCTGCAATGAGAACTCCCGAGACTGCTAGAAGAACAGCGCAGATCACGGTCATCCAGCCTCGTCCAAGGCCCCCGTTGGCTGCTGCCCAACCTGTCTCTTGGGCGCGGGTTCCGTAGCGGAAGGCATAGTCGCGCCAAGGCATCAGGCTTGAGGCTCCGGTAACGAGTGCCGAGATGAGCAGGACTGCAGTCAGAATGAGCTCGCGTCGATCAGATTTGACCGGTTCCGCCACGCTTACCGGCAGAGTTCCACCGAGAGGTGAACTCTGCGAGAAGCTGACCTCTGGCGATCCACTACTACTGCTGGGCTGGCCGGCCTGAGGGGCGGGAGGGGCGGGAGGGTAGGACCAAGGGGTTTCGGGCTGCGACACTCCCCTAGTTTGCCTCAATTCAACGGTTCGCCCCCTAGGGCGAGGATGCATTTCTGAGAAAAGTCAGAATGGGCTTTGTCAGGCGGTTTGCCCGACAAAGCCCATCAGTTGAGGCGACGAGGGGAATCGAACCCCTGTGCAAGGCTTTGCAGGCCTCTGCCTAACCACTCGGCCACGTCGCCGGTAGACCTCATGCTAGCGGTCCGAGCAGCAGTTCCGTAACTAGGAGGAATTGCTATCCGGCGAAATAAAACGAAATGATCCCGGCCACGAGTGGCCGGGATCTATGGAGCGGACGACCGGGTTCGAACCGGCGACCTCAACCTTGGCAAGGTTGCGCTCTACCAACTGAGCTACGTCCGCAAGGCCGTTGGATCGTAGCAGACCCTTCCGCTACGGCAAGTTGAGCGGGGCAGCAGTGCTGAATACTCACCAAACAGCACTGCTACCAACCACTCGGCTCCCCCGCGCCCCTGATCAGATTTGCGAGCTCAACGGCCATCGCAACCTCTGTAATCCCATCTACCATCGAGACCCGGTTCCGGTCCGAAAAACTGAGCGCAGCGATGTCGCGATCTTGGCGGCCGCGCACCGTCAGGTCGGCATTGATAGCAAAGACATCTACGACTGGGGTCCAACGGCGGTCATTTGCAATCACTACTCGGTACTCGGTGACGAGAACCGCAGCAGGGCGACCAAGCATCTGCCCGGTGAGCAGCGCAATGACTCCCTCTCCAGCGGGTAGGAGCGCACCACAGACCGAGAGTGCAACATGTGCAGCCTCTGCGTCCTCGGGGCGGAGTCGAAGTACCGCTGACTCAAAATCTGTTACGCCACCTGATGCTCGCCGTGCGGATTGCGACTGTCCCGCACTCGATTGGGCAGCACTTGGCTGGGCCGCAGTTGGCGGGGCAGCAGTTGGCGGGGCAGCAGTTGGCGGGGCAGCAGTTGGCTGGGCAGCACTCGACTGATTAGGCGCAGCGAACGTTTCCCAATCAGGCTGATCAGACTGGCGTGGTTCCCACAGGTCATCTTGGGAGCCTTCAGGTGAAGCTGCAGGCGTCGCGTACTGGGGCTGCGAGGTTCTTTCCGGGCCGCTTGAGAACAACGGATTGCTCTGCTCTGGCACAACCGGAGGCAACCACGCCCCGTTGTCAATCACCTCGGCTTCATCAATGGCGTCATCGAAGTGGTCCACAGGGTCGGCACTAAAAACTGAACCTAATGAATCCTGTGCCGGCCGAGAGTCCGGCTCGGCTGAGGTCTGCGAATCTGAGAAATCATCAAAGCCAGAATCCTGATCATCAGAAAGCTCGGTCCAGAAATCAGAGGAATCCTGAAGCGATGGATCTGCGGTGCTCCAGTCCTCAGCGCCCACAGAATCCTCTTGTGACCCTGCATCGGTCTGGGCCGCAGAATCGGCTTTAGGTGCAACGGTCCAGAGTCCCTCGGATGCCCGGGACGAGGCCTGTCCGACAATTTCTACATTGTCGGATGCGACAGTTGAGAACAATCCCTGCGAGGCGTCCAGGTTGGTTTGATCATCGATGTCAGACACGTGGGCTCCTTGAGTCGCTAGAAGGAATCGAACTATCCCCATAGGCTAGGGGTGTCTGCCTAGAGATCCCCCTGAGAGGACAAACTCTTTGTAAAGATCTTCACGGATTGGGCAACCAACTCAGCGCCATGAGCGGAAAGCTGCAGCTGAGATGTGGCTTGGATCCCTTGCGGACTCATCTTTGGCAGAGTTTTTGCAATGACCTCAACTAACTCAGCATCGCCGAGTTTGCTGGCGACAGCATCAAGTTGGGTGTCGAGGAACACTAAACAGAGCGCATCCTCATGGGTCTGCACCGCTGGATCCTGGGCCCGTTGTTCCTTACGAATAATGCAACCCACTCGGGCCACAAACTCTGGTGAATAGCCGCAGTTCAGTAGCAGTTCCCCAACAGCCTCGGCTTGGCGCTTCTTGGCCTGAGAACGCCAGCGCAAATAGCCGGATCTGCCAGCGGGATAGTCCGTTCGGGGGTACACCCACCGCCTGAAATGATGAGCCCTCGCTGCAAGCAACTGTGCTTCATCGGCCTCGGGGTCAAGTCGCTCAACCCAAGCTGTCATCATGGCAGCGTGAAGCGGTTCCTTGGGATGTGAGGCGCCCTGGTACTCCAACGTGTTTGGATCTTGATCATTTGCAGCGTCGATCTGCTCGCAGGCTGATGCGTACTGCGCAGAGAAATCCTTAACCACGCTTTGCCGCCTTAACCATGCTCTGCCGCCTTAACCACGCTCTGCCTCGGGGCGTAGATCCACCCTCAGGACCAGAACCCCATCTTCGAGGGTAGCTGCAGCGTCGGCAATGAGAGCGAAGTCCTGAAAGTCCGACTCTGCCTGCCGGATGAAGTCCTTGCGCGCTTCCCCCTCTACCGGAGGGATGTTTCGACGTTTGACTGAGGAGGCTCTCTCGGCGAAACGCTGGATCATTGCATCAGGATCAAATTCGGCCATTCGCTCAGGATATCGAACTGCCGAGCGGGGGCTTGACTCAACGCTTAGTCGGGCCTCGTGACACGCCAAAAAATGACTGTCGCAATGGTGACGATGACTGCGAGCAGCAAGAGCCCCGCTATGGCCATAGAGAGGCGAGAGCTGGGATCTGTGCCTTCAGTCTCCAACATGGTCAGGCTCAGGGTCCCAACGAGCTGATGCAGCAGAACGGTTGCGCTCATCGCGTGCTGCCGAGCGCCCGGAGCAAGTCGTTCGCCACGTCTTCAGTTGCTTCTAGGCCTGCCGAAATGCGAACCGTCCCTGGCGTGATCCCAGCTGCTGCAAGCTCATCTGGCATCAGGTTCACGTGGGTAGTCGACGCGGGATGGGTCACGAGCGTTTCTGGACCACCCAACGAGGTCGCAAGCTGACAAATCTGTGTGGATTCAACAAAGCGCTTCCCGGCATCGAACCCACCGGCAAGGTCAATAGTGAGCAGACCTCCGCTGTGGCGCAGCTGCTTCTGTGCAAGTGCAAACTGAGGGTGAGAAGCCAAGCTTGGATGACGAACTTCGGTCACGGAATCCTCTGCCTCGAACAGAATCGCAAGGCGCTCAGCAGTGGCTGTCTGTTGACGTAGGCGCACGTCAAGGGTTCGCAATCCTCGCAGCCCACCGAGCGCATCAAAGGGCGCAGCATTAGCGCCCTGCAGCACGGCGAAACCCCAGATCCAATCCATCAATTCACGAGTTCCGGCTACTACTCCGAGCGTGATGTCATTGTGGCCGCCGATTGCTTTGGTTGCGGAGTGCATGACGAGGTCAATCCCGAAGTCCAAGGGACGCTGAGAGAGCGGCGTTGCAAAAGTCGAATCAACTGCCTTCATAGGACCTGGGATTGCGGCAAGCTGTTCCAAATCCACCAGATCGAGACGCGGATTTGCTGGGGTCTCGGCTAGGAGCAACATGGTTCGTCCGGGAATAACTGCCGCACGCCAAGCTTCTGGGTCGGCGCAATCAACAAAGCTCACATCTATTCCAAAGCGTGGACATACAGACTGCAGAAGCATCTGCGTACCTGCATACAACTGATGCTGACTCACAATGTGATCACCCTTGGAGCACAGCCCAAGCACTACTGCCGCAATTGCACCCATCCCAGAACCAAACGCCCGGGCGGCCTCGGCACCCTCAAGTTCTGCGATCGCCTCTTCAAATGCGTTCACTGTGGGGTTGCCATAGCGGGTATAGAACTGCGCTGCGCCAACTGCCGTGGCCATCTTTCGACCCTCTTCAACAGTCGGGGTCACGAAGGTGGATGTGGCCCACAAAACAGGCGCCAAGGAGGAGCCATTGGCACTTCGGCCAGAGCGAATCGCCAAGGTCTCTGGCTGTAGTGCATTCTCGGGCGTGGGTTCGGTGGTCATGTGTGCTCCTCAATGAACTGTGCAATTGGTGAGGACAACTGAGCGGTCTCGATGAGGAACCCATCATGGCCGTGTGGGGAATCAATTTCGAGCCACTTGCTGCCGCTACCTGCCTCGAGCAGCCCCTGATGCAAGAGTCGCTGCTGCACGGGTGGGTACAGGGTGTCAGAGTTCACCGAAGCGACCAGTGCCGGTGCGAGAACGCGACTGAATGCTGCGGCAACTCCGCTGCGATCGCGTCCAATGTCATGTAAGTCCATCGAGCGATTCAAGCGTATGTAGCTATTGGCATCGAAACGGCCCACGAGTTTTTCACCTTGATATTCAAGGTAGTTCTCTACGTCGAAGCTGTGGCTAGTAGTGAAGTCCACAGGATCGGGACTACGCCTCGAGAATCGCTCCGAAAACGCCTGATCAGTGCGATAGGTAACTTGCGCTGCCATGCGGGCAATGGCCAAACCGCGATGGGGTCCGTTGCCTGCCCCGTCGCCGTAGTAGTCGCCGCCCTGAAAGCCGGGGTCGGCCTCTATGGCACTTCGGCCGATATGGCTCCAAGCAATCTGCTGCGCAGAGGCCTGAGCAGTGGCCGAGGCTAGGACCATTGAGCCAACTCGTTCTGGGTACATGATCGACCATTCAAGGGCCTGCATGCCTCCCATGGAACCACCGAGAACGCAACGCCACTTGTGCACACCAAGGGCATCTGCGAGTGATGCCTGTGTGCGCACCATGTCGTGGATGGTCACCACGGGAAAGGAGGAGCCATAGGGCCGGCCCGTGGCCGGATCAAGCGAGGCTGGTCCCGTCGAGCCCTGACACCCACCGAGCACGTTGATGCAGACTACAAAAAGTTCATCAGTGTTGACTGCCAGCCCTGGCCCAATGAGCGGCTCCCACCAGCCAGCCACTGGGTGGCCGTCCACTGCTCGTCCCGCCGCGTGACTATCACCAGTGAGAGCGTGGCAGATGAGCACAGCATTCGAGGCCGAATCGTTCAAACGCCCCCAAGTCTCGTAGGCAAGATCGAGCTTGTGAAGGGGCAGGCCACAGTCCAACTGAAAACTGCGTCCGTCAACCACCGAGTGGAACTTCCGACCCCCAAGCGCGTCGCCAGGTTGCCACGCGCCTGTTGGCGGGCGCTTGTCCTGACGGTTCGGTTGTGCGGGTAAGGAAGTCACGAGCTTGAACTCATATCGAATCTGTGGACTTTGGCGTGGTGCGGAGGTCGACAGCTGAGAGGTTCCGCGCGAGCGGAACACTTCGGACACTTGGTTGCGAACCTGCGCGGTCTGCCACATCCTCGCCGAAGCGAGAAGGCACCTTGGGTGTCCGTCCCAGGTTGCCGGACCCCGAGGGGCCACTCCTGATGATCAGTTCATTGTCTCACAATGCTTACCCTTTTGGTCAAGCGGAACGAACAAAATCGGTGTAGCGGTGGTGTCACTCATGGCTTCGCTGCGCGCAGGGCTAATTCCAACCACCATCCGAAGACTGCATCAGTTGGGTCTATCTCGTAAGCCGAACACATGACCTTGCCGAGCTCGGCAAGGCTTTTTGCCCGATCAGTTTGGTCGCAGCTAGCGAGTTTCTGAGCGAGACCTGCCCCAGAAGCCCAGACTGTTTCATCGATGGGGAGTTCCACCTGTAGCACTGACCGCGCCGACCACCGCAAAGCACCCGAGGACAACCCTGCACCAAGATGTGCGGACAGGGCACGGGCCGAAACTGGCGGGGACAACAGCGCTGCAGTCAGGTGCCACACGGACTCTTGAGCGCGACTGGTGTTTCGCGGTTCAACGCTGATGGTTGGCGTGACGGGGATCAATCTTCCCTCGGGGTCTGCAACTGCTTCCACGATTCGAGTCTGAGTAGCCACGAGCACCTTTGGCACCTGTCTGGCACGGGCCCATTCAGCGATACGAGGCTGCAATCTCGCTAAAGCGTCCATATCTGCTGCGGGAGCGAGTTGCTTGCGACCACCGAACCGGCGCGCCTGCAGGCCCCAACTGTGACTGCCAGGGTCAATCATCCCAACAGTGATGAGCGGCGAAGCCTGCGCACCACCGAGGAGTTGAGAACCAGACTGACCAAGGTCCACCGAGGAGTCGAGCAAGGCATAGAACTCATCTCGAAACCCCGCTGTTGCCGTGGCAACCTCGCCGAGTCGCGGACCCGCAGTTGAATGCACCGATGGCAAGCCATGCGCACGCGCAAAGAGCGGACCCCAAGAGTCCCCAGGAAGCGGCTCTGGTTCTACAAACTGCTCGGCGATACCAAGGTCGTTGGGCTTGCCGCCCCACCAAACCTGAACCGACTGGGCTGGTTGGGCTGGTTGGGCGGACTGGGCTGACTGGGTCGACTGAACCACTCGGGAGTCGCCGGTTACTGAGCGTTGGAGAACGGGCGCACAGACCCGAACAGAAGCCTCAAAGAATTCAGCCTCGCTTGCCCAGATTCCGCGCAGTTTTGCTGATCCGAGCAAGGATGAGCGCACCGCTGCAGTGTCGCGGGTTGCTAAAAAGGATTGCGGCTGCACCATGACAACCACTCCCCCCTCGCAGACCATGTCTAGGGCACCAAGCAGAAACAACGAGGCAGAATCTGCGTAGACCCCAATCTCACCGAAACGCTGCTGCACGGCTTCTCGAACTGCGGAACTTCGAGAGGTACGAGTTGCAAGTTGACTAAGAAATGGCGGATTCCCAATGACTAGGTCCCAGCCTTCAGGATTTCTACCAACCCAAGACTCCGGTGTTCGCAGCAACATGTCGCCAACGGCGACCTGCGGGCATAACCGAGACCCCGTCACGCGGCCAATACGCTGCTCGGCCCAGGCACGAAGCGAGTCCTTGGCAAGCGATCCTGCTCGCGGGTCGATCTCACCACCAAAGAGTCTCTGCTCAACAATCTCTTGGACAGCCACGCCGCGGTCGGCAAGCGCATCTGCTGCTGCGAGCAGAAATGAACCAGCACCACAAGTCGGGTCACAGATCTGTTGCGGCACATAACCGAGTGTCGCAATTGCCTGCTCAACCAAAAATCTTGCGAGCGCAGCGGGCGTGTAGTGCACCCCATCGGCCTTGCGCTGCTCGGCAGATACGGAACGCTCGTGGGCGTGAATGCGCGCCTGCACAGCAGTAGTCGAAGGGGCAGCACTCATCCCACTAGTTTGTCGGCACGCGGGGATCTGGTGAGCGATGCCCTAGTGGGCCTCGGTCGCAGGTCGCAGATTGCAGGTTGCAGTGAGCGGCACTTGAAGGGTGGGGACAACTATGGAGTGGACAGTTCATGGGCAGCGCGAGGTGTACCAGAGTCCGTGGATCACGCTCTCACTCGTAGATGTAGAGACGCCCGGTGGCCGGCGCTACGAGCATCACGCAATCTCTTCCCTCGACGCTGCGGGGGTGATCGTGAGCGACCCCGACCGGGGAGTCATGCTTATGTGGCGACACCGTTTCTTGAGTAATCAATGGGGATTTGAAGTCCCGGGCGGGATGATCGAAGAAGGCGAAAGCCCGGAGGAGGCTGCTCGCCGCGAATGCATTGAGGAGTCCGGATGGTCACCGGGGCCTATGCGCCTGCTGCAGTACTTCAACCCCAATGCCGGGCAGTCAACGCAGCGATTCTGGGTTTTTGCAGCCGAGGGCGGCGAACAAGTTGGGCCCGCGTTCTCAGATGAGGCAGAGCGTGTGGACTGGGTCACTCCTTCGCGTCTGCGGCAAATCGTTTCCGAGAACCTGGTTCTGGATGGACTGAGCGCAATCGCAGTGCTGCAGTACTTAGCAAGTCTGACCTAGCGGTGTCCTGACCAAGGATCAGAGCTTCTGTGATGCGACTGCAGCCTTAGGAATCGGAACTTGGATCCCATGCTGCAAGATTTTGCAGGCGTGGATCGTTCGAGAACATCTCGACAATGGGAATATCTAGGCCCAGGCGCTTCTGAATTCGCTTCACTTCGAGTTCCTGATTCCACAGGACAAGAGAAACCACTAGGCCATCCTCGCCAGCTCGCGCAGTACGGCCTGAGCGATGCAGGTAGTTCTTGTGATCCGAAGGCGGGTCATAGTGAATGACCACGTCTACTTCATCTACGTGAATGCCTCGAGCGGCAACATCGGTGGCTACGAGCACCTGCAGTTTTCCGGCAGAGAAATTCGACAGCGCTTTTTCACGCATGTTTTGGCGAAGGTCGCCGTGAATTGCTTGGGCCGACACGCCAAGGTCATCAAGTTTGTCAGCTAGGCGATCTGCGCCGTGCTTTGTATTTGAAAAGATCATCGTCCGGCCGCTCGCCACAGCAATCGTCGCAGCAACTTTGGCCTTGTCCATCTCGTGAACGGTGATGAACCGATGCGTCATTTGCTCAACAGTGGCGCCCTTGGACTCGACCTCGTGGCGTGCCGGCTCATGCTGGTAACGCCGAACCAGCGTATCCACTGCACCGTCGAGCGTCGCCGAGAACAACAGGGTCTGATGACCAACCTCTACGTTGCGAAGGATCCATTCCACCTGCGGCAGGAATCCCATATCGGCCATCCGGTCGGCCTCGTCGATGATGACGTTCTTGACGTCTTCAACTGACAAATCGCCACGCTCAATCAGGTCAATGGCCCGGCCCGGGGTGCAGACTGCTAAGTCCACCCCGGCTTTGAGTGCCTTGATCTGCTTCTCGATTGGGTCTCCGCCATAGATGGCAGTAATCCGGATTCCTCGAGCATGCGCCAGGGGTAGTAGCTCATCACGAACCTGCGTTGCGAGCTCACGAGTTGGTACGAGCGCAATACCTGTGGGTCGGCCAGGTTTGGCCTTTGGCAGGATCTGCAGCATGGGTAGACCGAAGGCAAGAGTCTTACCCGATCCTGTTTTGGCTTTTCCACAGACGTCTCTACCGGCAAGGATGTCTGGAATGGACATCTCTTGGATAGGGAATGCGTTGGTAATGCCCCGCTCGGAGAGGGCGTGGCACAAGTCAGGGGCCACACCGAGCTGTTCAAAAGTTTTTGTCATGTCCACTTCAGGATCGTTGTAAAGATGCCTAGGTTACCCGTGCCGGGGCTCAAGGCCGTATTCCCAAGGGAATCCAATGACAAGTGAGACTCTGACAAGTGAGACTCTGCAGAGCATTGACTCATGGGGAGCGCAGCATGCAGCGGCCTCCGTGGTTGGCCAAAGAGGTGTGTTGGCAAGCCACGGGGATTCCCATCGGCGATTTGCGGTTGCCTCGGTCACCAAGCTGATCAGTTCGCTTGCCATTCTGGTAGCCGTCGAAGAAGGAACGGTTTCGCTTGAGGATCAGGCGGGTCCACCCGGTTCGACCCTCAGACATCTGCTGAGCCATAGCTCTGGGTTGAGTTTCGAGACCGACGATGTAGCCGCTGCACCGGGAGTCAAGAGGATTTACTCAAACCGAGGCTACGAACTCGCAGCAAAACACCTTGAAGCGCGTGCAGAGATGCCTTTTGCGCAGTACCTCTCAGAGGCAGTCCTCGAACCTCTGGGGTTACTCGACACCTCATTGGATGGTTCGGCGGCAAAGGATGCAGTCAGCACGTCAGCGGACCTCTGCCTGCTAGCTCGAGAGATGCTCTCCCCAACCCTTCTTGATTCCTCAACCTGGAGCACGGCTACTCAGGTGCAGTTCGCTGATCTGGCCGGGATTGTTCCCGGATGGGGTAGATACGAACTCTGCCCGTGGGGACTCGGACCTGAACTACACGGCGCTAAAAACCCACACTGGATGGGTCAGACGACAAGCGCTCAGACCTATGGGCACTTTGGCGCGTCAGGCTGTTTCTTCTGGGTGGATCCCGTCCGTAGGCTCGCCTGTATTGTCCTCACTGACCGAGACTTCGGAGATTGGGCCATCAACCTGTGGCCCGGTTTCTGCGATCAGGTCCGGGCCAGCTTCCTCTGAGTCAGACTCATCCGAAGCAGTCTCCTCCGAGCCAGCATCCTCTGAGCCAGCATCCTCGGAATCAGTCTCAGAATCATCCCCTGCTTGCTCTGGATCAGTCGTCGGCAGGTCCTCCTCGGCAGAGGAGTCCAACTGTATGAGTCCTGCTAGCGGATCTCCTCCAGCACGAAGTTCTGCGGTGGAAACCGAATCAATCGGGTTCCCCTTCCAGAACAGCCAAGTTGCGCCGCCAATAATTGCGAAGAAGGAAATCCAAGTGTTGACCCGAAGGCCAAAAATCTCATTAGCAAAGTCAATACGCAAGGACTCAACCCAGAGTCTTCCGATTCCGTAGCCAAGGATGTACACGGCGAACCAACGGCCGGGCTTGAGTACCAGTTTGCGGCCCAGCAACACGATGAGTCCTGCGAGGGCCAAATTCCAGAGGCCCTCATACAAGAAGGTCGGGTGAAAGAGCGTTTCTACGGGATAACGCAACGGCGGATTCTCAACCTGCAGACCCCACGGAAGTCCCGTCGGCCGACCATAGAGCTCTTGATTGAAATAATTGCCAAGGCGACCAATAGCCTGCGCAATCGGAAGCGCTGGCGCAGCCGCATCGGCCATCAGCTTCCAATCCATCTTCATGCGCCGCGCCATGAAGATCGCTACTAGTGCCCCAAGCAACACTCCACCCGGAATACCAAGGCCGCCCTTCCAAATAAAGAACGCGTTCGGCCACCAACGCCCGCCTGAGTACAAGTCGGGCCAGTCTGTGATGACGTGATAGAGCCGCGCCCCAATCAGGCCGGCAGGAACAGCCACCAGGGCAACAGTGGTGATGTCTTCTGGATCTCCCCCGCGAGCGGCCCAGCGGTGCCGCGCCAGCGTGACTGAGGCAAGCACGCCGAGGGCAATACAGAGTCCATACATACGAAAGTGCAGCGGGCCAAGAACGAGTTCCTGAAAGGGTGGGCTTGGGATGCTCCCGAAGAGCAGCGACATTGGATTCCTCATCTGTAGTCAGACTCAGGGGTAGTTAGTACTGAGTCAACAGTGTGTCTTGTTGAGGCTGCTCATGCCGCCATGGTCCGGTAGAGAAGGGGGCATCAAGGTGCAGCGGAGGTGGGCGGTGCAGTGGTGGGCGGCGCTGTTGCTGGGGTATCAGGGCGGTCGGCTGGAGATGCCGAGTTCCCCGAACCGCCTGGAGAATCCGAATCGATCAGCGGGTCAGTTCCAGGGAGTCGCACATCAGGCCAATTCAGCGCAGTCGGTGAGATACAGACATCTGCCTGGGCGAGCAAGGCCGTTGCGAGTTGCCCGTTCTCTGCAAGCGGGTCGGTTGCTCCGCCAAACGCCCAGGCCTGCACAAACGGGCGAAGCAAGTCCTGATCGCCCAGGCCCTTTGCCATACAGGTCGCAGACCGGGTCGAGATTCTTCCATCCCCAAAGAACACCGCAGCTATCCCCTGCACAAGGTCGACACACTCGCTGAACTGATCCACAACGATTTCGCGCTCATCTGTGGTCAGAGCAATGTCATTCAGCGCGGCACCAGGTGTACCTGCGCGGTAGCCCAGAGCCGATAAGCGGCTAGGTCCAATCTCTTGGACTATGCCCTTGGCCGCGCAGCGGGCCTGCGCGGAAGGAGGCGTCCAGTAGACCTGATCGGCCGGCCGTGTGGTCATGTCATACACCAGGCCGTCAACGAGTAACCCTGCTGGAACCTCGCCTTGGGTCGGAAACTCTGGAGCCGACACTGCCTCTCGGCCTGAGTCACTCCCGTCGTTCACCTCTGAAGAGTCTCCTCGCTTCTCGGGCACACAACCCGAAACCAGACCGATCAGGCTGAGTCCAACGCAGAGTCCGATGAAGAGCCTCAGGCTGAACTTTGGACGAGTTCCTGCCCTGCTCCCAGGGTGGACCCCCAACTTGTTAGACCCTTGCGAACCCATGTAGGTCAGGCTAGCCCTGCGCCTAAGCAATCAAGCCAGCGAGCCTGAATCTGCCCAAGGGCATACTCAGTTTCGACTCGCCGAGCACCAGTCGCAGCTAGCTCCGAGAACCTGCTCGAGTTACTGACAAGCTGCCCAAGTACTGCAACTAATCCGGCATCCAGAGATGCATCAGTGGGAAGGGTTCGTCCAGTCACATGGTCCTCGATCAGATCACTGATTGCCGGCAGATCAAGCGTGATTGCCACTGCTCCAGATTGCATGGCCTGGAGGAGCTCAAGCGAGGGTCCGTCCCAACAAGACAGGTCCACCACCACGTCACTGCCAGCAAGCAGAAGTTCCTCTTCGACTGCGGCGGCTGAGCGACCATCTATAAAATTCACCCCGGCCGTGATTGCGGCCTGCCGCAGATTCACCGATTGGTCCGTACGGATTCGACTCCTGCTCACCGCCTGCGGCAGAAGTTCACGAACAGTCATCGCCGAGGGATCCAAACCTAAAGCTTGTTTGGCCGCCCGCCTTCGAGCAGTGGCCTGAGCAGTAGCTGCAGAGGAGGGAGCAGTTTGCTGTAGCGATTCAATCCCAGTGTGAATGAGATGCACGCCGCTGGGCTCTCTGGGCTGCATGGGCTGTATGGGCTGAGGTTGGGTTACCGCAGCGCTCTGGGCCGAAGCTGCTGAGTTCGACCTGTCGCCGGCGAACGCCCGGTCAACGACCTCGAGAGCAGCGCCTTGATGAACGACCAGTTGCGCCCCTGAGCGGAAGGACTTTGCGAGTCGCCAACTGACTCTCTTACCCGCATGGAACTCCGCTGGCTCTGACCAGAGTGAGATTGCTGTGGGAATAGTGATCCGCAGAAGTGCTGCCACCTGAGCAACGCCCGCACCTTGCAGAATCACTGCGTCGGCCCAACGTTGTTCAGTTCGCAGTTGGGTATAAGCAGCTACGGAATGTCGTGAGGGGGAAATCACGGGAACTGCGTGTGCAAGCTGACCAGTTCTGCCGGGGCCTAGGGCAAGCGTGCGCACCTCACATCCAGCCTGTGACAGGCCTTTGTGTAGCTCAAGTGCAGCCAGATTCTGATCTGTGGCATCAGTGTCTTGCAGGACCTGCAGAACGCGTTGAATTGCCACTAGTCGCTCAGGAGAGTTTTGCCTCGACCTGAGACAGCGCGTCTTCCTCGCTCACATCAAGGGCAAAGCTCAGTTCAGAGACCAACACACTGCGGGCCTTAACGAACATCGACTTCTCTCCGGCAGAGAGCCCCTTGGACTGATCTCTGAGGGCCAAGTTTCTTACCACCTCGGCCACTTGGTACACGTCTCCGGATTTCAGCTTCTCTTGATGATTCTTGAAGCGTCGGCTCCAGTTGGCCGGTTCACGGATGTCTTTTTTGCCGAGCAGTTCGAACAGGTCCTCGACCTCTTCGGCACCAATAGGCGGCCGCATACCAACGTCGTCAGCATTTTCAACTGGAACACGAAGCGTTAGCTCTCCGTGAGCCATCTGCAGCACTAGGTACTCAATGGACTTGCCCTCGACTTTGCGCTTCTCACGCTTGACGATAACTGCCGCTCCGTGATGGGGATAAACAACCCGATCGCCTACATCAAAAGACAAAACATTTTCCTGACATTGAGAATCGAGAATCGAGCCGCCGCAACTCTGAAGGCCTCAGATCGAGACAGGGGTTCCGGAAATGAGTCTCTAGGGGACATGCAATTGTAGCAGGTTTTCCAGCCTATTCCGGACAGTATTTCTGCCTCAGCAAAGCAGCTAGTTATGCATCAATAAGGGCTGCCTGAGAGACCAAACTGGGTCACCGGGTAAGTCTGGGGACTCTCCCTGTTCATCCGACCACACGAGTTGCAGCGTCTCAGGCCACCTCTGCCCCCATGCCTCCATGACTATGCGACCAAGTACAAACCAGTCGCCGCGTGCGAGCCAGAGGGGATCCACATCTCTCACCTGTAGGTTGATGCCCCCAGTAAGTCTGACGACTTCTCCTGCACCTAGGTGTCGGCCTGCGGCAATCTCCTCTCCGAGCAGTTCGATTACCGCACCGGCAAAAGTGGCCTCTAGGCCCACCACGAGTAGCTCCGGGTGATTGAAATTGTGTTCAAGGCCAATTGAATAGGCCCAGTCACAACCAGTCTCATCAGCAGACAATGCAGCCACGTTAAATGAACCGGCCTGGATTTCTGTTCGAAACATTTTGATAATTCCGTCAACTTCCACCTCACTATGGTGGGGACTCAAGTCAAGGCCAACAATGAGTCAACAGACCCACTCTTTCCAAGGTTGACGCTGCGTAGCCAGAACACACGCTCTAGGTGAGGGCATCTCCGCCCAGAGTGCGGCCTTCGCTACCGAACGTAAAGATTGTTCACTTTTTCTCGCAGATGAGGTCAAGTGACGTGACTTATGTCACATAGTCAAACCGGCTCATTCGGGCTGTCTATGGCCTGAGATGCCAAATGGTCAGGAGTTGATGGTGGAGCATTACGAGCCAAAAAGCGCAACCGGGCACCTCGCGCATCCCAGCCATAGACCACAGTTGTCTTCGCAATGCGATCATAGAGAGCCTGATGTTCTTTGTTCGTAATGATGCCAATGAATCCAAGTCCAAAGGTGATGAATCCCAGCGGAAACATGAGTGTGCGCAGGACTCCGCAGCGAAGTGTCGTCTGCGAGCCATCACGTTGAACCACGCGTAGCCCGAGGATGGCCATGCCAGCAGTCTTACCGCTCGTGGACCAGGGGTAGGAGTAATAGATGAACAGCCAGAACAGGTAGAGACAAGTCACTAGCGTTGGAGGCATCTGCAGTTTGTAGTTATCAGGGGTGATGACCACGATGATGTACGTCAGCGAGGCTGTTGCAATAGAAAAACAGATTGTCGCTATGGCTTGGTCACAGCAAAAAGCCACTAAACGACTGACTGCTCCGGCATAGTGGCCTTGCTGGGTTACGCCGAGTTCACGTTGGGAGATATCAGTCATGACTGGGCCTTTTCTGAGTCACTCTGTCCGCTTGGAAGCGCTAGTGGGGCTAACTCAATCAGTAGTGGCGGCCCAGCAGGCAGGGCGATTGGATCTCTTCGAAGCACCCGGTTGGCCCAGCGACTCAAGAAATTGTCAAGGCCCACACCCTGGCTCCTCACCACATCGAGCGCTTCTCCTGCAATGCCAGAAGTTGACTGCGCAATCAGGCTGCCAATCTCGGTATTGCGAACGAGCGAGTCGATATCGAGTTTGTTGACGAGCGAGTTCATATCCACGCCGTCGAGCAATGCATCAAGGTCGACGTTTTCGAGCAGCGCATTCAGGTCGACATTCTTGAGCAGTTCATTCAGGTCAATTTTGGTGAGCAGCAGGTTTAGGTCGATTCGATCGAGCAGCAGCCCAATGTCGATGCGTTCCAACAGAGCGTCAAGGTTCACCTTCGAGATCAGGGAGTCAACATCTACGCGCTCAACCACTGCAGCCACGTCGACACGAGAAACAATCCCATCGACGTCAACTCCCTGCACAAGTTCGTTCACATCGACCTTGGAAACAATCCCGCCTACGTCAACTCTCCCGACTAGGCGGTCGATGTCAATACGGTCAAGCAGTGCGTCCATGTCGATTGCAGCGAGGACTTCGTTGATGTTGACTGCGTCAATCACCCCAGGAGTTACCCGTTGTATTGCATCACGGGCAACGGGGCCGGCATCGGTCACCAGTCGCTCGCGGACCTCGTGGCCTTCTTTGGCTAACGGCTCTGTCAGTCGCTTTGCCGCAGCCGCCGCCAATCTTGCGGGCAGGGATCCTCCCACAGCGGAGGCGACATCAGTGGCCGCTCGAGCAGCACGGGTTGCCGCTCCGAGTGCAGCGTCAACTCCCCAGTCATTATCGCCCTCGTCCCTAGGGGTTCCGGGAACATCCTCGTCAGTCACTACTAGATCATGGCTCAGGATCGGTACCCGGTGCCTAAACCTGCCGAGAAGCTCAACCACACCTAACCAATTGGGGGTCCCCTCACGGCATGTGTCCTCATCGACCAACCCAGCTCGACCCTTCTCTGCCAATCGAAAGCCGAGGATGGCCGAGTGGTGCCCAACTTCATCACCCAAGCACTTGCCGATCGGCCACTCAGCATCTTTGGCGATGGCCCTCAGACCCCTAGCTATTGGTTTGTAGAGGATCAGGCAGCGGGCATCTTTTTGCCACTCGACAGCTAGCTAACGGGCCCCGCTGCTACTAGAAACCCGACCGAGCATACGGGGCTGCATCTAGCCGAAATTGTGATTGAACTCGCGGAGCCAACCGCTGCCCTGCAGTTATTCCAGCTTCCACGCGAGATCAGCCCTTGACCGAGGCATGCGTTGTTCCACAATCAATTGCTCATCTAGAAAGGTCAGGTTCAGCCATGATCAAACCGCCCTCCTCTAGTGCAACGAAGATTTTAGCTGCCTTGTGCGGCTTGGCCGCAGTCCTCGTGCTGTCTACCGGTTCCGCATCAGCGGGTGTGGCGCCGCCGGATTCCGTTACTGTTAGTCCTTCTGCGCCTTCTGCAGGTGGGCCAATTACGGTCACCGCTCAGAAGTTCGACCCAGACTCGGCAGTTGCGTTCAGCCTAGAATCACCTTCACAATCCTTGGGATCAGCCAGCGCTAACTCAAGTGGTGTCGCCACGCTGACCACAACCTTGCCGGCCAACCTTCCAGCAGGCTCGTATACGATTCGCGCCGTCGGGTTCATAAAAATTTGTGATGATATAGCGGTAGCAGCCGATGAAACCACCACCACTTTGGATTGCAAGGAAGTTGCGGTCAACCTGACCACCAGAATTACAGTCGCTGCAGCTGAAACCACCACTACGACCACCACTACCACCCCCGCTACGACACCCACTACGACACCCACTGAAGTCAGTCCAACAAAACTGGCTGCAACCGGATCAAGCAGCGCCAGACTCGTGGGGATCGGCGTTGTGCTTGCAGTTCTTGGCGGACTCCTGATGCTTGTAGGTAAGCGCAGAGCTCGATCAGTCTGATCCCTGCTCGCTAGGTGAGTGACGAGTTCGGGTGCGAGTCGGCTGATCCGACGCCCCACGTCTTCCCGCTCGAACTCGATGCTCTGTTCGGCTTCGAGCGGGGTAATGAGGCAGTAGCCCTCGCCGATGTAGTTTGGCGCGACCTTTGCGGTGTCCCACTGGCCGGATGACGCCGCGAGGGGTTGTCGATGTGTTGGGGCGAGAGAGGGTGTGGCGCCGCAGAAAGTCGCTGGTGGGTCCGTGGATGCGGCCATCGAATGTACGCCGATACCTTCTCAGCGCCCTTCTCTCACTTCAGCTTGAAGGGGACACGGAGAGTTTGGTCATCCTCAGGAACAGCCGCTCGTGCTGCCGCAGGCGCTGCACACGTAACACGAACCGGCCCGAGTCATTTGAATTCCGCACTGCATGCAGAGCGGGGCATCCATCGCTTGACCCAGAGGAGAATCAGAAACTGAGGGTTCCGCTGACGTGGTCTCGACGAAGTTGCGATCAGCCTCGGTGGCAGAACTTGCCAGGTCAAGCCCCTGAGAAGACCCGACGGCATGCTCTTCTACCCCCGGCAGAGTCTGCTGCAGTCGTTCCTCCGTGCCAAGCACGCCAAGATCTAGGCGTTCGGAGTAGCTCAAGTAGTCCAGAGCCAATCTGCGGAACAGGTAATCAATGAGGCTGTTAGCCAACCTGACCTCTGGGTCATCAGTGATTCCCGCAGGCTCGAAACGCATGCCGACGAATGCGTGAACAAACGCCTTGAGTGGAACCCCATATTGCAGTCCGTGACTCACTGAGATTGCAAAGGCATCCATGATTCCCGCCAGCGTGGAGCCTTGTTTAGAGACACGAATAAAGAGCTCGCCTGGGCGACCGTCTTCGTACTCCCCCACTGTGACGAACCCTTTGCAGTCAGCCACTCGGAATTCGAAGGTTCGAGAGGAACGCGAGCGGGGAAGCTTCTCGCGGACGGGCTTTGCAGCCACAAGTTCCGCAGGCAGATCAATGGTCTGCTTGCCTGTGCTGAGGGGCTGTCCCACTTTGCAGTTATCCCGATACAGAGCCACGCACTTGATGCCCATCTGCCATGCATCGATCAGGAGTTGTTCAACCTCGTCCACGGTAGTTTCGGCTGGCACGTTGACTGTTTTGGACATCGCACCCGAGAAGAACGGCTGAATCGCAGCCATCATTCGCAGGTGTCCCCCGTACGAGATCACATTGTCACCCATGGCACAGGCGAACACCGCTAGGTGTTCGGGCCGAAGGTGCGGTGCTCCGAGAGCAGACTGCTGCTCGGCTATGTAGGCCACGATCTCTGCGACTTGCTCGGACGTGTACCCGAGGCGGCGCAGCGCCCGCGGAACTGTCTGATTAACAATTTGCAGGCTGCCACCGCCAACAAGCTTCTTGAATTTCACCAGGCCTAGATCAGGCTCAATCCCGGTTGTGTCGGCATCCATCATGAAACTGATCGTTCCAGTTGGTGCAGCAACGCTGAGTTCGGCATTGCGACTGCCGACTAGCTGCACCCGCTCGAGCGCCTCGGACCAAACCTGGACGACTCGCTCGTTCAGCTCGGGTTGCACATCCACCGAGCCGATATGAGTTGCCGCTCCTAGATGCATCCGGTACACGCCAATCCACCCTGCAGCATCAGCAGCAAAAAGCGGTGCGGGGCCAAGCGACTGAGCTAGCTCAGTGGAACGGATTGCAGCAGTTCCGGTGAGTAGCGCAGTAATTGACGCAGCCCAAGCTCGCCCCTGTTCGGAGTCGTATGGGTAGCCCAGGGCCATGAGGCTTGCGCCAAGGTTGGTATAACCAATTCCAATGTCGCGCGACTGTGCGGTCATCTCTGCAATTGATTCCGTCGGGTAGTCCGAGGCTCCCACCAGAATGTCTTGTGCGGTCACCACAATCCGAACGCTCCGCTCAAAGGCCTCTATGTCGAAACTGCCCTCTTCGTTCAGGAATCGCAAGAGGTTGAGCGAGGCCAAGTTGCATGCACTATTCGGCAGTCGTAGGTGCTCCGAGCATGGGTTGCTCGCCATAATCTCACCAGCATTCGGCGTGGTATTCCACCGGTTGATGGTGCTGCCGAACTGCACTCCCGGGTCGGCGCATTCCCAAGCAGCCTGAGCGATGTGACGCATGAGTTCTTGTGCAGATACGCGCTCAATGACTTCCTTGGTGGACCGTGCGACTAGATCGAATTCTTCGCCGGCGATGACTGCGTGCATGAACTCGTCGCTGAGCCGGACTGAGTTGTTCGCATTTTGGTATTGCAGCGAGATTGAGTCTTTGCCGTCGAGATCCATATCGAAACCAGCATCTCGGAGCACACGGGCTTTGCTCTCTTCTCTGGCCTTGCACCAGATGAACTCTTCGATGTCGGGGTGGTCGATATCCAGAATCACCATCTTGGCTGCGCGACGGGTGGTTCCCCCGCTCTTGATTGTTCCGGCAGAGGAATCCGCACCGCGCATAAAGCTGACTGGACCCGAGGCAGTTCCGCCGCCGCTGAGATGCTCTCGAGAAGAGCGCACCTTTGACAGGTTTGCACCTGCGCCGGACCCGCCTTTGAAGATGACACCCTCTTCGGAATACCAGTTCAGAATGGAGCGGAGGTTGTCTTCGACATCAAGGATGAAACATGCCGAGGCTTGTTGGGCCACTCCGGCAACACCGATGTTGAACCAGACAGGCGAGTTAAACGAGAGCATCTGATGCGCCAAGAGGTAACGAAGTTCTTGGGCAAAGCAATCTGACTCTTCATCGTCGGCAAAGTACCCGTCTCGCTCGCCCCAGGTAGTGAGCGCTCCTACGACGCGGTCAATAACTTGCTGAAGGGAGTCCTCTCTCTCTGGCGATCCCAAGATCCCTCGAAAGTATTTCTGGGCCACGATATTTGATGCCGTTGCAGACCAACCCTCGGGGAACTCAACACCAAGTTGCTCAAATGCCACGGACCCATCCCGATAGTCGGTGAGCCGCGCATCCCTTCGTTGCCAGATCAAATCGGCATACGGGGAACGACCGGGCACCGTGAAGTGTCGCCGCAGTCGAGCGGGAGGCCCTGATGGAGAAGTGGCAGGCTGGCTTGAGTCAGAAGTAACAGACACTTGAATCGCCTTTGTAGGAGGGAGGAACAGAGTTGCTGTCCACGCAGGTGCCGTTGATCGGTTGGGCGGGCATAGACGACCGGGCGAAGACCAGCCGGTTGATCGAGTCACTCAGATGAATGACTCGCCTTCCGACCCCCAGGAGACGTAGCCCTGCACACGCAGTGCTACGCCAGCCACCATTCCGATCGTCTATGCCACAACCTACGGGACGTAACTTAGTAAGGACTGCCTGTGGGACAAAAGGGGATAACCATGTGAATTTCCGGAAAACTTCTCCACAACCCTTGGGGAAAACTGTGTATAAACGAGAATTAGCTATTCTCGGCATGTGAAACAACTCTTCGATCAAGACGGAGCAACTTCTGCGGTCCCCGCTGTGTTGGACCGTTCCGACAGGCAAGCACCATCCGGACGTCCTTGGGTGATGGCAAATATGGTGGCTAGCGCTGACGGTGCGTATGCCATTTCGGGAGTCTCTCGAGCGCTGAGCAGTCCCGAGGACCGAGAGATATTTCATGCTCTTCGCGCTTCGGCCGACGCAGTACTCGTTGCAGCCGGAACTGCACGAGCCGAGCGTTACCGCCGCCCAACCGCAATGGCTGAATTCGCAGATCAACGAACGGTGTTCACTCCTACCCCGGCACCTCGCCTTGTTGTGGTGAGTCGGTCCCTGAGGCTGGCCGAGGACCAACCGTTTTTGTCTGGAGAGGGTGTGGAACCGCTGCTGTTGCATCCAGCGGATGCTGACACTTCTGGTGTTCCGGCGGGGGTTGAACTTCGGGGGCTTGGCTCTGGAGGTGTGGACTTGGAAGCCGCAATGCGTTCGCTGTACGCGGACGGAGTTCGGGTGGTTCTGTGCGAGGGTGGGCCGACACTGCTTGGGCAGTTGCACGAACTCGACCTGATCGATGAGCTGTTTCTGAGCCTGGCACCGATTTTGGCTTCTGGGACCCAGGTGGGAATACTCGGTGGGGGCACAGAAACGGTTCGGCAGCTCAGCCTGCATCGGGTCTGGGAAGCCAACGGCTTTTTGTTCCTGAATTACCGCCGCGACCGGCAAGAACAACCTGCCAGCTCTGAACAACCTGCCAGCCCAGAACAACCTGCCAGCCCAGAACAACCTGTCAGCTGAATCAGTACCCAGCCGGGGATGCAGCGGAACTGCTGTCAGCCGGTCCTTCTTGGCCGAGCAACTGGATCTCGCGCTCAAAGTCCTCGGGATCTTCGAATGATTTGTAGACACTTGCGAAGCGGACGGCCGCAACAGGGTCGAGGCGGCGTAGCTCCTCGAGGACCAGCTCACCGACCTGCGCAGCTTCGACCTCTCCCCGAGTCGTTGAAATACGGTCCTCGACCTGAGCTGAGAGCGCCGAGATTGCCGACTCTTCAACAGGGCGGCCTTTGCAAGCTGAGCGAACCCCAGACTCAATCTTGCTTCGATCAAATGGAGTGCGCCGACCGTCGCGTTTAACCACCACGGCGAGGACCTCTTCGACTCGTTCAAAGGTCGTGAATCTCTCAGAGCACTGTTCACATTGTCTGCGTCGCCTGATCGAAGTTCCATCGTCAGCGGCGCGAGAATCGACCACTCGATCCTCAAGGGCTCCACAGGCGGGACATTGCATTTCTGGAACGCTACCGTTCCGGCAGGAATCACGCATGTTGAGTTGGCAAGCAAACCAAGGGTCATCTCAGATACGTCAGGAGTTGCTACTCGCTGGCAGCCGGAGTGTTTGACCTACACGAAGAGGTGCGTCGGCTGTGAACCCGTCGCTGCCTGCGTTGAGTTCCAGGATTTGATCCACTACATCGCGTGGGTCTTCTTGAGGGGAGACACGCTCTGCGAGTGTCCAAAGAGAATCGCCGGACTGCACAAAGTACGGGACAGAAGTATCGATTAGGGAGGCTGCACCGGCCTGAACAGCACCGCCCTTGATAGCACCGCCCTGAGTTGCGGATGTACTCATGGACTGCTCACTAGTGGCTGCACTGAATCCCGAGCGAAGGAGCAACCCTGCCCCAAGAACTGCTGTGCTCAGAACAACTAAGACCAGAGCCCGACGCAGAAGGAATACCTGTCGGCGCCGCTGAGCTACTGCTGACTTGCCGCCATGGATAACTCGCAGCTGCGGTGAGTTCGCCCGGGATGCGTTCCTGCGGGGACCGAACCCTTCAAGTGCCAAGTCGTGAGCCGTGAGTTGCTCAGCGAGTCCCTCGCCAGTTCGGATGTCGATGATTGCTGCCATGTGAACAGTCTCCTGATGGGGTGTGACACTGAAGCTCGTTGAGCCACTACTGCGAACGAATGTTCGATAACTAGAATGCACGAACAACTGTTCGGTGTCAACAGTAAAATCGAACGAGTGTTCCACAGGTTGTCTTGGCATGCTGCTAGTGTGTCCAAACACACGTTCGAACTATTTGGGAGTCAACATGAGCAGCACCGCACTCACCCCCCGCCAACAAGAGATTCTGGTATTCATCGAAAAGACCGTCGGAGATCGCGGGTACCCCCCATCAGTACGAGAGATTGGGGAGGCCGTCGGACTGGCCTCACCTTCAACTGTTCACAGTCACTTACACACCTTGCAAAGACTTGGATACCTTCGCAGAGACCCTACAAAGCCGCGTGCTATTGAAGTAACAGCCGATACCGCTAGCGGCACCACTGCGGAACGGCGTCCGACACGCCATGTTCCCCTAGTAGGAGATGTTGCTGCCGGTGTAGGCGTTCTAGCTCAAGAGCGTGTTGAAGAGATGATGCCTCTGCCTGCGGATTTCACTGGGGACGGAGAGCTATTCATGCTGCGGGTTCGGGGCGACTCGATGATTGACGCTGGGATACTCGACGGCGACTTCATCGTTGCCAAGGTTCAGCCCGAGGTTGCAAATGGCGACATCGTTGTTGCTGGCATCCCCGGAGAAGAAGCCACGGTCAAGACATTTAAACGTCAGGGTTCCCGGGTGGTGTTGCACCCGTCTAATCCCACTATGGAACCAATGACCTTTGAACAGTCAGAGGTTGTTATCTACGGCAAAGTCGTCACGGTCATTCGCAAAATCTGAATTGCAGCCTTGGCCCTGCTGACCGGGCTTGCACCCAACTAGTTGGCATTTTGCACAGAACTAGTTGGCATGTAGGGCCGCATTGAGACCCTCGGCCCAGGCTCCCGATCTTGGCAATACCTCGACTGCTCCCGAGACTGAGTTACGGCGAAATAACAGGTCATTACTTCCGCTGAGTTGGCTGGCCTTTACTCGGGTTCCGTCGGGCAGTTGGACCACTGTTCCAGCGGTGACATAGAGCCCTGCCTCAACTACGCAACGGTCGCCTAAGGAAATCCCGATTCCCGCGTTGGCACCAAGCAGACATTCCTCTCCAATGGAGATGACCTCTTTGCCTCCTCCCGAGAGCACGCCCATGATGGATGCGCTGCCGCCGATGTCGGAATTAGCACCGACCACAACACCTGCCGAGATTCGGCCTTCAACCATCGCTGGCCCCAGAGTCCCAGCGTTGAAGTTCACAAATCCCTCGTGCATAACAGTGGTCCCTGCGGCTAGATGTGCGCCAAGTCGAACTCTGTCGGCGTCAGCAATCCGAACTCCAGCTGGAATGAGATAGTCCACGAGCCGTGGGAACTTATCTACCCCAAAAACCGTGCATGGTTGCGCCGATGCCATCAGCCGTGCACGCACCTGATCGAAGGAGGCAACATCGCAGGGGCCCAGAGAAGTCCATACAACGTTCGAGAGCAGACCAAAGATGCCATCGAGGTTTGCTCCGTGGGGCTGAACTTTGCAGGCCGAAAGTAAGTGCAGCCGCAGATACACATCTGACGCGCCTGCCGGTGGTTCGGCAAGATCTGCAATAAAGGTCACCACTGCCTTTCGCTGAACCGGAAGCAGCGGAACATGATTGCGCTGAGCATGATCAGGGGTTGAAAGACTGATTCCAGTGAGCGCAGCGAGCACCTCGACATTGGGATGCCTTTGGCCATCGTCAATCATCGGAGCGAATCTGTGCATCAGTTCACGAAGCAGATCCTCGTCCAGTTCATAGGTAGCCGAGCCATCAAGGTGGCCGAGCACATCAGCGAGGATCGCAGCTGAGCCGAAGTTTTCGTTGAGCGAGTAGGCACCAAACCACGTATCTAATACTGAACCATCTGCATCTGCGATATTCGCTATACCGATCCCGAAGGCTGCAGGCTCGACATAGCCCTCGCGAGCTCTCAACCTTGCAGCCATGGCTGCGAACTGCTCGGGAGTAGTTGGACGCAGATCGGTACTCACAGATTTCTCCTTGGGATTGGGACTCGTAGTTGGCGGGCTTGCTGCCGAGACAGGTGCTGACACCCGTTAGCAAAAACACTTCTGGGCTGGAATTCTGACAGCCTAGGGAATCTGACAGCCTAGGAAATCACGGGCCAAACCGCAGCAGGTCATCAAGTGCCGCAAAGGTGCGTGCCAAGCTCTCAGCGAGCAGGTGCTCTTGTGCAGTGTGCGCCAAGGCCGAGTCTCCGGGGCCGAAGTTGACCGCTGGCACTCCGCGTTCCGTAAAGCGAGCAACGTCTGTCCAACCGAGCTTGCCAAGGACACCAAGATCGTGGCGTTCAATCAATGCTGCAATGAACGGGTGATCGACGGCAGGGTACGCAGCGGGTGACAGATCAAGGAGTTCGACCTGGTCCCCATCTTGTAAGAAGGGCTCGAGAATATTGCGAACATGTTGCTCTGCCTGATCGGAGGATCGGTCGGGCGCGAATCGGTGAGCGAGTTCAATCTGCACCTCATCCGGAACCACATTGCCTGCAACACCACCGTTTACCCGAACGACCTGAAGTGCCTCATGGAAGTGGCACCCAAGCAGCACTGGTTGACGCGGAACATACTGCTCAATCGCTGTTAGCAGCCCAGCGAGACGGTGAATTGCGTTACTGCCCATCCATGCACGCGCAGTATGAGCACGCTTTCCGCGAAGGACCACAGAGAACCTCATGGTTCCCTGACAGCCAGCCTCGATTTGCCCGTCGGTTGGTTCGCCGAGCAGCGCGACATCGCCCTCTAGAAGGTCGGGCCGCAACTGAAACAACTCCTCCAGACCACTGTGCTCCGAGGCAACTTCCTCTCTGGCGTAGAACACATAGGTCACATCAACTGCTGGCTGTTGGTGCTGCTGTGCAAGCTGCAACATGACAGCGAGCCCACCCTTCATATCGGCTGACCCAAGGCCCCACAGCCGATCACCCTCTAGGCGTGGCTGAGCATTTCCGTTTGCGGGCACCGTATCTGTGTGGCCGGCAAGAATCACACGAACAGGGCGACCCAGCTGTGTCCTTGCGACAAGATTGTCGCCCACTCGAGTGAGTTCAAGGTGCTGATGAGCGGCCAGTTCCTTCTGGATCAACTCGGTGATCTGTGCCTCAAAGAAACTCTCTGAAGGGACACCAACTAGCTCCGCTGAACACTGCAGCAAATCATCAACTGTCAGTGGGGCAGAAACGGCGTCGGAACTCACGCCATAGTTTTACACGGTGTGGGGCAGGTTTCGGCTAGCACTCGAGAATGCCGGCCACAGACCAGATCACTGCAATTCGCCTGGTGCAGGCGGAGTAGGCGGCATTGGAGGCGGGCTAGGCGTGGGCAAAACCGGAGTATCTGGCATCCAAGGAGTGGGCGCTTCGATCCTTGGGGCTTCAGCAGCACCCGGCAGCGGTGGCGGCATCGGTGGAGCAGTAGCTACCGCACCACCGACTGCTGCGGGCGGCTGCGGAGGCGAGCTGGCCGCCGAGCCAGCCTGACGCTTCTTCCACCGGGAGCGCTTCACAAGGCCAACAATCAAAAAGATCAGGCCGAGGAATGTCAGAAAGATGCCACTCAAGAGCCCGGTTACGCCAACGCCGAGCTTTCCGAAACCTGGGAAGGAAGCAACGGCGTACTGCCCTTCGCTGAGCTCACTCCCTTCGCACACAACCTCGTAGGAAGAACCGGGGTTGGTATCGAATGAGTACACAAATGTGTAGGAGTCTGAACCGGAACTGATCTGGCCAGTGCTACCAGTTGATGGCTCGGCAAATGAGACCTTGCTGCCATTTTCATCCTTACCTTCACAGACAACATCTGCAGAGGTTGAGACCACGACTCCGGTAGAGGATGCAGCGTCCAAGCTGGTCGTCTCGCCAAGAGCCACTGTGGATGCGCCAGTGAGAATATCTGCGAATGAGGTACCAAAGCTGACACAGCTCAGGCCACCCACGCCACAACTCGACAGCGCAAGCAGAAGTAAAATGATTCCCGTAATGAGCGCACCCTTTGGTGGTCGGTCCGTCGCAGGAGTTGGAGGTGCCGCAGATGCGCCAGCTTGAGCCATGTTGGTTCCTTCCATCAGTGGATCTAGACCTGCTAGACCGCAAACCGAAGCAACAGTCTGTCATTCCCTTGTCCCGTTCATGCCGAATAAAGAGGGAGAAGAGTCGAAAGGCCTTGTCAGAGGTTCTGGGCTCTCCGTTCGAGTTCTGCTATCTGATCCTCATCTTGCACAACAGCGACCCGAATAAAATCAGCAGCAGTAGACCCGTAGAACTCCCCCGGGCTGACCAACACACCTAGTTCTGTCGCTAGTCGCTCCGCTAGGCCCCATGCATCGCCATTCGTTGCAGGCACCCACAGGTAGAAAGCTCCGGCTGGCAACGGCGCATGCAAACCAATGGAGTTGAGCACAGCAGAGACTCGACCCAGCCGAGACCAGTAGCGCTCGCGCTGCTGCAGTACATGGCCGGAATCCTTGAGAGCAGCAACAGCGGCAAGTTGTGCCGGTCCTGAAACCATGAGTCCTGTGTGCTTACGAATCTCGCTCAGGTAACTGACTAACTCGGCATCGCCCGCATAGAAACCCACCCGAATTCCAGCAAGATTTGAGCGTTTTGACAGCGAATGCACAGCGACGACGCCGTCGAGGCCAGAGGACAGGATGCTCTGGCCAGGAAGTTGCCCTGGAGTTGCTGCTGGGCCATCCCAAGTGAATTCCACGTAGCACTCGTCAGAGAAAATTGGAACCTGATGTTTCCGGCCCCAAGCCGCTACAGCGGGCAAATCATCAAGACCTCCCGCAGGATTGCCAGGGCTGTTACTCCATAAACACAGCGCACGTTCTGCGTCTTGGGGGTCAATGGCGCCAAGGTCAAGGCGAAAGTGTTGATCCATTGGAACCGGCACCGCACGGCATCCTGCGAGCAGCGCTCCCATTGCGTAGGAGGGATAGCTCACTTCCGGATACAACACGGTGTCCTTGGAGGGGTCTCGGAGACGAAGCCAGTGCGGTAACCCAGCAACAAACTCTTTACTGCCGACACATGCAGCAATTTGGCTGACAGGAACCTCTATTCCCAGACGCAACCTAAACCAGTCAGCAGCGGCGGAGCGGAGTTGCTTTGTGCCAATCGAGGGTGGGTAGGTCCTTGCGGCATCGGCAGATTCGGCTAACGCAAGTAGCACTGCCTCGGATGGCGCATCACAGGGCGTTCCAACAGACAGGTCGATAACTGCGCCGTGCGCGTCCACTGCGAGTTGCTTTAGTGGCCCAAGGCGGTCATAAGGGTATGGGGGAAGTTTGATTCCTTGCGGTTCGGTGCTCATAAGGATGAAGCCGTTGCAGTCTCTGGGAGAGCCTGAGAAAGGAACTCCTCGAACCTGCCAAGTTCAGAGTCTTCAAGCCTCACCGATACGCGCACTCCCTCGGGTTCGGCAGTCTCGGTGAGTACTTCACCACAACGATGCAATGCGGCGAGCACATCTCCTCGGTGGTACGGGATATACATCTGTACCGCAGGAATCAGGGATCGCAATCGATCACCGATCCGCAAGAGCAACTCTGGTATTCCTTCGCCTGTCACTGCAGAGATTGCTACGGAACCTGGCGAATCCGCCGCCAGACGCGCTGCTTGATCGGAACAATCCGCTTTATTGAATACCAGCAGTTCGGGCACGGCATCGCCGCCGATTTCTTTGACCACTGCCCGAACGGCCTGCATCTGCCCCTCTGGGTCAGGGCCGGAGCCATCAACCACATGGATCAACAGGTCACCCTCGGCAACTACGTCAAGTGTGGATGCAAAGGCTTGAACCAGCTGATGAGGCAGCTTCTTGACGAATCCCACCGTGTCGGTCAGCAGCACGGATTCGCCGCCCGGAAGTTGCAGCTTGCGAGTAGTTGCATCAAGAGTGGCGAACAGCCGATTCTCGACGAGCACTCCTGCCTCGGTCAGTGAATTGAGCAGGGTGGACTTGCCAGCGTTGGTGTAGCCAACGATGACAACATGGCGCAGTGTGGAACGCCGGCGAGACTTGCGCTGCGTGGCACGGTGATGTGCAATCTGGCGAAGGTCGGCCTCGAGCTTGTGAATCATCTTGGTGATCCGGCGACGGTCGATTTCGAACTGAGTCTCGCCTGGGCCGCTTCGAGTTCCGATACCACCTGCCTGCTGCGACATTGCAGTTCCCTTGCCTCGCAGCCGCGGAAGCCGATACTTGAACAGCGCTAGTTGCACCTGCGCCTTGCCCTCTTGACTATGAGCATTCTGACCAAAAATATCCAGAATCACTGCAGTTCGATCGATTGCCGTTCGTCCAAGAATCTTTTCAAGATTGAACTGCTGTGACGGGCTGAGTTCATCGTCAAACACAACAGTGTCGCAGTCGGTTTCTAGGGCAAGCTCTTTGATTTCTTGCACCTTGCCCTTGCCGATAAAGGTGGCCGGGTCCGGATTATTTCTGCGTTGCACTACTCGGCCCACCACGTCAGCGCCGGCCGTATCGACTAACAATTCGAGCTCATCAAGAGATGCCGACAGCAGGTCATCGTCATGTGGCGGGAAGCTCACCCCAACCAAAATAATTCGCTCACGGAAGTTGCGATCAATGAGCGAGTTGCTCTGGCCGCCAAAATCTCCAAAGCCACCACGATGAGATTCGTTTGGATCGAGCAGTTCTGGGTCCTGCAAAGCTTGGTCGACTGGATCTAGGTCGACTTGATCTTGGTCGGCGCTACTCACGAAACCGTGACCTCTGGAAGTAAGACTGTTACCTCGGCAATAAAGACCGACGGGCCAGTCAACAACAGCGTGGAATCTGAAATCGAAACTTGGGCCTCTCCGCCGGGCATCGACACTCGGACCTGCTCCCCGACTAGACCCATGCTGTGAGCTGCTGCAGCAGCAACTGTTGCACCGGAACCGCAGGCCTGGGTGATCCCGGCCCCGCGCTCCCAGACCAATAGTTGCATGTGGTCTGTTGAATGTACGTAGACGAACTCCACATTGATTCCCTCTGGATACTCTGACTCGAGGTGCTGCCCCACGGTTGCTAGATCTAGCTGTTGAAGCTGACCTTCGGATTCAAGCACCAGGACAAGATGCGGGTTGCCGATGTTGAAGGTTCCACGGTGCAGGGCAGGGTAAGCCTGCGAAAGAGGGCCAAGAGCGGGACCGGCCGTTGCGGCTCCCATATCAACCTGTATCCAAATCTCTGTCTCGGCAGCGCCTCGAATGCTGCGTAACTGTCGCACCCCTCCAGCTGTCTCGATGCGCAGATCACCTTCGTTACGACCATCCTGACGAAGCAGTGCTTGGCCCAAGCAGCGGATCCCGTTTCCAGAAATCTCGGCCTCGGACCCGTCTGCGTTCAAGAGCACCATGCATGCGTCATTGCCTTCCTCGGATGGCGGAAAAGACAGAATGAGCCCATCAGCACCGACGCCTCGGTGCCGGTCACACAAAGAGCGCGCCAACTCAGGGTCAATGGTTAGCTCTGGGTTCTGATCAGCGAGTGCAACAAGAAAATCGTTGCCGAGGCCGTGATGCTTGGTGAGTCTGAGCAAAATTTCTCCTAGTCAGCGGATCTGTCGAGGGCAGACCGAGCAAGAGCCGCTTGCTTTAGCGTAGTGGTGCAGACAGATCGCATCGACGCAGAGGGACAGGTTTAGACCCAAAACTCGTCGAGTTGATCCAAGA
This sequence comes from Actinobacteria bacterium IMCC26207, assembly GCA_001025035.1. Taxonomy (GTDB): domain Bacteria; phylum Actinomycetota; class Acidimicrobiia; order Acidimicrobiales; family Microtrichaceae; genus IMCC26207. The sequence continues at coordinate 747,385 of LCZK01000010.1, forward strand.
CTGTTTGCGGGTCTCCTGTGTGATCAAACCAACGGATTCGCGGGTCGCGTCGGAACCAGCGGATCTGCTTGACGGCAAACTGACGGGTTCGCTCGATGGCCCGATCCACTGCTTCTTCTTCGGAACACTCTCCCGCTAGATGGGCTAGCAATTCGCGATACCCCAATGCCTGCGCTGCAGTACGAGAAATTCGTTCGGGGCGAGCTGCAAGAGCTTGCACCTCCTGAAGGAACCCATCACGCATTTGTTGTTCGTAGCGCTTGGCGATTCGCTCACTGAGCACCGGCCGCTCCACTCGTAGCCCAGCCAAAAGAAATGGGGTCTCGGGGTAGGTATCTAGGCCGGGACCAAATTCAGAGAAATTGCGGCCTGAGCCAAGCGTGACTTCGAGTGCACGGATGATTCGTCGGCGGTTTCCAGGTTCAATCCGCTCACTTGCCGCAGGGTCAAGTTGGCGAAGCCGTTCATAGAGCAACGCAGTGTCGCCCTCTGCCTCGAGCTCTGCTGCGACCGAGGGAAACCTTCCTGGCAACTCAAGATTATCGACTAGGGCTTGCAAGTAGAGCGCCGTTCCCCCAACAAGAATGGCCCGTCCACCTCGGTCTTGAATCTCATTGAGGGCTTGATTGGCCCCTTGAGTGAACTCGGCAACCGAATACTCCGACCAAGGGTCAACTACATCAACGAGGTGATGCGGAACACGTTGCATCTCTTCTGCTGTGGGCGAGGCCGTGCCGATATCCATCCCGCGATACACCTGCATGGAGTCCACAGTGACGAGTTCGACTAACTCACCTAAATCCCGTCGGCGCTCGGCTAGAGCTAAGGCCAGTTGCGACTTGCCCGAAGCAGTCGGACCCAGAAGAACAAGGTGACCTGCTCTGGAGCGATCTCGCTGGATCACGGCTGTGCGCAGAGTTCTGCGGCTAACAAGTACCAGTCCAAGCGAACGGGGTCCGGGTGTTGCAACCCGTACTCACCGAAAAATGCCTGAATTGGCTGTGGACCAAATGTGTTGAGAAGGTCCTGCGCTGCTCGTGCCAAGTCAAAATATGCATCGCCAATGGCTGCTTGAGTCCAGTCCTCGAACCCAATCAGGTCCTGCCCCGAGAAACGTAGATTGCTCAGGCGAGGTGCACCTTGCAGCAGCACCGGCTCCGCAGGCTTCTGCTCTATGGCTCCGGCCCCGTCCTGAAGAATCTGCGTGAGACGCACACGAGACATGTGCCGATACGGAGGACTTAGTTCTTTGGGATGCGCTTGGTCAGCTTCTGCGAACCGAAGCGCAAGTTCAACAAGGAAGTCTGTGGTGAGCAACAGGTCGGGCTCCGCCAGCAGAGTTGCTGGTTGTACGGGGCTCCGATGAACAGAGGCCAGACTGCTAGCTAGCGATCCGATTGTTCGCTCGGCGTCGAAACGGTATTCAGGCTCCGTTGCGGCTACTCCCTGACCAGCGGGTGCGAACAGATTGGTGGTCAGGATGAGGGCATCGAACTGCTGGCGAGCAGTTTGTGTTGGGCTCACCCCGCAGAAACCTCGAGGCGGGTTCGGTGTGTTGGAAGATCCAGAATCTCTACAAACTCGCCCATCAGGCATGTGTTGGTGGCGCTCGAGACTTCGACGCTCACATAGGTTCCGGGCCGTATAGGTGCTGGTGGAGTGAAATGCACCAAACGATTCTGGCGGGTACGCCCAGACACACGCTCTGGGTCACGCTTGCTGGGACCGAAAACGAGTACCTCTTCGGTTCGGCCAACCCGAGATTGGTTGCCCAAGAAGGATGAGCGTTCAATGATGGCTCGCAATCGTTCCATCCGCTCCACTACAACGGCGTGATCTACGAACTTCTCAGTGAGTTCAGCAGCCTCGGTACCGGGCCGAGGCGAGTACAAAAATGTAAACGCTCCATCGAAGCGAGCCTCTGCAGCAAGTTCGAATGTGGCCAGCGCATCGGCTTTGGTTTCGCCGGGGAAACCAAGAATGATGTCGGTTGTGACTGCGAGATCGGGTATTCCTGCTCGAGCCAGCGCAAGCCGCTCCATATACCGCTCAGCGGTATAGCCCCGGTGCATGGCGGCCAGTATGGAGTTGCTTCCCGATTGCAGCGGCAGGTGCAGATGCTCACAAACGGTATCTACCTGCGCCATTGCTTCAATTGTCTCTGGACGCAGATCCTTTGGATGAGGACTTGTGTAGCGAACTCTTCGGATCCCAGGAACAGCACCAACAGCGCGCAAAAGGTCGGCAAAGAGAGGTCGGACTTTGCTACCCGATTCTTGATCCCAGTTCTCCCCGACCATGAACTCTGCGCTCACCTTGGCTGCAGGCTCTTCGAGTGACGTTCCTTGGGACCGCAGGCGAAGTGTTAAGTCGCGACCGAAGGAGTTGACGTTCTGGCCTAGCAAGGTGACCTCGGTAACGCCATCAGATGCAGCTCGCTCAACCTCGGCGAGGATGTCGCCGAAGGGCCGGCTGATCTCGGGGCCTCGAACTGCGGGCACAATACAAAACGCACAACTGTTGTCGCAGCCCATCTGAATAGTCACCCACCCGGCATATCCCGCCTGACGCACCACTGGTAGCGCCGATGGGAATAATTCGTGGTCTTCGGCAACAGTCTCTTCGAGAATCTCGAGTACTGGTTTGCCAGTCTCTCGGCGTTGATGCAGAAGATCAACTGCTCGGTGGACGTTATGGGTTCCCAAAATCACGTCCACATAAGGCGCACGTTCGGCAATAGTTCCCCGGTCCTTTTGAGAGAGACAACCCGCAACCATGATCTCCATGCCTGGGCGAGCCTCTTTCAAGCTCTTCAGGTGACCCAGAGTTCCGTAGAGCTTGTTATCGGCATTCTCTCGGATACAGCAGGTGTTCAGCACAACAACATCTGCTTGTTCCACGTCAGTGGTGGGCTCAAGCCCATCTGCCTCGAGCAAGCCTGCAAGGCGCTCAGAATCGTGTTCATTCATCTGACAGCCGAAGGTGCGCACGATGTACTTGCCAGACATGACGAGCAGTCTAGGTTGCGGCGGCCAAGAGACCAGAAAGGTACTGGTGTAGCGACCCCAGATCGCTACACCAGCACCTAATGGTTACTTCAAATTCACCTGTCCGTCTAGGCAGAATGGTCAGTCCAGACTGATTGGCAAATCATCAGGATCGATCACGAGTTCCTCAAGAGATTCATCATCGGTCTGACCAATGCCAGACTCGGACATCACCCGTTCAGAAATATCGACCATGATCTCTGGGTTCTCGATCAGAAAGGTCTTGGCGTTTTCTCTACCTTGGCCGAGCTGTTCGCCCTCGTAGGTATACCAAGCACCCGATTTCTTGACGATGTTGTACTCCACGGCAAGGTCGAGCGCTCCACCTTCTCGGCTAATGCCTTTGCCGTACATGATGTCGAACTCGGCCTGCTTAAAGGGAGAAGCCATCTTGTTCTTTACGACCTTGACTCGGGTGCGGTTGCCCACCACCTCGACCCCATCCTTGATGGCCTCAATCCGGCGAATATCGAGCCGGACGGAGGAGTAGAACTTGAGCGCACGCCCACCTGGCGTGGTCTCTGGCGAACCGAACATCACGCCGATCTTCTCTCTGAGCTGATTGATGAAGATACAGATGGTGTTGCTCTTGTTGAGATTGGCAGTGAGCTTACGGAGGGCTTGGGACATCAGACGTGCCTGCAAACCCACGTGGGTATCGCCCATCTCGCCTTCGATCTCGGCTCGGGGTGTGAGCGCTGCCACGGAGTCGATCACGATTACATCAAGTGCGCCGGAGCGAATCAGCATGTCAGTGATCTCGAGTGCCTGCTCGCCCGTATCTGGCTGAGAGATCAAGAGTTCGTCGACATCGACACCGATGCGTGCGGCATAGGTTGGATCCATTGCGTGCTCAGCATCGACATAGGCACAGATTCCACCGTTACGCTGCGCCTCGGCAACGACATGCATGGCCAAGGTGGACTTGCCAGATGACTCAGGGCCGAAGATCTCGATGACACGCCCACGAGGGAGCCCACCAATGCCGAGTGCGATATCTAGCGAAAGGGCTCCGGTGGAGATGGACTCCACGTCCATGGAGGTCTTTTCGCCCATCTTCATGACGGAACCTTTGCCGTACTGCTTTTCGATCTGACTGAGAGCCATCTCGAGTGCTTTGTCTCTTTCAACTGCCATGTGATTGTCCTCTTCCGGGGTAGGTCACCGGGTGGTGATCTGCTGGTTCGTTCTGCGGGGGAAGTACTCGTCTAGTGGCGTTCACCCTGCCCTGTTGGGCCTGTTGGTGCCGTGTCGCTATCCGTGATGATGACCGTACTGATGTGGTGTGACAGTGAAGGAATAACCGCCCCCGTGCACATACATCAGTGTAATTCCGAACAGGCGTTCGATTCAAGGACCCTCAAGAAATTTCTTTCTGAGTCCGCGCAGATAACCCCAAGAAGGGAACGTTCCTTAGGTGGCCTGTGGCAACAGCCGAAGACCTAGTTCCTCAAGTTGAGCCGGCTCAATTGGCGTAGGTGCACCTGTGAGCGGATCCCCACCCGACTGAGTCTTGGGGAATGCGATGACCTCACGAATATTTTCTTCACCCAACAGCAGGGCAACAATGCGGTCAATTCCAAATGCAAAACCAGCGTGTGGAGGCGCACCAAATCGGAAGGCATCTAACAAGAACCCGAACTTCAGCGCAGCTTCCTCGGCGCTCACACCGAGCAACTCAAAGATGCGGGACTGGATATCTGAACGATGAATTCGCACGCTTCCCGATCCCAACTCCCAACCGTTCAGAACTAGGTCATAGGCCTGCGAGCGAACCTTGAGCAGGTCCTCGGGCTCTCCATCGAGCAGCGCCCAATCATCCTCATGAGGCATCGTAAATGGGTGATGCGCAGACACTGGTTTGGATGTAATCGGATCGATCGACTCGAACAAGGGGAAATCCACAACCCATAAGAAATTGAACCCACCCTCATTGACGGGTGGTCGGCCAAGAGCCAAACGCAACAGGCCAAGCACATGACACACCTTGGCCCAGTCATCGGCAACTAGGTAGATCACATCGCCAGCCTGTGCGCCGAGTAGATCCAAAATTCCCGTCTTCTCGTCTTCGGACAAGAACTTTGCAACCGGAGAATTCAGTGAGAGCCCAGCCTCACCCTCTTCTACCCGCATCCAGACCAAGCCTTTGGCACCCCACCGCTTTGCGTCATCTGTGAGCTCGTCGAGTCGGCTACGAGAGGTCTCGGCCGCTGCGCCAACATGGCAGATTCCTTTGATGCTTGAGGCCTTGAACGCATTGAACTCAGTTTTCGCAAACACAGCAGTGAGTTCAGTCAGTTCCATACCGAATCGAACATCTGGCTTATCTGAACCGAATCGGTCCATTGCATCGCGCCAAGTCATGCGTGGCACCTCGCCGATGCCTTCACCCGTGACGACCTCAACAGCAGCAGAAACCGCTCGGGTAATGCATTCCAGCACGTCATCTTGGCTTGCAAAGCTCATTTCAGCATCGAGTTGGCTGAACTCAAACTGCCGATCAGCGCGCAGGTCCTCATCGCGGAAGCAGCGAGCAATCTGGTAGTACCGGTCAACCCCACCAACCATGCAGAGCTGCTTGAAGAGCTGTGGGCTTTGAGGCAAAGCATAAAAATTGCCTGGCTTGGTTCGTGCTGGCACCACAAAGTCTCGAGCGCCTTCTGGTGTGGAGGCAATGAGCATGGGAGTTTCAATCTCGACAAAGTCCTGCGCGTCCATAGCCGACCTGATTGCGGAGTTGATCTTTGCCCGAGTGCGCAGATTCTTCTGCATGTCTTCACGGCGAAGATCTAAATACCGATAGCGCAGGCGAACCGTCTCGTCTACATCGGCGGCGCGCTCGTCAAGTGGAAACGGGGGCGGTTCTGCCGCAGAGAGAACCTCTACGGTGCACTCCCCCACCTCGACCTGCCCCGTAGAGAGTTGGTCATTCACAGTGCCTTCGGGCCGTGGCCGCAAGATTCCAGTGACTCGTACGACGAACTCGCTTCGCAATTCTGCTGCGCCGTCAACTACGCATTGCACTAACCCAGTGTGATCACGAAGGTCAATAAAAGCCAGGTGCTCGCCGTGTTCGCGACGGCGGGCCACCCAGCCGCACAGCGTGACCGTTTGGCCCACTTGATCAAGGCTGAGTTCGCCGCATGAGTGCGAGCGCATGGAAGTACTTGTAGAGGCAGTCACGTGAGAGTCCCGGAGTTCGTTGGGTCAGCAGAAGCAGAATCGGCTGGATGGGGGTTGATTTGATTGGTAACAGTTTGTGAAGAATAACGGCTGAGCTCAGAAAGTAGATCAGCCCTAGCCACCCGGCGTTGTTCGCCATCGGCCTTGTTGCCCAGCATGGGTCGAAGCGTCACCTCATCGGCTGCGAGTTCATCCTCACCAATGATTAGAGCAAACCGTGCCCCTGACCTGTCTGCGGACTTCATCTGCGACTTCATGGAACCGCCGCCAAAGCGACGGTCAGCCGAGATTCCAGCAGCACGAAGTTGATGTGTGATGTCTCGAGCGGCATCGCCGGAGACTGTGTCGATCACGAACACATTGAGCATTGTTGGTTCCGTAGCGAAAACTCCTTCAGCATCACAGGCCAACAGAATGCGATCTACCCCGAGGGCAAAACCGACACCATCGGTAGCTGGGCCGCCCATGGCCTCTGCCAAACCGTCGTAGCGGCCACCGCCACCGATTGCATTTTGTGCTGAGTCCAAGGCCTCAGCGGCAAACTCAAAGGTGGTTCGTCGGTAGTAGTCAAGGCCTCGAACTAGGCGGGGGTCTTCGGTATAGCTCACTCCCAGCGAATCAAGGCCTGACAAGACTCGCGCGTAATGATCAGCAGAATCCTCGGACAAGTAATCGGCTACGAGCGGTGCATCAGCGATGATCTGGCGATCTTCTTCACGCTTGGAATCCAAGACTCGTAATGGGTTGCGCTCCAGTGTGGCCTGTGAAGCCTCGGAGAGTTCGTACTGATGAGCTAGCAGGTACAGGCGGACTGCTTCGGTGTACTGCTCGCGATCCTCATGTTCACCAAGTGAATTGATGAGCAGGGTTACTTGCCGCAGCCCGAGCGAGGCAAAGAACCTGCTCGCCAAGGAAATGATCTCGACATCAAGATCAGCGTCATCTACTCCAAGCGCCTCAACACCAAGCTGATCAAACATCCGGTAACGACCTTTCTGCGGTCGCTCGTGGCGAAAGTTTGTTCCGGCGTACCAAACCTTCCAGGGAAGCACTGGTCGGTGTTGAACAAAAGCTCGCATAACACCGGCGGTCATCTCGGGTCGGAGAGCTATTCGGGTTTGATCCTTATCGACAAAGTCGTACATCTCTTTGGTGACTACGTCCGTAGCCTCGCCGACCCTTAAGAACACTCCTAGATCCTCGAGTAGCGGCGGGACCACCTCGTGGTAGCCGGCTAGCTCACACTGGGTAACAAACTGCTTCGTAAGTTCGCGACGACGCGCTGATTCCGGGGGAAGAATGTCTCGCATCCCTCTCAGTGCTTGAAATTGCTCGCGGCGAGTCTCTGTCACGGTTGCCCACGCTAACAGCGGATCAGCGGTTGGCTTAGCTACCCGTTCAGCTACCCGTTCAGCTAGCGGTTGAGTCTTGCTCTGACCTGTGTCAGCAGGTCATCCTCATGCCAGTGATAAATAGTTGGAGTACCGGTTGCCTCTTGGTGTGCCAGCGCGATCCAATCCATGATCCGGTGGCAGTCGTCTTTACCGTTCAGGCGTGTGAGCCCTCCGATAACACAGGCCGGAGTGCTGGAATCCAAACAGATAGCAACGGGCAGCACGTAGGTGCAGGACTGCATCAGGGTGAGCGTCCCGTCGTACAGCGGTTGCAGATGCAAGGTAGGGGCTTCGCCCGGGTCATCTCCACGCCGTGCCCGCCAAGCAGCCCGCGCCTTTTTCATCAGACCCGGGATAGTCAGGTCTTGGCTACCGCTTGCTGCCATAGCTAGCAGCTGGCCACCCTGTGCAAGCTGTGCATCTAGGGCAGTTCTCATCAGGGTGTTGTTGGCTCGCACCAAAGCGGTCTCGAGTTTTGCTCGGCGGCGACTCGCTGTCTGCGGGACGGACAAGAAGATTCTTGAGCCGCATTGCAGCACCTGAATTGCTGGCACGTTGAAGGCCTGCCTAGTGATCACCATGCGTGAGACCAGCACATTGGAGACTTCTGCGAGTTGCTCCAGGCTGGTGTGTTCACCGAGGACCCCAAAGCTGCGTCCCGGGGCCAACATGGCAGAGAGCCAAGCTCCCATAACTAGTGCGATGTCTATGATCTGCCCGTGGTTGGTCACCACTGCGACATTTGTCTTCTCGACGATCAGCAAATGATAGAGAGCTGCCATGAGGTCGTCATGCGCTGGGTCGTTGAATGCAGCTAGCAGAATTCGGTCAAAGTCCGGATAGGCCGCCCGTGCATAGAGGCCAACGGTTTCGATGTTGCTTGGCTCCGGTTCCACCACAACACAGGATGGGTTGTGAAACTCTAGGGCGGGCGTGTAGGGCAAGGCTTGCAGCAACGAGGAGTGCGAAGAGCGAACCAAGCCGTTGAGCATTCGGTAATACGCAACGGGGTCAGCATCTTCGAGAATTGCCTGAGCCTGCTCAGTGGGCGACATAGCTGCGAGTCCGGGAATTTCAGGCAGTTCAGGCTCGGCTGCATCAGTGGTTGAGGCAGCGGTCAGATGCTGATCAACACTTTCAATCGACTCTGGACTGTCTTGTTCGTCAGAGGGTGCATCCACAGACGAAGAATCCCCCTCAGCTGCCGAGGCTTCTCCGTCAGACACCAAACTCAGTGCTGGTCGGTCAGAGTCAGCTTCTTCTCGTTTTTTTCTTGAAGCCATATCAGTGTCTGACTCTCTGTTGCAGGCATGGGTTACCTGAAGGGTTGTATTCCCTCGGCCTAGACAAATACTCGTCCTAGATGAATCCTGCCCGAGAGGCCCTGTGTTGAGCAGAACTCAAAGATGTCAGTTGCCCGTTGTTGGACACTGCACACTTTGTACGGTTCCATCGGGACAAGTTGTATTTGACCAAATTGCAGTTTCCGCAGACATCGGCCCTTCCATACCCCCCAAGACGACTCCGGTCAGATTGGCATCGGTCAAATTCGTTTTATCTAGCGTTGTGTATTTGAGCTTGGCATTCGATAAATCTGCCCCCGTAAGATTCGTGGCGGTGAGATCCGCTAGTTCGAGGTTGGCTCCCGACAGATTCGCTCCGCTCAGGTCGGCACCGGTCAATTTGTCGCCATAAGCACCCTCTAGATCACAGTCGTGGTAGTCCACATCTGGAGCTGGCTCTGCCTTGCAGTTCTCGGCAGCATTGTTCGCTCCTGCTGTGGTGTCGCTCGAGGAGTCGCTCTTGGAGTCGCTTGAGGAATCTGATCCTCCGCTACACCCAACCAGTGAAACAGAAGCCACGACTAGGCAGATAAGTACTCGGATTTTCATCTCACTCCTTGTATGCAATAAACGAGGAAACTCAATGTTGACTCGCAGAGCCAGGTATCACCCGATACGCGTCGTAGACGCTGTCGATCGTTCGCAACCTATTCAGCAGAGTATCAAGATGGCTTGGGTCAGCGAGTTCAAATTCGAAACGCATCTTCGAGACACGATCTTGGCCACAGGTACTCTGACTGCTGACGATATTCACATGGTTGTCGGACAGGGTGGCGGTGACATCTTGCAGAAGTCTGGGTCGGTCAAGCGCTTTGACTTCCACCAAGGCAACAAAGTTTCCTGTTGAGTCTGAATCCCACTCCACATGAATAATGCGTTCGCCCTGCGCCGCCGCGAGCGAGGTGGCATTGGCGCAGTCGGTTCGATGAACAGAGACACCCCGACCGCGGGTAACAAAGCCGATGATGTCATCTCCGGGAACAGCAGTGCAGCATCGAGCCATTCGCACCAGAACATCGTCATAGCCTTCGACATGCACGCCCGCTGGCCGACCTTGGCGGCGGTTGACCGAGCGGTTGGGAGTAGACACCACCTCTTCACGATCGCCTGCAGCGGTTCGCAACAGTTCCGCAATCCTGCTGGCCACCGATTCGGGAGACACATGGTGCTCTCCGATTGCTGTGAAGAGCGCCTCGACTGACTGATACTTCAGTTGGAGTGCAACCTCGAGCATGACCTCGCCGCCCAAAATCTTTTGAGCCGGCAGTGCTTCTCGTCGCATGGCCTTTACTAGGGATTCACGGCCAGAATCGAGTGCATCTCCCCGACGCTCCCGAGAGAACCACTGCTTGATTCGAGATTTTGCAGCGTGGGTAGCAACAAAGTTGAGCCAGTCCTGGCTCGGACCCGCGCCAGCAACCTTTGAGGTAAAGATCTCGACAGTATCCCCAGACTGCAGTTCAGTATCGAGCGGTACCAGCCTGCCGGCTACCCGCGCTCCAATGCATCGATGCCCAACTTCGGAGTGAATCGAATACGCAAAATCAACGGGGGTGGCTCCTGCTGGAAGCGTTGCGACATCGCCTTTGGGAGTAAAGACAAACACCTCATCTTGGTCAAGATCGATCTTGAGGTTTGCCATGAACTCGCCGGGGTCGGTCATCTCTTGTTGCCAACCAACAATGCGAGATAACCAAGTCATGTCCTCTGTGGTGCCCTCCTTATAGGAGAAGTGCGCAGCTACCCCCCATTCGGCGCGGTTATGCATCTCTGGCGTGCGTATCTGCACCTCGATGGGCTTGCCCTCTGGACCAATCACTGTGGTGTGCAGCGACTGATACAGGTTGAACTTGGGCATAGCGATGTAGTCCTTGAACCGCCCCGGAACGGGAGTCCACATGGCATGAATTGACCCGAGCGCTGCGTAACAATCCTTGGAACTGTCGACTACTAGCCGGATGCCAATCAGGTCGAAGATCTCTTCAAAGGCTTTGCCTCGAACGACCATTTTTTCATAAATCGACCAGAGGTGCTTCGGGCGACCGGTGACAGCCGCGGTGATATTCACCTCTGCTAGACGGTCTCTAATTTCGTCGATGACTGCGTCGACATAGGCATCACGTTCGGGTGCACGTTCAGCCACCATATGGTCCACCTCGGCATATCGCCGAGGGTAGAGCGAGGAAAAGCAAAGGTCTTCGAGCTGTTGGCGGATCTCTTGCATCCCAAGGCGATGAGCAAGTGGTGCATAAATATCAAGGGTTTCTTGGGCAGTTCGCTCTTGTTTCCAAGCCGGAAGCGCAGCAATAGTACGCATGTTGTGAAGCCGGTCAGCGAGCTTGATGACGAGCACCCGCAAGTCCTTTGCCATCGCCACGAGCATCTTGCGCATCGTGGCAGCCTGCTGCGCCTCTTTAGTATCGAAGTGAATCCGCTCCAGCTTGGTGACCCCGTCCACAATGGCGGTGAGTTCTGCTCCGAACTTCTCTTCGAGCTCCTCCAGGGTGATCACAGTGTCTTCTACAGCATCGTGCAGCAGCGCTGCCGCAATGGTGACATCGTCCATTCCGTAGCGGGCGACGATGCCAGCCACTGCAAGAGGATGGGTGATGTAAGGCTCGCCTGAGCGTCGTAGTTGCCCCTGATGAGCTCCGGCGGCCATGCGATAGGCCTCGGAAATGACCTCAGTTGAGCGTTTCGGATGGAACTTCCGATACTGCTCAATGATCTCTTGAACCTCCATCGCTGGGGGCTGGCTATGGCGACGCCAAGGAAGAACCCTTGTCACTGTTGCCATGGGTCACCTCCTGTGGGCTCGGTCCGACTACTACCACGCTACCGAGCCGAAAGGCTCTTGGGGAGCGCGGCCTCAGGTCTTCTTTTTCTTTCTTGGCCGCGGAGGGTGGCCACCGATGTTCGTGGTCAGCGCCGGAGCACTCGAACCCGCTGCCACAGTGGGCCTGACCACTCCTGGCCGAGTCGATCCTGAGGCAGGTGCACCCGTCACGTTCACTCCATGCCAAGCGGTCTCGTTTGGATCAATACCTTTGGCAATCATGCGGGTCCGAATCTCTTTGTAGCGAGGCTCGCGCTCCTTGAGAACTGCTGTCAGCGGAGTGGCTACAGCGATCGAGGAGTACGCACCCGAGGCCAGCCCAATCAGGAGGGCAAGAGAGAAGTCACCCAAGGTCGGCTCACCAAAGATGTATTTGCCCACCACCAACATGGAGAGAACAGGAATGAGCGTGACTGTGGTGGTGTTCACCGAGCGCATGAGGACTTGATTGAGCGATCGGCGTACGATGCCGTTGTAGGTGTACTGACCCGTCCTGGTGAGTTTGACCCCGTTCTCCTGCAATCGGTCATACACAACAATGGTGTCGTAGAGGGAATAGCCAAGGATGGTGAGGAAGGCGATCACCGTTGCAGGAGATACCTCTAGGTGGAACACCGAGTAAAAGCCCACGGTGATGATGATGTCGTGAAACACAGCCACCATTGCCGAGGCAGCCATCTTGGGTTCAAGTCGCCAAGCAATGTAGGCAGCAACAAGCACCATAAAGATAATGAGCGAGTTGCGCGCTGACTTGGTGATGTCCTTACCCCAGGACGGACCGACTGTGGTGACTGCGACTTCGGTGACATCTATGTTTGCAGCCTCGGCAAGAGCGGCTACCACCTTTTGGCTTTCCTCAATGGTGTCGACTCGGCCCGAGATACGCACCAGCCGCACACCATCGGTGGTGGTGGCTACTTGGTACTTCTCGCCGGCATTGGTGCCAAAGGTGTCGAGCACAGTGGTTGCTTCATCAGTGGTGAAAGTTTTCGAGGGCACCTCCCAGATGGATCCACCCTCAAAGTCAATAGACAAATCAAGACCTTGCACGGCAATCGAGAGAATCGATCCGATGACGAGAATGAGCGAAACAATGCCAAGGGGAATCCAACTACGTTGAAAATTGAAGTCGTTTTCTCCCCGGTACACCTTGGACAGAGAGTTCATGAGAGATCCTTTCCTGCTGGAACGGCAACTTTCTTGGATGCGGCAACAGCAATTCGTCCGTCGGTATAGCCCTCAAGGTCATCCACGGGAATTCCGAACCGCTTCGGGTACTCACCAAACTTGGACCGAGCGAACACCACTACTGCTGGGCGTAAGAAGAAGTAAGCAGTAAAGAGGTCGAGCAGGGTGGCTACACCAAGGTAAAAGGCGAACCCGCGTACGGGGCCAATAGACAGCCAGTACAGAACACCTGCACCAATCAGAGAGGCCACATCTGCCTTGACGATAGTGGAATAGGCCGCAGTGAAGGACTTGTCGGCAGAGGAACGTAAGGAGGAACCGTTTCGTACGTCCTCCTTCAGGCTTTCATAAAACACAATGCTGGAATCCAACGAGATACCAATTGAGGCGACGATGCCAACCACCCCCGCAAGTGTCACGGTGGCCTGCAGATTGCTCATGATGACCCAGAGCATCGAGGCCGAGAGGCTCAGGCTCACAGCGGTGACCAAGCCGAGCAGTCGGTAGTACAACATCAGATAAGACAGAACAATCAGTACCCCGATGAGGCCTGCAATGATTCCCGCCTCGAGTGCGCCTTGCCCAAGGGTTGCAGAGATGGTTTCGGCTTGTTGCGGCTCGAGTTGTATAGGTAGGGAGCCGTAACGAAGAGCCACAGAGAGCGACTCGGCCTCGTCCTTGGTAAAGCTGCCCGAGATTTGAATGGAGTCGGCATCGAAGGATGGTGTGTTAATTGTTGGAGCAGAGAGAACCACACCGTCAAGAACAATTCCGAGTTGTCCCTTGCCGCCTCCTTGATCGGGACATGTCGGGTCACCTGCGTAGCATTTCGCTGCGATTGCATTGAACGCATCGATGTTGTCCACACCGGCCTTGAACGATGGATTCACCGTCCACTTTCCATCTTGTCCCAGACTCGCCGTTGCCCCTTTGACTGCTCGGCCATCTACTGCTACGGGCCCAAGCTTGTACACCGTTCCGTCTTCGCCCTTCAGGGTGACCTCTCCCTCGGGAGTTTGTTCGGCCGTAGGCGTGAGCTCTGCTGCTAGTTGCGTTTCAGTTTGGTACAACTCAGCAAACTTGGGGTCATAGACGTTCACGCCCCACTGGTTCAGCGGAGTAGGCGGAACTGTTGTGGTGGGCGAAGCCGTAGTCGCAGGCTCAGAAGTGGGCACAGGATCGGCACCTGGAGGCGTTTCCTGCGAGGCTGCGCGGCCAGCGAGGAACGACCTACCACCTCCGCTAGGAGCCTGAGTCGTGTCCGTCGTTGCTGGCTCGGTTACTACGGTTGCGTCTGCGGGTGCCGCTGCTGGGGCATTGGGGTCAACAGCAGGAGTTGTAGGGCTCTTTGCCTGCTCATCAGCTACGACCTGTGCCGTGGTGACGCCATCAGGAATCGCAAGTTCCTTGCGGAGCCTGGCGACGGTTTCGTCGGCTTTGGTTTTGTCCTTACCTGTTGGGAGTTTGCCAACAATGGCGAGAACGGGACGGAACTCAAGTTGCGCCGTTGAACCAACTACTGCGAGTACCTCGGCTTGGTCTTTTGCTCCAGGCAATTGAACAGAGATGGTGTTTCCCTGACGTGAGACCTCAGGCTCGGCAACACCAAGGGCATCTACTCGCTTGCGGATGATTTCAATGGCCTGCTCAAACTGCTCATCCGAGACGTTATCGATGACCTTGCCCTTCTCCACGGGTTGCAGGTTGACCGAGATACCACCTTGCAGGTCAAGGCCTAGCTTGGGACTCTTGCCCATCAAGATGGTCGCAAAGAGCAATCCGTAGACCACGACCATCGTGGCCACCATGATTCGAACTGGGTGCTGTCGCATTGACTTCCTTCGAGAGATCTAAGGTTCTGTGAGGTTGCTACAAGGGCAGCGGTAGGGAGAACCGCAGAGTTTGTGAACCCTAGGTGACCCCTTGCTACGCCCTGTGCCCCTCAGAAGAACAGTAAATGTACTTCTTTGTTCCCTACTTCTTGTTGATCTGCTCCGAGGAAGCCTGAGAATCAACTTCTGTAGGTTCTGAATCTTCAGAGTTTTCGGTAACCTCGGCGCTCTCAGCATCCTCAGGTGCTGCACCACCTAGGGCTCCAGCGAGCAAGCCCTTGCGGCTACGAGAGGCACCTTTGGAACTTGACTTACCTTTTTCGGCTACGGCGGGTTCGGCCAAGCTCTTCGCAACACCGGACTTGGCGATGCGAATCACTACATCGGTGTCAATCTCTATGTGATAGAGGTCATCCTCGGCAAAGGTGATCGTCCCGATGATTCCACCAGTCGTAATGACCTCATCACCGACATCGAGCTTTGACAACAGTGCGGCCTGCTTTTGCCGCTGTTTCCGCTGCGGCATGATCGTCATGTACAAGATCGCGCCCATAGGGATCAGGATGATGAGGAGACCAGTAATGCTACCGCCGCCCTTTTTTTCTTGAGCGAGGATGGTCAGGAGGAAAGTAATCACAGTGGGTAGAGTCTAGGCCCTTGCATCTGTCGATCAGAACTCCACTACGGGCCTGCAGTGGTTACTCCCCTAGCCCGGGCCCCATTGTCGACCAGACAGGGGTGACTTGGGAACGGAAATCTTCAAGCTTCCCAGCCAGAATTGCGGTGCGGATCTGATCCACAAAACCCAAAATCCAAGTCAGGTTATGAATGGTGCAGAGCGTGTGCGCAGTGCTCTCACCAAGGCAACTCAAGTGGCGGAGTAGGCCTCGGGGATAATTGACGCAGGTGGCGCAGGGGCAGTTTGGATCGACTGGATCCTCACTTCGAGCAAACTCGGCTCGCTTGATGTTCAGTCGCCCGCCATTTGTGAGCAGCGTCCCGTGACGTGCAAGGCGGGTAGGCAGGACGCAATCAAACATGTCCACTCCGAGCGAGACTGCTTCAAGAATCGAAAGCGGATCCCCCACGCCCATCAAGTAGCGCGGTTGGTCGACCGGAAGCTCAGCGAGTGCAGACTGCAACGCTGGCAACATTCGCTCTCTGGTCTCTCCAACAGACAGTCCGCCCACAGCGTAAGCATCGAAATCAAGCGCTACCGTGCGCTGCGCAGACTCGCGTCGCAACGTGATGTTGTCTCCGCCTTGCACAATGCCGAGCAATGCTTGGTCATGGGTACGGCGATGTGCGAGACGTGCGCGAGCAGCCCACGCAGCGGTGGTCTCTACGGCTTCGCGAAGCACTGACTCAGTCGAGGGAAGTGGCGCGCAGACATCAAGAACCATCTGCATATCAGCCCCGAGCAACTCTTGAGTCTTGACCGCCCCTTCTGGAGTGAGCATGTGACTCGTCCCGTCATAGGTGGACTTGAACCTTGCCCCCTCAGCGGTCACCTTGGGGGCAAGAGAAAACACCTGATACCCGCCAGAGTCGGTCAGCATATGCCCCGTGAATCCGCTAAAGCGGTGCAATCCTCCAAGGGTGTCCACGGTCTCTGCCCCGGGTCTGAGCATGAGGTGATATGTATTTGCGAGCAGAATCTCGGCCCGGCTGCCTTCAGGCGTGCGCAGGCCAGCGAGTTCATGAGTGCTCAGGGACCTGATGGCACCCCGAGTACCTACAGGCATGAACACGGGAGTTGCAAACGAGCCTCGAGCGGTGCTGACGACGCCAGTTCGGGCCAGACCATCTGTGGCTGTGATCTCAAGCTTGAGCTTCATGGTCACCCTTTAGACTAGGTCCTCGTTGCAGCAGCGGTCCTCGTTGCAGAAGCATGGCATCCCCGAATGACAGGAATCGGTAGTCACGTTGCAGAGCGGTGCTGTAGAGATCTCGCCAACTTGGACCAATAAAAGCCTGAATCATTGCGAGCAATGATGAGCGTGGCAGATGAAAGTTAGTCATCAAGACGTCCACCACCTCGAACTGAAAACCGGGGGTAATGAACAGTCGCGTTCTGCCCTGAAGTTGGGAACTCGCAGCGGCTGATTCAAGGGCGCGAACACTAGTTGTGCCTACTGCGACAACACGCCGACCTGTGGCCTGAGCAGTCTTGACCTGCTCCCATGTCTCGGCAGGTACCTGATACCACTCCGAATGAATCTGGTGATCCTCAAGGTTCTCTGCAGTCACTGGGCGAAAGGTATCGAGGCCAACAACGAGTTCTACTGTGTTGATCTGCACGCCCTTCTCTGCGATCTTCGCCAAAAGCTCGGCAGTGATGTGCAGGCCCGCCGTTGGCGCAGCAGCGGAAGCTGGACGATGCGAGAACACCGTCTGATAGCGCTCTTGATCGCTGAGTCGCTCATGGATATACGGAGGCAAGGGAGCCTCTCCCGAACGTTCGAGTTCTTGTAGCAAATTTCCCTGATGGATCGGACGGACTTTTCTTCGGCCCTGCCCAAGGTCTTCACCGATTTCAAATTTCAGGGATCCAACGGCGGCTCTGACTTGCTCCCCAGCGCGCATCTTGCGAGATGGCCGACAAAGTGCCTCCCACCATCCTTCATCTTCGTCTTCGAGTGGCTCCAGCAGGAGGACCTCACCTGCACCTCCGCCGGAGCGAAGTACAGCCACCCTCGCTGGCAGCACCCTGGTCTCATTCAGAATGAGTAGATCACTCGGCAGCAAAAAGTCAGCTAGATCCGCCACGACCGCATCTTGAGGCTGAGCCTCAGGGCCCAGATCGACCAGCAATTTTGCCGAGTCTCGGGGAGTAACTGGGGTTTGCGCAATGGCGGCCTCGGGTAGGTCGTAGTTCAGGTCCTCGGTGCGCATACGAGTAACAGACGCCCGATTAGAAGCCCATCGATTTACCGATGATCTCTTTCATAATCTCGGTGGTTCCGCCATAGATCGAGGTCACTCGAGCATCCGTGTAGGCGCGACCTACTGCATACTCGTTCATGTAGCCGTAGCCCCCGTGTAGCTGCACACAGATGTCAGCCACCTTCTTTTGGAGTTCGGTGCACCACCATTTCGACATTGCGGCTTCCTCTGCAGTCAGCGTCCCCTCGTTGAGGGCAAGCACGCTCTTATCGATAAAGCTCTCGGCGATGGTGATCTCGGTTTGCATTTCGGCAAGCTTGAAGCGGCTGTTCTGAAAGCTGCCGATCTTTTGTCCGAATGCGGTGCGCTCGTTGCAGTACTCGGTGGTCCAATTCAGAATCGCCCGCGCATGTGCAACGCCGGCCATCGCTATCGAGAGCCGCTCCTGTGGCAGATTCTTGACGAGCAACTTGAACCCTTGGCCCTCATCGCCAATCCGGTTCTCTACGGGAACACGAACATCACTGAAGAACAACTCCGCTGTGTCCTGAGAATGCATGCCGAGTTTGTCTAGGTTGCGGCCTCGAACGAATCCTTCCATCCCAGTCTCGACCACAAGCAGTGACATGCCAGCGTGCCGCTGGGTGGGGTCGGTCTTGCAGGCAACGATGACGAGGTCCGACAAGATCCCGTTCGTGATGAAGGTTTTGGAACCGTTCAGAATGTAGGTGTCGCCATCTCTTAGTGCAGTGGTGCTCATCGATGCCAAATCGGATCCAATGCCCGGCTCTGTCATAGCCACTGCAGTAATCAGTTCACCCGAGGCAATCCCCGGTAGCCAGCGTGCCTGCTGCTCTTCATTGCAATAATCCAAGAAATAGGGAAGGCACACATCGCTATGAAGGGTCATCCCCAACCCTGCTGGGTACACGTCGGCTGAACAGATTTCTTCGGCAATGATCAAGTTGTATCGAAAGTCGTCGACTCCTGCGCCACCGAATTTTTCGGGAACGGACATTGCCAAGAACCCAGAGGCACCGGCCTTTGCAAAGACCTCACGGTCGATCACTCCGGCGGCTTCCCACTCCTCACGATGGGGCACCAGTTCACGTTCCAAGAAGGTACGAAAAGCTTTGCGGAACATCTCGTGTTCTTCTTCGAATAGTGAACGCTCCATCGGGAAACTCCTTGAATTAGGTGGGGGTCAGTGGAAAATACCTAGGAAACAGAAATGCTCTATGACTAGCAAAGCACGAGATCAAGAAAAGAAGAAGCTGAGACTAGGGGTAAAACACAATTCACACGTGTCCCCGCACTTATTCAAAGAGGGAAAGGTCAGTTCCTTCTTGTGCCGCAGCAGGGGGAACTAATCCCAGATGCTTCCAAGCAGCCGTAGTGGCCATTCTGCCGCGAGGGGTTCGCAACATGAGTCCTTGTTGGATCAAGAACGGCTCGTAGACATCTTCAACAGTCTCGGTAGGCTCCGACACTGCAATGGCTAAGGTCGACAGCCCAATCGGGCCGCCGCCGAAGCGTTGACACAGAGCGGAGAGGATTGACCGGTCTAATTTGTCTAGTCCGAGGGAATCGATACCGAAGATCTCTAGGCCTTGTTGGGCTGCGGCTGCGTTAATGCGGCCGTCTCCCTCGACCTCGGCCACGTCTCTGACTCGACGCAGCAGGCGATTGGCTATACGAGGAGTTCCGCGAGATCGGCGGGCAATCTCAACTGCTCCTTCTGAGTCGATCTCTACGTCAAGAATCGCCGCGGCGCGTTGCACGATGGCTTGTAAGTCATGCGGCTCGTAATAATCCAATCTGGCTACAAGTCCAAAGCGATCTCTGAGCGGACCGGTTATGAGCCCAGTTCGGGTGGTTGCACCAACTAGGCAGAAGTTAGGTAGATCAAGTCGAATCGACCGGGCCGCTGGCCCCTTGCCAAGAACGATGTCGAGCTGAAAATCCTCCATTGCGGGATAGAGGACCTCCTCGATAGAGCGCGAGAGACGATGGATCTCGTCGATGAAGAGCACGTCTCCCTCTCCGAGTTTCGTCAGAATCGCAGCGAGGTCTCCGGGGCGTTCGAGCGCTGGCCCCGAGGTGACATGCAGTGTGACGTCCATTTCTGCTGCAACGATGACAGAGAGGGAAGTCTTGCCAAGCCCTGGAGGACCTGCGAACAGAAAGTGATCGGGTGCCTGCCCGCGACGGCGAGCTGCTTCAAGAATGACCGAGAGTCGACGTTTGAGTTCTGTCTGGCCAACAAACTCTGCGAGGGAACGTGGCCGCAGCGATAGCACTGGATCAGAAGCATCATCGAGAACATCGGCGCGAATGCCCGAGTCCGCTTCCGTGGCTCCTAGTGTCTGGCTTCCTGCCGAGGCCACAGGGCTGCCTTCGAGTTCACGATCTTCCTCATCGGGCACAGGGTCCAGTAGTTCATCTCGGGCCATCAGGCTGCCTTTGTCCTAGTCATGTTGTTAGGCCGCCGCTAGTCGCTGCAGCGCTTGCCGCAAGAGGTCAGAGGTATCGGTGGCCTCGGGCAACTCTGAGAGAACTCGGGCAACCTCCTCCGGGCCGTATCCCAGGCCGAGCAGAGCATCTCGCACGTCTCCGCGAGCAGAGTTGCCCGCAGTGCCAGCGCCACCTCCAGCCGATGAAGACGCAACTCCCTCCGGCACCTTGAGTCGTGTCTTTAGCTCAATGAGCAGCCGTGCGGCTGTCTTCTTTCCTACCCCGGGCACCATACAGAGCCCATCGATGTCATCTGTTGCGAGCACCTGTCGAAGACCAAGTGGAGAATGAACGGACAGGATTGCAAGGCCCATTGAGGGACCAACGCCATGAGTGGAAATCAGCGTTTCAAACACGCGTCGCTCGTCAAGAGAACCAAAGCCAAAGAGGGTCCCCGCGTCTTCGCGCTGATGGTGATGAATGAAGAGGAACACCTCGGAACCTATTGACCCGACCTGATCCACCACAGCTGGGGTGACTTGGACTCGATACCCCAAGCCGGCAACTTCGATCAGCAGTTCGGCATCGGTACGATCCAACAGTTCTCCTCGCAGGGAGCCGATCATGTGGACGTACCCCGGACTGAAGCGAACTGCAATCCAGCAGTAAAGGCCACATGCGTCAGTGCAATCGCAGCAGCATCAGCGGCGTCGGCAGGGCGAGGCGGTTCATCGAGTTTGAGTAGGACCTGCACCATCTGTTGCACCTGTTCTTTATCTGCGCCGCCGTAGCCAGCTACAGCATCTTTGACCTGATTTGGCGAATACTCCACGACGTCTATGCCCCTGCTCGCCGCTTCGGCCATCACAATTCCCGAGGCCTGAGCAACCGACATTGCTGTTCGCACATTGGTTTGAAACAACACGCGCTCTATGGCCACAGCCTGAGGAGAAAACTCATTCAGTAGTTGGCGAATATCGGCCCAAAGTTCAGCTAGGCGGACGGGAATTGCTGAAGCGGGGTCAGTACGAAGCACGCCAAGCGCTACGGCTTCGGTCTTGTGGCGAGATACCCGCAAAACGCAATAGCCGCAACGAGTCAAACCAGGGTCAACTCCAAGAACGAACACAGGTTCGATCTTAGTATCAGCGGAGTTCTCACCGTGTGACCCCGAACTCAGCGGTGCCCTGAACCGCTACTGCGCAAGCTGTTCGAGTAAAGCATCGGGGATGTCGAAGTTTGCGTAGACATCCTGCACATCATCGTTCTCTTCTAATGCGTCGATGAGCTTGAGTACGGACCTCACAGCAGCGATGTCGTCGAGCTCAACCATTGATGTGGGAATCATCGTGAGGTCAGAGGAGTCAACGGTGACCCCTTCTTTTTCGAGTGCCGTGCGCAGGATGGATGTCAGGGTTGCCTCGCAAGTAACCGCCCAGAATTCACCGTCACGGGCCACATCGTCCGCTCCGGCATCAAGCGCTGCCATCATGATCTCGTCCTCGTCCATGGTTCCAACTACATGGAGGATTCCCTTGCGCTCGAACTGCCAAGCAACGGCACCGGGTTCTGCAATAGATCCACCAAGTTTAGAGAAGGTGGAACGCATCTCTGGGCCCGTACGATTGCGATTGTCAGTGAGGGTCTCGACAAAAACAGCAACCCCGTGACCGGCGTAGCCCTCGTAGTTCACTTCCTCGTAGATAACCCCTTCGAGTTCACCCGTGCCCCGCTTGATAGCCCGCTCAATCGTGTCGATCGGAACAGAGGCGTCTCTGGCTTTTTGGAACATGGTCCGCAAGTTCGGATTCATGTCTGGGTCTCCCCCACCATTCTTTGCCGCCACCTCGACCTGCCGAATCAACTTGGCAAAGAGCTTGCCTCGCTTGACGTCGGCTGCCCCTTTTTTGTGTTTGATTGTTGCCCATTTGGAGTGGCCGGACATGTAGTTCCCCTTTGGTATTAGCTGCTAGCTGAGCTGCTGCTCTAGGTGTCGCTGTTGGCTGTAGTAACTGGTTCGCTGTACTGGATTGATCGGTTTAGAAATTCGCTCGGTGTAGAAATTCGCTCGGTGTAGAGATTGGGTAGCTACATCGCCAAAAACAGTTGGTGGATACGCAAGTCGTCAACGAGTTCTGGATGAAAGATGGACACCATGATTGCACCAGAACGAACGAGCGCGGGTCGAGAGTCAATTGTGGCTAAAACCGTGACTGACTCTCCCACCCTTTCTATAACGGGTGCGCGAATGCAGACAGCGTGGAAAGGTAGTTCTCCCAGAATCGGAATCTGCACCTCTTGTTCAAAGGAGTCCACTTGTCGGCCAAACCCATTGCGGCGAGTTGAGATGTCAATGGCTCCCAAGCAACGTTGATCTGCACGGCCATCTTGAATCTCGGCCGAGAGCAGGATTGCGCCTGCGCAGGTGCCGAGGACAGCCTTCCCAGACTGGGCGAATTCAGTAAGCGGTTCGATCAGTTCAAACCGCTCAGCAAGCATCGAAACCGTAGTTGACTCTCCACCAGGCACCACCAGCCGATCAAGGCCCTCAAGATCTGCAGGGATTCGAACCTGGACCACTCGTTCGCCAAGCGACTCGAGTCGGCTTTGATGCAGAGCAAACGCTCCCTGTAGAGCTAAGACGCCTGTGGTCACCAGCCGCGGTCGGCAAGTTTGATATCAAGATCATCCATGCCAATTCCGGTCATCGGAGCGCCGAGGCCACGACTGACCTTGGCCAGGATATGCGCATCCATGTAGTTCGTGGTTGCCTCGACAATTGCCTTTGCTCGTGGCGCAGGATCATCTGACTTGAAGATCCCGGAACCAACAAACACAGCCTGAGCACCAAGTTGCATGGCGAGCGCCGCATCGGCAGGCGTTGCAATTCCCCCAGCACAAAACAGCGGTACGGGAAGCTTGCCTGTTTCGGCAATCTCCTGAACAAGCCCAAGCGGTGCACGCAGTTGCTTGGCCCAGTCAAACAGTTCAGCCGAATCAGCCAGCGTCAACGCACGAATGTCTCCATTGATGGAGCGGAGGTGCCGAACAGCTTCAACGATATTGCCAGTGCCTGCTTCGCCCTTGGAGCGAATTAAGCAAGCACCCTCGGAGATCCGGCGAAGGGCTTCACCCAAGTTCGTTGCACCGCAGACAAACGGAACCGTGAACTTCCACTTGTCGATGTGGTGAGCCTCGTCGGCGGGGGTGAGCACCTCGGATTCGTCGATGTAATCAACGCCAAGTGCTTCAAGAATCTGCGCTTCGACAAAGTGACCGATCCGGGCCTTCGCCATAACGGGAATTGTCACCGCAGCTTGGATTCCTTGGATCATCTCGGGGTCACTCATGCGGGCGACTCCACCGTCAACGCGAATATCTGCAGGAACCCGCTCAAGTGCCATAACGGCACACGCACCAGCATCCTCTGCAATCCGAGCTTGCTCAGGATTGACTACATCCATGATGACTCCACCACAGAACATCTCTGCGAGTCCACGCTTGACGAGTTGGGAGCCGGTTGAGTGCACGGTGGGTTCAGAGGACGTAGAAGACATTCTCATAGTCTACTTACGCGAGGCACCCAGATTGGGACCGGGGTATCGGTGAACTCTGCCACTGCCTCATCAAGGCCGTGGGAAGGCTTAGCCAGCTTGCAATTGATCGACCGTGGCTTGGTCAAGCACCCTCGGGCTGGTACCCGCTTCTGGAAGTTCCACAAAGGTAGAACCTGGGGTTAACAACATTGGCTGCCCATCCGCTGAGGTCAGCTTCCAAGCTTGGTCACGAGCGCTGCGCACCCAAGTTCCCACGGTCATTCGGCCCTGGGTAAACACCCAAGCGTTGCCAAAACCCAAGGTCTGAGCTTCTGGGGACCGTGAGTCCGCTGCAGATGCGGCATAGGGAGTCTCGAGGACAACCACGTTCGTAGGTGCAATCTGAACCCCATCGGCTGCAAGGTGCCGACGGTTGTTCGACCAACGCAACCATGCGCCTCTTGCTGGATCCCAGACGAATCCCAAGGGAGACATGCCGACCTTCATATCGAATCCGAGAACTGGGGTCCCTCCGGGGTCTTGCCCAGCAGCAACGTAGTCAAAGAGTTTGTTCGGCAATACGGGTGGCTGATCTGCGTAGGTATAGATCTTTGGAACATCCAGAATCAGGTTATGCGGCGCTTTTTTGGCTTTTGAGCGAGAGTAGGCATCGGGGGCTTGGCTGTGACTCACGCTCTGAATCCATGGGGTGTCGGCCATGACCTGCACCACGTTCTCGTTTCCGCCCGACCATGCGACTAGCGGCCGGCCGAACATTGCGAGCAAGTCAGGGTCACTGGTGCGAGCCGAGCGGATGGGGCCAACCTGTTGCACATCTTTTGACTGAAACACGGTCATGTAACGGCTAATGCCTTCGACTTTGAGTTCGATCACCATGTCTGCCTGCTCGATCCCGATCTGTGGCATGGCCTCGGGAGAGTTGTCCATCTTGGCAACAAGTACCGGGCGGGCAAGAAGTGCCGCCCCTGCGGTGTCGTCAAGGTTAAGTTGCACACCGGTCAGCGCTGAAGTTGGCCCCACTGCAATCGTGGTGGTTGTGGTGGTGGTTACGACTTCGGCTTTGGTCGTTGAAGGTGCCGCTGGCTCGTCCTTTTTGCCGCAGCCACTGAGGCCCAAACCTGCGACTCCAGAGCCGATCAGCACAACGGCAAGCATGCAAGCACCTAGAACAAGTTTGTTATTCGGGCGCTTATGTTGCGAGGCACGCGTAGCTGCGCGATCTACCACGGGGGCACCTTGGCCAGAATCATCAGCACTGTTGCTGTTGCTGTTGCTGTTGCTCTCATCAGACATAGTTTGCCGCTTTCAGGTTGGCTCATTCACAGTTCTTGAAGCACTGCGATTCGATAGGTCAGTGGCTGCATCGATGTGTCAGCAAGGGGTGAGCTCTCTTGGCTTGAAGCTTCAGAGACCGGAGCAATCCACATAGGTGTGGTAGTTGCGGGAACATTCGAAAGAGTGGTTCCCGCCTCCTGCATCGCTGAGAAGGCAGAGATAAGACCCGGTGGGTAGCGGGTCAGGTCGATGGCCGCCATGTCCGATCGCACGGAGCGCTGCTCCCCTAGGCCACCTGCCAACTTTCGCGCCCCATAACCTGAGATTCCAAACATCGATATCACCGAGGTTGCATACCGTGCAGAGCCGTCGCGCTGCCTGCCGAGCAAGTTGGCAATGACACCTTCGAGTTCGAGCCGACCGAGTCCCTCTGCCAACTCAGTCGTCAAAATCACGGAGCATCCCGATTTGTTTGCTGCCACAAACGCGTTCATCGAGGTCGACTCAAGTAGGTAGACCTCGGGGTTGGTCACACCGCTCGTTGCGCAGAGGCCTTCGAGCAAGTTATCGAGTTGCGGATTCGACCCAGCGCGAAGTGGTTTGAGGTCCAGTCCATCAAGCATTTGCCTGACGCTCGAGGCTAATTTCTCGCGAAGTAAGAGAAACCAGAGTAACGACAGAACAGCGGCAACTACAGCTCCAACAATGGGTTGAACGAGCATCACAAGACCGCCGACTACTAGCGCTGCGAGTATCCCAAGGAACAGCACATTGTGTTCAAGTCGTTTTGCCGATTTATCGAGGGATGGCTGCGCCTGCATTGCACTGAAGGGTACAGGAGGGTGCCAGCCGCTTTGAGTATGGTCCTTAGCGGACCCTTACCCTGAGCGAGGTGGCCTTTGCTGGCGCTTCGTGAGCAGCAGCTATGAGGTCCGAGTAGATCGCCAGGTATTCATCACAGAGCAGTTCCAAGTCAAACTCCTTGGCCCTCACCATGCCAGCAGCCCGCAGCGATTCAGCCAGTTTTGGCTCACGCAGAACTTTGTTGAGCGCAACTGCCAAGGCGGCAGGGTTGCCCGGTTCTACAAGTTCAGCAGCGAGGCCGTGCGAAGAGTTCGCTACCTGCGAGTACCCGGAGATGGAAGATGCCACCACCGTGGTCTGGGCTGCCATTGCCTCGAGCAGAATGATCCCGAAGGACTCCCCTCCAAGTGAAGGTGCACAAAATACTGTGGCTGCGCTCATGCGCCGCTCTCGTTCTTGATCGGTAATGCGTCCAAGCCAGTGCACCCGGGGGTCCGGGTAGCGCTGCTTCAGATCTTCCGTCTGAGGCCCAGTTCCTCCAATCCAGATCTGGGTGTCATCTGGTAACTCAGCGGCTGCTCGCAGCAGAACCTCGAGGCCCTTTCTTGGTTCATGGCGGCCGAGAAAGAACACCGTAGGAGACGAACTGGGCCAAGGCTCAGCGTTACGAAACCGGTCCCCTTCAACTCCGTTGAACAGCACACGGACATCGTCTTTCATGACATCGGCAACCATGAGCTTTGCTTCTTCTGACACAGCGACACGAGCATCGAGGCGGTTGCCAAACCATGTGGCAAGAGCCGAGAGTTTTTTATAGGCCGGCTGCTCGCCTGCAGCATGAAAAGTGCCCACTAGCGGCGCCGTCTTGAGGAGCGCAGCAGTCACAGTTGGGCCGGGAGCCAAGGGTTCGTGCAAGTGAACCACATCAAAGTCTTCATCCCACAGAGCTCGCATCGTGCGAAGTTGCGCTGGAATGTCTGGGGCAATAGGCGCAACTGAACCATTCGTTGCAGTTGGAATGCTGCTGCCGAGGGGTATGACGAATACCTCTGGAGGCGGGCCATCGCACGGAGCAAGGACAAGAGCCTCATGGCCACGCCTGCGCAAGGAGCGAGCGAGTGCCAAAACTTGCCCCTGCACTCCCCCAGGGATACTTACGCTGTAAGGAGAGACCAGGCCGATTCGCACCTGCGCACACTACGCGTCCGAGCGGCCCTTTTCCTTCTCGGCTTGCACCCACCCGGGCTGAGGTAATCCAAGAGCCGCAAAGTCGCTAGGCCAATTTGGCTGCAACACATGCCATTGGGTGGGATCGCGGCAAATGAGTATTTCGAGTGCGTGTGCCACATCTTGAGTGACTCGCTGCACATCAGCTCGAAGCCGACCACGACGTTGTGTATCAAGGGGTGGCAACACCACTGCATGGTGGTTGTTCCCCTGCACGAACACTGCAACTGGCACTAAGGGTGCTCCGCTTCTGAGCGCCAGCAGAGCCGGCCCGCCAGGCAAGGTGGTTCGTTCGCCAAAGAACTCCACTGCAATCCCATCACCAGTCAGGTCTCGATCACTCAATAGACACAGCACCGAACCAGCACTCAGAGCTCCGGCTAGTTCAACAGCAGCAGTCGGGCCTACCGGAATCACGTTCAACCCCAATTGGTCTCGACGATAGGTCAGGAACCAATCGAAGAGCTCTGGCGGTTCGAGATGCTCAACTGCCGCCGCCACCGGAATGTTATGAGTCATGACCAGCCACCGACTCGCCGACTCCCAACTACCGAAGTGCGGAATTGCGGCAACTACACCCTTTCCGTTCTGAGCCGGAATAATCAGATGCTCGAGGCCCTCGTAGGTAAAGGTTCGATCAAGCTCATCCATGGTGAGCGAGGGGAGCCGCAGAGCATCCAGCCAGTACCTTCCAAAGCTCTGAAACACCTGCTCGACTTTTTCTTCGAGCTGCGCCTCCGTAATTGGGGCATCTTTGGGAAGAGGCCAGGTCTGCTTCTTGGTGTCGGGAGTCACTCCATCTAGAACTAGGCCATAGATGCGACGTAGGTAACGCTCGATTACGAGTCGTTCATCTGCGGAGCGGTGAGCAAAAGCGCCACTCGCCGCTTTGACCATCGGCCGAGCTAGCGAAGACGGGAGGTACTCAGCAAGCGCAGAGGCCACCTGAAGTTTGCGAACTGAAAGCTCCATGGATTGTGCCGGCGTTCAGGCAGGCGGTCGTCGTGAACCGCTTGAGCGTCCCCGGCCATTGCTGCGTGCCTGCCAACGCTGCGCCACGGTTGGGTCAGCACTGCGCGGTCGCCTGCGCCGCCGATCGCTCAGGGCTGGAGTTTGGCGGGTCGCTTGGCCCCACACCTTGATAAAGCGCTGTGCAGCAGTAATCAGATTGAGTACCACGATCAGGGCAAGAATTGGGATGAGAAGATTTCGATAGAACAGCAGGCCGATGGCGAGGAGCACGAACCGCTCGGCGCGCTCCACAATCCCAGTATGAGCGTCGAAACCTAGGGCATCTGCCTTGGCCCGGATATACGACACGATCGATGCAGTGATGTAACCAGCAACTGGCAACATGACGACCCAAGCGCGCCCATCGCTCTCTACGAGGTAGTAGGTGATGCCACCAAAGAGCAATCCATCAGTAACTCGATCTGAAACCGAATCAAAGAACGCACCTCTCAAGGAGGACTTACCCGAGGCCTTCGCAACAGCTCCATCTAACAGGTCAGGGATGCCAGTCAGTATCAGCAAGAGGAGCCCTAGATGCAGGTGGCCCGAGCCGATAGCAACGGAGGCAAAGACTGCCATCACGATGCCAGTGGCAGTAATGACATCTGCAGAAATTCCGGCCTTCTTGAGGCTGTTCCCGATGGGCTTTACTGCTGCATCAACTTGTGTGCGCCATTTACCGTCGAACATTTGACTCCTCGCAGGAACTCTTGCATCACAATCCACATGCCGTACTCAAGAGATTTCAATGGACTGTTCGCAACGAGCGCTAACTAGAGTTAGCACTGTAGCCTGATGTAGCGAAAATGTGAAGCATCCCGACCACTACTGCTCTGCTGGATCAGCCGCAGCAGGAACACTTAGGCTGGCACCGGCGACGTCCTCAGGGTCGAACTGAGTCCAGTCCTCGGGGTTCTCTTCAGAGAAACCCTCGATCACGGCGCCGTTCACTCCATCCACTAACACGATTCCGCGCTTCGTCGGCGGGTTCTCATTCGAGTAGGCCAGGATGCGCCAGGTTGGACGTGACAACCATCCACGCCAAGCCATCTGTGCAGCAGCATGGCCAACAGGAAAGCCCACTTCTGCAGATGCACTCACTAATGCATCAGACTCATCGACTTTCAGAGTCCACCCGGCGACCATGCCATAGGCGCCGAAGGCGACTAGGCCAACACCGGCCCATAGGGTCCCTAGGTTCACCAGAGCGGAACTCTCCCCTTTGGCTGCATAGAGCGCCACGGCTCCGAGCCCAAAGATCAGATACAGCATTGCTGGGATTCGGCGGCGGTTGTTGTTTGGGAATGTTTGCGGTCCAACAAACCCAGAGAGGTCTAAGTCTTCTGGCAGGACATCCACGAACTCGCCATCAGTGAGGTCTGCTTCAAGCTTGACGGCAGCATCCTCTAGTGCAGGAGCATTCTCCAGTGCAAGAGCATTCTCCAGTTCGGCAGCATTCTCTGATTCGGTCATTGCTCAACGGTAGCTGTTCGAGGGGTCTCATCTGAAGTAGGCCAGCAAGGTTGCAGCGCAGTCCAGACATCTTGCAGAGCTACTGGCATCACTTGTGAACCGCCGACCACGGCCATGAAGTTGGAATCGCCGACCCACCGCGGAACACAGTGAACATGCAAATGGTCCGTCTGTGAGCCGCCAGCCGCTCGGCCCAGATTCACGCCCACGTTGACACCGTCACAGTTCAGTCTCGACTTGAGCGCCGAAACCCCGTCGCGCACCAGCGCCCACAACTCTGCAAACTCCTCTGGTTCAAGATCTTCAAGGTCTGCAACTGCGCGATTGGGAAGCACCATCAGATGCCCGGAGGTGTAGGGAAATCGATTGAGAATGACAAAACAGTGCTGCCCTCGGTGCAGAATAAAGGTCTCGGAGTCTTCTGCTCCGCACTGAAGAATCCGCTCAAACAACGATCGAGGGTTACCCGGCGAGCGGGACGGTTCTGGCAGCTGACCCGGCAGAGCGCGACGGGAATCTGGGTCTCCGGTGACGTACAGAGACCGCCAGGTTGCCCAGAGTTGGTCAAGAGGCATCGTTCACTCCGAAGCAGTAGTTGAGGTGATTGGACAGTGGCTCCATAGGGTCACTTCTTCGATGCAACCTGAGCGGCGAGCCTGTCGACAAAGGATGCAAGGGGAACGTCACGTTCGACCTCGTTGCCACGAGGATTGACACCGACTGTTCGGTGCTCAACATCACTCTCTCCAACCACAAGAACGAAGGGCAGCTTCTCGCCCTTGGCGCGGCGAATTCGATTGCCGAGCGTCTCGTCTGCATCGGCAACTTCAACTCGAAACCCCGCCCCGCGCAACTCAGCTGCGACCTCATGTGCGTAGTCGGCGTGGGCCTCTGACACGGGCAGAATCTTGGCCTGCACGGGAGACAACCAGGCTGGAAATGCTCCTGCGTAATGCTCAACGAGCACGGCAAAGAATCGCTCCACTGACCCAAAGAGTGCACGGTGAATCATGATCGGCCGATGCTTCTCGCCGTCGTTTCCGATGTAGGTCATCTCAAAGCGCTGAGGAAGCTGGAAGTCCACCTGAATCGTCGACATCTGCCAGGTCCTACCAATCGCATCTCGCGCTTGAACAGAAATCTTGGGACCATAAAAGGCGCCACCACCGGGATCCATGACCAGATCAATATCCATGGCAGTTGCAGCCGCTCGGAGAGCCTCAGTTGCCTCGTCCCACTCCTCATCGGTGCCGACTGCCTTTTTCTCTGGTTTGGTAGAGAGTTCAAGGTAGAAGTCATCAAGGCCGTAATCGCGCAGAAGGTCAAGAACGAAGGTCAGAATGGATCCGAGCTCGGCACCCATCTGCTCTTTGGTCGTAAAGATGTGGGCGTCATCTTGGGTCATTCCTCGCACCCGCGTCAGCCCATGCACGACGCCTGACTTCTCGTAGCGGTACACCGTTCCAAACTCAAACATCCTGAGTGGCAGTTCTCGATACGAACGCTGCCGGCTCTTAAAGATCAGAATATGAAACGGGCAATTCATTGGTTTGAGGTAATACTGCGTTCCAGTTCCCTGCACCGGTTCAATTACTGCGAGGCCACCCTCGCCACTTGCTCCAGTATCTACCGCAGAATCAGCATCTACCGCAGAATCAGAATCAGAATCGGCGTGGTTGTGGTCATGGTCGATCTCCATGGGAGGAAACATGCCGTCGGCGAACCACTGCAAATGCCCGCTGGTCTCGAACAGGTTCGACTTGGTGATATGTGGGGAATAGACAAACTCGTAATCAGCTTGTTCATGGCGGACCCGCGAATAGTCCTCCATCAAGCGCCGGATGATGCCACCCTTGGGGTGGAACACGGCCAGACCAGACCCGATCTCTTCGGGGAATGAAAAGAGATCAAGTTCGACACCAAGTTTGCGATGATCACGCTTGGCTGCTTCTTCTTGTCGATGCAAATGGGCCGCAAGATCCTTCTTGCTTGCAAAGGCTGCTGCGTAGATTCGCTGCAGCATGGGATTGAGCTCACTCCCCCGAAAATATGCCCCTCCGTGACGAGTCAGTTTGAAATGCCCGAGACGGCCAGTACTCGGCACATGAGGACCGCGACACATGTCCACAAACTCGTCGGTGTTTCGATAGAAGCTGATCTCAGTGCCGCTACCGACTTCACCATCGGCCTCTTCCCCGGCGGCAGCGAGTTCCATAAACACCCTCTTGTAGGGGTGATCAGCCATGAGTTGAAGTGCAGCGTCTAGCGGCAGTTCAAAGCGCTCAAAGGGCTGATCTGCCGAGATAATCTGCCGCATTTTTTCGTCGATGCGTAGAAGATCTTCATCGGCGAAACTCCCACTGCCCGGTAATTCGAAGTCATAGTAAAAGCCGTCCTCGATAGGCGGGCCACCAGCGAACGTCGCTCCCGGCCACAACTCCAAAACGGCCTGGGCCATGACGTGAGCAGTGGAATGGCGAAGATGCTCCAGTGCTTCGGAATCCCGATCAGTAATGATCCGGATCTGCGCACCATCTGGTAGCGGAGCGGACAGGTCCGCTGCTGCACCGTCAACCTCGATGACAAGCGCAGCGCGAGCAAGGCCTGCGCCGATCGACAAAGCCAGATCGGCGCCTGTGGCACCCGCGTTGAGAGAGCGGGAGGAACCATCAGGCAAGGTGATTGCAATCTCGGACATGCACACAAACTAGTGGGGACTGTGAAAGCGACTGAAACCAACTGTCGCCGCAGCCTTCTAGGATGTTGGGTTGTGTTCGATCCGACCATGCATGCGAGCTTCATCCCGGGAGACCCTGCTCGTATGGCGCGCTTGGCATTCTGGTCCCTAGAGACCCAGATCGATCTCAACGAGACTGCTGATCCAACTAGTGCTCATCTCACTAGTGCTCATCCAACTAGTGATGGGCCAACAACCAGTCCTGAAGATGCGGAATCAGTTCGAGTCCTTCTACCATCCGATTCAGGGATCGTTGAACAACTCGTCCCTGCGCAGGTATTCGATGTGGCCACCGTTCTTGATCAACTCGTACGCCTTCACCTAGACGACCCAGCTGTTTCGCCCAGCCTTCAGGCTTGGGCGCTCGTAGCTCGCACGGCCCTAGAACTGATTGCAAAGGGTCGGATTCAGCCGGGAATCTCAGAGAGTGGCCAGGACGCTTGGGCTATTGGGCCGTTAGATGAACGAGATCGCCAGGTGCGCGCAGCCCTAGCCGGCTGGATTCCCCCAACTGCGCACTGTGTCGCTCTTGACAGTGCGACATCTTCTTTACGGGCCAACAGAGCTCCTAGCGAGCAGCCTGACGGCGAGGCGTCAACTCAGATCAGCCAACTGCGAATGATGACAGCGGAAGAGGCAGTGACAGGCATGTACGCAGCGATTGCAGATTCGCTCCCTAGAACAGCCGCTGCTGGCACAGTTTCTCGGCAGCGCGCCTGGCACAGTCGGGCATCGGTTGACGTATCAAGTCTGCGGCCATACCTAGTGGGGTCTGATGCTGCTGAGCGCACGATTGTGGGCCTGCGACTCAGCCTTCCCACCGAGGAAGAGGCTCCATTCACCATCAGACTGCAGGTGCGTTCGGCCGTCGACCCTTCTCAAGTGGCCGATGCCGCAGACCTATGGGCGGGAACTGCGATTGGGTTCGATGAACATGCAGAGTCAGATCTGTTGTTGGCATTGCGGCGAGGTGCACGTCTGTTTCCGCCGCTCGCAGAGCTTCTCAATCAGGCGCAACCCGTTGGTCTTGAAGTGGACGACGCACAGGGAATGGCGCTGTTTGGATCCTTAGCTACTGACCTCGGCGGGGCCGGAATCGAGGTGCTTATTCCGAGTGCAATGACCTCCAAGTTGAGGGCCACTGCCCATGCAGAGCCGCCTCCGGGGACTGGCGACCAGCCGCCAACCTTTGATTTAGCAACCGTTTGTGAACTCACTTGGAAGGCAACTCTTGACGGCGAGCCAGTCTCTGAAGAGGAACTCTCGGCCCTAGCAGCTAGCCGGCGGCCGCTCGTGCGACTTCGAGGTTCTTGGGTGGTAGTCGACCCCTCGGTTGTGGCAAAGCTCGGCCGGAGGGACAAGCTGTCGGCTACTGACACGCTGGCCGCCGCTCTTGGCGGAACTGTCACCATCGAGGATGAACCCGTAGAGATTACGGTTGGCGGTGCGGCAGCCGAGTTTGCCGACCGCTTAAGGTCAGCCTCTAGGCCGCACGAATTGCCAGAACCAGAGGGATTAGTCGCAACCCTGCGCCCCTATCAGCGACGCGGGGTTGCCTGGCTAAGCGAGATGGTCAAAATCGGCCTCGGCGGAGTGCTTGCCGACGACATGGGCCTGGGCAAGACCATCCAACTTATTGCTCTGCATCTGCATCGCCTTGAGCAGGCAACGGGCCCGACCTTGGTGGTTTGTCCCGCATCTCTCGTCGGAAACTGGCAGCGTGAGGTAGCCCGATTCGCTCCCTCGCTGAAAGTACACCGGTATCACGGCTCACAGCGCTCGATCAAAGATGTCGGTCGCGGCGACATTGTGCTCACCACGTACGGGATTCTTCGACGAGATTGCGACCAACTCGCTCAGCAACATTGGGGAATTCTGGTCGCAGACGAGGCCCAGCAGGTCAAGAACCCCTACTCCTCAACGGCGAAGGCGCTGCGGCGGATCCCCGCTGATGCCCGTATTGCTATGACTGGAACCCCAGTCGAGAACCGCATGACAGAACTCTGGGCGCTGCTGGATTGGACAACCCCCGGCCTGCTTGGCTCACTCGAGACATTTCGTCGCACGATCGCGATTCCCGTGGAGCGTGATCGAGACGAGCTCACAACTGAGCGTTTTGCCCGGCTGCTCTCGCCATTTCTTTTGCGTCGCAGGAAGGAGGACCCGGAGATTGCGCCGGAGCTTCCTCCCAAGACCGAAACCGACCATCCAGTTACTCTCAGCAGCGAACAAGCCGGTTTGTACCGCGCTGTTGTTGAAGAGATCTTGGAGTCAATTGAGCGCGCCGAGGGAATGGCCCGACGAGGTCTTGTGCTGAAACTGCTCACCGCACTGAAACAAATCTGCAATCACCCGGCGCAGTACCTGCGTCAGCCGGGACCGCTCTTAGGCCGATCTGGCAAGCTCGAGTTGTTTGAAGAACTCGTCTCGGCAATTACTGATGCCGGTGATTCCACCTTGGTGTTTACCCAATACGTAGTCATGGGCCAACTCCTCATGACACGACTTGCAGAAATGGGA
Organism: Actinobacteria bacterium IMCC26207; assembly: GCA_001025035.1. Taxonomy (GTDB): domain Bacteria; phylum Actinomycetota; class Acidimicrobiia; order Acidimicrobiales; family Microtrichaceae; genus IMCC26207. The sequence continues at coordinate 782,152 of LCZK01000010.1, forward strand.
ATACCGGCTCAGTTCCTTCAGGGCTCGCTCTCCTTGCGCGCCAGATCAGAGATGGTAGATAAGTTCCAAGCTGGCGAGTTCCCGGTGTTTATTATCTCGCTGAAAGCCGGCGGAATAGGCCTGAACCTGACCCGAGCAACCCACGTGGTGCACTACGACCGCTGGTGGAACCCAGCTGTAGAGAATCAGGCCTCGGATCGTGCCTGGCGAATCGGCCAAGACCGGCCAGTTCAGATTCATCGCCTGATTTCTGATGGCACGATCGAGGACAGAATTGCCACTGTTCTGAGCCAGAAACAAGCACTTGCCGAGGCTGTGGTGAGCGGCGGGGAAGCCTGGTTGACCGAACTGAGCACGGCCGAACTCGGAGACCTTGTGCGCCTCGGAGGAGAGGATTCCTAGTGAACCCAACCGAGGAGTTAGGACGCAGATTTTGGGGACGAGCTTGGATTAGTTCGCTTGAAGCCCGAGGCAACGGCAACGAGACCCGATTGCAGCGCGGCCGGTCCGATGCACGACGTGGTGCCGTCCACGAACTCACCCTGAACTCGGGCCATATTGCCGCCCGAGTTGTAGGAGCCCATGGCGAGATCTTTGCGCTCGATATTGCTGTTCGACCGCTGGCACAATCGGAGTGGGAACAAGTTGCAGATGCCGTGGCAGGCAAAGCTGTGCACCTAGCTGCCCTACTTGATGGCGAACTGCATGCGGGGGTCGTGGACGATGCGCTCGCCGTTGAAGTTCAGCTACTTCCCCAGATGTCAGAGCTTCGCCCCGACTGCACCTGCGATGAATGGAACGAGCCATGCAGGCATGCCGCCGCAGCGTGTTTTGTGGTGGCTGAAGAAGTGGACCGCGACCCATTCGCACTTTTCTTGCTGCGCGGCATGGCCCGTGAGGAGTTCATCTCGCTAGTGCGAACTAGGCGGGCGGCGGCTGCTGGCACAGTGATTGCGCCCCAGCGCCAGGAGGCACCCGCTGGGGTACTCGCCCAGGACGCGTGGCGGGGCCACCAACTGAATGACCCGCTGCTCGCTCCCCCAGAGATTGTCCATACGCGGCGGCTCACGCATGCCTCGCACGGACCGGGCCGATACTCACCCTGGGATGCACAGATTCCGGCCCAACATAAGGTCAGTACCGAGCGAGTAGACGCGCTTGCTCTGGACGCAGTCGAACGAGCCTGGTCAATGATTGTGGATGCCCAGCCATCTGGCCTCGACAGCAGCGCAACAGCCGATCTTGCTCGACGAGCTACTTTGGCCGGGTCAGTCCTAGCCATTGCTGAACTCGCGGACTATGCGGGCGTGACACCTCAACGCCTAACGGCTTGGGCTCGAGCTTGGGATATGGCTGGCGATGACGGCGTTGCCGTGATTGCCGATTCCGATTCTTGGTCCACAGACCAGCAACTGTTAGCCGAAGGAAGGCAACGCCTAGTCGAGATGGGCCACTCCCAAAGGTCAATCGCGTTGAACTATCACAGCCTTCGAATGAGTGAAGGCCTGCTCCTTGTTATCGGCCCGGATCAGAGGTGGTATCGACTTGCTGGTTCGGGGTTACGCCAAGACATGCGCTTAGAAGAGCCACCATCTGAAGACATTCGAGACCTGATTGAGGAACCAACATGATCTTCCTCGAATCTACCCCTGCGGCCTGAGCAGCTGATGCTTGAGAGTTCTAGGCCGTTGAGACTGCTAGGCCGTTGAGAGTTCTAGCTCAAAGGGCAGATCAAGCTTGCGAGTCTTGATTGCAGCAGCCGAGGACCTGCGATCAACCCCATCGGCCTCGACCATGATTGTTACGGGTCGCTCAGAAGCCGCCGAGGCAACAACCACGGTTGGCCTGTGAGTAGCAGTGGCCGACTCTTTGGTCTTGCGGCGAACTGGCAAGTCCACCACTTCGGCTAGACGCTCTGAAGACACAACCTCGGCCTGGGTTCCCGCTTCTGCCACAGGCTTTGTGGCATAAGTATTGACGTACTGCTGACCAGATAGATTGCGAATCTCGAACATCACCTCGTCTGTAATTTGCCGCAGAACAAGACGGTCATTCGCCCGATCAAGATAGCGTTCTACCGAGATTGGTTTGCCAAAGCGCAGATGCACACGGCGAAAGAATTTCGGCAGCCGAGCATCTGCAGGTTGAACAAGGTCACTACCCACGATACCCACGGGCACGATCGGGGAATTTGTATTGAGCGCCAAACGCGCAATGCCGGTATGGCCCTTATGTAGGTGACCATCTCGGGCTCTCGTTCCCTCGGGGTAAATACCAAAGAGCTCACCCGAAGTCAGGACTCGAGCGGCGGCATCAAGAGCACGCTGCGCAGCGTCTCCACCTGAACGATCAATTGGAATCATGCCGATAGCTGGAAACAGGTACTTCGTTTTCCAGTCATCCATGTACTCGGCTTTGCCCACATAGGTCATGCGGCGACCCAAGCAGAGCGGCACAAAGAAGGAGTCAAGTACCGAGATGTGATTCGGGGCAATGATCGCAGCACCGTTGGTTGGCACGTTCTCCAAACCCTCGGTGGTGACGTTCCACAAGTACCGGAACGGTGGGGTCAACAAAAGACGGGCAGCCACTTGCATTTTGCCGGCGTCTCTGTGGTCCATTACTACCTCTCGTCAAGCCCTTTACGAATCCTATATCGCGCCCCCCGTCAGAGGCGCCTGAGTTGACAGAATTCACACAGGGTCGCCTGTGAGCAACACAGGACGAGTCAAGTCGACTCCAAGCAATTGGGCAGCCTGTTGGACATCTTCTCCGGCTGCAGCTGCTACATCAATGGCAAGGAGCGCCGCCGGCGTGTCTAGATCAGCATCTAGGGCAGTGCGGACTTGATCGAGGGCCGGGGGCGCTGGGTTAGCCGGCACAGAATTAGCCGGCACAGAATTAGCCGCTGACGCAGAACTCGCTGCAACCCAAGCCAACAGGCGCGTGGTGGCTTGAGACATGAGCGAGTCATGCCATTCCCAACTGCTGCGGTAGTGATGACTTAAACAGGCGAGCCGTATAGCCCGAGGGTCCCAAGTGAGCGAGAGGTCCGAAACGAACACTAGGTTGCCGAGAGACTTTGACATCTTCTCGCCGTCCATACGAACCATTGCCTGATGCATCCAGTGGCGTACAAGCGGTTCACCTGTTGCTGCTTCTGATTGTGCTGCTTCACATTCGTGATGGGGAAAGATCAGGTCCGATCCCCCGCCGTGCAAGTCGATCGAGGTACCCAACTCGCGAAGGCACAGCGCAGAACACTCAATATGCCAACCGGGTCGACCAGGACCCCAGAGGGAATCCCATGCAGGTTCATCCGGCTGGCTCGGTTGCCAGAGCACAAAGTCAAGTGGATCGCGCTTATGCGGGTCATCGGGGTTGCCGCCGCGCTCCTTTGCCAACAGGAGCATCTCGTCACGGTTCAAATGACTGATCTGGCCAAATTTAGGGAATTTGGAGACCTCGAAGTACACCGCGCCGCCCGCCTGATAGGCAAAGCCTTGGTCAAGCACCATGCCGATGAAGCCCCGTATGTCAGCTATTGCAGAGGTTGCTCGCGGCTCAGACCACGCAGGCAGCATCTCGAGTCGCTCCATGTCTGCATCGAAGCGAGCAAGCTCCGAAGCAGCAAGATCTAGGTAGTGCACGCCCAACTCTTTTGCTTTCGGCAAAATGCTGTCATCAACATCGGTGATGTTTCGTACGCATCGGGTTTCGTGGCCAAGATCTCGCAGTCTGCGTTGCAAGACGTCATAGGTCAGGTAGGTCGCAGCATGCCCAAGATGAGTGGAGTCATAGGGCGTAATTCCGCATGTGTACATCGTAACGATGTGATCGGGGGGATCGAAGGGAACGATTTGTTGGCGGGCAGTGTCGTACAAGAGCACGGCATGAGGTTACAAGGCTCAGAGGAAGCCGAATAGTCGTCTCGGCCACATGCAAAATGCGCTGCGCTTCAGTATGTGAATCAGGCGGCTCGGGAATCAGGCGGCTCAGGAATCAAGTACCGAACCAGTCGGGACGCGTGCCCACTGGGAACCACACGCGTTCGACTGCCCCATTGGCTCTGTCTAGGTCCATTGCCTCTCGAAAGAACGGTTTCATCTGGCTGGGATAGCAGAGCCGAGCTGCAGCTTGAGTCGAAGCCTGAACCTTGGGAGAAACATCAACAGCTTCTAATTCAACTCCGAGCGATGCCAACTGCGCTGAAATTTGCGCCGTTGACAAGTAGGTCACATACGGGCGGTCTTCATAAAAACCGATCGGCGTGTTTATCTGGCCAACAAGCCCTGCGGCTGCCTGGGCAACTAGACGATGATCGATGTGGCCGCCAAGCCCAGCAGCCACGAGCAACAGCGCCGGTGGCGGCCGATTCGGTCGCTGAGCCACTGAGGCCACTGCACGAAGCCAGCCTGCAATCTCTGGAATCAGAATCTCTGCGGTCAAGTCTTTGGCCGGATCCAACATCTCTGGCCCAAACGCTGCGCCGTTTCGCAACAGAGCCTCGGGCCACTGCGCCGCCGACCAGTCGAAGCCAAACATCATCGAGGCTGCTACCTCTTCGGCCCTTCGCCACAAGCTAATAGGCGCGGCGCGCTCGGCTGCAGGCGACACCCACTCAGTCCATGTACTCCGACCGAACACCACTCGTTCACGGACTTGGCAAGACGCCAAGGCGCCATTGCGCAGACTCTGCCCGAGCGAGAGCGGCAGGTCATCGAAATGTGGAGAGATCACCGTAACGCAAGGCGTGGATTGCCGATACTGCGAAGAGAACCGCTGAAGCATTCGATGGTGTGCAGAGGTAGTCACTGCTCGGCATCTCCTGAGGTTCGCCCTTCCTCTCGACGGTAGGCCTCGCCTTCGCTATCTGCTTCTCGTAGGCCTCGTTGTACCCGCGGGCCACCATCGGACTCATCGCTAATCTCACCGACGATCGCTTCGAGAATATCTTCGAGTGTCACCAGACCGAGTAGCTGCCCGTGATCCATCACCACTGCAACGTGTCGGCGGGTCCGCCGCATTTTCTGCATCAGGTCCTCTAGGCGGTCATCTGACTTGACGCTCAGGGCCACGCGAACGATGCCCGGAGGAAGCAATCCGCTTCGCATATCTGACGGGACTGCAATCAGGTCTTTGGCATGCAAGAACCCGGTCACTTGGTCGGGAGCGGCGCCGAGGACGAGCACTCGCGAGTGGCCAGACTGATGCACGAGTTCCTCTGCTTGAGCCACCGTTGCAGTATTTGGCACCGTAACGAGGTGCTGACGAGGCGCCATCACCTCTGAGACTTGAATCTGCAAGAAGCCCAGCGCACCTACGAGCAGTTCGTGTTCGGTGAGTTGCAGTTCACCACCTGCGCGTGACTCGGCCACCATTACTGCTAGCTCGGGTGCAGTATGAGCCTGCGCTAACTCATCGGCGGGTTCCACACCCACTAGTCGAGTACCGATTCTTGCCAGCCAATACAACCCCGCCACTGCTGGGCGCACGAACGCAACCACGAGTCGATGAACCGGAGCGAGGGCAATGGCCACAGCCTCGGGAGCGGACAGAGCAAGAGACTTTGGAACCATCTCGCCAATCACCATATGAACTAACGCAATGATGATGAGCCCAATAGCAAGCCCCAGAGCATTCGAGACGCTCTCTGGCAGAGCAGTCAGCCCAAACAGACTCTCGAAGGCCGATCCCACCACCGGTTCAATCAACCAACCAAGCAGCAACGAGACAACCGAGATACCAAGTTGGCTTGCTGCTAGCTGCACATTCAGATTACGCATGCCGTCTAAGGCCCGACGAGCCCCTAAGGAGCCTGCCTCGGCGCGCTCCTCTATGAGTCCACGACGCGCTGCCATCAAAGAGAATTCCACGGCCACAAAGAACCCGTTCGCAAGTATCAGAACGATTCCAAACAGCAAGATCAGCAGCGGACTCATCGGTTGGCCTGCCCTGAGGTATCGCCCGTGCCGCTATCTGAGGTACCACCGAGCGTCTCAGGAACGGGAGCGATCAGCTTGACCGTGGCAACACGGCGGCCTTCTATTTCTTCGACTCCGATACTCCAGCCCTTGCAAAAAAACTGCTCCCCTACCTGAGGAATGTGCCCCAGGTGGGCGAGCACAAAGCCGCCGAGCGTTTCGAACTCTCCTGGTGGCATCTCGAACTGACATGCGGATGCAACTTCATCGGGATGCAGCAGACCCGAGAGGATGTGTGCCCCTTGCCAGCGACGAACCGATGGGGTGCTCCGCTGAGGATCGTGCTCATCGTCAATATCGCCCACGATCTCTTCGAGGACATCTTCGAGGGTGATGATTCCCGCCGTGCCACCGTACTCATCAACCACAAGTGCGAATTGCCCAGCAGCGCCCTGCAGTTCAACGATCAGGGATTCCAGATTCTTTGACTCCGGGATTGCTAGAACCGAGCGCAGCAGGCGGCGGACAGGGAAGTCCGCCCGATCTTCGACGGCTACCCCAAGGACGTCCTTGATATGAACTACGCCGGCAACATGATCAAGATCCTCTTCGATGACGGGAAATCTCGAGAGCCCGGTGTTTGCCGTCAGCTCGAGCAAGTCACTCACGAGAGCATCAAGTGGCAGAGCATGAACGCTGACACGCGGGGTTAGTGCATCGGCAGCTGTTTTTTCGCCAAAGCGAAACGTGCGAGTTAGCAAGTCAGCATCTTTGTGGTCCAAGGTTCCACTCTCTGCCGAGGATGTAACCAAGCGCTTCAACTCTTGGCGACTCCTCACACTCGACAACTCCTCTTTGGGTTCAACCCCAAAGAGACGAACCAGTCGTTCGGCCAAGGCGTTGCACACAAAGATCACGGGACTGAACAGCAGATTGAAACCCCGAAACACAGCAGACAGCGCCAGAACTGTGGGCAGCGGCCTAGCAACCGCCACAGACTTTGGAACCAACTCGCCCACGACCATTTGCACCACCGTGGTGAAGAGCAACGCTAGGAGCACCGAGACTCCCAGTGCACGAGACTCTCCTAGTAGGTTCCCAACAAATGGCTCCAAGGCAACCGCCACCACTGGCTCGGCCAGCACGCCAAGGCCAAGGCTGCAGATGGTGATTCCTAGTTGTGCGCCCGACAAGTTGTACGACAGTCGCTGTTGCAAAGCGGCGGCACGAACAGCAGACCGGCTGCCCTCTTCTGCGAGCTTCTGCAGTTGGTTGCGGTCAACGGCAACAAGGCCGAACTCTATGGCCACGAAAAAGGCGTTTGCCAACACCAAAAGCAGCACTGCGCCGAACCCGAGCAGAGTCATGCGAGATCAGTCACCAGAAGAGATCCAACAATCCCCTTAGCTTAGTGCTGCGATGACCAAAGACTGACCTTGGAAGGATCTCACTCGCCACGAGCTTGGGCCGCTCGTACATCTTGAAACCTTGAACAACGAGAGAAGCGCAGAGACGACGGGTAGAGTACGGACCAATGTTGCCGGATTCCACATCATCTTTGCGCAGCGCTGATGCAGTTCGGGCTGCTGCCCGCTTGGCCAAGGTTGCTGGAACCGCCCTAGCTGAAGGGGAACTCACTCTTCCGCAATACCGCGTGCTGGTCTTCTTGGCGGTTAGGTCCCGCCCGGCCACCCACGTAGCAGCCCTGCTCGGAGTAAGCGCATCATCAATGACCTCGGTGGTTGACGGGCTCGTTGCCCGCTCACTTGTTTCTCGTTCAGCGGACCCGACCGATCGACGCCGCGTCATGCTGTCCCTTACGGCTGAGGGCACACGAACCATGCACATCGGTGACGAGCTTGTGGGTTCTGGACTCAATCGCCTGTTGCAGCGCTTGGAGCCTGCCCAAGCCGAGCAGGCCTTAGTGGGACTCGAGTTGTTGAATCAGGCAATGGAAGCATCACTTGAGGAACGCTTCGGACCACAGTTCAGCGAGTCAGAAGTTCAGACCTCTGCAGATGCCTCAGTTACACCTGTCGCGTCTGCACAGTCTGCACCGTCTGCACAGCCTGAATCGTGAGTCAAGAAGGCACTGCAGTTCTGCGGCTTTCGGGAGTAGGTCTGACTCGCAATGGCACACGTCTGCTGGATCGAATCGATTTTGTAGTCGAAACGGGGTCAAGTTGGATCGTTCTGGGAGCTAACGGCAGCGGCAAAACCTCGCTAGTTCGAATCTGTTCACTGTATGAACATCCAAGCTGCGGCACTGTGGAATTGCTCGGCGAAGAACTCGGCCATACCGACATTCGCAAGCTGCGCCGACGGGTGGCACTCGTGAGTCCGGCACTGACCGACATGATTCGGCCGCAACTGACTGCCACCGAGGTAGTTATGTGCGCCAAGTTTGCAGCCCTCGAACCCTGGTGGCATGACTATGACCAAGCCGATGCGGACAAGGCAGTCAGCCTGCTGAACGCCCAGCAGGTCGGTTTCACAGCCCAACGTCGGTACGGGTCGCTGTCCTCTGGTGAGCGTCAGCGGGTGCTGTTAGCTCGGGCTCTCATGTCAGAACCTGATCTGATTCTGCTCGACGAGCCGAGCGCTGCGCTTGACCTAGGTGGCCGTGAGCTTCTTGTAGAGCGCCTAGGTGAACTTGCAGCCGATCGCGCCGCACCGCCAATTCTTCTGGTGACACATCACGTTGAAGAGATCCCACCGAACTTCACTCATGTGCTGGCCTTGCATCAAGGCCAGATTCTTGCTGCAGGACCGTTGCAAGAGACCTTAAGTAGCGAACTACTCAGCGAGTGTTTTGGACTGCCGCTGAGCTTGCAGCGCTTTGGGTCACGCTGGACTGCTCGACGCAGCTGAGGGTGCAGGTTCTGTGGCGTACTGCTCAAGGACTAACACACTGCGCGCTGCCAAGCTGATGCTGCCATTGGCCTGGTACGCCGTTGTTCGCGCTTGAGCATGTTCAGTATCAACTCGGCACAGCCAGTGCTGGCCCCACTGCTCCCCTGGTAGCTGCCAGGCCAGTTCTTCGTCACCCAGGTTGAAACACAGAAGCAACGTAGAACCTTGGAGTTGTTCGCCCCGTGGGCCGACCTCGTCAAGGTCTCCATTGAGCCACACGCCCATGCTTCGCCCACCGTCATTCCAATGCCCCGAGTCCATCTCTGTGCCATCAGATCTGAACCATGCAACATCGACTTGACTGCCCTCTCGAACCGCACGGCCAGTCAAGAACTTACGACGTTGCAGCACTCGATTGGATTGCCGAAGATGAATCAAATGGCGCGTAAATTCCAAGAGTTCGGTGTCAGCCTGCGACCAGTTCACCCAAGAGATCTCGTTGTCCTGAGCAAAGCCATTGTTGTTTCCGTGCTGCGTTCTTCCAATCTCATCACCGGCCACCAGCATGGGAACACCCTGGGATAGAACCAACGTGCAGAGCAGGTTTCGCTGTTGTCGCTTGCGCAACTGCTGCACCTCGGGTGAGTCAGTGGGACCCTCCGCCCCGCAGTTCCAGGAACGATTGTCATCAGTACCGTCGCGGTTATCTTCACCATTGGCTTGGTTCAGCTTGTGTTCGTAGCTGACCATATCGGCCAAGGTGAAACCGTCGTGGGCAGTCACAAAATTGATGCTCGCATGTGGTCGACGACCCTCGGCCTGATACAGGTCAGAGGAGCCGGTGAGCCGAGCTGCAAACTCTCCGAGCTGGCCGAGTTGTCCCCGCCAGACATCCCTGACGCAATCGCGGTAGCGACCATTCCACTCTGACCACAGTGGAGGAAAGTTCCCGACCTGATAGCCGCCCTCTCCAACATCCCAAGGCTCGGCAATGAGCTTGACCTGACTTATCACTGGGTCTTGCTGAATTAGGTCGAAGAAGGCACTGAGGCGGTCCACCTCGTGAAGTTCACGGGCCAACGTCGCAGCAAGATCAAAGCGAAACCCATCCACATGCATCTCTTCTATCCAATAACGCAAGCTATCCATGATGAGTTGCAGCACATGAGGGTGACGCATGTTCAGGGTGTTCCCCGTACCCGTGTAGTCCACGTACTCGCTGCGGTCCTGCTGGTTCAGGCGGTAGTAGGCGCTGTTGTCGAGCCCCTTGAAACTGAGCAACGGTCCGCCCCTGCCACCCTCGGCCGTGTGGTTGTAGACCACGTCCAAGATCACCTCTATGCCGGCTTCGTGCAAGGTCTTGACCATGACCTTGAACTCCTGTACCTGCTCCCCCGCTTGGCCTCCCACGGCGTACTCATTATGAGGGGCAAAGAAACCAATCGAGTTGTAACCCCAGTAATTGCGTAGGCCCATCTGCACGAGCCGACGGTCGTGGACGAATTGATGAACAGGCATCAGTTCAATGGCCGTTACACCCAAGTTGTGGAGGTGTTCAATAATCGCTGGAGAACACACACCGAGATACGAACCACGATGCTGCTCGGTTACGCCGGGGTGCAGTTGGGTAAGGCCTTTGACATGAGCCTCGTACAACACCGTCTCATGCCATGGTCGCTGCGGAGAGCGATCTTGACCCCAGTCAAACCATGGGTTGATGACTACTGATCTGGGCACGTACGGGGCTGAATCCGTGTCGAGGGCATCTTCCGCGTCTACTGCGTCATCCCATTGAATTGATCCAGCGATTGCTTTGGCGTACGGGTCCAGCAACAACTTGGACTGCAGATTGAGTTCGGCCACGCTTCGACGAGGCCCACGTACTCGAAAGCCGTAGCGCATACCTGGCCCAATATCTGGCAAGTACCCAAACCAGACTGACCCAACGCATTCGGGTAACTCCACTACTAGTTCTGCCCCGCGCTCATCAAAAAGGCACAGTTCTACTCCCTCGGCCACCTCGGAAAACACAGAGAAGTTCGTGCCAGCGCCATCCCAATTTGCTCCAAGCGGATATGGCCGCCCGGGCCACACTCGAACCGTCATGAGCCCACTCCAAGAACGCTCAATAAGCGGCCTCTTGAGCGCTCAATCTCATCGGCAAGTAGTCGATCCAGCATGGGCACCCACATCGTGCCCCCGTAATGCAAAGACATGGTCAGGGTGCACTCAACTGCTGACAGAGCTTCAACTCTTGCCTCGAGGACCCAGTCGCTATGGGAACGCGAATCCAGTTCCCGTCGCTCAAACCGGGCGATGCGTGGCGAATCGGACTGAGTTCTGACCATCCGCAGGCGCTTGGATCGGCTCAGTAAACCTAACTGGCCGCGAAGGTCAACTGACCATGCCGGCCCTGCGTCGCTAGGGTCCGGCTCAACTGCTTGTGCCCGCGGCACGATCTCGAGCCAGTCCGGATATCTCGCTAAATCTGCGACGAGATCAAAGAGCAGTTCAGGTTCAACTTGGGCAGCCAGAACTGCACTGACATCCATTAGTAGCTCTGGTCCAAACTGCTAGCCGAAACAAATTGCATCCAACCATTCTGCCGCCCATTTGCCAAGATGTCGGCCACCACCCCAAGAACCGTGGATCAGCCTTGCAGTGAGGGCCGAGCAGGATCCACTGACTAGCCCGTAGTGGCCGAGGGGTCAGCTATCGGTGGAGTTGCTGGATCGGCTGCGGGTGCTGGCGCTGCTGCGGGTGCGGTCGCGGGATCGGCTGCCGGTGCGGCCGTAGTCACTGCTGCCGGGTCGACTGCCGGATCAGCTAGTGGTGCAGTCGCACGAAAGACAGTCCGGTTGCCGTAGGCGGCTTTCAGGACCGGATAGGGGTTCACTGCATCACCGCCGCCGGGGTGAATCTCGAAATGTAAATGAGGTGACGTGCCGCGAGCGTTTCCGGTGTCACCGACGTAGCCGACAAGCTGACCGGCGGTAACCCGCATGCCATCAGATAAGCCGACGGCAAAGGCCGACAGGTGCGCGTAGTAGTACTCGGTTCCAGACTCCCCCACTACCCACAACTTGTTCCCGCCGAGGGTGCCAGTCCCGATACGAGCAACCGTTCCATTTTCTGATGCAATCAGCGGTGTCCCATACGTGGCAAAAATATCTGTTCCCTGATGCCAGTGCGCTGAGGGCGTTCCCATCATCCGCGGGTAACCCCAACTGTCGATGAACTCCACCTCGCTAGCTACTGGAAACACGAACCCATTGATGTATGCGTGAGCACCATTCTGATAGGCCTGTAGTTGAGCTGTTGCTCCAGCCACAGCATCGACAGCAGTTTGGACTTGAGCAGTGGTTTGAGTAAGCACCGACTGAGCAATACCAAGATCCGAGGCCAGCTTGGCCTCACTCTTTCCGAGCGCCTTGCTCTGTCGTTCATAACTCCGAAGAAGTCGCTCGTGCTGCTGTGCAACCACCGCCAAGTAACTCCGAGCTACGCCCAAGTCAACGAAATCGTTGTTATCTAGCAGCGCGAGTTTGTCCTCGGCTCGACCCTGCATATAGGCAGTCACTGCATGATCTCGGAGCCGACGTCGAGCAGTTGCAGTCTTGGTGACTGCGGTTCTCACTTCGCCCGAGAGCGAGTCCAGTTGGGCAGTCAAATCGAGCACCGTCTGCGTTTTCTCTGCAACACGCTTTTGAATCTGATCAAGGTCTGCCTGACTTGCGAGCAGGGCCGCTTGAGCACCGGCTACGCGCTCGGGCAGAACTGCTACGGATTGAGGATCGAAGCTGAACTGCGCAATCGGCAGGTCGATTCCATCCCCCTCGCCAGGGTCCACTAGGAACGGCACGCGAGGATCATTGATCAGTTCCTCTGGAATGGGGGGCAGGTAGGTCGTAGGGGGAGAAAGCGAGGGGTCTGGAGTGCTGCCGGGAACAGTTCCCGGAACGGTTGAACCTCCAAGCGCAGTAGTCGAGGTGGTCGATTCACCCCCAGGTAGTTCGCTGTTCGGAGGTGTGCTCGGATCACTCTGACGAGCAACAGTTGACACTGAACCTGCTGACACTGAACCTGCTGAGAAAACAACCGCGGTGAATCCAGCAAGAATCGCAATAGTGGTCCGTGAATTCATCATTGTGCCCGAGTCCGCAAGTGGAGGGTGGCAGCCGGGTTCTTGGTGGCTGCGACGGCATCGATGGTACAGCCCTATTGCGCTCACAACACCCTGATGGGGGACTCTTCCCCAGTGTTTACTTATTCAGCACTCGCCGTTTACTTGTTTTGTCCTGAGCGGGCCCCTCCACCCTTCTTCTTGGTGGCACGGGGCGGGCTAGGGGGGATGGCTAGAAAGCTAGATCTAGGCCCTCATCGCCGGCAGCTAGATAATCCACCGCCAACAAGACGCCGCCACAGAGCAGCACGAGGATGCAAGACAGTGCCATTGCCTGCCCAAAGCCAGCAGCAGCGGGACGGCTCAACAGACGCTCAATCGCTACGGGAGCAGTCGGGCTTGCAGCGCGGACAAGAAAGACTGTTGCCCCGAACTCTCCAAGACATGCCACAAACCCAAGGCCTGCGCCCGCAAAGACTGCGGAACGAATCGATGGAAGCTCGATCCGCCAGAAGCGTCCGATCGAACCCGCGCCGAGCAATTGGCCGGACTCGCCAAGCGATGCGGGCAGTGCTTGCAGAGCGGGAAGCACTGCTCGCACAACCAAGGGAATCGCAACGAGCATTTGGGCGATCGGCACCAGCCAAAGCGATCCGCGCAGATCGAGTGGCGGCCTGCCACCAATCAGGAGTAGCCCCAGTCCAAGCGTGGTTGCCGACACCCCCAGAGGCAGCAGCAAAATTCGATCCGCTGCTCCCCCGGGTCGTTGGGCGATGACCCGCGCCGCAAGAACCCCCAGCAGCAGCGCTGCAGTTGCCGCTGCGCTAGCCGTAAGCAGGGAACGCCAGAGCGCTGAAAGGGGATCGATGCTCAGGCCAGTGCCTGCTGTAACCGAACCAAGATGCTGCCAATTTGCTAGCCCCAAGCCAGTCCCGACTCGAAGGGAGCGCTCGAACAGCGCTGCTATCGGTAACCCACAAATCATGACAACAGCACCAACCGCAGCGACTACTGCTGCCCACTCCGCAACTGAACGCGGGAGGCGATCCGACCTACGAGCCCGAAATACCGAACTCACTGCGCGCCGCTTGCTGATCCGGCTATGGATACTGAGGGTGGCAAGTACTGCAACAAGCTGAACGCCACAGAGCACTCCAGCACCAGAAATATCAAACTGCCGAGTTGCTCGAGTCCAGATCTCTACTTCGACGGTGGTGACTGAGCCACCACCGAGCATCACGATCACGCCAAAGCTTGTGAAGCAGAACAAGAACACCACCACGGCAGAGGCTGCAATGGCTGGGAGCACCGTCGGTAGAAGCACGCGTCGAGCAGCTTGAAAAGGGGAGGCTCCGAGCATCCGCGCAGCAGCCTCTTGGTTTGAGTCCACCCCGCTGAGGGCGGCCCCGACTGTGCGAATGACTACCGCCAGGTTGAAACACACTTGTGCGATAACGATTGCCAACCATGTTCCTCGGGCCTCGAACAAGCCCCGAGGACCAAGCAGGGTGGCAAATGCTGCGCCAATAACGACCGTAGGCAACACAAACGGAACAGTCGCAAGAGTTTTCACGAAGGATCGGCCATAGAAGCGAAATCGCGATAACACCCAGGCAACGGGTACTCCAACTGCGACGGTACACGCACAAGAAACCAGGGCCTGAGCCACTGTGACTGCGATGAGTCGCCAAGTTCTCGGAGAGCTAAGAATTCGAGTGACTGCCTCTGCACTCCATACTCCGTCCGGCCGTATGGCTCTGAGCAGGACCGCAGAAATTGGCAGAGCGATCATCAGCAGAACTGCAGTGACCACAATGACCCCGACCCTCGACACGTGCCCCATCTTGACTGCCGAGGGTCGGAGACTTTGGTGCCCTGCTGGGCGCTGATCACTTAGGAACTTCACTCCATTTTCTCTCGCCACTGCTCGATCCAAGCATCGCGTTGAGCGGAGATAAGTGCTGGGTCCAGACTCAGTGGATTCGTGGCGCGTGGGGCAAACTTCTCAAACACTTCTGGCAACTCAACATCAGTTACCGGAAAGACAAAATTACTGAGGGGCAAGGCCTTTTGCCAAGCCGGGCTCAGCATGAATTCCACAAGTTTCTGCCCCAACTCGGGTTCAGCCGCTCCAGCTAGGACTCCTGCGTATTCCACTTGGGCTACGCAAGTGTCGAGCATGACACTCGAGGCCGGCTCGGTGCGCTTTGGATCACTAAAGACCACCTCTGCCGGTGGGCTTGAGGCATATGAGAGCACGAGTGGTCGGTCTCCTCCAGAAACCGTGTAGTCCGAGTAGTAAGCATCATCCCAACTCGGCCGCACCCGCACTCCGTTGTCTTTGAGTTGTTGCCAGTAGTCCAACCAGGCGTCCTCGCCGCTGCGCGCAATAGTTCCAATGAGGAATGCAAGTCCAGGCGAAGAGGTCACCGGACTTGCGAGCACAAGAAGGTCGCGATAGATCGGATCGGCGAGTTGCGCCATTTCAGTAGGCGCCTCAATGCCATTGTTTGCGAACCATTCCTGATCAATATTGATACAGACATCACCAGTGTCGATGGGAATGAGTTGTTCTCCTGCCTCGCCATCTAGGCGCAACGAGTCTGGAACTTGTTCAATCCCCTGAGGTTGAAAAGGCTGGAGTAGATCCTCGCTAAGGGCTCGCGTGGCGAGAGTGTTGTCGATGCCAAAGATCACATCTCCTTCTGGCGCTCCTGCAGAGAGCAGGGCTTTGGTCAACATGGTGGAGGAGTCCCCTGTGGCTACCACCTTGATGGTTGCGCCGGTCAGCTTGGTGAACTCCGCTGCAGCTTCTTCAGGAAGTGCGAAGGCGTCGTAGGTGACAAGTACGACTTCTTGTTTCGAACTCGAATCCTGTTCGGGTTCGGCTGTCGAGGACGTATCTGAGCTGCAAGCGGAGGCGAGCATCAGAATGCACCCGGCTAGGGCGCAACAAGTAGCGATGCAGGACCGTATGAATCCAGAGGAGCTCATGAGCGCTGCTCCTTGTCGATGATTATGGCCAGGCAGCCCTGATCCAAGCTGATAGTTGCGATTGTTTCTAGGAACTCATTCGAGACACCTCGTGTGGACCCCGGACTGAGTTCCTCACCTTCAAAGGCCCAGCGAAGCCCGGTGCTTCGCACTCCCTGTGCCGTTGCGTTGAGTGCCACCACCGACACAAGTTGTCCCGACTCGGCCAGGATCCTCCGAGAGTCACGAACGATTGCGAGGTAAGTATCGCCAAACCACGCATCGATTCGCAGCCCAGCGAAGCGTTCCGAGCCCAACAACAACATGCCGCTGAGCAAGTGATCAACACGACCAGCCTGACTACCAATGACCGTAACGGAGTCGAACTTTGGGTCGAGTGATGCGTTCACTGTCTCGAGGGCAAGTTCAAGGTCAGTGGCATCTTTGTCTTGGGGAAAGGAGCGAATCTCTGCGCCGGCACCGCGGGCTTGTTCAAGCAGAACTGGATTCACAGAATCCATATCGCCGATGACTAGATCAGGCATCCGCCCACAGGCCAAAGCCAGGTGAAGCCCCGAATCCGCAGCGATCACATAGGCAGCAGCGGCTGCAACCTCGATGATTGAATCCCTCTGAGCAATCTCGAAAGATTCACCCTGGGTGGCCACAAGTGGATGAGGGCCACCCGAAAATACCACTACTTCGCTCATGATCTCCCTCCGCTGGCATTACCCAGATCAGGTTGCGGGTCAGTGGCCCTGAGCCACTCTCTCAGCCCGCTGGTGCGAGCTCCCCGGATAGGTTGTACAGCCTCAAGCTACACGCTGAGGCGCTAGGGGTTGAGTCAGTCTCCGATGATCCCATTCATACGAGCCAGGGTTCGCAACATGACCTCGTCGGCTCCCCCACCGATGGACCACAAGCGGGTATCCCGGTAAAAGCGTGCGGGCCAGTTCTCTTCGACGTAGCCCATGCCGCCGTGGTACTGCACGGCAAGGTCTGCCATGCGGCGTGCAAGACGAGCGGAACGCAATTTGGCTACGGTCGCGTGGCGTGTGATGTCTTGGCCATCCATGTACGCAGCTGCCGCAGCCCAGTTGTGATGCCGCATCATGTCGAGTTCAGAAGCTAGGTCGGCAAGTTCGTATTGAAGAGACTGATTCGCTAGCAACGGAGCACCAAAAGCCTGCCGCTCCTTGAGGTAAGCCACAGTGCGAGTGAGCGCTAGTTCGACCGCCCCAACCATCTGGTAAGCGGCAATCATGCGTTCGTTCTGGAACTGGCCCATCTGCTGCTGGAAGCCCCGGCCGATTTCACCGATGACGTATTCGACTGGGACTCGCACATCTTGGAACGTCAATTCCGCAGTATCCGAGGCTCGCATGCCGAGCTTGTCGAGGGTCCGACTCACCGAGAAGCCCTCGGATTCGGTGGGAACAATAATCTGCGACATTCCCCGGAAGCCACCCTCATCAGAGGTCCGGCACAGCAGGCAGATCCAATCGGCTTGAGCACCATTAGTAATCCACATCTTTGACCCATTGATGACCCACTCGTCACCGTCAATAACTGCTCGGGTGCGCAGACCGGCAACATCGCTACCCGCATCTGCCTCGCTGATTCCAACCGCTGCAACAAGGTCGCCAGAGATCGATCCACGGAGGAACTTCTCTTTCAGTTCAGTACTACCAAACTGATGCAGAGTGGGTGTTGCCATGTCTGTTTGCACCGAAAGCGCCATGGCAACTCCAAGCGATGCAGCGCGACCGATCTCTTCACCAAAGATCAGGGTGTAGCTGTGGTCAGCAGCAGCGCCACCGAATTCCTCGTCGTATTCAATTCCAATCAATCCAAGCGACCCAAACTTTTTGAAAAGGCTATGGGCCGGGAATATTCCGGCGTGCTCCCACTCATCGGCATGAGGATCAATCTCTTTTTGCACCACGTCTCTGACCAGTGCCCGAAACGATTCGTGTTCATCGGTGAACTTCAACACAACAACTCCCTAGTTGGGTTACCCCGCTCAAGGTACCGACGATATCAGCGGTAAGCTCATAGGCCTCAGTCACCATGCCTGCAGCCGTGCAGGGGTCTGTCTCTTCGGACTGAGAGAGGCTCAGGTACGTGATCACCATTGTGTTCTGTCTTATTGGGTGGACGCTGGGATGGATGATTTTTGGACGGCCAAAGAGTGTCACACAGTTACGCTCTGCAGCCGCCTCCGTAAAACAGCCATCCAGCCGCCATGGGTTTGATGTGATTATTCCGGCTCGCAACGAGGCTGCTTCCATTGGGCTGCTGCTGAGCGACCTTGCATCGCTACCGCAGAGTGGCAATCGGGTCCTGATTATCAATGACCACTCAACCGACTCAACCGTGGAGATCGCCTCGGGGTTTGCTGGTGTCGAAGTCATCGACGCCCCCGACCTGCCAGAGGGTTGGACTGGCAAGAGTTGGGCCTGCCACAACGGGTTTGAATATCTACGGGCGAGCTCCCAAGACGAGCACCGCGGGCTGGTCTTTTTCGATGCCGACGTCAGAGTGGATCCAGATGTTGTTCAACTCCTCGTTGATCAGCAGAGGGCCACGGGTGCATTGGTCTCGGTGCAGCCTTGGCATCAAACAAAGCGCCCTTACGAGAAACTCTCGGCGCTGTTCAATGTGATTGCCCTGGTGGGAACTGCGATGTCCTCACCAACAAAGTCCTCTGGAGCATTCGGGCCGGTACTTGTCACGACCCCTGCTGACTATCAGCTTGCCGGAGGCCACGAGCAGGTGCGAGACCAAGTCGTCGAGGACTTAGCCCTTGCAGCGAATTACCGACTGAGCGGGCAACGAGTTGAACTGTTTCGTGGCGCTGATGCTGTTCGATTCCGAATGTACCCAAACGGCCTGCGCCAACTCATCCAAGGCTGGGCCAAGAACTTTGCAACCGGAGCCGGATCCACTCACCCGTTGAGACTGCTCGCTGCAGTGGTCTGGTTGACAAGTCTGGGTAGCGCTACAGCCCTTGCGATCGAAGCTCTCTCCGGTTCGCGGTCACCCTGGACTGCTCTGGCCTTGTACGCAGCTTGCACGGCACAGCTTGCGTGGATGTTTCGCCAAGTGGGGAACTTTGGCCTGCTGACTGCCGCAGTGTTTCCACTGCTACTCGGCTTTTTCTTCTGTGTGTTCGGGTGGTCACTTTGGAGAACCTTCGGGCGGCGAAGCGTCACCTGGAGCGGCAGGGCAATTCCGCTCGGACCGCAGAGCCAGAAGCCGTGTTAATCCAACTTCCTGACATCGCTGCAGTCTTCGTGTCGGTGCTGGCTTGGGTGTTCATTGGGTTCAGTACGGGGTTCGCAATCCACAAGGTTCCGGTCCGCCGTTTCGATCATGACACCTGGCTAACGCGAGCTCGGAGCTTTGAAGATGAGGGCAATTTCTATCAACGAAAATTGAAGATTCGTAGCTGGAAAGATCGCCTTCCCGAACAAGGTGACCTATTCCCGGATGGTTTTTCAAAGCGGCATATCATCAACAGGTCCACTGAGCACCTTGAGCGATTCATAGCAGAGACTCGCCGGGCGGAGACGGTTCATTGGCTCAATCTGAGCGCTGGGCCGCTCTTTCTTATCTGGTGTCGGCCTCTGCTCGGGGCGTTCATGATTCTGTTTGGCATTTGTGCCCACCTGCCGTTTGTCATGGTGCAGCGATACAACCGCGAGCGATTAAGCCGAGTCCTGCGCCGGCGCAGCGCTACTTCGTGAACCGACCCTTGCGGATTCTGTCGGCTTCCATAATGGCCAACTCTTGTGCACCCGAGACCACGATCGAGGGATCGGGCACATAGTTGACCTCTGGGTTGCGCTCTCCGTAATCCACTGCGTTCAAAATAACGCGCATGGCATTCATGCGGGCCAGATGCTTGTTCTTCGACCTGATTACCGTCCAAGGAGCTTCGACGGTGCTGGTTTTTTTCAGCATGGAGTACTTGCGGTCAGTGAAATCTGCCCAGTGTTCTTGAGCTTGAACATCGATCTCGCTGAGTTTCCACTGCCGCAATGGGTCATTGCGGCGGCGATCGAAGCGTCGCTTCTGTTCACGCTTGGTCACGCTGAAATACAGCTTCACTAAAATGGTGCCCTGCCGAACAAGGTCTTTTTCGAACCCGACCACGCCCCGCATAAAATTTTTATATTCCTGCTCGGTGCAGAAGTTAAACACTGGTTCCACCATGGCCCGGTTGTACCAACTGCGGTCAAAGAGGACCATCTCTCCGCCGGTTGGAAACTCTGCAATGTACTTCTGGAAGAACCATTGCGAACGCTGCTCTTCGGTGGGTTTGCCAAGCGCTACAACCCGATAGTGCTTCTCGTTCATATAACGAGTGACTCTTCGGATCGTGCCGCCCTTTCCGGCCGCATCGCGTCCCTCGAACAACACAATCATCCGCTTGTTGTTCTCTTCTAGATAGCGCTGCAAGACCAGCAGTTCAGCCTGCAGAGGCTTGAGCTCCTCTTCTTTTTTTAATTGGCGCACCGCTGTTCGCACCAGCTTTGGCTCTCGCTCAACTTCGTGGTCAACCCGATCGGCAAAGGGGTTCGGCGGTAATGCCGAAAAGGGCTCGCTTTGTGCAGACATGACGATCGTTCCTTGTTCAAGATTGCTGAGGAGGTGAGCCTACCGACATGCTCGACGCGGATCACCCCGATATTGTGCCACCCATGGATGACCCAACTAACCCTGCTACCAATCCTGCTGCCAACCCTGCCGCTCCCCCCGAACTCCGGACAGACCTCACTGAGACTGATCTTCGAGAACGACTCAGCGCAGAGCAATTCATCGTGACGCAGCAAGCTGGAACTGAACCAGCGTTCACCGGGGCGTTCTGGGACAAAAAAGATGCAGGTATTTACCGGTGCGTCGTGTGCGAGATGCCGCTGTTCTCTTCGGATACGAAGTACGAGTCCGGTTCGGGTTGGCCCTCATTCTTTGAGGCACTCGACCCAGAAAAGGTCACCTTGATTGAGGACCGCAGTCATGGGATGTCTCGGACTGAAGCCGTATGCGCTCACTGTGGAGCGCATTTAGGGCACGTGTTCCAAGATGGCCCAAGGCCAACGGGTCAGCGGTTTTGCATGAACTCAGCATCGCTTGACTTTCTGGCGGAATGAGCTAGCTGCTAACGGTTTGACCCTCGGCATGCTTGCGTGCGGCTGGAGTGAATCGGATGGGGATGTGCTTCACGCCACCAATAAAGTTGGATCGAAGTCGTTCAATATCGCCATCAAATTCGATGTCTTCCATGCGAGAGACAATCTCGTGGAAGATCAGACGCAGTTCCATTCGCGCCAGGTTTGTTCCTAAGCAGAAGTGCGCACCGCCACCACCAAAGGCAATGTGATCGTTCGGAGTGCGTTCGATATCGAACACGAACGGATCATCAAAGACTTCCTCATCTCGGTTCGCCGAGATGTGCCACATGACGACTTTGTCTCCGGTCTTGATCTGCTTACCGCGCAGAGCAAGATCTTTCATTGCAGTACGACGGAAGTGCAGCACAGGGGTAGCCCAACGAAGGACCTCTTCCACTGCGCCGTCGATGTACTTGTCGGGGTCACTTCGCAACTTGGCGAGCTGCTCAGGATTTTCCATGAGCGCAATCATTCCGTGGGCAGTTGCATTGCGTGTGGTCTCGTTGCCCGCCACGGCCAGCAGCAGAATGAATAGTTCGAACTCCTCTTGGGTCAGGCGATCCCCATCGATCTCTGCGTTAATCAGTTTGGTAACAACATCTTCGCGAGGGTCGTCGCGGCGGGCTTCGCCGAGGCTCGCTGCATACATATACAACTCGGCTGCTGCCATGGTCGCTTCATCAGGATTCTCGCTCTGATACTCCGGGTCATCGGCTCCGACCATTCGGTTGGACCAGTCAAAGAGCAGGTGGCGATCCTCGTCAGGCACGCCCATGATCTCGGCAATTGCCTGCAACGGGAGCTCCGCTGCAAGGTCAGTCACAAAGTCGCAGGTTCCGTCTTCGATGATCTGATCAACGATCAGCTCCGTGCGAAACCGCAAGTGCTGTTCAATCAGAGCAATCATGCGAGGAGTAAAGCCCTTGTTGACCAAGAGCCGGTATCGCGTATGGCGAGGCGGGTCGGTCATCAACATGATCTTGCCGCGCATATCAAAGCCAGATTCAACATCATTGAACTCAATGATGTTGACCCCGTTGGCCTCGGAGCTAAACCCCTCGGCGTCACGATTAATCAACTTCAGGTCGGCATGCTTAGTAATTGACCAAAAGCCCGGACCGGTTGCTTCCTCGGTCCAATGCACCGGATCTTCTTGGCGAAGCTGGGCAAACACCTCATGGTGCTCCATGCGCTGAAAGGCTTCTGGATTGGTCAGGACACTGTCGATGATCTCCATGGGGAGAACGATAACGCGTTCTAGTTTTGAAGAGGAATTGCTCGGATTTTGCCAACTCGGCGTAACGCTCTCAACCCGCCTAGATTCCCATGATGCTCTTACCTGCGGCCGTCCTCTGGGACCTAGATGGAACACTCGTTGACTCAGAGCCGTATTGGGCTGCAGCGGAGCACAAGCTGGCTCAGACCTATGGTTTTGAGTGGACCGAACAGGATGAACTCTCACTAGTGGGCAATGCCCTTCCCGTCTCTGGCGCTGCGCTGCAAGCTCGAGGGATTGACCTGTCGGTGTCAGAGATTGTGGAGATCATGGTGCAGAGCGTTGTTGCCGACATCGGCACAGCAGTCCCGTGGCAACCCGGCAGTCTGGAACTTCTCGCCGCTCTGATGTCCGCCGAAGTACCTTGCGCTCTCGTGACGATGTCGTACCAAGCAATCGCAGATCAGATTGTCGCAAGTGTCCCAGCGGGTACGTTTCAGGCAGTTGTCAGCGGGGACAATGTCACGCATGGAAAGCCACACCCTGAGCCCTACATCTTGGCCGCAGAGCGCCTTGGAGTTGATATCTCAAGGTCAGTCGCTATTGAAGATTCCCTGACTGGTCTGGCTTCGGCCCAGAGCGCTGGGGCCCGCGTGCTAGCAGTACAACGCAAAGTTCAGATTCCTGCAGCCGAGGATCGAAGCCGGGTAGCCGAGTTGGTCTCACTCAGCGTTGAGGACTTGTCTCGAATTGCTGCTGGCGAATGCATTGACCGCCTAGCTGACCCTCCTGGTTAGGCCGGCGTGTACTTGGTTAGGCCGGCGGGGTAACAAATTTGCCATAGGGCTTGCAGGCGCTGGCCTTAGAGGTGGCTATACCCGCCGGACTCTTCTTTGGTCATCGAGACCGATATGGGGTGACGCTCAAAGTAAGCAACAGCATTTGCAAAATCTGCAAGAAGAATGTCAACGAGATCGCGACTCATGTCTTGGCGAATCAGCACTCGCTGCACAGCAAGATCGCTGAGCGAGCCGGTGAGCGGGTAAGCCGGAACTTGCCAACCGCGGATCCTGAGCCGATCAGCAAGGTCGTACAGGGTGTAACCCGGCTCCGCTCCGTCGATCAGTTTCCAAGTCACTGCTGGAATTCCTGTCAGTGGGTCACCCGAGCAGATCAGCTCAAAGGGGCCAAGCTTGACTATGGCTTCTGCAATCAGTGCGCAGTTGTCATAGGAGGCCTGGTGCACTCTTTGATAGCCCTCGCGGCCAAGTCGCAAGAAGTCGTAATACTGCGCAGCGATCTGCCCCGCTGGCCTTGAGAAGTTGATCTGAAAAACGGGCATGTCCCCACCGAGATAGGTGACGTGAAAGATCAGATCATCGGGAAGTTCCGCTATGTCTCGCCAGACAACCCAGCCCACACCGAGTGGAGCAAGCCCAAACTTATGCCCAGAGCTACTGATGGATTTCACCCGCGGTAGACGAAAGTCCCAGATTACTTCTGGTGCGCAGAAAGGAGCCAGGAAAGCTCCACTTGCACCGTCTACGTGAATATCGATATCTAGGCCAGTTTCGGCCTGCAAGCGATCAAGCGCCTCGGCTAGTTCTTGGACCGGCTCATAGCTGCCGGTGTAGGTCACCCCGAAGGTTGGCATCACTAGAATGGTGTTCTCGTCTACGAGTTCAAGCATCTGCTCAACGTCCATGCAGTAGTTGCCGGGAGACATTCCTATTTCCCGCATCTCGACGTCCCAGTATTTTGCAAATTTATGCCAGACCACTTGTACGGGGCCGCAGACCATATTTGGCGAGTCAGTGGACTTGCCCTCGGCCCGACAGCGCTCACGCCACCTCCACTTGGCAGCCATGCCGGCAAGCATGCAGGCCTCGGATGAACCAATTCCAGAGGTTCCGATGGTGTTCTCTGCATCTGGGGCATTCCACAGATCGGCCAACATATGCACGCAGCGCCGTTCGAGCTCAGCAGCTTGCGGGTACTCGTCTTTATCGATCAGGTTTTTGTCGATACACAGATCCATCAGCGCATGAACTTGCGGCTCCTCCCAAGTCTGGCAGAAGGTCGCCAGATTCTGTCGGGAGTTGCCATCGAGCATCAGTTCGTCGTGCACGGCCTGATACGCCTCGTCGGGTTTGAGTTCCTGCAGGGGGAACTTGTACTTCGGGGTGGCCTGCGAGAGTCCCTTAGTCGAGAAGATTGAGTCTTCTTCGTGACCTTCAATTGAATCCTTTGCATGCAAGCTCACTGCAGTATCTCCTCGATTGGGTGCGGCTATCTTGTCATGTAAGGAGATGCGCATGGGCTCTCGAACGAAGCGACCCACTCCCAGCGGGGTCGGAATGGGGAACACGTGACTGAAGCAGTACACCGCGGAGCCGAGGACCTGCCGTTTGTGGAAATCGGTGGAGGCAACAAACTCAAGGTGATTCAAGTTGACCATGGCCAAGGCCTTTGGATTGTCGAGAACATTTTCCAAAAAAATTACGCCGTTCAGACCCACCGCCATACCGGGCCGGTATTCGGCTACACCACAAGCGGAGCATGGAAATATCAGGAATACGAGTACGTCAATCGGGCTGGGTCATTTCTGTATGAACCGGCGGGCTCGCAGCACACGTTGGAATGCGTTGAGGACGACACCCACGTGTGGTTCCAGATGTACGGATCGAACCTGAACCTCGACGCCGATGGAAACATTGAGAGCGTGTTCGATGGCCCCGGAACCCTCGAGGCTTATTACATGCTCGCTGAAGCCGAAGGATTCGACCGGCCAAACGTGCTGGTCTCGTGACACCGCAGCCAGAAATCGGTTTACTCGCAGACCCAAACACTTTTTTGCTCGAGGTCCCGCATGATCAGATTGCTGCGCTTCGTGCCGAATCGCCTGTGGCCTGGCAGCCCATGGCAGGTGAGCCCGGATTCTGGGCAGTGCTTACCCATGCCGATGTTGTGAAAGTCTCGCGCTCCCCCAATCTGTTCTCGGCTAGCGAGGGTGGCGTCGTTCTCGAGAACCTTGATGCCGCGAATCTTGAGATGATGCGGATGATGTTGCTCGCCATGGA
This sequence comes from Actinobacteria bacterium IMCC26207, assembly GCA_001025035.1. GTDB lineage: Bacteria > Actinomycetota > Acidimicrobiia > Acidimicrobiales > Microtrichaceae > IMCC26207. The sequence continues at coordinate 807,498 of LCZK01000010.1, forward strand.
TCCGCCCATGCACAACGAGTACCGGCGACCTCTATCGGAGCCCTTTAAAGGAAAGATCATTGCGGGCCTTGAGCCTCGGATTGCCGAGATCAGTCGCGAACTCATGGCTGAAGTTGCGGGCCGGGACTCAGTTGAGTTTGTGCACGAAGTCACCTCGGGGTTACCCACCAAAGTCATGGGTCGCCTCATGGGCCTGCCCGAAGCCGACTGGGACCTTCTGCACTCGTTGGCAGAACGCCAGACCTCTGGGTCTGACCCCGAAATAGTCGGTGACGAGCCCGACTACAGCGCTTCGATCGAAATGGCCATGTACGCGATTGAGTTTGCTGCGCGCCGCCGCTCAGAGCCACCACGAGAAGACCTGACCACGCTGATTCTGGATGGCGAGTTTGGCGGCCAACCCATGAGCGATGTGGATTTTGGTAGCTTTTTCGTGCAGATCGTGACTGCAGGGAACGACACCACAAAGTCCATGTTGTCCTCTGGGCTTTGGGCATTCTTACAACACCCTGAGCAACTCCAAGAGCTTCGTGATGACGCATCGCTCATCCCCGGAGCCGTGGAAGAGATTCTTCGTTGGGCAAATCCGCTGCACTACTTCCGACGCACTGCTAGCGAGAACACAGAGTTGAGCGGCGTACAGATTTCTGCTGGCGACAAGGTCGTGATGTATTACACCTCGGCCAATCGAGATGAAGCCGTGTTTGATGAACCCGACTCGTTCAACATCCATCGCAACCCCAACCCGCATCTGTCGTTTGGTATTGGCGAACACTTCTGCTTGGGCGTTCACTTAGCCCGCTTAGAAGGCCGAGTGTTCTTTACTGAGTTGCTGCGTAGCTTCGCTCGGATTGAACTCGCGGGAGACCCCGTTCGGGTGCGATCAAACTTGAATAACAGTTTTAAGCGATTGCCCGTGCGACTGCTCGATTATCGGGCAACCTGAACAAAGAACCTGAACAGAGAAAGCGCTCCACGCAACAGCCCCGAACCCTCAGGCCGGGTCACGCTTCATTTGATCCGCCGCGAGTACGGGCAAACTCAGATCAATCGAGTCAAAAACAATTTGGCCACCGAACTGCGGAGCCGCATAGGCCACCGTGCTGGCCACAATCTGAAGCGTGATGATCGCGCCCGGTTTAGCGGCAAAGGCAATGACCTCGAGTGGGACACTGAGCTGATGCTTCGCTCCGTCTAGAACCACTGCAATGGGAGTGACCTGATTGCCAATCACCAAGGAGGTAGACGCATCCACAAGTTGTGCAAAGACTCGTGTTGGGCGGTCACCGGTGCCATTGGTTCCCGAATAGGACAAGCTGAGCTCTGGGGCTCCAAGAACAAGGTCTGGTCCACCCTTAACTACCAGCGGCAGATTGACAGCATTCGAGGCCAGCGCTGGAGTAATCGATTCGACCAGGCCGGACAGCACCGATCCAACACCCTCGGGAATTACTATAGGCCCCGAACCGCCCTCGGCAGTGAGTTCCAATATTCCTGAACCGCTTGCTTTCAATGGTCTTCCGGCCGCTTTGGAGTAACTCGCAGCCGTGTAGCGAACACCGTCTTGATCAATGACGTCGAACCCAGGTCCAGTGTCCGCGGATGCGTCGTTTGCAACGTATCGATCCATCCAAGCAATGACCGCTCTCGTGACGCGCAGTGGATCACCTGGATTTGTCAGACACACCCCATGGCCATCGCAGTACCAAATCATTGAGACTGGGACACCGTTCTTTGTCAGCATGTTGTAGTTCGTGATTCCCTCACCCAGCGTGAAGAGTGTGTCCACAGTTCCCTGCACGATCAGCGTTGGTGCAGTGATCTGATTGACTAACTCTGCCGGGCCGCGGGCAATGAACCAAGCCTGATCCTCGGCATCGAGCCTGCCTGTGGCTTCAGCCGAATCCTGTGCGTGACGCACATGCGGATCAACAGTGTCCGAAGCGCTCGAGTCGCCCAGAATTCCCGCCCAACCCGACTTGACTGTATCGGCCTTATACAAACTGCTTTGCAGAGAGTTCCACGCAATGACGGGGACGATTGCGTCAACTCGGCAATCCGTGGCAGCTGTTACCAGTTGAATCCCACCGCCGTATGACCCGCCCACCATGCCCACACGGGGGTTCCGCTCGCCATCAAGTTGCGCCACGCGTTGGGTGGCTACCCAGTTGAGCAACTCACTTACGTCTCGAGCCTCGAACTCCTTTGAGTTGACCTGAGCAACCCCCGTCGACTCGCCAAACCCGCGAGGGTCCCAAGTGAGCACGTTGTATCCCGCTTCGCGAAGGGTGGAAATACCGACCACACCCAAGATCCCTACCGAATCAACCGCAGTATCGCCAGACAAACTCCATCCGGGTCCCATCAGGATTGTCGGTGCCGGGTCCTGCGCAGTCGCTGATGGGAGTGCGAACCAATGCCCACGAATCACGGTTCCATCAAAAGACACCAGGTCGATATCTGTTGCCGAGCCTGCAACTGCGGTGACTTGAACCGCAGATGTTGTTGCCGGCGGCACGCAGTCTGCTTGATCGGGAACCTTGGGTGAAGCTGTAGTCGATGGCGACGAAGTTGAACTCGCTGAACTCGACGAGTCGGCTGAGGAGGAACAAGATGAACCAACAACTCCTGCAAACAGGATCAGGACACACCCGATCAGGACCGCAGTGCGATTATTCGATCCGTGGATGAAGCGAGTCATGCTCAGAGAGTAGGCGGCTAGCGAGCGAGCTTGCATGCGAAGACTGCTCTGTAATGTGTGAACTGCGACATCACCACACCTTCAGGAGAACTCATGAACCGCGATGAACTGCTTGGCACTTTTGACCTGACTGGGCGTACTGCAATCATCACCGGTGGCAGCCGCGGAATCGGCCTGGCAATTGCTCATGGCTTTGCGGCAATGGGTGCAAACGTGGTGATCGCTAGTCGCAAGCCCGAGGCCTGCGATGCGGCGGTCAACGCTATTACCCATGATGGCGGATCGGCTCTTGCGGTCCCCACCCATGTTGGTGACCTGCAGCAGATCGAGGCACTCGTTGAGCGCAGCGCACAGGAGTTTGGCGGAATCGACATCATTGTGAACAATGCTGCCAATCCGCTTGCACAGCACTTTGGGTCAATTACTGCCGAAGCCCTTGCAAAGTCACATGAGACCAACCTGCGCGGCCCCGTGTTCTTGGTGCAGAACGCACTTGAGCATTTGCGTGCCAGCAGCCACGCTTCGATTATCAACATTGCAACTGCAGGTGTGTATACCCACGGCAGCTACGTATCGCTCTACATCTCGGCCAAGGCAGCACTGCTCGCTATGACTCGGGCAATGGCGGCCGAGCTTGCCGCTGATGGCATTCGGGCGAACGCTATTGCCCCAGGCACTGTGGCCACAGACATGTTTTTGAGCGCACCCGAGGGATTCCAGGCAGCTGCTGTGGATACACAACTCATTAAGCGGCCCGCAGTACCCCAAGAGATGGTTCCAGCCGCCTTGTTTCTGGCAAGCGATGCATCCAGCTTTATGACTGCGCAAACGCTAGTGGTGGACGGCGGGATGACCACCCACTGAGTGAGCAGTAACCTTGGCTGGGTTAGAGCTTGTCTGGGTCAGAGTTTGACTGGGTCGGAGGGAGTCACCGTGGCATCGAAATCGAAAACAAGCGCAGCCATGGCAACTGCGCTGGCTGCGGCCACTGCTCAGGCCGTTCGCATGCTGCAAGATCCTGAGACTCGCGCACAGCTCGTACTCGCTGGCTCCGATCTAGCTGCAAGAATTCGACTCTGGAATGAGGACCGTCGCGCAGCAGGGATCTACTCGGCCTCGGATCTACCCGTAGAAGATCTAGGACGAAGCTCAGCTTCTGCTATTCCAGTTCTTGGCCAGGAGCGACTTGAACGGCGAGTTGAGAAGCTCTCGGCCACGCTCGATATGTTGCGACCAGAGACTGGCGCCTCGGGGTCGGCTTTCCTCGACAAGGTGTACCAAGCACTGAATCAGATCCGGCTGTCACTCGCTGTTGCAAAGAATCTGCCACTTGTGAAGCGCAAGAAAGCTCACCGAGAGATCAGCAAAATGCTCAGCGAGTTAGAGACTGCTGTTATGGACGCCGCTTTGGGGAATCCCACAAAATAACGAGTTGCTGCTGCAGTTCAGATCAGATCGCATCAGATCGCGTCGTGGCTTTGTAGCCACCGCAGCGAGAACCAACCGGGCAAGGTCGGCAACCAGAACGTGACAGTTCGGTATAACAGCGCCGCTGGTAGGGCAACGGCCGCTGGAACCCCAATAGCGCTCAGGCCAGCAACAAGTGCTGCCTCTACCGCACCGATACCACCAGGAGTTGGAGCAACCGAACCAACAAGACCAGCGCCGAGGTACACCACCACCGCTCCCGCTAGCGGGATCTCATCGCCATAGGCACGCACTGCAACGAACAGCGTGACTGCATAAGCAAGTGAGGTGAACAGGCTTGCAGCCACACCTTTTACGAGCCGCTTTGGGTCGCGTGCAACGTCGAGTACCCGCGGTCCAGTGGACTCCCAAATTGGCCGCATCCGCTCGAGGATGAGCCGACGCGTTGCTGGAAGAACGAATGCGAAAACAGCTATGAGGACTGCGCCTGCTGCTACGAGCAACGCCCCCCAAGAGGGTGCCTTGATATCAAGTTGCGTGGCCTCACGAGAAAAAATGGTGATACCGAGCAGTGCCATGACTGTTGTGGCAAAGACGACGAGCGAGGACAGTCCGACGCTTGCAACTGCCAGTCCAGAAGGTGCGCCAGCTTTTTGAATCACCCGCACATTCGTTCCCACGCTACCCACGGCAGCGGGCGCAACTAGCGATACGAACGTTGCTGCAAACTGAGCGGCTAGCAGTCGAAAGGCTGGGACCCGCACCGGCAAAAATGGATGGATGGTGAGTGCCGCTCCCACGTAGGTCATGATCGATGCGACAAACGCAAGGCCTGCCCAGTACCAATTGATACTGCGTATGACCGTGGCAAAATCAATGTTGCTCAGTTGGCCGGCGAGGACGTATACCGCCAGCGTTGCGGCAATCAGCGTGACGAGCGCACGGGGTCGAAGGCGTTCGAGTCGCACTTCGTCTGCAGATGGCTCCGGTGCCCTTGCCGTGGCCTCTTCACGCACCTGATCCAACAGCGCGTCGTTGCCTTTGAGTGCGAGCCGTAGCGCGGGATTGAGCGCCACTGGCTGGAGCAGTGCCGGAAGGTTGGCTAGATCTTGATCGCCAATTTCTGCGACCGCGGCAGTAATCGCCCGGTCGACACCCACCAAGAGCGCTGTTGCTAGCAAAAGTTCGGCTCGATCGAGCCGCATGCGCAGCCGAGATGCTGCAATCTCGCCCTGCGTTAGCCCAAGAATCCAGATCCGACCATCACGGTCTACTGCAAGACTCTCTGGATTGATCCCCTCGTGAGCAACACCTGCGTGGTGCATTCTTCGAACCTGTTTCCAAGCCTGAGAGAGCGCCTCGTCTGAAATCGCATCGGCAGTGAACTCTGACAACACTCGAAGGTCTTCAGGACGTTCCTCTGCAAAAACTAGTGTTCGATCATCAACTTCTGCAGCGGCTAAAAAGCGCGGCGTTCGCACGTGTGCTTCACGGGCCATGAGCGCTGGCACTGCTGCTTGTTGAACCTGAACGCGCGCAGACAAGCTTGGTGCTCGTGTCACCCATGTGCGCACCCGAAGTACCCGAGTGAGCTGCCTGAGTAACCGAAGAGCCCCGCGATCGGGGTCAAGTACCTGGACTCTTGCATGGGTTCCGTCTGCAGTCAGCAACGTGAACTGCCGACCCAACTTGGACTCCACCGGCAACTGAACAAACGAGACTGCGAACAGCTCTACCCTGCCTAAGGCCTCGGCAATCTTGCGAGCACCAACACGGGGATTCTCTGTTCCCGCGGTATACCGAACGACTAACCCGATCACGTGACCAACAAGAACGCTGACGAGTAGCGCCAAGGGAGTAGCTCGCCCATCGATAAGGAATAGCACTGCCAAGGCGAGCAAACTCGTCCACACCACAACCATGGTGCTGGGTCTCGTTCCTGATCGCTCAACGGTCATGAGTGCAGAAACCGCAGCGAATAAGCCAAACGCCGCTGGAGTCTGACCAGTCCCCCCAGCTAAGGGCTGGGTCAGAGAGTCAAGCAGTCCGCCTGCAATAAAATCCGGGGCATAGGTTGCAAAGACTTCCGCTGCGACCAAAGCCAACGCTGCAGCCGCCAGCGAAGTGCCCAGAAGCCTCCAGCGTCGGCGAAGCGCAAGCTCACCAATGAGGTAGATCGGCAAGGCCAACACAATCAGGCTATTGAGTGTGGCCAAAAGACTGACTACTAGTTTTGGAACGTTTGTGACCGCCGTTGTGATGTCTTCTTGAATTCCGATTGTGGTTTCTGAGCCAATGCTTCCAGCCAGAATCACTAGTGCCAGGATGGCCAAGGTGAAGAGAATTCGAAGAAGGTCAGCGGTACTCCGAAATCTTTGAGGTTCAGGAACCTCTTCTATCGCCACTGATTCGACCGACCACTCACGGCGGCCGCGCTCAGTTCCGGCGACCACGGGTGCAGAATTCACACTGTGAGTATTGCGCAGCACAGTGCGCTAGGAAGAACACTTCCATGTCTGGAAAGAAGAAATTGATGTCGCAGTTTCGGCGAATTGAGCCAGGCCCAGGCCAAGAATCAGTTTGGGACTACCCGCGCCCACCCAGAGTTGTGCCAAGTACTGCCCTCATTCGAGTGGAGTTCGCTGGAGAACTTATTGCCTCGACTACGACTGCATACCGAGTGCTTGAAACAAGTCAGCCTCCCGCTTATTACCTTCCGCTCGCCGATATTTCTCCCGATGTCCTGCGGCCAACCGAAGGGCAATCTTTCTGCGAGTGGAAAGGGATCGCCTCATATTTCGACATCGTGGTTGGCGCAGCTGTTTCACCTTCTGCGGCTTGGTACTACCCGCATCCAACTCCCGAGTTTGAAGCGATTGCTGATCATGTTGCGTTCTACCCCCGCCGGGTGGACTCATGCTGGGTGGATGATGAGCGCGTTGAACAAAACGAGGGGGATTTCTACGGTGGCTGGATCACATCTGCAGTCGTCGGCCCGTTCAAAGGCGCCACAGGCACAAGCCACTGGTAATGCTCTAGCAGCGCCCCATTTCAGAATGTTCGAGCACCCCTGCGGATTCCAAAGCAACTCGCAGCCCGGCATCAAGGAGATCCACCTCGGCTTGGGTCTTGGAGGTGCCAACAGAGTCGCCCGTGTAGGCACGAGCCTCCTGGCGCATCTCGATTGAAGAGCGTGTGTCTCCGTTTGTCCCGCTCAAGTAGCGGATATTCAAATCGAAGGAATAACTCTGGGCAATGCCACCGGCCATGAAATGAAGTGCCCGTGATCCCTTTCGGGCAGTGCCATCCCATTCCTGATCCCATTCAAGTGCATACCCCTGGGTGCTCAGGAAAGAAGCAGTGAGCAGTCGGGCAGAAGTGGGCTCGGCACGAACCGTGAAGATCGATGTGGTGCGCATCAGTGAAGTCCTAGAGGGGTAGGGGGGACAACTGAGAGAGCGAGATCGGACCTAGTTCACCGAACTGCCGTAGCTTTATCGTAACTAGTGGAGGTCTGTTCTCCACTCATGCTCAAGGGGAGAGACATCTATGGCCGGGTTTGAGAACTCAATACCGTTCTTTGGCGAGGTTGCCGAACCCGTACGGCCCGCAGGTGTCGCTAGCCAAAACACAAACACCGACAGTCTGGGCTACCGGGTCTATGACCCAGATCGTCTGGTTGCCGGCAAGCGCATGGAGGATCACCTGCGCATTGCCGTGTGTTACTGGCACAGCTTTTGTTGGCCCGGCAGCGATGTCTTTGGCGTCGGCACTTTTGACCGACCCTGGCTTGATGCACCTGCCGACGCTACCGAGGCAGCCTGCGCAAAACAGGATGCAGCCTTTGAGTTCTTCACAAAACTTGGCACACCGTTTTTCTGTTTTCATGACCTCGACATGGCGCCCGCAGGCGACACACTTAGGGAGTCCCGATCCAACCTTGACTTCATGGTGGATCGCGCTGGGCTCAAGATGGAGGAGAGCGGCGTTCGCTTGCTATGGGGAACCGCCAACTTGTTTTCGCACCCGCGCTACGCCGCTGGCGCAGCGACGAACCCCGACCCAGAGGTGTTCGCCTATGCCGCTGCGCAGGTTCGTGATGCTCTTGAAGCAACGCATCGCCTAGATGGTCAAAACTACGTGCTCTGGGGCGGGCGCGAAGGGTACGAGACCCTGCTGAACACTCGTCTGCGGCAAGAGGGGGATCAGCTAGCCAGATTCCTCACACTCGTCGCGGAACACAAACGCTCAATCGGATTTACCGGCGCGCTGCTGATTGAACCCAAGCCGCAAGAACCTACAAAACACCAATACGATTACGACTGCTCTGCAGTCCACGGGTTTTTAGAACGCTACGACTTGATGGGCGAGTATCAGGTCAACATCGAGGCAAACCATGCCACCCTCGCTGGCCATAGTTTTCACCACGAAGTTGCCTACGCACTCGAGAACGGCATATTCGGAAGTGTTGACGCCAACCGAGGCGACGCTCAAAACGGCTGGGACACAGATCAGTTCCCCAACTCGGTTGAGGAACTCTCGCTAGTGATGTACGAGATTGTCCAAGCCGGAGGATTTACCACTGGCGGGTTCAACTTTGACACGAAGCTGCGGCGACAGAGCATGGACCGCACCGATCTATTCCACGGTCATATCGGTGGCATCGACACGCTTGCTCAGGCCCTGCTTGTCGCTGATGCACTCGTTCAGGATGGCTGTATCGAGCAACATCGGATTGGCCGTTATGCCGGCTGGCAGGATGATCTTGGGCAGGAGATTCTGAGTCCTGGTTCGACTCTGACCGAACTCGCAGATCGGGCAACTTCAGCGGAGCTAGACCCGACTCCCACCTCTGGCAGGCAGGAGTTCTTAGAAAACGAGGTCAACCGCGTTCTCTGGTCTGCCCCGTGAGTTCTGATGCTGTGGTGGCTGGAGTTGACTCGTCGACTCAATCAACCAAAGTTGAACTCCGAAGCGCTGATTCAGGTGAACTGCTCGGATCTGGGTCCGCTCCGCACACCGAAGTTGTTCCACCCGTAGCGGAACAAGACCCTGCGGTTTGGTTGGCAGCATTCCATCAGGCGTTCGCCCAGGCCAAACAGCAGGCAGCAGAGGATGGCCATGCGGCCGAGATCTCTGCGATCTCTGTCGCCGGTCAGCAGCACGGAATGGTCTGCTTGGATTCCCAAGATCAGGTGATTCGGCCTGCAAAACTTTGGTGCGATACCAGCAGCGCAGCAGATGCCGACTGGTTACTTGAGCAACTGCCAAGCGGTGCCAGTGGGTTTGCTCAAGCCTGCGGCTCGGTTCCGGTTGCAGCCTTCACCATTACCAAGCTCTCTTGGTTGCGGCGTAATGAGCCCCAGTCATGGGACCGGCTGAGCACCGTTCTACTCCCCCATGACTGGATGACCTTCGCCCTTACGAACAACAAGCTGACAGACCGAGGGGATGCATCTGGAACGGGCTACTGGTCGCCGAAGACAAACGAATACTGCTGGGAGTTGCTCCGAATTGTGGACAGTTCTCTCGACTGGGAACAGATGCTGCCTCGAGTGCTCGGCCCGACTGAATCCGCTGGCGAGTGGAACAGAATTCTGGTAGCCCCGGGTACGGGGGACAACATGGCAGCGGCACTCGGCCTTGGCTTAGAGCCGGGCGAGGTTGTCATCTCGTTGGGAACTTCGGGCACTGTTTTTTGTGTGTCGCACCATGCCAGCAGTGACGACACAGGTGCTGTGGCTGGGTTCGCCGATGCCACAGGAAAGTTTTTGCCGCTGGTATGCACCCAGAATGCCACCAAGGTCACCGACACCATTGCTCGCCTCTGCGGGTTGGACCTTGCTGGCCTAGACGCTGCAGCCCTGGCATGCCCTGCCGGTGCGGACGGGCTCACTCTGCTGCCCTACCTTGATGGCGAGCGCACACCGAATCGTCCCACCGCAACGGGGCAGATGAACGGACTGCGGACTGACACCACGGTGAGCCAGTTAGCTAGGGCCGCATTTGAGGGTGTGCTCTGCGGATTGCTCGACGGCCTAGATGAACTATCAAAACATGCTGATACTTCGGGGCGGGTTTTGCTTGTTGGAGGAGGAGCGCACTCCCTGGCTTATCGACAGGTGCTAGCTGACTTAACCGGACGCGAGATTGTCACGAGCTCTATCGATCAGGCAGTGGCGATGGGCGCCTGTGTACAAGCTGCAGCAACTTTGCTTGGCCGCGACCCGGCCGAGCTTCGATCGGACTGGTTGGTTGGGACCGAACACATCACCCTGCCCGACCCTGCAGCGGCCGACAAGAGCGAAGAAATCAGGTCTCGTTATCAGCAACTCAGAGACTCTTAGGCCGAACCCGCTGCAACTGGCTCTTGTTCGGGCTCCCCAGGTGGGTCGTGGAGTTCACCAGGTGGCAGGCGTGATGCAGAGAGCAATCCGAACAGAATAAAGATCGCAGCAATTCCGACTGTTAGGCGCATGGCGCTAACAAATGCATCATCCGCTGCTGCTACTACAGCCTCGCTACCGGGCGTGGCCCGAAGCTCTGCTATTGCGCCGCCACCTGTTGAGCGCACTGCTTGTGAAATCTGATCAGCCTGTTCAGCTGTCACACCCGGAACCTGTGAGACCTGATCTTTGGTAAACGCTCCAAGGCCAACTGCGAGGACTGCACCAAGAATAGCGATCCCAAGCGCAGAGCCAATCTGCCTGCTGGTGCTTTGGGTTCCTGATCCCTGACCGCTCTCTTCGAGGGGAACATCGGCAAGGCTCGCACCGGTGAGTTGCGCCGTGGCAAAGCCGATTCCGATGCCATAGGTAAAGAGCAAGGGAATAATCTCGGTCCCCGTATCTGGCTGAACAACAAGGGCAATGCCTGCAACGCTGACGGCCTCAAAGATCATGCCAACCATGACAACAAATCTGGAACCCTTCTTCTGAGCCAGCTTGGCCACCAGTGGTGTTGCCAAGAATGCGCCAGCGGCAATGAAGGCTAGGTAGACACCGGATTTGATTGGAGTAAACCCGAGCACATTCTGCAGGTACAGCGGAAGAACAAAGACCAATCCAAACTCGCCCAGACTGACGATGAGTGCAGTGGTGTTCCCCCAGCGGAATGACTTGAGCCCAAAGAGTGAGAGGTCGAGAACTACGACTTTGTCTGCCTTGTTACGGCCCCGCTCAATGATCACAAAGGCCGTTAGGCAGGCCACCGAGAACAGAAACGCTACGGGCACAATGCTGACCGGCGCGTCCGCAGGCCAGGTCAGCGCACCGAGTGAGAATGCTGCAGTGGGTTGAATCCAGCCGTACTGCTGGCCCTCGATCATCGCAAACACAAGGGCGGCTAATCCGGCGCCGATCAGCACCGAACCTGCGGGGTCTGCGCCGCGTCGTGCTGAAGCGTCTTTAGTTTCGGGAACAAAGAAGATCGACAGCACCAGTACGAGCAGGCCGATTGGCAAGTTGATATAGAACACCCATCGCCAACTGTGATACGTGGTGAGCCAGCCGCCTAGAAGCGGGCCGATGGCTGCCATGCCGCCGATGACTGAACCCCAGACTGCAAACGCTATTGCGCGTGACTTGCCAGTAAACAGCGTGTTCACTGAGGACAGGGTGGTGGGCAGGATGATCGCAGCGCCGATCCCCTGGAAGAGTCTGGCCAGAATGAGTTGTGAGGCCGAGTCGGATTGGCCAGCGAACATGCTTGCCCCGACGAAGATAACGATGCCGGTCAGGAACAGCAGTTTGCGTCCCCTGATGTCGGCGAGGCGACCAAAGTTGATCAGCAGCGCCGCAAAGACCAGCGCATAGATGGTGTTGACCCACTCCGCATCGGCGAAGGTCATATCCAAATCTTTGATCATGCTCGGCAAAGCAACGTTCACCACCGTGCCATCCACGATGATCATGGCAACGCCAAGCGAAAGCAGCGCTAGAGCTCCCCACGGGCTCTTTGCAGGCGGCTCTGCAACTGCACCGTCAGCGCCGGAGGGTTCTGTGGCACCGATGTCGGCACTCATGCTGACTTGGCCGAAGTACGACGATGTTGAGACACGGCCGACAGTTTGGCACCCTTACGGCACGCAACTGCTCATTAAGGCTCATATGCGCCAGGGTGGCCTACGCTCACTCGGGCTCTGCCACTCCGATCTGTTGCAAAGCTTGGCGTCGAGACCATGGGAACGCCAGCCGGAGCATCCGCCCAAGACCAGGCAGTTATCGCCTGAGCGAATCGAGTCTGAAGCGCCGAGCCGAGGGAGGGTGTCCACACTCCGTGAAGTGGGTCAGCGAGACGGGGTTCGAGAGTGTTGACTGCGTTCGCTGTAAGCACCTGCGACTCCGAGCAGGTGGCGTTGGAATCGGCACAGCCCTCTCCAAATCCCATTGACATTGCGCTGCCGCCGTTCCAGATCACGTTGCCAAAGATCCGCAGATCATCGTCGGCCTTTGCGGGGGATGGCGCACCCGAGCCTGTTGGCGGTGCGGTGGGACCGGCCACTGCAAAGTGTTGCCAAGCAGTCACGAATGGTGCCGGGTTGTAGATGACATTGTTCGCAAAAGTCACGTGCTTGTTTGGGATGTATTGACCACCTTCATCAGCAGTTCCCCAACCGCCAGCGCTGCGATGCGCAGCACAGGTCACCGTGTCACCGTCGCAACCTCGACTTCCGTGAACGAATTCCACCGCATGGCTTCGTGACCCGATTCGGTACAAGGTGTTGTATGCCATCACGATGTTGTAACCGCCGTTCACTCCAAGGCCGGCACCCTCAGTGTCGTGAATGACGTTGTTGGTTACTGCAATCCCATAGGCCTCGTATCGCAGCCAAGGTGCTTGCATGAACTCAAACCCTGTGCCCTGCCCAGCAGTAAACCCGCCGGTTCCGCAGTTATAGATCTCGTTGCCATCAACAGTGATGGCCGAGCTTCCGCCTTTGGCGTAGGCGCACCAATCAATCGCGTCGTGAATCTTGTTTCCACGAATGTGCCCCTCATGAACTGCTACAAAATCGATTGCATTGTCATCGGCTCCGCCAATATCTGAATCTTCAATGTAGATATGGTCAGACTGATTCACCTTGATGGTTTCATGGGCGCCCGTGCCACCCCAAAGTCGGCTGTTGCGGATCAAGACATAGCTGCACTGCTCACAATGAAACGTGTCTCCGCTGCGGTCAATCTCTAGGTCGATCAGATACAGGTGGCGCGTCGAGAACACATTGAGATCCCCCGTCAAGCGAGCAGTGCCTCTGCCTTGAGCCGCTTGGATGATGACCGGCGACTGACTCGTGCCCCAGCGGTACTCCATATAGTTCGGCAGGAGAGCTGCAGAATAGGTACCGGGTTGCAACAAGATTCGGTACCCCTGCGTGAGCGTTGTTGATGCCGGCACTCGTCTCCATGCCTCACTCACAGATCGCAGAGCCTGATCAGCGGATGCACCACTTGCTGAATCATTTCCAGTACTCGGATTCACCCACAGACTGATCAGTGCTGCGTAACTCATGACAAACCGCCCAGAGGCTGCATCAACCGGAGAGGGAGCGCCCGCTGCGGGCGGCTGGGTTGCTGGTGGCTGGGTTGCTGGTGGCTGGGTTGCTGGTGGCTGGGCCTGTTGCGGTGGGCTCTGACTCGGTGTGCATGAGAACCCAAGCACCGCAGTCACCCCGAGCAGTGCCAACAGCAGGGTCCCAGAGCGGCTTGTTCGCACAGGTTTCAAATCTCGCATCCTGACCAGTCCGATCCTCATCTCAGAATTTTGAGTATCGACAGCTTGCGCGAAAATCTGAAGGAGCAGAGATAGGCAGATGTTTCAGGTCAGGCGTTCTTGGGAAGCTCCGAGAACGGAACCCCCTTGGTGTCTCCGGGTTCTTTGCCGAGTCCGAGCACGCGCTCGCCAATGATGTTCTTCTGAATCTGGTCGGTACCGCCGTAAATCGGCGGGGCTTGTGCCCAGAGCGCAATGCTCGTCACAATCTGTCCGAATGGGTTGCCGGTGGCCTCGTCGTTGGCTGCGCGATCCTCGTCACGGTACGCATGCAGCATTCCGGCCGGACCAATGATGCGGAGTCCGATATCTCGAGTCAGACGCATGATGTCGCTCATCGCTAGCTTGGACAGGTTGCCAAACCCAGGGATGTCCTGGCCGGCTTTCTTTGCAGCTTTGAGGCGCAAGTTGTTGAACTTGCCCAGTTCGCCCAGAGTATGCAGCTTCATGAGGTCCTGGCGGATAGTGGGATCTTGAATCGTTCCGTTGCCCTTGGCCAAGTCGATCATCAGTTTCGCTCCCCCGCCGCCGAGCGGAGTAGCGCTTGAACCCGCAGCAGCTGTGCGCTTCTTCTTGGGTGCTGACGCAAAATCTCCGGCCCGTTTGGTAAGGAAACCACCAATCGTTCCGGGCGTTGCCGCTCCGCCACCCGCTGATCCGCCACCGCTGCCCAAACCTGAGCGCTCATGCATGAGCGTGGTATTCGCTACCGCCCATCCGTTGCCACGGCCTCCGATGATTGCGTCGTTCCCGACGTGAGCATCAGAAAGAAACACTTCGTTAAACAGTGCATGGCCGGTCATCTCGACAAGCGGCCGAACGTCAACCTCGCTCTGATGCATATCCATGGCAAACCAAGTGATGCCCTGATGCTTTGGTTGTTCCGGATCGGTTCTAGCAATCAGCATGCCAAGATCGGCAACTGACCCGAATGAGGTCCAAACCTTCTGACCATTAATCGTCCACTGATCACCGTCGAGGTCTGCTTTACAGGTCAGACCCGCAAGATCGGAGCCTGCTCCTGGCTCGCTAAAGAGCTGACACCAAGCTTTTGTTCCGGTCACGATGTCTCGCACGTACAAGTCAATCTGTTCTTGCGTTCCGTGGGTGGCAATGGTGGGTGCAGCAAGCAGCAGGCCAAGGCCGCCCGGAGCGCCGAGGGCACCAAAGTCTGTTATCTCGTTTTGCACCCGTACGGAGTCGTTGCGAGACAGCGCTTTTCCGTAGGCATGAGTGGGCAAGCCAGGAGCTGACCATCCAGCTAGGCCGAGCAGCTGCCACCACTGTTCAACCGTCAGCTCTGGGTCCCAATTCTCGCTCAACCAAGTTCGGAGTTCATCCACTAGCTCGTCCTGCGCTGCTCCCGCATTGGTAGGTACCGCATTGGTAGGTACAGCATTGGTAGGTACAGCTTCGGTCGTGTCACTCACTGGATGCCTCTTCTCGTCAATTGTTGACTAGTCCTATGTACAAGAATGACCCGGCTCAGCCGTTTGGGCAAGAAGCGACTGGAACTGCCCGAGTCTTGAAGCCAGACCGCCCCAGAAACGGCTGCAATAAAACCGCGTCAGGACGAATCGCCTAAGAGCTCACTATACGCACCAGTCCGGTTGGCAGATTGAACTCCTGCAAAAAGGCGCTCCCGCCAAGGGCATCTGGGCAATGATTGGCTGCTATGCCTGATGCTTCTGCCCCGCCATCGAATATGAGCAGCCAAACCGAGGATCAGGCTCACACGCCGATCACCAAGTGGCTGTTCCTAGTTGGCGGAGTCATCCTGACTGCCGGGTTGCTCTTTGGCTATGACCAAGGGGTCATCTCGGGCGCCCTGGTCGGAATCGAAAAGTCCTTCACGGTCTCCACCTTTATGGTGGAAATCATTACCAGCTGGGTGACGCTCGGCGCACTAGTTGGTGCTCTCGTAGCGGGCGTTTTGTCGGACAAGGTCGGCCGAAAAAAGGCCGTGCTTCTTGCAGCAGTGCTGTTCACATTCGGAGCACTTGTCGAGGCTTTCGCTCCCGGAGCTTGGGTCTTGGTAGCCGGCAGACTCATCGTTGGTTTCGGCGTGGGCGTGGCCTCTGTTGCTGCACCCCTGTACGCAGCAGAAATGGCTCCCACTCGACTTCGCGGAAGGTTTGTTTCTGGCTACCAGTTCGGTATCACTTTTGGAATCTTCCTTGCGTACTTAATCGATGAGCTTCTCTCGAGTGGAGAACGCTGGCGCCTGATGCTGGGTATTTCGGCAGTGCCCGCGGTGTTGCTGATCCTGCTGATCCTGCCCTCGAGTGATACGCCTAGATGGTTCTTGACAAAGGGCCGACGCTCCGATGCCGAATCCGCCCTTGAACGAATTCGGCCAGATGACACTGCACAAGCCATGGCGGAACTCGAAGCCAGCGTGGAGGGTGAGACTGAGCAGGCAGGCTGGGCAGAAGTATTCAGCAAAACTTGGCGACGCCCGCTCACCATTGGAATTGGGCTTGCTGTCTTTCAACAAGTCACTGGCATCAACGCAATCATCTATTACGCCAACAAGATCTTTGCCGCAGCCGGTTTCATTACTCCGCAAGGCCAAACCGCTGCGACTACCTGGGCCATTGGCGCAGTCAATGTTTTGGCCACGCTGATTGCCGTTGCATTCGTAGACAAGCTTGGCCGAAAGCCGCTGCTCTTGGCTGGGCTCGTGGGCATGTCGGTCAGCCTGACAGTGGTTGGAATTTGTTTCTGGTTCATCAACCGGAGCGGCCCGACCACTACGGGCAGCCCGAGCGATGCTGGGCTGATCACCCTGGTTGCACTCGTGGTCTACATCGCATCATTCGCGTTCTCGCTTGGACCTGTGGTCTGGACAGTGATCAACGAAATCTTCCCTAGGAACATTCGCGGCAGGGGTGTGTCCATTGCAACTGCAGCCAACTGGGGCAGCGCTTGGCTGGTCAGCCAGTTCTTCTTGAGCTTGGTCAACACCATCGGCGAGTCGGGCACCTTCATGTTGTTTGCAGCGCTCAGCGTGATTGCCTTCATCTGGATCTCGAAGGTCCTGCCCGAGACTCGCGGCCGCTCGCTAGAAGACATCGAGCAGATGTGGCTGGACGAACCCGGCAATGCAGCAGCGGCATCGGCAGCACCTTGATCTGGGTATCGAATGTTGACGTAATGGAAGACTCAAACGGAAGCAGCGAGGAGTGCAGGGCAAAATGTCTGAGTTGAGTGACTCGAACCAGAGTGATTCAGATAGCGGCGCTCACTCTGAGGTTCGGATAATTGCAATTGAGCGCGAAGAAATCGAAACCATTCGCACCGAATTCTTTAGCGATGCCGTCCTAGCGATTGCTTTGACTTTGCTGGTCCTTGACTTGGATCTCGGTGAGTTTCGCCAGGCAGAGCTCAGTGGGTTGCTGACCCGAGAACTCGAGACCTACACAGCGTTCTTCGTGTCTTTTCTCTACATCGCAGTTACGTGGCACAACCATCACGCTGCATTCAACCGCCTGAAGAGCGTCAGTTCACCGCTGCTCGTGGCGAACTTTGGAATTCTGCTCGGGGCTACCCTGCTCCCGTTCCCAACTGGCATAGTGGCGACTGCATTCCGAGTGGAGAGTCTGCGTGATGAACAGATTGCGGTACTGCTCTATGGCCTGTTGGCCTTCGTCATGAGCGTGTCATGGACCTGTTTCTTCCATGTCGCGAGTAGAGATCCGCATCTTTGGAAGGACCGCGGAGAGAAGGAAATGTGGGGCCGAGTGAGAAACTTTGCGGGTTTCATCGCAGTCGGTTATTTCATCGCCGCAATCCTCGGGTTCTTCCTCTCCCCTTGGCTCAGCATTGCACTGTTCGCCGGGCTGCTGATTATTCAATCGACCCAGGCGCATCGCATGTCACCCGGCCACAAACGCAATGCACCTCAGGCAGCAGCTAGTCCGGCTAGCTGAGCGAGTAAGTCAACTGACCGGAGCCGAGCCTCAAGAGTCGGCGAGGAGTGAGCAACGATCAGCTCATCTGCGTGAGCATGCTTGGCAAACCCCTGCAGGTACTCCCCCACTTGCTCAGGTGACCCGCATGCCGTGTAACGCATCATGGATGCGATCTGTTGGCCCTGAGGCGATGCAATCAAAGCGTCAGCATCTTCATCGCTCAGCTCCAGATCCGGCACAAGAAAGCGAGCAACTCGAAGTCTGGTCGCCTGCAGAAGCTGTTCTGCTGCGGCAGATTCTGTGTCGGCCACAACCGCATTGACTGCGGCGATCACGTAGGGGGCGCCGAGTTGAGCAGAAGGCTGAAACTCATCTTGGTAAATAGCAACGGCTTGCAGTAGCGCCGCTGGAGCAAAGTGCGAGGCGAACGCAAAGGGAAGCCCGAGCGCCGCTGCGAGACGAGCACCAAACAACGAAGATCCCAGAATGTAGAGCGGAACGTTGGTTCCTTGGCCGGGTGTTGCCGATACCCCTTCGACGATGCTGTGCTCGCTCAGGAATCCCTGCAACTCGAGAACATCTTGCGGGAACCGCTCGGATGCTCTGGCATCTGCGCGCATGGCCCGCGCCGCGGCCTGGTCACTGCCCGGCGCACGGCCGAGGCCAAGATCAATACGTCCCGGATGCAGCGTTGCCAGCGTGCCGAACTGCTCTGCGATGCTGAGCGGCGAGTGATTCGGAAGCATCACCCCTCCAGCGCCAAGACGGATCCGATTTGTCTGCGTTGCTACATGTGCGATCAGCACACTTGGCGCAGAGGAACCAACCACCGACATGTTGTGATGCTCGGCATACCAAACTCGCTCATAGCCACAGGCTTCGGCTCGCTGAGCGAGGGCGACGCTACCCTCGAACGCTTCTCGCGCTGACTCGCCCCGACCAATAATCGCAAGGTCAAGAATCGAGAGCGGCAACGAGATGGTTGGAGTCACAGGCTCAGCCTGCCAGCAGCGAGGACATTAGAAATCCTGCGGGGTCGGGCGCATCAGTATCTCGTTGAGAGCGATTCGACGATTGCGAGTCACGACATAGGAAATCGTGTCGGCAATGTCCTCGGCACGCAAGGGTTCGATGCCCGCAAAGCGCTGCTTGAGCGCCTCTTGCGCAGCTGGGCTCAGGTGCGTCTTAAGTTCGGTGTCGACCACACCTGGCTCAATCAGCGTCACTCGCACAAAGCGGCTCGTGACTTCTTGCCGCAGCGACTCGCTAAATGCTCCGATGCCGTGTTTGACCAAGTTGTAGACGCCCGAACCAACCCGAGGAATTCTGCCGGCCGTGGAACTCAGATTTACAATGTCGGCCACTTGTCGCTTGGATTCCTGGGCTGATTTGAGCAGGTGTGGAAGCGCCGCGTGGGTGCATGCCAACAGGCCATCGACGTTGACTCCGATCATGCGTTCCCAGTCTTCTGGGTTGGCATTCTCAATGGGTCCCAGCAGCATGACTCCAGCGTTATTGACCAAGGTGTCGAGCCGACCGAATTGCTGAACGGTTTGAGCCACTGCGGCGGCTGCTTGTTCTCGATCCGCCACATCGCATTCGATGGACAGCGCTTGCCCGCCCGAGGACTCAATCTTTTCAGCAAGAGCCTTGAGTCGGTCGATGCGGCGCGCAACCAACACAACTGTTGCCCCCTCTGCGGACAACCGCAATGCAGTCGCCTCACCAATCCCGCTGCTAGCGCCGGTTACGAGCGCAACTGTTTCATCAAGTCGTTCAGTAGTCATCAAATCTCCTCATCGGTCGCCACTTTCTAGTTGCCTGTGCGGGCAGGAGCGAACTCGGGGTGCACCCGCCTGAATCGCAAGTTCTGACCGGAGCTCTGCAACCTGAGACCGGGACACGATCTGACTGCCCAAGCACCCAGGCTAGGACTCCTCGGGAGAAGATCCCCAGAAATCACCCGGACCCACAAGACTGCCTTCGGGGATCCCGAGCGAGTTGCACACTTGGTCGAAAGGTTCGTTGAGCAGTGCCATCCAGTCCCAAGATGCGGAGTAGATATCAGTGGTGGTCTGCGAACCCCGGTGCGCAGCGGTAGCCATAATCTCGGGATCAAGGTGTGAGTGACCTTCGGGGAAGACGCCGAGCTTGACCCCCTGATGCCACTGCAGCAACACAACCGACAGCCACCCGATTCCCGCCGAGGCGTTGCCCGCATTGAACACTGCGGTGTAGACCTCGCCCTGTGCCGATGTGTTGTAGCCGGCGAGCACGTGATGAACATCATGCGAGCCGAGAAACTCAACCGGCAAAGGAACTCCAGGCATTCCGGGTATATCGAAACTGGCGTCCTGGTAAAAATCACGCATGATCGCCCCGAGCGAACCCTCGGGTGCTTCAGCAAGCAGGCGGTGGTACTCAACAATGGTCTCTGGTCTTGTCAATGAAGCCAAGTCATGACGATCCATCCGCGCCGAAATCACATCTCCGTCCACTGCGATGCGCTCGGATAGGAACCTTCGAAAGAGGTCGGCTTTGGCTGATGCTGAGCCTTCACTCGCAACCTGCTCGATACCAGCGGCGTTCGTCTCGTCCACCCCTAGGCGGTTGGCAACCCACCGAGCAGCCTTCGCTGCTTCGGGGTCGGGTTCATCAGCGAACAAGCCAACGAGCATCCCGGCGTGAACCGCTTCTTGGCGATCCGTTTCGTTCGGCAAGCCACGCAAAATAATCTCTATTGCTTCTTCTGAGTCGGCCCAAGGGTCTTCGTCGCCGAGCAGGTCGGAGAAGTCAAAGGACTCTTCCAACCCGTGGCAGCCGGCGCATCCTTCAAGTGCGGCAAACATAGAGACGAGCTCCGCCTCGTTACCTTCAAATGGACGCGTTCCCAGTGCAGTCGCGACCAGCCGCATGACTGCTACGAACGACCTTCGGGCTTCGAGGGGACCAAACACGAGGAGAGCCATGACGGGATTCTAACTGCCGAGTTCGGTTGCTCTACTCGCGGCTTGCGAGCCCGGCACTGCCTGCGAGGTGAACTCACAAGGGCTACCGGCTTTCTCTATCCGACTCGTTGATATTGACCCGAACCTCGTGCAGGCGATGCGCTATTTGACCTCGCTAGGCGCCAAGAGATGCGTTGTACTTCAGATGGGGTTTCCCAACCGGGTCCTTACGCTCTGCGAGCCACTTAGCACTCACAGGAAATGCTGTGATGTAACGCTCCGGTCCATTATCAACGCTGAGGGAATAAACCAGGAGCAGCTGATCGCCATTACTCGCTTGCTCCGCTGTCAGGTCCGCTCGGCGCAGAACTCGTGTGCGAGCTGTCCATCTCTTCCCCTCTGCGGAAGCACCGCTAACAACTCGTTCGCAAAGAACACCCATCGCAAGCGCATGCGCAGTCTTAGTCGCAGTCGCAGGCGAGGACCATGCATCTGGCCGGTTGAGCGGAGCTACCGACCCCAGCGCAGCCGTAACTTCTGTGAGCATGCCCCGCTGCGGACTCGCCCCTTGGCTCAGTGGCCACTTGCCCGGTATTCCCAAGGTGTGCGCAACCTCTTGAGATGTCCAGCGGTGACGCTTGCGGCCGTGATTTGTAGGCACAGGGCTGAGCAGATACCCGTAGGTGTGGTTCAGACCAGCGTGTCCGTAGTCAAGGCACGGGTCGCTGCCGAGTTGTGCGGCAAAAAGTTGAACCAGCGACTGCGGAACGAGGGCACTGCCGTTCTTGTCTGCGGTGGTGCTGCTTCCCCAGCGATCAAGGAGCGACGCATCAGCAAGGTCCAAGTTGAGCAGCTCAAGTAATTCAGGAGATTTCCGATGGAGAATAGTTGTGGCCCAAGTCGCTAGATCCGGGTCGAGCGACGGTGCAGGCCCGGCATCAAGAAGCTCTGCGAGCTCTTGATAATGGAGGTATGTCTGAGCAAGCTCTGCGAGCTCGTCTTCTCGGATTCGACCCCCTGTGACTGCGGTCTGCAGATGCTTGTGATCGTCCTCATCTGCCGCGGAAGGCGGTAGCAGTTCCCCAAGGTTCGCTTCTGTCTTCTCGAGGATCGTTCGGGAATGAGTATCTGCTGATTCAGTCACAACTGACAACCTATCTGCCGGCCTCAACACGCACCTCCCGCTTCGCGATCTCCCGTTCCATGGTTGACAGAGGCTCAAGGAATATGCACACTGATTGCAATAAGAATATTTGCAGAGAATCTGCAAATACGACCGGGGGGTCCTTAATATGAAACTCGAAACCACAGAAAACTGCTGACTATTGCAGGGATGGCCGCTCTCTCGCTAGCAATCCTCGCAACAGCCGGGTGTGCCACGCGCCCACCACCGAGCGGATCTGGCAGCTTTTCCTATTCGCAGATTTTGAGCACGGTCGACGGGGTGACCGGCGTGAGAGGGGTATCGACCAACGGTGGCCCGATCGCCGTGCTCACCGGCACACACGGCAACGTCATGGGGTACGGCGGCAGTCCGATCCCTCAACTGACCACGACGGCTTTTCTCTACCAAGGTCCAGTGAATGCAAGGTCGATCGGTGCCGCCGCAACCCAGCTGATTCCCCCGTTCCCTGATGCCGTCAACTCCAACTTCTACGGACCGAACACCCGGGCGTACAACCCCTCCAGCATTCCCAAAGGCAGCGTTCGGGCCGTAGGCACCTACGGACCATCGCTGGCCCTCAATAAGGGCATGATCTACCTCGGTCCTGTCACCGGTGGCGGAACCTGGACCTCGATCGAGGTTCCGGCTCACGGTGGCAGCAGTGTGGTTGGCGGAGTAAGCGCCTGCGGGACAGATGCCCAATGCCTAGTCCTCAACACCATCCCGCACAGCACGATGGGCGACTTGGTGGTTGGAAACTACGACCTGTCCTCTGATCTCACGACCGGTAATGCCTTCATCTACAACATGACCACGCAGAAGTGGACCCTGTTGGACCTGAACGGCAGCATGGACGCAGGTACCACCCTGTACGGCATCTGGCAGAACGGCGGAGACCGCAGTCCGAACTACACCCTGGTGGGTGGGGCGGTCGATCCAGCCACGGGAATCTCGGCAGGAGTGATCATGAACTACAACGAGACCTCTGGGGCGATCAGCAACGTCACCTACCTCAACGAGGGCAACCCTGCCACCGTCACGGCCACTACCCACGTCGAGGGAATCACCTCGGCGCCAGGCGGATACATGCTGGCCGCCCAGGGAGCGAACCTCGACCGGGTCTACGTAAGGGTCAATCCTCGGACCGGAGTGTTCGGCACGCCCGTCTGGACACAAGTAAACGTGCAGGGAAGTTCACTGTGCACCGCCACGGTCAGCGGCGTTCCTACTACGGGTCAGTGCCTGTTCGACAGTGCCGACACCGTCTATGAGGGCACGGTCATGGGTACCTATATTCCCCCGGGGGCCGAACTGCCGAACACCTACGTAGCCACCCCTGTGCGGCGGTAGCCTCTCCGGTAGAAGTTGGTCTACCGCACCAACGCTAGCGATTATCTCCACGACCCTTGGCTTCGGCCAGGGGTCGTTGTGCGTGTCGACGCCGTTCTTGTAATGGTGGTCGCTCTCACCGGTTGCACCTGTTCTTGTACCCCTACAGCGGGCAAACATGACCAAGTTGCAAGAGTGCGAAGAATCCCCTGCCGCTATCGCAGGGGATTCTTTAGTTTTTGGTTCACCCATCGCTACTGGCAGCCTTGGCTGGCAATTCATTGGATAACTTATCCAATCAGTTGGCGATATCATGCGAGATTCAACCCAGAGTGGGATCTCTGAAAGGCGGAGCGTCAGTGCGGAAACATGGTTCAGTCGTGGTCGTTCTTATGGCAATAGGTGCGTTTGCTCTCGGTTCCTGCAGCAGCGGCGATGGCGACAGCGCCGCAAGCTCTACTACCGACAAACCGACCACCACTGTGAGCCGTGAAGCAGCCGCTTCGGCCACAGATGTCGCAGCCGTTTGCGATCAAGCTGAACCAGGGCAGGATCTGCACGGATGCGACCTGACAAACACAGCATTGCAGTACCGAAATCTGACCGGCGCCAACCTGACTGGCGCCAACCTCACTGGTGCCCACTTAGAAAATGCCATCCTCACCGACGCCATCCTCACCGGCGTCATCTGGTCAAATACGACGTGTCCGAATGGTGTTGTGCAAGATACGGAATGCCCACGCACATCAGCGGGCTGACCCGCACAGCAAGAGGCTGACCCGCTTACCGAACAACCCGGCGCATGCACCGATTCTGCTGGCGCCTGCTCCCGAGAGTCAGTCTCCGCCGAGCGAAGACAGGACTGCATCGTTCATGCGGTCAATCGCAGCCTGATCAACAAAGGACATGCACGCCGTGACCCGCCCATCCGACTTGGGGTCCGCTATGAACCAATCATGGGTCTTGTCCGAACCCAAATTGGGTGGTCCCAGCTGCAGTTCGTACCGAGCAGGAGCGCAGTCAAAGTCTTCAGGGTGGAGGTACTTCCAGACCGCCACTGCATCCCAAATTGGCTTGGTCGGACCGAAAATAGACTCCCACCAGTCGGTGTAGGCCTGCGATGCGAGCCCGAAATACGCTTCAGTCGGATCGGAACTGGCAGCGAGTTTGCCGACGATGTCGGTTGGCATCGCAGCCGAGGAAGATGCTTCAAAAGTCACAGCGGTGAACGGGATCTTTGACTCGTCCAAGATGACCGAGAGCGCCCGTGGGTCGAGTGAGTAGTTGAAGTCCCGTGCAGGCTTACCTGCATAGATGACCGGGCCTGGTTTACCTCCAATCAAGGCAACGATCTCTTTGATGTTTGAGGCTTCGTCCGGGTAAGCCAAGATCAAGCAAGCCACGTCCGTCATTGGACCCGTAGCCAGAATTGTGACATCAGAATTCTTGCCCAGTGCGTCGGCCATGAACCGCACGCCGTCGTTGACGCAACTCGACGATAGGTCGACTCCCGCATAGTCCTCCGTGGCCACCATCGGAAGCCAGGTGGCAGCACCCGCAGACAGCGGCACGTCCATTTTCAACTTGTCTAGCGACTGTCGCGCCACGACCACTTCTTGAGCAAGTGGGCCGTTGCCCATAGTCACCACGATGCCGAGAAGATTGACGTTTGGAGCATCACGCAGGAGTGGCAGCGCCCAGGTGTCGTCATAGTCCGATGGTGTAGGCATCGTCCCGTTGGCGTTGCCTGAGGTCAGCCCCATGGCAAGGTCCATCGACAAGATCACTGCGGGGTCGTCGTTAGTTTCAGACGTGCAACCCGCAAGCGGCAAGATGGCACACGCGGCTACCAGAACGAGAATTGTTTTCCGCATGATTCCAACGGTACACGCAGCGGCGCTCTGAATTCCGCGTTCCGGCACGCCCTGCCCGTCTCCCCCCAACCAAAGGCCGAGCGGGGACCAAGCTCGTCAGTCAATCTGGCCAACGTGGATCGCTGCTACTCGAGAACCGTCGGCCATCATGTCAGGGCTCCTTTGGGCTCGTAATCTCGGTACCCGAGCAGGTGATCGGTTCTAGACTGTCAACCAGAGGGAACCAGCCTGATGGCAGAAGTAGAAACCGTATGACAAGCGCTGCGCCATCTGAGGACCCTTCACGGCAGCCGCTCTTGAGAGCATGGACTCGCATTGAGGCGCTCCCAACTTGGGTGTTCATCGGGTGGATCCTTACTCTGCTTATCCTGCGCACCGGGCTGAGCTGGGGAGGCACCGGCGAACTCGAACGCTTCGCCCGGAACTTCCCACACCCCGGGACGACGTTTCGCAGCAACTCGGTTCTGAGCCCCACGATCGGATGGGCAACCGGAATCCACACACGAACGTCTTGGGTGCTGTTGCATGCCGGGCTCAGCATCGGATGGTTCGCACTGACTGCTTGGCTGCTCAAACGGCGAGTCGGATCAGTCCGGGCATGGCGCGTTGGACTGGTCTGGCTGACCTTCTTCGCTGCGCCCGCATCAATGCTCCGCCGCCTCGGCTCGTACGACGTCTTCACCGCAATCGGAGTCGCTCTCGTTGCTCTCCCCGTCACACCATGGCCCGCTCTCTTTGGCGGTGCCATCATGGGAGCGACAAACGTCGAACAGGGCGGGATTGCAGTGCTCTGCGGCGCACTCGCATTCTGGGCAATCCCAGACGCCGAGGGAGTTCACGCCTCACTACGCAAACTCGCGTCAAGATTCGGCGCGGCTCTGGCTGGCCTCCTTGCCGGTCGGATCTTGGTTCTCGTCTGGTTTCATCTTGTAGGAGCCAATGTCGAAGGGCGCTCCGACGCATTTACACGGCTGCTGTTGGACTCGCTGCGCAACGCTACGTCGCTGGGAGTGACCGGCGTCTACGCGTGGTTGAGCGTTGGCTGGGTGATCGTGATCGCAACACTTTGGCAGCTCCGTGCTCACCCACGGTATTGCGTGGCGGCAGGCATCGGACTGGTTGCGATCCCCGCAGCGGCCACGATCAGCACGCTTGACGGAGCGCGTGTCTTTGGATCAGTCGGCGGAATCGCCCTGATGCTCGCACTGCTGTGGTTTGCTCAGATGGCCACTCGACGAGAGGGCGAATGGGTACTCAGCTGCAGCGCAGCGCTGATGCTGTTCGGATTACTCATTCCCGCTGTTGTCACCGTGTATAGCGGTGGCATCAGGGTCCCCTGGCGGTTCATTCTCAGCTTGTAGTGCAGCGTGCGGAGATTGTTCGGGCAATCGCCGGCTGCCCGACCCGGATAGCCTGCCCCGCATGGATCATCCGGCTCTCGGCGCCTCGCCCGGCTCCACTTTCGTCCTCGTTCACGGTTCCAACCATGGCGGCTGGTGCTGGGAGCGTGTAACTCCGCTGCTTGAGGCGGCAGGCCACAGCGTCTACACGCCGACGCTCACCGGCCTCGCCGAGCGCGCCGACGAGCTGACCCAGCGAGTCGGGCTGGCAACCCATGTTGCCGACATCACCGAGTTATTTGAGCGCGAGGATCTGCGCGAGGTGACGCTCGTCGGCCACAGCTACGCGGGCGCAGTAATCACCGGCGCTGCCGAGGCTGTCGCTGAGCGGATCTCGAGACTCATCTATTTGGATGCCTTCCTGCCCCGAGACGGCGAATCGGTGCTGGACATCGAGCCGCCGCAATCGCGCGAGGCGTTCCTTTCGATCGCGCGCGATCAGGGTGACGGCTGGCGGCTGCCGCCGCAGCAAAGCTTTCTCGATCGCTGGGGCCTCACCGACCCCGCTGACCGCAAGTGGGTTTGGGAGAACCTCACCGACATGCCACTGCTCGCTTCGACTGAGCCGTTATCAGCGCTGCGCGACGCCGCGCGATCTCTGCCAGGCACCTTCATCGACCTTACGGCGCCGAAGAACGCAGGAACGGTTCCGGCAACCGAGAGGGCACTCGAGGAGGGTTTAAAGATGCTCGCTATAGCCACCGGCCATGACGCTATGGTCACCGAGCCAGCAAGGCTTGCAGAACTGCTTCTTCAGGCGCCATAGATTGCTCAACCGGGCCTGTGAGTCCTCACTACGGTCAGACTTTCATGCCATGGGCGGCCTGTGGTTTCGGCGGGGCAATCCTGGGTTAGTTGACTAGGTGAGGGATGCCGAAGCGGCGCCCGAAACATGAATATGGTCAGTCCACGCCATTCCGTCCCAATAGCGAAGCTGGTCGACTCCGGAAGGATCCGGGTACCAGTCAGCCGTGCCGGGTGCTGGAGTTCCGAGTCCTGCAGACTGAGCCACCTTGGTGTGAACCTCGAGTTCGTCCTGTGTTTCGCTTGGTTTCTTGAGATCATTTCGCAGTTTCAAGAAGAGGGCTACTCCAGCAGCGAACAGAACAATTCCTAGAAAAATCAGGCCCCATCTATCAACCACGAACAATCCCCATCCAAGAACTTGCTTTGATTGAGGAAGAAATCGTCGGAATATGAGCCACAGACCGACGAGTGCCAACAGGACAGCGAACACCTGCCCCACCCGCTTTGAGTTCTCTGCCGTTTCCTTCGTCATCGCATCCCCTCAGTACTTCAATCACAGTAGCGGCCAGCCACAGCCAGCGCCCCTGAAATCAGTGAAGTCGCCTTCGGACAGGATCGGGTAGTGACCTACACGGTGAAGCGCTCGGGGTTTGGTGCATGGTGTTGTTAGGCCAGGACCGGTTGGTTCTGGTTCCGGGTTGAAGCGTAGTAGTTCGCTTCTTTCTCGGCTGGTGTGATCATCCCGATCTGTTCATGTAAGCGTCTCATGTTGTACCAATCAACGTATTCGTAGATCGCGTATTCGAGTTGGTCCCGTGTTTTCCAGGGGCCCATTGGTTTGTACATCTCGGTTTTGAAAATCCCGTTTAAACTTTCAGCCATCGCATTATCGTACGAATCAGCAACAGTGCCGATCGAGGGTGCAGCTGCGATATCGGCGAGGCGTTCGGTGTATCGCAAAGCCGTATATTGAGACCCGGCATCGCTGTGGGCTCGTAAACCCGCGAGTGGCCGGTTCCGAGACCATACCGCCATGTTCAACGCTGTCAACGTGAGATCGGTAGTCATTGATGATGCTGAGTTCCACCCGACGATACGCCTCGAGTACACGTCAAGCACGAACGCCACGTACAACCAGCCTTGCCATGTCGAGCAGTACGTGAAATCCGCTACCCATAACTGATCCGGGGCGGTCGCTGTGAAATCACGTTTCACAAGATCAGGTGCCCGAACATCACCCAGGTCGGCCCTAGTCGTCCGCACCTTCTGACCAC